>NZ_SODF01000001.1 GCF_004365875.1 Kribbella kalugense | reverse complement strand
AGTGCGCCTTCGGCGTCCCTGCGGGATCTTCGACACTTGACACACACCGCCACGACCAGGGAAGGACGCAGCTACGCCCGGAGCCGGTGGGAGGTGTGGACACGGTCGAGGTGGATCGACAGCTGCATCTTGGTCGGGGCGGCGTACAACCAGCTCGCAGTCATTCATGGGGACCTGAGACACCCTCTGGTGACCGGAGACAGGTTATTTCAGGTCTCCAGCCCCCATTACCTGTCTCCAGACCCGTTTCCTGATCCCCGCTTCCTGTCCCGGGCCACCGCTTCCTGTCCCGGGCCACCGCTTCCTGTCCCGGGCCACCGCTTCCTGTCCCAGGCCACCGCTTCCTGTCCCGGGCCACCATCTCCTGTCCCAACCTCCTCCGCCTGGCACATCCGGTACGACGTCCCGCCACCCGGGCTCCAATCAACCACCATCCGGCTCCCGGTCCTGGTCCCGGCGTCCGGACCCGGATCGCCGTCCGGAACGGCCGTCCTCGGTCGCCGAGTCGTGGGTTTGGGCTGGTGGTGTCGGCGTGTTGGCGGCCGTGATCCACGAGTCGGCGAAATGGGGTAGCGCCGTTCTGCACGACTCGGTGAGACAAGGGGGCGGATGGCGTGGGTGTACGGGTGGGGGAGTCTGTAGTTGGGTGGAGTCTGACGGGCCTCGGGCTGCTTGGAGGGAACTTGTATTCGCCGACTGCGGAGGAGATTGCGGGTGCGTTTGATTTGGGCGAGCCTGATGGTGGGCTCATGCATGTCAGGCGAGGGGATACCGATGCGTGGCGGCTCGATACTGCGAGCGGGAGTTACTTCGTCAAGGGGTACTTTGCGACGACCGGCGGGCAGTTCAACGGGGAGGATTTGACCGACCAGTTGGCGGTTGCGATGGCGTTCGAGGGGCGGGCGCTCGAGGCGGGTGTGGACATGCCGACGCCGATCATGCCGATTGATCCGTTGCTGGGGTGGGTGGTCCGCATCGAGGATCGGCTGTTTCGGGTTTACGAATGGGTCGAACATCGACCGTCCGAGGACGTCTCGGGCTGGCTGGGCCGGACGATGATGCAGGTCCATCAACTACAGCCGATCGGACAGGCGGGCTTGCCGAAGTGGTGGCGGCAAGCGGTTCAATCGCCTGCAACTTGGGAGGGCTGGTTCGCAAAGGCCCGGAATCAGAACGCTTCGTGGGCAGGGCTCGGCAGAGACAGCCTGCCGCACATCCTCGCGGTCAGCGCACGCATCGAGGAGCTCTGCGACGTCGCCCCCGACCTCGTCACAACCCACGGCGACTTCAAGACCCACAACATCGTCATGTCTCCCACCGGCCCCGTCCTGGTCGACTGGGACAGCGTCCGCACCGACAGCGCGGCCCTCGAGGCAGCCCGGGTCGCCTACCTCTTCGGAGCCGATCAGCTCAACAGAATCCTCACGGCGTACGCCGAAGCCGGCGGCGAACTCGGATGGCCCGGGCCGGACCTCTTCCTCAGCGTGACCCGAAACCACATCCAGGTCCTCGCCGAACACATCCAGGTCTCACTAGGCGAGTCTCCCGCAGCCCGATGGATGGGCGACCAAGCAACAATCGAAACCGCCATCGCCACCAAACTGCGAGACCTTCCCAGCACTATCGACCACCTCCGCAATCTCGCGGCAACGGTCAGCAACTGAGGTTGTGCCAGAGGCGGGACTCGAACCCGCACACCCTAGGGGCGCCGGCACCTAAAGCCGGTGTGTCTGCCGTTCCACCACTCTGGCTGGAGAGGCGCAGTGCCTCCCCTAGGTGGACATTCTAGGGGAGGCGTGAGCGTCAGCGGCTTTGGAGGGCGTCGATGAAGACGTTCTTCAGGTCGCCGGGGTTGCGGGCCAGATAGGCCTGGCCGCCGGTGGCTCCGGCCAGGGCGCTGAGTTCGTCGATGTTGACCTCGGGGCCCATGCCCAGCGCGATGATGCGGACCGGCCGGCCTACATCCTGCAGGCCCTTCAGTACGTTGACGGCCTGGGCGAGGGTCGGGCTGCCCGGGTCGTCGTTCTTGCCGTCGGTGAACAGCAGGACCGAGTTGACCGCGCGCTGGTCGTAGCTTGCCCGAACGGCTCGCACCGAGGCGATCGCAGTGTCGTAGAGGCCGGTGCCACCGTTCGCGATCGGGTGCTGGATCTTCAGCTGGTCGACGATCTTCCCGCGCTGCCGCTTCGACAGCGGCGCGATCGGCACCAGTTGCTTGTAGTCGGCGACCCCGTCGGACCCGATCTTCGTCGAGAACGTCCACAGGCCGAGCGATGCGCTGTCCGGGAACAACGTGAGGCCGCCCATAGCCGCCTCGATCGTCAGCTGCATCCGGGTCTTGCCGCCGACCTTGTCAGCCATCGAGCCGGAGACGTCGATGACGGCCAGCGAGTGGGTCAGCAGGGACAGCCGGGTCCAGTTCTGCAGCGTGGTGTCGATCGCCTCGCTGGTCGGCTTGGCCAGCTGGTTGATGTCGCCGACACCGCGGCCACCGCTCAGCGCGCTCAGCTGCGTGTCCCGGAAACCGGCCTGGTCACGGGCCTGCGCGGAGGAGTCGGTCAGCAGCTCGCCGGCCAGCGCCTGGGCAGCGGAAGCCGCCTGGTCGGTGTCCGACTTCGCGGTCACCACGATCGGGTAGTCCAGGTAGAGCGTGCCGGTGCTCGGCTGGACCGCTCGCAGCTGGGCGTCCGGGTGGTCTTCCTGGTACTTCACGAAGCTCTGCTCGGACGCTGGTACGACGGTTGTGCTGCCGTCCTGGTCCGCCCGGCTGAACAGGTCGTTCGGGTTCGTGTACGGCTTGGGCATCGAGCCGAGGGCCTGCGCCAGCGGAACGACCACCTGCGACACCGCGGTCTCGGACGCCGACGTCTTCTGCCGCTCCATCTGCACCGCCAGCAGCGCGAGCGCCCCCGGTGAGGTGTTCAGCGGGTCCAGCAGGATCGGCTGGGTCTTGCTCATGATGCTGAGCCAGGAGGAGGTGTCGCCGAAGTTCGTCCTCCGGCCGACGAGCACCATCGGGGAGGTCGCGATGGACTGCACCGCGATGCTCGGGACGCTCTGGCCGTCGTCGGCCTGGGCGACCCACAGCGAGGAGTCCGGCACCCACAGGTCGGGCCGGGTGTCGCTGCCGTGCGCCACGTCCCGCGCGACCTGGGCCGAGGACGCCGCGGTGATGGTGAACTGCAAGCACGGGTTGCCGTCCTTGCCGCCCTTGGCCGCCAACGACTTCGAGGCGGCCTCCAGCGAGGACTGCATCTCGGGCGTGGTCGCCAACTGGATCTGCGTCGGGTCGTCGCAGGCCTTGTTGCCGCCGAGGAATCCGTCCGCACCCGACTCCGAACCGAAGGAGCGGACGACGAACACCGCGCCCAGCGAAAGCACCAGCAAGCCGACCGCGGTGATGTACACCGAACGGCGGTTGTTGTTGGTACCTCGCGTTACCGCAGAGGAATGTTTTCCCATCGCGGCAGGTCCCTCCCTCCCAGAGGCTGACTGCGCGCGCAGATTACCCGGTTTCTGCAGGTCGGGGCGAAGTCCACGACGATTCTTGACACAGCTGTGGTTGAACGCGGATGGCCCCCGCAGTACCGGTCTTTCACAGGAACGCTGTAAAACTCACCGACCGTGTCGGGGCCATCGCGGTGCGGTGAGATCTGGGTGTGACCCAAATCACACGACCCAGTTTGCTCAAACGACCGTTCCATGGACCATCGGCATGAAAAGTTCGAAGGTTTCCCTCTGCGGACGGTGTCGAGGTAGTTGCCTTTTCACAGCGAGGAACGCGGAGTTCACAATCCGAGGTCGCGGCGGAGCTTGGCGACGTGCCCGGTCGCCTTCACGTTGTACTGCGCGACCGCGATCTTCCCGTCCGCGTCGACGACGAACGTGGACCGGATCACCCCGGTCACCTTCTTGCCGTACATGGTCTTCTCGCCGAAGGCGCCGTACGCCGTCAGCACCTCTTTGTCCGGGTCGCTGAGCAGCGGGAACGTGACCGAGTCCCGCTCGCGGAACTTGGCCAGTTTGGCCGGCTTGTCCGGTGAGATCCCGAGTACGGCGTACCCGGCGGCCTGGAGCGAGTCGAGCGAGTCCCGGAAGTCGCAGGCCTGCTTGGTGCAGCCAGGCGTCATCGCGGCCGGGTAGAAGTAGACGATCACGTTCTTTCCGCGCAGGTCCTTCAGCGCCACGTCGTTGCCGTCGGCATCGGGCAGGGTGAAGTCGGGTGCGGTGTCGCCGACGGACAGACGATCGGACATCAGGTCCTCCACGGGGTAGGTCAACTGCGGCCAATGTTACGTGCGTGAGAACTGAGCGCTGTCGGGGTGCGAGTGGGCGATTCGTGGGTGAAGATTCGCAGATGAGCCGCTCATCGTCCCGCCCGTTGTTCGACGGCTATCTGGATCCACGGCGCCCGCATGCCCAGGCGTACGACGAGATGTTCGATCCGGTCGACGGCGTACGGACGGCGTACAAGCGGCTGCACGACTCGCTCACGCCACTGCAGCCCGCCGACCTGACGACCCGGGCGGAGGCGCTGGACCGGGCGCTGGTCGACCAGGGGATCACGTTCAGCCTGTCGGGCGAGGAGCGGCCGTTCCCGCTGGACCTGGTACCGCGGGTGATCACAGCGGCGGAGTGGTCCCGGCTGGAGCGTGGCGTGGTCCAGCGGGTGCGGGCACTGGAGGCGTTCCTGGCCGACATCTACGGCGAGCAGCAGATCGTCGCGGACGGCGTACTGCCGCGCCGGCTGATCACCTCCTGCGAGCACTTCCACCGGCAGGCGGCCGGTATCGCACCACCGAACGGCGTTCGCATCCACGTGGCCGGGATCGACGTGGTCCGCGACGAGCAGGGCGACTTCCGGGTGCTCGAGGACAACCTGCGCAGCCCGTCCGGGGTGTCGTACGTGATGGAGAACCGCCGGACGATGGCGCGGGTGTTCCCGGACCTGTTCGCCAAGCACCGGGTGCGTGCGGTCGGCGACTACGCCGTACACCTGCTGCGGTCGCTACGGGCCGCCGCTCCGGCCAGCGTGACCGACCCGAACGTCGTAGTACTGACACCGGGCGTCTACAACTCGGCGTACTTCGAGCACTCGCTGCTGGCGCGGCAAATGGGCGTCGAGCTGGTCGAGGGTCGCGACCTGCTTGCCCGCAACAATGTCATCTACCTTCGGACCACTGAGGGCGATCAGCGGGTCGATGTGATCTACCGGCGGATCGACGACGAGTTCCTGGACCCGGTGCATTTCGACCCTGACTCCGTGCTCGGTGTGGCCGGTCTGGTGAACGCAGCCCGGGCGGGCAACGTCGTGATCGCCAACGCGATCGGCAACGGGGTGGGCGACGACAAGCTGATCTACACGTACCTGCCCGAGATCCTGAAGTACTACCTGGGTGAAACGCCCCTGCTGCCGAACGTCGACACGTACCGGTGCTGGCTGCCCGCAGAGCAGACCGAAGTACTGGACCGCCTCGACGAGCTGGTCACCAAGCCGGTGGAGGGCTCCGGTGGGTACGGCATCGTCTTCGGGCCGGATGCGTCGCCGAAGGAGCTCCAGGCGCAGCGGCGCCGGATCAAGGCCAACCCGCGGGGCTGGATCGCCCAACCCGTCGTACAGCTGTCCACTGTGCCCACCAAGGTCGGTGAACGGCTGCAACCGAGGCATGTGGACCTGCGGCCGTTCGCAGTCAACGACGGAGACGACGTGTTCGTCCTGCCTGGTGGCCTGACCAGAGTGGCCATCCCCGAGGGCAGCCTGATCGTCAACTCGTCCCAGGGCGGTGGGTCCAAGGACACCTGGGTGCTCGCGCCCAGAGCATCCGGTGAGGACGCCGAGCTCCGCGGTCCCGGCCTGGGTACGTCGGTGCGCTCGGACAGCACGTCGACCCCCGAGCGCGGTCCGGAACTCAACGTCGCCCAACAGCAGCAGCAACAGTGATGGGGAGGTGCTGACGATGCTCGCACGCAACGCCGAGTCGCTGTACTGGATCGGCCGGTACGTCGAACGCGCGGACGACACCGCGCGGATCCTCGACGTGTCGGTCCACCAACTGCTCGAGGACGCCACCGTCGACGCGGACACGGCCAGCCGCAGGCTGCTCGCGGTCCTCGGCATCACGCCACCCGACGGCAGCGAGCTCGACGTATGGGGCCTGACCGAACTGGTCGCGATGTCGCCGGAGACCGGGTCGATCGTGTCCTCGATCGCCAGTGCTCGCGAGAACACCCGGGTCGCCCGCGAGGTGGTGTCCAGCGAGCTGTGGCACTGCATCAACTCCATGTGGAACGCCGTACCCGAGCGGCAGCGCGCTGCCCGCCGCGTAGGGCCGCACGAGTTCTTCACGTTCGTGGAGGACCGGGCCGCGATGTTTGCCGGGCTGGCCGACTCCACGATGAGCCGGGACGACGGATGGCGGTTCCTGGTGCTCGGGCGATCGGTGGAGCGAGTGGACATGCTGGTCCGGCTGCTGATGTCCCGGGTGGGCGACCGGCCGACCTCTCCCGGCTGGGTGACGGTACTGCGTTCTGCGGGTGCACAGGACACGTATCTGCGCACGTACCGCGGTGCACTGGACGCGTCCCGGGTAGTGCAGTTCCTGTTGCTGGACCGGCTCTTCCCGCGGTCCGTGTTCCATGCGCTGCAGCAGGCGGAGTCCTG
Source organism: Kribbella kalugense (assembly GCF_004365875.1). Lineage (GTDB taxonomy): Bacteria > Actinomycetota > Actinomycetes > Propionibacteriales > Kribbellaceae > Kribbella > Kribbella kalugense. The sequence continues at coordinate 3,721,507 of NZ_SODF01000001.1, read as the reverse complement.
TCTCGATGACCTCGACCATGGGCCGTCGGCGCGGATCGGTGCTGGTGCGGAGGCAGCGCGGTTGCTGGGCAAGGCCCGGAGCGATCTGGAGTTCCTGCGGCCGGCGGACCTGCTGGACGACCTGACCGGCCGGCTGCAGGCGCTGCAGACTACGGTCCGCGAGGTTGGCGAAGCGGTGTCACGCCAGTACTTCCATACCGTGCCGTGGATCGAGTGGAACAACGCGGAGGTGAACCTGTGAAATGGCGTCTCCGGGTAGTTCATACAACCGGCTACCGCTACGCGACGGCCGTCACGCAGTCGTACAACGAGGCCAGGCTGACGCCGCGTCACGACGACCGGCAGAACCTGATGGTGGCACGGCTCGAGTCGGTGCCGGCAACCCGTGCGTACAAATACACGGACTACTGGGGCACGGAGGTCAACTCCTTCGACCTGCACGTCCCGCACACCGAGCTGAAGGTGATCGCGGCCTCGGTGGTCGAGACGACCGATCAGCCAGAACCGTCAGTCGCGGCGACCTGGTCCCAGCTGAGGTCACCAGAGGTCCTGGACGCCTACGCGGAGTACCTGGAGTGGACCGATTACGTGCCCAAGCACCGTGAGCTGGCTGCGGTCGCGCGCTCGCTACGCAAGGGTCGTACGCCGGAGGACACCGTGCTGGCGGTGTCGAAGTGGGTGCACGACAAGCTGAAGTACCAACGTGGCACCACTGGGGTGCACTCGTCGGCCGTAGACGCCTGGCAAGCCGGTGAGGGCGTGTGTCAGGACTACGCGCACCTGACGCTGGCGATGCTGCGGGCGGTCGACATCCCGGCCCGCTACGTCTCCGGCTACCTGCACACCAAGCCGGACGCGGAGGTGGGGGAGACGGTCGTCGGTGAGAGCCATGCGTGGGTGGAGGCGTGGACCGGTCAGTGGTGGGGATTCGACCCGACCAACGACATCTCGATCGGGCACCGGCATGTCTGGGTCGCGACCGGCCGCGACTACGGAGACGTGTCGCCGCTCAAGGGCATCTACTCGGGTGGCGCGGCGACGGCCATCGAGGTGACCGTCGACATGACCCGGTTAGCCTGAGCGCATGCGGGCCATGACAGTCACGCCGGGCAAGTCCGACTCGGCGCGAGTAGGTGAGGTCGCAGAGCCTCCCGTCACCGACGGTTCGATCCTGGTGGAAGGCCTGCTGACAGGCATCTGCGGGACCGACATCGAGCTGGTCTCCGGAGCGTTCGGCAGTGGACGGCTCGGGTCGGACCACCTCGTCATCGGCCACGAGTCGCTCGGACGCGTGCTGGAGGCACCTGTGGGCTCCGGCTTCGCACCTGGCGACCTGGTCGCCGGAGTGGTCCGCCGACCCGACCCAATGCCCTGTCCGGCGTGTGCGCGGGGTGAGTGGGACTTCTGCCGCAACGGGCAGTACACCGAGCGCGGCATCAAGGAGATGGACGGGTACGGCGCCGAGCAGTGGCGCGTGAACCCGTACTTCGCCGTACCCGTGCCTGCTGAGCTGGGAGAGCTCGGTGTCCTCGTAGAGCCGGCCAGCATCCTGACCAAGGCGTGGGAGCAGGTGGACCGGGTCGGCGCCCGGTCGTGGTTCGGACCGCAGCACGTGCTGGTGACAGGAGCCGGTCCGATCGGGTTGCTGGCGGCAATGATCGCCCGGCAGCGCGGGTACGACGTACATGTGCTGGACCGGGTCGAGGACGGGCCGAAGCCGGAGCTGGTACGGGCGCTTGGAGGCACGTACCTCACTGACCTGGGGCAGCTGTCCGTCGTACCGGATGTGGTGATCGAGGCAACCGGTGCTGGGCAGCTGGTGTTCGACTGTGCCTCGCTGCTACCGCCCGCCGGTGTGATGTGCCTGGCCGGGATCCACCCTGGGCCTGCGACTGTCGACGTACAGCTCGACGCGCTGGTCCGACAGCTGGTGGTGCGCAACGCGGCCCTGGTCGGGACGGTGAACGCGGGCAAGCGGCACTACGCGGACGCTGTGGACGTGCTGCTTGCGGCCGATCGGGCCTGGCTGCAGCAGCTGGTCACGCGGACCGTTCCGCTGTCGGACTGGCCGGATGCATTGGTGCGGGAACCGGATGACATCAAGGTGGTCGTGGACTTGCGGGCGTGACCTGCAAGGATGGTGGTGACGAGGGGCATCCCCGGGCATCCCGGGGCATGGCCGCCGGCTGGACCAGATCGAAGGGAGCGTCGACAGGTGTCGGACACGAAGGCTCGGACCGCCGAGCAGATCGAGGCGGACATCGCCGCCACCCGGGAGCGGTTGGCCTCGACCGTGGATGAGCTGGTCGACCGGGCGAACCCGAAGAACGTCGCCCTGCGGCAGGTCGAGCAGGCCAAGTCCCAGGTCTTCGACGAGCAGGGCCAGCTGCGGACCCAGAAGATCGTCGCGGTCGCCGGCGCGGTGGTCGGTGTCGTCGGCGTGCTGCTGGTGATCCGCCGGCTGGTGGGTCGCCGGTGACTCCACGCAAGCGGCTGTCCGACGACAAGCTCCCGATCCGGATGCTGCACGACCGCGTCCTGGTCTCCCTCGAGCAGGAGGGCGAGCGCAAGTCGTCGGCCGGCATCCTGATCCCCGCGACCGCCCAGATGGGCCGCCGGCTCGCCTGGGCGAAGGTGGTCGCGGTCGGGGCGAACGTGCGGACGGTCGAGGTCGACGACCGCGTCCTGTTCGACCCGGAGGACCGCGCCGAGGTGGAGGTGCGCGGCGACGACTACATCCTGCTGCGCGAACGCGACCTGCACGCGGTAGCCGCCGGCCGCCTCGAAGACGGCCAGACCGGCCTGTATCTGTAGCTCACCGGCCGGGATGCCTGTTGCGCTGCATTCCGCCGGGATGTTTCATGCGTTACATGCCTTTGCGTGCGCAACCGACCCTCGCGCTGTCCGCCGGACGCGTGCTCGGGTCGCCACGCGCCGCCAGCCTGGCCCAGATCCTCGAGCATCTCGGCACCACAGTGCTCGAACTCGTCAGCGGTGATCCCGATCTGGCCGATCCGCCCCGCGAGGTGGTCTTCTTCGATCCGTCCGACCCGGCGCCGGTACCGCGTGGCGCGATCCTGATCGGCACCGGCCTGCGCTCCACCGAAGACGGGCTGGGCCGCCTGATCCGCGCGGCGGCGACAGCCCGGGCCGCCGCCTTGATCCTTCCGGCAGCCGTGGTCAGCGACAGCCCGGAGGCGATCCGGGCGGCCGACGAGGCGGGACTCGTCGTACTGTCGCTCTCGGCCGGGACCACCTGGCAGCAGTTGTCGGCGCTGCTGGAGTCCGCCGTCCGCGACACGGTCCGGCCGGTGGCCGTCGTACCGAGCCGGGGGGAGGGGCTGTTCCGGCTGGCCAACGCGATCTGCACGCTGATCGACGCGCCGGTCACGATCGAAGACCGCAACGCTGCCGTCCTCGCGTTCTCCGACCGGCAGGAGGAGGCCGACTTCATCCGGATCGACTGCATCCTCGGCCGCCGGACCATCGAGCCGTACCTGCGGGTCGACGAGGACCGAGGGGCGGTCCGGGCGATCCGCCGCTCGCCGGTGCCGGTCTACCTGGACGCCGTCCGGATGGACGACGCGCGGCCGACGCTGCCGCGGCTCGCGATGGCGATCCGCGCGGGCGACGAGTTCCTCGGCACCATCTGGGCGGTCGTGCCAGGACCGCCGACGCCGGAGCAGGAGCAGCTCCTGCTGGAGGCGTCCCGTGCGGTGGCGCTGCAGATGCTGCGGTCGCTCGGCACGGATCCCGAGCAGCGCACGACCTCCGAGCTGGTCGCCGCCGCGCTCGCCGGTGACGGCGAGGCGCTGACCCGGCTGGGTCTGGCCGGTACGCCGTGCCTCGTGCTGGCTGCCGCGCTGGCCCAGCCCAGCAGCGCGGAGCTGGTCGGTACGCCGAGTGGGACGCTGGCGCGCCGGGTCCGCGAACGCGAGCGGACGGCGAGCGCCCTGCGGGTCGAGCTGGCCGGTACCACTCCGGGCACGGTTGTTGCCGTCGTCAACGATCAGGTGTATGCCCTGGTCCCGGCCCGGCGTGCGGACGAGACCGCGACGCAGGTGGAGCAGACCTGCCGGGTGTTCGCCCAGCAGCACCAGGCCGGCGAGCCGTTGCGGATCGGGATCGGCCGGGTCGCCGGTTCGGCAGCCGGAGTGCGGTTGTCGCGCGCGGACGCCGACCGGGCGGTCCGGGTGCTACAGGACGCCGACGGCGGCCGGTGCGTCGCCAAGGCGTTCGACGTGGAGGTCGAGGCGTTGCTGATCGAGGCACGCGAACTCGTCGCCTTGCGCGGACGTGGTCCGTCCGGCGCCCTGGCCCGGCTGCTCGCGTACGACGACGCCCGCAACGCGACGATGGTCGAGACGCTGCGGGCCTGGCTGGACGCGCAGGGGGACGTCGTACCGGCAGCCGAGCAGACTCATGTGCACGAGAACACCTTCCGCTACCGGCTCCGGCGGATCAGCGAGATCGGCGGCTTCGACCTGGAGGACGCCGACGCACGGTTCGCTCTCGACCTCCAGCTCCGCCTGTTCCCGCAGGCCCAGCACGATCAGGCCCAGCACGATCAGGCCCGGCACGATCAGGCCCCGCACGATCAGGCCTCGAACCGGCGGAAGACGAGACCGCGCACCCCCTCGGTCGAGTACCCGAGCTCGACGCCCGCCTGATCGAACGTCAGCGCGATCTCCGGCGATTCGGCGTCGTCGGTGCGCACAGTGAACCGCCGCTCGCCGGCCGGTGTCATGGTCCGCCGCCCGTACCGCGGGCGTTCGAGCGCAAGCCCGCCCTCGTCGAGCACGACCCGCACCACCGCGGTCAGCTCGTCGCAGTAGTAGGTGCCGGCCAGCTGTTCCGCGCGTCCGGGTTCGATCAGCCCGAGGACCCGGTCGGCCAGCGGGTCCGGGTCGAGTTCGGCGAAGTTGCCGAGGACAACAGCCGACCCGATGCCCGGCACCATGGCCAGGTGGGTCCGGAAGCCGGCGTCCGCCCCGGCATGCCAGAGCTTCAGGTGGCCCGCGTGCTCACCGATGTGCACGCCCCACCCGTACGAGTCGCTCCCGGTGTACGTCGTACCTCGCCAGGACTCCCGTGACGACACCGCGGCGGCCCAGCGCGCCAGGTCCGTGACCGTCGAATGCAGGCTGGTCGCACCCGCCGTCCCGTAGGACAGCACGATCCGCTCGTAACCGTCGGCGATCCGCTGGTACGACGAGGCCCGCCGCCGCACCACCGCCCGGTGGTTGTCGACGAACCTGGTGTCGTCCATCCCGAGCGGCTCGAAGAACTGCTTGCGGCAGAAGGTGTCGAGGCGCTCTCCGGTCACGGTCTCGATCAGCAGCCCGAGCAACGTGTAGTTGGTGTTGCTGTAGGCGTACCGGGCTCCCGGCTCGTCCTGCAGTGCGGTCTGCCGCCGGATCAGCTCGATCAGATCGGCGGTGGTGATCACGTCCTCCATCCGCCCTCCGGCGGCCTCCACCAACTCCCACTGGTCCCGCAGGCCGCTGCGGTGCCGGATCAACTGATCGACGCTGACCTCCTTGAACGGCATCCACGGCAGATAGTCCGCGATCGGATCGTCGACCCCGACGGCACCCTCCCGCACCAGGACCTGCACGGCTTCGGCCGTGAACTGCTTCGACAGAGACGCAAGGTGGAACACCGTGTCGTCGGCAATCGGTACGTCGTGTTCGAGCACCGCCATCCCGCGGGCCGCCGTTTCCAAGGACCCGTCCGGCCCGACCAACCCGACGACCACGCCGGGCCCGCGTGGGTCGGGGACGACGTTCTCCAGCAGCTCACCGAGGCGGTCAGTGGCCATGGCGGATCCTCAGCGACTCGTTGAGCTCGTGGAGAGTCTCCTCGACGGTGCGACGCAGCATCGCCGGACGGTCCGGGCTCCGCAGCCAGGCCTCGGCCAGTGCAGGCAGGGCGTCGTCGACGATCGTCGGGGCGAGGGTCCTGGTGGAGACCCAGGCTTGTTCGCCCCCGTCGTCGGTCGCCCAGAAGGCGTCGATCGACTCGTAGTACTGCGCGACGTACGGCCGGAGCAGTTCGGTCTGGGCGGGGTGCCAGAAGCCGCGCGCGGTGGCGGACTTGAGGCCGCCCTGGGCGCCGCCGGGGGTTGTGACGAGCGACCAGGCCGCCGCCTTCGCGGTCGGATCGGGGAGCATCGCCCGTGCGGTAGCCGCGTACTGCTCGGCGGTGACGTTCGGATCGCGGGCGAGTTCGGCGTCGATACCGGCGGCATCGATCAGCCCGTACGACGCCAGGCCGTGGACGAGCAGCCAACGGGTCTCGAAATCGAGATCGACTCCGGCCGGCACCGACGTGCCGGCGTACAGCTCCTGCAGCGATCCGGCGAGGGTCGTCCCGCCCGCTTCGTGGGCGAAGGTCCGTAGCCACAACCGCTGCGCGTCGCCACCGGGTGAACGCGAGGTCAGCGCCGACCACGCGGCCGCGGCGAGCTCCCGCTGGGTCGCCTGCGGCTCGGGCAGATAGTGCGAGACGGCGTATTCCAGGTTCGTCAGCAGGCCCGCCAGGATCGCGATCTGCTCCTCGCGGACCGCTGCCGCCAGCGCCACGGCCACGTACGACGACGCCGCGAACTCACCGTCCCTGGTCATGTCCCACAGCGCGGTCCATGCGACCGCCCGGGCCAGCGGGTCGTCGAGGTCCCCGGCCCGCGACCGGATCACCTCGTCGGACGCAGGATCGAACCGCACCTTCGCATAGGTCAGATCGGCGTCGTTGAGCAGTACGACGTCCGGCGCGGGCAACCCGTTCAACGACGGCACCTCGGTGACCGCGCCACCCACGTCGACCGTGACCTGATGCGTTCGCGTCAACTGCGCGTCGCCGGTATAGAACCCGATCGTCAGCCGGTGGTCCCGCAGTACCGGATGCTCTGGAACCGCGGTCTGCTCCACTGCGAAGCCGGAGACCTGCCTCTCGTCGGTCAGCGTGTACGTCGGTCGCAGTGTGTTCACCTGCGCCGTCCGCAACCACTGTTGCGACCACTTCCCGAGATCCCGGCCCGATGCCCGCTCCAGCGCCAGCAACAGATCGGTCAACGTGGTGTTGCCGAAGGCATGTTTCGCGAAGTACGCCCGCAGCGCTTCGGTGAACGCGCCCTCGCCGACATAGGCGACCAGTTGCCGCAGTACGGCGGCACCCTTCTGGTAGGTGATGTCGTCGAAGTTCGACAACGCGGTCCGCAGATCCGGCACGTCCGCCGAGATCGGGTGGGTCGACGGCAGCTGGTCCGCGGCCAGCGCGAGCGCCTTGTCGCAGCGGGCGAAGGTCGTCCACGCGTCGGTGAACTCGGTGCCCTGGGCGGCGGCCAGATACCCGGCGTACGTCGCGAACGCCTCGTTCAGCCAGGTGTCCTGCCACCAGGCGGTGGTGACGAGATCGCCGAACCACATGTGCGACAGCTCGTGCAGGATCGTGTACGCCGCTGCTTCCTGCTCGATCGCGGTCACCGGCGACCGGAAGATCATCCCGCCGGTCAGCGTCACCGCGCCGGCGTTCTCCATCCCGCCGATGCCGGCGTCGGTGCCGAAGATCTGGTCGTACTTTCCGAACGGATATGGATAGCCGAACATCCGGTGGAAGAGGTCGAACCCTGCCTTGGTCCACCGGAAGCACCGCTCCGCGTCCAGGTACGGCGCCGCCGATCGTACGCAGACCAGGCCGAGCTCGATCGGGCCGTCCGGTCCGTCGACCGTGTCCGTCACCCGGTGGTACGGACCGGCGAGCACGGCGGTGATGTAGCTCGAGATCGGCGGCGTACGGCTGAAGTGCCGCGTGACTGCACCACCCGCTGCCGGTTCGGTCGTGTCCACCGAACCGTTTGAGATCACTTCCCACTCGCGCGGCGCGGTGATGTGGAAGGTGTACGGCGCCTTGAGATCGGGCTGGTCGAAACACGCGAACACCCGCTGCGCCGCGGCCATGAACATCAGCGACGCGAAGTAGACCTCGCCGTCCGCGGGGTCGACCGTGCGCTCGAGTCCCTGTTGCTCGTCGGCCAGCTCGAACGTCCCGTCGACCACCAGGACGTTCCGTTCGGCCAGCCCGGACAGGCTGATCCGGCCGTCGTGGACGGTCCGATCGAGCTCGATCCCGTTCAGGACAACGGATTCCAGGAAGACGGGCTGGACGTCGACGAACGTTGTCCCAGTCTCCGCCGAGAACTCGATCACGGTCCTGGACCGGAACACCGTCGAGGCCGGGCCGCCCTGCCCATCGGTCAGGTCGAGCGTGACGTCGTACGAATGGACGGTCAGCTGCGTACTGCGTTCCGCGGCCTCTGACTCGGTCAGCTGCGAGGCGATCACCAGGAACCTCCTAGACGAAGTGACATGCGGCCGACTGCCGCGGGCTGAGGGGGACGAGCTCGGGTGCTTCTTGCGTACATCGTGATTGGTCCGCAGCGCCGAGTTCGGTTGCGTATCGCGGGCACCGCGGCCGGAACGGGCAGCCACCGGCCGGGCCGTCGGCAGCGGCGTCACCGCGGAGCAACACCTTCTTGCGTTGCTCGGGGACCCGCGGGCGCGGCACGGCGGCCATCAGGGCCTGGGTGTAGGGATGGGCCGGGGAACGGTAGAGCTCCTCCCGTTCGGCCTGCTCGACGACCCGGCCGAGGTACATCACCACGACCCGGTCGCTGAGGTGCCGAACGACGGCGAGGTCGTGGGCGACGAACAGGTAGGCCATGCCGTACTCCTGCTGCAGACCGGCCAGCAGGTTCAGCACCTGGGCCTGGACGGAGACGTCCAGCGCGGACACGGGCTCGTCGCAGACGACCAGCTTCGGCCGGAGCGCGATCGCGCGGGCGATGCCGATCCGTTGCCGTTGGCCACCGGAGAACTGATGGGGATACCGGTTGTAGTGCTCCGGATTCAGGCCGACCCGTTCCAGCAGCCGTCGCACCTCCGGCAGTACGCCGCCGTCCGGCTGCACGCCCTGGATCTGGAACGGCGCGCTCAGGATCGTGCCGACCGTCTGCCGCGGATTCAGCGACGACTGCGGATCCTGGAACACCATCTGCAGCTCGCGCCGCAACGGCCGCAGACTCCGCTCGGACCGGCCGGCCAGCTCGGTCCCGGCGAAGCTGATCTGCCCCGACGTCGGCTCGATCAGCCGGACCACCATGCCCGCGGTCGTCGACTTTCCGCACCCGGACTCACCCACCAGCCCGAGCGTCTCGCCGGCGCCGACCTCGAAGCTCACTCCGTCGACCGCGTTCACGACCCGCCGCCGACGCCCGTGACCGCGCACGAACGTCTTCCGCAGGTCCCGCACTTCGAGAAGGCTCATAGCGCCGGCGCAATCTGGGTGTGCCAGATGTGCTGGCGATCCTCGACCGGCAGATGACACCGCGCCAGGTGATCAGGGGCCCCGGCCACGAGCGGCTCGGGCAGCTCCGTCGTACACCGGTGGTCCGGCACCCGGCTCGCGAAGCCGCACCGGGGTGCGAACGAGCAACCGGCCGGGAGATCGATCAGCGACGGCGGTTGCCCGGTGATCGGCTCCAGCCGTCCCAGGGTCGCGTCGAGGCGCGGGATCGACCCGAGCAGTCCCCAGGTGTACGGCGTCATCGGCCGCTCGAACAGCCCGGCCACGGGTGCTTGCTCGATGCAACGACCGGCGTACATCACCACCACCCGGTCACAGGTCTCCGCCACCACCCCGAGGTCGTGGGTGATGAGTACGACAGCCGATCCGGACTCCTCGCTCAGATCCCGGATCAGCTGCAGGATCTGGGCCTGCACGGTGACGTCGAGGGCGGTCGTCGGCTCGTCCGCGATCAGCAGCCCTGGATCACAGATCAGTGCCATCGCAATCATCGCCCGCTGCCGCATCCCGCCGGAGAACTCGTGCGGGTAGGCGCCGTACGCACGGGCCGCCGCCGGGATCCCGACCCGGGACAGCATCTCCACCGCCCGCGCGCGGGCCGCCTTCGCGCCGGTCCGCCGGTGCACCCGGTAGGCCTCCGAGAGCTGGGCGCCGATGGTGAAGTACGGGTGCAGCGAGGACAGCGGGTCCTGGAAGATCATCGCGATCTTCGCGCCACGCAGCCGGCGGAGCTCCTCGTCGGCGGCGCCGACCAGCTGCTGGTCGCCGTACCAGATCTCGCCGGTCGTCCGGGCCTGCTCGTGCAGCCCGAGGATCGCCTTGCCGGCCATTGACTTGCCCGATCCGGACTCGCCGACGACACCGAGGATCTCGCCCGGGCGCACGTCGAAGGACAGGCCGTCGACACTGCGCACCAGACCGTCCGGGGTCGGGAAATGCACCCGTAGGTCCCGCACCCGAAGGAGCGCTTCAGGGGATTCAGCTGACATGGCGCACCCTCGGGTCCAGGATCGCGTAGCAGGCGTCGACGACGACGTTCGCGACCACGATCAGTACGGCGGCGAACAGCGTCGTGCCCATGATCACGGGCAGGTCCTTGGTGGTGATCCCGTCGTACGCGAGCCGGCCCAGTCCGGGGAAGCTGAACAACGACTCGACGATGATCACGCCACCGAGCAGCGCACCGAGGTCGAGGCCGGCCAGCGTGACCACGGACGGGACGACGGCCCGCAGCCCGTGCCGGCCGACCACCGTACGGCGACGCAGGCCCTTGGCGGTGGCCGTGGTGATGAAGTCCTCGGACATCGTTTCGAGCATCGCCGCCCGGGTCCAGCGGGTGTACACGGCCGCGATCAGGAAGGCCAGACAGATCCAGACCGGCAGCAGGTTCGCCGCCCAGCGCAGCGGGTCGTCGGTGAACGGGACGTAGTTGATGCCGCCGGAGTACCAGCGCAGCCAGCCTGGTCCGGCGGTCAGTGCGTAGATCACCAGCATGCCGCTGAAGAATTCCGGGATCGACACTCCGAGCAGAGAGATCACCGTCGACCCGCGATCGAACAGCGAACCGCGGCGGGCCGCCGCCAGTACGCCGGTGGCGACCCCGCCGGCCAGCCAGAGTACGGCGGCGCCGAGCACGATCGACGCGGTCACCGGGAACGCCTGCACGAGCATCTCGGTCACCGAGCGGTTCTGCCGGAACGACCAGCCGAGGCAGGGTGCGGCGCAGTGCACCGTCGACACTCCGTCGCCGAGCTCACGCCCGGTGAAGATGCCGCTCAGCCAGGTCCAGTACTGCGTCCAGATGGGCTGGTCGAACCCGAACCGCTCGGCGACGGCCGCCGCCTGCGCCGCACTGGTGTTCCGGCCGGTGTAGTAGAACGCCATGTCGACCTTGGTGACGCGGGGCAGCAGCTGGAAGATCGCGAACGTGACCACGCTGACCACCAGGAGCACTCCGAGTGCTCCCAGCAGCCGGTGGGCGATGTGCCGGATCACTGTCCCTTGACCCCGATGTTCGCCAGGTCGTAGTTGCTCTGGTCACCGGTCAGGTCCACGTTCGTCAGCGTGGCCGAGCGGAACAGCGTCGCCTTCGCGTAGGTGAGCGGGAGGTAGTACGCCGTGTCCATCGTGGCCTTGTCCATCTCCCGGTAGATGGCCGGGAGCTGGTCGGCCGCCGCCGTGGCGGCCTTCTTGACCAGTGCGTTGATCGCCGGGTCGTTGACGCCGACGAAGTTGGTGGACGACGTCGTACCGGTGTAGCGGGCCGGATCGACGAGCAGGGTCAGGAATCCGTTGCCGCTCGGGTAGTCCGGAATCCAGCCCATCAGGCCGATACCGATGCGCTGACCCTTGACCGCGGCCGGCGTACTCAGGGTGTTGTAGTACGTCGAGGCGTCCAGCTGCTTCGGGGTGAGCGTGATGCCGACCCGCTTGAGCGCGTTCTGGACGCTGGCGAACACCGCCGGATCCGTGCCGTAGTTGGAGAATCCCATCGAGGTGCTGAAGCCCTGCGGCTTCCCGCAGTCGGACAGCTCGGACTTCGCCTTGTCCAGGTCGCCGGTCGAGTCCTCGCCGGACGGGTACGGGTTCGCCTTGGCGTCGTACCCGGGCAGTCCCGGCGGCATCATCGTGGTGGCGAAGTCCGCGCCGTTGGTGCCGCCGAACTGGATGACGATGTCGCGCTTGTCCAGTGCGTAGGCCACTGCCCGCCGGCAGTGCACGTTGGTGAGCACCGGGTCGGACGGGTAGAGGATGAGCATCGACACGCTCTTCAGCACCGGGTTGTCGGCCTGCGCCTTCAGGCTCTGGTCTTTCAGGATCTGCGACTGGAACGTGGTCTGCACCCCACCGTCCAGCGAAACATCCAGCGCGCCGGTGCGCATCCTGGTGTCGAGGTCATCGGCGTTGCTGAGCACGGTGACGGCGATGCTGTCCGGCAACGCGCTGCGGATCGGGTCGCCGGCCCGGTCCCAGTTCGGGTTGCGCGTCAACAGCACGCTCTGCTTGGGTTTCACGGTTTTCAGCACGTAAGGACCGGACGAGACCAGGTTGGTACCGGCGCCGTACTGGCTGCCCTTGTCGGACTTCTGCGGCACGGGCACCGCGGCCGGGAGGGCCATCAGGTAGTCCCAGTCGCCGAACGGCTTGGTCAGGGTGAACACGATCGTCTTCGCGTCCGGGGTGGCGATCGACGACAGTCCGCCCTTCGGGTCCTTGTACGGGCCTTTGTACGTCGGCGTACCGTCCTTGTCGCACTTGTCGAGCAGACACAGGTAGTAGCCCTGTGGGCCGCCGGTGATCACGTCGGTCGCATACATCCGCTCGAAGCCGTACTTCACGTCCGCACTGGTGATCGGCGCACCGGTGGAGAATTTGAGCCCGTCGCGCAGCTTGTAGGTCCACACGGTCTTGTCCGCGTTCGCCTGGCCCAACGAGTCGGCGAGATCCGGCTGCAGCTTGTTCCCGTTCCCGGGCGGCGCACCTTGACCGGTCCGGCCGAACGACACCAGGTTGCGGCTCAGCAACCGCTGCAAGAACCAACAGCTGCCGCCGTACGTCGTCGCCGGGTCGAAGTTGTCGCAGGAGGCCGACGTACCGACGCGGAGCGTGCCGCCCGGCTGCTGCGACGGGTTCACAACGCCTTGCAGGGCAGCGTTGTAGCCTTCCGGTGCGCTGGTCTTGCCGTCGCCGCTGGAGGAACAGGCGGCGAGCGCCAGCACAGCGAGGACACTGCCGAGCAGTGCTGCCCGAGAACGTTTCGTCATGATCATTGCCCTTCAGGAACGTGATTTCGGGTCGAAGGCGTCGCGGATGCCGTCGCCGAGCAGGTTGAAGGCGAGCACGGTCGCGACCATGGACAGGCCGGGGAAGAGCATGTACGCCGGATCGACGACGAAGGTCCGCGACGCCGCGCCGAGCAGCTGGCCCCACGACGTTGCCGGCGGCGCGATCCCGACGCCGAGGAAGGACAGGCCGGCTTCCGCGAGGACGGTGGCCGGGATCGACAGGCTGGTGACGACGATGATCGGGCCGGTCAGGTTCGGCAGCAGCTCCCGGCGGAGGATCCGGCGGTTGGACGAGCCCATCACCCGCGCCGCCGCGACGAACTCGCGGGTGCGCAGCGAGAGCACCTGGGACCGCATCAGCCGCGCGGTGTACGGGAAGCTGAAGAAGCCGATGACGAAGATCAGGATCGCCGTCCGCAGGCTGTTGCCGGCCAGGAAGCCGACGCGGTCCAGGTTGCCCAGCACGGCCAGCAGCGCGATCGAGAACAACAGCACCGGGAACGCCATCAGCACCTCGGTGGACCGCGAGATCACGGTGTCCACCCAGCCGCCGAAGTACCCCGCCCACAGGCCGAAGAGGATGCCCAGGGCAACCGACACCAGGGTGGCGCCGAAGGCGATGATCAGCGACGTCCGGGAGCCGTAGAGCAGCAGCGCGAGCAGGTCACGACCGGTCTTGGGTTCGATCCCGAGCGGATGGTCCCAGCTCATCCCGCCGAGCCTGCCGTCGGGGAAGCCCAGATTGGTCAGGCTGAGCAGCCCGATGTGCCGCTCGGTGTCGATGCCGAGCACCCGGCAGATCAACGGGGCAAGGACGGACGCGAGCAGCACCAGGACGACGTACACCCCGGCTGCGACCGCAATCCGGTCCCGGCGGAACCGCTCCAGCGCCAACCGGCCGGGCGACCGCGTCCGCGCGGCCTCAGCCACTGGGTTGGCCATTGGTTTGGACAGTCCCGCCATCGTTCACCTCGCCTCACAAGGCCGGTATCTTGCGGGCCATACCACCACCCAGGGCGCGGGCAATGTTCGGTCAGTTGGACGAATTGCGCCGTACCCAATTGGGGCTGTCCGACGACCCGCGGTTGCCACCGACCTGCGGGGGCTCGGGTCTGCGTACCATGTGTGATCCGTTACTGCTCGTCCGTGCCTGGAAAGGTGCCGCGATGGTCGATGGCCTGCTCACCACGGCCCTGGCGCCCGCCATCGCCTCCCCGGTCAGCCCGATCAGCACCGACGCGCGCCCACGCCCGATCCGGTCCGTCGTGATCGCGGACGGTCCGGACCTGGACTGCCCGGCCGACAGCATCGTGCTCGCGATCGGCGTCCAGGGCGACGCGATCGCGGCGCTGGTCCGGGAGGCAGCACGGCTCGGCGCCGCAGCGGTGATCGTCGGCCGGAGTCTGACGCCGGCCGACGACCCGCTGCCGGGCGGATCGGGGATACCGATCCTGCGGCTCGCCGAGGGTGTGAGTTGGCAGCGGGCCGCAACCGCGATCACCGGGATGCTGCACGGGCCTGGTCGCCCGCTGACCGGCGTGCCGGCTCTCGACGAGGTGCCGGACGGCGACCTTTACGCGCTGGCCGAGGTCATCTGCGAGCTGATCGACGCGCCGGTCACGATCGAGGACCGGAACACCCACGTGCTGGCATTCTCTGCCCGGCAGGAGGAGGCCGATGTCGTCCGGATCGATTCGATCCTGCAGCGGAGCCGCCCGTACGACTATGTCGAGACTTCGATGGACGCAGTGCTGTCGTCCGGCCACCCGGTGTTCCTGCCGGCCGGGCGGACGGCGGACGGCAGCGAGGTGCTGCCGCGGACGGCGGTAGCTGTTCGAGCCGGCACCGAGCTGTTCGGGACGATCTGGGCGGTCGTCCGTGAGCCGTTGACTCCGGACCGCGAGGCGTTGCTGGCCGCAGCGGCCCGCGCCGCGGAGCACCACCTGCGCCAGACCGGGGATCAGGAAGACACGACACAGCTCGAGGACCGGGTGTCCGCCCTGCTGGACGGGCGGGCAGATGCCCGCGAGGCGGCCGCCCTGCTCGGTATCGCGATGCCGGCCCAAGTCGTCTGTGTGGAGACCTCCGGTGAGGTGCCGTCGCCGGCCGGCGATCTGGCCGGTTATCTGACCCGGCTGGCCTGGCGCAACCGCATCTGCGCCGCGCTGTCCATGCACCTACAAGGCGCCGGGATCCCCGCGGTAGCGGCGAGTGTGGCGCACCGGGTCTATGCGATCGGATCGCTGGCCCGCCATCAGCAGGCCGATGTCCTTGCCGCCTGCAACCAGTTCAACGAGCTCGCCGGCACCCGGACACCGGTGTACGCCGGCCTCGGGCGGGTGGCCGCCTCGGTCGAGGACCTGCCGCGGTCGCGCGAGGACGCCGAGCTCGCCGCCCGCACCCTGCGTCATCTCCACGGCCCGCGCCGGGTCGCGCCGGCCGAGGACCTGCTGGTGGACTCGGTCTTCCTCGAGCTCAGCGCCCAGGTCGAGGCCGGCGAGCGCGGTCCTTCCGGTGCGTACGAACGGCTTCTGGCGTACGACGCGCTGCGCGGGGCCCACCTGGTCGAGACGCTGTCCGCCTGGCTGGACGCGTTCGGCGACGTCACCCGGGCGGCGGCCGCGGTGAACGTGCACCCGAACACCTTCCGCTACCGCCTGATGCGGGTCGAGGAGATCGGCCGGACCGACCTCGCCGACCCCGAGGACCGGTTCGCCCTCGGATTCCAGCACCGCCTGTTCCGCGGCCGTGCCGACCAGGGTTAACCGCCCACGTGACTCGCCAGGCGGAACCGCGCGGGCACCTCGGCCGTTCCGATCACCAGATCACGGACGAACTCGCCGATCAACGGGACGAACTTGAAGCCCTGGCCGCAGAAGCCGGCGGCAACCGTGATCGGGCCGGCGCGGTCGATGACGAAGTTGTCCGACGGAGTGTTGTCGTACAGACAGCTGATCGCCGTCGACGTCGCGGTGTCCAATCCGGGGTACCACTGTTCGACGTACCGCAGCAGGTCGGCGTCGCGGGCGGGGTCCACCGCGAAGTCCCGGGTGTCAGGGTCGACCTCCGGTCCGGTGGCATGCAGCCCGACCTTCACCCCGGACCCCGCCTCCAACAGGCCGTAGCTGCCATGGTCGCCGTGCACGAAGCTCGGCCAGTCCAGCTCTTCCGACACCGGCGCGAAGAACCGCGGCTGTTCCTGGGTCACGGTGAACGTCGGCAACGGCACCAGTCCGGTCAGCAGCTTCGGAGCCCACGGCCCGGCGGTGACCACGACCTGGCCGGCGCGTACGGCACCACCTGGTACGTCGAGCTCCACCAGGGCATCGTGGATCCGCAGTTGGCGCACTGGTGACTGCACCCGGAACTCCACGCCCAGGCGCGCTGCGACCGTCTGCAACGCGTGGACAGTGCGATCGGCGTACAGGCGTCCGGAGCCGGGCTGGTACAGGACCGGTGTCTCGAAGCGGAAGCCCGGCCACCGCTCCTTCGCGGCGCCGGCGGTCAGTACCTCACCAGTTGCCGCGTGCAACGATCGGAACACCTCGACAGTGGCCTCGTCCACCCCGTGGTCGATACCGCCGGTGACCTCGAAGAGCGTCTCGCCGGAGTCCGCTTCCAGCTCCCGCCACAGCGGCCGGGCCTGCTCGGTCAGCCGGGCCACGTCCGCGTTGTCCGCCGCGGGCCGGAACAGCCGTGTCCCGCCGTGCGACCCGCCTCGGACATGCCCGAGCGTGTACTGCTCCAGGACGACAACTGAGCGTCCGGCGGCCGCCAGCGCCCGGGCCGCCGCCGACCCCATCGCGCCGGCGCCGACCACTGCCACGTCGTACGTCATGCCTCACCCCTCACGCGCCCATCCTCGTCATACCGGGCGCGCATCAAGCTTTCGACCACGTGGTGGTCGGTGCGCGGCGACTCGTGCAGTGCGGTCATCGTGCCCGCCCGATCGCCTTCAGTCCGGTTCTGCCCCAGCTTCACCTTGGCGTGGATCTGGTCGACCCGCAACGTGAACGCCTGCAGTTCCGGCAGGAGTTCGGTCGTGCGATCCCGTGCCCACGCGTCCACCCGCCATCGCGTCGCGGAGTCCGCCGGGTTGAGCGCCGTCTCGTGGTCCTGGACCAGTCGCATCAGGTGCGCGCGGACCGCATCCGGATCATCCAGCGGGACCGCCTGTCCGCGCAGCTCGATCGCCACGAAGTTGTACGTCGGCAGCCCGCGGCTCGCGTACCAGGCCGGGGACACGTAGACCGACGGCCCGACCACGCTGACCAGGACGTGGGCCTGCTGACGGATCGACTCGGCGAACGGGTCGGCCCCGGCCACATGTGCCACGAGTTCGAGCGCTTCGGCTCCTCGTCGTACCTGCACCGGGATGTGCGCGATCCGTAGGTCGGGGTCGGCCGTCACCACAGTGGCGAAGGGCTGGGCCTCGATCAGCCGGACCACCTCGTCGAGGTCGGGTTCGGCGTAGTCGGGGTCGACGTACATGCGCGGCTCCGTTTCGCTGGCTCGAGCCCCGAGTATCCGCGACGACGTCCGGACCGGGTTCGTGGATGGCAACAACATTCGCCGTGCAGAGTCGTGGCGGTGGCCGAGCACGCGGCGCGTTTCGGCCCGCAGAGTAGCGGCCATGACTTCCGCTGACCTCCTGCTCCGTCGTACCCGCCTGGTCCGCGACGGCTCACCCGCCGAACCGGTCGACGTCTCGATCACCGCCGGGACGATCACCCACATCGCGCCCGCCGGAGCCCGCTCCGAAGCTGCTGAGGTTGTCGACCTCGACGGGCGCTACCTGATGAACGGCCTGTGGGACCACCACGTGCACTTCCAGCAATGGGCGTTGTCCCGTCAGCACCTGGACCTGTCCGGTACGACGTCCGCGCGGGAAGTGGCCGACCTGGTCAGGGACCGCCTCGCGACCAACCCGCCCGCGCCCGGGATCGCACTGCTCGGATATGGGTTCAAGGACGGGCTCTGGCCGGATCTGCCGCTGAAATCGATGCTGGACGAGGTCTCCGGCGACGTGCCGGTCGCACTGGCCAGCGGGGACCTGCACTGCGGCTGGCTCAACAGTGCGGCCCTGCGGATGCTCGGAGCGGCCGATCGACCGAGCGGCGTGGTGAAGGAGACCGAGTTCGCTCCGGTCATGACGGTGATGCAGGCGACCACTCCCGCGGCGGTGACCAGGCTGGTCGAGGAGGCCGCACGTACCGCGGCGTCGCGCGGCATCGTCGGAGTGGTCGAGCTGGAGAACGCCCGCAACCCGGAGGTCTGGAAGGCCCGGTACGACGCGGGGATCAGGTCCTTCCGGGTCGAGTGCAGCGTCTATCCGGAGAACCTGGACTGGGCGATCGGACTGGGGCTACGCACCGGTGACGTCATCGACGGCACCGGGGGACTGGTGACCATGGGGCCGTTGAAGGTGCTGACGGACGGCTCGCTGAACACGCGTACGGCGTACTGCCACGACCCGTACCCCGGGCTGGCCGACGATGCGCACGGGCTGCTCGTCGTACCTCCCGAGGTGCTGGTGCCACTGATGCAGCAGGCCCACGAACACGGGATCACGAGTGCGATCCACGCGATCGGCGACCACGCCAACCGGCTGGCCCTCGATGCCTTCGAGAAGGTCGGATGTGTGGGCGCCATCGAGCATGCGCAGCTGATCGCGCCGGAGGACTTCCCGCGGTTCCGGGAGCTGGGGGTGGCGGCGAGCATCCAGCCGGTGCACGCGCTCGACGACCGGGATGTCGCCGACCGGCACTGGCGCGGGCGGACCGATCGGGCCTTCCCCTTCGGCACTCTGCTGGCCGCGGGCGCCGAACTGCGGCTGGGGTCGGACGCGCCGGTGGCGCCACTCGATCCCTGGCTGTCGATCGCGGCCGCCGTGCACCGCTCGGACGACGGCCGCGCGTCGTGGCATCCGGAGCAGGAGATCCCGGTGCCGGCCGCCCTGGACGCGTCGACGCGGGGCGGCCGGACACCGGTGGTGGGTGGTGCGGCGGATCTCGTCGTGCTCGATGCCGACCCGCTGACCGGCGCCGTCGAGGCACTCCACACCACCGGAGTGCATGCGACTCTGGTCGCGGGTGCCTGGACCTGGCAGAGCTAGAAGCTGTTCGGGCCGAAGCGGAAGATTGCGACCAGGACGGCGAGGATCAGTACGACGGCGTTGAGGCCGACCGGCTGCCACTCCTTGCGGCGGGCGTGGGTGATGATCGCGCCGATCATGATCACAGCGAGGCCGGTCGCAGCCAGCGGGACCAGGATCGGGGCGATGTCCAGGGCGCCGGGCAGGATCAGGCCGATCGCGCCGAGCACCTCGGTGGTGGCGATGAGTTTGACCGAACCGGCCGAGAAGTCCTCGACCCAGCCCATGTTGCCGCTGGCCAGCAGTTTTCTCTTGCTCTGGGTCAGTTTGGTCGCGCCGGCGGCCAGGAAGAACGCGGCCAGGACTCCGGCGAGGATCCACAGAAAGACATTCATAGTCCACTCTCGGTTATAAGTTGATGCGTCAACCCACAACGTAGACGCGATGAGTTGAAGCGTCAAGTAAGCGCGTAGACTGAGGCTGTGGCGGGCGAGGCGAAGTGGCTGGAGCAGGACGAGCTGGCGAGCTGGATGTCGCTGGCCGCGCTACTCTTCAAGCTGCCCGGTGTCCTCGACTTCCAGCTGCAGCGTGACTCCGGGCTGAGTCATTTCGAGTACCTCGTGCTGGCCGGTCTGTCCGAGTCGCCCGGCCGGTCGCGCCGGATGAGCGAGCTGGCCGGCTTCGCGAACGGATCGCTGTCCCGGCTCTCGCACGTGGTCAAGCGCCTCGAGCAGCGCGGATTCGTCGAGCGCCACCCGGCCGAGGACGACGGTCGGATCACCGTCGCCACCATCACCGACGCGGGCTACGAGATGGTCGTCTCCGCCGCACCGGGTCATGTGACCGCAGTCCGCGAGTACGTCATCGACGCCCTCACTCCAGAGCAGCTGACCCAGCTGAAGACCATCGCCGACCAGATCCTCGCCAAGGTGGATCCGGGCCGTCCCTGCTGACCGGCTCTCGCGGAGCGTTCTCGCGGAGCGGGCGGTCGGGGTTGGTGTGGTCGGCGGACAGGAGAGAATGGCGGGGTGATCTTCGAGACCTCCAGTCGGTTGCCCGATTTCCCGTGGGACAAGCTCGCCCCGTACAAGGAGAAGGCGGCCGCGCACCCTGACGGCATCGTCGACCTGTCTGTGGGCAGTCCGGTGGACCCGGTGCCCGCACTCGTCCAGAAGGCCCTGGCTGACGCTGCGGACGCTCCGGCGTACCCGACGACGATCGGTACGTCGTCCGCGCGGCAGGCTGCTGTGGACTGGATGGCGCGGCGGCTCGACGTGACCGGAGTCGACCCGCGTACCGGCGTACTGCCAGTGATTGGCACCAAAGAGCTGATCATGATGCTGCCGACGCTGCTCGGCATCGGTGCCGGTGACACGGTCCTCATCCCGGATCTGGCCTACCCGACGTACGAGGCCGGTGCGGCGCTGGCTCGGGCGACCAGCGTGCCTGTTGCGGACCCGACGACGCACGACGGACCGGTGCGGGTCGCGTACCTGAACTCCCCGCGCAATCCGACCGGTGAGATCACCCCAGTGGACGATCTGCGGCGGGCGGTCGAGTGGGCGCGGTCGAACGACGTACTGCTGGTCAGTGACGAGTGCTACGCCGAATTCGGCTGGGACGAGAAGCCGGTGTCCGTGCTGCACCCGGACGTGTCCGGTGGCAGCTTCGACAACCTGCTCGCGGTGCACTCGCTGTCGAAGCGGTCCAACCTGGCCGGGTATCGCGGTGGCTTCGTAGCTGGTGACCCGACCGTGGTGGCCGAGCTGCTTGCCGTCCGCAAGCACGCCGGGCTGATGGTGCCGTCACCGATCCAGGCTGCGATGGCGGCCGCGTTCGCGGACGACGTACATGTCGAGGAGCAGCGTGCCCGCTACCTGCGTCGGCGTGCGGTACTGCGGGATGCGCTGACCGACGCGGGCTGGGAGATCACGCTGTCCAACGGCGGGCTCTACCTGTGGGCCTCGCATCCGTCGTACGACGCATATGGCTCTGTAGGGGCGTTGGCCGACCTGGGCATCTTGGTTGCACCCGGTGCCTTCTACGGGACTGCGGGTGAGCGGCACGTCCGGATCGCGCTCACCGGGACCGACGAGCGCGTCGACTCCGCGGTGAAGCGACTGCAGGAGTAAACAAAGTCCCCACTCCCGTGTGACGTCTCCCGGTGTGGCTGCCTCTATATGGGTAGATGATGTCCAGGGGAGGGGTGAGGCGGATGAGGCGCTTCGTCGGGGTGGTTGTCGCGGTCTTGCTGGGGCTGGGGCCGGTGAGTGTCGCGTACGCCGACGACCCGTCGCCGAGCGTCGCACCAGCAGTCTCACCATCGGTTTCACCGGCCGTTTCGTCGGTCGTGGAGTCGACGCCCACGCCTGGTCCTACTCCTGCGGCAACGCCGACTCCAACGCCTTCCAAGCCGACACCGACGCCGGCGGCGACTCCCGCGCCGGCCTGGTCGATCACGCTCGACCAGCCGGCCGCGTCCTGGGAGGACAAGCCGACGGTGTTCACCGGCAAGATCAGCAAGCCGATCACCGGGTCGTACATCACGCTGTGGCAGCGCGTCCCCGGCGCCTGGGTACTGCGGGCGTCGACCCGGACCACGGCCGGTGGTGCCTACCGGTTCAGCTACGTCTCGGCGTACACCGGCACCTGGGCCTTCGAGACGATGATCGGCGTCAAGGCCACGACGGCGCTCGCAATCTCGCCGTACCGGACCGTGCCGATCCAGGACCGGAAGATCGTGATCAACACCCCGGCGGCCTGGTACGCCACGCTGACCGGCGTCTCGGTCACCGGCCGGATGGTGCCGGCCGAGCCGGGCAAGGAGCTCGCGCTGCAGAGCTATCTCGGCAGCGGCAGGTGGCAGCTGCTCAACATCGGGGTCATGGATGCCAAGGGCAACTTCCGGCTCCGGGTCCCCGACGACCTACCGGCCACCCGGACGGTGCGCGTCGTCACCCGGTATGTCAGCCAGGCCGCGATGGAGTACTCCGGCCTGGCGACGATCGTCATCAGGGCCGCGCTGAACCCCAAGGTGTACGCCGTTTCGGCCGCAATGGTGCCGAACACGTACCGGGCCGGGTGTCCGGTCGCGCCGGCGTCGCTGCGGCTGCTGCAGCTGAACTACTGGGGTTTCGACGGGCACGTGCACCGTGGCGAGCTGGTGCTGCGGGACGCGGCCGTGGCGAAGATGATCACGGTCTGGACCACGACGTTCGCGTCCAAGTTCCCGATCCGGCAGATGCGGCGGGTGGACGTGTTCGGCGGCAGTGACGTGAAGTCGATGGCGGCGGACAACACGTCCGCGTTCAACTGCAGGCGGGTCACCGGTGATCCGTACTCGCTGTCGCCGCATTCGTACGGGTGGGCGATCGACATCAACACCGTGGAGAATCCGTACCTGGCTGCGAACGGGGTCTGGTACCCGTCGAACGGGCTGTCCTATCGCACGCGTACGCCGGCTCGTCCGGGGATGCTGTTCGCGAGCAGCGTTGCTACGAAGGCTCTGATCGGTCAGGGCTACTTCTGGGGCGCGGGGTGGGCTAAGCCGGACTATCAGCACTTTGAGCCGAAGTGAAAGGTGTAGTGGGCGCTTGTGCGCTGGCGGTGGTGCTGGTGGGCTGTAGCTCCAATTCGGCGGCTCAGCAGCCCGCACCGGGTGTCGTTCAGCGGTCCGCCATCCCAAGCCCAGTCATCCCGAGCACGGTCGGCGGGACGGTGCCTGTCCCGCCTGCGACGATGAGCACCGCCAAGCCCACAGATGCGGCCGTTCCACCTGAGCTGCCGGAGCAGGCGACCGCACCGCCGCCCGCCACCGCCGGACCGCTCACCGCGCGCAACTTGCCGAGTCCTGACAAGCTCGGGCCCGGCTGGAAGACGTACACCGATCCGGGTGGCGCTGAGGCCGGCTTCATCGGCAACAACACCTGGACCCGCCGCCGTGACCCCCACCAGGCGTCCTACGAGGCCTTGCCTGCTGGCTGCGCCGGCCGACCGGTCACCGGCTCACTCCCGGTCCCGGCGTACGCCCTGACCGGCAGCTACCGCACGGCCGACGCCCAGCCCGCCACCGCCCTCCTGCTCCGCTTCAGCAGTCCTGACAAAGCGCGGGCCTACTACAGCGGCTACACGACCCGCATGAAGGCGTGCGGCACCGGCGGCGACCTGTCGGTCAAGCAGCTCTGGGCCAACACCACAGCCGCTGCGGCAGTCCGTGCGTACGCCGGAGCCGAGTCCTACGTAGACCTCTCCGTGGTGCAAGGCTCCACAGTCGCCCTCCTGGCAGCCACCTCCTCCCAACCGAACCAACAGTCCGCCTGGGCAACCTCTGTCCTACCTGCCTTGGAAGCGGTGATCGACCGATCTTAAAGATGTATTACCTTTCAGTATCTTGTGACTTACACTCCGGTTATGGGTGAATTCGACCGGTATGCCCGCCTGACTGCGGGCTTGGATGCGCCGTACGCGGTGATCGATCTTGCCGCGTTCCGGCGAAACGCCGACGATCTGGTCCGCCGTGCCGCCGGTACGCCGATCCGGATCGCCTCCAAGTCGGTCCGTTGCCGCGCCCTGATCCAGGCCGCGCTCGACCGCCCCGGGTTCCACGGCGTGATGAGCTACGCGCTCCCCGAGGCGCTCTGGCTGGCGCGCAACGGTGTCGACGACATCCTGATGGGCTACCCGACGACCCATCGGACCGCCCTCCGCGAACTCTCCGAAGACCCCGAGTCGGCCGCCCGGATCACCCTGATGATCGACTCGCCCGAGCACCTCAGCTACATCAAGTCGGCCGCCACCGGCACCGCCCGTATCCAGGTCTGCCTCGACGTCGACGCATCGCTGCGAGTTTTCGGCCAGCATCTCGGCGTACGCCGCTCACCGCTGCGAACCCCCGCCGACGTCGCAGCCCTCGCCCAGACCGTCGCCGCAGACGACGCCTTCGAACTGACCGGCGTCATGTTCTACGAGGCCCAGATCGCCGGACTCCCCGACACCTCGCCCGCCGTCCGCTGGGTCAAGCGCCGCTCGACCGCCGAACTCGCCGACCGCCGAGGCGCCGTCGTCGACGCGGTCAAGCAGGTCGCCCGGCTCCGGATCGTCAACAGCGGCGGCACCGGCAGCCTCGAGATCAGCAGCGCCGACCCGGTCGTCACCGAGGTCACCGCCGGCTCCGGTCTCTACGGCCCGACCCTCTTCGACAAGTACGACATCTTCCAGCCGGAGCCCGCGATGGCCTACGCGCTGGACGTCGTACGCCGTCCAGCCCCGCGGATCGCGACCCTGTTCGGTGGCGGTTACGTGGCATCGGGTCCGGCGAAGAAATCGCGGCTGCCCTTGCCCTCCTGGCCGTCCGGACTGAAGCTGCTCGGCACCGAAGGCGCCGGCGAAGTGCAGACTCCGGTCCAGGGACAATCGGCCGATCGCCTGCAGCTCGGCGACAGAGTATGGATGCGCTACGCGAAGGCAGGCGAGATGCTGGAGCGGTTCGACGTCGTCCACGCGGTCGACGGCGAGCAGGTGAGCGAGTTGGTCACCTATCGGGGTGAAGGGAAGAACTTCGGATGAGCACCTGGCGGAACTGGTCCGGCACCGAGTCGGCGACCGGAATCGAGTCCGTGCGACCGGCCTCGACCGACGAGCTCGTGGCCACGGTCAAGTCCGCCGCCGAGCAGGGCAAGAAGCTCAAGGCGGTCGGCTCCGGGCACTCGTTCACAGGCTGCTCGGTGCCGCAAGAGGTGATGATCCGTCTCGACGGGCTGTCGGCTATCACGCACGCGGACCAGGCGTCCGGCCGGGTGACGGTCGGCGCGGGCACCGGGCTGCGCAAGCTGAATGCGGGCCTCGCCGCTTTCGACCTCGCGATGGCGAACCTCGGCGATATCGACAAGCAGACCATCTCCGGCGCGATCTCCACCGGCACGCACGGGACCGGCGCGCGACTGGGCGGGCTGGCCACGCAGGTCGTCGCGCTCGATCTGGTCACCGCGGACGGTTCGGTGCTGCACTGCTCGGCGGAGGAGAACCCGGACGTCTTCGCCGCGGCCCGCGTCTCGGTCGGCGCACTCGGCGTGATCAGCTCACTGACCCTGCAGTGCGTGCCAGCGTTCCTGCTCCGTGCGCAGGAGATGCCGCTCCCGCTCGGCGAAGTCCTGGGCGGCTTCAATGAGCTTGCCGATGGCAACGACCACTTCGAGTTCTACTGGTTCCCGCACACCGACATCGCGCTGACCAAGCGGAACAACCGGGTCGGCCCGGGCGTCGACGCATCCCCGGTCGGCCGGATCCGCGGCTGGGTCGACGACGAACTCCTGTCCAACAAGGTCTTCGAGCTGACCAACCGTCTCGCCGTCCGCCGGCCCGGCCTGGTGCCGCGGATCAACGGGCTCGCCTCCCGGGCGCTGTCGGCACGCGAGTACGTCGACACGTCGTACAAGGTGTTCTGCTCCGAACGCAACGTGCTCTTCCGCGAATCGGAGTACGCCGTACCCCGCGAGCATGTCGTCGAGGTGGTACGCCGCCTGCGGGACTGGATCGACTCGTCGGGCTCGCGGATCCCGTTCCCGATCGAGGTCCGGGTCGCCGCGGCGGACGACATCTGGCTGTCAACGGCCTCGGAGCGAGAGACGGCGTACGTCGCTATCCACCAGTACCACCGACTCCCGCACGATCCGTATTTCCAGGCGTTCGAGCGCATCGTCGCCGACTACGACGGACGGCCGCACTGGGGCAAGCTCCACACCCTCCGTGCGACCGACCTGCAGGCCCGATACCCGCACTTCGACGACTTCCTAGCTGTCCGCGACCGCCTGGACCCACAACGCACCTTCGAAAACCCCTACACCCGCCAGGTCTTCGGCTGACCCTCGTCTGGGCGTTAGCCTGCGAGCATGAATGCTGCGGAGGGGCTCGACCCGGTGGTCGAGGATTGGCAGAAGGCGTTGGCGGTGGTCGCCCATCCGGACGATCTGGAGTTCGGGACGGCGGCGGCGATCGCGCGATGGACGGGGCAGGGCAAGCAGGTTGTGTACTGCCTGCTGACTTCGGGTGAGGCGGGGATCGACGGGGTCGACCCGGCCGAGTGCGGGCCGTTGCGGGAGGCCGAGCAGATCGAGTCGTCGCGGATCGTCGGGGTGTCGTCGGTCGAGTTCCTCGGCCAGCCGGACGGCACGATCGAGTACGGCGTACCGCTCCGGCGCGTCATCGCCGCCGCGATCCGCCGGCACCGGCCGGAGATCGTCATCACCAACAACTTCCGCGACACCTGGGACGGCGACGTCATGCTCAACCAGGCCGACCACATCAACACCGGCCGGGCCACCCTCGACGCGGTCCGGGATGCCGCCAACCGGTGGATCTTCCCCGATGCGGGAGAGAAGTGGTCCGGCGTACGGCAGGTGTGGGCGGCCGGTTCACCCAACTCGCGGCACGGCGCCGACACGACCGAGACCTTCGACCTCGGAGTGCAGTCGTTGAAGGCGCACAAGGCCTACATCGACGGGTTGAACTGGCCCGACTTCGACCCGGAAGAGTTCCTCGAAGGTACGTCGCGCCCGGCCGGAACTCAGCTGGGCACGAAGTACGGCACCCGCTTCGAGGTCTTCACTCCCTAGGCGTATCGCCCGATCCCACGCTGTCGCGAGCGTGGGATCGGAGGGCGACCGGCCCTAGTCTTCCGGCAGATCCAGGGACGCCTTCAGGTGCGGCGGCATCGGCTTGGGGCGGCGCGGTTCGCGGTCGCCGGCGGTGCCGGGGCCGGGCGGGTTGCCCGGGCCGACCCATGAGCGGACCAGCGCGCGGCCGCCCTTGCGCGTCATCCGGTGCAGGTCGATCTGCTGGACCTGACTGGCCGGAATGCCGAGCTGGGCCAGACTCCGGTTCGCCATCGCACAGGCCGCGTCGTGCTTGCGTGGCGACAGCTTCTGCTGCAGGACGATCGCGATCGTCCCGTCCGGAAGGTCCTCGACCCGCTGGAACCGCAGCCCCTTGTCCAGGGACCAGGACTTCATGGCGAGCTCGAGATAGTCGGAATCGGACAGTCGTCGATCGGTCTTCGCGCGCGCAACCACTTCGTAACGGGCCATACCCCGATCATCCGTCGCCCAGCGCGCCTTTTCCAGCAATCTGCGATCAGCGAAGTGCGTTGATCGCCGCGGCCACCTCGGTTGGGCTGGAGAGCGGGGTGACGTGATTGGCGTTCGGGATCAGGGTCGGGGCGGGGGCACCGATGCGGGTCGCCGTCTCGGTCGGGTTGCCGCCGTTCGTGTCGAGTGCGCCGAACACGACCGACTTGGGGATGGCCAGATCGCGGAGCTTGGCCAATCGATCGGCCGACACCGCGGGAATGCCGTGCGCGGTCATCTGCCAGACGGCCTTCTCGGCACCCGGTTGCCGGAACGGCCGGGTCCACTGGTCGACGTCCATCGCGGGGCAGTCGGGTGTGCAAACGCTCCTGTAGATCTTCTTCAGCAGCCAGCCCTGGTCGAGCACCAGCCGGAACAGCGAGGTCCGGTACGGCGGCACGATCAGCCAACGCGGCGGACCAGCGGTACCGCCCGGCAGCGGCAGTCCGTCGCCGTCGAGGAACATGATCCCGGCGACCCGGTTCGGCGCCTCCAGCGTCGCCTCGGCCGCGACCCCGGCGCCGAGCGAGTGCCCGACCAGGATCGGCCGCGGTTCACCAGGCCTGCCGAGCTTCATCGCGTCCATGAACCCGAGCAGTTGCGCGGCAAGATGCTCGATCGTGTACGGCGCTTTGCGCTCGGAGTACCCGTACCCGGTGATGTCGTAGGCGTAGACGCGGTGGTTCTTGGCGAGCAGCGGGACGAGTCGCGACCAGGTGTCGACGGACTCAGCGGCACCGTGAACGAGTACGACCGGAGTTCCCGACGTACCCCAGGTGTCGTAGCGCGTGTTGATGTCGCCGGCCTCGACGAACTTCAGGCCGGGAGGTGGCGCGGCCGTTCCTCTGGTGGCGAAGTTGTAGCCGAGCGACGCAGCGGTGACGATCAGCCAGAGCCCGAGGAGTCCCAGGAACCCCCGCCACAGGAACCGTTTCACGCCACCTAGTGTGCCGGGAGCCTCAACTCCAGGAGCCGCTGGGACTCGGTGAGGACCGCGGGGGAGGCGAGCGACTGCCAGCGCGGGATCTGGTCCTGCAGGAACGGGCCGAGCTCGAGCGCTCGTTCCGGGTCGTGGTCGAGGACGTCGAGTTCGTTGACGATCGTCAGGTCGACGAAGTCCCGGAGGTCCGCGCTGCCGAGCTCCTCCGACGTACCGGTGAAACGGTCCGCGACGGTGCGGTGCTCGGCCAGGTCGCGCCAGGTCGTCTCGCGATCGCAGGCGCCGTATCGGTAGACGATCTGCTCCGCCTCGGCGCCGATCACCGACGCCAGGACCGGGCGTTCGGTCTGCCAGTCGAAGAGGTGGGTCGGGAAACCGTCGGTCCCGTACGCCGCATGGGCGAGACCGGCTAGCACCAGGGTGTCGGAGGCACCGAGGGAGCCGAGGCGCTTCGCGACCCGGTGCAGATGGACGTACAGACTCCCGCCCGCGTGGTCGATCTCGTCGGCTCCGCGCACCAGCAGCAGCGAACCCAAGTCCTGGAAAGTGCTCATCTGACCCCTTCTCACCCCGGGAGCGGCCAGGGCCACCCGACCGGCCCAGATCACCCACGGTAAGGCCAATACCTCAGCCCCGCCCATACCCCCGGCGTGCCGTTTCCGTCACACCCCGTTCATCTGCCGTTCGGCCAGCCTGTGCCACGGGGGATCAGGTTGTTGCTGTGGGCAAGGGGGTGGGGTGGAGGGTACGGCGGGTTTGGTCGAGGAGGAGGTGCAGCAGGGGGTTCGCGGTGTGCTTGGGCCAGATGAGGGCGAGGATGTTCGGCGGGGCGTCGACCAGGGGGAGCCAGGTGAGCTTCGGGTGGGCGAAGTAGGTGACCGTGGACGCCGGTGCGATCCAGCAGCCGTGGCCCGCCGCCACCAGGTGCAAACACTCTTCCGGCGTGCGTGCCTGCGGTCCGAAGATCGCGCGTCGGCCGTCCGGGCGCGGGTCGATGAACCAGAAGTTCACCACGGCGTCCGGCATCCCGTCGCGGGGACCGACGACCGGTACGTCGGCGAGATCCGCGATGCACAACGTCGTACGGGACTCCAGCGGGTGCCCAGGCGGGAGCGCGACCCAGCGATCTTCCTCCAGCAGCGGATGGATGGTGAAGCGCGGATCGTCGCCGATCGGCAACCACAGGAACGCCGCATCCGCCCGACCTTCGACCAGCGCGTCGATCTCGTCCGGCAGCGTGTGCGACGCGATCGGCCGGACCTCGAGCTCCGGCGCCTCACGTCGTAGCGCAGCCTCGACGGCCGGCATGAAGTGCGCCGTACTCTGCGCCTTGAACGTGATCCGCAGCGGATCCGGCCGCCCGGCCGCCGTCAGCCGCGCCTCGGTCACCATCGCCTGCGCGGACGACAGCAGCGCCGCGCCCTGCTTGAGTACGACCTCGCCGGCTGGGGTCAGTTCGATCCCGGTCGGCCGCCGCTCGACCAGCGGGGTCCCGACCACTCGCTCCAGCTGACGGATCTGCCCGCTGACAGCCTGCTGGGTCAGGTTGAGGACCCGCGCGGCCCGCGTCATGCTGCCCTCCGCCGCGACGGCTTCGAGCGACTGGAGCAGGCGCAAGCTCAGATCCACGCCCTCCACTGTGCCACAACGATTCGTTGTGCCCTCGCCAAGAAGACTCTGTTTCCGCATCCGCCGATGTCGCTGGACGATCGAAGCAGTCACTCGATGGGAGAAACATGACGCTGAAGGGCAGAACGGCACTCGTCACCGGCTCGTCGAAAGGGCTCGGCCGGGCGATCCTGCTCCGCCTCGCGGCCCAGGGCGCGAACGTGGTGGTCAACTACTCCCGCGACAAATCGGCCGCGGACGAGGTGCTCGAAGCGGCCAAGGCGCTGGGGGTCGGAGCGATCGCGGTCGCCGCCGACGTGTCTCGCGTCGACGGGATCGAGCGCTTGTACGACGCGACGCTGGACGAGTTCGGCCAGGTCGACATCGTCGTCGCGAACGCCGGGATGGAGAAGGTGAACGTCCCGGTGGCCGAGGTCACCGAGGCGGACTTCGACCTGCTGTTCCGGGTCAACACCAAGGGTCCGTACTTCGTCCTTCGGGAGGCGGCCCGCCGGATCGCCGACAACGGCCGGATCATCACGATCTCGTCGAACACCACCACCGTCCCGCAGTTGGGGGTCGGTCTGTACGGCACCAGCAAGGTCGCCACCGGATACCTGGCCCGGGTGCTCGCGCTCGAACTCGGGCCGCGCGGGATCACCGTGAACACGATCGTTCCGGGGCCGATCGACGGCGCGGGGATCTTCACCGACCCGGCGAACGACGAGTACAAGCAGAGCCTGATCGCGATGGTGCCGATCGGGCGACTGGGCACGACCGAGGACGTCGCGGGGATCGCGGCCTTCCTCGCGAGTGCCGAAGCCGGGCTGATCACCGGCCAGCAGATCGTCGCCGACGGCGGAATGCACTGAGTCGAAGCTGCACCGAGTCGAAATTACCGAGGGAGAGAGATGACAGGAACGATGCGTGCGGCCCAGGTCCAGCAGGCCGGCGGCCCGTTCGTGGTGACCGACGTACCGATCCCGGAGCCCAAGGCCGGGCAGGTCCGGGTGAAGGTGCACGCCTGCGGAATCTGTGGCGGTGACGCGATCCCGCGGAACGCGCTCTTCGGCACCGTGCTGCCGCGGATCCCGGGGCACGAGATCGCGGGCGTCGTCGACGCGGTCGGCGAGGGCGTGACGGTCTGGGAGGTCGGTCAGCGGGTCGGCGTGGGCTGGGCCGGCGGCGTCGACTTCACCTGCGAGTTCTGCCGGCGCGGCGATTTCACGAACTGTGTGAGCCGGACGATCGTCGGCATGTCGTACGACGGCGGGTACGCCGAGTACATGGTGGCGCCGCAGGACGCGGTAGCGCGGATTCCGGAAGGGCTGACCTTCGAGGACGCGGCGCCGTTGATGTGTGGCGGGATCACGGCGTTCAACGCACTCCGGCACGCGGATGCGGGTCCGGGGGAGACGGTCGCGGTGCAGGGCGTCGGCGGGGTCGGTCACCTGGCGATCCAGTTCGCCGACAAGATGGGCTTCCGAACGGTAGCGATCAACCGCGGCCGGGACAAGGAGAAGCTCGCTCGGCAACTCGGGGCGGACGAATACATCGACAGCACCGAGGGCGATGCCGGTGAGGCCTTGAAGGCGCTCGGCGGTGCAGCCGTCGTACTCGCGACCGTCTCTCGGGCCGAGCTTCAGTCGGACCTGGTCAAGGGGCTTCGGCCGAACGGTGAGCTGATCGTGCTCGAGGGCGGCGACCCGATCCAGGTCACCGGCCACGCGCTCGCCGAGGGCCGGTTGTCGGTCTCCGGCTGGTACTCCGGGGTTGCGCAGGACTCCGAGGACACCTTGAACTTCGCCGTACTCAAGAACATCCGGCCGATCATCGAGACGTTCCCGCTCGAGCAGGCCGAGGACGCCTGGCAACACCAACCCAAGGCGAACCTCCGGATCGTGCTCAAGACCCAGCCCGCGTGATCGCCCAGCCTGAGTGATCCTCAGAACCCGTCCGCAACCACCTCACACAGTTGCGGACGGGTCCTGCGATTGCTGCCCGTGGTGCTCAGGGAAGGTGAGCGACCACGGGAAGTCCATCGGGGTCAGCCGGGGTCAGTCGAGGTCGGCGAGGGCCCTCTTGGCTGCTTCCAGCTCGGCTTCGAGCGCGGCCACCTTCGCGGCCTGCTGGGAGCGGGCCTCTTCGATGACCTCGTCGATCGGGGTGGAGAGGTCCTCGTGCAGCTCCTTGGCGGCGCGGGACACGGCGGCCGCGGCGACGGCCAGGTCGCGGGCCAAGTAGGTGGTGCCCTGCTTGAGCTCGGCGTGCCACTCGCCGTCCGCCGTACCGGTGACGGTCAGCGTGAGCTCGATGGTCTTCGCCTTCTTGCCGGCCGCCTTCTTCGCCGGCGCCTTCTTCGGCTTCTCAGCAGCCGGCGCGGCCGCGGTCGGCTTGGCTGCCTCGGTGGTGGCCTCGGCGGTCGGCTCGGTGCTCGACCCCGAGGTCGACGGCGAGGTGAAGGTGGTGGTCGTGTCGGGAGTGTCGGCGACGGCCGACGGTGCTTCTGCTGCCAGAGTGTCTACAGTCATCGTTGCGGCGATCTCCTTGTGAACATCGCCCGCAGTGAGCGGGCTGGCGCTGAGAGCTTATTAGAACACACGTTCGACTCTCAAGCCAAACTCAACCGGCCGAACTCGGCCAGGCAAGCTCAGGGCGGGCGAACTCAGCCCGCCACGCCCACCAGCTTCACCAGGAATCGGTCGATCTGCTCGGCCAGCGGTGGAAGGTGGGCCTCCGGTTCGTTGATCCGGATCGAGACCGCGCCGTGCACGGCTGACCGGAGATCCAGAGCGACCGCGGCGGCGTCGCCCGCAGGAGCCAGGCCGGCATCCATGCAGCGCTGCACGGCGGCAGTCGCGCGGACCCCGAGCTCCGCCTTGAAGGCCAGGTGCATCCGGCGATTCAGCGTGCTCTCGTGCAGCACTTTGTAGAGACCGGCGTACTCCGTCGTCCAGTTGCCGAGGAACAGCAGTCGGGCCCGTAGCTGCTCCACCGGATCGTCGCTACTCGCCTCGGCTTCGTCGAGGTCGCGAATCAGATCGGCGGTGCTCTGCTCGAGCGCAGCGAACACGAGCGCGTCCCGGTCGGCGAAGTGGATGTACACCGACGTCGCCGCGATCCCCACCTCGCGCGCGACCGCGCGCAACGAGAGCGTCTCGTCGTCGCCGAGCTCGTTCAGCATCCGCAGCGCGGCGTCGATGATGTCGCGCCGCAGCAGCTCGCCCTGGCCCCGGCGGTTGCGGTTCCGGGTCGGTGTGGTCGCGTCCATCCGCCCATTGTATTGCAACGACCGTTGCCCTACAGTCGTAGCACTACAGCTGTTCACTTAAGGATCTCGATGAGCCTAGAACGCAACAAGCAGACGGTCCTCGACTTCTACGAGACCGGTCTCAACCAGAAGGACTTCCACGCGGCGGCCGAGCTGATCGGCGACCACTACGTGCAACACAACCCGCGGATCGCCGACGGGATCGACGGCTTCAAGGCCTTCGTCGAGACCCTCCGGCAGGACTTCCCCGACCTCCGCGCCGAGGTCAAACGGATCTTCGCGGACGGGGACTTCGTGATCGCCCACGTGTACGGCGTTCGCGTGCCGGGCCAACCGGGCACGGCGATCGTCGACATCTTCCGGCTCGACCCGGAGGGGAAGATCGTCGAGCACTGGGACGTGATGCAGCCGGTCCCGGACACCGTTCTCAACCAGAACGGGATGTTCTAGTCGTGGCGGCCACGGATGCGCCGCCGCAGGTGGACGCGCGGCGGTGGTGGGCGTTGGGCGCGGTGGCGACCGCTCAGCTGATGGTCGGGATCGACCTGACCATCGTGAACATCGCACTGCCGTCCATGCAGCAGGCGTTGGGGTTGTCGGATCCGGCGCGGCAGTGGGTGATCACCTTGTTCGCCTTGGGGTACGGCGGGTTGCTGCTGCTCGGCGGTCGTATGAGTGATCTGATCGGGCGCCGGCGGGCCTTGCTGATCGGGTTGACCGGATTCGCCGTGGCATCGGCGCTCGGTGGGGCCGCGACCGGCCCGGCGATGCTGCTCGGTGGGCGGGCGCTGCAGGGGGCGTTCGGTGCGTTGCTGACCCCTGCGGTGCTCGCGACGCTTGCAGCCGCGTTCCCGTTGCCTGCTGAGCGCGGGAAGGCCTTTGGCATCTACGGGACGGCGATGGGCAGTGCGTCCGGGCTCGGAGTGCTGATCGGCGGTGTGCTGACGCAGTACCTCGACTGGACGTGGTGCATGTTCGTCAACCTCCCGATCGCGGTGTTGGCGGCGGGTGGCGTCCTGTACGCCGTGCGGCCAGTACCGCGGGTCAACGGAGTACGAGTCGACCTAGTAGGTGCGTTGCTGGCGACTGCAGGTCTGATGGCGGTGGTGTTCGGGTTCGCTCGAGCGGACTCGGACGGCTGGGGCGCGCCGGCGTCGTACGTGCCGTTGGTCGGCGGAGTGGTGTTACTGGCGGCGTTCCTGGCTGTGCAGGCGCGAGTGAAGTCGCCGCTGCTGCCACTGAGGGTCGTCGCGGACCGCAGGCGAGGTGGTTCGTACCTGGCCGTGTTCAGTCTGGCTGTCGGCATGTTCGCCGCACTGTTCTTCCTGACGTTCTACCTGCAGAACATCCAGCACTACTCACCTGTGAAGGCCGGACTGGCCTTCCTGCCGCTGACGGTCGGGCTGATGGCAGGAGTACGCGCAGTGAGTCGCCTGCTGGCCAAAGCCGCCGTACGGTCCCTCATCTGCCCCGGACTGCTCACCATCGCCGCAGGGCTTGCCCTGCTCGGGTTGCTCAAGGCAGACAGCAGTTACTGGCTGCATGTCATGCCGGTGTTCCTGCTGATCGGTCTGGGGACCGGATGGGTTCTGGTGACGGCCAACAGCACTGCGACCCTCGGCGCCGGCCGCGACACTGCAGTGGCTGGCGCCATGGTGATGACCTCTCAGCAGGTCGGTGCGTCGCTCGGGACCGCGCTGCTGAGCACAGTCGCCGGCACGGTCGCCAGCCACTCCGATGCTGTCCACGGGTTCAACGTGGCGAGCTTCGGAGCGGCCGGCTTCCTGTGCGTAGCGGCGGTCGCGGTCTACTGGGTGCTCTCGGAGCGGTCACCCGACCACTCCAGGTGGAAGCTGCCCTCGCGGTCGACGCGCTTGTAGGTGTGCGCGCCGAACAGGTCGCGCAGTCCCTGGATCAGCGCGGCCGGCAGGCGCTCCGCCCGCAGACCGTCGTAGTACGACAGCGCCGCCGAGAAGCCCGGAGCTGGTACGCCGACGGTCGCCGCCGTCGCGACCACCCGTCGCCAGGCCTCCTGCCCGCTGGCGACTGCTTCCTTGAAGTAGTCGTCCACCAGCAGCGAGGGCAGCGACGGGTTCCGGTCGTAGGCCTCCGTGACGCGGTCCAGGAACCGCGCCCGGATGATGCAGCCGCCGCGCCAGATCTTGGCCATCGCACCGAGGTCGATGTTCCAGTCGTACTCGTCGCTGGCCGCCCGGATCGCGTCGAAGCCCTGGGCGTACGCGACGATCTTCGACGAGTACAGCGCGTGCCGCACGTCCTCGATGAACGCCTTGTGGTCGACGTCCACCTTCGCCTCCGACGGCCCCGGCAGTACGCCGGCCGCCGCCTCCCGTCGTACGACGTCACCCGACAGCGACCGTGCGAACACCGCCTCGGCCATGCCGCTGACCGGGATCCCCAGGTCGAGCGCGGACTGCACGGTCCACCGGCCCGTGCCCTTCTGCTCCGCCTGGTCGAGTACGACGTCGATGAACGGACCGCCCGTGGTCGGGTCGGTCTGGCTGAGCACCTCGGCGGTGATCTCGATCAGGAACGACTCGAGGTCGCCGGTGTTCCAGTCCCGGAACACGTCGGCCAGCTCCGCCGGGGACAGGTCGAGCACGTGCCGGAGCAGGTCGTACGCCTCGGCGATCAGCTGCATGTCGGCGTACTCGATGCCGTTGTGGAGCATCTTGACGAAGTGCCCCGCGCCGTCCGGGCCGACGTGCACGCAGCACGGCTCGCCGTTCACGTGCGCGGAGATCTTGGTCAGGATCGGTCCGAGCGACTCGTACGACTCCTTCGAGCCGCCTGGCATGATGCTCGGGCCGTTCAGCGCGCCCTCTTCGCCGCCGGACACGCCGCTGCCGACGAAGTGCAGGCCCTTCTCCTTCAGCGCGCTCTCGCGCCGCCGGGTGTCCAGGAAGTGCGCGTTGCCGGCGTCGACGACGATGTCGCCCTCGTCGAGCAGCGGCACCAGTTCGTCGATGACCGCGTCGGTCGGCGCGCCGGCCTTGACCATGATGATGACCTTGCGCGGCTGCTCCAGCGACTCGACGAAGCCGGCCAGGTCCGTGGACGGAACGAACTCACCCTCGGAGCCGAACTCCGCGACCAGCGCGTCGGTCCGGGCCTGGGAGCGGTTGTGCAGAGCGACGCGGAACCCGTTCCGCGCGAGGTTCCGGGCCAGGTTGCGGCCCATCACCGCGAGGCCGGTGACGCCGATCTGGGCTTTGCCTGACCGGGGCGGTGGGGTGGGGCCGTCAACAGCATCAGAGCTCATCGAATCTCCCGCAGTCTCAAGTTGTGTGCGGACCAAGTCTCGCGCGCCTGGCAAGAGGGCGTCGCAGTGGGCTCGGATGGTGAGCTCTTCTCATTCCACTACAACGATGTCGGCTACCTCGTCGGGGTCGACGTGCTGGACCTTAAGCTCACCTCGTGAACTCTCTGGAACCTCGCCGTACGGCGCTCATCCTGATCGACCTGATGCCGCGGATCGTTGCGCTGGACACGGCGCCGTACAGCGGACCCGTCGTACTCGAGCGATCCGTCGCGCTGGCTGCGGCGACGCGGGCAGGCGGCGGGCTGGTCGTGAACGTACGGGTCGAGCGGCCGGGTGTCGACGTACAGCCCGAGGGAAGCGGGTTCGCACCGGAGGTCGCGCCGCAGCCGGGCGACCTGGAGATCGTGAAGCGCACGATCGGCGCCTTCGGGCGCTCATCACTCGACGCCGAACTCCAGTCCCGCGGGATCAGCAACGTGGCCCTCGCCGGCATCGCAACCAACTTCGGCGTCGAGTCCACGGGCCGCGCTGCGTCCGACCTCGGCTACGAAACCTTCTTCATCACCGACGCGATGACAGGGTTGGACGATCACGCCCACAACTTCGCGGTCTCCTACGTCTTCCCCCGCCTGGGCACCAGCTGCACCACCACGGAATACCTCAACGCCTTGAACTAGTCGGCCCCCGACGTCAACGCGCGTACTGGCGGTTACCCGTTCGATTCGAAGGGCTGAGTTGTGCCTGAGCGACCTGAGATTGTGTGTATTTGCGGCTCTGCCCGGTTCGTCGACGAGATGCGCGCGGCGAATCGCGACCTAACATTTGCAGGTGTCATCGTCGTCGCGCCAGGTGTCTTCCGGCCCGCCGAGGATGACGAAGCGGACGAGTTGATCACCGACGAGCAGAAGGCCGCGTTGGGCGCTCTCCACCTGCGCAAGATC
Source organism: Kribbella kalugense (assembly GCF_004365875.1). Classification (GTDB taxonomy): domain Bacteria; phylum Actinomycetota; class Actinomycetes; order Propionibacteriales; family Kribbellaceae; genus Kribbella; species Kribbella kalugense. Next base: position 3,684,102 of record NZ_SODF01000001.1, on the reverse strand, counting down.
GACCTGGCTGACCGTGTTCTGGTCGTCAACCCGGGCGGGTATATCGGCGAGTCCACGAGCAGGGAGATCGCCTACGCCCGCGCCACCGGCAAGCCGGTCTCGTTCACCGATCCCGACTGAGCAATTATCCGAGGCGACGTAGCGCTGTCTCGACGGCGAGCTCGACGCGGGAAGTCATGCCGGGCACATCGACGGGACGGCGCCCCGCAACTTGACCGCGGATCCACTTCGACCCGGTGCCGTCATAGTGGAGCAGGGCGTACAGGTCCCACCACGGATCGAGTGTCACGCCGGCGATCGACTCGTAGAGCGAGTGAAGCTGCTCCGCCCACTCGGGTGAGTAGAGCGCCGCCAGGTATCGCCGACAGTGCCCGACGTCGATCGCGCGCGCTCCGCGATGGATGGAGTTCCAGTCGGTCAGGCCGGTAATCCTGCCGCGCGACCACAGCATGTTGACGGGCAGGAGATCGCAGTGCAGAAAGACGGCAGTGTCCTTTGGTGGCGGCTCCGCCATGACACCGAACGCCGCCTTCCACACCGCCGGCTTCTGGGCGTTGGCCGGCACCTGAAATCCGTCTCGAGGAGCGATCCAGGAATCCGTCCAAGGTCTGAACGTCTTCGCGGGGAGATCGAGGGAATGCAGCAAGACGGCAATCTCCGCGATCCTCGTCAGCCACGACCGAGGTTCCGCCGGATTGAGGTGTACATGCCCCGGTAACCGTGTCATCAGCAACGATGGCGCGCCGCCCGTCGAAGCACCGGCGACATCAGTGGCCAGGATGCCGGGAACCGGTAGCCCGCTTCCCGCCACCACACCAAGGTTGGCGATCTCCTTCTCCAAGGGCTCCTGCAGGCCGAGCCCGCCCGGGTACTGCCGCAGTACGACGAACGTTCGCACTCCACGCTGCTCGACAGTCAGCCGATGCACAGCGGAACAGACGCCACCGGTCATTCGGCGATAGCCGACGACGCGACTGCCCCGACCCATCGACGCCGCAACCCAGTCGAGAGTCTCCACCGACGGCCGACGCTGCCTGAACCCGGTATCCCTCCAGTCGCCGTCGGTCATGAGCGCGAGCCTATTCGTCAGGAGCCTGCGGCGACACGGGATTTCTGACCAAACGCGTGGGTCTTAGGTGAAGAGGGTGGCGTTTTCTTGGACCCATTGCTGGAGGCTTCGGCCCGGTTGGCCCGTGACTGCAGTGACGGTGTCGTTGACGGTGGTTTCGTCGATGGTGCCGTCGCCGAAGAAGCCCTCGATCGCACTGGCGTACGGCTCCGGCATTGAGGCGAACAACGCGTCGTGCGTTTCCGATCGGCTCATTGGGTACGCCCTCAGTGGTCGGCCGATGCCCTCGGCGAGGATCGCGACCTGTTCGACCGGCGTGAGGGCGACCGGTCCGGTAAGCCGCAGTACCTCCTTGTCGTTGGAGCCCTGAAGGGCGCGGACCGCGACATCGGCGATGTCTCGCGGATGGATCGTCGACACGGGTACGTCGGGGAACTGGACTCGGATCTCGTCACCGGCGTGGAGTTGGTCGAGCCAGCGCAGGGTGTTGGACATGAAGGAGTTCGGGCGCAGAAAGGTCCAATCCAATTTCGCTGCGCGGACCGCTTCTTCGGTTGCGTGGTGGTACGCCGCGACCGCGTTCGTCAGGTCGCCGTCGAGGGAACTGCTGGACAGCACCACGACCTTCCGGACCCCGGCACGCACCGCATTCGCGAGCAATTCCTCCAGCCGGTCGTAACCGCTCAGCAGAAAGATTCCGCTGACACCGGTCAACGCGTCCGCGAACGTGTCCGGCCGGTTCAGGTCGCCGTACACGGGCTCGATGCCGGCGGGCAGGTCCCTGGCCGAGCGAATCAAAGCCCGGGCCGCGATGCCTTGCTCTGCCAGCGATTCCACCACTGCGCCGCCCGCGTTTCCGGTCGCGCCAGTTACCAGGATCGTCATAGCGCGCAGCCTGCCATATCGAGGGCTGACCGCAGACAGTTTCCTGGGTCGTCCTGGTGGTAGATGCGTTCGTCGGGTTCGATGTTGTCGAGGAACCGCTGGTACATCAGGGCGTACGTCAGCGGTCCCAGCACGCTCATCGGCTGCAGCGCGCGCAACGGATCACAGCCCGGGAGTTCCCGTCGCCACGCCGCTGACCAGACCTCGGCCGCGTGATCGCGCTTCTCCGGTGGCAGGAAGTCGTGCAGGCGCCTGATGTCGGTGGCCGGGTGACCGACGAACGTGTCGGCCCAGTCGACGATCACCCGCTGCGTGCCGTCCGACCGCCAGTTCCCAGGATGGAAGTCGCCGTGCACCAAGGTGATCGGCAGTCCCGCGGCTTCGAGCTCGCCGACGATGGCCGGGAGCCGATCGACCAGCTCTAGGATCCCGCGCTCAGACAGGTCGACCCGGGGGATGAGTGCAGCGATCTCGTCGGCCAGCGCGCTTGGCAGCAAACGAGGCGCGTCGAGCGCAAAAGCCTCGTCAGCCAGGGCTGCTTGCGCTGCGACCCAACGGCTCACGACGCTCTCGACCGACGGGCGGTCCGGCTCCCAGCAGTCCGTACCGGGTGCGTGGGCGAGGAGGGACCAGCGGTTCTCGCGGGACGTTGCGAGTACGGCCGGTGCGAGCGTGTCGTCGTACCGTCGGATGTGCTCGATGATGTCCGCGTCGATGCTGCAGAACCGGCTGGTGGCCTTCGCCCAGGCACCCGGAAACCGAATCAGGCAGGACAAGTTCCACGTCTTCACTTGTACGGCGTCGCGCGGGCCGATGATGCCCTGAGCCCATTCGATCAGCCGACGAGGCCCGTCCACCTCGGCCCACGTCGCCCGCAACGGCTGCTCCGCGACGATCTCATCCCACTCGGGCAACGGCGTCTCATCGAGTACGCCGGAACGCGGCTCGTCCAGCGCCTCGACGTGATAGACAACCCGTCCGCCGCGTCCGATCACGGCCTCGTCGGCATGCACAAGCCGCAGTACGACCGTCCGCACTCCAAGAAGTCGATCGAGGTGCCGGGTGACAGCCTCGACCTCCGACCACCACCCCGGCTCCACCTCAAACGCCGGCGCCCGCCCGACGTACCGGGCGCCAACGCTCACCAAGGCCTCTACCGTCTTGATTTCCACGGGCCTACTGTCGCGTGATCCGGTGCCAGGTGCGAGTGCCTGACTTCAGTACGACGTCGGAGGTGAGGTCGATCGGTGCCGCCGCGTCCTCTGTTCGTACGCCGTTGATCGATACTGCGCCCTGACGTAGCAGCCGGCGTAGCTCGGAGTTGCTGTCATCAGGTCGCGCCGCACGCAAGAGGTCGAACGTCGTGACGACCTCGGCGCTGACGACGACCGCAGGGATGTCCGCAGGCTCGGCGCGATCCGTGAAGGTACGGCGGAACTCCGCTAGGGAAGTCCTAGCCGCGCCCGCGCCGTGGTAGCGCGTCACGACCGCGGCGGCCAGCCGGAGCTTGGCGTCCCGAGCCGCCGGACCACCCACGCCGGCGGAGTCCACAAGGGCGGCGACCGTCTCGAGTGGCAGTTCGGTGTAGACCCGGGCGTACGGTTCGACCAGTTCGTCCGGGATGCTCATCAGCTTGCCGAACTTGTCGCGAGGACTGTCGGTCAGCCCGATGTAGTTGTTCAGCGACTTGGACTGCTTGGCCCGCCCGTCGATGCCCGGCGTGATCGTCGTCGTGATCACCACCTGCGGCGGCGCCCCCAACCGCTGCTGGAAATGCCGTCCCAGCTGCTCATTGAACAGTTGGTCCGACCCCACGATCGTCAGATCACTCTGCATCGCAAAGCTGTCGTACCCCTGCAGCACCGGGTAGACCAGCTCGTGTACGGCGATCTCCCGCCCGGCCGCGACCCGTTCGCGGAACATGTCCCGGCTCATCAGCTGCGCCTGCGTGACCTGGGCGAACAGACCCAACAGCTCCGCCACCGGCATCCCGTCGTACCACTCGGAGTTCCGCCGTACTTCGAACACCTCGGGGTCGGTGCGCAGGACGAGCGACACCTGCTCGAGGAACGACGCCGCGTTCGCGTCGATCTGCTCCGGTGTGAGCACCGGCCGGGTTTCGGAGCGGCCGGTCGGGTCGCCGACGCGGGTGGTGAGGTCGCCGAGCAGGAACACGACGCGGTGCCCGAGGTCCTGCAGTTGCCGCATCATCCACAGGTTGACCGCGTGGCCGAGGTGCAGATCCGGCGCGGTGCAGTCGACGCCGTACTTGATCCGCAACGGACGCCCGGAATCCAGCCGTTCGCGCAGGTCGTCCGCGCCGATGACGGTGTCGGTGGTACGGCGTAATCGGTCGATCACAGCATTCATCAGGTTCCTCTCGGACGAGGCACCTCGAACCAGTGCCTCCGGCAACGGAAAGAGGCAGGAACCGGACGGTTCCTGCCTCGGAGGCTCTGGGTGCAGCGGCTGCGCGAACTACCGAACGCCGGCTCCTCCCAGAGCCGGTCGATATGCCACGCTTCGCTTGATCACGCGCTCAGATTAGCAGACCCGGCTTAAGCTCTGGGCGTGAGCGACGAGCGGGTAGTGCTGGTGGACGACGACGGGCGTGCGATCGGGACCGAGGCGAAGGCGACGGTCCACCACGCGGCGACGCCGCTGCATCTCGCGTTCTCCAGCTACGTGGTCGACACGGCCGGGCGGGTGCTGCTCACCCAGCGAGCGTTCGAAAAGCCTACCTGGCCAGGCGTTTGGACCAATAGTTGCTGCGGGCACCCACTTCCGGAAGAGCCGGTCGAGCAAGCGGTACGCCGTCGCCTCGCCGACGAACTGGGGATCATCGTGGAGTCGGCGGACCTGGTACTGCCGGAGTTCCGGTACCGCGCCGAGATGCCTACCGGTGTGGTCGAGAACGAGATCTGCCCGGTCTACCGAGTGTGGTGGACCGGTGACCCGACGCCGAATCCGGCCGAAGTCGCGTCGTACCGCTGGGTGGAGTGGAGCGAGCTCCGCGACATCCCGGACCTGTCCCCGTGGTGCCTCCTGCAACTGGACCAGCTGACCGCATCGCCAGTCGACTGGCCGATCGCCGACCCCGCTCGGCTACCACCTGCCGCCCAGATCTAGCTCCAGCAGATCGTTGTGTACGGCGACAGCCGCCGTACTCGCATGGCCGGCCGCACCGATCGCGAGCAGCGCCGGGCTGGTCGTCGTACCGACCGCGTAGACCCCGGGCACGGTCGTCCGCCCGCCGTCGTCGGTCACCACCGCACCGTCCTCCACCTGACAGCCAAGCGTCTCGGCCAGCTCGCTCTGCTGATGTTGCCGCACGACGACGAACACACGTCCCGGCGTCAGCACGTCTCCACCCGCCAGATGTACCCGCGCGCCTCGCACTTCCTGGATGCGCTCGGTGCGGACCGTCACCTTGGCTCGGTGCAGGCGGTCGAGCTGCGCCTCGGTGATCTCGTCCCCGTCCGTGCACAACACCACGTCATCACTCCACCGGCTGAGCAACAGCGCGCGAGTCACCGACCGATCCGGCTGGCCCCGCATCCCTAGCTGCACCAGCGGCTGGTCCCGCACCTCCCACCCATGGCAGTGCGGACACGCCACCACCGACCGACCCCAACCGTCGGCAACGCCCGGCACGTCAGGCAGCTCGTCCCACAGTCCAGTCGCAAGCACGACAGCCCGCGCCCGCACCCCACCGATCTCGAACCCGTCGTCGTCAGCCGTCGCGTCCTCGACACGCTCGTCCCGCACCTCGACGCCGTACGTCGCCAACTGCCGTCGCCCGACCGCCAGCAACTCACCCGGCGCCGGATCTTCAGCTCCCAAGTAGTTGTGCACGTGCTCGGCCGCCCGATTCCGCGCCCGCCCGTCGTCGAACACGACCACCTGCCGCCGCGCCCGCCCCAACGTCAGGGCCGCCTGTAACCCCGCCAAACTCCCACCGATGACTGCAACATCCATGCGATCAGTATACGAGAAGATATGTCTCACATAACAAGACGCTGCAGAAGCTCCGGGCCGGACCATGAGCGGCGGTCGCTCTCGGTCTCACGGATGAGCTCCACCAACTTGGCGTTGACCGGCGCGGACCGGCCGAGGGAGTCGGCCAGCCGGACGACCTCGCCGTTCAGGTAGTCGATCTCGGTCTGGCGGCCGGCTTCGAGGTCTTCCCACATCGACGTACGGGCGAGGGGATCGATGGCGAGCATCTTCCCGGCGAGCCGGCGGAAGAGGAAGTCGGGCAGCCGAAGGATCGCCGGGAAGCGGTGCATCGGCACCGGCAACAGTTGCGCCGGACGGATGCCGGCCGCATCGAGGAGGCCGAGGGTCTCGCTCTGCGCGGCCGCGAGGCAACGGCGGTACGGGCGCAGGGAAAGCTCGTCGCGCAGGGGCAAATTCGACAACGCGTTGATCGGATTGTTCAAGTTCAGCAGGAGTTTCGCCCACTGCACCGGCAGGATCTCGTCATGCTGCGTCAGCGGCAATCCGGCTCGCTCGAACGCCTCCAGGTAGGGCGTCAATGCGGCATCCCGTTGGACGTCGAGCGCACCCTCCGTGCCCTGATGAAACACGCCGGCGCCCCGGTTGAGCACGTTGAACGGAACCATCCCGGCGACAACGACCTGATCGCTCAGCCGCGACCGCAGTACCTCCCCGTTCCGTACGCCGTTCTGGAAGCTCACCACGACCGCACCAGGCTTGAGCACGGCCCGGAGCTCGTCGGCCGCACCCGCGGTCGCCGCCGACTTCACCGTCACCAGCACCAGATCCGCCTCAGCCGCAGCCGCCGGCGTCGTCTCGTACCGCACGTCGGCGACCCGGAGATCAGCGCCCAGATAGTCGGTCAGGTGCAAGCCGAACGACGCCAGGTCGGATGCCATCCGCTGACGACCGATGAATGTCACCGGCGTCCCCGTCGCCGCGAGCCGCCCACCGACATAGCAGCCGATCCCGCCGGCGCCGTACACAACGATGTTCACCGAACCTCCTCGGTCAACCGGATCCGTGACCGCTCGGGCAGCTCACCGGTCTCGCCGGTCAGTGTCTGCAGGGTCGCCCACAGGTGGTCGAAGGACTCGCTGCCGAGCCGAGTCTCCCAGTCTTCGAGCAGGTCGGCGATGGCCGCGTGGATCTGCCGCTCCAGCTTGCGCCCGGCGGCGGTCAGCCGGACCCGCTTGGCCCGCGGATCGGCAGGATCGGCCTCCCGGATCAGGTAGCCGTGCCGCTCGAGATGCGTCACCAGCTCGTGCATGGACTGCTTCGTCATCCCGGCGTGCGCGGCGAGCTCAGCCGTGTGCGACCCGTCGATCCCGCCGAACCGGAACAGCTGGAGATGTGCCGGGCGCAGCTCCGGGTGGCGTGGCCCGACGGCGGCCAGCACGGTGGCCAGGGCCTGGTCGAACGCGAGCCGGAGCAGGCCGAAGTAGCGCGGCGTTGACATGAGGGTCAGGCTACCTTACCGTCTTGGTCAGGCAACCTGACCATTAGGGGAGTGGATGACGATGACCGCCAGACAGCAGGTGATGGGTTTCCTCACCGGCAAGTGGATCCCGCCGGTGCTGGCAACACTGGCCGAGCTGGGCGTGGCCGACGAGCTGGTGGACAAACCACTGACCGTCGACGAGCTGGCCGAACGGGTCGGCGCGCAGCCGCGCGCTCTGTACCGGCTGCTCCGCGCCGCGGCGAGCGTCGGAGTCTTCGACGAGGAGGTGGACGGCCGGTTCGCCCTCACCGAGACGGCCGCCTTGCTGCGGTCCGACGTACCGGGATCGTTGCGAGCCGCGGCGATGATGTTCGGCCTCGAGCCGTTCTGGACGCCGTACGCACAGCTCACGCACTCGGTTCGCACCGGCGAGCCGGCCTTCGACCAGGTCTACGGACAGAGCATCTATCAACGGCTGGGCGAGCATCCGGACGAGGCGCGGACCTTCGCCGCGGCGGCGGCCGCGTTCCACGGTCGGGCGATGGTCCCGATCGCCCGGAGTCACGACTTCTCGGCGTACGGCGTGGTGGTGGACGTCGGCGGTGGTTCGGGCAGTCTGCTGGCGGAGGTGCTCCGGACGGATCCCGGTATCCGGGGCGTGCTGTTCGAGCTGCCGGAGGTGCTGCCGGAAGCGTCGGCGCTGCTGGCCAGGGAAGGGCTCGCGGACCGGGTGGAACTTGTCGCGGGGGACTTCTTCGAGGAGGTGCCGCCGGGTGATGCTTACCTGATCAAGAGTTGCCTGCATAACTTCGCCGACGAGCAGGTGGTCGAGATCCTCCGGGTGCTCGCGCGGACGGGTGCCCCGGTGCTGATCGTCGAGACGATGATCCCGCCAGGCAACGGTCCGCACTACGGGAAGTTCGACGACATCGAGATGCTGGCGATCGCGGGCGGTGCCGACCGGACCGAAGCGGAGTGGGCGGATCTCGCCCGGTCCGCGGGCCTGGCGCCGCAGCAGGTCGTCCCGTGCGACGAGCGCTTCTCTCTGCTGCCCTGTGAACGTATCTAGGGGACGTACCTGAGGACAGACACCTGGTGGATGTCTGTCCTTAGGTACCACCCCGAGGCCAACCCGACCAAGGAACCTCGGGCGCTTCTAATGCAGCCGCACCCTCGGATCCAGTACGGCGTACGCGATGTCGACCAGGATGTTCGCCACCACGACCGCGGCCGAGGCGAACAGGACGATGCCGATGATCACCGGTAGGTCCTGCTGGTTGATCGCGACCACCGCGGTCTGGCCGAGGCCGGGCAGGCTGAACACGGTCTCCGTGACCACCACGCCGCCGATCAGCTGACCGAGGTCGATACCGAACTGCGTGACCACCGGCGTCAGCGCGCTGCGCAGACCGTGCCGGACGATCACCCGGCTCTCGCGGATCCCCTTCGACCGCGCGGTCCGGATGTAGTCCTCACCGAGGACGTCCAGCATCGAGCCGCGGGTCAACCGGGTATACGTTGCCGCCAGCAACAATGCCAGCGCGATCCAGGGCAGGAACAGATGCTGGAACCACGGCCCGAAGCCGCCGGCGAGTGGCGAGTAGCCGCCGGCCGGGAACCATTTGAACCCGCTCAGGGTGAGCCGGAAGTACAGGAAGTACAGGAGTAGCAACCCGAGCAGGAACGACGGGAACGAGTAGAAGAACAACGCGAACAACGTCAGCCCGCGGTCCGCCAGCGACCGTGGGTGGATCGCCGAGATCACGCCGTTGAACACCCCGAGCGACAGCCACAGTACGGCGGCACCGAGCGCGAGCGACACCGTGATCGGCAGCGCCCCGGCGATGATCTTCGTCACCGGCACCTGGTGGTAGTAGTCGAACCCGAGGTTGCCCTTGAGCGCGTTGCCCAGGAAGTGCAGGTATTGCTTCCAGACCGGCAGGTCGAGACCGAGCCGGTGCTTGATCAACGCGATCGTCTCCGGCGTCGCCTGCCGGCCGGCCAGCGTTTGCGCAACGTTGCTCGGAGCAACGAAGAACAGGCCGAAGACCGCGATGCTGATCAGCCACAGGACCAGGATGCCGTGACCGATCCGGCGGAGCAGGAACATTGCCATCGTCAGCTCCGATCCGCGCGGGGGTCGAAGGCGTCTCGGACGCCGTCACCGAACAGGTTGAAGGCGAGCGTCGTGATCAGCAGCGCAAGGCCGGGGAAGAGGATGAACCACCACGCGGTCGTGTAGTAGTTCTGCGACGAGCTGATCATCCCGCCCCAGTCGGCGGTTGGTGGCGGCAGACCGAGTCCGAGGAACGACAACGTCGCCTGGGTCACGATCACCACCGGGATCAGCAGGGTCGTGTAGACGATCACCGGCGCGATCACGTTCGGCAGGATGTCGACGTACATGATCCGGCCGTCGCCCGCGCCCAGCGAGCGTGCCGCTTCGACGAACTCCTTCTCCCGTAACGACAGCACCTGGCCGCGGACGATCCGGGCCACCGAGGCCCAGCTGAAGCAGCCGATCACCAGCACTGTGACGGTCAGACTCGGGCCGGTCACCGACACCAGCGCGATCGCGACCAGCAGGAACGGCACCGACAGTACGACGTCGATCAGCCGCGCCAGGATGGTGTCGGTGATCCCCCCGAGGAACCCCGCCGCCAGTCCCAGCACGACTCCGATGACGACGGTGATCGCGGTCGCGATCACCCCCACCAGCAGCGACACCCGGGCGCCGTACGCGATCCGCACCAGGATGTCCCGGCCGAGATCGTCGGTACCGAGCCAGAAGGTGCCGTTCGGTCCGCGCGGCAGCCCGTCCGGGGTCAGCCCGATGTCGCGGTACTGCTCGTTCGGTGGGTGCCCGGTGATCGCCGTGAACACCGGCGCGAAGATCGCCATCAGCACGATCAGCACGATCACGACGAGCGAGATCATCGCCACCTTGTCCTTGCGCAACCGCCGCAACGCAAGGGTGAACGGACTCCGGCCCTCAATTGTCTGAGGCTCGTCGAGGACATCGACCATTTCGATTGCCGCGGTCATGGGGCCTCCCGGCCTGGACTGAGGAGCGGAGGGAGCGAAGCGACCGGAGCGACGAGGGAAGGCCGGGAGTTAAAGCCCCATGACCCTGCCGGCGCCGAAGGCCCGGCCAAAAGCGCAGTCATGATGCCTTCAAGTCCGGTACGGCGGTGGACAGGTCCTCGCCTACCGTCAATGGATAGAAGCACGCGGTCTGGTGGTTGTAGGCGTCGGTCAGGACGGGCTCTAGTGGCGGCTCGCCGGCCGCACAATCGAGCCGCGCCTTCGGGCACCGCGTGTGGAACCTGCACCCCTCCGGCGGGTTCGTCGCGGACGGGATGTCGCCACCGAGGATGATCTGCTCACGACTGTCGGCCGTGTCCGGATCGGCGACCGGTAACGCGGACAGCAACGCCCGCGTGTAAGGATGCCGGGTCTGCCCGAACAGCTCGTCCGTCGGCGCGAGCTCGACGATCTTGCCCAGGTACATGACCGCGATCCGGTTGCTCACGTGCCGGACCACGGACAGGTCGTGCGAGATGAACACGTACGTCAGATCGAACTCTTTCTGCAGATCCGCGAGCAGGTTGATGATCTGCGCCTGGATCGACACGTCCAGCGCCGACACCGGCTCGTCGCAGATCACCAGCTTCGGCCGCAGCGCGAGCGCCCGCGCCACCCCGATTCGTTGCCGTTGGCCACCGGAGAACTCGGCCGGGAACCTGTTGTAGTGCTCGGGATTCAGCCCGACCAGCTCCATCAGCTCCTGGACCTTCTTCTTCCGGTCGTTGCCGGACGCAATGTTGTGGATGGCGAACGGATCTCCGATGATCGATCCGACCCGGCGGCGCGGGTTCAGCGAGCCGTACGGGTCCTGGAAGATCACCTGGACGTCACGCCGCAGCGGCCGCATCGCCTTGCGCGACAGCTTGGTGATGTCCTTGCCCTCGAACCACACCGAGCCCGACGTCACGTCGTACAGATGCGCCATACAGCGAGCCAGCGTCGACTTGCCGCAGCCGGTCTCGCCGACCAGTCCGAGGGTCTCGCCCTTGTGCACCTCGAGCGACACACCCGCGACTGCCTGGACCACCTCCTTGGACTGCGTGGGGAAGTTCTTCCGTACGTCGTCCACCTTCAGCAGTACGTCATCGGTCATGAAGCGATCGCCTCGCTGTTCTCGTGCGGTAGCCAGCAGGCCGACTGGTGCCGGGGATCGCGGGCGACGTCGATCAGCGGCGGCGCCTCGGCACGGCACTTGTCGAACACGTGGGAGCAACGGGCCGCGAACGGGCAGCCCTTGGGCAGGCTGATCAGGCTGGGCGGTGTCCCCGGGATCGGGGTCAGCCGGTCACCGCTGCGGGCCGGCAACGAGGCCAGCAGGCCCTGGGTGTACGGATGGTGGTTGCGGTAGAAGATGTCCCGCCGCGGCGCCCGTTCCATCACCGCGCCGGCGTACATCACCACGACCTCGTCGGCCATCTCGGCCACCACGCCGAGGTCGTGGGTGATCAGGATGATCGCCGTACCGAACTGCTCCTGGAGCCGGCGCATCACGTTCAGCACCTGGGCCTGCACGGTCACGTCGAGCGCGGTGGTCGGCTCGTCCGCGATCAGCAGGGCCGGGTCGAGTGCCATCGCCATCGCGATCATCACCCGCTGCCGCATGCCGCCGGAGAACTGGTGGGGGTAGTCGTCGATCCGTTCCGCCGCCCGGGGGATGCCGACCAGGGTCAGCAGGTCGGCGGCCCGTTTCCGGGCCGCCTGCTTGCTGATCTCCTTGTCGTGCGCCCGGATCATCTCCACGATCTGCCAGCCGATCCGGTACTGCGGATGCAGGCTGGACAGCGGATCCTGGAAGATCATCCCGATCTGGGCGCCCCGGAGCCGGCGGAGCGTCGACTGGTCCGCGGTGATCAGGTCCGTTCCGTCGAAGAACGCCGTACCGGATACTTTCGCGCCGCGGGTGAGGCCGGTGATGGTCTGGGTGGACACGCTCTTGCCCGAACCGGACTCGCCCACCACCGCCAGCGTCTGACCGGCCTCGACGTCGTACGACAACCCCCGGACGGCGTGGACGGTGCCGTCCGGGGTGTCGAAGGAGACCCGGAGATCCCTTACTTCAAGCAGAGCCATGAGGTTCCTATCCGCCCTGCTTGTCCTTGTCGATCCAGACGTTCGTCGGATCGAACATCTGCATGGCCGGCACGTAGACGGCGTTGTGTACCTGTGAGGCGTGGTAGTTCGGGTTCTTCGGGTTGGTCAGCGGGAAGAACGGCGCGTCGGCCATCACCTGTGCGTCGGCCTTGGCCCACAGATCCGACGCCTGGTCCTGGGTGGGCGCGGCTGCGGCCTGCTGGATCAGTGCGTTGGTCTGCGCGCTGTTGTACAGCCCGAAGTTGCTGCCGATCGGCGGGAACGACGGCTGACCGGAGAACAGCGGGTTGAAGAACGACAGCGCCGCGTTGCCGTACCAGTCAGCGCCCCAGCCGGCCAGCGACATGTCCCAGACGCCGCGTTCCGCGACCGTCGGCACCTGCAGGTACTTCACGTAGAAGTCCGCGTTCGGTGACGGTACGCCGACGACATCGATCCCGACCTTGGACAGGTCCTGCTGGATCGTCTGGAAGGCCTTGCTGCTGCCCTCGGACGCGTTCCGGTACAGGAACTTCAGCGTCAGGTGCGGGAAGCCCGCCTCCGTCAGCAGTTGCTTGGCCTTGTCCACGTCGTTCGGGTACGGGTCGATCTGCTTCGAGCCGACGATGTTGTCCGGCAGCACGTGCGTCAGCGGCGGGTTGATCGTCGGTCCGCCGATGACCTGGAGGATGTGGCTGCGGTTGAGCGCGTAGTTGATCGCCTGCCGCACCTTCGCGTTCTGCAGCGCCTTGTTGTTGTTCGGCGAGACCGTGTTGTAGATGACGTACGGGTTGCTCGACGCCGTCATCCCGAGGTTCAGGTTCGGGTCCTTCTTCGCGATCAGGGCCGGCAGCTGCGACGGTGGCGGGCCGACGTCGAACTCGAGGTCGGCGGTCGGCGTACCGGTCTGCAGTTGCTGCTGGACCGAGTCCTGCGTGACCGTCTCGTTCACCACGATCTTGTCGACGTACGCCTTGCGCACCGGGTCGGACGCGGGGTCCCACGCGGTGTTGCGCGAGTAGGCGATCGACTTGGTCGGCACCCACTTGTCGACCTTGTACGGGCCGTCGGACGGGAAGTTGTTACCGAGGTCCGTGCTGGCCGGGAGGTACTTGAGCGACTCCACCGGGGCCGGCGAGAAGGCCGGCAGCGTCAGCATGTCGACGAAGTACGTGGCCGGCTGGGTCAGGTGGAACTCGACCGTGCTGGCGTCCTTGGCGACCACACCGGGAAGAGCCGTCTTGTCGATGTACGCCTGGATCCCGGCCACCGTCTTCGGCGCCTTGGCGAATCCGTCCGCGAACGCCTTGTACCCGACGATCAGGTTGGCGAAGTCCGGGATGCCGCCGAAAGGCTGCACCGGGTTCGCGGTCCGCTTCACGCCGCGGACCATGTCCTCGGCGGTGACTGCCCGGGCCGGGCTGGTGTTCCACTTCGCGCCGGGCCGGATCTTGATCGTGTACGTTTTGCCGTCGGCACTGATCCCGCCGTTCGCCGTGGTCGGCATGTCCGTGGCGAGGTCGGCCACCGGCTTGGTGTTGTCGGTGCCGGGATCGGCCGGATACGTGAACAGCTGCCGGCTCCACATCCGCAGGTTCAGGTAACCGACCGAGTAGTAGCTGATGTTGGGGTCCATGTAGTCGACATCGCCCGCCCCGAGCATGTTCAGGGTGCCGCCTGTGACCGGGGTGCCCGCGGTGCTGCCGGATCCGGTCACCGTGTTGCCGCCGTTGCTGCAGGCCGCGAGTGTCAGGCTCGCGACGGCGGCAAGGGATAGTGCCGCCAGCCGTCTTCTGGCCATTGGTCCTCCTCCGGGACTCGATAGCGCCGAAGTTAGGACTTCCGGGCCCAACCGGAACCGCCGGTCACGCAACCGTCAAACAGATGACAACCGCCGCCCGCCGCAACATGACGGATTCATGACAGCCGTAACCGTCACCTCGACCATGTGTGAGCGACACTGGGTCCGTGGCACACAGCTTGCTGCTGGTCGACGACGAGCCGCGGATCCGGCGGGTACTGCGGCTTGCCCTGGAGGACGAGGGCTATCAGGTCCAGGAGGCGGCCAACGGGTACGACGCCCTGGCCGCACTGCGCCGGGAGCCGCCGGACGTGGTCCTGCTGGACCTGATGCTGCCGGACCGGGACGGGTTCACCGTCTGCCGGGAGATCCGCCGGTCCAGCGACGTACCGGTGATCATGGTGACAGCTCGGACCGACAGCCACGACGTGGTCGCCGGGCTGGAGGCCGGCGCGGACGACTACGTGACCAAGCCGCTGGTCGCGAAGGAGTTGTCGGCCCGGATCCGGGCGTTGCTGCGGCGGGTCGAGCCGGCCAACTCGCGACAGGCCGACCTGCTCGAGGTCGGTGACCTGCGCATCGACGTACCCGGGGCCGAGGTGACGCGGGACGGCGAGACGCTGCCGCTGACCCGGACCGAGTTCAAGCTGCTGGCCGAGCTGGCCGGTGCCGAGGGCAAGGTGCTCAGCCGGGAGCAGTTGCTGTCGAAGGTCTGGGGGTACGGGTACTTCGGAGACAGCCGGATCGTCGACGTCCACGTCCGGCGGCTCCGGCTGAAGATCGAGCGCGACCCGGCCAGCCCGAAGCATCTCGTCACCGCCCGCGGCCTGGGCTACCGACTGGTGAGCTGACGTTGCTGGGACGGGTCAGCCTGCGAGGCCGCGTGATGCTGGCGTACGGCCTGCTGGCGCTCGGATTGTCGACGGTTCTGGCGATCGTGACCTGGAGTGTGGTCTCGGACTACCTGACCTCGCAGCGCACGTCATCCGCGGTGGTGGTGACGTCGGACAACGCGGCGGCGCTGCGGTACGGGCTGTTCGGCCCGCCGCAACCGTGCCGGCCGGCCCGCGAACGGGCCGAGTGCGGCAGCCCGACGCTGCTGCCGGGTGTGCAGGCGATGGACGTTCTGAACAGTCTGCCGTCCACCGACGCGGCGGCCTCGATGCTGTATCTCGAGGACCATTGGTACTCGCTGACCGGGCAACCGTCCGACCTGCCGCCGGACCTGATCCAGACCGCACTCGCCGGCAGCGTCGTACAGCGGCGGATCGCGGTCAACGGGCAGCCGGTGCTCGCGGTCGGCGTACCGATCGGCCGTCAGGGCGAGGCGTTCTTCGAGTGGCATCCGCTGGAGAGCCTGGACAACACGCTGCGGACGCTGAAGATCACGCTGATCGTGGCGGCGATCGCGACCGCACTGATCGGGCTCGCGGTCGGGCGGTTGGCCAGCACGCTGGCGCTGCGGCCGCTCGCCGAGCTGACCCGGGTCGCGGACGCGGTCGCGCGCGGGAAGCTGGACGCGCGGTTGGAGGCGGAGAACGACCCCCACCTCGGGGGGCTGGCGAGATCGTTCAACCAGACCGCCGCGGATCTGGAACGCCGGGTGGCGGTGGACGCGCGGTTCGCCGGCGACGTGAGCCATGAGCTCCGTACGCCGTTGATGACGATGCTGAACTCGATGCAACTGATCCAGAACCATCGCGCCGAGCTGCCGTCCGTCGTACGCGAGCCGGTCGAGCTGCTCGGCGACGACCTGGACCGGTTCCGGCGGCTGGTGATCGACCTGCTGGAGATCTCCCGCGACGACGGCGGCGACCGGGGGAGCCGGGAGATCGTCCGGATCGCCGACCTGGTCCGGGCCGCGGGGGACGCGACCGCCGGCCGGGAGGTGACCACGGTCGAGCCGGACGCCGAGGGCCTGATCCTGCAGGCCGACAAGCGCCGGCTCGAGCGGGTGATCGCGAACCTGGTCGAGAACGCCGAGGACCACGCCGGCGGCTGCAAGGGCGTCGGGGTCGAGGCTGGTGGGCTGGGCGTGATCATCACCGTCGACGACGCCGGCCCCGGTATCGCGGTCGAGGATCGCTCCCGCATCTTCGAACGGTTCGGTCGCGGCGAGACCTCCGGCCGGGGCCGCGGCGTCGGACTGGGTCTGGCCATCGTCGCCCGGCATGTCCAGTGGCACCACGGCACCATCCAGGTCACCGACCGCCCGGGCGGCGGCGCCCGCTTCATCGTCGAGCTTCCGGCGAAAATCAGCTGACAGGTATTGCCCGCCCTGGTTATCGTTTACGTATGGCTACTTGCCTCTGTGTCTAGCTGGCGCACTCACTCCAACAGGTGAAGTGCGTCTACTAGTATTTACGGAGAGTAACCATCATGATCACCGTTCGCGGTGTTGATATTCGCGTCGGCGCGCAGCTCTTGCTGTCCGACCTTTCGTTCACTGTCGGCGCGGGGGACCGCGTCGGGCTCATCGGTCGCAACGGCGCCGGCAAGACCACGCTGCTGACGACGCTGGCCGGCGAACGCCGTCCGGCGGCGGGTGAGATCGCCCTGACCGGGTCTGTCGGCTACCTGCCGCAGGACCCGCGGGCGGCCGATCCCGCCATCACCGTCACCTCGCGCATCCTGTCCGCCCGCGGTCTCGACACCGCGGTCCGGAAGCTGCGCGACGCCGAGACCGCGATGAGCACGGCCACCGGTGAAGCGCAGGAGCGCGCGATGGCGGCGTACGCGAGGGCCGAGGCGCAGTTCCAGGCGGGCGGTGGCTATGCGGCCGAGGCGGAAGCGGCGCGGCTCGCGGCCGGCGTTGGTCTGCCCAATCGCGCCCTCGAGCAGCCGGTTGGTCAGCTGTCCGGCGGTCAGCGTCGCCGGGTCGAGCTGGCCCGGATCTTGTTCGCGCAGCACGACATGCTGCTGCTCGACGAGCCGACCAACCACCTCGACGCCGACTCGGTGCTGTGGCTGCGGCAGTTCCTGCTGGCGTACCCCGGCGGCCTGATCGTGATCAGCCACGACCGCGAGTTGCTCAAGGCAACGGTCAACCGGGTCTTCCACCTGGACCCGCAGCGGCTGACGATCGACATCTACAACACCGGCTGGAAGAAGTACGGCGAGCAGCTGGTGCTGGACGAGCGACGCCGGCAGCGCGGGCGCGCGGTCGCCGAACGCAAGGCCGCGGTCCTGCGCACCCAGGCGGCGAAGATGCAGGCCGGCGCCAGCACCGCGATGGCGGCCAAGAACATGGCCCGCCGGGCGGACAAGCTGCTGTCCGACCTCGAGCCGGTACGCCGGGCTGCCCGGGTCGCCAAGATCCGGCTGCCCGCACCGGCGCCGTCCGGCCGGACCCCGCTGTCCGCGGTCGGCCTGAAGAAGGCGTACGGCGGCCTGCAGGTCCTCAACGGTGTCGACCTGTCCATCGACCGGGGCAGCCGGGTCGTCATCCTGGGCCTGAACGGCGCGGGCAAGACCACCCTGCTCCGGCTTCTCGCGGGTCGCGAGCAGCCGGACGCCGGTCGCGTCGTACCCGGTCACGGCCTGCGGCTCGGGTACTTCGCCCAGGAACACGACACCCTGGATCTGGCCGGGACGGTGCGGCAGAACCTGGCCGCGGTCGCGCCCGGTCTGACCGACGGTGAGGTCCGGAACGTGCTCGGCTCGTTCCTGTTCAGCGGTGACGATGTGGACAAGCCGGCCGGTGTGCTGTCGGGTGGAGAGAAGACCCGGTTGGCGCTTGCCGGACTGGTTCACTCGAGCGCGAACGTGTTGCTGCTGGACGAGCCGACCAACAACCTCGACCCTGCTTCTCGGGACGAGGTGCTGGGCGCGGTCGGCAGCTATCCGGGCGCGATCGTGATGGTCACGCACGACGAGGGTGCGATCGAGGCCCTCCGTCCGGACCGGGTGCTGATCCTGCCCGATGCCACCGAGGATCTCTGGTCCGACGACTACCTGGAGCTCGTCTCCTTGGCGTGAGTCAACCCTGGGGTTGAGACCCGGTTCCACCTGGGTCTCACCTCGGGGCTGACGTCCCGGCAGCCGGATCCGAGGAGGGTTGTCCTCAACAACAAACCTCCTCGGAAGGAACCCGGAAATGTCGGCCGTAATCGGTATCTTGGTGGGTCTGCTGGTGCTGGTGCGCGTGATCGGCCGGCAGGTGACCGGTTCGCTCGTCACGCAGAAGTCGCTGTTCCTGATGCCGGTGATCCTGCTCGGCATCGGTCTCCTCTCGCTCTCCTCCGCCGTGCACGGCGCCTCCACCGGTCAGCTCGCGTTCCTCGCTCTGGACTGTGTCGTCCTGGTCGGCTTCGGCGTCGCCCGCGGCGCCAGCGTCCGGCTGTCGCAGACCGAGCAGGGCCTGTTCCAGAAGGGCACCGCCGCGACGCTGGTGCTCTGGCTGGTGACCATCGCGCTCCGGGTCGGTACGGAATTCGCCTCGGCCGCGCTCTGGCCGCACACCTCGTTCGGCTCCTCGACGATCGCGCTGACCATCGGCCTCACCCTCGCCGCCCAGAGCGCGATGATCTACCGCCGCTCGCTCGCGATGAACATCCCGCTGGCCGCGCAGCGGGCATGATGAGCCAATGAGATGGACGCTCGCAGACCAGGTACGGGACTCCTCCGTGCCTGGTCTGCTGCTGCGCGCGGTGCCGGGTGTGCTGACCGTCGTCTCGGTGGTCCTCGCCGCCTCGGACACCGAGCGTCGGCTGCCCTACCCGCTGATCGTGGCCCTCGGCGTGATCGTTGTCGCCAGCAACGTCTCGCTGTTCGGGCTCCGGTACGGCGAACCGCTGGGCCGGGCCGGTTACGGCCTGCTCGTGTTCGCGATCGCCGGTTCGCTGCTCTGGTTCGCGCTGCCCGGCAGCGTCCTGATCGTCCTCCCGTTCTGGGTGACGCGATCCGCGATCAGGTACTACCGGCCCAGCACGATCGCGTGGGTGATCGTCGCGGTCGGGATCCTCGGCGCGAGCGTTCCGCTGTACGTCACGACCCGGTCGGGGACGGCCGCGCTGGGGACCGCGTTCGGCGTGGTGGCGCTGACGCTGGCCTCGATCAACCGGCGGACCCGGGAGCAGCAGTTGGAGGACCTCGAGGTCTCGCTGGCTCGTAAGCAGGCCGCGATCGAGGAACACGGGCGCGCAGCGGCACTGGCTGAGCGGGCCCGGATCGCGCGCGACGTGCACGACGTACTGGCGCATTCCCTGGCCGGGCTGTCGTTGAGTCTGCAGGGTGCTCGGCTGATGCTCGTGCGGGACGGCGCTTCGGCTGAGGCTGTCGAGCAGGTGACGCGGGCGCAGGGGTTGGCGGCCGAGGGGTTGGCCGAGGCGCGGCGGGCGGTCGCTGCCCTGCGGGAGGACGCGGTTCCCGACGTACGGGCGCTTGGTGATCTGGTCACGGCGTATCGGCTGGAGAGTGGGGCGACGGCGGAGTTCGAGGTGGAAGGTTCCGAGCGGGAGCTGCCGGCTGACGTGATGAGCACGCTGTACCGGACCGTGCAGGAGGCGCTGGCGAACACTCGCAAGCACGCGCCGGGTGCGCCGGTGCAGGTGAAGCTGTCGTACGGCGACGTCGTACGGCTCACCGTGGAAGACCAGCCGGGTAAGCGTCCGGAGCGAGCGACGCCGGGCGGTTATGGTCTGCTCGGGATGCGCGAACGTGCCGACCTGGTCGGCGGATCCTTGGAGGCCGGCCCGACCTCGACAGGCTGGCGAGTGGAGCTCACGGTATGAGTGTGCGTGTGGTGGTCGCCGACGACCAGACGGTGGTCCGCGACGGGTTGGTCACGTTGCTCAAGCTGATGCCTGGGATCGACGTGGTCGCGGCGGCGTCGGACGGTCAGGAAGCGGTCCGCCTGGTCGCCGAGCACGATCCGGACGTCCTGCTCGTCGATCTGCGGATGCCGACGATGGACGGCGTCGAGGCGACCCGTCAGGTGCGGACGGACCATCCGCGGACCGAGGTCGTCGTACTCACGACGTACAGCGATGACGACTCGGTGCTGTCCGCGCTCCGGGCCGGCGCCCGTGGATTCCTGACCAAGGACGCCGATGCCGAGTCGATCGGTCGCGCCCTGGAAGCGGCGGCCGCCGGTCAGTCGATCGTCGACGCCGAGGTCCAGCGCCGCCTGATCGAAGGCGCGACCACCAAACCGCCCGAGCCCACCGACACCGGCCTGACCCCGCGCGAGCTGGAGGTCCTCCGCCTGATCGCCGAGGGTCTGTCCAACACCGAGATCGCCCGCCACCTGGTCGTCAGCGAAGCCACCGTCAAGACCCACATCAACCACCTCTTCGCCAAAGCCAATCTCCGCGACCGAGCCCAGGCCGTCGCGTACGCCTACCGGCTAGGTCTCGCCTGACAGGTTTGTGCGACTGGGTTGCATCTGGAGGGCGGTCGGCGTTTACTGGCGACTCGTGAGGCGGATGGATGTGACCGGGCGGGAGTGGGGTTCGGTCGGCGCGATGGCGGCGTTCGTGCTGCTCTTGCATCTGGTCGGTTGGGGTGTGCTGGCGTTGGTTGTCGCGCCCCGGCACTACGCGCTGGGATCGGCCGGCGTGTTCGGGGTCGGGCTCGGCGTCACGGCGTACACGCTCGGGATGCGGCACGCGTTCGACGCCGACCACATCGCGGCGATCGACAACACGACCCGGAAGCTGATGGCGGACGGACGCCGGCCGTTGTCGGTCGGGTTCTGGTTCTCGCTCGGGCATTCGAGCGTCGTGTTCGGACTGTGTTTCCTGCTTGGGATCGGCGTCCGCGCGCTGGCCGGTCAGGTCGCGGACGGGTCCTCCCGGCTGCAGCAGACCACCGGCGTCATCGGTACGGCGGTCTCCGGCGTCTTCCTGTACCTGATCGCCGCGCTCAACCTCGCGGTCCTGATCGCCGTGATCAAGGTCTTCCGCCGGATGCGCACCGGCGAGTACGACGAGGCATCGCTCGAGCAGCACCTCGACAACCGCGGCTTCATGAACCGGATCCTGTCCGGCGTGACGAAGGCGGTCACCCGGCCGTGGCAGATGTACCCGATCGGCTTCCTGTTCGGCCTCGGGTTCGACACCGCGACCGAGGTCAGTCTGCTGGTGCTCGCCGGCGGCGCGGCCGCGTTCAGCCTGCCCTGGTACGCCGTACTCACGCTGCCGATCCTGTTCGCCGCCGGGATGAGCCTGCTCGACACCATCGACGGCTGCCTGATGAACTTCGCCTACGGCTGGGCGTTCGCGAAACCGGTCCGGAAGGTCTACTACAACATCACCATCACCGGCCTGTCGGTCGTCGTCGCGCTGGTGATCGGCAGCATCGAGCTGATCTCGATCCTCACCGACAGGTTCCACATCGACCACGGCCCACTCGCCGCGATCGCCGGCATCGACCTGAACTACGTCGGCTACGCCATCGTCGGCCTGTTCGTCGTCACCTGGCTCGCCGCCCACGCGATCTGGAAGTACGCCCGGATCGAACAGAAATGGTCCGCCCAGTAATTCGACCTGCTTGCCGTGGGCCGGGTGACTGCCCTACTCTCGACGTATGAACAGTTCTGCAGATGTGCAGGGCATCGACCAGTGCAACGTCCGGCTGGTGGACCCCGAGCGGGTGGCGAGCGTCAATGCCAGGATGCCCGGCGAGGACGACATCGTCGACACCGCCGACGTGTTCAGCCTGCTCGGCGATCCGCGCCGGTTGAAGCTGCTGGTCGCGCTGCTCGACGGTGAGCTGTGCGTCTGCGATCTGGCCGTCATCACCGGACTGAGCGAGTCCGCGACCTCCCATGCGCTGCGGCTGCTGCGAGCTCACCGCGTGGTCGTTGTACGGCGGGATGGGCGGAACGCCTTCTACCGACTCGACGACGGGCACGTGCGAATGCTGCTCGACCTCGCCGTCGCCCACACCGAGCACACCGACGCCATCCACCCCGAACGGTCCGAGTCATGAGCGCTGTGCTTTTGGCCGGGCCTTCGGCGCCGGCGTGGTCACGGGGCTTTAACTCCCGGTCTTCCCTCGTCGCTCCGGTCGCTTCGCTCCCTGCGCTCCTCAGTCCAGACCGGGAGGCCCCGTGACCTCCGACGAGCACGGCCACGGACATGGACACGCCGTGAGTTCCGATGCCGATCGCAAACTGCTCGGCGGTGCGCTCGCGCTGATCGTCGGGTTCATGATCGCCGAAGTGATCGTCGGGTTCGCGGCCGGTTCGCTGGCTTTGGTCACTGACGCGGCGCACATGCTCACCGACGCGATCGCCATCGCGCTCGCGCTGCTGGCGATCCGGCTGGCCGCGAAGCCGCCGGCGGGCGGGTTCACGTACGGGTTCAAGCGGGTCGAGATCCTGTCCGCGCAGGCCAACGGCATCACGCTGCTGCTGCTCGCCGTGTACTTCGTCTACGAGGCCGTCAACCGGATGATCCATCCGCCCGAGGTCAAGGGCGCGCTGGTGCTGATCACCGGTGTGGTCGGGATCGTGGTCAACCTGTTCGCCACCTGGCTGATCAGCAAGGCGAACCGCTCGAGCCTGAACGTCGAGGGCGCGTTCCAGCACATCCTGAACGACCTGTTCGCGTTCATCGCGACCGCGATCGCCGGTCTGATCGTGCTGCTGACCGGGTTCGCCCGGGCGGACGCGATTGCCGCGCTGGTGGTCGCCGCGCTGATGCTCAAGGCCGGTATCTCACTGGTCCGCGACTCTGGCCGGATCTTCCTCGAGGCCGCGCCGACCGCGATCAACCCGCAGGCGCTCGGCGCCGAACTGTGCGCGGTGGACGGTGTGGTCGAGATCCACGACCTGCACGTCTGGGAGATCACGTCCGGTGAGCCGGCCGCCTCCGCGCACATCTTGGTTGCCGAGGGCCTCGACTGTCACCAGATCCGGATGCGGATCGAGGAAGTGCTTGCCGAGCGCCACCATCTGACGCACTCCACGCTCCAGGTCGACCACGCCACCGGCGGGTCTCATTGCAGTGACGCGCACGGCGCCGTACACCGGTCGATCACAGATGCTGGGAGAGCACCTGACCCGGCCAGTCCGCATCATTGACCCGCGGTACGGCGAACTCCGCGTCTGGCGTGAAGCCCTGCTTCTCGTAGTACCGGACCAGCCCTCCGTCGCCGCCCGCGAAGCAGTCGACGCGGAGCAAACCGACGCCGGCCTCCCGGGCCAGCGCGCGGGCGTGGTCGAGTAGCACGCCGCCGATGTTCTGCCCGGCGGATGCACGGTCTGTCACCAAGAGACGGACGTACAGCTCGGGTTCGGTTGCCGCAGGCACGTAATCCATCGCGGCGCCGACCGCGAGTGCGCCGACCACGCGCCCGTCGGCCTCGCTGACCCACAACTCGCCGTCCTGGGCGAACGCGGTGATCTGCTCGACCCGGCGCGGGCTCGTCGAGTGTGGCGTCGTACCCCACTGCTCGGTCTGCCCGCGGGCGACCAGCCACTCCGTCGCCCCGTCGAGGAGGGCCAGCACCGCCGGTACGTCGTCCCGCCCGGCCCGGCGGATCATCGTCTGCACAAGTTCCAGAATAGGTTGGCCGTGGATGTCGAAAGCGTGCCCGCAGTCTCTACCTAAGCGTGTAGAGAGGAGCTCACCGTGAGCCAGAAGACC
This sequence comes from Kribbella kalugense, assembly GCF_004365875.1. GTDB lineage: Bacteria > Actinomycetota > Actinomycetes > Propionibacteriales > Kribbellaceae > Kribbella > Kribbella kalugense. Next base: position 3,660,157 of record NZ_SODF01000001.1, on the reverse strand, counting down.
GGAAAGCTGGACAAGACCTTCACCGCGCCGCTGCTGAAGAGCGACGCCAAGGGCGGCTGGACCTACGTGCAGCTGCCGGGATCGGCGGAGTACTTCGGTACTCGCGGCCTGGTGAAAGTCCGCGGCACCATGGACGGCCACCCGTTCGAGAGCTCGTTCATGGCGCTCGGCGACGGGACCCACAAACTGCCCGTCAAGGGCGACCTGCGCGACCTGATCGGCAAGGACCCGGGCGAGGAGATCACGGTCCACCTGGAAGAACGCCTCGGGTGACGGTCACTTCCATTTGATCTGAGATCACAGTCATTTGATCTGAGATCACCGTCACAGTCGGTCATGTTCTGAGTAAGGTCTCTGTGAAGAATCGGTCCTGACCGGCTGCTCGGGTGGGGATCATCGCGGGCCTGACCGTAAGTTCGATGCTTGGGTGGTCCGTCGAAGTCAGGAGTGATCGAAGTGCTACGGGGCTCACGGGGTATGCGTTCTGCATGCCCAAGACCAGCGGATCCGGTCTGATCGTGATCACGCTGAACAAGATCCTCGGCGCTGCCGGAGTGGTTCTGCTGCTCTGCGGGGCGCTTCTCGGCCTGCGCTCGGTCTCGGCTGCCGGTGCGGACTGCGGTTCGGCGTTCCAGCCGGCCGGCGGCATCACGCCGATGGCCTGCGACAACGCGCTGAACAGTGCGGCCACCTTGGCGACCATCGTGATCAGCGCCGGTGTGCTGTGCCTGATCGCCGCCGTCGCGATCAAGGTGATCCGCGACCGGACTCGCGCCAAGGTCACCGCCTGAATTCGGGATGCGCGGCCGCCCTCAGTGCGTCAAGGTGCTGAGGTGACGATCGAACCGTTCCGGCTGGACGTGCCGGAGAGCGAGCTGGACGACCTACGTCGACGCCTGGAGCTGGTCCGCTGGCCGGACGAGCTTCCCGGCGTCGGCTGGTCGCGCGGTGTCCCGCTGGCCTATCTCCAGGACTTGGTTGCCTACTGGCGGGACGAGTACGACTGGCGGACGGCCGAGGCGCGGTTGAACGAGTGGCCGCAGTACACCACCACGATCGACGGGGCTCGGGTCCATTTCGCCCACATCCCGTCAGTGGATCCGGACGCGATCCCGCTGGTCGTGACGCACGGCTGGCCGGGGTCGATCGTCGAGTTCGTCGAGTTCGCCAAGCTGCTGACCGACTTCCACCTGGTGTTCCCGACCATCCCGGGGTTCACGTTGTCCGGCCCGGTGCGCGAGGCTGGCTGGGAGTTCAAGCGCGTCGCTCGTGCCTGGACCGAGCTGATGACCCGGCTCGGTTACCAGCAGTACGGCGTTCAGGGCGGCGACTGGGGTGCCGCGATCTCCCGCGAGGCCGGGCGAATCGATCCCGACCGGGTGATCGGCGTACACCTCAACCTGATCCCTGGTGCGGGTGCGACCTCCGAGCCGACACCGGAGGAGCTCGAGCCGCTCGACCCGGCCGAGCGCGAACGGACTTGGGCCTCGTGGCGGCGTCAGCAGGGCTTCGCGTCGGAGCAGCAGGGGTACGCCGACCTGCAGTCGACGCGACCGCAGACGTTGGCGTACGCGCTGACCGACTCGCCGGTCGGGCAGCTGGCCTGGATCGCGGAGAAGTTCGCGACCTGGGCGGATCCGGCAGCGCCGATCGATCGCGATCTGCTGCTGACGAACGTGATGCTCTACTGGCTGACCCGGACCGGGGGATCGGCCGGCGCGATCTACTACGAGCGCGCGCATGCGTCGTACTGGGGACAACCGTCCGAGCCCTCGCGGACGCCGACGGCGTTGCTCGACCTGGCGCACGAGAACTTCATCCCGCTGCGGCACAAGGTCGTTGACAGCGACAACATCGTTCGCTGGACCAGTTACCCGCGCGGCGGTCATTTCGCCGCGTTGGAACAGCCGGACGTGCTCGCCGCCGACATCCGCGCTTTCTTCAGGGCTTGAGGACCAGCTTGCCGGTCGTCCGGCGGGCCAGCAGCTCCTCGTGGGAGCGACGGGCATCCTCGAGCGGGTACTCCGCGCCGACGAGTGGACGAAGCTCCTTCGCGGCGGTGAGGGCTAGGAGCTCGGTCAGCGGTTCGACGTACCCGCCGGGCAGGTCCATCGCTGGCACCAGCCAGAAGCCGGCGACCGAAAGGTTGCGTTGGGCAAGCGCACTCGGGTCGACCGACGGGCGACCCTCGCGGCCGGCGTTGCCGTAGTTGACCAGGCGGCCGAATCCGGCGAGTGAGTCGATGCCTGCGAGCATCGTCGGTCCGCCGGTCGAGTCCAGCACGACATCCACGCCTCGACCATCTGTTGCCTTGCGCACCCGATCGACGTACCCGTCCGGGTCGTTGTCGATGGCAACGTCTGCGCCGAGCTCCAGCGCCAACTCCCGCTTGGCCTCGGTCGAGGCGGTCGCGATGACCTGACCGGCGCCGAAGTGCTTCGCCAGTTGAACGGCGATCGAGCCGACGCCACCTGCGGCCGCGTTCACCAGGACTGTCTCACCGGCGGAGAGCCGCGCACTGTTCCGCAGTACGTGCCAGGCCGTCAGTCCTTGGATGAGCAGCGCGAGCGCCTGCCCGTCGCCGACCTCGTCCGGTACGTCGACCACCCGGTGCGCCGGCGCCAGCGCGTACTCGGCGTACCCGCCTCCGGTCTCGAAGATGGGGGAGAGGATCCGGCGGCCGGTGTCGGTGCGGCCGACGATCTCGACGCCGGGGACGAACGGGAGCGTCATGCCGCCCCGGTACGAACCGTCGGTGCGGTGGGTGTCGGCGAAGTTGACCCCGGCCGCGCTCACCTCGGCCAGCAGCTGGTCCGGCCCGGCGACCGGCGGGTCGAGCTCGGTCGGGACGAGTACCTCGGGACCACCGAACTGGGTGACCTGGATCGCGCGCATCTGGTGTCTGTCCGTTCTGTCGGGCGAACTATCGTTACGGCATGAGTTTTACCGGCTTTCCGGCGGCGGCGCTGGACTTCTACGACGATCTCGAAATGGACAACACCAAGTCGTTCTGGACGGAGCACAAGCACGTCTACGAGGAGTCGGTACGGGCGCCGATGACGGAGCTGCTCGCGGAGCTCGAGGAGGAGTTCGGTGCGGCGAAGCTGTTCCGACCGTACCGCGATGTGCGGTTCGCCAAGGACAAGACGCCGTACAAGACGCATCAGGGTGCGTTCATCGACGTCGCGCCGGCGACCGGTTGGTACATCCAGGTGTCCGCGCCCGGTGTCCGGGTCGCCGCCGGCTTCTACGACGCGAGCTCCGAGCGGCTGGCGCGCGTCCGGACAGCGATCGACGAGGACCGTCGCGGCAAGCAGCTGGAGAAGCTACTCGCCAAACTCACCAAGGCCGGTTGGACCGTCGGCGGCGACAAACTCAAGACCACGCCCCGCGGGTACGACGCCGACCACCCGCGCATTGACCTGCTCCGCCACAAGTCTCTGACCGTGAGCAAGAACTACGGCTTCGAGCCGATCATCCACACCCCGGACCTGGCCGCGGCAGTCCGCAGCGACTGGAAGGCCACCCAAGCCCTCATCACCTGGATCACTGACAACAGCTGACGGTCAGCGCTCGAAGTCCTTGCGGATGTTGGTGAGGATGTCGCGGGTCTTGCTGGGTGTCGGTGCGGCGACGCACAGCGCTTCCATCGCGGCCGTGTACTGGTCGAGGTCTTCGGGCTTGTCCAGATACAGGGCGCTGCTGAGGTGCTCGATGTAGACCTTGTCCGGCAGATCCTCTTCCGGGAACCGGAGGATCGTGAACGCGCCGGCCTGGACCGAGTGGCCGCCGAGGCTGAACGGCGCCACCTGCAGCGTCACGTTCGAGAGCTCGGACATCTCGATCAGGTAGTTCAACTGCTCGATGATGCAGCTGACGCCGCCGACCGGGCGGCGAAGCGCTGCCTCGTCGACGACAGCCCACAGCCGGACCGGATCCGGACGGGTCAGAACTTCCTGCCGCTTGAGCCGCAGGGTGATCCGGCGCTCGACCTCCTCGGTCGGAACCGTCCCGCGGCCGAGCTGGACGACCGCGCGGGTGTACTCGCGGGTCTGAAGCAGTCCGGGAACAAGCTGGAGGTCATACAGACGGATCAGCTGTGCGGCGGCTTCGAGGTCGATGTACGCGTGGAACCAGCTCGGCAGCACGTCGCCGTACCGGTGCCACCAGCCAGGGTTGTTCGCCTCGGCGGCCAGAGCCAGCAGACGAGCGCGTTCCTCGTCGTCATCGAGACCGTACAACTTCAGCAGATCGCCGACGTCGCGTTCCTTCAGGCCGATCCGGCCCAGCTCCATCCGGCTGATCTTCGACTCCGACGAGCGGATCTCCCATCCAGCGTCGGACCGGCTGATCCCAGCCGCCACCCGCATCCGGCGTAGATGTCCTCCGAGAATGATGCGCAGCGTCGTCGGCCCGCCTTGCGCGCCCGACTCGGTCACACCCACCTCCCACGGCCCCCAGCAGCTGTCTTCAACATCGGCAAAACCTCACCCGCAGGTGCTCATCATCGCACGGTTGCGCCTCGATCTGCCGAGGCTCTTACAAAAGAGCGCCGGATCCGCAGCAGCGAACACGGAGCGTAAGAGTAGCCGATCCGGTCTGGATCTATTTGTCAGTACATACTAGCCCGCTGAGCGGCGCTGAACCCGGGCCGAGGGCGGCCGATCGAGGCTGATTCAGGCGGAATCGGGCCCGTTGTGGTCTCGAATTGGAAAACGTGCCGATGCACGTGCATCGGGCGCTTGCATTCGTCGCGTGCCGACGCCATGATTGATTCATGCACAGAAGGTGAGCTGAATCTCGCGATGGGTGACATCGCGTGATCCAGCAGGCCGGTCCTTACAGACCGCCAACGGCCCCCCGTTGGCATGACTGGTTGGGGAACCCGAGTCGATGAACGACAACGACAGTGAAGTTGTGGAGCAGACCGCAGACATGACCGGCGGCCGCGCGCCCGAGGAGCTGACGGAGCGGGAGATCCAGGAGCTGGTCGCGCGTTGCCCCGAGCAACAGCGCTGGGCCTTCGAGGGCTGGTTGCGCGGGGTTCGCCAACTCGACGGCGACCCGATCGTGAGCCTGGCTCAATGACCACCGACAGAGCAGTAGGAGGACGGAAGATGGTGCGGATCTGGTTGGGCGACCACTTGATCGCCGAGTACGTCGCGGAGCCGGACCGCGCTTCGCGGTACCAGCGCGTGATGACGCCGAAGTTCACCGGATTGCGAATCACCGTTGACAATGCGGCGACCGGGAAGGCATCGGAGCTGCCGAGCGAGCAGCTCTGGCCGCTCACCGTCCAGTAACCCGCTACCTGCCCCTCAGGCACGCCAGGGCCGACTCTCGCCGGAGAGTTCGGCCCTGGCGTTTTTGTACGCCGCTGAGCCGCCTGAGCGGGCCCCTGAAATGACTTGGACACGACCGGGCCGGCGTCACCGCGCGGCCGTCGTACCGGACTCTCCGGACACACGAAAGGGCCCCTTCGTCACTCGCCTGGCGAAGGGGCCCTTGCTTTCGTGTTGCGCGGTGTTGCTCAGGCGAGATCGTCGAAATCGCCGTCGTGAACGCCGCCGAGGAACGCCTCGATTTCGGCCTTGGTGAACACCAGTGCCGGGCCGTCGGTGAAGCGCGAGTTGCGCACCGCCGCACCGCCGTCGGGCAGCTTCGCTACCTCGACACATTGGCCGTTCGCGTTGCTGCGCTGGCTCTTGCGCCAGATCAGCTCACCATTCGAGTCGCCGGGCATGCCGTTGTAGATCGCAGTCATCTGCTGCACCTTCCGTACGTCCTTGGCATATGCACGTGCATCTGGCCTTGCATTTGCATCGTACACGTTTTGGGGTCATGTGTCCGCTCCCTTACTTCCTGTGACGATGCGCCTGTCGCGGCCCGCCGGACAGACGTGTCCGGTCGCCCCCAGTGACGGTTTTGGGCTCGATGCATGAGTTGGCGAGTGCCGGGGTACGACTCTCTCTGCAGGCATGACCGTGGTTCAGCGAAGTGCCACGCCGTGACGAGACAGTCGCGAGGTCATACCAATGGTCACCAGCATCATGGAGCGGGCGTCGACCCGCACAGCCACTCAGCCCGATCGGGCCGCACGTGAAACAGCTACCCGGGAACTGATGGAACGCCGGGCTGTCAGCACCGCCGAAGGCGAGCGGCAGGAACTTCTCGAACAAGTCGTCGAACTCAACCTCGAAATGGCCAAGGGCATCGCGCGCCGCTTCCGCGGCCGGGGCGCCGAGTCCGACGACCTGGAGCAGGTCGCCTACCTGGGCCTGCTGAAAGCAGCCCACCACTACCGGCTGGAGGCGGAGACCCCGTTCATCGGGTTCGCCATCCCGACCATCCGGGGCGAGGTCAAGCGGTACTTCCGCGACTGCGCCTGGACGGTCCGGATTCCGCGCCGGCTGCAGGAGATGCAAGGCACGATCGCGAGCAAGCTGCCGGAGCTCGAGCAGCAGCTGAACCGCGAGCCGACGCCGGCGGAGATCGCCGAGCACCTCGAGGTCGAGGTGACCGAGGTCGAGCAGGCACTCGCGGCGAAGGGCTGCTTCAACGTGCTCTCGCTGGACCGCCCGGCCGAGGCCGACGCGGAACTCACGCTGGCCGACGTGGTCGCCGATGACGACGACGCGACCATCGACCAACTGGAAGCGGTGGAAATGCTGGAGCCGGTGCTGTCCGATCTGGGCGACCGCGATCGCCGGATCCTGCAGCTGCGGTTCATCGAGGGCTGGACGCAGTCGGAGATCGGCGACGACATCGGCGTCAGCCAGATGCAGGTGTCGCGCGTCCTCCGCCGGATCCTCGAGGACCTCCGGGACAAGCTGGCTCCGACGCAGACGGCCGCCTAAGCCTTCTCGGTCGGCGTGCCTTGGTGGTAGTAGAGCCGCCAGGTGCCGTCGGTCCGCCGCCAGATCGAGCTGCGGCGGACCGGCGCACCACCGGTACGACGGGACAGATAGGTCACGTGGACGAGATCCTCGGCCAACCGCACCCCGGCGACCTCGGTCGCCTCGATCGGATCCGTGTCGGTGATCTCCCCGGACGCCAGTGCCTCGACGATCGCCGGCCGATCCCACAACCGCCCCGAAGCGCCGACCTCGACGAACTCGGGATCGAGTAAGGCGTCCACCGCCTCCGCCGACCCCCGAACCTCCGGAAGCAACAACCTCAGCTCCGCCTCGACCGCAACCCGTACCTCATCCACCCGCACCACCCTAAAGTGCGGTGGGTCGGCGACTCGCTGGTTGGGGAGTCTCACGGACGGTGGTGGGGACCTGCACAATGGGGGAGGACGAGGGGATGAGTAGTTGCTGTTGGCGTTGCGGATGTTCAAGACCGTGCCCGCGGACACGGTCTCGGTGCTGCGCGCCTACCCGCCGATGGTGGTGTGCTTCGCAGCCGCACTAACCGGCACCGCGATCGTCTTCGACATCTTCTACCTCGTCGCCAGCCCCGGCCTCACGCTGGCGCTTGTCTATACAGTCCCGGTACTCGCGGGATTGATCGCCGGACTCGTTGCCGCGGCCGACGATGTCGGGCTGGAGCGGCGAGTACTGCTCTGTACGGTCGGCCTGGCCGTCGCCATCGGCATCACCAACGCATTCGTGGTCGCGATGATCGCCGCCATGGTCCGCACCGACCCGTCGAACTGGTCGTCCGGCGGCCAGTCGATCCTCTTCGCGGCCTGCACGGTAGTCGCGGTCGCCGTCTCCATCGTTGCCTGCAGCAAACTGATCGATGCGCTCGGCATCAAGCTGAGCACTGAGCTTCCCCACCGCCGCCACCGCGAACCGATCGTCCCGCCGGGCGTACTACTCGGGGCACCTCGAGTGCGGGTAAGCAAAGAGTCAGCCGCCCGAGCCCAATCGCCGCCACGTCCGCCCGCGCCGCCGGTGGTGCCGCAGGACGAAGAGGAGACCATCCCCGTCTTCGTCCCGCCACCGCTCAAGGTCGTCGACCCCGACGAGCCGCGCCCGGTCTCACCCATCGGCCAGACCACTCCGCACACCTCGCGCATCCGGCGTACCGCCCGCCGCCCCAACAAACCCGGCCGCCGCCCAGGCACCTGACCCACGACGCGGGTTTCGGTTGCTGCGAGACTGTGGCCCGAAGGGTGGGAGGTGCTTGTGTGGGATTTGGTGGTTGTGGGGGCCGGGCCGGCGGGGGCTTCGGTGGCGCTGGGCGCGTTGGCGGCGGATCCGGGGCTGTCTGTTCTGTTGCTTGATCGGCACGACTTCCCGCGGGACAAGGCCTGCGGTGACGGGATCGCGCCGCACGTACTCGATCTGCTCGCCGAGGTCGGTGTCACCGGGATCCTCGACGATTGGACTCCGGTACGTCGGTTCGTCCTGAATCGCGGCCAGGCCGGCGTGGACCGGCAGATGTCCCGCCCGACCTGGGTGGTGCCGAGGATGGTGTTCGATCAACGGCTCGTCGAGGCCGCGCAGGCGGCCGGGGCTCAGTTGATCCGGCGGCGAGTACGCGGACTTACGATCGAACGCCAATCCGTCACGGTCGACGACGACCTGCACGCCCGTTTCGTGGTCGGCGCCGACGGTGCGCATTCCGTCGTACGGCGGGAGCTCGGGACGAAGTCTGGTCCGGTCGCGCTCGCGATCCGTGGGTACGCACCGACGCCACCCGCTCGGGCGGCGAGTCAGGTCATCGCGTACGGCCCCGGCCGGCAACCGTCGTACGCCTGGTCGTTCGACCGCGGCGACGGCTGGTCCAACGTCGGGTACGGCGAACTGCTGGCCGGCACCCGCCCGACGCGATCCGACCTCCTGCAACACCTCGAGACCCTGCTGCCGGGCGCCACCGACGGCGGCGAGTCGTGGTGGGGTCATCACCTGCCGCTCGCCGGGTGGAGTTGGCGTCCGCAGCGCGGTCCGGTGTTGCTCGCCGGCGACGCTGCCGGACTGATCAACCCGATGACCGGCGAAGGCATCTACTACGCGGTCGCGACTGGTCTACTGGCCGGGCGGTCGATCGCCGATGCACTACGGGCGGGCAGCTCGGACGCAGGTACGCCGTACCGTCGCCGGACGTCTCGCCTGCTGTCGAGGCACCTCCGGCATACCGCGCTCGTCGCCCAGCTCAGCCGCTCGGAACGAATCCTCGACGCCGGCATTCGCGCGGCCGCCGGCGACCAGCACATCTTCGACGACCTGGTCGAACTAGGCCTGGCTGACGGTGGCGTCACTCGGCGGATGCTGCGGCCCCTGCTGCCTTGATCGCGTAATCGAGCGCATCAGTGACCCGCTCGACGGGCCAGCCGAGCTTGATTGCGAGTTCGTCTTCGAGCAACCGGTCCGCCTGCCAGAGCGCGGCGAGGACAGAAAGGCAGTCCTGGAAGCCTGCGCCGCCGGACATGTCCTCGCTGAGCCGTTCGAAGAACTCGGCCATCTGCGCCAGCCGTTCGCCGGCCGGAGTGTCGCGCCCGACCAACTCGACACCCTCGGCCGCGGTCTCGGCCCAGTTGAAGTTGGTCCGGGCGCTGACCTCCCACGCCTTCAGCCAGACGTCGTCCGCGATCACGTAGTGCTGGAACCGGCGGTGCGGATCGGGCTCACGATGGACCATGCCGACGCGCTCGAGATAACCGATCGCCTTCGAGATCGACGCCGGGCTGACCCGCAGCTCCCGGACGAGATCGGCCGCGGTGAGGGTGCGAGAGTCGGACGTATATAACAGCGCAAGCACTCGCGAAGCCATCCGCGGCAACCCACCCTCAACCATCATCGCCGCAAACCGCTCAACATACGCCCGCCGCGAATCGTCCGAACGTCGGTCGGCCTCCGCGGCGACCGCCCGTCGGCGCCGGGCTCGCGAGGCGGTCGCGTAGTGCGCGTGGTCTGCCCGGTACCCGCCCGCGCCGCCGTTCCGTCCGACCTCCCGGCTGATCGTCGACGTCGGCCGCTGCAGTTGCCGCGCGATCTCGGCGTACCCGAACCCCTCCGCCAGTCCGGCCGCGATGTCGAGCCGGTCCTGGTGACTCAGCCTGCCTCCGGGCATCGATACCTCCGCGCGTTTACCGTCAGCTCATTGCAACGAGTTGCATTCCCTCACAGCTTCATTGCACAGATTGCCATGTTTCCAAGGGTTTCGCGACTGCCTGGCCAGGCATCACGATTGCCGATCTAGTGAACGCAACATAGCTTGCTGCCATGGTTCTGACAGTGGACGGCCTGCGGATGCGGTACGGCGACACCGAGGTGCTGCACGACGTCTCGTTCGACGCCGGCCCGGGCGAGGTGGTCGCGCTACTCGGCCCGAACGGCGCCGGCAAGAGCACGACGATCGAGATCCTCGAAGGCTTCCGGCTCCGATCGGCGGGCCGGGTCGAGGTCCTCGGCGTCGACCCGGCCGCGGGTGACGAACGTTGGCGATCCCGGCTCGGCATCGTCCTGCAGTCCTGGCGCGACCACGGCAACTGGCGAGTCCGTGAGCTCCTTCATCACCTCGGTTCGTACTACGCGCCGTACGCAACCTCGGCCGAGCCGCGCCCCTGGCCGACGGACGAACTGCTCGACGCGGTCGGCCTGACCGCGCACGCCGGTCAGAAGATCAGGACCCTCTCCGGCGGTCAGCGCCGCCGGCTCGACGTCGCGATCGGGATCGTTGGGCGGCCCAACGTACTGTTCCTGGACGAGCCGACAGCCGGGTTCGACCCAGAGGCGCGGTCGGAGTTCCACGACCTGGTACGACGACTTGCGGCCGAGCAGGACACCACGATCCTGCTCACCACCCACGACCTCGACGAGGCGAGCAAGCTCGCGCACCGCATCCTCGTCCTGACCGCGGGCCGCATCATCGCGGCCGGCACGACAGCTCAGCTCACCAAGCTGATCGCAGGCGAGGACGAGGTCCGCTGGACGATCGACGGTCGGCCGTTCCGCAAGTCGACCGAGGACTCGACCGCGTTCGTCCGCGGACTGTTCGCGACGTACGGCGAGGCTGTCGCCGAACTCGAAGTACGCCGAGCCTCGCTCGAAGACACCTACCTCGCACTGGTCCGGGAGCAGTCATGAGAATCCGAGTGGGTTGGCAGCGTGGGCTGATCGAGCTGCGGCAGTCGTTCACGAATCCGGCCGAACTCCTCAGCCACTTCCTCTGGCCGATCCTGATGCTGGTCGCACTGTTCTTCCTGCGAAACCGCGACTTCGGCTCGACCGGGTTCCAGCTCGGCGCGCTCGCACTGCCGAGCATCCTCGGGATGAACGCCGCAATGGGCATGGTCAGCATCAGCCAGCTCCTCACAGCCGACCGCGCCGACGGAACGCTGCTCCGCGCCAAGGCCATACCCAACGGTTTGGTCGGTTATGTCGTCGGGAAGGTCGTGTCGGTCGGGGGCGGGTTGATCGCGGACCTGGCGATTCTGCTGATCCCTGCGCTGTTTCTGGTCGACGGGATCTCGCTCGGGTCGGCGCACTGGTTGACGCTTGGCTGGGTGTTGCTGCTCGGCCTGGTCGCGACGTTGCCGATCGGCGCGGTGCTCGGCTCGGTGTTCACCACTGCGCGATCGCAGGGGCTGATCCAGTTGCCGATGCTCGGGCTGATCGCGATCTCCGGCATCTTCTATCCGATCACCGCGCTGCCGAGTTGGCTGGAGTGGATCGGCCAGGTCACGCCGATCTACTGGATGGGGCTCGGCATGCGGTCGGCGCTGCTGCCGTCCCCGGCGGTCGAGGTTGACGGGTCCTGGCGGCACCTGGAGACGGCGGCTGTTCTCGGGGTCTGGGCTGTGGCTGGGTTGCTGCTGGCTCCGGTCGTACTGCGGCGGATGGCGCGGCGGGAGTCGGGCTCAAAGGTCGCCGAACGACGCGAGCAGGCGCTCCGACGCGTCGCATGATGGAGACATGACCGACCAGATGCAGGTATGGGCAGTGGAGCGTCCGGGCCCGATCGACAGCGGCCCGCTGCGCAAGGTACGCCGTACCGTGCCGGAACCCAGGCCCGGCGAGGTCCTCGTGAAGGTCGAAGCCTGCGGCATCTGCCGCACCGACCTCCACCTCACCGAAGGAGACCTCCCACCAAAGCACCCGGGCACAGTCCCCGGCCACCAAGCAGTCGGCACCGTAGTCGCCCGCGGAACGGCCGGGCGGTTTGCGGTTGGGGATCGGGTGGGGATTGCTTGGTTGCGGGGGACTTGTGGGGTTTGTGAGTTCTGCCGGCAGGGGGCCGAGAACCTTTGTCCGTGGTCGACGTACACCGGGTGGGATGCCGACGGCGGGTTTGCGGAGTACGCCGTTGTGCCGCAGGACTACGCGTACGCGCTGCCGACCGACCGGCCCGCAGTCGAGCTCGCGCCGTTCCTATGCGCCGGGATCATCGGCTACCGATCACTGCTCCGCGCGAACCTGCCACCCGGTGGTCGGCTCGGCATCTACGGCTTCGGCTCGAGTGCGCACCTGACCGCACAGCTCGCGACCGCTCAAGGCGCCGAGCTGTTCGTCATGACCCGCGGTGAAGGGAATCGAGCGCTTGCCCGCGAGTTGGGCGCCGTGTTCGTGGGGGAGACCGCCGATCGGCCGCCGGTGCTGTTGGATTCGGCGATCGTGTTCGCGCCGGCAGGCGACGTGGTCCCGTATGCACTCGAAGCGCTCAAGCCCGGCGGGACCGTGGCGGTGGCCGGCATCTACCTGTCCGACGTACCGGCGCTGAACTACGAACGGCACCTCTTCCACGAGCGGGATCTTCGCAGCGTCACGTCCAATACCCGCCGCGACGGGGAGGAACTGTTCCGCCTGCTGGCGCGGCTCCCAGTCAGGGCCCATACGACGGTGGTGCCGTTCGACGCGGTCGATCGGGCGCTCGCGGACGTCGCGCACGGGCGCGCGAGCGGGTCCTTGGTGGCGGTTCTTGACGGTTGAACCGGTTCGGCCTGGGGAGCGTTAGAACTAAGTGAAGATTCCATCGGCGGGCCGTGGTGAGCTTCAGGGCTGGCCGCTAGCTGCGTTAGATTTGATCAAATCTTGCGGATCGGTCGAGTGCTGCCAGGGAGTGTGAGCGTGCGTATGTTGGATCTGACCAGGCAATCGTGGTCGATCCTGACTGCTGCGCCCCGAAAGGGCGGCCGGTGCTGAGCAAGGTCCTCGGCGCGGTGGGTGTGATCCTGCTGATCGCCGGGGTGGTGTTCGCCGTCCGGCCCGTCCACGTCGGCGGAGACGCCTGCGGCTCGGTCTTCCAGCCCGAGAATGGCATCACCCCGATGCAGTGCGACGCCCGCCTGAGCACCCGCGGCGACCTGGTAACCGGCCTCGCCGCCGGCGGCGTAGCCCTCCTCGTCACCGCCCTAGCAGTAGCCGCCATCCGCGACCGCCGAATCCGCGTCACCTCCTGACGCATCCGCCGTACCCACCGCACCTCCGCCGAACCACAGCAGTTGGGCTGCCGGCGGGTCAGTTCCGGGTGGTGTGAACACCCCGCGGGGACGTTGAACAGGTTATTTCCTGTTGCAGGCCCCGAAAGGGTGTTCAAGGTCCCGGGAGTTGACCTTGACACTGTGGGAAGGGGGAGGGTGGGGGCATGTTCAGCATCGGAGACTTTGCCGCGTTCGGTCAGGTGTCGGCGCGGATGCTGCGGCACTACGACGCACTCGGCCTACTACGGCCGGCGGTCGTCGACGAGGTGACCGGGTACCGGTTCTACTCGGCCGACCAGTTCCGTCGGCTGAACCGGATCGTCGCGCTCAAGGACCTCGGGTTCAGCCTCCAACAGGTCGGCGAGATCGTCGACGCGAAGCTGTCCGCCGAGGAACTGCGCGGCATGCTCCGGCTACGGCAGGCTCAGCTCGAGGACGACCTCGCCCGCAGTACCGCCCGGTTGACGAGTGTCGAGGCGAGGCTCCGACTCATCGAGAGGGAAGGCCACATGCCCACCGACGACGTCGTTCTGAAGCACATCGCCCCGACCCGGGTCGCCGAACTGTCCGCGATCTCACCGAGCTACGACGGTGAGGACATCGGTCCCGTACTTCAACCACTGTTCGGCCAGCTCTTCGAACGACTCGGCGCCGCGGGCGTGCACCCCAGCGGCAATTCGATCGCGTACTACGAGGCCGCCGACGGAGAGACCGTTCGCGTGCACGCCGCCGTACCCGTCAACAGCGAGACAGCCAAGGACCTCGACGTCCTCGAACTGGCCGAGATCACGCAAGCTGCCACCATCGTCCACAAGGGCGACATGATGGAGGCCGATCGCAGCATGCAGACGCTGGCCAAGTGGATCGAGGACAACGGCTACCGCAGTCACGGCTATGCGCGGGAGGTCAACCTCGAGTTCGACCCGGACAACCCGGCGAACTGGGTGCACGAGTTCCAGATCGCGGTCACAAAACCAAACTGACCGTCGCAAAGGAATGCGGCGGCAAGGTCACCCGCAGACCGCGCGGCTCCGGTTCCACCGCGAGCGGGACCGGAGCCACCGCCGCCAGATCCACCGTGTTGTACGCCTGCGGTTTCGATGCCGTCAGCAACCGTCCGGCCGCCTCCCGCACAGCCGCACCCCGCAGATCCAGTACGACGTCCAGCGGCGCAACCGGATCGAGGTTGCTGACCGACACCAGCCCCCGCCCGTCCTTCACCGAAGCGGACGCCGACACCAGTTCCATCGAGTCGTACAAAGGCTGCTCGACCACATGCGTCGGTACGGCGACCGCGTCCTGGTGCCCCTTGTTCATCTCGAACACGTGGTACGTCGGCGTTCGGACGAGCCCACCGTCGGCGTCGGTGAGCAGCATCGCCTGCAGCACGTTCACCGTCTGAGCGATGTTCGCCATCACCAACCGCTCAGCGTGCCGATGGAACACGTCGAAGTGCACGCCCGCCACCAGCGCATCCCGCATCGCGTTCTGCTGATACAGAAAGCCCGGGTTCGTCCCCGGCTCGACGTCCCACCAGGTGCCCCACTCGTCCAGCACCAGGCCGATCTTCCGGTCCGGGTCGTACGCATCCATCAACGCCGAATGCGCACTGATGATCCGCTCGATGCCCTGGGCCTTCCGCAATGTTTGGTAGTAGTCGTCCAGATTGAAGTCGGTCGCGCTGCCCTTCTGCTCCCAGGTCCCCGCGACTGTGTAGTAGTGGATCGAGATCGCCTGGAAGATGTTGTTCGGCTCCCGTCCACAACCCAAGCAGCTGACCGCCTTCAGCAACGCCTCGGTCCACGCGAGGTCGTCGTCGGACGCGCCGGCCGCGATCCGGTACAGCTTGTTGTCGCCGTGATCCCTGAGGAACGTCGAGTACTGCCGGGCCAGGTCGGCGTACGCCTCGGCACGCTGATTCCCGCCGCAACCCCAGGCCTCGTTGCCGATGCCCCAGAACGGGACGCGCCACGGATCGTCCCGCCCGTTGGCCTTCCGCAGCCGGACCATCGGGCTGTCGCCGTCGCGGGTCAGGTACTCGACCCACTCGCTCATCTCCCGCACGGTCCCGCTGCCCACGTTGCCATTCACGTACGGCGCCGCGCCGAGCAGCTCGCACAATGCCATGAACTCGTGGGTGCCGAAATGGTTGTTCTCCTCGACGTTGCCCCAGTGCGTGTTCACCATCGACGGACGGTCAGCCTTCGGCCCGACGCCGTCCCGCCAGTGGTACTCGTCCGCGAAGCAGCCACCCGGCCAGCGCAGGTTCGGAATGTCCAGCGCCCGCAGCGCTTCGACCACGTCGAGCCTGATGCCGCCCTCGTTCGGGATCGGCGAGTCTTCACCGACGTAGAAGCCGCCGTAGATGCACCGTCCGAGGTGTTCGGCGAAGTGGCCGTACAGGTGCCGGCTGATGGTCGGACCGGGTACGTCGAGGTCGATCACGACCCGCGATGTCGAAGCTTCAGGCACTAGGCCCTCCTTGTTCCCTACAGTGGTCGGCATGAGAAAGCCCTCGACCGTGGTGACGATGGCTGATGTCGCGCGGTTCGCCGGGGTGTCGACGATGACCGTGTCGAACGTGATCAACGGCCGGCCGCGCGTCGGCGCCGAGACCCGTGAGCGCGTGCTCGCGGCCATCGGCGAGCTCGGATACCAGGTCAACCTGGCCGCCCGCCATCTCCGCGCCGGCCGCACCGGCGTCATCGGCCTCGCCGTACCGGAACTGGAGCGGCCGTACTTCGCCCAGCTGGCCGGCCGACTCGCTGACCGGTTCGAGGCGCACGACCTGCGGATCGTGATGGAACGCACTGGCGCGAGCCGCGAGGGCGAGCTGGACGCGGTCGCGTTCTCCCGGCTGCGGATGTACGACGGCCTGATCCTGAGCGTGGTCGACACCGACCCGGCCGAACTCAGTCAGCTCCGCACCGACGCGCCGGTGGTGATGATCGGGGAGCGGCCGCTGCCGTCGCGCTTCGACCACGTGATGATGGACAACGTCGACGGCGCCCGGCAGGCGACCGCCCACCTGCTCGCCGCCGGCGCTCGCCGGGTCGCGATGATCGGCGGTGATCCGGACGGCTCCGCGACGATGCCCGCGCTCCGGGCCGAGGGCTACGCGGCCGCGCACACCGACGCCGGCCTTCCGATCGACCCGGAACTCAACGTCCGTTGCCAGTTTCGCCTGCAGGACGGGTACGACGCGATCCGGGCGCTGCGTGATCGCGGGATCGCCTTCGACGCGGTGTTCGCGCTGACCGACGTGCTCGCGATGGGCGCCGTACGGGCGTTGGTCGACGCGGGACTGCGGGTGCCGGAGGAGGTGCAGGTGGTCGGGTTCGACGACATCGACGAAGCGGCGTACCTGGTCCCGTCGCTGACGACGGTCAACCCGGGTCACGACGCGATGGCGGACGCGATCACCTCGCTGCTGATGGCTCAGATCAACGGCGGGGCGATCGGTGATCCACAGGAGGTCGTCGTACCGGCGCAGCTGGTCACCCGCGGCACGACGAAGCCACTCGCCTGACTCGGGTCGCCTCTGCACGAGGATAGGTATATCGATAAACACACTGTCGGGGCAAGGCTTCAGAACCTTGCCCCGACTGTAAAGTCAGCCCGCCAGCAGCTTTGCGATCTCAGCCAGCTGCTCGTTCTTGAGCGGTCCGAACGCCATCGCGCCGGCATTCTCCTCGGCCTGCTCGACCGTCCGGAAGCCGGGAATCGGCACCGTCCGCGGACTCCGCGCCCACAGCCAGGCCAACGCCCCCTGCGCCAACGTCCGCCCGTCGCTCTGCAGTACGTCGCGGATCGCGGACACCTTGTCCCACCACTCGGGAGCCGGTATGCCGCCTTCGTCGAAGTACCGCAGCCAGGACGGCGGCATCGTCCGGATGTCCGCCCCGGTCGCCGGCGTGCTCGCGTCGCGGCGGCCGAGGATCCCCATCCCGAGCGGGGTCCGGTTGATGCTGGCCAGGTCCTCGCGCTCGCACAGCGCGAAGAAGTCCGGCGCATCGTGCAGAACGCTCGCCTCGTGCTGGACGGCGACGCAGTACGTGCCCTCGGCGAAGAGCTCCGCGCTGTGCAACGTGTCGGTGCTCCACGCGTAACCGCGAATCAGCCCGTCGTGGACGAGCTCCTCGCAGGCCTCACGCAGCGGCAACGCGAGCTCGTCGGTCGTGTCGAAGTGCAGCTGATACAGGTCGAGGTAGTCGGTCCCGAGCCGGTCGAGCGAAGCGCGTACAGCCTTGTGAACGTACTCCGGTGTCGCGTCCTGCTGGTGCATGACCCGGGTCGACTCGTCGAACGTATTGCCCCACTTGGACGCGATCACCACCTGATCACGCATCCCGGCGAGCGCCTTGCCGAGAACGCGTTCGCTGTGGCCGGCGCCGTACACGTCCGCGGTGTCGAAGAACGTCACCCCGAGCTCGACCGCCCGCCGGATCGCCCGCACCGACTCGTCGTCGTCGACCACACCCCAACCCAACGGTTCCCCGGCCGGATTGCTGAACGGACCGCCGATCGCCCAGCACCCGAAACCGACCGGGCTGACCTCGATCCCCACTCGTCCCAATGTGCGCATATCCATACCGTCGACCCAACCAGCCACCGCTTCATCCGTCCAATGAATCTTTTGCCCCAAGTTGATGCACTCGGCGCATAAATGATCCGAAGGGTTTACCGTCCGGCAACTGTTAGGTAACCTTCCTAACAATTCTGCTCCGCGCCCCCGGAGGTACATGATGAGAATGCGCCTACTTGCGTTGGTGCTCCCGATCGGTCTGCTCGCCGCCCTCGGTGGATCCGCCGCCGATGCCGAGACGTTCGCAGACACCCTGCTGTCGCAGGGCAAACCGGTCATTGCCTCGAGCATCGAAGGTGACACGCTGGCCGCGGCTCGTGCGGTCGACGGCAACGCGTCGACCCGCTGGGCCAGTGCCGAAGGCTCTGATCCGCAGTGGATCCAGGTCGATCTCGGCCAGCCGGCCACGATCGGCCGGGTCAAGCTCAGCTGGGAGGCCGCGTACGCGAAGGCGTACCGGATCGAGGTCTCCGACGACGGGACAACCTTCACGCCGGTCAAGGAGGTTGCGAATGGCAACGGTGCGACCGACGACCTGACCGGCCTGCAGGCGCACGGCCGGTACCTCCGCCTGGTCGGCACGCAGCGCGCAACGTCGTACGGCTACTCGCTGTGGGAGCTCGAGGCCTACGGCGCGACGGACTCGACCGGCGACACCCAGGCTCCGACCGTCCCGACCGGCCTGAAGAGCACCGGCGCCACGGCCACCTCGGTCGCCCTCAGTTGGTCCGCCTCGACGGACAACGTGGGAGTGAGCGGGTACGACGTACTGCGTGATGGCAGCGTCGTCGCGTCGACGCCCGGTCCGCAGTACAACGACACCGGGTTGACCGCGAACACGTCGTACCACTACTCGGTGCGGGCGCGGGATCTGGCAGGCAACGTGTCCGCGGCGAGTGACGCGATCACGGTCACGACCAGCGCGGGCGGGAACGGCAGTTTCGTGCTCGCGGCGGCCGGAGACATCGCCGACCGCTGTACGGCGTCCGACTCGAGCTGCGTCCATCCGAAGACCGCGAAGCTGGTCGAGGCGATCAAGCCGGCCGCGGTGCTGACGATCGGCGACAACCAGTACGACGACGCGCACTTGTCGGACTTCCAGAACTACTACGCGAAGACGTGGGGGAAGTTCAAGAACATCACGCACCCGATCCCCGGCAACCACGAGACGTATGACGACGTTCCGTACGACGGGTACCACAAGTACTTCGGCTCGATCGCGACCCCGCAGGGGAAGAACTACTACAGCTGGGAGCTCGGCAACTGGCACTTCATCGCGCTCGACTCGAACGACTTCGTGAAGGAGGACGACCTGCGTGAACCGGCCCAGCTGACCTGGTTGAAGCAGGACCTCGCGAAGAACACGAAGGGCTGCATCGCGGCGTACTACCACCATCCCCGCTTCAGTTCCGGTGATCACGGCGACAACCCCGACGCCGCTCCGCTGTGGCAGACGCTGGTGTCCGCGAAGGCCGACCTGGTGCTGAACGGGCACGACCACCACTACGAACGCTTCCTGCCGCAGAACGCGAACGGCGATCCGGATCCGAACGGGCCGATGCAGATCATCGGCGGTATGGGCGGAGCGCCGCTGTACCCGGTGCACGCCGCGCATCCCGCGACCGCCAAGATCATCTCGGACTACGGCGTGCTGAAGCTGTCGATGACCGACACGACCTTCACCAGTCAGCTGATCGGCCTGGACGGGAAGGTCCTGGACAGCAGCCCGACGTACACCTGCCACTGATGTACCTCGCGTCCGTCGGCCCGCTCCGAACGCCACTGCGGCGGGTCCCCGCGAACGTCGTTGCCCTCGGCATCGTCAGTCTGGTGACCGATGTGTCGGCCGAGATGGTGACCGCGATCCTGCCGCTGTACCTGGTCTTCGGGCTCGGGCTGAACCCGCTGCAGTTCGGCTTGCTCGATGGTCTGTATGCCGGAGCGACCGCGGTACTGCGGCTGGTCGGCGGACATGCGGCCGATCGCTGGCGACGGTTGAAAGCCGTCGCCGGCATCGGCTACGCGCTCTCGGCGATCTCGAAACTCGGGTTCCTGGCGGCCGGATCCACGGTGCCGGCGATCGGCGCGGTCCTCGCGATCGACCGGGCCGGCAAGGGGATCCGGACCGCGCCTCGCGATGCACTGATCTCGTTGAGCAGCCCGGCGGAGACGATGGGCCGCTCGTTCGGTGTCCACCGAGCGCTGGACACCGTCGGTGCCTTCCTCGGTCCGCTGGTCGCCACGGCGGTCCTGTGGGCCAGTCTCGGCGACTACAACTCAGTCTTCGTCACCAGCTTCTGCCTGGCGGCCTGCGCTGTAATCCTCCTGACCACCTTCGTCCGCGATCACTCACCACCGTCACCGAGATCAGCTCAGTTGCCGGTCTTCGGTTTGCTGCGTGACCCGGACTTCCGCCGGTGCTGCCTGTGGGCGGCGGGGCTCGGTCTCTTCACGATCACCGACTCCTTCGTCTACCTCGCCGTACAACGCCGCTGGGACGTCAGCATCAACGTCTTCCCCCTGCTTCCACTAGGCACAGCCGGCACTTTCCTCCTGCTTGCCGTCCCTCTCGGCCGCCTCGGTGACCGCATCGGCCGCTGGAAGATCTTCCTTGGCGGCCACCTGGCTCTGGTCCTCGCCCTACTGGTCATCTGCGGCCCGGTCGGCAGCTGGTGGCTCGTCCTCGCCCTCCACGGCACCTTCTACGCCGCCACCGACGGCGTACTCCCCGCAGCCGTCGGCCCACTCCTCCCCGAACACCTCCGAGCCAGCGGGCTGGCCGTTCTGCAAACCGGCCAAGCACTGGCCCGAATGGCCGCCGCCGTCACCGTCGGCGTGCTCTGGACTCTCTGGGACCTCCGTCCCGCCATCCTCGCCATCACGCTCGCCCTGCTGGCAGTCACCATCGCAGCAGCCGTCTTCAAACCGCTTGAGGTACGCCGATGAGCCGCCGACTCCTCCTCGCCACGGTCGCCGTTCTCGCGCTTCTCGGTGGTGCGATCACGTACGTCGTCCAGGCCCGCACCGGCGGCGCGACCGAGAACGCCGTACCCGTCGTCACTGGTCAGCCGATGAAGCTCGACCCGCAGACCATGTTGTTCCGCAACCTCGCCGACGGACCCGACTCCGGCAAACTGGCCGCAGTACCGATGAGTGATCCCGCTGCGGCCCGGCGGGTGGGGGAGCTGCATTGCGACCGGTTCGCCGCGGCCCGCGGTACGGCGATCTGCCTGCGGCTGAAGCCCGGCTCGCTGCCGCCGTTGACAGACATGATCGTGCTGGATGCGAACCTGCGCGAACGCCATCGCGAGACGTTGCCGGGGACACCGAGCCGGGCCCGGGTCTCGCCGGACGGGCGGATCGTGAACTGGACCCTCTTCGTCACCGGCGACTCGTACGCCGCGACCGGCTTCTCCACCCGGACCGGCCTGTACGAGGTGGGCTCCGGGCGCTTGGTGAAGACCATCGAGGAGCTCGCGGTCTTCGTGCACGGGAAGCGGTACTTCGCCTCGGACCTGAACTACTGGGGCATCACGTTCGGTGCTGACGGCAACCGTTTCTACGTGACGCTCGGCAGCAAAGGGAAGACCTACCTGATCGAGGCGGACTACCGGGCGTACCGCGGCACCGCGATCGCCGAGAACGTCGAGTGCCCGTCCTTGTCACCCGACGGCCGGCGCATCGCCTACAAGCAGAAGGTCGCAACCGGGACCTGGCGGCTGGCAGTCCTCGACCTCGCCACCCACCAGATCACCCACCCACCCGAAAGCCGCTCCATCGACGACCAACCCGTCTGGCAGGGCAACTCCACCCTCGTCTACCCGGTCCGCAACACCCGGAACACCCTCGACATCTGGTCCGTCGGCCTCACCACACCACCCAAACTCCTCATCCCGGAAGCAACCTCACCCTCACTCGGTTACTGAATCACTGCCATAGATTGTCAGGTTTCGCTGGCATCGTTCACCAGGTGACTTCGAGACTTCGGTTGCTGCTGCCCGCAGCCTTCATCACGTCCCTCGGCAACAACATCCAGCTGCTCGGCGCCGCGTTGCTGCTCGTCCGCGCGCACGGCTCGATGCTGGACGTCGGCTGGCTCTTCATCGCCGTCGCCGTACCGCAGGCCGTCCTCTCGCCGTACTTCGGTCGTCTCGCCGATCGCTTCGACCGGCGCCGGCTGTGGGTGGCCTGCGACCTGGTCAGCGCAGCGGCCGCCCTCGCACTCCCGATCGGCCTCGCTCTGGGGGTCTCCCAGCAACCGCTCGTCTACGCAACCAACTTCGCTCTCGCGGTCATCGCCGCCCAGTTCACTCCGGCGAGCGCAGCGCTGATCCGCGAACGCATTCCCGCGGCCCAGCTCCGTCGCTTCAACGCCCACTACGAGATCGCCCTGCAGTGCGGCATGCTCCTGTCCGCATCGGTCGGTGGCGTCGCCCTCCAGTACTTCGGTCCGAAGCCGCTCTTCACCTTCAACGCCTTGACCTTCGCGATCTCCGCCGTACTCGTGCTGCGAGTCGGCTCGCGGCGCCGTCCGGTTGAGTCGCTCGAGGAGTTGCCGCAAGCAACCAGGCGGACCGGGCTGCCGCTCGCCCCGCTGGCGCTGCTGTTCGGTCAAGGACTGGTGGTCGTGACGGTGTTCAACGCGCTGCTTCCCGTGTTGCTGGTAGGGGAGTGGCATCGAGGGCCGGCCGTTCTCGGCGTGGTCGACGCCGTGGGTGGAGCTGGGTTCTTGCTCGCGGCGGCCGTTTACCGGCGATCCGCGCTGCGGTTCGGCGATTTGCGACTGGCAGTCGGTGGATTCCTTCTGTGTACGGGGTTGTTGGTCCTGCAACCACTGTTCGGCGTACCGGCGTTGATGGGGCTCGTGCTGGTCGGAGCGTTCGTGTTCGGCCAGGCGAGGATCGCTACCCGGTCGCTGCTGATGACTTCGGTGGACGAGTCGCGGGTCGGGCACGCGTTCGGCGTCGCCAACGGCTACGGCCTGACCGCGACCGTCGCCGTCATGCTCGTCGCCTCGGTCGTCACCAACCACACCGACACCCGCTACGGCTTCGCCACCCTGTCCGCCATCAGCGTCGTGTCGGCGACTGTTGCCGCGGTGTGGATCCGCCAGAGGCGGACCGCCACGCATGCAGAAGTGGTGGATATCGACCGCGCAGCGGCCTAGAGAGGGGGTTCTGCCTGCGTGGCGGTCCGCCCACCCAACCCAACAGCACTTATATAAGTGCTGTTACAATCCAGGAATGGACGACCCCACCGAGCAGAGTCAATGGCGGCCGCTGCAGGAGTTGCTGGCCCGGATCGACGGCGAGATCGGCCGGATCTACACCGATCGGGAGATCAAGGGCCTGAAGCCGACGTACGTGCGTGAGCTGCTCCAGCTGCACCTCAAGGGCCCGATGACGATCACCGAGCTGGCCGACACGATCGGGCGGACCCACTCGGCGCTCAGCCAGAAGGTGTCCGCGATGCGCACCGCCGGCCTGGTCCGGACCGTGCCCGGTGCGGATGCGCGCAGCAAGCAGGTCACGCTCACGGCCAAGTCGAAGAAGATCGTCGAGTTGCTGGCCGCCGAGTGGCGGGCGACTGAGGCTGCGATCGCGGAGCTCGAGGCCGAGCTGCCGTACCCGATGACCCAGGTCGTCCGTGACATCGAGGAAGCGTTGGCCAAGAAGAGCTTCTACGACCGTATCGCCGAGAAGCTGCAGTGAAGGGCACGTTGATCGACCTCGGCCCGCTGCGAGTCGTGGCCTACCGGCGGCTGTGGATCGGGCAGGTGCTGTCCGGGTTCGGCGGCCAGTTGACGTTCGTCGCGGTGATGTTTCAGGTCTGGGACCAGACCTCGAGCCCGGCCTGGACCGGTGCGGTCGGTCTGGCGCAGGCGCTGCCGTTGATCGTGCTCGGCCTGTTCGCCGGCACCCTGGTCGACCGGCTCGAACGGCGCCGGATCTACCTGATCACCACCTGCGGACAGTTGCTCACGGCAACCGTGATGGCCAGCCAGTTGGTGATCGGCCACGTACCGGTCGGCGTCCTCCTCGGCCTCGTCGCCGTACAGGCGTCGTTCGGTGCGACCTCCGGTCCGGTGGCGCGGACCGTCCTGCCGCACCTTCTGTCCCGCGAGCAGCTCGCCGCGGGGATCGCGCTCAACCGGATCGGGTTCCAGGGCGCGATGCTGGTCGGTCCGGCGCTCGGTGGGGTCATCATCGGCGCCTGGGGCGTCGGCGTCTGCTACCTGATCGATGCGCTCAGCTTCCTCGCCGCGCTATACGGCGTACTCGGGCTGCCGCGGATGCAACTCGAGGGAACCGCCAAGCCCGGGCTGCGCGGGGTATGGGACGGACTGACGTTCGTGGTGGCGACGCCGGTGATTCGTGGAGCGTTGGTGACCGATCTGGCTGCGACTGTGTTGTCGATGCCGATCAGTCTGTTCCCGGTGATCAACGCGGAGCGGTTCGGCAACAACCCGCGGACGCTCGGTTTGTTCCTGACGGCGATCGCCGTCGGTGGGGTGGCCGCGTCGCTGTTCTCTGGTTCGTTCACGCGGCTGCCGCGGCACGGCGTGGTGATGCTGTGCGGCTCGGCGGCCTGGGGAGTCGCCTTGCTGTTGTTCGCGTTCTCTCCGGCGCCGTGGCTGGCGTTAGTCTGTCTTGCTGTCGCCGGCGCCGCGGACACGGTCGCGGTTGTCTCGCGCAGCACGATCGTTCAGCTGCACACGCCGTCCGAACTCCTCGGTCGAGTCAGCGCCGCCGAGCAGATCGTCGGCCAGGCCGGCCCCGACCTCGGCAACCTTCGCGGCGGAGTGGTCGCCCAACTCACCTCACCCGTCGCCTCCCTCGCCTCCGGTGCGCTGCTATGTGTCGCGGCAGTCGCCGCGGTGGCCGTCAGTACGCCGGGGTTGCGACGGCCCGCGGTCACTCAGGACGCGTGACGGCGACGGTGCGGAAGCCGGCGTTGCCCATTGAGGACTCGGGCGTGTTGGAGGAGCGGGCGGCGTTGCGGTAGCGGTTGCAGTACGAGTCGTGGCAGAGGTACGAGCCGCCGCGGATCACCCGGGCCGCGCCGAGCGACGGTCCGACTGGATTCTCGGCGGGGGAGAACTTGTAGTACCGCGGGCCGAACCAGTCCGAGCACCACTCCCACACGTTGCCGACCATCTGCCACAGCCCGTAGCCGTTCGGCTGGAAGGTGCGTACTGGCGCCGTCGTGAGGAAGCCGTCCTCCTCGGTGTTCGTCCGCGGGAACTCGCCCTGCCAGATATTGCAGCGCCAGTCGTCGTCCATCAGCTCGTCGCCCCACGGGTACCGCGCCCCGTCCAGACCGCCGCGGGACGCGTACTCCCACTCGGCTTCCGTCGGCAGCCGCCGTCCCGCCCACTTGCAGTACGCGACCGCGTCGTTCCAACTC
Source organism: Kribbella kalugense (assembly GCF_004365875.1). GTDB lineage: Bacteria > Actinomycetota > Actinomycetes > Propionibacteriales > Kribbellaceae > Kribbella > Kribbella kalugense. Next base: position 3,634,793 of record NZ_SODF01000001.1, on the reverse strand, counting down.
ACATGTACGACGGGATGCTCGTCGAGCCCGTCCAGATCGGACCGCGAACCACCCGGGTGTCTCCAATCGGCGCCGCGTACTCCGGCCCACCACGGCGTACCGGACGCCGGCCCCATCACCTCGTCCGGCTCGGCGGCCAGCGCGAGGTGGAACACCGCGGAGTACCCGAACGTCTCGGCCTCGGTCCGGTAACTGGTCGCGTCGACGAACCGGGCGAAGTCCGCATTCGTCACGCTCGTCGCGTCGATGCTGTACGGCGCCAACTCGACCGTGTGCACCGGCGTCTCGCCGTCGCCGTCGTTCTCATCGCCGTTGCTGTTGCCCATCGCGAACGCGCCGCCTTCGAGCACCACCTGCTCGACCCCATGCTGACCGCGCTCCACCGGAACCGGAGGAGGCGCCGACACCTCACCCCGGGACGGCGCACAGCAGGAGTCGCTCACACCGCCAAGCTTAGGCAAGGGCTGGCGGGCCTTGTTCGATCCGGCGGAGGACCGGATCGAGGCGGTAGAAGTCCTTGCCGCGGATGAGTTGCCGCTCGTCCCACCAGGTCGCGCCCGCTTCGGCGAGCGGCTCGACGAGCGCGCGGGACGCGGCCGGGTCGGCCGGGCTGATCCCGCCGACGATCACGTCGTACGGCGTACTCCGGTCTTCGCGCTGCTCCTGGATGAACGCCACCAGTTCGCGTAGCTCCTCGACCGGTGGGGCCTCGCCGTGGTTCGCGCTCTTGAACAGCGGTACGGCGCCGTCCCAGCGCGCGGCCCGGCGCATCGGAGCCTTTCGCGGCCAGTAGCCGGCGATCCAGACCGGCGGCCGTGGTCGCTGAACCGTTGCCGGCAGCAACTCCACGTCATCGACCTGGTAGTGCTTCCCGGCATGGTTCACCCGCTCGCCGGACCAGTACGCGCTCAGTAGGTCGAGCCCCTCGTCCAGCCGCTCCGCCAGCACCTTCGGCTCGGTTTCGTCGCCGAAGCTGCCGAACTCGTCCTCGATCGGTCCGCCGAGCCCCGCGCCGAAGATCACCCGGCCGCCGCTCATCGAGTCCAGCGTGGCGACCTGCCGCGCGAGCTGCTCAGGCCGCCGCCGCGCGACCGGAGTCACGAGCGGTCCGAGCTTGATCCGCGACGTGGCCAACGCGGCCGCGGTCATCAGCATCCACGGGTCGCCGAACGGCTGCCCGCGCCGCTGCTCCTTGCTGTGTACGACGTGGTCCCACAGAAACAGCCCGTCCCAGCCTGCCTCCTCGGCCGCGGCTGCGACCCGAGCGACCGTGTGGGCGTCGGCGAAGTCCCCGAAGTTCGGAATGTTGATCGAGAAGCGCATAGTCACTCGGCCAACCGTAGTTCGACAAAGGGGATCGTGTCGCCCGGCAGCAGGTACGTCTCCACCTCGACGAACCCCTGCGCCTTGGCGAACCGCAGTCCCTCCTCGTTGCTGGCGAGGATGTGCGTCTCGATCCCGTCGCCCAGTTGTCGCCCCCGGTCCAGACAGTGCTGATAGATCGCCGAGCCGAAGCCACGACGCCGGTACGCCGGCAGCACGCGAGCGATCACCACCGCGGCCGCAGTCTCGTCCGAAGGCGGCCGTACGGTCGAGCAGCCCACCAGCGCGTCTCCGTCGTACGCCACCTCGAGCACGTTCCGCGTCAGCCGCTCGCGGATCTCGGCGACCGACAACGGCGCCGTCGGGATGATCTCGTTGTGCACGCGCTGCCAATCCAGCACCTGCGCGTCGTCCACCACCGGCACAATCCGCAGCCCATCCGTCATCCGGGCATAGTAACGTCCGACTTTGTGCGGATTCTCTTTGTGGGTAACAGCTTCACCTCGCGGAACAACCTGCCCGGGCTGATCAAGGGACTGGCCGGCGCGCGGGGGATCGAGATCGAGCACAAGCTGATCTCGGCAGGCGGGGCGTCGCTGCGGCAACATCTCAACGCGGGCAAGGCGCTCGACGCGATCGCGAGCGGCGGTTTCGACACCGTCGTACTGCAGGAGCAGAGCACGTTGCCGATCAAGAGCCCGGCGCGTTTCCGGGAGAGCGCGCGCGACTTCGACGCGGCGATCAGGGCGGCCGGCGCGCGTACGGCGTTCTACCTAACCTGGGCGCGGCGGAACGCACCGGAGACTCAGCAGGCATTGACCGACGCATACGGCGGGGCTGCGGTCGAACTGGGAGCGAGTCTGATCCCGGTCGGGACGGTCTGGGAGCGGTTCCTCGCGACTCATGATCAGCCCGCCCTGCACGACAAGGACAACAGTCACCCGGCTCTGGCCGGCAGCTATCTCGCGGCCTGCGTGTTCCTGATCGCGCTCCTGCAGGAGGACCCGGTCGGCATCGAGGTGCCGGTCAAGGGCCTCGACACCGCTCTTCTCCAACAGGCGGCCTGGGATATCTGCACCGAACTGGCGACGTAAGGAAAACACGGAAACATGTTGCCTAACCGTCCCGTGCTTGTCACGATGGGGCGGTGACGACGACATCTCAGGGACCGGCCGCGCCGGTAGCGGCTACCGCGCTGCGCCCGCTCGGCCTGCGCGACGTACAACTCGCGGGCAGCTTCCTCGGCGACCTGCAGGCGACCAACGGGACGGTCTCGATCCCGAAGGGCGCCGAGCATCTCGAGGAGCAGTGGGACAACTTCCGCGTTGTCGCCAAGGGGGTGAAGGATGCGGAGTACCACGGGCCGAACTACGAGGACGGCGAGGCGTACAAATGGCTCGAGGCGGTCGCGTGGGAGGCCGGCCGGAGTTCGGATCCGCGCTTGGCCGACTGGCTGGAGTCCCGGACGGCGCTGATCGCGGACGCGCAGGACGACGACGGGTACCTCGGTACGTTCGTGCAGTCGGGCCAGCGGGACGAGCGGTACGGGAAGCTCGACTTCGACCACGAGATCTTCAACATGGGCGCGATGATCCAGTCCGCGGTCGCGCAGTACCGGGCGACCGGGCGGACCGCGTTGCTCGATGTCGCACGCCGGGCCGGTGACCACCTGCATCGGACATTCGGCACCGGGCCGGGGCAGCGTGAAGGGTTCTGCGGACATCCCGTCGCCGAGCTGGCCCTGGTCGAGCTGTATCGCACCACGGGTGAGCAGCGCTATCTGGACCAGGCGAAGTACTTCGTCGATGCACACGGCCGCTCGATCCTTGCCCCGGGCCACCCCGGCCGCGCCGCGTACCTGTCCGACCGGATCCGGGTCCGGGAAACCACTACGCCCGAAGGTCACGCCGTGCGGGCGATCTACCTCGCCGCCGGTGCCACCGATGTCGCGATCGAGACCGGCGATGCCGAGCTGCTCGCGGCGCTCGAGACGCAGTGGCAGAACATGGTCCGGACGAAGATGTACGTCAACGGCGGCCTCGGCAGTCGCTGGGACGGTGAGTCGTTCGGCAATCCGTACGAGCTGCCGAATGACGTCGCGTATGGCGAGACTTGTGCGGCGGTCGCGAGCCTGCAATGGAGTTGGCGGTTGCTTTTGGCAACGGGCAAGGCAGAGTACGCCGATCTGATCGAGTGGCAGCTGTACAACGCCGTACTGCCAGGGGTTTCGCTCGATCGGTCGAAGTACTTCTATGTCAATGCGCTGCAGGTCCGGGCCGACTCCGACGATGCGGACAAGCGGGCTCCGGGCAACGGTCGGCAGCCGTGGTTCGGGACGAGTTGTTGCCCGACCAACCTGATGCGCACGTTCGCCTCACTGCAGCACTACGTTGCCACCAGCAATGAACGCGGGTTGCAGATCCATCAGTACGCCGCCGGCTCGATCACAGGAGCCGGGCTTCACCTCACCGTGACCACGGACTACCCGCTGTCGGGACGCGTCGTCATCACCGTCGATGAACCGGCCGAGACGGCGATCAGCCTGCGGATCCCGGCCTGGTCGGTCGGCGCCGAGCTCACCGTAGGAGACGAGGTCGTCCCCGGCGTTGCGGGCAGCTACGCCACGATCCGTCGGGCCTGGCAAGCCGGGGATCGCATCGTCCTCAACCTCCCGATGGCACCGCGTCTCGTGCACGGACACCCACGAGTGGAAGGGATTCGCGGCTCGGTCGCCATATGCCGCGGGCCGCTTCTGTACGCCGTTGAGCAGACCGACCAGACCGTACCCGTCGACGACCTGGTCCTGACCGGCACGACGCTGGAGGAGGTCCCGGGCACCGACCGCATCACCACGCGCGGCGCCGTTTGGCAACCGCAGTACGACCTCTACAGCGACGTACCGGCGGCGTTGGGTGCCGCCGTACAGATCGTTGCCCTGCCCTACTATCAATGGGCCAACCGTGACGTCGGACCGATGACGGTTTGGCTCCCGTATCAGCCCGCGGTCTCGTCGGTGGAGGCGCGGACGACGAGCTGACACGGCACTTGTTCGAGACCCGAGTGTGGTCGTCCCTCGATTGCGTCGAGCAACCGTTGGGCGGCCACCCGGCCGACGTCGGCGAGCCGCAGATCCACTGAGGTCAGTGGCGGACGGGCGCCTTCGGCAATCAACTCCCAGTTGTCTGTGCCGGTGATCGCCACGTCTTCCGGGATGCGGCGGCCGAGCTCCCTTAGGGCGTCGGCGCCTCCGCGAGCGAGCAGGTCGCTGCCGTAGTGGATCGCGTCGATATCCGGGTTCTCGCGGAACAGGATGTGCGTCGCCTGACGACCCCATGCTTCGGTCCAACCGCCGTACATCGCCATGCCAGTCAGCTCGAGGTCGGCCGCGGCTAGCGCCGAGGTGAGGCCGGCGTGACGGCGTCGTGCGGGGTCGAAGCGCTCCGGTCCGGTGACGTGGGCGATCTTCGTCCGGCCGATCCGGAGTAGGTGCTCGGCGACGAGGCGTCCGGAGGCGGTGTCGTCGACGACGACCGAGCAGTCGTTGTCGTCGGCCGACGGAGTCAGCGCATAGACGACGGGTACGTCGCGTGCGCCCGCCAACGGAGGCCGGCGATTGAAGTTGCGGCCGGTGACGATGAACCCGTCGACCCGGCGGCCGAGCAGCACGTCGACGTAGTGCCGTTCGCGGATCGGGTCGCCGCGGCTGTCGCAGAGGAACACCGAGATCCGGCCGGCCCCGAGCGCGTCCTCGGCGCCGAGCATGACCGGCACGCTGAACCGCTCGAAGCTGTCGGTGGTGATCATCCCGACCGTGTAGCTGCGCCGCTCGAACACGCTGCGGGCCAAGGCGTTCGGCCGGAAGTCGATCTCCTCGGCGGCCCGGCGGATCCGCTCCCGGGTCGCCTCGCTGATCTGGCCGGTGCCGTTGAGCGCCTTCGACACCGTGCCCGGCGACACCCCCGCCCTGGCCGCGACGTCCCTGACCGTTGCCCGCCGTTCCTGGCTCAACCGACCTCCCCATAACGATGTTTCCGGAAACAACCATACCTGCCGAGGCGGCCGATTCGTTCCTGTTACAACGTTGACTCTTGACCGATTTCGGCTCCGCTCCTATTGTCAGGAAACATGTTGCCGCCGTGTTTCGGTGGCCGTGTTCATCGCCCGAGGAGGGCTCATGTCAGCAACGATCGGACGGCGCCGGGCGCTGCAGCTCGGCGGACTGGCCGGACTCGCCGGGCTCGCCGGCTGCAGCGGGAAGTCGCTGGGTGACGGCGGGTCCGGCTCCGGCTCCAGCGGCGAGGCCAAGCAGCTGCAGTTCATGTTCTGGGGCTCGACCGCGGAGCAGAAGGCCATCACGAACATGCTCAAGGCCTTCGGGCAGGAGAAGTCCGGGGTGACGGTCAAACCCGTCTTCACGCCGGCCGACTACGACACCAAGCTGAACGCCCTGGTCGCCAGCAACCGGCAGCCGGACCTCTGCTACATGCAGAGCCCGATGGGCTACCGCCTCGCCGAGCAGGGCAAGCTCGTCAACCTCTACCCGTACTTCGACAAGTACCCGGACCTCGCCAACCGCCTGCCCGGCACGTACTTCTGGTGGGACAAGGGCAAGACCTACGGCACCCAGAGCGCGAACGAGATCATGTCGCTCTGGTACAGCAAAGCGGCCCTGAAGGACGCCGGCGTCGAGACCCCGCCGGCCGAGGCGGACAAGGCGTGGAACTGGGACACCTTCGTCCAGAACGCCTACAAACTAACGCTCGACCAGAACGGTAAGCACCCCGACGAGGACGGCTTCGACCCGAAGCGGATCCGGCAGTACGGCGTTTCCGCGGGCCTCGGCCCGACGGTATACCAACCGCTGCTCCTCAGCCGCGGCATCAACTTCGCCGACGACACCGGGCGTAAGTCGATGCTGGACAGCCCCGAGGCGATCGAGGTGTTCCAGAATCTCGCCGACCTGATGTACAAGCACCGAGTCGCGCCGACACCCGCTCAGCTGGGCAACAACGCGCCCAGTACGACGGTGCAGCTCAAGACCCGCCGGGTCGCGATGGTGATCGACGGGCAGTGGACGCTGCTGGATCTGGCCCAGGGCAAGCTCGAGTTCGGTATGGGTGTGCTGCCGAAGTACGACAAGCCGATGACGATCACGCTGGGCGGCGCGACCGCGATCTTCTCCTCGACCAAGCACGAGCAGGAGGCGGTCGAGCTGTACCTGTTCCACGACAACCCGACCAAGGTCGACCTGTTCAGCACCGGACTCTGGATGCCGTTGGAGAAGCGGTACTACACCGATCCGAAGGACATCGACGTCTGGACGAAGAACGACGCGCATCCAGCGGAGTACAAGACGGCCGGAGTCGACTACACGATCAACAACTCGGCGCCGTACTTCTACCAGAAGCTGCGCAACATCGATGCCATCGACAAGGTGCTGACGCCGGCCATCCAGGTCATCCAGCAGGGCAAGACCCCGGCCGCCGACGTACTGAAGCCGCTCGCGTCGAAGCTGAACGGCAGTCTCCTGCAGGGCACGTATCCCACCAACGGCAGCTGATGAGAGCAGAACGACGCTGGGGATGGTTGCTGGCGGCACCGGCGATCCTGGGGTTCCTGATCTTCACGATCGGGCCGATGATCGCGTCGCTGTTCTTCAGCCTGACCGACTGGCAGATCGGTGCGCCCGCTCGATTCATTGGCCTGGGCAACTATCACCAGCTGGCCCACGATCCGCTGTTCTGGAAGTCTCTCAACGTCACGACGTACTACACCCTCGGCGTCGTACCGCTGACGCTGCTGGTCGGGTTCGTGGTCGCGATGCTGGTCAACCAAGGCGTCCGGGGCCGTGGGTTGTGGCGGACGATCTACTACTTGCCGACGCTGGTGCCGGCGGTGGCGAGCTCGGTGCTGTGGATCTGGATCTTCAACCCTGACTTCGGTCTGCTGAACAGCATGCTCCGGCAGGCGGGGTTGCCGACGTCGAGCTGGATCTACGGCGAGCAGAGCGCCGTACCGTCGCTGATCCTGATGAGCACCTGGGGTTTCGGGAACGCGATGGTGATCTTCCTGGCCGGGTTGCAGGGTGTACCGCGGCAGCTGTACGAGGCGGTCGCGATCGACGGCGGCGGGACGTGGGCGCGGTTCCGGCACGTGACGCTGCCGTTCATGACGCCGACGATCTTCTACAACCTGGTCACCGGCACGATCGGCACGTTCCAGGTGTTCAACCAGGCCTACATCATGACCCAGGGCGGGCCGAACAACGCGACCGAGTTCTACATCTACTACCTCTACACGAAGGCGTTCACCGACAGCGAGATCGGCTACGCGAGCGCGCTGGCCTGGGTGTTGTTCGTGATCGTGCTGGTGATCACCGTGCTGCTGTTCCGGAACGCTCGCCGATGGGTGTACTACGAGATGGGAGCGGCTCGGTGATTCGAGAAGGCTCGCTGGTTCGCCGTACCGCGGTCTGGATCCTGCTGGCCGCGGGCGGACTGATCATGGTCACGCCGTTCGCCTGGCTGGTCCGCAGCGCATTCATGGATGACAACCAGATCTTCGTGTCACCGCCGCAATGGATCCCGCGACCGTTCGCGTGGGCGAACTTCAGTGGAGCACTCAGCTCGCAGCCGTTCGCCCGCTACTTCCTGAACACGATGATCATCGAGGTGCTCGTCGTCACCGGGACCGTGCTGACGTGCGCGCTCGCGGCGTTCAGCTTCTCGCGGCTGCGTTGGCGTGGGCGGAACCTGATCTTCGGGCTGCTGCTGACGGGCGTGATGCTCCCGTACGCCGTGACGCTGATCCCGACGTTCGTCATGTGGGGATCGGTGGGGGCGCTCGACACGTTCATCCCACTGACCGTGCCGGCGTGGTTCGCGGGGGCGGGCGGCGGGGTGTTCAACATCTTCCTGTTCCGGCAGTTCTTCCTGACCATCCCGTACGAATTGGACGAGGCGGCGTACATCGACGGAGCCACCCCGTGGAAGGTCTTCTGGGCGGTCATCATGCCGTTGTCGAAACCGGTCGTCGTGGTCGTGGTGATCTTCACCTTCATCGGCGTCTGGAACGACTTCCTCGGCCCGCTCCTCTACCTGACCTCCGACAGCAAATTCACCCTCGCCCTCGGCCTGGCCGGCTTCCAATCCACCTACACCGCCCAATGGGGCTTCCTGATGGCCGCGTCCCTGGTAGTAATCCTCCCCATAATCCTCATCTTCTTCGTCCTCCAACGCTACTTCGTAGAAGGCGTAACCCTCACCGGCGTAAAAGGCTAACCAGCCACCGCCCCACAACCCCTCTCCTGTCGCCCGCCTCCGGCGGCGTACGCGGGCTCGGGCTCGGTTGTGGTTGGTGGTGGTGCGGCGATCGGACACCGCTTCGCGGCGGCTGTTGTGTTGGCCGCCTTCGGCGGCGCGGACGGATGTGGTCTCGGCTGCAGGTGATTTGGCCAGCCCCAGGTGGACGGGGGCGCCAACGGCGAGGTGATCGCGGTGGCTAAGGACATGAGGTAGTGGACTGCGACGGCGGTTCGGCGACCGGTTCAGGCGGGGAGGGTTGGTCCGGACGGGACCACCTCATGTCGTTAACGTCGACTCCGCGTCGCGCAACGCGCGGGAATCGTGTGGTGGGTGCGGCAATCGGTGACCGCCTCGCGGCGGCTGTTCTGTTGGCCGCCTTCGGCGGCGAGGGCGAATGGGGAGTCGGCTGCGGGACGCATCAAGAAGAGGCAGTGGGCCTAGCATCGCTGGTGTGGAGAGGCTTGATGACGTCGGGACGTTCTGGCTGGCCACCGAGCCTGAGAACGAGGTTCATGGTGCGCTGACCTTTGATCCGGACTCGCGTGGGCGTCTTCGGCTTGATGGAGTTTTGGGTCTGACGGGCCGGCCCGCGGGCTACGTCAGGCTCCTGGGGAAATCACAAGAGCACGCCTATACCCTCGAGCGCTGCTTCGAGACGAACCGCAAGGGCGCCGCGGTACTCGCGCCGGCGGGGCTCGGCGTATCGACCTGGAGTGTCGGCGAGGTCTACACCAACGTTCACTTCTCCGCGGATGAAGAGATTGCGTTCGATCGGATGATGATCGAGCTTGAGGATTTGGCCTCATGGCTCGGACGGAACGGGATCACCTCAGATGGCGCACAGCACGTCGACGGGGTGTGGGTTGCGACAATTGAGGGAAAGTGGCTCGGTCGGGAGACAGTGAAGACTGACTTCGGTGATCTGGACATCACACACAACCTCGGCCAGCGGAGCCATGTTCCCCGCGAACTGACGTTGTGGCAGTCGTTCGGCATGCTCATCAAGCTAAGCTCCGTGGTGCCGAAGGCGGAGCTGCTCGAGATCGCCAGTGACATTCAGGATCTCGTGTCGATGGGAATCGATCGGCCGAGTGCCTATACCAAGGTCCAGTTCAGTCATCCCGATGTAGTTCAGGATCTCGGCGACTCGAAGTCCGAGCGGGTTTCTATCGACCATTTCGGACGATGGATCGTCACGGAGGGCGCGTACGACCTGCCTCCAACTGACATAGCGTTCAGCTACGTCGACATTGGTGGTGGACCGGGATTGCGGTCCTGGTTCTCGTTGGCAGCGGACCACCGAAGCACGTTGGCTCGAATCATGGCAGTCAGACGCCCGACAGGGATGTACTCGGAGGACAGGCTCCTCAACGCGGTAGCCGCAGCAGAAGGTCTGCATCGCGACCTCACTGACCTGCCCGGGAGGACCCCGCTGAAAGCCAGGTTGATCCATCTTGCCCAGCTAGCTGGGCCCCGATTCGAGGCTGGACTTGCAAGCGTTGACAAGTGGAGCGAGTTCCTGACGGAAGAACGGCACGAGCATGCGCATAACCGGAGTCAGCGGCCGTCGTCGAACGTTGACCACTACCGGCACATGGCGGACTCCGTCTACTGGTTGATCGTCTTGTGTTTGCTCTCGCAGATCCCGACCGCTAGACCGGCGATCGAACGCGTGGAAGGAAGCTCGGGATTCGAGATCATGACAGCCTCGGTCAGCGAGATAGTCGCCCGACTCTGAGCCCCTCGCCGTACGCCTCGAGCGTGCCAGCGATTTCGCGAAGCCAGTGCGGAGACCGGCGCAGGGTCGACGCAGATACCTCGTCCACATGACACTCGCCCGACCGCGTTCAGACGGGTAGACGCTGGCTCTGCCGCCGAAGGCGGCCAACAGAACTGCCGCCGCGGAGTGGCGTCCTTTGTTGGCGGGGGATGGGTATTGGTTGGCTTTCTAGCGGTGGTGGGCCAGGGGGTGGGTTGGTGAGACTGGCTTGGAGGTTGTCGAGGTCAGGAGAGAGAAATGGCGACGTTTGTGTTGGTGCCGGGCGGGTGGAAGGGGGCTTGGGCGTATGAGGCGGTGGTGCCGTTGTTGGAGGGGGCCGGGCATGACGTGCACGCCATGACGTTGACCGGTTTGGGGCCAGAGGACGACATTGCGACGGTTGCTTCCGCCAACCTCGATACGCATGCGGACGACGTACTGCGGCTGCTTGATCGGGCGCAGCTCACGAGCGTGACGTTGGTCGGGCACAGCTATGGCGGGATGGTGATCTCTGCTGCCGCGGATCGTGCCGGCGGGCGGGTCTCGCGGATGGTGCATCTTGACGCCTACGTTCCGCACGACGGTGAATCGTGTTGGTCGGCGACGAACGACTACTTCCGGGGAGTGTTCGCGGCCGGTGCGGCGGCTACCGGGTACTCCGTCCAGCCGCCGGGCAACCGTGATCCGCGCCGACGGCCGCATCCGCTGGCGTCGTTCATGCAGACGATCCGGCTCACAGGTGCCGTCGCTCAGGTGCCTCGTCGCGAGTTCGTCTATTGCTCGGGGTGGGAAGACCAGACGCCGTTCGGTCCACTTCGCGACCGACTTCAAGCCGATCCCGACTGGCAGGTCCACGACCTCCCGACCCGTCACGACGCCATGAACGAGGCGCCGGCGGCGGTCGCTGAGATCCTCCTCGGCGACCACGACCACGACCACGACCACGACCACGACCACGACCACGACCACGACCACGACCACGACAGCAACCGCGACAGCAACCGCGACAGCAACCGCGAGGGTGAAGGCGGCGCGGATGCTTTTGGGCTACTTGGCGTCGTGGAAGACGAGGCCGAGGGTGTGGCGGTGGCCGGTGCGGATTGGGGAGACGCCGTGGCGGACCGGTGAGGCTGACCAGCCGCGGGTGGACTTGACCGGGCGGTCGCGGGTGGTGAAGACCAGGCCGTGGCCTTGGGGGATGAGGGTTGAGGTACCGCGGGACTGGGCTCGGGGGCGTTGTTCGACCAGGAGGAATTCGCCGCCGGTGTGGTCCACCCCGGGGTCGTTGAGGTTGATCACGACCTGCAGTGGGAACACCTTGTCGCCGTACAGGTCGCGGTGCAGTGCATTCCAGTCACCCGCGCCGTACCGCAACAGGATCGGGGTCGGCCGGGTCTGGCCGGCTTGGTGGCAGATGTCGAGCCACTCGTCGAGGGTGTCCGGCCACTCCGGCTCGCGGCCGAGTTTGGTATACCAGTCGCGCGCGATCGGCAGCAGCCGCGGGTACAGCGCTTGCCGCAAGGCCTCAATCTCTGAAGGGAACGGCCGGTCGAAGTACCGGTACTGACCTTCGCCGAACCGGTACCGGGCCATGTCGATCGTGGCCCGGAAGCGCTTCACCTCGTCGTACAGCGCCGCGATCCGGACGGCCTCGGTCGACGTCAGCAACTGCGGCAGCAAGGCGCAGCCGAGGTCGTTCACCTCGGCGGTCACCGCGTCCCAGTCGGCTCCGGCTACTCGTCGCTCGTACTTGTCCATACGTCTGGAACGGTCTAGCGCAGGTTCGTGTGAGTCTGCTCCAGCACAGTGATCGGCGCGAGCATCGTCGCGTCGTCGAGCGGACGCTGCCCGGACGCGAGCATCTCGAGGAAGACCTTCAGACCAGGTACGACGTACTCCGCATCGAGCTGTACGTCGCGACTGACCAGACCGGTCCGACCGACAATCTCCGCGTGGAAAGGCACCCGGCCGTCGCCCCTCGGCGTAACTAGTTGCAACGTAACTAGGACGTCGTTGCTCCGGTAGCGCGCGACGATCGTCGAGCCGACGCGGTCGACCTCGACCGGACCTGGTTCTCCAGGGGCGAGCCGTTGGGCGAGGTCGGCGACATGGATTCCGTAGAAGAAGATCCCGCTGTACTCGCTGTCCGGATCGGCCGGCCCGGTGACCGTGACCGCTTGGAGATCGCCGACCTCCGCGGCCGCGAGTACGTCGGCATCCGCGAGCCACCGAACAGCAGAGTACGAGGTGACGAGCGTGCCACTACGCGCCGCCGCATCAAGGATCGCCCGCGCATCAGCCGTACTCGCGGCGAGCGGTTTGTCCACCCAGACAGGGATACCCGCGTCGAGGAACGGTACGGCGTGCTCGCGATGCAGAGCGCCGTCGCGATTGGTGACGATCAGCGCGTCGACGGAGCCGATCAGTTCGGCCGAGCTGGGGACGACTTGGGTGATGCCGCCGGTGGCTGCGAGCTTGTGGGTCTTCTCGTCGTCGCCGACCAGCGCGACCACCCGTGCGTCCGAGATCCGATCCACATTCAAGAGCCGAACGATGTGGTCCGCGTGGCTGTTCTCCGTTCCAACCAAGGCGATACGCATCAGTCAGTCCTCCTTCAGCTCGACTGGACGCCCAGTACGGGCGGACTGGTACACAGCGAGCACCGTGGCCAGCGACCGCCGCCCAGCCTCCAGCGACACCGAGGGCGCCCGCCCATCGCGGACGGCGGCGATGAAGTCGCGGTACTGGGCCAGATGGGCCAGCTCAACAGGACCCCAATCAGCCGGTCCGTCGAGCAGAGTCGCCTCAGGCAGCGCGCCTTCCGCGGTAGCGAAGTACGCGAGCTGATCGTCATCCAGCACCGCCGTACCTTGATCGCCGTGGATCGTCAGCCGCACCGGTCGACCCGGGTACGCCGCAGTGCTGGCGAGCATCAGACCGATCGCCCCGCTCTCGAACAGGATCGACGCGCCGGCCAAGTCCTCGACCTCGATGCCTTCGTGCGCCAGCCGCCCGGTCTGCGCGCTGACCTGGACCGGGCGGCCGAGCATCCAGACCAGCAGGTCCAGCGCGTGGATGCCCTGGTTCATCAGGGCTCCGCCTCCGTCGATAGCGAGCGTGCCGCGCCAGTCGTCGCCGTCGTAGTACGACTGCGGCCGGAAGAAGGCCGACTCGGCGATCCCGGACGTCACCCGGCCGAGGGCTCCGCTGTCGATCGCGGCCCGGATCTGCGCGACCGGCGGCTGGAACCGGCGCTGGCTGATCACCGAGACCGTGAGGCCGGTCGATCGCTGCGCCTCGATCACACGGTCCGCGGCGGCAAGGGTGATGTCCACCGGCTTCTCGATGATCACGTGCTTGCCGGCCTGCAACGCTTCGACGGCCGCATCCGCGTGCAGTGCGCTCGGCAGGCAGATCGCGGCGGCGTCGAGCTCTTCCGCGGCGTACGCCGCGGCCGGCGTCGCGTAGGCCTTGCCGCCGTGCTGCTCGACGAGCTTGCCGGCCCGCTCGAGGTTCTGGTCAACCACTGCGACCAGGTCGGCTTCGGAACCGAGAGCTTCGATGAGGCGAGCGTGCACGGTGCCGATCGCGCCGGCACCGATCAGGGCGAAACGCATAGGACCTCTCTTCAGTCGATTGTCCAGGCGATGGGTACGCCGCCGTTGTCCGCGGACTGCTGGGCGAGCAGAGCGAGCCGGGTCGCGAGCAGGCCCCGTTCGGTGGTGATGTCCGGTTCGTTGCCTGCGGCAAGTGCCTGCAAAGGCAGCTCCGCAGGCCGATAGCCGGCTGGCAGCGGTACGTCGTGTGGGGCGAGGTCGGTCGTGGTCAGGACGAGGCGCTTGCGGGCCCAGAGCAGTTCGGCCGTGCCTTCGGTGCCGACAAGCTTCATCCGGTAGTCGCCGTGCATCGGTGAGCCGGCCGGATTCAGCCAATCGACGCCGGCGGTGACGAGTGCACCGGGTCCGCTCAGCGTCGCGACGCCGTACAGCTCGTCGACGACGACACCGCTGATGGTCCCGCCGGTCAGCCCGGTGAAGAGCAGTGCGGCGTCGAGGTCGTGGACGGCGAGATCGTTCAGCAATCCGCCGTACTGCTTGCGGTCGAAGAACCAGGCTGGGCGCGTCGGGCGGTTGAGCTTGTGTGGGCCGGAGGAGCTAACGCCGTGGATGGTGCCGAGCAGACTGGAACTTTCCAGTGCCGCGAGGGTGACGGGGTAGTAGCGCTTCTCCAGGAGCAGTGTCACGTGGCGGCCGGTGCGGTGCGCGGCTTCGGTGATCGCGTCGAGGTCTTCGAGGGTCGTGCAGAGCGGCTTGTCGGCGATGACATGGCAGCCGGCGTTGAGGGCATCGACGACGGCCTGGCCGCGGTCGCCGTAGATCCCGGCGACCATGACCACGTCGGGCTCGACCTCGCGCAGCATCTGCTGGTGATCGGTGAACACCTTGGCGTCGTAGGGCGCCGCCCACCGCTCGGCCGTCTCGCGACTCGGGTCCGCCACCGCTACTAGCTCGAAGCTGGAGACCCGGTCGACTTCCGCGGTCGCGTAGGCCACGTGCGGGTGGGCGGCGCCGGCGATGCGGGTCATGCGTTCGATTCCAGCATGCAACCGGTTGCACAGTCAACGCGCGGACCGCCACGCAGGCAGAACCCGGACCGCCACGCATGCAGAACCCGGGTTGCGGCGAGGTCCGCACGCTCAGCCGCGAGGGTTCTGCCTGCGTGGCGGTCCGGCGGTCGTCGCCCGGATCACCAGGTGGGTGCTGATCGTGACGCATTCCGCGCTCGGGTCGGGGCTGTCGAGCAGCTGGGCGAGGAGCTTCGCGGCCGCCGTACCCGCGGTTGCCGCGCCGGCCGAGACGCTGGTGAGCGCCGGTGTGGTCAGCGCGGCGAGGGTGTCGTCGCAGCCGACCAGGCTGAAGTCCGACGGCACCGAGATGCCGCGCAGTTCGAGGCCGGCCAGCACACCCTGCGAAACCACGTCGTCGAACGCGATCGCCGCCGTCGCGCCGGACCGGACGATCGCCGATACCGAGTCCCGACCAGCGGCATAGCTCGGCCGCCCGACCTCGATGACGTCCACCGTCAACCCGGCCGCCGCGGACGTCAGGACCTCCCGGCGCTGCTGGTCCGACCACGAGTCACGCGGCCCGGCCAAGTACACGAGCCGTTGGTGGCCGAGCTTCTTCAACAGCATCAGGGCCTCGGTCATCCCGCCCGAAGAGTCGATCAGTACGCGCGGAATGCCGTCCAGATCGCGGTTCACCAAGACGACCGGCCGGGTCGCGGCGAGCTCGCGGATCAGGTCCTCAGCCAGTCGGGGCGAGGCTAGTACGAACCCTTCGACTTGCGGCGCGAGCCGGGCGATCAGCTTGGCCTCCCGTTCCGCGGACTCGTCGGAGTCGCCGAGGAAGACGGCCAGATCGGCAGTCTCCGCGGCCAGCTGCATGCTCCGGACCAGCGGCGGGAAGAACGGGTTCGCGATATCGGGTACGACGACCGCGATGTTCCCGAACCGTCCGGTCGACAACGCCCGCGCAGCCTGGTTGCCGACGTACCCGAGCCGGGCCGCGACCGCTCGGACCTGGTCGACGGTCTCCGGGCTGAGCAGTTGCGGGCGGGTGAAGGCCCGCGACACGGTCGACCGGGAGACCTGGGCTGCGGCCGCGACGTCGCCGATGGTGACCGACGGCCGGTGCGTGCGTGGCATGCGACCACGATAGTGCAACCGGTTGCACTACTTAACGACCCGAAAGCGGAAGCTCAGGCTCTCCGCGGTGAGGACCTCGAGCTTGGTCGGGTCGATACCGGGGCTGTCGTAGAAGCGGACGCCTTCGCCGAGCAGGACGGGGGTGATGTGCAGGACGATCTCGTCGACGAGGCCGGCGTTCAGGGCGAGCCGCGGTACGGCGCCGCCCGTGACGACGAGGTTCTTGCCGTCGGCTGCTTTCACGCCGTCGGCGACCACGTCGCGGATGTCGCCGGAGACGTAGGTGAACTCGGGGATCGGATTTGTCGCCGGATCCTTGTGCGTGTAGATCAGGATCGGCCCGGTCCACGCCCCGCCGTACGGGCGGTTCTCGCCGACCAGCTCGACTCGCTTCCCGCCGCACAGGAAGGCGCCGGTGGTCGCGATCACCTCCGCGCCGAGGCTGGACGGCCCGCCGTCGGCGAGGAACATCCAGTCGACGTTGTCGTCGCGATCCGCGATGAAGCCGTCGAGAGACATGGTCATGTGCCAGATCACTGTCATGACAACCAGCCTGCGTGGGGTCAGACCTATGCGTCTAATGCCAATGTCGCGGTCAACGCATAGATACCATCGATGCATGCTCGATCTCGTTCGGTTGCGGGTGCTGGCCGCGGTCGCCGCGCACGGTTCGGTCACCGCGGCGGCCGAGGCACTGCACTACACCCAGCCCACCGTCAGCCATCACCTCTCTCGCCTGGAGGCAGCGACCGGCGCGAAGCTGCTGCAGAAGGTCGGCCGCGGCATCCGTCTCACCCCGGAGGGCGAGGTGCTCGCGCGCCGAGCCGCAGAGATCATCGGCCGGGTGGACGCGGCCGACGCCGAGCTCGCGGAGCTGGTCGGCCTGCGGAGCGGCCGGGTCCGGGTCGGCGCCTTCAGTTCGGCGCTGAGCGTACTCGTCCCACCAGCGGCCGCCGAGCTCCGCAGCCGGCATCCGAACCTCGAGCTCGAGCTGACCGACGTCCACCCACGGGTCGCCCTGCAGCAGCTGCGCGATGGTGAGATCGACCTCGCAATCGTGTTCCGGTACGACGACCAGCAGCCGGCCGACGGCATCCGCTACACCCATCTCCTCGACGACCCGATCCACCTACTGAGCCGGCGTACCGGCGAGAGTCTCAACGACCACCGGGAGTCGGACTGGATCGCGGGCTGCGTGAACTGCCGTCGCGAGCTCTTGCAGCACTGCGCGGATGCCGGTTTCACGCCACATATCGCGTTCACCAGCGACGACATCATCGTCAAACAGGCCTTCGTGGCGGCCGGTCTCGGGGTCGCGACGATGCCCGGTCTGGCCTTGCGATCACACCTCGCCGAGGGAGTCCGCAGTACCGAACTGCCGATCGTGCGCCGGATCCATTTGGGCACGTACGGCGAACCGCCCGACCCGCCGGCCACGGAAGCCTTCGTTGCAGCCCTGAAGCGAGCAACACTGGGGTAGGAGGGGACGTTCGACTCCAGTTTTGGAGGATCGGGCGATGGGGCACTAGATGAGCATGGTGGACGTCGAACTGGGGTATGTGCGGATCTGGCGGGCAGCCGTGGGACTGCTGGCCACGATCGGAGTCGTCGCGTCGTTGGTGTTCGTCTCGCCGTCGACAAATCTGGTGGCCTTCCTGGTCGCCGCCTTCACCGCCGCCGCGGTCTGCCTGAGTATCGGGCTAGGCCGCGACCTGCCGCCGGGGGATCTGTTCTACCTGGTCCCGCGCTGGGCTGTGCTCGGCGGACTGTGCGTACTCGCAATCTGCGGGTACGCCGCCGCCGTCGGAGCGCGGACCCTGGCGCTGCTCCTGCTGGTCGTCGGTTCGTCCCCGCCCGTCATCGACTGGCTCCGGGCCGAGTCGCCCGCTCGTGAGCCCCGGCCGATCAAGTTGCCCAAAGCAACGGCGCGGGCGCTCAAGACGGTCCAGACCGAGGGCCGCCCGGCCGGTGACTGGCCGATGCCGAAGTACCTCACCGCGGTGGTGCGCAACGTCGTCGAGCTGACCGACGATGAGCTGTGCCTGGCCTGGCGACGGAGCTTCCCGCAGCTCCAGCGGGCTCTCGGTTCCGACCGTCGGCAGGCGATGGTCGACGTACGGCGTGCTTATCTCGACGAACTGGAGCGTCGCTACCCCGATTCGTTCGCCACCTGGCTAGCATCGAATCCGCGCGCCGCAGGGAATCCCGCTCGCTTCTTCACCCACCGAGCTGACCACTGAGCCATCCCACGGAGGAGTTTCGCTGTGAGCAGGCCCGAAACCGAACCTACCCAGCGCACGTTCTTCGGCCACCCACCGGTGCTGGCCAACCTCTTCGGCGTCGAGCTGTGGGAACGGTTCTCGTTCTACGGCATGCAGGGCATCCTGCTGATCTACCTTTACTACACGGCTGATCGCGGCGGTCTCGGCATCGACGAAGGCACGGCGACCAGCATCGTCGGTGCGTACGGCGGACTCGTCTACCTCTCCACGATCCTCGGAGCCTGGCTCGCCGACCGCCTGCTCGGCCCCGAGCGCACCTTGTTCTACGCGGCATCCGTGGTGATGATCGGTCATATCGCCCTGGCGTTGATCCCCGGCCTGGCCGGGGTCGCGGTCGGGCTGGTGCTGATCGCCGTCGGCAGCGGCGGGGTGAAGGCGAACGCGACCTCCCTGGTCGGGACGCTGTACAGCGAGGACGACGATCGCCGGGACGGCGGGTTCTCGCTGTTCTACCTCGGCATCAATCTCGGCGCGTTCGCCGGACCGCTGCTGACCGGCCTGCTGCAGAAGGACATCGGCTTCCACTACGGCTTCGGGCTGGCGGCGGTGGGGATGTTCCTCGGTCTGGTTCAGTACGGCGCCGGCCGTCGCCGACTGAGTGACGAGGCCCGCCGCGTGCCCAACCCGCTGACCCCCGAGGCGGCCCGCCGGGTGATCGCCGGCGCCGCAGTCGGGCTGGTGGTCGTCGTTGGGATCCTGATCTCCGGCATCCTGCCCGCGTCGCGGTACGCGGTCGCGATCGCAGTCATCAGCGCGCTCGCGGCGATCGCCTACTTCGTCATCATCCTCGGCAGCGGCCGGTTGACCGACGTCGAACGGAGCCGGGTGCTCGCGTTCATCCCGTTGTTCATCGCGAGTGCGGCGTTCTGGTCGCTCTACCAGCAGCAGTTCACCGTCGTGACCGTCTACTCCGACCAGCGCCTGGACCGGAACATCTTCGGCTGGGATATGCCGGTGTCGTTCGTGCAGTCGATCAACCCGGTGATGATCATCATCCTGTCCGGCGTGTTCGCCGCACTGTGGACGAAGCTCGGTCCGCGGCAGCCCTCGACGCCGATCAAGTTCAGCCTCGGCCTGGCGGTGATGGGCGTCGCGTTCCTGCTCTTCCTGCCCATGGCCGGCGGCGGTCCGAACAGCGCGCCGCTGCTCGGACTCGCCGGCATCCTGCTGGTCTTCACGATCGCCGAGCTGCTGCTCTCACCGGTCGGTCTCTCCTTGTCGACAAAGCTCGCGCCGGCGGCGTTCCGCACCCAGATGGTCGCGTTGTTCTTCCTTTCGGTGGCGCTCGGTACGGCGATGTCCGGCGTACTCGCGAAGCTCTACAGCACCGACCACGAGACGGCGTACTTCGGTGTGATCGGCGGCGTCGCACTGGTCCTGGGTGGCCTGCTCGCTCTGGCGGTTCGTCCGATCCGGCGACTCATGGCCGGGGTGCACTGAAGGCCGAGCGGAGGTCCGCTCCGATCAGCTCGATCGCGTGACGGCCGGCCGACAGTGCGGCGGGGAAGTTGAGGAACGCGTGCATGGTGTCGGCGTACTCGACCAGTCGAGTGGGTACGCCGTCCTGCTTGAGACGACTCGCATAGGCGAGCGCGTCAGGGCGTAGCGAGTCCCGTCCGGCGGCCAGCATGAGGGTCGGCGGGAGGCCGGCGAGTGTGTCGGCCCGCAGCGGGACGGCGGCCGTTGGGACATCGTCTGTGGGGAAGTACCACTCGTGCCAGTCCGCGTCCGGATGAAGGTCCAATGTTGGGTAGCAGAGGATCTGGCGGTCGGGGAGCGGGGCGCCTTCGTCCCGTGCGAGCAGGCAAGCTCCGGCCGCCAACGCCGCGCCCGCGCTCTGACCGCCGACCACGATCCGTCCGTCCCCGTCGAGATGTTCTCGGATCCAGCCCAGCGTCTCATAGACATCGTGAAGGCCTGCAGGACAAGGGTTTTCGGGTGCCAGTCGATAGTTGAGCGAGACAACCGTAACGTTGCCGTTGGCAGCGATCCCCGACGCTGCGTTCTCGATGTCGCGCAGATGACCGCCGATGAATCCACCGCCGTGCAGCCAGAGCACGATCGGCCGGGGCCGCATCGAGTACCGGTAGACCCGCGCCTCCAACGTCCGTCCCGGCAGCTCGATCGTCAGGTCCTCCAACGAAACCCGCGGATCGGGCCTACCGGCGATCGCCGGGTCCGGTAGGTCTTCCCGATCCAGCAGCAGCGCCTGGTACGGATCGACGTCCGGAACGGGAATGTCGGCGAGCACCTTCAACAACGCGTCGGTCTCGGACCCGAAGTCCGGGCTGTCGACAAGCTCGGGCCTCATGCGGAGACCGGCTGCAGATGACGTGCCGCGTGCGCGAACAGGAACCCGTCCGGTGTCGTGCTCACGTACTCGGCCAGCGCCCCAACCCCACCGTCGAACCCGGCACCGGTCGACGGGTCTGCCCAGTCAGCCTCGTCGTACTGCGAGATCTCGGCCACCAGCGCGGCGCCGACGCTGCGGAATCGATGCAGCACCAGCTCGGACGGGATCCGTCGCCCCGCCTCGACCCCGCCGAGGTTGAGTGACCGCCCGATCTCCGCGGTCTCCCATCGGGGATCGAGGCTCCAGTGCAGCCGTCCCGCCTTGGCATCCCGCAGTACGGCGAGGTTGATCTCGTCCCACATCAGTACGTGCGCGACCAGGTCGTGCAACGAGTCGCAGAAGTCCCCGAGCGGCCCCGCGGTCACGTCGTACGGCGCCCGCAGCTCCTCCTCGCTCTTCCCCTCGACCCGCCTCAGCAACAGCCCCTGGTCCCGCTGAATCAGCTCCGCCGCCCGCGCCGGAGTAGTAGTCGGTATACGCATACCAACAACCAACCAGCCCACCCACCCAACCCCCGACGGATTGAGCAAACTCCTCAATCCTTAGCCGTCGGCCAGGCGTTGGAGGAGGTGGATGAGGGTTTGCTGGTCCGCGTTGGTCAGGCGGGACAGTTGGGTGAGCATGACCTCGCGGCGGTTCTTGCGGAGGGTGGTGAGGATTTGGCGGCCGGCGGGGGTGAGATCGACGAGGGTGGCTCGGCGGTCGTTGGGGTCTGGTTGGCGTTCGACCAGGCCGGCTGCCTCGAGGTCGTCGACGACGGAGGTTGCCGAGCGCGGCACGATTCCCAGGCGCGCTGCCAGTTCGCTCAGTCGGAGCGGCTGGTCCGCGTTGTCGAGAGTCCGCAGTACGCGGAACTGGCCGTGGGTGACGCTGGTGCCGAAGCCCTCCCGGGACGCGCGGCGCTGCCGGCGGACGATGCCGTCCAGCAGGGCGGCGATCTGTTCCGCGGCGTCATCCGGGGCAGGCATGAGCAGAGCCTAGTAGCCGACGGTCTTTAGGACCGTCGCGCACGCGTGGGAACAAACTGGCATCTTGTGAGGTTCACTCATAGTGAGGTAACCTCAGTATAACTGTTCCCGGCCGACTGTTCCCGACCGAAAGGGGTCTACGTGTCACAGATTTCTGGACTCCCGGGTGGGGGAGGCGGCGGTGGGCGCGCGATGCGCTCGCTGCTCAAGGACTCCTCCGTCCGGCATCACAAGCTCACCGCCGGCACGCTCCGGCGGATCCTCGGTTTTGCCCGTCCCTACCGCCGCTACCTGGCCGTGTTCCTGGTGCTGGTCGCGTTCGACGCGGCCACCGGTGCGGTCACGCCGCTGCTGTTCCGCGCGATCATCGACAAGGGGATCGTGCCGGGCCACGCCCAAGTGGTCGTCTGGCTCGCCTTCGGCGTCGCCGTGCTGGCGATCGCCAACAGCGCGATCACGCTCGGCGAGCGCTGGTTCTCCGCGCGCATCGGTGAAGGTCTCGTCTACGACCTCCGCACCGCCGTCTTCGACCACGTGCAGCAACTGCCGGTCGCCTTCTTCAGCCGGACGCAGACCGGCGCCCTGATCCAGCGACTCAACGGTGACGTCCTCGGCGCCCAGCAGGCGTTCACCTCGACGCTGTCGAACGTGGTCAGCAATCTGCTCAGCGTCGCCCTCGTGCTCGGCGCGATGTTCGTGATGTCCTGGCAGATCACCCTGCTCGCCCTCGTCGTACTGCCGCTGTTCGTGATCCCCGCCCGGCTGCTGGCCGGGAAGTTGCGCGAGGCAACCGCCGAGACCTACCGGCTCAACGCCACGATGGCCCAGACCATGACCGAGCGGTTCAACGTCGCCGGTGCGGTCCTGGCCAAGGTGTTCGGCCGGACCCAGGACTCGTCGCGTGAGTTCGCGGGCAAGGCTGCCCGGGTCCGCGACATCGGTGTCACCACCGCGATGTACGCCAGCGTCTTCCGGGTCTCGCTGACTCTGGTCGCGGCTCTCGCGGTCGCTCTCGTGTACGGCGTCGGCGGCGTCTTCGCGGTCGCGGGGACGCTCGGAATCGGTACGGTCGTCGCGCTGACGGCGTACCTGAACCGTCTGTACGGCCCGTTGACCGCGCTGTCCAACATGCAGGTCGACATCATGACCACCCTGGTCAGCTTCGAGCGGGTGCTCGAGGTGCTCGACCTCCCGCCGATGGTTGCCGACAGCAAGGACGCGACGGAGCTTCCGCCGACTGCCGAGCCGTCGATCGAGTTCGACCACGTGTCGTTCCACTACCCGTCGGCCGAGGAGGTGTCGCTCGCCTCGCTCGAGTCGGTCGCGACGCTGTCGGCCGAGACCGGCGAAGACGTCCTCAAGGACGTCACCTTCACCGTCGAGCCCGGCCAGCTGGTCGCGGTCGTCGGCCCGTCCGGCGCCGGCAAGTCAACGCTGTCTTCACTCGTCTCCCGGATGTACGACGCAACGGGCGGAGCCGTCCTGGTCGGCGGCCGCGACGTCCGCGAAGTCACCCAGAGTTCACTGCACGCGGCGATCGGCGTGGTCACGCAGGACTCGCACATGTACCACGACACGATTCGCGCCAACCTGCTCCTGGCCCGCCCGGACGCAACCGACGAGGAGCTGCACCACGCGCTCGAAGGGGCCCAGATCGCGACGCTCGTCGACAGCCTGCCCGACGGTCTCGATACCGTGGTCGGCGACCGCGGCTACCGGCTGTCCGGCGGTGAACGTCAGCGTCTCGCGATCGCCCGGGTGCTGCTCAAGTCCCCGTCGATCGTCATCCTCGACGAGGCGACCGCCCACCTCGACTCCGAGTCCGAGGCCGCGGTCCAGACCGCACTGGCCAACGCGCTGGTCGGCCGTACGTCGCTGGTCATCGCGCACCGACTGTCGACGATCCGCAACGCCGACGTCATCCTCGTCCTTGACGAGGGCCGGATCCGCGAACGTGGCAGCCACGAGGAACTTCTCGCCCAGGGCGGTCTGTACGCCGACCTGTACGCGACCCAGTTCGCCACGGCTGCCTGACCGACAGTTGGACCCCCGGTCGCGCGAGAGTGCGCGGTCGGGGGAGGATCGCGGCATGAGAGATCGGATGACTGCCGCGGCGACCGAACTGGCGTACGACGCTCCGGCGGGGAACTGGCTCGAGGCGCTGCCGCTGGGCAACGGCCGGATCGGCGCGATGAGTTTCGGCGGCCCCGGCCAGGACCGGATCGCCCTGAACGACGAGACCTGCTGGTCCGGCAGCCCCGAGACCACCCGCCGCCTGGCCACGCCGCTCGGCGAGGTCGGCGCCGCCGCCGTGGACCGGGTGCGGGCCGCCATCGCGGAGGGCGACGTACGCACGGCCGAAGAGCTCGCGCACGGCTTCCACAGCGGCCACTCGCAGGCGTATCTCCCGCTCGGTGACCTGCTGCTCGACTTCGAGGTCGACGGTGAGGTCACGCAGTACCGCCGTCGGCTGGATCTGGACACCGCGGTCGCTCGGTCGGAGTACGAGGTGGCCGGAATCGCTGTCTGGCAAGAGGTCTACGTCAGCGCGCCGGCGCAGGCATTGATCCTACGTCTGGGCGCCTCGAAGCCGCTCGACGTGACGGTCCGCCTCGCCTCGCAACTCCGCGCAACCACGGAAGCCGTCGGCGACGACGGCCTCGCGCTGCTCGCCACCTGCCCGTCCTCCGTCGCGCCGCCGCATGGGCAGTCCGACGACCCGGTCCAGTACACCGAGGAACGCGGGATGAACGCTGCCGTTGTCCTCCGCGCCCGTACCGACGGATCGATCACGTCGACCGACGACGTCCTGACGATCAACAATTCCACCGACTTGCTGATCGCCCTCTCGACCGCCACTGGCTACGACGGACCGCACACCACGCCGACTCGGACCGGGGAGGAGTGCCGTGACGCCGCAGACGCGGTCGTTCTGAGCGCACTCAACAAGACGCCGGAAGACCTGCAGCAGGAGCACATCACCGACTACCAGGAACTCTTCCGTCGATCGGTCCTCACGCTGCCGTCTTCAGTGGACCTGACCACCGAGCGCCGACTGGCCGAAGCCGCCGACGATCCCGGGCTCGCCGCGTTGATCTACAACTTCGGCCGCTACCTGATGATCTCCAGCTCCCGACCCGGCGGCCTGCCCACCAACCTGCAAGGCATCTGGAACGAGCACCTCCAGCCGCCGTGGAGCAGCAACTACACGGTCAACATCAACACCGAGATGAACTACTGGCCCGCCGAGACCACCTCCCTCTCCGAGTGCCACGAGCCGCTGCTGCGGTACGTCGGTGAGCTCGCCCGGGCAGGTCGTCGTACCGCCGAAGAGCTGTACGGCGCCAAGGGTTGGGCCGCGCATCACAACGCCGACGCGTGGTGCTGGACCGCGCCGGTCGACGGCAACCCGAAGTGGTCGAACTGGCCGATGGCCGGCGTCTGGTTGTGTCGCCACCTGTGGGACCACTTCGCGTTCACCGGAGACCGTGAGTACCTCCGCGAGGTCTGGCCGGTGCTGCGTGGTGCCGCCGAGTTCTGCCTGGACTGGCTGATCGAACTCCCGGACGGCACGCTCGGCACCGCGCCGTCCACGTCACCGGAGAACGAGTACGTCGCCGCTGACGGCAAGCCCGCCTCGGTCACGACGTCCGCGACGATGGACCTCTCGCTGATCGCCGACCTCTTCGACCGCTGCGCGCAGACCGCGGCCGAGCTCGACCTCGTCGATCCACTGGTCGACGAACTGCTGGCCGCCCGGAAGCGGATCCCCGACCCGAAGGTTGGTAGCCGAGGGCAACTACAAGAGTGGCTCGAGGACCTGCCCGAGGCCGAGCCGCAGCACCGGCACACGTCCCACCTGATCGGTCTCCACCCCGGCGACCAGATCACCCCGGACGGTACGCCGGAACTCGCCGCGGCGGCCGCCCGCACGTTGGAGTTGCGTGGCAACAAGAGCACCGGCTGGTCGCTCGCCTGGCGGATCTCGTTGTGGGCGAGGCTGCGTGACGGTGCGGCCGCACATCGCCTGGTGCGTGAGCTGCTGACGCCCGCCGGTGACTCCGGTACGGACTACGTCGGCGACGGTTCCGGCCTGTACCCGAACCTGTTCTGCGCACATCCGCCGTTCCAGATCGACGGCAACTTCGGCGCCACCGCCGGGATCGCCGAGATGCTGTTGCAGAGCCACACCGGTGAGCTTGAGATCTTCCCTACCCTACCCGCCGAGTGGCCGGAAGGAACGGTGACCGGCCTGCGTGCTCGCGGTGGTGTCGGGGTCGACCTTGAGTGGTCTCCGGCCGCGGCAAACGCCGTACTGACAGCCGATCGGGACACCACCGTCGTGGTCCGGCACGGGGACCACCGTCAGGAGGTGTCGCTCGCCGCCGGCGTACCGCAGCGGCTGACGATCGCGCGATGAACCGTCAGGTCACGTCGCGGATATGCAGGACTGCACCGGTTTCCAGATCCCGGTCGAGCAGGGACCAGATGGTGCGAGCCACGATCTCGGGTTTCGCGAGCTGGCCAAGGGCTTCCATCTCGCGGAACCGCTGCGACACCGGCACCTCGTCCGGACTGGACGCGCGCAGCTCGGCCTGCATGTCGGTGTCGATCGAGCCGGGTGACACCGAGATCACCCGGCAGCCGGGACTTCGGTGCCGCTGCTCCAGCCCGACCGTGCGGACCCACTGGTCGATACCGGCCTTGGCGGCGCAGTAGCTCGCCTCGCCCTCGTGCGGTCTCATCGCGGCGCCGGACGACACCATGATCAGGTGCTGCTCGCAGTTCCGCCCGGACAGCGCGCTCAGGAACGAGTGCCCGAGCACCAGAGCTGCAGCTGAGTTGAGCAACACGTTCCGCGTGTACTGCTGCGTGTCGACGCGATCGGCCGAACCGAGTGGCGTCAGCGTGCCGGCGTTGTGGATGAACACCACCAGCTCCGGGTCGCCCGCCTCGATCCGCTGCCGGAAGTCCTTGTCCACCAGCGGCCACGACTCCGGGTCGGCCAGATCCGCCGCCACGTGTTGCGCGCCCGGCGTACCGCCACGGCGCGAGATGTCGACCAGCTCCGCGTTCTCGAACGGGATCGTCGCGGCCAGTGCGGCCCCCAGCCCCGCCGATGCCCCCGATATCCAGATCAGGATCCGCCGCAGCGGAATCATCGTCGCATTCCTGAGTGCAGGCCAAAACCCAGCATCATGCAGTACCCCCCTGCAATGCCAAACATCCCCTGGCGAAGCAGCCTAACCTCCAAACCCCTTAAGACGAAGCCCTCCCACCATTTCTGACCATGAGCAACCACGCCGTCGCGCGGCGCCCGCCAATTGTCCCGAAACTGAGCATTTGCTGAGTGTTCGCTGCCTAGCGGGCGCTGAAGAGGCGGCCGTAGGTGGTCGGGCGGGTCGCTGAGTGGGCGGCTTGGAGGAGGCCCCAGAGGAGGGCGGAGTTGGCGGTGATTACCGGGCGGCCCAGATCTTCTTCCAGGGCGGCGATTACGCCTACTGCGCGGAAGCCGTTGCCGCCGATGAACACCGCGTCTGCGGCTGCGGGTGTGTGCGTGAGGATCCACGCGAAGAGTTCGGACGGGTTGATGCTGCGTTGGTTGCTGGGTAGTTCGCAGGTGGTGTGTATGACGACGTTCAGCCCTTGTGCCGCGAAGTAATCGGCGCCTAACTGGTCCAGCTCGGTGTCGAACCATGGTGGATTGAACAAGGCGATCCTATTGATGCCCAGCGCACCGAATCCGGCGACAGCGGCCGCGCAGGGGGCGACGACTGGCATACCGGCGCGTTCAGTCAAGCGATCGACTACCTTGCGCTCGCCGTCTGGGCCTCCGACGTACGACGAACTGGTGAAGCCGATGCCGATGGCACTGATCGGCGCCGCGGCCAGCAACGCAGTGGCGTCGTCGATCGCGGGCGGCTCGACGAACGCCTGGACGGGGGCGAGTGGAATCGTTGGATCCATCGCTCCACCGGCGGCCATCGCGCCGAACGGCACGCGGGTCGCGTACACGCGGACGCCTTCCGGTGCCATCGCCTGCAGTTCCGACTCGGGTCCGACATCAGCATGCGGTATCAGAACGCCAAGCCGGGTACGCACATCCCATCCGTCTACTGACCACATGAGGCCCCTCCCTTCCCCACAAAAGAGTGTGCGCCCGATCCGACGTCGTCGGTAGCCTCGCTCGGTGACCAACGACTGGGACTGGCAGTGGGACGCGAGCTTGTACGCCGGGAGCGCCCGGCACTACGCGGTGGGGCGGATGGCTTACCCCGCGGCGCTGGGGGAGGCGATCCGGGACGCCTTGGCGCTGGACGGGCGCGGGCGGTTGCTGGATGTGGGGTGTGGTCCCGGCGCGCTGACGTTGCTGTTGGCGCCGTACTTCGCGGAAACGGTCGGAGTGGATGCGGACGCGGACATGCTCGAAGTCGCTGCATCGCGAGCGGTTGAAGGCAACGTGCGGTGGGAGCGGATGCGCGCCGAGGAACTACCCGGGGGACTCGGGACGTTCCGGGTGGTGACGTTCGCACAATCCTTCCATTGGATGGATCAGGCGCTGGTCGCCGATCGCGTCCGCGGAATGCTCGAACCCGAAGGTGCGTGGGTACACGTCGGTGCGACGACGCATCGTGGGATCGACGGAGCGCAGGAGCTTCCGCATCCGCGGCCGCCATGGGGCCGGATCGATGAACTGGTGACGCGGTACCTCGGTCCGGTACGGCGAGCTGGTCAAAGCGTGCTGCCGACCGGGACGCGGTCTGGCGAGGAAGAGATCATGCGTGCGGCCGGCTACCGCGGACCGACCCGGTTGGTCGTCGGCGGCAACGAGGTCGAGGAACGCACCGTGGACCAACTCGTCGCGTCGGTGTTCTCGTTGTCGGGCTCGGCGCCGCACCTGTTCGGCGCGGAACTGGCCGCCTTCGAGGCCGACCTGCGGGAGCTGCTGACCGAAGCCGCGGACAACGGGCTGTTTGCCGAACAGCGTCGGGAGATCGAAGCGGTGATCTGGCGCTGAGCGTCAGCTGACAGTCCGCTGAGCATTCGCTGGGAAGTGCCCGTGAACACACGGCGGCCGCGGCGAAAGCCGCGGCCGCTAGGTGTTGGTGTTTTACGTCAGGACTGGTTGTCCTGGTTGTCGTCGCCGCCGCCGAGCCGCTCCTTGGCGAAGTTCTCGCCCTGCTCGATCTGGTCCCCGAACTTGTCGCCGGTCTTCTCGTTGAGGAAGTCACCGGCCTTGTCGAGACCCTCGCTGACCTGGTCCGGGTGATCCTTGGCCAGTTCCTCGGCCTTGTCCTTCATTTCGTCGAACAAACCCATCGTCTTTCCCCGTTCTCTCGATGGTTGCCTTGTACTACCTAGCCGTTACTACCCGATCACCGTGATCCCACACAAGGACTGGCGGCGTGTTGGCCAAGGATTCACCCGGCAAACGGATTCCGGTCGGCTTGCAGGGCCGGGAGTACGCTGTTCGCGAAGACGCCGTACAGGTGTCGCTGGAACATCGGTCCGAAGCTGATCCGGGCCACGCTTCGCGCTGCGTAGTCGGCGACGGTATGTGCGCCCTGGCCGTAGGCAACGTTCACCGGGCCGGCGATTTCCTTCACCAGTGTGCCGATCAGTTCGAGATCGCCGATTCCGATCGGATACACGCAATCCGCGCCCGCTGCGAGGTAGCGGGATGCGCGATCGAGTGCGGTCTGTAACTGTTCCTCCGCCGAACCGGCCTTGCGAAGGAACGCATCGATCCGGGCGTTGATCACCAGCGCGTCACCGGCAGCGGCGCGTACTGCGGCCAGGAAGTCCGCCTGTTCGGCGGGATCGATCATCTCGCCGGTCGCCGGGTCGGAGTCCTCGAGGTTCAGGCCAACGGCGCCGGTCGCGAGGAAGCGTTCGACCAGTTCGGCGGGGGCCAACTGGTATCCGCGTTCGAAGTCGACGGTGACCGGAACCGACACCGATCCGGCAATCCGGGTAGCGCCGGCCAGCACGTCTTCGACCGGCGCCTGTTCGCCGTCGTCGTACCCGAGCACGGCGGCGGTCGCGTTGCTACTGGTCGCGACCGCGGCGAAGCCGGCCGCCTCGACCAGGCGGGTCGAGGCCGCATCCCAGGCGTTCGGTACGACGAGTGGAGTACCGGGGACATGCAGTTCTCGCAAGGTAGTTGCCAATGACATCAGGATCTCCCATGGAGCAGAGGCAGCCCGAAGGCTGGGAACAAAGCAGGTTGGTGGAAGGCGAGCACGGCCGAGATGCCTTTGCTCGTCAGCGTCAGCACCTTGATCGAGTGCGCGTGGTACTGGTCGTCGGTGCCGCGGATGTAGAGCGCATAGGCCGGCTGGCCGTTCGCCGAGGTCTCGACCATGACCCGTCGATCGGGTCCGGCGCGCAGCTTCGAGTCCAGCAGCCGCAGTACGTCGTCGCGCCCGCTGAACCAGGTCGGGATCGGCGGCATCTCCCACCGGGCGTCCTCGGTGAAAAGCCCTTCCAGGACAAGCAAATCCTTGCTCTCCATCGCCGCCTGGAACTGGTCGAGCAGAGCCCGTTGCAACGGCTCGCGCGGCTCACTCAGGTCGTCCTCCCGCGGCCGTAGCCGGGCGAGCTCGGCCCGCGCTCGCTGGAGCGAACTGTTCACCGCGGCGGTAGTTGTGTCGAGCAACGACGCGACGTCGGCCGCCGGCCAGGTGAGCACTTCACGCAGGATCAGTACGGCGCGTTGTCGCGGCGGAAGATGTTGCATCGCGGCAACCATCGCCAGTCGCAGGCTCGCCCGGTCGCCGACCACGGTGGCCGGGTCGGCCCCGAGCAACTGGTCCGGGAACGGCTCCAGCCACGGCACTTCCAGAGCGTGGCCCTGCAGCTCGTCCAGGTCGTTGCTCGGGGCACCCAACGCCGACGGGATCACCCGGCGGCTGCTGTGCTGCAGGAGGTTCAGGCACACGTTGGTCGCAATCCGGTACAGCCAGGTGCGGATCGTCGAACGGTGCTCGAAGTCCGCGTGACCCCGCCAGGCGCGCAGGTACGTCTCCTGGACCGCGTCCTCGGCGTCGTGCAGCGAGCCGAGCATCCGGTAGCAATGCGCGACCAGCCCGCCTCGATGCTGCGCGAACTCCTCCTCGAGATTCATCCGACCGGTTCCACCGCCTTCGCAACGATCGGGCCGGCTCCGGTACGGCGCCGGGCCGCGATCACCAGGCCCGAAAGGGCTCCGAGCAAAGACAGTACGCCGCCACCCGCGAGCGCCCGGGCGAATCCGTGACCGGTGTAGCCACCGGCTGCAGTGAAGACCGACCCGAGCACGGCAACACCGGCGGCGCCGCCGAGTTGACGGTTCATGCTGTAGATCCCGGAGGCAATGCCGACGGCCTCCCGGGGTAGCGCCGACATGGCTGCGCTCTGTGCCGCAGGCATTGCCAGCGAGATGCCGCAGCCCGTGATCACGAGCGCTGGGATCAGTTCGTAGTACTGGTCGGCGCCTCGGCTCAACCAGAACATGCCGGCCGCCTGAAGTGCCATACCGATGACGACCAGCGGACGTTCGCCGATGCGATCGACCAGTCGGCCGGCGATCGGGCCGACGACGAACAGTGTCGCCGTCCACGGGAGCAGTTGCAGACCGGCCTTGAACGGTGCCGATCCGAGCACGGCCTGCATGTACTGCGACAGGAAGAAGACCGCGCTGAACAGCGCCGCGCTGAGGAAGAAGCCGGCCGAGTTCGCCGCGGTGAACGTCCGGTTGCGGAAGTACATCAACGGCACCATCGCGTGGTCGGACCGTCGCTCCCACAGGGCGAACGCCAACAGCATCACGACCCCGACGACGAACGCGCCGAGTACTTCGGCACTCGACCAGCCGGCCGACTCACCGCGCACCGTGCCCCAGACCAGACCGAGTACGGCGAGACTGATCAGCACCGCGCCGATCAGGTCGAGCCGTCGAGCCGGACCGGTGCTCTCCGGGATCTTCGCGAGTACCAACCCGATCGCGACGACCCCGATCGGCACGTTGATCCAGAAGATCCACTGCCAGGAGAGCCCCTCGGTCACGGCACCACCGATCAGCGGTCCACCGAGTACGGCGAGACCGGTCAGGCCGCTGAACACGCCGATCGCCTGCCCGCGTCGTTCCGGCGGGAACGCCGCCCCGAGCAGCCCCATTGCCAACGGCATCACCATCGCCGCGCCGATGCCCTGCACGGCCCGCGCCGCGATCAGGAACGGAAGTGTGGTTGCCAGGGCGCAGGCGATGGACGCGGCGGTGAAGAGCGCCAGTCCGGCTGCATAGGTACGTCGCCGGCCCAGGCGGTCGCCGATCGCGGCAGCCGTCATCAGAAGCATCGCGAAACTCAGTGCATAGGAGTTGACCGTCCATTCCAGCTCCTCGGCCGAGGCGCCGAGGTCGGTCCGGATCGTGGTCAGGGCCGCAGCCACCACGAGAACGTCCAACGCGACCATGACCGACCCCAAGGAGGTCAGCCCCAGGACCCATCGTTGTTGACCTGTCATTCGTGCAGAAGATTGCTTCACACCTGTACAGACCAGCGGCAAGGGGCGAACTCATCGCTGCGATGAGAACAAGTTTTCAGCGCTCGGGCCGGGCCTCGACCTGGATCAGGGTCTGCTGACCGACGGCGACCAGCGTCCGGCGGTCGCCCGCGACGGCGAAAACCTCGAGCCGGCAGATCGTCAGCGTCCGGCCGGGCTTGATCACCGTGCCGACCGCCTCGAGCCGCTCGCCCTCGGCCGGCGCGAGCAGATTGATCTTGAACTCGACCGTGAGTACCGACGTACCCTCAGGAAACAGTGTGAAGGCGGCGTACCCACCGGCGCTGTCCGCGATCGAACTGGTCGCGCCCGCATGGAAGTACCCGTGCTGCTGCGTGACCTCCGGCCGACTCGGCAGCACGATGTGCACCTCACCCGGCCCGATGTGCGAGATCCGCGCGCCGAGATGCTCCATCAACCCTTGCCGCTCAAAGCTCTCCCGCACCCGAGCCCGCACGTCCGCAGCCGCCTCCTCCATGCGCGGGAGGCTACTAGGTCAACGGGACCAGGGCGGCGGGTGGGAGGGTTGGGGTGGGGGAGCCGCCGGTGGGTTCGATGGTGAGGCCGAAGGTTGCCATTCCGGTGGTGGAGCCGTTGATCACCCGGGTGAGGTCGCCGTCGGTCAGGCCGAGCGAGGTCGCCTTGTTCGCCGGGTCCATCATCCACAGCTGCCAGGTGTGGTCCGCGGGCAGTTTCGGCAGGTCTCGTAGTACGACGACCGACTTGTCGGCCTTCGTGGACAGGACGACCGTGGCCTGGCCGCCGCCTTCGACCGTGCCGTGAACGGTGCGTGCGTCGGGCTGGGCCAGTACGGCGGCCATTTGCTGGTTGGCGTGCTCTGCGGCCGTTCGGTCCCGGTACTGGTCGACCGCGACGCCACCGGCTGCCGCCACGGCAAGAGCAGCCGCGGCCAGGGTCAGCACCGAGCGTCGAGTGAAGCGCCGTACCCTCGGACCCGGTTCGACGACGGGGACCTGCGGGGGCAGTTGCCGTACGTCGTTGATGGCGGCCATCACGTTTGCCTTGAGGGCGGGCGGCGGTGGGGTGGAGACCTGGGTGGCGAGCTTGACCGCGGCGGTGCGCAGTTCGGCGACCTCGGTGGAGCAGAAGGTGCACTCGGTGAGGTGCGCTTCGAAGCGGACGCGTTCGTCCTCGGGCAGGGCGTCGAGGACATACGGGCCGGTGAGCGTGTGCACGTCGGGTTCCGTCATGACTGCCCCTTCGTGGTTCCCAGGCAGTCGCGGAGCCGGATCAGTCCGTCGCGCATTCTCGCCTTGATGGTCGGAAGCTTGGCCCCGAGCCGCTGCGCGACCTCGGGGTAGGTGTAGCCGTTGTAGTACGCGAGCTCGATCGACTCGCGCTGGAGCTCGGTCAGTGTGCCGAGACAGCGTCGTACCTGCTCGGCCTCGAGGCGGGTGCTGACCGTGTCGGCGACCTGATCGAAGTCGACCTCGACGGACCGGGTGCCGACCAGCTCGGTCCGGTCCGCCGACGACTGCTCGGAGCGGACCCGGTCGACCGCCCGGCGGTGCGCGATGGTGAGGATCCATGAGTGCGCCGAGCCGCGGTCGGCGTCGTACCGCGTCGCGGTCCGCCAGACGTCGATCATCACCTCCTGCGTCACCTCCTCCGACTGAGCGGGGTTGCGCAGGATCCGGCGTACCAGACCGAAGACCCAGGGGCTGACCCGGTCGTACAGCGCGCTGAACGCGGCCGTGTCGCCGCCGGCGGTCAGCGCCAGCAAGTCGCCGTCGGTGATCGCACCGGATCGACCAGGCGATCCGGCGGGCCAAGGAAGTGCGGTGGGTTCAGTCACGGTCAGTTCGCGAGTCGATTTGGTACACGGTAGTTCACCTTCAGACAGTCGCCGGTCGCTGACATGGGTACTTCGGGGCCGCGCGGACGCCGGATGGGTCATTTTCACCGTGGCCGAAGTGACCGTGAGACCGCGTACAGTCACCTGCCGTTCAGGACAGTCGGGTGGAGAGGGTGGAACAGCGTGCTTCGGAAGCTGATCACTGGAGTTGTGGCGACGGTCGGCGTGTCGGCGTTCCTGGCGCCTACTGCCAGCGCGACGTCGACCGGCGGGTTCGTGCACAGCGGGGTTGTGCACGAGGCTGCCGGGAGTCGGGTGCCGACGTTCGACGGGCTGACCGAGTTGATGATCCAGCGGATCGTGATCGGTGACGACGTGGCCGCGTCGAAGTACTTCAGCGGCAAGCCGGTCGACGACCCGGTCCGCGAGCAGCAGATCCTGGACTCGGTCCGTCAGTCCGCGGTACAGCTGGGCATCGACCCGGATTCGACCGCGGACTTCTTCCAGGCGCAGATCGACGCGAGCAAGGTCGTCCAGCGCGGACTGCTCGCGTACTGGGCCGCCCACCCGGACAAGGCGCCCACCTCGGGCCCCGACCTCAACGTCATCCGCGAGAAGCTCGACGCCCTCACCACCCAACTCCTGACCGAGCTGGTCCACGTCGACCACCTCCGCCAAACCGGCCTCCGCTGCACCATTTCGCTCGCCGTCTCCACCACGACCGGCGACATCCGCCACCACCTGGACCGCCTCCACCGCGAGGCCGTCCAGACGGCCTCAACCACCGTCTGCTGAGCTACCCCATGCGGGCGAGCGCGGCCTGGGTGAGCTCGTACTCGAGCGGCTCGCCGGCCGCGAAGCGTTCGATCTCGGTGGCGGTGATGTCGCCCATCTCGAGGTAACACTCGACGGTCGCCGCGGCTTGGTGCGGGGTCAGCAGTACGTTCGGGAGGCCGCGGTACGGGCTGTCGGCCGGGAGCGGCTCCTCGTCGAAGACATCCAACGCCGCGTCGAGTCGGCCCGACTGGAGCTCTGCGAGGAGCGCGGTGGAGTCGATCAGCCAGGAGCGGGCGGTGTTGACGAGGGATGAGCCGTCGGGCATGAGCGCGAGTTCGCGGGCGCCGATCATCTGGTGGGTTTCGGGCAGCGTCGGTGCGTGCAGGGCGACGACCCGGCTGGTGCGGAGGAGTTCGTCCAGGTCAACCCGCCGTACGCCGAGTTGGGCAGCGCGATCGTCGGTCAGATAAGGGTCGTACACGACCACCGAGGCACCGAGCGCGACCACCATCCGGATGTACTCGACACCGGTCCGCGACGCCCCGACCACCCCGATCCGCGACGACGGGAGACTGTGCTGCGGAGGTGCATCATCCCGCCATGCGCCGGCGTGCATCTGGCGGTCGAAGCGCTGGATCCGGTGCAGCAGACTCAACGTGAACGCGAGCGACACCTCGGCCACCGGCTGCGCCATCGCCTGCCCGGCCTGAGTGATCCGCAGCCCACGCCGGAACACCTCGTCGGTGACGAAATGCTTCACCGACGAAGCACTGTGCGCGATCAGCCGCAGCCGATCCGCGTGGTCCAGCACCTCCGAGGTCAACGGCGCAGCACCCCACGACGTGATCAGTACGTCGGCCCCGGGCAACG
This sequence comes from Kribbella kalugense, assembly GCF_004365875.1. GTDB lineage: Bacteria > Actinomycetota > Actinomycetes > Propionibacteriales > Kribbellaceae > Kribbella > Kribbella kalugense. The sequence continues at coordinate 3,599,089 of NZ_SODF01000001.1, read as the reverse complement.
CCGCCTTCAGCGCCTCGGCATCCCCAGGATCATCCAGTACGACGACCTGCCCGAGCGCCCCCAGCCGCTCCACGCTCGAAGCCGCGAACACCATCTCCCGGAACGAAGGCGTCGCCGCCAGCACGATCCGGAGCGTCATGCGACCACGGCCGGCTTCGACCGGGACACGATCCAGTGCAGTACGACGGTGATCACCAAGATGCCCGCCGACACCCCAAGCAGCCCGTTGGGCGACGACCCCGCGGTCAGAGCCACACCACCCAGACCACTCCCGAGGGCCGAGCCGAGCGAGATCGCGCTGCCGTTGAGAGCCATCACGATCGCCGCCGAGTCCGGTGCCATCGAGGCGAGCCGCGCCTGTTGTGGAACGGCTCCGCCACCATTGCCGACGCCTGCGGAGAAGAACCAGATCAGACCCCAGACGGCTGCCACCGCGGCCGGGGCGAACATCAGTGCGACCAGACCGAAGACCGCGTTCAGCAACAGCCCGATGAGTACGACGGTCAGCACCCGGATCGCGCTGAACTTGTCCACCAGCCGCCCGGTGACCGCGTTGCCGGCCATGCTCGCGACGCCGTACCCGAACATGATCACGATGATCGCCCACTTGGCGTGGAAGTGCGGTCCGAGGATCAGGGTCGCGTAGGTGAAGCAGGCGTAGCTGCTGCAGAGGATGCCGGTCGTCACGAGCAGACCGGCGAGCAGGCGCGGCTGACCGAGTGGGCGCAGCCGTTCGACGAGTGATCCGCCGGGGAGATGCAGCTGGGGGAGCCTGAGCAGGATGCCCACCAGGGCGATCGTGCCAACCACGGCGACCATGATCATCGGGAACCGCCAGCTCGACTGACCGATCACCAGCCCGACCGGTACGCCGAGAGCGGTAGCGGTCATCCATCCGCCGAGGACGAACGACAACGCCTTGCCGTGGTGCGCGATCGGGGTCAGCGCGAGCGCGTACGCGATGACGGCCGCGTTCAGCAGGCTGCCGCCGAGCGCTGCGATGACCCGGCCGCCGAGTGCCATCGGATAGTTCTGCGCGAGCCCGACGATCAGGTTGCCGAGGACGAACACGCCCAGCGCGAGGCCGATCGTCGTACGGCGTTCCCAGCGTGACGTCAGCGTCCCGAGCACGGGACCGGCGAGCGCCGCGGTGAACGCGAACACAGACATCAACTGGCCGGCGGCGGCAGCGGTGACGTGCAGGTCGCCGGCGATCTGCGGCAGCAGGCCGGCCAGCACGTAGCCGTCGATCCCCATCGAGAACGTCGCGACCGCCAGCCAGATCAACGGGCGGTACGAGAACTCCTGCCCCTCCACCGCCCCAGCGGCCCGCGTCTGTGTCATCTGTTCATCTCACCCTGCGCGGGCAGGTCACGGCAAGAGAAATCTGATCAAACCTGCAAAAAAGACAGCAGCTCTGATCACCGACGGTCAGGAACTCACCTCACGCGGAGGAGTTCCGCACGGGCGTGGGCGACGCCGGGGGAGTCCGCACCGCCGGCCCGGGCGATCTCCTCGGCGAGGTCACCAGCCGCCTCGAGGAGATGGCGGGCCTTGGATCGGCTGTGCAGGTGCTTGCGGTACTTCTTCCGGTCCTTCCGCAGACCACTGACCGCGTCGAGCAGCGCTGGGTCGATGACGCCAGCTGTGACTTCCGGGCCGAGCAGCTCTCGCATCCAGAATCGCTCCTGCCGTGCGGCGTGCCGGAGGACGTAGAAGAGCGCCACCAGCTCGATGACGGCGATCGCGAACGGCAGCACCGCGATCAGCCAGCTGCCGCCGGCGAGGCCGCCCATGTCGTCCCAGGCGAAGTGGAAGAACATCGCCATCAGCATGGTCAGCACGCCGCGGAGGACCTTCCGCTCACCGCTTCGGCCGAGGACCCACATCAGGCCGGCGCAGAAGATCGCGCTGAACAGCGCGTGCGAGACGATCCCGGCCGCGCCGCGGGTGACGAACACGCGCAGCGAGGAGCCCAGCTGGTCCACGCCGTACAGCTGCGTCGCGCCGTTGTAGACGTAGAGCAGGTCCTCGAACACCTGGAAGCCCAGACCGATGAACGCGCCGATGATGAAGCCGTCGTACGCGCTGCGCACCAGTCGTGGAGCCAGGCCGATCAGTAGCACGAGTCCGAGCGCCTTGCCCCATTCCTCGTTGATCGGCGCGGTCAGGCCGGCGCCCCAGTCGGCGGCGAACGACGTACCGCCGATCTTGGCCCAGATCGAGAGCAGCGCGGTGTTCGCTGGCAGCGCGATCCAGAAGGTGGCGGCCACGCCGCCCCAGATGAATCCGGTCGCGAGCAGCCCGGCCGGTTGCTTGGTGAACCGGTTGTGATGACGCAGAAGCAGCAGCCACGGCACGAGGTACAGCGCGAACAGTACGACGCCACCCGCGAGCGCCGGCGTGTAGAACGAGGCGGCTTGGCCGAAGTACCGCAGCATCGTCAACGCGCCGCCGCCGACGCCGAGCAGGTAGACCCAGAAGGCGACGTTGTGCGGCTGAAGGAACCGGTACGGCCAACCCCAGCCGGACTCCACGATCGCCTGCCGCTGCGCGAGCTTCTCCTCCGGTACGACGGTCATCGCGTCGCCCCCGGTGTGATGCTCCGGAGCAAGGCGGCGACCTCGTCCTGATATCGCTCGAACTGTCCCGCCGCAGTACGCACCCGGACCAGCAGGGCAGGCGCCGCGTCGACCGATTCCGTCGTACCCACGGCCATCTTGAACGCGACGTCGATCGCGTCGCCGCTCGGCCCGGTGCTGCTCTCGACCACGCCGACCAGCCCCGAGTCGGTGGTCAATGAACCGCGGGACCCGCTGACGTTCGCCGTGTCACCCTCAGATCGCAGCACCTGATCGAGAAACGCGTCCGCGCTCCCGTCGTACGTCGTCCCGTCGATCTCGATCGTCGCGCCGCCGGAGGCCAGCAGGATCTGCAGGCTCGTCGGGGCCGCGCCCGCCCCGCCGGTCAACGTCCCGTGCTCCAGCTGCCAGCCCACCGGCGGCACGGCGGTCGCTCCGTCACCGAGGTCCAGCACCTGCCCGGCCCGGATCTCGTTGTGCCATGGGATCGCCGCGTTCAGCCCCTGGAATCCGTAGATCAGCAGCAACGCCACGGCGAGCGCAGTGAACCCTGCCGCGAACGTCCGCCGATCGAGCCCCAGCCACCGATGCTCAACCGGCACCCAGCCTTCCGGAGCCTGCCCCGTATCTGCAGCCATCGCCCGCTCCCATCGCCCGGTCGTTACGAAATGTAACTGACCGCTGGCACCAAGGGCTACGGGGCAATCGACGGGGCGAAGGTCATGGTTGTGGTGCCGGTTGGGGTCGGTGTTTGGGCGGACAGGACCAGGCGGGTGAGGTGGTTGCCCCAGATGGCGAGCAGGCGGGGGTCGCTGAGGGGGAGCGGTTCCACCGTGAGCTCTAGACCGTCGTACGAAATCGTCAGCCCATCGACTTCGACCGTGCCATTCCCGGCGGTGACTGGACCGTTGATGATCAGGTGCCAGACCAGGGATTGCGGGGTGTCCTGCAGCTCCCACGAGTCGGTGACCTCAAGGAGCTCAGAGGTTCGGTTCAGGATCAGGCCGCGGCGCCAAGAACGGATGTCGGCCGGATAGGCAGCCGCCAGGTCGACCTGGCAACTGGCCTGCGCGTCGCCGAGCTCGGCGGACATGTCGGTCGCGTGGTACTCGCGGCCCGCCAGTTGCGACTGCCCGTTGATCTTCGGCAGATTGTGGTAGTCGCTCTGCATCGTGAAGATCTGGTAGCGGTCGGCCGAGAACGTCTGCTTGGTGTAGGTGCCGACACCCAGATCGACAACCCGCGGTACGCCGTCGACGGCGACGATGAACGAACCGACGTCGTTGTGGTTGTGCGACTCGGCGTTGTGCCCGCCCTTGAGCGCGACCAGCAAACGGTCCGATCGCGCCACGAGTACTTCGGTGTCCGGCAGCCAAGTGTCTTGGACCTGGACAGGCTCCTCGTCGGCCCGCAAGCCCTGCTCTAGCAGCATTCCGACCATCCGGAACATCGACGGGATCCGGGGCACCAGCGGGTCGTCGCGCCGCCTGATCGCACGGGCGTGCTGACGTGCGGACGGCTCGTCGGTGTGCACGCCCAGCCGGTACAGCGGGTACGCGACCGACGGGTCGTCCAGCTGCGCCGGGCAGTCCGCGAAGTTGACGTACCACCGGCCATCGATGTGCATCGCCGGCAGGTACGACGTGATCGCCCGCAGCTTGGGATGACCGAACCCGTCTAGCTCTCCGGCGGAGGCGTCGTACAAGAGCGCAAGAGCATCCCCGACCGCGCCGCCGGCTCTGGTCCAGTACGACGCTCCTTCGTCGCAGCCGCCGTCGTCGGGATAGGAGTCGAGGAAGACGTCGAGTCCGTCGACCACGAGCGACACGATCTTCGCCCGTCGGGCCGGATCAGGTTCGAGCAGGAGCGCGCACGCGGTCACGTTGGAGTGGATCCACGGGTTCCAGTTGTTCGTGAACCCGGTCAGCCAGTGCCAGTCGCGGATCTCCAGGAACGGCGTCAGTACCCGGCGGTCGACCTCGGTCGCGATCCGGACTCGGGTGCTCGGATCAAGCGCCGGCCCGAGCAGAGCGTCGACCCAGGCGAGCAAACTGCCGGTCTCGGCGCAGAACAGGTCGAGGTCGCGATCGCCCGGCCGCGGCAGCGCCTCACTGCGCGCGTGTGCCGAGCTCGCGTGAGCCGGCACCGCCCAGTTCGCCTCGTCGCAGACCAGCCATACGCCGTCCACGACATCCGCGACCCAGCGCTGCTCGCCGGTCAGCAGAGCCGCGAGCGCGCCGATCACGATCCGCCGTCGACGCGCGAAGTACGGCGTCTCGTAGCTGTCGCGATCGCCGTCACGATGGAACCGCGCGTAGTCACTGGCCAACAGGACCGGCCACGGAGTCGCCAGCTGTTCCTCGGCATCCTCGAGGATCGCCGTACGGTCGCTCGCCGGTACGCCGTCCCAGGCCTCGGCCGTTGGCACGTCGAGAGATCGAGTCAGAAGAGCTTCGGGCAGCAGGTGGCGCAATGTCTGAGGCATCGACCTGATTGTTTCATACGACCGTTTCGCCTGCTCTGTAAAGGGTTTGCCTGCCGACGGCCCGGGCACCGGATCAGACGAACGGGGAAGACATCGTGCCGGGTGACTGCCCGGCCCACAGAGGAGAGGGAAGCATGGCATTCATCCTGTGGATCATCGCGGTGATCCTCGTCGTGTCCGGAATCGTTTCGTTGTTCCGCGGCCAGGTGATGTGGGGCGCGGCCCTGATCATCATCGGCCTGCTCGTCGGCCCCGGCGGCGTCAGCATCTTCACCTAAACGCGCTCGGGACTCTGGCGACAGCTCGCCAGAGTCCCGATCTGCAGTTAACCGACGGAGGGGCCCAGGCCCAGCGACTGCGGCGTGCTCGGGTCGGGGGACGGTTGGTGCAGTCCCTCGTCCAGCGCGCCGTACTCCGTCATCAAGGCCGCGCTGCCACCCCAGGGGGTCTGTTCCTCAGCGATCAGCGTGTTGGTCGTGAGCAGCAGCCCGGCGACCGAGGCGCCGTTCTGCAGCGCCGAGCGGGCGACCCGAAGCGGGTCGATGATGCCCATCACGAGCATGTTGCCGTACACGCCCTCAAGGGCGTCGAATCCCTCGTCGACCCCCATCTGCGAAGTACGTTCCAGCACCTCGGCGCCGGAGTACCCCGCGTTCGTCGCGATCAGGTACGCCGGCTCGCGGAGAGCGCGCCGGACGATCTCGACCCCGGTCGCGTAGTCACCCTTCACATCCAGCTCGTCGAGTGCCGGCGCGGCATGGAGTAGCGCCATCCCTCCGCCGGCGACGATGCCTTCGGCCATCGCGGCCCGGGTCGCCGACAAGGCGTCCTCGACCCGGTGCTGGAGCTCCTTCAGCTCGGCCGGCGTCGGTGCGCCGACCCGGATGACCGCGACCTTGCCGGACAGCGAACCGATCCGCTCGGTGAGCACGTCCTCATCCACACCGAAGGTCGCGCGCTCCAGCTCCGCGCGCAACTGCGCGATCCGGAACGCCACCTGCTGCTCGCGCCCGCCCGACGCGACGATCGCGGTACGGTCGGCGTTCACGCGGACCTGGTCCGCGCGGCCCAGCTGGTCCACGGTCATCGTCTCGAGGCTGAACCCCGAGTGCCGGCTGTAGACAGCGCCACCGGTGATCGCCGCGATGTCCTCCAGCTTGTGCAACCGCCGGTCACCGAACCCCGGTGCCCGCACGGCCACGCACTGGAACAACCCGTTGACGTGGTTGTGCACCAGCATGCTGAGCGCCGTACCTTCGAGGTTCTCGGCGATGATCACCAGCGGCCGCGGCTCGCGCATGATCTTGTCCAGCAGCGGCATGATCTCCTGAACCTTGGTGATCTTCTCGCTGCACAAGAGGATGTACGGGTCGTCGAGGTTGGCCTGCAGGCTGCCCGGATCCGTCACCATGTACGGCGACAGGTAGCCGTTGTCGAACTCGAATCCCTCGACGAAGTCGACGCCCATGCCGTGGATGGCGGACTCCTCGACCGTGACGATCCCGCCGTCGCCGATCGTGAACAGCGCCTTCGCGATCGCGGCGCCGACCAGGTCGTCGTCGTTGGCCGAGATCGCCGCCACCCGGGCGAAGTCCTCCTCGGTGGCGACCGGATGGGCGACCTCACGCAGCCGCGCCACCAGCTTGCCGACGGCCAGGTCGATTCCCCGTTTCACCAGGACGGGGTTCCCACCGGTGCCGATCGCGGCCATCCCCTCGCGGATGATCGCCTGGGCGATCACGGTCGCGGTGGTGGTGCCGTCGCCGACGATGTCGTTGGTCTTGATCGCGGCTTCCTTGACCAGTTGCGCGCCCATGTTCTCGAACTGGTCCTTGAGGAAGATCTCGCGGGCGATCGTGACGCCGTCGTTGGTGACCACCGGCGATCCGGTGATCTTCTCCAGAATGACGTTGCGCCCCTTCGGGCCCAGCGTCGACTTCACCGCGTCCGCCAACTGGTCCACACCCGCCAGCAACAGGTCGCGGGCAGTTTTTCCGAATCGCAGTTCCTTGGCCATGTTGACCCTCCGGTCATGGTCTTGGGTGGATGAAAAGGAAGGAAAGAAGAAAGGAAAGGCGAGGAGGAAGGGACCGGAATGGTCGTGTTACGGAACGAGAATTGCGCGGCCGCGGACCCGGCCGGCGTCGAGATCGGCGACCGCGTCGGCGGCCGCGTCGAGTGGATAGGTCCGGGTGTGCAACGTGACCTTGCTGGCCTCGGCCAGCGCCATCAGCTCGGCCAGCTCGTTGAACGTGCCGACGATGTTCCCGATGATGTTCCGCTCGGTCGAGATGATGTCCAGGGTCGGGATCTGGACCTGGCCGCCGTACCCGATGACGAAGTACGAACCGCCCGGCGCCGTCATCGCGAACCCGTCCTGCTCGGCGCCCTGCTCGGCGACGAAGTCCAGTACGACGTGCGCGCCGATACCGCCGGTGAGCTCGAGCACGGTCTCAACCTGCTTGCCGTCAGCAACTACTGTGACGTCCGCGCCGAGCTGTTCGGCCAGCTTCAGTGCCTCGGGGTTGCGGTCGACGACGATGATCCTGGTCGCGGTCAGGGCGGACAGGCACTGGACCCCGATGTGGCCGAGACCGCCTGCGCCGATCACCACGGCCGTCGTACCGGGTGGCAGCAGCGGGATCGCCTTGCGGACCGCGTGGTACGCCGTGATGCCGGCGTCGGCCAGCGCCGCCACGTCCTGCGGCCGGGTGCTCGGGTCCAGCTTCACGCAGGCGCGTGCGGAGGTGAGGAGGTACTCCGCCATCCCCCCATCGCTGTCGAGCCCCGGGAACGAGCTGTTGGAGCAATGCATGTCGTCGCCGGCCCGGCAGGCCTGGCAGAGCCCGCAGGTCGGTGTCGGGTGCAGGATGACCGTGTCGCCGACCTGGACATTCGTCACGGCGGAGCCGATCTCGTGCACCCAGCCGGCGTTCTCGTGGCCGATCGTGTACGGCAGCGTCGGATGCATCGCCGCGTCCCACTGGCCCTCGATGATGTGCAGGTCGGTGCGGCACACGCCGGCGCCGCCGATCTTGATGACCACGTCCAGCGGTCCCTTGACGACCGGTTCCGGTACGTCCTCGACGACTGGCTGCTGGTGGTACCCGTGCAGTCGAACGGCCTTCATCGCTGCTCCTCCTCGCCTGCACCGGTCTCGGCGTACCGGTGCCTCAGCATTCCCCTGCAGATACCGGTGTTGGCCTCGATCCCGGTCCGGGTGAGGCGAGCCATCCCCAGGTACTTCGGTGCTCCGGGCCCGGAGATCGCCGTACCGTCGCCTGGGTCGACGAGCAGCGGCGCGGCGGCGTCCGTCGGCAGGCCGAGTTCCGACCGGCGACGCAGCAGCCGGTCGAGTTCGGCCGACGGCGGTACGTCGCCAAGGGTCAGGCCGGCCAGGTCGGCCGGACTGGTGCCGGAAGCAAGTAATGGCCGGCACACCTGATCGGTGCCGGCCAGCATCGCCTTGGTCACGAAGGTCCGCCGCAGTTCGTCCAGCTCGTCGGCGGCCTCACCGTCGAACGAGGCGACGAACCCCGCCCGGGCCGCGACCCCGGCATTGATCTGGGCGCCCGCGAAGTGATCGTCGAGGACGACGTCCACGTTTCGTACTTCGGGCAGCGCGGCGATCACGTCGTACGCGTCGGCGACCATCAGGAAGGCGAAGTTGGCCGCACAGAAGTACGTCGGCAACCGGAGCCGGACGGCCACGTCGCCCGCCGCCGACACATGGCACGACGCCACGAACCCGAGCGTGGTGATCGGTTCGTCCAGCTCGGGATCGCGGACGTGGTCCAGGGCCGCAAGGACCCTGGACCGCCGTTCGGTAGCGACTGCTGTCATTACTGGGTGACCAGCTTCGCGTCGTCCTGCGCGGCCGGCTCGGCCTCCTTGAGTTGGAGCTCGTCCGGCACCTTGATGTCGTACAGCTTGGCTGCGTTCAGCCCGAGGATCTTCTTCTTGCCCTCGACCCCGAGCCGCGGGAAGTCCGCGAACTCCGGCTGGTCCGGGAACTCCCAGTCCACGAAGCCCTCGATCTGCCACTTCGGTTCCCAGATGCCGTAGTCGCTGCCGAACGTCATCTTGTCCTCGCCGACCCAGAACAGCAGCTCGCCCATCACCTTGGCGAAGAACTGCGGCCGGGCGTGCATCAGACCGCCGATGACGACCGACAGACCGGCGTACACGTTGGGCTCCTGCGTAGCCATGAAGCAGAAGTCCTCGATCCGCGGCAGGCCGACGTGCTCGACGATGAAGTTGAGCTCAGGGAAGTCCGTCGCGGCGTGGTCGACATCGGAGACGTCGAACGCGTCCTTGTCCAGCGGCCAGATCGTTGGGCCCTTGTGGACGTGGATGTTCTTGATCCCGAGCTCCTGCGCCTTCGCCAGGAACGTGTACGCGGCCGGGTCGGTGAGCTTGTACCCACGGGAACCGGCGTTCCACTCGGCCGTGTAGAGCTTGACGCCCTTCGAGCCGTACCGGTCGACGTTGGCCGCCAGCTCTTCCAGCCCGGCGTCACCGTCCCGCGGGTCGAACCGGGTGTTCATCACGAACATCCCCGGATGCTTCTCGCCGAGGTTGGCGTTCTGCTCGGTGGTGTTGAAACCCTCCGTGTACCACTCCTTCAGGTACGTCGGCTGGAAGATCGCGACGTCCACGTAGCCGTCCTCGAAGACGTCCTTCATCAGGTCGTCCTGGGTGTAGCTCATGAACTTCTCGATGGTCCAGTGGGTCTCCTTCGGGCCGAGGCTCTGGTACGCGTGGAAGCACTCGATCCAGCCCTTCGCGTACTGCTCCGCACCCTTCACCCAGTTGTCCGGGCCGGCCTTCCACATGTGCATGTGGCTGTCGACCACGAAGTACTTCTCACCGTTCTTCTCGTACACGAAAAGACCCCCTGTCTCAGCTGGATGCGGTCAGGTCGAAGCCGATGTACTCGGCGGCGTCCTCGGGGTTGGCGAACATGATGGTCCGGTCGTCGAGGTGGACCATCCGCCCGTAGTGGGTGGACATGTTCTCCTCGAACTCGGCCTGGTCGAAGAACCCGGGCTCCTCGCCGAGCGCCTCGGAGATGTCGTCGTAGACGAAGTCCATCCGGCCGACCGCGTCGACCCGGATCATCGACGGCAGGTGCGTCACGGTCACGTTCGGCACACCGGTCATCACCTCGGCGACGATCGCGCCGACCTGGTTGTTCATCAGCGTGACGCCGCACTTGTTGGACGCGGTGTTGTCCGACTTGAACGGGCTCTCGACGACTGCCCTGAGCGTGGTCACTGTGCCAACTCCTTCGGTACCTCGAGGCCCAGCGAGGTGACGATGCCGCTGAACCGGTTCTTGACGCGATCGAGACCGTCCTCGAACCGCGGTGGTTTGGCGTCCGGCTGCGACCAGAGCGGCTGCAGCTTCCGGGCCGCCTCGAGCGACTTCGTGGTCCAGTTCGCCATCCAGTCGGACAGGATCGCCTTGTTGTGGTCCGCGAACTCCTTGTCGTTCGTGAGCAGCTCGAACATCGCCGTGCTGTAGCGCAGGTCGCGCTCGGCGAAGTCGTACTCCGCCGCGCCGACGACCGTCGGGGTGACGAAGTCACCGTTGCGCGGGGCCGCCTGCTGGACCAGCTGGCTGCGGAACAGCTCTCCGACGAGCGGCTCGAAGACGATGTTCGCGGCGAAGATCGCCTCGCACCAGTCGTCGATCCCGGTCAGCTGCTCGGCGACGTCGCGGACGCCCTGCCAGGCCGGGTCGTTGTTCCAGGTGTCCAGGTGCGCACTGCCGTCGAACCCCTCGATCTCCTCGGACAGCGTGAGGTTGTAGAGCGCGAGGTCCTGGGCCGACCGGATCCGGTGCATGCTGTTCACCGAGATCGCGTTGTTGTGCATGTTCGTCGGCGCCCGCCGGTTGGCGTTCGCGTACAGGTACAGGCCGAGGCCGTGGTCGACGTGCATCCAGGCGCCGATGTGGTGCTCGACGAAGCGGACCCAGTTGGTGTTCCACTGCTCGAAGGCCTTCGACTGCTTGGCGGCCTCGACGTTCTGGGTGACCTGCCGGACGACGTTGGAGTTGTAGCGGTAGAGCGTGAGCTCCCACTCCTCGTTCGGGTCGCGGAACTCGTGCCAGCCGGTGGCCGGCCAGTCCTTCACGAACAGCCCGCCGGTGCCCGGTCCGCGCTCCGGGCTGGGCTTGTCCGAACCCCACGCCTTCAACGCGGTCCAGTCCAGCGGATACCCGCCGCGGCCGTCGCTGAACCCGTACAGCCAGCCCTGGCTGAGGTAGTGCCGCGGGTCCGGCTGTACGTCGACGGTGACGTCTTCGTAGTGGCTCTGCTTGCGCTTCTGCGGCTTGTAGTAGTTGTAGTGCCGGAGTGTCGAGTCCGGGAACACCTGGGCGCCGGCCTCGGCGTCGGTGAAGACCGGCTTGGGCACACTGCGTTCAGTCTTTGGTGAGTCCTGTGTGGTGGTCATCGGCTTCCTGCCTCCAGCACCTTCGAGTCACCGGCGTCGCCGGTCGTGGTGAACTTGTCGTAATAGATGTGTTTCGTCGCGACACCCAGCCGTTCGAGCAGCGGGAGTGCCGCCTCGACCATCGGTGGCGGACCGCACACGTACGCGTCGGCCCCGGACAGCTCGGGCTCGAGCCGGCTGACCACGTCGGTGATCAGCCCGTTCTCGCCGTCCCACTCGTCTTCGGAGAGAGCTGGTACGAAGCGGAACTGTGGCAACCGTTCCTCCAGCGTCTTCAGCTCCTCGGTGAAACACAGGTCCGCCTGGGTACGGGCGCCGTAGTAGAAGACCGCCGGCCGGTCGATGCCGCGGTCGGCCATCGACCGCAGCAACGACAGGATCGGCGCCAGTCCGGCGCCACCGCCGACGAAGATCAACCGGGCACCCGGGTTGTCCCGGAGGGTGAACACCCCGAACGGCCCGCTGATCTCCAGCCGGTGGCCGACCTGTAACTCGGTGTCGAGGAACTCCGAGAACAGGCCGCCCGAGTAGACCTTGATGACGAACTCCAGCTGCCCGCTCTCCCGGCTGGACGTGTTGGCCATCGAGAACGACCGGGTGGCTTCCCACCCGGGTACCTGGATGTCGACGTACTGGCCCGGGAAGAACTTCAGCTCGCCGGGATCGGAGAGCTTCAGCACCAGGTGCCGGAGGTCGTGCGTGACCTGATTGATCGCCACGACCTCCACCGTCCGCTCCTGGATCGGCAGCCCGGACCGGATCATCTCCTCGTCGTAGTTGAGCAGCTCGATGGTGAGGTCCTCGAAGGCGTGCGCCCGGCAGAGCAGCGTGTAGCCCTCGTCCAGCTCGTACTCCGGCAGCGCGAAGGTGGAGTAGCGGTCCAGGTCGATGTCCTCACCGTCGAGGACGAACGACTTGCAGGACGCGCACTGTCCCTCCTTGCAGCCGTGCATGAGCATCACGCCCTGCTCGGCCGCTGCCCGCAGGATCGTCTGGTCCTCGTCGACCTCGATCTCGATGCCGACGGGTTCGAACCTCACGACGTGCTTGCCACCCATGGGATTTAGGCGTCGGCAGGCGCGGGTCGTCCGGCCGGGCCACCCTTGACGTAGCGAGCCGCGAACGCGGTCCGCTCGGCATCCGACATCTCGTTCAGCAGCACGTTCGGGCTCGCCAGCGGCGGGCACTTACGCAGGTGATCGAGGGTCCACATCTTGTCCGGGTTCAGGTCGAGGTGCGGCTGCGCCACCATCGTCTTGCCGTCGTCGCGGACGAAGCCCATGTCCGAGACCACGTCGGCCCAGTTCCAGCCGTGGTACAGCGTCTCCCACTCGCGGTGACCGATCAGCTTGCCCATGTTCGGCGTCTGCCGGCCCTGGTACGTCGGCCGGAAAGCGGTCTCGTCGGTCCACTTGCACATCTCGTGGCAGTACGTGCGCCACTGACCGTCGACCTTGGCCATCACCATGTCCTCACGGACGAGGCACGGCACCATGCAGGTCCAGCAGCGGTGCGGGTACTCGTAGTCGACGTCCTCGAACACGATCGGCTTGTGCCCGTTCGGCATCGACAGCCGGTTGTAGTTCTCCCACCAGGCGCCGTACTTGTCGTACCAGCCCGGGTACTTGTACTCGAACCACTCGAAGTCCTTGTCCGTCATCGGGTCGATCCGCCAGTAGTTGGCGAGCCAGCCGGTGGCGAAGAACTGCGCGACCTCGTGCACGTAGCCCTTGTTCCAGATCTGGTTCCAGGACTCCTCGATCAGGTCGTGCGGGATCTCGAGGCCGTACTTCTCCAGCGGCACCAGGTAGCTGCGGTAGTAGTCGTCGTAGATCCAGCGGCGCCACATCTCCGCGTAGCTCTCGCGGTCCTTGCGGCGGTCCTTGGTGCCGTACTCGATGAAGGTGCCGATCGCGGCGTCGACGACGCGGTGGTTGTTCCACCAGGCGTACCGCAGATCGCGGGCGAGCAGCTGGTGGTTGTCCTCGTCGGCGAGCGCCATCAGCAGCGTCGCGTACCCGTTGCTGATGTGCCGGGACTCGTCGGACTGGACCGAGTGGAACACCGTCGGCAGCAGGTAGTCGCCGTTCGCGGCGGCCTCGGCCGGCATCGCGACGAACAGCGTGTTCGTGAACGCCGTCTCGGCCACGATGGTCAGGTAGATGCTGGCCGCGGTGATCGCGTCACCGGTGATGAACCCCTCGGCGAACTGGCGGCCGATGGTGCCGCAGTAGTCGCTCTGGAAGTTCCGCAGGCTGGAGTTGAAGCCTGCCGGGTCGATGTAGTTGTTCATGTACAAACGCTTGAGGTTCTGCTGGATCGTCGAGTGCCTGACCTCGTCGATCATCTGGATGGCCTGCCCGTTGTGCAGCTCGGGGTTCGGCACGGTCCGGAACAGCAGCGGCATCGCCCGCGCGGCCGAGATCTCCGGCAGCGGGATGATGCTCAGGAACAGCTTCTGCCATTCCAGCCAGCGTTCCTGAACCTGGCGGAACATGTTCCCGCGGATCGCGCCGTCCGACGCGCCGTACACCCGGTGGTCCTTCTCTTCCTGCATCGGGAAGTACGAGCGCAGGACCTGCTTCAGGGGGTCCTTCTTCTGCGCTTTCCGGAACGTGTAGTCCGTCCCGTACTGGGAGACCGGCTCGTGGTACGCCGGTTCCCATGACAACTCTTGGATCTTCTGGTGGGCCTTGGCCACACTCTGGCGACTCATGGCACTCCTCCCGCTCATGTAGCCGGCTGTGTTCCTGCAGTACATCGCCGCCCGGAGCGGGGTGAGGTCTCAAATTGAGAAGCGCTTCACGGCTCGCCGAAGAAGGCCTCGCGCAGCTCCGCGAGCTGGCTCTCCTTCTGCTGCGCGATCCGGTGATCACCCTGCGGATCGGGCCGAATACCCAAGCAGCGCAGGAGTTCGGCGGCCGGCTCACCGGGGTGTCCGGTGGCGCCGAGGACCGGATGCAGACCGGCGTCGGCGAGATGCTCGAAGACCAGATGGACCACGGTCCAGGGGTTGTACGTCTCGTGCTGAGGGTCGTCGTTCTGGGAGACATCGTTGTCCATCGGAACCTCCTGAGCGTTTGCTCGCATCAGAAGCCCGTTGGGGCCGGATGGTTGTCTCATTCTGAGACGCTGCTTGTGGCTGACTGCACTAGTCTCGGAGACATACCACCCGGCGTCAGGGGGCAGAGTGGACGAACTCGCACCTTCGATGGAGGACAACCGGCGAGCCGCTACGGCCCGGCTGAATTTCCTCACTCTCGATCCGGTCAGGCAGCAGGATGTCCGGCCGCCGATCCTCGCCTCCTGGGTGCGGTCGCGGCGCTGGAAACTTCCCGCCGACCGGATCACCTTGCCGTACGTCGCCGATCCCGACCTCGACCTGCCGCTGACCCGCAGCGCGCGGCCTGTCCTGCAGCAGCTGCACGAGAACCTCGACGGCCAGCCGATCAGCGTGATCCTCACCGACCGGACCGGCATGGTCCTGCAGCGGCTGACCGCCGACACCCAGCTGGCCCGTCACCTCGACAAGGTCTCGCTGGCACCGGGCTTCAGCTATGCCGAGGAGTTCGCCGGCACGAACGGGATCGGGACCGCGCTCGAGGGCGGCGGACCGATGCACGTGTTCGGTCACGAGCACTACGCCGAGGACCTGGAAGATCTCGCCTGTGCCGGCGTACCGATCAAGCACCCGGTGAACGGCAAGACGATCGGCGCCATCGATCTCACCTGCTGGCGCAAGGACGCGGGCTCGCTGCTGATGGCACTCGCGAAGACCACCGCGGAGAACATCCGGGTCGCGCTGCTCAAGGACAGCTCCGCCCGCGAGGTCGCACTGCTGCAGGCCTATCTGCAGAGTTCGCGCCGGCTGAGCGACATGGTGATCGCGGTCGACGACGACCTGCTGCTGATGAACGCGCGGGCCGGCCGGTCGCTCGACGCGGCGGACCAGCGTGCGGTGCTCGGGTATGCGGCCGAGATCCTGGCCCGCGGTACGACCGAGGCGATCGTGGCCGAGCTGCCCACCGGCGCCTGGGTTCGGATCATGTGCCGTCCGGTCGAGTCCGGTGGCGATGTCAGACACGGCGGCGCGGGGATCATCCAGGTCAGCCCGCACTCCGCCGGCCTGGACATCAGTCGGCCGGCCTCCGGTCATCGCCCGCCGCAGCGCCCGGTTCTGCCCGGCCTCGTCGGTCGCAGCGCGCCGTGGCTCGGCAGCAGTCGTGAGGTGGACAACGCGTGCCGCGCCGGCCAATGGGTCGTGCTGACCGGCGAGCGAGGTGTCGGCAAGGTCGCTCTGGCCCGCGCGGCACACCATCAGAACAATCCCGCGGGCCTGTTCCACGTCGTCGACGCGGCCCGGGTGGGTGACGGTCTCGCCGCCGAGTTGAAGGAGGAGCTGGGCGACGATTCGCTCCAGGCCCTGGTCATCCGGCATGTCGAGCGCCTCGACGCGGACGGTGTGGACGCCACCCTCGAGGCGCTGTACGACGTCCTTGAACGCCGACCGGCCGAGCCGCCGTGGATCGCGCTCACCTTCACCGGCGAGTACTCCGACACGACCGACCTCGGTGAGTTGTTGTCGTTGTTCCCGCTGACCATCGAGGTGCCACCATTAAGGCATCACATCGAGGACGTCCGCGAGCTGGTCCCGTACTTCCTCAACCAGCTGAGTCACGGCGAGCTGACCTGCGGGCCGGACACGATGCAGCAGCTGATGCGCTCGGCCTGGCCCGGCAACACCACCGAGTTGTGCCAGATGCTCAAGCAGGTCGTCGTACGGCGTCGTCGTACCGGCGTGATCAGTCCGGCCGACCTGCCGGCTCGCGCCCAGGTGATCAGCCGCCGGAGCCTGAGTCAGTTGGAGGCGCTCGAACGCGACGCGATCATCCGCAGCTTGATCGCGAACGAAGGTCACAAGGGTCGTGCGGCCAAGTCGCTGGGGATGTCTCGCGCCACGATCTATCGCAAGATCCACGACTACGGGATTCAGCCGCCGCAGGCCTAGGCCACGGTGCGGGTGACGACCCAGCGGTGCGGGGAGATCGGCCGGGTCCGGGTGAAGCCGTGCTTCTCGAAGGCGGCCATCGGACCCGTGTGCAGGAACGAGCCTGACACCTTCCGGTCGTCGGTCTCCTCCGGATAACCCTCGACGACACCGCCCCCTAGTCGAGAGATCTCCGCAATCGCTCCACCCAGAGCGGCGTCCGCGACACCGCGCCCGCGCAGACCCTTGCCGGTGAAGAAACAAGTGATCCGCCAGTCGGGCAGCGTTGTCAGACCCTTCTCGTACAGGCGACGGCTCTTGATCTCCGGCAGCTCGTCCGGCGAGCCGAACTGACACCAGCCCAGACACCGGTCGCCGTCGAACACGAGCGCCGCATGCGTCTCGCCGTCGCGGACCCGCTGCTCCTTCTCGGCCCGGTTCTGCGCCGCGGTCCGCCCCTTCCCGAGCTTCACATGAAAGCCCACACACCAGCACCCACCCCACACTCCGTTGTTCGCCTCAACCAGCTCAGCAAACGCCGCCCAGGTGCTCTCATCCAGCGCCCGCACAGCTAATGCACTATCCATGTCGAACAACCTCCGTCATTGAACGCTGTGGGTGACTGTGCCGCTGCGGCGGAATTCGCTGGGAGGCAGGCCGACGCGGTTGGTGAAGAGTCGGCTGAAGTACGCCGGGTCGTCGTAGCCGGTGCGGTGTGCGATAGCGGCGACGGTGAGGGTGGATCCGGTGAGTAGAGCCTTGGCCTGATTCAGTCGGACTGCGAGGAGGAACTCCTGCGGGTTCAGGCCGGACACGTTCCTGGTGGCGGCTCGGAGTTGGGCGACCGAGATGCCGAGCCGGGCGGCATGACCTGGTACGGACGTCGGCGTACAGGCGTCGTCGCGCAGGCGTTCGACCAGGTCGGCGTCGTCCGGGCCGGTGGTGGCTGCCGCTAGACCGGCGTCGATGAGCAGCTCGTGCAGAGCCGGGACGGCACGTACGTCGACCGCCGGGTGCGGCTGCCGGCACAGGTCGAGCACCCGGCCGAACGTCTGCTCGACGCGATGCCGATCTCCGGAACGGGCATCGAGCGGCAGCACCGGCGATTCGGGATCGAGGTTGCCGAGTGCGGCGTACGCCGCGGTGGCGGGACCGTCGAAGAGAATCCAGGACTGCGTCCAGCCCGACCCGGCAGGTCGATAGCCGTGCAGAACACCCGGGAACAGCCAGAGCACCGCCGGGGCCTGAACCTTGGTCAGCCGGCGACTCGGACCGTGCAGGAGCTCGCCGTGCCCGGCCCGGAGCAACACCGCGGCATGGCAACCAAGCGCACGCTCCGGGCTGGGTCTCGGCGGGTTCCGCTCCTCACCCGCGCCAAGGCAGAAAAGTCCAAGCCGCCGATGCGCCGGACCGGGCGTGAGATAGACCGACCACTCCTCAGAAGGGCGCGGGGCGCGGAGGCTCATGCGAACAAGAGTCCAACAAGCGCCTGACCGATGTCCACTACGTATAAACGAGTTGTGCTGTGGCCTCGCAGGGGCCGGATGGGACGATGCGGAACCAGTGGGCGCTGAAGCCGGTGGGGAAGACGAAGGCCTCGTAGCCGCCGGCTTCGACGGTGATGGTGCGGTAGCGGCGGAAGGCGCCGGTTCCCATGAAGTCGACCTCGAGATCGAACTGCACGTCGGTGTCCGCGTCGTGGCTGAGGTGCAGACACTTGTGCTCGAAGCCGGTCATCAAGTAGGGATCGGACGGTACTCCGGCCTCGACCGACGTCTCCCACCACGGGCCGCCCCAGCCCTGCGGTTTGCCCCATTGCCACAGGTCGTCGGTCTTGCCGAACCACAGGTTCGCCTGCGGTTGGCCGGCGACGGGATTGGCGTCGCCGATCGGTGTCGTCTGATCGCCGGCCATGACCAGGAGCCCGTTCCAGGAGCAGAAGTCGCCGACGATGCGCAGATGGGACGCGATCGGCCGGATTCCCCAGACGGCGTTGGCGTACGTGAGTGACGGCAGCTCGTAGAACATCCCGCTGGCGTCCATCAGCAGGCGCTCGGATTCCACCTCGCGAATCCGCGGCCACTCGGTGGTGAACGCGTGGTCCTGGGTGTGGGTCGACTTGGGCAGTCGGTAGACCTTCCATCCCGTGTCCGGGAGGTACACGTGGAACAACGCCGAGGCCCTGTCCTGACCAACGGCGTACAGACCGGGACCCATGCCGTTGGCGCTACCAATGGTGTTGAACTGCGTCCTGGCGAGAACGTTCCAGGTTGTGCCGTCCCATTCGGCCAGGCGTCCGTCGCTGTGGCCGGCCAGGAAGTCCTTGTCGTAGTACGAATTGTTCACCACGACCACGCGACCGTGGCGGGTGTACATGTCCTTGAAGTGCGGGTAGTCGTGGACATCGAGCTCGTCCAGAAGGTTGTAGAGCTGCGTGACCTCGAGTGTGTGTACGTCGACCTCGAAGAACTCACCCTCCATCCCGAGCATGTAGACCTTGCCGGCCTCGTCGGTGAGGTGCCGTGCGGTCGCGGTGAGACGGACATCGACCAACGCCTCGATCGTCTTGACGTTGCCGTCGACATCGATCACGTGCGGTCCGATGAAGAGCTGGTTGCTCTCCTTGTGGACCAGGCGGTTCGCGTACGTGCCGACGACGCTGGCGGGATGCTTCGTGATCTCCAGGTCGTCATCGATCGAGAACAACCCGGTACCACCTCCGGTACGCCGGGTGTGCGCGACGTACGTGATCATCCAGAGTCGATCGGCCCACGGCATCAACGCCCCGATCCCGGTCTCGCTACGAGGAATGTGATCCGCCTTGACCGCCAGCCGCGGTAAGACGCCGCTGATGTCCCTCATGTCGTCCTTCCCAGCGGTGCACTGATAGCACCAGACTGGTGCTACCTTAGCATCACCGTTGAGTGGAGATCTGGCGAGCTGTCTCAGCGACCCGCTCGTGGATGCGCGCTACGTCGCGATCGGCGAAACGACCGGCAACACCGATCGCGGCGTTGTCGCCTTTGAGTGCGACGCCGAGGGTACGCACCTTGCTCGACTCGCGCGTCTGGGTCAGGGCATAGCCCTGCTCGCGTACCTGAGCCAGTTGCTTCAACAGCTCGTTCAGCGAGACGGGCTTCTGCGATGGGTCGATGCGACGGCGGTGTTCGTCCGTGAAGAGCTCTCGGACCTGCTCCTCGGGCCACTCTGCGAGCAGCACCTGCCCGAGGCCGGAAGAGGCCGCGGGGTAGAGCGGTTCGCGGCCTAGGCCAGCGCCGGCGCTCTCGCCCGGACTGTGGTGGTACAGGTAGCAGACCTGGTCGTCCCAGAGCACGCCCATGGCAACTTGCAGGTCCAGGTCGAAGAGCGATTCGAGCGGCCCAAGGGCGCGTCGGATCAGGCCCGAGCCGCGCATGCTCTGCGCGGCCAGCACGTGGATCGCCGGCCCGGGAAGGTACTTGCGCTGCTCGTTCTGCTGAGCAAGCCCGACGAACGCCAGCGTCTTCAGCAGTCGGTTGACCCGCGTCGGCTCCAGCCCGAGCATCCGTCCCAGCTCCCGCGATCCGACCGGCTGAGCGTGCGCTGCCAGGGCCTGCAGGCATGCCAGCCCATCAATCAACGACTGATTCGGCTGAGCCGGTTTCATGTTGCTAAATTAGCACTACGCACGTGGCAAGGCATTTACCTTCGAGGGAATTGTTCTGGTTCAGCGCCCGCCGCAGACTTCGATGCATGACCAGTTACGAGATTCAGACTGTTGAGACCGCTTCGGAGGCTGTGAGGGAGCCGCTCGGGGCGTTGCAAGGGGCGTTCGGGTTTGTGCCCGGCGCCGCGGGCGTGATGGCGAACTCGCCGGTGTTGCTGAACTCCTTCTTCTCCGCGTTCGCGCAGTTCCGGGGTGAGGGCTCGTTCGGCCCGGACGAACGGCAGGTTCTCCTGCTGTCCAATGCCGTTGCCAACGGCAGCGAATGGGCGGTGGCGTTCCACTCTCTGGAGGCAGTCGCGGACGGCGTCGAGCCGGTCGTGGTCGAGGCGGTGCGTCGTGGAGAGCTACCCGACGACCCGCGGATGGCGGCACTCTCGGCGCTCACCCGCACGCTGATCGACCAGCGCGGGCACCTCGACGACAAGGACGTGGAGGCATTCCTCGAGGCCGGCTTCACCGAGGAGCAGTTGCTTGAGGCAATCACTGGGATAGCGATCTCGACGATGACCAACTATGCCGCGAACGTCGCCCGGCCGCCCCTGGAAGACGTCCTCCGGCCGCACGCCTGGACTGCGAGATACTCGAGTAGTGTCTGACATCGGGCAACTGCTGAAACACTGGCGCGGCGCACGGCGGCTGAGTCAGCTGGCTCTGGCCACGGAGGCAGCGGTGTCGATCCGGCACCTGTGCTTCCTCGAGACCGGTCGGGCCAATCCGAGTCGTGCCATGGTTCTCAAGCTGGCCGAGGTTCTCGACGTACCTCTGCGCGAACGCAACACGCTGTTGCTCAGCGCCGGCTTCTCACCCGAGTACGCGGAGTCCGAACTGGACGCACCCGAACTGACCGCAGTTCGCGATGCACTCGACACGATTCTCGCCCAGCAGGAGCCGTTCCCGGCCCTCGTGATGGATCGCCACTGGGACATCCAGCACACCAACGCCGCCGCCCGCCGGTTCTTCGCCTTCCTTCAGGACGACCGGTCCACGACACCCCCCGGCCCACCGAACGTCCTTCGCCGGATGTTCCACCCCGACGGCGTACGACGGAATGTGACGAACTGGCCGGAGGTCGCCGAAGCGCTGGTCCGGCGCGTCCGTCGGGAGGCGATCGGCGGTGTCACCGATGAGCGCGCCCAGCGAATCCTCGCCGAAGTGCTGGACTACCCCGGGGTGCCCGCTTCGCTGCGGTCGCTTGACGTGGCCACGCCCGTGCTGCCGATCGTCCCGATCCGGTACGCACACGGCGACCAGCGGTTCGACTACTTCTCCACCGTGACCACGCTCGGTACACCGCAGGACGTCACACTGCAGGAGCTGCGGATCGAATGCTTCTTCCCGATGAACGACGAGACTCGATCGAGGGCGCATCAGCTATAGCTCTGGTCGGCGGGGCACGCGTCGCGTGGCGGGGTGGTGGGGGTGGTGGTTGGATGGAGCTCCGGCGGACGAGGGAGCCTCATGCTTCGGAAAGTACTGCTTCTCCTGGTGGGGCTTGCGTTGGTGGTGCCGGGTGTTCAGCCCGCGGAGGCCGCACCGCCGGGCCAGCGTGACGTCATCGTCCAGCTGTTCGAGTGGAACTGGAACTCGGTCGCGCAGGAATGCGGACGGGAGCTCGGCCCGAAGGGGTACGGCGCTGTCCAGGTCTCGCCGCCGCAGGAGCACGTCGTCCTACCGGCCGCCGGATACCCGTGGTGGCAGGACTATCAGCCAGTGAGCTACAAGATCGACCAGACCCGGCGTGGCACCCGCGCCGAGTTCGTTGCCATGGTCAACAGTTGCCACAACGCCGGCATCAAGGTGTACGTCGATGCCGTGATCAACCACATGACCGGTGGATCGTCCGGTGGGCTGGGGAGCGACGGGTCGTCGTACAGCCACTACGACTACCCAGGCATCTATCAGAACCAGGACTTCCACCACTGCGGCCGGAACGGCAACGACGACATCGTCAACTACGGCGACCGCTACGAAGTGCAGAACTGCGAACTGGTCGACCTCGCGGACCTGGCGACCGGCACTGACTACGTGCGCGACCGGATCGCGGCGTACCTGAACGACCTGTTGTCGATCGGGGTCGACGGCTTCCGGCTGGACGCGTCCAAGCACATGCCGGCCGAGGACATCGCCGCGATCAAGTCCCGGCTGTCAAGGTCGGCGTACCTGTACCAAGAGGTGATCTACGGCGACGGGGAGCCGATCACCCCGGACGAGTACCTCGGCAACGGCGACGTACTCGAGTTCCGCTACGGCAAGGATCTCGCCAAGATCTTCAACACCGAGAAGCTCGCCTATCTGCACACCTTCGCGTCACCGCTGCCGTCGGATCGCGCCGTCGTGTTCACCGACAACCACGACACCCAGCGGGGTACTGGCGTTCTGACCTTCCGGGACAACGGTCGCTACGCGATGGCGAATGCATTCATGCTGGCCTGGACCTACGGGACTCCGACGGTGATGTCGAGTTACGAGTTCAGCTCGAGCGACCAGGGTCCGCCGTCGAACAGCAACGGCCAGACGGCGAACAGCACCTGCTTCACCAACGGCTGGCGCTGTGAGCACGCCTGGCCGGTGATCGCGAACATGGTCGGTTTCCACAACGCGGTCAAGGGGACCGCCGTCACCAACTGGTGGGACAACGGCAACGACGCGATCGCCTTCGGCCGCGGCGACAAGGGCTACCTCATCCTGAACGACGAAAGCTCCGCCCTCACCGGCCGCAGCTTCCAGACCAGCCTGCCGGCGGGCGTGTACTGCGACGTGTTCCACGGCGACTATTCCGCGGGGAGTTGCTCGGGGCCGACGTACACCGTCGATGCGGGCGGCTGGTTCCGCGCGGACGTTGCGTCTCAGGACGGTCTAGCTCTGCATGCCGACGCCAGGGTCTCCTAGTTTGACTGTCTGTCCGGTGGTGATGGAGTCCTCGATCGCGCAGATGATCTCCGTGACGAGTACGCCGTGGTCGATGTCGGGCCCGAGTTCGCCCCCATCGACAAGCCCTGCCGCGAAGTCCTGAACCATCCACACCGCCGGCCCGACCTGTGATCGCCCGATCCGACCGGAGACCGGCCACGCCGACCGATACTTGTCGCTGACAACGGTCAAACCCTGATGCGACAGGTCCGCGGTCACCGACCCCTCGGTGCCGATCACCTGGAACCGGAAGTCGACGATCCCGTCACCGGCATCCGGGAGCGTCCACGCCGACGAGAGCGTCGCGGTCGATCCGTCGTCGAAGCTGATCAGGGCATGTACGACGTCCCAGGTGTCGATGCCGCGCTTGGCAAGGACGCCGCGAGATCCGACTGCACTCACCGACACGGGCTTGCGGCCGGTGAGCCAGAGCAGGAGGTCGAGGGTGTGCGGCATGAGGAACCAGGCCGGAGACGACTTCCCTGCCCACGACAGCATCGTGGTCGGCACGAAGTACGAATTGCTCAGAGTGGCTGACGCTGTGATCGGGTCGCCAACGGTCGCCATCGCGGCTTTGGCCTGCACCACATGCGGATTCCAGCGGTTCTCGAAGCCGACAAGGCATCGAACGCCCGCACGATGAACCGCCGCGGCAATCGCGTGGGCGTCGTCCAGGTTGGTCGCGACCGGCTTCTCGATCAGCAGATGCTTCCCGGCCTTGGCCGCGTCGACCGCAATCTGGCGATGGGCGAAGTCAGGAGTCGCGACGATCACCGCGTCCGGATCGAGCTTCTCGAGCAACTCGAGGTGCGACGAGGTGACTGGAAGACCGGTGGCGTCGCGAGCCTCCTCGGCAACCCGCGCCGAGGGCTCCGCGAGGCCGACGACGGTGACGTCCGGCTGTCCTCGCAGAGCCTCGGCGAACAGCCGTCCGCGCAGTCCGGCCCCGACGATCCCTATGGTTACCATCAGACCCCTTTCAGAACAGTGTGAAGCCGCCGTCGACCTTGACGATAGAGCCGGTCATGAAACTTGACGCTTCGCTGGCCAGGAAGATTGCCACCGGCCCCAACTCCGGCGGCAACCCGTACCGCTTCATCGCGGCCGGATCGACGCACCACTGTTTGAACTCCGGCTGGTCAACGGGCGACATCTCGGTCAGGAAGTACCCCGGCGCCATCGCGTTCACCCGGATCCCGTGCGGCGCCCACTCGGCCGCCAACGCCTTCGTCAACTGATGGACGGCGGCCTTCGACGACAGGTACGACGCCTGCCAGCGCGGCTGGTTGACGATCTCGGCCGACATCGAACCGACGTTGACGATCGTGCCCCCACCCCGCTCCGCCATCCGCCGGGCGACCGCACGACTGCAGTACCAAAGGCCGTCGACGTTCACCGAGAACACCTCGTGCCAGGCGCTATCAGGCGTCTCGAACGCCCGCCCGGCGACACCGATACCGGCGTTGTTGAGCAACACGTCGATCTCACCGAACTCGCTGCTCACCTGCTCGACCGCTCGCTCGACATCCTCGACATCAGACACCTCGAGCTGTACGCCGTACGCACGGATGCCGAGCGCACTCAACTCCTGAGCGGCTGCCTCGGCCGAAGCGAGCGTCCGCGCCGTGACCGCCACCGACGCACCGGCGTCGCCGAGCGCCTCGGCCATCGCCCGCCCAAGCCCCCGGCTACCACCGGTCACGAGCGCAACTTTCCCCTCGAGCGAAAACTTCTGCAGAGCGTTCATTGGGGTCCCTCCCAGTCGGATGGAGCGAGCGTACGCTGACGATATGACGTCGACCCCTGGAGCTGAGCACCTCGGAAGTCACCACCGGAACACGCTGCAGAAGCTGTTCCAGCACCCGGTCAGCCACAACATCGAGTGGCATGACGTGGTGTCGTTGCTGGAGGCGGTGGGGACTGTGGAGCGTCGCCACGACGGCAAGGTCGAGGTGACGGTCGGCGGCGAGACCGGGTTCTTCGACCTGCCGGCGCACAAGGACACCGAGATCGAAGCAGTGGTCGGGCTGCGGCGGCTGCTGGAGGCCGCGGGGTACTCGGGCGACGACGCAGAGTCGAGCTGACGGCACTTCCAGAGGAGCAGCTGATGGCCGGCACAGTGGCTGATGCGGTGGTTTCGATGCTGAAGGAGTCCGGGGTTCGCCGGATCTACGGCATCCCCGGGGACTCGTTGAACGGGTTCACCGATGCGCTGCGTCGCGACGGCGGGATCGCCTGGGAGCACGTCCGGCACGAGGAGGCCGCCGCGTTCGCCGCGGCCGGGGAGGCCGCCGTTACCGGTGAGCTGGCGGTCTGCGCCGGGAGCTGCGGGCCGGGCAACCTGCACCTGATCAACGGACTGTTCGACGCCAACCGGAGCGGCGTTCCGGTGCTCGCGATCGCGGCCCAGATCCCGGCCGAGGAGATCGGCGGCGGGTACTTCCAGGAGACCCATCCGCAGGAACTGTTCCGCGAGTGCAGTGTGTACTGCGAGTTGGCCGCCGTACCCGAGCAGGTACCGCGGCTGGTCGAGATGGCGATGCGTGCGGCGTTGCAGCGCGGGGGAGTCGGGGTCGTCGTCATCCCTGGCGAGTTCTTCCTGACCGACGGCGCGGCGGCCACCGGAGCCGTTGCGGCCCGGCCGCTGCGCTCGATCGTTCGTCCTGACGACGAGTCGCTGGCCGCGGCCGCGGAGGTGCTGAACGGGGCGGAGCGCGTAACCATCCTGGCCGGCGCGGGTTGCGCCGGCGCTCACGACCAGCTGATCGGACTCGCCGCGGCGTTGAAGGCGCCGGTCGTGCATGCGTTCCGTGGCAAGGACCTCGTCGAGTACGACAACCCGTACGACGTCGGCATGACCGGACTGATCGGGTTCAGCTCGGGCTACCGGGCGATGGAGCATTGCGACGTACTGGTGATGCTCGGCACCGACTTCCCGTACCGTCCGTTCTATCCCGAAGGCGTCCCGGTCATCCAGGTCGACGTACGGGGCGAACGCATCGGCCGGCGGGTCCCCGTCCAGGTCCCGCTGGTGGGTACGGTCCGGGACACGGTCGACGCGTTGCTGCCGCTGCTCGAGGAGAAGGCCGACGCGACGCATCTGGACCGGATGACGGCGCACTACCGCCGAGCGCGTTCCCGTCTGGACCACCTGGCGAAGCCGGGCCACGGAGATTCGGGGCTGCACCCACAGTTCGTCGCGGCCACCATCGATCGACTGGCTGCCGAGGATGCGGTGTTCACGGCAGACGTGGGTACGCCGTGCATCTGGGCCGCACGCTACCTGCGGATGAACGGTCAGCGCCGGCTGATCGGCTCGTTCAACCACGGCAGCATGGCCAACGCGCTGCCGCACGCGATCGGTGCGCAAGCGAGTCAGCGGGATCGGCAGGTCGTCGCGCTGTCCGGCGACGGCGGACTCGCGATGCTGCTCGGCGAACTGCTCACGCTGCGGCAGCAGCAGTTGCCGGTGAAGGTCGTCGTCTTCAACAACACGGCCCTGTCGTTCGTCGAGCTCGAGATGAAGGCAGCCGGCATCGTCACCTACGGCACCGATCTGACCAACCCGGACTTCGCCGGCATCGCGACCGCGGCCGGGCTCTTCGGCGCGCGAGTGGAGAAGGCGGACGAGCTCGAGGGAGCACTGCGCGCCGCGTTCGAGCACGACGGCCCGGCGCTGGTCGACGTCCGTACCGCCCGGCACGAGCTCTCGCTGCCGCCCAAGCTCACCTACGGTCAGCTGAAGGGTTTCACCCTGTACGCGACCAGGACCATCCTGTCCGGCGGCGCGGACGAAATCGTCGAGCTCGCCAAGACCAACCTGCACGAACTCGACCGCGAATGAGCTGCCGCTAGGCGGTTGGGTCGGGCCCGAGAGCCGCGTCGAGTAGGTCGCCCAGCTGGTCGAGTTGGGCAGCGGACAGGTCGTGGAACGACGAGGCGATCACGCCGTCCACGGCTGCCTGGCCTTCCGCGCGGAGCCGCGCGCCTTCTTCGGTGAGCTGGTGCTTCACGGCGCGGCCCGGACCCGGCACGCGTTCGATCAGCCCGCGGTCGGCCATCCGGACGGCCAGCGAACCGAAGGACTGGTCGGTCTGGAACGTCAGCACCGCCAGGTCATGCAGAGAAGCGTCCGGCCGGCGGTGCAAATGCCGCAGCGTGTCCCACTGAACGAGCGACAGCCCGAGTGGGGCGAGCGCGCGGCTGAGTGCGCGGTGATGACGGTACTGCAGACGCTTGACCGCAAGCGCGACGTCTGTGGCCTTGTGCTTCATGCCTGACAGCCTAGCGCAAAGACAGGTTGCTTATATCAGGAACCTGATCTAAGGTTCCTGATATAAGCAACTAGAGAGAAGGAACGATGAGCACTCCGATCCCGGCCGGAAGCCTCCGGCCCACCCAGACCTCCACCCTTCAGGTGGGTTCAGCCGACATCACGCTGCAGGATCGCGACCGCACCCGGCCGTTCCTGCTGCTGCACGGAGGCGGCGGTGTGCTGACGATGGCCGGCTTCGCCGATCTGCTCGCCGAGCGCACCCACTCCCGCGTGCTGCTGCCGACCCACCCCGGCTTCGGGGGTACGCCGAAGGCCGACGGGCTGACCACGGTCGTCGCGCTGGCCTCGGCGTACGTCGCGATGCTGGACCAGCTGGACCTCACCGACGTGACGGTGATCGGCAACTCCTTCGGCGGCTGGCTCGCGGCCGAGATCGCGCTGCAGCACAGCCCCCGGGTCAGTGGCGTGGTGATCATCGACGGAATCGGCGTCGAGGTCGAGGGACATCCGTTGACCGATGTCAGCGGCATGTCGCCGGTCGAGATCCAGTCGTTCTCCTTCCACGATGCCAGCAAGGCGCCGGTGCCGCGGAGCGCCGGCGGCACCGGGCCGAGCCCGGACGTGATGGCTTTGATCGGGTACGCCGGGCCGAGCATGTCGGACTCGACGCTGGCCGGGCGACTCGGTGGGATCGACATTCCCGTTCACGTGCTGTGGGGTGAGAGCGACCGGATCGCGGACCCCGAGTACGGCAAGGCTTATGCCGCCGCGATCCCGCTGTCGACGTACACCCTGCTGCCCCGCACCGGGCACCTACCGCAGGTCGAGACGCCCGAGGAACTGCTCGGCGCAATCCTTGACCTTGGCAACCGATGAACACGCCGTTGACGGTGACCCGGATCGGGCACGCCTGCCAGTTGATCGAGATCGGTGAGACGCGCATCCTCGCCGACCCGTGGTTCACGCAGACCGCGACGTACTACCAGGGCGAGCGCGTGGCGTCGACCGTCGCGGAGCTCGGGCGCATCGACGCGGTCGTGGTCAGTCATGAGCACTACGACCACTGCGATCTCGACGGGTTGGTTGCCGGCGGCTTCGATCTCGACGTACCGCTGATCGGTCCCGGGACTGTCGCAGCTGTTGCCAGCAGCAAGGGCTTCCGCGACGTACGCACCATCGAGGCATGGGAAGCGGCGCGCGTCGGAGATGTGACTGTGACCGCGACCCCGGCCGCGCACGGCGTACACGAGGTCACGTTCGTGATCGAGGGCGGAGGACGTGCGGTCTTCTTCGGCGCCGACTCGCTGCGCATCCCGGAGCAGGACGCCATTCCGGAACGGTTCGGGAAGATCGACCTGGCCATCCTGCCGACCAACGGTCTGTGTATCCGGCCGATGAATCTGCGGCAGGTTGTGATGGACGCCGAGGAAGCGGCGAACCTGACCGCGGTCCTCAAGCCCACGCTGGCCGTGCCGCATCACTACGCCTTCCACAGCGGCCGGCTCGGCGACCAGATGATCACCAAAGGCGACCACGACCCACGGCACTACGCGGATGCGGTCGCGCGCCTCGCGCCGGAGATCGACGTACGACTGGTGCTGCCGGGGACGCGGGTGATGGTCCCGTGAGCCGGGAGTACATGCCCCACGTCCGCGACGACCTCCCGCCGGGAGAGCGGCCGATGGTAGCGATCATCCGAGCAGTCCCCGGCCACGAGGACCAGCTCGCCGCCGCCATCACAACACTCACGGCGGCCGTCCGACAGGAGCCAGGATGCCTTGAATTCCGTTCCTTCCGCGATGTCGAGGAACCCGGCGCGTTCTACCTCTACGAGATCTATACCAACACCGACGCCTTCCGGCTCCACCTGACCACCAACCACGTAGCCCACTTCTTCACCGAACTCGCCCAACACGCCACCACCGACGCCAAGGCCCTGGTCCAACTCACCGAACTGCGTTGACACTTGGGACGATGCTGCCGGCTTTGACGAAGACTGGCATGGTGTCGAGGCCGTTGGTGATGTTGGCGGTGGTGCCGCCGGCGTAGACCTGGCCGGTGAAGTAGTCGGTCCATTGGCCTGGCGGGAACCAGACTGATGTGGTGGTCGTGGTGCCGGGTGTGGTGACCGGCGCGACCAGCATGTTGGGGCCGTAGAGGTACTCGCTAGCGGCGGTTGTGTAGGCCGCAGCCTCCTCGGGATAGTCGACGTACGTCGGACGCACGATCGGGACGCCCGTCGCGTTCGCCTGCTGGGCAGCGGAGTACGTGTACGGGACCAGGTTCTCGCGCAGGTTGAGGAACTTCACCGCGGACGCCTTCGCGGCGGCGCCGTACTGCCAGGGCAGTCGATCGCTGTGGTTGCTGTGCAGGCGGTCGATCGGTTGGAAGGTGCCGAACTGGATCCAGCGCGCGTACATGTCGTCGGGCAGCTTGGTGGTCTGCTTCGCCACGCCGCCGGACTGGTACGTCTCGGAGCCCGGCAGGTTGGTGGTGTCGTTGTGGCCGCCGATGTCGTGGCTGATCGCGGACATCCCGGTGGCGACGGACTCGGCGGACGTGGAGCCGACTTCGACCTTGAGGGTCGACCAGGTCGACGACGTGTCGCCGGTGAAGTGGATCGTACTGCGCTTGTCCGCCCACGGTCCGGTCGGCAGACCGGCGTACCCGCTGTAGGAGCCGGACTGCAGCGAGCCGTACGCGCGCGAGATCACGAAACCACTGCGGCCGGCCTGGGCGGAGTTGGTGGCGTACTGCTGGTTGATCCAGGCATCCGGCGTCACACCGGCGAGTGAGGACTGTGTCGAGTCGCAGCACCAGTCCAGCCACCAGAAGTCGTTGCCCTGCTGGTTCATCCGCTGATGCAGGTCGAGATAGGCCTTGAGCTGGTTGGGATCGCCCCAGTCGAAGGTGTAGCACGGTCCACCACCCGCAGCGGCCGGAGCGCAGCCGCCCTGGTGCAACGCGTTCCCTGCGGTGGCTTGGGCCTGGGCGTACGCCGGGTCGGAGGCGAGGATGCTCGGGTGGATGTTGAGCGTGTTGTGCAGGCCTTGGGAGTGCGACCAGTTGAAGAACGCCGTGGGGTCAGGGAACTTCGCCGTGTCGATCTGCCAACCGCTCCAGGTGTTGGGGGACTTGAAGTCGGTGTCGGTGACCAGGACGTCCAGCGGTACGCCCTCGGACCGGAACCTGGGGACGATGGTGTTCTCGTAGTCGGCGGCGGTGCGGTCGATGTACTCGGAGTACCAGACGCCGTAGGCCCAGCTTGGTAGCAGTTGGGGCGGGCCGGTCAGTGTCGCCAGATCGGAGAGGCCCTGTTTGTAGTTGTGGCCGTAGCCGAACACATAGCCGTCCTGGTACGACTGGCCGGCGTGGCTCGGGCGTGGGGTGACTGCGTGGCTCGCGGGGTCGTAAAGCGCGGACTGCGTGTCGTCGAGGAGGTACCAGCCGTCCTTGTGCAGCAGGCCCGGTGTGGTCGGCGGTACGCCGTTGTCGCCGTTCACCCCGTCCAGGCTGCGACGGTATCCACCGAGCGCCAGATGCGGTTGAGGGGCGGCCGAACCGGTCGGCGACGCGGAGATGGTGTCGGCGTTCACGTGGCAGCTTGTTGCGTCCGGACAGGTGAGAGAGACGTCGTTCGTGCCGGCTTTGAGTGCGATCGGCACTGACGCGGTACCCCAGGTGTCCCAGTCGTTCGTCACCGGGAAGCTCAGGGTCTGCTGCGTGCCGTTGGCTGTGACCACCGCGGTCCGCGTCTGGTGGAGTTGATCGCCGCCGACGCCGTTGGCGTAGCGGACATTGAGGGCGTAGGTGCCGTCGGACGGGACGTTGACGATCCGCTCTGAGAGGCTCGAGCCTTGGTTGAGCTCTGCGACGAACCCGGGGCCGGAGTACCCGGGGTGGTCGGTGGCCACGATCCCGCTGCCTGTTGCGCGACCGGACTCCGCCTCGCAACTCACGCCGTACCCGCAGGCTGGGATCGCTCTCGCCGAGGCTGCGGGATATGCGGCGCCTTGGTTCGTCACTGCGGCGCTGTCGACGTTGACGTTGCCGGAGTCGTTGCTGGTCCGGGTCGCTGTGATGGTGTGTTTGCCGGCGGCGAGTTGCACGGGGACGGACGCCACTGCCCAGGTGTCCCAGCTCGCGGTCGTGGGCAGGGACAGAGTCTGGCTCGCTCCGCTGTCGACCGAGACGCTGAGGGTGCGGGTCGTGTTCTGCCCGTCGCCGCCGACCGAGTTGGCGTACCGGATGCCGAACTGGTACGTCCCTGCCGCGGTCACCTCCGTCATCGCGGTCAGCGCGTTGCCCGCGTTCTGGAAGCCGGCGACGAAGCCCGAGCCGGTGTAGCCGGTGTGGTCCGACGCGACCGACAAACCGTTGTACGACAGGTCTTCTGCCTCACACAGAGCGCCGACGCCGCAGGTCAGGCGCTGCCATGGAGTCGCGGCCGTTGAGGATGCTCCGGCCGCCAGTTGTATCGAGAGATTCTGTACGTCGAACGCGCCGGAGCCCTCCTTGTACTTCAGGGTCAGCGCGCTGGTCGTGATCGTCAGGACGCCGTTGGCGGAGCTGGACGTGAACGCGGGCTCGGGGAACGCGCCACGACCGATCGCGTTGAACGTCGAACTGTCGACGAAATGTCCGTCGTCCGCGTACTCGGTCCGGATCAGGGTCGGGGACAGGACCTGAAAGCGCGCATTTCCGGACGTGACCGATTTGATCGCCGGTTGGGCCGTCGGCACTTGGCCTGATGCGGCCGTCGTCATCGCAGCCGCCGTACTCACCGCCGCGATGACAGCAAGCTTCCCGACTATCGACCGACCTGAACGCCGTACTCGTGACGTCACCTGACACTCCATCCTGAAGCGGGCACGGCCCGATCTGATGAGAACGTGTGTCACCGACGCTCGAACCCGACACGCAGGGGCGGTTGGCGCCAGGGGCGCCCTCATGTTCGCACCCCCTCAACCCCCTGTAAATGCCCCACTACAACGTTGTTCTGCACTTACCATTGGCCAGCCACAGGACTAGCGGAGGAGATGTGATGGGGCTTGTTGGGCGGGTGGCGTTGGGGGTGGCGGGGTTTTCGTTTGGGGGGCGGGATCGGGAGGTGGATCTAGCTACGGTTCGGGCGGGGATTGCTGCTGGGGTGGGGATTTTGGATACGGCGCGGGCGTATGCGCAGGTTGACGTGCCGTTGTACGGCGAGGAGTTGGCAGCGGAGGCGGCTCGGGGTACTGGCGTGATTGTTGGGACCAAGGGCGGTCATTCGCGGATCGGTGAGACGACCTGGGATGCGGATATCAGTGCGGGGCGGATTCGGGCTGACGTCGAGGGCAGTCTGCGGGTGTTCGGGGGTGAGCAGTTGGATCTCTACTACTTGCACAGAGTCGATCTCGCGGAGCAGCCGGTGGAGGAGGGTACGTCGGTTCTCGCCGAGCTTCGTGATGAGGGGAAGTTGGCCAGGATCGGGCTGTCCAACGTCGACGTACCAGGGCTGGAGCGAGCGGCCCGAGTCGCTCGCATCGACGCCGTACAGAATCTGCACAGTGCGATGGGGCGGGAGTCGGCCGAGGTGCTCGTCTGGTGCGAAGCCAATGACGTGCCGTTCTTCGCGTACTCGCCGTTGCGACACTCCGCCGGCGCTGCACACCTGGCAGCCATGGCTGCCGAGCGTGGGGTGTCACTGCAACGCCTGCAGTTGCGCGCGCTCCTGGCGTCGTCACCTGTGCTGTCGGTGGTCTCAGGTGCAACCCGGCCCGAGACAGTCCTGGACTCCCTGGCCGCGGAGACCGAGCCGTGGGACGAGGCGCTCCAGGCGGCGTACACGGCGGATCTGAGTTGACAGGTTTGGTTACGGCGTACACTCTGGTTACAACGTAACCAATTGAGTGGAGTAGCGATGACTACGGTGGCGCATGCCTTCGTTGAGTTGATGAACGGTCACGACCCCGATGCGGTCGACGGCTTTGTGGTCGAGGACTACATCAACCACAACGCTTTCGTGGAGGACGGGCGCGAAGCGAACCGGGAGTTCTGGACGCAGTGGTTCGCCGCGTTTCCGGACACCGAGGTGACCCTCGACGACGTCCTGGTCGACGGGGATCGCGTCGCTGGCCGGTTCACCTACAACGCCACGTTCCAGGGGCCTTTCATGGGGCTGCCGCCGAACGGGCGCCGCGTGGTGATGCATTCCATGGACATCTGGCGGGTCGTCGACGGTATGGCGGTCGAGCACTGGGATCAGCTGGACGGGCAGGCATTCTTCGCCCAACTGGCAGGCGGTCAATGACGGCTGACGATCCCGCTCTCACGCCCGCGCGGCAACGAAGGGAGCGGGAACGCGCCGCAGCGCGCGAGACGATCCTCTCCGCGGCTCGCGACCTGGCCAAGCGTGAGGGCTGGGACGCCGTCACGATGAGACGCCTGGCCGACGAGATCGAGTACTCCGCGAACTTCGCCTACCGGTACTTCGGTGGCCGCGACGAGATCCTCCTCGCCCTCGTCCGCGACGGGTTCGCCCGTCTGCACGATGCGATGGCGGCCGCAGGCCAACCTTCAGCCGACGCGGCTGCAGCTGTACGGCGGGCCGGACATGCCTATCTCGACTTCGCCCTTGCCGAATCCGACGTGTACCAGCTGATGTACGGCCTGGGCGGCGTACGCGTACCGGCTACTGACACGTGGACCGAAGGCCAAGCCATCGGTGACGTCCTGACCGGACTGCTGACCACTGCCGGAGACCGCCGGCCCGAGCCGCACGTAATGCAGCTCTGGGCCACGGCCCACGGGCTGATTGCCCTAAGGGTCGTGGGTCGCGTTGACGTCGACCCCACCGAGTTGCACGCCTTGCTCGACGACGCGCTGACCGACTGCCTCGCTCGGGCCCTCCCCAAAACGACCGAAAAGAAGAAACCGTGAGCACAATTGCCGCCCTGGTCGCCATCGCGACCGCGGCCATCATCTATGGCACCGACGTCTTCGCCGCGCTCATCCTGCGCCCCGCAGCCGCAGGTGCCGCCGACGCCTCCGTGGCTGATTTGATTGGCCGGGTCCATGAGTACGGCGACCGCCGGCTACCGATACCCGGCGCGATCTCGGTCATCGCCACCGCGATCGTCGTCGTGACCACCGACCAAACCACAGCACGGATTGCCGGCTCGATCGCGTTGGTCGCGCTCCTGGTATGGCTTGCGATCTACGGCCGCATCAGCGCACCGATCAACAAACAGTTGCGCGCCGCCGCGGCCGGCCACACGGTGCCGCCGGAAACCCGAGCGCTGCAGGAGCGCTGGGACAGCGTCATCTGGCCCCGCGCCGCCCTGCAAACGATCGCGCTGGCGGGACTGCTCGCCGCCGTTCTTACCCGATAGCGTCGAGGG
Organism: Kribbella kalugense; assembly: GCF_004365875.1. Lineage (GTDB taxonomy): Bacteria > Actinomycetota > Actinomycetes > Propionibacteriales > Kribbellaceae > Kribbella > Kribbella kalugense. Next base: position 3,564,300 of record NZ_SODF01000001.1, on the reverse strand, counting down.
CCGGGCCCAGATGGGCTTCTTCGTAGGTGTAGTGGGCTTCTAGGTCTGCAGCCAATCGAGCCAGGTCGGCGCGGAGCTCCATCGCGACCTCGCGGGTTGGTGCCGTTGTCAGACGTTCCAGCGTCGCGGTGATTTCCGAGTTGAGTGCGGCAACTATCGTGTGCTCCCGCGTCAGCTGGTCGAGAGCCGGCTTGAGTTCGGGGAAGTCGGCGGCGAGCCGAGGGAACACCCCGTCCTCGCGCGAATGGTGGGCATGCAGTGCGCCGCAGAAGGTGAGGCAGTGCTGCTCCAGAGTCTTCACCGGCTCCGGTGCGTCGCCAGCTCCGGCGAGGTAGGCATCGACTGCAACCAGAGTGTCGTCGAGCTGCTTGCGCAGCCCGGCATGGATCTCCTTCAGTTGCGCGGTCGCAGCGCCGACTCTCGCCGGCGTGAGTGCGACCACCTGGATCACCCGCGAGGTGTTCTGCTGGTACGCCGCGAAGGCGGGGATCCGCGCGGCCTGATCGGCGTACAGGCGATCCCGTTCGGCACCAGTGATCTCAGTCGCGACCGCGTCGTACTTGTTGCCGCCGGCCTCGACCACGACTACCGGGTTGTGGCGGACGTTGTGCAGCCACGCGGGCGCCGTCGGCAAGCCGGAGTTGGTCGCGAAGATGATCAGGCGTCCGGCGTCCTCGGCGTACGCGGCCGGCGTGGTGTGTGCTCGACCGGATCGCGCGCCCGTGGTTGTCAGCAGCAACAGGTCCGCATCTTTGAACATCCCGCCGTACGCCGAGGTGACCCGACCGCCGTTCGCCCGGAACTCCTCGATGACCTCGTGATTGACGTCCATCCGGCTACCCTCGATCTGACGAAGTGACTTAGCTTTGCAAGCAAAGTAGTTTTGGAGACAAAGGTATGTCAAGTGTGGACGAGAGCATCCGCACGTTGCTGCTGCTGATGCCGCGGATGGTGGGACGGACGAAGCGGATGAAGGTGCCCGACGAGCTGGCCGGGATGAACCTCGCACCGCGGCACCTGTCGCTGTTCGCATACCTGCTGTTCGACGGTCCACTGGGTGTGAACGAACTGGCCGAACGCCTGGAGGTCACGCCGGCCACGGTCAGCCTGATGGTCGGCGAGCTCAGCCGGAAGGGCGTCCTGGACCGCGGCGAGGACCCGGCCGACCGGCGCCGCGCGATCGTCTCGCTGGCCGATGCGCACCGGGACGCGATCGACGGCTGGCTGGCCCGAAGTGCGCGAGCCTGGCGTCAGGCCCTCGAGCCACTGACCGACGAGCAGCGCGAACTCTTCCTCAAGACGCTGACGACGTACGAGGCAGCTTTGTAGAAGCCCAATCGGCAACCAGTTCCAGCAGCCCGGGGAACCGCTCGTTGAGGTCGTCGTCGCGGACCCGGCTGCGTCGCTCGAGGCCGTACTGACGCTGACGGATCAGGCCCGCCTCGCGTAATGCCTTGAAATGATGGGTCAGCGAGGACTTCGGGCGGTCGAACCCGAACCAGCCGCACGTGTGGTCGTAGGCCTCCGACTCCAGCAGCAGCCGGCTCACGATGGTCAGCCGAAGGGGGTCCGCCAGGGCGCCGAGCACCGACTCGAGCCGCAACTCTTCGACCGACGGCTCCGGTAGGGGAGCAGGCAGAGAGTCGGGATTCCCCATGCTGACGTTTCGCATGACCACACCCTACCCGTTGTACGAGTTTTATCGAACTAAGGTATGTTCGAGAAAACTCGTACTAAGCCCGGAGGTGTCAGGTGCAGCTCGACCTGGAGCAGCGACGACGTGTCGGCCCGATGGTGTCGGCGGCCTGGATCGTGACCGCGGTGTTCGCGTTGTCGAACTCGCCGACACCGCTGTACGTCCGCTGGCAAAGGGAAATCGGCTTCTCCGCGGGCACGCTGACGGTCATCTTCGCGACGTACATCCTCGGCCTTCTGCTCAGCCTGGTCGTGTCGGGACAGCTCGCCGACCGCATCGGCCGCAAGCCGGTCCTGATCCCAGGTGTCGCGATCGCTATCGTGGCGTGCCTGTTGTTCCTGAACGCATCCAGCGTCGGCGTCCTACTCCTCGCACGTCTGCTGACGGGGATCGCGGTCGGCGTTGTGGTCTCGGCGGGTATGGCGGCAGTGGTCGACCTCGGCGGACCGGAACGCCATCGCCAGGCATCGCTGATCGCCTCGGTGTCGATGGTGCTGGGTGCCGGCCTGGGTCCGCTGCTGGCGGGTTCGCTCGCCCAGTGGACGTCGGCCCCGATCGTGCCCATCTTCACGGTGGAGCTGGTGATGCTTGTCGTCGCGTTGGCCGTCGCTTGCGTACTGCGAATTCCTCGGCCGCAGCGCCGTACATCCGCTCGAAAGCTGGAGCCGCTGCCGCGCCGGCACATTCTGTTCGGGGTTGCGGTGTTCGCGCCGGGGATCACCGGGACTTCGTTCGTCCTGTCCCTGGGCCCGTCGCTGCTGTCCAAGTTGCTCGACGTCAACAGCCCGTTGATCGCGGGAGGTACTGCGTGCGTGATGTTCCTGGCCGCGACCGGTTGCCAGTTCGCGGTCGCCCGCTTGCAGGTCCGGTCGATCCTCCTCCTCGGCTCGCTGTCCACTCTCCTGGCGATGGCCGTTCTGATGACGGCGGTGCAGACCGCAACAGCCGCGCTGGTCGTCCTTGCCGCAGTACTCGCGGGTGTCGGGCAGGGCCTTGGCCAGCTGGGTGGACTGACCCTGATCGGCACCCACGTCTCCGCCAACCGCCGAGCCGAGGCCAACTCGCTGATGAACATCGGCGGCTACATCCCGGCCGGCGCCCTCCCGGTCGCGACCGGCTACGTCATCAACGCAATCGGTCTCTCTGCCGGAGCCACAGCCTTTGCCGTCGTCCTAGCGGTCGCCGCAGTCCTTGGTGGAGTGGTGGTCCGCTCTGTCAGCCGTTACTGAGCCAGAAGCGCGTGATGACGACACTGCCGATGAACAGGATCCATGCGGTCACCACGACGCCGTGGTACTGCGCGAGCACACCGACGACGCCTCTCACTTGTCGGGGCAATGATGTCTTGGTCTGTATCAGGTTGTGCAAGGTGGTGTACCAGAAGATCGGGATCGTGACGGCCCAGACGACCATGCAGTACGGGCACAGCGCACCGATCCTGTAGATGCTCTGGTACATGAGCCAGTGGACGAAGATCACCGCTAGCGTGGCGCCGAGCTGGAGCCCGAGCCCGAACCAGCGGGGGAGCTGCGCTCCGGTGAGGAGTACGACGCCGATCGTCGCGACGACCGCGAAGCCGGCGATCCCCAGCAGCGGGTTCGGGAAGCCGAAGGCGGTTGCCTGGGACGAGGTCATGACCGAGCTGCACGACAGTACCGAGTTGATGCTGCAGCTGGGTACGTAGAGCGGATTGCTGAGCAGCTTGTATCTCTCGACCGTCAAGACGAACGCGGCGACGAAGCCGATCGACCCGCCGACGAGGAGAAGCCACGCCAGACCGCGCTCGGGCAGCCCGGCGCGATCCGTCGACGACGCGATCGGGGCGGACGTGACGTCAGCCGTCGAGTGCGTCATCGAGCGCCTTCCTCAGGTCGTCGGCGGACTCAGGTGTCAGCTTCTGGCCGTTCAGGAAGAAGGTGGGAGTTCCCTCGACCCCGAGAGCGGTGCCGTCGGCAACATCTTCGTCAACTCGTTGCAGGGTTGCCGGGTCGACGTACGCCTTGTCGTAGGCCGCGAGGTCCAGGCCGAGTTCGCGTGCGAAGCCGCGGAAAGTGTCGTCGGCAGGTGTCTTGCCCTCGCCCCAGTCCTCTTGGGTGGCGTACATCTTCTGGTACATGGCTTCGAACCCACCCTGCTTCGACGCGGCTTCCACGGCACGCGCGGCCCGCTCGGCGTTGAAGTGACTCTGGATCGGGAAGTAGCGCACCACGAAGGTCACCCGGCCGGCGTACTCCTTGCGGAGTTGCTCGATCACCGGGAAGGCGGCGCGGCAGGCTTCGCACTCGAAGTCGAGGAACTCGACGAAGGTGACCTTGCCGTCCGCGGCCGTGGACAGCCGATGACTGTTGGCTCGCGTCACCGGTGTCGAGGTCGATGCCGAGACAGAGGTAGTGGCTGCGGTGTCGGTGGCGTCACGGCCGGCCGTGGTGGCGTTGATGGCAACCATCGCGCCGAAGACGCCGAGGAAGATCAGCACCGCCAGCAGGGAGAGTTTGAGGTTCTTGGTCATGGTCCGATCGTCTGTTCGTTCAGGCGGCCGATGCCTGGGAGGAAGCGGCCGACGCGGGTTGAGTAGTCGAGATAAGTTGCCCCATGCAACTTGATCAGGTGTGGCTCCTCGATGATCCGGACCTGCAGTTCGATGGCGACCACCAGTGCGACCAGGCCGACGACGGCGATCGGGCTTCCGGTCGTTGGTGCAGGCACGGTTGAACGACGGCGTCACCGTCGACCACGAGGGCCGACGGCTGAGGGTGAGGTGTTTGTCCTACGTCCGCGAGATACCGAGAGCGTCAGGCTTCAACTGCGGCAACCACACGGGTGCCGGCGGAGTCCACTTCAGAGTCCAGCCGGTTGCCCGGGTGGGGGTTCTGACGAGCCTGAGCATGACTACAGCGAGGGTCGACAGCACGATCGCTATCACGAAGGACAGACAGACCGTGAACAGGTCGACGTCGCCGCTGCTGTCAGGTGAAGCGATCCGCACCTCGGTCGACGCCGCGACGGCGTCCTGCGGTGGCGGGATCGAGGCTGCCTGTGCTTCGGCGCAGTGTGGACCGAGCACGACGACCGCGGCCGTGAGGAGCGCACCGACCAGGCGCACGAGGCGGCCTCGCGCTGACTGGTACCGCACTCCGGTCACGAACCACAGAGTACGGGCCAGCCAGCGCTACGCAACAAACTGGGAGAACTCCCAGCTGCTTTCTCATCAGGTTTTCAGCTTGAGGGCTATGTCGATCAGTTGGTCTTCCTGGCCGCCGATCAGGTGGCGGCGGCCGGCTTCGGCCAGGAGTTGGGGGCCGGAGACGCCGTAGCGTTCGGCGGCTGTTTGGGCGTGCTTGAGGAAGCTGGAGTAGACGCCGGCGTAGCCCATCATCATCGTCATCCGGTCCAGGCGACATTCCTCGCCCATGACGGGCCGGACGACGTCCTCGGAGGCGTCGATGATCTTGAGGAAGTCGACGCCGGTCTTCCAGCCGAGCTTGTCGCTGACGCCGACGAACGCGTCCAGCGGCGTGTTACCCGCCCCGGCACCGAACCGGCGTACGGAACCATCGATCTGGGTCGCCCCGGCGCGCACCGCGAGTACCGTGTTGGCGCAGCCGAGGTCGAGGTTCTCGTGACCGTGGAAGCCGACGGTCGCGTCGTCGCCAATCTCCGCCACGATCGCGGCGACCCGATCCGAGACGCCGTCCAGGATCAGCGCGCCGGCCGAGTCGACGACGTACACGCATTGGCAGCCGGCGTCGACCATGATCCGGGCCTGCCTAGCGAGTACGTCGGGAGTCTGGGTGTGGCTCATCATCAGGAAGCCGACGGTTTCGAGTCCCAGCTCGCGCGCCAGGCCGAAGTGTTGCTCGGCGACGTCGGCCTCGGTGCAGTGGGTCGCGATCCGGCAGATCGAGCCGCCGTTGTCGCGCGCCCGCCGGATGTCGTCCTTGGTGCCGACGCCAGGCAACAGCAGGAACGCGATCTTCGCCTGCCGTGCCGTGTCCGCGGCGATCTTGATCAGGTCCTGCTCCGGAGTCAGGCTGAAGCCGTAGTTGAACGACGATCCGCCCAATCCGTCGCCATGACTCACTTCCAACACCGGTACGCCGGCGTCGTCGAGCGCGGCAACGATCGCCCGTACGTCGTCCGCCCTGAACTGGTGCCGCTTGTGATGCGATCCGTCGCGTAAACACGTGTCGGTGAGGCGGATGTCGAGATCGCCCGCCGGATCGGTCTGCCGCCAGGTGCGGTTGAGCATCAGAGCACCATCCCTTCGCCGGCCCGAGTCGCGGCGGCCGTCATGATGTCGAGGTTGCCCGAGTACGCCGGGAGGAAGTCGCCGGCTCCCTCGACCTCCAGGAGAATGCTGACCTTCGTGTCGTCGTACTGCGGCTCCTGCAGCAGGCGGTAACCGGGCACATACTTCTGTACGGCGGTCTCCATCTCGTAGACGGAGGCGGTGATCGCATCGCGGTCCGCGTCCGGAGCGACCGCGCAGAAGACCGTGTCCCGCATGATGAGTGGCGGGTCAGCGGGGTTGAGGATGATGATCGCCTTCCCACGTTCGGCGCCGCCGATCGTCTCCACCGCCCGGGCTGTGGTGCGGGTGAATTCGTCGATGTTCTGCCGGGTGCCGGGGCCTGCGCTCAATGAGGCGACCGAGGCAACGATCTCGGCGTACGGGACCGGCGCGACTCGGGAGACCGCGGCAACCATCGGGATTGTTGCCTGTCCACCGCAAGTGACCATGTTGACGTTCGGAGCGGTGGAATGAGTGTCGCCGTTGACTGCCGGGATGCACGCGGGTCCGACCGCGGCCGGCGTGAGATCGACCGCCCTGATGCCGGCCTCGGCATAGCGAGGTGCGTACCGTCGGTGGACGTACGCGCTGGTCGCCTCGAAGACGACATCGGGCAGTTCGTCCTGGCTGAGCAGCCATTCGACGCCTTCGTGACTGGCCTCGAGGCCGTTGTCCCGGGCGCGGGCGAGTCCTGGGCTAGCCGGATCGACGCCGATCATCCAGCGCGGCTCGATCACGTCGCTGCGGAGCAGCTTGTACATCAGGTCGGTGCCAATGTTGCCCGGCCCAACGATCGCGGCGGTCAACACGAGAAATCCATCGACACGCGGCCGAGTCCGTCGAAGACTGCTTCGAAGGAATCCCCACCCTGTACGTCGACCGCGCGATGCACCGCACCCGGCAGGATCACGTGTCCGGCCTCGAGCGTGACCCCGAAGGCGGCCACCTTGTTGGCCAGCCAGGCAACGGCCGTCGCCGGGTTCCCCAGCACCGCATCGGACCGCCCCTCGGCCACTTCTTCGCCGTTGCAAGACAGCCGGACCTCGATCCCTAGGAGGTCGAGCTCGTCCGGTTTCGCCCGATCCGCGCCGAGTACGTAGCCGGCCGACGACGCGTTGTCGGCTACGGTGTCGATGATCGTGATGTCCCAGCCGGCGATCCGGCTGTCGATCACCTCGAGCGCCGGTACGACGTACTCGGTGGCGGCGAGCACGTTCTCCTCGGTGCAAGAAGCTGGCAATGACCGGCCGAGTACGAACGCGACCTCGGCCTCGATCCGCGGAGCGCAGTACCGGGCCGCGGGAACGGGACGGTCGGAGAACAGCTCCATCTCGGCGAGCAGATGACCGTAGTCGGGCTCGTCGACGCCGAGCATTCGCTGCATGGCCTTCGAGGAGAGTCCGACCTTGTGTCCGCTGACCGGTCGGCCGCGGACATTGAGCAACTGAATTTGGTAGCTGTCGGCAACAGTCAGCTCCGGCCACGTCTCGCGAATCGGCGGGATCGGGTGGCGATCGCGCTCCGCCTGCGCGAGCGCGTCGGCAACGTCCAAGTAATTCATCAGCTTCGTCCTAACCAATCTCGAAGGTGGTGCCGATACCCATGCCGGTGATCCACTCCGGGACGGCCTCGTAGCTGGTCCAGGCCAGCGGCAGACCGACGGCGGCATGACCGACCAGCCAGCAGCGGATCTCGTGCCCACCGCTGCCCGCGTTCTCCTCCAGCCCTTCGTGGCCGATGGCAACGACCGGCTCGAGGTCCGGCGTCCGCAAGGTCTCGAGGAACCAGCTGTCCCATTCCCGGTTCACCCGGGCCGCGGGGTTGCCGCCCATCGCACGGACCCGGGGTTCGCGTTCGGCGGAGAACGCGGCCGCGTCCAGCCGGCCGTGGATCAGCGACGAACGCTTGGGCTCAGGCAACGACGGGTCGCGCGGATCGTTCGACGGCAGCCAATGCGACAGCCCACCACTGGCGACGACCAGGACCTGTCCGTCGTACGGCGATGCGCGCAGTACCTCGCCTAGCCGGCGGCCGAGGTCGCGGCAGCGGCCCAACGAGGGCAGGGGAGGAGCGGCGGTGTTGAGCACGATCGGCACCATCGGGATGTTCTGCCCGCCGGTCGCCATCTCGTAGCCCTGCACGATGCCGTGGTCGACCGTGAGCGAGTAGGACAGCGCCGGGTCGAAGCCTGACCCACCGAGACCGTCGAAGATGTCCCAGGCCAGATTGGTTTGCACAGGCAATGGTCCGGTGCTGCTGCCGAAGTCGCCGAACCCGACCGCGTTCTCGACGCCGACCACGAACGGCGGCATCACGTCGTAGAAGTTGGCGTGGAAATGATCCGGTCCGATCACCACGACGGCGTCCGGCGCCAGTTCGGCAACGGCCTTGGCGACGCGATCCGCGTCGGACAGGAACTGCGCGCCTGGTTCGCCGGCGTTTGGTGGCGCGAGCAGGGTCGCGAACGGCGAGTGCGAGATCCCCACGAAGCCAAGCACCTCGCTCATCCGACAGCCCCACTCGTCAACGAACGAAGGAACTCGACGTGTGCGGTCAGGAACTCGTCGGGCTTCTCCCACTGCGGCCAATGGCCGGCGTCGTCGATGACCTGCAGCCGCGACCGCGGGATCCAGGTCTGCAGCAACTCGGCCTCGTCGAGTCCGCCGGTGGGATCGTGGCTCGTCCAGAGCAGCAGGGTCGGGGCCGAAATGAGTCCTACCCACGACGGGTCCCACGCGTAGTCACGGCGTACGGCGGGATCCTGCAGGACCAACGTGTTCTCGATGGCTCGCAGGTAGCCGGGGCGGGTGTAGACGGCTTGGCGGAGTCGGACCAGTTCGTCCGTCACCTGAGTCTTGTCGTGGAAGAGCCACTCGACACGGCGTCGTACCGTTTCGTCGGTCGGGTCGGTCACGGCGGCGAGGGTGCTGGCCTTGAGCCGCTCCATCACCTCGGGTTTGTTGGCGATGTTGCCCGGGGTGTTGAGGACGAGGCCGTCGACGCGGTCCGGATAGTGGGCGGCGGTCCAGGCGGCGACCCAGCCGCCGAGCGACTCGCCCGACAGGTGCGCGCTCTCGATCCCGAGTACGTCGAGGAGCTTGACGAGATGGTCCGCGAGTACGTCGATCGTGTACGGCTTGTCCGGCAGGTCGCTCCAGCCGTGGCCGACCATGTCGTACGCCGTGACAGTGAAGTGGGCTGCCAGCGGCGCGATGTTGCGCGCGTACGCCTCCAGGTGCCCGCCTGTGCCGTGCAGCAGCACCAGATCCGGCCCGCTTCCGGCTCGGAGTACCCGCGTGGCGACTCCGGCAACATCGACGTACCGAAGTTCGTGCGGAGTACTGCTGATCTCTGCCCAGATGCTGGTGTGTGCCACCGTCTGCTCCTCGCGTTTGTCAATCAGGGAAGGCTTCGCGGGCCTCGGCGACCGTTGTCAGGCCGGCGCTCTGCCGGCGGGTCAGCCCGAGCGCGGCGACCAGTCGCGAGCCTTCGATGGTCAGGAAGACGACCGGCTCGGCCGGGTCGTCGTTGTAGTGCCGGTGCCAGGTCCACGGCGGCGTGTAGATGCACGCGCCCGTCGTCCACTCGACGGTCTCGTCCTCGACCTCGCTGTGACCGCGCCCGCTGATGACGTAGTGGACCGTCTCGTGGTGATGACGTTGCATGTCGGAGCTGAGCCCGGCCGGGATCACCTGGTGGAAGATCTCGAACCCGAATGTCGGCAGCCGACCCGCGATCGCCAGCTCCGAGGGGTTGTGTACTGCGGCCGCCGGCAACGGCACGAGTTCGTCCGCCTGGACGACCAGGGGCCGAGCCTCGCTGGGGAGCACTCGGTCGGTGATGCCGGCCAGGAAGCTGTTGAGCTGAAAGTCGGTCATGGGGTTTCCGTCCGTCCGCCGTCTACGGTCACGACTGTGCCGTTCACGAAGGATGCCCGGTCCGAGGCCAGGAAGCCGATGACCTCGCCGACCTCGCTCGGTCGGGCCGGACGCCCGGCCGGAGTGGCCGCGTTGTCGGCCGCACCGCTTTTGTCACCGCGGGCCTCAAGGATCTGCTGACGGCGGGCGGTGTCGGTGGCACCCGGCGCGACGCAGTTGACGGTCACGCCACGATCGGCGTACTCGCGGGACATCAGCTTGGCGGCGCTGGTCGTCGCGGCCCGCAGTACCGTCGAGATCGCGAGCTCGTCCTGGGGCTGGCGGACCGCTGTCGAGGTGACCAGGATGATCCGGCCGAAGCCGCGCTCGGCCATCGCGGGGAGCGCTTCCCGGGCCAGCCTCAGCGGGCCCAGTAGGAGCAGCTCCAACGCTGCGTGCCATTGAGAGTCTTGGACGTCCAGGATCCGGCCGGGCGGTGGACCGCCGGCGTTGAGGACCAGTACGTCGTACTGCGTGACGCCCAGACCGGCCGCTGGGTCCGCGAGGTCGGCGACGATCGCCTCGGCCGACAGCTCTTTCGCTGCCAGTTCGAGGGTTTCGGCGGTCCGTCCGACGATCGTCACCCGGTGACCGTCGGCCACGAGCGCTTCGGCGGCGGCGCGTCCGATCCCGGCGGCCCCACCACCGACGAGTGCGGTGTGTGCGTTGATGACGACCTCCCGGCTGCGGTTGTAACGTATGTCGCCCAGCGTGAGGGGAAGTCATGACGCCACCAACGATCAGTCCCGCTGAGCGGGACTCGGGTGCCGGCGGGCTGGATCGCGCCGCGGCGATCCTGGACGCCTTCGATGCCACTCATCGCGAGCTGACGTTGGCCGAGCTGGTACGCCGCAGTGCGCTGCCGCGGTCCACGGTGCACCGGACCGCGACGACGATGATCCGGCTCGGCTGGCTGGACAAACCAGGGGAGCGGTACCGGATCGGGAACAAGCTGTTCGAGGTTTCCGGACTCGCCCCGGTCCGGCACGAGCTGCGCGAGGCGGTCCTCCCGTTCCTGCAGGACTTGTACGCCGCCACGCGGACGACCGTGCAACTCGGCGTACTCGACGGCGCGAACGTGCTGGTCGTCGACAAGATCACCGGGCACCGGCGGATGCCGATGCTGTCGCAGGTCGGCGGCCGCATCCCCGCGCACTGTTCGGCGCTCGGCCGCGCGATCCTCGCCTTCTCGCCGGCCGAGACCGTGGACGCGGTACTGGCTGCTGGTCTGGAGCCTCGAACGCCGCGGACGACGACCTCGCCGGATGCGCTGCGACGACTGCTGGCCGCAGTACCGGATCAAGGCTTTGCTGCCGAGCGGGAAGAGGGCAACGTGGGCGTCGGTTGCGTCGCCGCTCCGATCTTCGGGCCACTCAACGTGGTCGTCGCGGCGGTCTCGGTGACCGGGCCGGTGGCCGGTGTGCGAGTGAACCGGATGGCTCCGGCGGTCTGTCTGGCCGCCTCCGCCGCCTCGCGGGCGTACTCGCAGCGCCGTTGACGGTCTGGGGTCCCGCTCAGTGGGACCGAAGGTTGTCGGAGGTCCGGCGGACGCAGCACGCTGTGAGCCACGACACAGGGAGGTCCAACTGTGAGGATCGCGATCATCGGGGCCGGCGTGGCCGGCCTGACGACGGCGAAGGTGCTGGTGCAGGGCGGCCACGAAGTCGAGATCTTCGACAAGGCGCCTGATGTCGGCGGAGTGTGGAGCCGCACCCGCCGGTACCCCGGGCTGACGACGCAGAGCCCCTCGGCGCAGTACTCGTTCTCGGACTTCCCGATGCCCAAGGGGTTTCCGGAGTGGCCGACTGGGGCTCAGGTGCAGGAGTATCTCGCGTCTTACGCGACGGCGTCTGGGCTGGATCCGCTGCTGCGGTTGTCTACACCCATCACCAGCGTGACTCGGGCGGGTGACGGGTGGGTGGTCAACGCCGGTTCTCGCTTTGATCGGGTGGTTGTTGCCAACGGCGTCTTCTGTGAGCCGGCCGTGCCTTCGTTTGACGGCTCGGTGGACTATGCCGCGGCTGGCGGAAAGGTGCTGGCAGCAACGGAGTTCCATGACGCCGAAGATGCTCGCGGCAAGCATGTTCTGGTGGTCGGCTACGGGAAGTCCGCCTGCGACGTGACGGTCCCGATCAGTGCGGTTGCCGCCAGCACCGATGTGATCGCGCGGCAGTTGCTGTGGAAGGTCCCGCGCAAGGTCGGCGGCGTACTGAACTTCAAGATGCTGTTGCTGACCAGGTTGGGCGAGGCGCTGTTCAAGTATCTGCGGTTGCGAGGCCTGGAGAAGTTCCTCCATGGTCCGGGCAACGGTATGCGGCGCTCGATGCTGAATTCCATCGGCTCGGTGTCGGTTCGCCAATTCAAGCTGGCGGAGGCAGGTCTGGTTCCGACGGGCCAGATGGAGGACATCGTCAAAGGCGCGATCGGGCTGGCGACCGAGGGGTTCTTTGAAGGCGTCGCGGCCGGCAATATCGCCGTACACCGTGACATGACTATCCGGCGACTCCTGGTGATCGACGGACAGCCGAGCGCAGAGCTGGACGATCGGACCGTGCTGCCGGCCGACCTGATCGTGTGCGCGACCGGGTTCGTTCAGGGAGCGCCGTTCCTCGCCGAGGACGTGCGGGAGTCGTTGTTCGATGCTCGCGGCAACTTCATGCTCTATCGGCAGATCCAGCCGATCGACGTACCGGGCCTGTATTTCAACGGCTACAACTCGTCGTTCTTCTCGCCGCTCAACGCCGAGATGGCGGCGCTGTGGATCGCCGCCGATCTGGCCGGCGCGCTCGAGCTGCCGTCGGTGGAGCAGCGCAGGCAGCAGGTGGTGGACCAGCTCGCGTTCATGGACGTTGCCACTGACACGCATCACTGCCGCGGGACGAAGATCATCCCGTTCTCGATGAAGAACGTGGACGAAGTACTCGGTGATCTCGGGCTGCAGATCAGCAAGGCGACCCGAGCGTCCCATTGGCTCAATCCGATCTCGCCGGCGGCGTACGGCAAGCTCACACCGCAGCTGCTCCAGCGAATCGCGGTCCGCACCGAGCAGCCGAACTCACTCATCCCATCCGGAGGACGACCATGACCGAGACCGAAGCACCCAGCCAGCACCGCGTGATGCATCCTGACGACGGCGTCAACGTCGGAGCGATCGGGCTGGGCATCCATGTCCGGCTGACCGGCGAGGACACCAAGGGCGCGTACTCGCTCTTCGAGTACGTCGTACCGCCGGGGCTGGGCGGTCCGCCGACCCACATCCACACGCGCGAGGACGAGCTGTTCATCTGCACCAAGGGCAAGGTGCGGGTCGAGCTGGACGGTGACGAGTACATCGTCGAGGCCGGTGCGTCGCTGTTGATGCCACGCGGCGTACCGCACATGTTCCACAACCCGTTCGAGGTCGAAACGCGCATCGTCGCTGTCGTGTCGCCGGGTGGGCTAGAGAACTACTACCGGGCGCTGAGCGAGCTGCCGCCGGGGCCGCGGGACATGACGCGGATCGGCGCGATCATGACCGAGTTCGGGCTCCAGTTGCAGAAGAAGGACTGAGGTATGCCGTCTGCACGGGAGGAGATGGTGCGGACGATGTGCGCCCAGGTGGATGCGGGCGACGCCGGTGGGTTCGCGCGGTGGTTCGCAGCCAACGCGACGTACACCTTCGCGAACGAGCCGACCCTCGTCGGCCGGGACGCGATCGAGGCCGCAACCGCCGGCGCCGCGGCCGCCCTGCCCTGGGTCCGGCACTCGATCGACCAGGTCGTCGAAGTCGGCGACCAACTCTTCTGCCGCTTCACCATCCACACCGCGTCCCCAACCGGCGCAGCCTTGGCGATGCCCTGCGTCACCGTCATCGAACTCCTCGACACAGAAATCATCGACTACCAAGTCCACATGGACCTCACCCCGGCACTGCCCATATCGGTGGCCGGGGGCGCGACGGCATCGTCGACCTGACCTACGGTCGCGCCCCCGACCCAACCAGCGGTCGCGTCACCCCGAGCGACTGACCGCCGCCACCGATGTGGGGAGGATTTTGCACGGCGGGTTCACCCGGTGTTGCAACCACCGGCTGAACCCGCCTACCCAGAACGGCACAAAATCCTCCCCGAGCTGGCTCTCCTGCCCGATGTGTGGGCGTACCGCCAGGCCATCACAACGGCGTCCAGCCAGTCACGGCCCCGCCTGGCCGATTCGCGAGCACTGCATTGTGATGGCGTGGACGTCCGCAGCCAGCCATCACGCGAGGGGACCAGGATGGCCGGCTCCATGCGGATGGCGGGTTGTTTCACCGATGGCGCGATACAACCCGCCAGCGGTCACATAACCCGCCAGCCGCCAGCCGCCATGCACGGCGCAGGCGCGGCCGCGATCGCCGGAACGGGAGCCGGGGATGATCGTGTGCCGATTCGGGGAGACACGGGATGACCAGCCGCAACCGACCCACAGACAGTACGAGAGCCCCGAGCTCGGGTAAATATCTCTTCAGACCGCCCCGCGGAGAACCTGGAGAGAAATGCGCTGTGGGAGCACAAAACGCTCCTAGTTCTCCCAATGTCACGCGAGGACGGGAGCCCGCGCGCCGCAGACCTCGCCGGCTGAAGACACGAAGGAGCCGGCGACGTGCCTGCCTGGAGGAGTTCGCATCATGACGTCGGCCTGGTCTTCGGACGAGCTGGAGCGAATCGGGAGGGCCGAGGAGTTGCACATCGCTCCCGAGCGCGGTGATGGCACGTTGTTGCGCGAGACTCCGGTATGGGTGGTGCGGGTCGACGATCAGGTCGACGTGCGGACCTGGTATCGACGCGAGAACGGGTGGTTCGGTCGCGTCGTGGATTCGCGACGGGCGCGGATCCACGTGGTGGGCCTGCAGGCCCAGGTTGTCGTCGAGGATGTCGACGACAACGCGGAGCTGCAGGCAGTAGACGCTGCCTACCCGGACAAGTACGGCCGCTACGGCGAAGCAACCGTCGCTCAGATGACCACACCTGAAGCCAGCGCAACAACCCTCCGCCTCGTCCCGCTCGGCCCGCTGGAAGCTGAGTTACTCAGCTGCCTTGCGGGGCATCAGGGTGACGACCGGGAGGCTGAGGGCGGTGACGGCTAGGACGACGATGAGGGTGACGGTCATCGCGTGGCCGAGGCCGGACGACGTGCCTTGGAAGAAGATCGAGGTGACCGCGGCCGAGCCGATCGCTGACGAGAGTTGCTGGATCGAGCTGAGCGAGCCGCTGGCGCTGCCGGCTTCGTCGGGTTTCGCGTCGCCGAGGGCAACGGTCGGGATCGTCGCGAAGCAGAGGCCGGTGCCGACGCCGATGACGAAGAACGCCGGGGCCAGCGTCCAGAGGCTGAGGTTCGTTCCGGAGTGGTTGACGAGGGCAAGGACCCAGGCGCAGCCGGCGAGGTTGACGGCGAGGCCGATGAACACGAGCTTGCGACCGAGCCTGGTGACCAGGCCAGCCATGGCGGCGAATGCGGCGACGATGATCCCCGCGGTGAGCGGTACGAGCCCGAGCGAGGCTCCCCGCGCCCCGGCGTGCAGACCTTCCTGCAGGAACAGCGACAGTACGAAGATCAGGCCGGTGCCGGCGGCGAAGACGACCAGGCCGACGACCATGCCGGAGGTGAAGCCCCGGTTGTGCAAGAGCGAGGGCTTGATGAGCGGGTCGACTGCGGTGCGCTGACGGTAGGCGAAAGCCGCGAAGAACAGGATGCCGGCGATGATCGAAGCGACGGGTACGGCATTCCAACCGTTGGTCGAGCCCTCGATCACGCCGTACAGCAGGCCGAACATCGCGGCGGCAAGCAGGCCGGAGCCTCGGCCGTCGACGACGGTGGACCGGTCGCCGTCGTCGTCACGCGGCAGGATCTTGACGGCCGCAACCAGGCCGATGATGCCGAGGACGACGTTCGCCAGAAAGATCGGGCGCCAGGACAGACCGAACAGGTCGGCGCTGATGATGAATCCGGCCAGCACCGGGCCGCCGACGCTGGCGAGACCGAGCACCGGGCCGAACAGCCCGAACGCCTTGGCGAGCATGTCGCGACTGAACGCCTTCGTCATGATCGCCATCCCCTGCGGGATGAGCAGAGCCCCGAACGCCCCCTGCGCGACCCGGGCGGCAATGAGCAGCGCCGGGTCGGGCGAGAGCCCGGCGAGCGCCGAGGCCAGGGTGAATCCGCTGATGCCGATCAGGAAAAGTTTGCGTTGGCCGAACTTGTCACCCAGCCGTCCGCCGACCAGCAGCAGGACACCCATGGAGAGCATGTACGCCGGGCCGAGCCACTTGATCAGACCCACACCGCCGTTGAGTTCGCGGGCGATCGTGGGGGCGGCGATGTTCGTGACGGTCCCGTCGATGACGTCGAGCGCGTCGGCGAGCAGTACCAGCGCCAGGATCGCCCACATCAAGCCGCTGGAGCGGTGCGCGGTGGTTGTGGCCGGTGTTGTCAAGGTAGTCATGAGGAGCGTCCGTTGCCTTTCTGCCCCGGGGACGCCCCTGCCGGGCGGCCTCTCATCCTTGCTACGAACACCTCTGACCGGATCCGACATCGCCGTACGGAAGAAAGCTGCGGCCGGCGAGGTTGGGGCTGGTATGACCACACTTGTCGACCGCGTGATCGCGGCCCTGCGTGCCAACCACGACACCCTTGCCGCCCTCGTGCCGACCTTGACCGAGGAACAGCTGAACAGCCGCAGTGGGGCGGAGGAGTGGACCGTCGCGCAGGTGCTCTCGCACCTCGGCAGCGGTGCCGAGATCTCCCGCAAGCCGATCGCGACCGCCGCCGGCGAGCATGTCGAGGTCGAGGACAACCAAACGATCTGGGACCGGTGGAACGGCTCGTCCCCGGCCGACCAGGCGGCAGGGTTCCTCAAACACGATGCGGCGTACGTCGACCTGGTCGAGGGACTCACCGCCGAGCAGCGCGATCGCCAGATCCAGATGGGCATCCTGCCCGACCCGGTGTCGCTGCTGGTCGCGGTGGCCATGCGGCTCAACGAGGTCGCGAGCCACGCTTGGGACGCACGCGTCGGAGTCGACCCGTCGGCGACCGTGGACGCAGGCTCGGCCGACCTGCTCATCGAGCTCTTCCGCGGACCGCTGGCCTTCCTACTCGGCTTCACCGCCAAGGCCGACCAGGTCGACCAGGACGTCCGCCTGGCGATTCCGGGCGGCGGCATCGTGATCACCGACGCGGTCACCGTGACCGACCCGATCGATGACCCGACCGCCACCTTCGAGGGCCCGGCCGAGGCAGTGATCCGGCTGATGACCGGCCGCCTCCGCCCCGACCACGCCGCCGGCATAACCATCACCGGCAACGTAACCCTCGAAGAACTCCGAAACGTCTTCCCCGGTTACTAGGTCACTCGCCGAACAGCTGTGGGGCGGAGCGGGGTTCGGTGACGTGGCGGAAGTAGACCGGGTCGGCGAAGGTGGCTGGGACCTTGCCTAGCCCCTGGATGACTGTGGCGGTGCCGTTGGCGTGGCCAACGGCGTACAGGTAGGCGGACTGGGTGTCCTTGTCGATGCCGAGGAGCAGCGTGCCGTACTGGCCGCACTTCTCGGCGATCAGCGTGTCGAAGGCCTGCCAGGTGGAGTCGCGGACCTTCTTGACGATCGGCTTCAGCGGCGCGGTCAATGGGAGCCGGATCGTGTAGAGGGCGCCGCCGCGGGTGTTGGCCAGGAAGGTGTCGTACGTCGCTGTCTGGCTGATCAGCGTCATCGTCTTGACCGCCGAGAACCCGCCCGCGGACCGTGGGTTGGTCCAACCGAACCCACCCTTGTCGTCCCACGCGGTGATCGTGCCGTTCGCGCGAAGCGAGTAGTGGTTGGTCAAGGCCCAGGGATCCGGATCCTTCGGGTAGCTCGTCTCGAGGAAGGTGGTGTCCCCCCAGCTGCCGCCGACCCGTTCGTTGAGGTGTTGCGTCGGGTCGACCTCGCCGGCTTCCGTGACGATGTAGTAGCTGCTGTAGAGCCCCGAGCCGATCACCACGTGGCCGTAGTACATGCGACCGGGACTGGGGAGGACGAGTCCGTTGCTGACCACACTGCTCAACCGGACCTGGCCGGCGGTGAAGATGTCGGGATAGCGCGTCTTCTCCTGCACCGTTGGCGGCGAGCCGGCAGTGATCAGCCTTGCCGTCTGATCGCCACCGGCGGTCACCGACCCGGACACCATCGCGCACCCCGCGGTGGCGGTTGTGTCAGCAGCCAGCGCCTCGCTCGGAGCCGTGGCGAGCATCCCCGTCATCAGCGCAGCGGCAGCAGCCAGGCGCCCCGCAGTACAAAGTCGTTTCGACATGTCACTCCCCGAACAGCATCTGGGCGTCCCCCAGGCGGAGGACGTGGTTGAAGTACACCGGGTCGGCGAAGGTGGCCGGAACCTTGCCCAGTCCCTTGATGACGGTCGCGGTTCCGTTGGCGTGACCAACGGCGTACAGGTATCCGGACCGGCTGTCCTTGTCGATGCCGAGCAACAGCGTGCCGTACTGGCCGCACTTCTCGATCACCAGCGACTCGAAGCCCTGCCAGGTCGAGTCGCGGACCTTCTTGACGATCGGCTTCATCGGCGAGGTCCGGGGGATCCGGATCGTGTAGAGCGCGCCGCCCCGGGTGTTGGCCAGGAACGTGTCGTACGTCGCGGTCTGGCTGATCAGCGCCATCGTCTTGACCGCGGCGAAGCCGGTCGCGGTCTGCTTGTTGGCCCACATCGACCCGTTCTCCCAGCGGGTGATCGTGCCGTTGCTGCGGAGCGAGTACTGCGTGATGAACTCCGGGGGAGCCGGATACTTCCAGTACCCGGTCGTGTCGAAGAAGGTCGCGTCACCCCAGCCGCCACCGACCTTGGTGAGGTAGACCTTTGACCGGTCGACGTCGCCGGCCTCGGTGAGGTAGTAGGTGCTGGCGTACATGGTCGAGCCCATCACCACGTTGCCGTAGAACGCCCCGCCGGTGCCGGTGATGTCCGGATCGTTGGTGATGGTCCCGCTCAGCCGGACCTGGCCGTCAGGGTAGATGTCGGAGTAGCTGGTGGTCGCCCGCGCCGTCGGCGGCGAGGTGGCGGTGATCAGCTGAGAAGTCTGGGCACCGCCGGCCGTCACGGAACCAGGAAGCACGTAGCAGGCTGCCGAGGTGGCGGCAGCGCCCGCGTGTGCGACGCCAGGTACGGCGACGCTCAGCAGGAGGACAGCCCCTGCCGTGAAGGACGCAGTACTGCGCCGACCGGACATGGTCCTCATTCCCCGAACAACATCTGAGCGTCGCCCTCGCGGATCTGGCGCCGGAAGTAGACCGGGTCGGCGAAAGTGCCCGGCACCTTGCCGAGCCCCTGGATCACGGTAGCCGTGCCGTTCGCGTGGCCGATGGCGTACGCGTACGCCATCTTGGTGTCCTTGTCGATGCCGACCAGCATCGTGCCGTACTGACCGCACTTCTCCGCGACCAGCGCCTCGAATCCCTGCCAGGTCGAGTCGCGGACCTTCTTGACGATCGGCTTCATCGGCGAAGTACGCGGTACGCGGATCGTGTAGAGCGCGCCGCCGCGGGTGTTGGCCAGGAACGTGTCGTAGGTCAGCGTCTGGCTGATCATCGCCATCGTCTTCACCGCCGCGAACCCGGTCGCGGACTGCTTGTTCGCCCACTTCGCCGTGCCGTTGGCGTTGCTGTACTGCATGTCCCAACGGGTCAGGGTCCCGTCGGCACGCAGTTGGTACTGCCTGATCAGGTTCGGCAGCTTCGGGTAGTCCCAGAAGCGGGTGGTCTCGAAGTAGGTCGTGTCACCCCAACCGCCACCGACCAGGTACGTCGTCGGCCTGGTCCGGTCGACGTCGCCGTCCAGGGTGATGAGGTACGACGTGGAGTACATGGACGAGCCCAGCACGGTGTACCCGTTGATCGAGCCGCCGTACCCGGTGACGTCCGGATCCTCCGCCAGCGACCCGCTGACCCGGACCGCGCCGGGCGGGTAGACGCCGGTCGCCAAGGCGTCGGACGACGCTCCGCCGACGGTGACCAACTTGCCGGCGTGATCACCTGCGGCGGTCACCGATCCGACATGGACATAGCAACCAGCTGACGCCCGCGCTGTCGCAGACGCTCCCGCACCCACCGCATGCGCGGCCCCAGGGGTGACTCCCAATACCAGAAACGCGGCAACCGCCGC
Organism: Kribbella kalugense; assembly: GCF_004365875.1. Classification (GTDB taxonomy): domain Bacteria; phylum Actinomycetota; class Actinomycetes; order Propionibacteriales; family Kribbellaceae; genus Kribbella; species Kribbella kalugense. The sequence goes on along the minus strand of NZ_SODF01000001.1, from coordinate 3,544,232 downwards.
CCTACTCAGTCGACCGGACATACCCAGCCCCTCGGGTCAGTACTGCTCCTGCCTACTCGATACCCCCGAGACCCGAAAAGTTGCGCCCATCCGCATGAATCAGGCGGGTGTGATTCGGTGGACCTCGATTGAGTTGTTCCAGGCGATGACGAGGGTCTTGTCGGAGACGTCGGCCAGGTAGCCGGCTTGTAGGTTCGGGGAGCAGGGTGCGCCGGTGCGGTCGACCGCGATGTTGCCCGCGAGGTGGTCGTTCGCTTCGCTTTCCTGGGTGCCGGAGTACACGCCCCAGATGTATGGTCCGACGCCGTACGCCGGCCTGAACTCCAGACCCTTGGGCCGGTGCTTCCCCTTGGTCGGCGAGCCTTCCGGCAAGGTCTGGGTGACGAAGCCGTTCGGGCCCTTGGCCCACCATTCGACCCCGCCGTCCCAGACGAGCAACGGTGGACCGCTCGCCACCACCGTCGGAATGAGGTTGGTATCGACCTCGACCGGCTTGCCGTCGGACAACCGGATCAGGTCGTAGTCCTTGCGGTCCGCGTGTTGCAGCACGGTGTGGTCTGCGGCGGTTCCCCTGTCTTCGTACGGTCCGCGCGACTGATGCGTACCGGTCCAGCGAGCCTTTCCGGTCCGTGCGTCCCGGACCTCCATGTGCCAGGCCGCCCCCGTCCGCTTCGCAACGACGACCGAGTTCCCGTCGCCCGAGACTCCGACGGTATCCCGGTCACGCCACAGCTCGTCGCCGGTCTTGGCATCGAGCGCGATCGTGGTCGTCGAATGCTCCGGCCAGCCAGGGCCGAACGGCGCGCTGACAGTCGCCAGTACGACGGACTCGGCCACCGCCGTGACCATTGTGCGATCGGTGGACGGAGCTGTCACGGCCTGAAATCCCCAGACCGGATCGCCCGTCCGTACGTCGAGGCCGACGACTCCACTCGTCGCCGCACCCTTGGGTGCGGACGCAACGGACACCGGCAGTACGTCGCCCGCAGTCCGGACCGCCGGCCGCTGAACCAGAGTCGGCGAGTTGCCCAGAAAGCCCGGGCCAACGACACAGACCCACACGGCCCCCATCCCCGGCACGGACATCGAACCCCGGCCGTCGATCACCCACTTCTTCGCGCCGTCCGCCGCGTTGAAGCAGCAGACCCGGGCGGTCTCCGTCCCGGTGCCGTCAACCACGACCACCGCATCGCCCACCAAATGCACCCGACCCGGCAGCGCCTCCCACCGCGTCACCATCCGCTCCTGCCAGGCCTTCTCGAGCTTCAACTTCGGCGCCGCCTTGTCCGCGGTCTTCGTACACGCGACCAGCAACGGAGCAGACGCAACGGCAAGTAGAACAGCCCGACGACGCACAATCACCGCCCGACCGTAGCAATGCCCCCGGGTCGTCCCGGTGGTGTGACTCGCGTCGCTCTAGCCGGTCGACTCGTGCATTCATAAGGATGTTATGCATAATGGGGTTATGCAAACGTCCGGCACTGAACTGGTTGTGGTGCTCGAGCAGTTGGTGACGTTCATTCGCCAGGTCTCGACCGCCGGCGATCTCAGTGCGACAGCCTCGGCCGCGTTGCATCGGCTTGGGCGGGACGGCGCGCTCGGCGTGACGGAGCTGGCTCAGGCCCAGCGCGCTTCGCAGCCGGGGATGACGCAGTTGGTCACCCGGATGGAGCGCGAGGGCCTGGTACGCCGTACCGCCAAGACCGACGACCGTCGCACGGTGCTGGTCGAGGCGACCGAGGCCGGACTCGAGCTGCTCAATCGGCGGCGTGCGGAGCGGGCCGAGGCGCTGCAGCAGACGCTCGACCGCCTCGATCCCGAGGACCAGGCCGCTATCGCGGCCGCACTGCCCGCACTCGCCCGCCTTGTCGAATCCCGGTCGTCGGACTGAACACGCCCCATCGTGAGGAGAACCTGCAGATGACCGCGTCCCATGGGACAGCTCCGAGCCCGTTCAAGCAGCCGCGTGCCGTTTGGGCGGTGGCGTTCGCCTGTGTCGTCTCGTTCATGGGCATCGGGCTCGTCGATCCGATCCTGCCCGCGCTGGCCGGCAGCTTGCACGCCACGCCGAGCCAGGTGTCGCTGCTGTTCACCAGCTATCTGGTCGTGACCGCGGTCGCGATGCTGGCGGTCGGCTGGGTGTCCAGCCGCATCGGCGCCAAGCGCACCTTGATCGCGGGCCTGGTCCTCATCGTCATCTTCGCCGGGCTCGCCGGTACGTCGAACTCGATCGGCGGCATCGTCGGCTTCCGGGCCGGCTGGGGACTGGGCAACGCCCTCTTCATCGCGACCAGCCTCGCCGTCATCGTGGCCTCGGCCAGCGGCGGCTTCGCCGGGGCGATCATCCTGTACGAGACCGCGCTTGGTCTCGGTATCGCGGTCGGGCCGCTGCTCGGCGGTGAGCTCGGCAGCATCAGCTGGCGCGGGCCGTTCTTCGGTGTCGCGGTGCTGATGTTCATCGCCCTGGTCGCGACCATCGCGTTCGTCCCGAACCTGCCGAAGCCGGAGCACAAGACGTCATTGGCCGCGCCACTCAAGGCATTGCGACACCGCGGCCTGCTGACGATGGGCATCATGGCGCTGCTGTACAACTGGGGCTTCTTCACCATGCTCGGCTATGCGCCGTACCCGATGGAACTCAACGCCCACAAGCTCGGTCTCGTCTTCACCGGCTGGGGTCTGCTGGTCGCCGCGTTCAGTGTGTTCTTCGCCCCGCGGCTGCAGGCGCGATTCGGTACGGCGAAGGTGCTGTACGTCAACCTGTTCTGCCTCGGCATCGTCATGGCCGTCATCGCGATCGGTGTGAACACTCCGGCGGCGGTGATCGTCGCGGTGATCGTCAGCGGCGCGTTCATCGGCATCAACAACACCTTGACCACCCAGGCGGTGATGCTCGTCTCGCCGGTCGAGCGGCCGGTCGCCTCCTCGGCGTACGGCTTCGTCCGGTTCATCGGCGGCGGCCTGGCCCCGTTCGTCGCGGGCAAGCTGGCCGACGCGACCAACCTCAGTGTGCCCTTCTACCTCGGTGGCGTCGCCTTCATCCTGGCCATCGTTGTTCTTGCCTCCGGCCACAAACTGGTCGACGCGGCCGAGAAGGGCGCGGTCGAGGGCGAGCCCGTTTGCCCAAGCCTGCAACGCGTCGGGGCCACACCCGCCCCGGGGTACCAGCCGGTCATCGTCGCGGTCGGCGCCATCGAGAACGCCGACGAGATCGTCGACGCGGCCGCCCTGATGGCTCGCGACGCCGGCCGCCCGTTGGAGGTCGTGCACATCCGCGAGACCGCCGTCGTCGAGGAGCTGGCCATCGACGCCGAGGACGCCGAACAGGCCCGCGCCACGGTCCTGAGCCATCTCGACCGGCTGTTCACGCTGGGAATCGCCGCCACCGGTCAGGTGCTCACCAGCGTCGGCGACCACGCGGCCGCCGGCCGGGTCCTCGCCCAGCACGCCAACGACATCGACGCGCGCGCCATCGCGGTCGGCCGGTCGCCGCGCGGCCAGGCGGCCCAGTTCGCCGACGGCAGCTTCACCACCGCGGTCCTCCACAACGCCGCCCGTACCGTCGTCATGGTCGAACCAGGCAAGGCCCCTCACCGCCTGTCAGCCTGACACCGGGATGATTGGTAGTAGTAGGGAGGCGCCGTTGAAGAGGGTGGTGGTGCCGGCGAAGACGGTTTGTGGGCGGCCGCGTTCGTCGGTGTGGACGAAGATGCCGTTGCCGCGCATGCGGACGCCGTACGCCTCCGGCCACGGACCTTCGCCGGGGAACGTGAAGTCGCGGCCGGTCAGCGTGACGCCGAGTCGGTAGCCGGCCGGGATGATCACCGAGGTCGGCCAGATCTCCACGTCGACGCCGACCGGCTCGCCTGGCGTGAGCGGCTGCGATTCGGTGTAGGTCTGCCACGGCCGGTACGGCGTACTGAGCGCCGGATCGGTCGCGCGCAGCGAAGCACGTAGCCAGCCGAACGCGATCGCGCCCTCGGGGTCCATCGCGCCGGGGAACGTGACGTCGATTCCGTTCGGGTCCTGCACCCGCAGTACGAGGAAGAGGTCGGCGTCTTCGGTGCTGGAGGCAACGGTCAGGTGCGCGGAGGCCGGCCCGGTGATCTCGGTCTCGACGCTCAACGGCTCCGTCCACAACGTGATCCCGTCGCCGAGTGCGGCGAAGTCGACGCTTGTCTCGGACCGCGGCGGTGTGGTGGTCAGTTCCTGGCGGTCGAGGTCGAGATGGAACGTTGTCCAGTCGGTCCGCGCGAGCGGCCACTCGTTCTCGGCGCGCTGCGCGAACGTGCCGTCCACCCGGCGGACGTTGAGGAACACCGGTGGCTGGTCGGCCCAGCCCGTGTCCTCGCCCTTGAGGAAGTGGCCGAAGAACCGTTTCTGCAGCCGCAGGCCGTAGTCGGTGTAGAACTCGACCCAGTGCTGCTGCCCGTGGACCTCGAGCCACTTCTGCTCGGCTGGGATCGCGTTGTAGCCGTCGAATCCGCCGCGGGTGTGCAGGTGGTGGCCCCAGTTCGTGGCGGAGAGAGTAGGCACGGTGACCTTGGTGAGGTCAGCCGACCGGTCCCGGTAGTAGTCGTCCAGAACCGGGCGGGCGAGCATCTCTGCGACCACGTCCGCGCGGCTCTTCTCGAGCACGTCCGGATCGAGCGTCTCCGGGCCGGCCACTGGTACTCCGGTGACTGGATTGCGTGCGCCGCGGTCGCCGACGCCGTGCTGCATCGCCTCCACCTGCGGTGGGAACCACTGGCTGAGAAAGTCGCTGGGAATACCGCCGTGGTGGGTGAACTCCCGGTAGTAGTCGGTCGCACCCTCCCACGGACAGATCGCCGCGAGGTGCGGCGGTTGCAGCGCGGCGACCTGCCATTGATTGACGGCGTAGTACGAGATCCCGAGCAGGCCGACCTTGCCGTTGCTCCATTGCTGTACGCCGGCCCATTCGATGCAGGTGTAGTAGTCGAGGGCCTCGCGCGGCGAGAAGATGTCGACGTACCCGGGGGAGCGTCCGGAGCCGCGGGCGTCGACGCGGATCACGACGTACCCGTCGGGGACCCACTTCTCCGGATCGACGGTCTCCCAGTTCTGGTAGCGGTTGGACGAACCGGCGAGCGCGTCGGGGTGCTCGGCCTCCAGGTTCGACCACGCGAAGGTGAACGCCTGCTGGAACGACAGTCCCTTGGCGTACGGCCCGTGCGTCATGATCACCGGATAACGGCCGTCCGCGTCCGGCCGGAAGATGTCGGCCCGCAGGACCAGGCCGTCGTCCATGGTGATCGGCACATCCCAATCGATGCGCATCAAGTGCTCCTTGTGTAGGTGTCTGGGTCCGACTCCCAATCAACCTCGGCCGGAGCGGCCCCAACAGGGGTACGGCGGCAGCGGGCTCAGATACTCTCGATCCGCTCAGCAGATGGAGGTTCGGGCATGGAGCTGCGCCAGCTACGCCATTTCATCGCCCTCGCGGAGGAGCGCAGCGTGACCGCGGCGGCCCGTCGCGAGCTGATCGTGCAATCCGGGCTGTCGAACTCGCTGCAGTCCCTGGAACGCGAGCTGGGCACCGAGCTGTACATCCGCGGCACCCGGCCGGTCCGGCTCACCGCCACCGGGGAGGCCCTGGTCGGGCCGGCGCGCGAGGCGTTGCGTGCCGCGGAGACCGCCCGTCGCGCGGTGCAGGAGACCCGGGACGTGCTCGTTGGCCGGCTCCGCCTCGGCATCGCCCTCTCGGCGCAGTACCTCGTACCGTTCGCGGCGTACCTCGGTGAGTTCCTGCGCGACCACCCCGGCGTCGACGTCCGGATGCGCGGCACCGCCGCGCTCGACATGCTCGACATGGTGGAGAACGGCGAGCTCGACTGCGCCATCGGACCGGCTCTGGAGCAGCGCGGCCGGCTGCGCCTGACCTCGCTGGCCAGCGAGCCGCTCGCGTTGACCTGTCGCAGCGATCACGAACTTGCCCGCCGCGACCACGTGACGGTTGCCGACCTCGACGGCGAGCGGTTTGTCGACGTACCCCCGGGCTGGACCGCGCGGCTGCTGTGCGATGCCCTGTTCGCCGGGGCAGGAATCACGCGGCGGATCGTCGCGGAGGCCGGCGACTGGGAGGTCCTGCTGGAGATGATCGCCGCCGGCGCCGGCATCGGATTCACCCCGGTAGGCCTGCAGTACAAGGTCCTGACCGACCCCGACACCCCGCTGCGTCACGTCCAAGTCGACGGCGCCCAACTGGACCGCCACCTCTACCTGATCCTCCCGCCCCACGCCGAAACCAGCCCCGCGGCCGCCGCCTTCGCCACCGGCATGCTGGCCCAGCACAGCTCCGAGAGAGATGGAAACCATCTCATCCAGGCCCGCGACGAAGGCTATCGGCCTTCCTGAGCAGGAGGTTCTCATCGAGTGGAAGCACTATTCACTCGATGAAAGGTTTGGAAATGAAGCTCACCCGCGCTGCGCGTCTGAAGAGCGCGCGTCCACTTGTCACCATCATCGCGGCGGTCGCCGGCGTCGCCGGGCTGCTCATCGCAGCCGGATCCGCTCAGGCCCGGCCCGCCTCGGGCGGCGCTGCCCAAACGGCCGAACGCGGCTGTTCGCTCAACCCGTCACCTCCGGCCGGCTTCGTCGAGCGCAAGGTCAAGGTCAACGGCATCGGCATCAACTACGTGCGCGGCGGTCACGGGCCGACCCTGCTCCTGCTGCACGGCTACCCGCAGACCTGGTACACGTGGGACCGCGTCCTGCCTGCACTCGCCGAGCACTACACGGTCGTCGCGCCCGACCTGCCGGGCGCCGGGCTGAGCGATGCTCCGGCCTCCTCCGCCACCTATACGAAGAAGGCCATGGCCGCCGACATCTACGCGCTCATGGTCAAGCTCGGCCTCAGCCACAACCTCAGGGTCGTCGGCCACGACATCGGCACCACAGTCGCCTATCCGTACGCCGCAGCCCATCGCGACGACGTCGTGAAACTCGTGCTCAGCGAGGCCCCGATCCCGGACCCGACCATCTACACGTTCCCCTCGCTGACGCCGAACGGTCCCGGGCTGTGGTGGTTCGGCCTGTTCGCCGAGAAGAACGGCCTGGCCGAGGACCTGATGACCGGCCGGGAGCTGCAGTGGGTGACCGACTTCATGCCGCTGAGCGAGGTGGTCAAGGGCGCCCTCACCCCATGCGACCTGAAGATCTACGCGCATGCCCTCGCACAACCTGGACACTTGCGGGCAAGCATCCAGTGGTTCGCCACCCTGCCCCAAGACGTCAAGGACAACGCCGTCTACCAGCAGACCAAGCTCACCATGCCGGTCCTCGCGATCGGTGCCTCAGGCAACCTCGGCACCCGTGAGGCCACCTGGGTCAGCCAGTACGCCGATAACGTGACCGGCCTGGTCATCCCGAACTCCGGCCACTGGCTCTACCAAGAACACCCCACCGAACTCACCAACATCCTCCTACAGTTCCTGCGCTAACTGGTGCTCAAGTGGTTGTCCAGGGACGTTGGTCGTCGGCGCCTGTCATGGTTTTGGGGTCGCACCATTGCCAGAACTGCTCACGAGGGATGCCGTGGCGGGCGGCGACGACATCGACCGGATCTCCTGTGGACAGGGCCTCCTCGGTGATCTTGGCGGCTGCGTGGTGGCCGATGTGTGGCGTCAGAGCCGTGGTGAGCATGACGCTCGACCGTACGTTCTCGGGTCCGACCTCGGTGGCCGCGATGCCGCGTACACATTGCTGGGTGAAGTTGCCGGTGGCCGACGAGAGCAGGTCGACCGATTCGAGAAAGGCCTCGATGGCCGCCGGCATCATCACGTTCAGCTGCAGGATGCTGCCTGATTGGGCGAACGTGATCACCGCGTCGTTGCCGACGACGCGGGCCGCGGCCATCGTGACCGCCTCGATCACCGACGGCGGCACCTTGCCGGGCATGATGCTGCTCGACACCCGGACGTCGGGAACCTGCAGTTCCCCCAGTCCGGCGCGGGGTCCGGTGGCGAGCAGACGGATGTCGCAGGCAACCTTGTTCAAGGACAGTGCGGCGGTCCGGACTGCCGCGTGGGCGGACATCGTGCTGTCCAGCGTGCTCTGCGCCCAGAAGTGGTTGGTTGCCTCGGTCAACGAAAGGTCCAGGCGGCCGGACAGCAGTTCGCAGGTGCGGGAGGCGAATCCATCCGCTGCTCCGACTCCGGTGCCGACCGCGGTACCGCCGAGCGGTAGAACACGCAGTTCGTCCGAAGCACGTTCGATGCGTGTCACGGCTCCGTCGACCTGGCCGGCCCAGCCCCAGAATTCCTGGCCGAGTCGCATCGGCGTGGCGTCCTGAAGATGGGTACGGGCGATCTTCAGGACGGGCCAGAACTCGTCGGCCTTGACCATCAACGCGGCCGACAATTCCCGCAGTACCGGAAGCAGACGGTCCCGTTGCGCCCGCAGGAACGCGATCCGCATGGCCGAAGGCACCACGTCGTTCGAGGACTGGCCGCGATTGACGTGTTCGTGCGGGAGGACCTCCAGTCCGGACGCGGTGGCCGCGATCGAAGCGATGACCTCGTTGACATTCATGTTGCTCGACGTCGCCGAGCCGGTCTGGTAGACGTCGACGGGGAACTGGTCGGCGTGCTTGCCGGCCAGTACTTCGTCGCAGGCTGCCACGATCGCACTCGTCCGGTCGGCGTCCAGGAGTCCGAGTTCGGCGTTGGTGAGGGCCGCCGCGCGTTTGATCTCGACAATGCAGTGGATGAAGAGCTCGGGCATCTGGCGGCCGGTGATCGGGAAGGCGCGCAGGGCGTGATTCGTCGCCTCTCCCCACAGCGGTCGCGGCCCGTCGAACTCGCTCACTCGAGCCCCGTCACGTGGCGTTCGGCCTTCTCCAGGAACGAGGGGAGGATCTCCACTCCCCACCCCGGTGTGTCGTCCAGGGTGATGTAGCCGTCCTGTACCGATGGAATCGGGCCGTAGACCTCGGAGGAGACCCCGGCCAGCCGTGGCTCTTTGCTCGAAGAGGCTGAAACGCTGCCGGGTGGTTCCACACTCCATTCCTGGAACTGCGTGCAGGCGGGCGAGGCCATCACCAGGTGTGCGGTGAAGATCTTGATCAGGGAGTGTCCGGAGCTGTGCGGCGTACACGGGATGCCGTTCAGGTCGGCCAGTTGGGCGACCTGCCGGGCTCGGGTCATGCCGCCGACGTAGCAGACGTCGGGCTGGATCACGTCCACCAGCCGCTCGGCGATCATCCGCCTGATGATCTCCAGCGACCACTCCTGCTCCCCGGCGCCGATCGGGAGATCGAGGTGATCGGCGACGTACTTCATGTTGTCGAGCTCCCAGCAGGGATTCGGCTCCTCGAGATGGAAGACGCCGTACTCCTCGAGTTTCCGGCCGACCTGGACGGCGCCGCCGGGGGAGTACGCGCCGTTGGCGTCGGCGCTGAGCCAGAAGTCGTCGCCGAAGTGTTTCCGCATGGCCGGCACGAGCGCGGCGGTTCGCCCCTCCCAGAGTTCGGCGTCGCGGCCGTTCCTGATCCCGATCTTGACCTTCGCGCACCGCAGTCCGTACTTCTCGACCGCATCCGCGATCCGGCCGACTTCCTCGTCAACGGGGATCTCCCGACTCATGCTCGATGCATAGACCGGGACACGATCACGTACGGCGCCGCCAAGCAGCTTGTACACCGGTTGTCCGGTGGCGCGTCCCTGCAGATCCCAGATCGCGGTGTCGACGCCGCTGATGGCACGGAACAGAAAGCCACCGAGGTACTTGTACTCGGCGCGCACCGTTTCGTCGACGAGTGCGGCCAGCTCCCAGGGGTCGCGACCGAGGAAGTGCCGGGCCACCAGTCGGTGCAGCACCTGTTCGGTGATCTCTGGCACCGACGGAGCGGTCTGGCCGTAACCGATCAGTCCGTCGTCGGTGGTCACGCGCACCACGCACAAGGTGCCACTGACGAAGGTCTCGATCTTGGTGATGATCGACATCGACTATCCCTTCATTCCGGAGAGTGTGATCCCCATGACGAAGTACCGCTGGGCAAGGATGAAGACGGCGAACACGGGAACGATCGTGATCGTCGCGGCGGCCATCAACGCGGCGGTGTTGGTGAACTCCAGACCGCGGAACAGCGCGAGGGCGACCGGGACCGTCTGAAGCCGCTGCGAGTTGACGAAGATCAGCGGACCGAGCAGGTCGTTCCAGGAGTCGACGAACGTGAACAGCGCGACCGTGGCGAGGGCCGGTGTCCCGAGCGGGAGCATGATCCGGGAGAAGATCGTGAAGACGCCGGCGCCGTCGATGCGCGCCGCTTCCTCCAGTTCCTTGGGGATTCCGAGGAAGAACTGTCTCATCAGGAACGTGCCGAAGACAGGTGTGAAGGCGCGCGGCACCCAGAGCGGATAGTGGGTGTCCACCCAGCCCCAGTCGCGGAACACGGCGTACTGCGGAATCAGGTAGACGATGCCGGGGACCAGGGCGGAGCCGAGCACGACCAGGAAGAGCAGGTCGCGGCCGGGGAAGTCCAGACGGGCGAACGCGAATCCTGCCAGTGATGCCACCGCCAGGAGGAACACCACGTTCAGGAAGGCGAGTTCGACGCTGTTCCACAGGTACCGCGGCAGGATGTGCAGCGCGGCCGCGTAGTTCGTCAGCGTCGGATGGGCCGGGAAGATCGCGGACGGATGGGTGACCGTGTCGGGCCCGGACTTGAACGACGTACCGATCATCCAGAGCAGCGGGAACAGGAATCCCAGCGCGAGGACGGTCAGCATCGCGTAGTACATGGTCCGCGTGAAGCGCGGATTCGCGAGCAGGCGGGTTGCGGCCCCACCCTCGATGGTCGCATTCATTCGTAGAACACCCAGGCTCTCTGCAGCCGCCACTGGACAACCGTGAGGGCTCCGATGATGAGGAACAGCAACCAGGACATCGCCGACGCGTAGCCGAGCTGGCCCGACCCGAAGGCGACGTTGAACAAGCGGGTCAGGTACATGTCGGTGTCGTGGCCGGGGCCGCCGTGAGTCATCACGTAGACGATCCCGAAGACCTGGAAACTGACGACGAACTGGCTGATGGTGACGAAGAACAACGACGGCGTCAGCAGCGGCAGCGTGATGTACCGGAACCGCCGGAAGCGGCCGGCGCCGTCGATGGCCGCCGCCTCGTTCACCGACTCCGAGATCGCCTGGATGCCGGCGATCAGCACGATCATCGGATAGCCCAGGCTCTGCCAGACGCTGGCGATGATAACCGCGACCAACGCCCACGGGGACGTGACCAGCCAGTCCGGGCCGTGGATCCCGACCGCGCCGAGGACGGTGTTGAGTACGCCGTCCCGGCCGGAGTACAGCCGGAACCACACGACGGCGACGGCAGCCGAGTTGGCGACGTACGGTACGAAGAACGCCAGCCGGTACACCACCATCGACCGTCTGGGTGAACTGATCAACGCGGCCAGCACGAGCGACAGCACCACGGTCAGCGGAATCGCACCGAGCATGAACAGGAACGTGTTGCGCACGACCTGGTGGAACAGCGCGTCCTTGGTGATGAGCTTGGTGTAGTTGTCCAGGCCGACCCAGTGCTTTGGCGTCAACCCGTCCCACTTGGTGAAGGACGCGTAGATCGTCAGCAGCATCGGATACAGGTGGAAGACGCCCAGGCCGATCATCAACGGAGCGACGAACAGGTACCCGACCAGGGACCGGCGGGGCCGCCGCGTCTTCCTCTCGCTGACTCCCAGGCGCCGATCCACAGGTGGTCGTGCCGTCTCGACAGTCGTCATTACTGATCGATCGTCGAGAGGACGTCCGGCTTCACCTTCGGCAGTACGTCGGACGCCTTGGCCTGGCAGTTCTTCACCGGGTCGAGCGCCGGCCGGTAGATGCCGATGGCATCTTCGATGTTCTCGACCCGTCCGGACCGGAACGAGTGGTCAGCAGCGCCGAGAATGAGGGAAGCACTCGCCGGCGGCTTGCCCGCAACGGGCTTCCCGGCCAGCTGAGCGGACGACTTGAGGCCCGGTACGAACGCTCCGGCCTTGGCGAACTGGTCAGCGCCCTTGGCAGTGGTCAAGTACTGCAGGAGCTTCCAGGCGGCGTCCTTGTTCGCGGCGGCCTTCGGGATCGCGAACACGAGCTGGTTGCCCTGGGTGATCTGGTCGGCCGAACCGGCCGGCACCGGGGCGACGTCCCAGTCGAAACCCTTCGCGTTGGTGCGGAAGTAGTCGACGAAGCTGGACGCGCGCTCGATCATTCCGATCTGGCCGGCGGCGAACATCTCCGCGCCCTTCCCGGTCTGGGACAGCTCCGACCAGGCCGGCTGTACGCCGTACTTGCAGGTCAGGTCCGCGACCCATTGGACAGCTTCCTGGCCGGGAGGATCGGCGAGCGCGAAGCCCTTGCCGTCCTTGGTCCATCGGCCTTCGCCGCCGTTGTTGACGGAGTACAGCGTTTCGAAGGCGGAGTCGTCGACGACGTCGGCGCCCCAGCGCTTGTCCTTGATTGTCAGCTTCTGCGCGGCTTTGACGAAGTCGTCCCAGGTCCAGCCCTTGCCGGACCAGGTGGTCGGCGGAGTCGGTACGCCGGCCTCCTTGAACATCTTCTTGTTGTAGAAGATCACGCGGGGCTGGATACCGAGGCTCCAGGCGGGGATCGATCCGTCCGCCTGGACGGTGCTGTTGTAGACCGAGTCGTAGTAGTCGCCGGACTTCATCCCCGCGGACGAAATGTCGTCCTTCAGATCCTGCAGTTTGCCGGTGGAGGCGTAGTACGGCAGGAAGTCGTCGTCGATGCGCATGATGTCGGGCGGGTTGTTCGACCCCAGCACGGTGCGCGTCTTGGGCCAGTAGTCGCTGCCGGAGGCGGCGAACTGGTACTCCACTTGGATGCCGGTGTCGGCGGTGAACTGCTTCAGCACCGGTTCGAGGGGCGAACCCTGCAGCGCCTCCCAGTTCATCAGTACGACTTTCTGTGGGCCGGAGGCGTTCCCGGCGGACTGTGACTCGGCCTTCGAACAGCCGGCCAGCGCGATCAACGTTGCGGCGGCCGCAGCGGCCAGCACACGCGTCCGCGTCCCAATGGCGATGGACATCGCGAGTCTCCTTCAACTGGACTCTCGGTTTGGGAACCGTGATCAATCGATTGACCAGAGGTCGATCCTGTTGCTAAGTGTGTGGTCAATCGATTTAATGGAGACCGTAAACGGGTGAGCGCACCGCCGTCAAGAGGTACCGGACGCTGGATTCCGAGGTGCTCGGTCCCTGAGCTGCGATACTGCGCACTCGCTGAGAAGGGGGAGGGACTCATGGCTGACGAGGTCCGGACCGGAGTACCGCGCCGTGGGCCGACCATCTCCGATGTCGCGTCCCGGGCCGGCGTCGACCGCGCGGTTGTCTCGCGGATCCTGAACGACGACCCGCGACTGCGGATCAAGCCGAGCACCAGGGAACGGGTTCTCGCCGTGGTCGCCGAGTTGGGATACCAGCCCAACGCCGCGGCCCGCAGCCTTCGCACGGCCCGCACCCGGACCATCGCACTCCTCGTCCCCGACTTCGAGAACCCGGCGTACGGCCAGATCATCAAGGGCGCCGAGACCGCGGCGACGAAGGCCGACTCGGCGCTGCTGACCGCGTCGATGGAGCTCGGCGAGGAGAGTTTCGAGCACTACGCCAAGCAGCTCGGCAACGGCCGGGTCGACGGTCTGCTGCTGGCCGGCGGTGGCATCACCGGCACCCGCGAAGAACACCTCGACCGGCTGGGGCCGCCGTGGCTCTGCGTCAACCGCACCGGGCCGGGCAAGCGTCGCTACGTGGTGCTCGACGACGAGCGCGCCACCGAACTCGCGGTGTCACATCTGCTCGAGCTCGGCCACACCAGAGTGGCTTTCCTGAGCGGTCCAGCTGACAGCGATACGGCCGAACGACGCCGGCTCGGCTACATCGCGGCCATGGAGGCCGCGAATCTCGATCCCGGATTCGTTGCCCACGGCGACTACACGGCCGACGGCGGAGCGGCCGGTATGCAACAGATTCTCGCCGCGAAGCGACGCCATACCGCTGTCCTGGTCGCCAACGTCGCGTCGGCGGTCGGCGCGCTGTACGCCGCACGTCAAGCCGGCGTACACGTCCCGGACGACATGTCGGTGATCTCGATCCACGATCTCTCCATCGCGGCCTTCCTCGACCCGCCGCTCACCACCGTCCGAATGTCCCTGTCCGGCCTCGGCGCCCGGGCGGTCGACCTGTTGCTGACCCGACCGCGCAACGAAGAGATCCGCGAGGTCCTCGAACAACCCATCGACCTGATCATCCGCGAGTCGACGGCACCCCCCAGGCGATAAGAACGTGACCGGGATGTGAGACTGCCGACGGCTGTCAGCTGACGGGTGTGAACCTTGGGGCATGAGCTATCGGGCGGCTGACGGGCGGTACGAGCGGCTGGAGTATCGGCGGGCGGGTGATTCCGGGCTGGACCTGCCGGCGTTGTCGCTCGGGTTGTGGCAGAAGTTCGGTCGCGACTACCCGTTCGCGACGCAGCGCGAGATCTTGCTGCACGCCTTCGACCTGGGCATCACGCATTTCGACAACGCCAACCGATACGGGCCGCCGCATCGGGCCGCCGAGCAGGTGTTCGGACAGGTGCTCCGGACCGACCTGGCGCCGTACCGGGACGAACTCGTCCTGACCACGAAGGCCGGTAACCCGATCGGTCCGAGCCCTTATCTCAAAGGCGGTTCGCGCAAGTCGCTGCTCGTCTCGCTCGAGCGTAGCCTGCGGGATCTCGGCACCGAGTACGTCGACATCTTCTACCATCACCGGCCGGATCCGTCGACGCCGCTGGACGAGACCGTCGGTGCGTTGGCGAGCGCGGTCCAGCAGGGCAAGGCGTTGTACGTCGGTATCTCGAACTACCCGGCGGAGCGCGCGCACGAGGTCGCCGACCTGCTGCGGGCGGCCGGCGTACCGCTGCTGGTTCACCAGCCGCGGTACTCGATCTTCGACCGAACTCCGGAGACGAGCGGGCTGCTGAAGCTCGCCGCCGAGGACGGGTTCGGACTGGTTGCCTACAGCCCCCTTGCGCAGGGCTTGCTGACCGACAAGTACCTCGACGGCAGGATCCCGGCCGGTGCCAGAGCCGCTGCCAGCGCGTTCCTGTCGCCGGATCAGCTCGACGACGTCTACCGCGAACGCGCCACCGCGCTCAACGATCTCGCCCGGGAACGCGGCCAGTCCTTGGCCCAGCTCGCCTTGCAATGGGTACTGCGTCAGCCGCAGGTGACAACCGCACTGATCGGTGCAAGCTCCACCGCCCAACTCGACCACAACCTCGCCGCCCTCAACTTCCCACCCCTCACCGACGAAGAACTGACCCACATCGACCACCACGGCATCCACGGAACCGGCCAGCGCGTCTGACTAGTCGGTCCGCACCGACCTCCGGTTGTGGAGCGTGGGGGGTCGTCAGACGGCGGGTGGGATGGCGACGACCTTGCCGTGGATCTCTCCGGCGTCGGCCTGCTGGTGGATCGCGGGCAGGTCGCTCAGCGGCACGCGGCGGGCGATCTCGACGTGGAGGTCGCCGCTGTCGATGAGCGCGACGAGGTTTGAGAGCACCTCCGCGTCGGGGTGGACGAAGATCGTTGCCGCGCGCACCTTTCGCTCATCGTCGCCGGGCGTGGTCACGGTTGGTGTCGTGGAGACGACGACGCCGCCATCACGGACCCGTGTGACCAGGGTGGTGAACCCGTCCGGGCTGATCGGGGTCAGGTTGAGCAGCACATCGACGGGCTCGGTGACCGCGTCGAGCACCGACGTGGCCGTGTGGTCGATGATCTCGTCCGCACCGGCGGCCTTGACGATCTCGCTGCTGCGAGGGCTCGCGGTGGCGATGACGTGCGCACCTGCCCGCTTGGCCAGCTGCACGGCGTACCCGCCCACCGGGCCGCCGGCACCGTTGATCAGCACCCGCTGGCCGGCCTTGAGTTCGCCGGCCTCGAAGAGTGCTTGCGAGGCGGTGAGTCCGACCGACGGCAGCCCGGCAGCGTCGGCAAGCGGGATGCGCACGGGAGCCTTCACCAGCGCGCTCGCCGGGGCGACGACGTACTGCGCTGCCGAGCCGTCAGCGTTCATCGGGATGAACCCGATGACGTTCTCACCTACAGCCAGGCCGTCCACCCCCTCGCCGAGCGCGTCGATCGTGCCGGAGACGTCGTACCCCGGAACGTGCGGCAGCGTCATCGGGATCGGAATGAATCCGCCACGGATCCCGCCGTCGGCCGGGTTGAACGCCGATCCGGCGACCTGGATGCGCACCTCGCCCGCTCCGGGGACCGGCTGGTCGGCGTCCTCGTAGCGCAGAACCTCCGGGCCGCCCGTTGCGTGGAACCGTACTGCCTTCATCGCGAACTCCCTCTCAAGTAGTGCTTCGAATTCGAAGCACCTGAGAACGATAACACTGCTTCAAAATCGAAGCAACTATGATGTCGGGATGGCCGAAGAGGAGACCCTGCCCCCGCTTGACCCCGCCGGCCTCGGTGCGTACTTCGCGCTGATCGAGGTGAGCAGTCTGTTGCGCCATACCGTCGAGCAGCAGCTCCTCGACGCCGGAGACCTCAGTTATGTGCAGTTCCAGCTGCTGGCCACGCTCGGGGACGCACCGGACGGAAGTCGTCGCATGACCGAGCTGGCGGACGGCGTCGTGTACAGCCGCAGCGGCCTCACCTACCAGGTGGGTCTACTCGAGAAGGCCGGGCTCGTCACGCGCGGCCCGTCCGCGGACGACGATCGGGGCGTCACCGTGTCGATCACCGAGGCCGGCCGGGATGTGCTCGCTAAGGTGTTCCCCGGGCACATCGACGTACTGCGGCAGCTGTTCTTGGCCCCGCTCGCGCGCAAGGACATCGAGAGCCTGGCCCGCATCCTCACCGACGTCCGCGACCACATGCGCACCGTTCCGCCCCGATCGGCGAAACCACGCCGAAAAAGCGGCTGACTCAAAGGGAGGGTCGGCCATCCCCGCCCGGTAAGGGATCCGGTGCGAACTGGTCCAGCAGCTCGTCGTCGCGTCGTACCGCTCCCGGGCCGTGGACCGGCGGCCCGAGCACAATCGCCAGCAGGCCGCGCAGCCGACGGACCAGGTCCGCGGCGTACGGGTCCGTCCCGGCCGGGTACCGGCAGCGTCGTCGCATCACAGATCTCCTCCCCTCCAAGGAGCTATCGGAACCTCGTCGTACGCCGTTACACCCGGAGTCCCCGGTTCGGGGTTGATAGGGTCGCGGTGGTGTGCCGGGAAGCCTGGTCGGCGTGGGGTTGAGATTCGCTGCTGTCGGTAGCGACCCCAGGAAGAGGTCAGGGGGTGCCTGCGGTGTCAGCTGTGGGAGTCATCCTTTTCCTGGTCGTGCTGGCTACGGCGGTCGCCACGGGCGCCCGTCGATGGCGGATCCCGGCCCCGTCGCTGCTGGTGCTCGCGGGCCTGGTGGTGGCGCTGGTGCCTGGCGCTCCGGAGCTGCACATCACACCGGAGATCATCGGCCTGGTGGTCCTGCCACCACTGCTGTACGCCGCTGCGGAAGAGCTCTCGCTGCGTGACCTTCGGACGGTTTGGCGACCTGTCACAGTCCTGGCGGTGGGTCTGGTCCTGGCGTCCGCCGCGGCCGTCGGTGCCGTAGCGGCGGCTGTCACCCCGCTGCCCGCTTCGATGGCGTTCGTCCTGGGTGCCGTGCTGGCCAGTACCGACCCGGTCGCGGTCACGGCGCTCGGCCGCAAGCTCGCGTTACCCGGCCGGGTGCAGACGTTGGTGCACGCCGAGAGCCTGTTCAACGACGCCACCTCGCTGGTGCTGTTCAAGGTCGCCGTTGCCGTCGCTATCGCCGGTGGCACAGTCAGCTGGCAGGCGGCTGGTGGTCAGTTTTTCCTGCTGGCCGGCGGCGGCATCGTGATCGGCGCGGGGATCGCCGGCGTCGTGGCGCTGATCCAGCGTCGTACGACGGATCCCGTGCTGGAGACCGTGATCGCCCTGGTCACGCCGTACGCGGTGTATGTCCTCGCCGACGGTGCGCACACCTCCGGGGTGACCGCGGTCGTCGTCGCCGGCGTGATCCTCGGCGGAACCCGGCACCGCCTCACCGACGCCCGCATCCGTCTCCAACTGAACGCCGTGTACGCCGTCGTGATCTTCCTGCTGGAAAGCGTGGTCTTCAGCGTCATCGGCCTCGAACTCCCCGCCTTGGTCCGCGACCTGCCCAGTGGCACCGATCTGTGGCCCCTCCAGGCGCTGGCGGTCGCCGTCACGCTCATCGGCCTGCGCGTGCTGTGGATGCTGCCCCTGTCGATCGCGCTCAAGCCCACTAATCGCCGCGTCTCGTGGCGGGTGGCAACCGTCGTCTCGTGGGCCGGCACGCGTGGCGTGCTGCCGCTGGCAGCCGCCCTGTCGATCCCGCTCGCCGCCAAGGACGGCAGTCGCTTGCCGGACCGTGCCCTGGTACTCGTCCTCACCACCGCGGTCGTCATCTTCACCCTGGTGGTCCAAGGCCTGACGCTGGCGCCACTGGTTGCTCGTTCCGGGCTCGTCCTCGAGCCGGAGCACACCGCCCGTGAAGAGGCGAGCGCCCGCGACGCCCTCGCCCGCGCTGTGCTCGCGCACGTCGATCAACTCACTGGCCTCGAGACCAGCTCGGACGTTGCCCTCGACCGTCTACGCCGCAACTACCTCGCCCGCCTGCAGCGAGACGACGGAGGTCCTGACGAAAGCGCGTTCCCCCCTTCGGCGTACTACCGGTTGCGCCGCGAAGCCATCACCCTCCAGACCGCCGAACTACGCCGCCTGTACGACGAACACCAAATCAGCGACGCCACCCGCCGCCAACTCCAACACGAACTAGACCTAGAGGAAACCGGCCTCCCCGACACCCGCTGAGGTGCCAGTCGCTACCTTCAGCCCTGGTACACCGGACCACGCGGGTTCCTACGGCTTGACCAGGACTTTGAGGGCTGTGCGGTCGTCCATCGCGCGGTACGCATCGGCGACGTCTGCGAGGTGGACCTCGCTGTCGAAGACCTTGCCGGGGTCGACGTGGCCGGCGAGGACGTCGGGGAGCAGGGTTTCGATGTAGGCGCGGGCCGGTGCGGGGCCGCCGGTGAGGGTGATGTTGGGACCGAAGAGGCTGGGGAACCCGATCGGTGCGTCGTCGTACTGCGGTACGCCGACACGGCTGATGACTCCGCCGGCCCGGACGGCGCCGATCGCTTGGTCGTACGCCGGGCGGTGGCCGACCGCTTCGAGTACGACGTGGGTGCCGTCGCCGCCGGTGAGGTCCCGGACCCGTGCGATTCCGTCGTCGCCGCGTTCGGCCACGACGTCGGTCGCGCCGTACTCGCGGCCGAGGTCGGTGCGTGCGGTATGCCGTCCCATCAGGATGATCTGTTCGGCGCCGAGGCGCTTGGCGGACAGGACCGCCATCAGGCCGACGGCTCCGTCGCCGATCACGGTCACGCTGGTGCGCGGGCCGACGTTCGCTTGGATGGCGGCGTGATACCCGGTGCCGTAGACGTCGGACAGGGTGAGCAGTGACGGGATGAGCGGTGAGGTTTCCTCGACGGGGACGGCGACGAGGGTGCCGTCGGCGAGTGGGACCCGAACGGCCTCGGCCTGTCCGCCGGCGACGTCGCCGGCGTTCCAGAAGCCGCCGTGACGGCAGGAGGTTTGCAGCCCTTCGCGGCAGAAGTCGCAGGTGCCGTCGGACCAGGCAAACGGGGCGATGACAAGGTCGCCGACGTTGACCGTCGTCACGTCATTGCCGGTCTCTTCGACGACGCCGACGAATTCGTGGCCCATGGACTTGCCATCGGCAGTAGCGGCCATGGAGTGGTACGGGTGGAGGTCGGATCCGCAGACGCAGGCCCGGACGACGCGGACGATGGCGTCGGTGGGTTCTTTGATGATCGGGTCGGGCACATCGATGACGCGGACGTCCCCCGCGCCGTACATGTAGGTCGCTCGCATGAAGTTCCTTCGATTCTTCCGGTCAGTTCCCGGGCTGGGCTTGTTGGTAGGCGGTGTCGGTCACGTGTTCGCCCCAGGTTGTCTCGGGTACGTCGGGGTTGCCGGTGCCGTCCCAGATGGCCAGGTGGGTCATGAAGCACTCCGCGGTCGCGCCGTGCCAGTGCCACTCGCCGGGAGGCGTGCGCACGGTGTCACCGGGACGCATCACGATCACCTGTCCGTCCCGGGTACCGACGAGCCCGACGCCCTCGGTGACGTGCAGGGTCTGGCCCATGGCGTGCACGTGCCAGGCGGTGTGGGCGCCAGGGCTGAAGCGCACGACGTTCACCCGGGCGCGGGACGGCTCCTCGCTCCGGTAGATCTGGTCGAACCAGACGTCGCCGGTGAAGTTGTCCGCCGGCCCTTTACCGGTGGCGGGTCGCGTCAATTTCTGCATGGATTCGCTTTCTCGAGAGGAAGCAGTGGTGCTCACGTCGGCCAGTCAACGGGTGCGCGCGCATTTGCGGGAGTCACCGGTCTTCCGGGTAACGCCAGTACCTCCTTCAGTTCCGGGCACGCGTCTACGGTGGGGGTATGGACAACCGAGCTGAGGTCCGCGAGTTCCTCGCCTCGAGGCGAGCGCGGATCACGCCTGAGCAGGCGGGGCTTCCGGCGTACGGCGGCAACCGCCGGGTCAAGGGACTCCGCCGCGAAGAGGTCTCCATGCTCGCCGGGGTCAGCATCGACTACTACGTCCGCCTGGAGCGTGGAAACCTGGCCGGAGCCTCGGACGCCGTGCTCGAGGGGCTGGCCCGCGCCCTGCAGCTGGATGACGCCGAGACCACGCACCTGTTCGACCTCGCCCGCGCGTCCGAGCCGGCGCCGGCCCGGAAACGCAAGCCCGCGCCCGCGACCGTGCCGGCCAGCGTTCAACTCGTCCTCGACGCCGTCACGGACGCGCCGGCCTGGGTGCGCAACGCCCGTCACGACATGCTCGCCGCCAACCGGATGGCCCGCGCGCTCTACGCCCCGCTATTGGCCGACCCCCGTCGGCCGGCCAACAACGCCCGCTTCATCTACCTCGACCAGGCGTCCCACGACTTCTTCCCGGATTGGCAACGCGCCGCCGACGACATCGCCGCCATGCTGCGCTCCGAAGCCGGCCGCAACCCGCACGACAAGTTGCTGATCGAACTCATTGGCGAGCTGTCGACCCGCAGCGAAGACTTCCGCACCCGCTGGGCCGCGCACGACGTGCGCTTCCACCGCACCGGCCTGAAGAAACTTCACCATCCGGTCGTCGGCGACCTCGAGCTCACCTTCGAGGCGATGGAGTTCCCCGCCCACCCAGGACTCACCCTCCTCGTCTACGTCGCCCCCGCGGGCACCCCTACAGCCGACAGCCTCAAACTCCTCGCCAGCTGGGCAGCCACCACCGCAAGCACCGACGAACTCGCAACCAACACGGACCATTGAGTGGCTCAGCTGGGAGGTTGCACGCCAGGGCAGCCGTGGTCGATGTGGCCGGTTTCGAAGTAGGTGACGACCTCGGCGGCGCACTCGGGCACTCTCGTGGTGGAGACGTGCACGTCATCGCGGACCGTGTAGATCGTGCCTCCGATGGCGTTCCGGGTTTGAAGGGCCCAGTCGTAGACCGACATGTACTCGTACAGATGCGCGCCGAGCACCAGCGATCCGGGACCCCGCTTGAGGGTGGCCTGCTGAACCGGTAGCGGCCAGCCGGAGCACAGCGAGGTCATGCCGTTCTGCCGGCCGGTGACCGGATTGCGCTTCAGCAACCGCTGGTAGTCACGCCAGCTGACGTCGAAAGTCGGACGGCTGCTGTCCTCGTTGCACGTGACTGCCCAGTTCATGGTCAGGTTCGTCAGCTCGGGCGCACCGGGTAGTGGCGCGCCCATCGGGGCGCCGAGCAGTTGCTTGACCGTTGGGGGAGCGGTCGTCCCCGATGCTGTCCGTAGTTCCAAGAGGGCTTGGCCCGCGAGCACCCATTGGGTCGAATCGCGGCCGGCAAGGTTTGCGATGGTCGAGCCGTCGATCGGCTGCGGCAGGTCGGCGTACGTCTTGGGGTTCTGGTCGTAACCGCGGACGAGCCGCAGCACTTCCGCCCGGACCTGCCGAGCAGTAGCGCCCAGCCCGTACGTCGTGTTGTGCCGGGCCAGCCACTCGGCCATGCGCGCGAAGTTGCGTTCGACTGCGGCAGCGCTCTCCTGGAAGTGCCGATCCACGCGGGTCCACGGCGGCGCCGGACTGTCCAGGAAGACCCGTCCGGTGTGTGCCGGGAACAGGCTCCGGTACGCCGCGCCGAGATAGGTGCCCCAGGAGAACCCGAGAAGATTGAGCTTGCGGTCGCCCAGTGCCGCCCGGACCCGATCCACGTCCTTCGCGACGTTGTCGGTGGTGAGCTGCCCGATGAAGGCCGGGTCGGAGTTCGCGCACTTCTGGTTGGCCGAGACCTGAGCCTCGTAGATCTTCTTCGCGGCAGCCTCAGTCAGCGGCCCCGGCGCGGCCGGACCTCGCGCGCCGAGGTCGCAGCTGACCTTGGTGCTGTAGCCGACGCCGCGGGGATCGAGGCCGATGATGTCGTATCGCTCGTTCAGCTTGGCCATGTCGTTGTTGCGGGCGACCCGCATGACTGGGTCGAGGTATCCGCTGCCACCTGGTCCTCCGGGCAGTACTGCGACGCTGCCCAGCCGGCGCGCGTGGTCGGTGGCCGTGAGACGGGTGACGGCGATGTCGATCGTCCTCCCGCCGGGATCGCTGTAGTTCAACGGGACGCTGACCGTCCCGCACTGCAGACGGCTCATCGTCGTACGGACGTTCGCGAGCTGCGCCTGGGTCACACCCAAGCTGCGGAGCACGTCATCGGAATAGGTCGGACACGACTTCCACGTCACGGTCGGATCGGAAGTAGTGGTGGCACTCACGGCCGAGAGCTGTGCGCCGAACGCCGTCAGAGCCAGCGTCATTGCCGCCAGCAAGGTTCGTTTCCTCATGCCACTATCGATATCGGCACGCCTGTTTCCCCAGCGTTTCGTGACCTGAGCCCCCGACAACGCCGGTTGATACTTGGGGAATGAGTGAGGCGGATTTGCCTGAGTTCGATCGCGCGCAGCTTCGGGCGATCGAGGTGTTGCGCGGCGGTGGGGCTGTTGTGGTGACCAACCCCAGTCCGATGACGTACGGCGTGGTGGGCCGTGATGCCCGTGCGGTGAATCTCCTGAAGGGCCGTCCCGCCGATCAGCCGGTCGGGATCTCGGTGCACTCGCAGGCCGCTCGCGATCAGCTGTTTCAGTTCCTCGACCTGCGGGCCGACGCCCTCGCGGTGATCGATTTCGCTCTCGCCGAGCGAATCACCGTACTGGCGCCGATCCGGTCGGACCCGGCGATGCCCGAGTGGCTGGCACCAGCCGTCCAGGACGGCTGGGTGGTGTTCTTCGACGGATATTGGGGTCGGCTGGCGCTGCTGTGGTCGACCTTCCCCTTCCTGTACGGAAGTAGCGCCAACCGGACCGGCGAGACCCCGGCCGCCTCCGCCGCCGAAGCCCGCGCGCAGTTCCCAGCCGACACACGCATCATCGACGCCGACGACCGCCGTGAGCCGGCCGACGTACACGGAGCCAGCACGATGATCCGTGTCGACTCCGACGGCCAGCTGACCCTGCATCGATCCGGCATCCAGGACCAGGTGGCCGGCGGACCCGACGTACTCCTGGACCGTTTGCGCGAGTTCAAATCCACGATCTCCGCCCTGGACCCGTCGACCAGTACGCCGCTGGGCGAGACCTATCTGTCGACCGCAGTGACTGGCGGGTCGTTGCTGCCGGACACGCGGATCCGGCTGGAGTTCTTCCGAGGGCCCAACAAGAACGAGGGCGAGCCGCGGGTGTACGACGTCGTGAGGGCGTACGCCGGTTGCAACCGGATGGGCACCGCCGTCGCTGCGGGCGAACTACTGGCGAACGGGAGGCTGTGGATCAACGGACTCGGCGGCACCGAGAGGGGCGGCAGGCCGCCGATGCTGGCCCAGGACGAATGGTTGAGGCTGTTCCTGACGAGCAAACCCACCTGGCAGCTGAATGGCGACGAGCTCACCCTCACCTCAGGCAGTACGACGATCACGCTGCTCGACAAGAAGGTCGCCGAACCGGACTTCCCGCTCGACGGGATCAGGTGGAACGTCGTCACCACCATCACCAACGCCGACGCGCGCCAGCACCGCTATCGGGCCGAGCAGGCATGGATCTCCTTCGACGGCGACCGCCTAACCGGTTGGACCGGTTGCAATGAAATGTCCGGCACTTTCAGGCGCACCAACACGGAACTGATCTTCAGCAGCGTCGCCACCACCGACCACACCTGCACCGGCGAAACGGCCGAGATAGAGGCCGTGATGCTGAGCACTCTCGGGTCCGCGGTCACCTACACCATCGACCACAACCAAATGGTCCTGCTCGCCCCATCCGGCATCGGCCTCGACCTGAAAGCGGGCTAGAGCGATTCCTTTCGGCTTTGCCATGGTCTCTTTGGTATGACTGAAAACAGTGGGCGCCGGCTTGTGCAGTCGGTGCTTGTTTCTCTTAACGGGGTTGTCAGTGAGCCGATGGCGTGGGCCGGGCCCTATTTCGGGGCGGGCAGTGCGGCGCACTCGTTGGCTGTCCTCGAGGGAAGCGACGCGTTTCTGATGGGGCGGAGGACCTATGAGATCTTCGCTCGGCAGTGGCCGGCCGCGACCGGGCCGTACGCCGACGCGCTCAACCGGATGCCGAAGTACGTCTTCTCGTCGACCTTGGTTGATGCCGAGTGGAACAACACGACAGTGATCCCAGGTGATGTTGCCGAGGGCGTCCAAGCGCTGAAGGATGCCGGTGGCAAAGATCTCGTTGTCTACGGCCACGGTCGGTTCGGGCAGACGCTCGTGGACGCCGGCCTGGTGGACGAGCTGACGCTCACCGTCGTACCCGTCTTCGTGCCGAGCGGCATGCCCCTGTTCCGTGACGGTTCGGAGCAACTTCGCTGGGACCTGGTGCGGGCGGGGCAAGGTGATGACCCCGGCCTGGCCAGCCTCACGTACCGCCCGCGCGATTCCTTTTGAGGTGGTGCGTGGTCTTTCTCAGTGAGCGACCCCGTCTTGCCGGGGCGCGATCAGACGTCATCGAGAGGACCTCAGGTGAAGCTCAGCCTGTACATCCCTACCGGCACGACCCAGGAGTTCTACGGCTACACGGATCCCGTGGCTGCGTTCGAGCGGATCCGGGAGTTGGCGGTGGCCGCCGACGAGACTGGGTTCGCGACGATCTGGGCTCCGGACCACTTCGTCCCGTTCGGCCCGCCCGGCGCTTACGTGTTCGAGGTCTGGACCACGTTGTCGGCGCTGGCCCGGGAGACGCAGCGGATTCGTCTTGGCCAGCTGGTCACCGGCAACGGGTACCGAAACCCGGCGCTGCTCGCGAAGATGGCGTCGACCCTGGACGTGATCGCCGGCGGCCGATTGACCTTCGGCATCGGCGCCGGTTGGTACGAGGACGAGTACCACGCCTTCGGCTACGACTTCCCGTCTGCGGGCGAACGCCTGAAGCGCCTCGAGGAGGCCCTGCAGATCATCCACTCGATGTGGGCGAACGAGTCGACCACGTTCAAGGGCAAGTACTTCGAGACATCCGGTGTCGTCAACCAGCCGGCCGGCGTACAGGCGCCACACGTCCCGGTGATGCTCGCCGGTGGCGGCGAGAAGGTGACCCTCAAGCTGGTCGCGAAGTACGGCGACCTGTGCAACATCCAGGAATCGCCGGAGGTGATCGCCCACAAGTACGACGTACTCGCCCAGCACTGCACGGCCGTCGGGCGTGATCTCGCGTCGATCACCAAGACGGCGACGTCGTACTGCATCATCGCCGACACCGACGACGAGGCCCGCGCCGCGGTGCCGCCCTGGGCGCCGATGGTGTTCCCCGGCGACCTCGGGTCCTACGGGCTGGTCGGCACGATCGACACCATCCGCGAACGGCTCGGGGGCTACGAACGCGCCGGCGTCGACGAACTCATCGTCGGCTTCCAAGACGCCTTGAAGGTCGACACCATCCGCCGCTTCGCCAAGGAGTTCATCCAGTAACAAGCCCGGCGGCCGGCCACCGAAGTGGCCGGCCACAAGGGCTCTAGCGGTCGAGGAAGTTGCTCAAGGAGTTGACGAAGGAGGCGGTGTGCTGGAAGTGCGATCCGTGGTTGGAGTCGGGGTAGAGGATCAGTTCTGCGTTAGGCAGGTTCTGCTGCAGGATGTACGAGTTGACGGTGGCGACAAACGATGTCGTTGTTGCCGTTGACAACCAACGTCGGGTGCGGGATCTGCTCGAGATAGCTGCCGCGGGCGGCCGCTCCCCAGGCGCGTGCGGCCGCGAGATGGGCCGCGACCGTCGTGTCCGAGACCGGAACATCCCGATCCTCGGTCCGTGCGCGGATGCGCTCCAGGAAGCGGCGGCCCGCGGCCTGGCTCGACTTCGACGGCGAGAAGAAGATCGGAAGCCACATCAGATCCTGCGGATCGTAGACCTTCCCGAACAGCGGCGCGACGTCCGGCGCGAGGCTGCCCATGCCCTCTCCGCCGCGCGGTCCGGTGCCCACCAGAATCAGTCGGCGAACGAGGTCGGGTCGATCGACCGCGAGCTGCTGGGCGACGTAGCCTCCCATCGAGAAGCCGAAGAGATCGACCCGCTCGAGGTTGAGAGCGTCGACGAGCGAGGCCATGTCCTTTGCCATTCCGGCCACGGTGTCAGGCGCCGTACCGCTGCTCAGTCCGACCCCGGCGTTGTCGGTGAGGATCACTTCGCGGCCGGCGGCGAGTGGGTCGGTGATCGCAGGGTCGTAGTTGTCGAGGTTGCCCATGAAGTGCTGGAGCAACACGATCGGCGTACCGGCAGGGCTACCGAAGCGCCGGCAGGCGAACCGTACGCCGTTGCTGTCGACGAACCGCGTCGGCGCGGTGTCGTGCGTGTGCATAGCGGGATTCCTTTGCTGGAAGGGATCAGTTGGCGGAGTGGCCGCCGTCGACGTTGAGGATGTGGCCGGTGATGTACGACGCCCGTTCCGACGCGATGTAGACGATCGCGTCGGCGAGCTCCTTCGGCAGGCCGAGTCGGCGCATCGGAACCTCGGTCACGAGAGCAGCCTTGTTCTCCGGCGTACCGGTGAAGCGGGTCAGCATGCCGGTGTCGGTGGGTCCCGGTGCCACCGCGTTCACGCGGATTCCGGATCCGGCGACCTCCAGCGCTACCGACTTGGTGATGCCTTCGACAGCGTGCTTGCTAGCGACGTAGACGGCGGCGCCGGCCGCGCCCTCGTGCCCGTAGGTCGAGGAGATGTTGACGATGCTCCCGGAGCCTTGCGCCTGCATGACGCGGACCTCGTGCTTCATGCTCAGGATCACGCCGAGGACGTTCGTGTCGAACGTGTCGGCGTACGTCTGCGCGGTCTGATCCGTGATCGGGCTGGGACGGCCTTCGGTGCCGGCGTTGTTCACCGCGACATCGAGGCGGCCGAACAGTTCGACCGTCCGGTCGACCAGGGCGCGGACGTCGTCCTCCCGGCGTACGTCGGTGTTGACGAACTCGGCCTCGGCGCCGAGTGAGCGTAGTTCCTCGGCGAGCGTCTTGCCGGCCGCGTCGCGCCGACCGGCGACGACCACGTTCGCGCCCAGGGTGGCGAAGGCGATGGCACTGGCTCTGCCGATACCGGTGAGGCCGCCGGTGATCAGAACTACCTGCTTGTCGGACATAGCGTGAACTCCTGTGAGGTATGACGTACGAGGTATGGAAGACCTCTTCAAGCTAGGCGCGTCTAGTTGAAATGAAAAAGACTTTGTAGGGTGGGGGCATACCCCGCGAGCATGGGAGCGCGATGGAGCTGCGACACCTTCGGTACCTCGTCGCCGTCGCCGAGGCCGGCAGTCTGACCGAGGCGGCCCAGCGGCGGCTGCACACCTCCCAGCCGTCGCTCAGCCGACAGATCCGGGACCTGGAGAAGGAGGTCGGGGTCGAGCTGCTCGCGCGCAGTGTGCACGGTGTCGAGCTGACCGCCGCGGGCCGAGGGTTCCTCGATCACGCCCGGCTGGCGCTGATGCAGGTCGACGCCGCCGTCGAAGCGGCTCGCCGGGCGGCGCAGCCCGCACGCAAGACGCTGGCCATCGGTTTCCAGACCGGGCACGAGATGAATTGGTTGCCGCGCGCAATGAAAGTGCTGCACGACGAGCTGCCGAACCTCGACGTGACGATCTCCAGCGACTACTCGCCGGACCTCGCCGAAGCGGTCGCCCGCGGCCGGGTCGATGTCGCCTTCCTGCGCCGCGAGCCGGGCTACGACCTCGAGTACGTCGTGGTCGACCGGGAGCCGCTCGTCGCGCTGCTGCCGAGCGATCATCGGCTCGCCGCGCGGCACGCCGTACGCCCGCAGGATTTCGCCGGCCAGACCTTCATCGGTGGTTCGAACAAGGCCACGGTGCTGCGCGCCGTCACCGAGGAGTACTTCCGTCGCGCGGGCGTCGAAGTCCGTTGGGATCACGGCGTCGACAACTTGGCGATGGCCATGTCCTTGGTCGCGTCCACAGGTGGGCTGTCGCTGATGCCGGCGTACGCCGAGAACCTCCTGCCGCCCTCCGTCGTCAGCCGCCCCCTGGAGGGCGAGGCGCCCACCATCGAGATCGCCGTCGGCTACAGCAAGTCCAACACCTCACCAGCGCTGAACCTCTTCCTCTCCCGCCTCATCGCTGTCCAGCGGGTCTAATCGAACACGTCCAGACCAACATATGAACATCGTTGACGTTCGAATTGTTCGAAGATACGGTTTCCGCGTCTGAGCTCGACCCCTGGGGGACCCGCCTTGTCACGAGCAGTCGCCGCCGACGGCGTCACGGCCACACCGTCCGCGCTGCGTACCGTCTGGAACTCACCGCTCTACCGCGGAGCGACCATCGCGCTGTTCCTGTCCGGGCTGGGCATCTCAGCGGCCGCGCCGCAGATCACTCTGTTCCTGGTCGACGAGCTGCACGTCTCACTGACCGTGGCCGGTCTGTACTACCTGACCAGCATCACCGCCCCGATCGCCGGGTACTTCGTCGGCGCACGCTCGGACCGTACCGGGAAACGGCTCGGGCTCTTCCGGCTGGCGGCCGTGGCGGGATTCGTCGGCTGGACAGCGATGGCCCTGTCGCACCAGGTGTGGATGCCGTTCGTGATCAGCGCCGTGATCCTGGCCTTCTCCGGCGCAGCCGGGTCGCAACTGTTCGCGGCGGTCCATGACGACTTGCAGGCGACCGCCACCCCGGTCGGCGACGGGATCGTCTCGATCGTGCGGATGGCGTTGACGGCCGGTTGGATCGTGGGTCCGGTCGCAGGCTCGCTGCTGGCCACCGCCGCCGGGCCGCGCGCGATGTTCTTCGCCACTGCGTTGTGCACCCTCGCCCAGATCATCCCAATGGGCTTCACCAGCGTCCGCTCGGCAGAGCCGCAGCAGGAGCAAGTGCCGTCCGAACGCCGCAGCGAACGCCCGGCAACGCGAGCCATGTTGCCCTTGCTGACTTTCACCGGCCTGTACGTGCTCGTCTACGCCGGGGAGCCGATCAAGTACGGCTATCTCACGATCTACATGCACAACGACCTCCACCTGCCGACGGCAATCAGCGGCGCGGTGATCGGCATTCAACCGTTCATAGAACTGATCCTGATGCCGGTGGCCGTGGTTGTCGCGCGCCGGATCGGCATGATGCGCTTGATGGTCCTTGCCGCCGCCTTTGGCGTAGGAGCCAATCTCTGCTTCGCCCTGACCGGCAGCGCGATCGGCATGTTCGCCGGACAAGTACTCATGGGCGGAGTGTGGGGTGTCTTCGCCGGCCTGGGAATCATCGTCGCCCAACGACTGCTCCCCGAAGCCGTCGCGACAGCCTCAGCAATCTTCATGAGTTCCACCGCGATCGCCAGCGCGCTCGGCGGTCTGACCGGCGGCCTCGGCGTGGCCGTACTCGGCCTGCCGCACGTCTTCCTCGCCCCGGCCCTCTACGGCGTCGTAGCCACCATCGGCATAGCCATCATGAGCCGCTCCCGCCACGCCGCGGGCTAGACCACCGCCCTAGCGGAAGATGGAATGTCTCTTGGTGGGCCTGTGGAGTTGCCAGGCCGGTAGGAGAAGTAGTTCGTCCTGCTCGGAGACCTCGTCGGCGCGGCTGCGTAGGTAGCGCCGCGAGCCGTCGGCGCCCACCCGGACCTGCGGACCACGTGTTCCGTCAGCCCGTCGTACGAACGCACGGCCGGCGCCCTGGTCGAGCCAGCGGACAAAGTCTGCGAGCGACGACTCCTCGGGATCCAGGCTGCCGGGATCCCACCGTACGGCGGCAATGTGCGCGAGGTCGGGCTCTCCGTCCAGCCCAACAGCCGTCACGTACAAGGTCCGGTAACTCGCCAAGCTGGCCATCGAACGGTCCTTCAGCGATCGAGGAGGGCTCAGGGAAGCCCTCCTCTTCGGAGGCTAGCTGTCCGCGGCATCGGCGCACAGGACGTTCTCCGATGTGCACGGTTATCGTGCAGGTCAGCCAGAAACGGTGACAGGTCGCACACCTCCGGTCTCTGCGGGTGGGTTCTCGGTGACGCCGATTCGGTTGTGGATGCGGCGCAACGGCTTTGGTGCGTACCAGCTTCGCTCGCCGAACGCGCGCATGAAGGCGGGGACGAGAACGCCGCGGACGAGCGTGGCGTCGATGAGGATCGCGAGTCCGGTGCCGAGTCCGAACAGCTGGATGAAGCTGACGTGGCTGCTACCGAAGGCGAAGAAGCCGACGGCGAGCAGTGCGGCAAGGGTGGACACGATGCGTCCGGTGCGAGCCAGTCCGCCGGTGACCGCTTCGGCGTTGGGGACGCCGGCATCGTGGAGTTCTTTGATCCGGCTGATGACGAACAGTTCGTAGTCCATCGAGAGTCCGAAGGCGATGCAGAACAGCAGGACCGGCATCGCGGTGTCGGTGGGTCTTGGGGTGAACCCGAGGACGCTGGCGAAGTGACCGTCCTGGAAGATCCACACCATCACACCGAGCGTTGCGCCAAGGGTGAGGGTGTTGCCGAGCAGGGCACGCAGCGGTTGCAGGATGCTGCCGGTGAACAGGAACAGCAGGATGAAGGTGGTGAGCACGATCAGCGCGCCTGCCAGCAGCAGGTGGGAGCTGATCGCGTGCTTGGCATCGATGAGAGTCGCGGTCGCACCGCCGACGAGAACCGTCGTACCCGGCGGCGCGGACACCGCACGCACCCGCCTCACCAGGTCCTGCGCCGGGCCGGAGGCTGCGTCGAGTCCGGTGCTCAGACTCACCCGCTGTACGCCGCCACTGCCGACGGTGATGTCGGCTCGTTGAACCCCGCTCAAGTGGCTTAGCTGTTGGGCATAACCCTGCAGCGCGGACGGCGAAACAGCCGGGGAGAGCAGTACGTCGATGGCGTCGGGGGTGACCGCGAAATCGTTGCGCAGGGCATCGCCGACCTGGTGACTGGCCGCGCTGGTGGGCAGTACTCGGTCGTCCGGGGTGCCGAACGTGACCGAGAGCAGCGGTGTCGCCAGGAACAGCAGCACCGCGACAACCGGGAGAGCGGCGACCAGGGGGCGGCGCATCACGCCGGCAGCCAGTCGCCCCCAGAACGGCGCCTCGACACTGCGTACCGTGCGGATCCCCGGGATCCGTCCGGAATTCACTCGCCGGCCGAGGACCGCGAGCAGAGCCGGCAACACGAACAGTGCGCTGGCCGCGGAGAAGATCGTGACGCCGACCCCGGCGTACGCGAACGACTTCAGGAAGTAGACCGGGAACACCAGCATCGCCGACAAGGCGGCCGCGACCGCGAGTGCCGAGAACGCGATCGTGCGCCCGGCGGTGGCCATCGTGCGGGCGACCGCGTCGCCGACGTCGACGCCCTTTGCCAACTCCTCGCGGAACCGGCTGACCATGAGCAGCGCGTAGTCCATGCCGAGGCCGAGCCCCAGCCCGGTCGCGAGGTTGATCGCGAAGACGCTGACACTCGTGACGTGGGTGAGCAGATCCAGCTCCGCGAAGGTGGCGAAGATCGCGAGCACCCCGACCGCCAGCGGCAGCAGCGACGCGACCAGGCTGCCGAACACGATGATCATCAGCACCACGGTGATCGGTACGGCGATTGCCTCGGCCAGCGCGAGATCCTTGCCGACCTGGCCGGCGACATCGGTGCCGCGGGCGCCGCCGATGCGTACCGTCGCGTCCGGGCCGTCCAGGTGGGCGTAGTCGGCAAGTAGCGCCTTGGCGTTCTTGTCAGCGGTCTGTTCGTCACCGATCACCTTGGCCAGGATCAACGCGTCCGTGCCATCGCGCGACCGCAGCCCGGCCGGGCGTGTGTTCCAGTACGACGTGACGCCGCGCAATCTGGTGTCGGTGCTCAACCGTTGCGCCAGCGCCTGGCCGGCGGCGGTCACGGCGGGGTCGTCGACCGTCCCGCTCCGTGCATGCACGAGGAAGATCAGGTCCGGGTCACCGCCGAACTTCTGGTCCAGCAGAACATTCGCCCGACTCGAGGCTGAGGCCGGATCGTCGAACCCGGCGCTGAGTAATCGGGCGAACGCACCGATCCCGAGGACAGCGGAGATCACCAGCGCAACGACGCTCAGTGCGAGCACAACCCGGGCGCGGGCGACGATCTTCAGACCCAGTCGGTAGAACACGGCGAACTCCCTCACGACGACCGATGTGGACACTGTGAACTTGCCACACGAAGTTCACGCTGTCAACATGGTTTGTCGTGACCGGATCCGACCCGAAGAAGCGTCCGCCGTACCACCACGGCGATCTGCACCATGCCCTGGTGCAGGCGGGCACGGAGCTCGCCCGGGAAGGCGGTCCGTCGGCCATCGTGTTGCGCGAGGCGGCGCGACGTGTCGGCGTCTCACCCAATGCGGCGTACCGCCATTTCAGTGCGCTGCCGGAGCTGATCGAGGCCGTCGCGTTCGACGCCTTGTCCGCGTTGGCGCGTTCGATGGAGGCCGAGCAGGCGAAATGCCGGCCGACCGGCGACGCGGGCCGAGACGCCACCGACCGCCTGTGCGCGGTCGGACGCGGCTATGTGCGGTTCGCCCTCAGCGAGCCCGGGCTGTTCGCGGTCGCGTTCTCGCCCGGCAAGATCGCCGGAGATGTGTCGGTTCATCACTCTTCGGATGAGCGACACGGCGTCGGCGACTCCGGCCTGATGCCGGACGAACTGCTCGAGCAGGCCCTCGACGGCATGCTGGCCGCCGGGGTCCTCGACGCGGCAGATCGCAACACCGCCACCTTGAACGCGTGGGCCGCCGTACATGGGTTGTCGGAACTACTGCTCGGCCCCATGGCAGGACAGACGCCCACGGCACAGGACGCGCTGATCGACGCCTTCCTAGACCTCGTCGGCCGCGGCCTGATCACCCGCCGAACTACCTAAGCCGACGCCGGTCCAGGTTAGGCCCGCGCTCCGCGGATGCCGCGCAGCGACCGGGCTGCGGGTTGTTCGGCGGCGGACGAGAGGCGGGCGACGGCGCGTGCGCCGAGGCTGGCCTCGACGTGCGCGAGCATCACCGAGGTGGCGGTGCCGGAGTCGCCGGCTGCGATCGCGTCGACCAGCGCGAGGTGCTCGGTGTGGGTGCGGTCCAGATCCGCGTCGGTCCGGCCGGTTTCGAGGGCGAGCCGACGGTAGCGATCGGCCTTGTCCCACAGCGAATCCAGCGTCTGGACCAGCACCTGGTTGTGGGAGGCCGAGTAGATCGCGACATGGAACCGGCGGTGCGTCAGCAACTCCGCCGTACCAGGATCGGTCTGCAACGGGAGCAGCTCGTGGGCCGTCTCCCGGATCAGCGCGAGATCGTCGCGGGTACGGCGTTCTGCCGCTAGCCCGGCCGCCAGCGGGTCCAGGGATCGGCGGATCTCGATCAGGTCCCGTGCCTCCTCGACGGTCAGCCTGGTGACGCGGGCGTCCCGGTGGGCGTCCAGCTCGACCAGTCCCTCGGTCATCAGCCGCCGGAGTGCCTCGCGCAACGGCGTCGTGCTGATGCCGAGCTCGTGGGCCAGCGAGGCCTGGGGGATGACCGCACCCGGCGTGAGGTCACCCCGGAGCAACCGCTCCCGCATCAGCTCGTAGGCCACCTCAGCCTTGGTCACGCGATCGCTCCTTCGGGACGTTATAGCAACCGATTCGCCGAGAATACCTTGAGATCAAGCCTTGAGACGATCATCACCGCACTCTTGACGCGAGTCGTTATAACGACTGACACTCCTCGGCATGAGAACTTTCCGCCTCGGAGTCCTGACCGGTGACGGCATCGGGCCGGAGATCGTGCCGGCCGCCGTCGAGGTGATCGACGCGGCCCTGGCCGCCACCGGTGCCGGATCGGTGGAGTGGGTGCCGCTGCCGGTCGGCGCCGCCGCGATCGAGACCCACGGCGACGCGCTCCCGGACGAGACGGTCGAGACGCTCAGCCGGCTCGACGGCTGGCTGCTCGGTCCGCACGACAGCGCGTCGTACCCGGAGGAGCATCGGCGCAAGCTCAATCCGAGCGGGTATCTGCGCAAGCATTTCGGGCTGTTCGCGAACATCAGGCCGGCGAAGACGTTCGACGCGACGCCGGCGCTGGTGCCTGGGATGGATCTGGTCGTGGTCCGGGAGAACACCGAAGGCTTCTACACAGATCGCAGTACCTACCGCGGCACCGGTGAGTTCATGCCGACCGCGGACGTGGCGATTGCGATGGGGATCTTCACCCGCCAGGCGATCGAGCGAATCGCACGTCAGGCTTGCGAGCTGGCCCTCCGGAGGCGCCGACGGCTGACGATCGTGCACAAGGCGAACGTGCTGCGGACCACCACCGGGTTCTTCCTGGAGATCTGCCGCGAGATCGCGGCCGACTATCCGCTGCTCGAGGTCGACGACTTCCACATCGACGCGATGACCGTGCACCTGGTCCGGCACGGGGCGGACTTCGATGTGCTGGTCACCGAGAACATGTTCGGCGACATCCTGTCCGACCTGACCGGCGAGCTGGCCGGCTCACTCGGGATCGCGCCGTCCATCAACGCGTCGCACGAGCGGGCGATGGCGCAGGCAGCACACGGTTCCGCGCCGGACATCGCGGGTCGCGGTCTCGCCAACCCGATCGCGATGATCGCCTCCGGCGCGATGCTGCTCGACTGGCTCGGCCTCCCGGAGGTCGCCGGGCGCATCGACTCCTGCCTGCGCGAGACGGTTGCCCAAGGCACTAGTACGGCGGATCTCGGCGGTTCCGCGAGTACGTCGGAATTCACCGCGGCCGTGATCAAGGGCCTGACATGAAGCTGCAGCCTTTGAAAGGCATCGCGCCCGACCACCTACCCAGGACGTTGCGGATCCTGCTGGAGAACGCGCTCCGGCACGGGACCGCTGCCGATGCCCTGCGGGACTGGCGTCCCGGGACGACCGGTGAGCTGGAGGTGTACCCGTCGCGGGTCTTCCTGCACGACACGAACGGCGTACCGGTGCTGGTGGATCTGGCCGCGATGCGGGACGCCATGGTTGCCCGCGGCAAGGACCCGCGGCTCGTCGATCCGGTGATCCCGGCCGAGCTGGTCGTGGACCACTCGGTGATCGCGGACGTGTACGGGCGGCCGGACGCGTTGCGGGTGAACGTCGACCGCGAGTACGAGCGGAACGCCGAGCGGTACCGGTTCCTGCGCTGGGGACAGCGGACGTTCGAGCGACTCGACGTCGTACCGCCGGGGACCGGGATCATGCACCAGATCAACCTGGAACGCCTGGCCCGGGTGGTCGAGGAGCGGGACGGATGGGTGTTCCCGGATCTCTGTCTGGGCACGGACTCGCACACCACGATGGTCAACGGTCTCGGTGTGCTCGGCTGGGGGATCGGCGGGATCGAGGCCGAGGCCGCGATGCTCGGCCAGTCGGTGTCGATGATGCTGCCGCCGGTCGTCGGCGTACGGCTCGGCGGTTCCCTTCCGGCCGGCACGACCGCGACCGATCTGGTTCTCACCATCACCGAGGTGCTGCGCGGCCACGGTGTCGTCGGCAAGTTGGTCGAATTCGGCGGTCCCGCGCTGGCCGGGCTGGCGGTGCCGGACCGCGCGACGATCGCCAACATGAGCCCGGAGTTCGGCTCCACTGTGGCGTACTTCCCGATCGACGACCGCACCCTGGACTACCTCCGGTTCACCAACCGGCCGCCGGAGAAGGTCGCCCTGGTCGAGTCGTACGCCCGCGAGCAAGGCCTCTGGCACGACCCGTCGGCCGACCTCTGGTACGACGAGTACGTCGACATCGACCTGTCAGCCGTCGTACCGACGATCGCCGGTCCCCGCCGGCCCAACCAGCGCGTCCCGCTCTCGGCCGCGAAGCAGTCCGTCGAAGTCGAGCTCCCACCGGGACCGCGCACGACCGACGTACCGGGACATGGCGCGGTCGTCGTCGCGGCGATCACCTCCTGCACGAACACGTCCAATCCGGCGGTCATGGTCGCGGCCGGGTTGGTCGCGAAGAACGCGGTCGAACGAGGACTGCTGAGCAAGCCGTGGGTGAAGACGACGCTGTCGCCGGGATCGCGCGTGGTGATGGACTATCTGGGCGCGGCCGGGCTCACGCCGCACCTGGAGAAGCTGGGGTTCCACCTGACCGGGTTCGGTTGTATGACGTGCATCGGGGCATCCGGTGAGCTGGCCGTCGACGCCAAGGATCTGACCGTGGCCGCGGTGCTGTCCGGGAACCGGAACTTCGAGGGCCGGATCCAGCCCGAGGTGCGGCTGAACTACCTCGCCTCGCCGCCGCTCGTGGTCGCGTACGCGATCGCCGGACGGATGGACATCGACCTGCTCACCGAGCCCCTGGCCGGAGACGTCTTCCTCGAAGACATCTGGCCCCAGCCGGCCGAGATCGAGGCGGTCCTCGATCAGGTGCTCACACCGGACCTCTTCGACCACGCGTACGACGACCTGTTCGCCGGCGATGACCGTTGGCAGAGCCTCGACGCGCCGGCGGGCGAGACCTTCGAGTGGGGCGACTCGACGTACCTGCAACAGCCTGAGTACTTCGCTGTTCGGCCGACGGATCTGACCGGAGCACGCGCACTAGTCAGGCTTGGCGACTCTGTCACTACCGACCACATCTCACCGGCAGGCGCGATCCCGAGGGACAGCGTGGCCGGGCGGTATCTGACAGGTCTCGGTGTGACCGAGTTGAACACCTACGCGTCCCGACGCGGGAACCACCAGGTGATGGTCCGTGGTGCCTTCGGCAACCTTCGGCTCCGCAACCAGTTGGTCGACACCGAGGGACCGCTGACCCGAGGACCGGATGGCGAGCCTGCCCCGATCTACGACGCGGCGATGACCTACCGCGCGGTCGGCGTACCGCTGGTCGTTGTCGCAGGCAAGGAATACGGCACCGGCTCGTCGCGCGACTGGGCCGCGAAAGGGCCGGCTCTGCTCGGAGTACGGGCGGTGCTCGCACAGTCCTTCGAACGGATCCACCGGTCCAACCTCGTCGGGCTCGGCATCCTCCCGCTCGAGTTCCTTCCCGGGGAGGGCGACGATCTCACCGGCGCGGAACCCATCGACATCGAACTCCACGGCGACGGCCTGGCCACCGCCAGGTCCGCGGGTAGGACCTACCGCCTGCGGATCCGCCTCGACACCCCGCGCGAACACGACTACTACCGCCACGGCGGCGTACTGCCGTACGTCCTGCATCGCCTCAGCGAAGGGCAACCCCAGTGATCGCCTCGATCAATCCAGCCACCGGCGAGAAGCTCGCCGGCTACGAACCCTACGACTCCGGCCGGCTCGACCGACTGCTCGCCTCCGCAGCCGTTGCCCAGGGCAACTGGCAGCTCACCGAGGTCGGTGAACGTGCCGAGCTGCTCCGGACGATCGCGAGCACGCTGCGCGCCCGCAAGGCCGAGCTCGCCGCCCTGATCACGACCGAGATGGGCAAGCCGCTGACCGAAGCGCTCGCGGAGCTCGAGAAGTGCGCGGTCACCTGCGAGTACTACGCTACCCACGCCGAAGGCTTCCTCGCCGCGCAGCCGGTCACCGCGGAAGGCCGGATCGAGTACGAGCCGCTCGGCGTCGTCCTCGCTGTGATGCCGTGGAACTTCCCGTTCTGGCAGTTCTTCCGCTTCGCCGCGCCGGCTCTGGCGGCCGGCAACGGCGCGATCCTCAAACACGCGAACACCGTGCCGCGCTGCGCCCTCGCCATCGAGTCCGTCCTCGCGGACGCGGGGATGCCGACGGGCCTGATCGGCGTCGTGCTGGCCGAGACCGAACAGGTCGCCGGCCTGATCGCGGACGACCGGATCGCAGCGGTGACCTTCACCGGTTCGACCGAGGTCGGCCGGATCATCGCCGCCCAGGCCGGTCAGGCGTTGAAGAAGCAGGTGCTCGAGCTGGGCGGCTCGGACCCGTTCATCGTCCTCGCCGACGCGGATCTCGAAGCGGCCGCCGCCGCCGCGGTCAGGAGCCGGTTCCTCAACGCGGGGCAGAGCTGCGTGAACGCCAAGCGGATGATCGTGGAGGACTCGGTCGCCGACCGCTTCGTGACGTTGTTCTGCGCGGCACTCGATCGACTCGTGATGGGTGATCCGCTCGACCGCGCGACAACACTCGGCCCGCTGGCGCGGGACGGTCTGCGGGACACGCTCGACGATCAGGTACGCCGTACCGTCGAGGCCGGGGCGAGTCTCGTTCGAGGCGGGGAAGCGGTCGAACCCGGCTTCTACTACCGGCCGACCGTGCTCGATCACGTCCGGCCGGGGATGGCGGCGTTCGACGAGGAGACGTTCGGTCCGGTCGCGGCGATCGTCCGGGCAGCCGACGCCGACGAGGCGATCCAGCTGGCGAACCGGACCCAGTTCGGTCTGGGATCGTCGTTGTGGACGGCGCAGGAGCGGGCCGCCGAGCTGGTCCGGCGGATCGACGCGGGTGCGGTGTTCGTCAACGCGATCGTCGCGTCGGATCCCCGGTTGCCGTTCGGTGGGATCAAGCAGTCCGGGTACGGCCGGGAGCTCGGTGCGGACGGGATGCGCGAGTTCATGAACGTCAAGACCGTGTGGTCGGCGGATCCCGCTCCACGGCTGGTCGTCCGGCCCGGCGAGGTGGAGGTATTCGACCGCGGCAGCGGCGTACGGACGGTTCCCTACGTCGGCGGGTGGAACTGCGCCGCCAACAAGCTCACCACCGGTACGACGGTCTTTGCCGTCGGCACCGAAATCCCGATGCACTCGCACAACGTGGAGGAGTCGGTGCTGGTGTTCTCCGGCCAGGCGACCGCGGTGATCGACGGCGAGCGGGTCGACCTGGAGGCCGGTGACGCGACCTGGGTGCCGGCCGGCGTACCGCATCAGTTCATCAACCGCGGCGCCGGTGAACTGACCATCTACTGGGTGTACGGCGGCCGCGAGGTGACCCGCACGATGACCGCGACCGGCGTGACCGTCGCGCACCTGTCGGCGTCCGACCGCGGCGCTGTTGCGGCAGCCGGAAAGTAACGAATAGACTGATGTAACAGGTGATGCAGATTAACTGAGGTTACGCAAACCTCAGTACGGAAAGGCTCACCTCACTGCGGAAGGATCCCTGAAATGACCGCAGAAGTTGCGGAAACCCCTGAGCTCCACCACTCCCATCGCGATGTCACCGGCGGCTGGCTGCGGCCCGCGACGTTCGGCGTGATGGACGGCCTGGTCTCGAACTTCGCTCTCGTCGCCGGTGTGGTCGGCGGCGGCGCGACCGGCAAGATCGTGATCATGACCGGCCTGGCCGGACTGGTCGCCGGTGCCTGCTCGATGGCGTCGGGCGAATTCACCTCGGTCTCGTCCCAGACCGAGCTGATGCGGGCCGAGATCGCGATCGAGAAACGCGAGCTCGAGATCCACCCGGCCGAGGAGGAACGCGAGCTCGCGCTGATGTACGAGGCCAAGGGTCTGCGCCCCGAGCTCGCCGCCGAGGTCGCCCGCGAGCTGACCGTCAACCCGGCGGTCGCGCTCGACGTACACGTGCGGGAAGAACTCGGCGTCGACCCGAACGACCTGCCCTCGCCCTGGGTGGCCGCCGGTTCGTCGTTCGCGGCCTTCGCGATCGGCGCCGTGATCCCGCTGATCCCGTTCGTCTTCGGTATCGGCAGTCTGCTCCCCGCGCTCTTGCTGAGCGCCCTCGGCCTGGTCGTCACCGGCGGCATCGTCGGCAAGATCACCGCCCGCCCGTTCTGGTACGGCGGCGGCCGCCAACTGCTTCTCGGTGGGCTGTCGGCGGCGGTCACCTTCGCGATCGGCCTGGCGGTAGGCACAGGATTGTCATGAACCTCCTCGTCACGGCTCTGGTGAAGCAGGTGCCCAAGGGCGACCACAGCGGTCGCCTCGACGCCAACGGACGGCTCGAACGGGCCGGTGCGGTCACCGAGATGAACCCGTGGTGCCGTCGGGCGGTGGCCCAGGCGGTCCGGCTGGCGGGGGAGACGGGTGGCCGCAGTACGGCGATCACCATGGGTCCGCCCGGCGCCGTCGACGTACTGCGGGAAGCCCTCGGATGGGGTGTCGACGATGCAGTACATCTGTCGGATCCCGCGCTGGCCGGGTCGGACTGCTTGGTCACCGCACGCGCGCTCGCCTCGACGATCGCGGTGCTGGACGATCCTCCCGATCTGATCCTGGTCGGCGCGAGTTCTGTCGACGGCAGCACTGGAGCTGTCGGCGCGATGCTCGCGGAGCTCCTTGGCCTGCCCTTCACCGGCCCCGTCCTCACCCTCGAGGCCGAGGGCAGGCGCCTCCGCACCACAGTTCAATACGACTCCGGCACCGAATCTGTCCTTATTGATCTCCCGGCCGTGGTCGCCGTGGCCGAACGCTCCTGCTCGCCGGCCAAGGTTCCGGCCGAGTCCTGGCCGTCGTCCGACGCGGTACGCCGGGTCAGCACCACCGACCTCGCCGCCGGCGCCTGGGGTCTGCCCGGCAGCCCGACCAAGGTCGCCCAGGTCCACCCGGCCCCGCTGACCAGGGATCCGGTGATCTTCCGGGGCCGTCCCGAAACGCAGGTACGCCGGGCCATCGCCGAGCTGATCGACCGGGGCTGCTTCGACGCGCCCGTCGCCCAGCCGGCCGAACCCGTTCCGACGCCGCAACGGCACGGTCCGGATGTCGTCGCCCTGGTTGGCCCAGGATCCGCTGCCGGGACGCGAGCGTTGCTCGGTACGGCCGCAGCTCTTGCCGCGGAGGCCGGCGGCGCCGTCGTGGCGGTGCGAACAAGAGAGAGTGGTGGCGACCTCGCGCAGTGGGGTGCGGACGAGGTGATCACGTTGAGCGGCGACGAACCACGACCCGTGGCGCACGCGCTCGCGCGATGGATCCGTGAATGGGAGCCGTGGGCCGTGCTCGGCGCAGCCCTGCCGTGGGACCGCGAGGTCCTGGCCCGGCTGGCGGTGGTGTTCGGCGCCGGGCTGATGTCCGACTTGGTGAGTCTGACGGCGAAGGACGGTCGCTTGGCCGGGCTGAAGCCGTCCGGCGGCGGGACGCTGGCCGAGATCGTCAGTCATGGAACACCGCAGATCGCCACACTAAGAACAGGGCTCCTGCCGCTGCGGACCCCGCGCGCCGGTAGGCAGGTCACCGAGCGCGCCCTGGCGGTCGCGGCGGATCCCGCTCTCGCCCGCGCGGATCGTCGTACCGGAGACGACGGAGACGCCCTGGACCGGGCCGAAGTGGTGATCGGGGTCGGTCGCGGAGTACCACCGGAGAAGTACGACGAACTCGAGGCGATGCGCGTCCTGCTCGGTGCCGAACTCGGCGCCACCCGGAAGGTCACCGACGAGGGCTGGCTTCCGCACGGTCGTCAGATCGGCATCACCGGCCGCAGCGTCGCGCCCCGGATGTACGTCGCCGTCGGACTGTCCGGGAACCTGAACCACCTGGCCGGTGCGAGCCGTGCCGGGACCGTACTGGCGATCAACACCGATCCGGCGGCCGAGATCTTCGCGCACTGCGATGTCGGCCTGGTCGCGGACTGGCAGGAGGTGATGCCGTTCCTCGTCGACGGGCTGCGGACTCGTGTCAACGGATAACCTGTCCGGCATGGCAACCCGACGTACCAAGGCCAAGAGCTCCCAGAGCTGGCTGCTGCTCATCTACAAGGTGCCGAGCGAGTCCTCGCGGGCCCGGGTGGCGGTGTGGCGGGAGCTCAAGCGACTCGGCGGGTTCTACGTGCAGCAGGCCGTCTGCGTGCTGCCGGACCGGGAGGAACTGCGGGCCGGCATGGAGAAGGTGCGGGAGCGGGTCACCGAGCTGGGTGGCTCGAGCGTGTTCCTGACCTTGACCGAGGTCGACGACGACGCCCGTGAGCAGTTCGTCGAGGGCTTCCGGACCCAGTCGGCCAAGGAGTACGCCGAGATCGTCGAGGAGTGCGACACCAAGTTCGTCAAGGAGATCGAGTTCGAGCGGTTCCGGGAGAACTACACGTTCGAGGAGGCCGAGGAGATTCGCCAGGACCTGGAGAAGCTCCGCCGCTGGCTGACCAAGGTCGAGGACCGCGACTGGATGGATGCCGACGGCAAGGATCTCGCCCGGTCCAAGGTCGCGGACTGCGAACGCCTGCTGGAGGAGTTCGAGGCCGACGTCTACGAACGCACCGAAGGCACCGTTTGAGGCACCGTTTGAGTCACCGTCTGAGTCACTTGCGGCGGGGTCTCGGCTGGGGATGGCCGAGGACGGTTTCGTCGGCCAGCGGGTAGCCGTTGAGTTCCTCGCGGAGATGGTTCATCCGCTCGGTGTTCTCCAGTGCACGGCCACGGTCGCGGGCGGCCACGGCGATGGTCAGCGCCTCGAGCAGGACCAGCACCACGGCCTGGCTGGTGAACGCGCCGGGCCGGCTCATCCGGGCGGACAGGACCACGGCGACCTCGTCGCGCAGTGCCTCGCCGAGGGTGTCGGTCAGCAGGATCACCGGTACTCCGGCTGCTGAGCAATGGTCGATGATCGTGCGGGTCTCGCGGTTCACCCGGTTGTGCGCCATCACGATGACGACGTCGGTCGGCTCGAGCAGCAGGATCCGGTCGGCGAGCCGGTAGCCGGTCTCGGTCGCGGTCCGGGCCCGGTGCCCGATCCGGGTCAGGTGCGTGGCGATGTACTCCGACACTCCGTCCAGACCCGCGAACCCGCAGATCACCGTCTCGCGGGCGGCGTCGACGAGCTCGACGGCTCGGCGGAACTCGTCCCCGTCGATGGTCTGCTCGGCCATCGTCAGGTGCTCGATGTGGTCGCGCAGGGTCGCCCGGAGGACGGTCTCGGGTCCGTCGCCGAGTGATTCGAGGCTGGCGCTGAGCCGGTTGGCCGGCGAGAGCAGGGTCTGCAGGTGGCCCTGTAGCGCTCGCTTCAGCCCCGGAAGACCGTCGTACCCCAGGGCTTTGGCGGTGCGGACGATGCTGGCGTCGCTGGTGCCCGTTGCCCGGCCGAGCTCCTCGGCGGACGAGAACGCGGCCTCCTGCGGGTGCGCGGACAGGTATTCGGCGACCTTGCGTTCGGTCGCGGTCAGCTCCCCGAGCCGTGCCGCGACGCGTTCCTGCAGGGTCGGTGGCTTGATCTCCGCTGTGGTCATGACATTCCCTCCCGTCGGATCTTTCATCCGCGTATCCGTTGACAGAGATTGTAGCGATCACTACCGTCAAATGAATATTCGTAGTGAACACAACGCTTCAGCTCAGTTCAGCTCAGGGAGCCCTCTGTGATCGACACTATCGACATCTCGGCGCCGGACCCGCGAGCGCGCGGCCGTCAGTACGGCGAGGCGGCCCGCGAGCAGATCGCCGCATCGGTGGCTTTCTACGCCGAGTCGATCGCTCACAAGACCGGCCTGGCCTGGTCCGACGTACTGGA
Source organism: Kribbella kalugense (assembly GCF_004365875.1). Lineage (GTDB taxonomy): Bacteria > Actinomycetota > Actinomycetes > Propionibacteriales > Kribbellaceae > Kribbella > Kribbella kalugense. The sequence continues at coordinate 3,500,343 of NZ_SODF01000001.1, read as the reverse complement.
CCGGGCCGGTGCCTGGGTGCCGATCATCGAGGGCTACCTGCCGGACATCGTGCCGGAGCTGCGCGGAATCGCCGACGGCTCCGGCCGGACGTTCGAGGAGATCGTCGCCCTGAACAGCCGGGGCGAACTGACTCGCGGCAACCCGTTCGAGCCTCAGGACGACGACGAGGGCTGCACCTCGTTCGCCGTACTGCCCGAGGCCAACGCACTCGGGCACACCTGGGCCGGACAGAACTGGGATCTGTGGGCCGGCGTCGCGGACACCGTCGTCGCGCTCCGGATCGCGCAGCCGGGCAAGCCCACAATCATCTGCCACGTCGAGGCCGGCCAGGTCGGCCGGCACGGCGCCAACTCCGCCGGCATCGCCCTCAATGCGAATGGCCTCGGCGCCGGCTTCGGCACGGGGCCCGGTGTCCCGGGCGCGCTGGTACGCCGAAAGGTCCTGGAGAGCTGGGACTTCCACGACGCGCTCGACGCGGTCTTCGACGCCCGCCAGAGCCTGTCCAGCAACCTTCTGCTCACCCACCGGGACGGTTTCGCCATCGACGTCGAGACCACCCCCGGCAGGAACGGCTGGATGTACCCGACCGAGGGGTTGCTGGTCCATGGCAACCACTTCCAGGCGTTCATCCCGCCGCAGATCGAGAACACCTACCGCCCGTTCTCGGTCGACTCGCTCTACCGGGTGCCGCGGGTCGAGTCGGGCCTTCGCCGGCTCCGCCGCGACGGCAGCACCGACGAAGCCGTCGCCACCACCGTTCGCGCCGCGATGAGCGACCACTTCGGCCACCCCGACGCCGTCTGCCAGCACGTCGATCCGCGCCGGCACGACCTCGACCGCTACGCCACCATCGTGTCCAGCCTGGTCGACCTGACCGCGGGCACCTATCGGCTCACCCCGGGCCTGCCGTGTGCGAACAGCTACCAGCAGGTGCCCTGGAACCTGTACGACGGTCCCGGTCCCGAGGACCGTCCCGACGTACCCGGCCCGGCCCACGCGCTCGCCGGCCTCCGATGACCCCGATGACCCCGCCACGCATCCTTAGTTTCGAGGAGCACGTGCCATGTCTTACTCCGCCACCCTGGTACGGCGCGCTGCCGCCGTACTCGCCCTGACCGTCGCCGCCGGGGCCCTGGCCGCCTGCGGCAACTCCGCCTCATCCACATCACCGGCCGCGGGAGCCGCGCCGAACGCAGACCGTGCCGCCGCGGCGCCCGGCGTCGGCCCGAGCGTGAACCTGGACGAGTGCGGCAAGCAGACGCGCACCGTCAAGCACGATCTCGGTACGACGACCATCACCGGCAACCCGACCCGGGTGGTGGCGCTGGAGTACTCCTTCGTCGACGCCCTGGTCGCGGTCGGGATGTCGCCGATCGGTGTTGCCGATGACAACGAACCGAAGCGGATCATCCCCGCGCTGCACGAGAAGGTCGGCCCGTACAAGTCGGTCGGCCTGCGGGCGACGCCGAACATCCAGGTGATCACGGCACTGAAGCCGGACCTGATCGTGGCCGACAGCGGCCGGCACAAGGCGATCTACGCGCAGCTGTCGAAGATCGCGCCGACGATCGCCTACGCCAGCCTGAACGGCAACTACCAGCAGGTGCTGGACAGCGAGATGTCGACCGCGATCGCGCTGAACAAGTGTGACCAGATGAAGCAACGGCTCACCGAGCACGCCAAGACGATGTCGGACCTGAAGGCCGAGGCCACTCCGGGCGAGAGCCGCAAGGCGCTGTTCGTGCGGGCGTCCGAGAAGGGTTTCACCGGTTTCCCGCCGAAGGCCTACACGCCTGGTGTGCTGTCCGCGATCGGGATCGGTTCGGCCTTGCCGGACAGCGGCACCGATGCGTCGGTCTCGCTCACGCTGGAAACACTGGTGTCCACCAAACCGGACATCATGTTCATCGCGCCCAACGACGGGCCGACACTGCGCGACACCTGGGCGAAGAACCAGCTGTGGAAGCAGTTGCCGGCGGTGAAGAACAACGCGACGTACGACGTCGACCCGAACGAGTGGTCCCGGTCGCGTGGCCTCATCGCCTCCGAGGTCGTCGCCCAGGAAGCCGTCAAACTCCTCTACGGGAAGTGACATGACGCTGTCCGTGGGCACCGTGCCCCAACCCACCGAGGACGCCACGCACAAGCGTCCGAAGATCGTCACGAACAAGCAGCGGGTCACCTGGGCAACGCTGGTGCTGCTGGTGGTGATCGTGGCCGGCGTGCTGTGGGGCTTGTCGATCGGGAGTCAGCACATCCCGCTGTCCCGGGTCCCGGGGGCGATCTTCCGGGCCGATCAGCCGGACCAGATGATCATCCAGTCGATCCGGATGCCGCGGGTGGTGCTGGCGTTGTGTGTCGGCGCCGCCCTGGCGGTCGCCGGCGCGCTGATGCAGGCCGTGGCCGCGAACCCGTTGGCCGCGCCGGAGATCATGGGCGTGAACGCGGGCGCGGCCTTCGTGGTCGTGCTGGCGATTACCGTGGTGCCGTCGTTGTCCGGTGCGCCGACGATCCTGCTGTCGTTCGGCGGCGCCGCGGCGGCAGGGGTATCGGTGATGCTGCTGGCGGGTTCGGGGCGAGGCCGGGTCAGCCCGGTGCGGCTCGCGCTGGCCGGCGTGACGGCGAGCAGCCTGCTGATCTCGTTGACGCAGGTGCTGATCATCTTCGACGAGAACTCCGCGGACAGTGTGTTGTTCTGGCTGGTCGGCGGGGTGAACTTCGCCGGCTGGCCCGACGTTCGCAATCTGCTCCCGTGGATGATCGTCGGTCTGGCGGGAGCGTTCGCGATGGCGCGTCCGCTGAATTTGCTGGCGTTGGGCGACGACATGGCCCGCGGCCTGGGCCAGAACATCGAACGGACCCGGCTGTTCGGTTCCGCCCTGGTGATCATGCTGTGCGGCGCGGCGGTGTCGGTAGCCGGTCCGGTGGCGTTCATCGGGTTGATAGTGCCGCACATCATGCGCCGCGTGGTCGGCTCCAGCTACACGGTTCTGCTGCCGTTGTGTGCCTTGGGCGGCGCTGTCCTGGTGCTCTACGCGGACATCGTCTCGCGGTACGTCAAACCGCCGTACGAGGTCCCGGCCGGGGTCATCACGGCTCTGATCGGCGCCCCGATCTTCGTGTACCTCGCTCGCAGGCAGAAGGTGACCGCATCATGACCAGTACGGCGATTGTGGCGCAGCGGGTTCGTAGTACGACCCTTGCGCAACGGCATCCGCGCCTGTTGATGGGTTCCCTCGGGGTCCTGGCCGTGCTGTTGTCGTTCTACAGCCTGAGTGTCGGCGCCACCGACGTCTCGATGGCAGACGTCCTCAAGGCGATCGTTGGTGACACCACCGATCAGGCCGCCCAGATCGTCGTCCAGTTCCAGCTGCCGCGGGTCTTGCTGGCGTGGCTGGTCGGTATCGCGTTGGCGATCTCGGGTGGCGTGATGCAGGGCGTCATCCGCAACCCGCTCGCTGCCCCGGACGTCGTCGGCGTCACCAAGGGCGCAGGCTTCGCGGGCATGCTTCTGCTGCTGGCGATCCCCGGCATCCCGGTCGCGGCCGTCGTACCGGCCGCGTTCGTCGGCGGTCTCGTGGCAGCGGCGTTGGTGTATCTGCTGGCGTACCGGCGGGGTGCGACGCCGATTCGGATCGCGCTCGTCGGCATCGCGGTGTCGGCGGCGTTCGAGGCCGGCATCCGGTTCCTGCTCGTCCGTAACCCGCTCGACGTCAGCGCGGCGCTGATCTGGTTGACCGGCAGCCTGTTCGGTCGCTCGATGAGCTCCGTGCTCGAGATCCTGCCCTGGGTCGCGGTACTGGTCCCACTGATCATCGTCTGGGCTCGCAAACTCGATGTGCTCGGCCTCGGCGACGACCTGGCCGCCGGCCTGGGGGAGCCGGTCGAACGGACGCGGCGGACCCTGCTGCTGTTCGCGGTAGCGCTCGCCGCCGCGGCAGTCGCAGTGTCCGGCACGATCGGGTTCATCGGGCTGATCGCCCCGCACATGGCCCGGCGCGTGTTCGGCGGCCGCCATCTCGCGTTGCTTCCCGCGGCCGGATTGTTCGGCGTACTGCTGATGCTCTTCGCCGACATGCTCGGTCGCGGCATCGCACCGCCGCTGGAAATCCCCGCCGGACTGATCACCGCCGTCGTCGGCGGACCGTACTTCCTGTACCTGCTCGTGAAGACCGGAAGGTAGGAACTCCTCATGCGTCTGCAGGCACAAGGCGTCCAGCTCGCCTACGACCAGCGGGTCGTCGCTCAGGATCTGACCCTGACCATCCCCGACGGGAAGGTCTCGGTGCTGATCGGCCCGAACGGCTCGGGCAAGAGTACGGCGCTCCGGGCGCTGGCGCGGCTGCTCCCGCCGGCCAAGGGCAGCGTGATCCTGGACGGCAAGTCGATCCAGGACACCCCGACCAAGGAGGTCGCGAGGCTGCTGGCGATCCTGCCGCAGGTCCTGGTGGCTCCGGAGTCGATCTCGGTCGAGGACCTGGTCTGGTTCGGCCGGCACCCGCATCGCACCTCGCTCAAGACCCCGAGTACCGCGGACAAGGAAGCCGTCGAGTGGGCCATGCAGGTCACGTCGACCGCCGAACTGCGGCACCAGCACGTGGATCAGCTGTCGGGCGGTCAGCGTCAGCGGGTGTGGATCGCGCTGTGTCTCGCGCAGGGCACCGATCTGATCCTGCTCGACGAGCCGACGACGTACCTGGATGTCGCGTACCAGCTCGAGGTCCTCGACCTGCTCCACCAACTCAACCAGGAGCAGGGCAAAACCGTCGCGATGGTGCTGCACGACTTCAACATGGCGGCCGAGTACGCCGACCACGTCTTCGTGATGAAGTCCGGCGAGCTGGTCACGCAGGGAACGCCCGAAGACGTGTTCACCTGCGACATCATCCGCGACGTGTTCGGGGTGGAGTCCAAAGTCGTGCCGCACCCCGTCAGCGGCAAACCGATGTGTATCCCACTGCGCGCCGGGCTACGCGCCCAGTTGTCAGTGGCAACCGGATAAGGAGCACCGCATGACGTTGAGCCCGACGGAAGTTGCCGAGCGATCCGAGCGGGTCGCACCGTCGCTGCGCCAGCACTTGCCGCCGACACCGTTCGTTCGGTTCGGCGCCTTCAGTGACGAGCTCGGCGCGGAGGTGCTGGTGAAGTGCGAGCACCTCCAGCGCACCGGCTCGTTCAAGGCGCGTGGTTCGCTGGCGAAGATCCTCACCCTCACCGACGCGCAACGGCAGGCGGGCGTGGTGACCGCGTCGACCGGCAACCACGGCCTCGGTGTCGGCAACGCGCTGGCGACCCTGGGCGGGCACGGCATCGTCTACCTGCCGGAGAACGCGTCGCCGAGCAAGGTCGCCGCGCTGCGCCGGCTCGGTCTCGAACTACGGGCCGAAGGCAACGATTCCGGGGTGCTCGAGCCGAAGGCGCGGGCGTACGCCGAGGAGCACGACCTGACCTACATCCCGCCGTACAACGACCCCGACATCATTGCCGGGCAGGGCACGGTCGCGGTGGAGATCCTCGAGCAGCTCGACGGTGCACCACTCGATGCCGTGGTGGTCGCGGTTGGCGGCGGCGGACTGGTCAGCGGGGTCGCGTCGGTCCTGAAACAACACCTGCCGAAGGTTCGCGTGTACGGCGCTCAGCCCGCGCTCGACGCCGGTATGGAGGCGTCCGTCCGCGCGGGCGAGATCGTCCATGTCGATGCCGCGGAGTCTCTCTCGGACGGTACGGCGGGAAGTGTCGAGCCGGGCAGCATCACCTTCGATCTGTGTCGGCAGCTGGTCGACGACTGGGTGGTGATCGAGGAGGACGCGATCCGGGACGCGCTGCGGACAGTGATCGACACCGAGCATCAGTTGATCGAGGGCTCGGCGGCGCTGGCGTTCGCGGCCGCGCGGGAACGCCGTACCGAATTGGCCGGCAAGCGCGTCGCGGTGGTGTCCTGCGGCGGCAACATCTCGTCGAGGACGCTGGCGGACGCCCTGCGTTGACACTTCTCGTTCGCCGTAGCTATCGTTACATGCAACAGATGTTGCAAACGAGAGGATCTCTGGATGGACGCGGCAACGTGGGGACTGATCATCGCGACGTTCGTCGCGTGTTTCGTGGAGATGGTGGAAGCGACCACGATCGTGATGGCGATGGGGTACACCCGGAACTGGCGATCGGCGCTGATCGGGACCTTCGCGGCGCTCGGTGCGCTCGCGGTGGTGACGCTCGCGGCCGGCTACGCCCTGGCGAACTGGTTGCCGGAGTCGGCGCTGCAGCTCGCGATCGGTGGGCTGCTGCTGATCTTCGGCCTGCAGTGGTTGCGGAAGGCGATCCTCAGATCGTCCGGGCGGAAGGCGGTCCACGACGAGGACGCGATCTACCGCGAGGAGGTCGAGGCGGCCAAGGCGGCCGGTGAGTCCAAGCAGGGCCTGGACCTGTTCGCCTTCATGGTCTCGTTCAAGGGCGTGTTCCTGGAGGGCATGGAGGTCGTGTTCATCGTGCTGACCTTCGGCCTGAACGCGGACAACATCCCGGCCGCCAGCCTCGGTGCGGCCGCGGCCGTGGTGATCGTGCTCGGCATCGCGATCGCGCTGCGCCGGCCGCTGTCGATGATCAACGAGAACCTGCTGAAGTACGGCGTGGGCCTGCTGCTCGCGTCGTTCGGGACGTACTGGGCGATCGAGGGCATCGGCATCTTCCGGGACGGCCGCGAGAGCCTGAACTGGCCGGGCCACGACCTGATGATCCTGGTCCTGCTGGCCGCCTGGCTGCTGCTCAGCCGGATCTTCGTTGCGGTACTGCGCAAGCCCGCCGTACCCGCCCCGGCCATATCCAATCCGGCCGGCGACATCGCCGTGGAGGTGAAGAAGTGAAGTTCCTCAAGGCCTTCGGACAGTTCTGGTACGACTTCATCATCGGCGACGACTGGAAGATCGCGGTCGCCGTCGTCATCACCCTGGCGGTGATGGTGGCAGCCATGCTGAGCGGTGCGCTGAGTGACACCGCGCTGACCCTGATCGGCGGTGCCTTGGTGCTGGTCGCGTTCAGTATCAGCCTGGCGATCGATGTCCGCCCGAAACGGCGGTGACCCCTGGTTTCCCCTGCCCTGCTTGACGAACGGCCTCACGCCCTCCGCGTGGGGCCGTTCTCATGTAGTGGCTCCTGTAGTGAACACAACGTCTTCTCAAAATCTCGTAGTGTCTGCTACAGTGCCGGAAGAGGCGTTCGAATCCCCCAACCTTGTGCATCGGAGGTCCGCTTGTGACTGGTTTCCGTGATCTGGCCGAGGTGGTGCTCGGCCTACTGCCCACCGATGTCCAGTACGGCGACATCCGCGTGGTCCGGCGTACCCACGAACAGGTCCTGGTCGAGCTCGACGGTCCGGGCGAGGTGAACTACGACGACTCCCTCGGGCTCGGCCTGCGGGTCCTGATCGGGGGCCAGTGGGGGTTCGCCGCGACCCACCGCCTGGACCCGCAGGGTCTGGACGCGGTCGTCGGGCAGGCAGTCGGGCAGGCTCGGGCGGCCGGCGGCGGGCACGTCGTACTGGGTGAGCCGGTGACGACGCGGGATGCGTGGTCGTCTCCGATGGAGATCGACCCGTTCAAGGTGCCGCTCTCGACCAAGCTCGACCTGTTGTCGGCGACGGTGAAGGAGGCGTCGACGGCCGGTCCGCTGGTCCAGCAGATCGAGGCGTCGGTGGACTTCTACCGCGACGAGAAGGTGTTCGCAAACACCGAGGGCGCGATGATCGAGCAGACGTTGACCGAGAGCGGCGGTGGCCTGATGGTCAACGCCGGCGACGGGAACGACGTACAGCGCCGATCCTTCCCGCAAGGCGTGCCACGGCAGATCCGCGGGCAACGCGGCGACTTCGCCACGGCCGGCTTCGAGCACGTGCTGTCGCTCGGCCTGCCGGAGAACGCGGCCCGGGTCGCGTCCGAGGCGGTCGCGCTGCTGACCGCGCCGCAGTGTCCCGACGAGGTCACCACGCTCGTTGCTGGTAGCAATCAACTCGCGATGGTGCTGCACGAGTGCGCCGGTCACCCGATGGAGGCGGACCGCGCGCTCGGGACCGAGGCCAGCTTGGCCGGCGGTACGTACGCGACGCCCGAACGGCGCGGCAACTTCCAGTGGGGTACGCCGATCGTCTCGGCGTACGCGGACGCGACGATCCCCGGCGCACTCGGTTCGTTCAAGTACGACGACGAGGGCACGCCGGCGCAACGCACCCAGCTGGTCAAGGACGGCGTCTTCACCGGCTACATGTCCAGCCGCGAGTACGCCGGCGCGCTCGGACTGCAGTCGACCGGACAGGCCAGGGCGGACGGATGGCAGCGGCTGCCGCTGGTTCGGATGACCAACATCTGTCTCGAGCCAGGCGAATCCTCGCTGGACGAGATGATCCAGGGCACCAAGCGCGGCATCCTCGTCGACATCAACCGCGGCTTCTCGATCGACGACCAGCGGATGAACTTCCGGTTCCAGACCGAGATCGGCTGGGAGATCCGCGACGGCAAGATCGGCCGGATACTGAAGAACTGCACGTACCAGAGCGATACCCCGACCTTCTGGGGAAGTCTCGACGCGCTGGGCGGACCGGACGAGTGGAAGGTGCACGGCGTCCCGTCCTGCAACAAAGGTGAGCCGCTGCAGGTAGCCCACGTCGGCCACGGCACCGTGCCAGGCCGCTTCCAGAACGTACAGGTGGGACGATGAGCATCAGCGAAACAGAGGTGCGCCAGGCACTGGATATTCTCGGCGACGGGGCTCGGCTCGACATTCTCGGTGAGCATGCCGACCTGTTGCGGTACGCCGAGTCCGAGATCACCGCGCAGCACAGCGAACGCCGGTTGCGGGTCCGCGTCCGCGTCAACCGGAACGGCCGATCGGTCGCCGGATCGCTGGAGACGCTGGCGCCCGACGCGGTCCGTTCGCTTGCAGACCGGCTGACCGCGGCGCTCGCCGATCTGCCCGCCGGCCAGGAGCGCACCGCCACACCGGACGGCGACCACTCGGCGGCGACCCCCGCGATCCCGCCAGCCCCGTCCGTGCTCGAATCGGATCCCGCCGTCCGGCACCGGTGGTTCAGCACCGTGCGCGACGGCCTGGACCCGTCGGTCAAACTCGGCGGCGCCATCCGGTACGACGTCCTGGATCGGGTCGTCGCCGAGTCCGGCGGACTGTTCCGCGCCGAGACGTTGACCAAGGCATCGATCCAGGCGATCGCCAAGCAGGACGGCAAGTCCGCGAGCGTGCGGCTCATGCACCGCGACGCCGACCAGCTCCCGATCGAGGAGATCCCGGACCGGCTGCGCGAGGCCCTGCGGCCACTGCCCACGGTCGAAGCGCACCACGGCACCTGCCGCGTCCTGCTGAAGCCGCAGGCTGCGAACGCGTTGATCGCCACCTATGGCTACGCGGTCCTGGGTGCGAACGCGTACGCGACCGGACGGTCGGCGGCGTCCGGCCGACTAGGTGAGAAGATCACCAGCGAGTTGGTGACACTGGTCGACGACGGCTGCGACCCGGACGGCCTGCCCAGCGGATTCGATGCTGAGGGCAACGTTCGACGGCGGACGCCGTTGATCGAGGACGGAGTACTGGTCGGGCTGGTGTCGGACCGGCGCCGGGCCGGACTCACCGGCGGTGTGCCGACAGGTCACGCCGTACCGGACGGGTGGCGGTTCGGTGGTGATCCGGTTCCGTCGCATCTGTTGCTCGAGGCGGGTACGTCGACCGAGGACGAACTGCTGGCCGAGTGCGGCAGCGGGCTAGTGGTGAACCGGCTCGACTATCTACGGGTGCTGCATCCGAAGGAGACTCTCGTCACCGGTACGACGCGAGATGCGACGTACTGGGCCGAGGGCGGCAAGCTGGTCGGCTGGCATCCGCAGCTGCGGTTCACGTTCCGGATGGAGGACGTGATGAACGCGATTATCGGCGTCGGTTCGATCCGGGACCGTTGTGACCAGACGTTCATGGAGAGCGTCGTCGTACCGTCCCTGCTGATCGACGCGGGCCCACTCGTCCTCCCCTGATGACCCAACGGACCCCGAGTATGGTGGCGGATCCGCCGGCGGTCGACGCCCGGGCGGCTGGACAGTTGCTCCTTGAGAGATACGGCGTCGCCGCCCACCTGACCGAGTTGCGGAGTGAGCGGGACCGGAACTTCCTGGCCGGTTCGGAGTTGGTGGTGAAGATCTCCAACTCGGGCGACGACGCCGGCCAGATCGCGATGGAGTGCGCCGCGATGCAGCACGTCGAGGCAGTCGATCCGGACCTTCCGATACCCCGTCTGTTGCCGACGACCACCGGTGCGCCGATCGCCACTTTCGACGCCGCGGACGGGCGCACGCATCAGGTCCGCGTTGTCACGGTCCTACCCGGTTCGGATGCTGACCTGGGTGCGCTTCCGTCCTGGTTCGCGGCTGATTTCGGGACGATGTGTGCTCGATTGGCTCGCGCGCTCCAGGGCTTCGGGCACCCGTCGGCGTACCGCGAGCTCGACTGGGATCCTCGTCGGGTCGTCGAGCTGGGCGGGTACGTCGAGAACCTGCAGGACGAGGCCCGTCGTACGCGTCTGCGTGGACTGCTCGACCGTTTCGCCGGACTCGCCGACGCGACCCGCGGGCTGCCCGCGTCGGCCCTGCACGGGGATCTGACCTTGAGCAACGTCCTGATCGGCGACGGGCGCATCACCGGCGTGATCGACTTCGGGGACATGCATCACACCGCCCGGGTCTGCGACCTGGCGATCAGCTTGACCTCGTTGCTGAGGGAGACCGACGACCTGTGGACCGACGCGCGTCAGTTCCTCGACGCCTACCAGCGCGTCCTGCCGCTCGATCCTGCGGAGGTCGCACTGATCGGTGAACTGGTGCTCGCCCGCTCCGCTGCGAGCATCCTCATCTCGGCCTGGCGGGCGCCGCTGTTCCCCGACAACGAGGAGTACTTGACCAGCCTCGTGGCCGGCAGTTGGCGCATCCTGGATCAGCTGGCCGGGATGGATCCCGATGAGCTCGCGGACCGCTTCCATCGGCTCTGCGGTACGTCGCGAGTCTCGTCGGCCGCCGACCCGGGCTTGCTGCCTCGCCGGCGGGCCGCGCTCGGCGGTGACCTGTCGCCGCTGTTCTACCGCGAGCCGTTGCAGGTCGTGCGGGCAGCCGGGGCGTGGGTGTACACGGCGGACGGGCGGCGGTATCTCGATGCCTACAACAACGTTCCGGTCGTGGGGCACGCGCATCCGGCTGTAGTACAGGCGATCGCGCGGCAGGCCGCCGTACTGAACCTCAATTCTCGCTACCTGCATCCGCATGCCGTCGAGCTCGCCGAACGGCTCGTCGCCACCATGCCGGAGGGGCTGGATACGTGCGTGTTCGTCAACTCCGGCAGCGAGGCCAACGACCTCGCCTGGCGGATGGCCCGGATCGCCACCGGCCGATCCGGCGTGCTGGTCGCCGACCTCGCGTATCACGGGGTCAGCGAAGCTACCGCCGCCTGGTCGACGAACACGTACCCGCCATCTGCGCGACCCGCGCACGTCGCGACCTTCGAGGCGCCACGGCTGTCCGCGGATGCTCGTCAGGGGGTCCGCGCCGGTTGCGCCGAGTTGGGTCGGAGTGGTCATGAGGTGGCGTTGCTCGCGGTCGACAGCGTGTTCAGCAGCGCGGGGATCCTGACGCCCGGCGACGACTTCATGCGGGGGTTGCAGGACGAAGTGCGAGCGGCCGGCGGGCTGTTCCTGGCGGACGAGGTGCAGGCCGGATTCGGGCGGGGTGGTCGGAATCTCTGGCGATTCCTCGACTTCGGGCTCACGCCGGACTTCGTCACGCTGGGCAAACCGATGGGCAACGGTCATCCGGTGGCCGCGCTGATCACGCGCCGGGAGATCGCGGAGCAGTTCTCGGCGGTCGACGAGTTCTTCAGCACGTTCGCGGGCAACCCGGTGTCGTGCGTTGCCGCGCTGACGGTGCTGGACGTGATCGAGGAGACGGGTTTGGTGGCGCGGGCCGGCGAACTGGGTGACGTACTGCGAGCCCGGTTGCCTTCGGACCTGACGGTGCGTGGGCGGGGTTTGATGATCGGGGTCGAGCTGCCTGATGCCGCGGAGTTCGCCGAGCGGATGCGGGAGTACGGCGTACTGGTCGGCACGACCGGACCAGGTGGGGGAGTGCTGAAGATCCGGCCACCGTTGATCTGGTCAACTGCTGAGGCCGAGCATTTCATCGAGGCATTCCAGCAAGCGAGGGACGGGTGAACATGGTGATGGCCGAGGTGAGCGTGACGGACTACCACACCGCCGGCGAGCCGTTTCGGATCGTGACGGGAGGTCTGCCGGAGATTCCTGGGGCGACGGTGCTCGACCGGCGGTCGTATGCGCAGGGGTCGGCGGAGGTTGACGCCGTACGGCAACTGCTGGTCAACGAGCCTCGTGGCCACGCCGACATGTACGGCGGATTCCTGGTGCCGGCTGACGACGACGGCGCCGACCTGGGTGTGCTGTTCTGGCACAAGGACGGCTACTCGACGGCTTGTGGGCATGGCACGATCGCGCTCGGCGCGTGGGCGGTCCGGACCGGGCAGGTAGCCGCTGCTGCGGACGGTGACACGGAGGTCCTGATCGACGTTCCGTCTGGCCGGGTCGTCGCGCGGGTGACCTGTGTGGGTGGCGAGGTGCAGCAGGTCGCGTTCCGGAACATTCCGTCGTACGTCGTTGCCCGTGGCATCGAAGTGAAGACCGGCCGGGGGCAGGTGCAGGCCGACGTCAGCTACGGCGGCGCCCTGTACGCGTTCGTCGCGGCTCGATCCGTCGGTCTGAGCGTGGCACCTGAGCACACCGCGGACCTGATCGCGGTCGGGCGCGAGATCAAGTGGGCCCTCAACGACACCGAGTGGGCGCGCCATCCGAGCGACAGCCGCCTCGACGGCATCTACGGCACCATTCTGTACGACGACCTCGGCGACGATGCCGACGGCCCGCACCAGCGCAACGTGACGATCTTCGCGGACGGCGAGCTGGACCGATCGCCGTGCGGATCGGGCACCTCCGCCCGGATCGCCCTGTTGGCCCACGACGGCCGGCTGCCGATCGGGCGAACCCTGCGGCACGAGTCGATCGTCGGTACGACGTTCCTCGGCCGGGTGACCGAACTCGTCCGCGCCGACGGCCATGACGCGGTCGTCACCGAGGTCGCCGGTATGGCCTACGAGACCGGCCGCGCTACCTTCACGCTGGATCCCCACGATCCGCTCGGCACCGGATTCGTGCTGCGATGACAGCGCCGGGTCGGCTCGCGATCATTGGTGGCGGCAACATCTGCGCGGCGTTGTTGTCCGGCCTGCTTGACGGCGAGCTGCTGGATCGGGATCGGATCGCGGTGGTCGAGCAGTTGCCCGACAGAGCGGCGTACCTGCGCGATCGTTTCGGTGTTTCGACGCTGGATCTCGCTCAGGCTGTTCGGGCGGCTGACACCGTCCTGATCATGGTGAAGCCCTACCACGTCGAGGATCTGCTCCCTCGGTTGCAGTTGACGGCCGAGCAGTTGGTCATCTCGGTGGTCGGCGGCATCAGCACGACTCAGATCGAGAGCGGCCTGCCGCCGAAGACACCCGTCGTACGTGCGATGCCGAACACGGCGGCCTCGGTCGGTGAAGCCATGACGGCGATCAGCGCGGGCTCCTTCGCGGAGGACGTACATCTGCAGCGGGCCGAGTCGCTGCTCCGCGCGGTCGGCAAGGTGGCCCGGGTGCCGGAGAGTCAGATGAATGCGATCACGGCGTTCTCGGGGAGCGGACCGGCCTTCTTCTTCTACTTCGCGGAGGCGTTGATCGACGCCGGGGTGCTGCTCGGACTGCCTCGTGCCCTGTCCGAGGAGATGGTGATTCAGACGGCCGTGGGCGCGGCCGCGATGCTTCGTGATTCAGGCGAGGACCCGGTCAGCCTGCGCGCCGCCGTCAGTAGCCCGGGCGGAACCACCATCACAGCGATCCGCGAACTCGAAAAAGCCGGCCTCCGCGGCACTGTCATGGTCGCAACCGAGGCCGGCCGCGACCGAACCGCACAGATCGGTCAGCAATCGTGAGAGATTGAGTGAATGGCGACCTGGCAGGATGTCGAACGGATCGCCGGTGAACTCGCCGGCGCCAAGCCCGGCCATGCACACGAGGGATCCTCGACCTTCGATATCGGCCGCCACCCATTCGCCAGACTCCGATGGGACGACACCGGCCGAGAGATCCTCCAATTCTGGTCCCTGGACCTCGACGCTCCGGACATCCTCGCGGACCGCTCAGACGTCTTCTTCGTCGTCAACGTCTTCAAGGTCAAGGCGACGATCTGGGCCTGGCTCGACCGCTTGGGCGAGACCGAACTGACCGAGATCCTGACAGACTCCTGGCTCGCCCGGCGCGGCGTCCGCGCCGTACCGTCGAAGGATGACCGTCGTGGACCTCGTGATTCCTGATACCGCCGCGTCGTTGGCGGCTTCGGAGGTGGCTTCCGCCTACCAGTCCGCTGCCTTGCTGAGCCACTCGCACCGCGTCTACCTGTGGGCGGCCGGATACGCCAGAAAGCACGGCATCCGGTGCGACGGCGAGTTGCTGTTCGTGGCTGCGATGTTCCACGACATCAGCCTGGCGCCGGAGTTCGACAGTCACACAGTGTCCTTCGAGGAGGCCGGCGGCCATGTCGCCCGCGTGTTCGCCGCGGGTGCCGGCTGGCCGAGCGAGCGCCGCGAACGCCTCGGTCAGGTGATCGTCAGGCACATGTGGCCCGACGTGGACGTGGCCGATGATCCCGAGGGCCACCTGCTGTCGCGAGCGGCGGCGGTGGACATCGTCGGGAAGAACCTCGACGACTTCAGCCCTGCCTTCCAGGACGAAGTACTCCGACGGTATCCCCGGCTCGGGCTCGCGGACGAGTTCCTCGCGTGCTTCCGTGCTCAGGCCGAGCGGAAGCCGGACAGTTCCGCCGCCCGGGCAGTCAAGTCCGGCCTCAGCTCCAGGATCGCCGCGAACCCCCTCGACGCGTTGGACCGCTAGCGCCGGAGTTCGGTCGCGTGGTCGGGGACTTGGGTCTGCATCTCTCGCGGCGTGCGTTCGTACCCCTTGGTGGGCGGCCGCGGTGGCAGTTCTAGCGGCAGTCGCTGGACCTCGTGGTACGGCACGGTCGACAGCAGGTGCGCGATCATGTTGATCCGCGCGGAGCGCTTGTCCTCGCTCTCGACGACGTACCAAGGCGCTTCGGGGATGTCGGTGTGGACGAACATCTCGTCCTTGGCGCGCGAGTAGTCCTCCCAGCGGGTGATCGACTCGAGGTCCATCGGGGAGAGTTTCCAGCGCCGCATCGGGTCCTCGAGGCGGCTGCGGAAGCGGCTCTCCTGTTCGCTGTCGCTGACCGAGAACCAGTACTTGCGCAGCAGTACGCCGTCCTCGACCAGGAGCCGCTCGAAGATCGGGCACTGATGCAGAAACCGTGCGTACTCCTGGTTGGTGCAGAAGCCCATCACCCGCTCGACGCCGGCCCGGTTGTACCAGCTGCGGTCGAACAGCACGATCTCACCCGCGGCCGGCAGGTGGTCGACGTACCGCTGGAAGTACCACTGCGACCGTTCCCGCTCGGTCGGCGCGGGGAGCGCGGCGATCCGCGCGACGCGGGGGTTGAGGAATTCGGTCACGCGTTTGATCGTGCTGCCCTTCCCGGCGGCGTCACGTCCCTCGAAGATCACCACGACTCGGGCGCCCTCGACCCGGACCCACTCCTGCAGCTTCACCAGTTCGGCCTGCAGCCGCAGTAGCTCCTGCTCGTACAGCTTCTTCGGCAACCGCTTCTTCGCAGCACTCATCCCTGAACCATCTCGCATCCGCGCCCGGCTTGCACGGTCCACCTCGCGGGCAAGACGGGACCTTCGACTCTGCAAGTTCCTCGATCCAGCCGGTCGAATGAAGGTGACGGTACAGCCGACTGAGGGACTGACGATGAGTGTTCGGGTAGGAATCAACGGGTTCGGGCGGATCGGGCGGGACTATCTGCGCTGTGTGCTCGAACGGCCGTCGAGCGGGGTCGAGGTGGTCGCGATCAACGATGTCGCGACACCGGCGACTCTCGCGCACCTGCTGCGCTACGACTCGACGTACGGGCCCTTGAAGGAAGAGGTCGGTCACACCGACGACTCGATCACGGTCGGCGGCAGGACCATTCGGGCGACCGCCGAACGTGATCCGGCCAAGCTCGACTGGGCCGGCCTGGGCGTCGACATCGTGATCGAGTCGACCGGCAAGTTCCGTACCCGCGAGACGGCCGGAGCGCACCTGACCGCCGGTGCTCGCAAGGTGATCTTGTCGGTGCCTGGCAAGGACGTCGACACCACTGTCGTGCTCGGCGTCAACGAGGACGACTACGACCCGGCCACGCATCACGTGATCTCGAACGCTTCGTGTACGACGAATTGCGTGGCGCCGATGGTGTCGGTGCTGCACCGGGCCTTCGGTATCGAGCGTGGTTTGATGACGACGATCCACAGTTACACCAACGACCAGGTGCTGCTGGACTCGCCGCACAAGGATCTGCGCCGTGGACGTTCGGGCGCCACCAACCTGATCCCGACGAGCACCGGTGCGGCCCGCGCGGTCGGTCTGGTGATCCCTGAGTTGGCCGGGAAGATCGACGGTGTCGCCGTGCGGGTTCCGATCGAGGACGGGTCGCTGACCGATCTGACCGTCGAGCTGTCCGAGGCGGCCACGGTGGAGCAGGTGAACCAGGTCTTCGCCGATGCCGCGGCCGGACAGCTGAAGGGCATCTTGCGTTACACCACGGATCCGATCGTGTCGCACGACATCATCGGCGATCCGTCGTCGTGCATCTTCGACGCGCAGCTCACGCAGGTCCAGGACCACCTGGTCAAGGTCTTCGGTTGGTACGACAACGAGTGGGGCTACACCAGCCGCCTGGTCGACCTGACCGAGCTGGTCGCGAGTTCCCTGTGACGGGAGCCGACAAGAGTCGATGAAAGGAGCGGATCGATGAAGAAATACATCCTCGTGGGTGTCGACGACACGGCCGAGAGTCAGGTTGCGTTGCACTGGGCCGTCGAGGCGGCCGATGGGCGTGGCTTGGCGGTCCGGGTGATCCGGGCCTATCTGGACGAGCTCAGTCGGTGGCCGGCGCTGGGCATCGAAGGGTACGTTCCGCCGCCGACGCCGCTCGACAAGTTCCAGCAGGAGCTGGATCACGCGGTGCAGTACGCGCGGGACCGGCTCGGGTACGACGGCGGCTCCGGTTGGCTGGCGAGTTCTGATGCGTCCAATGCGATCCTGAGCGAGGCCGGCCGGGCCGAGATGGTTGTTCTCGGAACCCGGTCCCGGAGCAAGATGTCCGCCGCGGTGATGGGGTCGGTGGCGACGTCGGTCGCGGCGAAGGCGCCGTGCCCGGTGGTCGTGGTGCGCGGTGGACGTCGTACCGGAACGGTGGTTGTGGGCAGCGACGGATCGACCGAGTCCGCCGATGCCTTGGAGTTCGCCTTCGAGGAGGCGGCCCGGAGCGGGCAGCCACTGCGGGTCGTGCATTGCTGGCGGCCGATGGACAACCACGTGTCGCCGATCGCGATCACGCAGGAGCTGCTCACGAGCTGGCTCGCCGAGACCGTCGCGCCGTACCGCGAGAAGTTCCCGACAGTCAAGGTGACGGCGTCCTTGGCCGAGGGCCGGGCGAGCGCCCGACTGATCGAGTTGTCGGAGGGCGCGTCTCTCATGGTCGTCGGTTCCCGCGGCCGCGGTGGTGTCGCCGGCCTGCTGCTGGGATCCGTCAGCCAAAGCCTGCTGCACCACGCGGACGCACCGGTCGCCGTCGTCCGCCGGCACCAGGAGTCATGAGCGGCACCTGAAGGTGGAGAGTTTCGTCAAGGGAGGTCTGTGATGAAGGCATTGGTTTACAACGGTCCGGGGCAGCGGAGCTGGCAGGAAGTGCCGGACCCGGTGATCCAGGATCCGGAGGACGCGATCGTCCGCGTCGACGCGGTGACGATCTGTGGTACCGATCTGCACATCCTGAAGGGCGACGTGCCGACGGTCCAGCCGGGCCGGATCCTCGGTCACGAGGCAGTCGGCACGATCACGGCTGTCGGTAGCGGCGTTCGTGGCGTGGCGATCGGCGATCGGGTGCTGATCTCGTGCATTTCGTCGTGCGGTCGGTGTGAGTACTGCCGGCAGGGCCACTACGGCCAATGCCTCGGCGGTGGTGGCTGGATCCTCGGTCACCTGATCGACGGCACTCAGGCCGAGCAGGTTCGGGTTCCGTTCGCGGATCGGTCCGTGTACAAGCTGCCTGACAACGTCACTGACGAAGCGGCGGTGCTGCTCGCGGACATCCTGCCGACGTCGTACGAGGTCGGTGTGCTGAACGGCAAGGTCGCGCCGGGCGACACGGTCGTGATCGTGGGAGCAGGCCCGATCGGCCTGGCGGCGATCGCCACCAGCAAGCTGTTCAGCCCCACGCGGATCGTCGTGGTCGACGCCGCCGACTCGCGGCGGAAGGCCGCGCTCCTGCGGGGCGCGGACCTGGCGCTCGATCCGGACGAGGACGTAGAGGCCACGGTTCGTGAGCTGACGGGTGGTCTCGGCGCCGATGTGGCGATCGAGGCGGTCGGGATCCCGGCCACGTTCGAGCTGTGCACCCGCGTCGTACGGCCGGGCGGTCGGGTCGCGAACGTCGGCGTACATGGTGCGGCGGTGACGCTCCATCTCGAGGATCTCTGGATCAAGAACGTCACCATCACCACGGGTCTGGTCGACACGTGGACGACGCCGCGGCTGCTGGCGATGGTCGCGGCCGGCCGGCTGGAGCTGTCCGAGCTGATCACCCATCGGTTCGGTCTCCACGAGATGCAGGACGCGTACGACGTGTTCTCGCGTCCCGCGGTCACCGGGGCCCTGAAGGTCGCCCTGTTCAGCCAAGCCGGAGTCGAGTAACGACAGAACAGCCGCGGTCCGCAACCTGAAGTCGCGGACCGCGGCTGTTGTCTGTCTTGTGCCCGATCAGGCGCCTCGCGGCATACGTCCCGGGGTCGGCAGGGCCTTCGGCTCGTCGGGAGGTGCGAACGGCTCTGACCCGGTGAGCGTCGAGAGCCCACGATCGAGGTATCGGAATCGAAGAAAGGACGACATCATGACCACCACCTCGCACCAGCGCCGCTTGCCGGCTTCCACGACGGAGACCGATCGGCGCCCGATCATCACCACGACAGCAGGGCGTGCGATCGCCGTACTGCGGATCGCCTTCGGGCTCGAGTTCCTGTGGGCCTTCGTCGACAAGGTGTTCGGCCTGGGCTACGCCACCCCGTCCGGTAAGGGCTGGATCGACGGTGGCGATCCGACCGCCGGCTTCCTCGGCAAGGGCACCAGCGGCCCGATGAGCGACTTCTATCACTCGCTGGTCGGTGACTGGTGGGTCACGCCGCTGTTCATGATCAGTCTGGCCGGGATCGGCCTGGCGCTGACGCTCGGTATCGGGATGCGGATCGCGGCCGTCGCCGGGACCCTGCTGTACCTGCTGATGTGGTCGGCGAACCTGCCGCCGGAGACGAACCCGGTCCTGGACGACCACATCCTCGGCGCCATCACTGTCGTCGTCCTCGCATTGGTTGCTGCTGGCAACGTGTGGGGTCTGGGCAAGTGGTGGACCGGTCTCGACTTCGTCCGCCGGTACCCGTGGCTGCGATGAAACGACATGACCGTTGAGGACCGTTTCGGTAGCCGTGGCGAACTGAAGGAAGGCATGTGAGATGAGCACTTGGAACCGGACCGGACCCGTGGTGGTCGAAGTCAACGGCAGTCCGGAGAACCTGCGGGTGGTGGACTACGCGTCCGCGGAGGCGCTTCGGGTCGGTGCGGAACTGGTGCTGGTCGCGCCGTACTCGGCGCACAGTCCGTTCTCGCCGATGGCGCCGGGATCTGCGCCGAAGCCGCCGGCTGAGCTCGCGGATGCGGCGTTGCGGGCGGCTGTCGCCCAGGTGCGGCATCGCGATGGTTATGCGACGGAGCTGGCCGCGGTGGCCGTCGAGGGCTCGCGTGTGCGAGTGCTCGCACACGCGGCGCGGAGCGCGCGGATGCTGGTGGTCGGTCGGCCCCGCAGCCGGGGCGCGCAGAGGCTGGTGAACACCCACGCCAGCCTGACACTGGCCAGCCGGGCCGGCTGCCCGGTGGTCGTCGTACCGGCGACCTGGAAGCCGTCGCTGGTGGACCGGAAGGTTGCCGTCGGCATCGATGGTACGGCGCTGTCCACGGAGGCGCTGGAGTTCGCGTTCGGCGTCGCCGCCGGACGCGAAGGAGATCTGGTCATCGTGCATGCCGGGCTGCCGGCGGAGCGAGCGTCCGACGACGAGGATCCGGATCACACCTGGATCAGCCGGGCGGATCACCTGCTCTCAGAGACGCTGGCGCCGTGGACGAGCCGGTTCCCGGACGTCAAGGTGACTCGGTTCCTGAGCAGCCGGAAGCCGGCCGCCGCGCTGGTGCACGAGAGCGGCGACGTCGGGCTGGTCGTGGTCGGATCGCACGCCGGCCCGCTGCCGATCGACCCGGTGGCGCGGCGTTCGGTCGCAGCGATGACCTGTCCGGTTGCGGTCGTGCCACATCACCCGGCCACGGCCGAGGGTGAGCACGTCCAGCACAGCTCGTCCGTCGCCGATGTACTGATCCGATCGGAGGCCTGATCATGTCCGAGACCGTTCGTGCGCTGATCGTGTACGAGTCGATGTTCGGGAACACCGAGCGGGTCGCGCAGGCGATCCGCGACGGGTTGCGTGGCAGTCTCCCGGCCGACATGGTGCCGGTGTACCAGGCGCCGAGCGCCATCCCGGCGGATGTGCGGCTGCTGGTCGTCGGCGGTCCGACGCACGCGTTCTCGATGAGCCGTGTGACGACCCGGCAGGAGGCCTGGAAGCAGGCCGATGTGGTGATGCCGATCGAGGTCGGGATCCGGGAGTGGCTGAGCGTACTCGGGATCGACACGCAGGACGCCAGTGGTCGCCCTGCGAGTCGGCTGGAGGTCGCGACCTTCGACACCCGGATCGCGAAGGGTCGCCGGCTGCCGGGGTCGGCTGCGCGGGCTGCGGCGAAGGTGCTGCGGCGGATGGGCTTCCGGCTGACGTCGTCGGCGAGTTTCTTCGTGGACGAGACCACGGGCCCGATCTCCGAGGTCGAGGTCGAACGCGCCCGCCACTGGGGCGAGGAGCTCGGCAGCATCCTCACCGGCTCCTCGACCGCCGTCTGAAAGCCAGCGGAGGAGCGATGCTACCGACCGGCCCGGGCAGCAGGTCCCTAGACCGCGGTCAGAGCCAAAGGTCCCGCGGGCTTGGGACCCAACGGCACTGGCACGCGCGCGTGTGGAGGGGTGGGCTGGTGGAGTGTCGGAAGGAGACATCATGACGGCGGTCGAGCAGGTGGGCGAGCGGCCCGGCGCGGGCTGGGACGTGCTGGCCTCGGACGGATCGGTGGTGCGGATCCGTCCGCTCCGCGAGGACGACGAGCCGCGGCTGCAGGCGATGAACCAGCGGGTGTCGGACCGGTCGATCTACCTGCGGTTCTTCGGAATCAGCCGGTCCTCCGCCGATGAGCAGACGCACCATCTGACCACAGACCACGACGGGCATGTCGCGTTGGTGGCCGAGTACGACGATCGGCTGGTCGGCGTGGCGAGCTACGAACCGCTGAGCACCGGCGAGGCCGAGATGGCCTTCCTGCTCGAGGACTCCGTACAACGCCGGGGAATCGGCACGTTGTTGCTCGAGCAGCTCGCGGCCGTGGCCCGGGAGAACGGGATCGAGCGGCTCCTCGCCGACACACTGCTCGAGAACGTGGGCATGCTGCGGGTGTTCGCCGACTCCGGCTTCGAACAGGTCCGCAAGCTCGACAGTGGAGTGATCGAGCTGGTGCTGGACACGGCGTACCGCCCGTCCACGCTGGAACGCATGGCTGACCGGGAGCGGGCAGCCGAAGACCGGTCGCTGCACCGCGTGTTCTCGCCGCGAGCGGTGGCGGTCGTCGGGGCCGGCCGGAAACCCGGCGGCATCGGCCACGAGGTGCTCGTCAACATCGTGAGGGGCAAGTTCACCGGCTCCGTGTACGCCGTCAATCCGCACGCGGACCTGATCGGGGACGTACCGGCGTACCCGTCGATCGCGGCAGTGCCTCGCCAGATCGATCTCGTCGTCATCGCGGTCCCGGCGGAGCAGGTGCCGCAGGTCCTGACGGACTGCGGCGAGCGAGGTGTCGCCGGCGCGGTGGTCCTGACCTCGGGGTTCGCTGAGCTCTCCGGGCTGGGTGATACCGGCCGGGCGGTCCAGCGGGAGATCCTGGAGATCGCTCGCCGGCACAGCATCCGGCTGATCGGCCCGAACTGCCTCGGGCTGGTCAACACGGCTCCCGAGGTCAGTCTCAACGCGACCTTCGCCGAGATGGTGCCGATGCCCGGATCGCTGGCGATCGCGGCGCAGTCGGGTGCGGTCGGCATCGCGGTGCTCGAGCAGGCGGCCCGGACCGGACTCGGGATCTCCGAGTTCGTTTCCCTCGGCAACAAAGTGGATGTCAGTGGCAACGACCTGCTGCTGCACTGGTGGGGCGACCCACGAACCGCGGTGATCGGGTTGTACCTGGAGTCGTTCGGCAATCCGCGGAAGTTCGGCGGGTTGGCCCGGCTGGTCGGGCGGACGAAGCCGATCCTGGTCGTGAAGGGTGGCCGCTCGGTCGGCGGTCGGCGGGCCGGTGTCTCGCACACGGCCGCGGCCGCGACGCCCGAGACGGCTGTCGACGCGTTGTTCGCGCAGTCCGGCGTACTGCGGATGGACACCGTCGAGGAACTGGTGGAGACAGCGCGAGTGCTCGCGGTCCGGCCGTTGCCCCGCGGTCGTCGGCTGGCTGTGGTGGGCAACGCAGGCGGAGCCGGCGTACTCGCGGCCGATGCAGCCGGGCGACTCGGGCTCGAGCTGCCGGAGTTGAGTCAAGCGGTTCAGCAGGAGCTGACCGCGACTGGCGCGGTGGGCAGTGGGAATCCCGTCGATCTCGGCGCGGCCGCTTCCCCGAAGAGCTTGGCGCAGGCGTTGAAGGTGATCATGGCCAGTGGCGAGGTCGACACCGTGCTCGTCTGCTACGCGGCGACGCGTGCCGGCCGGGTCGACGAGATCTTCGACGCCATCGCGACTGCCGCGGCCCTCGCCGACCTGCCGATCGTTGTGAACTGCGTCGGCTCGATCGACGCCGGGCCGGAGATCGCGTTGGCGGACGGGCGTCGCCTGCCGGTGTTCCCGTTCCCGGAGAGCGCCGTACGTGCCTTGGCCCAGGCTGTGCGGTACGCCGAGTGGCGGGCCCGCCCGCAGGGCGACGTACCGGACCTGACCCACGTCGATCCGATCGGAGCACGGGCGGTGGTACGGCGGTTCCTCGAGCGCAGTCCGGACGGTGGCTGGCTGGACTCGCTGCACACCGGCCAGTTGCTGCAGTGTGCGGGAGTTCCGGCGATTCCGGTCCTCGCCGCGTCGAGTCGCTCCGAGGCGATCGCGGCGGCCGAAACCGCGGGCTATCCGGTCGCGTTGAAGACGGCGGCTCCCGGCGTACTGCACAAGACCGATATCGGCGGCGTTCGGGTCGGACTGTCGAACTCGGTGCAATTGGGTACGGCGTACGCCGAGATCACTGCGGCGACCGGCGATCCGCACGTCGTGGTCCAGGCGATGGCTCCGAATGGGACCGAGTTGGTGATCGGCGTTGTCCGGGACCGGCTGTTCGGCCCGCTGCTGATGGCCGGCAGCGGTGGCATCCTGACCGACTTGCTCGCCGATCGCCAGTGGCGCGGCCTGCCGCTCACCGACCTCGACGCCACCGACATGCTGCACTCACTGCGCTGCGCTCCGTTGCTGGCCGGGTACCGAGGCGCTCAAGCCGCCGACCAGGAGGCGGTCCTCGACATCATCCACCGCATCGCCTGGCTCGCCGAGCTGGTCCCTGAACTGGCCGAGCTGGACATCAACCCCTTGATCGCCGGTCCCGCCGGCGCCTTCGCGGTCGACGTCAGGATGCGCCTGACGCCGACGACCCGCGAACCCGACTGGCACGCGCGCCACCTGCGCGCAGACAGCGCGTAAGACGCGCGTCTGCCTGGGTCATCACACGGTTTGAGTTGCTCGCTCGAGGCGCAGGGCGACGCTGGACAGGGCGCGCAGGGCGGCGATGGTCTCGGCGACCTGCTGGTGGGACGTGGGCGGGTGGACGGTCCGGTAGAGGTCGTTGCGGAGGTCTTCGAGGTGGTCGATGTGGTGCTCGATCTCGTGAGCGAGGATCGCGTCGTGCGGCTGCTCGTTCGCGAGCGCGGGCAGGATGTGGCCGCGGTAGGCGGTGATCGTGTGCTGAGCCTCGGCGAAGCGGCGTTCCTCGAGGAACCAGTTGTCCGAGGTGCTGTTCTCCGCGATGCTGCGGAGCTCGGCCTCCCAGCGCTCGATCTCCTGCTGCAATGTGGTGGTCATGACTGCTGCTCCTTGCTGGAATAGATCTCTCTTCAGAGTCGCGGTGGAAAGGAGTGCGCCGCTGCGGGCAAGAGTCCCGACTCGGGAGGTCCTTCGGCGGCCGGTCGCCGGTCGGCGCGGTCAGTAGCGAGCGGAGGTGTGCGATGGCCGGATGGTCGTTGTCTGCTCCCGGCATCGCTGTGCTGCGCGGTTATCGCCTGCGCTGGCTGCGACCTGACATAGTCGCCGGTGTCACGGTGGCGGCGTACTTCGTGCCGCAGGTGATGGCCTACTCGCAGCTGGCCGGATTGCCGGCCGTGACCGGTCTCTGGGCCGCGCTGGGTCCGCTGGTGCTGTACTTCTTGCTCGGGTCGTCGCGGTTGCTGTCGCTGGGACCGGAGTCGACGACGGCTCTGCTGACGGCCACGGCGGTTGGTCCATTGGCTGCCGGTGATCCGGCTCGCTATGCGGTGCTGGCCGCCGTACTGGCGCTGTTGGTCGGCGTGATCTGCGTCGTCGGGTGGTTGGCCCGGCTGGGATTCCTCGCCGACTTGTTGTCGAAGCCGGTGCTGATCGGCTATCTGGCCGGGATCGCGGTGATCATGATGACCGGTCAGCTCGGGCGGCTGACCGGGGCACCGGTGCACGGAGATTCGCCGCCGGCCGAGGTCTGGTCCGCAGTCCGGCTGTTCGGTCAGTGGCGCTTGGCTCCGGTCGCGTTGTCGGTGGTTGCGTTGGCCCTGTTGCTTGTCTTGGCACGTTGGACGCCGTGGCTACCCGGGCCGCTGATCGTCGTTGCCCTGGCGGCTTTGGTGACGTGGGCTGCTGGTCTTGCGGACAGGGGAGTGGCTCTGGTCGGCGAGGTGCCGAGCGGTCTGCCGGCCCCCCACCTGCCGTCCCTGACTGCTGGAGACATCGGTCTGCTTGCCGTGCCGGCGTTGGGTGTCGCGCTGGTCGGCTACACGGACACGGTCCTGACGGGTCGCGCCTTCGCGACCCGTGGTGGAGAGCGTCCCGATCCCGATCGTGAGCTGCTCGTCCTCGGACTCGGAAACCTCTCCGCGTCATTGGTGCGCGGATTCCCGATCAGTAGCAGCGGCAGCCGGACCGCGGTCGCGGTGGCCGCCGGTGCGAAGAGCCAGGTGTACTCGCTGGTGGCCGCGGCGGTCATCGTCGCCACGCTGCTGTTCGCCGGTCCGTTGCTGTCGGCGTTCCCGATCCCCGCACTCGGTGCCCTCGTGGTCTTCGCCGCGGTCCGGTTGATCGACGTCGCCGAGTTCCGCCGGATCGCGGCGTTCCGCCGGACCGAGTTCGTGCTGGCCGTCGCGAC
This sequence comes from Kribbella kalugense, assembly GCF_004365875.1. Taxonomy (GTDB): domain Bacteria; phylum Actinomycetota; class Actinomycetes; order Propionibacteriales; family Kribbellaceae; genus Kribbella; species Kribbella kalugense. Next base: position 3,474,533 of record NZ_SODF01000001.1, on the reverse strand, counting down.
GGCGGTCGGCGTGATCGCGCTCGATGTCCTGTACGGCGTACTGGTCGCGGTCGCGCTGTCGGTTCTCGACGTACTGCGTCGGGTCGCCCGCCCGCACGACGGGATCCTGGGCTACGTGCCGGGCATCGCCGGCATGCACGACATCGACGACTACCCCGACGCGCGGCCGGTCCCGGGGCTGGTGGTCTACCGCTACGACTCGCCGCTGTTCTTCGCCAACGCCGAGGACTTCCGCCGCCGCGCCTTGGCCGCGGTCGCCGCCGCCGAGCCTCCGGTGCGCTGGCTGCTCCTCAACGCCGAGGCCAACATCCAGATCGACAGCACCGCCGTCGATGCCCTCGATTCGCTGCGCGAAGAGCTGGCCGAACGCGGCATCGTGCTGACGATGGCGAGAGTGAAACAAGACCTCCGCGACGATCTGCAGGCGGCCGGATTTCTTGACCGGCTGGGCCCCGATCGGGTGTTCTACACCCTCCCGACCGCTGTTGAGGCGTTTCGGCAGGAGTTCCCGGACTGACCGGGTGACGGGACCTCTGGCGTCGGCAGGCGGGACGTCCGTCCCTGGTGACTGTTCACCTTCGCGAGCAACAGTGGGGTGACCCCATATCGCGATCGCTCGGAGGGTATCGAAGCATGCACGAGATCCTGGAGAAGCCGCTCAGCGCCGACGAGGTGGACGCGCTCGACGCGTACTGGCGGGCCGCGAACTATCTGTCGGTCGGACAGATCTATCTGATGCGCAACGCACTGCTGCAGGAGCCGCTGCAACCGGAGGACGTCAAGCCGCGCCTGTTGGGCCACTGGGGGACCACCCCGGGCCTCAACATGCTGTATGCGCACCTGAATCGGGTCATCCGGCAACGCGATCTGAACATGATGTACGTGATCGGTCCCGGCCACGGTGGACCGGCGATCGCCGCGAACACGTGGTTGGAAGGCAGCTACAGCGAGACCTATCCCGACGTACCGCGGAACGCATCTGGGATGGAGCGACTCTTCCGCCAGTTCTCTTTCCCGGGTGGGATCCCGAGCCACGTGGCCCCGGAACTGCCCGGCTCGATCCACGAGGGTGGCGAGCTGGGCTATTCGCTCAGCCACGCGTACGGCGCGGTGCTCGACAACCCGGATCTCGTCGTCGCCTGTGTGATCGGTGACGGCGAGGCGGAGACCGGACCGCTGGCCGCGTCCTGGCACTCGAACAAGTTCCTCGACCCGCGGACCGACGGCGCAGTACTGCCGATCCTGCATCTGAACGGTTACAAGATCGCCAACCCGACGGTGCTGGCCCGGATCGGCGACGATGAGCTGACCAGTCTGCTGGAGGGGTACGGCTATCGGCCGTATCTGGTCGACGGTGACCAGCCCGAGTACGTGCACCAGCAGCTCGCGGCGACGCTCGACAGGGTCCTCGACGAGATCGCCGCCATCCAGTCCGAGGCGCGCGACGGCACGGGTGTTCCGCGCCGGCCGTGGCCGATGATCGTCCTGCGTACGCCGAAGGGCTGGACCGGGCCGCACGAGGTCGACGGTGTCCAGGTCGAAGGCACTTGGCGAGCCCATCAGGTGCCTGTGGGCGACGTACGGGGCAACCCGGAGCACCTCGAGCTGCTGGAGCAGTGGCTGCGGAGCTACCGCCCCGGCGAGCTGTTCGATCAGGCGGGCGCTCCGATCGATCGCCTCCTCGACCAGGTGCCGGTGGGCGATCGGCGGATGGGCTCGAACCCGCACAGCAACGGCGGGCCCGCTTCACGCGACTTGGTGCTGCCGGACGTCGCGTCGTACGCCGTGGCGGTTCCGGTGCCGGGGGCAACCGACCACGAGCCGACGCGGGTTCTGGGTGACTACCTGCGTGACGTGATGAGCGCGAACGCGACCGAACGCAACTTCCGTGTCTTCGGACCGGACGAGACGGCGTCGAACCGGCTTGATGCGTTGTACCAGGTCACCGGCAAGGCGTGGAACGCCGAGGTGCTTCCGACCGACGAACACCTGGCGGTGGACGGCCGGGTGATGGAGATCCTCAGCGAGCACACCTGCCAGGGCTGGCTCGAGGGGTACCTGCTGACCGGCCGGCACGGCTGGTTCTCCTGCTACGAAGCGTTCGTACACATCGTCGACTCGATGGTGAACCAGCATGCCAAGTGGCTGAAGGTCACTCGCGGGCTGCGGTGGCGCAAACCGATTCCCTCGCTCAATTATCTGCTGACCTCGCACGTATGGCGGCAGGACCACAACGGGTTCTCACACCAGGACCCTGGCTTCATCGACCACGTCGTCAACAAGAAGGCCGAGGTCGTCCGGGTCTACCTGCCGCCGGACACCAACACGTTGCTCGCCACCGCCGACCACTGTCTGCGGAGCAGGCACTACATCAATGTCGTTGTCGCGGGCAAGCAACCGCAGGCCGACTGGCTCGACCCCGAGGCCGCCGCGCTGCATTGTGCGCGAGGAATCGGCGTGTGGGACTTCGCCAGTAACGACGAAGGCGATCCGGACGTGGTACTGGCGTGCGCCGGCGACGTTCCGACCCAGGAGACGCTGGCCGCGGTGAGCCTGCTGCGCGAGCACCTGCCAGCCCTGCGGATCCGGGTGATCAACGTGGTCGACCTGATGCGCCTGCAGCCCGACACTGAGCACCCGCACGGTCTCACCGACGCCGAGTTCGATGCGCTCTTCACCACGGACAAGCCGGTCGTGTTCGCGTACCACGGCTATCCCTGGCTGATCCATCGCCTCACCTACCGACGGCACAACCACGACAACCTGCATGTCCGCGGCTACAAGGAGGAAGGCACCACCACGACCCCGTTCGACATGGTCGTCCGCAACGACCTCGACCGGTACCACCTCGCCATCGACGTGATTGACCGCGTCCCGCACCTCGGCCAGAGCGCCGTACAGACCCGCCAATGGCTGACCGACCAACGCACCCGCCACCACACCCACATCCTCGAGTACGGCGAAGACCTGCCGGAGGTCCGCAACTGGCGCTGGACACCGGACAACTGAAAGCGCGGATGAGCCCCGGCCACGCTGTCGTGCTGATTGAGGTGCGTCTGCCCGGTTTCGCCTACATGTTGCTGTTGGCAACGTGTCCGGGGTCAGGCCGGCTTGTGCCTTCGTCGCCGGGTGATGATGACAACGGCCGCGCCGATGGCGAGAGCGCCGCCGGCACCCGCGACGTACACGGTCTTGGTGGCGTTGCGATCGGGTGGCTGTGCCGCCGCGCGTTCGGCGGCGGCGCCGGCCGGTAGTTGGGCGGAGGACGCGGCGCAGACGATCGGAGGTGCCTTGGCGATGGATCTCGCGCAAGCCACCGTCGCCAGCCGGAGAAGCTCTGGCGGGGTTTTGGTCACGGTCATCGTCGAGTGAACGGTGGCTGTGCCGCCGGCCTTGAGGTTCACACTCCATTCGATGCTGAGCGGGTGCGCCGTGCCGGCGAGGTCCGCGGACTTGAACCGCAGGCCGGTCGGGACGCTCTGGCTGATCTTCAGTCCGGTGATGGCCGTGCCGCCCAGGTTCCGGACGGTGATCGCGTACGGGAGGAGATCACCTACCGCCGCTGAGGTCCGGCTGCTGTCGACGGCGATGCTCAACTGGGGGGTGGTCGACGCGCCGGCGTCGGTGCTGCTTGCGACCAGTAGTGCGGCAGCTGTGAGACCGAGCCCGCAGGACATCCGAAGTGGGGTCATCAGTAGGTGTCTGTTGGCGTTCATGGTTCTCCTCTCCGAACGTCGGCTGTGCGGAGTTCGTCGTCACTGACTGCTGGCTATGTAGTCCAGCGTGGTGGAGTAGGTGTCCGAGGAGACGAACGGGATCCTGATCTGGTAGTCGTTGCTGACCGCATCACCGCCCGGCGCCGAGGCTGCGTTCTGCTGGTGCACGACGACGGGGTCGGTGCTCGAGAGGGGCACGAAGTCGGCGTCGCCGCTTTCCCTGACTCCCAGCTGATCGATCGGGATCGTGGCCGGGTTACCAGGTGTGGCCGGAAGCAGCGCGGTACCGGCGGCTTGGACGCTGACCGAGTAGCCGGTGGTGCTGTTGGTGGTGACGGTCATGGTGACCGTTCCGTCCGAGCTGATCGTGCTGTTCGGCAGTCCAGTGAGCAGGAACGATGTGGTGAGCCCGGTCAGGGTCAGGGTCAGTGGGGCGATGGGGGTCGAGGTGGTGCAGTCGCCGGGGGCGCAGTTCTCGCCCACCGCCTCCGAGGTCACTGTGTTGGTCAGCACGCCGTCTCCGGCTCCGGTGACCGGTACGGCGACCGAATAGGTGATGAGCACAGTCGCGCCGCGGGGGATGGCGCCGTTCCAGGTCAAGGTGCCAGTCGAGTACGTGACGACCCCGCTGCTGGCGGCTGCGTCGTTGCTGTAACTGGCGTCGTCCTGGACGCCCACCAAGGAATCCGTCAGGGTGGCAGCCGGGTAGTCTGCCTCGCCTGTATTGGTCGCCTCGATCGTGTAGTGCAGGCTGCTTCCTGCGACGACCTGAGTTCGATCGGCGGTCTTGCTGATCGTCAGCGCGGGAACCAGAACGGTCACCGTCGACCCGCAGCCTGGTTCCGCTCCACTGACACAACTCGAGCCCGCTGACCCGGAGAAGACCGCATTGGCCAGGCGGTGGTCACCGACTGCTGGGAAGAGTGCGGTAACCGAGTAGGTGACGGTCGCAGCCGCACCAGCTGCAAGCGCTCCTGTCCAGACGAGTGTGCTGTTGCTGTAGGCAATGGTTCCGACGCTGGCTGCCGCATCGCCCGCATAGCCGGCGTCGTCGAGTACGCCGGTCAGTATGTCGCTGAACGTGGCCGGGAAGTAGTCGGTCTGACCAGTGTTGACAACTCTGATCGTGTAGCGGAGGACGTTGCCGGCAGCCACGGCTACGGTGTCGGCTGCCTTGGTGATGGACAGCGCGGGCACCAGCACCCTAACCAGAACCGAACAGTGCGGCAGGGGGCTTCCAGCCGGGCAGCTGCTTCCGGGCGCCGCCGACGAGACCGTGTTGATGAGCAGCTTGTCCCCAGGATCGGGATCGTCGACGGTGATCGAGTAGGTGATCGTCGTACTCGCCCCGACGAGCAGGTCGCCGGTCCAGCTGAGAATCGGGCTGGTGAACGTCACCGTGCCACTCGACGCCGTCGCGTCCTCGTTGTATTCGGAGTCAGGGAGAACGCCGCTGAGTGCGTCGCTGACAACTGCGCCGTCGTACGGCGTCTGGCCGGTGTTGGCGATGACGACCGTGTAGGTAACGGTGCCACCGGGTGTAGTAGTCGGTGCGTCGGCCGAGATCGCGATGGTCAAGGCCGGGACGAGCACGGTCACTGTCGCGGTGCACGCCGGGGCAGACCCACCTGCCGGGCAACTGCTCCCCGGAGCCGGCGCTACTACGGTTGCTGTCAGCAACTTGTTGCCCAGATCCGGGTTGTCGACGGTCACCGTGTAGCGGAGGGTCGCGACTGCTCCGATGGGCAGTGCGCCACTCCAGGACAGGTTTGGAGCAGAGTACGTCGCGACGCCGACCGAGGCGGCGATCTGTCCGTCGAAGGTGACGTCGTCGAGCAGGTCGGTGAGCGAGCTGCTGAGGCTGACGGAGGCGTACGGGGTCTGGCCCGTGTTCTGCACCGTTGTGGTGAAGGTGATCTGGTCGCCCGGGGTCGTGCTGACCTTGTCGGCCGTCGTGGAGACCATCTGCCCAGGGATCAGGATGGTGACGGTGTTCGTGCACTGCGCATCGGTTCCGCAGGTGCTGCCAGGGACTGCGGAGGCTGTCGAGGTGAGCATCGAGTGATCCCCGGCCGGCGGGTCGGTGACGATCACCGAGTAGGTGACGGTCGCGGTGGCACCGATGGCGAGATCGCCGGACCAGACGAGTTGAGGGCTGCTGTACGTCAGTACGCCGGACGTTGCCGTCGCGTCGTTCGTGTAGGTGGCGTCATCCAGTACGCCGGCGAGCAGGGTGGCGACGTTCGCTGCCAGGTAGTCGGTCTGACCGCTGTTCCGGATCGTGACGGTGTAGGCGACGGCCGTGCCTGGGACTGCGGTGGTGCGATCGGCGGCGACCGCGATGTCGAGCAGTGGAACGAGGACGTTCACCAGCGTGGTGCAGGCGGACGTGGGGTCATCGAGGGGGCAGGTGCTGCCGAGCTCGCTCGAGTTCACCTGGTTGGCCATCGTCCTACCGCCCAGATCGGGATCGTCCACCCGAACGCTGTAGGTGATGATCACCGATGCCCCGATCGCCAGGTCCCCGGTCCACGTCAGTGTCGTTCCGTCGAAGGTGACGAGCCCCGAGTCCGCCGTACCGTCACCGGCGTACGCCGAGTCGGTCAGGATGCCGGCCAGCGAGTCGTGCACCTGCGCACCGACGTACGTCGTCTGTCCGGTGTTGTGCGCGGTGATCGTGTAGACGACGGATCCGCCCGGGCCCACCGTGGTTCTGTCGGCCGTCTTGCTCAGCGTCAAGGCAGGAATCAAGACCGTGACGCTGGTCAGGCATGCCGACTGCGGACTCGCCGTGGGACAGTTGGAGGCCGGCGCGTCGGTGGTGACCCTGGTGCTCATCACCTTGTTTCCGAGGTCTGGATTGTTGACCTTCAGCGATCCGGTGACACTCACGGTCGTGCCGGCTGCGAGGTCTCCGGTCCAGCTGATCCGGCCGGTCCCGGTCACCAGCAGCAGACTGCCTGCGGTCGCCGCGGCATCACCGTTGTACGTGGCATCGTCGAGCGAGCCGGCGAAGTCGTCATTGATGCTGACCCCGAAGTAGGGCACTCGGCCGACGTTGGTGATGGTGACCGTGTTCCGGACTGCCGAGGTCGGCTCGGTCGTCACGGCATCCGCGACGTTGCTGATCAGCAGGCTCGCGACCGGGACAGATACCGAGCAGCGTGGATCGGCGCCTGCTGCTGGGCACGTGCTGCCCGCGCTGGATGAAACCACTGTTTGGTCGAGGCTGTAGTCCCCTGCGTCCGGCTGGTTCACGGTGACGGCGTAGGTGATCGTCGCGGCAGCTCCGGTGCCCAGAACTCCTGTCCAGTGGAGAATCCCGCCGGTGACCGTAACGCTTCCGCTGGTTGCCGACGCAGTGCCGGTGAGGGTCGCGTCATCGAGTACGCCGCCGAGCGGCAGATCGAAGGTGGCTGCCGGGTAGGGAAGTTGGCCGGCGTTGGTCGCAGTGATCGTGTAGCTGACGACCGCACCAGGAATCGTCTGCGCGGCGCTTGCGGCCGAGGTGATCGTCACTGCGGGGGTGAGGACGGCAATGGTGACGCGACAGGCCGGGTTCCCGCTGGCGGGCGGGCAGGTGCTGCCGGTAGCAGTCGAGCTGACTGGGTTGACCATCGTCTTGTCGCCTGTGCCAGGGGTATGAGCCGTTACCGAGTAGGAGATGGTCACGGTCTGGCCGACTGCCAGGTCCCCGGCCCAGGTCAGGGTCTGGCCGGCGAAAGTGACCACGCCCGTCGTCGCCGTTGCGTTGGCGTTGTAGGTGGCGTCATCCACGACTCCGGCGAGCGAGTCGGTGACTGTCGCACCGGCGTACGGTGTCTGGCCGGAGTTGTGGACGGTGATGGTGTACGTCGCCGTGCCGCCGGGGACCACGAACGTCGTACCGGCGGTCTTGGTGATGGTCAGCCCGGGGAGGAGCACCGGGAGCAGCGCAGTACAGACCGGATCGGATCCCCCGACCGGGCAGTTGTTACCCGGCGCGGCTGAGACTGTGGTGGCCGTCATCAGGAGATTGCCGAGATCGGGATTCTCCACGGTGAGAGTGCCGGAAAGGTCCACCCTGCCGCCGACCGGGATGTTGCCGGTCCAGGTGATGGCGATCGGGGTGATCACCAAGGTGCCGGAACTGGCCGCTTGATCGCCGTTGGCGACCGCGTCGTCGAGTGTGTCCCCGCCTGGGCTGCTGACAGAGATGCCGACGTAAGGAGTCTGTCCGGTGTTGATGAAGCTGGCCGTCAAGTGCACGACGGATCCCGGCGTGGTCGAGCTCTCCAGGTAGTGCTGCTCGAGCAGGAGGGCCGCGACTGTCACGGTGTTCGTGCAGCGAGGGTCGGTGCTGCCGGCCACGCAGTTGTTGCTGGAGAGCAACGAGGTGGAGTTGACCGTGCCGGTGAGGCGGCCGTCTCCGGTGTGCGGACTTTTCACGGTGACCGAATAGGCGACGGTGATGGTGCTCGACGGGCCGACAGACCCGTGCCAGCTGAGAGTCGGACTGGTGAAGGTGACGGATCCGCTGCTTGCGGTCGCGTCGTTGTTGAAGGTGGCGTCGTCGAGGATGTCGGCCAACGGGTCGGTGAACTGGGCCGCGACGATCGGCAGGATGCTCGAGTTGGTCACCTTGACGGTGTACCTGACGGTGCCGGCGGCAACAGTCGAGGTGACGTCCGCGGTCTTGGTGATGGTCAGCGTGACGGACTTGGTGACGGTGACCGTCGCCGTACATCGGGAGTCGCCGGCGCCGGCCGGGCAGTTGTTCCCCGGGGTCGACGAGCTGACGGTGTTGGACATGGTGCCGTCGCCGGAAGCGGGTTTGTTGATCGTCACCGTGTACGACACAGTCGCCGAAGCACCGGGGGCCAGTGCGCCGGACCAGCTCAACACCCCCGCCGAGAAGGTGACGGTGCCGCTGGAGGCCGACGCCGAGCCGTATGTAGCATCGTCCAGGACGCCGGCCAGGCTGTCACTGAATGTGGCCGCTGGCAACGGGATCTGTCCGGTGTTCATGGCGGTGACGGTGTAGGGGACCGTGGTGCCGAGCGTTGCGTTGGTCAGGTCGGCGGTCTTCTCCAAGGTGAGCCCGGGGGTGAGGATCGCGACCAGGCTGTGGCAGGCGGCGTTGCCGCCGGCCGGCGGGCAGGTGTTGCCGACGGCGGTGGAGCTGACCGAGTTGACCAGCAGTTTGTCACCGGTCACCGTGCCGGGGACGGTTACGGAGAAGGTGATCGTGACGGTTGCCGACGGGGCCACGTCGCCGACCCACGACAAGGTCCGTGAGTTGAAGGTCAAGGTTCCGCTCGTTGCGCTCGCGTCGTTGTTGTAGGTCGCCTTGTCCACCAGGCCGACGAGCGAGTCGGTCACCGCGGCGCCGGCGTACGGGGTCTGACCGGTGTTGTGCACCAAGATCGTGTAGGAGACAGTGCCACCGGGAGCGGTCGCAGTGGTGTTCGCGACCTTGCTGATGGTGAGTTGTGGCACCAGCACGCTGACCGAGGCCACGCACCGGCTGTCGGAACCGCCGGCGGGGCAGTTGTTGCCGGGCGCCGAGGACGACAGCTTGCCGGTGACGAGCAGGTCGCCGGTCGGAGGATCTTCGACGGTCAGGGACCCGGTGACGGTGACCACCGTGCCGACCGGGATGCTGCCGGTCCAGGTGATGGCCGTCGAGCTGAGCGTCAGCGTTCCCGAGGTCGCCGTCTGATCACCGGTCGGGATCGCGTCGTCCACGACGCCACTGCTCGGGCTCGATATCGTGATGCCGGTGTAAGGCACCTGGCCGGTGTTGGTGAACGTGGCCGTGAGCTGGATCAGGGAGCCCGGCGTGGTGGTCGGTTGCGGGTAGCTCTGGAACAGGATCAGCCGGGCGACCGCCACAGTCGTCGCGCAGCGAGTGTCCGCGGAACCGAGGGAGCAGTTCGCGCCGCTGCTGCCGGAGGTGATCGTGTCGGTCAGCAGGTTGTTGCCGCCATCAACGAGATGCACTGTGGCCGAGAAGGTGACGGTCGCCGTAGCGCCGACAGCCAGGTCACCGCTCCAGGTCAGGACCGAACCGGAGAACGAGACCGAACCTGTGCCGGCGGCGGCATCGGCGTTGTAGTCGGCATCGTCGAGGAGGTCCACCAGCGCGTCCGAGAAGGTCGCACCCGCGGTGGGAGTGGCGCCCGAGTTGGTGACCGTGACCGTGTAGCCGACCGTCGCGCCGGGAGTGGTGGTGGCGGCACCGGCGGACTTCACCACGGTCAGACCCGGAACCAGTACGTCGACACTCGCGGCGCACCTGGGATCGACGCTGGTACTGGCGCAATTGCTGCCCGCTGTGGCGGAGTCGACCCTGTTCAGCAGCCGCTTGTCGCCGGGATCGGGGTTGCGGACGGTGACCGAGTAGCTGATGGTCGCGGCCGCGCCGGGTGCGAGTGCGCCGGACCAGGAGAGGACGGTTCCGCTGAAGCCGATCGCTCCAGTGGTCGTGGTCGCGTCGCCGGAATAGACCGCGTCGGCCATGACCATGGCCAGGTCGTCGTCGAGACTCGCCGCGGAGTAGGCCGTCTCACCGTTGTTCAGCACGGAGATCGTGTACCTCACCACGCCACCGGGGACGGTCGTCGAGGTGTCTGCTGTCTTGGTGATGGTGAGACCGGGCATGAGGACGCTCACGACCGCTCGGCAACCTGGTGCGGGAGACGCAGCCGGACAGGTGCTTCCGGCAGCTTCGGCCGTAGCCACGACCACGAGCGACCTGTCACCGCTCGCGCCATTGTTGACGGTCACCGAGAAGGTGCCGTTCTCAGTCTCCCCTGGCGCGAGGTCGACGAGCCACGACGAGGTTCCGTCGGGGTGGCTGATCAGGCTGCCCGCGCTGACCGCGCCGTCGTTGTTGTAGTCCGCGTCGTCCAGCGTGCCGGACAGGTCGGCAGGAATAGCGAGATCGTTGTATGAGGTCTGGCCGGTGTTGTGCGCGGTGATGGTGAACCGTACGACGCTACCGGGCGTGGTGGTTGCGGAGTCGGCTGTGGCCGTGATGACCAGGGCAGGGACCAGGACGGTGGTTGTCGTGGCACACCGTGGGTCGGTGCCGCCCACAGGGCAGTTGTTGCCTGGAGTCGTCGAGGAGGTCGAGGTACTGAGGATCCGGTTGCCTGTGGTCGGTTGCCGTACGCTCGCGGAGTAGGTGACCGTCGCGGTGGCCCCGATGACGAGCTCGCCGGACCAGTTGAGCGCCGTACCGGCGAATGTCACCGTGCCGGCCGTGGCTGCTGCATCACTGTTGTAGTCGGCGTCATCCAGTACGCCGCTGAGCGCGTGGCTGACGTTCGCTGCCGGGTAGGAGGTCTGGCCGGTGTTGCTGATCGAAAGGGTGTATCGGACGATCGTGCCGGGGGTGGCTGTGGCGACGTTTGCGGACACGGCGATGGACAGTCCGGGTACGCGTACCTGGACTGTGCTGGTGCACAGGGGGCTTGCACCAGCAGTCGGGCAGGTGCTGCCGGACACTGGTGCGGTGACGGCCGTGGTGAGGGTCTTGTCGCCGGGATCCGGATCGCGCACCGTGATCGAATAGGTGATGGTGATCGCCGAGCCCACGGCCAGATTTCCGGTCCAGGTGAGGGTGGACGTTCCGGCGTTGAACGCGATGCTGCCTGCCGAGGCGGTGGCGTTGCCGCCGTACACGCCGTCGTCCAATGCCGCCGCCAGGGCGATGGAGACCGTCGTACCCGGGTAAGGAGTCTGGCCGGTGTTGGCCAGGGCCACGGTGTAGGCGACGACGCCGCCAGGGGTGGTCGACGACGGGTCGGCGCTGTTCGTGATCGACAGGGCAGGCACCAGGACGGTCACGGCCACCGAGCATTGGACGGCGGGGTTCCCGCCAGGACACGGACTGCCCGCGGAAGGCGACACGACTGTCCCGGTCAGTGACCTGTCGCCGGGGTCGGGATCGTTGACCGTGACGGAGTAGGTGATGGTCGCGGTGGCGCCGACCGGCAGCGATCCGGTCCAGGTCAGGGATGGAGCGGTGTAGGAGAGATTGCCCGAGGTGGCGGTCGCATCGGCGTTGTAGTCGGCGTCGTCCAGCATCCCGGCGAGGCCGTCGGTCACCGTCGCGCCAGGGTAGGCGGTCTGTCCGGTGTTGGTGACGACGATGTTGAGACGGACGGTGCCGCCGGGGGTCGTCGTGGACCTGTCGGCCGACTTGACGATGGTGAGGCCGGGGATGCTGACGGTGGCGGAGCAGCGAGCGTCGGTGCTCCCGTTGACGCAGTTGGTGCCCAACGTGCTGGAGGTGACCGTGTTCGTGAGCACCTTGTTGCCAACCACTGGGTTGTTCACCGTCACGGAATAGGTGATCGTGACGGTTGCCGATCCGGCGAGATCCCCGCTCCAACTGATGGTCGGTGCGGCGTAGGAGACCGAGCCGCTGGTCGCCGATGCGTTCGCGTTGTAGGCCGCATCGTCGAGGACGCCGGTCAGCGGGTCGGTGAGGGTGACCGAGCTGAAGGCGGCCGGGCCGGTGTTGGTGACCGAGATGGTGTAGACCACGACGCTGCCGGCCGCCGCCGAGGTGACGTTCGCATCCTTGAGGATCTGCAGTGGACCGGCGGCGATCACGATGGTGACGGTCCGGCTGGCAGTTTGGCTGTTGGCGTCGACGACGCTGATGGTGAAGGTGAAAGTGCCCGTGGTGGTCGGGGTGCCGGACAGACTGCCGGTGGCAGTGTCGAAAACAAGGCCTGGCGGCAATGTCCCTGCGGTCAGGGACCAGACAAGGGGGAATGCCCCACCGGTCACGTCGAAGCTGTGGGGATAGCTGACCCCGACTTGACCGGTGGGCGTTGGGGTGGTGGCGAAGGCCGGCAGCGCCACGATGAGCACGGTCGCGGTCCGGGCGGCCGTTTGACCGAAAGAGTCGGCGACTGTCAGCGTCACTGCGAAACTGCCGGCGGTGGTCGGGGTACCGCTCACCAGGCCGGAGGACGCGTCCAGGGTGAGCCCCGCGGGCAGACTGCCTGAGGTGACCGACCAGGTGAAGGGTCCGGTGCCGCCGGTGAGCGTCGGCTGGTGCGTGTACGCAACGCTGACCTCGCCCGCGGCCGGCGCGAACGTGATGGCAGGTGCGGCAGCGATGACCAGCGTGGCCGCCTTGGTGGCGGTCAGTCCGCTGGCATCGGTGACCATCACTGTGACGGGGAAGGTGCCCGCTACGGACGGCGTACCGCTCAGCAGGCCTGACGATGCGTTGAGCGCCAGCCCGGCCGGCAAGGCCCCAGTGCTGATCGACCAGACGAACGGGGAAGTTCCGTTGGTCACGGTGAGAAGCCGGTTGTAGGCGACGCCGACCTCACCGGCCGGCGGGGCTGCGAAGGTCAGGCTGGGGGACTGATTCGGTGTCACCGCGGCGGACTTCGCAGACGCCGGCCCCGTCCCGGCGAGGTTCTGGGCTGCCACGGTGAACGTATAGGAGACGCCGGCGGAGAGGCCTGTGACGCTGCGAGTGGTTCCACTGCCGCTGAAGCTCTGAGTCGTCTGTGCCGCCAGACCGACGTACGGCGTGACGACGTAGCCGGTGATCGTGCTGCCGCCATTGTTCGGCGTGCTCCAGGTCAGTACGGCGGACAGGCTGCCCGCGCTGACCGCGGTGATCGCGGGCGCGCCGGGCAGCGTGTAAGGCACAACCGCTGCGGATTGTGCACTGGGGTCGGAGGTCCCGTAGGCGTTGATCGCCGTAACGATGAAGGTGTACGACGTCGCAGGGGTGAGGCCGGTGAGGACGCGGCTGGTGGTGCTCGCGTCGAACGACAACGGGGTCTGCGCTACTCCCGCGGCGTACGGGGTGACGACGTACCCGGTGATCGGGCTGCCGTTGGCGGTCGGCGCCACCCAGCTGACCGTTGCACTCGTGATTCCCGCGGTGGCGGTGGGTTTGGCCGGGGCCACCGGCCTGTCGGCGTACACGTAACTGGCGGCCGAGGCCACCCCGGACGTCACGACGGTGACGGACACCGTCGCGGCTGCACTCCGGGCCGGCATCGACGAGACGACCAGGTTGCCCCCGCTGACAGTGAAGCATCCGGCGGCGGGCGCACCGCTACAGGGAAGAAGGACCGTCGGGGTCCCGGCCTGCTGTTGTGCTGTGGTGCCGATCTCGATGGCTGTGGCCGCGGTGATGTTCGCGCCGCTGATGGTCAGCGAGTTGGTTCCCGCGATCGAGCCGATGGCCGGCACGACTGTGAGCCCGCTCGGCGCGGACGGCAAGGTGCCGCCGGTCGCGGTCGTATCCGTCCCCGGGCTTGCATCCGCCGACGAGGCTCTGACCGTGGAGTTGCTCTGCACCAGCGCGGAGGTGACGTTGGAGCCGATCACGATGGCGACCACCGTGATCGGTGGCAGGACGGTGCCGGCCGCGAAGGAGCCGGCCGTCGTCGTACAGCTGATGCTCTGTCCCACGGCCGCCGCGCACGTCCATCCGTTGCCGTAGGCACCTACTGGTACGACGCCCGCGGGGACGGTCTGAGTGACGGAGATCGGGTTGTTCTCGTCGGCTCCGGCCAGCACGCTCGAGGCGACCCGGTAGGTGACCGGATCGCCTGGCTGGGACGACGTCGCGGTGTAGCTGGTAGTGCTGACGGCCAGTTGCGGGACCGGGTTGAACGTGAGGACCTTGACGGCCGAGATCTCGTGCACGTCGGTCACCGAGCCGGTGGAGCCGACGAACCCGAACGAGAGCTGCTTCGGTACGCCGTTGGTGCCGAGCCAGCTGCTCGACGGATAGAGGCCGGCCGCAACCGACGGCAGCGGACCGGTGAGTGTCTTGGTCGGCTGACCAACGGGCGTGACCACGACCTTGTAGGTGCCTGCGGCAACGGTTACGCCCGAGTCGGAGGTGAAGGCCGCCCCGGTCGGGTTGATCAGGACCTGAACGGGTACGGCTGACACTGCTCTGATCGCGGCCCGGAGGATGACCTTGGAGGCCGTCGTACCATCCGAGGTGGTGGTGAGACCGCAATAGCCGGCCAGGCCGTTCCCAGGTCCGCGCACGACGACCGCACCCGGTGTCGTGCTGGTGATGTTGGGCGCGTTGGTGCAGCCGGTGCCTTGGAAGGCGGTGGCACTGAAGTTGCCGAACACATCGAGTCCGACGCCGAGGTAGGCGTTCGGCAGTCCTCCGATGGAACCGGCCGGCGAGTAGCCGAGGGAGCCGCCGGAAGGCCCGATCCGGGTGGCGGAAGCAGGGTTCGCCGGATCGACGGCGGCCAGCAGGAACGCGATCCCGTCGGCGTTGTTGCCGCCCCACTGATACGAGGTGAACGTCACGTCGAGACCGTTCGAGGTCGGGAAACTGGTCTGGCCGAAGACGCCGCCGACTTGATTGGTGGTGGAGTTGGTGAGCCGGAGCTTCCCGAAACCTTGCAAATCCGCGCTGCCGGCGCAGCTGAGCAGTGGCAACGTGGCACTGTTGCCCGCGGCACTGAGGCAGGCGACGTTGGTCCCATTCGTTGACGAGGGCACGGTGACGGTTCCCGTACCGTCCACCGTCCTGTTGTTGAAGAGGTTCTCGAACAGGACCGTGCCTGCGGCGCCGGCGGTACTCGTGGTGACGATGGCGAGCGTCGTACACAACAGTGCGAGCGTCAGAGCCAGGATCAGCGGCCTCGAGCGCCTAGGCACTACCGCCACCGACGATCGGCTTCAGCTGTGTTGCGGCGGTCGCCACCGCGGCGCGGTAGCGGCGGCGCCACCAGCGCGCGCCCAGCCAGATCGCGAGGCCGGCAATGATGCCGATCCCGAGCAGGTGCAGGGGAAAGACGATGACGCGGACCGTGACCGTGTCGATGGCTCCGTTGGCGTTGACGAGCGACACGGTGGGATGGCAGATGCAGAGCAGCGGAGGATTCCAGACCGCGCTGATGTCCCGGGTCGCGCCACGCATCACGGTGAAGTCGGGGAAGGCCGAGGTGTGGCCCGCGGACTTGACGGTGAGTGGAGAGGCATTCCGGAAGTCCCGATGGACCGTACCGGCATTGTGCACCTTCGCGGTCACTTCGGTATGGCCCCACATCATGAAGGCAGGCGCGTGGAGATCGCTCAGTTCGGCGGTGTTGTCCGTCGGGCCGGGCACGGTGATGTAGACCGGTGCGCCGATGCCGCGGTTGATCCTGACGTTCGCTGTGGTCTTGCCGGCGGGTACCAGGAAGACCAGGGCGACTTGATGGTCCCCCGGCTCGGGAGCGGCCGGGATCTTGACGGTCGCACTCACGGTCTGGGCGGCGCCTGGGGCCACCGTGAAGGTCGAGGGAGTCACCGTCACCCACGCGGAGGCAGAGTAGGGCGCCTGCTGCTGGAAGATCAGGGCGCCGTCGGATCCGCCGGTGAAGTTCCGCTTCAGCACGTTCACGGTGACGGCCTTGTCGCCCCTGTTGACCACCAGGATCTCGGCCACCTTGGCCAGGTCTGCCGGCCCGATGGCAAGCCGGGTCGGGCTGACGGTCAGCGAGAACTCGGACTGAGCCGGGCGGTAGGACGTCGAGGGGGCAGCGGGGCGAGGGGAGTCCGAGGCTTGCGCCCCGGACCCTTGCCCGAGTGACGCCGGCACACCGACCAGCAGGACGCTTGCCGTGAATGCGGCGGTACGCCGGAAGGGGTCGGCCATGTCGAGGCCTTTCGTTGCGGAGGCGGATTTACAGCGTGGTGGCGATGTAATTCAAGGTCGCCGTGTAGGTGTCCTCATTCACGAACGGGATGACGACCTGGTAATCATTGGAAATGGTGTCGCCGGCCTCGATCGACCGCGTGCTCTGGGTGTGGACGGTCCGCACCACGGTGCTACTCAGGGCGGCGTAGTTGGTCGTCGCACTTTCCCGGACCGACAGCGCGCCGATCGGCACCGAATCGAGGTTGGTGGGAGCGCCCGCAGCCATGGTCGCGGTGGCGCTCTCGACCGTGACCGCGTAGCCGGCCAGGTTGTTGGTGGCGACGTTCATCGTCACCGCGCCCAGCCCGGTCACGGTTGCGCCGGGGACGCCCGTGAGGGTGAAGCTCGGGGTAAGTCCCGTCAGCGCGATCGCGGAACTGACGGCCACGTTGGCCTCGGTCGAGCCAGGTGAACCGACACCCGGTACGGCGGCTGCGACTCCCGCCCCTCCGCAGGCGAGGGCAGCTACCGCGGCGACCCCGAGCAGACCGCGCCGGCAGGCGCGCGCCGGGCCCGTCTGGAAGCCGCCTGGTGGAGAGTTCTCACGGCGGACAATGATTCGATTTGCCATGGCATTTCTCCTTGAAATATGAACGTTTGACTGATAGTCACGCTCATTTGCAACGTACACCAGGATCCTGGTGGTTGCACTGGGCAATTAGTCCCTAGTTTTCAAGGCGTTGTTTTAGGCGCGCGGAGCCACCGCGGAGAAATGCATGAATTGAACAAGATCAATGCCCCCGTGGCAATTTACTGCTGGTGGAACTTTCTGCGTTTTCGGTGCGCTCTGTATCCGGGCTACCCGGCGGCGCCTGTGCTGGGCCGGCGAGATCGCCGGTATGCGCAGAGCTTCACTGAGAGTGTAGGCACGACCCGTATAAGTAGCGACGCACTCTCAGTGACAATGGCATGCAGATCGTTACGACACGTTTGCCGCAGCGCCGTTTCCGGGGTCGATCGCCGCACGTTCCTGCGCCCCGCCGCACCCTCCGATGGCAGGGCGCAGGAAGAATGTGGGCTTCGCGGTCGGCTGTGTCGTCGGAACGACGGACAGTGCTACGCCTTGCTGGAGCGCCGTAGTCGGGAGGCGGATGTCATCTGGCCGAGTGCCTTGCCAGGATCTTGACGAGCGTCGGCGTGATTTGTTGCCTTCGGCGACACGCTGAGGTGAACACCGCTTACTCCATGAGGTGCCCCACCATCCTCCGGTGGTCAGCCCCTGTCAACAGGCCCCGATCGCAGGGGCAGTAGTTGCTGCTAGCAACGAATATCGTGCCGCGAGCCGTCTTACGGCGCTTCGTCGCGGAGGTAGTCCTCGACGGTGAACAGGTGGGCGGCCATCCGGGTGCGTGCCCGGTCGGGATCCTGGGCGGTGAGTGCGGCAAGGATCGACAGGTGTTCACGGTGGGCGGTCTCGTCGGCGCCGGGCTGGGAGATGGATCGGCGCAGCCGGTCGCGCATCGTTCGTCCACCCAGCGCGTTGATCAGCGCCGTCAGCACCGGATTGGCGGCGGCGTTCGCGATGATGCGGTGGAAGGCGATGTCGTTCTCGATCACGGTCTCGTGGTTGGGCTCGGCGAGAGTGAGTTCGGACTCGTTGTGGCGCAACAGTTCGGCGGCGGCCTCGAGGTCTGCCGGTGCGATCTGTCGTGCTGCCAGCGCAGCGGCCTCGGTCTCGAGGACCCGGCGTACCGCGTGCAGATGATGTGTCCCACTGCCGTCCTGCAGGTCGACGACGAACCCGATCGGTGCGAGCAGCATCGACGGATCCAGCGTGGTGACGTAGGTGCCGTCACCCTGCCTCGTCTCCAGAACTCCCATCATCGACAGCGCGCGGACCCCTTCGCGCAGCGGGTTCCTCGACACGCCGAAGGCCGCGGCGAGGTCCTTTTCGACCGGCAGCCGGTCGCCCGGCCGGAGCCGGCCCTCGACGATCATCTGCCGGATGCTCTCGACGACGACGTCGGTCTGTGAAACGCCGGGGGCGCGAGACGGCTGGGCCAGCTTGCCGGTGGTCATGGAAGAGGGTCTCTGTCCGCGCGGGATGCCCAGTAGGCCCCGTCCGGGAATCGGTAGGTCCGTAGTGACTCCATGTACATCTCGGCACTGTAGCCCGGCGCGTCCGGAAGCAAGTACGCACCGTCGCGGATCACGCAGGGGGCGACGAAGTGTTCGTGCAGGTGGTCGACGTACTCCGCCACGCGGCGGTCGAGGCTTCCCGAGACGGCCGCGTAGTCGAAGATCGCGAGGTGCTGGACGAGTTCGCACAGACCCACACCGCCGGCGTGCGGGCAGACAGGTACGTCGAACCAGGCGGCGAGCAGGTAGACCGCGAGTACTTCGTTCACGCTGCCGAGACGGGCCGCGTCGAGCTGGCAGTAGTCGAGCGCACCGGCCTGGAACATCTGCTTGAACAGGACCCGATTCATCCCATGCTCTCCGGAGGCGACCCCGATCGGGGCCACCGCTTTGCGGATCGCGGCGTGTCCGAGGATGTCGTCGGGGCTGGTGGGTTCCTCGATCCACAGCGGGTCGAACTCGGCCAGTGCCTTGACCCATTCGATCGCCTGCGGCACGTCCCAGACCTGGTTCGCGTCGATCATCAGGTTCCCGTCCGGCCCGAGCACCTCGCGGGCGATTCCACAGCGCCGGATGTCGTCGGCCAGATCGGCGCCGACCTTGAGCTTCACATGGTTGTAGCCGGCGGCAACGGCTTCCTCGCAGAGTCTGCGGAGCTTGGCGTCGGAGTAGCCGAGCCAGCCGGCCGACGTGGTGTAGCAGGGGTAGCCGGATGCCTCGAGTTCGGCGATTCGTTGCTTGCGGCCCGGTTCTTGCCGCTCCAGCAGGGTGACAGCTTGTTCCGGAGTCAGTACGTCGGTGAGGTACCGCAGGTCCGCGACCTCGACGAGCTGTTCGGGTGACATGTCGGACAGCAGCCGCCACAGTGGTACGCCGGCCCTTCGAGCGGCCAGGTCCCACACGGCGTTCATCACCGCTGCCAGGGCCAGATGGATGACTCCCTTGTCCGGGCCGAGCCAGCGCAACTGGCTGTCCGACTGTAGTTCCCGGTAGATACCGCCGAGGTTGCCGCACAGTTCGTCGATGTCTCGACCCACCAGTGGGACGGCGCGCTGCTTCGCCGCGGCGACGCACAGGTCGTTACCGCGGCCGATGGTGAAGGTGAACCCGTATCCCGACAACGACGGGTCATCGGTGTGCAGGACGACGTACGCCGCCGAGTGGTCGCCGTCCTTGTTCATCGCGTCGGATCCGTCGCTGGTCAGCGAGGTCGGGAAGCGGACATCAATGACCTCCACCGAGGTGATGCGTGCCATGGCGATCCTCACTGATCCGAGATAGATGGGACGTTTCTCCATCTTTGGTGCCGTTCAGTATGGACCACGCGCGACTCTGGCGCTACGATCCGGGAAATTCATGGGATCAATTCTACGACGGCCTGGACGAGGAGGTTTCATGGCAACGCTGACAACTCTCCGGCCCCCTGCTGGTGAGCGACCGGTCCGGCCGAAGCGACGGCGGGAGCGACCCGGGATCACGGGTTTCCGGCGTAGCCTCCGGCGGCACTGGACGCTGTACCTGCTGATGGTGGTGCCGCTGATCTGGTTCGGGGTGTTCAAGTACATCCCGATGTCGAACGCCGTCCTGGCCTTCAAGAACTACAACGTGATCAAGGGCATCTGGGGGAGTCCCTGGGTGGGCTGGCAGAACTTCGAGTTGTTCTTCCACAACCCGGTGTTCTGGACCCTGGTGAAGAACACCTTCGTGTTGTCGGTCTACACCGTGGCGGCGAGCTTCCCGATCGCGATCATCCTGGCGCTGGCGCTCAACGAGGTCCGCAACGGCATCTTCAAGCGGACCGTGCAGCTGGTTACGTACGCGCCGTACTTCATCTCGACCGTTGTGGTCGTGTCGATGACGATCCTGGTGCTGTCGCCGCGGCTCGGCATCGTCAACGAGGGCCTGGGCTTCTTCGGCGTACCGGCGATCGACTTCCTCGGCAACCCGGACTACTTCCGCCACATCTACGTCTGGTCCGACGTGTGGCAGACGACCGGGTACTCCGCGGTGATCTACCTGGCCGCACTCTCCGGGATCGATCCGGCGCTGCACGAGTCGGCCAAGATCGACGGGGCCAGCCGGTTGCAGCGGATCCGGCACGTGGATCTGCCGGGCATCATGCCGACGGCCGTGATCATCCTTGTGCTTGCTGTCGGCAACATCATGGCGATCGGGTTCGAGAAGGCGTTCCTGCTGCAGAACCCGCTCAATCTCAGCCAGTCCGAGATCATCGCGACCTACGTGTACAAGACGGGTCTGCTGAACGCGGACTTCAGCGGCGCCACCGCGATCGGCCTGTTCAACTCGGTGATCAACCTGGGGCTGCTGCTGATGGTCAACACGATCGCCAAGCGGATCACCGGGAACGGATTGTGGTCATGAGCGTTCAAACTGAAGTCAGAACGTTGCCGGGCAAGAGGGACGAGCGTCGTGCTGCGCGTGCGCGCAGGATCCGTGAGCCGCGCACCGACCGCTGGTTCATGTTCTGCGTGTACCTGCTGCTGGCGGTGCTTCTCGCGGTCGTGCTGCTGCCGCTGGTGTACATCGTGGCGAGCTCGTTCAGCAGTCCCGAGGCGGTGTCGGGAGGCCGGGTGCTGTTCTGGCCGGTGGACTTCTCGCTGCGTGGGTATCACGCGGTGTTCGAGAACCCGCAGGTCATCCAGGGCTACCTGAACTCGTTGTTCTACACCGTGGTCGGCACGATCGTCAGTGTCACGATGACGATCGCGATCGCCTATCCGCTGTCGCGCCGTACCTTGGTCGGCCGCAATGTCGTGATGACGTTGATCCTGTTCACGATGCTGTTCACCGGCGGCCTGATCCCGACGTACCTGGTGGTCCAGTCGGTCGGTCTGCTCGACACCCGGTGGGCGCTGATCATCCCGCAGGCGATCGGTGTCTGGCAGGTGATCATCGCCCGCACGTACTTCCGGACCGCGATCCCGGAGGAACTGGTGGAGGCCTCGCAGCTGGACGGTTGCGGCGACCTGCGGTTCCTGTGGTCGGTGGTGATCCCGCTGGCCAAACCGATGATCGCGGTGGTCGCGCTGATGTACGCGATCATGCAGTGGAACTCGTACTTCGACGCGCTGATCTACCTGAAGAACCCGGATCTGTTCCCGTTGCAGCTGGTACTGCGCAACATCCTGATCCTGAACACGACCGGCGGTGGGGCGGTCGATGCCTCGGTGATGCTGCAGCGTCAGCAGCTGGCCGACCTGCTCAAGTACTCGCTGATCGTGGTCGCGAGTGTGCCGGTGCTGCTCATCTACCCGTTCGTCGCGCGCTATTTCACCAAGGGAATCCTGATCGGCGCCGTCAAGGGCTGATCCTCCGCAGCATCTCGAACCCCTGTGAGGGAACACATGTCTCTACACCTCGGAAAGAGGGGGCAGGCCGCGATCGTCGGGCTGAGCCTCCTGTCACTCGCGCTCGCGGCCTGCTCGGGAGGCGGATCGGACGACACCCAAGGCAAGCCGCTGCCCACGATCACCGGGAATCCTCCGGTCACGCTGAACGTGTTCGCACCCCAGTCGGCCGACTGGAACCTGGCCACCAACGACTTCACCCAGGCGGTGAAGCAGAAGTTCAACATCACCATCAAGTGGCAGACCACGACGTTCGACGGTGGGCCGGCGAAGGAGAAGCGGCAGATCTCCCTTGCCAGCGGCGACTATCCCGACCTGTACCTGCTGATCCCGTGGGTCGACCAGTTCAGCCAGGCGGATCTGCTGAAGCTGTCGAACCAGGGCGTCGTCGTACCGCTGAACCAGCTGATCGACCAGTACGCGCCCAACATCAAGAAGGGGCTCGACACGTCTCCGGGTTACAAGGAGATGGCAACGGCCCCGGACGGCAAGATCTACGGTATGCCGCAGTGGGTGGACTGCTTCCACTGCTCGTACCAGGACAAGCTGTGGATGAACTCGGCGTGGCTGAAGAAGCTCGGTCTGGAGCAGCCGAAGACCACCGAGGACATGCGCAAGGTCCTGCAGGCGTTCAAGACCCAGGACCCGAACGGCAACGGCAAGGCGGACGAGATCCCGCTGAGCGCCGACGTACGGGACGTGCTGATCCCGTACTTCATGAACGCCTTCATCTACGACCCGCAAGGCACCAGCGGCAACAACAACTCGACGTTGGTGCTGAAGGACGGCAAGGTCGATCTCCAGGCGAACAAGGACGGCTGGCGCGAAGGCCTGCGGTACATGAACTCCCTCTACAAGGAGGGTCTGATCGACAAGGGTGCGTTCACGCAGAACCCCGACGCCCTGTCGCAGCAGGGCAACCATGCCGGCTCGGTCATCCTCGGTTCCGCGACTGTGCTGCACCCGGGCGAGTTCGTGACCACCGGCTCGCCGGACGGGCGTGACAAGCAGTACGACGCCGTACCGCCGCTGACCGGGCCCGAAGGCGCGAACTACACCGGCTACAACTTCCCGAGCGTGCCCGGCGCCACCTTCGTGCTGACGAACAAGGCGACGCCGGAGAAGCAGATCGCGGCGATCAAGCTGCTCGACTACATCTTCACCGACGCCGGCCAGATCAACGGCCAGTTCGGCACCGAAGGCAAGACCTGGACCAAGCCGGGCACCGCGGACGTCGCACTCGACAAGTCGCTGAAGCCGATCTTCAAGCAGATCCCGCAGAAGGTCGGTGCGAAGCCGCCGAACTCCGGTTGGGGTGCGTTGGCGCAGTACAACAACACCGCCACTTTCCGGAGCTCCGAGGCGATCAGCACCGACCTCTACTCCCAGGCAGGCTACGAGCGCCGGTTGTTCGAGGCAACGAAGCTGTACGCCGGCCACGAGGACAAGGCCCAGATCTACCCGTTCTGGAAGGTGTGGATCGACCCGACCCTGGCCACGGAGGTCTCGACGTTGCAGACCAACATCGAGAACTACACGCAGCAGAACGCCCTGCAGTTCATCACCGGGTCGAAGAACCTCGACTCCGACTGGGACGCCTACGTCAAGGGTCTCGACGGCCTCGGCCTGAAGCGGTACCTGGAGATCCAGCAGGCCGCCTACGACAAGGTGCCCAACAAGTAAGTCGTCCACCTTCCCACCATCGACGAGGAGCGACCAGTGCCGTTCGACGCAACCTTCGAGTCCCTGACCACGTTCGAATGCCCCGACTGGTTTCGTGATGCGAAGCTCGGTATCTGGTCGCACTGGGGACCGCAGTCGGTGCCGCGGTACGGCGACTGGTACGCGCGTCACATGTACCGGCAGGGCAGCGACCAGTACCGCTACCACGTCCGCACGTATGGGCATCCGTCCGAGTTCGGCTACAAGGACATCGTCAAGCTGTGGAAGGCGGAGCGATTCGATCCGCAGGAGCTGATGGATCGCTTCGCGGCGGCCGGCGCCCGGTACTTCGTGGCGCAGGCCGTCCACCACGACAACTTCTTCAACTACGAGTCGTCGGTGAACCCTTGGAACTCGGTCAAGGTCGGGCCAGGCAAGGACATCGTAGGTTTGTGGAAGGCCGCCGCCGACGAGCGCGGGCTGCCGTTCGGTATCACCGAGCATCTCGGCGCCGCGTTGACGTGGTTCGCGGTCAACAAGGGCAGCGACAAGCACGGGCGGCTCGCCGGCGTGCCGTACGACGGGACCGATCCGGCCTACCGGGATCTGTACCTCGACAACGCCAGTCTCCTGCCTGCGGAGGACCACTGGCTGCAGGACCCGTGGTACTCCCAGGATCCTGCCTGGCACGCCCACTGGCTCGAGGCAGTCACCGAGATGATCGACCGGTACCAGCCGGATCTCCTGTACTCCGACGGCCCGTTGCCGTTCGGCGAGGCCGACTACAAGCCCGGTCTGGGTGCCGTTGCCCACCTCTACAACACCAGTGCACGGATCCATGGGACGAATCGTGCTGTCTACCAGCAGAAGGACCGCCGGCCCGAGGTGAGCGTGGTCGGCGTGATGGACATCGAACGGAGTCAGACGCCGGACATCCAGCCCCTGCCCTGGCAGACCGACACGTCGGTCGGCGACTGGTTCTACAACGTCCGCGACGTCTACAAGACGGCCGGCCACGTGATCGAGTTGCTCGTCGACATCGTCTCGAAGAACGGGAACCTCCTGCTCAACGTGCCGCAACAGCCCGACGGCACGATCGACCTCGAATGCTCGGAACTGCTCGACGAGCTCGGCGCCTGGACGAAGGTCTGCGGCGAAGGCATCTACGGCACGAGACCGTTCCGCGTGTTCGGCGAGGGCCCTTCCACTGTTGTCATCAAGGGCTTCACCGAAGACCGGGTCAGCTGGACCGGTTCCGACTACCGCTTCACCCGCCGGGACGACACCGTCTACGCCTTCCAACTCGCCTGGCCCGACGACCGGCGCGCAGTGATCCGCAGCCTCGCGGACCACGAGACAGTAACCGGCGTCCGCCTACTCGGCCACGGCCCGATCCCCTTCGACCAGACCGAGGGAATCCTGGTAGCCCGCCTCCCCGAAACCCCACCCCTCACCACCGCCAACTGCCTCGCCCTCGACGTCCGACCCGCCTGACGTGCTCCGCACAGTCCGCGCCTCAGGCGGCCGGACAACACTGTCGGAGGGTCCGGCCAGGGACCGATGGTTGCTGAATGCTCGTTACCTTCGCGGCCTCAGCGCCGACAACCTGCTGCGGCCCTACCGGGCTGAGGCCGGGCTGTGGAGCTACTCGGGCTCTTTCGGGACGACAGTCGGTGGTGTCGCGCCCGATGGTCCGGAGACCTGGCACTGGGGATGGGAAGCGCCGACCTGCGAGCTGCGCGGCCACATCCTCGGACACTGGCTCTCGGCGGCGGCACGGGTCGGTGAGTACGACCGCGAGGTGGCGGCCCGGGCCGCCGTGATCGTCGACGAGCTCGCAGCTTGCCAGCGGGCGAACGGCGGGCAGTGGGCGGGTTCGGTTCCGACGACGTACTTCGATCGCTTGGCCACGGGTCGCGCGGTGTGGGCTCCGCACTACGTCGTACACAAGACCTTGATGGGTCTGCTCGACCAGTACCGGATCGCCGGCAACGAACAGGCGCTCGAGGTCGCCTCCGCCTTCGCCGGGTGGTTCCACGCCTGGACCGATGGGCTGTCCCGCCAGCAGCTCGACGACATCCTCGACCGCGAGACAGGCGGCATGCTGGAGGTCTGGGCGGACCTTCTTGCGTTCACCGGCGATGGCATCAACGCCGATCTGATCGCCCGGTACGACCGGCGCCGGTTCTTCGAGCCTCTCCTCGCTGGTGCGGGCGTGCTGACCAACAAGCACGCCAACACCCAGATCGCGGAGATTCTCGGGGCGGCGCGGGCCTGGGAGGTGACGGGGGAGCAACGCTGGCGAGACATCGTCGAAGCCTTCTGGGATTCTGCGGTGAGCTCCCGTGGAACGTACTGCACGGGTGGCAGCAGCTGTGGTGAGGTGTGGCAGCCGACCGGTGAACAGTCCGCACGTCTGCACGCCGTCCAGGAGCATTGCCTCGTTTACAACCTGATGCGCCTCGCGGCCGTCTTGTTCCGCTGGACCGGAGATCACCGGTACGGAGACTACTGGGAGCGGAACCTGGTCAACGGGATCTGGGCGCAGCAACATCCGGACACCGGTATGCCGGCGTACTTCTTGCCTTTGGCAACCGGAAGCCAGAAGGCGTGGGGCCGGCCGACCGAAGATTTCTGGTGCTGTCACGGCACCTCGCTCCAGGCACAGAGCTCGGTCGGCGAGGCCGCGCTGTACGTCGATGACCGGGGCATCACGATCTGCCAGTACTTGGAGTCGGTCACGTCCTGGACCGATCTGTTCGGTGGCCGCGTCGAGCTCACGATCACGGCGGACACCGAGCAGGGCGTCGCGCTCGGACAGCGGCAGACCGCCTACGGCGCCGCCGGAATCCAGGAGCTCCTGTCACGGCCGCTGCCACGCGGCCGGCCGAACGACCACGTCCACCTCGTCGAACTACGGTGCGAGCGACCGTCCAGTTTCGAGGTCCGTCTTCGGGTTCCGGCCTGGGCAACGAGCCCGCCGACGCTCGAGATCGACGGGACGCCGGCTCCGTTCGAGGTTCGGGACGGCTGGATCGTCTTGTCCCGGGTCTGGAGCAACCAAAGCATCCGGCTGACCGTGACATCAGGCTTGACCGCTGTGCCGTTGCCGGACCGGCCGGAGATGGTCGCTGTGCTCGACGGCCCGGTCGTGCTGGCCGGTCTGACTGAACAGGAGACCACGCTGTACGGCGACCCCGCGGAACCGGCGTCGTTCCTGACCGCTGACCGCGAGCGGCACCACAGTTGGTGGCAGCCCGGACGCTACCGGACCGTCGGCCGATCCACGGGTGTACGTTTCGTCCCGCTCGCCGAGATCCGGGACGAAACGTACACCGTGTACTTCCCCGTTCACCGGTCGACCTCTCAGTGAGGCTGGACCACGTCGGAGGTGCGGTACTGGTTGGGCGTCGTACCTGCCCTGACCAGGACGATGTTCTCGCCCTTGTCGGTCTTGAACTTCAGCAGACCGTTCTCCGTAGCGATCAGCGTTTCCGCCTTGCGGCCGTTGCGGTACAGGACCACGTCGGAATCCCACGGGTTCCTGATCCGGGCCGTCTCACCGAGCTGCGATTCGATCTCTACGTACTGGATGTCGCCGGACTGCATCGCCGAGGACACCAGGAACCCGTCCTTCGCCAGCAACTTGTACTTGGCGTCCCAGGCCTTCGGCCAGGCCGGGAACACGCGGATCACCGGGTCGGCGACCGGGGTCGGGCTCAGGCTCTGGTGGAGCGCCTGCTGCAGCGCTTCGGCGAACGTGCCGTAGCCTTCGGCCGAGTAGTAGTCCAGCTGGTTGAACAGCAGGTTGGGGAACTCGCCGTAGGTGCTGAAGACGCCGTACTGCGTATTCAGGATCGGCACCATGTCGTCGGCCCGCCCGAGCTTGGCGGCGTCCACGTGGAAACGGCTGGAGCCGTTCCGGTCGATGACCTGATTCTGCACCTGGTTCAGGTAGCCGGGAGAGTGCAGGTACGTGTTGAGCGCGATCTCCCAATCGCCGTTGTCCAGACCCTGATCTCTCGTCTCCAGGTTCAGCACATCGAACTTCTCGAGCATCTTGAAGATCGGGCTTTCGGTTCCGTGCAGGTCCCTGATCAGGTACGCCGGTCGTAGGCCCTGAGCCCACGCGGGCTGGTCTGTCGCTAGTTGCGTGGCCAGTGGCGGATTCGTGCTGGCCGCCCACAGGGCGTTCGGATCGGAGCGCAACGGGTACGCGGCGAGGTTGTCGCGGATGTCCTTCCACAACGGCCGGCTGGCTTTGTCGACACCGAGCAACTCCGAAGCCTTCACCGCAGCTGCGAAGACACCTCTGGCCATGGACAGGTCGTCGATCACGTCCTTGCCGGCCCAGATGTGCTCGTGCAGGTTGGTGTTGTAGAAGTGATATTTGCCGTCGGCATCTTTTCGCAGACCGTCGTACGACCGGTAAAGATCCGCCGCGCCCTTGATGAAGGGGTAGGCAACTTTTCGCAGCCACTGCAGATCCTTGGTGTAGCAGTAGACCCGCCAGTAGTACTCGGCGGTCTCCTGGGTCGCCATCATGGTGTGCGTGACGTAGCTCGCCTGGTTGTTGCTCGTCCCGAACACGTTCCAGTTCCACGGAGGCAGGAACCTGTTCCGCCGCATGGTGAAGTCGGTGAAGTCCTGTGTGCGGGTGCTGGTCTTGAACGTGTAGTACTGCTGCATGGCCTCCGCGATACCGTCCGGCAGCGTCTCCCAGCCGAGGATGCCGTTGGTCTCGCCAATGAAGATGCCCTCGCTGCCCCACATCTGCCGGGCGGCCGTCCGGTACTGCTGGTAGCCGGCCTGCCGCATGGTGAACAACGGTTCCATCAGATCCAGATGGTTGGCCGCCCACAGCGGCTGATACAGGCAGTCCTGGTTCCAGTTCCAGTAGAAGCTGCCCCAGTCCCGACGGTCTTCCTCGCCGATCCAGATACCGCCGTTGTACTTCGAGGGATAGGAGCCCCGGTTCGAGATGGCCGCCAGGTACATGTAGTAGTTGCGGCGCTGCTCATAGTTGAACTGCGTGGGGAAGTAGACGTACGACTTGTTCCAGAAGTCGCGCCACCAGGCCTGACTCCGGGTCTGGATCTTGGCATAGTCCGAAGACTTGGTCACGTTCGCGACGGCCGTGGTCTTCGCCGTACGACGCGTGTCCGTGGTGGTGTCGCCGCCGACGACAACGGTGAAGGTGCCTTGTTGTGCAGGCAGACTCAGCCGCAGGGTGGCCCGGTTGCCGATGGTGTTGTTGGTGACTGCCGAGACCTGCCGGCCCTGCACGGTGGCCGCAACTGCTGTGTTGACGTAGTGGTCGTTGGCGATGATCCCGGTATCGCACTTCTCCTGAACAACCTGCTCCAGCACGATCGCGTCGTTCCGGTGTCCCTTGCCGGCGACTGTGGTGAGGGCGGAAATCGCGCTGTGGGCGCCCCAGATCTGGTTCGCGTCGCGCAGCATCGCCAAGTCGACGGTGATCGCCTGGGGCGTGGCGCGTTGGTCGGTGATCCGGATCGCGATGACATCTGAGTCCGTGTCGGAGATGACGTCGACGTGAACTCCGGTGCCGTCGATGCTCAGTGTGCCGTCGTACAGCGACAGATGTTGCTTCGTCGCACTATCGAAGACGGTGTCCGTGCCGAAGCCGACATGGATCCGCCCGAGGGCGCCGCCGCCGGAGTTCTGGTGGTCCTTCGAGGCCGCCGAGGCATCGTTGAACATGAACATGTCCGTGTGGTTCAGCTGCATGACGAGCGTACTGCTGTTGCTCTGCCAGACTGGCCCACCGAACCGCCCGTTCGCCACGGACATTCCTTGGGTGCCGGTCGTGATTCTTCCCGTGTAGGTGAGATCGGACCGACCGATCAGCTTGCTGTAATCAGGGTTGAAAACAGGGGCTACTCGGCTACCGCTCTTCGCGGACGCCGGCACCGGGTCCGCGTGTGCGGTCATCGCCGGCAACGGCCCGGCCGATGCTGCCGACAACCCCACACCGACCGCGCCGCCGACGAAGCGCCGCCTCGAGATGCCATCCGATGAAAACGGGTTCGCTGCTGCCATGTCCTACTCCTCTGTGCCGGAAAGGTCGTCGGCCCCCGACGCCCGACCTGACTCGAGATTTAGCATACGTATGATGTTTGCGACAAGGTGTCAGACGCATACGTATGATGTTTTCCCCAGCTCCGGAGGAGAACGACAAATGAGAATCACTGGATACCGCAGCCTCGGCACCGTCCACGACTGGGGGAGGGTGACCGGTGACGTCAACGGCGTGCAGAGCGGCCATACGACACCGGTGCCGATCCTCGTCGTCGAGACGGACAGCGGCATCGAGGGAATCGGTCTCGGCGCGCATGCCGAGGTGGGCCGGGTCTTCCCCGCCATCGAAGGCGAGGACCCGCGATCGGTCGTGGCGCTGTACGACCGGATGCTCGACTGGGTGTTCAAAGCAGGTCATTCCGGCGCGACGTTCGGCACGATCGGGGCCATCGACATGGCGCTGTGGGATCTCAAGGCCAAGGCGGCCGACGAGCCGCTCTGGCGGACTCTCGGGGCGCGTGAGCGCTTCGTCCCCGGGTACGCGTCCGGCCTCGAGTACGGCCTGAGCGACGAGGAGGTTGCCGAGCTGTACGGGCGGTTCGCGGATCGCGGGTTCAAGGCGGGCAAGGTCAAGGGAGGCCGCGATCTGGACCGTGACCTGCCCCGGCTGGAGATCGTGCGCGAGGTGCTCAGCCGTAATTCCCGCCGACCGGCGCTGATGTTCGACGCCAACGAGTCATGGAACCGGGCCCAGGCCGCCCGGTACGTGGCGGCCATCGAGGAGCGGATGGACCTCACCTGGGTGGAGGAGCCGCTGCGCCGGTGGGATGCCGCGGGAATGGCCCTGTTGCGCGGCAAGGTCCGTGCAGCGATCGCGAGCGGCGAGAACCTGACCGGCCTCGAGCAGTACCGTCCGCTGCTCGAGGCCGGCGCGCTCGATATCGTCCAGGTGGGCAACGTCTGGGGGATCACCCACTTCCTACGGGTGGCGACCCTGGCGCATGCTCACGACTTGCCGGTGAGCCCCGTTGCTTATAACGCGAACCCGGTCGCACACGCAGCCGCCGCGGTGCCCAACCTTCTGACCTACGAGGTCCAGGATCTCCATTTCCCGGTCGGTCTGGATGTCGACCAGGAGTTCGACGACGGCGGGATCATTCTGGGCGACCGACCAGGCATCGGCATCCTGCTGGACGAGTCCCAGGTGTTGCCGGCCGACTCTGTGGCGCCCGTCCCGGCATCGACCGGACCGCACATCCGGCCTGAGCGCGCTGCTCTGAGGCTGGTGGCCGAGCCGGACGTGATCGATGACCCCACTGCACCGCTGAGGCCGGTCCCGTGAGGCGCGGCCGCGACCTACTTCTTCTTGCGACCGCGCGCTCGACCGCGCGGGCGGGGAGTGGGGTCGGACAGGCGGCGACGCTGCCACGATCCGTGGATGTGATCATGCATCGACAGCTCGGCCGCGGCGGTGTCGTTACGGGCGATGGCGTCGACGATCGCCTGGTGTTCTTTCAGCGTCAGCGCGACCGCATCGGGCGGGTCGATGCCTTGATAACGGCTGGACTCCACGGCTCGTTTGTACAGTTGCTTCGCGATGTTCTCCGCCAGCCGGTTGCCGGAGATCTCCATCAGCGCGTAGTGGAAGACCACATCCGCCTGCCGGAACGAGTCCGTCTCCGACTCGCTCTCCCGCATGGTCGTCAACGCGTTCTCCAGCCGTCTGAGCTCGTCCGTGCTGTGCGATCCGGCCACCGCGCCTGCCATCGCAGACTCCAGGCTTGCCCGCACGATCGTCAGCTCGTCGAGCACGCCGACGCTCTCGTCGTTGTCGATGAGGGACGAGAGCACCACGGGGTCCAGCATGTTCCAGTAGCCCGGCGCCCGTACCTGCGTCCCCCGGCCCTGCGAGACGGTCACCAGACCCTTCTCCTCGAGCCGCTTCACCGACTCACGCAAGACCGTGCGACTCACGCCGAAATGCTCGCTCAGTGGTCCCTCCGGAGGCAGCAGATCGCCCTCCTGCAACTGACCAGTGACAATGAGGTCGACGAGTTCGGCGACGACTGCGACACCGAGCCGACCCGCCGGAAGACGTCGCGGGATCAGACGGGTTACGGGAATCGGGCCGTTCACCATACGTATGATCTTACCCTCGGTCACATCGCGACCGTCGGTGAGACGCACTGATCGGGAGATGCCTTGAGTAGCGACGTTCGACTGGCGTACGGCGACAGCGGGTTGGCACTGGCAGTGGACCCGGAAGTGACGACGATCGTCGAACCTGTGCACAGTGTCGCGGCTGCCGACCAGGTGCAGGCCCTTCGCGCCGCGCTTCGCGAGCCGGTGGCCGGCCCGCCGTTGCGTGAGCGGATTCGGCCCGGACAGTTGGTGGCTATCTCGGCCTGCGACGGCACCCGGCCCCAGCCGCGGCAGTTGATGATCCCCGCCGTCATCGAGGAGCTGGACGGAATCGTGGATCCTGGTGACATCGTCGTACTGGTTGCTACCGGCACCCATCGCGGCAACACGGAGGCCGAACTCCGGAGCATGTTCGGCGACGAGGTCGTCGACTCCGTGCGCGTCGTGAACCATGACGCCCGGGACTCGTCACAGTTGGCCTGGCGCGGTACGCACGGCAACGGCGTACCGGTGTGGCTGAACCGGGAATGGACCGAGGCGGACGTCAGGATCACCACCGGTTTCGTCGAGCCGCACTTCTTCGCGGGCTTCTCCGGAGGCCCGAAGCTGGTGGCGCCAGGGCTGGCCGGCCTGGAGACGGTCCTCGTCCTGCACGACGCGTCGAGGATCGGCGACCCGAGGGCGACCTGGGGTGTCACGAAGGGCAACCCGGTTCACGACGACGTCCGAGCCATCGCCGAGGCGACCGGGGTCACGTTCGCCCTGGACGTCGTACTGAACCGGGACAAGGACATCGTCGCGGCGTTCGGCGGTGACCTGCTCCCGATGCACACGGCCGCCGCGTCATTTGCGCGGCAGATCGCGATGCGGCCCGTCGACAGGCAGTTCGACGTCGTCGTGACCACGAACTCCGGGTTCCCGCTCGACCAGAACCTGTATCAGGCCGTCAAGGGCATGTCGGCCGCATATCAAGTCGTCCGGCCGGGCGGAACCATCATCTGTGCGGCCGAGTGCCGGGACGGCTTCCCGGATCATGGTCTGTACCGCAAGACGCTCGAGGCGGCGGAGTCACCGCAGGCTCTGCTGGCAGAGATCGCGTCTCGGTCCGTCACGGTTCCCGATCAATGGCAGATCCAGATCCAGGCCAAGATCCAGTCGGCGAATCGAGTGGTCATGCACACCGGATTCCTGACCGACGCGGACCTCGCCGCGGTCCGGCTCGAGCAGACCCACGACATCTCGGCAACCGCCGCCGAGGCCCTCGCGGCCGCGGGACCGGGCGCGACGATGTGCGTCCTCCCCGAAGGCCCACAAACGATCCCGTACCTCGCAGGAGAGCAGTAGTGGTCGCGCTCGGGATCTCGCGCCTAAGGGGGTCCGACGTTCCAGCAGGTCAGTAGATGTTGGGCGGTGAGCTTGTCGAGGCCGAGGGAGCAGGCGGCACCGAAGACGATGTCGGTTGCCTGCTCGGGGTGTTGCGCGGCGTAGTTGTCGCAGAGGTCGTGAGCGGCGATCTGCTCGTGGACGGCGTCGGCTTCGATGTGTTCGGTGAAGTACTGCGCGGCCGTGAGATCTGCGCCCAGTCGGGTCGCGCCGGAGGCGTACCGCCGGTTCGGGAGCGTAGACGTCATCTCCAGAGCGGCTAGATGGCCGATGAGTGCGCCGGTCCACCTGCGGTGCAGGCCGAACAGAGACATCACGTTGGAGTGCGCCAGCGTCACGGCCGGTACGTCGGGAACGTAGTACCCGTAGGTGTCGTCGAGGTCGAGCCACCGCATCGTGGCCCGGAACAGCTCGGCGTGCATGCGTTCGGGGCGGCCGCCGCCGTACTCGTCGGCCTGGATCTCGACCAGCGCAGCCTTCGCCGGACCATCCAGTCTCGGAATGCCGAAGCTGTGCGGATCGGCTTCCTTCAGCTGGTAGATCGACCGGTTCCGCACGAACTCGCGGAACTGTTCCAGGGTCGCGCGCCGATGCAGGTGGGCAGCCAACGGCGGCCCGTCATCGAAGTCGACCAGTTGCCTCAACAGCTGTGACGGCTTGACGGTGGAGTTCGCCGGTGAGGGCATGTAGCTGCGTTGCAGCCAACCCGACCACGGCTCCTCGAGGCCGGCTCGCAGCGCCAGGACAGCCGGATCCCACTCGGCTTCCGGGTCGATCCCGTCGAAACCGCGGTAGTGGAGCTCGTAGCAACACCACAACGTCAGCTGGAGGTCGTCGTCGGACGGCAGGCGGTCGTTGTCGACGGCAATCGGTGGGTGCGCGGACGGCGTGGGGTTGCGGAGGTGCGCGATCAGCCAACTGCTCAACGGGCCTCGCGGCGGTGGAAGTTGCAAAAGTGTCTCCTTCAGAGAACCAATCGGTACCCGCGGCCAACCGCTCCATGCCTGGGATTCGGTCCGGGGTACCGAACGGCCATGAGCATCAACGAGGCGGATCAGCCTGACCCGGTCACTGATCCTGTGACGATTCGCGCCTACCCGGGCGGCCCTTTGCTGGTCCGCGGCCCCTTCGAACTCCGTGACGAGGACGGCGAACCGATCGACCCGGGCCGCGCCACCATCGCCCTGTGCCGGTGCGGCCGGTCAGCGATCAAACCGCTCTGTGACGGCACGCACTCCATCAGTCGCAAGCTCCGCCGCTAGCGGCGAGTCCGTGGTCGTCGTCTTGGCGTGCGTGCGTTGGTGTGGGTACCGAACCGGCATGGACTCGATCCGCGTGGGCCTCGTGGCTGATCCAGCCGCGCCTACCGCGATCGCAGTGGAAGCCTAGGCGGTCCGGGCTGAAAGGTGGAACGATCCGGGGATGAGCGAGTCTGAGGACGTAGTGACGGCGCGGCTGGTGGCAGCGTTCGACGAGGCCGACGCGACACTGGACTGGGCGGAGTTGGCGCAGGGGCCGGCCGTTGTTCGATTGGCCAGGTTGCGGCAGGCATTGGTAGCCGCGGGCTTCGGCAGTCTGGCGGTGGCGGCGATGACTCTCACGGTCGATGGCGGGCCGGCGGTCCCGGCAGCTGTGAGCCGGACCTGCCGGGAGGCTACCGATCTGCTCGACGATGCGATCGGTCCGCAGCTGGCTGCACGGTGGCGGATTGACGGTGTCGCGGATCAGCTCAGTCCTGAAGGGCTGGGAGTCGGTTCGGAGCCGCTCAGTGTTGCGGTGATGGAACAGGCCATGGCCAGGATCGAGTCGATCATCGAGCGAGCGGTCGCTGTGCTTGAGGTGATCGCTGAGGACGAGTCCGTTCTGCCCGAGCTGCGTGACGCCGCCGCGGATGCCGTGGTCGTGTTCGACGACCTCGAGGATCTCGACGACGTCGCCAGCACCCCCGGCCAGCTCGCACCTTAACTGGACGCCTGCAATTCAGCGGCTGAGCGGTGGCCGTGTAGTAGGACGATTGAGCGGGGGCGGACGGTTAGGTGATCGCCTGCGGTGAGCTTTGCGGGTGGGGTGACGTCATCGTAGGTGTCGAGCACCGGGTCCCAGGTCTCGCCAGGTTCTGTGGGTGGTACGGCGAAGTCGAGTGGTTCCCACCAGGCGTTGACCAGGAGAAGGAAGTCGTCGTCGACTAGCGGCGTACCGTCCGGGCCTCGGTCGGGGCTGTCGGCGCCGTCCAGGTACAGCGCTAGGGCGCGTGCTCCGGGGAAGCTCCAGTCCGCCTGGGTCATCTCGGTCCCGCCAGGGGTGAACCAGCGGAGCTCGGCGGCGGCGACACCGGTCAGGTACCGCTGGCGCCGGAAGACCGGGTGCTCCCGCCGTACGGCGATCAGCTTCTTGGTGAAGGCGGTCAACTCTGCATCGGCGGCGGACCAGTCGAACCAGCTGATCTCGTTGTCCTGGCAGTAGGCGTTGTTGTTGCCGCGCTGCGTGCGGCCCAGTTCGTCGCCGCCGAGCAGCATCGGTACGCCGAAGGACAGCAGTAACGTGGTGAGCATCGCGCGGCTCTGCCGGGCCCTTAGCGCCAGGATGTCGGGATCGCTCGTCGGTCCCTCCGCGCCGCAGTTCCAGGAGCGGTTGTCGTTGGCGCCGTCGCGGTTCTCCTCGCCATTGGCTTCGTTGTGTTTGCCGTCGTACGAGACGAGGTCGGCAAGGGTGAAGCCGTCGTGGACGGTGACGAGGTTGACGGACGCGGTGGGGCGCCGCCCGTCCCAGCGATAGAGGTCGGGCGATCCGCACAACCGGGTCGCGAACTCGCCGAGCAGCCCGTCCGCACCACGCCAGAAGTCGCGCATCACGTCGCGGTACTTGCCGTTCCACTCGCTCCACTGCGGCGGGAACTGGCCGAGGTCGTAGCTGTCGCCCTGGCCGACGTCCCACGGCTCGGCGATCAGCTTGGCCTCGGAGACGACCGGGTCCTGTGCCACGAGGTCGAAGAACGCCGCCATCCGGTCGAAGCCGCCGTCCTCGCGGGCCAGTGTCGGTGCCAGGTCGAAGCGGAAGCCGTCAACGCGCATCTCGGTCAGCCAATACCGCAGCGAGTCCATGATGAGCCGGAGGCTGAACGGGTTGTCGGCGTTGAGCGAGTTGCCGGTGCCGGTCGTGTCCATGTAGTAGCGCTGGTCATCAGGCACAAGCCGGTAGTACGCGGGGTTGTGCAGTCCCCGATGGGACAGGGTCGGGCCGAGCTGGTTGCCCTCGGCGGTGTGGTTGAACACCACATCGAGAATGACCTCGAGACCGGCGCCATGCAGGGTGTCGACCATGGCCTGGAACTCCGCGACCTGCCCGCCCGGCCGTCCGGCCCGCACCGCGGCGGAGTAGCCGGCGTGCGGCGCCAGGAATCCGATGGTGTTGTAGCCCCAGTAGTTCGTCAGGCCGTGGTCGACCAGCGTGCCCTCGGGCACATAGTGATGCACCGGGAGCAGTTCGACCGTGGTCACGCCGAGGTCGACGAGATGGCTGACCGCCGCCTCGTGGGCCAGGCCGGCGTACGTGCCGCGAAGATCATCCGGTACGGCGGGGTGCGCGGCCGTGAAGCCCTTCACATGGACCTCGTACAGGATCGTGTCGGCGTAGGAGTGGCGTGGCCGGGGCCGGTCACTCCAGCTGAACGACGTGTCTGTCACCAGGCTGCGCGGTACGTGCCCGGCCGAGTCCAGCCCGCTGGGAGCTTCCGGGTCGTCGAGGGCGTACCCGAGGAACTCCGGACCGGGCCGCACCTCGCCGTGGATGGCCTTGGCATAAGGGTCGAGCAGTAGTTTCGCCGGGTTGCAGCGCAGACCGCGCCGCGGATCGTACGGACCGGTGGCCCGGTACCCGTACGCCTGGCCAGGTCCGACGCCTGGCACGAACCCGTGCCACACCTCACCTTCGCGTTCCTGCAACGGGATCTGGGTCTCGTTGCCGTCAGCATCGAACAGGCACAGCAGTACGCCGTCCGCCGCGGAGGCCACCGCGAAGTTCGTGCCATCAGGACCGGGCGTCGCGCCGAGTGGACCCGGCCGGCCGGGCAGCGCCGTACTCATGACTGCCGCTCGCTCAGCGATCGGAGGACGTCGTCGATCGACGGAACCACGCCGTGCCGGCGCCGGATGATGTCAGCCACGATCCCAGTCCAGCCGGTCTGGTGTGTCGCGCCCAGACCGGCGGCGTTATCACCGTGGAAATACTCGTGGAACATCAGATTGTTCCTCCAGTTCGGATCGCGCTGCAGTTTCTCGACTCCGCCGAAGCAAGGTCGCCGGCCGTCGAGACCGGGCAGGAAGATCGACACCAGCCGCGTCCGCAGGTCGTCGGCGATGGTGCCGAGGGTCTGGTGGACGCCGGAGCCGGTCGGGTACTCGATCGTCAGGTCGTCGCCGAAGAAGCGGTGATACCGGCCCAATGCCTCGGCCGCCAGGAAGTTGAGCGGGAACCACACCGGGCCACGCCAGTTCGAGTTCCCGCCGAACATGTCCGTGGTCGACTCGGCCGGCTCGTAGTCGACAGTCGCCCGTACGCCCTCGACGTCGATCGTGTACGGGTGATCGCGGTGGAACGCCGATAGCGACCGCAGGCCGTTCGGCGACAGGAACTCGCCAGGATCGAACAGCCTCTCGAACAGCCGCAACACCTGCTCGACGCCCGCGGCGCCGACGAGCAGCCGCCGACGTCCGGGGTCGCCGCGTAGCACCCTGGCCTTCGCCAGATTCTCGAGATCGCCAAGCCCCTGGCGGTCGAGGAAGTCGGCGAACTGTTTGCCCGGGGCAATGGATTGTTCGAGGTACAGCTCGTCGACCACGGCGACGGCCAGCAGCGGGATGATGCCGACCATCGAGTGCACTCGCACCGGCACGACACCGCCGCCTGGTACGGCGATCTGGTCGTAGAACAAACCGTCGGTCTCGTCCCACATGCCTTGTGTGGTCATCGCGGTGCGGATCTCGGCGAAGTGCTCGAGGAACTTGTCGACCAGGTCGCGGGCCGGTCGATGTCCGGTCCGGTCCAGGATCGCCGCGATCGTGGTCATCGCCAGCGCGTACATCGCCATCCATCCGGCGGCGTCGGACTGCTCGAGCACGCCCCCGACCGGTAGGTGTGAACGGTCCAGCGGGCCGATGTTGTCCAGTCCGAGGAACCCACCCTCGAACAGGTTCGACCCGTCGGCGTCCTCCCGGTTCACCCACCAGGTGAAATTGACCAGCAGCTTGTCGAAGATCCGGCTGAGGAAGTCGAGGTCACGACCGCCGTCGATGGCGAAGACCTCGAGGGCCGCGAACGCCTGGACCGGCGGATTGACGTCGCCGAAGTCCCACTCGTACGCCGGAAGTGCGCCGTTCGGATGCTGGAACCACTCGCGGCAGACCAGCAGCAACTGGTCCTTGGCGAAGTCAGGGTCGACGTGGGCCAGGGCGATGCAGTGGAACGCGAGATCCCAGGAGGCGAACCACGGATACTCCCACTTGTCCGGCATGGACATGACGTCGAACGAGTTGAAGGTTCGCCATCGTGAGTTACGGCCGGCCCGCCGTGATGCCGGCGGTTCCGGCTGGCCGGGGTCGCCGTCGAGCCATCGCGCTACGTCGTAGTAGTAGAGCTGCTTGCTCCACAGCATCCCGGCGAAGGCGGGCCGCATCACCATCGCCTCGTCCGGCGGGGCAGCCGGGGGAGTGAGGCCGGCGTAGAAGCTGTCGGCCTCGGCCCGGCGGGTGGCGATGACGTCGTCGAAATCCTGTCCCAGTGCGGTCGCCGGGTCGGAGCCTGCGGGACGCAGTCGTAGCCGCAGCTCGATCGTGGCTTTCGGCGCAACATCGGCTCGGTACCACGCAGCGGCCTTCGTACCCTGGCGGGCGGGGTTGACGGTTCCGGCGCCGGTCAGCACGTGGTCGTTGATTCCGTCCTTGGGGTACGGCGTCGTCCCGGGGACGCCGTACAGGCGTTGCGTGTTGGTCTCGTTCTCGCAGAACAACAGCGTGGGTGCGACACCGTCCGGATCTGGCCCGGCCAGCAGCTCCAGCTCACCGAGGGACGGGTGCGAGATCCGGATGGACGAGTCCCCGGCTGCCAGCTCGGGTCGCAGTTCGGTGGGATCCCAGGACCAGGTGTTGCGGAACCACGCCGTCGGCAGGACGTGGATCGTCGCCGTTTCAGGTCCGGCGTTGGTGATCTGCACGGTCATCAGCAGGTCGGTCGGAGTCGCCTTCGCGTACTGCACCTCGACGATCCAGTACCGGTCGTCGTCGAACACGCCGGTGTCCAGCAGTTCGTACTCGGGGTCCTGCTTTCCGCGTCGACCGTTCTCGGCGCGCAGGTCGTCGTAGGGGAAGGCAGCCTGGGGATAGTGGTAGCGCCATCGGTTCCAGGCATGGTTCGGGATGGCGTCGAGGTACCACCAGTAGTCCTTGACGTCTTCACCGTGGTTAGCCTCCGCGCCGGTCAGGCCGAACGGACGCTCTTTCAGCATCGAGTCGCGCCCGTTCCACAACGCGAGCCCGATGCACAGGCGCTGCTCGCGGTCGCTGAACCCGGCCAGCCCGTCCTCGCCCCACCGGTACGCCCTGGACCGGGCATGGTCGTATGGCAGATAGCTCCACGCCTCGCCGTCCGCGCTGTAGTCCTCGCGAACCGTGCCCCACTGCCGCTCACTCAGGTACGGACCCCACAAGCGCCACTCGTCGGACACCGACGGCTGCGACATGGTTGTGCTCCCCCTTTGCTCCGAGGGTCTCCGCCCGGTCGGGGAACCCCGCGTGGATCGCGCCTACGATCGTTCCACGAAAGGCTCCGACCTGACAGCCGGAGGGTCACGGAATTGGCGGCGCCAGGCTGCGGGGCTGGCGCCGTGGACGCATTTACAGGCGCTCGCCGAGGCCGTCGCGGAGCTGGTAGGCGCTCCACAGCATGGTCGTCGCACCCGGAGAGATCAGTTGTTCCTAGGAGCGCTGCACCCTGGAAGACCCGTCCTGCCTCCCGGGTGCAGACTCCGGCATCCTCGGAGTGTGAAGATCTCGGAACAGCAGGTCACGACGTGGGTCGACAACTACGTCAAGGCGTGGCGGACCGGTGCCAAGAAGGACATCGAAGCGTTGTTCGCCCAGGATGCGGAGTACCACGAGTTGCCGTATGCCACCGACTGGATCGGTCGGTCCGCGATCGTCGAAGGCTGGCAGTCGCGGGAGGAGTGGCAGCAGGGTGGCTGGGAGTTCGAGTGGTCGATCCTGGCCATCAACGGCGACACCGCGGCCATCGACGGCACCGGGACCTATGCCGAGCTCGGCACCTTCGCCAACCTGTGGATAGTCACCCTGGACGGCCGCGGCAGGTGCGTCATGTTCCGCATGTGGAACAACCAGATCCACCTCAGCTGACGCGGCGGGCTTTCGGGACCGGGTGGACGGGCTCGCCGGGTACGACGGTGTTCTCGAGGGTGCCGAGGCCGTCGACCTCGATCGTGACGATGTCGCCGATGGCTAGGGGTGGGGGGACTCGCTCGCCGCCGTTGCGGCCCCAGAGCTCGACCAGGCAACCGCTGCCACAGGTGCCGGAGCCGAGGATGTCGCCCGGTCGTACGACGGTTCCGCGGCTGGCGTAGGCGATCATCTCCGGGAACGACCAGGCGGCGTTTGCCAGGGAGTCCTTGCCGAGCGCGGTGCCGTTGATCGATGCCGTCAGGGTGAGGTCGAAGCGGTCGCCTTGGCGGTACGGCTCGAGTTCGTCCGGCGTGACCAGGTAAGGCCCCAGGGTCGAGGAGGTGTCCTTGCCCTTGGCAGGCCCGAGGCCGATGCGCATCTCGTGGATCTGGATGTCTCGGGCGGACCAGTCGTTGAAGATGCTGTAGCCGGCGATGTGCTTCTCTGCCTCCTCAACTGGAAGGTTGCGGCCCTCGGTGCCGATGATGGCGGCGACCTCCAGTTCGAAGTCGAACAGGTTGCAGCCGGGCGGTACCGGGACCGGCTGGCGCGGGCCGATCAGGCTGTACGGGTTGGTGAAGTAGAAGGTCGGGATGTCGTACCACTCGGGTACGACGGCTGGGTCGCGGATCCCTTGGAACGAACCCTCGACGTGCTGTTCGAAGATCATGAAGTCGCGGATGGACGACGCCTTGATCGGCGGCAGCAGCGTCTGCTCGTCCAGGGTGACGGGCGCAGCGCACCGGCTGAGGACCTCCTGCTCGCTCGGCTTGGCCGCCAGTACTTCGAACAGGTCGGTGCCGGCCGGCAGCGGGTGCAGAAGGTCGTCGTGGACGAGTGCCTGCCGATACTGCCCATCCAGGAACAGTGCTGCGAATTTCACGAGTTCTCCTCGGGGTCGTCGATGATGGCCACCGCGCGCGTCCAGCCCGCCGACGCAGCGTGGATCTTGTGCGGGAAGCAGGAGATCTTGAAGCCGGTGGCGGGCAGGGCTTCGAGGTTGTGCAGTTTCTCGAGGTGGCAGTAGCCGATCTCGCGGCCGGCCTTGTGGCCTTCCCAGATCAGCGAGCCGTCGCCGGTCTCGGCGTACCTGCGCGCTGTGTGGACGAACGGCGCGTCCCAGCTCCAGGCGTCGGTGCCGGTGACCCGGACCCCTTGCTCGAGCAGGTGGATGGTGGCGTCCCGGCCCATCCCGCAACCGCGGGCCAGATAGTCGTCCTCGCCGTACCGCACGCCTGCGCTGGTGTTGATCACGACGATCTCGAGTGGGCTGAGGGTGTGCCCGATCCGCTTGAGCTCCAGGTCGATGTCGTCCGGCGTCACCACGTAGCCGTCGGGCAGTTCCCGGAAGTCCAGCTTCACGCCGGGTTGCAGGCACCACCTGAGCGGTACTTCGTCGATCGTGATCGCGCGCTGTCCGTTGTCCATCGTGGACGCGTAGTGGTACGGCGCATCCATGTGGGTGCCGGTGTGGGTGGTGAGCTTGATCCGCTCGATCGCCCAGCCCTCGCCCTCGGGCAGCACCTCGGGTCCGGCGCCCGGGAAGTGCGCCAGCATGTCGGCCACGCTGTCCTTGTGGGTGATGTACTCGATCTCCGGAGTCCCACCAGGCGGGTCCGAGGCGATGCCGGACATCAGCGGCACCGAGATGTCGACGAACGTGGTCATGAGGCCCCTTCGGTTTCGAGTGCAGGCTGTGTGGAGACCCGCCTGGTGGCGCCCAGGTTGGGCAGTGCTGTCATCACGACTGCCCCGCAGAGGAAGATCCCGGCGCACAGCAGGAGGCCGGTGCCGAGTCCCGCTCCGGTGGCCAACGCGCCCAGCACGAACGGTGCGAAGGCGGACACCCCGCGGCCGACGTTGAAGCAGAATCCGGCGCCGGTCGCCCGGACCCGGGTCGGGTAGAGCTCGCCGAGGTAGGCGCCGAAGATCCCACTGAAGGCGGCGAAGAACGCGAACAGCGGGCCTAGCCACAGCAACGCAGTACGGTCTGCTGCTACGACGTACAGCGGCAGGGTGACGCCGACTCCGAGCAGTGTCATGACGAGCGCGTACTTGCGGCCGATCCGGTCCGCGATCAGCCCGAACACGTTGTAGCCAACAAACATACCGATGTTCAGGACCGTCATGAACAGAGCGACGGTCGCGGTCGGGATGCCTCGATCGGAGTGCAGGTACGTCGGCAGCCAGGTCGACGCACCCCACCAGCCGAACAGGGCGAGCGACGCCACGGCCGTTCCGAGCAAGGTCTTGCGGCGCAGGTCGGGGGAGAAGATCTCGGTCACCCGTACCGGCGTGCTCTTCTGTTCGGCCCACTCGGCCGACTCCTTGAAGAAGAAGCCGATGATCAGCAGCGGCACGACCACGCCCGCCCCGGCCAGGAAGAACAACAGTCGCCAATCGGGCAGCAAGGCGCCGGCCACGACGGCCGCGATCGCGCCGCCGGCCGGGAACGAGCTCAGCACGAAGGCTGCCGCTCGACCCCGCTGAGCGGTCGGCCACGTCTCGACCACGTACGTCGACACCACGCCCCAGACGCCGCCGAGTCCAAGGCCGGCTGCGAACCGCAGTACGAGGAACAGTGAGAAGTTCGGCACCGCCGCGATCAAGGCAGTGAAGAATCCGAAGACCGCGAGCGAATACATCAACGCCCGCTTGCGGCCGTAGTTGTCGGCCAGCCAGCCGACGGTCAGGCTGCTCACGCCGATGCCGAGCAGCGTGGCGGTGGCGAGCAGACCACCCTCGGCCTTGCTCAGCCCGAACTCCGTGCGGATGTCGGGGAGAGCGAACGACAGCAGCAGGATCTCCAGCGCGTCGAACATGTACGCCACGAAGGCGCCGCCCAGCACCACCCATTTCCCGGAATCTCTCATCCGGACCAGTCCCTTCGGTGAACCCCGTGTGTCGGCCCCGAGTCGTTTGACTGTACGTACGTTCAGTCGCCATGCGCAAGACCCAAACTGTACGTACGTGCAGTAGACTTCTCGGGGAAAGTGAGGTGCCAGATGGCGGAGCCTGCCGAGCACGGCAAGAAGATGGTGATCCTGCGCGCCGCCGAGAGGGTGTTCGCGCAGGACGGCTATCACGGCACGACGATGCGCCGGATCGCGGCGGAGGCCGACGTGAAGCTCTCGCTGGTCGTGTACCACTACACGTCGAAGCTGGCCCTGTTCGTCGCGATCTTCGAGGACCGGCAGTACGTCAACGAGCAGCGGCTGGCGCAACTCCAGGCGATTCCCGATCTGGGTGCGGAGGATGCCGTCGACCAGATCGTCGGGGCGTTCGTCGACCCGGTGCTTGCCCTGCACAACGACCCCGAGGACGCCTGGTTCGCCAAGCTGGTACTGCGTGAGGCCGGCGACCCGTCGAACCAGAACCGGCCGGTTCTCAAGGTCCTGTTCGACCCGATGGCCCGCGAGTTCATCGAGGCCTTCCGTGAAGCGCTCCCCGGCAAGCCCGACGGTTTCTACCAGTGGGCCTACCTTTTCTCGGTCGGCGCCCTGACCCAGAGCGCCTCCGAGGATCGCGTGCAGAACCTGACCGAGAAGAACTTCCTGGAGCAGAAACACGACCTGCTCCGCTCCTACATCACCGCCGCCCTCCGCTACGGCTGACCTGCAAAGGAGGGAGATGGGTCAGTCCTCGCGGACGAGCGGTACGACGTGTGGCTCGCCGGCAATCAGCGGACCTGCCTTTTCCATGAAGGCTGAGAATCCGGGAGCGTCCTCGCGGTTGTCCAGCGCCGAAGGGTCGGCCCATTCCTCGTAGATGACGAACTTGTCCGGTTCGCCGGCGACCCGATGGACGTGGTAGCCGAGGTTGCCTGGCTCCTTGCGGGCGACCTCGGCCAGCGAGACCAGCAACGACTCCAGCTCATCGGCGCCGCCTGGGACTGCGGTGATGCTGCCGACAGCGGCGGCAGTCCCGCTGCGGCCGAAGGGGCCGTTCTCCAACCAGGGCGAGTGATACTCGATCTGGCTGGGATCGAGCCCGTGGTCGACCTTCGTGTAGAAGCGGAGCTTGAGACCGTCCGGATCGGGGACCACCAGGACCCAGCCCACGATGCCGACGAGCACGGGTGAGTGTTCGACGCCGATCGTGTCCAGGTACTCGGCCCAGGTCTCGAGGTCGGCGCGGTCGTCGACGCCCAGGGCGAGTGGGCCGCAGCCCGCCATCCCGGCTGCCGCGGTCGGGTTGAGCCGTAGTTCCAGGCCGACGCCGAGGCCTGGTGCCTCCAGGCCGACGGCGAACAACGGCGCGTCGCTGGGTTTGTGGTCGACCTTGTCGCGTCGGCGAGCGCCGAGAACCTCGCCGTACCACGCGATACTGCGGTCCAGGTCGCTGACCGGCAACTGGATGTGATGGATGCCTGCGTAAGCGGGAATGCTCATGATCAGTCCTTG
Source organism: Kribbella kalugense (assembly GCF_004365875.1). GTDB lineage: Bacteria > Actinomycetota > Actinomycetes > Propionibacteriales > Kribbellaceae > Kribbella > Kribbella kalugense. The sequence continues at coordinate 3,429,608 of NZ_SODF01000001.1, read as the reverse complement.
TTCTCGATGAACGGGGCGGTGCGGTCGAGGGGCACGCCGTGCCGCCAGATCGTCGTGATGTCGTAGAGCGCGGTGATGTCGGCGGTCGGGTCACCGTTGACGAGCAGCAGGTCCGCGCGCAGTCCCGGCGCGATCCGGCCGCGGTCGGTGAGACCGAACGCGTCGGCTGCGGCCGCGGTGGCGGTGGTCAGTGCCTCGGTCGGGGTCAGGCCGGCTTCGACCATCAGTGTCAGCTCGCCGTGCAGGCTGATCCCGTGGGTGGTCGGGTGGCCTGCGCCGCCGGTTCCGTCGGTGCCGGCGACCAGCGGTACGCCGGCCCTGAACAGCCGGATCGCGACGTCGGCCGCATGGCGTACGTCCATTGCCATCGGCCCCATCCGCTGGGCGGGATCGGCGGGCAGCTTGTCCAGGTCCGCCAGCCATTGCGGATCGGCGTACGGGCGTAGGCGCGGATCCACCGCGAGCCTGAGTTCGATCGGGGTCGGGCTCATGCCTGCGAGCGTCGCCAGGGTCGGTACGACGAACAGGCCCGCATCGGCCACCGCCTCGACCAGGGCCTGGTCGGAGGGCCCGTCCGCCGGAGCATGTGCCAGGCCGTCGACACCTGCGTCGACAGCGAGTCGGGTTGCCGAGCGGGTCATGGTGTGCGCGACCGCCTTGAGGCCACGCTCGTGCGCGGCAGCGACCAGTGCCTTGATCGTCTCCGGTGCCAGCAGTGGCATCGGGTGGCCGGCGGCAGTGCCGTCCTCGATGAAGATTTTGAGATGGTCGGCTCCGTCGGCAACGCGATCGGCTACGAACCTGTCCGCGTCCTCCGGACCGGCCACCGTCGGGAACGGAGGCATCATGCCCAGCTCGACCAGCTGGCTGGGGTGACCGCCCGGGGCGGTGGCGCCGGTGGTGGCGATCCTGATGTCGGCCAGGTCGGCCCGCTTCTGCGCGGCACCGCGTAGCGCGCGCGAGTGTTCGGGGACGCCCCCCATGTCGAGTTCGGTGGTGACGCCGAAGACCAGTGCCTGGTGGAGCTGGGCGATGCTCATCGTGTGCGTGTGGGCGTCGATCAGGCCCGGCAGCAACGTCTTGCCGGCGCCGTCGACCAGGGTGGCTCCTGGCGGGACGGCGAGATCGGGACCGATCGCCGCGATGACGCCGTCGTCGACGAGGACGTCCTGGCGCTGCTGCAACCGGGTGCCGTCGAAGACGGCGACTCCGCGAACGAGGGAGCTGGACATGGACGTTTCTCCTTAGCTGGTAGGTAAGTGGTCGAGAAGTTCGGTTGGCTTTCCGCAGGCGAACAGGTAGCCGTCGGGCCGGACGAGCAGCGCTTCGTCGAGATCGGGGACGTGCCGGACGCCGAGGTTCCGCCGTTGCTGGGGGAGGTCTTCCGTCTCAGGTACGGCGAGCGTCCAGCGCAGATCGCGGCCGGGAACAACCGTGGGAGGGACGCGGTCGCCGACCCGCAGACCGCAGGCCGGACCGTTCGCATAGCTGACGTCCAGCTCGGAGAGCTTGGTGGCGATCCAGTCGGTGGCGCCCGGGGCGCTCGCCGCAGCAGCCAGTACGCCGTTGCGCAGCCGGGCGGCGACCGGGTCCCGCACGGACGCCATCTTGGCGAACAAGGCCGTGAAGGCAACCATCTCGGCGGCGACCGGATGTCGCTCTGCGTGGTAGCTGTCCAGCAGTTCGTCGCCGGCAGCGCCGGTCAGCACGGCATGCAGTTTCCACGCGAGGTTCCCCGCGTCCTGGATCCCGGTATTCATGCCTTGTGCGCCGGCCGGGCTGTGAGTGTGCGCGGCGTCTCCGACCAGCAGCACGGGGCCGTTGCGGAACTGCTCGGCCACCCTCTCCTGGACGCGATAGGTCGAGGCCCTGATGACCTCGGTCACCGTGGCCTGTGGGCCGCGCTCGGTGAGCAGCCGCTGCACGTCAGACGGGGTCGGTTCGGTCTGCCCGGGCGGTGCCGGGCTGACGACGCGGTACTGCTCGCCGGCCAGCGGTGAGAACAGCAGCATCCCTGCGCCGGAAAGGAAGAACGTCGTGTCGTGTGCGACCAGCTCCTGTCCGGCCGCTGAGAGTCTGACGTCCGCGATGGTGAACAACTGCTCGTGCGCCTGACCGGGAAAACCGATGCCCGCGGCCGTCCTGACAGCGCTGCGTACGCCGTCGCAGCCGACCAGATAACGCGCGGAGATCGCTTGCAGCGCCCCGTCGGGCCCGGCCACCGTCACGCTCACACCGGGGAAGTCGGTGCTGAAGCCGATGAACCTGTGATCGCGATGGACCGTGCCGCCGAGCTCCAGCAGCCGGCGGAGCAGGTGCTCCTCGGTTGTCTGCTGCGACACCAGCGACACGTACGGGAACGGCGTGTCCAGCTCCGCGAATGTTGCCCGGAGCAACGTTCTCTCCCGGTCGTGCAGGGAGAAGCCGGGACTGCGCACACCGGTCGCGACCAGGGTGTCGCTGACGCCGATCCGCTCCAGGTACTCCAGGGTCCGGGGTTGTACCGCGGCCGCCTTGCTGCCCGGCTGGACGGACGTGTTGCGGTCGATCAGCACGAAGTCGACTCCTAGCTGACGCAGACTCGCGGCCAACGTCAGTCCCGCGGGCCCGGCGCCGACGATCAGCACCTCCGTGCTGGCCGGCAGCTCCGGGACAGCAGACGTCGAACGCATCGCACCCCCCAACGCTAAACAGAAACGTACGTTTTCGTTTACGATGGGCAACGTAGCATGCATGCAGCAGTAACGCCAACGATCGTTTCGGTTTGGGTAAGGACGGATCACATGCCTCGTCTCAGCGTGGAGCTACGCGACCAGCGCCGGCGGCACGTCCTCGTCAGTGCCTGGAGTTGCTTCACCCGCGACGGTTTCCATGCCACGTCGATGGACGACATCATCGCGGCCACCGGGATGTCGTCCAGCGCGGTCTATCGCTATGTCAGCGGCAAGGACGAGTTGGTCGAGGCGGCAACGGAGGAGGCTTTGAAGCTGCTCCGGGACCTGTTCACGCGACTGCTCGACACCGATCCGCTGCCGACCCCGGCCGAAACCGTCGAGGCGCTGGTCCGTGAGTTGTCCGGTCGCGGCGACCAAGCTGACTACGACCTGTCGAAGATCGCTGTCCACGGTTGGGCCGAGGCGCTGCGCAGCCCCGAGGTGGAGGCCAGTACCCGAGCGTTCTACCGCGAGGTGCGCGCCAATCTCGGCGTCCTTGCCCGGCGCTGGCAGGCCGCCGGTGTGCTCCCGTCCGGGGCGAATCCGGATCACGTCGCAGCCGCCTTGCAGACGGTGATGCCGGGACTCATCGTCAACCGGCACCTGGCCGGCGCGGTCTCCGCCGAGGACCTCCTGGACGGCCTGACCGCACTGGCGGTACCTACTCCGACCGCTTGACGGTCAGGGCCGCGATCGACGGGCCGTACAGCCGCTCGATCTGACCGGGCCTCAGCGAGAAGTCGCGCCGGCGTAGAGGGAGCCGAGAAGCGCCAGCGAGTCCTCGTCCGGTGAGCCCGGCGCGGCCGAACCGACCAGCAGATACTGGCCCGTCGTACCCTGAACGCCGAAGCTCTGGTACGTGAGCGTGAGCTCGCCGACCTCAGGATGGTTGAAGGTCTTCGACTTGCTTCCCAGGCTCCTGACGCCGTGCTCACGCCAGAGCCCGGCGAAGTCCTTGCTACCGGCAATCAATCCGTCGACCAGCTGACGGACCGCCGGATCCTCGTCCGCCGCGAGTCGGAGAGCCTCGACGGCGTCGCGCGCGACGGTTTCCCAGTCTGCGAAGAGTTCACGGGCGGCCGGGTCGTGGAACAAGGTGTGCAGCATGTTGCGCGGGTCTGCGAGGTGCGACAGCAGGGCGTTCGCCAGGTCGTTCGACGCGAGCACCTCCATCCGTCGATTGATGACATAGGCAACGGCTGCCGGAAAACCCTTGATCAACTGCAAGAGGGCGGGGTCGACCTCCTCGGGTGAGGACTCGTCCGCTTCCGGAAGGATCCCGGCCAATCGGTAGGCATGCCAGCGAGCATCGGCGTTGAGCCGCAGTGCTCGGGCGATCGCGCCGATGACCTGTCCCGAGGGATTTCGTTCCCTGCCCTGCTCCAGACGGGTGTAGTAATCGGCGCTGACACCGGCCAGCACGGCGACCTCCTCGCGGCGCAGGCCCGTCACTCGCCGGGTTCCGGACACCGGCAGCCCGACCTCCTCGGGACTCACCTGCGCGCGGCGCAGCCGCAGAAATTCACCCAACTCGGTCACGCTGCAACGCTACTCCGGGTGTCCGCGATTGCGGGGCATCGGACCCGGCGCAGCCAGGATTCGATCAACTGACAGGTCCTCGTGCTGACGAGCGTCGATCGGAACTCTTCGTGTTTTCCGCAGCGGATCAGCGGGGAGGCGGATTCCGCCGCGAGTCGGCAGCGCGAGGATCGAGTGAACAGATTTCGCCGAGCGGCGACGAAGTCGTAGCGGAACGAGGTTCAGCCATGCCTACCGACGTCCCATCGGCGAAGCGAATCGCCCGGTTCATCGAGCCGTTCCGTGTGACCCCGGGCTCACACGTGACACTGTCCGCCGACTTCGATCCGACGTTCAAGGCGGGGATCAAGAAGAAGAAGGACGGCGCCGAGTTGCTGGACGAGGGGATCGCCCTGCTTTCGGACTATCAGGCCCGGCTCACGGCGCAGGACACCGTCGGCGTCGTCGTCGTCCTGCAGGCGTTGGATGCGGCCGGTAAGGACGGGACGATCCGGCACGTGATGAGCGGCGTGAATCCGCAGGGCGTGAGGGTCGAGAGTTTCAAGGTTCCGTCGGCGACCGACCTCAACCACGACTTCCTGCGCCGGTACCAGGAGCGCCTGCCGTCCAGGGGCGAGATCGGCATCTTCAACCGCTCCCACTACGAGGAGGTCCTTGTCGTCCGGGTGCACCAGGAGAATCTCCTGCGCCAGAAGCTGCCACTCGAGACGCGCGAGGACCACGTCTGGAAGCACAGGTACGAAGCGATCAACAACTGGGAGCGGTACCTCGTCGAGAACGGCTTTCGGGTTGTGAAGCTCTTCCTCAACCTCTCGAAGGAGGAGCAACGCGTCCGCTTCCTGAGGCGCATCGACCTGCCGGAGCACAACTGGAAGTTCTCGACACACGACGTGGAGGAGCGCAAGTCCTGGGACGACTACCAGGAGGCGTTCTCGCAGATGCTGAGCCACACGAGTACCGAGTGGGCTCCTTGGCATGTGATCCCCGCGGACCGCAAGTGGTTCGCCCGCATTGCGTCTGCGGCGGTCATCGCCAACGCATTGATCGAGCTCGACCCGCAGTACCCGACGCTCGACGACGACGCGCTGCGAGACCTTCAGGCGACGAAGGTCGAGCTCGAATCGGAGGCACCTCAGGGCGCGGCGCCAGATCCGTTCGCAGAGCAGGAGGCGTGACCGATGGCAGGCAGATTCGTCGCGGCCATCGACCACGGCACCACCAGCACGCGGTGCTTGTTGTTCGGCAAGGATGGCACTGCCGTCGCAACCGCGCAGCGTGCCCAGACCATGCACTACCCAGGACCCGGCCTGGTCGAGCTCGACATGGCCGAGGTCTGGCAGCGAACCCAGGAGTGCATCCATGCGGCGCTCGCCGCGGCGGATGCCGAGCCGGCGGACGTCGCCGGGATCGGGATCACGAACGAGCGCGAGTCTGTCGTGCTCTGGGATCGCCGTACGGGACGTCCGGTAGCGAACTCGATCACCTGGCAGGACACTCGTACGGCGGCCGCCGCAGACGCGCTCGCGGCCGACAAAGGCATCAATCGGTTCCAGCAGCGCACCGGCCTGCCGATCTCGACCTATTCCTCGGCTCTCAAGCTCCGCTGGCTGCTCGACCAGGATCCGGCCAGGCAGGAGGCGGCTGCCCGGGGCGACCTCTTGTTCGGCACACCCGACACCTGGCTGCTGTGGAACCTCACCGGCGGTCCCGATGGCGGCGTGCACGTGACCGAGCCGAGCAACGCCAGCCGAACGCTGCTGATGAACCTGCACACGCTCGACTGGGATCAGGAACTGCTGGACGTCATGCACATCCCGCGCGCACTGCTGCCGGAGATCCGCTCCTCGAGCGAGGTCTACGGCACCGCGAAGGGAGAGCTGGCCGGCGTCCCTGTTGCCGGCGTACTCGGCGACCAGCAGGCCTCGTTGCTGGGGCACACGTGTTTCGACCACGGTGACATGAAGAGCACCTACGGCACCGGGGCCTTCCTGCTCGCCAACCTCGGGACGGAGCCGGTGATGTCCAAGCATGGCTTGATCACGACGGTCGCCTGGAAGCTGGGCGACGCCGACGCGGTCTACGCGCTCGAGGGCTCGGTGTCGATGGCCGGTGCGCTCGTCCAGTGGCTCAGCGAGAACCTCGGAATCATCACCGACGCTTCCGAGGTCGAGGCCCTCGCGCGTTCCGTCGAGAACTCGGGCGGCGTGGTCTTCGTCCCGGCGTTCTCCGGCCTGTTCGCGCCGTACTGGCACGACGATGCACGCGGGGTGATGGTCGGCCTGACACGGTTCGCCAACAAGGGGCACATCGCCCGGGCGGCGCTCGAAGCCACGGCGTACCAGACCTACGACCTGGTCGAAGCGATGCTCGCGGATACCGGCTTGACGCAGCTCGGCGAACTCCGGGTCGACGGAGGCATGACCAAGAACGAGCTGTTGATGCAGTTCCAGGCCGACCTGCTCGGTTCGCGCGTGGTCGCCCCGGCCGCGGCCGAGATCACCGCTACCGGCGCCGCGTACGCCGCTGGGCTCGCGACCGGGTTCTGGTCCGGGCTCGACGAGCTGCGGGCGAACTACGCCATCACGCACGGCTGGGAACCGCACATGAGCGCAGACGAACGGGCACGCGGAGTCGCCGGATGGCGAGTCGGCGTGGAACGGACGCTGGGCCTGGCCGGAAAGACAGGCTGACGAACCGACAGACGCTGCAGATGGGGTGGCCTAAGCTGCCGATATCGGCGAAACTTGCCAGTCGAGCGGCAGGACATCGATATGGGCGTATCCAGCGGTGGTCCCGGGACGGGGCTTCTGGACCGGCGCGTCGAGCGCGGGACAGTGGATCGGGTCCTCGATCAGGCGCGGGCTGGTAGCAGCGCTGTGCTTGTCGTGCGCGGCGAGCCCGGGATCGGCAAGACAGTCGTGCTGGACTATGCGGTCAGCCGGGCGTCGGCGTCGGACCTGCGGGTGGTCCGGGCCGCGGGTGTCGAGTCGGAACTGGAGCTCGCGTACGCCGCGCTCCACCAGCTGTGCGCACCGCTATTCATCAGCCGCCGGATGGACGAGCTGCCGAGGCCGCAGCGTGACGCCTTGGCGGTCGCCTTCGGGCTGCGGGAAGGGCCGGTGCCGGATCGCTTTCTGGTCGGGCTGGCCGTGTTGGGCCTGTTGGCCGCGGCGGCGGAGGACCAGCCGCTGGCCTGCGTGGTGGATGACGCACAGTGGCTGGATCGGGCCTCGATGCAATGTCTGGTGTTTGCGGCGCGGCGGTTGCTGGCCGAGCCGATCGCGCTGATCTTCGCCGTACGCGGGCCTGGTGGCGACCCTGAGCTGGCCGCCCTGCCCGGACTGACCCTGACCGGGCTCGGTAGTGCCGACGCGGCCACGCTGCTGGCGTCGGCGGTCGGTGGGCGGCTGGATGCGGAGGTGCGGGACCGGATCGTCGCGGAGACACGGGGCAACCCGCTCGCCTTGCTGCAGCTGCCCCGCGGCCTGGGACCGGCCCGGCTGGCCGGCGGTTTCTGGCTTCCCGACTCGCGGCCTCTGGCCAACCGGATCGAGGACAGCTTTCTCCGGCAGTTCCAGTCGCTGCCGCGCCAGACACAGCAGCTGCTGCTTGCCGCCGCGGCCGAGCCGACCGGCTCCATGAGGTTGTTGTGGCGCGCGGGCGAGCTGCAGGACATCCCGGCCGATGCCGTCGCGCCTGCTGAGGCCGCCGGACTGGTCGAGCTCGGCGCCCGGGTCCACTTCGCCCATCCCCTGGTCCGCTCTGCGGTCTACCAGGCGGCCTCGGCCGGTGAGCGGCGGGAGGCGCATCGAGTGCTGGCAGAGGCCACCGATCCTGAGGCTGATCCCGACCGGCGGGCCTGGCACCGCGCCCACGCGGCCGTAGGACCGGACGCGGAGGTGGCAGACGAGTTGGAACGCTCGGCCGGCCGGGCCCAGGCGCGTGGTGGACTGGCGGCGGCGGCCGCATTCCTCGAGCGTGCAGCGGCGCTGACACCGGACCTGGCGCAAAGGGGTGAACGGAGGCTGGCCGCGGCTCAAGCGAAGATCCAGGCAGGTGCGTTCGACGCGGCGGTGCAGCTGCTGGGCATGGCCGAGGCGGCACCGCTCGACGACTTCCAGCGTGCTCGCGTCGATCTCCTGCATGCTCAGCTCGCGTTTGTGGCAAACCGGGGCAGCGATGCCCCGCACCTGCTGATGAGCGCCGCCAAACGGCTCGAACCCATCGCTGTCGGTCTCGCGCGCGAGACCTACTTGGACGCGCTGAATGCGGCGCTGTTCAGCGGCCGCTTGGCAACTCCCGGCGGAACGCCGCAGGATGTGGCAACGGCAGCACGCGCGGCGCCACGGCCGCCGGACCCGCCACGAGCGCCGGATCTCCTTCTGGACGGCCTGGCCGCGAGGTTCGGCCAAGGCTACGCGGCAGGACTGCCCTTACTCCGGCGCGCGCTGCGCGCCTTCGACCGGGAGACGTCGGCGGAGGAGGATCTTCGTTGGCTGTGGATGGCCTGTATCGCCGCTGTCGATCTGTGGGACGAGGCCCGGTGGGACACGCTGTCCGGCCGGCACCTTCATCTCACCCGCGACGCCGGCGCGCTCAGCGAGCTTCCGCTCGCCTTGAGCCAACGCATCTACCTGCTCCTGTTCGCCGGTGAGCTGACCGCCGCGGCCTCCCTGGTCGAGGAGATGCATGTCGTCACGGAGGCAACGGGAACCCGCATGACGCCGTACGGCGATGTGTGCCTCGCCGCGTTCGGAGGCCGCGAAGGCGGGATCTCCGACCTGGCCACCGCCACCAAAGAGGAAGCCATGCAACGTGGCGAGGGGATCGGGATCGGCCTCACTGATTGGTCGACCGCACTACACGACAACGGTCTTGGCCACTACGAGAACGCGATGGCAGCAGCCGAATCGGCCTGCGCGTACCTCGCGGACGTGAGTGCCTCAGCGACGTGGAGTCTGGTCGAGCTGGTCGAGGCGGCCACCCGCTGCGGGTTGCCAGAGCGCGCCACCGACGCGGTACGGCGGTTGGCGGAGTACACCGGCGCCACCGGCACCGATTGGGCGCTCGGGGTCGAGGCGCGTTCCCGGGCACTGGTGAGCGACGGCGAGACCGCTGATCGTCTGTACCGTGAGGCGATCGAGCGGCTCGGCCTGACCCGCATGCGGGTGGACCTGGCCCGCGCACATCTGGTCTACGGCGAATGGCTGCGGCGCGAGCAGCGCCGTACCGATGCGCGCGACCAGCTTCGCGTCGCCTACGAGCGGTTCACCGACATGGGTATGGAAGGTTTCGCCGGCCGCGCCCGCCGAGAGTTGCAGGCAATCGGGGAAACCGTTCGCAAGCGCACGGTCGACACCCTCGCCGATCTCACCGCCCAGGAAGCCCAGATCGTGAAGCTGGCCCGTGACGGACGCACCAATCAGGAGATCGGCGGACAGTTGTTCATCAGCCCTCGTACCGTGGAGTGGCATCTGGGCAACGTCTTCGCCAAGTTGGGCATCAGCTCACGCAAGGACCTCCGCTGAGTCATCGCCGTACCCCGTGCCCCGGGAGCAACCAGGGGACTCTACCCGGGGCCGTACCGGGGTCGACAGACGCGGCTGGGCGCGACAGTGAATGCATGAACGAGACCTGTGACCGGTGTGGACCATCGGTGCTCGCGGCGGTCCGTGCCGAGCGAGCCGAGCGCGCTCTTTACCTCTGCCGACACTGCGGCAACCAGCTGTGGCCGGCGCTGACCGTGCGAGGCTGGATCATCTTGCCGGCCGCCGAGCACGCCTTTGCGCCTCAGGCGACCTAGCCGGCACCCGGGCTCGACCCGGGGAGTGAACCCGGGGGTGCCCCGGGGACGACGCACGCCGATCGGCGTGAGGGTAATGAGCAGCGCGCCGCACGGTCGCTCCAGACGTGAATGAGGAACCCATGTCATGAGCACGACAACTGCGAACGACAGCCCAGAGGGCTACTACGCCGACTGCGGCGAGAATCGTGACGTCAGGTTTTCCGGGCGGCAGGACGACCGCTCGACTGCGGAGCAGCTTGCGGAGCACGCCGCGCGGCTTGCTCGCAAGAACGAGGCACTCGAGGACTTCGCGGCACTCGTTGCGCACGATCTGAAGTCGTCGCTCCTCTCCGCCCTGATGAGCGACGAACCGCGCAGGGCCTTGCTGCGGGCACTGGAGATCATCGACTCGATCCTCGCGGCAACCCGCGCCGATCGAGCTGAGGGCGGCGCAGCACAGGGAGCCGACTGCGTCCGCGAAGCCGTCGCCGATCTTGGAGATCTTCGCGCTGAGGTCATCACCACGGTGACCGGCGAGTGCCCGATCCCGCCGGCCGCCCTTCGGATCGTGCTCCGGAACCTGCTGGCGAACGCGGTCGCCGCGGGCGCCGGGCGGATCTTCGTCTCGGCGATTGCTCGCGGGGATCGGCGGGTGCTCGTCGTCGATGACGACGGCGTCGGACTCGGACCGACCGATCGCTACGCGACTGGTGGCCAACTGGGGTTCGCGTTGTGTCGTCGCCTGGTCGCCCGGTTCGGAGGCGTGCTGGAGCTCAAGCCGCGCGCCGGCGGCGGAGCGCGCGCCGTACTCGTCCTCGACGGAGCCGACCGATGATCCGCGTCGTTCTCGTCGACGACCACGTCCTCTTCCGTACGTCGCTGCGCCTGCGACTCGAGCACGAAGACGGCATCGTGCCTGTCGGCGAGGCCGGGACCGCGGAGCAGGCGGTCATCACGACACGTGCCGTGCAGCCCGACCTGGTCCTGCTCGATCTGGTCCTGCCACGGAGGAACGGCGCCGATATCATTCCGGACCTGCTGAAGGTGTCTGCGGCGTCGAAGGTCCTGATCGTTTCGTCGCACGCCCAACCGACCTCGGTACGGCAGGCGATCGCCGCCGGGGCACGCGGTTATGTGCCCAAGCGAGCCTCTGACACAGAATTGATCGAGGCGATCCGCCGGGTCGCGGCCGGCGAACGCTACGTCGATCCCGACCTGGGTGCGCAACTCGTCGTCGCGGACGGACACCCGGCGCTCGAGCCGATCAGCGATCGTGAGCGCGACGTTCTGTCTCTGCTCGCGCTGGGTTACACGAACGAGGAGATCAGCAAGAAGCTCTACATCTCGCGGCGAACGGTCGATACGCACCGCGCACACGTCATGCGGAAGCTCAGGCTCGACACCCGCGCCGAGCTGGTCCTGTTCGCACTCGCGAGCGGCCTGATCGGCGCGTCGTGATGCTCGCGACCGCCCGAGCCACGAAACGGCGGTCGCCGCGGATCAGCCAGACGTCGGCGTCGCGGTGCGTCTCGTGTACGGCGTGTATGGCGGCGTACTGGTTGGTCGGCCGGCTCGGGGGAGCAGTGGTGAGGCAAGACGGGGTGGGGTTTCGCGCGATTTTGACTGCATAGGCGCGTCGAGCAGCGGCCAGGGCTGGAGGCGGTGGGGGGAGACGGTTCGGCGGCTGGGGCCGGGGACGAGGCGGCGCAGGAGGGTGCGAACAGAGGTGTCGATGCCTACCAGGCGGATGCCGTCGATGCTGCAGGCAAGGATGATGTCGGAGATCCTGGAGGGGGCCGACAGCCCGACGTGGTGAGCGAGCCGAACGAAAAGATCGTTGGCGGGGATGGTTCGGGATGCGAGGCCGACGGTGCAGAGGAACAGGTTCCAGTCGCGGATGCCGGCGATGGCGGTTTCTGGGATGTAGTGCAGCTTGCTGCCGGCGCGGACGAGGGCACCTTGGATGGGCGGGTGCGGATCCTGGATGTCGAGTCGTACGACAAGGTCTGCCAGTCGGCCGACGTGCCGGCCGGTGCGGTCGAAGACGCAACGTCCGCGGAGGCCGGCGATCGACACCAGATCGCCGGCGATCCTGACCGGCATATGGTTGCTAAGAGCAATGACTGACTCTGGTGAATCCATCCGAAGGGCCTCTTCCTCAGGCTCCGCAGTCGTCGGGACAGTGGCGCGGGCGGCTGAGCCGCCCGCGCCTGCCGGGTCAGTACGTGACGGTCAGGTCGTCGCGGACGGCGGTGACGCCCGGTGCCGACCACGCGGCGTCGATGGCCTCGTTGCGTTCGGCCCACGAACCGACGGTTCCCTTGACGGTGACGACGCCGTTGTCGGTCGAGACGGTCAGGCCTTCGGCGTCGAGGGTGGCGTTGCGCTTGAACGCCTTCTGGATCGAGGATTCCACGTCCCTGGTGTTCGGGTTCGGGTTTCTGATCTCGATCTGGTTGAACACGTCGAGGATGCCGACGATGTTCGAGGCGACGAAGTCCGCCTCGTCGCGCTGGTACTGCCAGTCGACCGTGCCGGTGAGGGTCACCTCGCCGTCCTGCACCTTGGCGTCGACCGTTTCCGGTACCAGGCTGTCGAGCATCAGGGCCTGCAGGACGTCGCCGCGGATGTCGGCGTCGATGCGACCTAGATCGCCCATCAGCCGGACCTTGAGTTGGTTGTCGACCTCCAGTACGCCGATGACGCGTTGGGCCGCGTTCTTCGCCTCCCGCTTCTCGCGCAGGCTTCCCACGGTGCCGCGCAGCGTGACCGTGCCGGCGTTCGCAGACACTGCGATCGCCTCGTTGTCGACCTTGGGGTCCCAGAACAGTTCGTCGCTGACGTTGTCGACCAGATCGGTGTCCCAGCTCATCAGAGTTCCTTTCGTCGGTGCCGGCTTTGTTTCGATCCTCGGGTGGGCGAGCTCGCGCCGGCACCGGAATCTCTGCTGACTGGCTGCGGAAAGCACGAAAGAAGTTGCGGCCCGGCCCTCGGCGATGGCTGCAAGGAGTCGTGCACGAAAACGCGGGACTCAGAGCACTATCCGCAGACCACGCTTGGCTGCGCGCTCGTACGGTCGTAAACACCACTCAACGATTGAGGAAGGCCTTACCGTGAAGAAACTCTCCGAGCAGCTGAGCGACCTGTCCGACCGGACGAAGAGGACCGAGGACGTCGTCGACGCCGCGAATGCGAAGAACCGCGAGCGGTTGCAGGCGCAGAAGGCGCGGCTGCAGACCGCCGTCAGTACCGAGCAGACCCGGATCGGCGAGCGGACGACCAAGACGCAGGACGAGGTCCGGTCGAAGTGGCAGGACATCCGCATTGCCATGGACAGCCACTTCGCCGAACTGCGTACGAAGGGCGAGGAGTACAAGGCCGAACGCGACCTCGAGCGTGCCGAGCGGCGCGCCGATGACGCCGAGCTGGATGCTGCCGATGCGATTGATTTCGCGATCTATGCGCTTGACTGCGCGGAGTACGCGATCATCGACGCCACCGTAGCCCGCGCCGACGCCGACGACCTGACACCGAAGAGCTGACAGGTCGACTGGAGATCCCATGAGCCCCGCGGCTACAAGTGTTCAGGCACATCATCCTGTCGTCGTCGCGGTCCAAGCGAAGCGGGCGCAGGACATTCAACTGCGGATCGCCGACGCGATCACCGCGTTCGCGGGCTCGATGACCTTCGTCTACATCCACGCAATCGTGTTCGCGATCTGGATGCTGTTCATCGAGTCCAGCCCGTGGCCGACTCTCACTCTCATCGTCTCCCTCGAGGCGATCTTCCTGTCCACCTTCGTCATGATCGGGCAGAACCGGCAGTCTGCCTTCCAGGAAGCCAAGGCGGATCACGACTTCACCGAGCAAGAGCTGGAACTGAAGGACAACACGAAGCTGACCCGGGAGATTCACACTCTCACCACTGAGCTCCACAAACATCTGATTCGGGCGTCGACCAATGAGTCGCCTCGTCCGTAGCCGTTCCGCCGGGGTTGAGAGGAGGGCTGCCGGGCCTGGCGGAGATAGGTGTTTCTGCACATCATTGCGTCGGATCGCCGATGCCCGGGCCCTACCCGACCTCTTAGCGTCGTCTGTGTCGAGCGCAATCGGCTCGCGATGACCGCCAGGAGGCTGCCATGGCACACCTGCTGCCACCCGACCGGAACGGCTCGTTGGCCGAGTTGTTCGACACTGCGACCATGCCGCCGGACGACAGACTTCGGCGGCTGCAAGACGCGATGGGACGCGCCGCGGTACCGATCGAGATTCAACATCACGTGGGTCCGGACGAGGTGTCCGTGCAAGGCTCCGGTGGCAGGCTCGGGCGGCTGTCGATCCTGTCACTGACGACGACGCCGATGTCTGTACGGCGTACGGTACGGCTGGCCCGAGCCGATCCGGAGCCGAGCATCGTCGTCGAGCTGCAACTGGCCGGCTCGCGATCCGTCGCCCAGTACAACCGGCGGACCGTGTTGTCGCCGGGCGATCTCGTCCTTCTCGATGCTCGCCGGCCGTACCTGACGACGAGCCCGCGAGGGAGCCGTCAGCATGCCGTCCGGGTCCCGAGGGCAGATCTGGCGCTGACCGATCATGCCCTTGCCCGCGTTGCCGGATTGCGCCTCGGTCCTCGCAATCCGGTCGCGAACCTCGCGGCGGCGTACCTGGCCCGGCTGGTCGGTGACGATCGACTGGCCGCAGAGGCGGATCTGGATGTCTTCGAGGCGCCGACGATCGAGCTGATCCGGGCTGTCGTTGCCACGCAACTCGGCGCCGGCGTACTGGCCCAGGAACCGTTGGAGAACACGCTCGCCCTGCGAATCATGGAGTTCACCCGGCAGCACCTCACCGACCCGGACCTCAGCGCGGCGAAGATCGCAGCCGCCCAGAACATCTCGGTACGGCATCTCTACACGACGCTGTCCCGGTCCGGCGTCGTGCTGGGCGAGTGGATCCGGGTACGTCGCCTGGAGGGGTGCCGGCGTGAGCTGGCCAGGAGCGCGGTGTCGGGCCGGACGATCTCTGCCATCGCCCATGCCTGGGGCTTCGGCGACGCGACCCACTTCAGCCGCACCTTCCGCGAAGCGTTCGGCATATCGCCCCGCGAATGGCGGGCGCTGCACCAGAACAAGCACGCACTCACCAGAAGTTCGATCGACGGCGCCGTCGCCGGTGTCGCGTCGTGACCAATCCCCAAGGAGGCTGTTGATGTTCAAGTCTGTGTCGTCCTCATTGTTGTGGCGTGGCCTGCTAGCCGTCGCGATCGGCGTCGTGTCCGTCGCCTGGCCCAATGTCACGGTCGGTGCGATGGTGATTCTCTTCGCGGTCTACGCCTTCATCGCGGCAGCCGCGGACGGAGCCCGCGCGTTCGCCGGTCGCAGCGCCGGTCCGGTGATCGGCTATCTCTTGCTCGCGTTGCTGGATGTGGTCGCCGGGATCGCCGCGATTGCCTGGCCGGGGATCACCGCGCTCGTGCTGACGATCTGGATTGCCGCGTGGGCGTTCGTGTCCGGCGTCATCGAGGTCGCGATGGCGTTCCGGCAGGGCGAGGAGGCGGGGGAGCGTGCGATGTGGGCCCTGACCGGTCTCGTCTCGATCGCCCTCGGCGTCGTACTGGCGATCCGGCCCGACCTCGGTGCGGTCAGCCTGGCCGCGGTGTTCGGCCTGTTCAGCATCGTGTACGGCGTCTCCACGCTGGTGCTCTCGGCCCAGCTCCGGAAGGCCGGATCGGCCACCCAGAACCTGGCCGAATCCGTCGGCTGACACACAAACTGAAGCCGGCTCCAGGTGATTTCCCACCTGGAGCCGGCTTCGTCTTGCTCGGACCATTGCCGCTCGTGCGAAGGTTGTCCGATCTCCTGACCTGTTTGCCGATGCCGCACCCACGCTGATCGGTGGCCTAGGCGGCTCGTATCGGCCAGACTTGCCATTTTGAACGGCAGGAAATCGACTATGGGCGTCTCCAGCAGCGGTTCCGGAGCGGGGCTTCTCGACCGGCACGTCGAGCGCAGGGCAGTCGATCAGGTGCTCGAGCGGGCGGCCGCGGGTGAGAGCGCTGTCCTGGTCGTGCGCGGCGAGCCCGGGATCGGCAAGACGGCGTTGTTGGACTACGCGGTGAGCCGGGCGTCGGCATCGGACCTGCGCGTGGTCCGGGCTTGGGGCGTCGAGTCGGAGATGGAGCTCGCATTCGCCGGGCTGCACCAGCTGTGCATGCCGATGCTCGGCCGCCTGGAACAGCTGCCGAAGCCTCAGCGGGACGCGTTGGCGGTCGCCTTCGGGATGCGGGAGGGGCTGGCACCGGATCGTTTCCTGGCCGGCCTGGCCGTGCTGAGCCTGCTGGCCGCGACCGCGGAGGACCAGCCGCTGGCCTGCGTGGTCGACGACGCACAGTGGCTCGACCGGGCCTCGGTCCAGTGTCTGGCGTTCGCGGCGCGGCGGCTGCTGGCCGAGCCGATCGCCTTCATCTTCGCCGTACGCGAGCCCGTCGACGATCAAGAACTGGCCGGCCTGCCCGGACTGACCGTCACCGGGCTCGGCAGCGCCGACGCGCGCACCCTGCTGGCGTCGGCAATCAACGGGCGGCTGGACGCCGAGGTGCGGGACCGGATCCTCGCCGAGACGAGCGGCAACCCGCTCGCCTTGCTGCAGCTGCCCCGCGGCCTGGGACCTGCCCAGCTGGCCGGCGGGTTCTGGCTTCCCGACTCGCGGCCACTGGCCGGCCGGATCGAAAACAGCTTCCACCGGCAGTTCGAGTCGCTGCCGCGCGAGACGCAGCGGTTGCTGCTGACCGCCGCGGCCGATCCGACCGGCTCGATGACCTTGTTGTGGCGCGCGGGCGAGCTGCAAGGGATCCCGGCCGCCGCCGCGGCGGCGGCCGAGGCTGCAGGACTGGTCGAGCTCGGCGCCCGAGTCCACTTCGGCCACCCCCTGGTCCGCTCCGCGGTCTACCAGGCGGCCTCGGCCGGTGACCGGCGGGAGGCGCATCGGGCGCTGGCCGAGGCGACCGATCCCGAGGCTGATCCGGACCGGCGGGCCTGGCATCGCGCCCACGCCGCGGTGGGCCCTGACGCGGAGGTGGCAGACGAGCTGGAACGCTCGGCCAGCCGGGCCCAGGCGCGCGGTGGACTGGCGGCGGCGGCCGCCTTCCTCGAGCGCGCAGCGGCGCTCACCCCGGACCCGGCGCAGCGGGCCGATCGCGCGCTGGCCGCGGCTCAGGCGAAGGTGCAGGCGGGCGCGTTCGATGACGCGAGGCAGCTGCTGGGGATGGCCGAGGCCGCACCGCTGGACGAGCTCCAGCGTGCCCGCGTCGATCTGCTCCGCGCCCAGCTCGCATTCGCGGCAAACCGGGGCAACGACGCCCCGCCACTACTGCTGAGGGCCGCCAAACGACTCGAGCCCATCGATGCCGATCTGGCCCGCGAGACCTACCTGGACGCGCTGAACGCCGCCCTGTTCGCTGGGCGGCTGGCCAGTCCGGGCGGAGGGCCGCAGGAGGCGGCCGCGGCAGCGCGCACGGCGCCAAGGCCGTCGCACCCGCCCCGCGCGTCCGATCTCCTCCTGGACGGCCTGGCCGCGAACTTCAGCGAGGGATACGCGGCAGGATCGCCCCTGCTCCGGCGCGCGCTCGGGGCCTTCGACCGGGAGAGGTCCGAGGAGGGGGAACTTCGCTGGCTGTGGCTGGCCTGTACCGCGGCCATACACCTGTGGGACGACGCCAGGTGGGACACGCTGTCCGGCCGGTACGTACATCTCGCCCGCGACGCCGGTGCTCTCAGCGAGCTTCCCCTCGCCCTGAGCCAACGCGTCGGCGCGCTCCTCTTCGCCGGTGAGTTGGCCGCCGCGGCCTCCCTGGTCGAGGAGGTGCAGGTCGTAACGGAGGCAACGGGAAGCCGCCTCGCGCCCTACGGCGCCCTGGGCCTCGCCGCGCTGCGGGGCCGCGAAGCCGAGCTTTCCAAACTGGCCACCGCCACCAAGGACGAGGTTGTCCGGCGGGGCGAGGGTATCGGGATCGGCCTCTGCGATTGGGCGACCGCGGTGCTCCACAACGGACTTGGTCACTATCAGAACGCGATGCAAGCAGCCGAAATGGCCAGCGCATACCTCGCTAACGCCAGCCCTTCAGTAAACTGGGGCCTGGCCGAGCTGGTCGAGGCGGCCGCACGCGGCGGGATGCCCGAGCGCGCCGCCGACGCCGTACGGCGGCTGTCGGAGTCCACCAGTGCCAGCGGCAGCGATTGGGCACTCGGCGTCGAAGCGCGTTCACGGGCCCTGCTGAGCGAGGGTGATACCGCTGATCGTCTGTACCGCGAGGCGATCGAGCGGCTCGGCCGCACCCGCATGCGCGCGGATCTGGCCCGAGCGCATCTCGTCTACGGCGAATGGCTACGGCGCGAGAATCACCGTAGCCACGCGCGCGAGCAGCTTCGCGTCGCCTACAAGCGGTTCACCGACATGGGCATGGAAGGTTTCGCGGATCGTGCGCGCCGGGGGCTGCTGGCCACCGGGGAGATCGTTCGTAAGCGCGCCGTGGACACGCTCACTGATCTGACGGCGCAGGAGGCGCAGATCGCGAAGCTGGCGCGTGCGGGACGCACGAATCAGGAGATCGGCGGCCAGCTGTTCATCAGCCCCCGCACCGTGGAATGGCACCTGGGCAACGTCTTCGCCAAGCTCGGCATCACCTCACGCAGGGACCTTCGCTGATCCACGTCCGCTGACGCAGGTCGCCGGCGACCTCGATCCTGCGGCCTTTCCGCAACCGCCGCGAAGTTGTGCCGATGTACCGAAGGACAGGGCGGCCGAGGATCGAGCCATGCCGAAGGCTCTGGCCGATGGCGCATGGACCTGATGACCTGAAATGAGGTTAGGTGAAGCGTTTTCAACCAGCGGCCGCCCTCTTGTCCGGCCTGCTACTCGTACTCTCCATGACAGTGCCCGCCTCAGCGGCGTCGGCGCTCGTCCCAGCGCCGGCCGTCTCGGCGGCGACCGCATCGGCCGTGGCGGACGAGCCGACGGCCGGACCGGGAGCGGTTGGACCGGATCTCAGTTCCGCCAACCGTACGACCCCGGCCGCCGGCATGCCGGACTGGTCGCGGGCCGGCTATCTGGGCGGCCAGCCGCTGCCCGGCGACGGCGACCTGACCACCGATTCTTCCTGCCTGATCACCCCGGAAGAACTCGCCTCGCAGTACGGCGTGGTTCCGGGCGACGGGGTCGATGACACGACCGGGCTGCAGAACGCGATCGACGACATCAAGAGCCATTGTTCGCCTGGTGCCAACTTCCACCGGCTGTCGCTCATCACGTTGCCGTCCGGGCGCATCGACGTGTCCCGGCAGATGTACGTCGATGCCAGCTTCCTGATCGTCCGCGGGCAGGGCTCCGGCGACGGCGGCACGCAACTGGTGTTCCGCCCCGACCTCAACACCCGCTACGACACGGTGCTCAACGGCCGCTGGGACCAGGACAGCATGGTGGCCGGCACCGGCAACGACGAAGGCTCGGGTGGCTGGATGTGGCCGGGGCGGGGGATGTTCCGGGTGCAGACCAGGGACGTGGCCGACCGCTACCAGGACGACTGGGCGGCGGCTCCCGCCAACCGCAAGGACATCTTCGAGGGCAGCGTCAACCAGCACTGGGTCTCCGGCATGAAGCTGTCCGCCCAGGCCGACGACCCGGGCTACTCGGCCCGGAAGGGGCAGAACGTCGTACACCTGGACCCGACAGCCAACATGGGCAAGTTCACCCTGGGCGGCTACGTCTGGGTGGGTGCGGCCAACAGCCGCAACTTCTACGCGCTGCAGGATGTCACGGACCTGAGCGAGATGGACAACCTCCATATGCGCCAGCAGATGTTCCGGGTCACCAGCGTCGACGGCACGGCCAAGACGATCACGCTGGACCGCCCGCTGGAGTGGGACCTGCCGGTCGACTCCACCTCGGACGGCTCTGCTCCGATCCTCGGCAAGGTGAGCCCGAGCAAGGTCACCCCGCTGAAGGTGGTCGAGGGGGTCGGGTTCGAGGACTTCGCCTTCACCCAGGACATGAACGGCGTACCGAAGCTGGGTGGCGGCACGTACTCGCTGACCCCGGACCAGGCCGTGAACAACTACGGCAACATGGCGCCCGAGTACGCGATGCACGGCATCGTCTTCAAGTGGGCCGCCAACAGCTGGGCGCGCGGTCTCAAGGCCACGATGACCGGCTCGCACCCGATCGTCACCGAGGTGGCGCGGAACCTGCAGATCGAGCGCAACAGCTTCGACGGCGCCTGGAACAAGGGCAAGGGCGGCAACGGCTACCTGCGCGGCAGCCGGGTCTGGGACTCGCTGTACGCCTACAACCTCAGCCGCAACCTGCGTCACTTCACCTTCCAGTGGTCGGCCAGCGGCAACGTTGCCTTCCGCAACGACCTCGACTCCGACCTGAATCTGCACGGCGGCTGGGAGCACAACAACCTGCTCGAACAGAACACGCTGAATGTGTCGTACGACCACCGTTCGGCCAGCTGTACTGCCAACTGCGGCGGTGAAGGCGGCGAGATCGACGCCGGCACCTGGTATCCGATCTGGTGGGCGGCCGGTCCCAAGGCGGCCAAGTGGTCCGGTTCCTCTGGGCCGCAGAACGTCTTCTACAACAACACGATGGTCAAACAGACCACCCCAGGTGGGCCGTACGTGCCATACACGCCGTACGGCACGCAGGCCGGCACCGCGTTCGAGTTCGGCTCCGACAACGACGACCCCACCCAGTTTCACCCGCTCAGCCAGGGCGGGCAGCCGATCCCGGACTGGACCGGCCGCGAGACCCTGGACTACACCGGGCAGGGAGTGGTGGCCCGAGACATGGGCGGCCAGCCGTCGCTGTTCCTGCGCGACACCGGCGGGCTCGACCCGCGCCAGGGCGGCCGCCGCAAGGTGGTCACCTGGAACATGCAGGGGGCGGGTACAACCAACGGATGGGGCGATGACACTGTCAGGGAATACGAGTCCAAGTACTCCCTGGGACTGCCCCAGCTGGTGATGCAGAGCCAGGCCGACATCGCCCTGCTGCAAGAGGCCGGCGCGCCGCCGCCGAGCGCCGTGCTCCTGCAGGACATCCCGCAGGAATCGTTCTTCCAGTGGGACGGATCGGCTCCACCCGTTCGCGAGTACCGGTACGCCGGAACGGCAAGCCGACCGCAAGGATTCTTGTACTGGCTGCACACGGACACCGACCAGACCAGCGCAACCGGCCGGGTCAACCTGGCCATCGCGACCCGTACCCCTGTCCAGCCACAGAATGTGTACGTCGTCCCGGCAGGACTGGACAGCGGCTTCACCGGCCGGCCCGCGCTCGGCGTCAACGTCGACGGTGTCGTCTACTTCACGGTGCACGGCCTCTCGGGGAGCGGCAACGACGACCCCGGGCTGCTGCGCAACATCCGGGAGCGGATGCTCACAGCAGGCCCCGGCGGAACCGCGCTGCCCTGGATCGCCCTGGGCGACTACAACCGCGCCCCGTACAGCCCGGAGCCCGGCGCTTTGTCCACCGCACTCAGCCAGGACTACGACGGACTGTTCCGTGTGGAGGCCGACCGGAATGAGGCCACGCATCCGACTCGTCCGGACTCGGGGACTCCCAGGGTCCTCGACTACGCGGTCATGCCAGCACCGGCCTTGACGGAGATCACCGTCACCGGGATGGCGCGGGTCAACACCATGACGTTGTCGGACCACTTTCCCGTCCTGTACCAGTTCGGCAACTTGCCGGACCCCCCGTCACCACCAGCACAGGCGGTGCCGAACCCGCCGGTTACGGCTGTACTGCGCAACTCCGGCACCACCCACGTGGCCGGCCCCTCTGCCATCGACACCCACGTGATCGCCGACATGCCGCTCAACCAGGCGAACCTGCCGACACAGACATTCAGTCTGTCGCCCGAGGCCGAGTTCCCCGGCTACTACCGCCTGATCCAGCAATCGACCGCCCGCTATCTGGGCCAGGAGGACAGCGTCCGCAACGCGCGGGTGGTGCTGTGGCAGACGGAGGCCGAAGACCAGCTCTGGCGCCCGAGCTATCAGGGTGACGGCACCTGGACCCTGCAGAACTTCGTCACCAACCAGCTGCTCACGGCCCTTGACAGCGGCGGAATAGTGGCAGGCCGCGACTTCGACGGCTCGGCCGCCCAGCGCTGGTTCCTTCAAGACCCGGCCCGGGCCGCGACCGTGGACGAGATCACTCTGAACAACCAGTCGCCGACGCCGCTGGCGGTCAATGTCGCGGGCGCCTCCACCGCGGAGGACACCCCGGTGATCCTCTATCAGGACAACGACGATCCCAACGAACGGTTCACCGCGATCTACGCGGATCAAACCGGCGGGGACGACTGCTACTACCTGGCCTACGGCGGGAAGTACATCAATTCGACCTCGGCCGATCCGCGAAATCCGCACGACGGCAACCAGGTCACGCTGAACGCGTTCAGCCCGAACGACGACGGCTATCTGTGGTGTGTGAAGCCCAATGGTTCGAACGGGATGTTCTTGAGCAACCACCTGACAGCGGCCCTCGACCAGCGCCTGTATCTCACTGCTCACGGGGAGAACAACCAGCTGACCATCGGTGAGCGTGTACCCGGTCTCCCTACGGACCTCTGGGGCCTCGTGCCGGTCAGCTAGTCCGCAAGACCCGTCCCGACTGCATCCCAGTTGCAGTCAGAAGAGAAAGTAGAATCGCATGAGAAAGAAATCATTCAAGGCTGCGGCTGCCGCGACCGTAGTGGCCGGTGCGGCACTGGCCCTCTCGGCGGCGCCGGCGTCCGCGACGAATCCGCCGTACTCCGGCTGCCCGGGCTGGGCGCTGTGCCTCTACAAGGATTCCAACGGATCGGGTACGAAGGCAATCATCACCCCGCCCGCGGCCGGCGGCCACGCGGCGACAGTGACGTTGTACAGCACTCATTTCCTGAACGGGGAGCTGGCCAACAACCAGGCGACATCCTGGCTGAACAACTCGAACTGCCAGATCGAATTCTGGGATGACCCCGATTCGACCGACCCGTTCCTGCTGGACCTCGCGCCGTCCAACAACTGGGGCCGCACGCGCGACGTCTCCGCCGAACCGTGGGCCAACGACAAACTCTCCGGCGTCCGCTTCTGGTGCCCGTAAGACCTGGGTTCGGTGTGAGTGCGTCGCGGGGACGGGCAGGATCGTTGCCGATGGCACCGTTCTGATCCATCCGGCCGCGGGTGGCGTCGGCACGGTCGCTGGTCCTCGCGGTCAGCTGAGTCTGGACCTGCGAGACGATGGACTTGTGGTTGCGATGAGGCGCGGCTGGGATGACGTTTGAGCGGAACTTCGACCACGTCGCCTAGGCCGGCCTCCTCGCCACTCGCCGCTGAACCTCGCCTCTGAGTCCGCTGCGCGAAATGCATATCGTTCCGGGCGGTCAAACGCTGCAGAACAGGAGTACCTTGAAGTCACCACACAGGTGACTGAGGTCGGCTGCGTGGGCCAGTTGCCTCAGACCCCGGCGGCACTCCGTGGAGTTTATCGCAAGGGGTGGGGTTCCTGCATGATCCGTTGGCCAGCGAGCGATCATCGGCCCATCCTCCTCGGGAACCGCATCTCCTCTCTCGATTCCGCTTCTGCTTCGTTTGCTCCCGCAACGCTTGCTCACTGAGCCGGTCAGACCCCATTTAGGGGCTTCAGACAACAATCCGCTACGACGGGGCGCCGAAGGATCGCGAGGTCGAGGCATGGTTCCTGTTCTCAGCGCCGTCCAGTCCAGGCCGACTCGGTCCTACACCGCCGAAGGTCGAGCTGCCCGCGAAGCAGTCACCCAGGAACTGCTGGGGCGCCGGGCCGGCAGTATGAATGAGACCGAGCGGCGGGAGCTGCTCGGACAGGTCATCGAACTGAACATCGAGATCGCCCGTGGGATCGCGAGTCGCTTCCGCGGGCGCGGCGCCGAGAGCGACGATCTGGAACAGGTCGCCTACCTCGGTCTGGTCAAGGCTGCCCAGCATTATCGGCTGGACGTCGGCACGCCTTTCATCGGTTTTGCCATTCCGACCATCCGTGGTGAGGTGAAGCGGTACTTCCGCGACTGTGCCTGGACTGTCCGGATCCCGCGGCGGCTGCAGGAACTTCAGGGTCTGATCCGCGCGAGGTTGCCGTTGCTGGAGCAGCTGTTGGGCCGGGATGCGACGCCTGCCGAGATCGCCGAGGCGCTGGGCCGGGACCTGGCCGACGTGGAGCAGGCGCTGGCGGCTCGCGGATGCTTCAACGTTCTGTCGCTCGATCGGCCGTATCAGGACGACGACTGCCTCGCCCTGAGTGACCTGGTCGCGGCCGAGGCCTACAACTCGCTCGATCAGCTGGAAGCCGTCGACATGCTGCGGCCGGTGCTGAAGGACCTGGGCCCGCGGGAGCGGCGAGTGCTGGAGCTGCGCTTCGTGGAGGGCTGGACCCAGACCGAGATCGGGAAAGACATCGGAGTCAGCCAGATGCAGGTCTCCCGAGTATTGAGCCGGATCCTCCGGGATCTGCGTGACCAGCTCGGCACTTGACCACCCGACAAGCCAGCTGAACCACGACACGGAGTGGGCGGTCAGAAGGCTGCTGCGACTGGGATTACGTCGGAGCCGATGCGCTCGAGTACGTCGAGGCGTGGGACCTGGGGGACCATACCGATGGCTGCGCTGAAGCCGAGGCCGTGGAGGCGGCCGAGTTCGTCGATCAGTTCGCTGGTCTTTTCGCCGTTCTCGCCGGTGTCGATCAGGTGGTAGACGGTCTTGGTGATGTCGTCGTAGTCGCGGCCTTCGTTCTCGCAGTGCTGTTTGAGGACGTCGAGTTTGTGTTCGAGATCAGGGGTATTGAAGACGTTGCAGGCCTGGGCGTACTTGGCCACCAGGCGCAGCGTCTTCTTCTCGCCACCACCGCCGACCATGATCGGCGGATGCGGCTTGCTGAGCGCTTGCGGGACGTTCATCAACCGTTCGGCCTGGTAGTGCTGCCCCTTGAACGGGCCGTCGTTGTCGGACCACATCTGCAGCAGGTACTGCAGCGTCTCCTCCAGCCGCTCGAATCGCTCGGCGACCGGCGGGAACGGGAAGCCGAGACCACGCGATTCTTCCTCGTTCCAGCCGGCGCCGAGTCCGATCATGCCGCGGCCGCCGGACAGTACGTCGAGGGTGGTCATCGCCTTCGCGAGCAGGCCCGGATGCCGGTAGTGCACGCCGGTGATGACAGTGAGCAGTTTGGCGCGCTCGGTGTGAGCGGCCAGGAATCCGAGCGTCGTGTACGCCTCGAGCATGTCGTGCTCTGCCGGACCCACACCGCGAATCTGGAAGAAGTGATCCATCACCGCCAGGTAGCCGAAGCCGGCCTGATCGGCAGTACGCGCGACGGCGGCGAGCTCCGGTCCGAGTGCGCCCGCGCCGTTCGGCCAGGTGAAGTCAGGAATCTGCAGACCGAGTTCCATCCGGGATGTCCTTCCGAAGTGCCAACGAGTTGACGTTGTCTCCACCTAACACCCGCACCGAACCTCATTCAATCGACGGCCCCCGATCGACGGACACCGGTTCCGGGGGAGTCCACTCAGGGAGCGCTTGGATGACCTGGCCGAGGGGTTTGCGGAGTTGGCCAGTGGTGGAAGGCGCGGCGAGGCGGCGTCGGTGGTGGAGCGGCGAGCGGCGGCCGGGGACCAATAGGTGATGGGTGTGTTGTTAGCGTGCTCAAAGCGATTGAGGATCCGCCGCCCTCCCGCTTCGGCGATCGGCGATTCGGTCGGCGGTCGCCGGGCCATCAGCTCGCGCGTGCATGAACGCCTTCCAGGTAAGGCTTTTCCTTGACGTGCGGACGAGAGGTCGCCCGGTTGCCGTTATGAGACCGTGACGTCTGGGTTGGCTGTCGACGTCTTGACCAGTCTGGGTGATGGGTCCAACATGTGAGCGCTAACAATCGAGCGGGGCCTGTGATGTGGGAGGGACAGCTATGCCGGAAGGGATGAGCCTGTGAAGAAGAGGTTTGTGGCCACTTTGAGTGGCGCCCTGCTGCTGCTCGGCCTCGCGGCGTGCGGCGGGCAAGGGGCGGGCGGGACCACTGACACCGCCAGTCAGCAGCCCAAGGATCTGACCATCGGCGTGTCGATGCCGACGCAGACGTCCGAGCGCTGGATCGCGGACGGCAAGGCGGTGAAGGAGAAGCTCGAGGCGAAGGGGTACAAGGTCGATCTGCAGTACGCGAACGACGACATCCCGACCCAGTCGCAGCAGGTCGATCAGATGATCACCCAAGGCGCGGACGTGCTGATCATCGCCGCGATCGACGGCACCGCGCTCAGCAGCCAGCTGCAGGCGGCGGCCGACAAGAAGATCCCGGTGATCGCGTACGACCGGCTGATCCGCGGCAGCAAGAACGTCGACTTCTACGTCAGCTTCGACAACTACAAGGTCGGCGTCGCCCAGGGCAAGGCGCTGCTTCGCGGCCTCGGCCTGGAGAGCCCGGACGGGTCGAAGGGCAGCAAGACCGGGCCGTTCAACATCGAGGTCTTCGCCGGCTCGCTGGACGACAACAACACCCATTTCTTCTTCGGCGGCGCGATGGACACGCTGAAGCCGTACATCGACAACGGGTCGCTGGTCGTCAAGTCGAAGCAGACCAAGCTCGATCAGGTCGCGATCCTGCGGTGGCAGCAGGAGACCGCGCAGAAGCGGATGGAGAACCTGCTGACCTCGAGCTACAACGACGGCGGCAAGGTCAGTGGCGTCCTCTCGCCGTACGACGGCATCTCGCGCGGCATCATCACCGCCTTGCAGAACGTCGGCTACGGCACGGCGGCGAACCCGATGCCGGTGGTCACCGGCCAGGACGCGGAGATCGCGTCGGTCAAGCTCATCAACACCGGTGTGCAGAGCTCCACGATCTTCAAGGACACCAGGCTGCTGGCCGAGCAGGCCGTCAACGCGTCGGTCGCGTTCCTGGAGAAGAAGACACCGGAGGCCAACGACACCAAGTCGTACGACAACGGTGTGAAGGTCGTCCCGGCGTACCTGCTGCCGATCCAGACCGTCTTCAAGGCAGACATCCAGAAGGAACTCGTCGACTCCGGCTACTACACGACCGCTGAGGTCGCCGCCGGTCAGGCGAAGTGACGACGGCCGGGCTCGGCGCGACGTTCCGCCGAGCCCGGCCGCGATCCGCGGCGGACGGTCTGATCGCGAAGGAGGCTGTATGAACGACGTCCTGCTCGAGATGCGGGGCATCACCAAGCGGTTCCCCGGTGTCAAGGCTCTCGAGGACGTCTCGCTCGCCGTCCGGCGCGGGGAGATCCACGCGATCTGTGGAGAGAACGGCGCCGGCAAGTCGACGCTGATGAAGGTGCTGTCCGGCGTCTACCCGACCGGGGATTACGACGGCGAGATCAGGTTGGACGGCAAGCCCGTCCACTTCGGTGGCATCCGGGACAGCGAAGCCGTCGGAATCGTCATCATCCACCAGGAGCTGGCGCTGGTGCCGTACCTGTCGATCGCGGAGAACATCTTTCTCGGCAACGAGCGTCGCGGGCGTGGCGGGCTGATCGACTGGAACCGGACCAACGCCGAGGCGCGCGAGCTGCTGACGTCGGTCGGACTCGACGAGAACCCGGTCTCGCCGGTGATCCAGCTCGGCGTCGGCAAGCAGCAGCTGGTCGAGATCGCGAAGGCCTTGTCGAAAGATGTCCGGTTGCTGATTCTCGACGAGCCGACGGCGGCGCTCAACGACGTCGACTCGGCCCACCTGCTCAACCTGCTCCGGCAGCTGCGGGACCGCGGGATCACCTGCATCATGATCTCCCACAAGCTGAGCGAGATCACCGCCATCGCCGACTCCACCACGGTGATCCGCGACGGCCGCACGGTCGAGACGCTCGACATGACCTCGGGGGAGGTCACCCAGGAGCGGATCATCCGTGGAATGGTCGGCCGCGACCTCGACAGCTTCTATCCCGACCGGGTCTCCGAGCCGGGGCCGGAAGTGCTGCGAATCGAGGATTGGACGGTGTGGCATCCGGTCCAGCAGCGCTTGGTCGTCGACGGCGCTTCGCTGACCGTGCGGGCCGGCGAGGTCGTCGGCATTGCCGGACTGATGGGCGCGGGACGCACCGAACTCGCGATGAGCGTCTTCGGCCGCGCGTACGGGCGCAACATCAGCGGCCGGTTGTACGTCCACGGCAAGGAGGTGCGGGCCCGGACCGTGGCCGAAGCGATCTCCAACGGCATCGCCTACGCCACCGAGGATCGCAAGCGGTACGGCCTGAACCTGATCGCCGACGTCCGTGCCAATGTGTCCGCCGCCGCGCTCGGCAAGCTGGCCCGGGCCGGCTGGATCAACGGCAACGAGGAGATCAAGGTCGCCGAGCAGGGCCGGCGCGAGATGAACATCAAGACGCGCACCGTGCTGGACACCGTCGGCACCCTGTCCGGCGGCAACCAGCAGAAGGTCGTGCTGTCCAAGTGGCTCTTCACGGATCCGGAAGTGCTCATCCTGGACGAGCCGACGCGCGGTATCGACGTCGGAGCCAAGTTCGAGATCTACACGATCATCAACCGGCTTGTGGCACAGGGGAAGGCGGTCATCGTCATCTCGTCCGAGCTCCCCGAACTGCTCGGGATGTGCGACCGGATCTACACCTTGTCGGCCGGTCGGATCACCGGCGAGTTGCCGGTGGGCCAGGCAACCCAGGAGAACCTGATGGCGCTCATGACGAAGGAGAAGGAGCTCGCCGGATGACCAGCACCAAACCTTCCGTACCGACGGAACAGCCATCAGCAGAGAGCGCCTCCGCCGCCGCGCTGCACGTCGGCAGCAGCGATCCGCTCACCCTGATCATGCGCAACCTGCGGCAGAGCGGCATCTACATCGCGTTCGTCGTGATCGTGGCGCTGTTCGCCTTCCTGACCAAGGGTGTCCTGCTCAGCCCGGGCAACATCACCAACATCGTGCTGCAGTACTCCTACATCCTGGTGCTGGCGATCGGCATGGTGATCCTGATCATCGCCGGTCATATCGATCTGTCGGTCGGTTCGATCGTCGCGTTGACGGGCGCGGTGTCCGCCGTACTGGTCGTCCAGCACGGGCAGCCGTGGTGGGTCGGCGTGGTGGCGGCCGTGGCGGTAGGCATCGCGGTCGGCGCCTGGCACGGCTTCTGGGTCGCGTACGTCGGTATGCCGGCGTTCATCGTGACTCTGGCAGGCATGTTGCTGTTCCGCGGCCTGACGTTGCGGGTGCTGGACAACGTGTCGTTGTCGCCGTTCCCGGCCGGATACCAGAAGGTCGCCAGCGGCTTCCTGAACGGCTTGCTCGGCGGGCACGGGTACGACGCGTTCACGCTACTCATTGCGGCGATCGCCGTCGCCGGGTACGCGGTCAGTGTGTTCCGCACCCGGTTGGCGCGGATCCGCTACGAGCAGCCGGTGGAGTCGTTCCCCCTGTTCGTCACCCGCGTGCTCGTGGTCGCCGCGGTCGTCATGTACTTCGCCTGGCAGCTCGCCCACGCCCGCGGTCTGCCGATCGTCCTGATCATCCTGGCCGTGCTGGTGATCGCCTACGGGTTGATGACGAACAACACCGTCTTCGGCCGCCAGGTCTACGCCATCGGCGGCAACCTGTCCGCCGCGATGCTGTCCGGTGTGAAGGTCCGCAAGGTCAACTTCTGGATCTTCGTCAACATGGGATTCCTGGCCGGGATCGCCGGCGTCATCTACTCGTCGCGGTCCAACGGCGCCCAGCCTGCTGCCGGGAACATGTTCGAACTCGACGCGATCGCGGCGGCGTTCATCGGCGGCGCGGCCGTCGCGGGTGGCGTCGGCACCGTGGTCGGGGCGATGGTCGGCGGTCTGATCATGGCGGTGATGAGTAACGGTATGCAGTTGATGGGTGTCGACCAGTCGACCCAGTCGGTCGTGAAGGGCCTGGTACTGCTGCTCGCCGTTGCCTTCGACATCTACAACAAGCGCCGCGCCGGAGCCGCCCGCTGACGGTGCAGACGGAGCATCCCTACTATTTCCCCATGGCGAGAGCGAGTGAAAGTGTGGGACGAGCTCCTAGCATGACGGATGTGGCCGCCGCGGCCGGCGTCTCGCACCAGACCGTGTCTCGCGTGCTGAACGGATCGGAGCTGGTTCGGGACGAGACTCGTGTCCGCGTGCTCGCGGCGATCGCGGAGTTGGGCTACCGGCGCAACAACGCGGCCAGGCTCCTCGTGACGAACAGGTCCCACCGCATCGGGATGATCTCGGCCCACCTGGTTCTGCACGGCCCCAGCATGATCGCTGTATCGGTGCAGGACGCCGGCCACAAGGCGGGGTACGACGTCTCACTGGTCGCGGTCGAGGACTTCTCGGCGCAGTCACTCCGCGAGGCCGTCGATCGCCTGCTGGATGAGGCCGTCGAGGCGATCGTCGTTGCCGTCGCCCACCGTCAGGCGCTCGAGCAGGTCAGCTCTCTCGAGGTGCCCGTCCCGGTGATCATCGTCCAGGGCGTGAGCGACGGACAGCCCATGGCGGTCGGCATCGAGCAAGAGGCAGGAGCCCGCGTGGCGGTGGAGCATCTGCTCGACCTCGGCCACCGTCACGTCGCCCATCTCACCGGACCGCTGGAATGGGTGGAAGCCGCCCAACGGCGCGCGGGCTGGCAACATGCGCACGAGGATCGGCACGTTCTGCCGGGACCCGAGCTCGCGGGCGACTGGTCGCCGCAGAGCGGTTATGAGGCGGGTCTGCGGATCGCCGAGGATCCCGACGTGACAGCGGTCTTCGCGGCCAACGACGGAATGGCCATGGGCCTGATGTACGCCTTGCACGAAAAGGGCCGCGACGTGCCCGGCGAGATCAGCGTCGTCGGCTTCGACAACGTGCCCGAGGCGCCGTACGTCTGGCCGGCGCTGACGACAGTCAATCAGGAGTTCTCCCTGCTCGGCCGGCGGGCTGTCGAACTGACCATGCAGGCGCTCGCGGGGGAGGCCGATCCGTCGACCCAGCTGATCCGTCCCGAGTTGGTCGTCCGGGACTCCACGGCCGCGCCCCGTCCGGCCGTTCGCGAGCGCTAACATCCAACATCCGTTCCTGGACTTCCGTCCTTGACAACAAAGAATGTTAGCGTTCACAATTTCGTCTCATGAGCCCTGCCGAACAGTTCGTTGTCGGAGTCGACTTCGGCACGCTGTCCGGCCGCGCCGTCGTCGTCCGTGTCTCCGACGGGGCCGAGCTCGGTGCCGGCGTGCACGAGTACGCGCATGCGGTGATCGACGACCAGCTGCCGGCGACCGGCCGGCGACTTCCGCCGGAGTGGGCGCTGCAAGTCCCCGACGACTACCGCGACGTACTGCGGATCGCCGTACCCGCCGCCGTCGCCGCAGCCGGGATCGACCCGACGCGAGTGGTCGGAATCGCCACCGACTTCACTGCTTGCACGATGGTCCCGTGCCTGGCCGACGGCACTCCGCTGAACGAGGTGGACGGGCTGGCGGACCGGCCGCACGCCTACGTGAAGCTGTGGAAGCACCACGCTGCACAGCCGCAGGCCGATCGCATTAACGAGCTCGCGCGTGAGCGGGACGAGAGCTGGCTGCCGCGGTACGGCGGGCTGATCTCGTCGGAGTGGGAGTTCGCCAAGGCGTTGCAGGTGTTCGAGGAGGACCGACCGCTCTACGACCGGATGGAGTGCTGGGTCGAGGCGGCCGACTGGATCGTGTGGCAGTTGTGCGGAAGCTATGTCCGCAACGCCTGCACTGCGGGCTACAAGGGCATCCTGCAGGACGGCCGGTACCCGTCGGCGGATTTCCTCGAGGGCCTCGCGCCCGGCTTCGGGGCATTCGTCGCGGACAAGCTGGAGCATCCGATCGGTCAGCTCGGTTCTGCGGCGGGCACGTTGACTGCCGAGGCGTCGGAGTGGACGGGTCTGCCGGCCGGCATCGCGGTCGCCGTCGGAAACGTCGACGCACACGTGACAGCGCCCGCAGCGCAGGCTGTCGACGCGGGGCAGATGGTCGCCATCATGGGTACGTCGACGTGTCACGTCATGAGCGCGGATGCGCTGCGTGAGGTGCCCGGCATGTGCGGTGTCGTCGACGGCGGCATCATCGCGGGACGCTGGGGTTACGAGGCGGGCCAGAGCGGTGTCGGCGACATCTTCGGCTGGTTCGTCGACAACGCCGTACCTCCGTCCTATCACGAAGCCGCGGCCGCGGCCGGGGAGTCGCTGCACGAGCACCTCACCGGGCTCGCGGCCAGGCAGGCCGTGGGCGAACACGGGCTCGTCGCGCTGGACTGGCACAGTGGCAACCGGTCGGTGCTCGTCGATCACGAGCTCTCGGGCCTGATCGTCGGGGAGACGCTGGCGACCCGGCCCGAGGACTGTTACCGGGCGTTGCTCGAGGCAACGGCGTTCGGGACGCGGGTGATCACCGAGACGTTCGGCGACAGCGGCGTACCGGTGCAGGAGCTGATCATCGCCGGCGGGCTGGCGAAGAACGCCCTGCTGATGCAGATCTACGCCGACGTCACCCGGCTGCCGCTCTCGATCATCGACTCCGAACAGGGACCGGCGCTCGGGTCGGCGATCCACGCCGCGGTCGCGGCCGGTGCCTATCCCGATGTTCCGACCGCGGCCAAGAGCATGGGCAAGGTGAGGCGCGGCGTGCACCTCCCCGACGAGGAGCGGGCCAAGGCCTACGACCAGCTGTTCGATCTGTACCTCGAGCTGCACGAGCACTTCGGGCGGAACAGCAGGCTGATGCGCAAGCTCAAGTCGATCCGGCGTGCTGCGGTGGAGGTCCGGTGAGCGTGATCGCGGAAGTTGCCGACACTCTGACCCGGTTGCGATCCGAGGTGGCGAAGTTGCACGCGCATCTTCCGGCGTACGGGCTGGTGGTCTGGACGGCGGGCAACGTGTCCGCCCGGGTGCCCGGTCACGACTTGATGGTGATCAAGCCGAGCGGAGTCCAGTACGACGAGCTGACACCCGCCAACATGGTCGTCTGCGATCTCGACGGCAGGGTCGTCGACGGTGAGCACGCGCCGTCCTCCGACACCGAGGCGCAGGCCTACGTCTACCGGGAGATGCCTCAGGTAGGCGGTGTGGTTCACACTCATTCGCCGTACGCCGTCGCGTGGGCCGCACGAGGCGAGCCGATCCCGTGCGTCACGACGATGTGCGCCGACGAGTTCGGCGGCCCGATCCCGGTCGGGCCCTTCGCGATCATCGGGGACGACTCGATCGGCCGCGGCATCGTCGAGACGCTCCGCGGCTCGCGCTCACCCGCGGTGCTGATGCAGAACCACGGCGTCTTCACGATCGGGCCGACCGCCCAGGCCGCGGTCAAGGCGGCGGTCATGTGCGAGGACGTCGCCCGCACCGTGCACCTCGCCCGCCAGCTCGGCGAGCCGATCCCCATCGAGCAGACCTCCGTCGACCGCCTCTTCGACCGCTACCAGAACGTCTACGGACAACGATGACCGCCGGAAGGACCACATGGCTGTGAACACCACCGAGGCTGCTCGAGAGGTCTGGTTCCTCACCGGCAGCCAGGGCCTCTACGGCCCGGGCACGCTCGACCAGGTTGCCGAACAGTCCCAGGCGGTCGCCAAGCGGCTCGCCGGCGCGAACCTGCCGGTGGAGATCGTCTGGAAGCCGGTGCTGCTCGACGCCGGCGCGATCCACCGGCAGATGCTCGAGGCGAACAGTACGCCGGAGTGCGTCGGCGTGATCGCCTGGATGCACACCTTCTCGCCGGCGAAGATGTGGATCGCCGGCCTCGACGCGCTCCGCAAGCCGCTGCTGCACCTGCACACGCAGGCCAACGTGGCGTTGCCGTGGGCAACGATCGACATGGACTTCATGAACCTCAACCAGGCCGCCCACGGCGACCGGGAGTTCGGCTACATCCAGTCCCGGCTGCAGGTGCCGCGCAAGACGGTGGCCGGACATGTCGAGTCGCCCGACGTCCAGGAGCGGGTCGGGCACTGGGCCCGCGCCGCGCTCGGCGTCGCGGAACTTCGATCCCTCGAGCTCGCCCGGTTCGGTGACAACATGCGCGACGTCGCCGTGACCGAAGGGGACAAGGTCGAGGCGCAGTTGCGGTTCGGCGTATCGGTGAACACCTACAGCGTCAACGAGCTCGTCGCAGCGGTCGACGGTGTGCCCGACGGCGAGATCGACCCCCTCGTGCAGGAGTACGCCGACACGTACACCGTCGCGCCCGAACTGCTGCCCGGCGGCGACCGGCACGAATCCCTGCGGTACGGCGCCCGGATCGAGCTCGGCCTGCGCTCGTTCCTGACCGACGGTGGGTTCGGCGCGTTCACCTCGAACTTCGAGGATCTCGGCGGGCTCCGTCAGCTGCCCGGTCTGGCCGTGCAGCGATTGATGGCTGACGGGTACGGATTCGGCGGCGAAGGCGACTGGAAGACGTCGGTGCTGCTCCGGGCGAGCAAGGCGATGGCGGAAGGGTTGCCGGGCGGCACGTCTTTCATGGAGGACTACACGTATCACCTGGTGCCTGGGGAGGAGAAGATCCTCGGCGCGCACATGCTCGAGGTGTGTCCGTCGCTCACGTCGGCCCGCCCGTCGCTGGAGATCCATCCGCTCTCGATCGGCGGCCGCGAGGATCCCGTCCGATTGCGCTTCACCGCCGATCCGGGCGCCGGTGTCGTCGTCGGGATCGCCGACCTGGGTGACCGCTTCCGGTTGACGGCGAACGTCGTACACCTCGTCGAGCCGGACGAGGCACTCCCGCGGTTGCCGGTCGCCTGTGCCGTGTGGGAGCCGGAGCCGTCTTTGGCCACGTCCGCCGAGTCCTGGCTGACGGCCGGCGGACCTCACCACACCGTCCTGACGACGGCCCTCGACCGCGAGGTGTACGAAGACTTCGCCGACATGCTTTCCGTCGAGCTGGCGGTCATCGACGCCTCGACCACGGTGCGCGAGTTCCAGCGCGAACTCCACTGGAACGACGTCTACCACCGCCTCACCAGAGCCGGCGCCCGCTGATGTTCGACGTTGGCGCAGCGGTTGAGGAGCTGCGCCGAACTGGCGAACACCTCCCGGCCGCACGGCTCCACCTGCTGACCGGAGGCGTCATTTCCTCCCGCGTCCCAGGCGCCGACCTGATCGTGATCAAGCCGCCTGGAGCTCCGATCGACCGCACGTTGGCGGATTCGGTCGTGGTCACGGACCTGTCCGGGAAGGTGCTCGACGGCGTGTTCGCGCCGTCGTCCGGGGGAGATGCCCACGCCGTCGTGTATCGAGAACTGCCCGCGGTACGCAGCATCGTGAACACCCGATCGACGCTGTCGCTGGCGTGGGCAGCGCGGGGAGAGCCGATCCCGCACCTGCCGACGGTCACGGACGAGTTCGGCGGCCCGATCCCGGTCGGTCCTGTGGTCTCGAGCCGGGGCGACGTCCTTGGCCGCGGAATCGTCGACACGGTGCGAACGACCGGGGCACGGGCTGTCCAGATGCCCGGCCACGGGCCCTTCACCATCGGTCAGACCGCAAGTGAGGCGATCAGAGTTGCCTTGCTGCTCGAGCAGCTGACCCGCAAACTCCACATCGCACGCCACCTCGGCACCGCCGAACCCCTTGACCCACACGACACCGACTGGCTAACCACCCGCGATAGAAGGACAGATGCCGGTTCTTGATCTCTCCGTGGCGCTCGTACCCTCTGGCTGGGTTGCTAGCGGTTGACGTAGCCCATGTGGGTCTCGTTGTAGCGGTTGCCGTGGACGCCGATGCGTTGGGCGAGGGTGTTGAGATCGGCGAGTTCGTCGGCCGACAGTGCGACTTGGGTGGATTCGGCGTTCTCCTGGATGCGGGAGGTACGCCGGGTTCCGGGGATGGGGACGATCCATGGCTGCTGGGCGAGCAGCCAGGCCAGCGCGATCTGCCCGGAGGTGACGTTCTTACGGCCTGCGAGCTCGGCGACGTGCTCGACGAGGCCGACGTTCGCGGCGAGATTGTCTTCTGCGAAGCGGGGTATCCGATTGCGGATGTCTCCGTCGGTGAACGTGGTCGTGGTGTCGACGGTGCCGGTGAGGAATCCCTTGCCGAGTGGGCTGAACGGAACCAGCCCGATGCCCAGTTCAGCCAGGACAGGCAGCACTTCTGCCTCGGGGTCGCGGGTCCACAGCGAGTATTCGGATTGCAGGGCGGTGACCGGCTGGACCGCGTGGGCGCGGCGGACCGTCCGGGCGGAGGCTTCCGAGAGTCCGAAGTGCCGGACCTTGCCTTCCTGGATGAGCTCGCTGACCGTGCCGGCGACGTCTTCGATGGGCACGTCGGGGTCGACGCGGTGCTGGTAGAACAGGTCGATCACGTCGGTTCGGAGCCGGGTGAGGGATTCGTCCGCGACCCGGCGAATCTGTTCGGGACGGCTGTTGAGACCTACGCTGATGTTGTCCTCGATCTGCCAGCCGAACTTGGTGGCGATCACGACCTGGTTCCTGATGGGTTGCAGGGCCTCACCGACGAGTTCTTCGTTGACGTAGGGCCCGTAGGACTCGGCGGTGTCGAAGAAGGTGACGCCGTGGTCGACGGCGGATCGCAGGACGGTGATCATGTCGTCGCGGGTGCCGGGGTTGGGTCCGTAGCTTTGGGACATGCCCATGCAGCCCAGCCCGATGGCCGAGACCTGGAGTCCTTGCCCGAGTGTTCTGGTGTGCATGATCAGCCTCCGTCGCCTTGGGTCGTTGGTCTCTGGTACGTCGACTGGGCCGGTTCCAGTTGTTGGTCGGTCGCGGCCCAGCTGGCCAGCAGGGCGAGGCGTTCCTGGCTCGGCGAGCCTGGCTCGGCGGTGTAGATGAGGAGCGACAGGCCGGGCTCAGCGGTCAGTTCCAGTCCCTCGTAAGTCAAGGTCAGGTCACCGACGATGTGGTGGTGGAAGTTCTTCGTGCCACTCCCGTGGCGGCGCACGTTGTGAGCACCCCAGCGGGTACGGAAGTCCTCGCTCATGGTGGACAGCTCGCCGATGAGGTCATGTAGCTGCTTGTCTCGCGGGTCTCGTCCCACCTCGATCCGCAGGATCGCGACGCTGACGTCGGCCGCGGCCTCCCAGTCGGGGTAGAAGGTGCGGGAGCGTTCGTCCAGGAAATTGAACCGGGCGAGGTTGCCCCGGCCGGGTCCGTCGAGGACGTGGTCGTAGAACGCTCGGCCCAGGCTGTTGGTGGCCAGGACCTCCATCCGGCCGTTGCGAACGAATGCAGGCCCAGCGGTGATGGCGTCCAGGGCCAGTTGGAGGCCGGGGCGAGGCGTCCATTGCTTGGGCTTGCGTCGTGGTACTGCAGTGGTAGATCCGTTGGCGGCGCGGGCGAGGTCGAACAAATGTTCGCGTTCGGCCTCGTCGAGTTGCAGGGCACGGGCGATCGCGTTCAGGACGCTGTCGGAGACACCGCCGATGTTGCCGCGCTCGAGCCGGGAGTAGTACTCGATGCTGACGTCGGCCAGCATCGCCACCTCGGTACGTCGCAGTCCAGGCACGCGCCGGTTGCTGCCGGCCGACAGCCCTGCATTGTCGGGCGTGAGGCGGGCGCGTCGAGTGGTGAGGAACTCACGTACCTGTTGCCGGATGTCCACGACTACGACGCTACGACGTCAAGTGCCCGCAAGGGATGCCCTGCCAGTGCACCTTTCAGCAATGCCTCGCGCCAACCCAAGGACGTGGGGTCGGTGCTCTGACCCAGAGCGCCTCCGAGGATCGCGTGCAGCACCTGGCGGAGAAGGACTTCCTCGAGCAGAAGTACGACCTGCTCCGCTCCTACCTCACCGCCGCCCTCCGCTACGGCTGACCTCAGACCGA
Organism: Kribbella kalugense; assembly: GCF_004365875.1. Lineage (GTDB taxonomy): Bacteria > Actinomycetota > Actinomycetes > Propionibacteriales > Kribbellaceae > Kribbella > Kribbella kalugense. The sequence goes on along the minus strand of NZ_SODF01000001.1, from coordinate 3,391,750 downwards.
CCCGTTACGAATGGCCGTGCATGAGCGGCAGCGGTCGTGACCTCCAGAGTTCCGTGCAAGACGAGGTACGCCGTACGCGCGGTAAACGGCCCGAACCGCGCACTCGCACTGAACCGTTGGTGACAACCCAGGTGGGGTCATTCGGGCAGGAGTACCTGCACCTGGTCGCGGATCTCCTGCACGACGTCGTCGACCGGTTTGGCGGCGTTGATGGTGGCGGCCATGCTGATGAACATGATCGCGGAGACGATGTGCGCGCGTGCCGCGGCGTCCTGCGGGCTGGTGCGCCCGTCTCGCCGTAGGACGGTGGCGATCGCTTCCTCGGTTTGCATGGTCAGGTCGAGGGCGTCGCGGTGGTGGGGTTCGGCGGGGTCGCCGAAGACGATCTCCCGCAGGTAGGTCCGCCCGTTGTCGACCTGTTTGCGGTTGCATTTCACCACGGGGCGGACGATCGCCATGACGGCGTCGAGGGTGTCTGTGATGCTCTCGGCCGCTGACGTGCCCTGTTGGAGTGCGTCGGCGTAGGTCGAGTTCTGCACGAGCAGGAGCAGTTCGCCCTTGGACTTGGCGTAGAGGAACAGGGTGCCCGCCCCGATGTCGGCCTTGTCGGCGATCTCCTGGGTGGTGACCTCGTCGACGCCGCGCTCGGCGAAGAGCTCGCTGGCGGCTGCGGTGATGCGGTCGAGCTTGTCCTGCTTGTTCCGCTCGCGTCGACCGGGCGACTGGGAGGGCGACTTGGAGGGCGACTTGGAGGCGAGGGGCATGGCTGCCGCCCTTCGTTGCTGAGTGGACTCGGATCTGCCGACGCTCATTCTTTCACGGCGGCAAGGCGGTCCTGGTGGCACGGATCTCCGGGTGGAGCGCCTCGACACGGTCGCTGAGGTCCGCCTTGATCTGCTCCGCGGGCGAACCGCAGCGCGGGCGATGCGTTATCGCTGGTAGTGCGGGAGCTCCTTGCCGTCTTTCACGTAGGTCAGTGCGTCGGTGACGTCGTAGGCGTGAATGGCGGAGGCAAACGGAGCCAACCTGTTTGACAGGCTCGCGACCTCGGGGCCTTGGAAGAAGGCCGCCCGCGCCGCAGGATCCGCGAAGCCCAGGAGAAGGGAGGCGTGGAACCGCTGGTCGGCAGGGTTGTCGTGCGCGACGTTCGGGGTGTCCCAGAGCTTCTCGTTCCAGGGCATGAAGACCTGGGTCCTGAGTTCCCTCAGCACGCCAGCGCCGGCGAGCGTGCGGGCGAGCTCGTTGACGTGCTTGCGGAACGCGCCGGTGCGGACTCCGTCTCTTCGCCTCAGGTAGAGCAGGGCTCGGGCAGCGGGGCTCTCGCCCGGCCGCGCGACGGCGTACCAGCGCGCCGAGCTCGGCGGTCCGGCGTACAGAAGAGTGCGCCGGAACACGTTCACCTCGTCCTGGAACGCCAGCCTGGTCTGTTTGCGGCCCAGCAGCGGGGACAGGACGGAGCCGAACGTCACCTCGGCGACCCCGTCGATCCGGCGGTCGTCCGGGATCGCGGTCTCGACGCCGCGGGTCGCGGGCCACAGCCCGGGGTTGTGCTCGGCCAGGTGGATCTGGCGGTATTCCTCGAAGCCTGGCGTGGCGGAGATGATCTTGGAGTGCGGACCCTTCCAGTAGTCCATGCCCGTCTCCCGCGGTTGGTCGGTGCGCATCCACAGCGGGATCGATGAAACGAACGGCTTCTTCGCGTAGGGATGGCTCGTAGCCATGTTCATTGCCTGCGTTCGGTCGGTGGGAGCGGTCAGCCGGCGAGGAACTCGACCGCGATCGGAGCGAACTTCTGGTGGTACTGGAAGATGCCGCCGTGCCCGGAGTCGGGGTAGATGATCAGCTCCGAGTCGTTGATGCGGCGGTGCAGGTCCTCGGACAGGACCGAGGGCACCATCCGGTCGTTGTCACCGTTCGCGATCAGGGTGGGCTGCGTGAGCTTCGACAGATCGGCCGGGGCCGAACGCCCGAACTTCTGGATCGCCTTCAGCTGGGTGCGGAACGCGCGCACCTTGATGTCGGCGTCGCGGTCGACGGTGCGCTCCTGCAGGCGCTGCACGAAGGCGCGAGCAGCGGGCTTGCCGGTGGCGTTGCGGTTGAAGAACAGGAACTCCTTCGGGTCCTGCCGCGTCAAGGTCGCGCGCAGGATGTCCCAGTAGGTGACGCCGACGACCTTGTCGATGTCCTTGCCGCCCCTGGGTCCGGTGCCGGTCAGAACGAGCTTGCGGACAAGCTCGGGGTGTTTGACCACGAGATCCTGCGCGATCATGCCGCCCAGCGAGAAGGCGAAGATGTCGATCTTGTCGAACCCGAGGGCTTTGATGAAGGTGTAGGCGTCGCCGGCCATTTCCTCGACGCCGCCAGGAACGCTGCCGCTGGAGGCGCCGACGCCGCGGTTGTCGAAGGTGATGACGTGACGATTCTGCGCGATGGGGTCGACGATCCGGGGGTCCCAGTTGTCCAGAGTTGCGGCCAGGTGCACGAAGAAGACGACGGGGATACCGCCCTTCGGCCCGAGCTCCCGGTAGGCATAGGTGACGCCGCCGGCGGTGATGGTGCGGGCCGGGGCATGCGCGTACGAAGTAATGACAGGTTCGTTCGAGGTCTCGGTGTTGCTCATGATGGTCTCCTGTTTTCTGGTCTTGTGGATGGTGAGAGGGGCTTTCAGGCCCGAGTGATGACGGCCTTGCCGCGGATGCCGCCCTTGCCAAGCGATTGCACGGCCTCCACGGTCTGGTCGAAGTCGAAGACGTGTCCGACGACGGGACGCAGCAGGCCGCTGTCGACGAGGGCGGTGATCTGGCGGAGTTGGTCGCCGCTGGCGCGCATGAAGAGGAACTCGTACGTCACGCCGAGCTTCTTCGCCTGCCTGCGGATCTTTCGGCTGAGTGCGGCGATCGCGAGGCGCAGTACCGGGTTCATTCCTGCCTCTGCGGCGAACGCTGGGTCGGGCGGTCCGGCAATGCCGATCGCCTTGCCGCCGGGCCGTAGAACCCGCAGGGACTTCTCGAGGTTTGTCCCGCCGAGGCTGTCCAGCACGAGGTCGTACCCGTCCAGGAGCTGTGCGAAGTCCTGGTTGCGATAGTCGATGACGGTGTCGGCGCCGAGCTCGCGGACGAAGTCGACGTTGCCCGCGCTGACCGTCGTGGCGACGGTGGCGCCGAGGTGCTTGGCGAGCTGGATCGCGACAGTACCGACGCCACCGGCACCGGCATGGATCAGCACCCGCTGGCCGGGCCGAACATTGCCCTTCTCGACCAGCGCCTGCCATGCGGTCAGGGCCACCAGCGGCAGCGAGGCAGCCTCCTCGAAGGTGACCGTCGCCGGCTTGAGCGCCAGATCGTCCTCGATCACCGCGATGCGTTCCGCGAACGTGCCGATCCGGTCCTTGTCCGGCCGGGCGTACACGTGGTCGCCGACTGCGAACCCAGCGACATTGGCGCCGACGCCGACCACGGTCCCCGCGACATCGTTGCCCATGACCTGCGGCAACTCGTACCGCAGGAACGACTTGAACGCCCCCGACCGGATCTTCTCGTCCAACACGTTGAGGCCGGCGGCCTGCACCTGGACGAGCACGTCGCGCTCGCCCACCACGGGCTCGGGGACATCCGCTTCCTGCAGCGGCCCCTTGTACTTGCTGACGACGAACGCTCGCATGGCGACCTTCCTCCTGGGTCTGACGCTGCTCTGTTGGCTTGCTCAGGTCTCACCAGCGCGCCGAACCCGAACACAGTCAATAATGAGCCTACTCATAAATCTTGTCAACTAGCCTCAATTATGAGTACAGTCACTAATTGGCAGTCGGAAGGTCCTTCCCTTGCCGAAACGGCATCTAAACCTCAGGAGCCCGTGATGACAGCAGCTCAGCAGGTCGCGCTCGTAACAGGCGCGTCCTCAGGTATCGGCAAGGCGACGGCGATCGCACTCGCCACCGCGGGTTTCCAGGTGATCGGCACCGGCCGCAACACCGCGCGATCCACCGCAGCCGCCGGGGTGACCTACCTCGACCTCGACGTGACCAACGACGAATCGGTGGCCGCTGTGGTCAAGGAGGTGATCGACCGGTTCGGGCACATCGACGTCCTGGTCAACAACGCCGGCGTCGGCGCCACCGGCGCAGCCGAAGAGTTCTCCATCGCCCAGACACAAGACATCTTCGACATCAACGTCTACGGCGTCATGCGGATGACCAAGGCGGTCCTGCCACACATGCGCGCGGAGCGGCACGGGCGCATCATCAACGTCTCCTCCCTCAGCGGGTTCGTCCCCAGCCCGTTCATGGCCCTCTACGTCTCGACCAAGCACGCGATCGAGGGCTACTCCGGGTCGCTGGACCACGAGGTCCGCGGCTACGGCGTCCGGATCCTGCTCGTCGAGCCCGGCCCGATCAACACCCCGTTCGGAGCCCATAGCGTGCAGGCAGACACCCCGCTGCCGCTCTACGAGGCGGGACGGCGCAACTACGAGGAGGTGCTGGCGAAAAACACGAGCAACGGCGACGACCCCACCGTCGTGGCCAAGACAATCGTCTCGGCGGCCACCGACCCGAACCCGAAACTGCGACGCACCGCCGGCTCGACGGCCGGAACCGTCAGCGCGCTCCACCGCATCGCGCCGGCCCGGATCTTCGACCGCATCATCCGCAGATTCAACCGCATGCCGAGCTGACGCTCTTAGAGCGGGCGGAGGTGGCCGTCATGGTCACGGAATCTTGCCTGTGACTTGTGCTTGGTGGGCTTACCGTTGGTGTCGGCTTCGGCGACCCAGGTGGAGATCTGTCCCTAGGATCTACCTGAGCCAAGCTGACGACCACAGTCGCCGCCATCGCTTCGGTCGGTCCGCGACCTGCCTACATTCCAGCGATGACGGATGAGCCATTGGTCGCGGCTTCCGGGACCGGTACGGCGACGGGCGTCGTCTTCGGGACCGGTACGGCCGCCGCTGCTTCTCTGCTCAGGAAGGCGCCGAGTTCGCCGATCGTGCTCATCAGCGGCGCTGGGAACACGACGGTGGTGTTCTTGTCGACGCCGATCTCGACCAGGCTTTGCAGGTTGCGCAGTTGCAATGCGAGCGGGTGCGCCATCATGGTGTCGGAGGCGTCTCCAAGTGCGGCGGCCGCGAGGGCCTCGCCCTCTGCGGAGATGATCTTGGCGCGCTTCTCCCGCTCGGCCTCGGCCTGACGAGCCATCGCGCGCTTCATGCTGTCGGGTAGCTGGATGTCTTTCAACTCGACGAGAGTCACAACGACACCCCACTCGACCGTGGCCACATCGAGGATCTCGCGGATGTTGACGTTGATGACGTCGGTCTCCGACAGGGTCTCGTCCAGCGTGTGCTGACCGACAACCTTGCGCAGCGTGGTCTGGGCGATCTGGTTGATCGCGGCTTCGACGTTCTCGATCGCTACGACCGACTTGACCGCGTCGACGACGCGGTAGTAAGCGACAGCAGAAACGTCGACGCTCACGTTGTCCTTGGTGATGATGCCCTGTGACTGGATCGGCATCGTGACGATCCGCAGTGACACCTTCCGCAGGATGTCCACCAGCGGCACGATCAGCGTCAGCCCCGGGTTCTTCACCTCCTTGACCTTGCCCAGCCGGAAGAGCACCCCGAGCTCGTACTGCGTGACGATCCGGACGGACAACGCCAGTCCGATCACGATCACGACGGCGAGAATGATCAGGAACAGGGTCATGGTGCACTTCCTTCGTTTGAGCGGCCAGAGCGGCCACGTCTCCAGTGTTGCTCTGCGGTCGATACGGGCAGCGCCGCTACCGTCATCGCGCGTCTTGAGGTGTGCGCTCGAGGCGTAGGGCCACGCGGGTCAGGGCGCGCAGTGCGGCCAGGGTTTCCGCGATCTCCTGATGGGAGCTGGGCGGATGGACGGTCCGGAAGAGGTCGTCGCGGAGGACTCGGATTCCCTCCAGGTTGGCAGGGTTGAGCGACGACGGTCCGGCCGCGGGTCGCCAAGTCGATCAGTGCGGGCGCTGCTGCAGGTCGCCTACCTGTGGAGGTCGGGCAGTTCTGACGGAGCGACGCTGATACGGAAGACTGGGAACTGCCCGGCGATCCGGTCGAACTCCGCAAGCGGGGCGTGCCGGTCGACCGGCACATGGGCCAGTGCTCCGGGCGCGCAGTCCAGGTAGCGGCGCAGAATGGGCGCGCGGGCGTCGACCTCGACGCTTTCCAGGTAGACAGCCTCGCGCAGGCCGTGGCGCAGGATCACCCGCCCGCAGGCCGCGTGGACGTTGCGCACCCAGTTCGCGTTCTTTCCGAGCATCGATACCAGATAACGCTCGCCCTGGTAGTCCGCGACGACGAGTGGGAAGGAGATGAGGCGGCCGGTGCGCCGTCCGGGTACGTCCAAGGTGACCCAGCTGCGTCGCGCGAATAGGCCAGTCGCGAATTGGATGGCCGAGACTCGGTTCATCGTTCGCGCTAGGCCGTTCGGGTGCCCGCCACGGTACAGCCAGCGGTCGAACCGGTGGAGGCGCTTCGCCTCACGAGCGTTTCTCTGACTGCTCACGAAACTCACGCTGGCACAGGCCCCGCCGGCCAACCAGGGCCGAAGGTCACCTCGACTGTGGACCGAAGGAGATCAACGCACGAGGCGGTCCTCGGTCACTGTCCGAGCCGACCGGCCACGAAACCGCAGATATCTATGGTGGCGGGGTTAGACATTGCAAGGTGGAGGGTGTAGCGTTCCTCGTGTTGACAGAGGAGAACAGCGAAGCTGACGTGGACAGCTATCGATCTGTCCAAAGGTTGTGAAGTGGTATGACGGCGGACTCCGCCGGGCCGATCAGTGAAGGGGCTCGGGTTTCACGCCAGGATCCGTCAGGGGCACTGGGGCCAGTGGTTGAGAAGGGTTCCGGTCTCGACGGATGGAAGTAGCAGTTCGTAGTTGAAGTAGCGGTAGTTGTTGTTCGAGAGAGAAGGGATCGGATTACGCCGTCGGATCGCCCGCCAGTGCCTGTACTTTGCCGGGCGGGTGCCGTAGTTCCATCGGATGGGAAGGTGGTCTTCGGTTACGCATTCAGCGATCCCCGCAGTGATGGCCTTCACGTGGCGCGCTGCGGACATGCAAGGCCGGCCTTTCGGCCGGTAGATGGTGACAATCCAACAACCCCTGGGCCCCGGTGCTTCGGCACCGGGGCCCTCGGCATGGAGGTTCGATGAACCCAGACCTGCACATGGAGACCCCGATGAGTTCAACCCCGGATAGGCCGGCCAGTTTCGACGATGACGACTATCCGGCCTTCACGATGGGGCGGGCTGCGGAGATGCTCGGTACGACGCCGGGATTCTTGCGGAGCCTGGACGAGGCGAAACTGATCGCTCCGCAACGCTCCGACGGCGGCCACCGCCGCTACTCCCGCTACCAGTTGCGTCTAGCCGCTCGGGCCCGTGAGCTCGTTGACGAAGGCACTGCGCTCGAGGCGGCGTGCCGGATCATCATCTTGGAGGACCAGCTCGCCGAGGCTCTGCGTATCAACGAGCAGCGACGGGAACAGGGCTAGCCCCAGCCAGAGGGATCCGCCGTCGAGAGCCTGACGGAACCCAGGCCTCCGGTGCGACGCGAAGCCAGGTGGATCAGCAACTTGACTAGTGCAGAGAATCCGGCCCTCGGATCGCTCGACGCTGTCTCTGGCTGGTTTGTACGAGGTCTGGTACGACAAGTCGCTGCCCGACGACGACCCGAATCGCGTCGTGCCGACGTACACGATCCCCGCAACACGACGTCGACCAGCTGCGGTCTCTGATGGTGCCGCCGGTCGACAGCAGTCTCGACATGTACGCGGTATCGAAGGCCGTGAACATCGTGAAGAACAACGGGCCGGAGCTCCTGGAGCCGCTGCCTGTTGAAGGGTGAATCGTCCGGGGTGCCTCGGTGACGCCGGCTGGATGGGCGGCGTGCTCCACTTCGGGGACCTGCCCGACCAGCGATGATGACATGGGCCAGCAACTCGGGCGCGACCACCTCCTCCTCGAACCACCCAGGGTGGGGATCCGAGTGCCTCCTCTAGTCGAGGGGGGCGCTGGGGGCGACGAAGACGATCTTGCCGTTGATCGGGGCGGTGGCGGCTTCGGCGTGCACCTGGGCCACTCCGGCCAGCGGCACCCGCCGGGTCGCACCGAGGTGCAGCTTGCCGGCGTCAAGCAGGGTCACCAGCTGGGCGAGCTGTTCGGCGTCGGGACGGAAGAAGAGGTTGATTCCCCGTACGCCGCGAGCCTCGTCGGACGCAGCTGGCATCCACACGGTGGTGTTGACCAGAACGCCGCCGTCCCGGATGACGCCGGCCTGGGCGGCCATCTGTTCCGGGGTGATCGGGGCGAAGTTGAGCACGGCGTCGACCGGCTCGGACAGCTCCGGGATCCCGGGGCCGTGGATCTCGTCGGCGCCGGCTGTCTTGGCCTGCTCGGAGCTGCCCGGGCCGGTGGTGGCGATCACGTATCCGCCGGCGTTCTTGGCCAGCTGCACCGCGTAGCCGCCGACGACGCCGCCCGCGCCGTTGATCAGCACCCGCTGGCCGGTGGTCAGCTTCGCGTGGTCGAACAGCGCCTGCCACGCGGTGAGCCCGACCAGCGGTAGTCCGGCGGCGTCCACCAGCGGGATGCTTGTGGGGGCTGCCGCCAGAAGCCGGGCCGGCGCGATGACGTACTCGGCGGCTGCGCCGGTGCTGGTCAGCGGCAGGGCGCCGATCACCCGGTCGCCGATGTCGAAGCCGGTCACGTCCTCGCCGAGCGCGTCGACCGTGCCCGCGATGTCGATGCCGGGGGTGTGCGGCAGCTGGATCGGGATGGGGCCCTGCATGACACCGGCGCGGATGTTGCCCTCGACCGGGTTGAACGACGTCGCGGCCACCCGGATCCGGATCTCGCCGATGCCGGGGGCCGGTTGGTCTACGTCTTCGTAGCGCAGGACCTCTGGGGTGCCGTACTCGTGGAAACGCACTGCCTTCATGACGGGCCTCGTCTTTCTGATTCGTTGTGCTTCGATTTCGAAGCACTTCTGTCCAATAGCAAGCTCCGAATTCGAAGCAAGCAGGGTGTGGTGCGTGACAGCCGGCTCAGCCGGGGTTACTGCCGGTCGGCAGAACTGTCCTCGTTACTCGCGGCGGCCAGAGCACGCAGCTTCGCGTGGCTCGCGGAGCCGGGGACAGGCATGAAGACCAGCAGCGCCTGGCGCTGCGCCGGACAGACCAGCAGATGGCGATACAGCGCCAACCCGCCCAGTGCGATATGCCGATAGCACCTCGGGTGGTGCCGAACGGGGACACCCACCTCGACGAGGTAGCGTTCACGCGCTGACGGGTCGCTCAACCATCGATCGACCAGAAACTGCGACGATCCGCCGGTCCGGGTGTAATCGCCGAACAGGGCGATCGCCGGACGGGTCTGCAGCAACACCTCGCCGAACCGGGAGAACACCGTCGCGGGGTACTCCGGCAGGTGCTCGACGATGAGCTCCAGGACCGGGCTGGCTCGGTGATCGGGCCGGCCGGGTGCCGCCTCGTCAGGGCGCTGCTGGAGAAAGTGCGCCAGTATTTCCTGATCCACGGTGCTCACCGCCTTCCCGGTTCGACCACTCAAGCGTGGCGCAGAACGGGAGGCGGGTGAATGTTCTCGTCATCCACGGTATGACAGACCATGGATAAGAGGTTCAGGCTCGGCTCACGCCTCGTCCCCGGCCATGGTGACCAGCCGCCGGAGCTTGGCCTCGCTCGGTGATCCGGGTTCGGCCATGAAGACCAGCAGATCCTGCTCCTCGTCGGGATCCACCAGCCGCCGGCTGTACAACTCCAACTCGCCGAGTTCCGGATGACGGTAGCGTTTGAGCTCGTGGTGATGGGTGACGTCCACCTCGTGCCGCCGCCAGACCTCGGCGAACTCGGGGCTGACCGCCAGCAGCGCGTCGACGATCTCCCCGGCGATGCCCGCCGGATCGGTCGTGTACGCCGCCCGCAGGTCCACGGTGAAGACCCGGGCGCGTACGTCATGGTCCTCGGGCGGATAGATGGCACGCTGGGCCGGGTCGGTGAACCAGCGATAGACCAGGTAGCGCGACATGCCGTCGAAACGGGTGTAGTCACCGAACAGCGCCACCGCCGCCGGGGTCTGCAGCAATGCCTCACCGAACCGGGAGAACACGATTGCAGGCGTGTCCGAGAGTTCCTCCGCGATGGTCCTGATGGCCAGACTGACCCGGTCGTCCTGAAGGATGCGCCGCGGAGCCGCGTGCCCGCCGAGGGCGAACAGGTGCCCCCGCTCGCTCGGGCTGAGCCGCAACGCCTGGGCCACGGCGGCCAGTATCTGCTCGGACGGCATCGGGCCGCGCTTCTGCTCAAGCCGGCTGTAGTAGTCGGCCGACATGCCGGCCAGTACCGCGACCTCTTCGCGCCGCAGCCCACCGGTACGACGCCGGGCGCCCCGCGGCAGTCCCACCTCCTCCGGCTGCAGAGCTTCCCGGCGAGCCCGGAGAAAGTCCGCCAGCAACGCGCGATCCATCGCTCTCGCCCGCCTCAGCCGATCTGGTTGCGCCGCGCGCGAGGCGGGGCGGAGCGGGGCGGAGCGGCACGCATGTGGTCGCGGACCCGAGTGATCAGGCCGCGCTTGTCCAACAAGCCCGCCTGATAGGTCAGCCCGCTACGGCTGTACACGACACCATCGGCCAGATCGGTCATCCTCGGCTTGCCCCCGGGGCGCGTCGACTGACCTCCACCAGAGCGAAGTACGCACCAAGCTGCTCAACGCTCAGGCCTGGCGTCGCTTCCCTCATCCCGCGATAGTACATGCTTTGAATTCGAAGTTATTCACAGGCAAGCGCGCGCCCGGCTAGCACGTGGGCCGGCCGTCCAGCATGGCTCTGCCTCTGGGGAAGCACTGACGCGCCCGCCAAGTCCGCGGCGCCGTTGTTCCCGGTTGCGGTCGGCAGCGCCGGTCCTCCGAGCGAGCTAAGGCTCGACCAGTCGACGCACAGCCTCCACGATCGTGGCCCGTCTCGCGGCATGCTCGCGCGGGCCCAGGTCGGTGATCTCCGGGGTTTGCAGCGTCCACATCGAGGCGGTGTTGATGATGAGCATCAGCAGTTCCGGGGCGGTGAAGCGGTTGGAGATCCGGCCTTCGTCCTGGGCCCGTTGGATCGTGTCGATCTTCGCCCGGTTCGCCTTGGTGATGGCCTCGATCGACGTCCCGCCTTCCCGCTGTTCCAAGGTGTGCCAGGCGGCGAGGCGCATCACGTCGGGATTGGCGGTCTGGCCGTCGAAGAGGGTGCCCGCGTACTCCGGAAGTTCGTCCGCCGAGATCGGTGCCTCCTTGGTCGTCTGCTCGACAACCTGGTCGAATACGGCTTCGAAGAGCATTTCCTTGCTGGCGAAGTAGGTGTAGACGAGGCCTGGGCTGCACCCCGCCCGGCCGGCGAGCCGGTCGATCCTCGCACCGGCGATGCCGTGTTCGGCGAACTCGGCCAGCGCGGCGTCCAGTAGGGCACGGCGCTTGGCCTCGGGGTCTCTGGATGCCATGCACCCATCTTATTGAGTGAACGTTCATTTGACAACTGGAGATGGCCATGGTTGCCTGGATCCATCGAACTAAATGAACGTTCACTTAGGAGTCGAGATGGACATCCCCTCGCAGTTGGGCAGGCATGCACTGGTCACCGGCGGCACTGGCGGGATCGGGTTCGAAACGGCGGTGGCGCTGGCCAAGGCTGATGCCGAGGTGGTGATCGCTGGACGGGCGAAGGCCAAGGTTGACCAGGCGGTCGCCGCGGTGCGTGAGGCCGTTGGCACCGCCAAGGTGGAGGGCCTGGTGCTCGACCTCGCCTCACTGGCATCGATCGAGAGCGCCGCCTCCGCCGTGGTCGCAGGCGGGCGGCCACTGGACTTGCTGATCAACAACGCGGGGATCATGGCGGTGCCAGAGCGCAGGGAGACCGCCGACGGGTTCGAGCTGACCTTCGGGACCAATCACCTCGGGCACTTCGCGCTTACCGGACGCCTGCTGCCGGCCCTGCTCGCCGCGCCCGCGGCCCGGGTTGTGACGGTGAGCGCGAAGGTGTCGCGGAACAAGGGCGCGACGCTGAAGGATCCGCTGAGCCTGGAGTCCTACGAGTCGGGGATGGCCTCGTACACGAAGTCGAAGCTGGCGAACGTGGTCTTCACGCTGGAGCTGGCGCGGCGGGCGGCGGGAACCGGGATTACCGCCGTCGCCGTGCACCCAGGCACGAGCAGTACAGGGCTTCAGCAGCACCTTCCGAGGTACATGCAGGTCATTGCGTCGATGGTGCTCGAGCGATTCGTGGGCCAGAGCCCGGCTGACGCGGCCCGGCCTTCCGTCTACGCCGCGACCAACTCCGGCGTCAAGGCAGGCGACTTCGTCGTGCCGGACGGGCGCGCCGAGCTCCGCGGGGTTCCGCATGTCGCCGAGATGCCCCCGGCCGCCACCGATCCCGCCGTCGGACGTGAGCTGTGGGAGCTGTCCGAAAAGCTCACGCACGTCACCTACGCCTTCCACTGAAAGATTCGTGCCGGTTCGGCGCGATGGCCCTGAATGTCCGGTCCCGTCAAGGTGCCGGTGATGGTCAAAATGCACGCTCGATGTCGGGCTCGAAAGCCCGCGGATTTGGAGGTACTTATGAACCTCGGTGTGATTCTCGGAGGCGGCGGCGAGGTCGGAATCGCCTGGGAGACAGGCGTACTCGCGGCCCTGGAGCAGACCGCCGGCCTGAATGTGCACGCGAGCTCGGTCATCGTCGGAACCTCAGCCGGCTCGGTGGTCGGAGCCTCGATCGCCACAGGCAAAACCGCCAAGGAGCTGTACGCGCGGGAGGTGAGCGGAGACGTCGAGTCCCCTTCACCCGAGGAGTACGGCGACCCGCGGACCCGCGGCGACATCCTGTTCAACGGTCCGGCCAAGATCTCACCCGAAGTGGCCGGTCTGCTCATGAACAAGGAGGGCACACCCCAGGAGCAGGCCAGGGCACTTGGTGCCGTTGCCCTGCGCACCGAAACCCTGATCGACCAGGCCCGGTTCTCGACCCACCTCGCGAACGTGCTGGGGACGAACGAGTGGCCGGATGTCGACTTCCGGCCGACGGCGGTCGACGGGATCAGTGGCGAGACCGTGCTCTGGCAGAAGTCCGACGGTATCGAGTTCGCCGCCGCCGTCGCCTCGTCGCTCGCGGTCCCCGGACTCTTCCCGCCGATCCACCACGGCGACGGAGCATACATCGACGGCGCCCGAGATGCCTTCTCCCCTCAGCTCGCGAAGGAGAAGAGCCTCGACGCAATCCTCTTCGTCGGATTGTGGCTGCCGATTCTGGCCAACAACGAGATGGACGCGCTCACGAAACTCACCGAACAGGGCATCCGGGTCGAGTCCATCACGGGCGGAAAGGGCGTCCACGAGGAGTACGGCAACCGGCTCGTGGACTTCTCGGTCCGGCCGCAGGCAGCTGAGCTCGGCTACCAGGACGGTCAGGATGCCGCGGAGCGAGTGCGCGCCCTTCTCTCCGAATAACAGATGACTCCAGAGAAAGAAGCACAAAATGTCCAAGGTTTGGTTCGTGACCGGCAGTTCTCGTGGACTGGGCCGGGCGATCGTCGAGAAGGCCCTCGATGCCGGCGATCGGGTGGTGGCCACCGCGCGCAAGCCGGAGCAGCTCGCAGAGCTCGCCAGCTACGGCGACCGCGTACTCCCGGTGGCGCTGGACGTCACCGATGACAACAACGTGCGGAAGGCCGTCGAACAGGGCCTGAATGCCTTCGGCCGCTACGACGTCGTGGTCAACAACGCCGGCTACGGCGACCTCGCCTCCGTCGAAGACGTCACCCTCGACGACTTCCGGGCTCAGATCGACACGAACTTCTTCGGCGTCGTCCGGGTCACCAAGGCCGTCGTCCCGATCCTGCGCGAGCAGGGTGCCGGGCACATCTTCCAGGTCTCCTCGCTGGGCGGCCGGATCGGCTCCGTAGGCCTGGCCGCCTACCAGAGCGCCAAGTGGGCCGTCGGTGGCTTCTCCACTGTGCTGGCCCAAGAGGTCGCGCCGTTCGGGCTCAAGGTGACCGTCCTCGAACCGGGCGGCATGCGAACTGATTGGGCCGGCTCGTCGATGACCATCCCGCCGGTCAGCGAGCCGTACCGGCAGACCGTCGGCGTGTTCGCCGACATGCTGCGCAATTCCGACCCGGACGCCGCGCGGCCGAACTCCGCCGACCCCGCCCGTATCGCGACGATCATCGCCGAGTTGGCCGGCCGCGACGACGCACCGGTGCGCATCCTCCTCGGCAAGGACGCCGTCCAGTACTGGGACAACGCCGCCGCGGCGCTGGCCGAGTCCGACGCGAAGTGGCGCGACGTTTCCGAGTCGGCCTGGGCCTGAGAGCCTTTCGCTCCCCGCTCCTCTCACAGCTTGTGACAACTCTCGAAGGAAGAGCCATGAAACTCGTAGGCAAGACGGCGATCGTGACGGGCGCGTCCAAGGGCATCGGCTACGCGATCGCGGACCACCTGATGACCCACGGCGCGGACGTCGTCATCACCGCACGCAACGAAGCCGAACTCGCCACGGCGGCCAAGCAACTCACCGAGGCCCACACAGCGGACAAGACCAAGGCGATCCCCGTGGCCGCCGACGTCAGCTTGGCCGCCGACATCACCAGGCTGTTCGAGCGCGCCGTCGAGGAACTCGGCCCGATCGCCATCCTGGTCAACAACGCCGGGAACAGCACCCTCGATCTGGTCGAGAACCTGCCCGAAACCGACTTCGACGCAGTCGTCGGCACGCACCTCAAGGGCACTTACCTCGGTACCAAGGCCGCGATCAACCACATGAAGGCCACCGGCACACCCGGAGTCGTCGTCAACCTCGGCTCCGTCGAGACGTTCGGGACGACCCGGGGCAACGCTCACTACTCCGCGGCCAAGGCCGGTATCGACAAGTTCACTGAGGTGACCGCCCTCGAAGCCGGCCGGCACGGCATCCGGATCAACGCGGTCGCGCCCGGCGCCGTCGAGACCCCGATGGGCCAGGACGCCACCACGCCCGAGTTCACGGCGGCGTGGCACCGCACCTTCAGCGTCGAACGCATGGGCCGGCCTGCCGACATCGCGAAAGCCGTCGTGTTCCTCGCCTCCGACTACGCCGAGTGGATCACCGGCATCACCCTGCTCGTCGACGGCGGCACCCACCTGCGTGGTCTACCGGACTACGCCGATTTCCTCCTGCCCACCACGAACTGACCACCCGGTCACCTTCGACCAGGTTTCGTCGTCCACCGGGGTGTAGGTGGCGAGCTTGATCGCCGAACGCTCCCCGAACGACAGTTGCGTGTAGTCCAGCGTCAGTAAGCCGACCTCGGGGTGCAGGAAACGCTTCGTGAAGTTCTCTGGGCCACGCACCGCGTGCTGTCCCCACAGGCGCTCGAAATCCGCCGACTCCTGCCGCAATCGCGTGACCAGCGACTTCCACCCGGACTCGGCGGCGTGTTCGGCCATTCCGGATCGGAACCGGCCGACCAGACGCACGGCGGCGTCCTCCCAATCGAGCAGGGTGGTCCGCCATCTCGGGGAGGTGAACATCAGCACGAGCCAGTTGCGATCCTCGAACGACAGATCGCCTATACCCCCAACCAGCCACTCATAGGTGCGGTTGTAGGCGAGCAGGTCGAAGCGGGCGTTGATCAGCGCGGCCGGAATTGGCTCGAGCTGCCGCATCATCACCAGCAGGGCCCTCGGGACGTCTGCGGAGTCGTGCTCCCGTGGCACAGGATGCCCAGCCAGCGTGTAGAGGTGGGCTCGCTCGTACTGATCGAGCCGCAACGTCCTCGCGATCGCCGCGAGCACCGGCTCGGAGACCTTGATGTCGCGGCCTTGCTCCAGCCACGTGTACCAGGTCACCCCCATACCTGCGAGGTGCGCGACCTCCTCCCGGCGCAACCCCGGCGTCCGCCGGCGACCCGTGCGAGGCAGCCCGGCCTGCTCCGGAGAGATCCGTTCGCGCCTGCTGCGCAGGAACGACGTCAGCTCCCGCCGCCTGGCCTGCTCATCGGTCGGCTCCGCTCGCCGCGCCTCCAGGGACATCGTCATGCCTCCACTCTGTCAGTATGCCCCGCCTGGTACCAGGTGGTAGTTATACCCCCATAAACAGACCCTGGTACCCCCATAAATCGCGTCGCAGAGTGGAGTCATGGACCTCATCCCGGAAAGAACCACCACCACTCTGACCACGACGGTCGCTCTGGTTACGGGCGCCAGCAGCGGCATCGGCGAAGCCACCGCCCGCCGGCTTGCCGCCCAGGGCGCCGCCGTCGTGCTCGTCGCCCGCCGCCAAGACCGCCTCGACACACTGGCTAAGGAAATCGCCGCGGCAGGCGGCCAGGCGGTCGCGCTGGCCGCCGACCTGACCGACGCCGACGCAGCGGCTGACGCCATCGCCACCACCGTCGATCGGCTCGGCCGACTGGACACCTTGGTCAACGCCGCCGGCGTCATGCTCACCGGCGACTCCGCCGCGTCACCGCTGACCGAGTGGCAGCAAATGGTCGACATCAACCTCAACGGGCTGCTCTACCTCACCAAGGCCGCCCTGCCACACCTCGTCGAAGCCGCCGCCACCAGCCCGCGCCAGGTCGCCGACGTGGTCAACATCAGCTCCATCGCCGGTCGCTGGGTCATCCCCAACGCCGCCGTGTACAACGCCACCAAGTTCGGCGTCACCGCAGCCACCGAAGCCTGGCGCCAGGAATACGCCCGCCGCAACGTCCGCTTCTCTGTCGTCGAACCAGGCCTCGTACAGACCGAACTCCTCAGCCACCAGCAAGCCGCCGTCCACGAGCGCATGACGGCCAGGTTCGCCGATGTCGAACAGTTGCACGCCGACGACATCGCCGAAGCCGTCGCTTACATCGTCACGGGCCCCCGCCGGCGAGCCGTAGCCGAGATCGTCATCCGCCCCACCGACCAGGTCTGAGCGAGGTCGTTACTCGTGGGCGTCCGGGGGGGTCTGTGAGCTCGGCAGCCACATCACACTCGTATCCAGTGAGTTCGGCGGGCGGACGAGTCCTGACTCGGAGCGCGGTCCCGGTCATACCGCAGACGTTAGCCAGATGCCCCTCAGGAGACGCCAACGAACGCAGCAAACACGGCCAGATCGACCGACCCGATGAGGCCAAACCTCAGCCGCCCCACTCGCCTGTCTACAAGGCCAGAACTCCCGAGGCCGGTCGGCGAAGACGGGTTCGCCGATGCCGAGCATGAAGGTGGTCAGGTCGGGGATGTCGGCCTCGACCGCTCGTTCGTCTGCAGCGAGGCTCTTGCGGAGGAGGGAGACTTCTTCGCGGGTGAGGGGCGCGGGGTGGGTTCTTGGTGGGGGCTTCGATGGTGTCGACTTCGCGGACGGGGTTGACGGTGATCGCGCCGTAGCGGACTGCGAGTTTCATGGCGCGGAGATGATGGGGCGGCAGGTCTTGGCGGTGGACGCTCCCGCGGCGGCTTTGATTTTGGTGAGAACGGTGTCGAGGCGTGGGGTGGTGGCTTCGCCGATGCGGAGCTCACCGAGGGCGGGGCGGACGTGGTTCTTGAGGGACCGTCGGTAGGTGTCCAGGGATGTCGGCGACCGTTTGCCGTCGGCAATCAGGTCTTCGAACCTCTTCTCCCACAGATCGAGGAGGTGGTTGATCTTGTGCATCGCGGTGAGTTCGCCGGACTGGGTGGTCTTGGCGCGGTCCTGGAGCTTCTTCAAGTGGGCGCGCTCGGCGGCGGTCTTGGTCTTGGCGTAGGCAGAGAGCGGGCGGAGGTGGCCGTCATGGTCACGGAATCTTGCCTGTGACTTGTGCTTGGTGGGCTTGCCGTTGGTGTCGGTTTCGGCGACCCAGGTGGAGATCTGTCCCCAGGATCTGATCGACAGTGGTGGCCTCGACAACGTCATGCCTCCAACCGGGTTAATGGTTGGCTGTTCAACGCCGGCCACGCTGGAGAATCGGGAAGTGCGGCAGGGAGGCGAAGCGTTGTGATGTGACGCACAGTCACTATCGGGTGACGGGCGCGGTGGTGGCGGGGGCAAGCAAAAAGGCCCAGGTGCAGATTGCGATGTCTGCCCTGGACCTTGATGCTGGTGCGCCGCCAGGGACTCGAACCCCGAACCCGCTGATTTCCAGCCGAGGTTGATCACCATTTGTCGCTGATTACCGAAAGCTCTTACTGACAAGGGATTCTGGGGTTATCTCGTGCACATCGGTCCTCATTACTCACCATCCTCTCGCGCTGATTGAGGTGCGTAAAGAGGTGCGTCGCGGACGGACCTGTCGAAGAAGGGTGTCCTGGCGGGCTGTGGGGTGACCTGTTGTTCAGGTCCACCGGGTGTTCTCGGGATCCCAGTGCCTGCCGCGAGTCTCGCTGGTGATGAGTGGGTCGGCGAAGGCTGTGATCACCGCGACTGCGTCCGCGAAGCTGGTTGCATAGCCGATGGCGGCGGGGCCTTGGCGTCGTAGCCATGCGGTGTAGGAGGGCTGTCGTTGCTGGGGGAGGTCGGTGATGCTTGAGCTGAGTGGTCGTAAGGTGATCCGTCGGTGGGCTGCGGTGGCTTCGAGTGCGGCGGATACTTCGTCGGCGCGGAGGGTGTTGGCAGTTAGCAGGCGGTAGAGGTCGCCGTAGTCACGGTCGCGGGTGTTGAGGTCGCCGAGTTCGATGGCGGTGGACAGTTTCTCGGCGATGACGGTGGCGAGTGGATAGCCGAGGATGGTGAAGGTCCCGGCCTCGAGCAGTTGTTCGTATGCGATGAGTTGAGGCTCGGGGGTGATGGGATCGCCCATGCTGACGTCGAGTTGAAGCTTGAGTTGTGCACGGGCGATCGAGGCGGGCATGACGAGTCGTAGTCCGTGGTAGCGGCCGTCATCTCGAATCGGCGCGGCTCTCAGGCTTGTGCTGTCGAACGTGACGCCGTCGTCGACTTCGGTCGCGGCGATCGCCCGGATGCGTCGGATGATCTCGGTGTCGTCGCCGGTGAAGGCTTGCCCGAGAATGTCGATGTCTCGGGTCGTGCGGCGGGCGCCGAACTGGGCCAGGAGCAGGCCGCCTTTGAGGACGAAGTGTTCGCGGCCGGCTGGAGATGTTGCCAGTCGGTAGAGAAATCTTTCGAGGACGTACTCGACCATGACCTCGTCGGTGGCGCGCGTTTGTCGGCGTGCTGAGTTCCGCAAGTCGTTGTAGATGCGACCGGCTGTGGTGTCGCGGGCTGGATTGACCATCAGGCGAGCACCGCTTCGACGGCTGGCCGGATGACGGACAGAGCGTGCAGTTCACGTGCGACGTGTTGGAGATCTCTGACCCCGTCGGGCCCGCTGGTTCGTAGGTAGCGACCCAGCGCCGCCAGGGCCAGTGTCTGGCCGATGCGGCTACGGTGCCGCATGGCGTCGACCACGCTTCGGGCGGCGTCGTAGACCGGCACGAACTCCCCTGGCGCCGCCTCGTACTGCTCGACGTTGAGGTCGAAGGTCTTGGCCGCGTACTGCGCGACGATGATTGGCGGGTAGGAGATCGCCGGACGTCGGGTGCCGCGCGGTACGGCGATGTGTACGGCGGCCGGTATGTCGTCGATCAGATCGTGCAGCGCGAGCGCGGACTCGCCGCAGACGACTGCGTGGGAAGCTCGTGCGTGTACAGCCAGCAGATCGAGGTGTGCAGTCTCGGGGGCGTCGGAGCGCCGGTAGACGCCGCGCGAGAGTTCAATCGCGGCCCCTCCGCTGACCAGCATCGCCAGATCCCGTGACGGCAGACCGACCCGACGCGCCTGCGCCGTGGTGAAAGTCGGCG
Organism: Kribbella kalugense; assembly: GCF_004365875.1. GTDB lineage: Bacteria > Actinomycetota > Actinomycetes > Propionibacteriales > Kribbellaceae > Kribbella > Kribbella kalugense. The sequence goes on along the minus strand of NZ_SODF01000001.1, from coordinate 3,371,932 downwards.
GCAGTATCGCGAGCCGTTGGCGTGCGCGAGGCGGCTCCGAAGGCATCATGTACTAAATCATACCCCCAAGAGCTATCAAGGGGTGCGATTTGATGTACGCTCCGGACCTCCTCGTCAAGAACCGCTCAGCTGATGTGGCTCACGAGGATTGGCGCCACCGCGACGGCCGATGCAGCTTTCCAGCTTGTGACGACGGATCTACGTCCATGGCGGAGCGAAGTGCTAGTCGAGGCATCCATGGAAGCCGGGAGGATGGTCGACCCGAGCTTTCTTGTGGTTCAGGGGCGACCCCGTCTCACGGTACAGCTGCTGATGACAGGTCGGCGAGTAGGTCGTCCAGTAGAGCCTCTTCATGGACAGCCTGACCTATGTGGTCGATCGCCGACCGCAGGTCTGGGTAATGGCCGAGCTGGGTGCCGTGGGTGGTGTGCCGGAGGTAGGTGGCGACATCGAAGCGCCACATTTCAGCGGCCGGCGCCACGGACACGAGTTGCTTGACGACCACCAAGCCCGCATGGTCGAAATCCGCCCGGACGCTCACGGGTATGTCGGCAGCAGCGAGCCCGGCGACCAAGTCGAGAGCCGCGGTGGTCGGCACACCGTCGGTGCAGATCAACGGCGGACAGCCAGCTCCGAGCCGGTCCGCAGCCGCCTCGGCGACAGTCGGATTCTCGCAGACAAAGGCTGGTCCACCTACTGCGTTCCAGTCGCCGCGTAGCGAGCGCAAGGACAGCCACACCGGTTCGCCAACGGAGGCGGAGCACAAGCGGACGGCGTGTGCGTTCCCTTCCAGTGCGAGATTCACCGCGAGCACCCGAGACGAGACCTCGTCGCAGAGTACGCCGACCGACGCCCACGCCAGCCGCCAGATCCTGCCGGCCCGCGTCGGTCGCGCCAGTCCCTGGGTCATCGCCGCCAATCGCGCTACGAGCTTCCCGAGCAGCTGGTCTGCGTCCAGTGAATGGGCGTCGCCAAGGAGGACACCGGCAAGTTGCGCATGCCGAACCGGCGGTGTCGTTCCGTCAGGCAACTGAATCCAGATCGCGCTCACCTCCCAGACAACCCCGAGGCGATCTCCGGCACCGGCCGCCGGCAGGATTGGCTCGTCGGCCAGCCAGTCGCGAGCGACCTGCGGCAGCACTCCGGCCCAGATCAGTTCGGCCTCGGCGGACTTGTCCTCAGCTCGAGCCCGCTCGCTTTCCATCCGTCGTACGTCGGCGTCGAGCTCGACTTCGCCGTACAACGCCTCGACGAGCCGGCGGACCGTCATCCCGTGTTCAGCCAGTCGAGCGGCGACGTCACGAAGCTGGACCGGTCGGCCGGAGAGTGCCCAACTGTTGCCCAGGAGCCTTCCCACCTCCTGTCGCTGGCTCGACGAGAGCACCACCGCGCTCAGGCGGCCGTTCTCGGTGTCGTGCCCACGACGCGCTCGGATCTGCACTGCGCGTAGAACCGCTGCCGGTCCGTCGAGCCCGGACCATTGCCGGATTCCTTCCGGCACGACGCTCATTCGACGCCTGCAACAGCGATCGGCAGGGCTCGCTCGACTTGAGTCAGGTTCTTGCCCAGCCAGAGATAACTATCGATATCCACGCCCGGCAGAAGCTTGTCGCGAGCTAGGTCGTAGATAGCGACGGCTGGAACCGTACGGTACGTGCACCATTCGTCGTGGGCGGTCAACATGACGTCGAGGTCGAATTCAACGGTGAGGCCCATGAACGACTCCTTGACGGACGCATCGACACCGGTCATCGCTTCGTCGAGCCAGATCCATCGTGGCGCTCCGCGGCCGGCCGCGTTGTAGGCGACCACTGCTGCTGCGAACAGCGGCTGAGACAGCAGGACGACCTTTTCGCCGCCGGATTTCGAGCCGTGACTCGCATTGTCGAAACGGCGCCACGTGCCTCCGTCCCCGCCCCGGAACTGCAACTCGATGCGCAACCACCGACGGTAGTCGAGCGCACTCGCCAATTGTTCTTTCCAGTCGCTCGCGCCCTCGGCCCTTGCGTCGGCGCGGGCCGCGTCGATCTTTCGGGACAGGAAGTTGCGCACCTGTTCCTGACGATCCGCGCCGAGTTGTGCGTATCCGTGGCTGAGTGCCTTCACCACGAGCACTGCCTCTGGATCGGCAGGGTCGGGCACTCGCTCCAGCCGAACGACGTGCCCCTGTCCCGTCGGATGCTTCGCAAGTTGCCTGTTGATGTCGAGGAAGGTGCCCTCGGCGTAATCGAGCCGCTCCTTCAGGTACTCGATGAAGTTGGACTCCAACAGGGTTGCCAGCACATCGCGTTGCTCGGTGTTGTAGCGCTCCTCCAACTCCTGCACGGCGTTGGCTAGTGCGTCACTGGCCGGCTGGGGAGGCTGCCACCCGAGCGTTGCATCGGTAAGCACCAACACGAGCGGAACAGGTCCGTCGTCATCGATCCGCATGTCACGCGTCGGCAACAGTTGCTGCCGGAGTTCCTGAAGGCCAGTCAGGCACCTCCGCCACGCTCGTTCCTCCGCAGCGGACTCGGTTACGTCCCGCAATGCCCGCCGTGCAGCCCGTGCGCTCTCCCGGCCGGTCTCGACCACCCGCCTCTCGGGCACGGAAAGGCCTAATGGCTCGAGCAAGTCCGCGTCGGCCACCGCCCACCAGGCGGTCAATGCTTCGTTACGGGCAGTCTCGGCTGCGTCGCGGCGCTCCTCATGCTGGGCCAGTACCGCCTTTGCGGAGGCGACGGTGACTCGCGCCTCGGTCAACTCGTCGCCCAAGCGCGTCATCGAAGTACCGAGCTGAGTGAGGCGCTCGGCCAGGCGGTCTGCTCTGTCCAACATGTCGTGGTGATCCGATTGCAGGGACGCTTCGGCGATGTCGAGTTGGATACGGACCTGCCGCCGCTCCGTCGTCAGTTTCTCCAGCTCCTGAACGACCTCCTCCAACTCGATTCCGCGGTCCTCCGCTGTGCTCTCTGCGGCGTGGAGCGCATCTTGCCGCGACTTGCTCAACTCGATAAGCGAAGACAGCTCCAGCACCGCTTGGCGGCAATGGTTCAGTGCCCGGGCGTAAGTTTGCAGCCCTTCCATGGGGAACCCGAAACGAGCGGCGTGTTCTGCGAGGCTTGCCCGCTTGTCGTCTGCCTCGGCCTGTATCGTGCCGTGCCGGGCAACCTCTGTCGCGTGCTCCCGCTCTGCACGGCCCGACAACTCCGTGCTGACAGCGAACGCGCGAGCAGCCTCGATGACTGGCTGCTCGGACGGCAATGCGGTGTATTCGGTCTCGAGGAGCTCCAGCTGACTCGCGAGGAGGATGAGTTCGGCCGCGATGAGTGTCAAGTCCTCGTCGACCCGGTGCAGTTGGGCGTTGGCCGCGTCGATGGCCCGCAGGCGGGCCGCCTCGCGCGCTGCGGTTCCGAGGTACGACGCGCTCTGCGCGGGTGCGGCTCGCCCAGTCAGGGAACCGACTGACCAGCAGCCATCGCCGCTCAGCCAAGTCCCGTCTTCTGGAGCGGATGCTCGATCGGCGAACCAGCCGAACCCGGCCAGTACGGCCGCGACCACGTCCACCGGCACACCGTCAGTGGAAGTTGGCTCCAGTACGTCGTTCAGGCCGGCGCCGGCCATTGCTCGCGCCCGGAGCTGGACGTCGAAGGGTTCGTTGCCATCAGCATCGACCAGCGAGCCGGACGGAGTGATCCAGGCGTCGAGGATCCCGGCGGCAGCCAGCGCAGCCTCCAGGACGTCGAGATCAGCCGGAGTCAGCCAGGCCCGCGGGTTCACACACTTCCAGAACGGCGCTCCACGCCCGGCCGACGGTTCCGGACGGTTGCGACGGCTCCACGTCACCGGATCCGGCGGCGCGTTCTCGGAGATTGATCGCAGTCGATCGATGTCTGCTTCGAGTCGCGATTTCTCGGCCCGCAATGGCTCCCGGCGGGCTTCGACCACCGCGATCCGCCGCTGCGCCTTCTCTCGGTGTCCGTCGAAATGCTGCCGGACCGCAGCGCGTGGCGATGAGGTCGATGAACCCATTGCGGTCAACTCGGCGACCAGGTCACACCAGTGTTCGACCTGCTCGTCCGTCGTCGGGGCAGCCGTCAAGTCGTGGGCCCAGTTCCGCAAGTTCACGCGCAGGTCGTCGACGGCGCTCTCCAGGTGCACCAGCCGCTCCGCGACCTCCGATACCGCCTCGGCGCGACGTGCGGCGGACCGAGCGACGCGTCCTTCCGACGCCTCGGCTTCGGCAACGGCTCTCTCGAGGTCCGCATACAACTGCTCATGGTGCTCGAATCGCTCGAACCTCCTGTCGATCGCGACACGCAGCCCGGCGATGTCCTGGTCCGGCAGGTGTCGTTCGGTCGCAGCGGCGAGGCCGACCCGCGCGGCGAGGTCCGTCACGGTTTCAGCCTGCGTCGATTCCCGCTCGGCCACTGCTGCGGCCTCCGCCGCAGCCGCGGTGACGACTGCCTGGGACTGCTCCACAGCCAGGACCGTTCTGCTGTGTCGCTCGTTCACACTCCCGCGGTGCTGGGCCACGGTGGTCAACGCACTGCGAAGGGTTTCGACTCGACCTGCCGCCGCTACCGCATCGGTGTACGCCTGCGATTTCAGCAGCTCGCGATATTCGACCTCGCGGTCGTCCTTGTCGACGCGCACCCTATCGAGCTCACGCGTCACTTGACCGACTTGTCGCGTGGCTTCGGCGAGCTCGGCGTCAGCACGATTCTTGAGATCCGTGGTTCGCTCGAGCTGACTGGTGGTTCGTGACAGTTCGTCGGCCCGCGAGCGGACGACGATCGAGGCCCATGGCCGCCATGAATGCCTTGTGTAGTGAGCCAGCGCGTGGGCAGCCTGCTTGGTGGTGTCGACCTTGGAGCGGAGTTGTTCGAGCCGATCCCACCCGTCGGCGAGATGATCGATCTCCTCGGCTGCGATCGGCGGCAGGGCGTCCCGCAGGGTGTCGGCGAGGCTCGCCGGGTTCAGGCGTTCGCCCAACTTCGGCTTCCGGAGTTGCTTGAGCAATTCGGTCAGGTTGTTGTACGCGTCGATCTCCATGCCGAACAACTCATGCGCCAGGTGCGCACGATACTGTGTCGCGCTCCTGTAGACCTGCACCCCGGGAAGCTTCTTCAGCTCTGTTTCGTTGAGCGGACGTCTGGAGTGGGTCAGCTCCAGCGCGCTGCCGATCCGATGTCGGGTTATCAGTTGCCAGGTTTGCACCGGCGCAGCTCCGGTCCCACGGCGAGCGCTGGCGCCGAGACCGCAGGTGAAGTACTCCGCTTCGCCCTGATCGCCGATGCGCCCGAACTCCGCCCAGGCGTAACCAAGTCCGGCATCCGCCAGCTCTCGTGGATCGTCGGCCTCACCTGTGGGCAGCAGGTTGAACCGCATGGTGCGATGTTGCGAACCGAACGGATCGAGGATCGATGCACCGATCTCACCGCGCATCAGCATCAAGGTCGTGAGCTCGAGAACTTTGGTCTTGCCCGCGCCGTTCCCGCCGCGCAGCACCAGGCGTCCGTCGGCGAACCAGAACTCGGCCTCGTCGTACTCCCAGAGATTGACGATTCCGACGCGCAGTGGCTGCCAGCGGGTCAGCTGCGCGGTCGGTAGACCACCGGTCCGTGCGGCGTCGAGCCAGGCTGCGCCATCGACCCGTGCATCAGTCATCGGTTCCTCCGTCGGATCGATCAGTTGTCTCGTGGACAGCGGGACCGCGATAGCGTGCCGCCGCGGGTGTCAGATGAAACTCGCCGGGCGTCTCGGCCGGTCGCAGTAGATCGAGCGCCGCCAGTGTCTCCAGGGCAGCTGCGGCCATCGCGCCCTGCACTGTTGTTTGTGCGGTCATCGCCGTCGGATACCGGTCGGCAATGTCGTCAGCGGCCAGCTCGATCCGATCGCGGCCGAACGGTTTGCCGGTGCCGATGTCGCGCAGCAACTCGTCGAGGATCATCAACGTGCAGAAGTCCGCGGCCCGCAGTCTGGGAAAGGGCAGATCAGTGTGCTTGTCCTCGGTCACCACGAGCGCGATTCCCTCGGTGCGTTCCTCAGCGGTCCAGCCGGTCATCTCCTCGCACCAGGACAGGAGCCGCCGCCGCTGACTCGTCAGATACGCGCGCTCGTCGTCCGATAGGTCGGCGAAGTAGCAGACCGGGAGTTCGAGCAGCCGGCGAAGAACGCCGAACCTGGGGGACTCCAGCTCCTGGCCGCCCGCGGAACCGAGCGCTGCGTTCAAGCTGACCGGGTCGATCATCCGCAGCAGCAACTCGCGCCGCACGTCGAATGCATCGCCGACCTTGTTGCGCTGCCGCGCCCAGTCATCGTTCTGATCGGTCGTTGGTGCGCCGAGCGGTCGTAGCCCGCCCAGCTCCACCAGCACCTGGACCCCCCGCACGAACAGCATCCGTTCTGTATACCGATCGGGGTTGTACGGCGTGACGACCGTCTGCTTGCGATCGGTCAGAACCCGGACCCGGTCGGAAAGTTCCTGAGTGCTCGTCACATCTTCCGCATCCTCGGCCGCGGCAGCGGTGAGTACTGCCAGGATCAGCGCGCGCCGCGCTGGCATGTCCGTCGGCCGCGGCGCGTAGACCTTGGCATCGGTGGGAAGCCGGTACAGCCGGGCTGCGGATTCAGTCAGGAGCAGCCGGTAGCCGAGCCGGTTCACGAACCAGTCGGCCAGCGTGGAGCGGTGTTTGAACACCAGCGGCCACAACTGCGGGCAGGCGTAGCGTGTGACGACCGTGCGGTCGAGCAGTCCGATGAACGCCTGCTGGAGGTCGCTGGTCACAGATGCCGCATTTCGAACGTCCAGTCCCGCGTCACGAAGCCGCCGTCGCCGGTTTTCACCACTGCCGATCCGGCATCCTGCTCGACGGTCAAGCTGACCTCCCACTGCCCGTCAGGACTGACTGCCGTACGCCGTCCGTCGATGGTGCGGCCGGTGCGACGGACGGCGCCGACTAGATCCAGGAGGAGCTCGAACTCCGCTCGGCTCAACGCCTCCCACGACGCGATTCGGGTGCCGGTCCGCTGTCCCAGGGCGACAGCCGCTTCGCTGCGCTCCGCGCGAGCGGCTCGCCGGGCCCGGGCTGCGGCGGCTTTGCCGTCCGCGTAGTTGGGAGTCATCGGCCGTCTTCCGACGGCGGCGCGCGCACCCTGGCGTCGGTACCGCGCGGTCACGGGCGCCGCCGGAGCCACGGCCCACGGCAGAGCCAAGTCATCCGGCGAATCAGCAGGCAGTTGCAGATGACGTGCGGAGAATACGCCCGCGGCCGTGTGCCAGATCCGCCATGCTTCCTGGTCCGACGGCGCCTGTTCGAGTGCGGCGGCGAGGTGCAGCAACTCCGGACGGCGGGTCACCGAACCCGCACTGTCCATCAGGATGTACATGTTGCGAGCCCACGGCGCCACGAGATCCCGCAGTTGGCGACGGAGACGCCGTGCCTGACCGGCCGGCCACGCAAACCACGCCACCAGCGCTGTCCAGGTGTGCGTCCAGCGCTCGACCTGACTCTCGACCAACGACTCGGGGACCTCGTCGGCGAGCGCCGCTCGTACACATGCGCGCCACGTCGAAGCGCTCAACAGCGGGGTGAGCTCCTCCACCAGTTCCGCGATGCGGGGACTGTTGACGTCGACCTGCTCACCCCACATCGAGACGTAGGCCTGAAGCGTCCGCCACAACATGTCCTGCTTCGCCTCATCGGGACCGCCGGACAGGGCATGTGCAAGGCCACGTTGCCAGCCGCGGGCTGCGGTTGCCATCGCCTGGTGGAGGGTGATGACCTGCTGAAACTCCCCGGCCGCATCGACGAAGCGCTGCTTCCGCACGGCCTCGGCGAAGGCTGCCAAACGATCGTGAATCGCCCGCGGCGCGAGGGTCAGATCACCTTCGGCTGCTTCGTCCTGCAACTGTGGATCGGACAGGAAGCTGTGCAAGCGGGCTGCCGCGGGCGTCAGTTGAAATCGATCGCGCCGGCGCAGGAAGTCTTCGCCGCTCCGCGCGGGCTCCTGCCATGACGTGAGAACCTCCCACTGCACCAACTGCCGCAGCCGGTCCTCGAGTTTCCAGGCGTCGTCGGCAGCCAGTTCTTCGGCGAGCTGAACCGAAAGAACCTTGGCCAACCGAATCGACACCGCGGCGGCGATTTCGTCGTAGGACAACCCGGTGAGGCTGTTGTCCTGCTCGGCCAGGAGCACGTCGACGATCACGCGGTACTGGGCCGCGTACCGCGACGCCAGGTACGAGGTCACCGGCACGCGTCCAGGCAGTCCCGCCAAGGCCCACGAATCCGACCCTTCAACGAGTTCCTCATCCACAGCGCTGTCTCCCGAACTGTCCATCTGAAGAAGTGAATCCTGGTGTCACTTTTCAGGCCCTGTGTTCGGCATCGGCCTTCAGGATTTCCACCATTTCTGGCGGAATCGTGAAACTCACCGCCGTAGCACCGCCGTCGTAGTTTGCGGTCAGCGCCACGTCGGCCCCCGGCATCAGTCGGTCCTCCTCCTCGAGGAGTCTGGTGATCCTCGTCGTCGGCCGGGTGAATCCGCGGAGCTTCCGATCCTCGCCCGAGCCCGCGACCTCGTAGACCTGGTCACGACTGACTGTGCCGCCCTGCGCGGCAGCCATCCGGATGATCTCGGCATGTGGCGATCCTTCGGCATCAAGCCGCTTGAGCAGCTCGAAGGTCGCTAACCGGGTCCAGCCTTCTTCCTCGTCGGTGGTGCTCGCCCTCGCGACGTCGGCTGCGGCCTCCGGAGGTACAGCCACCTCGAGTGCCGCCGCATGCTCGATCAGCTGCACCGGCCGCAGCATGAACAGCCGTCGCTCCGAGCCTCGCGCGAACTCGTGAACCAACTCCTGACGTGGGCCCATGAACTGGTTGCGGTGCTTCCACCACCAGTCTTCCTTCTCGTCACCTGTCACGATGACCAGCGGGAGGTCGCGCCGTTTGGCCTCCGCGATCGACTGGATCCACACCAGATAGTCGCCGCTGGCGCCGTCAGCCGCATCACCGGAGATCTTCTCCGCATCTTTGTAGCCGGGCGGGATCTTTGCCTGGGCTCGGCGTTCCCCTTCGGCCATTGCGGATTTGTGCTCGTCCTCGGTCAGTGGTGGTCCGACATGAGCCGGCAGGAGGTCGCTGAGAAGGTCGAGCACGGTGTCGCGGCTTCCGTCGTACGAGATGGTGCCGGCGCCCTGCACCTCGGTGTCGATCAAGTCGCGGGCCTGCCAGTAGCCCGCCTCCAGCGTCGCGGTGACCTGCTGCTTGGTGTCCTCCGGAACGGCGGTTTGCTTGGCCCAGGCATCGATGGCATTGACGGCCGCAGCGCGGGTCTTCTCGATCGCCTTGCCGACTTCGTCTGTCGCCTGGTTCATGCTGTCGATCGCGATGCATCGATTCCGCCAGAACTCCCGAGCGGCCTGATGACTGACCCATGCCCGATCCCCGGCAGCCTTCAACACCTGCACCAGCGCCTGTCGCGCCTTCGGGCTGTACCGATAAAAGTTCAGCAGCACATTCGCATCGAGACTCAGCAAGCCAATAGTCAGCGCCTCGTCGACATCGTTGTCAGTCTGCGGCACGTTCGCGCCGAATCCGAACCTCAAGGCATTACCCACGCGCATCCCTCACTTGCAACGAACTACCGCCGTGCACACTACCGATCACGGCCGCAGCTCACCACCGGTCACTCACTCTGTGTGTCGGTGGGCACGGGTTGAGGGTACGAAAACGCGTTCGCGTTCGGCTGCGATGACGTCGCGGGCGAGGTCTGCCTCGGACAGCTCCAGGGCCTCGGGTGCGCTGTCGGCGGTTTCGCTGATGCGGCGAATTCCTCGAACAGCCCCCGCTTGCGGTCGAGAATTTTCGGTGATCCGCTGGTCGACGCCCTCCTCGGAGAGCAGACGGTGAACCTGGACGGACCTCGATTGGCCAATCCGGTGCGTCGTGCGTCGTCGAGTCGGTTCTAGGGAGAGCGGAGATTTGGTCGGCGGACGGACGGACGATCGATACCGTATTCAACGGTGGATTGCGCGTGACTGATGGGTGGCGCCACTTGGCGCGAGTCGGGCAAGAGCCTTAACTGTGTCGGCTGTTGGTTCCGCAAAGTTCGAAGTTCGTTGCCTGATTCTCCGCTGGGGCGTGTACTGGCGATGACTCGGTGACCCGGATCACTCGATAGCACCCTTGCAGTTGGAGAGAAAGGACGGATTTCTCGTGCGGAAAGCGCTATTACAGCTCGTTGCCGTCGCGGCGATGCTCATTCTGTCTACCGGTGTTGTTACGGCGTCGGCCGTAGTCGCTGATGGGCATCCTGCACTCGAGCCGAGCTACACAGGGTGTCCGCCGATGTACGTGGGTTGCTAGCAATTGTGGGGCCTGCTGGGCTCTTCTCATCCCCTCCACGGGCCGCCTGCTGAACAGCAGGCGGCCCACCCTGTTTCGGATATCACACGACCGGAGGCCCTTGTGTACGACGCAAATGGCCCCGACCACCACGCCGGTGACAATTCCGATCCGGCCCGACTCCGACGACCGTGCGCCGCGGTTTCGGTTGAGATAAGCAGTCTCGATACCGCTGAGACTCACGACCTCGACCGCGCTTAGTGGGATCGCGGTCTGCGTGAACTGGTTCGCATCGTGCCTCGTAGTTGAGTGGGTGTGCGTGCTGCTTCGGCGTACACGAAGGACACTTGCGGAGGGGCGACCGAGCAACGTGTCTACGAGCTTCCCGCATGGCGAGAGACACCGGCGTCCTGCCCCGGATCGTGTACACGGTGCGTGTTTGATTAAAGCGGCCTGGGGGAGAGTGGCCGCGAGGTGGTTCTCGAAGGTGTTCGGGGCCCGGTATCCGCAGCGGGAGTGGCGTCTTCCGGCGTTGTAGCGAGTGGGTTCAGCGGAAGATCTCGCATCGGCAGCGTCACAGCGCGGTGACGGCTACGACCCGGTGAGAATCTCGCGTTTGAGGGTGGTGGCGCTGAACGCCTCTGCCAGGGCGTTGCCGGCGCTCGTGCCGACCGCGCCCATGGGTTGGACGACGCCGAAGTTCTTGCAGAGCCAGCGAAGCCCTTGGAGGTGTTCTGGACTCCGTGGTCGCTGTGGAACAGTACGCCCCGCAGGTGCCGCCGACGACGCTGGCCGCGCAGAGCGTCCGCGACGAGGCTGGTGGGCGTGTGGTCGGCGATCGCCCATCCCTCCCAGGCCAAGGTTCACCGATGTGGTCGGGTGTGCTTGACGCCACTGGAGAAACGCGATCGCACTGTGTGTTGACCAGAAGTCGCAGATCCAGCCACTGGACCGGACTGCACGGATCCAGACGCTGCAGCCGGCGCCGACTGAGCGCCGTTCTCACGACTGTGCCCGGCACAGCACGACGGCCCTGCTCGCCGCGCTGGAGATCGCCACTGGCCAGGTCACCGCCGCGCATGCAAGGCGCGGAACCGGCACCACGAGTTCCTCAGCAGTCGCACGCGCCTACCCGGCCGTGAGTTGCATCTGGAGATGGACAACTACGCTGCTGCCCACAAGTACCCGAACATCAAGGCCTGGCTGGGACACCCCCGCGTCAGCGCGAACTTCACACGGGCCATGCATCCTGGACGAACCTTATCGAGGTGTGGTTCTCCATCATCGAACGTCAAACCGTCGACCGCGGCACCCTCTACGGCGCCGATCCTTATACGCGGTGATTGGACACAGGTGGCTTGCGGTCCTCAGTCCTTGCTGTGAGGCTCGGACTTCGGCGTGTTCCAAATACCGGTCGTCCCGTTCGACATGCGGCTTCTGCGGGAGCTGTTCTGTCTCGGTCTGATGTCTTCTGCTGGTCGTCCCCTTCCCTGTTGGGTGCGCGTCTCTCCAGCGCTCCGTCTCGATGCCATTCGTGGTCCTTCTTGGTGGGTGCTGGTCAGCGCTCGGAGTGGACGGCTACTTTCCCCTCGCCGCTGTACCCGCCGACCCGCCCAGCGGCCCTCTATGGGTCGCCGTGGCGATTGTCAGCCTGGCAGGCGGTTCCTGCTTATATAGCCGGTTGAGCCTCTGCTGCCGGTCAATCTTCACAAGAAAGTGGCTGCTTCGGGCGGGTCGACGAGGACTACTCTCGGCTCAGTGTCTCCGCCGAGCTCGAACCTGCTGGGGTTTCCGCGCTGATCTTTCTTTCCCGCCACACGCGACGCTGCCAATGCGCGTTGCGGGTCGACGAGTACTCCATACGGTGAGCGAACCTTGATGTATTTGCGGGACTCCGGAGCGTCCCTGTCCGCTTCCGATCTGACCCGTAAAGATTCCTGGCGTGGTCGGCTTGCAGTGTTCGTCGGCGCTCCAGACTATTCACCTCAGGGCTATCTGTGCGACCTATATAAGAAGTGACGCCAAGGATCCGGTGATCCCGAACCCTCTCTCAACGTCCCCAGTCCCGCTCGCTCGCTGCCGAGCTTCCTCGCCTCTCTTGGTTTTCTCCGCTGCTTCTATCTCGTGCCTTAGTTCCGCCATCCGAAGCTCCTCGGTTCCGGAATGGCGAGCCTCGGTCCATGATGTCGCGCCCAGGCGAATTCCAACGATCCCTCTCTTGGGCTCCGATGTCGCGCCATCTTTTTTCGATGATCTTCGAAATGCCATGACACTCTTCCCTGTTGGTCTGGTATTACCTGATGTCTCTGGGTGATCATATCGACCCGGAAGTTCAAGAATGTAGGTCGACGACCCGGATTCCGAGATCGGGGATTTGCATTGACAAAGGTTGTTGCTGACTCAATTTGTTGTTGCCGGAGGCATCTTTATGTTGACGCGCGCGGGTTCGTGGTGACTTCAGCCGGGCCGACGAGCGGCAGTGGGTACCCGCCGCCGGGCAGCACCGGACCACGCTAGACGAGTTGGCCGCACCGAGGTCATCATGGCCGAGGTGAGGCCTGGCCTGTACTGCGTCCGCTCGAAGCCGCCGTGAGAATCGGTCAGCAGTCGATGCTGGTGACGACCGATGTCGGCAACCTGACCTGGAATCCTATCGGGTACCCGGACCATGACGCCGCACCTCGCCTGGACCTGAGATGACCACAAGCCTGTGGGATCAAGAACTCTAGGCCATTGGTGAAGAGTTCCGGCAGTGTTCTCAGACCGTCCAGTTCGAGGGCGACTCGAAGCTGGAGTCCGGCCGCGGCGAAAAGCGCCATCAGTGACAATCCAAGCAGCTCAGGGAGGTGAGAACCCGACGAAGCACACGTCGATGGGGTCAGTGAGGCGAAGGTCCGCGCCCGCATGCCCGTCAGTGTGAGGGGGCACCGACGTGCATGGCTTCGTTGCTGATCACGATCACGTTCAGCCTGCTGCTGGGTGCGATGGCGACGCGACGAAGGATTTCGTGACTTGGGGGCGATCAACCTCTCGATAGGCGCTGTACATGAGCAAAAGATGGTCCTGCCGCATGCCTACAGCCAGCGTTCGAGAAGTGCTGCCACGAACGTGAGGCAGAGGCTGATTGCCACGTCAACGGCATTGATTGGCGAGAAGGTGATCAGACGATGTCTCGCTTCGAGTTTGCTCTGCGGATCTCGGCGGAATTCCAATTGATTCACGCGAGTCCGCCTGCCCCGGGTCGGCAGCGCGCTGCCACTGCTTAGGGGGCCGACGAAGCAGATGAGAGCGGCTGCGCCGCTGACGCACGTCGCGATGATGCCGATTGCGCTTGGGTGGGACACATAACTGATGGCGAATGTCATCGAGGCCGTGGCCGCCACGCAGGCGCCTGCGGAGGGCAACACGAGCAGAACGCGGCGTCGAAGCCCGATTCTCCGCAGTTCGATCCGAAACCGGTGGACTGCGTCCTGGGCGACGCCTGCCGTGAATTGGATTGTGCGCCGCTTCCGCGGCAGGTTCGCGATCGTCGCATAGGAACCGTCGGGGTAGCTCACCTCTAGCCTGAAGTGCAATGCGGCGCCGACCAGCGCGGCCATCTCATCGCTCGGGAGGCGGCCTAACCAGGTGCGTCGCCCGACCGATTGATCTGCCAGACCCACCCAGATCGTCGCGCTCGCGTTGTCAAACTGCAGCTCGCGCAGACCGTCCAGCAACCCTTCGAAGTCGGTCTGGAACCGAGGCCAACGGGCGGAGTACTCGGTGCGACAATCATCCCACATCTGTAGTCCCACGCTCACATTCTGTCATCAAATGTGGGTCATGGAGATCGCCGCGGCCAGATAGGGAGTTCTCCGGCGAGCGGACCGATGAGCTGGGGACCGCTGAGATGGTCGATCCGGTGAGCTGTCGAGCTGTCGGGCGGGTGGACGCGATCCAGAGTCGACCGACGTCACACCCGAGGACAGCCGTCGGCGAACCGCCGGCACCACGTCGTACCGGCCGGGCATGGGGTATCGGCGAGCAAGTCGGCCGAGGAATCAGTTGGGTTTCGCGCACACGCCGTATTGGGCAGCCCTTGCCTGTGTGGTCGGTGCCCTCGCCGGTATGGTCTTCATCCGAACGATCAGGGTGAAGGAGGAAGTCCGGCCATAAGTGCGAATCGAGGTTTGGCGTGCACCGAGCCGTGCGCCAATCGTGTCCGGACCGATCTCAGTGGGCAACTAATCGCTGTCACGTCACCCCTGCATCGCTGCTGATGTGGGAGGTTCGCTACCACCCGACTTGCTACTTTCCGGTCGAAGGGCGTGCACAGCGAGTTGCTTCCTTCCGACGGTCAGGCGACGCACCAGGCGAGCCGCGACGTTCACGATGAAGGCGGCGGGCGTACCGCACTTGCCGCCAATCGCTACCTCGGCTCGCCGATCGAGCAACCTACGTGGCCACGCTCGTTTCGACTCCATTTGGGAACTGCCCCGTGCGCGCGGTTCCGGTCAAGGCCAGCACTGACTACCGGCTCACAGGCTGGGTCGATGGCTTCTTCGGCATCCGCTCTTGTGCGACGCCGTAGGCCGAACCCACCACACCACGGCACCGGCTACTGAACGCCGCAGCTTGGCCGGCTCGAAAACGTGTCTCTAGTCCCGCGCTGACTGGGGCAGGTGCGCTTCGATGTCGCGGCAATGCTGGAATCAGAACCGGCGATGGTCGATTGGGCTACCCCCCAGATCTCGTGCCATCTGCCGGATCATCAGACCGAATTGGCCGAGGTGCCAGGTGTCTCGCCGCGTTGCCCTGATCCGTAATCGTTGATGGTTATCTCTGCTGCCGCTGAGTTCTGTCCTTCTCCGACGCCGACCGGGCTGTGGCACCGGCCGTGAGACGGAAACCGAGGACCATCCTCTCCCTGGCTCAAGGCAGGGCCGTCGGACCTGGTGTGGCGCGCAGCAATTCTTCCAGCAGGGCACGATCGCGGTTCGTTCTGGGGACTCCCACCAGCACATTCAGTGCTGGACTCGTGCCCGTGGCGAATGACGCAGAGGTGAAAGTGATCTCCCCGACTGCGGTGCTGACGCTGTCGACGGAATCCGCCGCATCGTTCACGATCTGCTCCTCCCAGTACCGCTTCATCTGAGTATTCTTAACGATGACGTCCTCGATCAGCCTGTGCCAACTCGGATTGTCGATATTGGCGCTGTAGTTTGATCTGAAGCGACCGATCATCGCCCGGATCAGATTTTCCTGGGCGGCCGACTGTGTGCTGTTGAGTTGGGAGAGGTAGCGCAAGATATTGCGATCCGGACTATTTGCCGAAGACAGCTCCGGGAAGCAGGCCGCGTAGGCTTCGTTGCATAGTAGAACATTATAGCTGGGGTCGTATACGCAACCAGGATAGGGCTCGATCTTCGTGATTAGCGCGCGCACTACCTCGGGTATCTCGGCATCTGTACGGTTGTCGCTCCCGGGGAGATGGCTGGACGTAACGCCGGCGAGACGGAACATGTGCTCGCGCTCCGGGCGAGTCAACCCAAGGGCGTCCGCGATCGCGTTGAGGGTACGAAGGCTCACGTTGATGGGTCGCCCCTGCTCCAGCCACGTGTACCAGGTGGGACCAACCCCTGCCAGTTCGGCCACTTCTTCCCGCCGCAGGCCAGGAGTTTTCCGACGTGGTCCGGTCGGCAGTCCCGCGTCCATCGGGGTACGTCGGGCCCGACACTTGCGCAGGAAGTCGCCCAACTCATTCCTTCGCGACACATCCACGTGATTGCTCCCTTGGTCGGGCTAAGAGTGGTACTGCCAATTATAGTAATGGGTACGCCTTACGCAGTCGCGAAGCACCGGTCATCATTGGCTCATGAATGTTCAAAATCCCAATTGGGCTCGCTCTGGTTCGAATGGAAGTTTCGCGGCCTCCGGAGCCTCGGCGGATTGTGGCCGAGATGAGTCGAAGAGAATTCGCAAGGGAATCATTCTTGCGCTGCTGCTGGTCGCCCAGTTCATGGCGGTGCTGGATGTAACTATCGTGAACGTAGCCTCGCCAGCGGTGCGCTCGGATCTGCACACATCGGGCTCCGTGTTGCAGTTGATCGTCGCCGGATACACGGTCGCTTACTCCACCCTGCTGATCACCGGCGCACGCGCCGGCGATCGGTTCGGCCACGCGAGGGTATTGGCGATTGGAGTACTCTGCTTCACGCTGATGTCGTTCATCTGCGGTATGGCGCCGAACTCGTTCTTCCTGGTCTTGGCTCGCTTGTTGCAGGGCGCCTCGGCGGCGTTCATGGTACCGCAGGTGATGAGCCTCATTCAGCGGACTTTCGAGGGTCATGGGCGAGCCCGGGCGATCGGCCTTTACGGCGCGGTTATCGCCATCGGCGCGATCTGCGGCCAGATCGTTGGTGGCTTGCTGGTGGGCGCGAACATCCTGCACCTTGTGTGGCGACCGATATTCCTGGTCAACGTACCTATCGGCGTGGCTCTCTTCGCATTGGTTCTCGGGTTTGTGCCTCGGCGCGGCGGCGACTCCGCGCGGAGCTTCGATCTGATCGGCGTGGTCTGCCTGATGGCGACGGTTGCCTCCTTCGTCATCCCGCTTGTCTTCGGTCCCGGTCTCGGCTGGCCGGTCTGGTCGATCGTGCTCCTTGTCCTGGTCGTGCCGCTCGCGGTCCTGAGCGCATGGCACGAGCGCCGCGCGTCGGGGCGGGATCCCATCCTCTCCGCTGAGGTCGTCGGAGCGCGCGGCTTCGTGTGGTTGTTGTTGTTCATGGTCTTGATGCAGTCCTCATACGCCGGGAGTCTGCTCGCGCAGGCATTGCACTTCGAGGCCGGACTGGGACTCAGCGCGTTGCATACTGGCCTGCTGTTCATCACAGGCGGCGTCGGATTCGCGCTGGGCAGTCTGACGTGGCGCAGGTTCCCGACCTGGATCCACACCTATTTCATGATCGGTGGAATGCTCATCGGTGCGGCCGGATACGTGATCATGGCATGGAGCCTGCGCACCGCGACCGATCCCGCGTCGCTCTACCTGACCGTCAACTTCGGTCTCTCGGCGGCGTTCGGCTATGGCTTCGGGCCGATCTTGTCGATGGCTCTGTCGCACGTGCCGCTGAAGTTCGCGGGTAGCGCCAGCGGCGTCCTGGTGTCCACTCTGCAGATCGGACAGTTGCTCGGTATCGCTGTCTACGGGTCGATCTACTTCGCCTTGGTGCACAACACGTCGGCCAAGGAATCAGCTGGGGCATTCGCGCACACGCTGTATTGGGCAGCCCTTGCCTGTGTGGTCGGTGCGCTCGCCGGTCTGGTCTTCATACGCATGATCAGGGTGAAGGAGGAAGCCCGGCCATGACCGCGAATAGTAGGTTTGGTGTGCACCGAGCGGCGTGCCAACTGTGTCCGACCTGTCCCGGTGGACAATTCATCGCCGACACGCCCGTGCTGCTGCTGATGTGGGAGATTCTCTGCCACCCGACCTACTACTTCCGGTCGACGGCGTGCACACCGGGTTGCTCCTTCCCGACGGTCAGGCAACGCATTTGCCGAGCCGCGGCGACGGCAGCCTGTTCACGATGAAGGGGTGGCGGACGCGCCCGCCCGCCACCATTCGCTCCCTCGGCTCCGCCGATCGAGCAAATTACAGAGCCACGTTTGTTTCGACTGCATTTGGAACTCCCGTGCCTATGAGGGTGGTGTTCCGCTTAAAGTCGAACGCCGACTACCGGCTCACAGGCTGGGGCGACGGCTCAGAGATTTCCCCGACGGGCTGTTCGGCATCCGCTCTGCTGCCACGCCATACGGCGAAACCCACCACGCCGCAGCACCCGGCTACTGAACGCCGCAACCTGGCTGCGGCTCGGCAACGTGTCGCTGATCCGCGCGCTGCGGGTGTGGGTGGTGCTCGTCGATGTCGCGGTGACGCTGGAATCAGAACCAGCGATGGTCGATGGGGCTACCCCCTAGATCTCGTGCCATCTGCCGGATCTGCCGGATCATTAGACCGATGTCGGAACCTAGGGAGACCATGCCGAACCCCTGGTCGCGTCGACTTTTGGCGTCGTTGGTATCGCGGGCTACGATGCCTGCCGCAATTTCCTTGGCGGCAGCACGGCGGCGGATGTCGAGATTGATTTCCGCGACGCCGGGACCTTCCCATTCTCCTATGGCGCCACGGCTTGCGGACAGATCACCGGGTCCGAGGAAGACTGCCTCGACGCGCGGGGTATCCAGGATGGCGTCGAGGTTCTCGTAGGCGGTCTGCGTCTCGATCATCGGCACGATCATGATTTCGTCGTTGGCCGAGCGCACGTACGCTTCGAGATTCAGGCCCCATGTGACGCTGCGCTCACCGCCGATCCCGCGTCGACCGTGCGGTGGATAGAAAGCGTGCTTGTGGACCTTCTGAAGTTCCTCGGCGTTGTCCACCAAAGGAATGATCAGTCCGTGTGCGCCGAGGTCCAGGGCCCGCTTCGTCGGCTCGAGATCCTGGGTCGGCGGCCGGACGAACACCGACAAGCCGGAACCTCGGGCGGCGGTCAAGTGCCCGGCGATGTCGCGGTAATCGAGATAACCGTGCTCCATGTCGAGGCATACCCAGTGCAGACCCAGAGTCCCAACCACTTCGGTGATGGCGGGCGCCTCGGAGGTGACCCAGAGGCCGAAGGCGGTTTCCCGTGACGTTAGTTTTTTTCGGAGTTCCTCGTTCATCTGGCCTGCTCGTTTCGAGTCGCTGCGGCGAGTGCCTCGAGAGTGAGCGCTGTGGATACCGCTCCCGCGTCCTGACTGCCCAGCCCGCGCTCGCCGACGTAGCTTGCGCGACCTTTGGTCGCGATGAGGTTCGCAGTCGCGATGGCGCCTTCCCGCGCCGCTTTGGCTCCTGCTTGGAGCGCAACGTGCGCGCTCGCGGCCGGATCCAGTGACGCGATCGCGTCACGCGCGGGAATGAGGGCATCGAGCATTGTCTTGTCTCCCAGCCGGGCCTTGCCTCGGCGCTCGATGGCGTCGATCGCCGCACTCAGCGCAGCGCCAACCGCGTCCGCGGTCAGAGTCTCGGCCGTCGTCAGAACGCGGGCCGTTTCCCGAAAGGCCGAGCCGAGGAGAAAGCCCGAGGTTCCCGCGACCTCATCGGTGACCACGCTTCCGACTCGGGCCAATCCGTCCGCCAACTGTTCCGGGGGCCGGTCTTGGAGGGATACCAGAGCCGCGCGATAGCCGCGCGAGAGGTTCTCGCCATGATCGCCGTCGCCGGCCTTTCGATCCAGATCATTGAGGGTGTCGCGATGCGCCTCGATCTGCGAGCTGACGTGCTCCCAGATCCGGACGAAGTCGCAGGTGGCGGTCATCGCCTGTGCCTCGACAACGCCGGCGTGTCGACCGGATCGCGCCAGAAGTCCTCGAGTTCCGGCGTCACGCCGAGGATCGAGATGCTGAACCCGGCCATATCGACACTGGTGACGAAGTCGCCGACCAGCGCATCACGCACCTCGAACCCGCGATGCTCAAGGATCTCGTAGGCGTCGTTGAAGACGATGTGCAGCTCCGCGAGGCTCGTGCTTCCCATCCCGTTCACCAGGACGAGAACCTGCTTGTTGTCGTCAATCTCGGCGAGGACGGCGTCGAGCATGGTCTCGACCAGCTCACGAGAGGGAACGAGTGGCCCTCGCCATCTCCCCGGTTCGCCGTGAATCCCGATTCCGACCTCTAGCTCGCCTTCAGTGAGGTCGAAGGTGGGCTCGGGAGAATGGAACAGGGATCCAGCCGCCAGCGCGACTCCGATCGTGCGCACCCGGTCAGCGGCAGCCTGGGCGACGGCGGCTACCAGGTCCAGTGAGTTGCCTCGCGCCGCGGCGGCACCGGCCATTTTCTCGACGAACACGACGCCTGCGACACCTCTGCGTCCTGCGGTCGCTTCCGTATCGGCGATCGCCACATCGTCCCGGATGACGACGGTCGCGGACCGGATACCCTCTGCCGCGAGGTCTTCGGCAGCGGCCTCGAAGTTCATGATGTCGCCCGTGTAGTTCTTGACGAGGAACAGCACGCCGGCGCCGGAATCCACTGACCGTGCCGCGGCCGTGATCTGGTTGGGGCCTGGCGAAGTGAAGACCGGTCCGGGCACCGCCGCAGCGAGCATCCCAAGTCCGACGAAGCCGGCGTGCAGAGGCTCGTGGCCGCTGCCCCCGCCGGAGATGACACCCACGTGTCCACCGGGACGCTTGCCGGCCGTGCGGACGAACAACGGAGACTCGTTAACCTGCAGGATCGAAGCGTGTGCGTGCTGAAGTCCTCGGAGGGATTCGATGACGACTGTTTCGGCGTCATTGATGATTTTGCTCATGCTCAGCTCCCGATCGATTTTTCCGCGGACGCTTCCTGAAGAGGGCACTTGTGCGACGCCCGCACGAGCTGGACTGAAGCGCTGGATTGCCCGTCAGAGCGTCTGTTGCGGCGCGCTCACCGGATTGGTCAGCTGTCCGATCGAGGGCTCGCGCACCGTGACGACATCGCCGGGCTTCAGCCAAGGGTGGTCCGGATGCCACAGTGCTGTTCCGCGGGGGGTTCCGGTGCTGATGCAGTCGCCGGCATCGATGGTGATGATCGATGAGACCCACTCGATGAGACGCTCGGGTCGGTGCAGCATGTTGGCGACCGGCTCGTCCTGCACGGTGACTCCGTTGACATCGCACGAGATGTGGGCGTTCTCGAAGTCGAACTCGTCCTTCGTGACGATGACTGGTCCGATCGGGGCGAAGGTGTCCACGTTCTTTCCGAGCATCATCTGAGCGTGCTTCAGCATGAGTCCCGCGGCAGTGACGTCGTTGATCAGGGTGTACCCGAAGATGTAGTCGTCGGCGTCTTCGGAGCGCACGAACTTCGCGTCCTTGGCGATGACCATGAGCAGCTCGACCTCGTAGGTGGTGTCGAACCAGTTCCCACGGTCGATCACTGCGTTGGACGGAAGAACGATCGGGTCGTCAGGCCCTACGACTGCGTGCGGCCCTTTCCACCAGGACACCATCGGGTCTCCCGGATCGACCCAATCCGGGTTCTCGAGGGCGTGGGTCTTGTAGTTGATCGCCGTACCCAGGATGCGCCGCGGCGTGATCGGAGCGAGAAAACGCTCGACGGCGATCGGCTCGGTCGAGCCGTCGACAGCGGCGCGGGCGGAATGCAGACCGTCCTCACCTGCCTGGATGAGCTCCAACATCGAGGGATTGCCCGTGTCAATCCAGCCATTGTCCGACTCGACTGCGACGACGGACCGTGACCCGTCCCAGATGGTGGCCAGCTTCATTGATGTGCGCTCCACTCTTCTTGAATGGTTGACCAATTCAAGATCAGACTACTCTGGAGTCGAGGTCAGTCAAGCGCAAGAGCTCAGAGGGGGATGCATGTGATGACATATTGGTCAGCCACTTTGAGGCGGGGAGTCGTCGAGGGATGTGACGAGCCTGGCTCGCGCGCCGTTCATGTGCACGCGCATGGCTCCCTTGGCCGAGTCGACGTTGCCCGTTGTCACCGCATCCACGATCCGGCGGTGTTCTTCCAGGGTGAGGTTCGTGCTTCGCTCACCACTGGACGCTCTGCGGATCCACACTTCGAGTAGGGACCTCGTGCTCGCAAGCATCCCGGCCAACACGCTGTTGCCGGCGATCTTCGCCAGTTCCAGATGGAACTCGACATCGGCGGCGACGAACGCGTCCGGGTCGCTTGTCGCGGATTCCATCCGGCCCTGGGCCGCGGACAGCCGGTCGATGTCCTGGGCCGACGCCCTGGTCGCGGCCAGTTGAACGATCGAGATCTCCAGTTGCTCGCGCGCTTCGGCGAGGTCGATTGCCTCCCGCTGATTCAGCAACAGGCCCCACTCGATCGAACGCGGGAGGAGGTTCTCGGCGGTGGCCTGCAGGTAGGTTCCGGCACCGTGGCGGGTTTCGACGACACCCAACATCTCGAGAGCCGCAAGTGCCTCTCGGATCGCGGCTCGTCCGACACCGAAGTTTTCGGCCAGGCGCCGCTCGGCGGGAAGACGATCGCCGGGTCGGAAGTTGCCGCCCACAAACATGTCCATCAGTTGCTGGGTCACCGCTTGCGAGCCGGTGCCCAGGGCGCCATCGTCCGTCTCCGCGACATCCATGCTGACTTCCCTTCGGACCTACGTTCGGCGGTCCACGTTAGTGCCCTGGCGTCCGCGCGATCACTCAGCGTCGGCCGGGTGACAACGGCGAGGACCCTCACTGCTGAACCCTCCACGCAATTGGCATACCAATTTGGAGCGGATCGAGCCTGACTGGCTTCAGGATCGCCAATCCTGCTGTACTGTGCCTATATTGGTCAACCAATATAGGTGCGACGAGACCCTGTCGGACAGGCGTGCCCTTAAGGTGAGGATTCGGATGAAGATCGCGATTGTCGGCAGCGGTGCGATGGGTGGGACCCTGGCGACCGCCTTGCAGCTCAGTGGCAACGACGTGTATGTGCTGGATGCATCCTCCGAACTGATCTCGCACATCCGTAAGCACGGTATCGAAGTCGCAACTCCTCGGGCCGGCACGGTCATCGGAACGCCCGGTGCCACCACCGAGGCTGCCGAGATCGGGATCGCGGATCTTGTGGTCGTGCTGGTCAAGTCAACGCATACTGGCGAAGTCGCGAAGACGCTTCAGCCGCTAATCGACGAGCAGACCAGCATCATGTCGCTGCAGAATGGTTGGGGCAATGTCGAAGTCTTGGCAACTGCGATGCCGCGCGATCAACTCATCCAGGGAGTGACCTACAACAGCTGTCATGTTCGTGGACTCGGCAAGGTCGACCAGTCGGGTGTGGGCGCAACCTACATCGGCGACTACGCAGGCGGGACTACACGGTCGACCGAGGTCGCGGCCGTCCTGACCGAAGCTGGTTGGGATTGCACCGCGACAGCCGATGCTGCAACCGAGGTGTGGAAGAAGCTGATCCTCAACTCCGTATCGCTGCCGTTGTCAGCCCTCACTCGGTTTCCCGCCGTCGAAGTGGTGACCTACCCTCCGATCGCAGAGCTGGCCGAGGACATCGCTCGGGAGTCGTGTGCCATTGCACGAGCTGCCGGCTACGACATCGACGACGACGAGCGCATCGCGGCGATCCGGGCGACGAACACACGGGCGGGCCGTGGCAAGCCCTCGATGCTGCAGGACGTCGAACGGCGCCGGAGTACCGAGATCGACGTTATCAACGGCGCCATCGTCAAGACAGCCGCATCCTACGGGATATCCGCACCCCTCAACGCAGCACTAGCAAGACTGGTGTCCGGGCTCGAGCACAGCTGGGAACTCGACGGTTAGGGGTGGCCTCGTCGGCAGGTCTCTCCTGATCGCGCCACCTCAGCGAGAAGAAGACATCAACCATGAGCGATAATGTTCCGCTTCGCAAGCTCACCGCAGCTGTGCGGCCCTTGCCCCTGAGAAGGCGACTATCCGACGTGTCACCCGGGCTGATGCCCCCTGATGAGCGTGTTCTTCTTGATCAACTTCGTGCACAGGACGACTGTCAGCTTCGCCGCATCGGGGATGGACAAGGCCTCGGGCCGGACGCAGCGACCTACGGTCTCGCAACGGGGATCTTGTCTTTGTGATCGTCAGCCGACGGTTCCGGCCGGTTCTGGTCAACGACACCAGGACGAACGCGTCGGATCATCGTGACTCGCAGGGTCCACGGCTGGAGTCGACACCGGCTTCTGCACCTCGGCGGCGTGTTCGGGTTCGTGAGTGCGGGGACGGCGAACATCGACGCGAGTTCCGTTCATCGACCGCGCCGAAAAGTACCTGGTGGAACCTACCGAAGTAGTAGCACGTCGAGGGGAAGGGTCGTCATGGATCGAGTAGGCATTTGCGGTGCGGGCCGGATTTCGGGTTTTCATGCGAGCGCATTCCAGCGCGCCGGCCTCGAGGTCGTCGCGGTTGCAGACCCGAGGTTGGAGGCCGCGGCCGCACTGGCGACCGTCTATGGCGCGAAACCCTACAGCGGCCTTGGCGAGATGCTGGATGCTGAACAGCTTGAGGTCGTCTCGATAGCGACACCGCACCACCTGCACTTGCCACAGGCAATGATGGCGTTGGACCGGGGGGTCGACGTCTTCGTGGATAAGCCGCTCGCGTTGACGCCACGCGACGGTGCGGCGATCCTCGACCGAGCGAGATCACTCGGGAGAGTCGTCGGGATCAATCACAACCTCCTCTTCCATCCCGCCGTCATCCGCGCGCGAGAGATTCTCGATACCGGCATCCTGGGGACGGTCGTCTCGATCGACGCATGGTCGCTGGGCTGGCTGGATATCGCACCCTGGGACTTTCGCCGAGACAGCGCAATGGCAGGCGGTGGCGCATGGTTCGACGCGGCCCCTCATTTGATCTACACCCTCGCGGCGCTTGCCGGACCGTTCGAGAGACTTGACGCATGGGGCGCCACGGGTCCATCGCGAGTCGGTGGCGAAGACAGCAGCGTCGCGATCGGAAGATTCGAATCGGGTGCGGTCGTCAGCCTGAGGGTCTCTTACGCATACTCCGCCCCAGCCTCGGACCTTCCTTGGCCCGCGGGGTGGCGGCAAGGCATCGAACTCAATGCCACTGAAGGTGCCGTGCGACTTACAGTCACGCCGACTGGGGGGTTGGATACGTACCACGTTGGTGACCCGCACTGGACCCATGAAGACCTCGATGTGGACTTCGGCGTCACCTTCGACGGTGCTGTGGACGACTTCGCACGTAGACGGCAGGGCGCAGCTGCCACGGTCAGCCCGGCTGCGTCGCTGCGAACTCTCGAGCTGGCCTACAACGCGATGAAATGACGCTTCGTTCCGATGCCCAAGGGTGGCGCTAATGGCGGAAGTCGTGTGGGTCGGGTCGGCGAGGGTTCGCCGAGGTCGACGTCTCCGGTGGATTGGTAGCGAGGGCGGCGATGACCTGCGGATGGGTTCTGTGGCCTAGCAGGTGCGCTGGCTGGCGGTGGCCACTGGTTGAGCGGGCCAGACCACCTTCGCGAATGGCGGTTGCACCACTCGCTGGCCGGCACCACTCGGGCGGGAACTCCTTGGCCTCGCTATGTACTCCGCATCGGCTTCTGTGTCAACGACCTCTCGAACCGCGCCGCGGTCGATGACTAGCAGTAGGAGGCCCGGACATTGGTGACTCCCGCCCGCAAACATGATGCTGGTGGCTGACCGCCTGCGCCACTGTGCTGACGGTGGTAGTTGTAATGGATGTTCCAGACCGCGACCGCAGTCGAGCGTGCGTCTTCGCTGGTGAACTCGCGAGCGTGAAGGAGCTCCTCTCTGCCAGGATCCGCTCGTAGCGCTCCACCTTTCCATTGTGTCGTGGGGTGTAAGCCTGGTCCTCTGATGTCGGGTCCGGTTACCCACGATGCGGGCGAAGTCCGCTGACCGGTACACGCACCGTTGTCGGCAACTGTGCGGTGGATGTGGTTGATGCCGTGGGCCGCGAACCACGCCTTGGCTCGCATGAGGAACGCAGCGACGGTCGTTCCCTTCTCGTCTTCGAGCGGCTCGGTGTAGGAGAAGCCGTCGATGGCCGAATGCAGGTAGATGTCGCCGCGTTTCGCGCCAGCCGCGGCCGTCGGGGATCTGACCGACCTTCTTAACGTCCAGATGCACCATAGGTCCGGGCCAGCGGGCTTTGATCTTTCCGGGCATGCGGTTGTTGTCGCCGTCAGGGTCAATGAACCGGCGGCTAGTGAGCCCGAGCCTTGTCAGATGCCGGGTGACGGTGCGGCGGTTGATGCTGAAGCCAGGTCCGCGAGCTCGTCGGTGATCCGTTGGGCAGATCACTTGTACTCTCGCCGCCAGGCCTCAACCTGCTCGATCACCCAGGGAGGGTGTTGCGTGGGCTGTGGTGCGGAGTCGAGGAAAGGTCGAGGAGCCCTGCCTCGCCGTGCTGCCGCCATCGGCTCACTCACTTCGAGGCGCAGACGCGCGAGATCCCCATCTCGGCGGCGACGTGTGCGATCGGTCGGGCCTTGCAGCGCTCGACCAGCCGCCGGCGTCCCTAGACGGACAGTGGAGCGTTGTCGTGCGCCATGGGTACCTTCCAGTCGGACTCTAACGACTAGTTCGTGCTCACCCCATGCAGGTCGTCGAGCAGGTTCGTAGCGGCGTGGGGTGGGATCCCGCAGTCCTCGTCAGTGGAACTCGACCGCATGGTCGGTGGCCCACTTGGCGAAGGTGCCGGCTGGTCGGCCGGTGAGGCGCTCGACGTGATCAGTGATGCGGTTGCGCGCCGGTCGTGCACCGAGGCGCTGACCAGTGCTTCCACCAATGGCTCTGGTCGACCGTCTGCGAGCATGCGTGATCGCGCCAGGTCTGCTGGGAGCGGGCGGAAGCGTAAGGGACGGTGAAGTGCGGCGCCGAGTTGGGCTACCTGGTCGGCGCGGGTGAGGGCTTCGGGTCCCGTGAGCAGGTACAGGCCCTGGTCGAGTTCGTCGTTCGGCGTGAGTAGCGCGGCGACGGCGGCATCCGCGACATCTCGTTCGTCGACCACGGGCGTCCGCGCGACGTCAGGACCGGACACCTCGTCTCCCATGCTCAGTTGCGCCACCCAGCCACGCGCATTGGACGCGAGCGTGTCGCTGCGCAGCACGATGGTGCTCAGACCGGCGTGGTGCAGCAACCGTTCCATCTCGGCGTGAACCTGGACGATAGAATCGCTCTGCCGAGAAGCGCTGTCGTCGATCGCGGTCGAAGACAGGTAGACGACGCGGGGCGTCGTCGCTGCGAGTTCCGTCACGACCTCGCAAGCTGGGCCGGAATCGAGTAGGGGCCAGATGAGGAAGACCGTGTCCACCCCGACCATCGCCTCACGTACATCGGTGGGGTCTGTGAGGTCACCTACCACCCAGTCGACGTCAGATCGCGGTTCGGGCCGATTCCGCACGAGGCATCGCACGCGAGCGTCGCGCTCGACGAGACGGTTGACGACTTCGCGACCGACATTGCCGGTCGCGCCGGTGACAAGGATCGACGGACGGTGACGAGACCCGGTGGGGTCAGCAGTGTCAGGCATGATCGAGAAGCTAAGGGTTCATGTTGACATGAAGGCAAGGGTGCGGTTGCTGAAGACGATCGGCGAAGTAGCCGCAGAACTCGGCATCGAAACTCACGTGCTGCGGCACTGGGAACAGGTGGGGGCGCTCACCGTGGGCCGCGACGGCAACGGCTACCGCACCTACAACGACAGCGCCATCGAGCAGGCGCGCACGGTGCTGAAACTCCGACGCGTTGGGCTCTCGCTGCCCGAGGTGACCGCCGCAATGGCGCCGACGAAGTCGGCGGCACAGGCGATCGTGAAGGCGAAGATCGCGGCGCTCGAAGATGAGATAGTTCGCAAACAGCAGGCGATCACGTTTCTGCAGCACACCGCCGAGTGTCGCCATCGATATCTCGACAGCTGTCCGGACTGTGCGAGCTTCGTCCGCGAATCCTGAGACCATCCGTGGGAAGCTCAAGTCCAACGTCGCGCCACGCTGGCGTTATCAACGTCCCACCCCGCAACCACTAGCGGCCGGCCGGCATCTTGTTCGTCGTCTGGCCAGAGACTTGGGCCTCCGCGGCATCACGGTGAACAACGTTCAGCCCAGGTCTACCGAGAACAACCCGAGGCCAGTGAACGGATTGGGCACCTCGATCATCGTCGGCCGCACGGCGGTCGGCTGGATCGCTGTTCCTGCCGAGATGGTCTCCTATCTGGATGGACCGGAAGCTGACTGCGCCACCGGCGCGACGGTCACGATCGGGTGGCTTCAGCACCTGGATCGGGGCCGTGCGAGCGCCTGGGCCGGCCTCGTGCTGCGGGCTATCGGCTGCCGTCGCCCTTGAGCGTTTCCATTGTGAGCAGGAGGGCCCGGAGATCATTGTTGAGCCGATCTTGCCTGGCCGCGGTGATCCCCGACAGGAGCGCGGACTCGATGCCTGTCTTCGCGGCGAACACGTCGTACGCACGCTGCGCTCCGGCCTCCGTCAGGGTCACCAGCACCGAGCGGCGGTCGGTGGGAGCGAAGTCCCGGGTGACCCATCCCAAGCGCTCGAGACGTCCGACGCGATTCGTGACGGCGCCAGACGTGAGCTGCAACTCGGCGGCCAGCTGCCCAGCGCTGAGCTGACGGTCCGGGGTGGAGCGGATCAGGCAGGCGAGTAGCTCCAGCTCCCACAACTCGATGCCGAGAGCGGCCAGCTCGCGCTTGATCTCGGTCTCCAACCAGTGTGCGAGGCGGCGCAGACGGTAGGCCAGCGCTTTGGCGCGAAGCTGCCCCGGCTCATGCGAGTCCGCCAGAACCTCTACAAGGTGATCCACAGAATCCAACGCGGGCGACACGGTGCGATGGTAGCAGTGAGATCGTTGAGAATCTTCGTGTTCACACATGTCCACCATCTTCAACAATCCTCGAAGCCACTTGTTCTCGGATCGATCGGAAGAGTCAGCTTGATGTGTGTACTTCCGCATCGATCAGGCGACGCATGAATGGGACCGTTCGGCGACAAACCAGTGAACTCCAGGGCAGGTTGAGCATCTGGACCACGTCCGACCGCGGTGAGGCGTGGTTACTGTTCACCTCAATGAGGTGATGGTCGGCGAGATGGTGCGTGGCTCCGAACGGCGCGATCGCTCCGCTCTCAACCCTGGCCAGAGGCTCGATGCCCTCATGATGACCGACGAAGGATCGATCAGCCAGCCTGCTGAGGTCAGCGCGATCGGTAGCTATCGAATCTGTTTCAGTCAGCCACGCGACCTTGCCGCTTCGTATGGCGTCCAAGTACAACGAACGTGGAACTTCCAGACATGCAATGCTCGTTGTAGTCAATCAAGGGGACGTTGACCGGTGAGAACAATCTGGTGGCAGCGAGCTCGGCTGCGAACCGACGAGGATGATGAGATCGAGCGCCACGTCTCGTGGCTCGAGCTGTTCTTCGATCTTGTCTTCGTCGTCGTCATCGCACGGCTGTCGCACGATCTGGCGCAAGATGTGACGCCTGGTGCCGTGGTTGGGTTCTGTTTGCAGTTCGGCGCGGTGTTCTGGGCTTGGAATGGTTTTACCTACTACGTTGAGCGATTCGAGTCTGATGGTTTGGAGAACCGTCTGTTCACGTTTGTAGCGATGGCTGCTGTGGCGGCGCTCGCGGTCTGGACCGAGGATGGGCTCGGCGCTGGGTACGGCGGGTTCATCGGTGCCTACCTGGCGACGCGGGCGGTGAACATGGTGCAGTGGGTCCGGGCGGCCTGCCATGAGCCGGTCTTTCGTCCAGTGGCGGTCCGGTTTGTAGGAGGGTTCTTATCGGCGTCCGTGCTGCTGCTGTTGGCCATTGATCTCGAGGGCTGGGAGCGCCGACTGTTGTTCGGAACCGCCGTGCTCGTCGAGATCCTCACACCGACCCTGACGCTTCGGCGTCAGTCCGCGCTGCCGCGGATTTCGGCGTCGAAGTTCCCGGAGCGGTTCGGTCAGTTGACGATCATCGTGCTGGGGGAGGCGATCGTTGGGGTTGTGACCGGTCTGGGTGAGCTGAATCACGAGCATCGCTTGGGGGTGATTCAGGCACTCGATGGCTTGCTCGGGTTGGCCGTCGGATTTGGCTTGTGGTGGGTCTACTTCGATTTCATCGCGCGACGGCCGCCACGGCCGAGGTTCGGTGCTGCGTTGGGCTGGGTGTATTTGCATCTGGTGGTGCTTGTCGCGATCACGGCAACCGGTGCGGCGATTTCGCTCAGCATCGGCGAGAGCGCCGGAGTTCGGGCGATGGCGGGGCATGTACTTCTGGGCAGCGCGGTTGCTGTTGCTCTTGTTGGGCTGGCTTTGCTCGAATTGACGCTCGACCGTGGTCCGGACGAGCCGACCCATGCGCGGCTCAGCCCGAGTCTGAAGGTGTTGTGTGGGGCCGTGGCGGCGCTGACGTCGCTGGTACCGGGTTGGCCGACGACTGCCTTACTGGTCGTCCTTCTCGTGCTCCTCGTCGTACCAGCGCTCTACGGCGTCGTGGTGTGGTACGGCATACGGCCTGCCCCGGATCCATCTGCGGCGGAGAGGCAGACATAGAGGTCCGCGGCATCGGCCCGAGCAGAAAATGCGCCATGGTTCGGCTGCGCGCGTTGTTTCGCGAGCAACTCAACAGGTCAGCATCGGCCTGGGGCCGAGAAGCGCTCGGTACATGCAGATGTGGGACAGCGGAACAGGCATTCGTGCGGGGCTGGCCATCGAGAGGCGAGAGGGCCAGCCCCACGGGCTAAGGGTACGAGAATTCAGGCCCAGGGCTCGACGTAGGCCCTGTAGACCCAGCCGGTGACTCCGGTCGGGTAGTACCGTCCGTAGACCCAGTTGCCGGCTATGCCGGCGTCGCAGAAGAGGCCACTCCTGTATGCAAGACCGAGCACAGTCGACCCGGCGTTGGGCTGCGTGTGGATCTGTACTCCATCGCCTGTGATGTGGTTCCAGTCCGAGCCCATGCTGCAGGTCACCGAGGCGGGGCGGGCCGGCTGCGCCTGAGCGAGGGTACTGCCAGTGGTGGCGAGGGCGGCTGCCGCCACCAGGGACAGTGTTGCGCGAAGTGCGGTTCGGGGAATCCGCAAGGTGAGCTCCTCAAGGAAGGGGATGGTCAACGCGGCTAGCGTAGGTGCGAAGGTCGTGGGAGAAGAGATCTTTCGAGGATCGTTGAAGCGGCGCACTTGGCTTGTAGAGAAGAGCATGCGCAGCCGATCAATCTCGAAGCCGAAGCCCGACCTCCTGAGTTCGCGTGACAGAAAGTTGCCGACGGCATCAGTTGAGCCGCTGTGCTCCGCGTTGGAGGTATCGGACCTCGTATCAGCGGTCACAATGGAGGCAGCAGATGGACTGAAAGTGACGCGCAGCGTTGCCGCCCGGCGGCGAATGGTCGAGCTCATGAACAGGGCAAAGGTGATCATCGAAGGCGTGAGGAATCGACTGCTGATGTCTGGTCTGGGCTGACGGCGTTTAGTCGGCATCGGCTGCTTGAGTTGCCCGAGATCATGCCGAATGTGCCGCACCACTGCGACCTTGAGCAGGGTCCGATCCAGGACCTGAGTTGGCGGCTTGTGCTTGATGATCGGATGCGGGATGGCCGCGGACGATGTGCTGGCTCCGAGCGATGCGGCGACGCGTGAGAACCTGCTCGGAACTGCCCGGTAGATCGCGGTGAGGGCTCCTTTGGGGACCCCATCCGGCCACGAACGCGCCTTGGTTGGGGCGTACTTACTGAGAGGTGCTCAGCCGGTCCAGTCCGGGTCGGCAAGGAGTTCCTCGCCGTCCACCCAAATTTGAGCGATCTCATCTTCGTCTAATGGCGTCAGCGTGCGACCTCGAGCTGCCCATGCGCGTCGCTGCAGTTGCCAGTCAGCGATCTGGAGGTCGTTCGGATGTTCCGCCGCCTGCTCTGCCGCGATGAGCGTTTCGAAGTGCCCGATCGCCTGGCTGACCCCCTCCAACGCGGCCTCGTACGCGGCCGCCTCTCGAGGCGACCAGGCAGCAGCGCCGAGTTCGGCGAGAACGTTGAAGGGAGCATCTACCACGGCCAGACGATACCTGTGCATGTGGGTCAGCGGTCCGATGCGCACCGTGAAATCTCTGGTCGGAACGCCAGGCGCCGCTATGTGTTCGCGCTGACCGGCGACGTGAGGATATTCGTGGATCGTTTGACCTGGGTCTGACCGAGTCCAGCCTGATTGTTCGCATTACCGATGACTGCACGCAGGCACGGGTCGGGACGATTCGTACCAGCCGCGCGTTCGACCTCGTGTTCGAGGGGCGCCGGCACAGCGTTACTGAAACGCTGCCGTTGTTCTCGTCCAGCGTGCCGATCCACCCGTTGGTCGCGGCGAGCATCGCGACACCAGGGTTG
This sequence comes from Kribbella kalugense, assembly GCF_004365875.1. Lineage (GTDB taxonomy): Bacteria > Actinomycetota > Actinomycetes > Propionibacteriales > Kribbellaceae > Kribbella > Kribbella kalugense. The sequence continues at coordinate 3,339,718 of NZ_SODF01000001.1, read as the reverse complement.
GTCGCCGAGTGGCGCGTTCCGTTGAGCACGAATAGGTCGCGGTAGTTCGAAGGAACTGGAAATGCTGGGACAGGTACCAAGCTTGTTCGGTTATGTCTGAGGTGGGACTGGCCACGAGGCGGAGTGACGGTGGTTCGAGTGAACGAGCAGTACAGCACTGACGAGTACGTACTCGACGAGACCGAGAGTCAGCGGATCTTCCACGACCACATTGTTCCGGACCAACTGACCGCTAGTCGGCAGGACAACCCGGTCGTGGTATTCGTTGGGGGTCAGCCAGGTGACGGCAAGGCGTCTGTTAGCGCGCTGGCCCGCTCAGTGCTGGATCGGCGTGGTGGTGTGGTCACGCTGTGCGCAGACCAATATGAGCCGTACCATCCCGCGTTCCACGAGCTTGTCGGAAGCAACGATCTCAGGGCCGAACAATGCGTCGGCTTCGACGGCCGGCGCTGGCTTGCTGAGGCGGAGTTGTTGACGATCGAGGAGCGATACGACGCGGTGGTGGAAACGAATCTCGCCGACCCGCTTGAGCTCGACGTATCGGCTCGCCGCTTCAAGGCCCGCGGCTACCGAGTCGAGGTCGCCCTCGTTGCGGCCCATGCGTCGATCAGCCGTTTCGGTCGACTGGATCGCCACTTGCGGGCGTTGCAGGCCTACGGATACGCCAGAATGGCCGAGATGTGCGTTCACGAAGCGTGCTATGAAGGTGTCCTGGAAGCGGCCGACATGCTCGACCAGGACGGTCCGGCGGACGTAGTCGCGGTGGTTCGCCCAAATGGCCAGACGGTCTACCGTAATCGGCGGACTGATGATGGCCGATGGCAACATTCTCCGGCGACCGCCGACGCCGTCAGGTCTGAGCGTGCTCGTATTTGGACGTTAGCGGAGTCGAAGCAGTTCCTGGGCGACGTCAGGGACTACGAACTCCGCGGCCTCGGCGCGCCGGACCGATGGATTCGAGAGGAGGCCATCAATGGGGCCATCGCGGTCGTCGATCTGGCCAGACCGCAGCTGGATCCAATCGCGGTCACCTTCCGCATCGCGACGGCCGGCACGACCGCTCCACGACTACGCCCGCCGGGGGGAGTTCCACGTCCGGGAGTTCCACGGTGAGCGTCTGTCGATTTGGCTCTCTCGCCTCTCATCCGGCAGATCTCGTTGCCTCAGGCGAAGAACATGGCACCTTGGATCTAACGTCTTCGCTGGAGAAACCTGCCACCCGCTCCAGGTCGCTTGAACCGCGAGCGCAGGCATATAGTTGTCAATGGCAAGGTTTTGTGTGGGAGGTGGACGGAGGAGATCTCGTCCATCCATCGACCCCTGTACCCACCTATCGACTAAGTCGCCCATTCCGCCGGCAGTCGAGCTTTAGGCGGAGGCGCAGCAGGGCGCCGCCACTACCTCCGACCTATGACCAAATATGAGTGTCTTCGTTCCGTTCAACCGAAAAGAGTTGGCAGTGGCTCCTAAGAAGGTTCTCGTCTCCGGTGCTGGTGTGGCCGGCGAAGTGCTCGCGTTCTGGCTGAAGCAGCACGGCTTCTCCGTTCTCGTTGTCGAATGCGCGACCACGCATCGCACCGGTGGGTACGACGTCGACTTCCGCGGGCCTGCACTGGAGATCCTGGACCGGATGGGCCTCATTGATGAAGTCCGCCACCGTCAGACGCCACGACGCGAAACGCTTGTCCTCGATCCGGAGGGAGAGCCCGAACTGACGGTGCCGCCGGAGGTGTTCGGAGGAGACATCGAGATCCGGAAGGGCGACCTGATCGACATCCTCGCGGCTGCGACCCGGGAGATCCCGCATTGGTTCGACGATACCGTGACCGCGCTGGCAGCGCAGACCGACGGAGTGTATGTGGAGTTCCGGCAAGGCGAATCCCAGGTCTTCGATCTGGTCGTCGGAGCTGACGGTGTGCATTCCACGGTTCGCTCCTTGGCTTTCGGACCGGAGCGGGAGTTCGCGCACTACCTTGGCATGATGGGCGCCGGGTTCACCGCCCCGACCATTTTCCCCCCTGCCGACCGAGGCTTCCTGTACCGGCTGGGTGGCCGTGCGGCCGGTGTCAGTTGCCGAGCTGATCGGCAGGATATGCAGGTGGTCTTCTCCTTTGCTACCGACTCCCCTCTGGATGATCGGAGCGACGCTGTTCGGCAGAAGGTGGTTCTGGTCGAGCAGTTAGGGGATATGAAGTGGGAGGTGCCGCGGCTGCTGGACGCCATGGGCAAGGTCCGGGAGTTGTACTTCGATCCCATGAGCCAGATCCGGATGCCATCCTGGTCCACGGACCGGGTCGTGCTGGTTGGTGATGCCGCTGCATGTGCCGCCCCGACGTCCGGACTTGGCACGTCGCAGGCGGTTGTTGCTGCCTATGTACTGGCGGGCGAGCTTGCCAGAAACGCGGAGCATGCCGCAGCCTTCAGTGAGTACGAGCGGCAGTTGCGTCCGTACGTGATCGAAAACCAGGAGATCGGGAAAAGGGGCGCTGAGTGGTTTCTGAAACCCGAGGCGGGTCAGCAATTGGAAGTCGATCCGATCAAGATGAAGCTCAAGGACTACTGACTGCACGCGAAGATCAGTCGAAGAGAATGTGTCGCAGTTCCCGAGCGAGTTGCGCGACCAGTCGCTTCGGAGGCATCGACGCGACTGGCCCAACTCGTACGACGTACCGGTTGAAGGTGACGCCGATCAGGATTGCGTTCAGCATGTCGATCCGGTTGTCTGCATCTCGCCCCTTCACCACTCGGCGGAAGGCCACGCTGCTGCGATGCTGCATCGACTGGTAGAGCGCGACGGCAACTTTCTCGTTCGTTGCAGCGCTCCGGATGAGAGCGACGATTGGATCGGCTGCCGCTGCCGCATCCATCCGTTCCACAAAGGCGGCCGCAACCCGCTCGGGCAGCGTCGTGGGATCTCCTATGACGATGTCGTCGAGATCTCTTAGGCCGGGCATCGACGCGACGAAGAGATCCTCCTTCGTCGAGAAGTGCCGTATCACCAACCCATGGGTCACCCCGGCGCGGCGTGCGATCTCGCGGATCGTGGCTCGAGCGTACCCGAACTCGCTGAAGCAGTCTCTGGCAGCTGCGAGGATCTCAGCCTGATGGACCGTAGGGTCGCGCACGCGGCGCGGGCCGGCGGCCGGTCTCGTCGTACGGCCCATGTGCGAGATCATACAACCGTCGTCCATGGTCCTATCGCCGCTGCTACTGAGCAAGTGGTCATTAGACGTCGGGCCCAAGTGCACGACGGACGCCAGACACACGATTCAGAAGCCAGTCGTTGGCGAGATCGATGACGTCAGACAAGCTGTCGGATTCTGTGGTCCCGGAGCTCCATAGGTGTCGAGCCGACATGGGATGGCGGGTCGGAGGCGGGCGGGGTAGGAGCTTCCGGTCCGCTGCCTGGTGCCGATGATTGCCCGTCTGCCGAGCATCTCGCAGATCGCCGCAACCAGTTGCAAGCTTGTCGGTTTCGTTCCCCCGTGGGCACCGCGCACGAGGAACGGACGGTCGCGCGCGGCGATGGCCTCGTCGATCTCTTGACTGGATGCGTCCCTGATCCGCGCGCCTGACACTTCCGCAATGTTCGAAGTTCGTTGGGCCTGCTCCAAAGGTGGGATTCACTGGGCGTGGCTCGGGACACTTGAGCCGCACAGAAGGCCCTCGAAATCGTACGAGAAAGGACTGTTCCCTGATGCGGAACTGATGGCTAAGGGCAGATCTGTCATGGCGGGCAGAGCGTACTTTGTTAGCCCGGCATCTCCATCCGCGGCGGTGAGCTTGGTGCGAGGCGCTATTTCCGCTTAGGTGGTGACCCGTTGCAAGTCCACACCATGCCTCTCATGTCATCTCATCTCTACGGCGCCTGCTACTGACCGGCGGGCGACCTGATCGCCGATTGTGGAATGCACAATTTCCCGGCAGATGGCGTCGAGGCGAACTTGGGCTGAGGTGATGCTGTGGAGCTTCTTCCAATGGGTCTCCTCGGTTCGGGGACCAAGTGCTAGAACTTGCCGTTAGTCTATGTCAATTCATCTCATACAAAGATGGTCCCTATCTCGACTTTCTGTTGCAGGATGTAGTTGCTTGCGGCACGATTGGCATCTCCCTACGTATCTCGAATGCGGCCCGGCAACTAGCCATCAGCGCGGCCGGATTCGAGAATGCAGACGCTGCGGCCGTCGGTCCTAAGCCGTCACGGCGGCCGTGGTGTCTGCTAGAGCCGCAGGATCCGATCGGCGCGCGTGCTTGGCGTCAGTCAGCCCATATTTCCGAGCCAGTCCGGTCGAGACAACTCAGGGTGTCTGGCCAGCGATCGATATGGCGACCGGTGGCCACCCCAACACGTCGGCCAAAAGAGACCGATCTTGAGGCAAATGTCGGAGATCTATGCGGAATGCGCGATGATCAGGCGCCTTCATCAGCGCATATGAGCAGCAGTTCGCGAGACACGGCGCCTACTGCTGGCGTCGGCTGCCGACATGGTCTGGTTCGGCCGTGGCACCCTCTCGACGTGCTGCCGGGTCGGCGTGGTTAAGACGCAGGTACCAGTCGGACTTGGCGACCTGACGCGTGCGAGCGAGCGTTCGAACATATGCAAGGAGCTCGAGCGATGGTCGGGAAGAGTCAGAGCCGGCGGATGGGCGTGCCTCGGCGGATCGCGGCCATCTGAGCACTCTGGAACCAGGCCACACTTACCTCTTGGCAGGCCGACCGTAAGGTTACGTCTCTCCACGACATGCTGCGTCTTGTCAGCCGATGGTGCTGGGCGGTCGAGGTGTGCTTCGTGATCTGGCCAGTGTGGGGTGATGCGGCGAAATGTTGACCAGACGCTGAGTTGTGCGGCAGCAGCCATGGAGCTGATCGGACAGTCCGGCCAGGAACGTGGGCTTCCTAAGCTCGGGAACGAATCCTGATTTGCGACCTAGGGGGTCGCGTCGCGGACAGTGTCTTCAATGCTAGGGATAGCTTGAGTGCGCGGTGGAGCGGCGCCTTTCTCAGACGCAGACAGTGACGTGCCGCATCGCCAGTCAGTTCCATGGCGGCCACACGGGGAGTCCCGGACAACTGTCGTTAGAGCGTTCTGTCAGCGGCCTGGCCTGGACCGGTCCGCCCAGTCTTGTAGTTGCGTGCGCCGCCGGAGTCGTCGCGGCGGCGGGACTCGGCACTCATCGCCGGCTGCGGGGTGCGAACGCGCCCCGACACGGTCGACGTCTGCACATTCAGTTGCTGAGCGACATTGGCGTCGCTGGCGGTGACGGTGATGTTGCCGGACACCGAGCCTGCACTCAGATTGCCGCCCTCGGTCGCGTGCACCCGCACATCGCCGGACACGGTCTCGGTTCTGGCCGAGCCGCCGAAGTCGTCGATGCTGATGTCCCCGGATACGGAGTGGGCGGAGACCTGGTCGGTGCGCCCCATCCGGATATCACCGCTGGTGGTCCTAGCCTTGATGTCGTCTGCCCGGTCGATATCCACATCTCCACTGACGGAATTGGCATCGACCCTGGCGAGCTGTCCGGTCGCTTCGATGTCCGCGCTGTCAGATCGGGTCTGCAGCGAACTGCCCTTCGGCACGACGGCGACGATCTCGATCGGTGACACCCCCTGCGATACGTTGACGGTGCCGCCTGCACCAGTGATGTGGACGCCATTCACGACGATGTCGTTACCACCGCTGATGTGCATGCCGTTCACCGTTATGCCGCGACCGGTCCTGATATTGCCAAAGGTGCCGCCCGAGATGGTGAAACCGCCGCCGGAGATTGCACCTCCCGACGTCGATCCGTCTCCGCGAACAGAGGTTTCCAAACCTTCCGGGGTCGACCGCAGTTGGGCGCTCCGAACGGCATCCGCGGCTGGACCGTTCTCGTCTGCGGTCTGGATCGTCACGGTCGCCCGTTCGCAGTCGGAGTCGGCACGCATGACCACCCGTCCTGCGTGCCGCAACAGCGACGCGTCGACAACAACAGGTCCGGCTGTTTCGGCCGTCAATGTTCGGCTGGTCACAGGTCTCCTAACGGAATCGAATGCACGGTCTGCTAGCGGTTCAGACTCGCCGGCCGCTGGACTCAAATGGGGAATCGAGAAGTGGTGCAGACTTGCAGAGGTGCAGCCAGTCAGCGGCCCTCTCGCTCAGGGCACGCGTGCTGGCGACACGACCGCATCTTTCCGTCTCTTGCCGACCCGTCATCGTTGCTCATTGAGTAGATCCCACCGCTGGAGTGGCGCCAACGAACTTCGAACATTGCGGAAATCCCGGTCTGAGGGATCCGGCTGGTACTCCAATAGCGCAAGCCCTCCAGCGCCGCAGAAACCGATCGGCGTGCCCGGTCGTCGCGATATCGCTCAGTCGTAGCTGGCTTCGCCTCGAGTGGAGAAGATGGCTCGGTCGATCCCAACCTCCCCGCTCCTTCGCCTCGAGATTCGCGACATGCGCAGCGGTTTGGTCATATCGATGAGGTTCGCAGGGGGAGGGTCGCGAAGACTTCGTGGTGCTTGCCAGGCGTTCGTTCGAATCCACAAACAGGTGCGTTCAAGCTAATCGAACTGCGCAGCTGGCAAAGGACCACTACGCAGGGCACCGGCCTACAACCCTGTCGAATGGCCCCGACGCGCGCGGGTGGACTGCCCGGTCGTGCGCGGGCGCGCAGGTTTTGCTGGGTGCTTGGATGTTTGGCGGTAGCTGACCGAGGCTTCGTCGTGTGCCGGCCGTGCGTTTCGCTCGCCGTGTTGAGACAGTTGATCAGACAGCCGGCCGAGGTGAGACGCAGTCTTCTGCAGCCGTCGAATCCCCGTAGAGCGGTCCGGATCCAGAACCTGCCGCGCATTCACGAGTCGGAGCGAAGCCGTGCTTACGCCAGCGACGGAGGTGGCTCCACCGTTGACCCGGATGTGTCCGGTCGCGTCAGACTCGCTGGCGGCAACGTTTTCGTGGACTGTTTCCAGCCACAGCCTTATGTCGTTGATGCTGTCATCCACCGTGGTTATCTCCAGCCAGCCAAGATCGCTGTCCAGGCCCTGCGCCCTCAACGCCTTTTGGAGCGTGTACTGGGCGTCGGCAAGGTATGTGAAGGCGTTACGGAGTCCGTCCTTTGCATCCTCCAGCGCGAACTTCCAAGTGCCGTCAACATCTTCGATTTCCCGCTCGGTCCAGGATGTGGCGTCGCGGCCGTGGGCATCCACGAGGTCCAGGAGGCCGTCGCGTTCGTCGGCACCGGGTAGATGGCGACGCGCCGTGGCCACAAAACCCAACGCGGACATGAGCCGTTCCCGGGCTATCAAGCACGCCCGAGCCAGTTCCAACGCTGCCGCTGCTTGCCGCTCCTCCGACGCGATCTCCGGGCGTGGATCCAGATCGCGCTGCGATGTCCGAGGCCCAATGCTGTCGTCGAGCGCGACCCTCGGGAGGCGATCGAATTCGCTTTCAGGCATAGCAACTCCCTGCTTCTCGCAGTGCAAGTGACTAAGCCGTCAACGTAAGATTCTACCAGCGCCTCGGGGCAGAGCTCACGAAATCGGCGAAATGCAGGCGCCTGCCATCACGGCGTTAGATCGGTCACGATCTCGACGCCACGGGATGGGAACAGCGTGCCGATGAGGAAGTCGTGTAGCGCGCTGATCGGGTCGGCGCACACCTGGCTCGCGACGCGGACCCGGAAGTCACGGTCTGCGGCATCATAGACCGTTGCGGCCACCATCGCGCTCGTCGCGACTTCCCGCGACGACAAGCATGCCGACACCGTTGCAGCGCAGCACCACGTCGAGGTCGGTCCCAGCGAACGCACTGGCCCGGCGTTTGGTGACGACGACGTCGCCGGGCGCCCGTCCCCGACCAGGATCGAGCTCGACACCAGTCGATCCCTGGTGGTAGTCGTCGTTCATGTCATAGATGGCATGAACGCCAGCGTTCTGCGCTGACACGTCGCTGCCGTTCGCACGGAGCTGTGTGCGAACGAACACGACAAGATGCCCACGTTTTCGGGCCGCAGCCGCCAGAGCGGCCGCGCGCGGAACAAGCTCAGCCGCGATCGGGTACTTGTGCGTGACACCTACCTGAAGATCGCCGATGACAACCGCCAACCCTGCCACAGCATTTGCGCCTCCTCGACTCGATAGCCGTATGGGCGTGGTCTCAGCGCGCCCGCCCTGCATGGTGTCCGTTTCGGCCTCTCCACATGATCCAGCCAACGGAGGTCTGGCGCCCAGACCGATCGACGTGCGTGGACTTTGGCACGCCGACCTCCAGGATCCGGGGTTCCTCGCTCAGGTGACGCGGGCTGCTGGAGGTGCTGTTGCAGTGTCCGACAGAGATGGCGCGACGAGGCCCACGGCCCCGGGGAGCCCCAGCCAAGCAGCGGATAGGGCCGTCGCTAACCCAATGCCACCACTGATGGCAGCGCCACCGACCACACCGCCGGCCGGTGCGCCCGCTTGCATAGTTGTCCTTAGCAATGCGAACACGTGACCGCGCAGATCACTGGGAACCAAGGCCATCCGGATGGTTTGGGCCCAGATCGTCATCGGTGCGCTGAAAGCCCCGACCAGAGCCAGGACTATGCACGTGGCGATCAACTGCGGGTGTAGAAGCAGTCCGCAGGCAGCGAGACCGGTGGCGAGCTGCGTGCCGGCGATGGCTCGGCCCAGGTTGCGTCGTACCGGCCAAACTCCTGCTGCGGCGGCGCCGAGGAGCTCGCCCGCGGCAAGCGCAGCGGTCATCGTTCCGAAGCCTGCGGCGCCGACCTTGAGCGTGTTGACGGCATAAACAGGGAGTACGACGGCCAGCGTGCCCAGACCAATGTTGCATCCGGCAAACATCAGCGTCGTGGATCGTATCGGAGCGCAACGAACAATGAATCGCAGTGCCGTCATCACACCGATGCCGTCCGACGTCCCGCTGACTACTTCTACTTGCCGCTGCATCAGCTTGAGGCAGATAGCGAAGACGACGAAGCTTGCGGCGTCGACGGCAAGCACGCTGCCTGGAGATAGAAACGCCAGCATCGCGCCGGCTAGTGCCGGGCCAGCGACCGAGCCCGCGCCGTACGAGATTGTCTCGAGGGCGTTCGCCGCGTTGAGGCTCTCGCTGTCGACCAAGTCCGGGATCAAGGTGGGGACTCCGGCCAGCGGGATCATCTTGGCCAGCCCGTACGACACCGCAACGACAAACGGGAGCCAACGCGGTGCATGACCAATCAGTTCGGCGACAGGCACCGACGACACGATGACAGCCCGGATCAGGCTGTCGGTGAAGAGCGTTCGAACGACACCGAACCTCGCCAGGATCCGGCCGGTCAGCAGGCCGCCGATCACCACCGGAGCCCCGAATGCAAAGACCAGCCAGCCCACACCGGTTGGCCCTGACTGACTAAGAACGAGCCAGGTGAGGGCGACCAGCGTCATCGCGTCGCCGAACGTTGACACGGTGGACCCGATCCACAGCAAGCGGTAGTCGCGCAGCTTCAGCGTGGTCAGATAACCCGCCATCAGTAGTCTCCAAAAGCTAAACTCGAAAGGTGAAATCGACGCAGATCGGTCTGATCGCATCTCTGGCTCATACGCCGGCGTGTGACATCAGCGCTTTCCAGCACCATCCGGGGCGCAGGCATCGCGACCCGAATGAGGAACTGACCGACGGCCCCGAACTCGTCCTGACCACTCGGGGTGGCTGGCACCTTCGGACGTCCGCCTCGAGCGGTGGCGTGACGGCGGACTGTCTCGTAGCACTCGACGCGAAGCAGGAGCTCCGGATCCGGCACGACGAGTCCGAGCCCCGCGATGCTCAGGTCATGATCAGCCTGAAGCCGGCCTTCGTCGACGCGCTGACGACGACCCACCGGGGTGACGGCGGACTGTTCGATCTGTCCCATTGTGGGATGAATAATCGCATCGACGCGGCCCGCCGGATGCTGCTGGACGAGCTCGCACATGACCGGCTCGCGCGAGAGCTTGCCATTGACAACTATGTTTCGATCCTCGCAGTCGAAGCACTCCGCGTCGAGCATGAGATGAAGGGCGTGCACGCGGCGCGGCTTCGGGAGTCGCGAGACTACCTCGAAGAACACCTCGGCGAGGCGATCGACGTGGTCGCGCTCGCGACCCGGGTAAACCTCAGTCCGGGGCACTTCGCCCGGCTCTTCCGCCAGCAGTTCGGAGTCTCGCCGAGGGACTACTTGTTGTCCGCACGGATGCGCCGCGCCGCAGAGCTGATCGATTCCGGCGTCGATCTGCAGACCGCTGCAGCTCAAGTCGGGATCCACTCGTCCTCTCATTTCCGGGCAGGGTTCCGCCGGTACCTCGGAATGGCACCAAGCCAGTGGAAGGCCCGCGGGCGACGATAGACTTGGTAATCACGTCCGTCGCCCGCATCGCCCATCGGCGACGGGACACCGGCGAAAGATGGTGAAAGACCGGCGGTTCCACTCATCGCAGCGCGTGGCGCGAAGGTCAAGGCCACTAGCTGCCTTGGTCCGCGGTGCCAGTTGTCGCGATATGCGCGGTAGCCGCTGTGGGGTGAAGCCGCGGCCGCGCCAGGTCGATGACCTGCCTGGTCTCACGGACCACCGCGTCTCGGATCGACTGGTCGGGCGCAGCAATTCCGTAGTGCTCGTAGGCCCAAACATCGGCGAGGAACTGTTTCGATTCCAGCGCAGTCCACGGACGCTCACGCTCTCGCCTGATGGCATCAGACGTACCGGGGGATTGTTGCCAGCGGCCATCATCCATTCGTTGATTGCTGTGGACGCGGTGGCCGTTCGGTCGGAGCACGGCCACCACATCAGCGAATTCGGTCTCGTCGACCAAGGCAGCAGCCTTCAACACACCCTCGTAGCACCTGTCATGTGAGCTCGCTGTGGCCATTTGCGCGAGTCCAAACGCTTGCAGCGCCAGCATATGTCGCTTGAGTCCACCGATGCGGCTGAGCGAGGCGTGCACCGCGATGAGCGCGACCTCGACCCGATAGCCAGCGGACTTGAACCGGCGAGCTGATGCAGCGAGTTCCGCGGGGTCGTACAGATCGGTCTCTATCACGGCGTCGTACCGTTCGGCGATCACCAGCGATTCGGCATGCACCAACCATCGTCGGCCGTCGAAGGTGACACCCTCGGCGGCGTCGAGGGAGTTGCTAGCGATCAGTGCATGGAAGTCGGGATGGTATGGCTCGTACGCGGACGACGCGAGAGTTACCGCTCGACCCCGGCGATCCAGAAGGCCACGCGTCAGTGCGGTGATCGACGCCTTGCCGTCACCAGGTTGGCCACCGATGAATACTGCAACGGGCCGATCTTGCTTGGTGCCGTTGAGTTGGTCGGGGACGATGCGCTCGCTAAAGATCCGCTGGCTCTCCACCTCGTCCAGCGCGTACTGATCCGGCGTGTTGTGTTCGATCGTCGCCATCTTTCTACCGCTATCGATAGTACCGTCGTCGGTCATAGGCTCATCCACGACCCATGGTTATCAACGATGTGGTCAGAGACCTATGCCTTTCAACTTCTCTCGAAGAACACCTGGGGGACTTGTGGGCTCTCCGCTGGAACAAAGTCCCTGATCAGCGACCGTGCGGAGGCTGACCTTCACATCGTTGTCGGTCAGCGGTTCGTGGCTGTCGAGCAACTTCTGATACGTGTTGAGCGCTCGTTCGGCCTGTGGTGAAGTGAGAGCGATGATCGCGCCGGCGGCCTCGCGGGCTAGGCCGCCGGCGAGTGGCCGTGCCGCGGCCTCATAGACCGCTCGCTTGATCTCGCGAATGTTCACCGCCGATCGGTGGGAGAGCCGCTCCGCGAGGTTGGTTGTGTACGGCAACAAATCGGTGGATGGGATGACGCTGTGCACGAGCCCGAGGTCAGCGGCTTCGGTGGCGGTGAGCCAACGACCCTCGAGCAAAAGGTCGAGCGCGCGACCGGTGCCGATCATTCGAGTCAGCCGTTGAGTTCCACCTCCGGCGGCAAGCATGTTCAAGGCGGACTCTGTCAACCCGATGTCGGAGCTGTCGTTGATGACCCGAATATCGCAGGCGAGAGCAAACACGCACCCCATGCCGAACGCGAGTCCGTTGATCGCGGTCACGATCACCTTGTCCAGCCGGTTGAGCCGATCCAGAGAGCCATAGATCCGCGCGAGGAGCATCGCCTGACGCGCTGGTGTCCGCCGGAGCAATTGGTCGGCTCCTGGCCAGCGCGCGGCTCCGCGAGCTAGGGCGGCTGCGACGCGAGCTGATTTGTAGCTCATTGACACCGGCATCGATCGCGAGGCGCGTAGGAGGTCACCTACATCGAAATGGGTCATGTACGAGTCTTCGACGCCTGTGAACAGAACTGCGCCGATCGAGTCGTCGCGACGCAGGGCTCGGGCGAGGTCGTCCAGTTCAATGCTCATCTGCTCGTCGAAGAAGTTTCGCGGTGGATTGTTAAACCGGACGGTCAGCAATCTACCGTTTTGTTCGAGGAGTAGACGAGGAATTACTGAAGCACTCATCGAACACTCCGGTGCTGCCAAAGTCGAGTGATTTCCTCAGTCAATCTGACGGCGTCCTCAACAGTGGACCACTCGACGTTCTCGGCCGTATCGGTCTCACGATGGAGATGCCCGATCCAGCCGTCATCGAGAGAGGCCAGCGATACGACTGGCAGGCCAGCCGCTCTCGCTGCGGCGCCATCGGTCGGATTGGGCAAGGCAGTCGACTGCAGTTCGAGTCCGGCGCGCTCGGCCGCGATCATCGCCAAATCTAGGTCTAGCAGGTCCAGCCGACCTGTCAGCCCCTCTCGGTTAGCCACCACGAGGTGGCCGGCACTGCCGACAGCGTCGAGGTTCACGACCAGTGTCGTCCGAGGATCCAAATTACGACCAGCACTGCGCAGCCACGCCCGCATCCCCGCACTGCCGACCTCCTCACCTCCTGGAAAGACCAGGATGACGCGGGTGTCTGACAGTGGGTCCAGCTGCCGAAGCCGCGCGAGCTCCAGCACTGCCGCCACGCCCGTCGCGTTGTCGTTGGCTCCTGGTGTCGTCTTGCTAGACATGGACTGCCAGGCCAGCAATCCCGCGGCGACCATGACCGCACGGGCAACATGCCGCGCTGCAGCTAATGGGGATGCCGCCGCAACCAGTGCTGCCAGTATCACTGCGTGAGTTGGTGGCGGGCTCCCGGTTCGACGCGCCAACGCGCGACTTGCTGCGATCGCCCGCGAATGCCATACCAAGCCACAGTGCGCTGCGTCATGATGAGCGGTCAGAACCAAGGTCTGTTTGGCGTTACCGGTGGGCTCAATCGTCGCGGACACTGACACTCCGGTCCGTCCTGGCAGCAGCGTCCGCAACCATTGACTGCGTCCACTGACGTCGAGCTCATACGAAACCGCAACTGCCGCCGACGCAAGACGGCCCGGTAGCGCCGGCAGCAGTGACGCGGCCGTTCCCAGCGCAAGATGCGTGAGATGTGCGGGCACCCAAGACGACTGACTGCGAAAGCGCATCTCAGTAATGTTGTCGGCACCGATCTCCCGCAATCGCCCCATGATCCATCGTGCGGAGGCTCGCTCTCCCTCGGATGTCGTCCGTCGATCGAGTCCTACGAGCGCTTTTACGTCACGCCGAAGACGATCAACCATGGCACCGCCGGTACCCATCGCCGGCGGTAGGTCGCTGCTCTGAGACTCAATCACATCAGACACACTACATACTGGCAGTATGTTTGCATACCCTCGGGATGTAGTGCGCAGTTCCCACGGTCGGTTTCAGCGCATGATCAGTGCAGCGAACAGCGCTCGGACCTCCTGGACCACTCGTTCGGAAGCCTCTGGTTCGTCTGCCCGCGACATTCGGAGCAATGCCGCCTCGATTAAGGCGGCCAGCAGCAGGTGAGCGAGGGTCGGTGGATCTGAGATCTCGATTCCGCCCTCTGCTGTCAGACGATTCAACGCGTCGGTGATCAGTGCCAGTCCGTACTGGCGATCGATCTCACGCACCCGCATCCAGCCAAGCACGCTTGGTCCGTCCTCGAACAAGATGCGCTGCACGCCTGATTCGGACACTGTGTCCAGGAAACCCGTCAACGCGACGTTTGCGGCCATCCAAGGATCGGTTTCTGCCGCCATCGCGGCAGCCACGTGGCTAGTCACCCGCTTCGCTTCGGCCTCGAACACCGCCTCGAACAATTCAGCTTTGCCGTGGAAATGGTGATACAGCGAGCCCTTTGTCACCCCGGCCCGTTCGCAGACCGAATCGAGGCTGGTGTGACCGTACCCCTCTGAGGCGAACAAGTCCCGGGCAGCGGACGTCAGTCGGTCGAACGCGGGCTCGGAACGTCTTGCGCGTTTGTCCAGCGCGCGATTGATTGGCGGCATGAACAGGATCCTAGTCCGCCTATTAGCGCGGATCTGTAGTGCCGAAAGACGGAAACCGCAGCCCGGGCTAACGCCACCGATGTTCGAGTCGGGAGTGGACATAGGGCCACTGCTCCACATCGTCGGCTACGTTCCGGCGTGATCCATCCTCCCGTCAACGTTCTCGCCGAACTCTGCGCCGTGACCTGGGTTGAGCGGCCCGGGGAGCGATACTCAGGCCACTCGATGTCGCGGCGTTCGCCCGCATCCGGGCCGATGGCAAGGAACTCCTGTCTGCTCTGAACTCTGACGAGCGGACGAATGGGACGGCGCTGAAAAAACGGCCCCGATCCGGTGGACGTCAGGCTCAAGGATTGCTGATCCACTCTGGAAGCCACACTGCTGCGCCCCCTGATCGCCTGACAGAGCGCTACAGCAACGTTCTCGGTCGTGGCGCTGCGGGTGAGCGCGACGGTCGTGTCGCTGGTGTCGGAGGCGCGCGATCCGCTCCACAACGCCGACAGTTAAGCGCTCGGGCGCGATTTCGAGGTCTCCGGCAACGATGTCGTCCGAATACTTCCGAGCTCATCAGGATCCGCGCGGCGACCAGGATCTCGGCTCGATAGACCTGCAGGTCGCGTACGCGATGTGGGCCAGCGGCCGACTTCCTCACACGGCGTAGGGAAAGCGCATACAACTGGTGACGCTTGACTGGCCGCGCTATCGTGCTACTGACCAAGTGGTCATTAGGCGCATCGCAATGTGGCGAACGTCGGTGTGGTGAGTGGGGGGCCGTCCCGGGTGAAAGAGGATCCATGGACAGGCAGACGATGCAGCAACGTACTGTTATTGACCTCGGCAACGTCGGAGAGTTGTCGGTATCGGTGTCGTTGAGCCCGTACGTATCGGTGCTCGCGGTGCTCGCAGATGTGATCGGCGGTCGGCGACAAGGGCTTCCAGAGCCGTGGCGGCGAGCCGTACGGCATGCCGTCGCGCCGGCCAACTACGCGGCGATGGCTCCGATTGTCCGGCCTGGAGAGTCAGTGTCACCGGACTTCATCGTGCCGCTGGAGCCAGTCGGCGACGTGCCTGTGCGGGACCAGGTTGAGCAACTGCGAGAGTCGTCGTTTGAGTCGTTGCTGACTGATCTGGATTCGGAGTACGGGCGGCGGGTTCCGCCGCAATGGCAAGCGGTTGCGCGAGCTCCACGGACTTGGGGCAACAATCTGGCAGGAGCGGTCTCGGATGCGTGGGCGGAGCTTGACCCCGCATGGCGCGGCGCACAGCGGCTGCTCGAGCGTGAGGTGAACCGGGTCGGCACCGCCGTCGTGCGGGGTGGTTTGGATGGGCTCCTCACCACGATCCACCCGCGAATCACCTATGAGCCTGGACGCCTGACGATGGCCGATCCAGATCCGGCTCGGTATGACCTGGCTGGACGTCGCTTGGTTCTGGTGCCCATGATTGCCGGTCGAAACGCCATGATCACCCGCTTCACGAGCGGACCGGAGGCACAGTGGGTGGCATATCCTGTGCCGGGAATCGACACCCTCTGGAACGGGCGTGGCACAGTCGGCACCGAGAGCGACGGCGACGTACTGAGCCTCATCGTGGGGCAGCGCCGAGCCAGCATCCTTCGCGCATTGCGCACCCCGATGACCATGCAGCAACTCGCCCGTGTCCTGGAATGTTCGCAGAGCACGATCACCTATCACTGCGACCAGCTGCACATCGCCGACCTGATCCGTCGCGAGCGGCACGCGCAACAAATGTGGGGGACGCGCACCGAGCGCGGCGACCGTATCGTCGAACTCCTGTCCGGCCGGGGGAGTTAGCTGCCGGAGTCGCTGGTACTTCTGCGAAGTTCGAAGGTCGTTGTCCCCGTGCACGTAGCGCGATCTACTGGATCAAGACTCGGGAGACCGAGTTGGTCCGCGGCATGACGATGTCCACAGAAAGGACTGATCTCTCGTGCCGAAATGGTGGGTCAAAATCGGCTCGGTTGCGGTCGCGCTGTGCGGTGGGGCAGCGACTTCGGTCGCAATCTTCGCTGCGGTCGCCGATGGGCACTCCTCGGTGACCTCGAACTACACGGGACCTGGGTGCCACCCTCGTTGCTTGTGATGTGCTGAGTTCTTCATCCTCCCCCCATGGGCCGCCTGCGTTCGCAGGCGGCCCATTCCCGTGTCCCGACTGTGCCACCGGGACCATGTGACCTGCCGGTACCGCGACATCGTTGCCCTGAGCCACCGTTGGCTGTCAGTCCGGTACTCCGTCAAGTTCTGCCTACGCGTGGCAGGGGAACTGAGGATCCTATGTGCGAAGGAGAAGTGGCCCACATTCCTGCGCTGGAATTGGATCCTAGCTATCGGTCGAAGCAGCCGTAGTGTCACTGTCATGACCACCATCGACACGACAGCAGATACGCCGGTCAAGATTCCGGTACGCCTCGATTTCGACGACAACGCTCCGAGGTTCTCGGCCGCCATGGGGAGCCTGGACGTAGCTGCGACCCACGAACTCGACCGCGTCGACTTCGATCGCCGGCTGCGTGAGCTCGTCCGTATCCGCGCGTCCCAGTTGAACGGCTGTGCTTACTGCATCGACGTGCACACCAAGGACGCTCGCACGCTCGGGGAGACTGAGCAGCGCATCTACGCGCTTCCCGCCTGGCGCGAAACTCCGTACTTCAGTGAGCGCGAGCGCGCGGTGCTGGCTTTCACCGAGGCGCTGACGTTACTGGCCGATGACCACGTTCCTGCCGCGGCCTTCGAGGCGATTCGTAACCATCTAGGTCTTGAGGAGATCGCGGCCTTGGTGAGTCTCATCACGGCCATCAACGCCTGGAACATGATCGCCGTCAGTACGCGGGCTTGGACACCTGGGTCTTATGAACCGTAGCCAGCAATTCGACCGCGGCACCTCCGCGTTCGTCGCGGTGTCGTTCGTCTGGGGATTGCCGTACCTGCTGATCAAGATCGCGCTGCGGGGATTCGAACCGGTGACGATCACCCTCGTCCGCACGGCTCTCGCGGCCTTGCTACTCCTGCCGATCGCGACCAAGCGCGGAAGCCTTCGTGATGTGTGGCGTTGTCGCTACGGGATCGGACTGTTCGCGCTGGCCGAGTTCATCGTTCCCTGGTACTGCATCCCGACCGCGGAGACACGGATCTCCAGCACGATGACTGCGATCCTGATCGCTACGGTCCCCCTCGTCAGCGGGTTCATCGCGATCACGACCCGCCGATCGACGCTCCGCGAGGTCAAGCCGCTCGGTCTGCTGATCGGCGCCACCGGCGTGGTGATCCTCTGCGGCATCGACACCGCCGGCCTCAGCCCGGTCGCGCTCGTCGAGATGGGCCTGGTCGTGATCGGCTATGCACTCGCCCCAATCGTCATCACTCGCTATCTCGGCGACATCGACAGCGTAGTCGTCGCAACTGCGTCCCTGGCTTTGTGTGCGCTGATCTACACCGTTCCAGGAGTTGTTGCCGTACGCAAGGTTCCTACCGTCGGTCAAACGACAGCCCTGGCTGCCCTCGCGATCGTTTGCACAGCCGTCGCGCTCCTGCTGTTCTTCACTCTGGTCCACGCCTGGGGACCCGTCCGTGCCACGATCATCACATACGTCAATCCGGCGGTCGCGTCGATCCTCGGAGTACTGCTGCTCCACGAATCCTTCCGTGCCAATATGGCGGCGGGCCTCACCCTCGTTATCCTCGGTTCCCTCTACGCATCGAGGCCCCGAGCCTCCACAAGAGCGCACGAGCGCAGGGCAGAACCCGCCATCCAGCCACCAAGCGGCTCTTGACTCAATTACGCGCCCTTGCTCGCAGGTGTGGCGAGGATGGCCACCTCCCGCGGGCCGGCCGGGACGCGCGCCCGCCCGCCGGTCGTTCCGTCCCGCATGATCCGTGGTGCCGCTGACAATGTTCGAACTGCCGACGGAGCCGCTTGAACTACCGGTTCTTGCTGAGCCGACCCCTCGTCAGAATCCGCACACTTTTCCCTTCGCCGCCGCTGTCATTCCTGGCGGCGCCGCGGTCGGGCATTCCTTGGCGGCATTGCTGAGCGTTCAGCACGTTTGTGCGGAATGCTTGCCGGCAGGTGGACGCGTGAACAAGAAGGCAACCTTCAGCTATCGACCTGGGTGGGGCCCCGGTTCACACGGCTTACGACGCTCGCCGCCGCCATAAACCGTGCGCATCAGGACCGATACCTCACATGACCCACCAAAGGTCAGCGCCCACGTCCACGCTTCTTGGTTTCCTTCGCCTCGAGTCTTCCAAACGCCTTTTCCGCTGCACTGTTGGCTCGTCTCTCGACCCTCTTCTGGTTCCTTGTCGCCCTGTTGACTTCGGTCGCGGACTCATGGAGCAGTTTGAAGTAGTTCGGGTCGGGGTTCACGCCGTTGATCTCTTGCATTGTCGACTGAGTTTCCCTCGCGGTCCTCACCCGTCCCCTTGCGGCTTCGATCTTACCTCTCCGCTCGGCCTCAATCTTCTCTACGCCTTTCTCAAACCTGCTCTTTCGCCATGCCATTCGGACCTCCTTCGTTCATCATCACGAGAAACGGCCGAGCAAGCCACCGGGTCATGAACTCGTGATCGTGTTTGTGTGGGGTTGAACCGGAACGGCGGGGAACTACCTCCGCTCCTGCCTGAGAGGAATCTCGGGTACGCGGCTTGCGACGTTCAAGCCGCCATCGCAACCGTTCATTCGGCGCGGCTGGGGTTGATCGGTTCAAGGTCAGCGTCCGCGTTTTTTCTTGCCATCTTTCTGTGTCTTCGCAGTCCGACGGCTTCTTCCGGCGGTCTCAGGGTCTTGGTACATGCGATCCACGGCGTCAGAGGCAGCCTTCCGCTGCTGATCCTCGACCTTCCGGACGTCCCATGCTGCCTTTCTGGTCTTCTCGCTGGCGCGGAAGCCACGGTAAGACGTCGGCTCATTTTGAGCGTTCTTGGCGGCTCCCAATTTTTTCTGCGCGGCCGACAGGCTCCTTTCTGTTCGCGCGCGGGACGCAGTCTGATTTTCGGGCGAATCTGGATCACGCCTCTTTCTGAACGCCATTCAAACCCCTTTCGTCGTGATTGTCCGTGGATCTTGTTATGAACCCGATTGGTGGGCAGGTAGTGAATGTGCCCAGCGCTGCGCGGCGACGAGTCGTAGATGCCCGTATTTACCTCGGACGGTTGGAATGCAGTCCGCAGTCGAGGGACAAATACTCGCAGAGTTGTCAGCAGAGCTCCTGCCGTGGACGGACTGCGACGTTTGCCGGCGCCGCAGACTGTTCGCCTCAGGGCTAGCTGCGCGGTCCGCCGGATGGGTGCCGCTCGTGCTCGCGTGATCTCGGTCAGTTTCTTAGCGACTCCAGCCTGTTTTGATCGCTCTCCGAGCGTCTCTGCCCGCCGCGGCTCTCGCCGTAGCCTTCATCTCACGCACTTCTTCTGCGGCCACGTTCCTCGGTTCCATGACGGCCACGCTCCGTCCAAAACGTCGCGTCTAAGCGTGACCCAGAGGTCTCTTGCGTGGATTTCGGCACTGCAGGAACCTCCCGGGGATCCGATGTCCCAGGATCGCTATTCGAAGATATTCGAAATGCCATGACACCCTTCCGTCTGAGTCTGGTACTACATGAGCTAGCCGGTGTGATTATATCGGGACGGAAGTTCAAGATGTAGGTCACCGGACTGAATTCTGGAACTGACAATTTGCTCTGACAGAGGTGGTTGTTGGTTCAATTTGTTGCTGTGGGCATGTTTGTGTTGACACGGAAGATGACGGTGACTTCAACTGGGTTGAGGTGGCGCCGAAGGGGAGAATGACAGTGAGTTTCTGGATCTGTGCGACCTGTGCGGTCGAACATTCCGAGCAGGTCGAGGTCTGTGCGATCTGCGCCGACGAGCGGCAGTGGGTGCCCGCCGACGGCCAGCACTGGACCACGCTCGAAGAGCTGGCCGGCACCGAGGTGACTATCGCCGAGGTGGAGCCCGGCCTGTACGGCATCCGCTCGAAGCCGCCGGTCGGGATCGGGCAGCAGTCGATGCTGCTGACAACGGACGCGGGCAACCTGCTCTGGGACCCGATCGGGTACGTGGACGACGACGCCGTACGCCGGGTCCGCGAGCACGGCGACGTGGTCGCGATCATCGCCAGTCATCCGCACATGTACGGCGTCCAGGTCGAGTGGAGCCACCGTCTCGGCGACGTACCGGTGTACGTCTCGGAGCCGGACAAGGAATGGGTCGCCCGCCAGGACCCGGTCATCCAGACCTGGTCGGGCACACTGACACCGCTACCCGGAGTGACCGTTCTTCAACCAGGCGGTCATTTCCCGGGCAGCGCGGTCGTGCACTGGCAGAACGGTGCCGAGGGCAAGGGTGTGATCCTGTCCGGCGACACCATCTTCGCCAACCCCGACCGCACCTCGGTCAGCTTCATGCGCAGCTACCCGAACCGCATCCCGCTGTCCGGTGCAGTAGTAGACCGAGTCGCCCGCTCCCTCGACCCCTATAACTTCGACCGCCTCTACAACAACTTCGGCGCCAGCATCCCCGTCGACGCCAAGACAGTAGTCCGCCGCTCAGCCGACCGCCACGCAGCCTGGACCCGCGGCGACTACGACCACCTCACCTGAGAACCCGCCAGTGTCGTCGCGGTTAACAACAGCCCGAGACAAGCTCCTTCAGGGCGCGTTCCCGTCGAGCTCGAGCATGTCGACGAACGCCCGGGTGGCGGCACTTGGTCGTTCGCCTGCGCGCGTCACGACGCTGAGCTGCCATCGTGGGGCTCCTTCGCCGAGCGGGATCAGCTTGACCGGCATTCGGTACTTCGCGACGGAGCGCGGGACGATCGCCACACCGAGGCGGTTGGCGACGAGTCCGAGAACTGTCCTCAGATCGTTGAGTTCGAAGGCCATTCGCGGCCGGACGCCGGCCGCGGCGAAGGCGCGGTCGATGACGATGCGAGCAGCCCAGGACGGGGAGAACCCGATGAAACATTCATCGGCGAGGTCGGCGAGGCTGATCTTCTTCCGGGTCGCCAGCCTGTGTGCGGGCGGGCAGGCGACACGCATGGCCTCGTCGCTGATCACCGTGACATCGAGCCCCTGTAGCTGGTCAGGTGGGAGCGCGACGAAGGCGAGGTCCAGGACGCCTGCGCGCAACTGCTCGATGAGCGTCGATGCTCCGGCTTGCCGGAGGTCGATCTCGAGGCCCGGATGCTCGCCATGGAAACGGGCGAGCACGGCTGGCAGATCGATTGGCTCGAGTACCTGCATGATCCCCATCGTGAGGTGGCCGCGCAGCAGCTGGCGCACTCCCGCGACAGCGTCTCGCGCACGCTGTGCGGCTGCGAGCGCGGAGCGAGCGTCGGTCAGGAACTGCCGCCCGGCTTCGGTCATGGCGACGTGGCGGGTGGTCCGGATGAAGAGCTCGGCGCCGAGCTCGCGTTCGAGCGAGCGAATCGACGAGGAAAGCCCCGACTGGACGATGTGGACGCGTTCCGCCGCCCGGCTGAAGTGGCCTTCCTCTGCCACTGCGACGAAGTGTTCGAGCTGCCTCAACTCCATGGACTTATCTCCTGACCAGATGAATGCTATCTCTGCTTTCTGTTGCAGAGCTTACCGATCCAGGGCAGCATTCATACCGCAGCCAGAAGGAGAAGGACGATGTGTGCTGATCACCGACGCGTCGCCGCGCGTCGGCGGGTGCTGCGGTCGTCCGAGCGTTGATGGTTGTGCGAGATCCTCAGTGCTCTCCCAGCCACGAGGATCTCGCTTTTGCGTTCCGAATGCGGTGTGGGTATTGCGCGCTCGCTACCGCCTCTTGGTGGACAGGCCACAGTCGTCGGGAAGGACCTGGACCGGCGACTGTGGCTTCTCGCGTCTGGCGATGGCCAGCGATGCGCTGACAACCGGTTGGCGGTCATCGATCCAGAAGGAGGATGGTTTGAACACAGCTGATGCTTTGCCCACGAGGAGCGGGCCGCGTCCCAAGACGATCGGTCCAAACCCGCACGCGCAGGTTTCCGACCAGTCCCCGCCAGACCTCTGGGATGCATTGGCCGCACGTGCTCTCGCGCTCGACGGTGTGCACGGAGGGGACAGTCTGGTGTCGGTCCCGGGCGCGGTGGCGTTCATCCTGGACGAGCTGAGTGCTGCCGGGCCGCCGGAGGCATTTCAAGCAGAGCGCGAGTTCGCGCACCTGCATCCGGTGGCTGACGGGAGTCTGCACATGACCCTCCCCACCGATCTCGCGCGCGCGGCATTCGATGCGGGCTGGGGCGAGCCGCACCCGCGCAGCGGCACACCGCTCATCTTCGGGCCTCGCGACGAAGATGAGCTCAACGTGGTGTGGCTGCTGCTGCAGGCCTCGTACGCGTTCGCCAAGGGCGAGTACTGAATCCCACAGCACAGAACCCCGCAGTCAACGCCCGTCGGAGCCGACAACGTCGGCGTCCCAGTCGCTAGTGAGAGCCGGATTCACATGGTTACGTTGTACGAGTTCGCTGGTGGCCGTGAGCCACTGCGAAAGCTCATCGATACATTCTATTCTTCTGTCCTTGCCGACCCCCTCCTGCAGCCGCTGTTCGGTTCTGGTAAGCCCAGCCACGTTGACCACCTAACAGACTTCGATGCCGAAGCCTTCGGGGGGCCTGACACGTTCACCCGCGAGCTCGGATTCCAGCACCTGGTAGACGTTCATCGCGGCCTCGAGATCACGGATGCTCAGCGGGAGCGGTTCATCGAGCTCTACATGGCTGCCGTCGACAAGGTCGGCCTCTCCGACGATCCTGCCTTCCGTCAGGCTCTTCGCGAGCATGTCGAGTTCGGCACGACAGTGGCCCAGCAGAACTCCCATGCCGTCACCGATGACCAGCTCCATCCGCTCAACGCGGTGCCTCACTGGACGTGGCCCGGCCCGACCAGCACGGAACCGGCCGATCCGCAGGAGGCCTCATGATCCGTGGGAAACGGCGAGACCTAGACGCTGACCGAACGACGTCCAAGAAGACGCTTCGCAGCACGCGCATCTACTAGCGTGTTGAAGCGGCCGGCGTCGTGCCAAAGGGAGACAGATGAGTAATCCACCGTGGCCACCGCAGGGGCCACCGTACCCTCCGCCGCCGGATCCGCAGCAGGGGTCATCCAACCCCGGATGGGGAGGACCCGGCGGCTCGTCGGGTCCTCAGCCGCGCCCTCCGTCGAAGACGCCTAAGCTGCTGGCAGTGCTCGCAGGCGGGCTCGCTGCGCTGGTTCTGATCGGGGGAGTTCTGGTACTGCGATCCCACGGCGATCGCAGCGCATCCGCAGATCCACGCGTTTCGCCGTCGGCAGCATCCGGCCAGCCGAATGCGTGGAACAACCAGCCCACGAACCCTGTGACCGGCATGACCACCGCTCCGGCGCCAGTCAAGCCCACCGCTATCAGGACGTCGAGACAGCCGAAGCCGATACGGACCATTCCACCTCCGCCGAGCGACAGCGATCTGCTCACCAAGAACCGGCTCTACTCGGTTGGTGCCATGCGGTCGATCGGATGTCACGAACCGAAGGTGAAGCCGATCGCGCTGGCTGCGGTGCGGTCCTACTACACCTCCCTCAAAGCTTGTCTCGACCGGGCCTGGCCAGCCACGGTCATGGCCGCCGGATACCAGTTCCGCGTACCGCCGATGACTATTTGGTCCGGCGCTATCCAGACGCCTTGTGGTGCCAGCACCAAGTACGTGTCGTTCTACTGCGGCGGCGACGAGAGGATCTACCCCAGCGGTGAGGAGATCGTCTACGTCTACCACAACTGGGGAACCGTTCAGGCCCGCAGGTGGGCGACGCATGTTCTGCCGCACGAGTACGGACATCACATTCAGGAGCTCTCGGGGATGTTCCAAGCCTATGGGCGTTTGTACAACCAAGCCCCAAGCGCGGCGTCGAAAGATCAGCTGACGCGGCGGTTGGAGCTGCAAGCGTCCTGCCTCGGTCACATGTTCCTGGCTGCCAACAAGAACAGCTACCCCTACACGTCACAGATGCTGCACGACTGGAGTTGGCGGACCATCACGATCGCCAACCACGGCAGCGTCGCCAACCAGCGCTATTGGATCAGCCGTGGCATCGCCCTGAAACGCCCCGGGGCCTGCAATACCTGGGCCGCCCCGGCGGCTCGGGTGTCATGACTCCGTAGGAGATGGGTCGTCCCGCGGCTCGGGCCCGAGCCGCGGGACATCAGTCGTGCTGCCGATCGAAGAGTCGCAGGCGGTACGCCATGGCGGCGGCCTCACCGCGGGTCTTCACCGAAAGCTTGTGCAAGATCCGGGACACGTGAACGCTTGCCGTCTTGGATGACATGTACAGCGTGGTGGCGATGTCGTTGTTCGAGAATCCTTCGCTGAGCAGCCGCAAGACCTCTGCCTCGCGCGAGGTCAACCCAACCTGCTCGGCCGACGGTTTCCCACTCTCTGCGGTCGCCGGGTTCGCGTCCGCTATCAGCACTCGACTTCGCTTCGCCAAGTGCTGGATCTCAGTCGCCAGCAGCCTTGCATCCAATAGCTCGCAGATCTTCAATGCGCGCCCGAGGTTCCGGCTCGCGAACGCCTTGTCACCTGCGTTGAGCGCGACTTCGGCTGCTCGCAGCAGGCTGAGTGCCAGCGGGTAAGGGTGACCAGCTACCTCCCAGGATGCCGCCGCCCCCGTCCACAGCGGACTGGGGGAGATGCCGGAGTCGAGCTCCGCGTCGAACTGTTGCGCGGATGCGACCCACTGCGGGCGGTCGGTCCGGAGCTTGCCGGCGAGATCCTGCATCGTGGAACGGAAAGTACGGTCGACTGCGTCGGGGCGCAGTGTTCTGCTCAAGGCGGCCGCAGACTCGACTCGGGCACCGGTGTTCAGCAGCCGCCAGCTCGCGGAAACATGTGCGGGGGCGCCAGGAAGCGCGAGTCCGGCGATGACAGCCCCGACCGCCTCATCGACACGATGATCCGCGAGAGCAATTTCCGCACTCAGACAGGCCCGTGTGACAAGGGATTCCTGGTCGAGCTGGCTATGGTTCAGCAGCTGGTCTGCCCAGGCGAGGAACTGCCTGGTCGTGTCCAGATCCCCACGGGCCAGCGCGAGATCGGCGAGAGACAGGCGTGGAGACGCCGCGAACGCGCCTGGATGATCGACGTCGACGATCTCCATCAGCTGTCGCTCCGCGTCGTCCCACCGGCCGAGATCGATGAGGGCCGACGCGAGTGAGTTGGCGATCCGGCAATACTCCGTCCGGAGAAGCCCGGTCTCGCGGGCGAGGGCAAGGCCAGCCGGTGCGACCTCGAGTACCTCGTCGAGAAGCCCGATCGACATCAGCATGTGGCACAGGACGTCATACGCGATCACCGCACCGTGGCGATCGTCGTGCAGATCCGCGAGGGCCAGAGCGACTTTGACCTCCTCGATGCTCGCGTCGTCGAGGCCGGCATGTCCGAGCGCGAGCCCCAGCGCGGTGCGCGCCCGCACTTCGATTCGAGCGTCGCCCAAGTCCTGCCCGAGCTGCATCGATTCGCGGGCTAGATCGGCGGCGTACTGAGAGTCCCCTGCGGATGCGAGGGCGAAAGCGCTCAGGGAGAGAATGCTTGCTCGTATGTCGGATATTCCAGACGGCGCCATCCGTACAGCCTCATACAGAACCTCGCCGGCTCGCTGATCACCGAGAGACATCAGGCACCCGCCGCGTTTCGCCGTCAGCAAGGCGGTCCGTTCACTGTGATCGCCGACCGGTGCGCTGGTGAGCGCCCTGTCGATGAGGTCCACCGCGAGCGCATGCTGTCCGGAGTACATGGCGGCGTCGATGACCTCGTCCAGAACATCTGCCAGGTCGGACCGTGGCTCGGAGAGTTTCGGCCAGAAGTCGAGGGCGCACTTGAGCATCGTGACCCTCTCGGAGTGCGCGAAAATCCTTCCGGCGGCGTCCGCTGCTGTGAGCAAGCTGGGTACTGCACGATCGGCGTCGCCAACACGCCACCAGTGATGCGCGAGCTCGGACGGTTGCTCGAGCGCGGGCACAAGACTTGGCACATCTTCGAGCGCGTGCGCGTAGCGCCGGTGAATCTCGATGCGTTCGCCCGGCAGCGTCGACTGCACGACGGCGTCGCGAAGCAGGGAATGGCGGAAACCGTAGTCGTCGCCCTCGACAGACAAAACGCCGAAGTCGACCGCCTGCCTGATCGCGCCCAGCAGTTGCTCCTCCGGCATCGTGGCGACTGCGGCCAGCAGCCGGTGCGGGATGCGATGTGCGCCCAGTGCGGCGATCTGAACCACGCGCCGCGAGATGCGATCAAGGCGTTCGATCTGAGTCGTCAGGACGTCTCGCAGCGAGTTGTCGATCGTCTGGGGTTCGCTGGCCGTCTCCATGCGAGCAAGTTGCTCGATGAAGAACGGATTGCCGGCGGACCGCCGAAAGATGCGCTCCGCAGCCTCCGCGGCCGGGAGCGATTCGAGCAGGTTGGAGACCATCGCGAGTGTCTCGGTGCGCGAGAGCGGCCCCAGCTCGATTCTGGTCACGTGCCGGAGCCGATCCCATTCGCCGAGGAATCCGCGAACTGCCTCGGGTTGCCGGTTGCCTTCGGTGCGGCAGGTGACCACGATCAGGAGCGAAGTCTGGCGCATGCCACGGGCGAGCACATCGAGGATCTCCCGCGTCGATCGATCGGACCAGTGAAGATCCTCGACGATCAGCACTAACGGGCGATCTGTCAGCAAGCGTTCGAACAGCCCGACAAGCTCTGGGAAAAGTCCGTCCGCGGCATCGGGCTCGCCCGCGTCGGGCGACAACTGAAGGCCGGGAATCAAGCGGGTAAGGCGGCCGCCACGAACGAGAGCGGCGATTCGCTCCCGGCCGATTTCATCGGCGAGACCTCGCAGGGCCTCGAGCACGGGCGCCAGTGGCAGCCTGTCCGCTCCGAGTGGAACGCAGCTGCCCGTGAGCACTCTGACACCGGCCGCCCTGGCGGTGGCGGCGATCTGATCGGCGAGACGCGTCTTACCGATGCCGGCTTCGCCGCCCAGCACGAGCACCTGGGATTCGCCGGCCAGAGTCAGCCGGAGAGCTGAGTCGAGAAGCCTGCCTTGAGTCTCGCGCCCAACCAGCTCGGTGCTCCCGTGATGATCCTGCACAGTCTCATTGTGGACCATCTCGGGCAGGCGTAGCGCGCACGTTCACATCTCTCGAACTAAGGCGTTACTGCACGGTAGGTAAGGCAAAGCCGGTCGTATCGGGTAGCAGACGGTGGATTCGCGGGATGGTTGCGGCGGGCGACGATCTCAGCAGTCTTAAAGAGCCGGAGCATCGGCCGGCAGTGAAATGGAGGTACCTATGTCCGACGCGTCCACACGCCTGGCCATCATCTACTACAGCGCCACCGGCAACGTTCACGCACTCGCCAAGCGGGCTGCGCACACCGGGGAGAAGATCGGCGCTGAGGTCCGCCTTCGGCGGGCGGCGGAGATCGCCTCGGAATCGGCGATCGCGTCCAACCCCGCATGGTTCGACCACCTTGTCGACACTCGCGACGTTCCCGCCGCGGTGCCGGACGACATGGAGTGGGCCGACGCCGTACTGTTCGGTACGCCGACCCGTTTCGGCAATGTTTCAGCGCAGCTCAAGCAGTTCATCGATCAGCTCGGTGGGCTCTGGTCTGAGGGCCGCCTGGCCGACAAGGCGTACGCCGGTTTCGTCTCGGCTTCGACACGGCATGGTGGCCAGGAGACAACGCTCCTCGCGCTCTACAACTCGGTCCATCATTTCGGTGGCGTGCTCGTGCCTCCGGGCTATACCAACCCGAGTGTCGTGAATCCGTATGGCGTGTCCCACGTGAGCAATGACGGCGCGCCGAGAGACGAGCACTTCGCCTCGATGGATCACCTGGTTGAGCGCCTCGTTCGGTTCGCGCAGTTGATCCGTTCGGCTCGAGCCTCGGTCCGATGAATGTCGCGGTGTTTGGTACGGCAGGGATGCCCGAATGAACTTCGATGAACTCAAGATTGATCGACGGTTGCTCGATGCACTGAGTGGGCGCGGGTTCACGACCATCCACGTGAGCACCGGCGCGGAGGCACGCGACGCCGTACTGGAGCTGCTGCCAGGCGGCTCCTTGGTCGCGCACGGGAGCTCGGCGACCCTGCAGCAGATCGGCTTGGTGGAGGAACTGCAGAGCTCGCAGAACCTCCGCTATGGCAATGCGGATTGGATCGCCGAATCCGATGCAGCGCGGCGGACGGAGATTCGCAAACGCATCTCGATCAACGCGGACGTATACCTGGGCAGCGTGCAGGCCGTTACACGAGACGGGCAGGTTGTGGGTGCTGACCTGACTGGTAGTCGCCAGGCCTTCTACACCTTTGGTCCGGCGAAGGTCGTCTGGGTGGTCGGAGCGAACAAGCTCGTCAAGGATCTCGAGGCGGCGATCGCGCGGGTCTACCAGGTGGCGCTTCCGCAGGAAGACGCGCGAGTCAGGAGCATCGGCTGGGGAGGCAGTGCGGTGAACAAACTTGTCGTCTATTCCGGTGAGCCGGTTCCGGGCCGCACCACGATCGTCCTCGTCGACGAGAACCTCGGCTACTGATGCAGAGCACTCACAGAACTCAAGTCTGAAGGGAGCGGATCATGCCTGATCCCCTTGAAGTAGCTTCGCACGTGTACACGAAAGTGTTCGAGAACGAACGCATCCGTCTGCTGCAGTCGCGCCTGACGCCGGGCGACACGACTCCGATGCACAGTCACCCCGACATCGTCGTATACAACCTCGAGACGGGCCGGCTGCGCTTCCACACAGCGTCCGGTGAGACGGAAGAGGTCGAACTCCCAGTCGGCACCGCCTGGTGGCACGACGCGGCAGAGCACGCAACCGAGAACGTGGGCACGACGGTGATCAGGTCGCTGATCTTCGAATTGAAGGCACCCTAGCCACCGCCAGTTCAGCCGCTGACTGCTGGAGGAAGGAGATCTGGCCCGAACGCCTGCACTGCTTTGCGGGCAGCTCGGGCTAGCTGCTGCTGCTCGCTGTGCGGCCAGCTTGCGACGGCGGCCGCGAACTGTGCGCCAGCCAGTCGCCGGAACTCGTTAACTACTTGGCGCCCTTCGTCGGTGAGTGCGATATGGACGATGCGTCGGTCCGCCTCGTCGCGGACGCGGTGCACCAGCCCCTTGGATCCAAGTCGGTCGACAAGGCCCGTGATGTTGGTCTTGTCGCACGCGAGCAGTCGGGCCAGGCCGCCGGAAGTTCGCTGGCCATGATCGAGGGCGCAGACGAGCTGGACCTGCTGTGGCGTGAGGTCCAGCTCGCGGCACACGCTCGCGCGCAAGCGCTCGACGGCGAGGCCCAGAGCAATCAGACCCTCCGAAAGGAGTAGGCCGTCGTCGATGGGCATGCTCCACAGTGTAGACGATCGATGGTCATGTTGACTGTTGAGATCATCAACTTTAAAGTCGATGATCTCAACTAGTGATGATCTCGACAAAGGACTGCTGATGGCTCGACGAGTAGT
The DNA here is from genome assembly GCF_004365875.1 of Kribbella kalugense. Classification (GTDB taxonomy): domain Bacteria; phylum Actinomycetota; class Actinomycetes; order Propionibacteriales; family Kribbellaceae; genus Kribbella; species Kribbella kalugense. The sequence continues at coordinate 3,309,877 of NZ_SODF01000001.1, read as the reverse complement.
GGATCAATCGCAGGCGCAGCCCCGTCAGGAGCAGCCCCACCCCCTGAGTGGCTCACCCGCCGATCCACCACGGCAGGGGCACCGATGGGGAATCCTGGCCGTACTCTGTGCTGCCCAGGCGATGGTCTTCATCGGCGTCTCCATCATCAATGTCGCGTTGCCGACCATCGGCGCCGACCTCGGCATCGGCGCCGGGCAGTTGCAGTACTTGGTAACCGGATACGGCGCGACGCTCGGTGGACTGCTGATCCTCGGGGGACGCCTGGCTGATCTGATGGGTCATCGACGGATCCTGGTGACCGGTACGGCGATCTTCGTCATTGCTTCGGCACTCGCGAGCCTCAGTCTGAACCCGCCAATGCTGATCGGGGCCCGAGTCGTCCAAGGGATCGGGGCCGCTCTATTGTCTCCAGCCGCACTTGCAGCGCTCAACGAGGCATTCCCCGGAGGCCGTGACCGTTCCCGGGCATTTGGGATCTGGGGCGCGCTCGGTGGCCTCGGTGCTGTCGCAGGCGTCATCCTTGGAGGCGTGCTCACCCAGTCGCTGGGATGGCGTGCAACATTTCTGATTAATGTGCCAGTCGGTGTGCTCGTCCTCGCTGGCATCCACTACACCGTCCGTCCAAGTGGCGCCGCGATCGAACGCCGGCCGGTCGACGTTGCCGGCGGTGTTTTCATTGCAACCGGTCTCCTCGCGGGATGCCTTGGCCTTGGCGAGGTCAGCGAGCAGACCACAGTGCTGGGATTCGTGCTTCTTGCGGTGGGGATCGTTCTGCTGGTTGCGGCGGTCCTCGTCGAGCGCCGCGTCGCTCACCCCATCGTGCCCCCGAGCGTGCTGGCCCGCAGCGGCGTTCGCGTGGTGCTGGTGCTGACGATCCTTGCCTTCGGTACCCTCCTCACGCTGTTCTTCTTCGCAAGTCTTTACCTCAACCGGGTGCTCGGTCTCACGCCTACGCTGACTGGGATCGCGTACCTCCCGATCGCGATGAGCGTCATTGTGGGCTCGATCGCGGGATCGCGTCTCGTTGAGCGCTGGGGTCCTGCAAAGGTCGAAGTTCTCGCGTTCGGTCTCACGGCGGCGGGAACCGCCGCGATCGGCGCGTCGGCTCCGCTTGCCAGCTACCCGTTGTCGCTGCTGCCGGGATTCGTCATCGCGGGACTGGGGATCGGATCCTCGTTCGTCGCGCTGCAGATCGCGATCATGCGCGATGTGCCGAACTCGGAAGCCGGCGTCATCGGTGGCATCCTCGGCGCTAGCCAGGAAGCGGGGGGAGCGCTCGCGTTTGCCATCTCCACACTGATCGCGTTCACCGCTGAGTCCGTTCTTTCGGATGCCGTGCGGCTCGGGTTCGTCATCGCGTGCGTGTTCGCCCTGCTTGCGCTGGTTGTCGCCGCAGCGTCCTTGCGCGATGACGCCGTCCGGCGCTAGCTGGTGTCGCTATGGAGTCGACAGCGCCTCCGTCGGAGACAGACGGGCGGCCCGGATGGCCGGATAAAGGCCGGCGATGCTACCGAGCACCAGGGTCGCGAGGAGTCCACCGGCCAGGGCCCACGGCGGCACGACAGCTGGCCAGCCGCGGGAGAACGCGTAACCGATGGTGACGAGCGATCCGATCAAGGCGCCGCCGACTCCACCGAGGGTCGACAGCAGGAGTGCCTCGGCGAGGAACTGCGAGCGGATCTGAGCGCGGGTCGCGCCGAGTGAGCGGCGAAGACCGATCTCGCCGCGGCGTTCAAGCACCGAGATCACCATGGTGTTCGCCACGCCGACGCCGCCGACCAGCAGCGCGACCGCGCCCAGCCCGAGGAGGAGTGCGTTGAGTGTCGCGTCCGCGGCCTGCTGTGCGGCCAGCGCGTCGGACGGGCGAGACACGTCCACCTCGTTCGGGGCTTCGGGATTGGCCGTTGTCGCAAGCACCTTCTGTACAGCGGTCACGTCGTCCTCGACCGCCCGTGCATAGATCGTCGTCGGATAGCCGTCGAAACCGAGAAGTTTCTCGGCTGCCGGCCAACCAACCAGCGCGGCGTTGTCGAGCTCCGGCGCCAGCGGCGCAGGTTGCAGGACGCCGACAACCGTGAACCACTGCTTGCCGAGGTAGACCTGCTGATGGGGCGCGGCACCGAGGTGATCGGCGGCCTGAGCACCCAGAACGACCGCCGGGTACTGAGCGATGGCTTCATTGAGGAACACCCCTTCGGCCAATTGCCCACTGATCGTCGGGAGCAGATCCACCTGTGCGGCCAGGACCTGGATGCCACCAGTTTGTCCGGCCGGGATCTTGTCCGTCCGATACACCGAAGCATCCTGCACCAGCGCGGTCGCTGAGACCGAGGTGACCGGTTCGATCCGGCCGACCATCGCTACCGACTCCGCCGGGAGATGCACGTCCTCGCCGAACAGATTCTTCCCTGGGCCTGCCGTCAACAGGTTCGTTCCGAGCGACTGTAGTTGCCGGTTCAGATCCTCGCGGCTGGAGCTGGAAATCCCCACCACCGCGACCATCGCGGCGATTCCGATCGCGATGCCCAGCGCCGACAACAGGACACGCAGCGGCCGAGCCCGGAGACCGGCCTGCCCTACCCGGACCAAGTCCGGCAACGACAGTCGTCCAGGAATGAGCTCACGACTCATGGCAGATCTCCTTGGTAGCCCCGATGCCGGGGGGCGCGATGGGCTGCATCCGGCCGTCGCTGATCGGCAGCCGGCGCGGAAGACTCGTCGCGATCTGCTGATCATGAGTGATGATCAGGATCGTCGTACCGTCGGAGTTGAGCCCGCGAAGTAGATCCATGACGCCCGCACCGGCCGCGCTGTCGAGGTTGCCGGTCGGTTCGTCCGCCAGGAGTAGAGGCGGATGCCCGATGAGCGCCCTGGCGATGGCGACGCGCTGGCGTTCACCCCCGGACAGTTCATGCGGACGATGCTCCATGCGGTGGCTCAGACCGACCTGCTGTAGAGCAGCCGCAGCTCGCCGGAGACGTTCCGCTCGCGGCACTCCGGCGTACAGCAGCCCGTCGGCGACGTTGTCGAGTGCAACCACTCCAGCGGTCAGGTGGAACTGCTGGAAGACGAAGCCGATCAGTTGCGACCGGAGAGCCGAGACCTCGCGATCCGACAGTTCGCCGACGTCGTGACCGTCGATGCGAACCGTCCCCGACGTCGGACGGTCGAGCGTCCCTATCAGGTTCAGAAGCGTCGACTTACCCGAGCCGGAGGGGCCGACGATGCCGGCCAGCTCACCACGCCCGATGCTGATAGACACGTCGTCGAGCGCGACGACGTCCCCGGCGTACCGCTTCGTCGCGCGCTCCAGCTCGATCAACGCGGTCACGACGGCACCCCGACCACAGTCCCGGCGCTGATCCCGCTGCCGGAGATCTCGACCTTCCCGTCCGCGAACATCCCCGTTCCTACCGGGACGTATGACGCTTTGCCGTCGGCGACGACCTGGACGCCGTACCCACCTTCGGCCAGCGCGACCAGCGCCGAGATCGGCACTGCGAGTACGCCGGTCTTCTGTGCCGACACCAGCGCCACGTCGACAGGTGCGGCATCGAGCTCACCGGCCGAGGCCGGATCGGCGAGCGTGATGACGACCGGAATGGTCGGCGGCTGGGCGTCTTTGTCACCCGGATCGGGAACCGTCGCGACCTTGGAGACACTGGCCACAGTCCCGGCCGACGACTTTCCGGTCGGAAGCGTGACGGTTGCCTTCAGCCCCTTCTTCACCAGGTACTGCTTGGCCACATCGAGCCCGACCACTACCAGCGGCTTAGTCCCGGTATAGGTGATGATCCCGTTGTTCGCGTTCGAGCCGACCCGGTCGCCGATCTCCAGCGAGTGCAGCGCGACACGGATGTCGCCGTTCCCGATCAGGTTCGCCGGCGGCCCGAGCTGGGCCATCACCACGAGGTGCGGATCCACCGAGCCGGTCACCGGCTGTCCGGTCGCCTGCTGCCACGCGTTGACCGCACTCACCGTGGCGGCGTCGTACACCGTGTTCGCCTTCTGCTTGAAGAAACCGAGCAGCGCGAGGTTTTGCTCGATTTCCAGAACGTCCGATCCCTTGGAGTCTGGGCCGAGCGCGCGGAAGAGGGGTGTTGTGCCCTGCAGCAGGATCACTGGCACGTTGTCGATCCTGTACACCGGCTGGCCGACCTTCACGATCGAACCCTCCGGTGCGATCCAGGTGACGACGCCGGTGTTTGCCGCGGCGGTCATCGCCTGCGGTACGCCGTACGACAGGGTCCCGCTCACATGAACGGACTGAACCAGGTCGGCCTTCGTCACGGTGGCTGTTGCCGGCGGCAACCCGTTGCCTGCCGACGACTCGTTGCCACCTCCGCCGACACCGACGATCACCACGACGAGCACGACCACCGCGACCAGGCCGCCGCCGATCAAGAGCCGTGTTCTCATCCGGCCGCCCCGCTCAGGACGTGGGTGCAAGCTTTGGACGCCTTCTGGAAGGCCGGGCTGTTACGGTCGACGTTGCTGCCGCCGAACAGTCCGTTCTTGTCGCCCGGCTTGGGGTCCGGGAAGTCCGGCAACCCGTTGCCTCGCATGCACTTGGCGAAAGCCAGGTACTTGTCCATGTCCTGTGGCTGGCTGCTGCGGACGCCACCCTGGATCAGGTTCTTGCAGGCCTCGAGCGCCGTCTTGAAGGCCGGCGTCTCGGCCAGCGCCGGATCGATTCCGGCCAGGCCCTTGCCAGGCTCGGGCTCGGGGACGTCGACGCCGTGGTCCGCCATGCACTCGCTGAAGGTCTTGGCTGTGCTCGTAGTGCTTGTGGGTACCGCCGGCGCCGAAGCTGTTACGGTCGCCGCCGGCGTATTGGCCGTCGCTACCTTGTCGCTCGTGCCGCCGAAGCATCCGGTCAGGGAGACGGCGAGCAGAAGGAGTACCGCGGTTCGTTTCGTTGTCATGCGACCACTGAAGCGGTCGAGGAATAACCGCAGCGTAACCAGCAGCATGTCGGTTATGTCCTGGTTACAAGCTGCCCGGCACGATGGAGGTATGCGGATCCTGGTGGTCGAGGACGAGGACGTGCTGGCGGATGCGGTCGCGCGGGGCCTGCGCCGCGAGTCCTTCGCCGTCGACGTGGTGTACGACGGCGCCGCTGCGCTGGAGCGGATCGGCTTGTACGCGTACGACGTGGTCGTCCTGGACCGGGACCTGCCGCTCGTGCATGGCGACGAGGTGTGCCGGCGGATCGTCGACAGTGGATCGTCCGCGCGGATATTGATGCTGACGGCATCGACCGCGGTTCGGCAGCGGGTGGCAGGTCTGGCGATCGGAGCGGACGACTATCTGGGCAAGCCGTTCTCGTTCGCCGAGCTGGCGGCCCGGGTGCACGCGCTGGCCCGGCGTTCTCAACCGGCCGTGCCGCCGCTGCTCGAGCGCGCCGGCATCAGGCTGGATCCGGCCCGGCGGTCGATCGAGCGGGACGGGCGGTCGATCACGCTGGCCAACCGCGAGTTCGCCGTTCTCGCGGAGCTGCTGCGCGCTGAGGGATCCGTGGTGTCGGCGGAAACGCTGCTGGAGAAGGCGTGGGACGAGAACATCGATCCGTTCACGAACGCGGTCCGGGTGACGGTGATGAAGCTGCGTCGCAAGCTGGGTGACCCGCCCTTGGTCGAGACCGTGCCCGGCGCGGGCTACCGGTTGCCATGAGGAGCTGGACCCTGCGGGGGCGCCTGACGGTGCTGTATGGCGGTCTCTTCCTCGTCGCCGGCGCGATGCTACTTGGTGTGACGTATGTCCTGGTTCAGAACAGCCTTGCCGCACAGCTGAATCGGCAGACCGACGCGCGCGTCACCGCGCTCCGAGCCGAGGCCACGAACACCCCCGGCCGCGACATGGACAAGCTGGTTGACGAGATCCGGCGTCAGCAGGACGAGGTACGCGCGACGGCCGGGCGGTCGCTGCTGACCCAAGGTGGACTCGCGCTGCTCGGGGTCGGCCTGCTCGCCGGGGCGTCCGGGTGGGTGATCGCCGGGCGAGCGCTTCGACCCGTGCAACGGATCCGCGAGACCGCCCAACGGATCGCCGCGGCAGATGGGATCGGGTCCGGCCTGCACGAGCGGATCGCGCTGCGCGGTCCGGAGGACGATGTGAAGCGGCTGGCCGACAGCTTCGACGAGATGCTGGAGCGGCTGGACCGATCGTTCGACGGGCAGCGCAGGTTCGTCGCCAACGCGTCCCACGAGCTGCGCACGCCGCTGGCGATGAACCGCCTGCTGGTCGAGATCGCGCTCGGCGAAGCTGGTGTACCAGACCAGACGAAGGATCTGGGCACCTCGCTGCTCAAGGTCAACGAGCGGCATGAACAACTGATCGAGGGGCTGTTACTGCTCGCGGAGAGCGAGGGGGCCGCGTTCGAGAAGGAGCCGACCGACCTCGCCTCGATCGCAGCCGAGGTGATCGAAGCAACCGAGACAGAACTGACGATTAGGAGCTCACTGAAGGGAGCACGAACCGCAGGCGATCCGGTGCTGCTCGGGCGGTTGGTGGAGAACCTGGTGGAGAACGCCGTTCGCTACAACATCACGGGCGGGCGAGTGGACGTGGAGACCAGACAGTCGCGTGAGCACGCGGAGCTGACCGTGGTCAACACCGGTCCAGTGATACCCGAGTACGACGTGGAGTCGCTGTTCGAGCCCTTCCGCAGGGGTCGGGTACGAACCGGTCACAAGGGTTCCGGGTTGGGGTTGTCGATCGTCCGTGCGGTGGCACGCGCACACGGAGGCGACGCCAACGCACAGGCCAACCCAGAAGGCGGTCTCACCGTCCGGGTCAGTCTGCCGATCGTCACCTAAGACCCGATACCCGCAGGCAACCTGGACAGGTTGAGCGCGACTGTATAGCGGTCGCCCCGGATGACGGATCTGACGAACTCGATCGGGCGGTTCGTGCCGTCGGTCGTGAGCCGCTCGACCCGGAACGCGGCCGATCCCGCGGGCACGGTCAGCAGGTCGGCGTCGCCAGTCTCGACGAGTGCCGCGCTGAAGGTTTCCGTGGCCTGGGTGGCGGTGATGCCGTAGTCGCGGCGCAGAACCTCATACAGCGATTCCGTCTCCAGACTGCTGGCCTGGTCGAGGTCGGGAGCGAGATGCGCGGGAAGCCAAGCGGTCTGGATCCCGATGGGCTCGTCGTCGGCCAGTCGCAGCCGTCGAAGAACCGTGAGTTCGGCTCCTGGCGACATGCCGAGCCGGGAGGTGATCTCCTCAGGCCCGGAGATCGTTTCGAGGCGCAGGACCTTCGAGGTCGAGGCCCAGCCGCGCTGCTGAAGATCCTCGCTGAAGGAGGACAGTCTGGGTGGGCCTAGGACGAGGTGGTGACTGTCGGCAACGAATGTGCCGCGGCCCTGGTGCCGGACGAGCTTCCCTTCGGCGACCAGCGACGCGAGCGCGCGCCGCATCGTGATGCTGCTGACGCGGAACTCCTGGCACAGCTGCTGCTCGGCCGGCAGCCGGTCGCCTGGCTTCCAGTGCTTGCCTTCGATGCGTGTGCGCAGCATGTCGGTCACCTGCGCGTACAGCGGCGCGCTCCCAGCGGTCACGTGACGTCACTCCCTCGAGTCTCTCCGGGACCGGGCGTCGGTGGCCTCGGAGGATCGCTTGACAGGCGGTTTGAGTAGTCCGTATAAAGATATCATCTTATACGAGGAGCTGCCATGTTCTTCCTCCCGCCGTCCTCTCTGAACTCGTCATTCCGGTCGAGCAACACGTCCAAACCGCGCGCGATCGCCGTCGCAGTTGCGGTCACCGTGCTGGCTCTGTGTGCAACCTTGGCATGCCCAGCCTCGGCCCGCACGGCGACCGCGGCCGGTGGGGCTAGTGTGGTTTTCAGCGAGGACTTCGAAGCAGGAGCCCCTGGCTGGACGTACTACACCAACGGCCGCGACGGTGCGGCACAGGTCGTGAATTCGCCGACACACGGTGGTATTGGTGCGCTCCGTGGTACCGCCACCGCTGATCCGGCTCAGTCCGAGATCGGCTTGGCGCACATCCGCGACGGCCTGTCGTTCAACGAGGACAACTCAGCCCTGAGTTTCTGGTACCTGGCCGAAGGAACCGCCACCTTCCGCAGTTTGGTGGTCGAGGTCCGCACCGCCGCTGGAGCGGACTACTTCACGACGGTGCCGGCGGGGATCGCTACCGGCGCCTGGACTCGAGCATCGATAGCGCTGACGGACGTGTCCGATCAGCTCGCCGGGGCCGCTATCACCCGATTCGTTGTGAAGGCCGTCACCGATTCAGCAGCCGGTACGGCGGACTTCACCATCGACGATGTCGAGATCGCAAACGGTGTTCAGCCGCCACCGCAGGCTAGTGCGACCTCGCCGGTCGATGGGGCGACCAACGTCCGTCCGAACAGGGTCATCACAGCCTTCCTGAACACGGCGCTGGACCGCACCAGCGTGACCGACGCCTCCGCGACCGTCAGTATCGCGGGACAGGCGGTCCCAGCGGCGGTCCGCTACGCGGCCGGTCAGCACGCGGTGATGGTCGTCCCTCTCCATCCGCTACCGCCGAATGCGGACGTCGATGTGAGCATCACCGACGTGCGATCTGCCGCGGGCGTATCGCTCGACCAACCGATCACCTGGGGTTTCCGGACGGCCGCAGGCACGAATCCGGCGCCTCCCGAAACGTTGTTGCGCGATGAGCTGACCAGCGCCGCGCCGTGGAGTCTGTACAGCAACGCGGATAGCTCGTCGGCCCAGATCGTCACCAGCCCGGTGCACTCCGGTGGAACCGCGCTGCAAGGTGTCGGCACCGCCGCTGGGCCGTTCGTTATCTCCCACATCCGGACGGCGCACTGGCTCGATGAGAACAGCTCGATCGGATTCTGGTTCCGCGTGGACGGCTCTGCTGAGCCCGCCGATCTTGTCGTCGCGGCTGCCACGGACGCGGGATACACGAAGTTCCGGGTGCTCGACGCCGGATCGATTCCGACCGGCGAATGGCGGCACGTCCAACTCGCATTGTCCGATATCGACCCGGGGCTGGTCGGTCAGTTCGTGCGGAGCGTTGAGTTGAAGCTGGAAACGGCGACAGGTGGTGAGGCCGCCTTCACTGTCGACGATGTGCAGGTGACTCAGAGTCTGACGCCCTTCGCTACACAGGTGCGGGCTGCGGCCAAGGATGACGATTCGCCGGTTGGCAGCCTGACCCCGGAGATCAAGACACAGGTCCGGGAACTGGCGGACCAGATTCTGACCAGCCAGAAGCCTGACGGCAGCTTGGTGGTTGGACCGGTTGGCGATCCCTGGAGCGGCAAGGTCGATCCATACGCCGCGAACTACGCCACCCTCGGACTGCTGCGAGCCTTCGAGGTGACCGGAAAACGTGCCTACCGGGAAGCGGCCGACCAGTGGTTGGCTTGGTACCAGAGTCATATGGACGCGGACGGAATCGTCGACGACTGCTTGGGTGTATACCCGAACTGCGTCGACACCGGCGACCACGACTCTGTGGACTCGTACGCGGCCACCTACCTGTTGGCGGTGCAGAAGCGCGTTCAGGTCACGCCGGCCGGGGTAGCCCGGAAGCAGTACCTGCAGGCCGTGCAGCCCTTTGTGACCAAGGCGGAACGCGCTCTCGACACCGTCTTCCTGACCGATGGCACGACCATCGCCAAGCAGAGCTACCCGGTCCGGTTCGCGATGGACAACGCCGAGACCTACAACGGAGAGGTCGCGGCGGTCCGCCTCGCCCGCGACGTACACGATGCCGTGCAGCGCCGTCTCGCCGCCTATCTCGCCGCGCGCAACCTCTACGCGCTGCGTGCGCGCTATCCGGTGCAGCCAGATGGGCACTTCGCGGTAGCCGTCCATCCGAACGGAATCCAGGAAGGTCCGCTCGAGCATTGGTTCCCCGACGCGCTGGCATCGGTGCTCCCGCTATCGCACATCGGTGGACCGGGGGACCTCCCGCTGTTCCAGCAACTCGTGCAGAAATTTGATGTCGGCCAGGCTGATCAGCGACCGCTGGCCATCAATGACACGCCCCAATACATGTGGTGGGCCCAGGCCGCCCTGCGGGTCGGGGATCCAGCTGCCGCCCAGCACTTCGTCGACGAATATCTCAGCATCGAGGGACGCCGCAACCCGGCCACGCTGGCGATCACTGCCGGCCACCTCATCCGCATTCTCACCTTCGACCGCGACCACTCGCTGTGGTTCTGACCAGGAACCCGAAAGGCGTGACTATCCGATGAACAGGTCTCACGTACCACCACCCGCCTCGGCTACGGCTGAACAAACCCCCCGCGGGTTCAGCCGTCGCTCCGTCCTGACCGCCCTGGCCGGAATCTCTCTGACGGTCGCAGGATGCGCCCCCGGCGGCAACGACAAGTCGAGCGCGAGCAGCAGCTCAGGCAAGTCGTCGGTCACCCTGAACTTCTGGCACTACTTCACGGACCGCGCCGAATTGCTACAACAGTTCGCCGATCAGTACCACGATCAGACCGGTGTGACGGTGAAGTTGCAGCTCATTCCGGGCGACACCTTGGGCCAGAAGTTCCAGGCAGCCGCGCAGGCCGGACGGCTTCCCGACGTCGCGGCAGGCTGGACCGGGGTCGGTGACGGGCTGGCGCCGTACGCCAAGCAGGGAACGATCCTCAACCTCCAGGCAGCCATGAACGACGGCTGGAGCCAGCGGTTTTATCCCGCACACCTGCAGGCCGGCTCCTTCCAACCCGGCAACAGCTTCGGCGTCCCACCTGGTCCCTACCTCGTGCCGCTCGACGCGAACAACATGCAGATCCTCTACAACACCAAGCACTTCGCGAAGGCTGGGATCAGCGCGCCGCCAGCGACCTTCGCGGACTTCCTCGACGCCAGCGCGAAGCTCGCCACGGCAGGTGTCGTTCCTTTCACGTCCGGGTTCGCGTCCTGGCCTCTCGACTCCTTCGCCCAGATGTACCAGTACGACGTCATCGGCGCCGACGCGATGGACGCCACCTTCAGCGGCAAGCGGAAGTACACAGATCCTGCCTGGCTGGATTTCCTCGGACTGTTCCAGCAGTTGCGTGAGTCCAAGGCGCTCGCACAGGGGATTCTCGCCGCAGATATGCCGGCAGCGGAGAGCCTGTTCGCGAACGGTCAGGCAGGCATGATCTTCGACGGCTCGTGGGCGGTCGGCGTCTTCAAGCAGAAGAATCCAGGATTCACCGACTACGACGTGATGTTGCCGCCCTCGGTCGGCGGCGCCACAGGAAAGCTCGCCATCCCCGGTGGGGTCGGAGCTCAACTCCTCGTCGTCGGTACATCGCCGCACAAGGACGAAGCGGTCAAGTTCGTGCGCTGGTTGACCGACCCTGACCAGCAGGTGAAGTACGCCACGACCAGCGCGAACCTCCCGGCCAACCGCGAGGTCGCCGGCAAGATCTCGACCACACCAGTGCTGCAGAAGTTCGCGGCTGAGATGGACAAGGTCTTCCCCTCGCTGCCGCACAGCATGCCTGCCGCGGTGAACACGTCCCTGCATGCCGGTCTGCAGAACATCCTGGCCGGCAAGTCAGCACCGGCCGCCGTCGCCGCTGCGTTACAACACGCCCAGTCCACCGGCCAGGCCAAGTGACGATCGACTGAAGAAAGCGACGGTCCAGGTGAACCACCCCACTCGATCCAACGCAGGCTCGGCGACCGGTTCTGCCGGCCAGTCCGATTCCGGTCGGCCGAATCCCTCACCTCCGGTTGGTGAGCCGCAGGCGGTCCCGTCGCCGGTATCGGCGGGGCCGTCTGGCTCGGGTGAGGTGCTGGAAGCGACCGCGCCGGGCAACCGGCCCGCCCGCCCGGCGCGGTCCCAGCGCCGCTACGATCAGGACTGGAAACAAGGTCTTTTGTTCGTCGTACCGGCACTGGCGTTCTTTCTGCTGTTCACGGTGTACCCATTCGTCCGGACGATCTCGCTCAGCTTCAGCGATTGGGACGGTCTGTCGAACCACGCCAACTTCGTTGGTCTGGACAACTACAGCGCGGCACTCCACGACAGCCTGTGGTGGCGATCGTTGCTGAACGGCGGCTTGTTCGTCGCCGCCGCCCTGCTGTTGATGACACCGCTCGGACTACTCCTGGCGGTCGGTGTGGAGCGGGTCCGGCGCGGCCGGGCGGCGTACCGCACCGCCTTCTACGTCCCCACCATCCTCAGCGGCATCGTCGTCGCGGTGATCTGGAAGTGGCTGTACCAGCCGTACGGCGGCCCGATCAACCAGGCCTTCGACCAACTGGGCCTGCACTCCGTGGCACGAGCATGGCTCGGTGACGGCGGTACGGCGTTGTGGGCGGTGTCGCTGGCGTCGATCTGGCAGGGGGTTGGGTACCCGTTCCTGCTCTACCTCGCCGGGCTCCAATCGATCCCGGATGAGGTGTACGAGGCAGCTGCTGTCGATGGTGCCTCGGAGCGGCGGATCTTCTTCAGCATCACGCTGCCATTGCTCCGACCGGTCATCACCACCGTCAACATTCTTACCATTCTGGGGGCCATGCAGATGTTCAATCTGGTGCTTGCCATGACCAACGGCGGGCCGGGGTATTCGACCGAAGTGCCGGTGCTGCACATCTACCGGGAAGCGTTCGGTCTGTTTCATTTCGGCTACGCGTCGGCCCTGGCCGTGATCTTCGGAGTGCTTCTCCTCGCCGTGTCCATCGCGCAACTGCGCCTTGCTCGCCGCGGAGCGGATCGATGAGCACATCAGCGGGCCGGCTCCTCTCGCGTGGTTCACGGGCGCCGCGGCGCCGCTTGCTTCACCTTGCGCTGCTGGGGTGGGCGGTCGCCTCTTTGCTGCCCTTGCTGTGGACCCTGTCGGCGTCGCTGCAGAGTAATCAGGAGATCTACTCCGGCATCCATCTGATCCCGCGTCACCTTGAGCTCGGCAACTACACCCAGGCCTGGACGCAAGCGCATTTCAGCACGTACTTCAAGAACAGCGTCATCTACACCGTCACGATTGTCGCGGGCGTTCTCATCATCTCGTCGCTGGCGGCGTACGCGTTCGCCCGGATGCGCTTCCCGCTGAAGAACCTCGTGTTCTACCTGTTCCTCATCTTTCTGACCTTCCCGCTTCCTGGGTCCTTCATTCCGCTGTACGTACTGCTGGTGAATCTCGGTCTGATCGACACTCCGCTGGGATACATCCTTCCAATGATCAACGCCGGTCTGCCGGTGGCGATCTTCATCCTTCGCAGCTTCTTCGAGGAGATCCCGCGGGAGATCGAGGAGAGTGCCAGGATCGACGGCGCCACCCGGCTTCAGGTCTATCGGCTGATCGCGCTGCCGCTGGCCAAACCCGCCCTGGCGACCATCACCATCTTCACCGCCCTCAGCGTCTGGAACGAATTCCTGTTCGCCCTGGTCGTTTTCTCCGATCAGCAACGGATGCCCTTGCAGGTTGGCCTGATGACCTTCCAAGGGACGTTCTTCTCGCAGTACGGGCTGATGATGGCCGCGACGACGATCACGATGGTTCCCGCCCTGGCCATCTACCTGGTCTTCCAGCGATTCATCGTGAGAGGCGTCATGGCGGGAGCTGTCCGTGGCTGACACGGCCGGTGCGGGCCGGCTTGTGCTGGCCGTCGACGGCGGTCAGACGGCCACGCTCGCCGTACTCGGCCGAGACGACGGCACGGTGCTCGGCGTTGGTCGTGGCGGCCCATTGGTCCATGTCCGGACGGAGCGCAACCATGAGGTCATGACCCGCGCTCTCCGTGCGGCGGTCATTGGAGCCCTTACGACCGCGGAGGGTTCGGTCGGACCGCCGGGCGATGTCCATATCGAGGTCGCCTACCTGTCGCTGACCGGTGGCGCAGACATCGCGCCGGGCATCGTCGCAGGCCTCGCAGACTGCCGCCGGATCGTCGCGGAGTCAGACGCGCTGGCCGCGCTAGCCGCGGGCACGCAGGGTGGTCCTGGCATCGCGGTAATCGCCGGGACCGGATCGATCGCCGTCGCGGTGCCGCCAGAGGGCAAGCCGGTTATCCGTGGCGGCTGGGGATTCCTGCTAGGAGATGAAGGCAGTGGTTTCTGGATCGGGCTCGAGGCCATCAAGGCAGCTATCGCCATCGTCGAAAGTGCCCGAACCGAATGGACGGCCGGAACCGAGTTTGTCGATCGTGTCGTCGAACACTTCGCCGCGCAGGATCTCCGTGGCGTCGCGGCACGGGTTTACGCCGACCTCGATCGCGCGGCCGTAGCGGCCCTCGCACAGCCAGTCGTCGCCGCGGCCAGTGACGGGGACCCCATCGCCGTACGAATCGCCGACCAGGCTGGTCACCACCTGGCGACTCTGGCTGCGCAAACCGCACGTGCGGCGGGCATTGTGCCCCTGACGGACCCGGCGGTGAGCTGGCAGAGCGTCGTACCGGCTGGCGGAGTGTTCCGGCCTCGGAACCGCGTCTGGATTTCGTTCGCTGATCGGCTGCGGGTACTGATGCCGGACCACACTCTCCTCGATCCACGTCACCCTCCGGTCATCGGTGCCTATTGGTTGGCGTTGCTCAGTCTCGGCGTACCCGCCGCGGATCCCATCGTCGAGGCCCGCATCGAGTCATCGCTGTCGTCACTGCTGCCGATGCTGGCGAAGACCGACATCCATCCCAGCCCTACACATTTTTGAGGTCGCACACACCATGAGCATCGATATGAGCAAGCCTGAAGACACCCCGTTGCTGGGGAGAATTCGCGGCGGACTGATCGTGTCCTGCCAAGCAGGTCCGGAGAGTCCGTTGAACTCGCCAGACATGATTGCCGCCCTCGCGGCCTCGGCCGGTCGCGGCGGAGCACACGGCTTCCGGGTCGACCGCCCGGAGAATGTCGCGGCGGTCCGGAAGCAGTCGGCGTTGCCGATCATCGGGATCAACAAGCAACCCCGAACTGGTTTCGACGTCTTCATCACGCCTGGTTTCGATGCCGCTCGCGCGATCGTCGACGCGGGTGCTGATCTGGTCGCGATCGACGCGACACAGCGCCCCCGGCCAGAGGGAGACACGGTGGGCGACCTCATCGCCCGGATTCACCGCGAATGCGGCGTACCGGTGATGGCGGACATCGCCTCGCACGCGGAAGGCCTGGCTGCGGTGGAGGCGGGCGCCGATCTGGTCGCCACCACCATCGCCGGCTATACGCCGTACAGCCGGCACGAGGCGGGGCCGGCGCTTGAACTCGCGGCTGCTCTGGTAGCCGATCTCCCGGGGATCCCGGTGATCGTCGAGGGACGGATCTGGACCATCGAGGACATCCAGGCATGCTTCGCCGCAGGTGTTCACGCTGTCGTCGTCGGGTCCGCGATCACTGTTCCGGAGTTCATCACCCGCCGGTTCGTCGCCGCCCTCCCCGAGCAGGATCGCGAGCCCGTGGCCGATGCTCCGGAGACGACTGAGCCAGCCGTCGACCGGCTCTTCGGACGCGTTCTGCAGGAGCTTGCCGACCTTCGAGACAACCAACGGCCGATGATCGAAGCGGCCGCAGGCCTGGTCGCCGACGCGATCGCCGGTGGGCACCGGGTCGCCGTCTACGACACCGGGCACCTGGTTTCACACGAGTTCGTGGCCCGCACCGGAGGCCTGGTCGCCCTCACCCGGCTGGAGATCCCTGCCGGCGCTGACAGCCAGACACGTATCGAGGCTGGGCTGGACTCGGCGTCGGTAGTGAGCGGTGGAGTACTGATCATCGGGTCGGTGTCGGGAACCAGCCGCGACACCGTCGAGCTGGCAATGGCGGCGAGGCACCGGGGCGCGGCGGTCGTCGCGGTCACCGCATCGAAGCACTCGAGTCGGCTCGAGCCAGAGCATCCTTCCGGACGACGGCTGCTGGATGTCGCCGACGTTGTACTGGACAACCAAGCTCCCTACGGTGATGCGTTCCTGACCGTTCGCCTGCTTGACCGACCCTTGGTGCCGCTGTCGGGGCTTGGTGCCGTGACCGCTCTCTGGGCGGTGATCGCCAGCGCGGCCGAGAAACTCGCCGCACGCGGCATCGAGCCCAGCGTCTATCGCAGCATCCACCTTCCGGGTGGGCCTGCCGATGTCGCCCAGATCGAGGCACGCTACGCAAAGAAGGGTCACTGAACCGATGACGACTTCTTCGAAGGCCGCAGCCCTGGATCTCGCCAGGTTCAAAGGATCCACTCCAGGTTTCGTCCAGTACCTCTCCATTGTGCAGGAGCGTCTCGACGAGGCAATCGGCCAGAATGGTCCAGTGATCAACGAGGTCGCTGACCTGATCACCGCTGCCCAGCTACGCGGCCGCCCGCTGTTCGTATTCGGTGCGACGCATGCGGGATTGCTGGCTCAGGATCTGTACTACCGGGCTGGGGGACTGGCGAGGGTCGAACCGATTCTGCCGGCCGGCCTGATGCTCAACGAGCGTCCGGTGACACGCACCACCCTGCTCGAGCGGATGCCCGGTTTCGGTGAACTCCTGCTCGACGACGTCGCGCTGAAGCCGGACGATGTCGTGCTGGTGATCTCTGTGTCGGGCCGTAATCCCGTCACTACGGAACTGGCTGCTGCCGCCCGCGAGCGCGGTGCCCAGGTCATCGCGCTCACATCGCTCACCTACTCCAAGGCGGTGACGCCGCGGGGATCCGCGCGGCTGTTCGAGATCGCCCAACATGTCATCGATCTACCTGGAAGCATCGGCGATGCGGCCGTCACCATCGACGGCTCGAGCGCGCCGGTCGGACCTACCTCGACGGCTGTCGGTAGCGCGATTCTGCACGGTCTGATCGTCGAGGTCGCACGTCGGATCGTCCAGCGGGGCCACCAACCGGAGATCCTGACGTCGGGGAACCTCGACAACGGCGATCAGGACAACAGCAAGTTCCTGGCCGAGAAGAACGGATGAGTTCCACAGTTCAGCGATGATGCTGGAGGCTGTCCATGAGCTGCGAGGCAGCTGGTTGGCGCCGGGCTTCGTCGACCTGCATATCCACGGGGGAGGTAGCGCGGCCGCGCAGTCTGGTGACCTGGAAGCGATCTACCAGGTCGCTATGGCTCGTGCCCGCCGCGGTACCCCCACCATCGTTGCTGGCGACAGTGGAAGCATTCGGTGCGCGACGACCGATCCGGTACCTGGCTCGACCAGCATCGGCAGTCATCCCGAGGGCCTGTACCTCAGTCATCGCCAATGATCGTCGCCGCGTATTCCGTGGCCGCCGTCGGTCATACCGATGCCGAGTACGACGACACTCTGAAATACATCAACGCCGGTGCGTGACTGGTCACCCATCTGCTCAACGCGATGAGTGACCTCCACCATCGAACTCCCGGTGCAACGCTGTCCGTGCTTGAGCATCCCCGCGTCACCTGCGAGGTCGTGTGAATGCTGGAGCCCGCCTGCACGACGCGATCGCCCTCATGACTTTCAGCCCCGCTGCTTCTCGGAGAATCGCATTGATCACCGACGCGACTCCGGCGGCTGGTTTCGCTTCGTCCTATTCCGACCATGGCACTCAACAGCTCGCTCTGGCCAGCCAGCGGGTCGACCCCGGCGGACGCGATCACGTCCGCATCTACAACACCCGCGCGTATTCTCACAGCGAACCGATACTTGGCTGAGGAACTGGACGCTGATCTCGTGATCATCGACGACGCCCTCGTGATCGATGCGGTTTTCGTTCGCGGAGTCCCGGTGCAGTCGCCCGACATCGACACGTGAGATCGCGTCGCTGGAGGTGACGATGGCGGGCGATGATGTGGCCTGGAGTCCGGCCCGCCGCGCCATCGTCATCCTCGACGGCGGCGTTACGGCAGCGCGCTCGCCAGCGATGCGGCCGTCGCGCGGTCGGCCGAGTCTGCGATGTTCCACGGCCAGGCGCGGCCGCCGTTCACCCATCCGGTCTGTGATCCGTCCAGATAGCTGTCCGCGCGAGTTTTGTCGCCCCGGACAGCGGCGGCGACGGCCAGAATCGCCCACGGGCTGCCGTCCGGGTTGTTGACGCTGGTCGTCCAGTTCGGCCAGTTGGTGTTGAACGACGACCACAACGACGACGCCCTGGTCGGTGACGCGATGCCGGCCACGATCGGCCAAACCTGAGAGACAGCATCGGAGTAGAACCTGGTCCACAGCGTGTTCGTGCATTGATCGGAGGCCCAGCAGTACATTCCGGGTCCAGGTGTCCACAGGTGGTTCTCGATTGCGGTCAGCAGGGTGTTCAACTGCCCCTGCCGCTGCGCCGCCTTGGTCGGATTGTTCAGCACGTTCTGCAGCAACCAGACGTCGTCGCGCAACCCAGCCGCGACCTCGACGTTGTCCATCAGGAACTGCCCGGCGTAGTCGGGCTTCGCTCCGGTCAGTCCGTTCGCTTGTAGCGTGACGAGCGAGGCTGAAGCGATCATGTCGATATCGTTTGCCTTGGACACCAGATAGCTGTGGCTGCTGGTGTCGGCCTCAGCCCATTTGCGAAGCAGCGTCAGGAACGTGCCTGCGTAGGCATCGGTCGAGTCGTACCACGGCGTCGTACCCGATCCGGGGTCCGCACCGTACGTCTCCGCGCCCGTTGCCACCGTGACGTCCCAGTCGTATACCGTGCCCGACACTCCGTTGTAATCCGCGGGGAGAGCGCTGCTCGGCCCGCCGTTCACGTGCCGGAAGTACCAGTCGACGTATGCCTGCACCATCGGGTAGTAGTAAGGCCCCGCGAGCAGCATGCCCACCGCCCCACGGTTGGCGATATACGGGCGGATCTTCCGCGTACCGCTGTCCGGGTACCAGGCCATGCCACCGCGGCCCGGGCCGGCCACAGTGGTTGGCACCTGGGCGAGGGAAATCCAGTACGCCTCATCGGCGATGATTTGGGAGTAGTTCGGGACAGCCGCGGCGGTCTGCACCATCATCGGGGCAGCCACCAGCGAGAGCGCGATCAGAAAGCTCACGACTGTTCGTCGCAAAACACGCATGCGGACCTCCGGCTAGAAGAGAGTCACCTCTCTGGACGGCCCGCCCACTAGAACGTATACCATTATGACCTCATAGGGAATCCTCTGAGTCGGTCGATCCGGCGCTGGCTACAGAATCCGCTGGATGTGCTCGGTGAACGCGCTGATCGCGGATTCGTCGCGCTGGTAGAACGTCCACTGCCCGATGCGCTTCGACGTCAGGAGGCCGGCGCGGGCCAGGGTTTGCAGATGGGAGGTCGCGGTGGGCTGGGCCACCGCCAGCTTCTCGGCGATGAAGATCACGCACACGCCGTCGTCGACCAGGTCCCCGTCCCGCTGTGGCGGGAAATGCGCGACCGGGTCGCGGAGCCACTCGAGAATCTGCAAGCGCTTCGGGCTGGCGAGGGCGCGGAGCACCTCGAGGGTGTCCACCACCGGTGCCCGGTTCGCCATGTCCGCAGCGTAATGGATGGTCGAACCCGAACCGTGGTAAGACATATAGCGATATCACTATGTTAACGACGAAGGGTGCCGGCGCATGGATGATCCGATCGTTCGGGATTTCGATTGGGCAGAGGGAGTGGCCGTCCACCGGTACCTGGTGTCCGATGTCTTCTCCGACGTACCGCTGGAAGGCAACCAGTTGGCGGTGTTCGTCGACGGACGACCGTTCACGTCCGGCGAGATGCAGGCGGTCGCTCGGGAGATGAACCTCTCCGAAACGGTGTACGTGCTGCCGCCCGAAGACGGCGGTACGGCGCGGATCCGGATCTTCACGCCACGCGGCGAGCTCCCGTTCGCCGGACACCCGGTTCTCGGCACAGCCTTCGTATTGGCGAGCGCATCGAATCTGAACTCGGTCGAACTCGAGACCGGCGCCGGAATCATCAATGTCGCGCTCGAGCGGCAGGGAACCCGGATCACCGTGTGCCGGATGCGGCATGCGATTCCGCAGCCGGAGCCGTATTCGGCCGCCGGCGAGTTGCTGGCCGCCGTCGGGGTTCCGTCCTCGCGGCTGGAGATCGTCAGCTATCGCAACGGTCCATGCCATGTCTTCGTCGCTCTCGAAAACGAGGATCAGGTGGTCGCACTCGAGCCGGACATGGGACACCTGAAGAGCCTCGCTGTTCCGGTGAGTTGTTTCGCCGGCTCTGGACGCTCGTGGAAGACGAGAATGTTCTACCCCGCCGGTGGTGTATACGAGGATGCGGCGACCGGCTCGGCGGCCGGACCACTCGCCGATCACCTGGCCCGGAACGGTGAGATCGAGTTCGGCGAGCAGATCGAAATCCGGCAAGGAGCCGAGATCGCTCGTCCATCACGCATCCACGTTCGGGCGCTCGGCGACTCCGTCGAGATAGCCGGCTCGGCCGTCATCGTCGGGCGGGGTGAGTACCGCCTTCGGCGGTGACCCGTGGATGCACTCTCGGCATCCGCTCTGGAACATGATCTTGCTGCCCGACGTCTGCCTAGCCATAGTCGCCAAGCCGACCACACCTCAATCGACGTTGTGACCGTCACCCGACTCGACACCCGCCGCCGGTCTGCCTTGCATTCCAGCCACAAACCTGCAATAACCTGCAAATTCTGGAATCCTGTGACGTCTGCGCGTGTAAGGGACTGAGGGTGGCTGCGTCACGGCATTTCGAGTTTTCTTGAAATGCGCAGCGAGCCTGCGATCGCTACATTTCTCCAGCCAAATCTGACCTTTTGAAGCGATATTTTCGAGGCATGGACAGTAAGGATGCGCAGGCGCGGCAGGAGCGAGTGCGGGCCGTACTCGACGGGGTGTTCGAGATGACTGTCTCGCCGTCGGAGCTACTGGCAGCGTCACAGCGAGGGATCGAGGAGATCGATCGGATCGCCTCCACGGCCCCGACCGCAGCCGAGGAACTGGAGTTGCTCGATCTGTGCGAGCCCCTCGAACAGATCGTCGAGCAGCTCGACGACTCCATCGGTGTACCGACAGAGGACTGAGCGTGTCAGAGCTAACACCTATGTCCGATCTGCTGAGGAAGTTGCACGCCAGAATCGCTGTGCGGATGCCGGATGTGCCGGCGCTGAAGGATGACGAGCAGCGCTATGCCTATGCGAGGTCGGGCCGGACTCGGGTTCGTGAAGACGGAGTCGTCCAGATCGGGCGGCGAGACGAGGCGGTTCTGCGACGGCTCGCGGAGCAGCCCGACAACCCGATTCAGGACACAAGGCTCCGCGAGCGCACCGTCGCCGCACTCGAGAACGTGATGGCCGCGCAGGTGCAGCGGATGACGAATCCGGTTGGCAGCCCGCAGAGCAATTTCCGGACCCGGGTAGTGGCGCGAGAATCCGCCGAGGGGGTCGCTGCTGGCATAGGCGCGGGCGCTCTCGCGGGCGGCGGAGTCGGCCTTGCGGCGATGACGCCGATCGGCAAGGCACTCTTCGTCCAGCCGGTCCTGGATCTAGCGCACGATGTCGCACGCTTCGCGCCAGAGGTAGCGGCTGCCATGCAGACGACGCCGGCGCCGTGGTTGGCGGCGGTTTCGGTTGGCGGCTCGGTGGGCAGCATCCTTGTCTCGAACGTACTTGCCCGGTCAGGGAACAACGTACTGGCGCGCCCGGTGGAGAGAGCGTGGGTGCAGGCTGAAGGCCCGGCGATCAGTCGCGAGGTTGGTGTGGGTGCTGCGCTGCCCGAGTTGGAGCAGAACTTCGCCGCGCGAGCGACACCGTTGACGGCGACCGCGCATCGCCTGGGCGACGAGCTCGCTCAGCACACCGAGCTGGACAAGGCGCATGCGCTGGGTCTGGTGATAGGAGTGCCTCCGGCTGAGCGGGCCGGAGCTCTGGTCGACGCCTTGGTGAACCGCAACAACCTGCCGCCTCTCGCGCCAGAGGATCGTGAACGGGCGATCGATCGGGTGTACCGGGCCATCGGCCGGGAGACCTCCCCGATCCCTCTCCCGAACACGACATCCGCGGTGACGTCAGCGTTTGCCTCCTTGGCGTCGCCTGGCGCCACCACCGATGCAGCGCAAGACCGAACGACGCGCACGGCATTGTCGGCGCTGCCTCCGGCCGGGAGTTCGACGCAATCACAGACCGCAGACGGTGCGCGCGGCAACGCCGGCGGACGCCAAAGTGCGCAGCAGACGTTGAACAACGGTAGGCAGCTTTAAGCAGGATTCTTGTGTCAGCGAAGGGGTTCTACCTGGCTGAGCGGCGGCGGGGTGGAGGGGATGTGACGGTCAGGCGCCAGTCGAGGTATGACCGGGCGTATCAATCGTGGAGGGGCGGGCTTGACGGCGGCACTCGAACGAACGGTCCGCATGCTCGTCAAGAACTATCCAGGTGACGCCGGCGACGATGGGCAGGTCTTCCATCGGCCACGAACTCCCGTACATAAGCGTGTTCCACGCCGGAGGCTGTGATGGTCAGGGGCTGACCGCCGATAGGGGTGACGACAATCAGGGGGAGCAGAGGCGAATCCACGGCCAGTTCTGGCGTGGAGAAGCGCGTGTCGAGTTTGGCCCTCGAGCCCGCGGGCGGTACAGCTTGGCGGCCCGCGCAGGTCGTGGGCGACGCGGACGCGAAGGTCCAGCCGTCCGGCTCGGTGAAGTCGCCGACCTCGCTCTCGGGGTCGAAGTCCTCCGCAAGACTTGGAGCCGCGGTCGCGCCGACGGCCCTGGAAGGTAACGCCGGCATCGAACTGCAGCACGTGGTTCAGACTTAGGGGACGTCGTCGGTGGCCACGACACGCTCGCTTCGATGGCCATGCCCACGTACCCGGCGGCCAAGAACCCGATCTCCACGCCCTTCCGACCGACCTCGGTCGCCTGCGGCGCGACGACGCGTTCGCAGACTGGCGTCGTACGTCGCCAACGGGTCGGGCCAATGACACACCCGTGAGATGCGTGTCGGCGAAACGACACATCCGAACTCGGCCGCGAGGAAACACCCAGCCGGCCCGCCAACATCGACGTCGCCGAGTCGACGTTGGCGGACATGCCGTTCATGGACGACGGGTCAGCGACCGGCGGTGTGGCTTGACCATACGATGGTGCGGCCATAGATGATGACGAAGTTACCGGTGTCCTGCAGTTGCAGCACCGAGCCCTTGCGGGTCGTCTTGGTGCCCCACAACGCGACCTTCTTGCCCGAGTAGAGGACGAAGTTGCCGTCCAGCTGCATGACGGCGTAGGCGCCGCTCTTGGTCCCGGTGGACCAGATCGCCTTACCGCTCTTCAGCAGCACCAGGTTGCCGTCGCTCTGCATCTGCAGCCGGTAGACCCGGCTGTGCGAGACCACCATGGTGTTCGCGCTCAGCGCTCGGCCGGAGCCGAGCGTGACCATAACCATGGAGCGGGTCCAGACCGCCTTCTTGCGGGTGTTGTATAGAACCAGGTTGGAGTCGTTCTGGACGAGCAGGGTGGAGTTCGTGCTGCCGCTTGTACCGCTGGCCCAGACCACAGTCCGGCCCGAGATGACAACCAGGTTCCCGTCGCGCTGCATGATCAGCGACGAGGCCTTCCGGTGCGTAACCGTGCTCCATACGGCGCTCTTGCCCTTGTACAGGACGGCGTTGCCGTCGGTTTGCATGAGGAGGGCGTAGACGCCGTTCTTGGACCGGCGGTACTGACCGGGCTTGAGGTACTGACCGGGAGCGAGGAAGTCAGAGACCGCCGCCGCCTGGGACTGCGCGGTCGTGTGGGCCGTGGTAGTCGTGGCTGCACCCGCGGCCTGAGCGGCTACCGGCACGAGCAGGGTTGCACCGGCCGCCACACCCGCGACAGCGGCGAGAATACGGGTGGTTGCCGATTTGATCGAGATCACGCGATTCCTTTCCGTTTCAGAACAGATCCCATCCGGCAATCCGGTGGGAGATCGGCGCCTTAAGCAACCTTTCCGTTCGATCGTAGGACGTAAGGGGGTCCGTGTCTGGATGTCGCAGTGCCTTTCGAAGATCCTGGAAATGCGCTGTAGGTCACGGCTTCCGCAACAGGTGAACACGTGTTGCCAAGGGCAACGAAATAGCACCGTCACCCCGCTGGGGAAGAGTGACGGTGCTATCCGCTGTGATCGCGCCTATTTTCGGTGGAACCGAGCGTAACCGTGAAGGAAGGCGCGAACTCCCGCGTCGCTCAGCCTGCGAAGCTCGGCTTTCGGCAGTGATGCGGCACCGTGATACGTGCGGGTTGTGATGTCGCCGGCAACGAGTTGGACGAGATGTACCGCCGCGATGTCGGCGTCGGCGATGTCGAGATGGCCGGCGTCGGCGATCCGGCGGAGTTGGGTAGCGATCTCCCGGCGCACCCGGAGGGGGCCGGCCTGCTGCCAGGCCCGCAGTGCGGCCTTCGGAATGTGGCCGGCGTCGGCGATGATCTGTCGAACCAGGGCGAAATGGGGTGCGTAGGCCGGCGACGGCGTCGTCCAGACGCGGCCGAACTCGATCAGATCCGCCTCGAGGTCGACGATCCTGCCGAGGTAGCGCTGCACAGTGATGATCTGCGCCTCGGCTACCCTCTCGGCACTGTCGACGATTACCGCTTCGAACAGTCCTGCCTTGCCGCCGAACTGGTTGTAGATCGTGCGGCTGGACACGTCGGCGGTCCGAGCGATGTTGTCGATACTCCCGCGGCTGTAGCCGTCGGCGGCGAAGACAACCAAGGCGCCGTCGAGCAGGGTACGGCGCTTGTCGCCGCGTCCGGCCGGACGGTTTTCGACTGTCAGTCGAGGGCGGCTTTCACGAGCTGGCATGTCGATCATGATACTACTATCAGCGTTGCACTTCCTACAACGGTGGTAGTAGCGTTCAGGCGATCAATCCCGTCATCGACTCAGTCGAGCGGATGCGAGTGCCAGACCGAGACCGGCCAATGCCAGGACTGCACCGAGCAGACTCAGCCCGGTGTAGCCAAGGCCAGCACCGATGACCGCACCGCCAAGCGCGGCGCCGCCGGCGTTGGCGATGTTGAACCCGGACTGCGTCGCCGCGGCGGCCAGGGTCGGCGCATCGCCTGCGGCGCGCACGGTCCACATCTGCGCCGACGGGATCACCAAACCCGCGGCGAAGCCGAGTGCCGACAGCGTGACGAATGCTGTGAGTCTGTTGTGAACAGCCAGCGCGAACAGCGCCAGTGCGACGGCCAAGGAGCCTAGCGCGATGTAGTTCGCCGGCAACAGAGCACGGTCTGCGAGCCGCCCGCCTATCAGGTTGCCGATAGCCAGTCCGAGACCGAACAGTGCGATCGCAACGGACAGCCCGACCGGCCCAACTCCGGTGAGTGATTCCAGTGTGGGGCCGATGTAGGTGTAGGTAGCAAAGACGCCTGCGAAGCCGAGCGTACCGACGCCTAGCGAGAGCCACACCTCCAGCTTGGCGAACGCGTGAAGTTCTGTACGCATCGGGGGTGCGGCGAAGTCGTCGTTGTTGGGCACGAGAATCGCTATGGCGATGATCGCCAATACTCCGACCCCAGCTATCGCCGCGAAGGCCAGCTGCCAACCGCACCCATTGCCCAAGGCAGTCGCCGCAGGCACCCCGACGATGTTCGCGATGGTCAGCCCGGAGAACATGACGGCAATCGCCCTCCCGCTTTGTTGGTCTCCGACGAGTTTGGCGGCGACCACGGAACCGACGCCGAAGAACGCCCCGTGCGGCACCGCCGTGACCACTCGCGCGGCCATTAGGAAGCCGTAGTTCGGCGAGACGGCCGCACCGACGTTACCGATGGTGAAGACGGTCATTAGGACCAGGAGCAGGTACTTGCGCGCTAATCGCCGCGACCCTACAGCGACGAGTGGTCCACCGATGACGACACCGATGGCGTATGCCGAGACCAAGTACCCTGCCTGCGGAACAGTTACCTGCAGGTCACGTGCCACCGTCGGCAGGATACCCATCATGGAAAACTCGGTCGCGCCGATGGCGAACGCGCCAACAGCCAGCGCGAGCAGCGCGATCGGCATCACAGTTCCCCCAGGTGTGCCGGCTGATGTCTGGGTTCGGTCCAGGCCGAGATGGCCTCGCTCAGCCCGTCGTACCCCTCGGCTGCATACGCGACATGCCCATCCGGACGGATCAGTGCCACTGCGACGCCGTCCCAGCCGGTAGGTCGCCGTGTGACGACGGTGACGTCGACTCGGGCGGAGACGACGTGGGGGAGATCGCCAGAGAGATCCAAGAGGAGGAAGCGGTCCGGGCGCAGTGCGCGCAATAAGTTGCCTTCGGCAAGCGGAATGTCCGGTGCCTTTGTTCCGACCAGCGGGTGCGCCGCATCGGGGCGCTGGTAGCTGATCGCGAGACCGGAAAGCCAGCCGGACAGTTCTCCTGAGACCTCGCCATGGCGGGCGATGAGTCCGCCAACCATTTCGCGAAGGGCAGCACCGGCATCGCTGAACGTGTGCATCAAAGCATCCTGAGCCAGGGTGTTCGCGACCAGCCGCTGGGCAACCGGCCGCCGCTCCCTGTCGTAACCGGCTTCGCCCCCGACCAGTCGCTCCGGCGCCCAACCGTTGACCTCGGCTGCCAACTTCCACGCGAGATTGGTTGCATCCTGCAAGCCAACGTTGAGACCCTGCCCGCCAGCCGGCAGGTGCACGTGTGCGGCATCGCCGGCGAGCATGATTCGGCCCTCGCGGAAGTGCTCGGCATGCCGGCCGCTGTTGCTGCTGCGCGACAGCCACACCGGGTTGTGTACGCCGAAGTCGCGGCCGCAGATCCGGATCAGAGCTTCACGGAGATCTGCCAATGTGAATTGTTCGGCTTGCCTGCGCCGCACCTGCTCGGCGGTCAGACCGGCGTCAGCGATCTCGGCGCCGAAGACCCGGTAGATACCGCCGGGCAACGGGACGGTAGCGGCATGCCCGGCCACGGGGGACCAGAAGAACTGTGAGCTCGACATCGGCTCGGTGAGATGGACATCCGCCGCGAAGACGGCGACGTTCGGGGTGGTGCCGACGAAGTCGATGCCGGTTGCCTTGCGAGTCAGACTGTGCGCGCCATCGGCACCGACCAGATACCGGGCCGTCCGCCACGTTTCGCCGACACGGATGCGTACCTCGTCCGCCGACTGCTCGACCTCCGTCACCTCCGCGCCGCGATGCACCGCGATCGCGTGGGCGTGGAGATGCTCGGCCAGCAGCTGCTCGGTCCGCCACTGCGGAATCGTCAGCAGGTAAGGATACGGCGTATCGAGATCCCGGTAGTCGAGTTGCTGTGGGAGCATCGCGAAGTGTGCGTGGGGCACCTGAATTCCCTCCGCCACCAGGACGTCGCTGATCCGCCGCTGTCCGTGATCCAGCATGGTGAGTACTTCGAGGGTGCGCGGATGCAACGTGGTCGCTCGTGATTGCGGGTTGATCTCGCAATCCCGCTCGTAGACCTCGACAGTCACCCCGGCCGCATGCAGCAGGGCGGCCGTCATCATCCCGACCGGACCTCCGCCGGCCACGATCACGTCCATCATCAGAGTCCTCCGTCGATGAGTTGTATGAACATGAAGCTAATGAAAGCTCGCACAACTCGCAAGGGTTTCGAAGGTTATGAAAGTGCGCCGGAGTGCCCGTAAGTTGCAACGGCAGCCGAGTCTCCGAGAGAAAGGGAATGTGATGGTACGAGCAATCTTCCGCAGGATGGTCGTTGTGACCATGGCAGTCGTCGCTACCGGAGTCGTTGCGACGGTGTCCGCCTCCGCGCACACCATCGACGGGCACTCACGCCAGATCGTCAGCCCGCAGTGGTGCTACGGAACCGAGTTTGGGTACGTCAACACGACCGTCACCCTGTACAGAACGGCGACTGGCTTCACGCCGAATGGCACGATCGGCCAGGGAACGAGGGTGACTCTGGCGGATTGGGGTGGCAACCGATACTGGGTCAGCTGGAGCGGCAGCGGTCAAACTGGCTGGATCCCGCAGTGGGCCTTCACCTCGGACGACGACCGCACTTGTTGATGAGGCAAACCCAGTAGCGATCGCAGCTGAGTATGCGGTTTAGGTGAGGGCGGCCTCGCCGGCGATTTCCGGCGAGAGCTGCCCTCCGTTGGACCGTTCCTGCTGAGTTCGCGGTGGTGCTCGATAAAGTCGTTCCTCGACGATGGGTGTCGGTGATGGAAGAAGCTGGACAGGCTAAAGAAGAAGCTGGACAGGCTAAAGATGCCGTGAGTGAAGAGGTCGGGAAGTTCCTTGATGGGGCTCGGGCCATAGGAAAGGCGGTGGCGGCCGGGCTCAGGGAGCAGATGGACGGTCAGCCCCAAAATGAGGCGCGGAGGTTTGCGAAGGAGATCCGCCGGGGGGCGCCGCGCGAGCGCTGAGTTCACCGTGCTGCACAGCCGTCAGGCTGAGATGGGGTGCTGGCCGTGGATGATGACGTCGAATCGCCCGGACAGCGTGCCCCGAACTATGTGATGCGCGCTGTGGGGCGACGGGTCGCGATGGAGTTCGAGCAGGTGGGTCTCGGCCTGACTTGCGAGAGCTGGACTCGTAGAAGGCGGCTGAGGCTGTGGCGACCTGGTGTGACGGCGTCTGGTCGTAGGCCGTCAGCTCGCCTTGGTCGAAGGTGGGCTCGATCGAGGTGTGGGAAGCTCCGAGCCAGTGCAGAGGAGCTTCGCGACGCGCAACCGGACATTGGACAGATCGTGCGCACTAGGCGTCCCTTCCCGATGCCGACGATCACCGCTGGGACTACCGGTTCCACTAGCGGCCTGAGATGAGTCAGCGGGGAGGGCCACGCCGTATCAATCGGATGCGCGCGGGCATCAATCCACTTCATCGCCGATGGCTGGCGACTTTGCCTTGCCGTCGATTCCATCTGGGTCACTTGAGATCCTCGGTTGCGCCAGGCAACGTTTGGGGACCGCCGAGCCTCGACTTGAGTTCCTGCTGGTAGGCGGTGTTGTCGACCGGTGGCTGGCCAGTTCTCCATGCCAGCGTGTACGCCAGGTACCTCAGTCGCCATCCGACCGCGGTACGGATCGCCTCGCCGTCGTAAGAGCCGGCGGACACGAAGAGATCGCGGCCGGGCTCGCGCAGGTTGTGGGTTTGGATCACGTCCCACCGCAGGGTCGCGCGGTCGCCGTCAATGTCGATGAGATGGTTCGCGGTGAGGTGCTGGGTGGGTCCGAAGAGTGCCATCGCTTCGCGTTCGACCTGGACGAGAGTGTCGATGCCCTGATGGTGGCCGACGGGAAAACTCACGGCGATGTCCTCAGTGAGCAAGGAACGAGCCCAGTCATCGTCGAACGGCCGATCGTCGCGAGTGTCGAGTGAGACGAAGAACTGATCGATGAGCCTGCTGATCTCGACGCGGTCGGTCAGCAGTCGGACCTGGTCCCTGAGCCGAGCGATCTCCTGGTCTGTGATGGTCATGGTGTCCCCCTAGTGACGTCGGTGACTGCACTGTCCGTTGTACAACGAGCGTTGTAATACTTCAAGCAACAACGTTCGTTGCAGTAAATACAACGAAGGTTGTACTCTGGCGGGAAGGAACCCCGACATGAAGGCGGAGAGAGATGGTCCGGATCGCTATCGTGGTTGGCAGCACCCGTCCGGGGAGGAGGGGTGATCAAGTCGCACGCTGGGTGCACGAGCAGGCCGACATCCGGTCCACCCCGGGTTCTGAGGCGACGTACACGATCGTGGACCTCGCCGACCTGGACCTCCCGTTACTGAACGAGCCCGAGCCCGCCGCGATTGGCGCGTATCGCCATGAGCACACGCGCCGCTGGGCTAAGGCGGTGGCCTCGTTCGACGGGTTCATCTTCGTGACTCCCGAGTACAACCACGCGATGCCGGCGGTCCTCAAGAATGCGATCGATTACCTATTCACCGAGTGGAACGACAAGGCTGCTGGGTTCGTCAGCTACGGGTTCACCGGCGGCGTTCGTGCGGTCGAGCAGTTGCGACTCACCCTGTCCGAGGTGAAAGTCGCCTCCGTCCGTAGCCAGGTTGCGCTCAATCTGCACAACGACTTCGCGATCATCGATTGGGTTGAGCCCGGAGCGTTCACTCCGGCCGACCACCACCTGTCTGTCTTGGACCGGATGCTGGGTGAACTGGTCGAGTGGTCAGAGGCCTTGGCGCGGCTTCGCCATCCCGAGTCCTTGCCTGAAGCTGCTGCCAGATGAGTGTGCCGTCGACCGCCGCTGACGATATCTCGGTCGCCCCGCGTGCCGTCCGGACCCTGATCGTCGTATTGCTCGGGTTCCTGATGTTGCCGATGTCCATGTCGGGTGCAGGCGTCGCCGTTCCGCGGATCGGTGCGGAGCTGCACACATCAGGACCCGAGGCTCAGTGGATCGTGACCGCATACTTTCTCACGGCCTCGTCGTTGATGCTCGTGGCCGGTTCGCTCGGCGACGTCATCGGACGGCGCCGCATCTATCGCATCGGTGCCGTGGCCTACCTCGTCGGCAGCCTCGCTGCCGGGCTGGCGCCCAGTATCGAGGTTCTCCTGGCCGCCCGCGTGGTCACCGGATTCGGGGCCGCCGGGGTGATGGCAGGGGGCGGCGCGATCATCGGGGCGACGTTCACCGGATCGGCACGAACTCGCGCGTTCGCAGCGATGGGTACGATCGGCGGACTCGGACTCGCCCTCGGCCCCTCCCTCTCGGGATGGCTCATCGACGGCCTCGGGTGGCGCCTTGGATTCGGTCTCTTCGCCGTCCCGGGGTTGGTTCTGTTCATGGGGACCTGGCTGATGGGGGAGACTCGTGCAGCGTCCCGCCCTCGGATCGACGCGACCGGAGCGGTCACATTCATCGGTGGGCTTGCTGCACTGATGCTTGCTGTTACGCAAGGCCCGGCACGCGGCTGGGCCGCTCCGGAGGTGCTGGGAATCCTGGCGACTGCGCTGATCCTGTTCGCGGCCTTCATTGCGGTCGAACGACGTACGGCCAATCCGGTTCTGCACCTGTCAGTACTGTCCCAACCTCGGTTCGTGGGTTGGCTCCTCGCTGCGGCCACGATGTCGTTCGGATTCGGCGGGATCCTGGCTTTCCTGCCGAGCTACCTTCAAGATCCCGTCGGGCTTGACGCGGGGCAGGCTGGGCTCGTGATGATGCTGCCCACTCTGCCGATGATGGTCCTGCCTCTCATCGGCAGCCGCCTCATCAACCGCGGTGTGTCCCCACGCTTGCTGATCACCGCCGCTCTGGTCGTCCTCTCGGCCGGCAACGCCTGGCTTACGGTCCTGCACCCCACCATGACGATTCTCGAGGTCGCCGGCCCGCTGGTCGTTACCGGCGCTGGCGCAGGCCTGGCCGCCGGCATCATCGATGCGCAAGCTATGAACGAAGTGAGCGCCGCACAGGTCGGCATGGCAGCTGGAATGCTCAACACGGTCCGCGGCTCGGCAAATGCCCTTCTGCTCGCGCTCTTCGGGTCTACGCTGGTCGCGCTGCTCGCGAGCAAGCTCGGCTCCACCGACCTCGCCGGACAGGTGGCCACAGGCAACCTCCCTGACTTACCTGACGCGGCTTTCCTCGCCGCGCAGCTGACCAGCACGTGGCGCGTCATCCTGACCGTCCTCGCATCACTCTGCTTCCTAGCTGCCATGATCGCAAGCCTCCTCCTCCGCGGCGCGAGCCACGATGATCGCCGCCAGTCTGGTTGACCTGGCTTGAGAGATTCAGGTCTGATCATGGACTCGGAGGCTGCTCACCCGGACAGTGTGGGCAACAGCAGGGAGCCAGATCGTGAAGGTGGACCCGGAGCCCAGCCTGCTGGTCACGCTGATGCGGCCGTGGTGGGCTTCGACCAGGTGCTTCGTGATGGCGAGCCCGAGGCCGCTACCGCCGGTGATCCGGCTGCGGGAGTGCTCGGCCCGGTAGAAGCGGTCGAACAGATGCGGCAGGTGCTCCTCGGCGATCCCGCTGCCGTTGTCCGTGACGGTCAGGTTGTAGCCGTCGTCCACCCGCCGTACGCCGACCAGCACGTCGCCACCTGGTGGGGTGTAGCGGATTGCGTTCGAGACCAGGTTGCCGAGGGCTTGCCGGATGCGCGCGCTGTCGACCGTCGCGATCGCGGGCTCCGGGGCGTGCGCGGTCAGCGTGATGCCGGCGGTTTCGGCCGCGGGCCGCTGGGCTGAGACGACCTGCTGGGCGAGCTCGGACAGGTCGCGCGGAGCGGGGTGCAGCCGGAGCATGCCGGCGTCCGCGAGGTCCAGGTCCTGGAGATCGGCGACCAGGTGTTCGAGCAGTCCGGTCTCCTCGAGCAGTGACGTGACCAGCTCGTGGTCGAGCGGCACCACGCCGTCTTCGGACGCGACCAGGTAGCCCTTGATGTTGGCCAGCGGCGTACGCAGCTCGTGCGCGACATCGCTGACCATCGCCTTCCGCTGGAAGTCGTGCCGCTGGATGGCTTCGGCCATCTGGTTGAACGCGTGCCCGAGCCGGGACACCTCGTCCTTCCCGCTGACCGGCACCCGCGCCGCGTGATCGCCGTTCCGCATCCGCTGCGCCGCCCCGGTCAGCGCCACGATCGGGCGGACCAGCCGCCGGCCGGTGAAGATCATCACCAATGCCGCGATCAGCAGTACGCCGAGCGCGGTCGCGGCCGTCCGCAGCAGTCCTTCACCGGAGAAGACGTTGAACGTGCTCTTCGCCCCCAGGTACAGGTTCGCCTGCGGAGCGACGTACGGCGTCAACGCCTGGACACGGGCCTGGTTGGTGCAGTCGACGAACTTGTCCGTGAGCTCGCCCGACACCTTTGTCTCGACAGTCTTCAACCCGGCCAGCTCGTTGATGGTGTACTTGATGCCAGCGGTGCCCAGACACGCGGCCGCGCGCCGTACCTCGTCGGCGTTCACGATCTTGGCTTTGGCGCCTGGGGCGTTGAGCCCCGGCGGCGTGCAGGTGTCCTTCACTGCTCCGGAGTGCTCCATCACCTGGGCTCCTGCCAGGGACCTGCCGGACTCGATCATGACCTGCGGCACGCCGCCACCGGCCCGAGTCACGCTGGCCTTCTTGCCCTGCGCGACGTAGCAGTTTGCCGCCTTCGACGCCAGCTGCTCGCGCTCGCGTAGTTCGCCGTCGGTCAACCCCCAGCCGGGGTAGAACGCGAACGGAAGTGCTGTCGCGGCCGTTCCGACGACGTTGCCTGCAATGCTGCTGGAAACCGTCTTTCCGCCGGAGTACACGACAGTCGCACCCGTCAGTGTCGCTGCGCCCTCGTTCCGGGCGTCGATAGTTGCCGCCGGCACCGAGGGGAGCTCGGGCGCGGCGCCGAGCATCCGGGCCGAGTCCGCGATCACCGACCCGTCCTCGGCCGTGACGGCGATCCGGCGGCCGAGCTTCCCGGCCAGGTCGTGCACCAGTTTGTCCACGCCGGCCCAGGTCGGATGGTCCGACGCGTACTGCGACAACTCGCCGTAGATCTCGCCGTCGACCTGGAGCTGGCCGGTGTTCGCGTCGATCTCGCCCTGCAACTTCTCCGACGTGCTGTACGTCGCGATCAGCGCGGTCGCGATCACCGCGCCGAGCGCGACCGCGAGCGACAGTCCGAGAAACCGGACGAGCACGCTACGACGCATGGCTGACCACCTTGTCCGCGAGCTTGTAACCCACGCCGTACACGGTCTTCAGGTACGTCGGTACGCCGGGCGCCGGCTCGATCTTCTTCCGCAGGTTCATCATGTGAACGTCGACGGTCCGGTCGAACACGTAGTGGTCGAAGCCGAACGCGTGCTCGAGCAACTGCTGCCGGGAGAACGCCCGCCCGGGCGACGCGGCCAGGCAGGCGAGGATCTTGAACTCGGCCGGAGTCAGGTCGATCAGCTTCCCGGCCAGCCGGACCTCGTGCCGGCTCGGGTCGATCTCCAGCTCGCCGACGCGGTACACCTCGCCCTCGGCCCGGCTCCGGGTCCGGCGCAGTACCGTCCTGACCCGGGCGACCAGCTCGCGCGGGTTGTACGGCTTGGTCAGGTAGTCGTCCGCACCCAGGTCGAGCCCGAGCAGCAGGTCGTCCTCGGCGAGGAGAATCCGTGCTGGCATACCGTCAATATCCCCGAGATTGATGAGCATCCGATGAAGATCGGCTGAGAGCATCTGGTACGAATCAGTCCTTCACGGGTTTTTCACACCTGCGCGAGCACGCTGCCAGTCATGAAGATCTCACGGAAAGCAATCGCCCTGGTGGCTTGCATGGCCTTGGCAGGGTGCGGGCACAGCCAGAGTCCAACCCCGGCCGGCAACCAGCAGCAGAGCGACAAGAGCCCGCTCGCGGAGTACATGGGTGACGGCTTCCTCAACTCCTCCAGCAGCGGGATATCGATGGTGGCCCATGGCGGCAACAACGGCCAGCCGACCGAAGAAGAGCTCGCCAAGCAGCGCAAGGTCGAGGACGCCACCGCGGCCTGCATGAAGGCCGCCGGCTTCGACTACGTCGCCGTACCGCCAGACCAAAAGCAGAAGGGCAAGTTCACTGACGCGTTCAACCTGCCGCCGGACAAGTTCGCCGAGCAGTACGGGTACGGCATCAGCACGATCGACTGGTCCAAGGCGGGTCCCGGAAGCGACGACTCCGACCCGAACAAGAAGATCCGCAATGCGCTGTCTCCTGCGGCGAAGAAGGCCTATGACAAGGCTCTGGATGGCCCGAACGCGGACGGGAATGGTGTCATCTCGATCACGCCTGGGACCAGCGGTAAAGGCTCGAGCCTGAATGGCAAGACGGACCTCGGCTGCCGTGGGAAGGCTGCAGACGAGGTCTACGGCAGCGACCCGAACCGGGCGATCGACCCGGGGAAGTTCGAGAGTCTGTTCAGCGACATCCAGGCACTGGGAAAGCAGATCGATTCCGATCAGAGAGTGGTGGACGCGACCAGTGCGTGGTCGGACTGCCTGGCTGACGCCGGTCATTCCGGTTTCAAGAAGATCGACGATCCCCGCCAGCAGGTGCAGCAGAAGCTCGACGCGCTGACCGGGACGTCGTCGTCACCGGGCGGTGCGCCTGGCAAGGTCAGTGGGCCGCCGTCGTTCGACAAGGTCGATGCGACCAAGCTGGCCGAGCTGCGCAAGTTCGAGATCGAGGTCGCGGTGGCGGACCAGAACTGCAAGGCCAAGGTCTACGACCAGCCGTACAAGAAGGTGCAGTACGAGGCAGAGAAGGAGTTCGTCGACCAGCACAAATCTGAGCTGGAGGCGTACCGCGACGAAATGGCGAACAAGTGACTGCTTCGCCCAAGTCTCGGCGGCGGGTCCTACTGGGAGTCAGCGCGGTTGCTCTGGTCTCGCTCGGGGTCGGCGTGGCCGCGGGCAGCCGGATCAGCTCGCCGGAGGACGCCGCCGCCAGGACCGCGCCGCCGAAGGCGTCCCAGATCACTGTGCCGGTGCAGCGGAAGGCGCTGTCCGCCAGGGTGATCGGGCGCGGTGACGCCTCGTTCGACGGCGCGGTGAACATCCGGGTCGAGACCAGCGGGCTGACCACGCCGCCGGTCGTGACCGGGAAGGTGCCGGTGATCGGTTCGACGATCACGGAGGGGAAGGCGCTCCTCGAAATCACCGGCCGCCCTGTCATCGGGCTCGCGGGAGTCTTGCCGATGTACCGGACCCTGTCGCCGGGCAGTAAGGGTCCTGATGTCCTGCAGCTCGAGCAGACCCTGGATCGACTCGGTCTTGACCCGGGCACTGTCGACGACAAGTACGACTTGGACACCTCCGCCGCGGTTGAACGGTTGTACGGGAAGGCCGGGTACGACGCGCCCGAGCCCGACCAGCAGTTCACGCAGGCAGTCGATGCGGCGAAGAAGCAGGTCGACGCGGCGAAGAACCAGCTCCGGCTGGCGAAGGCCCAGCTGAAGGCGGCCAAGGACGCGAAGGTCCAGGACACGTCGGTGCAGCAGGGTGCGGTTGACGATGCCGAGACGAACCTTGCGGATGCCCAGGAGGCCAAAAATGAGGCCGAGTTCAAGGCCGGTACGCCACTTCCGGTGTCCGAGGTGGTCTACGTGAAGACGCTGCCGCGCCGGGTCGACGACGTGAAGGTCGAGCGCGGCGGCACGGTGAATGGCGTCGTGATGTCGGCCAGCGGTTCCTCGCTGGTCGTGACGTTGAAGGTTGACGCCGAAACCGCCCAGCGTCTCAAGGCAGGCATGGCGGCATCACTCGGTCTCAGCGATGGCACCTCGATCGCAGCCACGGTGCGCCGGATCGCGAAGGACGGGACGCAGTACGACCTTGTCGTCGCGCCCAACAAACTGACCGCGAGTCAGTTGGCCCTGCTGCGGGATGCGAACGTCCGGGTGACGATCCCGGTGAAGAGCACGAGCGGCAAGGTCCTCGCCGTACCGCTGGCCGCGTTGTCGTCCGGGTCGGACGGCAGCTCGCGGGTCGAGGTACTGCGGAACGGTCAGGTGGACCTGGTCCCGGTCACGGTCGGGCTGTCTGCCGACGGGTTCGCGCAGGTCACGCCGAAGGGCGACGCGAAGTTGTCCGAGGGCGACCAGGTGGTGGTCGGCAAATGAGTGCCACTGCGGTTGCCTTACCGGCGCCGGTCGTCGAAATGATCGGCGTACGGCGGTTCCTCCCGGGGCCGCCCGAAGTACATGACGACCATGTCAGTCGTCGCGCCCAGCGTCAGGTCCGCATCGTCGACGGGATCCTCCAGTGGTAACCCAAGCAGGCCCCCCGGATCCCGCCGGCGGGCCGTCCACGTCCCGGCGACGCCGTCGTACCAGGTCTCGTCCCGCCGTACGAGATCTGCTCGACGAGGCGTTGGCCGGTGTCGCCGCTCGTCCGACCCGGCTGATCCTGACGACTCTGGGCACTGTGCTCGGAGTCGCCGCCCTAGTAGGAACTGTGGGGCTGGGGCAGACCGCGGCCGGGCAGATCACCCAGCGGTTCGACCTGGCGGTGGCGACTCGAGTGGTCGTGCAGCCGGATGACAAGGGCGGGCAGGAAGGGGAAGCGGCCACTCAACTGCCGTGGGATGCACCGGACCGGATCAAGCGGCTGAACGGTGTGGACGCGGCCGGCACCGTCAGCAATCTGCAGATCGGCGACGACCTGGTCCAGAACGTGACCGGCCTCGACACCGGTGCTGGGAAGGCTCTGCAGGTGATGGCCGGCTCGGCCGGGCTGTGGGACGCCGTACGCGCGGTGTTGCAGACGGGACGGTTCTTCGACGCCGGCCACGACCAGCGCGCCGACAAGGTAGTTGTCCTGGGCAAGCATGCTGCCGAGCGGCTCGGTATCAACCGGGTCGACTCGCAGCCGGCTGTGTTCATCGGCGACGAGCCGTACACGGTGATCGGCATCCTCGACTCGGTCAGCGGTCGCGCCGAGCTCAACGACGCCGTGATCATGCCGAACGGTGCGGCCCGAGAGGCCTACAACCTGCAGTCCCCGGACGCGGTCGAGATCCGTACTGCGGTCGGCGCGGCACAGTTGATCGCAGAGCAGGCCCCGATCGCGATCGAGCCGAACAACCCGAGCACCCTCGTCGTCGACGCTCCGCCGAAGCAGGGCGCGGTACGCAAGGGTGTCGAGGGCGACCTGAACGCGCTGTTCC
Source organism: Kribbella kalugense (assembly GCF_004365875.1). Taxonomy (GTDB): domain Bacteria; phylum Actinomycetota; class Actinomycetes; order Propionibacteriales; family Kribbellaceae; genus Kribbella; species Kribbella kalugense. Next base: position 3,272,513 of record NZ_SODF01000001.1, on the reverse strand, counting down.
TGTTGCTCGGCGCCGTCGCACTCCTGGTCGGCGGTCTCGGCATCGCGAACGTCACGCTGCTGTCAGTGCTGGAACGGATCTCCGAGATCGGGCTCCGAAGAGCACTGGGAGCGGCACGAAGACATATCGCCGTTCAGTTCCTGGTGGAGAGCGTGATCGTCGGCTTCCTCGGCGGATTGCTCGGTACGGCGGTGGGCGTCATCCTCACCGTGGCCGTCTCATGGATCCGGGACTGGACCCCGATCCTCGACAACCGGCTGGCGTTCGGGTCGCCCCTGCTGGGTGCGTTCATCGGTCTGGTCGCCGGTACGTACCCCGCCTGGAAGGCCTCCGCCATCCAGCCCATCACCGCGCTGCGCGGCACGTGAGCTGAGCCGCCCGTACACCAGAGCGGTGACGGCGAAGCCGACCACGATCACGGCGAGCACCGGGTAGGACTTCCCACTGTCGGGCAGGATCGCCGCGCCGAGTGCGGCCGCGGAGACCTGCCCGACGTTGAAGATCATGTCGTACAGCGCGAACACCCGTCCGCGGTACACGTCGTCGACACCCGTCTGTACGAGGGTGTCGACGCTGATCTTGATGCCCTGCGCGCAGAATCCGGTGAGGAACCCGCCGATCACCAGCGCGGGCTTCGTGTAGAACCCGATCGGTACGGCGCTCACCACCGCCGCGGCCACGAACAGCCACATGACCCACTGCCGCAACGTCATCCGGCGAGTGGCCCACGGGTCACCAGCGCGGCGAGGAACAGACCGGCGCCGACCGCGCCGGTCGCGATGGCCAGCGCACCGAACGCCTGGTTGAGCTGCCCGGGACCGTAGAAGTAGTTGCGGTAGAGCAGGATCATCGCGACGGTCATCAGCCCGAAAAAGAACCACAGCGAACCGCTGCCAAGGGCTAGGCCGCGAGAACGTCGCGCCGCGAGACACGTCGAAGTCTTCCGACTGGGGGCTTTGGAAACCCCCATCATCGGAAGACTCGACCCCTGAAATCCGGACCGGTGCGCCCAGCACTACACCCTCAACCGCGGAGGGCTGTCGCTATAGCAATGGGATCGGTGACAGGTTCACATAGTCCAACCCTGCTTGGTAGCCGGTTGCTGATCCGTTCTTGCCAATAATGGTGAGCTGTAACGTGTGCTGCCCGGCTGTGAGCGTCAGCGGACCTTCATCGATGGGCGCCGTCACGGCCACGGTTGAGTTGTAGGCATCGAATGCCGCGCCCATCGCGACTCCATCCACTGCGAGCTGATTGATGCCGTAGTCCACAGCCTTCGTTTCAGCCAGGGACAAATCATACATACCGGTTGCTGGAACAGTGAATGCGAGCGTTACCTGATCACCAACCTGAGTACCTTTGAAGAACATCTGAGCGCGCGCTGACCAGTTCACACCGCAACAATTGCTCTCGTTCACCGATGGCGCACTCGACGATATAGCCGGTAACAAGGACTCAGCCTCTACAGTTGAGTACGCGAGGGCAGTGAGGTTGATGTAATCGAGGCCTGCCTGGTAGCCGGTCGCCGATGCGTTCTTTCCGGTCACGTTGAGCTGTAACGTGTGCTGACCAGCCGCGAGCGTTAGTGGGCCTTCATCGATCGGTGCGCTGACGGCGACGGTTGGGTTGTAGGCATCGAATGCCGTTCCAATTGGATGACCATCGACAGCAAGGCTATTGATTCCGTAGTCGACTGCCTTGGTTTGGACCGTTGCGAGGTCATAAGTACCCGCCGATGGCACAGTGAAGTTCAGTGAGACCTGATCGCCAGCGTGTGCACCTTCGAAGAACATCTGCGCACCTGCGGACCAAGTCACACCGCAGCAATTGACCTGGTTTACCGCCGGTGCGCTTGATGAGAGGGCTGGCAAAAGCGATTCTGCCTCTACGCGTTGCGTGGAGCTGACCGTGATGTTGCGCCACGCAGCGGTGCTACCTTGGTCGCGCACGCCGACAGCGCCGTGGGTGAATGTGCAGCCCGAGTCGGTGTAAGAAAAGGTCACTGGTGGTGCGCTACTGCCAGACGGCGTTCCACTAATCACGAACGTGCAGCCGACGACTTGCGCCGAGATGTGGTACCACACATTCGTTGCAAGGCCACCGGGGATCGCCACGGAGCCTAGTCCTGTCCAGCCGCCATTTTCGCGGCCGAGGAACAGAGTGCTGGTGCTCACGGCTGCGTAGTATCCGTTGAGCGCATCTGTGCCGGTTGTGGGATTCGTCGCTCTCAAGATGAACCCAGCCTGGGTTCCTGAGGTTATCTCGACGTCGCCTTGCAATGTGTAGTTCGTCCAACCGGTCGAGCCGACGAGCGCCTTGTTTCCGCCGGCGCCGCCGCACGACTCTAGATAGGTGTTCGAGGATGTTGACCAGCACCCACCGTACTTCAGCCAGGCCGCGTCACTGGCACCGAAGTTCGACCTGTACGGTAGTACGCCCGCGTTTGAGCTACCTGTCATTTCGCGGCATCCACCCGGGCCAGAGGCGGACGCGCCGGTGTAACGGACGGTCTGGCCGTCGCTCGAAGGCAGCAAATCCGGACTGTAGTTCTGGTAACAGGACCCCGACGGTCCGGCACCTCCGACGTTGATTGGAGCAGGCATCCAATTCCATGCGCCGGTGCCGTTGTTCGTATTGATAAAAACAGCTTGGTGATCTTCGGGCGCGAAACTGTTGTCGGACGCCATGCGGGTGCGCATCCCAGTCAACAGTAGCTCACCACTAGGTCCGCCGGCCGGGCTCCAGGCGATGTACGGACTACTGCCGAGGTATCGCCCATCGGTCGTCGTGACTTCAGTGCCGAGATCGGCTGGCCCGGAGCCCCACGTGTTCCCGCCATCGGTCGATGTCTTGATATGAGCCTCACAGTTGTGTGTGGTGCCGCATAGCTCGAAGGCCATCACACGGTTGCCGTTGGGCAAGTTCGCAATGGTTGCCATCCCTGGACGGTCTGATTGGAGGCCGCTCGAGACATCGTCGACTTCACCGGGCGCAACTCTCGTCGAGCCATCGGTGTTCGCACTCCACGTAACACCGCCGTCCACAGAGATGATGTGCGACAGTTTCTGGCTGTGCGTAGCCCCCTGACGCTCGTCGGAGAAGTAGACGACCATATTTCCCGCGGAGTTCAGCGCCACGTATGGCTCCCAGATGCCGGCGCCACTTCCGCCGATCTGATAGGTCTCGACATAAGTCCAGGTGGCGCCGTGATCGGTGCTCCGCCATTCCTCGAAATGTGTGGAAGAGCCATCAGGAGGTAAAACATTGCCAGTCAACATCAACGTTCCAGCAGGAAAGCCACCCAAGGTCTGCGGAAACTCGTACAAGAACGGTTGGTAGAGCGTGCTCCACGGATGGCCACTTCCTGTCTCGCCGTCCGGGACGGTAGCCAGCGTCGACCATGTTTGACCGTCATTCGTGCTCTGGCGGATTACATATGTTGAAGGGTGTTCGAACGTTGCCAGAAGCGTTCCGTTTGCTGAACCGCTATGGGCCAGGCGAATGACGCGGTTGTACGCGAGACCCTCGGCGGGAGACGCAGAGTTGTAGAGGACATTTACATCGAACAAGCGCAGATCGATCGAGTTCCCCATGGCCGCATAACCAGCGAGGCTGGGGTGCACAAAATCCCCGCTGTTGTAGGCTGCCGCGATATAGTTCTGATATGACGGCGCTCCAGTGGTGGGATAGTTCGGGTTGGTGTTATGCGTGACCGCGTCGAAGTCAATCACTCCGTCAAACGCCGTCGTGGTGCGTATCCATTGATTGACGGCGTTGCGTATGGCGTCCTTGGTGTCGTCTCCACCGCCCCAGCCTCCACGCCGACCGATCAGCGTGGCACCGATGACCTTTAGTCCAGCGGTATGCCCGGCCGTAATGAGTTGCTGCAGACCAGCCTCTACTGTTGCTGCGCTAGCTCCGTTGGCGATGTCGTTGGTGCCCTCGAAGAGAATTGTGTATCGTGCTCCCTTTTGGGCAACGACATCGCCTGAGAATCTGGTCACTCCAGTAGGACCCACGCCCCCGCTCTGGACAAGGTTGTTGCCCGAGATTCCTGCGTTGATCACGGAGAGGTGGCTGCCATCACCGGAGGACTGCAGACGGCGAGACAGGACATCCGGCCAGCGATTAAATCCGTCGACCGTAGCGGCGAAACCATCGGTGATGGAGTCGCCGAGCGCGACGATCGAACTTTCATTTGTCGTTGCAGAGACGTCAACACCTGTCACCCACGGAACATTGGTGCCGCGGCCCGGATACGCGCCAACGCCGACGTCCTGAGTCCGATCGCCAGCGCTACCGGCGAAGCTCGTGCAGTAGTTTCCTACCATCCCGACCGGGTGAGTAGGGAAGGAGGTTACCGAGCCGGCAAAGTAGACGCTGACCGCCAAGTCCTCTCCAGCTTTTACGGGCATATTAATCGAATCACTGGTGACCTGCCCTCCTGCAGGCACGGTGACCGAGGTGTTGCCACCGAAGGTTGCGTACTGGCTGGTGCCCGGAACGAGGTTGCCGCCACTGGCACGTTGCGCAACGCCAACCGCGCTGAATGTCGTCGGCGTCGCGACAAAGGCATTCGATAGTCGGATCTGTATCGACGTCCCACCCAGTGTCACCCGACTCACGACTCGGCAAGTGAAGTTACTGGCCGCTAGTGGATCGGCCTCGATCATGGGCGAGCCCCAAGCGCTAACCCATGCCGCCGGCGCACTGGCGCGCGCTGGAACGGGAACGGATCCGACAACGACAGCTAACGGAACGATCAGGGCAATTGCGACGAGTCGCACAACTCGGGCCCGCACCCTGTACAGCGGCTGAGCAAGCATTGGACGTCCTCCGAGCTTGGTCTAGTTCACAGCATGGAAACAGTCGATGCTTACGCCGAGACCACGCAACCCAGCGCTCGCTATCGATCCCTGCACGATCGATTGCATCGATGCAAGGCGAGTAGGAGAGGGACGCTAATCCCAACCCTGCATCGATGCAAGAGGTCGCGTTGAACCGGGATAGGTCACAGATCGGAGTTTGCCGGGGCGTTTGGAACTTGAGGTGGCGGCCCCCCCGCCTGATGCCTGCCTTGCGGTAGGTGCTGGGTGCCCGCCAAGCCGACCCGCGGTGCGGCCTGAAGGGTGTGGAGACCCGGACTGCAGTGCGGCGCGTCACCGTGAAGAGGCCGGTCACTGGCGTCTGCCGCCGCGGGGCGCCGGTCGAGCGTCAGAGATGCGCCATTGACGGCTCCGGCCAGCCGTCGACACCGGGCCACGAGACGTGCATCGGCACCGAGGGTGCTCGGTCGGATGGCGATGGCAAGGTACTCGCCGGGAGCTCCACCCCCTGCTGGCAAGATGCCTCGGCCGGTCGGCGCGCAGATCGAGCAGACGCCGCCCCGAGGTCGAAGTCCGGCCGGCCGGCGGTTCGTCAAGACCACCGAGACCGCCCTGGCTGATCTGCTTGTCCAAAGCCTGGCTGGGCTGGACTTGGTCGCATTTGATATTCGACGGGGTCTAGTCCGGCGAGCTTGTGTGCATCGTCGCGCTCGGGGATCGGTGCTAACAGCACTCAGCGCCCGCTGTCGCTGGTCGACGGCGACACGGAGAGCATCACGGTCACGCTGCATCTGCTGACGGGGATCCGGGAGCGTGGGCTGGACACCACCCGCCGAGGAGCCGGAACCGTTTCACGCCGACCGGCTAGCTCACTGAGGTGTTCCAATAGCGCGACGGCGTGCATCGCTCTGATCGGTCTCAAAGGCTACAAATCGACCGCTCGAAGAAAGATCCAATCCTAGTCAATCGCATACGAAAACGAATGCTCTGATCTGCTGCGGGCCTGACGGATGCTCCTCGGGTCTGGGCCATGTCTGACGACTTAATGACTGATTAAGCTGCTTAGCTTATTGGCGACCATGTGTGGTGCTTTCTCTAACGATGAGGCGGTGCGATACGAACAACTCTTCGGGTCCGCTGAAATCCTGCGTGTTGATTCGCAAAATGAGTCGTTGCAGCGCCAGTTCCGCAAGTCGCGTTTTGTCGGGAGCAATTGTGGTCAGACTTGGTGTCGTGAAACGAACTTCTTCGATGTCGTCGAAGCCGACCAGAGCAATATCCTCAGGTACCCGGATGCCTCTGGAAAGCATGACGCGCAACGCCCCAACGGCCAATAGATCGTTGTAACAGAACACTGCGTCCGGGGTGGGTCCACCGCCGTCCAGCAAGGCACTCATCGCGCGAGCTCCTTCGGAGCGATGGAAGTGGGGACACCCGACGATCAGGCGCTCGTCCAGCTCGCGCGCCGCCGAGATGTGAGCTTCGCGGAAGCCCTGGGTACGTAGCTGCGCGGTCTCGCCAGTTTCGTATGGTTGATCGCCAATGGCTGCCAGGCGCCGACGCCCAATCGAAAAGAGATATTCAGTGACCTCACGAGCGGCGCTGACGTTGTCGATCGCGACGTGGTCAAATGGGCTTGCCGCAATTCGTTCGCCCAGCAGAACTATGGGGACGGAGGGGTTGTGCTCGGATATGTCGGCCGCAGACAGCGCAACGGGGCTGAGAAGAACCCCGTCGAATACGGCAGCACGAGAACTCCGCAGAATCAGCTCCCTCTCGCGCCCGGCGTCGCCATCGGTTTGGTCGATCACGACGGTATAGCCGTTGAGCCGGGCCTGAGTGATGATCGCTCGAGCGAGCTCAGAGAAGTACGGAACATCGAGCTCAGGGACGACCAACGCCAGCATCCCTGACCTGCCGCGCTTGAGACTCCGGGCTAGCACATTTGGCCGGTAGTCCAGTTCCTGAACCGCTCGCTCAACCCGTTCACGTGTGGTCGCTGCTACCGGAGCATAGCCGTTCACGACATTGGAAACCGTTCGGATCGAGACCCCAGCTCGTGCTGCGACATCGCGCAGGCGTGATCCGCTCATGTGAGCCCTCCCGATCCTCGCCCAGCTTCGAGCACCTCGGTGGCACGCGCCGATTCGGCATTGCATCGATGGATGCCTCATCGTAGCATCCTTGCAACGTTGCAGCGGGTGCCACATAGTGACGACGATCACTCGCACGACGCTCAAGAAAGGGAGGGCGCCACGAACAAGGCCGGCCGGGTCCGTCGACGACCCGGAGATGCGGTGAGTCCAATCGCGAGGGCGCCTGTCACCCGTCGCGCCAGACGAAACGTCGGACCCCGTCTGGCTCGTGAACTGCGATCCATCAGTGGCAACGCGAAGCCCTGTCAGTCACACATCCGCGACTGACACAGAACGACCCGGTTCGACAGTGTCCCTGAGCTGAGCCTCAGCAGTAGGTGCGAGGCGCACCGCCTCTGCCGCGTCGCGTGGCGTCGATATCAGTAGGTGCGTTCCGTCCGAACCGAATCCTCCGTGCAACACGAGCAGAGAGCGAGTAAGTCCATGAAGAAGGGGCTAGTTCTGGCACCAGTGATCATAGCCACCCTGATCATTGGTGGGTGCGCGTCATCGAAACCGGCAACGTCATCCGACGGTCATGTAACGCTGAATGTCGTCGGGTACGAAGGTGGTGGCAACGAGATGGCGGACCTTCCGGCTCTCAACGCCGACTTCGCAAAGCAATATCCCAATGTCAAGATCAACTTCAAATACGTTGACAATGGCGAGTACGACACGTACAACAACACCAGACTCGCCTCAGGCACCGCGGCGGACGTATTGATGAGCGACCCACGTCGCATCGTTCGTTGGCAGCAGCAAGGATATCTGAGCGATCTGACCGATCAACCTTGGGTGGATCGAATGATTGACAACATTCGCCCGTACGCTCAGGTCAAGGGTCGCACGTACGGTCTCATACAGCAGAACATTCCGATCGGTCTCTATGCAAATCTCGATCTGCTGCAGAGCGTCGGGATAAATTCCGTCCCCCAGACCTGGCCACAGTTCATTGCGGATCTGCAGACGCTTAAGGCGCACGGGAAGAAGGGTCTCATCGCCGGCAACCAGGGCGGATGGTACGGCGAACAGCTATCCCTTGCGCTGGGCGCCAATCTTGTTCCGGCAACATGGGCAGGCGGATATGACGGTGGAAAGACCAGGTGGAGCCCGACCTGGGGGCCTGTGATTGATGACATCAAGCAACTCCTCACCACGGGACTGGTTGACGGCACCGTCATGAACGGCATCGATCCGTTCAAAGACGGTCTCGCCCAGTTCGTGTCTGGTGCCTGGGCGTTCGACGTAGATGGCGCATGGGACATGCAGCACATTAGTAGTAGCGCGAAATTCAAGCTGTCATTAAATGCAGTGCCGGGTGGAGGAGATGGGACACAACCAAAGACGTTCACCTTTGTCGGATCGGGATGGTCGGTCAATGCGAAGTCACCACAACAGCAGGCGGCCAAGGATTATGTCAATTTCATGTCACAACCTGCCAACGACTCGCGTTATCTGGCCGCAGAGAACTGCTTCAGTACGCTCAAGGATGTCCCGAGCCCGACGCTGACCGACGCGGCTCCAATCGCCCAAGCGTTTTCCGATGGCCGCACTGTCCCATCGCAGGTCGAGACACTCAATTTTCCGAACGCCGAGCCCGAAATGCAGAAGGTAGAATCGCAACTATTTGCGAACCCTAATACGCCGACATCGACCTTGCTGGCCAACTTGGACAACGCGATCCCTGCGACTCCGTAGAGACAGACGCCCGCTACCGTCGCCGCTTGGTCGGTCGCTCGAGGCGTCCGGCCAAGCTGGAAGGAGTTGCAATGAGGATGACTCGCCGTGCAGCCGTCCTGCTCGTCGTCCCTGCTGTCGCAGCATACATTGTCTTTGCCATCTACCCGCTCGTACGCGGAATCGCGGTCAGTTTCACCGATGCTAAAGGGCTAGCGAGTGGGCACTTTATAGGTCTGCAGAACTATCGAGTGATGTTGCGCGACCCGACCATTACCGCAGCTTTTCGAAACACCATCGTTTACACGATCGTCGTAGTCGTTGTGCAGAATTCACTGGCCTTAGCGGTCGCCTGGTGGATGTACAGCCTTCCACGTATCCGAAACGCGATCCGGGCGAGCTTGCTCCTGCCTGCAATGATGGCGCTCGTTGCCGTATCTTATCTGTGGTCGTTCATCTACTCTCCTCTCGGTGGCCCACTCAACATAATCATGGACACCCTCGGTCTGCGACGACTGGAGCAGGTTTGGCTCGGCGACCCGCACACGGCGCTGATGTCTATTGCAGCAGCGTATATCTGGATGTATACGGGTTATACCGCTGCAATCTACTTGTCGAACTATTTGGCGATCCCAGCCAGCGTTATGGAAGCCGCCATGATCGATGGGGCTCGTGGGTGGAAGAGGTTCCGCACGATCGACTGGCCGCTACTTGGGCCAGCCCTAACCGTGAACGTGACCTTGGCAACCATTGGATCACTGAGGGTCTTTGACCTCCCGTTCATCATGACCAAAGGCGGTCCGGCAAACTCGACTCAGACGTTGAGTCTCGTCATTTACCAAAACAGCTTCGCGGGATTCGAGTTTGCCTATGGTACGGCAATTGCAGTCGTCCTGCTCGTGCTTACAGTGGTCGTTGGAGTTACCTTGACCACATTGCTACGTCGTCGTGAGGTCGCACTATGACTCGTATTGCGGACTTCGCATCGCACCTAGGACTTTGGCCGAACAGTCGGACGATGCGCTCGCAGTCCCGCGCACGGCACCGGCCGATCAGAGCCATCTCGACGGCCGGCCTGGTGTTGTTTGGGCTATTGGTGCTGTCTCCGATTGTCCTGATGTTCAGTGATTCCCTTCGATCCGATGCCGATGTCGACGCGCATCCTCTCGGTATTCCGGTTCATCCGGAGTGGCATAACTACAGCGCAGCCTTCCATGAGATGAACTTTTCGCGGACTCTGGGGAATACGGTTCTGATTACCGGATGCTCCGCGTTGGTAGTCGCTCTGACCGGGTCGATGTGTGCTTGGTCGATCGTTCGACACGCGCGTCGATGGAGCGCGATTACCTACCAAGTCTTTGTTGCCGGTCTCGCGCTTCCGATATTCGTGCTGATCACGCCGCTCTACCAGCTAATGCATCAGCTAAATCTGTTGGATAGCTTTATGGGCATCATCCTCGCCTATACAGCGCTCGGATTGCCTTTCGCCGTCTTTTTCTTCACGAGTTTTCTTCGGTCGGTATCCGTGGAGTTGGAGGAAGCGGCGACTATCGATGGCTGCGGCGTGATCGGCACTTATTGGCACGTCGTCTTGCCAATGTTGCGCCCGGCGACGGCGACCCTGATTATCTTTTCGTCGTTGTCTGTGTGGAATGATCTGGTTCTGCCGCTGATTCTGCTCACGTCTGATAGCAAAAAGACTGTTACCCTGTCGGTATACTCGACGATCGGGACGCATTCGTACAGCGTGGGTCAATTGCTGCCGACGGTAGTTTTGGGTACTGTTCCTCTATTTGTGATCTTCTTAATTCTTCAACGGCATATCGTCGCGGGAATTGGAGCGGGTGCGACGAAGGGCTGAGACTGAATGTCTGGGAGCACGGTTCGGTTGGGGCGGGTGCCTGCAGTGGCGCTGGGAGAAATTGTAGGGAGAGACAAGTCATTACAGGCATCACCCAAGTCGTCGCAACACTCAGGTGCGTAGAGGTGCCACCGAATCTTTGACATGGCTACCACGGCCGTCCCAGCCAATCGATCTGCCCAGAGAGCGCCACTGGCGGCAGGAGTCCCGGCGGCGGGGTATGGCGGGGCGTGGTGTCGAAGTCGCGTTTATTAAGACTGGGCAGCGGCGTACGACGCCGGTGGTGTTCCACCCTGAGAGTGACAGTCTGTTTGTCATCACCTCCAGTCTGGGTGCACCGCAGCACCCAGACTGGTAAATCAACCTTGTGACTAGTCCTCATGTCATTGTCGAGACTGACGACCAGATCTTCGACGCGTCCGCAACAGTGGGCGCGGAGCGGGCACGCTTGTGCTCCATGCCGCTGGCCTCAACTCACCCTTACACGCAGGGGACGGCCATACGTGCCAACCACATTCCAGTCGGAGATCGACTTGGCCGTGATGAGCTGCTCTTTGCCGGTAGCACGGTAGATCTCAGCATTGACCAGGTCGGCAATCTTGCCTTGGGATATCTCGCCCTGCGCTTGTCGCAGCAGCTCGTTTGGCTGACACTTCCGCTCAGCGATGACAACGGCTCTCGAAGGTGTGGCTCTGCCTGCCCCTCACGGCCCTCCTCGGATGTCTCAGAGCAAGGATGGCAGTCGGACGGGGACAGCGTCACGGCACGATAAGACGTCTCCGGAATGTCTTGGTTCGCCTCAAAGTGTCCCGAAATGTCTTAGTTAGAACTCAGTGTCAGGGTGAATGGTGCCGCTCACGCGATGGTTGGATCCTGAGCACGCTGCGACGCGGGCGGCAAGGTTCTCCAGGAGACCCGGCACTGGCACGAGGACACCGGCATCACCACCTCCGGCCGGGAGAAGTCCGACGCTGACGACTTCCCGGAGCCTGACCTGGTCCCGGTCGCGCCGTCGCGTGAGTGGGTCGAGGAGCTGCGCTGCCCGAGGCACCTCCGGTACGCCGGGCTCGGCTGCAGAAGGAGTGGGGTTTCACCGATCTCGAGATGCGCGACGTCATCAACGGCAACGCGCTGGAGCCGATCGTGGCGACGGTTGAGCTCGGTGTTCCTGCGGCCGCCGCGAAGAAGTGGTGGCTGGGTGAGCTGGCCCGGGCCGCGAACGAGTCCGGTCAGGACCTGGACGCGCTCGGTGTCGGCCCGGCCGACGTCGCCGAGGTTCGCCCACTCCTGAACGAAAAGCTCGGCATCTAACACCTGGGCTGGGTCCCGCCCGAGGCGGAACTCAGCCGTGTCCGAGCTATTCGATGATTTTAGTAATCCTTCGTCGCTGGCGCGGGAGTGTGTCATCGTCTGGACGTGACAATGGACCCTGCAACGACCTCGTTGCCTGCTCCTGGCAGGGACCCCGCGCTGAGCTCGGCCGGCCTGCCTCGCCGCCAGGTGTGGTTGATCGTGGACGGTCCGGACCCCGACAACTATGCAGCCGCGCTGGCGGCGACCAGCAGCGAATACTCGATCGCTATCGGCGGCGTGATCATGACCGGCCGGCCGGTGAACCCCGACCACACCGCGAAGCCGTACGAAGCTGATCCCGCTGCCAGCCGGGCGATACGCCACGACAACGCCGTTCGGATGAAGGACTTGCTGGTCCGCCATGGCCGATCGGATGTGCCAGTGTACGAGGGCGGCCTCGCGCCGTACTCGACGATCCCGCACCGCGTGCATATCGACGAACATGTGCTCGACATCGCTCCGCCGCTGCCGGACAGCCAACTGGCGGGCTATCTAGCCGACGCCGCAGATCGCATTGCCGACCTGCCGGACACCACCAAGGTCGACCTGATCTGCGCCGGTCCGCTGACCGACGCCGTGCACTTGATGAGCGACGAGCGCATCCGGCCGAAGCTCGGCGCGTTAACCGCACAGTTGGGCATGTTCGGTGACCCGCAGGTCGCCACCATGGCCGGCGGCCGACGGCAGTTCAACGTGCTGGCAGACGCCGACGCGGTGCGTGAAACGCTCGCCGGCTACCCCGGGCCGGTCTACATGATCCCGACGGACGTCACCAAACGTGCCGAGTTCAGCTTTGCCAATCCAGATGAACTTGCGGCGCTGTCGACGACGCCGGCTTTCGACCACCTCGCGGAGATGTACCGGCGCGCCTGGCCACACATGTGGGAACCACGCGGTGAAAAGATCTACGTCCACGACTTCCACCCTGTGGAGTTGATGGCCGACCTGGATACGTCACGGCAACCCCCTGTGGACGTCCAGGCCGGACAGCCGCAGGATCTCGGGCGCTACACGCTTTCTCGAGTCTCCATCGCACACGTGCCCAGCCCGGGCCCCGGAGACGATCGCGCCGAAGAGAGCCGTTGGGGGGAGATCGACTTGGCCGCGACACCCGATCCGCAAGGGCCGCCGAGGTTCCTCGCCACCGATGTCGACAGCGACCCGGCCCGGCACCGAGACACGCTTTCGAGGGTCTTGAACGCCGCACCGTCCCAGCCAGGCCTGCAGGACACCTCAGCTCGGCAGTTGGCGGCTGCACAGGTGGTCGGGGGCTCCCGGACAGGCACCTGGTCGCCGGCGCGGCGGCAGCAGGGTGCGCGCGGTCGCTAATTCGCCTTCAGGGGGCGTCCCATTACGGGGGGGTGGCGATCGAAACCTGGGTCGCGAGCGAGGGTGGTTGTCGAGGGGCTGACGTTGTCGCCGGGATCGGCCCGGCGGCCGGATCGGAAGGAGATGGTGGATGACCGGCAAGAACGTTCCGAGCAGGGACGAGCAGGCCTTCGACGCTGCACGGGCTGGCCTGGTGGCATACAGGAAAGCTGTTAGTGAGGCAGACAAGGCATATGCGAATGGTGCCGACGAAAAAGATGTAGCCAAGATGGAGGGGGCTGCCAAGCGGGAGTTCGGGCGTGGAGACGGAGGACGGATGCGGAGGAAGTTCGGACGCGGAGGGGAATCGAGAAACTGATCGGAAAGCAGTAAATCAGCTCTGGTGAGAGCTGGCGCGTACTAGCAGCCAGGCGCCTACGGTGGTTGTTGTGGGCGCCTGGCTGCTGTCGGCGATGCGCGCCAGCAAGAGGTGCGCGGCCGTGGTGCCGATTTCATACGCGGGCTGGGCTACCGCCGTTAGTGGTGGATGTATGAGTTGGGCCCAGGGAGGGTCGTCGAAGGCGACGAGAGGATGGATGCCGTTTTCCCGGAAGGCTTGAAGGACGCCTACAGCCATCGCGCTGTTGGCGACCAAGAGAGCGTCCGGAGGCGCGGGCTGGGAGAGCACGCCCAGGGCGGCCCGGCGAGCACCCTCCGCCTTGTACTGCTAGGGCGCACCAACCTCGGCGCACCCTGGTGCCCCATCTTCGAGGTGGTCCGGCGTACCAGTTTGGTCGTGCTGCGGCGGCGGGCCGACCTGAGCCCGTCGCGGGCAGCCGGCCAGCCGGTCGTCCGCGGTACGCACGCCGGTCGGTCCGGTGATGCAGCCGATTCGTTCGTAGCCCTGGGCAACCAAATGCGCAGTCGCCTCCCGGGCGGCCAGCTGGGTGTCGACCAGTAGGACGTCACTGTCGTGCTCGGGCAGCGGCCGGTCCACCGCGACGTACGCCGTACCCCGGCCGGCCAGCTTCGCGATCGAGGTGGTCGGGCCGCTCGGTGACAGGATGACGCCGGCGACCCGTTCCTGGATCGCGATGTCGAGGTAGCGGTTCTCCTTCTCCGCGCTCTCGTCGGAGTTGCACAGCACGACGGAGTACCCGACCTCGTGCGCGACATCCTCCACCCCGCGGGCGATCGCGGTGAAGAACGGGTTCTCCACGTCGGAGATGATCAGCGCCACCACCGCGGCCTCCTGGCGGCGCAGGTTCCGCGCCGGGCCGTTCGGCTGGCACCCGAGCTCGGTCGCGGCCGCCCGGACCCTCGCGGCCAGGTCCGGATCGACGGTCGGCTTCCCGTTCAGCGCGCGGGACACGGTCGCCGTGGACGCCCCGGCCCGTGCCGCCACATCACTGATCCTCCTCCTCCGACGAACAGTAGCCGCTCGGGAAATGGATTACCCAGCTGTCTGTCATGCACTTTACGTACGTAACCCCCGGGCCTTACCAGTGACATGAGAGGATCACCCGCGTGACTGCCTTGCCGAGTGTTTCGTACTCCATCACCGTTCGCCGCCCTGGTCGTCACCCGGGCTGAGCGAGGCCCAGATCTCCTTGCACTCCGGGCAGACCGGGAAACGCTGCGGGTCGCGGCTCGGCACCCACACCTTGCCGCACAGCGCGACCCCTGGCGTGCCCATCACCATCACCATCACCATCGCCTCGGTGAGCTTCTCTTTCGGCACGTGTGCGAGAACAGCTCGTGGTCCTCCTCCTACGCGGCGCAAGCCAACAGTCTCGCGGACCTACGTCGAAGGGGTTCAGCTCTCGAGGTGGGCGTGAACTTCGCGGAGCTGGAACTTCCAGACGCCGTCCAGCTTCACGTACTCATCGGTGTACGAGAGGAACAGCGGCGTCTCTCGCCCGGTGGCCACGGAGTCGCTGTGCCCGGTGATCGGGCTGGCCGTGGCGTCGAGGATCAGGTTGGACGAGAGGTGATGCATCCGCCGGCCGCCAGCCGTCGCCTGGCGGTAGCCCTTCATGATGGCGTCGTACCCGACCAGCTTGCCGAGGCCGCCCTCATCGACGAAGTGCCAGATGGCGCCCGGGGTCCAGAGGCCGGCGAAGAGTGCTTCGTCACGACGGTCGATGCCGTGGGCGTAGTTGAAGACGAGGTCCTGGAGCTCGAAGCGATCCGCGAGCGTGATGGTCATGTGGTGGTGCCTTTCTGAGGTGCTGTCCGTCATCGGAGTCGCTAGTGGAGTCGATCGATACCCTTGCCGGAGATCGCGACCGCGATCAGGAGAACGGCCCCGTTGAAGAAGTCGCTCACCCACGGTGCGGCGCCGAGTAGTTGCAAGCCTTTGATGCCGGTGCCGAGCAAGACCACGCCGAGCATGGTGCCCCAGGGATTCGCTCGCTCCTTGATCTGGGTCGCTCCGAGGAAGACGGCGGCGATCCCCGGGAGCAGGAACGCCGGGGCTGTGGACTCGGTGGCCACGCCGATCCCAGTGGCGAGCACGAGGCCGGCGAATCCGCTCATGAAAGCCGATACGATCAGGACCCCGACCTGGAGGCGGACGACACGGATGCCGGCGAGGCGGGCGGCGACTGGGTTTCCGCCCGTGGCCTGCAGCCATCGTCCGAGAGCGGTGTGCTCGAGCACGTAGTACATGGCGGCCGCGATGAAGACCGCGTAGATGAACGCCAGTGGTACGCCGAAGAGGTCGCCGCGGCCGAACTCGGTGAAGCCCGAGGTGAATGAGGGAGTGATCGTGTTGCCGTTGGCAATGAGTCCGGTCAGTCCGAGGGCGATAGTGCCGACACCCAGGGTCGTCACCATACTGTTGACCCGGAGCTTGCTGACCAACAGCGCCGAGATCATGCCGAATACGGTCGAGCCGCCAAGTGTGAGCACACAGATCGCTCCCGTGCCCAGCCCGTGACTCGCGCTGAGGTATGACGCCATGACCATGGCGAAACCGGCAACCCAGGCCATGGACAGGTCGAAGATACCGGTCAGCAACGGGAACATGATGCCGAGGGCAAGCAGGCTCGTGACAGCACCGTCGCTGAGGATCGTGCGCAAGGTCAACCCGGTCAGGAAGGTGTGCGGCGACACGAGCCCGAAGACGATCACCTCCGCGGTCAGTACCCAGAAGCCGGCGTAGCGCTGATGGAGGATCGATTGCAGTACCGTGCACCCGCTGGACGGCCTACGCACGGGGGAATCGCTAAGGGGCTCGGCGGTGCTTGCGCTCATCGGCTATGGCTCCTCGCTCTTGGGCTGGATCAGACACGCTCGGTCGACGACATCGCGACGCAGATCATCGCCGGACAGCTCCGCTGCGATGCGGCCCCGGCGCAGGACGAGGATTCGATCGCACAATGAGATCAGTTCATCGGCGTCGGACGAGCAGACCAGGTACGCTGTACCACGTTCGGCATGCTCGCGGATCACGGTGTAGATGGACTCGATGGCGCCGACATCGACGCCTTGGGTCGGCTCGTCGAGGATCAGGACGGCCGGTCCGGCGCGCAACCACCGCCCCAGCAGAACCTTCTGCTGGTTGCCGCCGCTGAGCTCGGTGATCGGCTGAGACGAATGGCGGAGTTTGACGCCGAGCTGGTCCAGCCAGCGCGCCGACTCGTGCTCCTCGGTGCGGCGACTGAGGAACAGCCCGCGCCGTGACGATCGCAGCTTCGGCAGGGTCAGGTTCTGCCGCACGGACATCGTCGGAACCAGACCGGTGACAGCACGGTCCGCGGCGAGCAGCCCAAGCCCGCGGCGGATGGACAGATCCGGTCGGCCGGCAGGCAAGGGCTTGCCGTCCAGGACGACCTCGCCGCGTCGAGGTGCCGTACCGAAAAGGGCGCTGGCCAGTTCGTCACGGCCAGACCCGGCGACTCCGGCCACGCCGACGATCTCGCCCGGCTTGATCTGGAAGTCGATGCCGCTCAGCTGGCTCGCTCCGAGGTCCTGTACCCGCAGCGCTGCCCGGCGAGCCCGGGGCGCGGGGGAGTGCCGGCGATGCAGCCGGACGTCATGGCCGATCATGAGTTCGACGAGCTGACTTTCATCGATCTCCGACGTGGGCCGCGTGGCGACCTGCCGGCCGTCGCGGAGCACCGTGACCCGGTCTGCGATCGTGAAGACCTCGTCAAGGTGATGGGAGATGTACAGCACGCCCGCGCCGCTCGCACTGAGCCGGGTGACGACCTCGAAGAGCTCGTGCACGCCAGTCGCCGGAAGCGCCGCGGTCGGCTCGTCGAGGACGAGGATCCGTCCGCCCGTCGTACTGCCTCGGAGTGCGCGGGCGATCGCGATGCCGGTGCGGTCGGCGAGGGACAGTTCGCAGACTGGTGTCCTCGGATCGATGTCGTAGCCGAGTGAGGCCAGCAGCGCGCCGGCCTCCTTTCTCGCTCGTGGCCAATCGATGGCGCCGAACTGGCGGTGCGGATACGGATGTCCCAGCGTGACATTGTCGAGCGCACTCATGGTCTCGACAAGGCCCAGGTCCTGATGGACGAAGCGAAGGCCTGCGGTTCTTGCAGACCGGACGTCGCCGAGCGTGAAGCCGGATCCGTTCACCCGCCCTCGGGCGCCCCTCTCGGGCTGGTGGAAACCCGCGAGGATCTTGACCAGCGTCGACTTGCCCGACCCGTTGTGACCGACAAGCGCGTGCACCTCACCCGGCCTGACAGTGAGGTCGAGATCGTCGAGAACCAAATGAGTGCCGAACCTCTTGGAGACGGCGGCAACTTCGAGGCCGGCGGCCGCACCGCTCGGCTCGCCCGCGAGTGTCCGTGACGCCAGCGTGCCGGTGTTCTCAACCAAGGCAGGTTGTCCTTCCGGGCTGTCAGGTTCGGCGAATGATCGACAAACAGATAACTATGTACAGATATCGATATGACTGTAGGCTTGGCGAATCGCGGCCGTCAAGGACTCGTTGCTGGCCAGCAATCACCGCGAAATGTGTCGCGGATAAAGGAAAGGAGACCGCAGATGCAGTGGTGGTTGCGTGAGTACGAACCGTTGCGGGCCGAGGCCCGGGAGATGGCGGCGAAGGTTACGGCATCGATGCCGATCAGCCCGCCGTTCGACGATCGCGACGCGTTGGTCGCGTGGCAGCGAAGATTGATCGCGAGCAGGGAGACAGTGGTCTCCGCGGGCGCCGACGCGGAGATCGCGAGCGTTCCGGGCCGGCTGTTCCGTCCGACCGTCACACCACGTGGTGTGTACCTACATCTACATGGAGGTGGTCTGATCGCGGGGTCGCCCCGGATGAGCGACGAGGCCAATGCTGATCTAGCCGAACGACTGTCTATCGTCGTGGTGTCACTCGACTATCGTCTGGCGCCCGAGAATCCGTATCCGGCCGCCGTCGACGATGCTTTCGCGGCGGCCGCATGGCTGGTGAGCCATGCCGGCGCGGTGTTCGGCACGTCCCGATTGCTCATCGGCGGTGAGTCAGCCGGTGCGTACCTGTCCGTGCTCGCGCTGTTGCGACTGCGCGACGCGGGAATGACCGGATTCCTTGGTGCGAACCTCGTCTATGCCGGGTACGACATGAGCCGGAGCACCCCCGGTCAGTCTGGAGCGCGGGTCTCGGAGGTACCTGACATCCTCGACCCGGACGGTTTGCGTCTGATCGGTGATTGCTTCCTGCCGGGACGCAGCGACGAGCAGCGCCGGATCCCGGAGATTTCCCCGGCCTTCGCTGCATTGCACGACCTTCCGCCCGCCCTGTTCACGGTCGGCTCGGCCGACCATCTCTTCGATGACAATGTCCTGCTGGCGGCGCGCTGGGCTGCTGCGGGAAGTGGAGGCGAGCTAGCCATCTACCCGGACTGCATCCACGGTTTCCTGCGGCAGCCCACACGGCTGGCCAGGCGCGCCAACGAGCGGATCGCGGAGTTCCTCGATCACAGCCTCGGGTAGGCGGGTCAGAAGGCGACGTTCCCGGCGCCCTTGAGTTGGAGCATTGCGCGCGCATCGGTAGGCGTCGCGATCTCGAGCCCGAGCTCGGTGAGGATACGACGGACCTTGCCGACCTGATCGGCGTTGCTCTTGGCTAGCTCGCCTTTGGCGATGTAGAGGTTGTCCTCGAGGCCGACGCGAACGTGCCCTCCGGCCAGCGTGCTCTGGATCGCGAAGCTCATCTGGTGTCGGCCGGCCGCGAACGCGGACAGGTAGTAGTCGTCGCCGAACAGTTTGTCCGCGACAGTGATCATGTGGCTGAGGTTGGCCGGATCGGCTCCGATGCCGCCGAGGATCCCGAAAATGCACTGCACGAGGAACGGCGGCTTGGCGAGGCCGCGGTCGGCGAAGTGCGCGAGCGTGTAGAGATGCCCGATGTCGTAGCACTCGAACTCGAACCTGGTACCTCTGGCGTCGCCGAGCTCGCGGAAGGAGTACTCGATCTGGGTGAAGGTGTTGGCGAAGATTGAGTCCTCCGACCCCAGCAGATAGTCGCGCTCCCAGGGAAATTTCCAGGTGTCGTAGTGGCGTGCCGCGCCGGAGAAGACGAAGTTCATCGACCCCATGTTCATGGTCGCCAGCTCAGGCTGTGCACGCAGCGCGGCGGCGAGGCGCTCCTGGACGGTCATGCGCGTGCTTCCGCCAGTGGTGATGTTGACGACCGCGTCTGTTCCGGCCTTGATGGCCGGCAGGAACTCGTAGAACCGGTCCGGGGCCGGCGATGGGTAGCCGGTCTCCGGGTCGCGGGCGTGCAGATGCAGGATCGCCGCTCCGGCCTCGGCGGCCGCGATGGATTGCTCGCTGATTTCCGCCGGGGTGATCGGCAGTGCGTCCGACATCGTCGGGGTGTGCACGGCTCCAGTCACTGCGCACGAGATGATAACTTTGGATGCCTTCTTCACGGCAGACCTCCTCGAGTTGTAGACAGGTCACATGGTGGGTTGACGGCCCACATTCCAGTCGCGGCTCACTTGCCGGTGGGAGATCCGCCAACCGCTCTCGGTTCGCCGGACGGTGTCGTGGTAGCGGCCGCCCGCGATCAGGTTGTCTGGATCGTCGGTGCCAGCCGGGGTGGCCTTCCAGTGGTACGCGACGACGTAGCTGTGGACCCACGCGATGTCGCCGTCCAGGTCGATCATCTGGTTGCCGACCACGTGCATGTTCGCGGCGTAGGTGCCGGTCAGCCGATTGCTGCGGGCCAGCACGTCATCGATAGGGAGTGTGTCGACCGATCCCTCGATGACCGCGTCGTCGGTGAAGCAGCCGCGAACGGTGTCCCAGTCGCCCGTGTCGAGTCCGTGCGCGTAAGTCAGGATCAGTCGTGAGATCTCGTCCCGATCACGAAGCTCGGTCAGCAGCTCACGCTCCGTCGGTGTCACAGACATCGTCCTCCTCGCTGACGAATACTTGCAGCCGTTTGTACGACAGATACTTGCATACAGGTATCTATATGTCTATATGGTCGATGGGGTCACTGACTCCTTGACGGCACAGGGCGGCGGGCTTACGGTACGCCCAATATCGGTATCGATAGACAGGTTTATGCATCTCTGTTTGTCGGCGAACAAAGGATCGGACGATGTCACATCGCAGATGGTGGGGTTTACTCGCCGTGACAGGTGCCGTGGTGGTAGCAGCGTGTTCGCAGGCGGGCGGGTCGCCGGCTCCGGGAAACGGAGGGGGTGTGGACTCCGCTGCCGTCGAGGCGCAGTTGGCCCCCTACCTGGTGCAGCCCAGCAAGCTGCCGGCCTGGCCGTCGCTCACAGAGGCGCCACCCAAGGGCAAGAACATCTACTACGTCAGCACGGGCAGCGGTACGGCCGCGATCATCGGGTCGGCGATCAAGGCGGCCTGTGACGCGCTTGGCTGGACTTACCACCCCCTGACATTCAATGGATCGAATCCAGCGTCAGCGAATTCCGCACTGCTCACCGCGGTGGGCAGCGGAGCCGACGGGGTGATCATGACCGGGCGTCCGAAGGCTTCGATCATGAGCGGCCTGGACGCCGCCAAGACCAAAGGCGTCGAGATCGTTCAGACCCAAGGTACCGATTCGCCGGGGACGCCGGGTTTCGACCAGGTGGGCAACACGCCGTCGAACGCCGCGCAGACGGCCAAGGTGATCGCGCTCGGCATCGTCGCGGACGCGGCGACGGCCGGCGCGACGGCGCATGTCGGTGTGGTGACGACCTCCGGGATCCCCGCCATCCAAGGCTATTCCGATGCCACCCTCGCGGCTATCAAGGGTGTGTGCCCCTCCTGTTCCGCGGACAGCATCGATGTGCCCGTGGCAGATCTGCTCAGCGGTCAGGCGGCGAAGTCGGTCGTCTCGTTCATCCAGCGGCATCCGGAGACGAATTACGTCCACGTCGTAGCCGGCGCGGTCGAAGGCGGTCTGCGGCAGGCCCTCGACGCCGCCGGACTCACCAAGGTGGAGATCACCGGCTACGCGCCCACGCCGGCGCAGAACCAGGCGGTGAAGGACGGCAAGGATCTGTTCTACGTGCAGTCGCCCAGCGGGTACTACGGCTGGATCGCGATCGACACCATCGCGCGTCACCTCACCGGCGGCAACGCGAGCATCCACAACGCCGAGGCGGATCCAGTCTGGCTGGTGAACAAGACCAACCTCGAATTCGACCCGAACGTGCTGCCCGACTTCCCGGCCGGCTACCAGGAACAGCTGAAAAAGCTGTGGGGGCCGGCCTCGTGACCAGCTCGGATGCCTTGCGCACGGCCCGCTGCTGGCTGACTCGGCTGCCGGTACGGCCTGAGCATCTCGACGATGTACTGGCGGGACTCGGCTCCTTGGCCGCGACCGACGACGTGCGGAGTATGGACGTCGTAACGGTCTACCTCGACCGAGATGACCCGAATTCCCTGTGGTTGCACGAAGTTCACGGACTCCCGAGCGACGATGTCCGGGAGTTCGGCGATGATGACATCACCCGGATGCTGGCCGCGGTACCGACGCAGGAGGGGCTGCGGCCGGTTCGCGAGACGTACCCCGGCCGCAACCTCGACGGACCGGTGCATGCCGGCTCGGTCGTCATCCTGGCCAGGCTCACCGCTCTGCCCGGGCAGCGAGATCGGGCACTCGAGGCGCTGGAGCCGTTCATGCTGGTGGCTGACGACGAACCAGGGACGGAGATCTTCACGGTCTACGAGTCGCTCGACGAGCCGGATGTGATCTGGATGCACGAGGTCTACGCCGACGACACGGCCTTCCGGATCCATGCAGCCAGTCCGCAGCACAAGACGCTGCGGGAGTCGGAGGTGCTGACCGGCGGACCGACGCTGTCGAGTGTGCTGGCCGGCCGGCCGAAGAACTGGCGACTCACGCCGCAACTCCAGCGCCGGTGTGGCGAACCTGTGCGGTGGTTCGGCGGCGACTGATGATCGTGTGTTCCTCCGGGAGGGGATGCGGATATCACGCCTCGTGGAGGGACACCTGACGTCATCGGTTCAGGACGTCAGCTGGATGACGACGGCCTTGGGTTCGGTGAAGAAGTCACGGCTGTAGTTTCCGCCTTCGCGACCGATCCCCGAGTCGCCGACGCCGCCGAAGGGAGCGCGTAGGTCCCGGACGAAGAAACAGTTCACCCAGACCGTGCCGGCGTCGAGACGTGCGGCAATGCGGTGGGCGCGGCTGAGGTCGTCGGTGAAGAGCATGGCGTTGAGGCCGAAGTGGGTGTCGTTCGCGAGCGCCACTGCCTCTTCTTCGGTGCTGAATGGGATGACGGTGACCAGCGGCCCGAAGATCTCCTCGCGAGAATGGCGGGCGTCCGGCCGCAGCCCGGTAATGATGGTCGGCCGCACGATCCAGCCGTCACCGGGGCCGCCGGTCCGGATCGTGCCGCCCTCGCCCTCGATACTGTTCAGGTACGAGAACACCTTGCGGTGATGTGCCCGCGACGCCAGTGGACCGAACTGGGTCGCCGGATCCTTCGGGTCGCCGATGACCAAGGTCTCCGCTGCGACGACGAAGCGGTCGAGAAACTCGTCGAAGACCTCCTGCTGGACGAAAAGGCGCGAACCGGCGAGGCAGATCTGCCCGGCGTTGGTGAAGGCGGCACGGACGGACCAGTCGACCGCGTTGCCGAGATCGGCGTCGGCGAAGACGAGATTGGCGCCTTTGCCACCCAGCTCGAGGCTCAGTGGGGTCAGGTTCGGCGCGGCGGCGCGGGCGATCGTCCGGCCGGTGGCCGACTCTCCCGTGAAGGTGATGCGGTTGACACAGGGGTGCTGGGTCAGCGCTTGGCCGGCCGAATCTGGTCCGTAGCCGTGTACGACGTTGAGCACACCGGGCGGAAGACCCGCGTCGCTCGCCAGCCGGGCGAGCAGAGTCGCGGAGATGGGTGTGTCCTCGGCAGGTTTGAGGACGACGGTGTTGCCCCAGGCCAGCGCCGGCGCAATCTTCCACGACTCCAGCATCAAGGGGAAATTCCACGGCGCGATCGCCGCCACCACGCCCGCCGGTTCGAACCGGGTGTAGACGTGGTGACGGTCGTCCATCGGAAGCGCAGCAGCTGTGGCGAGCCGGGCGTGATCGGCGAAGAACCGGAAGTTGTGCGCCGCACGAGGAACGTCGTTGCCGCGGCTTTGGGCGACGGGCTTGCCCATGTCCCGGGTGTCGGCGTGGGCGAGCTCGCCGGCATGATCCTCGATCAGATCCGCGAGCCGGTGCAGGATCGCGCCTCGCTCGGCGTACGACAGACGCGGCCACGGGCCGTCGTCGAACGCGCGCCGGGCGGCGGCGACGGCGCGGGCTGCGTCGGTCGCATCCCCAAGTGCCACCTGGGTCCATGGTTCTTGCGTCCACGGGTCGATGCTGGCAAATGTCGCGCCAGTGCGGGATTCGACCTCGACGCCATCGATCACGTGGCCGTAGTCAGGCACGAGTGCCCCTCTCCGCGAGCGTGACGTCGCCGGCGGCCCAGTGGGTCGGCGGTATCTCCGTGAGGATCACGCGCACCGACTCCTGGGGCGCGGAGAGACTGTCGCCGACCGCAGCGGTGACCGCGCTGATCAGCGCGCGGAGCTGCACCGGAGAGCGTCCTTCACGAAGTGCGATCTGAACGAGCGGCATGCTGGCCCCCTGCGAGCTGAATGGATCCGAGGTTGGTGAAGTGGAAAGCGACCCGGGCTCCTGGCGGCGCGGGGACCGCGTCGGTCATCCCGCCGGTGAGGACGAGTTGTCCTGCCTCGATGGCGTGGCCGCGGCGGGCCAGGTCGTTGGCGGCGAGTGCGAGTGCTTCCGCCGGATGACCCTGCACCGCGGCACCGGTGGCGGAATCGACTACCTCGCCGTCGACCTCTACGAGCACGGCCTCCAGGGTGAGATCGAGCCGCTCGGGGGACAGCCCCACCGGTCCGAGCACGAACGCGCCGGCGGAGGCGTTGTCGGCGACGACGTCGGGCAGAGTGAAGCGGAAGTCGCGGTAACGCGAGTCGATGATCTCGGCCCCGGCGTACACCCGGTCGACCGCGGCAAGCGCCTGCGCGGCGCTCACCCCGGGACCGGTGAGGCGTTCGCGCATCACGAAGACGAGCTCCGGCTCCACTCTGGGATGAATGAGTCTGTCCTGCGGCACCGGGACGCCGGCCGGCGACAGCATCGCGTCGGTGAGCCAGGCAACCAGCGGAGACGCGACGTTCATCCGCAACTGCTTGGCGCGTGAGGTCAGACCGAGCTTGACGCCGATCAGCCGCTCGCCGCGGGCCAGCCGGCGGCGCAGCGTCTCATCTTGTACGGCGTAAGCGGTGTCCTGGTCCAGCTCCGGCCACTCGTCGGTGATCGGCGGGCGATCGGTGCGGGTCGCCTCGCAGTCGAGCAGTACGGTCGCGGCACGGTCCACGTCCCACTTCATCGGGTCTCCTCGCGTTGGCGCACCAGCGACAGTGCGACGTCGATGATCATGTCCTCCTGGCCGCCGACGTAGCCGAGCTCGCCGACGCGTTGCAGGATCTCGTGCGCGGGTACGCCGTACCGTTCCTCGGCCGCCTCGGCGTGCAGCAGAAAGGATGAGTAGACACCCGCGTATCCCTGCGTGATGGCGGCACGGTCCATCCACGGCAGCCGCGGCAGCATCGGCTTGACGATCTCCTCGGCGGCCTGCAGCACGCGTGGTACGTCGATCTGCGTATCGATTCCGAGTCGATCGAAGGTGGCCGCGACGACCTCGGTCGGCGCGTTGCCGGCGCCCGCTCCGAGTGCGCAGAGCGTTCCGTCGATCTGGGTCGCGCCGTTCTGCGCTGCGAGCACCGAGTTGGCGACACCCAGCGAAAGGTTCTGGTGGCCATGAAACCCGACCTGCGCTTGCGCGCCGATCTCGGCGTGCACCGCCTTGACCCGGGCCTGCGCGTCGCCGAGCACCATCGCGCCCGCGGAGTCGACGACATACACGCACTGTGCCCCGGCATCGACCATGATCCGGGCCTGCTGGGCGAGGTCGGCCGGGCCGATCCGGTGGGAGAGCATCAGGAAGCCGACGGTCTCCATGCCGAGCCGTCGTGCTGCGGCGAAATGCTGAACGGACACGTCGGCCTCGGTGCAGTGCGTGGCGATCCGCGCGACCTGCGCGCCGCGGTCGTGCGCGTGCTCGAGGTCGTGAATCGTGCCGACGCCGGGCAACAGCAGAACCGCGATGCGTGCCTGCTTGGTTTCCGACACCGCGGCCGCGATCAGCGCGAACTCGTCGGTACCGGAGAACCCGTAGTTGAACGACGACCCGCCCAGCCCGTCACCGTGGGCGACCTCGATCACCGGCACGCCGGCCGAGTCAAGGGCGGACACGATGCCGCGCACCTGCGCCTCGGTGAACTGGTGGCGCATCGCGTGGCTACCGTCGCGAAGGGTCGAGTCCGTGATGCGCACCGTCATGCCACGTCCGACTTCCGGCGCGCTGCGATGGTCTCGCCGACCCGCATTGCGGCCGCAGTGATGATGTCGAGGTTGCCGGCATAGTCCGGCAGATAGTCGCCCCGTCCGCGCACTTCCAGGAAAATCGCCACCCTCGCCATGCCGCGCCAGGTCTCGCGCGGTGGGTCGAACTGCGGATCCGCCCTCAATGAGTAACCAGGCACGTAGGCGCGGACCCGCTCGACCATCGAGTGGATCGACTCCACCACCGCGTCCCGCAGCTCACCCGGCTCCACCGCGTCGGTGGGTACCGAGCAGAGCACGGTGTTGCGCATGATCATCGGCGGTTCGACCGGATTGAGAACGATGATCGCCTTGCCGCGCCGAGCGCCACCGACCGCGGTCAATGCGGCGGCGGTCGTCTCGGTGAACTCATCGATGTTCGCCCGCGTGCCCGGGCCCGCCGACTTCGAGGCGATGGAGGCCACGATCTCCGCGTACTCGACCGGAACGATCCGGGACACCGCCGCCACCATCGGTACGGTGGCCTGGCCGCCGCACGTGATCAGGTTGACGTTCGCGGCGTCGAGGTTGGCGTCGAGGTTCACCGGCGGGCAGACATATGGACCGACGGCGGCGGGCGTCAGGTCGACCGCCGTGATGCCGGCCTCGGCATAGCGCGGCGCGTTCGCCAGGTGCGCCTGGGCGCTGGTCGCCTCGAACACGATGTCCGGCAATGGATCCTGGCGCAACAGCCAGTCGACACCCTCGGCGCTGGCCACCAGACCACGCCGTACGGCGCGGGCCAGCCCATCCGAGCGCGGATCGACACCGATCATGAACCGAGGCTCGATCACCTCGCTGTGCCGCAGTAGTTTGAACATCAAGTCGGTTCCGATGTTGCCCGACCCAACGATCGCCGCGGTCGTCGTCATGCGGACTCTCCCAGCCGTGCGGTCACGCTGCCCAGCCCCGCCACGACGGATGTGACGACGTCGCCCGCGTCGAACGGAACCGCGGCCGTCATCGAACCGGGCAAGACGACCTGGCCGGGCTCGAGCCCGACGCCTCGCTCGCCGAGGACGTTCGCCAGCCAGGCCAAGGCGTTGACCGGAGATCCGAGCACGGCGCCGCCGGCTCCCGTCGCGACCACCTCACCGTTTCGATGCAGCACACATCCCGCCAGCCGCAGGTCGACCTGGTCCGGCCGCACAGGCGGGCTGCCGAGAACGACTCCGCCCGACGATGCGTTGTCGGCGATCGTGTCGATGATCCCGATCTCCCACTCGGCGATGCGCGAGTCGATGATCTCCAGAGCAGGCAGGATGAAGTCGACGGCGGCGATCGCGGTGGCGACGTTCACCCCTGGTCCGCGCAGCGGCCGGCTCAGCACGAACGCGATCTCCGGTTCGATTCGCGGTTGCAGGAAGCGCTCGGCTCGGATCGCGGTGTTCTCGGCGAAGAACATGTCTTCGGTGAGGTGGCCGAAGTCCGGCTGCGCCACTCCGAGTTGGCGGCGCATCGCCGTACTAGTCAATCCGACCTTGTGACCAGCGACTCGCCGGCCGTCGCGCACCCAGGCATCCACTTGGAGGAGCTGGATCGCATACGCGTCGTCGATGGTCAGCGCGGCGCGCGCGGAGATCGGGGGGATCGGTGAATGCAGCCGGACGGCCTGCAGCAAACCTTCGGCCAGGTCGTCGAGCGTACTCATCGGTCCGCTCCCAAGGGCCGGCGAACCTGCGGTTGGGTCGACACCCGTTTGCTCGTCCCGCACCACATGTCGATCGAGGCCGGATGCATCGGATCGAACCAGCGCGGCTGCCAACTCGCCTCGTCCTCGATCAGCTGGACGCCGTAGGAGTACTCGTAGGTGAGCCCTTCGGGCCCCTTGAAGTACAGGAAGACGGCGGTGGACTGCGGGTGCCGGCCGGGGCCTTGCTGGATCTCCACCCCGTTCTCCTCGAGGAAGTGCCAGCTGCGCATGACGTCGTCGAGCGAGGTGACCTGGAAGTTGATGTGGCACAGCCCGGGCGACCCACCGCGGAACACGGCGAGCTTGTGATGCACCTGGTCGATGCGC
This sequence comes from Kribbella kalugense, assembly GCF_004365875.1. Lineage (GTDB taxonomy): Bacteria > Actinomycetota > Actinomycetes > Propionibacteriales > Kribbellaceae > Kribbella > Kribbella kalugense. The sequence goes on along the minus strand of NZ_SODF01000001.1, from coordinate 3,244,432 downwards.
AGCAACGCCGCCCAGTCGCCGATCCAGTCCGAGATGCGCACGTTGAACAATCCAGACCAGAAGCGGTATGCCTCCCGAACATCGGGAGCGTCCACGCACAGGTGCCCGAATTCGGTTATTCCGGCCGACCGGCCGAAGGCGACCGGACGGGCATCCCGCGCCTGGTCGACCACCAGCTCGAACCGGTTGCCGAACGGGTCGTCGAAGGCGAGGAGATCGCGAACCCGGCGCGCCCGGGCCTGCTGTGATGTACCCCGCGCGACTGGCACTCCAGCGGCCTCGAGCTGTCGCTCGGCGTCCGCCAGCTCGTTCTCGTCGCCGAGACTGAAGGCGGAGGCGAGGACACCGGACTCTCCCTCGACAAAGGCCAGACAATGGTGCCGGTGATCGGCTCGCAGGTATGCCGCACCATCGTCGCGCTCCTGTTCCTGCAGGCCGACAATGTCGACCGCGAAGCGGACGGCCGCCTCCAAGTCGGCGGTGCCGGAGCGCACATAGGCGATGTCGCGCAGATTGATCACGGCCTGATCCTCCTTCGGAGAGCCAAGAGACAGATCACAGCATACAGGTATCTAGATACTCGTCCAGTGGTTGACAGGAGCTATAGGCCATGGCATAGCTGTATACACAGACAGGTATCTATTGGACTGCGAATGGAGGAGCCGGTGACAGGTCGATCGCCGACCGAGGCCGAGGTGCTCGGGTACGTCGAGTCCCTGTCCAACTGGGGACGCTGGGGGCCGGAGGATCAGCTCGGCACATTGAACCTCATCACCCCGGCGGTCAGACGGAAGGCCGCCTCGCTCGTCCGGCACGGCGCGACCGTGTCGCTGGCGCGTGAGCTCGCGCCTGTGGCCGAGCCCGGTGACGCGTTCGCACCACCGCAGCGGTACATGTTGTTCACGGGCGAGGGGCTGGCTGATGAGCATCGCGTCCGTCAGCACCCGGCGGGCCGTGAGAGTGACAGCGCTCGCGTCCACGGCGCGTCGGAGTACATCGGGATGGTGTTCCATGGCTTCAACGTGACGCATGTCGACGCGTTGTCGCATGTGTTCTGGGACCGGCGGATGTACAACGGCAAGCCGCCGGAACTGGTCAACTCACTCTTCGGGGCGAGCAGCCACGCGGTCACCGCGGCCGGCGACGGCATCGTGACCCGCGGCGTACTGCTCGACGTCGCTGCCGCGCGTGGCGTCGAATGGCTCGAGCCCGGTACCGGTGTGACGCCGGTCGACCTGGAACTGGCCGAGTCGCGCCAGGGGGTCCAGGTCCGCGAAGGTGACGCGGTGCTGCTGCGCACCGGCCACGGTCTGTCCCGCGCGCGACTCGGCCCGCAGGATCCGAACGTCCACGGGCAGCCGGGTTGGCATCCGGCGGCGCTGCCCTGGTTGCACGAACGCGGCGCAGCGCTGATCGGATGCGACGCCGGCGTCGACGTCCTGCCTTGCGATTACCCGGCGTTGTCGATGCCGGTGCATGTGATCGGCATCGTCACGATGGGCCTGTGGCTGGTCGACAACCTCGACCTCGAAGCGGCCGCCTCCACAGCGGAACGAATGCGGAGATGGGAGTTCTTGTTCACCCTCGCACCGCTCCGGCTCACCGGCGGAACCGGCAGCCCCGCCAATCCACTGGCCGTCTTTTAGCGAAAGGAACCACGCTTATGGGTCTCACTCGTGTCGACGTCGAACCCGAGCTTCCGCTCGTGGCGCAGCTTGCCGCACCCATCCAGGGACCGGTGGTGTCGACGAACCGCTACCACGTGGTCGCCGGGGACGAGGATGCGTTCGTCGCAGCCTGGAGGGCCGAGGTGAGCTATCTGAGCAGACAGCCCGGGTATCTCGGTGCGGAGCTCTATCGCGGTATCGGTGGCAGCAAGGTCTTCTTCAACCTCGCGTCATGGCAGAGCGCGGCATCGCTGATGGCGGCGGGTGACTCGGACAGGTTCCGTGCGCTCATCGCCGCGTTTCCGCCGAGCAGGTGCTACCCGCATCTGGTCCAGCCGATTGCGCTCGACGGCGACCAGGCCGGCAGATGAGCGATGAATCCCTTCCGCTGACGGGGATCCGTGTCGTCGACATGTCGACGTCGTACGCCGGACCAACGGCGACGATGTACCTGGCGGATCTGGGTGCAGAGGTGATCAAGGTCGAGCGGCCCGGCGGCGATGACGCCCGCGGCTGGGGTCCGCCGTTTCTGGGCCAGGACTCGGCATGGTTTCACTCGGCGAACCGCAACAAGAAGTCAGTGGTACTCGACCTGAAGCATGCTGACGCGCGAGTCGTACTGGAACGGTTGATCGAGTCGGCGCACGTGTTCGTCGAGAATCTCAATCCGGCCAAGCTGACCCGGATCGGTCTCGAGCCGGCCGCCGTGCTGGATCGGCATCCTGGTCTGGTGTACTGCGCGTTGTCCGGCTTCGGCCTGACCGGGCCCGATACGGGACTGCCGGGCTACGACCTGATCGCCCAAGCACGGTCCGGGCTGATGAGCGTAACCGGTGCGCTGGATGGTATGCCGCAACGTGTGTCGACCGCGCTCAGCGACATCGTCAGCGGGCTCGTCGTGGCCCTGGCGGCGACGGCGGCGCTGAGACGTGCCGAGCGGACTGGTCAGGGTGAGATCGTGGACGTGTCTCTGCTCGACACGGATCTCGCACTCATGGCTCCCCGGATCGCGAGCTACCTCGCAGGTGAGCCAGAGCCGGCACCGTCCGGCGGGACGGACTCCGTGCTCGCCATCTACCAGCCATTCGCCACCGCCGACGAGCCGATCGTGCTCGCGGTCGGCAGCGACGTGATCTGGCAGCGCATGTGCGCTGTCCTGGATCTGCCCGGCGAGGCGCGCGATGCGGCGACGAACGCGCGCCGTCGGGTGGTTCGGCCCCTGCTGCTCGAAGCGATCGCGGCCCGGCTGGCCACCGCTCCCGCCAAGGACTGGCTCGAGCGGTTCGCAGGCGCGCAGGTGCCGGCGGCAACGATCGCCAGGCTGTCGGCGGTCGTCACGGATCCGCAGGTAATAGCCCGCGGCGGCATCAGAGCGCTCGACAGTGGAGTTCAGGTAGTCGCCTCACCATGGCGCTATCAGCAGGGGAGAGCGCGGCTGCAGACCGCTCCGGTGCTTGGTGCGGACACCGAGTGCGTGCTGGCCGGTCTGGGTATCGCCAATGACGAGCTCGATCGCCTGAGAAGAACCGGCGCTGTCGGTGGTGCTCCAGAATGACCGGCTCACTCGGCGGCGATCGCGTCGTCCGGGCCAGCCGTCAGGATTCGGATGCCCTCCTCCGCCCATGCGATGCGCGCCTGCGCGAGCGCCGTGCCGGCGTCGAAGACGTGTGCTTTGATCCGGGCGATGCGTTCGTGTTCGGTGGGTGGTCTGCGTTTCAGGCGTTCCTTCAGCAGTGGCGTGTTGTGGCGGCGTAGCTGGTCGGCATGACTGGCCCAGCTCCGTGCGATCGCCGCCTGCTCATCGATGACATTGCGCAGCACCGCGACGGCGACTGTGGGATCGACAACGTCGAAGTACAACGCCTGCAGCAGCAGGGCATCGCGTTTGCTCCGGGTGTCGAACGGCGTCGACACCCACTCGCGTAACTCCGCCGCTCCGGCCGCCGTGATCGAGTACACGCGGCGTTCCAGTCGCTCGCCGCGCACCTGTCTCTCCGCGGTGATCAGCCCGGCGTCCTCCATGTTGCGCAGTTGCGGATAGATCTGGCTGCGGGGCGCGCTCCACACCCAGCCGGCATGCGCGTCGAAGAACCGCGCGAGCTCGTAGCCGTTCATCGGCCGCGCTTCGACGACTCCCAGGATCGCATGGGCCAGCGACATGACCGTCTCACTCCCTCTCGCCGACGATGAAGTTCCAGAGTAGGCCATACCTGTCTCTATTGACAGGTATGGCGACACCTGATTGACTCAGAGCGTCCGCCACTGCCCCACCGATCGTCAGGGAGGTCTCGCGCGATGAGCATGATCACGCAGCGTTCGACGAAACCGCCGCTGTTGAGACCGACGGTGATGGCGAACGGGACGATCCCGTCGCGCGATCTCACCGCCTCGCGGAACTTCTACGAGGATGTGTTCGGAGCGGAAGTCGCCGTGCACTCTCCCGGACGGCTCGTGCTGCGACTGGGCGGGAAGCACACGTACTTGGTCGAGGAGCAGACCGAGGAGTACGCCGAGATGGTGCTGTTGAACCACAACGGGTGGTACCTCGATCCCGGTGAATCGGTCGACGACGCGCACGCGAAGATCGTGACGGTCAAGGATCGCTACGGCGTACAGGTGGTGACCAAGCCGATGTGGCAGCACGGGTCGTATGCGTTCTTCCTGCAGGACCGTGACGGCAACTGGTGGGAGTTCTACCACGAGCGCACGAGCGAGCGTCAGGATCTGTCCGGCGGTCCGCAGCTGACGGCGGACCAGGTGCGGGAGTGGTTCCAGGCGCGCCGTGCCCGCGACGAGGCGAGTGAGGCGGACAGATGAGCTCGACCGGTCGTGTGAACGCGGCGATGCTCTCGCACGGCACGCTGGAGTCCACCGACCTGCACGCCACGCGGCGCTTCTATGAAGAGGTGCTCGGGCTGACTGTCCATCAGTATGTGCCGGTCTCGATCCACATCGATACCGGTGACGGCTACATGTACGCGGCCGTGCACGCGCCCAATGCCACGAAGGCGATGCCGATCCACTACCGCAACACACTGCTGTTCGGGACACGTGAGGAGATCGACCGCGCGCACCTCGCGCTCGAGACCGTTGCCACCGAGTACGGCGTACAGGAGATCACCGAGCTGGCGTCGAGCGGCGACCGCTACTTCTTCAGGCTGCGTGATCTCGACGGCAACTGGTGGGAACTCGCCTACGACGTCCACGGCGGATACCACGGCATCGGTGATGTCGGCGCCGACCGGTAGCACCCCGCGGCGCGTCGGGGTTGTCGGCGCCGGCACGATGGGATCGGGGATCGCGCGCGTCGCCGCCGACGCCGGTCATCCGGTATGCATCTATGACTCCGTCCCGGGCGCAGCTGCCGGCGCGGTCACGCATCCGGACATCCGGGCCGTGACCCGCCTGGCCCACCTTCACGACTGCGAGATCGTCATCGAGGCCGTGGTCGAGGACCTCCAGGTCAAGCGTGACCTGTTCGCCGAGCTGAGCACGGTCGTCGCGCCATCGTGCGTCCTGGCCACCAATACCTCCGCACTGTCTCCGACTGCGATCGCGGCCGGCCTGCCAGGACCGGAGCGCTTCGTCGGGATGCACTTCTTCAATCCCCCTGAACGGATGCAGCTCGTCGAAGTGGTCGCGGCGGCGCAGACCGCACCGGAGGTTGTGGGGACGGTGCGCGAGCTTGCCGTTGCCTGGGGCAAGAAACCCGTGACGGCGAGCGCGACACCGGGCTTCATCGTCAACCGGATCGCCCGCCCGTTCTACGGCGAGGCGCTGCGCTTGCTGGAGGAGCAGGTCGCGGACGCGGCCACCGTCGACGCGATCCTGACTGAGGCCGGCGGCTTCCGGCTAGGCCCGTTCGCCTTGATGGACCTCATCGGGCATGACGTGAACCAGGCGGTCACGCGGTCGGTGTGGATGGCGTTCGGCTATGACCCACGCTACGCCCCCTCGTCATTGCAGCAGGAGCTCGTCGATGCCGGGCGCCTGGGCCGCAAGACCGGCCGGGGGGTCTTCCGCTACGAGGACAGGCGCCCTCTTGTCCCGCCGCCGGTGACCGAGCCGCCGCGCGAGCCGCCAGCGTTCCTGTCGGCGCGGCCGCCCGAGCTCGAAACGCTCCTCGACCGCTGCAGCGTACCGATCGAGCCCGCTGAAGGCGATCGGGTGGAGCTGCCCTCTGGTGCCGTGCTCGTCCGCACCGACGGTACGCCCGCCGGCGTGCTCGCGGCGCGTCTGACCCAGCCGGTGATCGTGCTGGATCGCGCCTTCGACGACCAGACGACGACCCGGATCGCCATCGCGCGGTCGGATGACTGCAGTGAAACGCAGCTGGCCGAGGCGGTCGGGTTGCTGCAGTCGGGCGGGCTCGCGGTGAGCCTGGTCGAGGACACGCCGGGGCTGGTCGTCGCCCGTACCGTCGCGATGCTGGTGAACCAGGCTGCGGACGCGCTGCTGCAGGCCGTCGCGTCCTCGCCGGACATCGACCTGGCGATGGTACTGGGGACGGGCTATCCGCTCGGACCGCTGGCTTGGGGTGAGCGGTACGGAGCGGGCCTGGTGCTCGCCGTACTGGACAACCTGTGGAGCTGGTATCACGATCCGCGCTACCGGGCCACACCCCTGCTCCGGCGGTGGGCGCTGTCGGGTGAACTGCTATAGACATCGACATACAGGTATGTCACGGTATATTTGACGCAGCGGAAGGGACGCGATGGCAACGGAATCCGATCAGACCGGCGGCCGACCGGTGGACCGGCTGGCCATTCAGGACCTGGTCTTCACATACAACCACGCGCTCGACACGGGTGACGAGGAGTTGTTCGTCTCCCTGTTCGTGCCGGCGGCAACCAACGGCCCGAAGGTCGGCGTCGACGCCATCCGGGACGCGTTCCGGAAGACCGCGGCGAAGTATGCGGAGCTGCATCATCTGAGCTCCAACCTCGTCGTCGACTTCGACGGCGACCAGGCGACCGGCCGGAGCAAGGCGCTGATCTTCCGCAGCCTGCCGGGCGAGATCGCGGATGGCAACGCCCCGATGTACGTCGACTACGACGACGTCTACGTGCACACCGGCCAAGGATGGAAGTTCCTCAGCCGGTCGTTTCGCGCCGCCGACATTCCGCCGGCGGTAGTCGCGCCACCGCAGAACCGCGGAGGGAAATGAGATGACGGGACGGCTCGAGGGCAAGATCGCCTTCATCAGCGGCATCGGCGGTGGCCAAGGTCGGGTGGCGGCCGAGACCTTCAGCGCTGAGGGCGGTGTCGTGGTCGGCTGCGACATTCACCCGGACGCCGCCGCGGTGACCGAGGAATCGGTCCGCGCCGCGGGTGGCACGATCTTCGCGACCTCTGCGGTGGACTTGAGTGATCCGCTGCAGGCGCGCCGCTGGATCGAGGACGGTATCGCGGCCGCCGGTGGCATCGACATCCTGTATAACAACGCCGGGGCGGTTCGGTTCGGTTCAGTCGCCGAAACCTCGGACGACGACTGGGCGTTTACGTTGCGCAACGAACTCGACCTGCTCTTCTACTGCACTCGGGCCGCGTGGCCACACCTGCTCGCACGTGGCGGGGGATCCGTGATCAACATCGCGTCGGGCTCCGGGCTGCAGGGCAATATGGCTGGAGGAGCCAGCGCCCATGCGGCCGCCAAAGGTGGGGTGATCGCTTTGTCCCGACAGTTCGCGGCCGAAGGCGCCGAACACCACATCCGTTCCAACAGCATCAGCCCCGGCGTGATTGAGACGCCCTCTACTGCGGCTCTACGGGCCAAGGTGGTGGGTTCGCGACCGCCGTTCGTGCCGCTTGGCAGGCTCGGCCGCCCCGAGGACATCGTCTATTGCGCGCTGTACCTCGCGTCGGACGAGGCCGGCTGGGTGACTGGGGCCAACTTCATCGTCGACGGCGGCGTGACCGCCGTTCGTCCAGCGTCGGGCCGATAGGAGGCCGCAATGAAGGTAGTCGTCGATCGCTCCGCATGTCAGGGCACGGGCTTGTGTGTGGCAGTCGCCGCCGAAGTGTTCGAGATCGAGGACGACGGTGCGGCTATCGCGCACCACGAGCTCGTGCCGGCTGAGTGGGCGCAATCGGTGCGAGAAGCGGTCTCCGCCTGCCCGGTCGGGGCACTGCGCATCGTCGAAGACTGACCGTTGAGCGAGCGACTCCGTGAAGTGCTCGTGGTCGGCGCCTCGATCGCGGGCGTACGGGCGGTGCAAGCACTACGGCGGCAGGGGTACGAGGGGACTCTGCGCTTGGTCGGCGACGAGGATGTCCCGGCCTACCGGCGCCCGGAATTGTCGAAACGCTTCTTGGCCGGCGACCTGAGCGTCGACCAGATCGCGCTGGCGACGCCTGCCGACCTGGATTGCGACGTACTGTTGAACGCTCGTGCCACCCGACTTGAGGTGGCCGACCAGCGAGTGTGGATCGGAGACGCCGGCGCGGATCCGCGCCCGTATCGGTTCGACGGTCTGGTTATCGCGACCGGAGCGCACGCACGCCGGCTCCGCGTTCCACCGATGGCGGGTGTCCACGTACTGCGCACACATCAAGACGCTGAGCTGCTCCGCGCCGAGCTGGCGACAAGCCCACGAGTGGTCGTTGTCGGTGGCGGTCTGATCGGATGCGAGGTCGCCGCGACTTGCCGGTCGCTCGGACTGGCGGTCACCATCGTCGAGCCGACCGGCGCCCTGATGTCGGGCGCGATCGGCCGGGAAGTCGGTGCTCGGATTACCGAACTGCAAAGCGGCCACGGTGTGGACGTTTGCGTCAACTGTGGTGTGACTGAGTTGCGCGGAGGTAACCGGGTCGAGTCGGTCGTCACTTCCGGCGGTCGCGAGATCGCGGCGGACGTTGTGGTCGTCGGCATCGGTAGCGAGCCCAATACGTCCTGGCTGGCCGGCTCGGGCCTGCCGCCTGCCACCGGCGTGTTGTGTGCGCCGAACCTCGCCGTGGTCGGTGCCCGACGCGCTGTCGGTGCCGGCGATGTTGTGGCCTGGAAGTCCTCCGGATCGGCGCGGCCGGTGCGGATGGAGCACTGGGAGAATGCGGTACGGCAGGCGGAGACCGCGGCACACACGTTACTGCTCGGCGAGTCGGCGCCCGGATTCGATGGCACGGGCGGTCTGTTCTGGTCGCACCAATTCGACGCCACGCTGCACGTGCTCGGTGATCCCCGCGCAGCCGATGAGGTGCGGTTCCTGGAGGATGACCCGGGTCGGCAGCGTGCGGTGGCGTGCTACGCCCGCGACGGCCGGGTCATGGCATTCGCCCTCCTCAACTCCGCCGACTGGCTCGGGTCCGCCGGCCGCCTGGTTCGTCAGCGAGCGGCGATGCCGCTGCACGGAACTGGCGAGCCGCTTCGGCGATGACACCCGATGCCGAGGTACGGATCGCCGGTCGCGCGCTCGCGCGGGCCGGCCTGGTGCACGCCTACGGTCACTGCAGCGCCCGTCTCGGGACGGGCGTGATCGTCGTCTCTCCGGCAGCCCCACTCGGGTTGGTCGCACCGGATGACGTCTGCCCGATGGTCCCGTTGGATGGACCGCTGCCGGCCACCGTGCTCGGCGAGGTCCGGATGCACCGCGCGGTCTACCGGTCCCGTGCCGATGTCGGGGCGATTTGCAGGATCCAGCCGCCCGCGGTGATGGCGCTGTCCGTGCTGGGCCGGTCGCCGCGTGCGGTGCATGGCTTTTCGTCGTACTTCGCCGGTGGCGTGCCGATGTTCGACTCGCCGGTCTTGGTGCGCGATGACGCGGCCGCCGAAGCCGTGGCCGAGCTACTCGGCGGCGCCGCGGCGATCGTGTTGCGGGGCAACGGTGCGCTCGTCGTGGCGCCGGATCTTCGCACGGCTGTCTGCCTGGCGTGGTACCTGGAGGACACCGCGCGGACCGAGCTCGCGGTCCTGCCGGCAGGGTCGGACGTGTGCCTCCTGACTGCGGACGAGGCCGAGCGCCGCGCTACGTGGGAGGGAGGACTGGCCGAGCGGATGTGGGCCTACCTGACCGCGGGCGACCGCGAACTCTGACGCTCGATCAATGCAGGTGCGGCGTGATCGTACGACGAGCGAACCTCCAACGCCCGTCGATGCGAACGTATCTGTCGTCGTAACTGGCAAGGCTCGGACGCAACCGTCCAGAGGTATAGGACTTGCTCCGGCCACTGGCCCGGTCGCCGTCGACCGTGACGAGGAGGTTCGTCGTCAGATGGTGTGTCGACCGCCGTGCCGTCACAAACGTGCGGAAGGCCCCCAGGATGGCTGCTTTCCCATCCAATCGTCCGGGTCCATCGCTCTGATCCGGGAAATGCCAACCCGCGTCCGGTGCCCACAGGGAGTCGAAGAGTTCCTCGTCGGCCTTGTCGAGAGCACGGTTGTAGCTGAACACCAACTCCTGGATGGCCAGTCGGTCCGCCACGTAGGCAGGTGTCCCCTCCGGTACGACGGTCATGGGTTCGATGCTCCTTCGTTTCGATGTTCCGCCTCAACAGATATTTACATACAGGTTTCTCCATGTCTATACGTTGCGGTTGACCCGATGGTGCTACCGGGACGCATACGCCGGGAAAGGTATACTTCGACAGGTCTCGCCGTATTGAATCCAGCCCATGGGAGGGTGCATGTCGCTGATGCATGCAATTCTTGGCATGCTCGAAGCCCAGCCGATGAACGGGTACGACTTGGCCCGCGGGTTCGACGCGTCGACCGGTTGTGCTGTCTGGAGCGCACCCCGGAGTCAGATCTATCCCATGCTGCGCAAGATGGAGGACGCCGGTCTCGTCGAGGCCGAGAGTCAGATCCGCGGTACTCGCCTCGAGCGCAGGGTGTACTCGGTGACCGACGCCGGCCTTGCCGAGCTGCGCGAGTGGGTCGGCACGCCTCAGGACACCACGGTCAAGCGCGACGCGATCCTGCTGCAGGCGCTGTTTCTGGATCTCGTCGAGCCCGAGGTTGCGGTGGAGGTCCTGGAGCACATCATCGCAGAGCAGACGGAGCTGGTCGCCGGTTGGGAGCGCCAGGCCGATCAGGTCCGTGAGATGCGGACTCCCGTGCTGCGCGCACGGCTCAAGCATCGGGAGGCCGCCGAGCACGAGCGGATCGCCGAGCTGAAGGCGCATGTTCACATGGGTGGTGCGGCGCTGGCTCGAGCACGAGTGGAGTGGGCCGAGCAGGGCCTGGCGCTGTTGCGGGAGTACCAGCCCGTCAAGAAGAAGAAGGCCGCCAAGCCCCGTCCGGCCGCACGCAGCCGCCGGTCGGCTTAGACCGTCGGTTCGCGGGGCTTGAACTGTCAGGTCGCGCGTCGTAGGCCGAGCTCGGCCAGCCGTGCGTGGTAGCCCTTGACGCCGGCAAGCTTGACGTCCTCATATCCGCGCACGAGTTCCGCGGCCGCGGCGGCGGCCACGCTGGTGGCGTAGGTGTTCGGATCGAGCTTGCTAGTCAACTCAGCGATCAATGCGATGTAGTCGTCTCGCAATTCACGCTCGAGCCGTCGGACGGCCGCATGGCCGAACGGGTCGAACGGCGTCCCGCGGAGCACCTTCCCAGCTGCCAGGATGCGGAACATCGGCCGCCACCGCACACTCAGCGAGATCTTGTGGCTGAGCCCCAGGGCTCGCAGGAGTGGAGGATGCAGCCGGTATCGGATCTTCTGAACGCCGGGCCGATGCGATGTGTCGTCGGCGAGCAAGAGCCGGGCGACCTCGTATTCGTCCTTATAGGCCATCAAGTGGTGCAGGCCGCGGGCAACGGCCGTGCTGAACTCGTGGTCGTCGCCGAGCCGGCATTCTGCCGACCAGGCGGCCTCGACCAGGTCGAGGAACCGTCGCGCCATCCCTTCGTTCTGGTATTCGGCCAGCGCTGTCGCCCGGATCAGAGACACCCGGTGAGTTTCGCCGGTCATCGGCCGCTCGGCGAGCAGGTGCTGGGATGCCCTAGGCGTGTCGTGCCGCCGAACCGGCAGTGCGTCGGGGTGCTCGGTGAGCGCCCGCCCCCAACGGAACGCCGCGAGGTTCGTGTCGACATCCACGCCGTTGGTGGTGATCGCCGCCTCGATGCCGGACGAAGACATCGGCAGCCCACCTCGCTGAAACGCCAGGCCGAGCAGGATCATGTTCGCCGGAGTGGTCGTGTCGAAGAGCCGAATCGCCGCGTCGGCGGTGTCCAGGCAGGTGTACGTCGCCGACGTGGCCTCGATCCGGGCGAGAAGCGACGTCATGTCGGTCGACGCGTCGAGCCCGCGCACCTCGGCACCGGTCGGAGTGATGGCGGTCGACACGAACGCGCGAGTACGCGAGGGATCGGCGAAGGCGAGTACGTCGTTCTCAGCGGCGACCATCGCGTCGAACGCGAGCACGCAGTCAGCGCCGGTGCTGGTCACGTGATTGCCTGGTCTGGCGTGGGGATCCCGCCGGATGCGGAGGTGCGACGTGACCGGACCGGCCTTCTGGCTTAGCCCGGTTTGGTCCAGGCCGGCGACGGACCAGCCCTCGCTCCGCGCGGCGACCGCGAGGATCTGGTTGGCGGTGACGACGCCGGTGCCGCCGATGCCTGCCAGCAGGAGGTCAAAGCTGCTCGCAATCGCTGGCCGGTTCGGATCGGCGACGGTGGGCGCTGCGTCCGCTTCGGTCCGCGGTGCCGACTCGTTCACCTCGTACGTGAAGAAAGCCGGGCAATCGCCGTCCAGACAGCTGTAGTCGACGTTGCAGGACGACTGATCGATGCGGGTCTTGCGGCCGAACTCGGTCGCGACCGGCTGCACCGACAGGCAGTTGCTCTTGGCCGCGCAGTCGCCGCATCCCTCGCAGACGGCCTCATTGATGGCGACGCGCATCGTCGGACCCGAGGTGCGCTTGCGATCGCGACGCTTCTCGGCGGCGCACTGCTGATCGTAGATGAGGACAGTGACGCCCGGAGTGTCGCGCAGCGCACGCTGAGCTTCGTCGAGCCGGTCGCGGTGCCACACCGCGACGGTTCTGGGCAGGCGCGATCGCCGGTAGCGGCGCGGTTCCTCGGCGCAGATGATGACGCGCCGAACACCTTCGGCGAGCAACTTGCGGGCGACGGCCGGAACCGGCAACGCGCCGTCGGCGTGTTGTCCGCCGGTCATGGCGACGGCCGAGTTGTACAGCAGCTTGTACGTGATGTCGACCCCTGCCTCCACACAGGCCTGGATCGCCAGTTGGCCGGAGTGGAAGAACGTTCCATCGCCGAGGTTCTGGAACAGGTGGGGTGTCTCGGTGAACGATGCCTGGCCGATCCATTGGGCACCCTCGCCACCCATCTGGGTGATACCGGTCATCTGGTCGGCGAGGTGAGGCATACGCACTGTCATGGCGTGGCAGCCGATTCCGCCGCCGGCCAGTGAACCTTCGGGCACCACCGTCGACCGGTTGTGCGGGCAGCCGCTGCAGAAGTAGGCCGTGCGGTGGCTGGATAGCACGGGCAGCGCCGCACGCGGGCGAACTTCAGGTATGACCGCCAGTTCGCTCGGCAGGAACCGCCGCAGCGCGGCCGCGATCCGCGACACCGACAGCGCGCCGTGCGTCGGCACCAGCGGTCGCCGCTGGTCGTCGTACTCACCCAGCAGTACCGGTGCCGCGGCCGTCCCGTACAGCAACTCCCGCAGCTGAGTCTCGATGAACGGCCCCTTCTCCTCTACCACCAGAATCTGGTCGAGCCCGGAGGCGAACCGCCGGACCACTCCGGGGGCCAGCGGTGAGATGAGCCCGAGTCGCAGCAGCCGGATGCCGGAACGGGTCAGCTTCGTCTCGTCGATGCCCAGGTCGGTGAGTGCCTGCACGGTGTCGTCGAAAGTCTTCCCGGCGGCAATGACACCGAGCCTGGCACCCGGCGGATCGAGCTCGATGGCGTCCAGGGGATTCGCCTCAGCGAAGTCGATCAGAGCCTGCCGGCGGGGGCCGACGAGTTCGGCTTCCGCGTCGCGGCTCCACGGCACGGTCGCCGCGCGCGCCTGGTGGTAGGTCCAGGGCGATCCGTTCCATTCGATCCGCGGTACGGCGATGCCCAGCTGGTCGTAGCGGGTATCGACGGACCACAGGCCGTCCGCGACGTCGGCCACGATCTTGATCGCCGCCCATAATCCCGTCGCGCGGGAAAGCGCGACGCCGTACAGGCCGAGTCTGATCAGGTCGTCGCTCGACCGTGGGAACAGCACCGGCAGCCGGTAGGAGGCAAGGGTGCGTTCGCTTGCGGACGGCAAAGTGGACGATTTCGCGCCCGGGTCATCACCGGCGAGGACGAGCACGCCGCCGCGCGGGTTGGCGCCCAGGACGTTGCCGTGCCGGATCGCGTCGCCGGCCCGATCGACGCCGGGCGCCTTGCCGTACCAGACACCGACGACACCGTCGCGGGTCTGCCGCTGTCCGGGCAAGGCGACCTGGCTGCCCCAGACAGCGGTGGCCCCGAGCTCTTCGTTCAGCCCCGGGACGAGGTGGATGTCGTGCGCGGCGAGGCCGCCGGGCAGACGCTGGAGCGTGCTGTCGAGCCCGCCGAGCGGGCTGCCGCGGTACCCCGAGACGAAGGTCGCTGTCTGTGCTCCGGCTCGCGCATCCCGTGCGTGCTGCTCGACCAGCAGCCGACCGATGGACTGCACTCCGGTCAGGAGAACCGGAACGGCCGACTCTACGTAGCGATCCCGGACGATCGATGTCGTGCTTGTCATTGCCACCTCTGATCGAGCTCGTCGCCGGTGACCATGAGACGTCGCTGTCCTGGCCGGGCTTCAGAGACTACACTCAATACAGGTATCGAGCGATATGATTGTGAGGTATCCCGGCATGCGCCTCGTCACGTATGGTGGGCGATCGCGCGGACGGCCTGGTGTGCTGTCGCCCGCCGGTGACGTGGTCGATCTACGCGCCCTCTGCGCGTCGCTTGACCTCGAACCGCCAGCTAGCGTCGCCGAGTTCATCGGACAGTCGCCCGCGTCGCGCGATCGGGTCGGGCGACGCGTCGCCGCCCTCGATCCCGAGCGGGATCGGAGCTGGATCTCCCCGCGGGGCGTCGTCGAACTCCTGCCCCCGATGGGTGCGGATGTGCTTGTCCTCGCCACGAGTGGCAACTACCTGTCCCATCTCGAGGAGATGGGAGTCACCGCGGCGGCGCCACTCAATGCGTTCATCGTGAGCCCTCGGTCGCTCGTCGGAGACGGCCAGCCGATCGTACTGCCGGCAGGAGGATCCGGCATGGTCGACTGGGAGGGTGAGTTCTGTGTCGTGTTCGGCCGCAATTGCCATCGCGCCTCCGCGGCCGAGGCAATGGCCTGTGTCGCCGGTTACACGCTGTTCAACGATGTCTCCGCGCGTGACTGGGTAGCGCGGGGCAGGCCCAGAGATCCGGAAGAGGCGGTGGTTGCCTGGCGCAACAACATCGCGTTCAAGCAGTTCCCGTCGTTCGGCCCGATCGGACCGGCGATCGTGACGGTCGACGAGATCCCGGATCCCGCCGAGCTCGAGCTGGTGACGACGGTCACTGGCGCGGTGATGCAACGCGATCGGGTCGGGCGCATGCGGCGATCGATCGGGGAGATTCTCGCCGAGCTGTCCCTGGTGCATCGGTTCGAGCCAGGTGATGTCGTCACACTCGGAACGCCGGCCGGCGTCGGCATGGCGATGTCACCACCGAGGTTTCTGCGAGCCGGCGATGAGGTCACGGTGTCGGTCGCCGGGATCGGCCGCTTGCGCAATCCGGTGCTGGCTCGATGAGTGTCTCGAAAGGTCCCGCACCGCTCGGTGCCGCCGAGGTCTTTCAACGGATCTGTCCAGGGCGGCTCGTACTCGACCACATCGCGGGGCGGTGGGGCGTGCGCGTGATGGGTCTGCTGCGTGACGGCCCGCTGCGGTTCTACGAACTCCGAGAGAGTATCGATGGCGTGAGCGAGAAGATGCTCACGCAGACGCTGCGCAATCTGGCGCGCGACGGGCTCGTCGAGCGAACCGCGACCGAAACGGTTCCTCCGCGGGTGAGCTATGCGCTGACCGAGCTCGGGCAAGGGGTCGTGCGGCCGCTGGGCGACCTACTGCTCTGGCTGTCGAGCCATGGACCGCAGATCGCCGCCGCGCAGCGGGCGCACGACCGGGCATCGCTCGGCTTGCCGGCGCATCCCGCCGATGAGCCATCTGCGCGCTCCGCCTGAGGGCTTACCTTGAAGTGCGTTCTTCCGCAGCCTCCCGGGCCGTTCCTAGGGTGGCCCCACGAGCTTGACGGCAGGCGGAGGGAACGGCGATGACGCAGCGAGCATTCGGAGTCGACGGCATCAGCGCGTCGTACGACGATTTCCTGGCCGACTGGCGGGCGTGGCGGGATGCACGCCTAGCCGAGCTGCGTGAACCGTACGGGATGCTTGCTCCGATCGGGCTGTACTGGCTGACCGGCGAGTGGCAGGAGTTCCCTGCCCTCCCCGGTCGCTGGCGATTGTCCGGCAAGCAGGTCGAGGTCGATGCTTCGGGCAACGATGAACTGATCCTGGCCAGCGGTGACCGCCGGACGACGATTCGGTTCGACCCGGCCCGGACTCCTGCCGTCCGCTATCGCGACATCGTGATCTCGGTGAGCGAGTTCCCCGCGGGCGCCGGTCAGCCGGTTCAGTACGCGGTTCGTCCCTTGGACCCTCGGTCGCCGCTGCTAACGAACTTTCGTCCCGTGCCCACCTACCGCCCCGATCCGAAATGGGTGACGCTGGCGCGCTACGAGCGGTACGACATCCCGCTGCCGGTGACTCTCGACACGGTCGTCGCCGGAGTGCGCAAGGATCTCGCGCTCTTCGGGTGCGCGCGGTTCGCGCTAGCCGGTGCGGAGTGCACGCTCGAGGTGTATTCGGCCCCTCGCGGTGAGCTGCACATCCCGTTCCGCGATGCGACGAACGGAGCGACCACCTATCCGGTGCGGGTCGTGGCCGCGCGGCTCCCCACGTCGCGGTCGGCTGAGTTCATCCTCGACTTCAACCGTGCCACCAACGGTC
Organism: Kribbella kalugense; assembly: GCF_004365875.1. Lineage (GTDB taxonomy): Bacteria > Actinomycetota > Actinomycetes > Propionibacteriales > Kribbellaceae > Kribbella > Kribbella kalugense. The sequence goes on along the minus strand of NZ_SODF01000001.1, from coordinate 3,227,787 downwards.
CGTGCGGCCTGACGCCGTACGCGACCTGCGCCCTTCCGCCAGCCGGGAACACCCTGCCGTTCGCCGTCGAGGCGGGCGAGAAGGTGCCGGAGTGGCGCACCGACTTGGACTTCGCCTGACCGTCCCCGCTTGGCCACGTCGGGCTCCAGCCGGCGCGTACATCACTAAGGAGCACCGTGCCTTTCCGACCGATCCAACGGCTTACCGCCCTCACCGCGTCGCTGACACTTCTGACCGCGTGTACGGCGAACCACGCGCCGGACGCCGGGTCACAGCAGCCCAGGAGCGGAGGTACGCTGCGGTTCGGGCTCGACTACGCACCGACCTGCCTGGACCCGCAACTGGTGACCGGCGCGACACCGAACCTGGGGCTCCTCGACACCCTGACCGCGCAGGATCCTCTGAGCGGCAAGATCGTTGCCTGGCTGGCGAGCTCCTGGCAGATCGATGGTACTGCTACCACCTTCACCTTCCACCTGCGCGATGGCGTCACCTTCAGCGACGGGACACCGCTGAACGCCGCGATTGTGAAGACGAACTACGACAAGATCGTCGCCCTCGGCGCGAAGGCGGGGTATGGCTCCCAGTTGCTCGCCGGCTATCGGGATGCCACCACACCCGATGAGCGGACCCTCGTCGTGCGCTTCGCCCGGCCGAACGCGCAATTCCTCCAGGCGACCTCCGATCCGGCGCTCGGTGTGGTGGCCGCCGCGACGCTCGCGAAGACGCCTGATCAGCGGTGTCAGGGGGCCATAGTCGGTTCGGGCCCTTTCGTGCTGCGCTCATACCGGCCGAATCAGGAGGTCGTCGTCGTCGGCGGACGCGAGGGTTACGACTGGGCGCCGGCATCGGCGACGCACCACGGCCAGGCATATCTGGACAAGATCGACGTGACGTTCGTTCCTGAGTCGGGGACGCGCACGGGCAGCCTCGCCTCCGGGCAGGTCGACGTGATCGGGAATGTGTTGCCGCAGGACGAGCCACGCTTTGACGGGAACGGTTTCCACGTGCTCTCCCGGATCGAGGCCGGCATTGTCCTCGGCCTGATCGTGAACGAGAACCGGCCACTGCTGCAGGACCAGAAGGTACGCACGGCGTTGCTCAAGGGCATCAATCGCGGGCAGATCGTGAAGACCTCGCTCACCAGTCGTTACAAGCCGGCGACCAGCGTCTTGTCGTCCACGACGCCGTACTACACGGATCTCTCCGCGGAGCTCGCCTACGATCCCGACGGAGCAAGTGCGTTGCTCGAGCAGGACGGCTGGAAGGTGGGCGCGGACGGTATCCGCGAGAAGGACGGGCGGAAGCTGACCATCGACGTGATCTTCGGTGCCGTCCGTAGCCTCGAGCTCGTCCAGCAGCAATTGCGCGACATCGGTGTCGACCTCAAGCTTCGCCAGCTCGACCTCCCGTCGTTGGGGTCGGCATTGTCCAGCGATGGCTACGACCTCTTCCTGCGCGACGCCAATCGGGCGGACCCCGACGTACTGCGGACGTTGTTCAGCAGCACGCGGATCGGTGCGCAAAACATCGCCGACCCGGAGCTGCAGAACGCCCTCGATGCGCAGGCAGCGACCGCGGACGCCGCCAAGCGGGCAGCGCTCGTCGCCGAGGCCCAGCGGCAGCTGGTGCAGCACGGGCACTACCTACCGATCAACGAGAAGCCGACTGTCGTGGCCGCGGCGGCGACGGTGCACGGGCTGGCGTTCACGGCGGGGGCAACGCTGACTTTTTACGACACATGGCTCTCCTGACATACGTCGCCCAGCGACTCCTGCACGCGGTTGTCGTCCTGTGGGCCGCCTACACGCTGACTATGCTCGCCCTGTTCGTGCTGCCGAGCGATCCCGTCACGACGATGCTGCTCGGCGGCGCCAACAGTGACATGACCGTCGACAGAGTGCAGTTGGAGACCCTGCGGCACGAGCTCGGATTCGATCAACCGCTGGGCAGGCAGTACCTCACGTTGCTGGGCCGAGCTGTTCGCGGTGACTTCGGGGAGTCGGTCCAGACCGGGCAACCGGTGAGCGCTCTGCTGTGGAACGGGCTGGTGCCGACCGCCGAGCTCGCAACCGCCGCGTTGCTGATCGCCGTCATCGCCGGATCGGCTGTCGCGTTGATCAGCACGTCGACGCGGATCCGTCCGCTCGGTGGGCTCCTGCAGTCCGCTACCGCCGTAGGCGTCTCGATTCCGTCGTTCTGGCTCGGTTTGACCTTGATCGAGTTGCTGTCCTTCCGGTGGCGGCTGCTCCCCGCAGTTGGTGGCCGTGGTCTGTCCGGACTGATACTGCCTGCAATCACGCTCGGGATTCCCGCGGGCTCGGTGATCGCACAGGTCTTTGGACGGAGCTTGCGATCGGTGCTGGCCGAGCCCTTCATCGTGACAGCGGAAGCGAAAGGAGCCGGCCGGGTGCGGATCCAGTTGCGCCACGCGCTGCGGAACGCGGCCCTGCCCCCGCTCACGCTGGCCGGCATGATCGTCGGCAGCCTGCTGGGTGGTGCGGTCGTCGTGGAGACGGTCTTCGCCCGCAATGGGCTCGGCCGGATCGCCGTCGACGCGGTGACCAATCAGGATCTGCCCGTCGTCGAAGGCCTGGTCTTGCTCTCGGCCGCTGTCTACGTCACCACCAGTCTGCTGGTCGATCTCGCATATCCGCTGCTCGACCCGCGGATCATCGGGACGCGGGGCATGCGATGACCGGGGGAGCAGTCGTCGAAGAGCGCCCGGTGCGAGCGACCGTCACCCGGCGTCTCGCCCGGCGTGCCCGTCGGCTGCTGGTCCGTCGGCCGGGTGTCGTGGTGGCCGCGGCGGTACTGATCCTCGTGACGTTGTGGGCGCTTGCTCCGTCCTGGTTCACCGATCAGGACCCCATCCGGGGTACGGCTTCCGAGCGCCTGCGGGCTCCGAATACGCGGCATCTGTTCGGGACCGACCAGGTTGGCCGTGACATCTACGCTCGGGTCGTTCATGGTGCGGCGCTCTCGCTGTTGGGCGCGATGATAGCGGTCAGCCTCTCGCTCGTGATCGGCTCGGTCGTGGGTCTGCTCGCGGCGTACTTCGGCCGATGGGCCGACAGCCTTCTGATGCGGGCGATCGACGTCTTGCTGGCCACACCGGCGGTGCTGTCCGCGCTCGCAATCATCGCAGTCCTCGGCCCCGGGGTCGCGAATGTCGCCGTCGCCGTCGGACTCGCCAGTATCGCGGGTATCGCCCGGGTCACGCGGGCGACCGTGATTCGGGTGCGGACCGCGTCGTACGTCGAGGCGGCGCGCGGCTGCGGGGTCCGCTGGTACGCCGTCCTTGCCGGACACATCGTTCCGAACAGTATCGGGCCGGTGCTCGCACTCGCGACCCTCGAGTTCGGTGGAGTGCTCCTCGCGGTGTCGGCGCTCAGCTTTCTCGGCTTCGGAGCGGCGCCGCCGACGCCGGAGTGGGGTTCGATGATCGCCGCCGGGCGCGACTACTTCGCGACGTCGTGGTGGCTGACCACGTTTCCCGGTCTGATCCTGGTGATAGTCGTTCTCGCGGTCAACCGGTTGTCCCGGCTTCTGGGTGAGGAGTACGAGGCATGAGCCTGCTCGACATCAGCGACCTGCGGGTCAGCTACCGCGGCGCCGCCGGCAAGACGCTTGCTGTTAGCAACGTCAATCTCACGGTCGATCCCGGCGAGGTCGTCGCGGTGGTCGGTGAGTCGGGTTCGGGAAAGAGTACGACGGCCGACGCCGTGGCCGGCTTGCTGCCGCGCGGTGGCCGAATCGAGCACGGGCGGATCGAGTTCCGTGGCGCGGATCTGAGCCGCCTGGATCACACGGCGCTGCGCCGCATCCGTGGACGGCACATCGGTCTCATTCCGCAGGACCCGGCGTTGTCGCTGAACCCGGTCAGCCGGATCGGCCCGCAGGTCGCGGAGGTGCTGACGATTCATCGCATCGCCCGCGGCGCGGCGGCCCGTCACCAGGCCATCGAGTTGCTGACCGCCGCCGGCCTACCCGACGCCGACGTACGCGCACGGCAGTATCCGCATCAGCTGTCGGGTGGGATGCGACAGAGGGTCCTCATCGCGATGGCGCTGGCGGGCGGACCGGCCCTGGTCATCGCCGACGAGCCGACCAGCGCCCTCGACGTCACGGTCCAACAGCAGGTGCTGGACCAATTGCACCATCTGGTATCGGCGGCTGGCACCGCCGTGCTGCTGATCACCCATGATTTGGCCGTCGCAGCGGATCGCGCGGATCGCATCGTCGTGATGTCAGCTGGACAGGTGGTCGAATCCGGTCCGGCAGGCCAGATCCTCCGTGAGCCCACGCACGAATACACCCGGCGCCTCCTCGCCGACGTACCGAGTCTCACCCTACGTGCAACGCCGCCACGCCCGGACGCGGTCGCGGGTGACGTCGTCTTGCGCCTTGAAGACGTTGGCAAAGACTTCGGCTCGGCGCGGGGCTTCGGGCCGAGCCGCCGGTTGACTGCGGTCGCCGGCGTCAGCTTCGCCATCGACCGGGGGCAGACCTTCGGGTTGGTCGGCGAATCGGGCTCGGGCAAGTCGACCGTGGCGCGGATCGCCGCGTCGTACGAGGCGGCCACCAGTGGGGTCGTCACCTTCCGCGGCCAGGACATCGCGCGACTGGGTCGTCGTGAGGCCCGCATGCAGCGCCGACGCCTCCAACTCATCCATCAGAGCCCGTCCGCGGCCCTCGACCCACGTTTTACCGTGGGACGGTGCATCGAAGAGCCACTGCGGGCCTTCGGTGTCGCCGATCGTCGCGTACGGCGGCGTCGCACCTGCGAACTGCTCGATCAGGTGGCGCTGCCCGGCGTGGTGCTCGAACGGCGTCCTGGTGAACTGTCTGGCGGCCAGCGCCAGCGGGTCGCCATCGCCCGTGCGCTCGCGGTCGAGCCTGAGCTGCTCATCTGCGACGAGCCGTTGTCGGCCCTTGACGTGTCGATCCAAGCCCAGATCCTCCGCCTGCTGGCTCGGCTCCAGCGTGAGCTGGAGCTGACATACCTGTTCATCTCGCACGACCTGGCGGTCGTCCGTCAGATCTGCGACCACGTCGCGGTCATGAAACGAGGCCGCATCGTCGAGTCCGGCCCCACCGAACGAGTCTTCGCCCACCCTGAGCACCCCTACACCAAGGCTCTCCTCGACGCCGTGCCCGGCCGCCACACGCCAAGCTGACCGCCTCTCATTGCGGCGACGCCTTCGAGTCGGAGCAATCGCTCTCCGTCCCGGGACCGACCGAGAAGCGGTTCTTGGCGCATGGTGGGACATGGATCTCCAGTTGAGTGGTAGGACGGTGTCGGCTGGCCACCGGCAGGAGAGGAGCGGGTGTCGGCAGGGCTGGATCGGGCGCTGGTACGGCGGGGTTGGGGCGGAAGCGTGGCCGAATGGAAGGGTGGGGCGGTAGCGGCTTGGTAAGCGCCGGGCGCCGATACGCGGCGCCCGGCGGATCGCTCACCTCAGGCCGTAGGCCCTTGTCACCTCCTGCTCCACCTTGTTGCCGTTGGCGTCGACAGCGCTCAGCCGAAGGAACGGTGCTTGACCGGCAGCGGTCTTCGGGTGGGTGATACTTGCCTTGTACTGCCCATTGCCCGTCTTGGTCAGCGGCACCGAAATCCAGCTCGTCCCGTCGTACGACAGTTCGAGGCTCGCCGACGCGATCGGGCTGGCCTCCGACCCGGCCTGGTCCCGCAGTCCGAACGTCAACGGTACCGCCCGTCCGACCGGCACCCGGCTGAGCTCATCCGCGGTCGGCAGGTCGATGTCGGCAGTGATGATCGGCATCACCTCGGACCGGCCGCCTTTGGACTTCCAGGTCCAGGTCGACTTCACCTCGGTGGAGTACTTCCATGCATTGTTGGAACCCGACCGCGTGGTCAGCGTCGCGTGGAACTCCGCCGGGTCATCGGGGAGATTGGGGATCCACAGCCGGGTGTTCTTGTCCGCTCCGACCTCCACGCCGTTGCGCTGCAGCACGACGTCGGCATCGACGCTGTCGAACCCCCTCGCGTACTGCTGCCGGTGAACCAGTGGGCTGACCTCGAATACGAAGTAGTCGTCGATCCAGCGGACCCTACCGCCGTCCCATGTATCCCCGTCCTGTAGTCCGCTGAGCAGCACCGGCGCCATCCAGCGTTCGGTCACCTGTTCGCCGGCCCGGAACCTTCTGGGCACCGAGGCAGCGTAGGGGTAGTCCGAGTAGTAGAGCTCACTGTCCCAGGCGACCGAGTTCGCCTGCATATACGACGTTCGCGTCGACGGCGCCGGAACCGTCTTCAGGTAGTACAGTTCCCCGATTTCAGTGCCCCCTGGCGCGGTGCCGACGCGCTGTTCCTTGACCTGCACGCCGGTAATGTGTGCGCCGACGACATCCTTGACCGTCGCGAGTTCCTTCGGCGTCACCGTGACCGCGGTCTTGGTCGGGATCTGGCCCTGGGCCGAGTCCATCAGGTCGTAGACGTACGGCGTCACGGCCTGACCGGTGATCACGACCGGCCTGGCCTTGGCCACGAGTCCGTGGGCGGTCGCCCGGCTGATCCGCATCGTCGGGATCGTGCCCTTCTCCGTGCTGTCGGTAGTCCAGATCTCGCCCATTGGCCGGGCCGGGCCGGTCCGGGTTGTAGACCATCGCGCCGGCTGCACCGGCGTCCTGGGCAGCCAGCACGAGGTCGGCGAACTGGCGAGGGTCGGAGTCGGACCAGGCGATCAGGGCGAGCTTCCCGCGAACCCCGGTCAGGTCACCGGGCTGTGCCGTGCCGGCATCGACAGGTACCAGCTGCTTGGTGCCGGTGAAGCGCGGCGCGTCGTAGATGTCCCGCACCTCGAGCTCGGGACCACCGACGGTTCGGGCCCGGTAAGGCGGGACCTCCGACCGGGACTCCATCGCGAATTCGGACCGGCCCGTGGTCACGGCGCCACCAGGGACGGCGGTCGCGAGGAGCGGGTTCGCGGTGGGAGCGCTGACCTGGAAGCCGCCGGCGACGGCACCGGTGTCAGTGCTGACATTGTAGGCGACCCCGCTGCCTCTGGGTATCAGTCCCGGCCTACCTTGGACGGACTGCGTGACCGGCTTTGCCTTGCGGGCGTCAAGGGTGGTCGTGCGCGGTCCCTTGACGTCGAGCTCGCCGGAGGACAGCAAAGTGAATCCGCCGATCGTGGTGTCGGTCGCGTACTACTGGAAGGCACTAGTTACGACGTAGCGTCCGGGTGGCACGCGCAGGGTTGTCGTTCCGTTGTTCAGGAACAGGTTCTCTGCCGGTACATCAGGCGGAGGTCCGTCCACGCGGGCCAGGTTCAGCTCGTCGTTCGAGGGGAGACCGTCCTTGGTGATGCCCTCGACCGTCACCGTGTACCGCTCGGGTTCGGCGTACCAGCCGAAGGTGGTGACGATCGGGTCGGCGCCGGCAGCGGTGGCGGTGGCGGTGATCCGGCCGGAGAAAGTCCCGTTCCCGGCGGCCGCGCGGTCGACGGTGACGGTAACACTCACGTCGCCGTTGGCCGGCACGGTCAGCGTGGTGGCGCTCAGCTTCGGCGTCGCCTCGGCCGGGCTGATCGAAGCTGCGAGCTTGAGTGTGACCGGCGCGGTCGTCGGGTTGTGGTACGTCAGCTTGCGAGTCTCGTCCTTGGCGGGGTGCGGCCACGCCAGCATCCCCAGTTCCAGTTCGCCGGCGTCCACGGTGACATCGGGTGCGGTCGCCTGGTCGGCGTCGACGCGTCCGGCGCCCTCCTCGGTGACACCCGCTCCTTGCGCGTCCGCTGTGGAGATGAGGCGAGCCTTCAGTTGGACTGCTTTCCAGTCGGGATGGGCCTGTGCCACCAACGCCGCGACCCCGGTGACGTGTGGCGTCGCCATCGACGTGCCGGTCAGCGAGGTGTAGTTCTCGTCCACTGGGTCGCCGAGGTCGGTGCCCGCCGCGCGAGCGGACACGATATCCGTGCCTGGTGCGGAGCTCTCCGGCTTGAGTGCGCCGTCACTGGCGCGCGGACCGCGACAGGAGGACGGATTGAGCGAACCGTCCCGGACTAGGTTGCCGACCGCAAGTGCCTCGTCTGCCCGCGTCCGGCGACGTCACCTGTGCCGGGGCCGGTGAGTGGCAGTTGCCTGCAGCAACTACGAACAGGGTGCCGCTGTCGCGGCTCAAAGTGTTGAGGGCGGCCGACAGTTCGTCGGTGCCGTCGCTGGGGATCGCGCTGCCCAGGCTCATGTTGACCACGGTGGCGTGCTGCTGTACCGCCCACTCCATGCCCGCGATGATGCCCGATATCGCGCCTGAGCCGTCGTCGCCGAGGACGTTCCCGTTGAGCAGGGTCGCCTGCGGGGCAACACCCGTGTACTTGCCGCCGGATGCGGCACCGTCGCCGGCCGCGATTCCGGCGACGTGGGTTCCGTGCCCGAAGTGATCGACGTTGTTGGCGGCATTGCTGAAGTTCGCCGATGCCTCGATCCGGCCCTTGAGGTCGGGGTGGTTCGGGTCGATTCCGGTATCGAGAATGGCGATCTTCACGCCCTTCCCGGTGAAGCCGCGCTGCCAGGCGGCCGGAGCGCCGATCTGTAGCACGCTCGAGTCGGTGCTGGCCTGGACGCGGCGGTCGAGTGTGACGTGGCGGATCGAGGTGGTCACCCGACCTTTCGGGGCCAGTGAGGTCCAGAAGTCGCGGGTCTTGGACTTGGTCACCACAGCCGCGTTCGCGTCGATGCTAGTCAGTGCGCGAGTCTTCGCCGTACCGCGCACTGCGCCGATCTTCGGCAGTTTGCCGGCGTATTCGACGATGACCGGAAGAGTCTTGGAATGGGCGTCGTCGTCGCGCTCGGCGATCAGTGTGGTGACGTCGAACAGCGATTGGTCGAGCCGGCCGGAGCGGACGTCGCCGATGGCCGCGGACGGGATGACGATCGTATGACCGGCGGAGTAGCTGGTCACGAAAGTGCTCGACTGGTTGCCGGGGCCCGGCAACACGTCCACCCGGTCGCGCAGGCCCGGCCGGCTAGTGATGAGCAACCGGTCGCCGGTGATGAGCGTGATCGTGGCCTGGCTGGCGGCCGGTGGTGCCTTCGCGGCTGGTGGTGTCTTGGCGGGGGTGGTGCGGTCGCGTTGGCGGGTGCGGTCAGGCTGTCAGGACGACCGCCGAGGACAGGACAAGGGACTTCCCACTGCTGCTTCACGGAACCTCCGAAGAGCGGAAACGTGGGCACATGGAGTACTGGTTTAGTGGGTTCCCGGTTGCATCGGCAGGGGAACCCCTGAGATATCCCTAGGATTTTCCAGAGTCGAGTGGAATGGACTCAAATTTGGCTGAGTTGTATCCAGCGGTTTTTGTCGAACTTGGCGAGCGAGGCCCGATGGTGCGCTTGGACTCGCGGGGTACCGACAGACGAGATCTTGTCGCTGTCATGGCATGACGTGGCTGATTGTCAATGCATGTCCTGAACCCTCACATCGACATGTCTCCTGGGCGCTGTGCGGCACAGCAGATCGGCGTCGATCTCCGCACACGAACTGTCAGCGTTGTGGAAGTTCAGAGGTGCCAGCGAGAGCACAATGGTGTCGGTGCCGTCCATGTTGGCAAACGTCTGCAAGATCGGCGAATTCCTGGAAGTCTGTAACGTGGCTCTCGCGTGCGGGAGGTAGGTTCGGATGAACGGCAATAGACCGAAACCTGTGAATTGTCATGATATTTCGAGGACCTTCGAAATGTGCCGCCACTCTATCCTTAAGGCGCTTCCATCGACCTTTGGATGCGCTAACCTTGAGAAATGGATGCTCAGGACGCAAGGGTGCGTGCAGTGCTCGCGGGGTGTTCGAGTTGGTTGTCCGGCCGGCCGAGTTGCTGATGATGGCGAGGCGAGGGATCGAAGATATCGATCGGATCGCGTCCACCGCGCCTGCCCCAGCCGAGGAGCTGGAGTTGCTTGACCTGCGCGAACCTCTGGAGCAGGTCGTCGAGCAGCTCGACGAATCCATCGGCGTAGCGACGAAGGAGTGAAGGTGCCGGAATACACACGCCTGTCCGATCTGCTCAGAAACTTGCATGACAAAGTGGCTGCGGTGATGCCGGATGTGCCGGCACTGAAGGACGAGGAGCAGCGCTACAAATACGCGAGATGGGGCCGGACGCGGGTTCGTAAGGACGGCGTCGTCCAGATCGGGCGGCGAGACAGGGCCGTGCTGCGAGAGCTGGCGGAGCGAGCTGGGCCGATCGAGGATGCGAAACTGCGTCAGCGGACTGTTGCTGCGCTCCAGAACGTGATTGCCGCGCAGGCGCAGCGGCTGACGAATCCTGTAGGCAATTCGGAAGAACGCTTCAGACCGTCGATTTTCATCCAAGAATTCGGGGTGAATGTGAGCGCCGGCGCCGTATGGGGTGGCGTCGCCGGCTTCATGGCCTCGACGCCCCCAGCCCAGGTACTTTTGTTCCAGCCCCTCCGGGATGTCGCGCAGTGGGTCGGGCGCGGCGTAGGCGGACCGGCGGCCGGAGACACCATGCAGCAGATGGTACTGCCACCTTGGGCTACCGGGGTTGCGCTCGGGGGCGCTCTGACTGTCCACCTCGCCTCGGAGACTTGGTCTGCGATGCGCAACGGAGACGTGTTGGGGCGCATGACAGAAAAAGCCTGGGCGCAGACTTATGGGGCGGCGATCTGCCAGGCGGCCGGCGTCGATGGCCGGCTGCCCAATCTTGCGGAGGGCTTCGCTGAGATGCAGATGCGGCCGGGGACGCAGAGGGCTCTTCAGCTGGGGCAGCAGTTCGGCGAATCGACCGGACTGAGCAAGCCAGAGGCACTGACCAGGCTCGTGCAGTCCCCGGCGAACGAGCGGGCCCGGACCCTGGTCGGCAGCTTGATGGAACGCAGCGCGCTGCCGAGTCTTCCACCCGGAGCCCTCGATCGAGTGGTCGATAAGGTGCACAAGGCCATTGAGGGTGAGGCCTGGCGGAACCCCGCGTCGACGGAAACCTCCGTGGTGAAGAAGGCAGTCGCCGCCTTGGCGGAGGAGTCCGTTGCACGCGGTGCAGACACCGGTGCAGCGGAGTCGATGCGTACGGCTCTCTCCGCTGTTCCGCCAGCTGCTAGTTCGATGAAGCCGAACGCAACCGATGGAGCGCGCGACAATCCCTCCGTTTCGCGCCAGAAGCACAACCCATTGCACCGCGGCTGATCTGCTTCAACTCCCAAGTACCACATCTAGCTTAGACGCGGTGACCGCATGCTGCGACGAGGTTACGGTTGTGCTCGTTGCTCTGGCGACGCGCATGCCGCAGAACATGCTGCTCTTTCACGGCGATCGGTCGCAGCATGTTCAGGTGCGCCGCCGGTCACGGATACCAGAACCGTCGTCGCAGCAGTCCTGGATGTCAGCCACGCTGCGGCTGTTGAGGCGACATAGCTATGTGGACTGACGTGGCCAAGCGCGTGAGGTGAGATCATCCCAACCGCCTAGCTGTTGCTGGCCATGAGGTTGTTGACGGCGCGGGCGCCGAGCGGAGCCGCTTTAGCCAGCGGGGCGTTCGGGCTGTTGGCGGGGTGCGAGGTCTTGGCTGCCGATGACGTTGAGGAGACGAAGTGCTTCTCGGTCAGAAGTTCCTGCTGGTGCGGTGTAGAGGATGATCCAGTGATCGTTCCCGGGGTCGTGGAGTGCGTCGCAGTTGAGATTGATCCAGCCGATATACGGGTGATGGAGGCGTTTGCGGGTTGATCGGCGGGTCTCGACGTCGATCTGGTCCCAGAGGTCGCGGAACTCGACACTGGCGTCACTGAGCCTTCGGATGAGGCTCGTGAGCCGCTCGTCGTTCGGATACCGGGCCTTGGCCGCTCGGAGGTCGGCGACGGACTCGCGGGCGAACTGCGCAGCACCTGCTTCGTCATGACGGGCTCGGGCGTCGGGGTCGGTGAAGAAACGCCAGATGATGTTGCGTTCGGCCGGGGCCTGGGCGGCGAAGTCGCCCAGGAGCGCGGTTGCCATCCGATTCCAGGCCAAGACGTCGTAGCGGGCGTTGCAGACCAGGACGGGGGTGTCATCGAGGGATTCGATCAAGTGCAGGACGCCCGAGCGGACTTCGCTACCCGGCTCCATTCTGGGCGTCCGGGTGGTGCCAGCCAGGTGGTGCATATAGTCGCGTTCGGCGTCCGAGAGCTGCAGCGCGCGGCCGATCGCGGTAAGCATCTGTGTGGATGGGCGCGGTCCGCGTCCTTGCTCCAATCGGACGTAGTAGTCCACCGACATCCCGGCGAGCTCGGCGAGCTCCTGGCGCCGCAGGCCTGGGGTCCGGCGGCGCGGCCCAGCCTCTAATCCGACATCGGCCGGTTTCACGAGCGCCCGGCGGTGGCGGAGGAACGTCGCGAGTGCGTCGCGGTCGAAGTGATCCACACCCAATGATGACTCAGCTCAGTCAACTCGATCGTGGCATCGTCGATACCAGGCTCAAGAAGGCTCTCCCACCATGCGCCGGCGGTTGTGATCGTGGCGCTATGACCGAACCACAGAAGAACATCATTCTCATCACCGGAGCGAACAAGGGGATCGGCTTCGCGACCGCGCGAGCCTTCGCCCAGGCCGGCCACACCGTTCTCCTCGGAGCCCGCGACACCTGCCGCGGGACTGCCGCGGCAGCAACGCTGGCTGCGGACGGACTCGACGTTCGATTCGTTCGCCTCGACGTGACCGATGCGGACACGATTACTGCTGCTGTCGAGCTCATCGAGACCAGCTGCGGGCGACTGGATCTGTTGATCAACAACGCCGGAATCAGCCGCGACCGCCCCCATGCTCCCGTCGGGCTTCCCACTGATCGGCTCCGGGAGACCTACGAAACGAACGTGTTCGGCGTCGTTAGCGTCATCAACACGATGCTGCCCCTCCTGCGGAACTCTGCCTCGGGCCGCATTGCGAACGTCTCCAGCAGTCTGGGCTCGATCGCTTCGCTGTCGAACCCGGATGCACCGATCTGGCAATATGCGAACCTGCTTGCCTACAACTCGTCCAAGACGGCGCTGAACGCGATCACCCTCATCTACGCACAGTCGCTGCGCTCCGAGGGGATCGCGGTGAACGCGATCGATCCCGGATACGTGGCCACCGACCTGAACGGCAATGCCGGACACATGTCGGCCGATGATGCTGGCGAATCCGTCGCACGCGAACTCACAAAGCTTGACGCCAGCGTGACTGGCGCGTTCCTGACCCTCAACGGCGAGACGCATCTATGGTGACGATCCGAGCCCGACAAACGCCGTCTCGGTTGGTCATTCGCGCGATGCGAGGGGCACGATGAGCCCGCGCGTTCATCGCAATGCCCCGCTTTCCCCGGAAGGGTGTCGGCGGCTGGTCGAGCGGTGCCGCACCAGACCGATCGCTCATGTCGCCGCCGAGATGGGCATCTCACGCGCCTGCGCAAGCAAGTGGGGCAACCGATACCGCCGCTACGGAGAGATCGGACTGTGCGACCGTCCCTCCACGCCCAAGCGCCAGCCCAGTGCAACGCCCGGTGAACTGGTTGCATGGATCGAGGAGATGCGCCGCACCCATAAATGGTCCGCAGCCCGGATCACGTTCGAGCTCGAGGCCCAAGGGGCACCGGTCAGCCGACGCACCGTCACCCGGCAGCTCGAGGCGCTCGGGCTGAACCATCGCCGATTCATAGACCCCAACGGCGAAACGAACAGGGAGCCGCAGAAGATCATCGCTCGACGCCCGGGACACATGATCCACGTCGATGTGAAGAAGGTCGGCCGCATCCCCGACGGAGGAGGCTGGCGCGCCCACGGCCGTGAGAGCGACCACGCCAGGGCCGCAGACCGTGCGAAGAGGAAGACCAAGCGCGGTGGCTATGTCTACCTGCACTCCGCCATCGATGGCTACTCCCGCCTCGCATACACCGAAGCCCTACCCGACGAGAAGGCTGCTACCGCGATCGCGTTCCTCCACCGGGCCCGAGCATGGTTCGCCGCCTACGGCATCAGCCACATCGAGCGGATCGTCACCGACAATGGCGCCTGCTACCGCGCGGACGCGTTTGCTCGCGCCCTACTCGGGTCGCGGCACCAGCGGATCACGCCCTACACGCCGCGGCACAACGGCAAAATCGAGCGCTACAACCGGATCATCGCCGAGGAATTCCTCTACGCCCGCACATGGACCTCAGAAGACCAACGACGCGAAGCCCTGGCAGTCTGGAACATCCATTACAACTACCACCGGCCCCACAGCGCGGTCGACGGAGAACCGCCAGCGTCACGGCTACGCGAACGTGTCAGCAACGTCCTGGCCTCCTACACCTAGCCGCTGGTGCTGCTGCGTCGCAGCGTCTGAGGGTCGCGACCTAGGACATGAAGTAGTTTGCGCGACCATTCCGGACTTACTGTCAGGGCATTCGAGCGCGGAGTTCGCGTGCTCAACGTATTTCAACATCGCGCCCGCAGATGGGTCAGGCGGGTGCGATCGCGACTTTGAGCGCGGGGGTGGATGGCTTGCGCATCAACGAATTCGTACATCGGGCTAGGCGCTGCTCGGCTGCTCGGTCTGCCGAGGCTCAGGGTTTGCTGAGGGCCTCCAGTCAATGTCAGTCGCCTTCCGGCGGGAGGAGTTCTCGGCCGAGCGTGTGCGCGGCTTCCTCGCGGTTCGGACAAGGCTCTCCTGCGCCTCCCGCTGGCGACCGTCGTGGCGAACTGCGCGCGAGCCACGCGTTCAGTCAGCGAATCCGCGTCGTCCAACTTCGCCGTTCGCGGTGGCTTCGACTGCAGAATGAAGGGTTGCAACCGGAAGGTTTCCAAGTTGGGACCATGCTCGATTGTTTCTGATGGAGAAATCGAGCTCGAGTTTTCACGATCTTCGAATCGTGCTGACGCGTACGCTCCGCGTGTGTTCGGGTTGTTCGAAGGTCTGCTGCGCGAGATCGCGGGTTCGGCGGTGGGCCTGGCCGGCTGAATGCATGAGTCACAATGAGAGTGAGGTTTAGTGAACCGTGAGTTCGTGGCCGATGAACCTGGTCCGGTGTCAGTTGACGCGATGCTGGCGACGTACGGCGGCATGATCGACGTTCGCACCGAGCCGGAGTGTCAGCGCGCGAGGATCACGATCAGCGTCGCTGGCGAGACCGGTCCGGCTGTGGATGCAGTCCGGAGCGCGGAGCTGCGGTCGATTGGGGATGGTGCCCTGAGACTGTGCATCTCCGATCCTTCTGTGCCGATACCCGCCGGGACTGAGCGCGGTCCTTGGTCTGGGGACGGCATCGGTCCATCCGGCCATGCGGTCGTCGTCGGCGTTGTGGTACCCGAAGGCAGCCGGGTGACAGCCGAAACGCAGTTCGCGTCGATCACCGCGGTTGGGTTGGAGTCGGTGTCGGCAATCGCTGGTGGCGATGGATCCGTTTCGGTCGGCCAGGTCGGTGAAGCCCGCATTGTGACGAGACATGGTGCCGCTCAGGTGCAGCAGGCCGAATTGGTACAAGTTGAGTCTGCCGCGGGCAAAGTGATCGTGCATGAGGCTGGCAGTGTGCGGGCGTCCTCTGGCACCGGCTCGATTTGGGTTGGATCTGGTCACGATGTCGACCTCAGGTCTGAGTCCGGAAAGATCGAGCTCGGCCGCGCTGAAGGCAAGACAAGTGCCCGGACAGCGGGTGACGTAACGGTTCGCGACTTCGCCGGTGGCACAGCGCGGCTGCTGTCTACCGGAACCGGGAACATCACGGTTCACGCGACCGGAGGTGGTGACATCCGCGCGAGTACGATGAGCGGCTCAATCGCGATAACCGCCGCCGCAGATGCTGCCGGCCGTCCGAGAACAAACCGACAGCCTGACAGGCCGAATTGTTGCTCCCGCCGGCGCTGATCAGCCCCGCGCTACACAAGTGAGCGCCACCTCATTCGGCGAGTCCGATGGGCGGGGGACCCAGCGAGCGAGGCATGACGCCGGAGACCGAGGCCGGTAGATCCGTAGGTCTGATCCGGGCTGTGCACTTGGCAATCGTCCTGGTCCTCCAAGCGGTCAGCGAGACGATTGACCGAGCACAAGCCTGGACGATCCGGCCGCCACGCAGGTGCTGCGGTCGGTCGAGCTTCCAGTAAGGTTTGGCCCCGGCCTACCTATTGCGGTTGTCGCGGCCGATGTCAGGCGTGGCATCGGTAAACCTTTCGATCACTACCGAGCGCCGTGGCTCAAACTCACAACACACGTTTCTTGATGTGGCTCAGGGCGAAGCCGAGACCACGAAGGGGTGAGTGGTTCAAGGGCGGCCGCGTGCGAAGTAGCCGCTATTGCCGATATTTGTGTCACCCCGGGTAGGGCCGTCGCACAGGTCGATCTGTCAGTCCTGAGCGCTTGGCCGGCGTCCGTCCCGGGGGCGACCTGCTACCACCGCGAACGAAAGCGATACCCGAACGTCGGCGATCCCGAATGCCGCGTCGTTTATAGCGTGTCGTACGTGGTTGTGAGCGCCTGGTTGACAGGTGAAGTCCGGGACCGGTTCCAGGTGAATTTGATCGTCACTTTGTGCTCCGGGCGGTGGACTTGTGCAGCCGAAAAGAAAAAAGGGCATCACGTCATGTGAGTGGTCTCGTTTATGCTGCCCGAGGCCATTCTTGTCGCGTCCCCGTGAGAGGCTGGGCGGGGGCCGATGCCTGAACCGCGGATCCGGCCGACTGGAGGTTGGAAGATGAACGTTGCCAAACACCGTGAGCCTGCGAAACAGCCTGAGGAGCTTGCTCGGTTCTTCGTTGAACGAGCCAACGCAGGTAACGTCGACGGTCTGGTAGCACTTTATGAAGTCGACGCCGTCTTGACGTTCCCGGCCGGCAACCTCGCCGCTGGTGAGCTGGCGATCCGGGCAGTATACGAAAGGCTGCTCGCCGACAAACCCAAGTTCACACCCGGTGAACAACAGCCCGCGCTCATCAACGGCGACCTGGCGCTCACCTCGACTCGACTGACCGGCGGCGGTGTCACCGTTGAGGTGGCTCGCCGACAACCGGACGGCACATGGCTCTGGGCGATCGACCGGTTCAATATCCTCGAATAGGCAATCCGCCGAGACCCACCTCGCGATCGGCCTCCGCATCCGTGCCTGCCAAGCCGGCCACCGGGTC
This sequence comes from Kribbella kalugense, assembly GCF_004365875.1. Classification (GTDB taxonomy): domain Bacteria; phylum Actinomycetota; class Actinomycetes; order Propionibacteriales; family Kribbellaceae; genus Kribbella; species Kribbella kalugense. The sequence goes on along the minus strand of NZ_SODF01000001.1, from coordinate 3,210,708 downwards.
TTGTTCGCCACCGCGTCGCAGTGGCTCACCCGGCTTGCTGACCCCCACCACACCGGCCGCCTGCAAGACGAACTCGTTCGGCTCGGCCGCTACCCTCTGCTCGTCGTCGACGACGTCGGCTACATCTCGTTCGAACTCGAAGCCACGAACCTGTTCTTCCAGCTCGTCTCGTCCCGCTACGAACGTGCCAGCCTGATCGTGACCAGCAACAGACCCTTCGGCCGCTGGGGCGAAGTCTTCGGCGATGACGTCGTGGCCGCCGCGATGATCGACCGGCTCGACCACCACGCCGACGTCGTCGCCCTCAAAGGCGACTCCTACCGACTCAAGAACCGTGACCTCGGACGCGTCCCAACCGCCGATACCGAGGAACCATGACGAAACTACCAGGGTCAGTTTTCAGCCGCAGTCGACAGACGGCTATCGGGCCGGGCGTGGCCGGTGCACCAATCGCCTTCAACCCGGCCTTATACATCCAGGAGACCGATCTGCGAGCGGAGCATTGGCACGTCATCCAGCGCCTAGGTGGTGACGTCCGGGTTCGAAGTTGGCGGGCGAACAGTTTAGCTGTTGATCCACCTGCTGGCTAAGACCGAATCATCGGCCATCGCGGCAGACGACATTGCGCGGAGTCCCTGCCGCAGGCTCTTTCACACTGTCTAGGAGCGCTGTCCGGGCGGCGGGCAGCGGAAGGCTCCCGCGGCAACGGCGGGCCTCGTGTCCGGAATGCACTCCTGGCCTGCCTCGCCAGTTCGCACCGAGGCGCGAGCCCAAGCGGGAGCCGAGCTGCGAATTAAATCAACCTCGATTGCGTGGCGGACTCATACTATACCAACGTGCGAGGGGGCCGCGGGTGGTCAGCCGCCTCGTGTCCGTCCGGGGGGACCGCACAGCGGCATGTCCCGGACTCCTGGATTTCGAGTTCTGGGTTCTGGGTTGGTTCGTGTGGCGCGACGCTCGGACAGGTGAACCGAGTCCGGGTAACGGTCGACGACCTTCGCAAGGCGGTCGAGGCGGACGTACGGCGGAATTGGTCCGATGCGGCCTGGAGCCGGTGGCTCCAGGCCGCTGCCGTACTTCGCGATCAGTCGTTCCGCAACGTCGTACTCATCAAGCTGCAGATGCCGAACGCAAGTTGGGTCGACGGACGACCGGGCTGGCAGCGTAGAGGACGTCATATTCTCCGGGGTGCGTCTGGCATCAGAATCGTTGCCGCGACCTCCGAGGTGGACCGTTCAGCAGGTCCGGTGCAAGGGCATGGGGTCGCGACAGTGTGGGACGTCAGCCAGACTGACGGTCGACCGTTCCAAGTGGTCCCGGCCCGCCCGCCGCGCGAGGCCTTTGCTGCCCTGCAAGAGGTCGCGATTGCCAGCGGATACGGGGTCGAACGTGGTCCTTTGCCATCGCACGGGGACGGAGCCGAGACCGCTGATCGCCGGCGGCGGATTGTCGTCGCCGACGATCTCGACGTACCGATGGCGGCTATGAGCCTTGCTCACGAATTGGCACACCTGCGCATGCACAAGCGCTTGCGTGGCGCAAGCTGTCACGGCGTCATCAGGCTGGAAGCGACGTCGGCCGCGTACCTGGTTCTCTCGCGGCTGGGATGCCTGCCCGATCAGTCATCGGCGGACCTGATCGCCAGAACGACAGGCGTGGTCAGTCGGACGCCACCTGTCCGCCTGATCGAGACACTCGGCGGCAGGGTCGTAGCGACCGCGAACCGTCTGTACGACGCTGCCGAGCGCCACCTGCCACCGCCGCATCTCCAGCCTGCCAAACCGACTTTACTGACTGACGCCCCCAGAAGGGCTGAGATCGGGACTCCTGGACATCTTGATCCGGGTTCTGATCGCGGTCCAACACCATGACGCTGACCCGAAGACGTTGCTGTCAGCAACGCACGAGAGGGGAGTGTCATGGATCGAGGACCAGACGGGGAAACCGACGCCCGGCCGGACGAGTTGAGCCCGCCGAGGTGGTCGATCCGGCGGGCTATCGAGCTGCTGGATGAGGGGATCGACCGGATGGGGGAACAGCTGACGCGTTCGGCTGGCCTTTGGGGTGACTCGCCGGCTGAGCCAGATGAGCCCACGGATCCGGGTGGCCCCGAGCTGCCTTGAGGTGGTTGGCGCGATGAACTGTGACAATCGCCGGTTGATGGCGGTACAGATCGCGGCGGGGCAGTTCTTCCGTCATCAGCTGCTGCAGTCTGGTGCCGGTTGGGCGGCTTCTCACCTGACGCGGCGCGGGCTTGGGCACGTGCTCAGGTCGACCTCGAACTGGAAGATCGGTTACGCCCCCGATGGCTGGGCCCACTTGGCTGACCACCTCAGATCCCAGGGCTTCGACGACGAGACTCTGCTGGCTTCCGGGCTGGCCACTGCGACCAAGAAGGGCTACTTGGTCGATCGGTTCCGCGATCGGATCATGTTCCCTGCCTGGGATTCGGGCCAGGAGTTGGTTGGATTCGTGGGGCGTTCACGGGGTGGGCGGACGAAGTACTTGAACTCGCCGGCGACCCGTATCTACCAGAAGTCGCACACACTGGTGGGCCTCGCGGAGCAGCGTGATCTGTTGGAGAGCGGGGCAACGCCTGTCTTCGTTGAAGGGCCGATGGACGCCGTGGCGGTGGATGAGTTGAGCCGGTTGACCTCTCGCGGCTGGGCCGGTCTTGGGGTGTGCGGGACAGCACTGTCGTTGCAGCAGGTCTCGATGGTTCGCCACTACTCGGACAGCGACACCGTGATCGTGGGAGTGGACGCCGACGGGGCTGGGAGCATCGCCGCCCGAAAGTGGCTCGATGACCTGTCGGCGGTCTTCAAGCGTGTGCAGGTGGCTGAATTCCCGTCGGGGCATGACCCGTCCTCGCTGCTCGAGACACACGCAGGTACTGATCGCCTCTTCAAGGCCCTGAATCAGCCCAGACCGCTTGCCGAGCTAGCGATCGAGGTTGAGGTGTCTCGGTGGTCACCGGTGCTGGATCACATCAGCGGCCGGGTGAATGCGCTGCGCTGGGTAGCGCCTCTGGTCGCGAGGTTGCCGCAGGACCGGGTGGCGGCACAGTTGGGGGAGCTCTCGAAGGTCCTGCAGCTCGACCCGGAGATCGTCTCGCGCGAGGTCCTCGAGTCCGTAGGCCGCTCGGCGCGTCGAGGTCGGCCGCACTCACCGCCGTACCCGATTGCTGACACGGACCCGCCCGATAGCCTCCCAACGCCTTGATCCGGTAGTCCCCGATGTCGAAGTCCGGGTTCTTTGTCGAACCGTCGGAGACGACCTTCTTAGCCAATGAGTTGTTGGTCTACGGAGGTTGTGATGAATGCTGTGTCATCGGATTCCGAAAACGTGCTGATCAGCGGTGAACGTCAGCGAATGATGGTCGCGAACATGGCTGCGGCCAGGTTCTACCGGCGAGAGTTGCTCAGGGCAAACGTTGGCTGGCACGTCGAGCAAGTGCGGGAGCGCGGCGTCAGTGAGGTACTGCAAACGGACTCGTCCTGGCGGATCGGGTACGCGCCGGACTCGTTCACCCGGCTCACCGATCACCTGCGTGAGAAGGGATTCGACTTTCGCACGCTGATCAGGGCCGGCCTGTCCGAATGGACCAACGAAGGTACGGCTGTTGATGTGTTTCGCGATCGGCTCATGCTGCTTGCGCGCGACGAGCGGCTTGACCCGGTCGGTTTCGTCGGCGTCGGACCGGGTGGCAAGCCGGAGTACTCGGCGTCGCCGACGACGTTGATCCACCGCCCGTCGAACGCATTGGTCGGGATCGAGGAGCAACTGGACATGCTGACCGAGGGCGCGTTTGTCGTAGTCGTCAACGATCCGTTGGATGCGGTCGCGATCGAGAGTCTCGGGCGCCTGGCGGGTGAGCGCTGGGCGGGCATTCCGATGTGTGGTTCGCAGCTGTCATCGGCACAGGCGAAGACGCTGTACCGCTACACGGTCACGGACACCGTGATCGTTGCCTTGGACGGCGATCAGGAGTGGCGTCGTACGGCGATCGCCTCGCATCCCGACCTGTCCTACTTCTACAAGAGGGTTCGTGCGGTCGAGATCCCGGATGGCCTGTCTGCGGCGAGTCTGCTGAAAGCCGAGAACGGCCCGCGGCGTCTGTACGACGCGATGGTCGCGACGCGGCCGTTGGCGGACTACAAGCCGAACCGGCAGCCGTTGTCGGAGTTCGACAGTCCTGGCCCGTCGCCGACGGGTCCGTCGTTGTGACGAAATCCAGGACTCCGGACTTCGTACTCCGGGTTCAGATCGGAGCCGCTCCGGCCGAGATTGGTGCCGACAGCAAGCATCAGCTCTCGGGCCAGGTCCGAGGCATCGGGAACGGAGTGAGCCAGTGACTGAAGAACTTCAGGCGCTCCTGGCCGACGCAGCGAACTCGGGGTGGGCGGAGGAGCCGTCGAAGCGGCTTGCCGCCGCCATCGAGGAACGCATCGTCGCGGAGTTGCCCGGCCGGCTTCGGGCCGCCCTGGGCCATGACGAGGCGGCCCAGATGGCACGCGTCGTGGCGTGGGAACGCTGCCGACGGTTGGCGGAGAAGCTCCCCGGCGGCCGAGTGTCGTGGGGGTACCTGGCGAACCTGGTGCGGTGGCGGCTGGCCGATGTCGTACGTCAGGAAGCGAGACGGCGTCAGCGGCATCCGTTGCTGGATTTCGTACCTGAATCTGTGGAGCCGAGCATGCTCGCGGAGCTGGGCCTACTGCTCGACCGCATCGGTGTGCGGTTGGAGAATGCCGGGCTCCCGGTTGGCGAGGTACGCCGGCGGCTGGTGGTCGCGGCTGATGGCCCTGGCTTCTCCAAGCACGCGATCACGTCACGCCTGCGGGCCATCGGCGTACCCAGGGATCAGGCTGAGGGCTTGGCGTGGCTGCTTCACAACGGACCGATCCAGACGTCAGCGCTGTCACGCCTGGCGGCTGGGCAGCCGCCGGATGTGGTTTTCGCGGATCCGGTTGTCCGGCAGTGGATCGACCAAGCTGCCGGGAGGTCACCTCGTCCGTCGTACCGATCCAGAAGGTTTGGTCGGCCGCCGGGTGCGTCGTGGCATGACGGTCTCGGACTGGGACTCGCTCACTCTGCCTGATTCGAAGTTACCGGCGAAGTTACTCGAGGGTCACGAGGGCTCAAACGTTGAGCTTCCATGAACAACCTGGATAGGCATCCACGCCGCCGGAACTGGCTCGTTCGGTACTACCTCGCCCAGTTCCGCTTCTACCTGCGCCTGCAGGCCGCTGTCGGCATCATCCCCGCGCCCGTTGCGCGCTCACTCATCGCTTGGCTCCGGCCAGTGAAGACACGAAGGGAACTCTGACATGCGTCGAGTCACGAACTCGAAGCTCGTCGTACCGGTCGTCATCCTGATCCTGCTCGTTGTCGTGATCTTGGCGGTCGTGATCGGTTGGCGAAACACCCCGCAGGTTGCTCATGGCGCGTCAGGTCAATCCAGTGCCGGCCAGGTGACTGGTACGGCGACGCCGGGTCCGGCGCCGTTGTCGGTTTGGGTACGGCCGGCGACGACGGATCCGGTGGAGTACGCGATTGCGTTCGGTAGGGCGATCTGGACCTACGACACGGCGGTTCATACGTACGCCCAGTGGCAGAACGTCGTCTCGTCGTTCGCGGACTCGCTGCAGGCGCCCGACTCGGCGCCGATCGCACGCAGCATGCTTCCTTACGCCAGCCAATGGGAGGAGCTGAAGGCCCATGGCGCACGGGCGAGCCTGCGGGACGTCACGGCAACGACGACACCCAAGCTGGAGGCACTCGCCCGGGATCCCCGAGCGCCGAAGGGCTGGCACGCTCTCCCTCGTCCGTGGAACGCAGGACAACGTGGTCGACGGGGCGACGACCAGGACTGAGCGGCATCTGACAGTCAGCGTGATCTGTCGGCCAGAGTGCACGTTCTGGTCGGCCACCAACGAGCTGCCGCAGTGATCCTCAAGCTCGTAGCCGTGGGAACTTTCTTGGCGACAGCCGTCGGCCTGGTGACTCCGCTCGTCAGTGTGGCGAAGGGACAGGGCGCCTGCGAGGCGCACCAGACCTCGAAGGCCCTCAGCCTCGACGCAGAGCAGGCCTCCAACCTTGCAGTGATCGTGGGCGTCGGCGATCGCTACGGAATGGGCGAGGCCGGCAAGGTCATCGCGGTCATGACAGCCCTGACCGAGTCATCTCTACAGAACACGGACCGAGGAGATGCAGCCGGTTCAGACTCGCGCGGCCTCTTCCAGCAGCGTGACGGCTGGGGCCCGGTCGAGGTACGCATGGACCCGGCCGGTGCGGCGGGTTTGTTCTACGCGGCCCTCGCGAATCTGCCTGGCTGGACAGCGTTGAAGCCGTGGGAGGCTGCGCAGGAGGTGCAGCGGTCGGCGTTTGCGGACGGCAAGAACTACCGCAGCAACTACGAAGCGGCAGTACGGCTCGTCGGTTCGACGCCCGTCGTCGACGGTTGCGGGAGTTGGGGAGCTGGCGACACAGACCAGCTTCCTGGTGCCGACGCGGCGGTTCGCCGAGCACTCGACCTCGTCGGCAGCCGCGGCTACTACCAGCTGTGCGCTCGCCTGGCGTCGAACATCTGGGGCCGTTCCAACTCCGGCTACTACTCGGCAGGCGAGCAGTGGAACCAGATGGTCAGCAGCGGGAACGCCCACCCCGACGACCGGAGGCCGCCAGTCGGTGCGCTGCTGTTTTGGGCGACCCAAGGTCCTTACGGGCACGTTGCGGTGTACGTCGGCAACGGCCAGACCGTGTCGAACGACATCGGCGACCGCGTGCCCGGCCAGGGCGGCGTGTACCTCGTCGACGTCGACGCAATCGAGAAGCAATGGGGTGCCACCTATCTCGGCTGGGCGCCACCGATCTACCCGACCACCTAACCAACCCAATGGTGCTGTCCGGCATCAGGAGGCAAACGCATGCTCAGCTTCTTCCAACTCCAAGATCCCGGAGTCAGTCCCAACTCCAATGGTCTTCCCGGCCTCCCTGCACTGCGCGAGATCGTCGGTGCGCTGCAGACCTTCAGTCTGGTCGTCTGCGTGGCCGCATTCGTCATCTCCGCCGTCGCGTGGGCGATGGGGAGTCTTGGCAGCAACTCGCACTACGCAGGTCGCGGCAAGCTCGGCTGCCTGATAGCAGCAGGTGCGGCGATTCTGATTGCCTCGGCGAACCCGATCATCCGCTTCTTCAGCGGCATCCAAATCGGTTAGGGGGATCCGGGTATGGCGTGGAGTGATTGCCTCCTGAACCCGGTCGGCTGCGCCGTCGGGGATCTGGGCAGCAAGGCCGCGAACTCAGCATGGGACTCTTTCCTCAGATGGTCTGCGAACGGCCTGTCCGACTTGTCGGTGACCGTGTTTCAAACGTTCAGCACCAGCACGTCGCCTACCTTCGACCAGACATGGTGGAAGGACAACCTGGACCTGATGATCGGACTTTCGCTCCCGATCCTCGTCGCGGTCTTCATCCTGCAATGTGTCTCCGCCGTGATCCGCCGCGAGCCCGCCCGCCTCGGCCACGCGGCCGTCGGCGCCTTGGTCGGAACGGCCGGGGTGCCCTTGGCGGTCGGTGCTATTGCGACCTGCGGACGGGTCGTAGACGAGATCTCGACAGGCATCCTCGGCAGGAGCACTGCTACGAATGGCATCAAGAGGATGACTGACATCACGGTGTTCCTGACCGCACCGACGCTGGGCGGCATCCTTCTCCTGGCTGTCCAGCTCGGTCTACTCGCGATGTTTTCGCTGTACTTCGTAATGCTGATCCGCGACGTTGCACTGGTTGCGTTCGTCATCTTCGCGCCCGTCGCGATGGTCAGCTGGACCTGGTCGGCGACCCGGCATTGGCTTCGGCGGTGGATCGAGATCGTCGGCGCGCTGCTGTTCTCCAAGATCGCCATGGCGCTCGTCTTCACACTTGGCTTCTCTGCTGTCGGGGCACCCGGACAGGACGATGCGCCGAATATCGGCACGTTCATCGCCGGCATCCTGCTGGTCGCGATGGCGGCGTTCGCTCCAATGGCGACCTACTCGTTCATTCACTGGGCCGGTGACCAGGGTCAAGCGGCGACGCGCATCCTCCAGCAGGGCGCAGCCGGAGTCGAGGCGGGCAAGGACCAACTCGAACGCCTGCAGCAGTGGGCCGCCGGAGACTTCAGCGGCTCGGACAAGGACGACTCATCACCGGTCGTCGGCGGCGATGAAGATTCCGATGGCGAGTCGACAGCTGACAGTGGTACCGATGCCGGCGAGCACTCCGATCAAGCGACGGACTCTGCGGACTCGCAGCCAGCGGGGGACTCGGCCGGGCAGCCTGAAGCTCCGCCGACAGCAGGCTCGGATACAGGCGGCACCGCCACCGCCGTCGCAACCAGCGAGGTGTCGGTCGAAGGCGACTCCAGCGGACCCGGGGACAGCGCCAACTCGGTATCGGAGCAGGGAGAATGACGATGTCCAACGCACTCTCAGCACGATTCCCACGACCACAGCGGAACTCGCTACTGCTCGGTCTGCGACCGATCCAGGTGGCACTGGTGATCATCGGCATCGTCTTGTCCCTGACCTCACTGCTCGCCGGCTGGCCGCCGGCGATCCGGATGACCGGCATGACCACCACAGTCGTCTGCGCAGTCACCGCATTCGGACGCTTCGAGGGACTGCCGGCGTACCGCTGGGTCGTGTTGCGAACAGCCCATGTGCTCCGCGGACTCCGTAGGAATCAGTCGTACCGGGCCAACGTGTTGGCGCCGCGCCGACATGGCGTGCTGCAGTTGCCGAGCGAAGCCAGCCCGCTGCGGATCCTGGACACTCGATCGTCGATCGGCGCAGTACACGATCCGCTGCGCCGTCGGCTGATCGCGGTCGCGAAGATCGAGGGTCCCGCACATCTGCTCCAGAACTCTGACGAGCAGGACCGTCGCGTGGCGGCGTACGGCCGGATGATCGCCAGCCTGTGTCAGAGCAACCGGATCGCGAGGGCGCAGATCCTCGAGCGGACGATCCCAGATCCCGGCGACGGGCTGGGCGACTGGGCGCGCAAGCGCGGTCTGGATCCAGCGAGCCCCGCGGGAGCGATCTACCGTGACTTGTTGCAGCATGCGGCGCCAGCTGCGGCTAGGCACGAGACGCTGTTCAGCTTTGCGTTGAACCTGGATGCGGTTTCGAAGGAGGTTCGTAAGTACGGCGGGGGCCTGGCCGGGGCCATGGCCGTCCTGGACTCGGAGTCGCGTGCGTTCCAGACCTCGTTCGCGGCAGCCGGCGTCGCAGGCGCTTGGCTCAACGCCGCCGACCTGGCCGCCAGCTTGCGCGTAGCCTTCGACCCTGCTGCGACGCGGACGCTTGTCGGAGACATCGATCCCGTGGACGCAGCGCCGCTGGCCGTCGATGCGGCCTGGGACCACCTGCGGACCGACTCGTCGTTCCATCGGGTGTACGTCGTTACCGAGTGGCCCCGGCTGCGGGCGACGCCGTCGTTCCTGAGCCCGCTCCTGCTCAAGCCGGGGATCCGGCGGACCTTCTCGCTCGTACTGCAACCGGTCCCGATCGGCAAGGCGCTCCGCGATGCCCGTCGTCACCAGGTCGAACGGGTCACCGATCGCGCGACCCGCAAGCGTGTCGGGCAGATGGAGACCGAAGAAGACCGCCAGCTCGACGCCGACGTTGCTCAACGGGAGAAAGACCTTGCTGCCGGGCACGGCGACGTCCGCTGGATCGGACTGATTGCAGTTTCGGCGGACACCGAGGACGGTCTCGACGAGGCGTGTACTGAGATCGAGATCGCGGCATCGCAGGCTTTGCTCGACGTACGGCGTCTCGTCGGGCAACAGGTCGAAGGGTTCCTCGCTGCGGCGCTGCCGTTCGGGGTCGGTCTCGGATGAAGGCGAACACTGGGTGGTTCGAACCCACCGAGACAGATCGGCGAACCAGGCGAGCCAATCGGCGGGCTAGCCGGGTTGCGTCGCGCAGAACGGCGCCCGCCAAGCCCCTGTCCGATGACGAGCATTTGCCGGCTGAGATTGTCGGCCTGCGTCGGGGGCTTCCGCTGCTGGTGGACAACCATCGCGCGACCACCAGAATCCTCCGGATCGCGTACCCGTTCCTCGCCGAAGGCGGGTTGGGTGCCAACGGCACCTACATCGGCAACGACGTCTTCAGCGGCGGGTCCTTCGTCTACGACCCCTGGGAGCTGTACCAGTCACGCGTCATCACCAACCCGAACCTGCTCCTGGCAGGAGTCATCGGTAGCGGGAAGTCCTCTACGGCCAAGGCATTGATCACGCGGTCCATTGCACTGGGCCATCGGGCCTACGTGCCGTGCGACCCGAAGGGAGAGTGGACGGCAGTTGCAGAGTCGGTCGGTGGATCGGTCATCAAGCTCGGCCCGGGCCTATCCACCAGGCTCAACCCTCTGGACGCCGGCAGCCGTCCTAGCGGCGTCGGAGACGACGACTGGGACCGAATCGTCCGGTCCCGCAGGCGCGCGCTGCTCGGCACACTCGCCGAGTCCACGCTCGGCCGGCCGTTGTCCGCGGTAGAGCACACCGCGCTCGATCTGGCCGTCGACAGGGTGTCTCGGATTCCAGTACCGACGATTCCCGACGTGGTCGAAGTCCTCTTCTCGCCAGGGCTCGGCGATGGCACCTCAGAGGCCGACAGCCGAGAGCTGGCCCACGCGATCCGACGACTCGTACACGGCGATCTGGCTGGCATGTTTGACGGCCCGTCGACGACCCGGTTCGACCCCTCGCTTCCGATGGTCTCCCTCGACTCGTCGTGGATCGGTGCCGGAGGCAATGATCAAGCGCTGCGCCTGACGCTCGCGTGCGCCTCGTCGTGGCTGGAGGCAGCGGTCACCGATCCGGCCGGCGGGAAGCGGTTCATCGTGTACGACGAAGGCTGGCGCGTGATGCGGGATCCCGCCTTGCTACGTCGGATGCAGGAGCAGTGGAAACTCTCGCGTGCGTGGGGCGTCTCCAACATCCTGATCGTCCACCGCCTGTCGGACTTGGCCGCCGTCGGCGATCTGGGCTCGGAAGCCCGCGCCCTGGCCGAAGGACTGCTGGCCGACTGCTCCACACGGATCATGCTGCGGCAAGAACCCGACCAGCTCGCCCGTACGGCGACCCTGCTAGGGCTCACGGACGTTGAAGTGTCCACCATCGCGAAGCTCCCCAAGGGCCGTGCACTGTGGCGCCTCCCCGGCCGATCGTTCGTCGTACAGCTCGTTCGGCACGCCCGCGAGGCTCGGTTGTTCGACACTGACGGAAGGATGTGACATGGACACTGGGGGACGATCACCCAGAGATCTCTCGGACATGATCATCGTCGGCGGCGCACTATTGCTGTCCAGTGCGGGGATCCTCTACCTCGCAGGCGGTCTCAGCAGCCTCCTGACAACGCACGAGTGGATTCACACACCATGGGCCGGTGCGCTCAAGGTTGTACTCGATCCGGGCGATCCTGCACGGGTCTTCGGACTCCCGAGCCGAGCGTTTCATCCCGTTGTCTATTGGGTCATACTCACGGTGCTGCTGATGATTCCGATCACGGGTGGAGTCGGCGTCCACTACCTGTGGACGAAACGCCAAGCCGGCGGGGCACGTCGTGCCAGGTCTCTTGCCAAACGCCCAGGGCTCGCCACCGCTGCCGACGTCGAGGCATCTGTTGGGCGTGGCCAGGTCTTGCGCCGTGGTCGGTCCGCGCGCCCCGCCGTCCGACATCCGCAACCACCAGATGTGGGACGGTTTCTCGGGCGATCGCACGGGCGCGAGTGTTGGGCGTCGGTCGAGGACTCCGAGATCGCACTCGGTCCGCCTCGCTCCGGCAAGGGCCTCCACCAGATCATCGGCGCCATCATCGACGCGCCCGGCGCCGTCGTCACCACCTCCACGAGGCCAGACAACCTCGCAGCCACCGTCGAGCTTCGCCGAACCCGCGGACCGGTAGCGATCTTCGACCCACAAGGACTCGGGCAAGTCGAAGGCATCCGCTGGTCGCCGGTTCGTGGCTGCGAAAACCCGACCACAGCAATCGTGCGAGCCAGCGGGCTCGCAGCCGGCGCAGGCTTCACCAAGGGTGGTGTGTCCGACGGTGCGTTCTGGCACGGACAAACGGAGATGACGCTGCGTGGGCTCCTCCATGCCGCGGCCATCGACGGTGCCGGTGTCGCGCAGCTCTACCGCTGGAGCCTCGAACCCGCCTCAGCCATCGAAGCCGTCACCATCCTCAACCGGTCACCCGACGCCGCCGAAGGCTGGGGCGACACGCTCGACGGCATCGTCCGCATGGACGGCCGCACCCGAGACGCCGTCTGGGCAGGCGTACGCTCGGCTCTGTCCGCCCTCGCCGATCCCGCCGTACGGAAGTCCTTCGACCCAGCAGACGGCGAAGGCCTCGATCCCAAGACCTTCATCGCCAACCGCGGCACCATCTACCTACTCGGCACTGGCATCGGTGCGAGCGCAACATCAGCGTTCATCGCGGCCCTCCTCGAGGACATCACCGAGACCGCCCGACAGCTCGCCGCCGGCAACCCAGGCGGTCGCCTCGAGCCCCCGCTCGCGCTGATCCTCGACGAGATCGCCAACCTGTGCGCAGTACCGTCACTACCCTCCCTAATGGCCGACGGCGGCGGCTCAGGGATCTCAACTCTCGTCGTCATCCAATCCCTCGCCCAGGCGAGGGACAAATGGGGCGAACAAGCCGCTGCAGCGATGTGGGACGCCGCGACCCTCCGCCTCATTCTCGGCGGTTCCGCTCAACCTCGAGACCTACAGGACCTTGCGGCCGTATGCGGCGATCGGGATGAGGAGATCCGCAACTGGAGCCGAGGTCCCGACGGCAAACGCACCATCTCCACCAGCACCCGCCGCATCTCGATCCTCCCGCCCGACGTGATCCGCACCCTTCCACTCGGCACCGGCATCCTCCTCGCCCGCACCGCCCCACCCATCCTCCTGAACATGACTCCATGGCCGGCCCGCGCGGACGCAGACCAGATCCAAGCCAGCATCGCGCAGTCGACCCGTCGCAGAAGGAATCCCGAATGACACCGCGCGACGACCTCCTGAAGTCCTTCGACCTCGCCACCGACGATCCATTCATCATCTGCTGGCGAGACCTCGACGCACGTGCCGCCACCGATGAACTCGAGCGCCTCGACACCTGGGTCGACTGGCTGGCAGGCCGCTACAACCTGGACCACAAAGTCATCCCACCCTGCTGGTCACACCACGGCGCCCTCATCGAAGAACTCTCCGCTCTCCGCACCCTCTGGGAAGCCTCCTACCTCGAAGACGCCGCCCCCTCCAGCCCACTCGCCTTCCACCGCGAACTAGACCTAGCCCTCCGCCGCCTCCGCGAATGGACCTCCCGCCTCGGCTGCTCGCGGACCGAACACCGCCCCGAAACCCCATCCGAAACAGTCGTTCGAGGAGCCTGAATCGCCTTCGAAGATGGTGGAGATCTCTTCCAGTCACGTGGACTGTTGACGCCGAAGGCACCGAATCCGGGTCTGACCTGCGTCTTTGACTCCTAGCAGTGCTCGGCAATGATGGTCGTTTGTCAACGTCTCACGGGGCTGTGACGGAGCAGGAACTTGCCTATAGCAATGTTCTGATCATCGTCGACCATTCCGCAGTCGTGATCTTGAGATATGCCAGCTACCGGTACGGAGGACGCGAGGCCGACAGCGTCCCAATATCCATACCACCGCTGGCGAACCCGAGTCCTAGACGGCCCCCACCAGGTCACTTTCGAGCACCGGAATCGACCAGCTTCAGAGCGCCGGCGACAGGCTAAGAGCACGATACGCAGCGCGGAAAGTACCGCCATCAGGCGGTACCGGACTCACCGCCCCGTGGTTACCGGTGAGCCGTAGCCATGGGTCGGACCCAGCCATGAGAGTGTGACGCGAAGGTCAACAGGAGGCGCGTCATGCGTACAGTTCGGATCGGTTCACACTCAGTAGCGTCCACGGAGGTACTGCAGACCTACTGGAGGTTCGCCGCTGAGCGTCAGCGGGTCTATCACGGTCGCGTGGCCGGCGCCTCCGGTCCGTGGACTGATGATCCGATCCTGTCCCAGTACCGCTTCACGAACGCCTACCGTGCTGCAGATCGGGTATCGCAGGATCTTATCCGGATCGTCTACGAGGGCTCCCAGCAACCTGAGGACATCCTGGTGAGGACGCTCATCTATCGATTCTTCAACAAGCCGTCGACTTGGCGCGTCCTTCAACACAGCGGCGAAATCGACTGGTCTGGCTTCGACGTCGGTCGGTACTCTCGAGTGCTGGACGAGGTCCTTAAGAGCGGCAAGCGAATTTACTCAGCGGCCTACATCGTGCCGCCGCCCCCGTTCGGCGCCGAGCGCAAACACGTGAACCATCTTCGACTGATAGAGCACATGATGTGCTCAGGGCTGGCGGCCGACCTGGCACGAGCTCGAAGCCTGCAGGAGGTCTTCGACAAGATCAGCGCCTACCCGTCGCTGGGTCCGTTCCTGGCCTACCAACTGACGATAGACCTGAACTACACAACCCTGCTTGACTTTGACGAGGACGACTTCGTCGTGCCGGGGCCTGGCGCTCGCAGCGGCATCGCGAAGTGTTTCCCGGATCTCGGCACGACAACTCCGGAGCAGGCCATTCGCTGGATGGTCGACACACAAGAAGAGCAGCTGGCCCAGCTCGACCTGGAGTTCGAGGATCTCTTCGGGCGTCGGCTCAAACTGATCGACTGCCAGAACCTGTTCTGCGAAACGGACAAGTACGCTCGGGTTGCACACCCGACGAGACGCGGCGTGGGCAATCGGACCCGTATCAAGCAGCAGTTCTCGCCGCAGGGCAGTCTCGTGCACCCGTTCTTCCCACCGAAGTGGGGTATCAACGGCGCGGTCGAGCAGGTCCTCGGCCCGCGGAGGGTCGGCCGGCAGCAACTCCTCCGTGCATAGGTGCAGAAACCACCTCAGGACAGGCGAGCCAGCGAGGCGCTGATCAAACTGTCGACCAGGTAGTTGTGTGTGTCGCCTTCATCCATGTCAGGTACCACGACTGCCAGCCCAGGATGCGCGCCCGCAAGCTCGCGGTATCCGTCCTCGACCCCACTCACATTGTTCGGGTCTTCGCCCCGCGGTGTCAGGAACAGCAACACGATTGACGCGGTGAGCGGCGCCCACACTACGGATACCAACTCCCGGAAGGTGGATTCGGAGATGCCGGACGCCTGCACGGCGCCGCCGTACCATCCGTACGCGACCGTTGACCACCACCACCGATCGAGGACGAGCGCTCCAGAGGCGGCACCGTCGACCAGCGAGAGCATGTTCTCGCTGTGACAGGCCAGATGGGCTAGCTGTCGAGCAAGCCCAGACGCCGGCGGGTGATTCTCGAGCAGCAGATAGAGCTCCTGGGTGAACATCACCGTTCCTGACGGCATATGCGCGAACGTCACGGTCCCGGGAGCGACGCGATGCTGCAGGAGTTCGAGTTGGGTCGACTTTCCAGCCCTGTCGAGTCCCTCGAAGACGACCACGGCACCTGGCTCGAGGATCAACTGATTGCCCGCAGCTGTGGCACTCATCTGATCGCGCTCTCCGCCTCGCGAGCCAGCGGCGTGAAACTGAGCGATCGGTTGAGGAGATCGACGTGCACGGTCCCGCCCCGGTGCGTCTGCAGCTCGCGGAAGACGCGATACCCGGCGAGGATCGCGTACTCCCAATCTGCAGCTGTGCGTCGACGAACCTCGAGATGCGCGGTCATTCGCCGGCACGCCTTGACCACGTCGATCGGCACGCGATCACTGGTAGCGAAGAGACTGTGGTCTACTGCGACCGAGAAGACGTAAGCGGTCAGACCTTCTTCGACGACCGACGCTCGGCCACCGTCTTCGATCCGATCGACGTCTCGATCCGAGCTGCGCTTACGGCCTAGCAGACGACGCATGGTCGGTGACCAACCCAGGACCGCCAGGTGACCGAGGTGCAGCGCGTCATGGAATCGGTAGTCATCGTTGTCGTCGCGGTTGTCGTCGAGGGGGTCGCCGACGGGCGCTGTCCCCTGATAGATCCGGACAACCGGTACTGGCGCGTGACCTCGGTCGTAAGCCAGCTGCTCGACGAACGTGATGTCGAGGGTTCGCGGCAACTGCTCGCCAGGCTCACAGGCTTGGTCGAAGAGCGGATGTGGCGGTGGTGTCGGCGGACGCACGAAGCGCTCCTGCGTCTTGCGGAGGTTGTCGACCAGAACTTCAGTGAGGTCGAGTTCACATCGACGCGCCAGTGCTGCGGCGTACCACAGGAGATCACCGAGATCTTCCCGGACCTCGTCCTTAAAGGCTCGGTAGCCGACAGTGTCACGCTGCCGCTTCTTGTACTCGGCGGCGAGGCTACCGACCTCGCCGGCAAGCCCGAGAATTGGGAGACCTAGGTCGGCGGGATCGAGAATGTCGGTACCTGCCGTAAGCCGTTGATACTCAGCGATGTCCATTGGTACTCCTTCGGACGTCTCAGGGCCTCAAAGGGCTGCATGCCAATTGATGACGACCGCGGCCTCAGCCGCGAATGCGATGAGGTAGTCCAGCGGAAGCCAGGCGTACCCACCGGCCCCCCAGTAATCCCCCCAGCTGTTGCGGATCAAGAGTCGGCGTCCGCGCTCGGCGTCCGTGGCAGCTCCGACAACGAGTACGGCGTGGTAGTCACCAGAGGCGCTGCGGATGTCCGGGACCTCGATTGAGCCGTCCTCGCCAGCCTCGTCGAATTCATCGGTTACCTCTACGACGAGAACGACTGGTCGCCCTTCGGCCAGGGCGTCCTCGATGTCGGATTCGATCCCGTCGTGTGCAAGGTCCAACGGCTCAAGCGTTGCAGTCTGCCAAGGCGGAGATCCGGCGGCTCCTGGAGGGTCTTCCGTACCGACGCCCAAGTTGGGGTTCCAGGGCCACGCCACAAGTGCCGGTTGCCCACTGACCTCGAGGGTGTCCCCCGCGTCCTCGAGGAGCATCCCGTCAGCCGACACCAGCCCTTCCTTGGTGCAGTGCCACCAGATCGCCTCGGGGGCTCTCGCCTGGTCAGCCGCTGTGATGACAGCTGCTTCGTGGGCCAAGCTCAAGCTGATCGGAACGCAGAGTGGGCGTGCTCCCTGATCGATCAGCGGAGCGGTCACGAGTGGACGGAGGTCGATGGCTGGCCGATTCGAGGAGTTCATGAGGACCCACCGCCGTCGTTTCGATCCTCCCTCGTGTCGTCGGTCGCGATGGCCAGTAGCCTGCGGCGATACGCGACCTGAGGTGGCGGTGAGACAGCGACGTTAAGTTGATAGCCAGCAGCAACCGGGCTGTCCGGATCAAATGCCGACGTGTAATAGAGCTCTACCGTGGTCATGCCCTCGCCATCGGACCGCAAGGCAATCAAGCGGCGACCGGTGGCCGCGACCGGAATGGTCGCGGTGTCGAGCTGACTCGCGGGTTCTTGGGATTCCCCGGGCTCATCGGGATCCGATCGAGCACGGTACTTCTGGAGCGACTCAGGCAAGGTCACATCGGTGCGGCCCGCGATCGCGCGTCGCGCTGCGCGGACCTCGGAGGGTGCCACGCCGGCCCAACCCGCCCGAAACCGATCGTCGACTTCGCGCAGCTCCGGAGCGCGCGGTTGCCAGGCGTCCGTTTCGAGGGCGGCATCCGGTGAATCGCCCGTCGCTGTGCTTCTCGTCGGCAGTGTGCGCTGGGCGCCGGCGTTTCCTGGAAGACGTTCCAGCGCAGGACGCCTCCCAGCAGAGTTGCCGTTGGCAGGTCCCCGTGGCTGTTGAGCGGTGGTCGGAGAAAGTGGCGGAGCAAAAAGACCCGGTGCCGGAGACCGCCGCCGCTCGGTCCGGGCCTGCAGGTCGGCGGCAGTCAGCCAGCGATGGCCGGTGGACCGATTCTCGGGCAGTGCCAGGCAGACCTCGTCGCCGGCCGTGATCTGGACGTTGGTCCGGTCGGAGTCCATGCCGACCGGCCAGACATCGACCGCTCCCCGTGGGCGGTGCCCGTAGCAGAGGTCGGTCTTGATTTGCGCCGGTGTGAGAGACAGCAGGTAGTCGCGGCGTGAGGCCTCGATGATGTCCAGATTCGAGAGCTGCCGCACCGCCGCCTCGTAGCTTGCGCCCATGTCGCGGGCAACGAGATACACGGCGGCGCCCGACGCGTCCCGGGGCGAGGCGATGCCGTGCCGAGCGCATGCGGCAAAGACCAGTGGAGGTGGCATGAGCAGCTGACCTGCAAACAGCTGAGCCAGCCGCTCCCGATCTTCCGACGGGTGGAAGATGTCGGTTTCGGCATCGAAGGCAGGTTCGTTCACGTCCAGGAGCCAATGGCCAACCTCATGTGCGGCCGTGTACCGCTGGATCGATGGCCCGCGCTGTGTCGTGAGCATGATCCCGCCGTTGCCTTTGGGAACCACTGCGCCCAATAGGCTGTTCAACGGGTTGAACACCAGCCAGAGCCCGAGCTGGTCGATGATGTCGAAGACGTCGACGGGATCCTCCTGGTTGATCCCCAGCTCGTCCAGCAGCCCACCGGCCGCCTGCAAGGCATGTCGACGTTGCGCCGTCGTTGCCATCGTCAGCCCTCGTCTTCCGGTCCTGCCGGACGGCCCGGATCATCCGTCTGACTACGCCTCGAAGCTTCGCGTTGGATTGGTCCTTGGCCACGAGAAGCCCGAGCAGACTTCGCGGGCTGCGAAGAAGCAAGGAACTGAGCGAAGCGCAGTACCTGTTCTCTGTCCTCGTCCGACAACCGCGAGGTTGCTCGGAACAGTGCCTGATTCTCGGCTTTCGTCTCCTCAAGACTCTCCGGACCCTCCCCGAGGATCCAGCCGACGTCACGTCGATACAGACGGGCCAATCGACGAAGCTCGAGGGCAGTTACGTTGCGCCGGCCTGCCTCCATGGCGATGACACTCGTGCGCTGAAGCCCGAGCGCCGACGCGACATCCTCCTGGGTCAGGCCGAGTGTCTCCCGCGCGGAGCGTAGGCGGTGCCCGACCGCGGTTTGCTCGGACTTGCTGTCCGGCCGTCCGCGGCCTGCCTGGTCGCTGGCCATCTCCGCACCTCCATCCAATCGTTTGCTGGTCACAGGTGGTGTGTACTACATGCGAGCTTGCGGACGGCGTCGCGGGGTCCATCCGCAGCCACCGGATCGAGCGCGCGGCCGCGGCGAGACGACCGCGGCGGCGTATCCGATCACGTAGGCAATGGCAAGGTCCACTTCGTGGCTCAGAGACACAACGAAGGTATCCAGGCCAGCGGCCTCGGCGCAGGCGTGCGCCGAGCCGGTCAGTCGGAGGTCCGGCGCGTATCCGTCTCGAGACAGAACCTCGATATGGAGCGGATCGATGTCGCCGATGCCACGACCGATCGCCTTCATTGTGGCCTCCTTCGCCGCCCATCGTGACGCCAGTCGCTCGACGCTGCCGCAGCAGAAGGTCTGCTCGTGCTGCGTCCAGCACATGTCCATGAACACCGGACCTGAGGTGGCGATCATCTCGGCCAGATCAGAAACGCTCACCAGGTCGACGCCCGGGCGAATTCCGAGGTCGTTCACGAGTTGGCCTTCGCCCGTGCCGCCTCAATCAGGTCGGACACCCCTGACTTGGTGTACGTGCCCTCCTCGAGATCGGCCATGGTCGCGTTGACGACCAGCTCGCCGACTTCGTAGCCAGTCTGCTGAGCCAGAAAGCCCTGCAGACGGCTCAGCCCCAGCAGGTTGCCGTAAGCCTTGGTGACCAGGTACTGGTGGCGGTAGACCGCCGCCAGACTCAGACGCCCTTGAAATACAGTGAGGTCGATGTGCACCAGGCACGGGAACCCGCGTGGTCGCCGGTCGTTGGCCGCATAAACCTGCAGGCCGGCCGGGACACCATCTCGTACGTCGTGCCCCCAGAGGCCCTCAGCCTCTCCACCGACTGCGATGTCGTCAAGATTGTGCTTGCTCCTCTTGAGCGTGCGCTCATGCCGCAGAACTCGTACCCGTTCAGCCAACTGGTTGAAGCCGCCGCCGGTCTTCCCGGGCCAGCTGATCATCCTGCCGAAGTACGTGCCTCTCTGATTCGCGGACTCGGTCCTCAGGATCGGTAGGATGTCGAGGTAGGCCTCGTACATGTCAGCGGCCGCCAGGTCGAGCTCCGCCGTCTTGCTGCTGTCGAGACCCGGCTGGAACGCAAAACCAGGCGCCACGTAGAGATCGACCGGGAAAATCGTGCCGGCAACCGTGTCGACCGACTGAACGCGGGTGCCGGAACGATGACCGTCAACGAGGATCCGATCGATCTCCTCACGGATACCGACGTCTTCCGCCGCCAGCGGCGCGGATACCGTCGTCATCAAATTGATGGCGTAGCCGTCGGCCGCGTGGACCACTTCGAGAGTGCGCAGCCAGGCCTCGCTGAGATTCCCCGCGGGCTCGACATATCCGCTCACGGCTGCCGTCCTTCCTTTTCGTCAATCGCGGAGTGCAGCAGGTGAGCGAGACCAGCCAGGCTGCGCAGGCTCTGCTTGTCCGGTACCTTCGCGAGATCGACCAGCTTGTTCCCGTAGGCCTCGGCCACACGCGAGATCAGCCACACGGCCAGGTGACTCGTGATCCGCAAACTGCCGTCCTGATGCCGTTCGCGCTGCTGCAGCTCCGAATCAGATAGGCGCTTCAAGGCGCCGAGGAGACTCTCCAGAGTCCGCTCCAGCACGTCCGGCGACGCGGCGACGATGCTCGGTCGATCCAAGCCCGCCACCGCAGCAACACGATCCGCCAGCTTCCCTGACATCGCTGGTTGCGCCGCGGGCGTCGGCGTCGGAGCAGGGAAAAACGGTGATCCACCGACCCCGCCGACGTCTGAACTCATGACACCAAATGTCACATAATCTGACATCTACGTCAAGGGTCAAACCTGAAATACGCCGCACCTGGTCTGACGTCGAAGATTTCCACGCCGAGGAGGTCGACCTGCTGCACGAACTCGTCACACATCACGCGCCGTACCTGCGGCGGCCATAACCACCACCTCGCCCCGCCGAAATGACGGCAGCACCACCGTCAAACTTCTTGCTTGCGAGGCCGTGGCAATCCGTAGGCGGCAGATGCAGGGTTCGTCCCTCTGCCTGGGCGAACGCACTTGTCCGAGCGCGTTAGCCCGCGATCCCGGGCTGGGTTGTGAACCTTGGGCTGGTTCTCGGGTTGGCCTGAGCTGTTGGATCCTCCGAGAGGCCATCGTTAAGAACCTGCTGCATCAAGCCCTTGAGGCGGCTGCGTTGGCGTTGCTGGTTATGGCTGGTCACTGGCGCTGGGCCGAGGGGATCGGTCCCGCTGATCCGGTAGAGCTCGCGGTATGCGGCGATGTCGCGGATGAGTTGATGGCGCAGCTCGGTTGCCTCGGGCGCGGATTCGGTGAGCAGCTGGTACCACGGCTCGTTGGTTGAGACGGCTTGATGAACGAGCCATTCTGCGCGCTGGGTGATCTGTGACTCGATCTCCTGGAGGGCTGCCTTGTAGGTGGGGTTGGAGACGTGGACCGATGGTGTAACCAGGCCGGCGATGAGTGCGGGCGAGGCCCAGCGGGTACGTCGTTCGGCTCGTGTGATGAGTCGTTCGACGCGGGCGTGCAGGACGGCGGCTAGGTCGTTGGCGTTGGTCAGGGATGACTGGTTGACGATCTGGTGGAGGGTGGTGGGGACGTCGAGGCCGAGGTGTTCGGCTTGGCGTAGGGCGGTGATGAGGGGGCCGAAGGCGGGGGAGGACTGGAGGGCAGCTTGGTCGATGGGGTCGAGGCCGCTGTTGGTGATGGCGGGGCGATAGCGTTCGCGAGCGTCAAGCTGGCAGAGGTGTTCGTGGATGGGGATCAGGCGGTCGAGGCGGGTGGCGTTGTCGAGTTGAGTGCGCATGGTCTCGTGGGCTGAGCGCTCGATTCCGTCTTGTTCGAGGACGTCTTCGAGGACGTCTTGCATGGTTTGCGGGAACTGGGGTTCGTGCATCTCGGCGGTCGCCGTGTGGGTGGCGACGTAGGCGTGGTTGCTGTGGCGGCCACGGGTCATGCCGACGTACATGAGGGCGCGGGTGAGCTTGTCCGTGACCAGGAGGTGGGCGCTGTCGACGGTGGCGCCCTGGGCGCGGTGGGCGGTGGTGGCGTAGGCGAGTTCGACGGATTCGCGTACGTACGCTCTCGGCAGAGTCACGGTCTGGAGGTCGTCGTTCTGGACGGTGAGGGAGCCGTCGTCCCAGCGGTGGATCACGGTCCAGCGGTTGCCGTTCTGGACGAAGCCGCGCCGGCCGATGCGGAGGCGGCGGTTGTTGAGGCGGGTGACGATGTGGTCGCCGAGGCCGACGTGGGTGCCGTCATGGAGGGGGATTCCGTCTGGTTCGACTTCGCCGGTGGCGACTCGGTCGAGTCGCGCCCGGGCATTGAGGCGGGCGACGGTGGCGTTGTCCGCGGCGATCAGGAGACTGGTCTTGCCAGCGTTGGAGTCGCGTCGCCAGGCGAGATAGGCAGCGTCCTCCATGTCTTCAAGTGAACCGTGTGAGAGTCGATCGTGATCGTCGTAAAGGTTGATGACCTGTGGATGTCCCTTGCGGAGCTCCAGGCTGGCTTCACGTTCCCACTGGTTGGAGAAGCGCCAGACGTCGCTGAGTTCGGCCGCGTTGGTGTCGCGCGCGATGAGGCGGAAGGCGCCACCGACATCCGCGGCGCCGAGCTGGGCGTCGTCACCGACCAGGAGGAGCTTGGCGCCGGCCTTGTCGGCTTCGCGAGCGAGGGTGGCGAGTTCCATCGTGCCGGCCATGGACGCCTCGTCGACGATCACCAGCTGGTTCTCGCGGAAGTGCCATCGGTCGCGATCGGCGTACGCGCGAGCCAGCTCGGCGAGGATTCGTCGGTGGCGTCGTCGGCGGCCGGTTGTCTCAGCTGCTTGTGCTGCTCGTTCGAGTTCGCTGATCCATCGGTTGCGTTGACCGGCGGCGACGCCGACGGTCTCGTGGATCCACTTGGCGAGGTTATCTGCGGGCAGGGACAGGGTGTCCGACAGCACGGTCGCTGCAGCGGAGGAGGGCGCCAGGGCGATGACGGATCCGTCGCCGTGCTGTGCCTCCCAGCTGACGCGGAGGGCAGCGAGAAGGCTGGTCTTGCCGCTGCCGGCCGGTCCGACGAGCGCTTCGACTGTCTGACCGCTCTGCGCGATCCGCTGGAGTGCCTGGATCTTGTCGTCGCTGAGGCTCGAGGTCGTAAGGCGACGGTCGGAGATGGTCGGGGCGTCGAGCTTCGCCGCGAGGTCAAGGAGCAGGCTCTCGGCTCCTAGGATCACCGGCGACGTGAAGATCTCGCCGTTGTGAATGGTGAAGACGCTCTTTCCGTCTGCGCGACGTTCTGGTGTGGTGAAGGTCGCTGCCGGAGAGATGCTGATCGACTGTTGTTCCGCGTCATGGACGATTGCCTCGAGCACCTGAAGGCGGTCTTCGGTGGTCGCGAGACGGAGGAGGCGGGTCTGGCGGGAGGCTTCCGCGAGGAGGTTCCACCGTGTCCAGGTTGCACGCTTCGTTTGCAATGCCAGAACTGTCGTCGCGCCGTACGCGTGGACTGTCTCGGCACTCAGATGGGCCGCGGTGAGTGGTCGGTCGGTTGTTGAGTCGAGGACCTTCTCGATGATGGCAGCGGCCTGTTTGTGTGTGACCCGCTCGGCGCGCTCACGCCAGCTGCGCATCAGATCGGCGAGCGGCTTCGCCAGGTGTTTCGCCGGCCGGTTCATCAGAGTTGCTTGTTGCCGAAGTACGTACATCTCACGTCGACCTGGCGGCGCGGAATCGTCGGCGCGGTGTTCCAGTAGAGTGGCGAGATTCGCCTCGATCTGCTCAGTGCGTGAGGAGAACTCGCGGATCAGTTCCTCCGGGATCCCCTCGATTTCGAAGGCTGGCGATCGGCGTTCTCCACGATCCTGGAGTTGCCAGGCGACGCCGAGCCGACGGCTCAGGTTGTCGGCCAGAAGCGTGTTGTGTACCTCGGACAAGGCCACGGCCGCGGCGTACAGAACCCTGCCATCGATTGTGCGCCAGCATCCGTCGTCTGCTTGAACGCGATTGGCGACGACGACGTGGGTATGGAGTTGCGGGTCGCCGCTCCTGGTGTCCCAGTGGTCGAACGCGGTTGCGATAACGCCGCGGGTGTCGAGCTGTGCGACGCCATCGTGGCCGGTTCTGGTGAACACTGCCTGGTCCTGAAGGACCTCGAGTACGTTGTGGATCGCGTCGTGGTGTGCCAGGACGATCTGTTCCTGCACGCCTACGTCGGCCGTGGCCCACATCGCCGAGACTGACTTGACCGGGGAGAACGTCAGGTCGAAGCCGGCAACGGCGTGCTTGGTCTTCTTGCGCGCCGCGGTCTTTCGTATCTGCTCGATCTCGAGCTCGCGCAGTGCGGTCGGCAGGGTCGGATCGAGAGCGCGTATCTGGTCCGCGACGCTCTCGTTCGGTGACTTGTAGGTACGGTATGGCTCGCCGAGCGTTGTCCCGGTGATCGGGTCTTCTGCTCGCCCGAACAGCGCGGCCATCTGTTCCTCGGTGACCTCTGTTCCAGCGGTTAACTCTCCCTTGCTAAGGCCGCTTAGCCCGCGCCCTAACCATCTGCCTGCCGGATAGCCGGATGCTGCGTAGTACGCAGTGAGCGGTGTTGCCATGCGCCGGTCCACGTCGCCGGGCGCGACGTGTTTGAGCAGATATGTGTAGCCGTCGCCGGCCGTCAATCGGTGGATGCTCAGCACGGGGTGCCGCGATCCTCTGGTGGCGCATCGGCTGCCAGATCGCTTGTCTCTGGTACGTCGTTCTGACGCTGAAGACGCAAGATCGCCTGATCGAGTTTCGCCAGCTCGGCGAAGGCCGCCCGAAGCTGTCCGGCAACGACGGTCCGTGGGCTGGCATCCATCAGTCCGAGAAGGATCTTCCGGATCGTCTGAGTGTGTGATGCGATCGAGGAGCGCTCTTCCGCGGCCGCGTTGGTCGCGGACTTCTGTAAGCGCCAATGGTGCAGGCGGCAACGATCCGAGCAGAACCGTTGGTCGGAACGACGGGCGATGAAGAACGCGGCGCAGTGCTCACACGCTCGGTCCTTGTTGCGTTCAGAGCTGTTCACGTTGAGGTCCATGGAGGCTCAACGCTGGGGCGGAAGGCAGATCGCATCTAGTCGTTTCGGCGACAGAAACGCCTCGGATGCAAGAAGTGTGATCGGTCTGTGCCTGGACGCGCCCGGCCCGTCGGCCAGCTGGGCGCGTGGCGAGCTCTCGCGCACAGGCTCGGGACGGTCCCGAACGTTGAACCTCTGCGACGTCTCTCGCCGCGCCAGTGAGAGACGAAGTTGTCCACAGATTCGGCCGGAGCCCGTCGAGGAGCGGCAGTTCTGGCACATCTTCCCCTGTGAGGAGAGGAGTCTCAATGAACCACATCGAGGTACCAAGCCGCGTGAGCGAGCTGGTCGTCGAGGCCGAGGCGATTGTCGAGGCGTTGGAGGCGAAGGCCCCTGGTGGGCGATGGGCGATGACGGCGTTCAGCCGGTTTCGATCTCTTCAGTTGCTCGGCGCGCCGTACCAGCCGTACGACGGTGATCTGGACGGTGACCCCGCTGAGCTCTACGAGCAGGCTGCCGGCGAGATCGACCAGCTCGATGTTTCGATCGAGCAGCTCAGCTGGCGCCTCGCTCTGGCTGATGCTTTGAGGTCGGCGGCCGCGGACGTCCGGATGGTCCAGGATGCGTACGACGTATGAGGACATGCTCCGGGTCGCGCGACGAGACGCGATAGCCGCATGCAACCTGGCCGTTGGCGACAGAACGGACCTGGCCGCCGGCTGGCAGGCAACGCTGACCGCAGCGCGCCATCACTTCCGCTGGCTTCGTCTTGAGTTGTCAGTAGAAGATTTCAGGGATGCTGACGGCGGCAGGGCGGAGGGTCCGCTCGCGGTACTCGCGCGGTCGCTCGGCGCTGGAGCGGACCTTCTGGCATCGCAGAACATAAGCACCAGCAGCGCGTTCGAGGACCGGTGGCTGGTGGCGGCTCGATCGGAGCTCGCGTCCATCACCGGTCTGGCTGCCCGGGCGGCTGTCACGAGGCTCGCCAGTCCCGAGATGCGCGATGTTGAAGCGAGCCAACTGCTGCTGAACCACCTGATCGATGTGATCGAGGAGCTCGAGTTCCACCGCGCATCCGGTTCGTCGGACTTGGGGCCGCTGATCGGGTTGGCGACAACGTTGCCGCGCGCACCTGTCGGCAGCGGCTCTCGCGTTGCCTTGCTGGCCGCCCGCTGGCAATCGTTGCACGACGCGACATCTCCAGGCGGCGTACTGGCCCGCGACCTCCGGTCGACCACAGCCCAGCTGCGTACGGTCCTCGGTTATAGCCGTCATCTCACCGGGCTCCTGAACCAGACGGCCGCGAGCTCCGAGGCGACCCGCGAACTGGAGCGGGCTTTGCGGACAGCGGGTTCGACCACCCGGCATGTGATGGACTCCTTGCGGACTCGCGTTTCTGACATGGGCGGGCGCAGCGACGCAGCAGCCGAGGCGGCGTTCATCGAATTGCTTCAGGAGCTCCGCGGATGGGTCTCCGACGGAAAGCGGCTGAAGGATCGGAGGGAGCTTCTCGTCGACAGCGGAGCGGTCGCGGTTGCTCACGATGTTGTCGACGAGCTGATGCACTCGGCGGTCAGGGTGGCAGAGCTGCAGCAGAAGACCGTGGCGTGGCTGATCGTTCGAGGTCAGCTGTTCGTCCCGAAGCTTGAACTCGGTAAGCGAGATCCTGAATTCCACAGCCGACCTGGTGTCTGGCGACTTAAGTATCCGCAGCCATCGTGGGTAAGGACGAACCTGGCATCGTGCTTCGACCAGTTGACCGCCGACCTGGCGGAGCTGACCAAGCAATTGTCGATCGCCGCTGACGCTGCACGGAGCATCGCTGGAACATCCACCCTGCGACGCCCGTACGGACCTGAGCACTTCAGCGGACCGCCGATCGTGCACGAGTCGCGCTGGCGTTGGGCGCCGCCGACGTACGACGCACTGTTTTCGGACACCAATTGCGATCCAAGCGGTCCCGAACGTTGAGCTTTCCCAGACTCAACTTGGAGGATTGATGGAGCGCCCAAGAGTCACCCCCGAGGATCTGCGCGACGCACTGCACTCGGAGATCCGCAAACACAGCTCGGGCGTCGAATGGGTCAGATGGCTCGATGCTTCAGTTGCTCTTCGCAACTACAGCTTCAGGAACGTCGTACTGATCACACTCCAGATGCCGTACGCAAGCCAAGTCGCCAGATCCGACATCTGGCAGAAGCTCGGACGATCAGTCCAGAACAGCCAGCAGGACCGGGAGATCCGCGTCCTGGCGCCCGTCATCCTTGAACGCGGCCGACGACTGACGCTCGAGGCGAGCCGGCCGGAGCTCGAACTTGAGCGCGCCAGACAAGCACGCGGTGGCGGACGACTTGTCGGATTCAAGGTCGCATCGGTCTGGGACATCTCCCAGACCGATGGTCCGGTGCTTACTCAGCCCGCCGCGCCGTCCGGAGGCGGTGCATCGGCCGGTGATGTCTGGCGGGCACTCGAACACGAAGTCCGCTCTGCCGGCTACGCGCTCGTGGAAACCAACGTGGGCGATGCGAGCCTTGAAGGATTTACCAATTTCCAAAAGCAGACTGTGGTGATCAGAAGCGGTCTGGACGAGGTAACGGCTGTCGCGCGATTGGCCCACGAGGTAGCACACTTGCGCATGCACGACCCGAGAGAGATCGTTGCGCCTGAGAGCGTGGTGTGCCGCGGGATGAAGGAGATCGAGGCAGAGTCCGTCTCCTACCTACTGATGGCACACCACGGGTGGGCGACCGGCGGATCCTCGTTCCGGTACATCGCCAATTGGGCTGCGCAGGTCAACAAGCGCGAACCGGAGAAGATCATCGAGCGGACTGGTGCGCGGGTCGTGTCGGTCGCGCGACGCTTGATCGGCTCAGTTGATCGCCAGCTTCATCGCGGCGACTTGAGCTCCCGGCGCCCGAAGCTGCGCAATTTGTCTCTCGGCACTCTGCCGAACCGCCACGAGACAGCAGCTGACCGACCCTTCGATGGTCCCGAGCTGTGACGGAGCCCGACGAATGACCAATTCAAGAGTGGCGGCCCTACGAAGGGCGCGCGAACGCCAGTCACGCATCGAAGCAGCAACCGCGCGTGCGACTCGCGCGCAGGCCGCGCTGGAGCGGGCGATCAAAACGAGGTTGCTCGCGGCGGAGCGGCACGACGAGCGAGTTCGAGACGCTGAGGAGGCTACAGCTGCAGAGGCCGCTGGGCTGGCCAGAGTGTGCGGTAGCGCTGAGGCGGCCGCGGAGATTCTCGGCTGGAGCATGCGGCACGTTCGAAGTGTTCTCAAGGCGGAGCACGAGCGAGCGTCTGGGGCACCTACGCCCAGGCCAGCTCCGCTGCTCGAGGGAGGAGGCAACGGTGTCAGTCCCAGAGGCAACTGATCCGTTGTGGGACATCGACCAGGTGTCGGCATACCTCAAGGTGCCCAAACGCACCCTCTACGCCTGGCGGACCCACAAGTACGGACCACAGGGAATTCGCGTCGGCCGCTACGTGCGATACCGACGCAGCGTCGTGATCGAGTGGGTCGACCTCTTGGAGCACGGCGATGAGGAGTAGAAGTTCAATCGAGTGGCTCCGGCGGGGGCGCCGGTCGACAACCTCTCCGCGAGCGGAACCCGAGCTCGGAGTCATCCCTTGCGCCGAGGATGAGGCAGAGGGCTGCGCGGTATTCCTCGCACGGCCACCACACCGCGCCCCTTTCCAGCTTCGCGATGTAATGGCCGGTGATCGGGTACCTTTTGGTACTGACCGCATACAGCAGCTCGGCTACGCGCTGGGCGAGTTCACTGCGGCTCATCGGTCGCCCAGGCGCACTGCGCGAGACCGTGCGCATTCGCGCGGCGGTCAGGAGATGATTCGCACCTGCCGGAGGTTCGGGGGTCGCACCTGAAGACTTGCTCGGCTCGTGGCAGGAGGCGTGGACTCTGTCTCCGTACTTCAGATCGGTCCACTGCACTGACGTCCTCCGAGTTTGTCGGGACCCTGCCACAGAAAGGGAGACGGTGGCAGGGTCCGGGCTTCGCCGGGTGCACGACGAGGATTGGAAGGGCGTGACCGACGCGGAGGTGTGGTTCACACGCCGGCCACGCCGATCTAGAGGGGGTACAGACCGGTGTTAGTCAGCGCCGGATCCCCTTCAGGATCGAACGGATCGGGATCCAGCCATCGAATCTCCGATTCGCCGAGGTGGCCGTGGGTCTCCAGGAGATCGCCGATGCCCGGCCAGAAAGCGATGTATGGGTTGTGGCCGAGCCACTTGACAGCTACCCACTGATGGCCGTCCTCGTTCGGTGGGAACTCGACGAGTAGGGCAACGACGCCGGTACCGCTGACTCCGGATGGATCGCGATACCGGTACAGCTCCCCGCGGCGCATCAATTCCGTCTCCCTGGTTCATTCCGGTGGCTTGTCATCGACCGTGGCTCAAGACTCACTGCTTCGACCTGGACAGGAAAACCGTGTCGTTCGGCATTTTCGGACATTTGTCCCGCAGTCGGAGCCTGACCGGTTGGCGGGCCGCCTCGATGCCGATCTCCTGGCCAGTCGCGTTCAACTTGGGCGTCAGGATCGGACTTTTGCGGGCGCGGACTCGGTCGTCGGCGGCAGTGGATCCGTGGTCACCCGCAGGCCGGCGAATCGGCGTTGCATCGAGGAGGCATACCGGTCGGCGAGGCTGGCGGGGGCGGTGTAGCTAGCGACCACGTGTTGCCCGAACCAAACCCTGACCCAGTGCACCGGTTCAAGGCGATCCCCGTGCATCACGCGCCTCGGATTTCGTCGTCGATCGCGCGGACGATGTGTACGTAGGTGCTCGCGGCAACAACGGTCATGACCCCGATCACGACGGTACTGTCCCAGCCGGGGATGGTGCCCAGCATCGCCGGTAGCGCGTCGAGGTGAGCCAACATGCCCAAGTAGCCTTTCACGTATGCCTCCCGTGTGAGCCTGGTGGGTTGGGCCCGTGAGACGAGCGACATGCCCGGGTCACAGATAGCGCGGTATTGCGCTAGGTGACCGAGTGTCGGCGCGTTGACTCTGGTTGATCAGCCCAGCATGGGGGTCCACCGTGGACCCCCATGGGGCGCGTGGTACAGGCGGACTACTTGAAGCGATGCCAGATCGCGTCATCTTTCGCGAAGTAGCTGCGCAAGCGATGGCCGAGCTCCTCCGCGACATCTGGCCGGCCAAGGAGTCTCGCGATCACGCTGGTCACCAGCTGGAGGTCCCGCACGTCGCGCAAGACTGGCCAATTGGGGGAGGAGAATAGATCGAAGCCGTACGAGGACGCGAAGTCTTCGTACTCTCGGTACGAGTCGGCGAACCGCCCCACCCCGTGTGCAGCCGGGACCAAGTCCCACTCTGGAGGGCCGACGCGAACTGAGTCCAGGTCGATCAGAACCACACGAAGGGGCGTGCTGAGCAAATTCCCAGCATGTGCATCGCCGTGGATGACGCTGACGGGCAAGGCCCACTGGGCAGCTGCGATGGTCGAACGCAGCTCAGTGCAGCGCTGCAGTAGCCGATCGGCGACCTGAAGGATTGACAGATTGAGCTCACGGTTCGCCCATGCGTGCAGGTAGTCCATGGCTTCGCCCGTAGCATCCGCTACCTTCCGCACGCGATTCTCGCAGCGGTCGATCACGTCCCATTCGGGGATGGCGAGTTCAAGATGATGAATGGAATGTATGGACAGCAGCGGGGAGGCAAGGTCCACCAGCTCATGCCGGTGACCGGCAGGTTGGGGTAGGTAAGTCCACGCGGTTGCCGTCCATGCCGACGTCTCGATCGGCTCCCTAAGGCCTGGTGCAAGCCGAACGGTGGGCAGATCCAACTCGGCGAATCGGCTGGCGACCGCGGCGGTTTGACGGACCTCGCGGACGTGGTCGGATGGTGCGATTCGCAGTACGACGTCCGCTGTTGGCGCGTAAAACACCGCGTTCATGGTGTAGCGCAGGAGTCGGGCGCCTGTCGGGTCGATGCCAGCAGCGGCAGCTATCTCATGCAGCGCCGTGTCGAGGCGATCGCGTTCGTCGCAGCTGAGAGTCGTCACACCGTAGAAGTTAGCGTCCCTGCAGCGTAGAGGACACGTTCGACCACTTCCCGATGCCGCCGGCCCGAGGTCGCAGAGCTCGACGGGAACGCCCTGGCAGTCGAGGTGGCTTCGACGCACTCGGAAGAGGAGCGCCAAGTCATCCAGAAGGTTCGGGCCATGGTTCTGGCGAGATACGCCGATCGTGCCGGATATCGAGGATATGCAGCCGGTGTGGCCGCTCGAACAGAGAGACATTTATGTACATTTTCGTGCTACCTTCCAACAGACATCCATAGACATCTAGTGGCTGGCAAGGTTGAGCATAGTGAACGAGGTGCTTCGGCGAGCGATGTACGGCGCGAACCTCACTGAGACGGACGTGGCTGCCGAAGTGGCCGTCGATCCGAAGACCGTGCGGAACTGGCTGCACGGTCAGCTGCCGCAAGCGCGGCATCGCGCCACCCTGACCAAACTGCTCGGCATCGGGGAGGAGGTGGCGTGGCCCGAGCTGAGCGGAGCTCGTCAGCCCGATCTCGTCGCCGTCTACCCTCGTCGCGCGGCAGTCATGCACGAGTTCTGGCTGTCGCTCTTCGACTCCGCCGTCACGGAGATCGGCATTGTCGCCGACGACGCGCTGTTCCTTCTCCAGGACACGAACTTCGTGCATTGCCTCCGCGAAAAGTGCGCGGCGGGTGCTCGAGTGAGAGTGGGTCTGTGGGCTCCAGGCGAGGCGACAGCGGCAGTTGGCGACCTCGATGCGGAGACCGAGATGAGGGTGTCGAACGCGCGACGTGCGGTGTCACTACTTCAACCACTATTGCCGTACAACGGATTCGAGATGCGACTGCACGACATCGGCCTCTACAACTCGCTGTACCGCGCAGATGACCAACTCTTGGTCAACCAGCACGCCCATGGGATCGCGGACGCCGAGTCTCCGGTCTTCCACTATCGACGTGCTCCGGCTGGCGACATCTTCCGGTCGTATCTAGCCAGTTTTGAGACCATCTGGTCGCAGGCTGACTCGCTGCGCGCTTTCAGAGGCTAAGGGCTCAGACGAGGTCCTGGATCTGATAACCAGTGTCGTAGTTGATCGGACGGGGCATCATGGCTCTCCGATCGGCAGGGCACTCTCCCAGACCCGCTCGAAACTCTCGAGGTAGTGGCCCGCGAGTTGGCCGCCAGGGATCCTACGCAGATGCCACGCCGGAGCTTGTGCGGCGGGCAGCCCGTAGAGGTGGGTGTTGACCAAGAGAGTGTCATCAGCGCGGAAGATCGAGTTGTAAAGAATCGTGCGATGGGTCCGAAACTCTATGCCGGGGACTGTAGCCAAGGTACTGAAGAGAACCATGGAGTTGCGGACTTTCGCAGCTAACGCCTCACCGATGCCCTGCTCCCGCCCGCGCTCGGCGACATGCGAGTCATCGGGATCTCCGAGCAGGATCCGGACACTCGCGCCGGCTTTCGCCTTCTTGCGGATGACTCGTTGCAGCTGAGTGCTTTCGGCAACGAACAGACCCGCATACACGAGTATGCCGATGTCGTTGTCGCCGGACTCGAAGAACGTTCGCCACGCATCCGCCGAGATGTCGGACAGCTGAGGGTAGACACGGACGATCTCGCTCTCGGACACCGCGCCGGCGCGCTGGCCGGTTACTGCAGTGGGGAAGAGGTAGACCTCGTCCCGCCCGAGCCGTGTGGCCAACCGATGGCGATTGCGGGGAAACGGGATGTAGTCATGGGCGACCCATCGCTCGACCGTCTTGACGTTGACGCCCAGCTCATCGGCGAGCGCCAGGTAGGTCAGGTTGTGCTCGGCGAGCGCGGCGCGCAGTCGTTCGTTAGCCACGGACCCAACCTAGGACATTTCCAGGCGTTTGGCCGGGAGGGAAACATTTTCGGACGTCTGTTGATGCCGTGTCGATGCCCTGGGGCTTCACGGCATCCTTCCTCCGACAGAAGGAGGGATCAGCTTCATGGTCGATCGGGAGCCGAACAGGCTGCTGCGAAAAGCTCGAGGATCTATGACACAGCGCCGCCTGGCTGACCGGGTCAGTGCAGAGATCTACAACGCCACAGGCAAGGAGAGTGTCATCACCGCGAAGTCCATCTCTGACTGGGAGTGTGGTTTGTATACATGGCCACCGGCCCACGTTCGGACGGCTCTGTGTCGTGTGCTTCAGAAGCCACAACCGGCCGATCTCGGCTTTTTCAACAAGCGACGTGTCAGAGCGCCGAAGGAACCGGAAGTCACGTCTCTCATCGATCTCATGGCTGGCCAACTGCCCGCAGCCAGGTCCAATACCCTGCGTATCCCTGATGGCCGGTCGTTCTCCGGGGTGGACGTCGAGGCTCATCGTTGCGAGGCAGTATCGCCGGGGGACGGATGGTTGATGGTCGCTCCAGGACCTGATGTTGTGCTGAACCGGCCCGACCGTCGTACGTTTGTCGTGGTCGTTGATGACAAGCAGCAGTTGTGCATTCTGGAAGGCCGCCGCTTCGCTGACCGTGTTGGACGCCGAACGGGTCCGCAACCAGTTTCGTCGGCAACATCCGTGGATGATCTGACGGTCGGCATCATCTGGGCAGTGACAAACACGGACGTGGCGTTGTTGGCAGACGATGGTCAACTCTCGACTCTTCAGGCAGTGCTGGCGCCCGACGTCAGGCATTGCTTGTCAGATATACCACCGGCCGAAGTGCCTACGCTTACTCCGGTCGCCAGACAGTGGCTGGAGTCCTGGATGTGCACTCGGCATATCACTCGCAATCTCGAGCGGTTGTCGGGTCAGCCGTGCTTATGGACACGGGAGAGATGCGGCGAGGATGCGACCTCGTGGCTGCTGTGGCGACACAGGTTCGAGTACCTTCGTCGTACCTCGCGGTGGTTCCCGCGGATGCGGCGCGAGTTCTACCTCCTGGAAACGGACGTTGCGGACTCACCGACGTACGAGCGGGTTCTGCTCTTGCTGGCGGCCGCGCTGATGGAGTCGTTCGGGATCGCAGTGGCCCTGAATTCCGAGTGTGAGCCCGCAGAGGTCGAGCAGTCCGTGCTCGGCGATGAGTCGATCGTCGCGAACTGGCTTGGTGCTTCGGGTCTGTGCTGCGTCGATGCAAGCGCACCATGGTCGTGCCGAGCGGTGCCCCGCGATGGCGCTGAACAAGCGCGCGAGCTGCCGTCGGTCACCGAGCAGTCCTCGAAACGCAGGCTGGAAGCGATCGCTAATCGTCTGGACGTGCCGTGGCCGTGGTTCCAACGGCGATGTGCGGAGCTCGCACATGAGGGAGTTGACGACATCGCCCATCCGCGTAGTCGGTTGCTGTCGACGCGGGGTTTGAACGCCGCGATTCGATACATTGCTCGTGCGAAAGATCTTTGAGCGGACTATTTGGTGGGCGCGAAGTAGTTGACAAGCATGTCGGTGGTCCAAGCCGGCTGGTGGGTCGCGCCCCGGGGGCCGAACTCGTCGAACCACGGCTTGATGTCCAGAACGGGAGTGCCGTCCACGGCATCGAGATCCTCGACGTGAAGGTCGAGGCCATCGACCTTCAATAGGCGACAGCGGGAGATCCCGAGCCAATTCACCCGGCGCATGTTCCGGTGGCCAAACGCGCCGACCTGGGGCCAGGCCGGGTTGTCCCTGGGGCGGCGAGCGCCCAAGTTCAGGTCGCTCTGGTCGCTGAGGTGGAAGAAGAACACAACCTCGAGGTGAG
Source organism: Kribbella kalugense (assembly GCF_004365875.1). Taxonomy (GTDB): domain Bacteria; phylum Actinomycetota; class Actinomycetes; order Propionibacteriales; family Kribbellaceae; genus Kribbella; species Kribbella kalugense. The sequence continues at coordinate 3,175,827 of NZ_SODF01000001.1, read as the reverse complement.
TGAACGCATCCAGCCCGACCGTGGATTGTTCGTCGAACCGCTCGTTGTCGATCCGCAGGATGGAGCGCGTGCCGCCCCAGTAGTCATCGGTAGGTTCGCGCCGGCCACCGATCACCTGGGCGATGGGTTCGACCGTGAGAGCGCGGTGCGTCATAGAGACATCCTTCGATCGACGAGGTTGACGGGCGATAAATGCGGTGTGATCACCTCGCCGCGGAGGCGAGGTAGCGGGAAGCCCGATGGTCGAGTTCAGTCGCCGCTGGGATGCCGCGGGCTCGGAACGGCGACAGGGCCGCGCGCATGTCGACGACGGTCTGACGCGTCCGGCCGGAGTGCACGCCATCCATGACGTCGAGAGCCATCGACCAGGTCGAGCAGGCTTCGTCGATCGCGCCCTGACGAGCCTGAACCGCGCCGAGATATCCCAGGGTCACAGCGTGCGTGCGGGTGAAGGTCGCCGCCTTGCGGGTACGAACGCTGTGCCTGAACTCGGATGTCGCCGCGGTCAGATCGCCGAGGTCGCGCAGGGTACACGCGGTCTCGTGGGCGAGGCTGGCTTCGCCGAAGAAGAACACCCGACCGGGTTCGTCATCACTCTTGGTAGCGCTGGCAAGGTTGTCCTCAGCACGCAACAGAGCCTTCGCGGCGGCACTGCCGTCGCCATCGGCCGCCAGCGCTCTGGCATGGACGACCTCGAGCAACGCCCGTTCGCGGGGACTTGCCAGGGTTGACCGTCGCCCGTCCAACGACGCCTTCGCGAGTTGGACGGCTTGGCGTGGGTGGCCCAGATCGACAGCCTGATGAGCCATCGCACGCAGAACGTGGCCAGCCAGCGGTGGGTCGTCGGCCTCGGCCGCGAGCTGGACGGCGACTGTGAAGTACTTCTGTGCGGTCGCGTGCTCGGCATTGTCGAATGCCATCCAACCACTGAGGTACGCAAGTTCGCCGGCGGTGGAGAACAGATCCCGGCGAATGTCAGCGCTGGAGTGGGCAGCTCTCAGCGCGCTGGCGACATCCGAGGTCAGGTATTGCGCCAGAGCCGTGCGCGCGTGCCCGCCCCCACGGCGCTGATCGAGCCGGGTGAACATGGCCGCCATCTCCCGGATCGCTTCCAGGTCACCTGCGCCGATCAACCGGCCGGTCCGCGCAGAGCGCTGGGCTCCACGGCGCGCCATCGTGTCCCACCAGGCCTGTGAGGGCACTGCGAGTGCGGCCACAGAGTAGCCAGCGGCTCGCAGGACAGACCTGCGCTCGATGTCCACGTTGCCTCTTCCCAGATCGGCGAGCGTCGTCAGCGTATCTGCGGACCAATCCAGTGCTACAGGCGGCTGCGGACCGGACAGGCCGATCTCGGCGACAGTGACGACCCTGCCAAGGCGTCGGGAAAGGGCCTCAGCCAGGACTGCCGGCGCGTCACCAGATGGCGTCGACCCCGCGACCCAGTGGGAGACGTGAGACCTGCCCACCGAGACGAGGCGTTCGTTACCGGCTTCGAAGGCGACTCGACCAACTGCGTGCGCGAGTTGCGCATGCGACCAATCTGCCTCGGCGATGACGGCCGCGAGCTTGGCGTTGCGGCGCGGTTCAGCGCTCGACTTTCTCGTTCGCTCCTTCACCGCTTTCACCACTCTCGACGTTCGAACAGGTGTCCCACGCGAAGAAGCCATGGTTCGCTCATCGTATCCAAACCGAGTAGCAGAGGAGGGTGAGACGTGCACGTGGTACGGCCAGATCCGCACTGGTGGACCTCGGGCGTGCACGGGGGACGGCCATTGCGGGATTGCCTGGCCGAGCAGGACATCAAGACGCTGTTCCTGTTCCTGAGGGATCGCGGCTACAGCAGGAGCGCGCTCGCAGCTGCGTCAGGTCTCACGGAAACCCGAGTGCGAAGCATTTCCCAGGGCAAGCAGCTGGTGACGTCGTACGACGTACTGCTACGTATCGCGGATGGCTTTGGCATCGACCGCGGCCTGCTGGGCGTGGGATCTCATGTGCCAACTAGCGACGCCAAGACGGATGTCAGACTGCGCGACCCCGCCGCCGTCCCAGGGTTCGTCGGATCCCTGGCTGCCTTGGCGGTTGGCCCAGTTCCGGCAGAGTTGAGCGAGTACGCAGCCGTCAAGCATCCGGCCGCATCTGGCCCCCCTGAGCGGGTTTCGGCAGCCCACGTCGATCTCGTCCGCGCGGTCTGCGATAAACACCGCCAAATCGATGCCACGCGTGGCGGCGGATCCTGCCGGGACTCCGCAGTCAGCTACATCGCGTGGGCGAGTGGCATGTTGGGCAGCAGGTTTGAGACGCAACAGACCGAGGGGGACTTCAAGGTCGCGTTGTCCGACATGTGTCAGGTCGCTGGGTGGGCAAGTCACGATCTCGGCGACCACGCGGCGGCCCGTCACTACCTGACCGCTGGCCTTGTCCTCGCCCGAGAAGTCAACGAGCTTGCCTTGATTGCCGGTGGCTTCTACCGTCTTGGCCGCGTCTCGATCCACCTGGGCCGGGCGCAGGAGGCGCTGCGGCTATGGCAGCTCGGGCAGATCGTTGCCCAGGACAGCGGAAACCTCGCGGCTGTCGCTGTCCTACATGCCAACGAGGCCTGGGCGTACGCAATGCTGGGCGCTGCGGACAGAGTGTCGGACTCACTCGCGCGTGCTCAGGACGAACTCGGGCGGGTCGACGAAAGCAAGGTCCCATCGTGGGCTCGGTTCTTTCTTGCGCCGGCGGACCTTGATGGAATCTCCGGGGTCATCTATGGCTGCCTCGCCTCACACATCGAACATCGGAACCGCTTTGCGGAGCGGGCGATCGATCATGCTGAACGCTCGTACGCGACGAGAGGTGCGGGGGAGGAGCGGAGCCGCACGTTTGATGCGATCAGCATCACCACCGGCTACGTCCTCGACGCCCAGCCGGACCGTGCCGCCGCAGCCGGGCATCAGGCGGTTGACATGGCCCTGGCTACCGACTCAGTTCGGGCTGCCGATCGGCTGCAGGCGATGGCATCCTTGGCACGTCCATACGCTTCGCACGATGGGATGATCGGGGTGCTTGAGCGCGTCGATGCGATGGCCAGCGCTTAACGCCTCAAGTCGGTGCGGATCGATGTACTTCGCCTTCGCCGGCCGATCCCACTGTGGTGATCTCAAAGTCGACGAAGACCGTCCTCAGGCTCTGGTGAGAATCACATCGAGTTCCACCGCTCATAGATCGCGGGGTCTGGTCGGTAGGACACGATTGCTGACAACGGGATGTGCATAATGACGCCACTGGTCATCGCTACTTCGCCCCACGGTTGGTCTGGTCCAACTGGGTAGTGGCGGTGTGGGGCAAAGCGGACCACGGCGTCGGAGCGCACGACGTCTGCCGACTCATGTGGCTCCCAAGTCAGCCAACCAGACTTCGCAAGCTGGGAGATCTCGATCAGTGCGCTGTAGCTGGATTCCGCATCGGAGTCGTCAGCCAACCAGGTCGCTGGGTCCGCGATCGTCGTTTGACGGGCGAGATGCACGACTTCGCTGATTGGCGGAAGCCCCGTGATCGGAGCGGGCGCATCTACCACGTTCGTCTCGCGGGTCATCGCGTGCAGTTCGTCCGAGTCCAGCAGGTGGAAGAGGTCATGCACGGGCGGGGTCGTTGCATTGGTCTCGGCGTAGGGATGCACGACCCGATCGCTGTTGAATGGGGTGAACCAGCCTTCGACCGGGGGAAGCCACATCCCGAGGGAGCGTTGCATCGCGGGGTCGTCCTCGACGCCGTCCATGTCCTTGCTGAACAGCAACTCGAAGTCCGCGTCGTCCAGGAGTAGTTCTTCCAGGTCCGCGTCGTAGTCGAGACCCGCTTCGTCCATCAAGGCGTAGGCGTACTTGCAGATGGCATTGACAATGATCTCCTCGGCGATGCAGGCAGGCCGGCCCGCCGCGGGGTTGGCGAGATCATGGCTGACCTTGACCACGGAGACCAGGACCTTGGCGAAGAACTGCGGGTCGTACGAGGCCCGGAACCGAGGTGGGAAGTAGTCCCAGACGAACGTGTCGGCGTAGGTCTCGGGATCCAGCTCGGCGTCAGAATCCATTTCGGCTGCGCCGATGGTCTGCATGTCGGCGATGCATTCATCGATGATGGAGATCGCCGCGAGGGTAATTGCGCCGAGGAGACGCCGCTCTGCCAATAGATCAGCATCGCTCGGCGGCTCGTCGCCCCAGTCTCCCCGGTCATCACGCGTGCCCAAGTAGGAGATGAGTGGATTGCGTGTCCGATCAGCCAGATCGTCGAAGAGTTGAACCAGCGTCGCATCCGTCACCCGACCAGACTGCCACACCACGCCTAGCGGCGTTGGCAGGAGTACCAAGGGGCATCAGGTGCCGAACTCCGTCCTGACTTCAGGGGAGATCAGGGTCGTCGAAGGCATGCTCCAGGGCTTCGGCGGCAGCGGGGTTGGCGGCTCGTCGGCCCAGGTAGACGTCCTGGGTGATGGAGACCTTGGATTGGCCGAGTTGGTCGGCGATCTGCCGGGCGGTGTGCCCCGCTTCGTCGAGGGCGGTGGCGGTGGTCTTGCGCAGGGCGTGGGAGCGGATCCAAGCGAGTTTGTCGGACTCGGCTGGTTGGATGGCTGCGTCGATCTCGGCCAGGAGCGTTGGGGAGTCGTCGAAGGTGGTGCTGTAGGTCTTGACGAGGTCGGCGACGAGTTGATGGTCGACTTTGATGCGGCCGGTTTCGACGAGCTCGATCCTCGTTTGGGGCCAGTCGAGAACTGCGGCGACCTGCTTACGGGTCATGCCGGCTTCGCGGCGAAAGGCTCGGAGGGTGAGGCCCAAGTCGCGGCGCGCGATGCTGCCGACGGGGGAGAGCGCGGTGCGGATGGCGCGGCGGGTGTTGGAGGGGTCGCGGAAGCCGCCGAGGGTGTCGGCGAAAACGGGGTCGTCGAGGCGGATGCCGGCGGCGTGACGGGCCCGGAGCATGGAGCCTGCCCAGCTTGGCAGGCTGAGGACGCGCTCGCCGGCTCTCGACTTGGTGATCTTGCGGAGGAGGCCCTCGCGGGGGATGCGGGCGATGGTATGGGTGATCTCGACGGTTCTGGTTTCCAGGTCGACCTGAGACCAGAGGACTCCGAGGGATTCGCCGATGCGGACTCCGGTGCCGAGCATGAAGGTGACCAGGTCTGGAAGGTCGGCGTGGACGGCTCGTTCGTCTGCGGTGAGGCTCGTTCGGAGGAGGGTGACTTCTTCAGCTGTCAGGGCTCGGGGCTGGTTCTTGGGTTTGGCTTCGATGGACTCGACTTCGCGGACCGGGTTGACGGAGGCGGCCCCGTAGCGGACGGCGAGGCTCATGGCTCCGGACAGGATGGCGCGGCAGGTCTTGGCGGTCGGTGCACCGGCCTTCTTCTTGATCTTGGCGAGCGCGGTGTCGACGCGTGGAGTGTTGGCTTCGCCGATGCGGAGTTCGCCGAGGGCTGGGCGGATGTGGTTCTTGAGGGCACGTCGGTAGGTGTCGAGGGAAGTGGGTGACCGCGTGCCGTCGGCGACCATTTCCTCGAACTTCTTCTCCCAGAGGTCGAGGAGGTAGTTGATCTTGTGCATCGCGGTCAGATCGCCGGACTGGTTCGTCCTGGCGCGGTCTTGGAGCTTCTTCATCAGGCTTCGCTCGGCGGCGGTCTTGGTTTTGCCGAACGCCGACACCGGACGGACGTACCCGTCGTGGTCGCGGAACTTCGCCTTGGCGCGGTATGCAGCAGGCTTGCCCTTGGCGTCAGTTCTTTCGACGCTGATAGAGATGCTTCCCCAGGTTCCGATGGGCAGTGGTGGTCTCGCCATGTCATGCCTCCAACCGGTGCGATGGTTGGAAGCTCAACGCTTGCCGTGGAGGCGAATCGGAGAAGTCGGCAATGCTGCGAATCGATGTGATGTGACGCACAGTCACGACCGGATGAAGGAGCCAAGGCCGACCTGAAGTCGCCCGTGGGAGGTCGCAGCGAAGACCTCTTCGGTCAAAGGGGCCCGTAAAGGGTCCGCGTCGGACATGCCGAAGCCCAGGGCACTCGCGTGACCTGGGCTTTTGTGCGCCGCCAGGGACTCGAACCCCGAACCCGCTGATTAAGAGTCAGCTGCTCTGCCAATTGAGCTAGCGGCGCTGGTATTGCTTTCGAACGAAGAGGATCGTAGCAGGGCGGCGGGGGAGATGCGAAATCGGTTAGCGGGTGAGGATGGTCATGGCGGCGTTGTGGCCGCCGAGGCCGGAGACGGCGCCGCCGCGGCGGGCGCCGGCGCCGCAGATCAGCAGGTTCGCGACGTCGGTTTCGGTGCCCCAGCGGCCGGCGTCGCCCGCGTCGGTGGCCCAGGGCCACTGGAGGTCGCCGTGGAAGATGTGGCCGCCGGGCATGCCGACGGAATCCTCGATGTCGTACGGCGTTTTGGCCTCGATGCAGAGGTTGCCGTCGGCGTCGCGGGCGATGCAGTCCTCCAGCGGCTCGGCCAGGTACGACTCCAGTCCGGCGAGCACGCGTTGGGTCGCGAGGGCACGGGCCGAATCGTTGTCGGAGGCAAACAATCGGGCCGGGAAGTGGACGCCGAAGACGGTCAGTGTGTGGTGGCCGGAGGCAACCAATTGCAGGGACAGGATCGACGGATCGGTGAGGGAGTGGCAGTACACCTCGGAGGGAGGCGTCGGTGGCAGGACGCCGGAGGCCGCGGACTGGTAGGCCGACTCCAGTTGGGTGTAGTCCTCGTCGATGTGGAACGTGCCGGCAAACGCACGCCGAGGGTCGTCACCTGACTTCAGCGCCGGCAGGTGACGCAGTAGCAGGTTGATCTTCAGCTGCGACCCCTCTGGCTTCTCGACGCCGGTCTGACCACGCAGCGCAGCCAGAGTCGACGGTGCGACGTTGGAGAGCACCCAGGTGCAGTCGACCGACCGCTCGCCATCGCCACCGAGCCACGTGACCGATCCGCGCACTCCGTCGACCTGAACGGAGGTGACTGAGGCATTCGTAACCAGTCTGGCCCCCGCACGCCGAGCAGCCGCCGCCAGCGCATCTGTGACCGCGCCCATGCCACCAACAGGCACCCGCCACTCACCGGTTCCGTTGCCGATCAGGTGGTAGAGGAAGCACCGGTTCTGGATCAGCGACGTGTCGTGCAGGCCGGCGAACGTCCCGATCACGGCGTCCGTCGCCACCACACCGCGGACGGTGTCGTCGGCAAAACGGCGTTCGATGGTCTCACCGAGCGGCCGCTCCACCACCTCCTCCCAGAGCGCTCCGTCGACGTGAGAGCGGAGGTCGGAAGCGGACTGGAGTGGCTCAAGCAGAGTGGGCGCCACAGCAGCAGCGAGCGAGCTAACGGCACCGTAGAAGTCGGTCCACGCGGCGTACTCCGCGTCGCCCCCAGTCAGCTCAGCAAACGACGCACGGGTGGCAGCGCCCTCAGGACGCTCGACCATCAGGCCGACGTCGCGGCCAGAGCGACGTACCGGGGTGTACGACGCGACTGCGCGCGACCGGAGGTCCAGGCTGAGACCCAGGTCGGCGACGACCTTGTCGGGCAGCAGACTGACCAGGTACGAGTACCGGGACAGGCGGGCGTCCACCCCAGGGAACACGCGCTCGCTGACCGCTGCGCCGCCGGTGTGGGGCTGTTGCTCCAGTACGAGCGTGGACAGACCGGACTGGGCCAGGTACGTGGCGGCGACGAGGCCGTTGTGCCCACCGCCGACTATGACGACGTCGTAGAAGTCCATCAACCCACCGGCCAATCGAGCTTGTGGTAAGCGGCGTCCCAGAACATCCATTCGTAGCGGCACGTCATCGCGAAGTGCTGGTGACAACGTTGCCGCTCCGCAGCCCCCACGTCCAGTCCGTCCGTGACGGCGAGGACCGACTCGACCACCTCGTCGAACTCCTCCGAGCCGTACGTCTCGATCCACTGGCGGTACAGCGGGTCCGGTGACGACCGCTTGAGCAGCTCCCGCCCGACGTCGCGGTAGATCCAGTAGCAGGGCAGTACGGCGGCCACGGCCTCGGCGTACGTACCTGTGGCGCAGACAGCCGTCAGATAGGACATGTACGCCGTTGTTGTCGGACCGGATCCGGCTGCGTCCACATCCGCAGTGGTGAGCCCCAGTGACCCCAGCAGGGAGCTGTGCAGCGAACGCTCCACGGCGATCGCGTTGGCGGCGTGCAGCGCGAACATGCTGACCGCGTCCTCGTCCGGCGCCCGCCCCGCGACCAGGCTGAGCGCCCGTGAGTACGCGCGGAGGTAGTGGCTGTCCTGGACGATGAAGTACCGGAACGCGTCGTGGTCGAGCGTCCCGTCGGTCAGCCCGGTGATGAACGGGTGCCGGACGATCTCGTCGTACACAGAGGCGGCACCGCGGTCCCACAGCTCGCCGGAAAACGTCATCCCAACTCCTCGCCATCGACTGCGACCGACCTTATCCACAGACGCGACGAAGGTAGGCGACGAAGATCACTCCCGCGCCTTACTCTGAGGCATGAGTACGCAGGGGGAGCTGCCGCCGGACTCGCCGCTGCTGGGGCGGATCCGGGCGTCGGTGATCGGTGACGACCAGGTGATGCCAGGGCCGTACGGTCCTCGCCGGGTGACGTATGCCGACTACACCGCGTCCGGCCGTGCGCTGACGTTCCTGGAGGACTTCATCCGCGACGAGGTCCTGCCGCGGTACGCGAACACGCACACCGAGTCGAGCGGGACCGGTCTGCAGACCACCCGCCTGCGTGAGGACGCTCGCCGGATCATCCACAACAGCGTCGGCGGCGACGACGAGACCGCGCTGATCTTCTGCGGATCCGGCGCGACCGGCGCGATCGACAAGCTGATCGGGATCATGGGGCTGCGGATCCCGGCCGCGCTCGACGACACCTATCACCTGACCGATCAGATCCCGCCGGACCAGCGCCCGGTCGTCTTCATCGGGCCGTACGAGCATCATTCCAACGAGCTCCCCTGGCGCGAGTCGATCGCCGACGTGGTGATGATCAGCCAGGACGCCGACGGCCACATCGACATCCCGCAGCTCGAGCAGCGCCTGATCGAGTACGCCGATCGACCGCTCAAGATCGGCTCGTTCTCCGCCGCCAGCAACGTCACCGGCATCGTCAGCAACACCCAGCGGGTGTCAGCCCTCCTGCATCGGTACGGCGCTCTGTCGTTCTGGGACTGCGCTGCGGCGGCGCCGTACGTGGACATCAAGATGTACGGCGACCACCCGCTCGAGTACAAGGACGCCATCTTCCTCAGTCCGCACAAACTGATCGGCGGCCCGGGCACTCCCGGCGTACTCGTTGCCCGGCGGGAGCTGCTCCGCAACCGCGTGCCCGACGTACCGGGTGGTGGCACGGTCGCGTATGTGAACCCGCTCGAGCATCGGTATCTGGACGATCCGGTGCATCGTGAAGAGGGCGGTACGCCGGAGATCATCGGGTCGATCCGCGCCGGCCTGGCGTTCCAGCTGAAGCAGGCCGTCGGGATCGACGTGATCCGCGCGCACGAGGATGCGTACCTGCGGAGAGCGGTCGAGGCCTGGAAGACCGAGCCGAACCTACAGATCCTCGGCAACCTGGACGCCGAGCGGCTGTCGATCGTCTCGTTCGTGGTGAAGGCACCCTCCGGCCGCTACCTCCACCACAACTTCGTGGTCGCGTTGCTCAACGACCTGTTCGGGATCCAGTCGCGCGGCGGCTGTTCGTGCGCCGGCCCATACGGTCACACCCTGCTCGGCATCGACCTCGCCCGCTCACACGAGTTCGAGGAGGAGATCGTGCACGGCTGCGAGGGCATCAAGCCCGGCTGGGTGCGGGTCAACTTCAACTACTTCATCTCCGAGGCCGTCTTCGCGTACGTCGTCGAGGCCGTCAAACTCGTCGCCCGCGACGGCTGGCGCCTGCTCGGCGACTACCGCTTCAACCCGGCCAACGGTCTGTGGCGGCACCACCGCGGCCCGGTCGAGCCGCCGATGCGCCTGTCCCAGGTCGGGTACGACGCCGACGGCAAACTCAGGTACCCGCGCCACGAGCACACGGCCCCCGATTCCGCCCTCGACGACTACCTCGCCGAGGCCCGCGACCTGCTGTCCACCTGCCAGGAGAGCCCTTCCGACGCCGAGGGCCAGGTAAACACCGACTTCGACCACCTCCGCTGGTTCGAACTGCCCTCGCGCTGCTTGTCGCCTTAAAGCACCCGGTGATCCGCAGCGAGCGACTTCGCCACTTCGACGGTGGCGTCGTCGATCGGCTCAGCGGCGGATGCGCCGTACGCAGTGAGGAGCTGGTGCTGGACGGTGTCCACGCCCAGCCCGGGCACCTCCGCGGCGAGGGAGCCGACCGACGCCGGGTCGAAGGGCAACTCCAGGTGTCGATAGACGTCGGTCAACAGGGGGCGGAGACGGTCGTCGTCGCCCACCACGACGAGTGCGCTGAACAACCAGCCGTTGCGTACGACGCGTTGCCCGGTGCCGACCAGTTTCACTGCGCCGCGGGCGTTGACGCTGTAGTCGCCCGGGCAGTACTCGCCTGGCACCGGTCCCACCCGCGCGTCGATACCGAGGGTCTGCAGCACCTCGGCGTACAGCGAGCCGTACTGCGTGAAGCGCGTCTCCATCCCGTCCGGTGCGAGCCGCTCGTGCTTGACATGGTCGATCACCAACGCCTCGGTCGTGTACGCGACCGGACGTCCACCGACCGCCCGCACCAACGGCTCGAAGCCGGCCGCCCGGGCCGCAAGCACCGCGGCTCCGAATCCCGCGAGCCGCGTGTCCCGCCGGCCGAACACCACCACCGGGGCCGGCGGCCGATAGACCCGCAGCGCCTCCGTCAGCTCTCCGGCCGACGCACGCCGTACCAACGCATGACCGATGGCGAGCTCCAGCGCCTCGTCACCGCCATCCACCGCACCAGTGAAGAGCAACACCTCGCCATCGTGTCACGATGCGCGTCCGGGCACCGAAGTTGCGATCGGCAGGTGATTGTGCCGGGATTGTTGTGGGCCGGCGCCATTTTAGGTTCCGGCAATAAATAAAGGGGTTGTGCGATAGGCGGCGGTGGATTTATCTGCCATTCTGCGGAAATGGGCGCAGCGGAATTGAGAGTTAAAGGGTGGGCGGCGTTGGTCGCGGGGGTTTCGCTGGTGTTCGCGGCGGTGATGGCGCCCGCCGCGTCCGCCGTACCGGAGCGCGCGAGTTCGGCGGATCCCAGGCTGACGGTCACGAGCGTCACGCTCGGACGGACCGCGGTCGCGGTCTCAGGGCTGAACACCGTGGCGGTCCCGGTGACCGTGGCCGGTGGGTATCCGAATACTGTCTCGGACGACGTTTTTCTCAACGTGTTCCTGGATCGTACCGGCGGCACCGGGCAGTTGACCTACATGGCCGCGGCGCTTCTCACGCGGGATTCCGGGACCCTCGAGAAGGGTATTTGGAAGGGTTTCCTGTACGTGCCTTCGACGGCGAACGGGACGTTCAAGGTCACCGGGGTGCTGCAGGGCTCCGTCATCGACGGGTCCGACGGCAGCATGACGACCCAGACCCCCTTCGACGGTCCGGCGATCACCGTCACCGGCTCCCACCTGCCGAGGATCGGCGTCTCGATCATCCCCAAGGTGGTGCCGTTCGGTTCGGCGTACAAGGCCCGGGTCGCGATCACCGACGCCGCGACCGGCAAGCCGTACGGCAGCCGGATCAACGTCCAGATCACCTGGGACAACCTCTGCGTCGAGCACGACGGGGACCGCTATCTCACCAACACCGGCGGGATCGCCGAGCGGACCTATCCCGCTGCTGCCGGGGACGCCGGGAACTGTGTGCGGCTGCGCGGCCGGGCGTTCGACACCGCGGGGCTCGGCTGGGTGGTCAGCCGGCCGGGGATCGTCGCCGCGACGCCGTCCAGGACGACCGCTCCGGTCGGCACGGTCGTGCCGGTCAACGGCACGGTGGTCGGCGTGGCCGCTCACGACTGCCCGGTGGTGCTGCAACGCCTGTCGGGCGCGACGGCGTGGCGCGGAGTCAGCCAGGCCGCCGTCCGGCGGAGCGGACGGTTCACAGTGCTGGCCCAGCCGCCGTACGTCGGCAACGTGATCTACCGCGTGTCCTTACCGAAGTGCGGCCGCTTCCAGGCCGGGCTCAGCAAGAACTTCGTCATCCGCGCGACCTGAGCCGAAGTTGCGGTGAGCGGCAGGGATCAGGGATTACTGTCGTGCTGTGAGCAGCGCGGACGACGAGGCCGGGGGCGAGAGCCTGCTGACAGTGCTGGTCGCGCTGGCGGCGAACCTGTTGATCGCGGTCGCGAAGACGGTCGTCTCGGTGATCACCGGATCTGCCTCGATGACGGCAGAGGCGGCGCACTCCTGGGCCGACACCGGCAACGAGATCTTCCTGCTGGTCGGCGAGCGGCGGGGCAGGAAGCCGGCCGACCGGACGCATCCGCTCGGGTACGGGCGGGTCGGCTACATCTGGTCGATGTTCGCCGCGTTCGGCCTGTTCACGGTCGGTGCAGCGGTCTCTGTCTGGCACGGGATCCAGTCGCTGCAGCACGGCGAGGCGGACGGAGCGTCGTACGGCTGGGCGTACGCCGTCCTCGGGGTCTCGTTCGTGCTCGAGGGGATCTCGTTCAGCCAGGCGCTGCGGCAGACCAAGGCCGGCGCGCTCGAGCGGATGCTGCGGCCGTGGCGGTACGTGCAGATCACCTCGAACCCGGTCCTGCGGGCCGTCTTCGTCGAGGACCTGTCCGCGCTGATCGGCATCCTGATCGCCGCGCTCGCGATCCTGATGCACCAGCTGACGGGCAACGCGGCCTGGGACGCGGTCGGTTCGATCGTGGTCGGCGTATTGCTCGGCGTGGTCGCGCTGTTCCTGATCAGCCGGAACATGGACTTCCTGACCGGTGAGGCGGTGACGCCGCTCGCGCGGAACCGGGTACTGCGCGCACTGCTCGAGCACAAGGACATCGAGCGGGTGACGTTCCTGCACATGGAGTGGGTCGGCGCCGACCGGATCTTCCTGGTCGCAGCGGTCGACGTCACCGGCAACGATGTCGAGTCCGAGGTCGCCGCCAGGCTGTACGCGATCGAGGACGCACTGAACGCCCGTCGGGAGATCCAGCAGGCGATCCTCACCCTCTCCCGCCCCGGCGACGGCACGAAGCTCGAGCCGGGCGAACTGCCGAGCTGGTACGTCGAGCCGCCGGCTTAGAGGGCGTACTTTCGTGGCCGGTCGGGAGGTGTACGCTCCCGACCGTGGAGCCCGTACACGTTGCGGTTTCGGCGCTGGCTGCATTGTTGCCGATCACGAATCCGATCGGAGCGCTGGCCACCTTCGCCGGCATGACCGGCGGCGTCGACCGCGCCGCGATGAACCGCCAAGCGCTGATGACAGGTGTCTACGTGCTGGGGATCCTGGCCGTATTCGCGCTGCTCGGCACGCTGGTTCTGGAGGGGCTCGGCATCGGCCTGCCCGCGCTCCAGATCGCCGGCGGTCTGGTGGTCGCGCACTCCGGCTTCGGGATGATCGTGGCCCGTCAGACGCTGACCGACGACGAGAAGACGCACGGAGTGGCGAAGCCGGACGTGTCGTTCTCACCGATGGCGCTGCCGCTGATCGCCGGTCCGGGCGCGATCGGCGTGGTGATCGCACTGACCGCGCGCCATCCCGGGATCACCAACCGGTTGAGCGTGATCGTCGCGTCGGTGGTGATCGCCGGCCTGATCGCGCTTCTGCTCCGCTTCGGTACGCCGTTGGTCGACAAGCTGGGGCCGACGGGCCTGGGTGCGCTCAGCCGCATCATCGGCTTCCTGACCCTGGCGATCGGAGTCGAGCTCGTGACTCACGGCGTACTCGCGGTGAAGTAAGCCGGACATGGGTGATGCCGTGCACCCCCGGGGCGCACGGCATCACGCGTGCACTACTTGGTGGTGGGCTTGGCGGCTGAGACCGGCGGGAGCTTCCACGCCTTGCTCTTGGCGAGCGTGGTGAGTTCGTCGACGGACAGGATCGGCTTGGGCCGAGTGTGCTGCTGGCCCTTCTCGGCCGGGGCGTTGTAGCTGGTCAGGTTGATGTTGCGGCCGTCACGACGGAACAGGACGACGTAGTTGCTGACCACGCCGTACTGCGCCTGGCGGCCGTCGGAGTACTCGGGGTTGTTCTTCGAGGTGAACAGGACCGAGCCGTCGGACAGGGTGGTGCAGCCCTGGCGGACCGGCACGCAGGGGTTGCCTTCGCCGCCGCCCGAGATCATGACGTCGACGCGAGCGGCGCCCTTGCCGTCGTTGGCCACGTACGCCGCGCCGACGAAGTCGCCACCGCCCCACGTCTCGGACTTCGACAGGCTGAGGTGGGAGGCCTCGAGGAGGGTCCGGAGCGTGGCGAGCGTCTGCTTCGGGGTGACCTGACCGGCGTTGGCCGGGGGAGTCTTGGCCGATGGCTTGATGGACGCGGACGGCTTGGTGAGCGGCACCGGGGTGCCTGCGGCCGCGGCATCCGCGGGGGAGCCGAGCAGGTGGATCCCGCCGGCGATCAGGCCGGCGGTGGCCAGCACGGCGCCGGCACCGGTCGCGGTGAGCAGCGTCGTACGGCGGCGGCGCTGCCGGAGACCCTGGGCGACGCTGCGCTCCAGCAGGTCCGGCGTGACCGGCTCGAGGTTCTCGGTGGCCTGCTGCATCAGGTTGGTCAACTGCGTGTTCATGGGGTTCTCCTCGGTTTCAGAGCGCGATCAGCTGGGCGGCGCCATCGCCGAGAACCGCGCGGAGGCGGTCCAGGGCCCGGGCGGTGCGAGTGGTGATCGCACTGGTGTTCTTGCCAAGATCGAGCGCCACTTGCTCGACGCTGCGATCTTCGAAGAACCGCAGCACCAGCACAGCGCGATCCAGCGGCGCCAGTTCGGCCAGGGCGCTCTGCAGCGCCATCCGCAACTCGGGATCTCCCGGCCGCTCCACTACTTCAGGAAGCTCGCCGGTAGGCCGCTCGGACCAACTCTTCCGGCGACGCTGAGAGATGTACGTCCGCACCAGCGCGGTCCGCGCATAAGCAGCCGGGTTGTCGATCCGCTGCCAGGTCCGCAGCAAGTTGGCGAGCGTGTCCTGCACGAGATCCTCGGCATGATGCCGATCCCCAGTCAGCAACCAGGCGGTCCGATACAAACGTGGTATCCCGGCTCGCGCGAACTCCTCGAACTCCTCCGTAGATCTCATCCACACCCTCTCGTCGATGCCTCACCCCAAGAGACGCACCGACAGACAGCCCAGGTCACAGAAGGATCAGAACACCTTCGCCAACACCCAAACCGCAAACCCCAAAAACCCCACCCCAAACGTCACCACAACAACGACGCCATACCCAAACCACATACTCCCAGAACCCTTCACGAAAGCATCCTCCCATCCCCCAACAGCCCCCGAGCCCCAAGCCAACCGCCAAACCCAGCCACCGCAGCCGAGCCAACTAGCGGACCCAGCCCACGGACGCCGAGCGAAGCGAAGGCAGAAGGGGGGTGCGGGTGGCGGAGCCCCCGCCCGCGGCAAGCGAAGCGCAGCCGCACAAAATGCCGAAGGCGACGAGGCCCACGCTTTCCGTGGGCACACGTCGCCTATCGCCTTCGGGTGAGTGACGGGACTTGAACCCGCGACCACCTGGACCACAACCAGGTGCTCTACCAGCTGAGCTACACCCACCATTGCCGTCCGAACCGCGACGGCTGAGCAATCATAGCGATGAACTCTCGGGACCAGAAATCGAGTCCCGATCCGCAGGTCAGGCGCCCGTTGGACTGTCCGACACCGGCGCTGCGATGAGGCTGGCAGCCGCCCGAGCGGTACTCGAATCAGGCCCCGGCTGCGGCACGAAGACCGTCTCCCGGTAGTACCGCAGTTCGGCGATGCTCTCGGTGATGTCGGCCAGCGCACGGTGGTTGCCGGTCTTCGGCGGCGTCGCGTAGTACACGCGCGGGTACCAGCGCCGGACCAGTTCCTTGATCGAGCTCACATCGACGTTGCGGTAGTGCAGGTGGGACTCGACCAGCGGCATGTCGCGCACCAGGAACGTCCGGTCGGTGCCCACCGAGTTCCCCGCGAGGGCAGCCTTGCGGGGCTCCTTCACGTACGACGTGATGAAGTCGAGCACCTGTTGCTCCGCATCGGCCAGCGGGATGCCGTTGGCGAGCTCCTCGAGCAGCCCGGACGCGGTATGCATGTCGCGGACGAAGTCACCCATCTGTTCGAGCGCGGCCGGTGGTGGCGCGATCACCAGGTCGATCCCGTCTCCGAGCACGTTCAACTCGTAGTCGGTGACCAGAACCGCAACCTCGATCAAGGCGTCGTTGGCCAGGTCGAGGCCGGTCATCTCGCAGTCGATCCACACCAGCCGGTCGTTCATGGGCACCCACCCTACGGCGAGCCGCCGACAGTCCTGCGGCGGCGTGCCCTGTCAGCGCGGCGCGTGCCCCAGATGAACACTGCGGACGGACAGTACGGCGAGGTCGCGGCGCCGTCCGAGGAAATGCGGACCGTCCGGGTCGAGCAGCTCCTTCCAGACCGCCAGGTCCTCCGGATCCAGCCACTCCCCATCCCCAGCAACAACGTGACCATGACCGTGTCCCGCACCACTCATCCGCTCGATCCGCGTCCGGAACCCACGCACGACCCCGTCGAGCCGTTCCGTCGACAGCGGCGCCGGCGTCTCGGTCAGTACGCTCCGCGTGGTCACGTCGCTCAGCCCGGCCCGGGTCAACGCCTCGGTCCACCCGTACGGCATCGGCACCGACCCCGGCAGCGACTCCCGCATCACTTTGAACCACCGGTCCTGCGCCAGGTCCAGCCGGAGCTCCAGCCCGGGCTCGCCGATCCCGAGGTCCCACGGCAGGTGCCGAGTCGGCAGTCCGCCTTCAGCGAGCGCCAATCGACCACCTGGTGCCAGCAACGACGCCAGTACGTCCACAGCGGCCTGCTGGTCAGCAGCGTGGTGCACAGACGCCGACGCCCAGATCAGGTCGGCCGGTGCGTCGATTGCCCGACGCAACGGTTTCGCACCGTCGTCCATCGACGCCAGCTCACACCGAACCAGTCCAGCAGTGTGCTGTTGTGCTTGCTCAAGTACGTCGGGATCCGCGTCGACACCGACCACAGTCGCACCCGGCAGAGCCTCCGCCAGTGCCTTGGCCATCCCACCGCCACCGCAGCCGATGTCAGCCAGCACCTTGTCGCCGTCCCGCACCAGACTGCGGGCCACTGCTGCGTTCCAGTCGGCCTCACCCGCGGCCGACGCCCGCAACCGCCCCGCCTCTTCAGCCCAATCGATCTCGATCATGCCGACAGTCTGGTCCCAGCGACCGGGCCATCCCACGTGATGTTGCCGGACCGGCAAACGGCGTTACCTTTGCGCGGTGATTGCGAAGTACCGCACGGACCGCCTCGTCATGCTGCCGCTGCAGGTGGAGTACGCCGGGGTGATGGCGAAGGTCCTCGCCGACCCGAGCCTCTACACGTTCACCGGTGGCGAGCCGCCGACCAAGGAGGCTCTGGAAGCGCGGTACGCGCGCCAACTGGCCGGACCAGGCCGTGCGAACGAGCACTGGCTCAACTGGGTGATCCAGCACGACGACGAACTGATCGGCTACGTCCAAGCGACGATCATCGACGGTACGGCGGAAATCGCCTGGGTCATCGGCGCCGCGTGGCAACGCCGGGGTTATGCGAAGGAGGCCGCCCAGGGACTCTTCACCTGGTTACGGACCCAGCGGGTCGAGCGGATCATCGCGCACATCAACCCGGAACACACTGCTTCGGCCGCTGTCGCGACCGCGATAGGTCTGCACCGAACGGACGAGCTGGCCGACGGTGAGTACCTGTGGACCACGTGACAACAGGCCCGGACCAGTGACTGGCCGGGCCTGCAGTCAGGTGACTCAGACCGGGCGGACGTTCTCCGCCTGGAGGCCCTTCGGACCCTGAGCGATCTCGAACTCAACCTTCTGGTTCTCGTCCAGGGAGCGGAAGCCCTGCGTCTGGATCGCCGAGTAGTGCACGAAAACGTCGGCGCCGCCGTCCTCCTGGGAGATGAAGCCGAAGCCCTTCTCGCCGTTGAACCACTTAACTGTTCCCAAAGCCATTTTTTCTTCTCCTGATACGACAAAACGCCCGGCGGATTACAATCCGCGGGCGCTTCGACACGAACGTGGAACTGCAAAACTGCAACCGTCGTTGAGCCTAGCACGCTGAATGACCCCTCAGCCACCCATCGCCACGCCGTATGTCGTACTCGTCAGGCGTCCCCGACCAGGTGACCTCGCACCCGGACGTGCCGCACTCACAAGCGAACGGGTACGCCGGCAACTCGGCCAGCCCGATGTCCGCCTGCCACAACCGCCCCTGCCGGCACGCGGCGAGGTTCTCGTACTGACGCTGCCGACTCAATTCCTCACCCGGCTGCAGCCCGGGTAGCGGACCCAACGCATCCTCGACCGCCTGCGTGATGGCCGCCCAATCCGGATCGGCCGGAACCTCGATGACGACCCGGTCCCGCTCGGCGGCTTCCCGCCGTACCCGATCAGCGAGTACGGCGTCCCGCGCGAGCAGGCCCTCCAATCGAGCGCGACCGGCCGGATCCTCGACCCGTGCCAGCCGTTCCTCCCGCGCTCGCCGGGTCTGCTCGCCGTCAGGCACCAACCACACCGCAGCCTCGACACCGTCCGCCATCGACGGGAAGAGCTGCGGCCCCTCGACCAGCGCGGGTACGTCGCCCAGCGAGCGCTCCTGCACGTCCGCGACCAGCAGCTTGAGTCGCAACCGCGCGATCCGGACGAAGGCCTCGGCGGCGTACTCCGGACCCTCGGCCAGATCCTCAGCCAGCGGCCGCATCGGCGGCATCCGGTCCAGGTGCGCGTAGGTCCACAGATCGATCGGGTGCAGCGGCAGGTCACCCCGCCGCGCAAGCCCCCGCGCAATCGTCGACTTCCCAGCCCCTGGCGCCCCGCCGATCCAGACCATCATCCGGCCATCCTGCCAAGCCCAGGGTCAACGCACGTACGTCGCCAGTGACGCACCGCCGGTCTGCACGGCCGAGGCCAGCCGCAGGTCGACCGGTGTGTCCGACGGCCCGAACATCCTCTCGCCGTTGCCGAGGATCGACGGCATCGTCATCAGCCGGTACTCGTCGACCAGGTCGGCTGCCTGCAGCTCCCGAATCACGCTCAGGCTGCCGGTGACCACGACCGTCCGCGGCTCCGACCGCACGTAGCCGGTCAGCGAGCCCTTCATCAGCGTCGAGTTGGGGAAGGCCGAGAGATCGGTCAGCGAGTGCGACGCGACCACCTTGGCCATCTTGTTCATCTGGGTCGAGAACTCGTCGGTGCGGTTCGGCCAGAGCCGGCTGAACAGCTCCCAGGTTGTCCGGCCGAGCAGCAGTACGCCGCTGTCCATCAGCTCACCCATCCTGAACTTGTCCCCGGCGACGGTCTCGGGGCCGTGCCGGAACATCCAGCCGCCGGCCGGTGTGCCGCCGGCGCCGTCGGGGTCGGTGACGATGCCGTCGAGGCTGACGAATCCGGTGACGATGACGTGGCCCATGGTCTCTGCTCCTTCGGTCGAGTGATTCACACCCGTACTTACTGCCGGGCCGGCCCCGATTCATCGGTGCTGACCGAACTTCTGTGATCTTGACCCCATCTAGGCCTCGGCCTACTGTATGCCGTATACCAAGCCTCCTCGGAAGGCAGGGCTCCCATGAGAGTTGCGGTTCTCGGCGCCGGTGCGATCGGTGCGTACGTCGGTGCTGCGCTGCACCGTGGCGGGACCGAGGTCCACCTGGTGGCCCGCGGCGCGCACCTGGAGGCGATCCGGTCGAACGGCGTGCAGGTGCTCAGTCCACGCGGTGATTTCGAGGCCCGTACGCCGGCCACGGACGACCCGGCCGAGATCGGTCCGGTCGACTACGTCTTCCTCGGGCTCAAGGCGAACTCCTACTCGAGCGCCGGCCCACTGCTCCAGCCGCTACTGCACGACCGCACGGTCGTCGTGGCGGCGCAGAACGGCATCCCCTGGTGGTACTTCCACGGTCTGAAAGGCCCGTACGAAGGCCGCCGGATCGAATCGGTCGACCCGGACGGCTCGGTCACCCGGGTGATCGACCTCGACCGGGCGGTCGGCTGCGTGGTCTACTGCTCGACCGAGTTGGAAAGCCCAGGCGTCGTACGGCATCTGGAAGGCACCCGCTTCTCGATCGGCGAGCCGGCGGGTGGCCCGTCGCAGCGGTGCGAAGACTTCAGTACGGCGATGATCGCGGGCGGGCTGAAGTGCCCGGTCGAGGCGGACGTCCGCAACGACATCTGGATCAAGCTGCTCGGTAACGCGGCGTTCAACCCGATCAGCGCGCTGGCCCGGGCGACGATGGTCGAGATCGCTACCCACCAGGGCACTCGCCAGATGGTCCGGATGATGATGGAGGAGTCGCTCGCGATCGCCGCCGCCCTCGGATGCCACCCGGACATCTCCGTGGACAAACGGCTCGACGGCGCCGAACGCGTCGGCGAGCACAAGACGTCGATGCTCCAGGACCTCGAGAAGGACAAGCCACTCGAACTCGACGTCATCCTCGCCGCGGTAGTCGAACTCGCCGACCTGACCGGCACCCCGGCGCCCACCTTGCGCGCCGTCCACGCAGTCACCGACCTGCTCTCCCAAAAGGTCGGCGTCACCTCCTGACCCAGGTGGGTCTGGCCAAAAGCACTACTCAACCCGCCGGATTCGCACCTGTGTTGACGCAAACATGCATAAACTGCGAGCCATACGGGAGGTGGCGGCAATGCCGGTGGAAGGATCGGTAGGGCGGCGACGGCGGGGTCCGTCGATGGCCGATGTGGCGCAGTTGGCCGGGGTGTCCGGGCAGACGGTGTCCCGGGTGGCGAACGGCCGGCAGAACGTGGACGAAGTCACGCGTGCCCGAGTCCAGGACGCGATGCGGCAGCTCGGCTACCGCCCGAACGGCGCGGCGCGCGCACTCCGCAGTGGCCAGTTCCGCAGTATCGGCGTGATCGTCTTCGAGCTCTCCACCTTCGGTACGACGCGCACGCTGGACGCGATCGCCACCGCAGCGACCGCCCGCGGCTACTCCGTCAACCTGCGGCCCGTTCTAGAGGCCAGTCAGAGTGCCGTGACCGAGGCGTTCAACCGGCTGAGTGAGCAGGCCGTCGACGGCGTCGTCGTACTGAACGAGGCGCATGTGCTGGACGACGTACAGCTGCCGACCAGCCTGCCGGTAGTAGTACTCGACGCGAGCTCTCACTACGGCTACCCGGTGGTCGACGCCGACCAGACCCAAGGCGCGCGGCTCGCCACTGAACACCTGCTCGAGCTGGGACACGAGACCGTTTGGCATCTCGCCGGTCCGCGCACGTCGTACTCCGCAGACCGACGCCGGCGGTCCTGGGAGCAGACGTTGATCGAGCGCGGCTGCGACGTACCGCCAGTACTAGTGGGGGACTGGTCGCCGACGTCCGGCTATGAGGTGGGCCGCGAGCTTGCGGCGAACGACAAGGTGACGGCGGTCTTCGTGGCCAACGACCAGATGGCTCTTGGTCTTCTGCGCGCGCTGCACGAATGCGGCCGTACGGTGCCGGACGACGTCAGTGTGGTCGGCTTCGACGACATGGAAGAGGCGGCGTGCTTCTGGCCGCCTCTCACCACTGTGCGGCAGACGTTCGCGGAGATCGGGCACCGGAGCGTCAACGCCCTCCTCGCGGACCTCGACGACCCAGACCCTCACCCTGCCCCCATCGCCATCCCCACCGAACTAGTAATCCGCCACAGCACCGCCCCACCCCGCTCCACCTGACCCGCCCCCGCCCCGTCTGAGCCGCCCGCCCCTGTCCGTTTCAGGGGTCAACCCCGCACCTGGTCGCTTGCGGAGGCAGATTCTGCGTCCGCAACCGACCAACTCAGGGGTTGACCCCTCAGGCGGACAGGGGAGGTGGGGCGGGACGGGCCGGCGTTAGGGGAGCGAGGCGACGGTCGGGGGAGCGGATGGGGTCGGTGTCAGGACGGTGCGGAGTAGGTCGGCGGTTTCGGTGGGGGTTTTGCCGACGCGTACGCCGGCGGCTTCCAGGGCTTCCTGTTTGGCTGCTGCTGTCCCGGACGAGCCGGAGACGATCGCGCCGGCGTGGCCCATCGTCTTGCCCTCCGGTGCGGTGAAGCCGGCGACGTACCCGACGACCGGCTTGGTCACGTTCTCCTTGATGAACGAGGCCGCCCGCTCCTCGGCGTCACCACCGATCTCACCGATCATCACGATCGCGTCGGTGTCCGGGTCGTCCTGGAACGCCTGCAGCGCGTCGATGTGGGTGGTCCCAATGATGGGATCGCCGCCGATCCCGATCGCGCTCGAGAACCCGAAGTCCCGCAACTCGTACATCATCTGATACGTCAGCGTGCCCGACTTCGACACCAGACCGATCCGCCCCGGTCCCGCGATGTCCGCGGGGATGATGCCCGCGTTCGCGAGGCCCGGGCTGATGATGCCCGGACAGTTCGGGCCGATGACGCGCGTCCCGTTGGCCTCCGCGGCGGCGAAGAACGCGGCGGTGTCGTGCACCGGCACGCCCTCGGTGATCACTACAACCAGCGGTATGCCGGCATCGACAGCCTCCAGAACCGCGCCTTTTGTAAACCGCGGCGGCACGAACACCACCGACACGTCCGCGCCCGTTGCGTTCACCGCGTCGGCACACGATCCGTAGACCGGGATCGAGCGCTTCGCGAAGTCGACCGACTGACCGCCCTTGCCGGGCGTCACGCCGCCGACCACCTCGGTGCCGGCGGCAAGCATCCGACTGGTGTGCTTCTGTCCTTCGGACCCGGTCATGCCCTGAATGACGACCCGGCTCTTCTCCGTCAGGAAGATGGCCATCTCTAGAGTCCCTTCTCCGCAGCCAGCGCGGCGGCGCCGTCCATCGTGTCGACCACGGTCACCAGCGGATGGTTGGCCTGGGCAAGGATCTTGCGACCTTCCTCGACGTTGTTCCCGTCCAGCCGGACGACCAACGGTTTGTCGGCCCGCGAGCCGAGGAGTTCGAGCGCCTGGACGATGCCGTTCGAGACCGCGTCGCAGGCGGTGATCCCGCCGAACACATTCACGAACACACTGCGGACCTGCGGATCGGACAGGATGATCCCGAGCCCGTTCGCCATCACCTCGGCCGAAGCACCGCCGCCGATGTCGAGGAAGTTCGCCGGCTTCACGCCGTACTGCGAACCCGCGTACGCGACCACGTCGAGCGTCGACATCACCAGTCCCGCACCGTTGCCGATGATGCCGACCGATCCGTCCAGCTTGACGTAGTTCAAGCCCTTCTCGAACGCCGCGGCCTCCAGCGGATCACCAGCAGCGTGATCCGTGAACCCGGCATGATCCGGATGCCGGTACGCCGCGTTGTCGTCGAGCGTGACCTTGCCGTCGAGAGCTTCCAACGACCCATCGCTCAGCCGGACCAGCGGATTCACCTCCACCAACGAAGCATCCTCCGCGATGAACACGTCCCACAGGCGCCGTACGACCGAGGTTGCCTCGGCCGGAAACCCAGCCGCCGCAACGATCTCGGCGGCCTTCGCCTCGTCGACACCGACCACCGGATCGATGGGCACCTTCGCGATCGCGTCTGGGTTGGTGTGCGCGACCTCCTCGATCTCCACACCGCCCTCGGTGCTCGAGATACAGAGGTACTCGCGGTTGGCGCGATCGATCAGGAACGACAAGTAGTACTCGTCAGCGATGTCCGCGGCCGGCGCGAGCAGCACGCGGCGCACGGTGTGCCCCTTGATGTCCATCCCGAGGATCTCGCTCGCCTTTGCCACCGCCTCATCCGGCGTGGCGGCAAGCTTCACGCCGCCGGCCTTACCGCGGCCGCCGGTCTTCACCTGCGCCTTCACCACCACGCGACCACCGAGCTCCGCAGCTGCGGCCGCCGCGTCAGCGGAATCATCGATCACCCGCCCGAGCGTCACCGGGACGCCGTGCCGGGCGAAGAGCTCCTTGGCTTGGTACTCCATCAGATCCACGTCCGCCTCCTTCAAGTCTGCAGACGACTGTATGCGGTATGCAATCTGGTCACAAGAGTCAGTCCGCAACACCTCAGGTCTGGACAGCGCCGACTGAGCGAGGTACCACAGATCTCATACGGTATGCAGTAGTCAGGAGGCGACATGAATTCCACGCCCCGGGATGTACGTGACGTCTACGGCCGGCGGTACCGAATCGGTGAGGACGCCCGTGAACTGACCGGGCACTCGCGGCGCCGGCAGCTCTGGGCGGCCTGGGCCTGCATGGTCGCGATCAGCCCGTTGCAGTACTCGTTCGGCACGGCCGCCCTCGGCTTCGGCCGAGGCTGGGGTACCGCGCAAACCCTGTGGTTGCTGGCGATCTTCGTCGCCTGCCAGGCCCTGATCGCGATCCCCGCGGCTTGGATCCAGCGGGTACGACGGGCCACGCCGACGCAGCTCGTCATCGCGGGCGGGTTGCTCGCGGCAGTCGGCCTCGTCGCGCTCGCCCACGCGGACAGCTATCCCGCGGTCGTCCTCGGCTACTCACTCCTGGGCGGCATCGGCGCGGGACTTGTGTACGCCGCTTGCATCACTACGTCGGCCCGGTGGTTCCCGGATCGGCGGACCGCCACGATCGGGTTCGTCACGGGCGGCTTCGCGGTTGGCGCCGTACCGAGCATCGCATTGTTGACAATCCTCAGATCAAATCAGCCGATTGTCTTCGATCTGACTGCCCTGGTCGCAGTCCTGGTGGTGCTGGTGGCCGGCGGCATGCTGAAGGATCCGCCGCAGCACTGGTGGCCCGCGGACATCGACGCGCAGGCGTGGGCGATCGACCGGAAGCTGAACCGCAGCATCCCGCACAACGCGCCCG
Source organism: Kribbella kalugense (assembly GCF_004365875.1). Taxonomy (GTDB): domain Bacteria; phylum Actinomycetota; class Actinomycetes; order Propionibacteriales; family Kribbellaceae; genus Kribbella; species Kribbella kalugense. The sequence continues at coordinate 3,150,933 of NZ_SODF01000001.1, read as the reverse complement.
CGGTCCGGCAGTACCGTCCCGGCGAGGCGATGCGGACCGGCGCGCTGCCGCTGATGTGGTTGCTCCTGGCAATCAGTGCGGCGTTGTCGCTGTTCGGCATCGGGTTCGTGGTCAGCTACGGGGTCAGTACCGGGCTGGGGATAGGCGTGGCTGCCTCAGCCGCCGGAATGCTTGCCGCGGTCAACGGTCTCGGTCGGTCGGTCGCCGGTCACCTGTCGGACCGGTTCGGCCGGCGTCGGGTGCTGGCCGCCGTACTGATGATCGAAGGCTTCGCGCACGTCGGCCTGGTGATCGCCGATGCGGGCTGGGCGTTCGTGGTGTGCGCGATGTTCGCCGGGCTCGGCGGCGGTGCGTTCTACGCGATCATGGCGAACCTCGTCCTCGAGTTCTTCGGCGACAACAGCCTCCTGCAGAACCAGGCGATCCTGTACTCCGCAAAGGCCGCGGGCGGCCTGGTCGGCATCGGAGTCGCCGCATCGGTAGTGGCCGCTTTCGGCTATCGACCGTTGTTTCTCGGCGCCGGCCTGCTCGGCGTACTGACCGCGCTGAGTGTGCGGCTACTCAAACAACCCGGCCGCCCAGCCCTCCCCGTGCGGCCGCAACTCGGTACGCCGGTGTCGGGCGAGTGAACGGCTACGCGAAGGTCCAACGGGCCGACCCATGCGTGATGGAGCTGGTGTCGCGCCTGGCCGGCGAACCGTGGACCGACCGTCCTGCGAGCGTGCATCCAGTGCTCAGTGCGGTCGCACGGGCAGCGCACGACCACAGCAGCCCTGCCGGCCGCCGGGAGTTACTACCGCTGGCGCCACAGTTTATGAACACGAGCGCAGCGGGCTTCGAGCACTCCGCTCGTCTGGTCGCGCTCTGCGTGTCTACAGCGTTGGCGAGCGGTGAGCTCACCGGCGACGAGCTGCACCGACTAGCCGCCGCACATCGGACCGCGCTGCACCTCCTTGGTTCGGAGAGGCGACCCGGGGGAGCAGCTCGGTTCTGGTTGCCGGTGCTGGGCGAGCCGTTCTATCGAACCTTCGTCGCGACAGAACATGCGGCCGAAGCCGTCGCAGTCACGGCCCGGGCAGCAAGCGACGTACAGCTGAGGAGCCTGGTGAAGCAGTGCCTGGCAGCGTGCGTTTCCTCAACGCCATAAGGGATTTCTCCTCGACGCGAACTCTGGACAACCACGGTCGCGTGGGATAAGACTACGACTACACCATACGGTATGCAATCTACAGACCAAGCCGTACGACGGCCTTCCGAGGAGATGACTGCAGATGGCGCAGACAGTGTCGGAGACCCAGCCCGCCGCCCACGTGAAGGAGCCGGAGACGATCTCCGGTGGTCACCTCGTCGCGAAAGCCTTGAAGGCCGAGGGAATCGACGTGATCTTCACCCTCTGCGGCGGGCACATCATCGACATCTACGACGGCTGCGTGGACGAGGGCATCGCAGTGGTCGACGTCCGCCACGAGCAGGTCGCGGCGCACGCGGCCGACGGGTACGCGCGGGTCACCGGCAAGCCCGGCTGCGCCGTCGTCACGGCCGGCCCGGGCACCACGGACGCTGTCACCGGCGTCGCGAACGCGTTCCGCGCCGAGAGCCCGATGCTGCTGATCGGCGGCCAGGGCGCGTTGAACCAGCACAAGATGGGATCCCTGCAGGACCTGCCGCATGTCGACATGATGGCGCCGATCACCAAGTTCGCCGCGACCGTGCCGCACACCGCCCGGGTCGCGGACATGGTGTCGATGGCATTCCGCGAGGCGCTGAACGGCGCACCCGGCCCGTCGTTCCTGGAGATCCCGCGCGACATCCTGGACAACTCGGTCCCGGTAGAGTCCGCGACGGTGCCGGAGTCCGGCCGCTACCGGGCATCGACGAAGAGCATCGGCGACCCGGCGAGCGTCGAGGCGCTGGCCGACCTACTGGTCCGGGCCGAGAAGCCCGTCGTACTGCTCGGCACGCAGGTCTGGACGTCCCGCGGAAGCGACGCGGCCGTCGACTTCGTCCGCACGCTCGACATCCCGGCCTTCATGAACGGCTCGGCCCGCGGCACGTTGCCGCCCGGCGACCCGCACCACTTCCACCTGTCCAGGCGGTACGGCTTCAACAACGCCGACCTGATCCTGATCGTCGGTACGCCGTTCGACTTCCGGATGGGGTATGGGCGCCGGCTGCCGAAGAGCGCGACCGTCGTCCAGATCGACCTCGACTACCGCACCGTCGGCAAGAACCGCGACATCGACCTCGGCCTGGTGGGCGACCCGGGTGCGATCCTGGCCGCGGTCACCCAGGCAGCTTCCGGTCGGTTGCAGAAGACGGATCGCAAGGCCTGGTTCGCGGAACTGCGTGCCGAAGAAGACGCGGCGTACCAGAAGCGGCTGCCGCGGCAGCTGTCCGACGCGAACCCGATCCACCCGCTGCGGCTCGCACACGAGATCAACGAGTTCCTCACTGAGGACTCGATCTACATCGGCGACGGCGGCGACATCGTCACGTTCTCCGGTGGCGTCGTACAACCCAAATCACCTGGCCACTGGATGGACCCCGGACCGCTCGGCACGCTCGGCGTCGGCATCCCGTTCGTACTCGCGGCGAAGTACGCGCGACCCGACAAGGAAGTCGTCGCACTGTTCGGCGACGGCGCTTTCTCCTTGACTGGTTGGGACTTCGAGACGCTGGTCCGCTTCAAGCTTCCCTTTGTCGGTGTCGTCGGCAACAACTCCTCGATGAACCAGATCCGCTACGGCCAAGAAGCGAAGTACGGCCACGACCGCGGCCGGATCGGCAACACCCTCGGCGACGTGAAGTACGACGAGTTCGCCCGGATGCTCGGCGGGTACGGCGAGGAGGTCCGCGACCCGAAGGACATCGGGCCGGCCATGCAGCGCGCCCGCGAATCGGGGCTGCCGTCGCTGATCAACGTCTGGGTCGACCCGGACGCCTATGCCCCCGGAACCATGAACCAGACCATGTACAAGTGAGAGGACCCCGCCATGTCTCAGGCCCTCGATGGTGTTCGCGTGTTGGACATGACCCACGTGCAGTCCGGACCGTCCTGCACCCAGATCCTCGCCTGGCTCGGCGCCGATGTGGTCAAGCTCGAGGCGCCGACCGGTGACATCACCCGCCAGCAGCTGCGCGACGTCCCCGACGTCGACAGCCTCTATTTCACCATGCTCAACTGCAACAAGCGCAGCATCACGCTGAACATGAAGTCCGAGCGCGGCAAGGAGATCTTCATCGACCTGGTGAAGAACTCCGACGTCCTGGTCGAGAACTTCGCCCCCGGCGCCATCGACCGGATGGGCTTCACCTGGGAACGCCTGCAGGAGATCAACCCGCGACTGGTCTTCGCCTCGATCAAAGGCTTCGGACCCGGCCGGTACGAGAACTTCAAGGCCTACGAGGTCGTCGCCCAGGCGATGGGCGGCGCGATGAGTACGACGGGGTTCGAGGACGGACCGCCTACCGCGACGGGTGCGCAGATCGGGGACTCCGGCACCGGGATCCACCTGGTCGCGGGCATCCTCGCCGCGCTGTTCCAGCGGACCAGCACCGGCAAGGGCCAGCGCGTGACGGTGGCCATGCAGGAGGCCGTGCTCAACCTGACCAGGGTCAAGCTACGTGACCAGCAGCGACTGACCCACGGACCGCTGCCCGAGTACCCGAACGACAACTTCAACGGCGAGGTGCCGCGGTCCGGGAACGCCTCCGGCGGCGGTCAGCCCGGCTGGGCGCTGAGGTGCGCACCGGGCGGGCCTAACGACTACATCTACGTGATCGTCCAGCCGCCAGGGTGGGCGCCGATCGCCGAGCTGATCGGCAAGCCTGAGTTGGCCGAGGACCCGGACTGGGCGACGCCGGCCGCGCGGCTGGACAAGCTCGACAAGATGTTCGCGCTGATCGAGCAGTGGACCGAGCAGCACAGCAAGTTCGAGGTGATGGACAAGCTCAACGCGCTGAACGTGCCGTGTGGGCCGATCATGTCGACGGCCGAGCTGATCGCGGACGAGACGCTCGCCGACCTCGGTGCGGTGGTCGAGGTGGAGCATCCGCAGCGCGGCAGCTTCAAGACTGTCGGCTGCCCGATCAAGCTGTCCGACTCGCCGGTCGACGTACAGACCTCACCCGGGCTCGGCGAGCACAACTCGGTCATCTACGGCTCGCTCGGCATCGACACCGCCGAGCTCTCCGAACTCAAAGCCAGCGGCGTGATCTGAAGTGGAGCCCCCGCAATGACCACTGCAATGACCTATGACAAGGCAGCAGTCCGGGCCATCCTCGACCAGGCTCTGGCGGACGGCCGTACGTCGCTGAGTGCGCCGGAGGCCAAGCAGGTCGCCGATGCGTACGGCATCCCGACGCCGGGCGAGGGGCTGGCCACGACTGCCGAGGGAGCCGCCGGCCTCGCGACCGAGATCGGTTTCCCCGTCGTACTGAAGATCGTCTCGCCGGACATCCTGCACAAGACCGAGGCCGGCGGTGTGGTGGTTGGCGTGGACAGCGCCGATGCCGCGAAGGCGGCGTACAACAGGATTGTCGACAATGCGAAGGCCTACAAGTCGGATGCGGAGATTGTCGGCATTCAGGTCCAGAAGATGCTGGTCACCGGCGGCGACGTGCAGGAGGTCATCGTCGGTTCGGTCACCGACCCGACGTTCGGCAAGGTGGTCGCGTTCGGACTGGGTGGCGTCCTGGTCGAAGTACTCAAGGACGTCACGTTCCGCCTTGCTCCGCTGACCGCCGACGAGGCCCGTGCGATGGTCGACGGGATCAGCGCGCACGAGATGCTCGAAGGCGTCCGCGGTGCGAAGCCGGTCGACAAGGACGCGGTCGGCGATCTGATCAAGCGGCTGTCGGACCTGGTCACGGACTTCCCGCAGTTCGCCGAGGTCGACCTGAACCCGGTGCTGGCCGGCCCGGACGGCGCCACTGCGGTGGACTTCCGGATCATCGTGGACGCCGAGGCCGGCAAGCCGGTCGAGCGGTACAGCCAGGAGGAGATCCTGACCGCGATGACCCGGATCATGAAGCCGCGCGCGGTGGCGGTGATCGGAGCGTCCAACGAGGACGGCAAGATCGGCAACTCGGTGATGAAGAACCTCGTCAACGGCGGGTACGCCGGGGACATCTACCCGATCAACCCGAAGGGCGGCGAGGTCCTCGGGCTGAAGGCGTTCCCCAGCATCACCGACGTACCGGGCGACGTGGATGTCGCGGTGTTCGCCGTACCTGCCAAGTTCGTCGCCGGGGCGCTCGAGCAGTGCGGGCAGAAGGGCGTCGCGGGCGCGATCCTGATCCCGTCCGGGTTTGCCGAGACCGGCGAGCAGGCGCTGCAGGACGAGGTCGTCGCGATCGCCCGCAAACACAACGTCCGCATCCTGGGACCGAACATCTACGGCTACTACTACCTGCCCGAGAGCCTCTGCGCGACGTTCTGCACGCCGTACGACGTCCGTGGTTCCGTTGCCCTGTCCTCGCAGTCGGGCGGGATCGGGATGGCGATCCTCGGCTTCAGCCGGTCCAGCCGGATGGGGGTCTCCGCGATCGTTGGGGTAGGCAACAAGGCCGACATCGACGAGGATGACCTCCTGACGTTCTTCGAGCACGACGACAACACCAATCTGATCGCCATGCACCTTGAGGACCTCAAAGACGGCCGGGCCTTCGCCGAGACGGCGGCCCGGGTGTCCAAGCAGAAGCCGGTCGTCGTACTGAAGGCCGGCCGTACCTCCATGGGCGCCCGCGCGGCCAGCTCGCACACCGGCGCGCTGGCCGGCGACGACAAGGTGTACGACGACATCCTGCGGCAGAGCGGGGTGGTCCGGGCGCCGGGACTGAACGAGATGCTCCAGTACGCCCGCGGCATTCCGTTGCTGCCGACACCCAAGGGCGAGAACGTCGTGATCATCACCGGCGCCGGCGGTTCCGGCGTACTGCTGTCGGACGCCTGCGTGGACAACGGCCTGACGTTGATGGACATCCCGGACGATCTGGACGCGGCGTTCCGGAAGTTCATCCCGCCGTTCGGTGCCGCCGGCAACCCGGTCGACATCACCGGTGGCGAGCCGCCGTCGACGTACCGGAACACGGTCGCGCTCGGGCTGTCCGACGAGCGCATCCACGCCCTGATCCTGGGCTACTGGCACACGATCGTGACGCCGCCGATGGTGTTCGCGAAGCTGGTCGCCGAGGTGGTCGAGGAGTTCCGGGCCAAGGGCATCGACAAGCCGGTGGTGGCCTCGCTGTCCGGTGACGTCGAGGTCGAGGAAGCGAGTCAGTACCTGTTCGACCACGGTGTGGTCGCGTATCCGTACACCACCGAGACCCCGGTCCAGGTCCTCGGTGCGAAGTACCGCTGGGCCAGGAACGCCGGTCCGCTCGGCCTCAGTTGATTGGAGGAAGCAGTCTGCGGGGGATGTTGATCCGCTAGTTGGCGTCGAACTAAGGAGTCCGCCTTGGACGTCACAAGCAAGACCTCAGAAGTTCCCGAAGAGCCGGCCGCGGCAGCCGTGACCGAGAAGGTCTGGAAAGCGGGCAGGCTCGAACCGATGCCGATCCGGAAGCTTCCGGACGCACCACCGTCCATGCACATCCTCGGTCCGACCGTCTTCCTGGTCGCACTGGGCGTGGGCATGGGGGAGTCGTACATGTGGCCCCGGCTCGTCCTGGTGTTCGGGCCGGACATCCGCTGGTTGTTCATGGTCGGAGTCACGCTGCAGGCGTTCGTGCTGCTGGAGATGGCGCGGTACGCGATGGCCACCGGGGAGAGCATCTTCTTCGGCGCGGCCCGGGTCTTCAAACCGCTGATGTGGTTCTTCTACGCGGCGGCGATCCTGATCTACATGTGGCCGGGCCATCTGTCCGCCGGCGCGGCCGCGTTCGAGGAGATCACCGGCATACCCTGGCAGGTCACCGCGTGCGTGGCTCTGGTGTTCGTCGGTGTGCTGTTCAGTCTGCTGTCGGTGATCTACAACTTCCTCGAGAAACTGCTCGGTCTGCTGATCGGCGTGCTGGTCGTCGGTACGTCGGTGATCGCGGCGATCGTCGGCAACTGGGACGACCTCGGCCGGACGCTGTCCGGGATGTTCGCGTTCGGGTACTTCCCGCACGAGGCGATGACGTCGACCTGGTTCCCGGTCGTGGTCGGTTCGATCGCGTTCGCCGGACCATCCGGTATGCAGCAGATGTGGTACACGCTGCAGTTGCGCGACAGCGGCGCCGGTATGGGTGCGCACATCCCGAACATCCGGGGTCTGCGGACCGAGGGCGAGGCGGAGACGATGCCGTCGCGCGGGTTCATGTTCGACACCGAGGACCCGGCCGAGATGGCGAAGTGGAAGGGCTGGCGCAAGTGGGTCACGTTCGACGCGATCCTGCTCTTCTGGGGCATCACCATGCTGGTGACGATCTCGTTCACCGTGCTGGCCATGTCGGCGGCCCGGCAGAACCCGAACGTGGCTTCGCTGATCGAGGGTGGTGACCGGGATGCGGCGCTGAAGGCGATGTCGGACGCGTTCGCATCGGCCGGCTCGCCGATCCTCGGGACGTTGTTCTTCGCCTTCATCGCGCTGATCGGGCTGAACGCGACCCTGGGTCTGTTCGACTCGTTCTCCCGCGGCCAGGCGGACATGACGTACTACTTCGTACCGGGCGCCAAACGGTTCTCGATGTCGCGTCTGTACGCCGGGTTCCTGTGGGGCGTGATCCTGTTCGGCATCCTGATCCTGCTCTTCGGCCCGGCCGACGGTCCGGCCGGGATCCTGGACACGCTCGCGTTCCTGTCCACGTTCGCGATGGGTGCGTACTGCATTGTGTTGCTGCTGACCAACAACATGCTGCTGCCCAAGAAGATCCGGCCGGGTCCGGTGCGGAACGTGATCATCGGATTCGGTGCGGTGTTCTATCTCGGCATGTTGTTCTACTGCCTGTTCCGCTTCGGCGTGGCGGTGGGTTGAGGTGGCAGACCCGAAGCAGCTTGCAGAGTTCTCGGTTCCGGCCATCTCGGTCGGTGCCGCGGCCGGGCTCATCGCCGGCGGACTGGGCGCGTTCGTCGGCCAGCCTGTCGGTTGGGCAGTGCTGACCGGTCTCGGACTCGGCGTACCGCTGATGCTGTTCGGTGCCGGGTACGCCGTACTGGTCGCACTCCGGAAAGTCCCCGCCGGAGTGTTCGCGCCGGCGGCGGTCTACTGGGTGATCGGGTTCCCGCTCGCCCTGATGGTGCACGCGGTCGTGACCGAATGGGTAGTGGCCGGTACGCCGGGCCTACCGCCGGAACCGTGGAAGTTCCTCGCGTTCCGGGCCTTGCTCAGCATGGGCTTCGCGATCGGCTTCCTCTGGATGCACGAACAACTAGGCCGCCACTGGTGGCCCCGCATCCTCGACCGCAACGAATACGCCCGCCGCACGGTGGAGCAGTACGTCCACCTGGCGGCATCCCTAGAAGCCCGCAAGGCCGCCACCGGCCGAGCCCGCAAGAAGCGCGTCGCCTGACGTTCGAGGGGATATCCGTTGAGCTTGTGCCTTCTCCCTTGGTCTACCAGAGGAGAAGGCACAGTTCGAAGGGATATCCCCTCGAATGCTTTCGGGTGGTGGTCAGGTCGTACGGCGTCGGCGGCGGGGAGCTGTGTCCTCGGTGGGCTCGGTGGGGGCTGCGGCGGCCTGGAGGTCGTGGTAGGCCTTGCGGGTGTGTTCGGTGTGTTCGCGCATGATCTGGGCGGCCTTGTCCTCGTCGCCGTCGCTGATCGCCTTGACCAGGCGGTTGTGTTCGCGCCAGGACGCGGCGCCGCGGACCGGGGCGACCGGCGTGTAGTACCAGCGGACCCGTCGATCCACCTGGGCTGCGAAGTCGACCAGGAACCTGTTGCCGGACATCTGGGTGATGAAGCTGTGCAGCTCGGCGTTCGTACGCACGGTGCCGTCGATGTCACCGGATTCCTGGTACGCCGTACCGACCTTGCAGAGCTCCCGTAGTTTCGCGACGTCGTCCTTCGTCGCGTGCCGGGCTGCGAGTCGCGCGGACTCGGACTCGAGGGCCGCACGGGCCGCGAGCAGTTGGTCGACCTCGTCCTCGGCCGGCACGTGCACCATCGCGCCGAAACCGGGTCGCAGGTCTACCCAGCCCTCGTTGTTGAGCCGCTGCAGGGCCTCGCGGACTGGCTGCCGGGAGACGCCCAGCAGGCCGGCCAGCTCGACCTCGACCAGGTGGCGGCCGCGCTCGAGCGTACCGTCGATGATCATCTCGGTGAGGGCCTCGTAGACCGACTCCCGCAACGGCGTCGGCCGCTTGACATGCCGCACGCCGGCCGGTTCCGCACCCGCCCCTGGCCCTGCACTGATCGTCGTCATGAGGTCCCTTCCCGATACAGCATGGCACTTGGTAGACAGTCTACCAAGTGCCATGTTTTGGCTGGATCAGGCGGCCGACTCGTCGGCGTGAACGGGGTCGGTTTCGTCTGTGAGTTTGGCGAGCTCCGCGTCCAGGTCGACCGGGGTGTTCAGCTCCTGCTGCAGCTCCGGGGCATCCGGGAACTGCGGGCGAGCCGCCAGAGCACCGAACCTACGTGTGAAGATCATGTCAACCCTTCCTTGAATTCTGGCTTCTGTATACATTCAACCAGGCGTACTCACCGGTTATGCCCGCGTCTCACGTGATCCCGCTTACACCCGGGTCGAGTAGCTGTGCGCCCCGGTCCCGGCGAGCCGTCCGCCGTCGACGATCAGGTACTCGTCGCGGATCGGCGTACCGCCCAGCCACGATTCCAGGATCTCCCGGGTGCCGGCGGCGTACCGGGTCTGGGCGGACAGCGACGAGCCGGAGATGTGCGGGGTCATGCCGTGGTGCGGCATGGTCCGCCACGGGTGGTCGGCCGGCGCGGGTTGCGGGTACCAGACGTCGCCGGCGTACCCGGCCAGCTGCCCGCTCTCCAGCGCCCGGACGATCGCGTCCCGGTCGGCGATCTTGCCCCGCGCGGTGTTGATCAGGTAGCTCCCGTGCTTCATGGTCGCGAGGAGCTCATCCCCGAACAGTCCCTCGGTCTCCGGGTGCAGCGGCGCGTTGATCGTGACCACGTCGCAGTGCGGGACCATGTCGGCGGCGCTCGGGTGGAAGGTCAGGTTGAGTTCGCGCTCGACCGATTCCGGCAGCCGGTGTCGGTCGGTGTAGTGCAGCTTCACGTCGAACGGCGCGAGCCGCCTCAGTACGGCGGTCCCGATCCGGCCGGCCGCGACCGTGCCGACATTCATCCCCTCGAGGTCGTACGAGCGCTCGACGCAGTCCGCGATGTTCCACCCGCCGTCGACGACGACCTGGTACGACGGAATGTAGTTGCGCACCAGTCCGAGGATCATCATCACCACGTGCTCGGCAACGCTGATGCTGTTCGAATAGGTGACCTCGGCAACTGTCATGCCGTTCGCGATCGCCGCGTCCAGATCGACGTGGTCCGAGCCGATGCCGGCGGTGATCGCGAGCTTGAGCTTCGGCGCCTTCGCGATCCGCTCGGCGGTCAGGTACGCCGGCCAGAATGGTTGCGAGATCACCACATCGGCATCCGGGAGTTCGCGATCGAGCACCGAGTCAGGACCCTCCTTGTCGGACGTGACGACCAGCGTGTGCCCCTGCTCCTCCAGGAATCGCCGGAGGCCGAGCTCACCGGACACGCTGCCGAGCAGGGCGCCCGGCTTGAAGTCGACAGCCTTCGGCGACGGCGCGGTCTGACCGCCGGGGTAGCTCTCGATGGTGGGGATGTCGTCACGGGCGTACGACGTCGGGAAGCCCGTCGTCGGGTCGTCGTACAGCACACACACAATCTTTGCCATGATGGAGAATCTCCTTGTCCTGAACGGATTTCCACCATCGCCGGGTCAAGGACCGACGGTCAAAGACTTGCTCGCTATGTCGAGATAGCCAGAACCCATCAAGTGCACATCGAGTAGATCGTCGAGAGCTTTGTGTACGCCGGCCTGCCGCGCGACATCGAGCAGCGCACGCGCGAGCACCGGCTCGGGACTGCGCGCGGCGATCACCAGACCAACCCGCGGCCCATGGTCGGGACCCTTCAGCGGTACGACGCGCATCCCGTCCGGTACGCCGAACATGTGCAGCCACGCGTGCGAGATCACCGTCGACCAATGGTTGCCGTGCAAGTGGCTGTACAGCCCGGAGACCGTGTCGCTCTCGATCGCCGGCGTCGCGGTCACACCGTCGTCGGTGAAGTAGCCGTTCATGATCCGGCGGTTGCGCATGTCGGGGGAGAGCAGGCAGAGCGGCAGCTCGGCGACTTGTGCCCACGTCGCCATCGGTACGTCGGCCAGCTCGGAGTGCTTCGGGGTGAGCAGCAGATAGCGCTCCTCGTACAGCGGGGTCTTGCGGACCTGGCCGAGGGTGTCGTCGTCGAGGTACGTCATCGCGACGTCGAGCTCGAACTCGGCGAGCTTGTGGGTGATATCGCGCGACGACAGCGACTCGAGGGTGACTCGGGCGTTCGTGTGGCGCGCGCAGAACGGTGTGGTGAGCAGCGAGACCACTGGCATCGCGGTCGGGATCGCGCCGAGCCGGAGCGTGCCGTTCAGGCCGCCGCGCATCACTGACAACTCGTGGCGGAGCGCATCTTGTTCGGCCAGGATGCGCTGGGCCCAGAGGAGTACTCGCTCACCTTCGGGCGTCAGGCCCTCGAACCGGCGGCCGCGGCGCACGATCGGTACGTCGAGCTCCTGCTCGAGCTTGCGGATCGCGGCGGACAACGACGGCTGCGAGACGTAGCAGGCATCCGCGGCCCGGGCGAAATGCTTCTCCCGGGCGAGGGCGACGAGGTACTCCAGCTGTCGGAGCAGCATCAACGAATCCGGTCCGGTGTGCAGTCGTCTGTATACATAAACCAACTGTAGTGAGCTGCGGTGCTCGCTGGAAGATCTCGGCGTGTTGTGATGTGAGTCACAGGGTGTCTGTCGGGCGCGGATCCGTTCGACGGATGGGCAGAGATCTCTCTGACAAAGGAGCTGTGATGGAGAAGGTTGTGTCCAAGGACGGGACCGAGCTCGCGTACGACGTCTACGGGAGCGGCCCGGGCTTGGTGCTGGTCGCTGGTGGATTCACGGAGCGGTCTCGGTACGTCGCCGACGCCGAGGCGCTGGCGTCTACGTTCACGGTGGTGAACTACGACCGGCGGGGTCGTGGCGACTCGGGAGACACGTTGCCGTATGCCATCGAGCGTGAGTGGGAGGACCTCGAGGCGGTTCGCTCGGCGACCGGCGCGCGGTTCGCTTGCGCGTACTCCTCCGGGTCGATGGTCCTGTTTCAGGCCGGCCTGCCGTTCGAGAAGCAGGCGGTGCTGGAGCCGCCGTTCCGGGTCGAGGGAGCACCGCCGGCGCCGGACCGGTATATCGAGCGACTGCAGGAGTTCGTCGACGCGGGCAACCCTGGCGGAGCGGCCGAGCTGTTCATGGTCGAGGCCGTGGGGCAGCCGAAGGAGGTGGTCGACCAGATCCGGCAGACGCCGATGTGGGCCGGAATGGAGGCGATCGCGCACACCTTGGTATACGACGGTCTGCAGCTGGGCGACAGCGCCGTACCGACAAAACTGCTGTCCTCGATCGACGTGCCAACGCTTGCCCTGTACAGCAACACCAGTCCGGAGTGGCTGAAGGATTCGGTCAAGCAGACCGCGGCCGCGTTGCCGAACGCGCAGGCGGAGGGGCATGACGGCACGTTCCACACTCTCCCGCCGGAGACGATGGCTCGAGTGCTGACGGAGTACTTCCTCAGCGAGTAACGCTGCCCGCCGCGACCAGACGGTTGTACGAGGCAACGATCTCGGCGGGGACCTCGACGTGATCGATGAAGTTGCGGCCGCGTGGGCCGTACACGTCTGGACTGAGACGATGGATCTCGCCGAGGAGGAGTGATCGGAAGCGCTCGCGGCTCCAGATCTCGGGTGCCTCCGGTCCGGCGCTCACGTGGTCGGGACTGATCCAAGGGATGACTGGAGCGTGGCTGATCAAGGTTGTCCCTGGCAGCGTGCTGAAGGAACGCTCGAAGCAGGCATGCGTACGACGCTGCATCGTCGGGTCCTGGATCAGCAGCAGCGCCTGCGGACTGTCGATCAGCCGGCGAGTGAACTCCGCGTTCTCGCCGCAGTTGGTGGACTGGTCCTCGACCACGATGTCGTGCTGTGGAACGCCGGCCTCGATCAGCAGGTCGCGGAACACGTGCGACTCCGGGCGACCGAGTTGGACGTCCAGTCCGCGCCGTCGGACCGCGTCCTCGAGGTAGTGCGTCGAGTGCCCGATCCCGCCACTCACGATGAGCGGCTTGTTGTACGCGCGGTATGCCTCTGCGGCGACCCCAATCGATTCGACGACGGCGGACCCCATCAGCACGATCCGGTCCACCGGCCGCTCGACCGGATCTCGCCGCGCGAGGTACGCCGCAATCAGGTCCTCATCCATGCTCAGGTGGGCAGACGCATGGGCATCAGGATGTAGGCGGACTCTGCCGTGGGTGTCTCGTCGGGGGAGCGAAGACCGATCAGGTTGGCCGGTTTCGTCGGCACAGTGAAGGCGAAGTGCGCAATAGGTGTGCCCAGCGAGGCCAGCCCATCGAGCAGGTAGCCGGCCTTGAAGCCGGTCGTCACCGGGTCGCCCGTGAGCGTGACCTCGACGGACTCCGAGGCCTGTGCTTCTTCACCGTTGCCGGCGTCGAGTGTCGCCGTAGCGTCGGCGAACGTGATCCGCACGGGCGCTGATCGTTCGGCCACCAGCGCGACCCGCTTGACCGCCTCGACGAGCGCGGCGGTGTCGACAGTCACCGTGCTGGTGATCGCATTCTCGGCCGGGATCAGACTGCGAACCTTCGGGAACTCGCCGTCGATCAGCCGGCTGGTCACATGCAGCCCGCCGCCCTCGAACCCGATCAAGCCGTCCCCAGTCCGGGTCGAGCCGAGCGACAACGTGAGCTCGTGACCGCTCATCGATTTGGCCACGTCGCCCAGCAGCTTCGCCGGGACGAGCACGTTGGTCTCCGCGGCGGGATCGATCGGCTCCCACGGCAGCGTCCGTACGGCAAGCCGATACCGGTCTGTCGCCAGCAGGGAGATCGTCGCCCCGCGGATCTCGATCCGGATCCCGGTGAACACCGGCAGCGTGTCGTCCCGACCGGACGCGCTCGCCACCTGAGCGACCGCTCGCGCGAACGCGTCCCCGTCGACCACTCCGCTCGCCTGCGGCATCGCGGGCAAGGCCGGATACTCGTCGAGGGGCAACGTCTGCAGCACGAACCGCGAACTCCCGCTGCTCACCTGAACCCGAGCCGCCTCGCCACTCAGATCCACCGAATCCCCAGGCATGCTCCGGCAGATGTCCGACAGCAGCCGCCCGGACACCAGGACCCGACCCTCGTCGGCCACCTCCGCCGGAACGCTCACCTGCGCCGAGCTCTCGTAATCGAACCCGGACAACGTCACCTGCCCGTCGGCCGCGTCCACCACCATCCCGGCAAGGATCGGCACACTCGGCCGACTGGGCAACCGCCGCGCCACCCATCCGATCGCCTCGGCCAGCACCTCACGCTCGACTCGTACCTTCATCCGCACTCCTCCCCATCAAGAGCATCGACTCAATCAGCAGCCACCGACAATTCCTGATCCGAAGCTGATCCGGGCGATCCGATCGGCCTCCCCACGACTCAGAACCAGAGCAGATTCGGCTCCAGGTACGACGTACCCAGGATCGTCGACCGCCTTCGCGACGAGCTCTGGCCATCTTCGGCAATGCATCGCCATGCTGCCCTGCCGTACGACGCGTCCGCGCTTCCACTGCCCCGACCGCGCCACGTCGCCGGGCACATCGAGCAGGATCAGATGCAACGGCAGCCCGGCCCGCCGAGCCCGCCACCCAATCAGCCGCCGCGCCCACGGCCGAGTGGCGCAATCGTGCACAACCATCGGCCCAAGCCCGCGACGCATCCCGCTCAGCAGCCTCACGTAGTACACGAGATGCACCAACGGCCGCCACAAGACATAAGGAACCACTCCCAGCACAGGCATCCACCGCTCACGAACGTGCGCTGAGTCGAACACCCGCACGCCGTCGCCACCCGCAAACACCCGCCGCAAAAACGTACTCTTCCCAGCCCCCGGCACCCCCGCCAACACCACCACCGCCTCAACCGCATACCGCAACTCCCGCCCCCGCAACACACCCTCAACAACCGCTGAATGCATAAGCGACCCGTCCTTCCCGTACGTACCGGTTGGACGAACGGGAAGGACGGATCGCCCCGAGAACGAACTGAGAAGTCGCTAGGAACTCCCTGAGAGCCTCAGCTGGCTATTGAGTTCCAGAAGGTGCACTGGTGTTCTTGGGCGAGGTTGGCTGGGGTGATCTTTGTGGGGGCGAGGGACTGGACGTGGGACTTGTTCTGGAAGGGCTGCCACTGGGGTAGGCCGGGGCCGTTCGGGTTGCCGGTGTGGGCGAACTGGGTCCAGTAGCTCATCATCGTCGCGGAGAGTTGTTTCTGTGCCGGTGTGCTCGGGCCGGGGAGTTGCGCGTCGGTGAAGAGGTACTGCAGTTCGGCGCCGTGGAACGCGCCGGTCGGGAAGTTGGGTTTCGGCAGCGTGGTGAACCACGGAGCGGTCTCGTCGGCGAACTCGTACGCATACAGCGGAGTCTGCGCGGCGAGTGCGCGATCTCGGTCGAGAACCGTGCAGCCCCACGCCCAGTCGGTGACGACGGCCGACAAGGCCTCGCCGGCCGAATGGAAGCTCGCGACGGGGTAGCGGGCCAGGACCCGGGCCGCGTCCGACTGGTCGAACAGTGTGTGGATTTGTTCGCTGTAGCTGGCCGGGGTCGTCACCTCACCGGTTGCTGTTTCGATCGCCGCGGTGAACAGGCGATGCTCGTCCCGCGTGGTCCCTTGGATGATCGGCACGTGGTTGTAGCGGCCGGTTGCGAAGGCTCGATCCGGGCTGAGAGGTAGTAGGCCACTACCGACGGTGGGTCCTGATCCGACCCCGTCGTCAGACCACTTGGCGAGCTCGGCCGTGGGTTTGGCCCGCAGGCAGGCTGCAGCGGTGGCCGGTTTGGAGCAGCCGACCTTGGCCGCGACCTCGAGGCCATGCTGCTCGCGCTCGGACCGTGGCAGCGGGAACCAGGTCGGCGGTCCAGGCGACCACTTCTGGCCGGTGCATTGGGCGCTCTGGAGGATCGCCTTTTGGAACAGTCCTGCTGATCCTGGCGCGACCAGGTGGGAACAGACGCTGGTGCCTCCAGCGGACTCACCAAAGATCGTGACATTGCCCGGATCGCCGCCGAACGCCGCGGCGTTGCGCTTGACCCACTGCAACGCGGCCTGCTGGTCTTCGAGGCCGAAGTTCCCGGAGAGTTGCTTCGCCTGGCCGTGGTCGAGAGCCGGATGCGCAAGGAAGCCGAAGATCCCCAGCCGATAGTTGGGGCTGACCACGATGACCTGACCGCTGTCCGCCAGCCGCTGCGCGTCGTACAGGCTGCCGGCTCCGCTGATGAAGCCGTTGCCGTGGATCCACACCATGACCGGCAGTTTGTGTACGCCGCTGTCGCGTGGCGTCGCGACGTTGAGATAGAGACAGTCCTCAGTAGTACTGGCCGGATCGATCAGCCCTTCGGCTTGGGCACAGCGATTCCCGGGCTTGGTGGCGTCCCGGATGCCACTCCATGACGCGGTCCGTTGCGGCGATGCCCAGCGGAGCTGCCCGACCGGCGGTGCGGCGTACGGGATTCCTTGGAAGAGCCGGGCATCCGCGGTGAGCGTGCCGCGTACTGCGCCGGCGTCGGTCGAGACCACGGTCTTCGCGGGCGTCTCCGGCGTACCGCGGTCGTTTGTGCCGGCCTCGGCCGCTCCTCCGCAGGCTGCCGCCGAGCTCGAGAGCAACGCCGCGGTCAGCAGTACTCCGAGCCGGCGAGAACGGTTGATCCACGGGCGTCGCTGCTTCATATCGCATCCTCAGTTATATTTGTGTGTGGGTCCCACTAATATAAAGTGTAAGGTGCACACGAAGTCAAACCAGTTGTCCGAGGAGTCGACCTGATGTCGTTGACCGACGATGCGCACCTGCCCCCGGGACTCGCCTTGGCGTGGGGCGCGCCCGCCAAGTCGAACCGGCTCGGACGGAAGCCGACGCAGAGCGTCGAGCAGATCGTCGACGCGGCCCTCGAGCTGGCCGATGCCGACGGATTCGCCGCCTTGTCGATGCCCAAGCTCGCCCAGAAGATCGGGCTGACCGCCAACGCGATCTACAGGTACGTCCGGTCCCGGGACGAGCTGCTGGTGCTCATCGGTGACGCAGCCTGGGGTGCACCACCGGACCGCGTCGCCGATGCGCCGGACTGGCGAGCCGCTGCGGCCATTTGGACGCAGGCGATGGTCGATCGATGCGACGTACACCCCTGGCTCTGCGACCTACCCATCCGCGGGGCGCCGATGACGCCGAATCTGCTCGGCTGGGCAGAGGCGATTCTGAAGGTGCTGACCGGCGCCGGGCTGAGTCCCTCCGAAGGCCTGGCCTGCGCGTTGCTGCTGGACGGTTATGCCCGGCGGATCGCCAGCGCGCGTCGCGATGTGCGCGACAGCGCCACGACCTCGGTCCAGCCTGCCGCGGTGACCCGATTCCTCGAGCCTCGGCTGCAGGAACTGGGATATTCGATCCTGGCGTCCATGATGGCCGGCAACGAATACAGCGACGAGATCCACGACGCGGACGTGACCTTCGGCCTCGACCGGATCCTGGACGGCATCGACGTACTGATCACCCAGAAACGGTCCAGCGTGTGACCTGGCCAGCTGCGCAGCGCCCCCGGCAGGACTCGAACCTGCGACCAACGGATTAGAAGTCCGACGCTCTATCCAGCTGAGCTACGGGGGCGTACGGCACGGAAGAGTCTCTCAGATGAGCGGGTGATCGCGCCTCCGGGTTAGGAATCACGGCGGTTCGAGTGGGAGCGAAGTACAGGGTTGTCGTTCCATCCCGGTAACGCTGAGTGGGTGGTTCTGCCGGTTGGTCGGGACCCCAACTAGGCTTCGGGGCATGAGTTACCCCTCACCAGGCCCGGCAGGCGCGCCGCAACCCGCGGCGGGGTCGGCGTACTCGGCCGCCGGACCGTACCCGCAGCCGAACGTTCTCGGCGGCCATCCGGTCCCCGGCCAGCGGCGCAACCAAGGCGTGCTGATCGGGATCGTGATCGCGGTGGTGTTCGCGATCGCGGGTCTGGTGATCTTCGGCATCGTGGCCAAGTCGACCGGCGCGGGCGGCTTCACCTGGGGCCTGGTGTTCGCGTTCGTCCCGGTCATCCCGGTGATCGCGCTCTATCTCTGGCTGGATCGGTACGAGCCGGAGCCGACCAAGTACATCGTGTTCGCGCTCTGCTGGGGCGCCTTCATCGCGACGCTGGCCGCGATCTTCATCAACACCGAGGTGTCGCACCGGCTGGCCGAGACCGGCGTCGGCGGCGACCGGTCCGCGGTCTTCGTCGCGCCGCCGGTGGAGGAGTTCGCCAAGGGCTCCGTGATCCTTCTGCTGGCGCTGGTCCGGCGGAAGGAGTTCGACGGCATCATCGACGGCCTCGTGTATGCCGGGATGGTGGGCGTCGGCTTCGCCTTCACCGAGAACATCCTGTACTACGGCCGCGTCTTCAACACGCTCTCCGAGGAGTCCGGTAGCGACGCGGGCCTGCGTGGGGCGTTCGCACTGTTCATCATCCGCGGCGTGATCTCGCCGTTCGCGCATCCACTCTTCACGTCGTTCACCGCGATCGGGATAGGTGTCGCCATACGACACCGAAGTACCGTCGTACGCTTCCTCGCGCCCGTCGTCGGGTACCTGGCGGCGGTGCTGGCACACGCGTCATGGAACGCCTCCGCGAGTTGGGCGGGCGGCGGGGGCTTCATCGTCGCGTACCTGTGCCTGATGGTGCCGTTGTTCATCTGCCTGGTCGTGTTCGCGCTGGTGATGCGATCACGGGAGGGGCAGATGATCGCGTCTCGGCTGTATGACTATGTTCGGTTCGGGTGGCTGGTGCCACAGGACGTGCCGTTGATAGCGACGCTGCGCGGGCGCAAGGCGCTGCGGCAGAACGCGCGGCGGTACGGTCCGCAGGCGGAAGCGGCAGCGAAGGCGTTCCAGCACAACGCGACCGAACTGGCGTACCTGCGAGACAAGATCGTCCGACAGGTGATCGGGCCGGACGCATTGCAGACGGAGAAGCAGCTGCTCGACGAGCTGCGGGAGCGACGGCCGAGCGTGCCGTTCCCGCCGATGCCGGCGTTTGCTCAGGCTGCGCCGCAGTACGCGGGCGGCTCCTTCCCACCTGGCGCACCGATGGGTCCGGGCGGGCCTGGCGCGCCGCTGGGTCCGGGTGCACCGTTTGGTCCAGGTGCGCCGATGGGTCCGGGTGCGCCGATGGGTCCGGGAGGCGGGATGCCGGGGTCGGGCGGGCCGATGGCTGGTGGGCCTGGGGCTGCCGGACAGGCGCCGTACCCGGGGCCGCAGGACGGTTATCCACCTGCTCAGCCGGGCTATCCGCAGGGGCAACCCGGTTACCCAGCCGGTCAGTCCGGTTACCCACCGGGACCCCCCGGTCAGCAAGGACCGCCGGGAGGATACGGTCCGTACCCACCACCGCAGTGACTGCCACCCGTCCACGCCGCCAAACGGGGATGACGATGACTTTGCTTCTGCGCTGTCCGACCGGGCACTCTGTGCTCGTGGGCGGACATCGTGGCTGACACCAGGTCAGCAGCTGGTGAAGGTTCGGAACCGAGGGTTCCGAACCAGGATCAGCCTGCCCAGGAGCTAGCGAACCTCATCGCCCAGTCCACCCCCAAGCCCCGAGGCTTCTGGCACCGCCGCCGCCGCAAGCCCACCCCCGAGCCGTCCGCTCCCTCCCAGCCGACCCCGTCCCAGCCCGACGCCGGCGCGTCCCCAGCCGACGCTGGTACGTCGTCCCAGCCGGAGGCGGGCGCTTCGACGCGCCCTGACGGTACGGCGGCCCCCAACTCGTCAGACACGGTAAACCAGCACACCGGCACCGAGCCGACCCAGACCACCGCAGCTACCGAGTCCGCTGACCCGGTCGACCCGAACAGCTCTGACCAGCAGACGCCGGCCGAATCCGCGAAGTCCGCCGAGGACTCAGAACCAGCCGCGGACAAGAGCACCGACGGCACAGCCACGGACGCACCGACCGACCCGGCACCCGCCAAGGCGACCGACACCTCAAACGAAACGACTGCCTCAGACGCGGAGAACGACGGCTCGACAGAGCCGACAGCCGCAGAGAACCAGCCGTCGCCCGAGGCGGGAGACCAGCCGTCGCCCGCAGCAGGAGACCAGCCACCGGCCAGCGCGGAGGCTGGCGACCCGGCAGATACGGCTGCTGCCTCCGCCGACGCGGACGCCTCAGCCGAGACGCCGTCTACCGAGAGCGCCGTACAGACTGGGAGCAACGCCGTACCCGACAAGAACGCCGAGGACCGGCCGCGCCCGACCGTGGGCGTTGTGTACGAGCCAGACGAGTCGCCAGACGGCTTCCCACTCGAGTACGGCAACATCATCGTCGGCCTCCCAAAGCAGTCGGCCAACACGCCTCAACAACCAGGCGACCCAGCCCCATCCAACGAAGCCCCCGACTCCACACCAACCGGATCCGACGCGGACAGCCGAGACGATTCCGACGCGAACGAGACCCACGCGAGCGACGACGACCCGCAGGAAACCGACCCGAGCGACGCCAACCCGGAGGGGACGCGCGCGAGCGAGGCCGAATCGGAGCCTGTGCCAGAGTCTGCGGCCGACGCCGACGCGTCCGGCGACCCGCCCACCGCTGACGAGGTGGCGACTGACGAACCCAACGCGCCTTCTCACGAATCCGCACAGGAGGCCGTCGAGGGAAGCACTGAGCACGGTGAGACCAACGGTCAAGCCGACCACGACGACGACGGTGAAGCCGACGGCGGAGACCACGCTGAGGCCGGCGCTGAAGCCGACCACGGCGACGACGGTGCCGAGCACGCCGAGGTCGGCGGAGGCGGAGATCAGGCTGCGGCGGATACCGGAGACGACAATGTGGCCGGCCGTGGACATCACGCTGCGGCGGGTAGTGGAGACGGCAGCGAGGCTGAACGCGGAGATGGCGCGGAAGGTGCGGCGGCTGATGTTCAGGGCAGGCACGCGGCGGCTGAGTCCGCGGGCGACGCGTCCGACGGTGGTGTCGGCGAAGCGGCTGGTGAGGCAGTAGAGCAGCAGCACGAGTCGGCTGATGAGACTGACCAGGATGGCGTAGACGTCGTTGAGGGTGAGTCGGCGGACGGTGCCGGTGAGATGGCTGCTGATGAGTCCGCTCGTCATTCGGCGGATGTGTCGGCCGATGAGGCCGGGGCTGGGTCTGTAGACGGCATGGCAGACGGTGGGCACCAGACCGCAGACGTGGCGGCTGGTGGTGCTGCGGATGCGGCGAAGCATGCGGCCGAGGGTTCGTCTGATCACGACGCAGATGGGTCGGCGGACGCCGAGCGTGGGGGAGAGGCGGACGCTGCGGGTGAGTCCGCGGATGTCGCGAGTACCACTGGGTCGGCAGAAGAAGCCACTGATGGGTCGCCCGAGCCCACGCATGAGCAAGGGAGTGACGCGTCGGGCGAGGCCACGGACGCGGAGGCCGACGACACCGCCGGTGAGTCGGCAGATGACGCCGGGGATGGGTCATCGGACGTCGCTCACGAAGCTGGCGAGGTTGCCGCGAGTGCGTCCGCGGATGACGCGGCTGACGGCGCCGACAACGACGCCGTACGTGCGTCCGAAGGTGGCTCGGCCGGTGCGGGCGATGGCGCGGCGGAGGGCGGTGCTGAGGGCGCGGCGGCGGATGGTGCGGCCGGCGAGTCGGCGGATGGTGGCGATGCTGCTGATGGGTCGTCGGATGCTGCGGGTGAGGCTGCGGATGCCGCTGTGGGCGAGTCTGGGGATGGCGCGGCTAGTGCGGGCGATGACGTTGACGGCGGGGCTGGTGCGGTCGGCGAGGGTGTAGAGGAACTTACTGCGGAGGAGATGGCGGAGCGGTTGGCGGCTGAGCAGGCTGCTATGGCTTTGATTACTGCTCTGATGAAGTTGCGGGGGGTGTTGGCCGGGAGTCGGTTGCCGTTGGAGGTTGTGGGGGCTGACGAGGCTCGGCAGCAGCAGAAGGCGATGTTGGATCAGCTGGATGACTACTTGTTGCCGCGGCTCGTGCAGCTGGAGGCTCCGGTGCTCGCGGTGGTGGGTGGTTCGACGGGTGCTGGGAAGTCGACGCTGGTTAACACGGTGATCGGCAAGGTTGTTAGTGAGCCGGGCGTGCTGCGGCCGACGACTCGGTCGCCGGTGCTGATTCATCACCCGGCGGACGCGGACTGGTTCGTGGGCGACCGGGTGCTGCCGGGGATGTCGCGGACGAGTTCGGACGAGCCGGGCGGTATGGAGGATGCGGGGCAGTTGCGGTTGGTTGCCGCTGACACCGTTCCGCGCGGGCTCGCGATCCTGGATGCGCCGGACATCGACTCCGTCGTCCAGGCGAACCGTGACCTGGCGACCCAGCTGCTCGCGGCGGCCGACCTCTGGCTGTTCGTCACCACCGCGGCGCGGTACTCCGATGCCGTGCCGTGGGAGTTCCTGCAGAGCGCCTCGGACCGCAGTACGGCGGTCGCAGTTGTGCTCGACCGGGCTCCTAGCGAGACGATCGACGACATCACCGGTCACCTCGCCCAGATGTTGCTCGAGCGCGGGCTCGGCGACTCGCCGCTGTTCTCGATTGAGGAGACCGTTGTCGATGGCAACGGGATGTTGCCGTCGGCATCCGTTGCCTCGATCAAGGACTGGCTGGTCGACCTGGCTGCCGATGCGGAGGCAAGGGCCGCGGTGGTACGCCGTACCTTGCAAGGCGCGGTGTCCGCGATGGTGAAGACGACGCCGCCGTTCGCGGCCGCGGTTAGGGCGCAGGCCGAGACCGCTATTGAGCTGCGGTCTTCGGTCGAGGCGGCGTACGACCAGGGTGTGAAGGACATCGCGAAGGCGAGCCAGGACGGGACGCTGTTGCGTGGCGAGGTGCTGGCTCGCTGGCAGGAGTTCGTCGGTACTGGCGAACTGCTGAAGGGGCTGCAGTCCAACGCCGGACGACTGCGGGATCGGTTGAAGAGCTCGCTCGGCGACAAGCCGGCAGAGACTCGCGATGTCAGCGATGCGATTCAGTCGGGGTTGGAGTCGCTGCTGCGCGAGCACGCGACGGCCGCCGCGGAACGTGCCGAGAAGGCCTGGCAGGCAACCGCCCCCGGCCGACAGCTGCTGGCGACCGCTGACGCGTCCGCCAAAGCCAATGCCTCGGGCAGCACCGGTGGGTCGGACGGTGCCGGTGAGTCCGACAGCGGCACCACGGGCAGTGCCACCGCGACAGGCGGTGCCAGTGAGAGTGCTGGTGGGGTTGGGGTGGCGCTTGGTGCGATGTCGGAGGAGTTCCCGGAGGCTGCGAGTCGTGCGGTTCGGGAGTGGCAGGCGTTCGTCCTTGACGTGATCCGCAGGGAAGGCGGCGCCAAGAAGTCGACGGCACGCATCTTGGAGTACGGCCTGAACGGGCTCGGACTCTCGCTGATGGTCGTGGTTTTCGCCCATGGAACCGGGATCCCGAAGGGGGCCGAGGCCAGCGCCGGCGCGGGAAGCGCGGTCGTCGGCCAGCGGCTGCTGGAGGTCGTTTTCGGCGACAAGGCAGTTCAGGGCATGGTCGATAGGGCACGGGAGGACCTTGACGGTAAGGTTCATGCCCTGATGGATGCCGAATTCGCCCGCTATCTGGCTGTCCTTGACCAGCATCCGGTCGACGCCGAGACGGCCAGGCAACTGACGGAGGCCGCGCGCGCGGTGGAGGACTGCACGTGACGGAAACAGTGGATACGGTCGAGACCCCGGTCCGGGGCGAAACCGATGTCCTGAAGAAGATCGACGCGCTCGAGGTAGCCGCGAAGGCCGGTGACGGCCGGCTCGATCCGGTGGTGCTCACCGAGGCCACGCAGATCGTCGACCGCGCCGGGCAACGCCTGCGCATGTCCGGCGACCTGACCGTGGTCGCGCTGGCAGGTGCGACCGGCTCGGGGAAGTCGTCGTTGTTCAACGCGCTGACCGGGCTGGACCTGGCCGCGATCGGAACGCGACGGCCGACGAGCTCGATGCCGCTGGCTTGTGTCTGGGGCGACGAGCCGGCCGGCGAGGTGCTGACCTGGCTGGGCATTCCGCGCCGGCACCAGGTGCAGCATCGGAGCTCGCTCGAGGAGGCGCAGTCCGAGGACCTGGACGGTCTGGTCCTGCTGGACCTTCCCGACCATGATTCGACCGAGGTCGAGCACCGCCTGATCGTCGACCGCCTGGTCGAGTTGGTCGACCTGCTCGTGTGGGTGGTCGATCCGCAGAAGTACGCCGATGCGGCGCTGCACAACCGGTACATCAAGCCGTTCGCCTCGCATTCCGGGGTGATGGTCTTCGCGCTGAACCACATCGACAAGCTGACGCCGGAGCAGCGGAAGAGCTGCCTCGAGGACCTGGAGCGGTTGCTCAAGTCGGACGGTCTCAAGTCGCCGACGGTCGTCGCGACCTCCGCGGTCAGTGGCGACGGTCTGGAAGAGGTGCGTGGCCTGCTGGTCAAGCGCGTCAGCAACAAGCGCTCCGCACGCGAGCGCCTGTCCGCCGACGTCGATCGGGTCGCGGACCGGATGGCGAGCCAGTGCGGCAACGCGAAGACCCCGGAGATCGCCGAGGCAGACGTCACCGAGCTGGTCGACGCGCTGTCGGATGCGAGCGGTCTCTCCGTGGTGTCGGACGCCGTACGGCGCTCGTATCTGCAGCGGGCTCGGGCTGCGACGGGATGGCCGTTGACCAAGTGGCTCGGGCGATTCCGTCCGGATCCGTTGCGGCGGCTGCACGGCGACCAGGTGTCGCGGGAGCAGGGCAAGGCCTTGCGGAAGTCAGCGTCCAGCGAGGTGGCGATCGCGCGCTCTTCGTTGCCTGCGGCAACTCCTGTGCAGCGAGCGCGCATGGATGCCGCCGTCCGAACGATTACGAACAAGGCCGCGGAAGGGCTGTCGCGGCCGTGGGCCGACTCGGTGCGCTCGACGATCCGGCGTCGCGAGGAGTCGCTCGGGGACGAGCTCGACCAGGCGGTCGCGCGAACGGACCTTGGTGCGACCAACAATCCCGGCTGGTGGGGTGTCGCCCGGATTGTGCAGTGGTTGCTGTTCCTGGTCACGCTCGGCGGCGCCGCGTGGCTGATCGCCTTGCTGGTGGCGCGGATCGCCGATCTGAACGACCCGCCGCTGCCGGAGTGGAACGACATCCCGTACGCGTGGATCATGCTCGTCGGTGGCGCCGTACTCGGGCTGGCGCTGTCCTTCGTCTGCCGGGTGTTCGCGACCAACGGCGCGATCCGGCGGTCCCGCCAGGTGGCGAAGGCGCTGCGGACCGAGCTCGAGAAAGTTGCTGACAGCCACGTTGTTGCGCCGGCGACCGAGGAGCTCACCGCGTACACGACCTGCCGGGACAGCCTGGCCATCGCTCGCCGGTAGACGTCACCCGGTCGAACAGACCCGGGTGACGTGACCGCGGTCAACGGACCAAAGGTCGGTGGACCAGAGGTTAGAGCTCGGCGTCGGGCGCGTACTGCGACATGGCGACCTTGGCTGCTGACATCAGGTCCTCCTCTGACGTGGTGCCTGAGGCGCGGATGGCTTCGATCCAGGCTCGGACGGACTGCTCGTTGTAGCTGATCACCTCGTCTGAGTTGGCCATCTCGACCGGGTCGGCGTCCGCCGGCAGCTCGCCGGTGACGTAGAGGTCGAGGCCGAGCAGGCCGCCGTCCCAGCCCGGGCCGACCCAGAGCGCGCCCGAACCGCCAGGTGCCGGTGCCTCGGCCATCGAGTGTTCGAGCTCGAGCTCGGTGGAAGAGCCCGCGCCGGGCCGCAAACGCAGCTCGAGGAGGCTGGTCGGTCCGCCGAACGTCACCTTGAACCGCTTCGGCGGCTCGCATTCCAGGATCTCGCCGCCGGCGTTGCCCTCCAGCTGGAAGCTGCCGCCAACCTCGAGGTCGCCGGTGACGGGCATGAACCAGCGCTTCATCCGCTCGGGGTCCGTGAGGGCGTGCCACACCTCGGCCGGCTCGGCCTGGTACGTGCGGCGCATCAGCACCGTCACGGTCTCGCCGGTGCGGCTGACCTCGCGCTGGACCGCGTTGAGGTGTTCGAGAATGTCGATCACAGGTGATTCCCTCTCCTGCTCGGCTGCTGGGATGGACCTCAGAATGCCGGGCAGGGCTTATATAAGTCAAGGGTGAGATAATCACGCTGCCTCCGCTTCCACCGGCTCTGCGGTCGCGGACAGGGGGAGCGGAGCGGCCGAGTACTCGTCGGCCGGAAAAGGCGTCGCCGTCGTCTCAGCTGCTTCGGTCAAAGCCGCCTCGGGGCGAGGCGGGTTCTTGGTGAAGGTCGTCGTACCGCGGGTCAGGTCGTGGCCGATGGAGAAGGCCTCCAGGATCACGCGACTGTGTGGCTCGCCGGCCTGGTTGGTCCACTCGTGGGTGCGCAGTCGGCCGGTAACGATGATCGGCTGGCCGACATGGATGGAGTCGAACGCGTTCTGGGCAAGGAGTCGCCAGCAGTCGACGGTGAACCAGGTCGTCGGCTTGTCGACGTACCGCTGGAGAGTCTTCTCCCACTGGCGTGGGGTCGAGGCCATCCGGAAGGTCGCATGCGGGACCTGGCCGACCTCCTTGAAGTCGGGGTCGCTGCCGACCCAGCCGAGAACTGTCACGTAGGTTTCGCCGAGGCTCATGATGGCCGCCTTCCGATCGATCGCGGGATGCGCTGTCACCGGAGAAGATGCACCGCTCCCGCCCCACCCGGCACCGTGAGGTTCGCGGCTGTGGACAACCTCAGGGCTGGTTGGGATTCGACGGGGTCGAGCACATAGGCTCTGGGGTATGGCGGAATTCATCTACACCCTTCGCAACGTCCGGAAGGCACACGGCGACAAGGTCGTTCTCGACAACGTCACGCTGAACTTCCTCACTGGCGCGAAGATCGGCGTGGTCGGGCCGAACGGCACCGGCAAGTCGTCGCTGTTCAAGATCATGGCGGGGCTCGACCAGCCCTCCAACGGCGAGGCTCGGCTGGCGGAGGGCGCGACGGTCGGGATCCTGCTGCAGGAGCCGCCGCTGACCGAGGGCAAGACCGTGCTGGAGAACGTCGAGGAAGGCGTCGGCGACACCAAGCAGAAGCTGGACCGCTTCAACGAGATCTCCGCCGAGCTGGCCGATCCGGACGCGGACTACGACACGCTGCTGGCCGAGATGGGTGACCTGCAGACCGAGCTGGACCACCGCAACGCCTGGGACATCGACGCGCAGCTGGAGCAGGCGATGGACGCGCTGCGCTGCCCGCCGCCCGAGGTGCTGGTGGACAAGCTTTCCGGTGGTGAGCGCCGCCGGGTCGCGCTGTGCAAACTGCTGCTGGCGCAGCCCGATCTGCTGCTGCTCGACGAGCCCACCAACCACCTGGACGCCGAGTCGGTGCAGTGGCTCGAGTCGCACCTGCAGAAGTACCCGGGCGCCGTCATGGCGATCACCCACGACCGGTACTTCCTCGACAACGTGGCCGAGTGGATCCTCGAGCTCGACCGCGGCCGGACCTACGGCTACGAGGGCAACTACTCGAAGTACCTGGAGACCAAGCAGCAGCGGCTCGTGGTCGAGGGCCAGAAGGACGCGAAGCGGCAGAAGATCCTGGAGCGCGAGCTCGAGTGGGTCCGGTCGAACGCGAAGGGCCGGCAGTCCAAGAGCAAGGCCCGTCTGCAGCGGTACGAGGAGTTGGCGGCCGAGGCCGAGCGGTCCAAGAAGCTCGACATCGACGAGATCAACATCCCGGGTGGTCCGCGCCTGGGCAGTACGGTCCTCGAGGCGAACAAGCTGGTCAAGGGCTTCGGCGACCGCACGCTGTTCGACGGGCTGAGCTTCTCGCTGCCCCGGGCCGGCATCGTCGGCGTCGTCGGTCCGAACGGCGTCGGTAAGTCCACGCTGTTCCGGATGATCGTCGGCGAGGAGCAGCCGGACGCGGGCAGCCTGAAGCTCGGCGACACGGTCAAGATCTCGTACGTCGACCAGTCCCGCGGCGGTCTGGACCCGAAGAAGACGGTCTGGGAGATGGTGTCCGACGGGCTCGACTTCATCAAGGTCGCGAACTTCGAGATGCCGAGCCGGGCGTACGTCGCTTCGTTCGGCTTCAAGGGCCCGGATCAGCAGAAGCCGACCGGCGTGCTGTCCGGCGGTGAGCGGAACCGGCTGAACCTGGCGCTGACGCTGAAGATGGGCGGCAACCTGCTGCTGCTCGACGAGCCGACCAACGACCTGGACGTCGAGACCCTGCAGTCGCTGGAGGATGCGCTGCTGGAGTTCCCGGGCTGTGCCGTGGTCGTGTCCCACGACCGGTGGTTCCTGGACCGGGTGGCGACTCACATCCTCGCCTGGGAGGGCACGGACGACGACCCGGCCAAGTGGTTCTGGTTCGAGGGCAACTTCGCGTCGTACGAGGCGAACAAGGTCGAGCGCCTCGGCCCGGAGGCGGCCCGTCCGCACCGCGTCACGCACCGGAAGCTCACCCGCGACTGACCGGACGGCCGACGCGGCGCCGCGCTGGCCGACGACTACGGAAACTCGATCTCACCCCTGACGGGTGAGGTCGAGTTCTCAGCCGCGTCGTCTTAGCGACCGTCTGGCCGCGCCGCTGGTGAGAGTGCCGATCGCGATCCCGATGAGAACGTTGATGATCGCGGTGGCCACCTTCGCATCGAGCTCGGCATCGAAGCTGAACGGGAAGGCGGCCGCCAGCACGGTCACCAGTCCGACGATCCAATCGAAGAACGCGAACGGCCGCGGTGTGGAGAGCAGGAGCAGGTGGATCAGCGCTGTGGCCACCAGTGCGGCCGCGGCCGCGGCGAGGGCCAGGCCGCCGGTAGTGGCATCGCCGAAGGTTCCGGAGCCCTCAGGTGCCAGGACCGGGATGTCGAGGATGCCGCGGGCGATCACCACGCCGACGACCGCGACGAGGGCGGCCACCAGCGCTGTGGCCAGGCCGCCCGACCACAACCGTCTGACGTCGACGGCGGGCCGCGTCGCGGCGTCACCGGGCTGGTAAGGCTGCATCTGGACCACTCGCTCAGGTAGTCGGGTGTGGATCAGGACCGCAGGACGCGGGCCTTCTGCGTGGCGAACTCTTCCTCGGTGAGGATGCCCTGTTCCTTCAGTGCCGCGAGTTCCTTCAGTTGCGCCACCACATCCATCACCGGCGGCGCGGCGGCGGACGGCTGGACCGGAGGCTGCTGCGCGGCCATCGCCTGCTGCTGCCGGTAGGCCTCCGCGTCGGCTTCTTGCTGTGCCCTTGCCTGCTGCTGCCGCGAAACCCCGCCGGCGACAGCGCTCGCCGTACCGGCGACGACCGCCGTACGGGCCATCGTGCTGATCAGACCTGGACGGCCGGCTCTCCCGACTCGACGTCGGAACATCGCCGCCTCCTTTCTGCCCGTCGCTGCGGGCACATTCGTCAGCCGGCCTCGATGTCTGCCAGCGCCTTCTCTACGATCTCCGGCGGAATCCGTTCGCCGGTCGTGATCCGGCCACCCGCGTCCCGAATCGTCTGCGCGAGTCGCGCCGCCCAGCGGTCCTCCCAGACCAGCAGGGCCGCCGAGCTGTCGGGTGCGAGGACCTCGGCCGCCATTCGGAGATCTTCGTCGCTCAGTAGCCCGCCGGCCGCGCCGTCGACGGCGGCGAAGCCGAACTCGAGGACCTCGTCCAGGCCGTCGTACTCGAACATGGTCACGGTCTCGTCGGCGTCCTTCTTGATGAAGGCGACGTCGAGAATGCGGACCAACTCGTTGTCGACCAGCTCGGCGAGGACCGGCACGATCTCACCCTTGAAGCGGTTCCCGGGAAACTCGATCACCACGTACTCGACAGGCCCGATGCCGGCCATGTTGCCTCCCTCAGCAGACGACCTCCACGGCGCACCCTAGTTCCGGCGACGGGACGTCCACCTCACCCCCACGGGGTGAGGATCTCGCGATAGTTAGCCCTTGCGCTAACTATCGGAGCAGGCAATACTTAGCCTCATGGCACAGTATTCGGCTGAGGTGGACGGCGTGTTCGTGGCGCTCGCCGACCCGACCCGGCGCAGCGTGATCCGGCGGCTCGGTCGCGGGCCGACGAGTGTGGGTGAGCTCGCGGCGGACTTCCCGATCACGCTGCCGTCGTTCATGAAGCACGTCCGGACGCTGGAGTCGAACGGCCTGATCCGCACGGTCAAGGTCGGCCGGGTGCGGACCTGTGTGCTGAATCGCGACCGGCTGGCGCTGGTGGACGACTGGCTCGCCGAGCAGCGCCGGACTTGGGAAGACCGAACCGATCGGCTGGAAAGCCTCGTCACAGAACCGATGGAGGAGTCATGAATCTTGATCCCGAGCTCGACCTGACCGTGGAGCGGATCATCCGTGCCCCGCGGGCGACCGTCTGGAAGGCGTGGACGGACCCGGCGCAGTTCGAGCAGTGGTGGGTGCCGGCGCCGGCGGTCTGCCGGGTCGAGCGCCTAGAGATTCGCCCAGGCGGCGGGATGGTAACGCAGCTGAGCGATGACGGGGCGCTGTTCGGGCCGCATCTGGATGCGGTGATTCTGGTGGCCGACGAGCTCGAGCGGATCGTGTTCACGAATGCGATCGACAGCAACTGGCGTCCCGTGAGTCCGCAGCCGATCGCGATGACGGCCGAGGTCCTGCTGGCCGATCATCCGGACGGTACGGACTACCGGATCGTCGTACGGCATGGTGATCCGGCGAGCCGGGCACGTCACGCCGAACTCGGGTTCGCCGACGGCTGGGGTACGGTCACCAAGCAGCTCGCCGCAGTCGCGGAGAACGAGGCCGCGCGTTAGTGGTCCTCCAGCACGGTCTGGATGGTTGGGATGTCTTCGGTGATGAGTGCCTTCCACAAGGCCCAGCCGCGGGCGCGAGCCCAGGTTGCCGAGTCCTGCTGTACGGCGTCGCGGAAGGCGGAACGTGACTCGCCGGAGAAGAACGTGTAGGCGATCACGAGATCACAGGCCGGATCGCCGACGCCCGACGTACCGAAGTCGATGACCGCGGACAGGCGGCCGTCCTGCACAAGGAGATTGCCGCTCGCGATGTCACCGTGGAACCACATCGGCGGCCGATCCCACGTTGACGCCAGAGCGGCGTCCCACACCTCACCCGCGAGGTCCGCGTCGATGCGGTCCTTCAGTACGCCGAGCGCCTCGACCGTCTCGTCGTGGTAGTGCTTCAGCGACGCGCCGCGGTAGAAGCTGTGCTCGCCCGCAAGCGGTCCGCCGGTCGCGTCGACGCTCTGCAGCGCCAGGATGAAGTCCGCGATCGCACGCGCGAAGGCAGGCAGGTCGGTCACGGTGTCGGTTGATGCGGTCCGGCCGTCGATCCAGCGCCGGATCGCCCAGGGATACGGGTATCCCTCGCCCGGCGCGCCCTTGGCAATCGCGGTCGGGATCTCGACCGGCAGGTAAGGCGCGAGCACCGGCAGCCACTCGTGCTCCTTGTCCACGGCCGGCACGTAGGCGGCGGCCGTTGGCAGGCGCGCGGTCAGCTCGGAACCGAGGCGGTACGTCCGGTTGTCCCAGCCGTCGACCTTGACCGGCGTCACCGCAAGGTCGGCCCACTGCGGGAACTGCTGCGCGATCAGTCGCCGTACCAGGTCCGCGTCGATGCCGGCCCGGCCGTCCTCGTGGAATTCCGTCACCGCGCAAGCGTCTCGGAAGGCGTCGCGGGTCTCAAAGGCTTTAGTCCGGGGCTACAGCGTTGTCGACCGAGTCGGTGAGAAACGCCAGGATGACCCGGAGCTCGTCCACAGACCGGGTCGCCAGGAGTTGCTGCATCTGCGCGCCCTGGTCGGCGTACAGCGGGACGAGCTTCTCCTGGATCGCCTCCATCGACGGCGTGACGACCACCTTGCGCCGGTCGCCGGGGTCAGGCTTGCGGGTGACGAAGCCGTGCGACTCGAGGCGGTCGATGACGCCGGTGACCGTGCCGGACGTGAGGCCCGTGTGTTCGGCGAGCTGCCGCGGTGTCAGCGGGCCGTACGTCTGCAGCAGCGTCATGAACTGGGAGTCGCTCGCGCCGAGACCGACCTTGGCGGAGACCGCCTGGTTGTACAGCACCACCTCGGCGATGAATCGGATCAGCCGCTGCTGGATCTCGCCGGTGAGCTCATCACGGGTACTGGTCATGGTCCGCCTCAGCATAGAGCTTGCTTTTCTCTCGGATCTCCAAGATACTCGATTTACCAAGATACTTGAGAGAGCGAGAGAAAAATGAAGGTGCTGGTGATTGGCGGCGGGACCGGCGGGCTCGCGCTGGCCCACGGTCTGCAGCGGGCCGGGATCGAGGTGACCGTGTTCGAGCGCGACGCGCTGCGGACCGACGGTCTGCACGGCTACCGGGTCGGTATCGACCCCGATGGCAGCCGGGCGCTGCATGCGCTGCTGCCGACGGAGTTGTACGACACGTTCGTGGCCACCAAGGCCCGCGACCCGAAGTACTTCAACATTCTGACCGAGGACCTCAAAGTGGTGATGTCGATGGAGATCCCGCCGTCGACGGACCCGATCGAGAGTGAGAAGTCGATCAGCCGGATGACGCTGCGCCAGATCCTGCTGACCGGGCTGGACGACGTGGTCGAGTTCGGCAAGGAGTTCACCCGGTTCGAGCAACACGGCGACCAGGTCACGGCGTACTTCGCTGACGGTACGAGCGCCACTGGTGATCTTCTCGTCGCCGCCGACGGTTCAGGCTCCCGGGTACGGCGTCAATACCTGCCGCAGGCGAAGACCGAGGAGACCGGCATCGTCGCGATCGCCGGCAAGCTGCCGATCACCGACGAGAGCGCGAAACTCGTGTCGCCGAAGGTGTTCGAGGGCATCTCGATCGTCCAGGCGCCGCGCGGATTCGCCTGCATCCTGCACGTGATGGAGTTCCGGTGGGACCGCGACGGCCGGGTGAAGAGCGGGATCGGCGGCAATACCGAGGAGCTGATCCGGCACTGGCCGGGCCTGCAGTTCGACAACACCCGCGACTACATCAACTGGGGGCTGTCGGCAACCAAAGACAAGCTGCCGGCGAACATCATGGAGATGCGCGGCGAGGAGCTCGTCGAGGTCGCGCTGAAGGTCACCCCGGACTGGAACCCGAACCTGCGTCGCCTGTTCGAGCTGACCGATCCGGGCACCTGTTTCCCGGTGAACATCTGGACCTCGGTCCCGCTGGAGCCGTGGAAGACCACGAACGTGACCCTGCTGGGTGACGCGATCCACACCATGACTCCGGGCCGCGGCGTGGGTGCGAACACCGCGCTCCGCGACGCCGTGAACCTCTGCCGCGCACTGATCGACGTCCGCGACGGTCGCCGGGAGCTGATCCCGGCCGTCAACGAGTACGAGGCCAAGATGATCGAGTACGGCTTCGACGCGGTGATCAAGTCGCGGGCGCAGATGACCTCGGCCGACCCGGTGCACAAGCCGGTGATCGGACGCGTGGCGCTGGCCGGCATGCGTACGGCGATGCGCACGGTCAACCACCTGCCGCCGGTCAAGCGGCGGATGCGCGACTCGATGCTGGCCTACCGCGGCGCCGACCGCGACGAGCTGACGTTGGAGATCACCAGCCGCGCAGCCAGTTAAGCGGTGTCGATCAGAGGCGTGTCGCGGTGTGGACGAGGTCGGCAACGGCTTTGGACCTGCTGTGTGGTGGCCACGCGATGACGGTCGTGACGGCCGGCGCGTCCGGCACCGGCACGATGGCGTGACCGTCGCCTAGCTGGGCTCGGAGTGACTCGGGCATGAGCGCGCAGGCCCGACCGAGTGTGATCAGCTGGGTCAACTGGGTATGGTCGCGAACCTGCGGGCCGGGGCCGTCGGGATAACTCCCATCCCGTCGGGGCCAGCGTGGCAGGGGCAGGTCCGTCAGGGCGTTGACCTCGGCCATCGACAGGTGGGATCGGTTGGCGAGGGGATGCCCCGCGGGAAGGACCGCGACCTGCTGCTCGGTGTGCAGATCCTCGGTGTCGAATCCGACTGTCGTGTCGTAGGGCCGGTGGAGCAGGGCAACGTCGGCACGCCCGGTGCGGAGCAGACTTTCCGGCTCGCCGGGCCCGCACAGCATCATCTCGACGGCCACGGCGCCCGGTTCAGCGGCGTAGGCGTCCAGAAGCTTCGACAACAGTTCCGTGGACGCTCCGGCCTTGGCGGCCAGCACCACACCCGGCTGGTCGGCCGCGGCGCGGCGGGTGCGCCGCTCGGCGGCTTCGACCGCGTCGAGCGCGGTCCGGGCCTCCCGCAGCAGCACCGACCCGGCCTCGGTCAAGGTGATTGCGCGAGTAGTGCGGTGCAGCAGAACGACTCCGAGTCGCCGTTCGAGCTGCTGGATCGCCCGCGACAACGGTGGTTGCGCCATCGCGAGCCGTTCTGCCGCCCGCCCGAAATGCAACTCCTCGGCGACGGCGACGAAGTATCGCAACTCCCGCGTCTCCACCAGCTCATCGTATCCAGCGCTGACCACGACCAATACCCGTGCGGTATCGCCGCCCACCCGACCGGTCTTGGACGCCCCGACCGAGTCCGCAACATGATCGACGGCATGAGTGAACGGACTGTCGCGCTGGTGACCGGCGCGAACAAAGGAATCGGATACGAGATCGCCGCAGGCCTGGGCGCCCTTGGCTGGCGAATCGGTGTCGGCGCGAGGGATCAAGAACGCCGCGAGACCGCGGTGGAGAAGCTGCGCGCGGACGGGACCGACGCGTTCGGCGTACCGCTCGACGTAACCGATGATGCAAGTGTGGCCGCTGCGGCCGAGTTGATCGCAGGCCATGCCGGCGGGCTCGACGTCCTGGTCAACAATGCCGCGATCACCGGCCGCGTGCCACAGACACCCACCACGCTCGAGCCCGCGACCGTGCGAGCTGTCGTGGAAACCAACGTGATCGGCGTCATCCGGGTCACCAACGCGATGCTGCCGATGCTGCGCGGCTCGGCATCACCGCGAATCGTCAACCTGTCCAGCAGCGTCGGCTCGCTCGCCCTGCAAACCGCACCCGATGTCGACATGGGTCCGGCTCCCGCCGCCTACTTGGCCTCGAAGACCTTCCTCAACGCCCTCACCGTCCAATATGCCAAGGAACTGGGCGACACCAACATCCTGGTCAACTCCGGCTGCCCCGGATTCACCGCCACCGACCTCAACGGCTTCCGGGGCGTTCGCACACCACAACAGGGCGCGGCCATCGCGATTCACCTCGCGACCCTGCCCGACGGCGGACCCACCGGCGGATTCTTCGACGACGCCGGCACGGTCCCGTGGTAACAGCTAGCGCTGGCCGATGTGCTCCGAGACGGAGTCGAACACGCGGCCGACAGCAGCGAAGTCCTCCTGGGTGGCCAGGTCGACCAGGTTCTCCCTGACGCCGTCGACGTGGTACGGCGCGGCCTGCTCGAGCAGACCGAAGCCCGCCTCGGTCAGCTCGGCCCAGACGCCGCGCTTGTCGCTAGTGCACGACGTACGGCGGACCAGGTCGCCGGCCTCGAGTCGGCCGACGGTGTGGGTCAGGCGCGACCGGCTCTGGTGCAGCCGGTCGGCCAGGTCGGCCATCCGCAGCCGTCGGTCGGGGGCCTCGGAGAGCCGGACCAGGATCTCGTAGTCGTTGATGCCGATGCCGAACCGGCGCAGGTCCTCATCCAGCTTGGCCATCAGGCGTGCGGTGCCCAGCAGGTACGCACGCCACGCCACCTGCTGCTCGGCGTTCAGCCACCGAGTCTCAGTCTCCATCGTCACGAGAACAGTGTACCGGGAATGTAGTTGACTTTTAAACAGTTACTGTCTACCGTCGTAGTCATCGGTTGAAGTTTTAACTATAGACCTGGCTGCGTCGCCCCCGACCAGTACGAACGCCTTCCCGAGAGGACCTCATGAGCGACACCACCACCGGCACCGTGACCAGCACCATCCCCGGCCTGGTCGCCGGCACCTACGCCATCGACACGGCGCACACCGAGATCGGCTTCACCGTCCGGCACCTGATGACCAAGGTCCGCGGCACCTTCCAGGAGTTCAGCGGCGAGATCGTTGTCAAGGACACCATCGAGGAGTCCGCGACCAACGTCACGATCGAGCTCGGCTCCGTGCACACCCGCAACGAGCAGCGCGACGGGCACCTGCGCTCCGGCGACTTCTTCGACGCCGAGAACAGCCCGAAGATGACTTTCGTCAGCACCGCGATCAAGGCTGAGGGCGACGACTACGTCCTGGCCGGCGAGCTGACCATCAAGGACGTCACCAAGCCGGTCGAGCTCGGTGTCGAGTTCCTCGGCGTCGACCAGAACGCCTACGGCCAGACCATCATCGGCTTCGAGGCCTCCACCTCGATCAGCCGCAAGGAGTGGGGCATCGACTTCAACGTCCCGCTCGAGGGTGGCAAGCTCCTGATCGGCGACAAGGTGGACATCCACCTCGACGTCCAGGCTGCCCTGCAGGTCTGACGCACCACGACTCAAGCCCCGTATCCAGTTGGATGCGGGGCTTCGTCATGCCTGGACCATTCGGTGCGCGAGGTCGGCGTACAGCTTGCCGAGGGCAGCAGGCTCGCCGCGATGGGGTGTGTACCAGCGAGCGACGTCGATCGACAGCGACAGTACGGCGAGAGTCGTGCCAGGCAGGTCGTCGACGGCGAACGATCCGTCCTGTACGCCGTCTGCCAGGACGCCCTCGATCTGCGCGGAGATGGCGCGACGAATCGTCGCCACCTCGGCCAGGTGCTCGGGGGAGAGGGCTGCGAGCTCGTACTGGACCACGTGGGCGATCGTGTGGTGCTCCGCGTGCCAGGCGGTGAACGCGGCGACGAGCGAGCGCAGTCGGTCGGCCGGAGTCGGGCCGGTGTCGGCAGAGCGCAGTACCTCCAGGGCCGCATTGTGGCCGTAGAGGCTGATCTCGAAGAGCAGGCGCTCCTTCGACGGGTAATGCACGTAGAGCGCGGCCGGACTCATCCCGGCACGGGATGCGATGTCGCGGGTCGTCGTGGCCTGGTAGCCGCGTTCGGCGAAGGCGTCGACGGCGCCGGTCAGCAGCCGGCGCGCGGCGGCCGGCTGGACATGCTCCCAAACCAGGGGACTCGTGACTGCGGACACGTTGACACCATGCACCGAAAGAGTGAAGCTAAGCAAGCGCTTAGCCATGCGATGAATTAGATACTGCGCCACTTGTCTCGAATCGGGGAGGCCACAGATGGATCGCGTCATCTTCAACGAGGATCACCATGCCTTCCGGGCCAGTGCGAAGGAGTACTGCGATCGGTCGCTGGTGCCGCGGATGGAGCAGTTCCTCGAGGAGAAGACGATCGATCGGGCCGCCTGGCTGGAGGCCGGCAAGCAGGGTTTCCTCGGGCTGGACGTGCCGGAGGAGTACGGCGGTTCGAGCGTCGGCGACTACCGGTTCAACCAGGTGTTCGCCGAGGAGGTCTCGAAGGTCTCCGCGTCGCTGTCGAGCTGCTTCGGCATCCACTACGACTGCGCCGCGCCGTACTTCGTCGACCTCGGCACCGAGGAGCAGAAGCAGCGCTGGCTGCCCAAGTTCTGCTCCGGTGAGTACGTCGCCGCGATCGGGATGACCGAGCCGTCCGGTGGCTCCGACCTGGCCGCGTTGAAGACGACCGCGAAGAAGGCCGACGGCGGCTGGGTGCTGAACGGCTCGAAGACCTTCATCACGAACGGCGACATGGCCGACCTGGTCATCGTCGCCGCCCGGACCGACCCGTCGAAGGGCGCGAAGGGCATCACGCTGTTCGTGGTCGAGGAGGGGATGGAGGGCTTCGCGCGCGGCCGGAAGCTGGACAAGGTCGGCCAGACCGAGTCGGGTACGTCGGAGCTGTTCTTCGAGGACCTGTTCATCGCCGACGACAACGTGCTCGGCGAGCTCGACCGCGGCTTCATCCACATGATGGAGCGGCTGGCCCAGGAGCGGATCGGCGCCGCCGTGTCGAACATCGCGCACGCGACCCAGATCCTGCACGAGACGATCGAGTACGTGAAGCAGCGCAAGGCGTTCGGCCAGTCGGTCGGCTCGTTCCAGTACAACAAGTTCCTGATCGCCGAGCTGGTCACCAAGGTCGAGGTCACCCAGGCGTACGTCGACAACGGCGTGGTCGCGCACGACGAGGACCGGCTGTCCGCGGTGGATGCCGCCAAGACCAAGTGGTGGAGCGCCCACGTGCAGAACGAAGTACTGGATGCGTGCGTGCAGCTGCATGGTGGGTATGGCTACATGAACGAGTACCGGGTGGCCCGCGCCTGGCGCGACGCCCGGGTGACGAAGATCTGGGCCGGCTCGAACGAGATCATGAAGGAACTCATCGGCCGGGATCTCGGCCTCTAGGAAGGACCGGCAATGCCTGAAGCAGTCATCGTGTCCACGGCCCGCTCGCCGATCGGCCGCGCGTTCAAGGGGTCGCTGACCACGATCCGGCCGGACGACCTCGCCGTACAGATGATCAAGGCGGCGGTCGAGAAGGCCGGGCTGACCGGCGACCAGATCGAGGACCTCGCGCTCGGGTGCGCGGAGCCGCACGACGAGCACGGCGGCAACATGGCCCGCCGGGTCGCGGTGCAGCTCGGCTGGGACAACACGCCGGCGACCACGGTGAACCGGTTCTGCGCGTCGTCGACGCAGACCGCCCGGATGGCCTTCCACGCGATCAAGTCCGGTGAAGGCGACATCTTCGTCAGCGCCGGCGTCGAGTGCGTGTCGCGGTACAAGAACTTCGGCTCGGCCGGGGTCGGCGATCCGAGCGCATTCAACCCGGTCTTCACCGACGCGGTCGCGCGGACGGAGAAGTACGCCGAGACCAACGACACCTGGCACGATCCGCGCGCGGACGGGCAGATCCCGGACATCTACATCGCGATGGGCCAGACGGCGGAGAACGTCGCGACGCTGCGGGGCATCACGCGGCAAGAGCAGGACGTGTTCGGCGTCCGCTCGCAGAATCTGGCCGAGAAGGCGATCGGCAACGGCTTCTTCGAGCGCGAGATCACACCGGTGACGCTGCCCGACGGCACCGTGATCAGCAAGGACGACGGACCGCGGGCGGGTACGACGCTCGAAGGTGTGTCCGGGCTGAAGCCGGTGTTCCGGCCCGACGGCACGGTCACGGCCGGCAACTGCTGCCCGCTGAACGACGGCGCCGCGGCGGTCGTGATCATGAGCGACACCAAGGCCCGTGAGCTCGGCCTGACTCCGCTGGCGCGGATCGTGTCGACCGGGGTGAGCGGTCTTTCGCCGGAGATCATGGGCCTCGGTCCGGTCGAGGCGTCGAAGCAGGCGCTGGCCCGGGCCGGGATGGGCATCAACGACATCGACCTGGTCGAGATCAACGAGGCGTTCGCCGTTCAGGTGATCGGATCGGCGCGTGAGCTCGGCATCGACGAGGACAAGCTGAACGTGCACGGCGGCGCGATCGCGCTCGGCCACCCGTTCGGGTCGACCGGTGCGCGGATCATGACCACGCTGGTGAACGGGCTGCAGTTCGAGGACAAGCAGTTCGGCCTCGAGACCATGTGCGTCGGCGGTGGCCAGGGCATGGCAGTCGTCCTCGAGCGCCTGAGCTGATGAGCCTGGAGAACCGTACGGCGATCGTCACCGGGGCGTCCCGGGGGATCGGGCTGGCGATTGCGCAGCGTCTGGTTGCAGACGGCGCTCGCGTCGTCATCACCGGCCGGACCCAGGAGACGCTCGACGAGGCTGTCGAGTCCCTGGGTGGCCGCAAGCACGCGCTCGCGGTGGCCGGCAAGGCGGCGGATCCCACCCATCGCGGGGCGGTGGTTGCCGCGGCGGTGGCGACGTACGGGTCGGTGGATCTGCTGGTGAACAACGCCGGTATCAACCCGATCTACGGGAAGCTGCTCGACGTCGACCAGACGGTCGCGGCCAAGATGGTCGACACCAACGTGCTGGCCGCGATCGCTTGGGTGAAGGCCTGCCGGGACGCGTGGATGCGCGCGCACGGCGGTGCTGTGGTCAACCTGTCCTCGGTCGCCGGTCTAGGCCCGTCGCCTGGCATCGGGTGGTACGGCGCGACCAAGGCGATGCTGTCCCGGGTCACTCAGGAGCTGGCTGTCGAGCTGGCTCCGGAGATCCGGGTGAACGCCGTGGCCCCGGCGGTGGTCAAGACCAAGTTCGCCGGAGCCCTCTACGAAGGACGTGAGGACAAGGTCGCGTCGACGTACCCGCTGGGTCGGTTGGGTCTGCCGGAGGACGTCGCGTCGCTGGTCTGGTTCCTGCTGTCCGACGAGGCGTCGTGGATCACCGGTCAGACCATCACCATCGACGGCGGCCTGATGCTGAACGGCGGCATCGCTTAGGGCTGGCGGCCTTGCCAGGCAGCCAGTTGGGCGTACGGGGTCGCGTTGTCGGCGACCTGTACGACGGTGCCGAAGGGGACGTGTCCGCCGCGGGGTTCGGCCGGGATGGCTCGTTGGACCAGGGGCAGGCA
Organism: Kribbella kalugense; assembly: GCF_004365875.1. Classification (GTDB taxonomy): domain Bacteria; phylum Actinomycetota; class Actinomycetes; order Propionibacteriales; family Kribbellaceae; genus Kribbella; species Kribbella kalugense. Next base: position 3,110,283 of record NZ_SODF01000001.1, on the reverse strand, counting down.
GTAGACGGCGAGTGAGTCGTCCAGGAGATCGGTGCGGCCGGTTGCCTTCGCGAGGTCCCACGAGTGGGTGGTGAGCTCGCCGGTATAGGCGCCGATGGCTGCTGCTCCGGGCAGGGTTCCCCACGGCAGCGTGCAGATCCGCCCGAGTACGCCGTCGTCGGCCAGCGTTCCGTCGATCGCCGTACGGCGTTCCTTCCAGGCGGACGGTACGTCGTCGACGCCGGTGGTGACCGTTGGGAGGTCCAACGGGTTGCCGCCGGTCAGGGCGAGGTTGATCCGGCCGGCCACGGTGAGCAGGTGGCCGAGCAGGGTGCGGACGTCGTAGTCCGGGCACGGGGTCGGCAGGGTCAGCTCGTCGGCGCCGACGGTGTCGATCATCGCCTGGGTCTGGTCCAGCGCGAGGACGAACATCGGACGGGGGTCGTTCGCGAAGTTGTTCATGCAGACAGCTTCGCGGGGTATATGCGACATCTTCTGTCGCATATTGTTGAACTCATGCGAGCGGACCGGTTGTTGCAGATCATCTTGTTGCTGCAGCGGCATGAGCGATTGAGCGCGCGGGACCTGGCCGAGCGGCTCGAGGTGTCGTCGCGGACGGTCATGCGGGACATGGAGGCGTTGTCGGCGGCCGGCGTACCGGTGTACTCCGAGCGTGGGCGCAACGGGGGATGTGTGTTGCTGCCTGGGTATCGCGCCGATGTCAGCGAGTTGACGCCGCGGGAGGCACAGGCGCTGTTCGCCTGGTCGGGGCGGGCTTCGTTGTCGGAGGAGCTCGGGCTGCAGGACGCGCTGCACTCGGCGATGGGGAAGCTGTCGGCGACGTTGCCGGTGGAGTTGCAGGGGGATGCGGACGCGTTGTCCGGTGCGATCGTGGTCGACCGGCGGCGGTGGTTCGCGGACGTCGAGGACACCGGCGCGTTGCCGGTACTGCGGCAGGCGGTGGTCAAGCGCAGACGGGTGCGACTGCGGTACGCGTCGGCCAGTGAGGGTGTGCAGCGTCGTACCGTCGATCCGTGGGGGCTGGTCGAGCAGGCCGGACGCTGGTATCTCGTGGCGGCGCATCGCGGGGCGGCGCGGATGTATCGGGTGTCGCGGGTCGAGCAGGTCGACATCCTCGAGGAGCCGGCGGATCGGCCTGACGGGCTGGATGTACGCGCGGAGTGGGAGCGACTGCGGTCCGGACTCGAGCGGCAGGCGCCGGTCGGCGTCGACGTACTGGTCCGGGTGCGACCGGATCGGGTCGAGGTGATCCGGCGGATCGCCGGCCCGATGCTCGCCAAGGGTGAGGTGGCTCGGGACGTTCCGACGGATGACGAGTGGCCGCATCTGCGGATGCATTTCCGGATCAGGGAAGCGGCGTGTGGCGTGCTGCTCGGATTCGCCGGTGATCTGGAGGTGCTGGAGCCGGGGGACCTGCGAGCGCGGATGCTGGAACTGGCCGAGGCGGCGGTCGCGACCTACGGCTGACGGGTCGCCACGAACGTCTGCCGGAGGATGATGTTGCCGTCGGCATCTTCATCCTCGTTGCGCCAGTGGAACCCTGTCTCGGTGATGCCGGTGAACTGCCAGCGGGTGTTCGCGGTCTGCGACTCGAGCGTGATGGTGTCCGCGGTCGCGTGCGCGACGAACGGCATCACGAACGCGGCCTTCGGGCCCATCCAGGTGGAGCGGAACGCCTTCAGTTCGGGATCGTAGATGCGGATCGACAACCCCCATTCGCCATCGCCGTCCGTCGCGCGGGCCGCGCGACTCGGCGTGATCCAGATGTCCGCTACCGCGCGTCCGTCGAGCACCCAGGCGAAGTGCCATTCCCCTTTGGTACGCCGGGTTACGGCACCGGTCTCGTCGTACCAGGCGACGTCGAGATCCCAGCTGCCGATCAGCGGAGCGAACGGCTGGTAGGAGTCGGCGTACTCCGGGCGAGGCTCGTCGGAGACCATCAGCTCGGCGAAGGTCCGTGCGGCCGTCGCGCCGTCGGTAATCTGCATGGTTGTTGTTTACTCCTGACGTCCGAAACGGGTCAAGGGTAAATGCGGACGCCCCGCCGCCGGTGACCCCGTCGCGTGCAACCACGATGGCACTTCCGGCGGTCGGGGCGATCAGTCCGACAGCACCGCGTCACTCTAATACGAGTCCGCTACACAGCCGAATCACGAGACGCTCGCCCTGGTTGCGATCCCGTTGCTCCTTGTTAATGCGTGGCGTGTGCACGGCGTGCTGGCTAGTGTCCCGGGCATGACGACGCGGGTTGTGGTGCGACAAGCTGTTGCTGAGGACGCCGAGGCGGTGGCGGCCGTCCGGCGGGCGGTCTACCCGTACAAGGCGATGTCGGCGGCGGCGACCCGGCACATCATCACCGTTCAGTCGCCGGGGCAGCGATTCCTGCCGCTGGTCGCCGAACGCGACGGCGAGATCGTTGCCTGGGGATCGGCCGGCCTGACCGTCTGGACGAGTGAGCCGGGCGAGAGCGAAGTCGCTGTGTTCGTGCATCCCGATCATCGCAAGCAGGGCATCGGCAGCCAGTTGGCCGAGCGGTTGCATCAGCACCTGACCGAGGTCGGTGCGATCAGGGTGCGGACGTTCGTCCACCCTGACGGCCTGGAGTTCGCCCGCAACCTCGGGTACGACGGCACCCGCCAAATGCACTACGCCGGTGTCCAGCTCGCGTCGTTGCCGGAGCAGCCGGCGACGCCGGATGGCATCGAGGTGGTCGCGTTCGACCAGGTGGATCCGCGGGCGGCGTACACCGCCGACACGATCGCGGCGCTGGACGAGCCGACCGACTCGCCGATGGATTCGATCGAGTACGACCGGTGGCTCGAAGACATCTGGAACAACCCGTCCCTGGACAAGTCGCTGAGCGTGGCGGCGATGGCCGGTGACGAAATGGCGTCCTTCACCCTGGTCGAGACCGATGGCGACCGGATGTGGTCGGGGATGACGGGAACGATTCCGGCGTACCGGGGTCGCGGGCTGGCGAAGCTGGTGAAATCCGTTGCGCTCCGGCGGGCGGCCGAGTCGGGGATCACCGCGGCGTACACCTCGAACGACGACGAGAACGGGCCGATGCTTGCCATCAACAACTGGCTCGGGTACGAACGGGTGCAGACCGAACTCGGTTTGCTGCTGACGCTTTCCGACCAGCGGTGTGGGTTTTGCGCAAAGGCTCTGATACAGAGCTGTAATCGGTTTCCTTCCGGTATACACCTGAAAGGGCGCTATGTTCCGGGGGACTTCGCTGTTGGAGTGCCCAAGGAGTTCGGATGGAAATCAGGGCTGCGGGACCAGGGAATGTCGAAGCCGCGGTCGCATTGCACGACGCGCTGGTTCCGTATCTGGTGATCACCCGGAGCGCGCTCGCGCGCCGGCTGGCGGGGCCGGCCGTGCCTGGGCGGGGCGTACTCGCGGCGTTGGACAACGGCGAGTTGGTGGGCTGGGCGCAAGCCGATCTGATCGGCGGCTCGGTCCCGCTGGACGGCGAGCTGCGGTTGCTGGTCCGGCCGGAGTACCGCGGTCGCGGTATCGGCACGAAGTTGCTGGAGGCAACCCACGCGGACCTGCGGGCCGCCGGGGCGACGTCGGCCCGGGTGTTCGCCGACCCGAGCAGTGTCGAGTGGGCGGCGCGGTTCGGCTACCGGCAGACCCGGCAGGTGCACTACTCGGGCATCGACCCGCGCAAGGCGCCGGACCTCCCGGAGGTCCCGAGCAGGGTGGAACTGGTCGCCCTCACCGACGTCGATCCGCGGATGCTGTACGCCGCCGACGAGGTCGCTCAACGCACGAAGCCGGGCGACGCGAAGATCTCGTCCCGGCCGTACGACGACTGGCTCGCCGAGATCTGGAACTCACCGGATCTGATCCGCACTGTGAGTGCGGCCGCGGTGTACGACGGTCAGATCGTCGCGTTCACGCGCAGTCACGGTGACGACGCCAAGATCTGGTCGAGGATGACGTCGACCATGCCGGAGTACCGCGGTCGTGGTCTGGCCAAGCTGGTCAAGACCGCCGCCCTGCAGCGCGCCGGTGGCGCCGGCATCCAGGGGGCGTACACCGCGAACTACGACGGCAACGCGCCGATGCTCGCGGTCAACGAATGGCTCGGCTACCAGCGGATCGCGACCCACGCAGTCCTGATCTGCCCGCTCTAAGGGACGAGCAGTACGACGGTCTCCGCGACGCAGGCTGGTTTGGTGGAGTTTTCCAGCTCGATGACCCAGTTCAGCGAGACCTGCACGCCGGCCGGGGTTTCGACCGCGTTGGAGACCGAGGCGCCGGCGCGGACGCGACTGCCGACCGGGACCGGGGACGGGAAGCGGACCTTGTTGACGCCGTAGTTGAGCTTGGCGGTGACACCGTCGACCTTGAACAGTTCGTCACCGAAGCGCGCGATCAGGCTCAGCGTGAGGTAACCGTGCGCGATCGTGCCGCCGTACGGACCCTTGCTCGCCCGCTCGACGTCGACGTGGATCCACTGGTGGTCACCGGTGGCGTCGGCGAACTGGTTCACCTGTTCCTGGGTGATCTCCAGCCACTCGGTCTCGCCGAGCTGGGTGCCGACCGCGTGGACGACCTCGTCGACGCCGTTGAAGGTCTGCGGCATGAGCTGCCCCTTAGTTTCGCGGTCCTTTAGTTTCGTGGTCCGCCGGCGACGTACAGGACCTGGCCGGAGACGAAGCCGGCCTCTTCGCTGCAGAAGAACGACGCCGCGGCGGCGATGTCCTCCGGCTTGCCGGTCCGGTTCACCGGGATGGTTGCCGCGGTCGCCTTCTTGAACTCCTCGAAGTCGACCCCGACCCGAGCCGCGGTGGCGGCCGTCATGTCAGTCTCGATGAAACCAGGTGCGATCGCATTGGCCGTGACGCCAAACTTGCCGAGCTCGATCGCCAGCGTCTTGGCCAGGCCTTGCAGGCCGGCCTTCGCGGACGCGTAGTTGGCCTGGCCGCGGTTGCCCAGCGCGGACGTGGACGACAGGAACACCATCCGCCCGTAACCGGCCTCGACCATGTGCGCCTGGCAGGCCTTCGACATCAGGAAGCTGCCCTTGAGGTGCACCGACATGACCGTGTCCCAGTCGTCCTCGGACATCTTGAACAGCAGGTTGTCCCGCAGTACGCCGGCGTTGTTGACCAGGATCGTGGGCGCACCGAGCTCGGCCACCACCCGCTCGATCGCCGCAGCGACCTGGTCGGACTTGCTGACGTCGCAGCCGACCGCAATGGCCTTGCCACCGGCCTCGGTGATCGCCTTGACGGTCGCCGTGCAGGCGCCCTCGTCGAGGTCGATGACCGCGACCGCGTTGCCGTCCTTGGCGAGCCGCTGCGCGACGGACGCGCCGATTCCCCGGGCCGCCCCGGTCACGATCGCCACCCGCTGCTCGCTCATACCCGCTCCTGTCGTCTGTGGCTTGCGGAGATGACATTACCCACGCTCTGTCACCCGGGGAGTATGTCGGATGCGATGATCGCCGTGTGGATCATCACAGATCGGGGCGGTGGGGTGGGGAAGGTATGAGGAACCGCCACGTCTATTACTGTCCATTGCGCTGGGGCGACATGGACGCGCTTGGTCATGTCAACAACGGCCGGTACGTCGACTACCTCCAGGACGCCCGCGTCGATTTCCTGTTTCGGACCGCCAAGGAGCTCGGTGCGGACACCCTCGAGACCGGTCTGCTGGTGGCGCGGCACGAGGTCCAGTACCGGGCGCCGCTGCACTTCCGTCCCGAACCGGTCCGGATCGAGCTGTGGATCAGCGAGATCAAGGCCGCGTCGTTCACGGTGGACTACGAGATCCTCGATGCCGAGCCTGAACGCCGTACCTATGTGGAGGCGAGGACCAAACTGGTCCCGTTCGACTTCAACGCCAACCGGCTGCGCCGGATCAGTCCGGTCGAGCGCGGGGCCCTGTCGAAGCTGGTGGGTGCCTGATGTTCACGTACCAGGTGCTGGTCCGCTGGTCGGACATCGACTCGTACGACCACGTCAACAACGTGCGGTACTTCGACTACCTGCAGGAGGCCCGGATCGTCTTCCTCGGGCAGGTGATGGAGACCACCGGGGACTTCTTCGCGGAGTACCCGTGCGTGCTTGTCAGTCAGACGATCGACTACCTGCGGCCGATCCTGCTGCGGCACCCGCCGTACGACGTCGACGTGTGGATCGCGTCCGTCGGCACGTCGTCGTACACGCTGGGGTCGCGGATCGTGGATCGCAGTGGTGAGTCGGACGACGTGTACGCCAAGGCAGAGTCGGTGATCGTCGCGGTGGACGGTACGACGCACGCCAAGCGGGCCCTGGGTGACGCCGAACGGGCAGCCCTGCTGAAGCACGTTGTGACCGGTTGAGAGACTAGAACCGATATGACTGAGCAGCAGAGCTTCTACGACGCCGTTGGTGGGGCAGAGACCTTCCACCGATTGGTGGCAGCGTTCTACCGCGGTGTTGCCGCCGACCCGGAGCTGCGGGCGATGTACCCGGAGGAGGACCTCGGTCCGGCCGAGGTGCGCTTCCGGATGTTCCTGGAGCAGTACTGGGGCGGCCCGAAGACGTACTCCGAGCAGCGCGGGCATCCGCGGCTGCGGATGCGGCACGCCCCGTTCGCCGTCACCCCGAGCGCACGGGACCGGTGGCTCGGCCACATGCGGGCCGCGCTGGACGAGCTCGGCCTGTCCCCGGAGCGGGACCAGGAGATCTGGAACTACATGGTGATGGCCGCGCACAGCATGGTGAACACCGACGAACCGCAGTACCCCGGCGCGATCGACGTGTCGGGACGCTGAACTCTCTCGAAGGAGACAACACGAGCATGGCTACCACTCGTACGGCCAAGGCCCACTGGGAAGGCTCGCTGATGGAGGGCGCCGGCCAGGTCGCCCTGGAGTCGTCCGGCGTCGGCACCTACGACGTCACCTGGGCCTCGCGGGCGAACGACGCGAACGGCAAGACCAGCCCGGAGGAGCTGATCGCGGCCGCGCACTCCACCTGCTTCTCGATGGCGCTGTCGCACGCGCTGGCCGGTGCCGGTAACCCGCCGGCGTCGATCGACACCCAGGCCGACGTGACCTTCCAGCCGGGTGAGGGCATCACCGGCATCAAGCTGTCGGTCAACGGCAACGTACCCGGCCTGACCGCCGACGAGTTCGCCGAGTTCGCCGAGGGCGCGAAGAAGAACTGCCCGGTCTCGCAGGCGCTGTCCGCCGTCCCGATCACGCTGGACGTCACCTTCACTGCCTGACCCGCACAACGTCCGGCGAACCCACACGGGTTCGCCGGACGTTTGCTTTCAGCCGTGGAACTGCGCGGCCACCTTGGTGAAGTCGTACTGGCTCTGTGAGATCCCGCTGCACGAGTCGCCGTCGTTGTTGCTGCCACCGCAGGCGCGGTCCCGGTTGACCGCCCAGAAGGTGAATCGGGCCAGGTGGTGCTGCTGCGCGTACGCCAGCATCGTCTTGTAGTCCTGCAGCCGGACCGTCTCGCCGTCGTCGGTCTTGCCGTTCATCGACGAGATACCCATGTGCCGGTACGCCGTGTCGTCGGAGTAGCCGTACGCCGTCTTGAGCCGGCCCTTCAAGCCCTCCTCGGCCTTCTGGGTCAGCGTCGCCATGTTGGTCGAGCCGCCGCCGAAGTCGAACGGCATCAGCACCCAGCCGTCGTTCGCCAGACCCGCCTTGGCGGCCTTGTTGATCAGGTCGACGCCCGACGAGTCCGGGCCGGTCTGGTCGGTGCCCATCGTGATGTAGGTCTTGATCCCGGAGTTCTTGCTCTTCACGGTCTTCAGCGCGTCGACGACCCGCTGCCGGGCGGCGGCGCTGTGGAACTCGGTGTCCTCGATGTCGATGTCAATCGCCTTCAGCTTGTAGGCGTCGATCACCTTCTGGTACGCGCCGGCCAGCGCCGAGGCCGAGGTGCACTTCTCACCGAGCTTGTTGCCGGACCAGCCGCCGAACGACGGGATGACGTCGCCGCCGGCGGACCTGATGCTGTTGATCGTGGACTGGTCCGAGCCGCCGGTCAGGGCGCGGTCGCCGTCCCACTTCGGGTTGCAGCCGCCGTCGGACAGGATGAAGGCCAGCGTGAACCACTGGTTGCCGGCGGCCTTCATCACATCGGTCGGCTTCTGCGGGTTACCCCAGCCGAGGTACAGGTACGGCGCGGCGCCGATGCTGGCCGGGTCCGCCTGGACCTGGTGGGTGGACGCCTGGGCGGCAGCCGCGGCGCCGAGCGCCAGGGCACCGGCTGCGACCGCCGCGGTGGCGATCTTGAACATGCGTGAGCGCATCTCGAACTCCCAATCTGGGGGCGGTCAGAGTTCTTTAGTTAGGAAGGTTTCCTAACGGTTCGCTCGATCATGACCCGCCCGTCGCGATGCGTCAACAGCTGATTTCAGTCGGTCTTGGAAGCTTGTTCTTCCTGCTCCGTGGCTGAGCCGACACCGGAGGAGGCGTCGCTCTGAGGGTTGCGGGTGGTCAGGTTGCCGATCCGGACCACCTCGCCGTTGCGCACGTACCAGGTGGTGCCGTCCTCGCCGCGCAGTGTGGTGATCCGCAGGCCGACCGCGACCACGGTGCCGGTCGCCTTCTCCATGTCGATCAGGTCGCCGACGCCGTACTGGTCCTCGAAGATCATGAACACGCCGGCCAGGAAGTCCTTCACCAGCGTCTGCGCGCCGAAGCCGAGCGCCACGCCGATGATGCTGGCGGACGCGATCACCGGCAGGATGTTGAAGCCGAGCTCGGCCAGCACCATGACGACCAGGACGGCGGACAACACGATGGTCACGACGCTGGTCAGCAGCGACGCGATCGTCTCGGCCCGCTGCGTCCGGCGCTCGTTCGCGAGGGTGTTCTCGACGAAATCCTGGCCGATCTTGGACTTCGACAGCACGCCGGCGACGGCGCCGTTGCCGGTCCGGCGGGCGAACTTGCGGATGATCTTGTGCAGGATCCAGCGCAGGACGAAGAAGCCGACGATCAGCGCGGCGATCCGGACCGGGACGACGACGATCTGGTCGGTCACCTCCAGCTTGCCGTCGTTACCCGTTCTGAAGAAGGTCGGGAACTGCTCGGGCAGTGACAACAACGGGGAAAACAGGGGGTGACTGACTAAGGACAGAAGGTAGCTGGTCAGAATAGGCATCTCGCCGACTGATCTTAGTAGGCTGACAAGGAGACGCGATCGCATGTCGAGCCGGCTGGATGACGAGCTGTCCAGGCTCGTGAGCGCTGGTGTGCTGCGTCAGTACCAGGCCGACTCGATCCGGGACGCCGCCGACGCGGAGATCGACGCGGCGCTGGCCGACCCCGGTCGTCCCCACCCGGAGCCGGAGCCGCAGGAGTCCGGCCCGGCCAAGCCGAAGACGCCGTCCGCGGTGACGCACTCGAACGCGTTGGTTGAGGTGCTCGGGTACATCGGTGGCGCGCTGCTGCTGGGTGCGGTCGCACTCCTGACCCTGGCCAACTGGGGCGAAATGGGCCGTGCGGCCCGTGTAACCACCGGTACGACGGCAGCGGTCCTACTGCTCGGTGCGGCCGTCGTGCTCGCGCTGGTGCGGCGCCGCGAGCAGCTGAGCTCGGCGCTCGCATCGCTGGGTTGCTGTGTGGCCGGCTTTGCCACGTTCGTCGCGATCGAGGGGGAGGCCGGTCGGGTCGTCGGTGTGGTGGTCGCGCTCGCGCTGGCCGCGGTCGGGCTGTGGTGGCTGGAAGGGTCTTCGTTGCTCGTGGCAACGTTTGGGATCCTGGCCGTGGGTGTGTTGGTGATCACGGCAGATGTCCTCACTCCGGACACAGGTTCGGCGATGAACAGCGCCGGCATCGCAGGGACCGGTTTCATCATCGTCGCGTTCGTTTTCGCGATGCTCGGGCTGGTGCGCGATCAGGTGACGTCCTGGTCACTGGCCGGAGCCGCGATGTTCAGTTCGTCCATCTGCTGGCTGGTGCAGGAGCGTGGCGAGATCATGGCGCTGGCCGTCGGTACTGCGGGACCGGCGGCGCTGCTGGTCGCGTACGGTCGCACGCGGCGTCCGGCGTACGCCGTGGTGGGTTGCGCGATCCTGCTGGTGATCTGGCCGACCTCGCTCTATCAGCTGACCGACAACATGGCCGGGGTGGCGATCGGTCTCGTTGTGGCCAGCGGTGTCCTGCTGCTCGCCGTACTGATGCTCAGCCGCCGTCACTCGAACGAGTAGGACGGCGCGCGCCGTTAGCCGTTGACGCCGTCGATACGGCAGACTCGCTGGGGTGACAGCTCCCACTGCGGCCCTTGTCGAGCTAGCGGTTGCCCATGGCGTGGCGACGGAGTACTGGAATTGGCAGGGCGAGCATGTGGTTGTCTCGAGCGAGGTCGTGTCCGACGTACTCGCGGCTCTCGGTGTAGACGCGTCTACACCGGAGAAGGCGGCACTTGCTCTCGCTGAGCACCAGCAGGCGCGTTGGCGTCGTACGCTGCCCGCCACTGTGGTGATGCGGGCGGGGTGGACGCCGTGGTTCGCCGTACACCTGCCGCACGGGTCGGGCGCGGAGGTGTGGGTCGACCTCGAGGACGGCGGTCAGCGTCGGGACATCCCGCAGCAGAACCATTTGGTCGAGCCGGAGTGGGTCGACGGAGTACAGGTCGGTGAGGCGACGTTCCAGCTGCCGGGAGACCTGCCGCTCGGATACCACCGGCTGTGCGCGCGGATCGGGACCGGTCCGGAGATCTCGGTCAGCACGCTGATCGTCACGCCGCGGCAGCTCGAGCCGGAGAAGCTGCACCGGACCTGGGGTTGGGTGCTGCAGCTGTACTCCGTTCGGTCGCGGCGGTCGTGGGGGATCGGTGACCTGCACGACCTGGCCGATCTGGCCGCCTGGTCTGCGCACGATCTGGGTGCCGGGTTCGTTCTGGTGAACCCGTTGCACGCTGCTGAGGTAGCAGGCCGGATGGAGCCCTCGCCGTACCTGCCGGCGTCGCGGCGGTTCGCGAACCCGATCTACCTGCGGATCGAGGACATCGACGAGTACGGCGACCTGGCACCGGCCGAACGTGATCGCGTTCGGACGCTGGCGCTGCAGGCCCGGGCGCTCAGCGAGGACGTGACCGCGATCGACCGGGACACGGTGTGGACGGCGAAGCGTGAGGCGCTGCAGGTGCTGTTCCGCGTGCAGCCGTCGATCGGCCGGATCGCGGAGTACGGCGCGTACTGCGACCGGGAGAGCCAGGGGCTGATCGACTTCGCCACCTGGGCTGCGATCGCGGACGTGCACGGGCCGGAGTGGAGCAAGTGGCCCGAGGAACTCCAGGAGCCGACGTCGCCGGCTGTTGTTGCCTTCCGCAACGAGAATCCGGACGCGGTGGAGTTCCACTGCTGGCTGCAGTGGCAGCTGGACGAGCAGCTCGCCCGGACGCAGGCCCGGGCCAAGGCGGCGGGGATGTCGCTGGGCGTCGTACACGATCTGGCGGTTGGTGTGCATCCGGACGGCGCTGACGCGTGGGCGCTGCAGGAGGTGCTGGCGAAGGACATCCACGTCGGTGCACCGCCGGATGCGTTCAACCAGCAGGGACAGGACTGGTCGCAGCCGCCCTGGCGTCCAAACGCGCTGGCCGAGACCGGGTACGCCGCTTGGCGCGATCTGGTCCGTGCGGTCATGCGGCACGGTGGTGGACTGCGGATCGACCACATCCTCGGAATGTTCCGGTTGTGGTGGGTGACGTCACCGGAGCGGCCCACCGAGGGGACGTACGTGCGGTACGACCACGAGGCGTTGGTCGGGATCCTCGTACTGGAAGCGCAGCGCAGCGGGGTGACCGTGATCGGCGAGGACCTGGGTACGGTCGAGCCGTGGGTGCGCGACTACCTGACAGAGCGCGGCATCCTCGGTACGTCGGTGTTGTGGTTCGAGCGTGATGCCAACGGGAAGCCGCTGGCGCCGGAGCGGTGGCGGGAGCTGTGCCTGGCCACTGTCACCACTCACGACCTCCCGCCGACTGCGGGGTACCTGGCTGGCGATCATGTGGAGCTGCGCAACCGGCTTGGTCTGCTGACTCGCCCAGTGGCCGAAGAGCTGGCTGTCGACGAGGCGGACCGCGACGCGTGGCTGAACGCGCTCCGCGAGCGTCACCTCCTCAGCAACACCGACGGAGACGTGGAGCGCATCGTGGAGGCTCTCCATCGCTATGTGGCCCACACGCCCGCGAAGCTGGTCGGCGTGGCCCTCACGGATGCCGTGGGCGAACGCCGCACCCAGAACCAGCCCGGCACCACCGACGAGTACCCCAACTGGCGAATCCCGCTGGGCGGTCCCGAGGGCGAACCCGTCCTCGTCGAGGACCTGCCCAACAACGCACGCCTCCGTCGCCTGATCGGCGCCCTCAATATCTAGCTTTCTGTATTCGCCTGCTCACGAACCGTTGACAATAGATTTGAACGGTTGTTTTCTATTCAGTGAGAAGGCGCCTTCCTTCGCTGTCCACCGCCCCAACAGTGGAAGGAGATCGCATGCTGCGAAAACGGAAGCTCAGCGTGCTCGGGATCGCTGTCAGCGCGTTCGCGTTGACGGTCTGCACGTCGGTGCCGCTCGCCTACGGGCACGGCTACACGACTGGCCCGACCAGCCGGGCCAAGAACTGTCAGGACGGAGTCGTCACCGACTGCGGCCAGATCCAGTGGGAGCCGCAAAGCGTGGAGGGTCCTAAGGGATTCCCGCAGACCGGACCGGCGGACGGGACGCTCTGTTCGGCCGGGCTGGCGCAGTTCGCTCAGCTGGACGACCAGCGCGGCGGGACCTGGCCGGCCACCCAACTTCAAGGTGGGCAGGGATTCACGTTCACCTGGCACCTGACCGCGGCGCACGCGACCACGGACTTCAAGTACTACATGACCAAGCAGGGTTGGGATCCGACCCAACCGCTGACCCGGTCCGACCTCGACCTCGAACCGTTCCTCACCGTCCCGATGAACGGCGCCCGGCCGGCGACCGACGTTTCGCACCCAGGCACGATCCCGACCGGCCGGACCGGACGGCACATGATCCTCGCCGTCTGGACCATCGCCGACACCGCGAACGCCTTCTACCAGTGCTCGGATGTTAATTTCTAGTTCAATCTGACGTTTCGCCAATAACTTTCCTGGGCAGTGCACTCCTTGAATAACCGCCCCGTATTCAAGGAGTGTCCCCATGAAGTCATTGCTCCGCCGAGTCCTCGTTCCCGTCGTCGCCGTACTCGTCGGCCTGCTGCCCGGTGTGGTGGCGGTCGAGCAGGCGTCGGCCCTGACCAAGCTGACCCACGCCCAGGCGACCGCGATCTTCAGCGCCGCCGGCATCACCTGGTCGTCCAGCGGCAACTGCTCGAACCGGAACAACAGCACCTGTACGTCGTTCGACCAGATCAACGACAGCACGGTGTACGGCGTACGCACGCTGAAGCAGTCGAGTGGGTGCGCGATCCGGATCACCGGTGGCACCGAGACCGGCCACGCCAGCGGCACGTACAGCCACTGGAACGGCTACAAGGTCGACATCGCCATCACGACCTGTGTGACCAACTACGTGCACAACAACTTCACCCGGATCGCCGACCGCGGCGACGGCTACCCGCAGTGGAAGTCGGGCGCCGGCAACATCTACGCCAACGAAGGCAGTCACTGGGACGTGACCTACTTCAACTGCGGCGGCTGCTGAGAGGTTGTGCGACTCGCGGTCGCTCTGGGGTGAGGCCCTGGAGCGGCCGCGGTCTGCTGGGTACTAGGCTGCAGGTCGTGATTGTCGAATTGTCCGGGCACTCGTTGCTGGTGTTCGTCGGGATTCCTGTGCTGGTTGTCGCGGTGCTGGCGCTGCTGGTGTTCGCGTCCTCGATCGCCGACGGGCCGCGGTACCGCCCAGGCCTGTCCTGGTGGGCCCCGCCGGTCTGGATCAACGGGCCGACCGCGACCAAGCCGGATCCGGCCAACCTGCCCGAGCTGCCCGCGCTGAACAGCGCGCCGGGTGCCACCGCGACCGCCGGCACCGGCATCGCCCGCACGATCGGAGGCGCAAGTGCCAGCTGGTGACGCATTCACCCCAGACCAGCTCTACGACATCGAGAAGGCGGTCCAGCACGCCGAGGAGGTCTCCGGCCTGCACTTCTCGGTGTACGTCGGTGGTGCCGACGAGGAGACCCGTCCGTTCGCCATCGAGCTGCTGAACGAGCTGGACGACCCGGACAGCTCTGTCCTGGTGTACGTCGACCCGGCCGGTCGCCGTCTCGAGATCGTCACCGGCTCGCAGGCGAAGCGACAGCTGTCGGACGTCGCCGCCGGCCTGGCCGCGCTGACCATGCAGACGTCGTTCGCTGCCGGTGACCTGACCGGCGGTCTGGTCACCGGCGTACAGCAGTTGGGCACGCACGCTCACCAGCCGCCGCTGCTGCACGCCAGCGACGAGCTGCACAAGCTGTAGCACGGCCTGGTCACTCATGGCGCTGCAGCCACACCGCATCGAGCTGGACGACGTCGTACTGCGTCCGTTCGTCGCATCCGACGAGGACGCGGTGGCTGAGGCGTTGCGGGACCCGGGCATCCTTCGCTGGACCGCGGGTACGGCGGTCATCCGTGCACCTGCGGACAAGCGTGCCCGCAGGTGGCTGGAGCCGCGCATCGACGGCTGGGCTCACGGCAACGCGATCTTCGCGATCGCGGACGCCGCGACCGACCAGGTGCTCGGCAGCGTCTCGCTCCGGGACGTTCACCGGGTCCCCGATCAGGCGGTCGCGGCGTACTGGGTCAGCCCGCTGGCCCGTGGCCGCCGGCTCGGTGCTCGCGCACTCGACGCAGCGGCGACCTGGGCCTTCGCAGCCGACGGACTGCGTCTGCACCGCATCGCGCTCGACCACTCGCTGATCAACGAGGGATCGTGCCATGTCGCACTCCGCGCCGGCTTCCAGCTCGAGGGCGTGATGCGCGACTACTACGTCGAGCCGACCGGCAAGCGGCACGACTCGCACCTCCACGCCAGGCTGGCGACGGATGTGGTCCCTCAGCCGCCGGGTGCGCTGGCCGGCTCGTAGGTCGGGCAGGCCGGGCTCAGGTAGGCCGCCTGGGTCCGCGGGTCGAGGCAGACGTTGAGCATCTGCGCCGACGACGTGCCTGGACCGAGGTAGACCACCCAGGTGTTGGTGACCGGTGTCATCGAGCTGCTGTTCGTGAGGCCCGGATACTGCCCGTCGACCAGCATCGCCTTCGCCGGAATGCCGGCCAGGGTGAGCTTGCTCGCGGCGGCCTTCGCGCTCTTGTCCGCGTCCATGCCGACATCGGTCGGGTACTTGTCCATGATCGCGATCCACTGACCGCGCTTGAACTTCGGCGAGACCGGACCGGTGTTCACCTGCGGGGGAGTGGTCTTCTGGACCTTGGCCCTGGGTGCGGTCGCCGGCGGCTTGCGGTCCGCCTTGGTGGCGCTTCCACTCGAGGCTTGTGCAGTCGGTGCCACGGCGCCTGTGTCGGTGCCCAGCCGCAGTCCGTCGGCCGGCGGGGCGTTGGACGTTCCCCGGGTCAGGATGAAGGCGAACACCGCGACCATCGCCGCCGAGGCCACGATCGCCGCACCGATGGCGCTGTGCGAACGCTGCGCCTTCCGCGGCCGTGCTGCCGGCGCTTTCCGGACGGCGGAGCCATGACGACTCGCCTGATGACTGGTGTGCTGCGTGTCCTTCTGGGTGTTCTTCTGCTGCCTTCGGGCCACCCGCGCGGGTGGTTTCCGGTGATCGACGTGAGTCACGACAAGGGCCCCTCCCCAGACAACCCCTGGAATGGATAGTCCGGTGCAGCTTAAACCGAACGACCGAGTAAGTGAGCCTCTCTCAGGTGGCAAGAATCTCTTTCCCTGCAACGGATTGCGCACCGCGCACAGCCCCTCACACCCCGCCGACGAGCAATCGTTTGACCCTCACCGAACGCGGTCGGACACCCCGAAAACCGCAATGTCCTGACTTAGAGTTCCCAGACGCCCTCTTAGGTGCCGGAGGGGATGCCGTCGTACTTGGGGGTCGGGCGGGTGTCGAGGGCGTCGTCCAGCCAGGCGTCGATGTCGACTCCTGCGGAGAGGATGTGGTTCACGTACGACGCGCGCTCGTGGCTGAGGACTTCGAGCTCCCAGACGCACGGTGCCGCGCCGATGGGAGCTGGGCGGAGGTCTTCGACCTCCATGCCGCTGAACATGCTCAGGCGGGACTGGAAGTCTCTCGCCCAGCTCTGCACGACCAGGTAGATGCCGTCGTCTCCCAGGTGCAGTACGACGACACCGAGTCCGACGGACCCCATCGCGTCGTCGAACTCGAGCTGACGGGTGGCAGTGGCGCGGGCGACCTCGACCATGTGGTCGTCCCACTGCCGTCCGCGGGCCGTGACGATGTACGGCTTCACCAGGCGGTGCGGGTACCGCCAGGGCATCAGTGGAGTGATCGGGCGGGGTCTGTAGGCCTCTGCGAGTCCGGTCAGCGCAACAGCTGCCGCACCGGCCAAGGCGGGGTCGGAGGCGGGCACCGACCCAGTCTTACCGCACCGAGGTCCAACGCGACACTGCCGGTCTCCTGGCGAGACCGGCAGTGGCAGCAGTGTCAGCAGTGGCAGCAGTGGCAGGCGGTCAGACGATGTCCTTCGCCTGCGCGGCGATCGCGCGGGTCAGGTCGGCCTGGGCCTCGGTGACGTAGCGGAGGGTCGGTGCGTCGACCGACGAGGACTCCGCGGCCAGCCAGTCGGTCAGCGCGTCCAGCGCCCCCTGGTCCGCCAGGTGTCGCGGTGACAGGTACACCAGCACGTTCTCGCCCATTGACGAGCCGAGCCGCGTGTACACGTCCTTGGCGGCGCTCAGGTACCGGTCGACGTACGGCCGGAGCAGGTCCTCCTGGCCGGGCTGCTGGAAGCCGAGGATGGTCCGGAACTGCGTCTCGTTCGGGGTGTCCTCGGACTCGACCGCGATCCGCCAGGCCTCTTCCTTCGCCTCGACGGTCGGCCGGGCGGCGCGAGCCTGTGCGGCCCGCTCCTGACCGGTGATCGTGGTGTCGCGGGTCAGCTCCTCGTCGATCTCGTCCGCACCGATCCGGCCGAGCCGGGACAGTGCCACGATCAGCGTCCAGCGCAGGTCCGTGTCGACGACCAGGCCTTCGGGCAGGTCGCGTCCGTCGAGCCAGCCGAGGATCCGGTCGCCGCCGGCTTCCGAGAACACGGCCGAGCTGTAGGCCCGGACGAATGCCAGCTGGTGGTCGCTGCCTGGCTCGGCGTCGGCGACCAGACCGGCCAGCGCCTCCTCGAGCTGGGCCCGCAGGGCGGCCCGGTTCTGCGGGGCGGCGTACTGGTTGACCGCACTGTTCGCCTGGGCGAGCAGTGAGCGGACACCGGTGAGGTCGGTCTCCGCACGGATGCCGCGCAGGACGATGCCGACGTACTGGCTGGCCGGCATCTCCGCGTCCCGGGTCATGTCCCAGGCGGCGCCCCAGGCCAGGGCCCTGGGCAACGACTCGGTCAGCTGGTCGATCGACTCCACCAGCGTGGCCCGGGAGCGTTCGTCGAGCCGGATCTTCGCGTAGGTGAGGTCGTCGTCGTTCAGCAGCACGAGATCCGGCTGGGTCGCGCCGGTGAGCTCGGGCAGGTCGGTGCGGGCTCCGTCGATGTCGACCTCGAACCGCTCGGTCCGGACCAGGCCCTTGTCGGTACGCCGGTACAGACCGACTGCGAGCCGGTGCGGCCGCAGTACCGGGAACTTCTCGGTCGCCGTCTGCTCGATCGCGAACGAGGTGAAGGCACCGGCAGAGTCGACGCTGAAGTCGGCGCGCAGCGTGTTCACGCCGGCGGTCCGCAGCCAGCGCTCGGTCCAGTCGTCCAGGTCGCGGCCGGACGCCTTCTCCAGCGGCTTCAGCAGGTCGGTCAGCTCGGTGTTGCCGAACGCGTGGTCGTGGAAGTACTCCTTCAGCGCGGTGACGAACGTCTCCTCGCCGACGAAGGCAACCAGCTGGCGCAGCGTCGACGCGCCCTTGGCGTAGGTAATCCCGTCGAAGTTCACCTCGACCGCGTGGAAGTCGATCATGTCGGCCGCGATCGGGTGCGTCGACGGCAGCTGGTCCTGCCGGTACGCCCAGTTCTTCCGGGCGTTGCAGAACGTCGTCCACGCATCGGAGTACTTCGTCGTCGCGACCACCTGGGCCCAGTGGCTGGCCCACTCGGCGAACGACTCGTTCAGCCACAGGTCGTCCCACCAGGTCATCGTGACCAGGTCGCCGAACCACATGTGTGCCAGCTCGTGCAGCACGGTGTTGGCGCGGGACTCCAGCTCCGCGTGCGTCGTACGGCTGCGGAACAGGTACTCGTCCCGGAGCGTCACGCAGCCCGCGTTCTCCATCGCACCCATGTTGTACTCCGGCACGAAGGCCTGGTCGTACTTGTGGAACGGGTACGGCGTCCCGAACGCCTCCTCGAACAGCGCGAAGCCCTGCTTGGTGACCTCGAACAGGTCCTCGACGTCCAGCGCCTCCTTCAGCGACGGACGGCACAGCAGCGACATCGGGTAGGTCCCGTGCGGACCCTCGTAGGAGTCCGTCACCACGTGGTACGGACCCGCGACGACCGCGGTGATGTACGTCGAGATCCGCTCGGTCGGCGGGAACTCCCAGCGGGCCAGCTCCTCGCCGTTCGGATCGGAGTACGGCGTGGGCTCGGGGGTGGGAGCGTTCGAGATGACGACCCAGCGGGCCGGGGCGGAGACGGTGAAGGTGAACGGGGCCTTGAGGTCGGGCTGCTCGAAGGTGGTGAACACCCGGCGGGCGTCCGGCACCTCGAACTGGGTGTAGAGGTAGGTCTCCTTGTCGGCCGGGTCGACCGAACGGTGCAGCCCTTCACCGGTCCGCGAGTACAGGCAGTCCGCGACCACGGTCAGCTCGTTGCGCTCCGCCAGCCCGTCGAGCTGGATGCGGGCGCCGTCGTACACCACGTCCGGATCGAGGGCGACGCCGTTCAGCGTCACCGAGCGGACCTTGTCCGCGATCAGGTCGGCGAAGGTACTCGCGCCGGCCGCGGCGCCGAACGTGACAGTGGTCACCGACGGGAACACGGGCGCGCCGCTGGGGGCGCCGGTCAGATCGAGCTCGATCGCGTAGGTCACGTCACTGACCACGCCCGCACGGGAACGCGCTTCGTCGCGCGTCAGGTTGGTTCCAGGCATGTCGGCATCCTATGCACCTGGCTCTCAGCTTGGATGCGGGTTTCCCCCCGACATTGGGTATTGGATACCAAGCCGGTACCTGAGCCGGTCATCGGGTTCTTCAACTTTGTATGATGGTGAATATGACTGCCTCTGCAGATTTCTGGTTCGACCCGGCCTGCCCCTGGGCCTGGATGACGTCCCGCTGGATGCTCGAAGTCGAGCAGGTCCGGGACGTGAAGACGACCTGGCACGTGATGAGCCTCGCCGTCCTGAACGAGGACCGCAACGAGCACGACGAGAACTGGCAGCGCCTTCTGGGCCGGGTCCGCGTGCTGATCGCCGCCGAGCAGGCGCACGGCAACGAAGTACTGCTGCCGCTCTACACCGCGCTCGGCACCCGGATCCACAAGGACGGGCGTGGCGGCAAGGACGACGCCGTGCTGGCCGAGGCGCTCGAAGAGGTCGGCCTGCCCGCCTCGCTGCTCGAGGCCGCCGACTCCGACAAGTTCGACGACGCGCTGCGGAAGTCGCACCACGCCGGCATGGACCAGGTCGGCATGGAGGTCGGTACGCCGGTCATCGCGGTCGAGGGTACGGCGTTCTTCGGCCCGGTGGTCACGCCCGCACCCAAGGGTGAGGCGGCCGGCAAGCTCTGGGACGGCGTCCGGCTGGTGGCCGGCACCGAGGGCTTCTTCGAGATCAAGCGCACCCGCGAGCGCGGCCCGATCTTCGACTGACGGTTCAGGGGTTGAAATCGAGGGCCGTTGGCAGTGAAAGTTGCTCACCAAGGAATTCGTCAAGTGGTGAGTAGGTTCCAGATGACCGCCGTACCGCCGGGTGTGACTGCTGGTATCGCCGTGTTCGACCGGGAGACCGGGCAGTTCGTCCAGCAACAGAACGCCGACCATCAGTTCCGCTCGGCGTCGGTGGTGAAGCTGCTGATCGTGCTCGACTTCCTCGCCGAACGCGGCCCGCGGTACGACGTTCCGCCCGCGGACCGCGCCCGGCTCGAGCTCATGTTGCGGAGCAGCGACGACGACGCGGCGAGCTACTACTGGGACGAGCTCGGTGGCGGGGACCTTGTCGACCGGATGGTGCTGCGACTCGGCCTGACCCACACCGTCCGGCCGCCCGCCACCCATCCGGGCTTCTGGGGGTACGTCGCGATCTCGGCCGCCGACGCGGTCCGGATCTATCGATACATCCTGGACCGGGCGCCGCTGCCGGTCCGCGAGTTCGTGATGGATCTGCTGCACCGGCCGACCCGCTACGGGACGGACGGCTTCGACCAGTTCTTCGGGATCGCGTCGGTCTTCGACCCGGACTTCAGCGTCAAGCAGGGCTGGTCGGGGTTCCTCGGCTCGAGTGGTTACGGCTCGGACCGGGCGAAGCCGGACTCGGCGCTGGACCTGGTCAGCGACGCGCTGCACACCACTGGCACGGTCGGGGTCGACGACCGGACCATCGTCTCGGTGTTCACGCTGCATCCGAGCGGGACGCCGTACGAGCAGGCCTATGCGGCGGTGACGCAGCTGACCGCGGCGCTGACTGTGCCGGGCGGCGTACGCATACAGGCTGTCGGACAGTAGATTGCCTGCCATGCGAGTGCATATCGGCTCTGACCATGCCGGCTTCGAACTCAAGAACCACCTGGTGCAGCACCTGACGGCTGCCGGGCACGACGTCGCGGACCACGGTCCGCAGGTGTACGACGCCGTGGACGACTACCCGCCGTACTGCCTGCGGACCGGGCAGGCGGTGGTCGACGACCCGGGCAGCCTGGGCATCGTGATCGGTGGCTCGGGCAACGGCGAGCAGATCGCCGCGAACAAGGTGAAGGGGGTCCGGGCGATCCTGGCCTGGAGCACCGACACCGCACGCCTCGGCCGCGAGCACAACAACGCCAACGTGATCAGCGTCGGCGCCCGGATGCACTCGGAGGAGGAGGCGACCGGATTCGTGGACACGTTCCTGGCCACCGACTACTCCGGCGAGGAGCGGCACACCCGCCGGATCGACATGCTGTCGAACTACGAGGCGTCCGGCGAGCTTCCCGCGTTGCCCTGATCAGCTGCGTCGGGTTCGGGCTTCACCGGCCTGCGTTCGACCGGCCGGCGGGGGCGGGAGACGTCGCGAGCCCGCATCGACCGCCCGGTACCAACCACCGCCGGGCTGGGTGGCGTACTGCGCCCCCCTCTAGCTGCACCTGAACCACCTGTCGTCCCCATATGAGGAATCATGCCTGAAGGTCACACCTTGCACCGCCTGGCGAACGACGTCTGGGACGCGTTCGGCGGCCGTCCGGTCCGGACGTCCAGTCCGCAGGGCCGGTTCGACGAGGGCGCCGCACTGCTGGACGGTCATCTGTTGCGACAGACCGAGGCCCACGGCAAACACTTCCTCGCCGACTTCGAGGGCGCGGGCTGGCTGCACATCCACCTCGGTCTGATCGGCAAGATGGACATCAAGCCGGCACCGGTCCCCGAACCGGTCGGCCAGGTCCGGCTCCGGCTGCAGAACGCGACGTCGTACGCCGATCTGCGCGGAGCGACCGTGTGCGAGGTGATCACCGACGAGGAGCGGGACAAGCTGCTCGGCCGGCTCGGTCCGGACCCGCTGCGCGACGACGCGGACCCGGACCTCGCCTGGAAGCGGATCCATCGCAGCAAGCTGCCGATCGGGCAGTTGCTGATGAACCAGGACGTGCTGAGCGGCGTCGGCAATGTGTACCGGGCCGAGGTGCTGTTCCGGGCCAAGCTGAACCCGATGACCCCTGGCAACGTGGTGAAGAAGCGAGAGTGGCAGGGCATGTGGGACGACCTGCTCGCGCTGATGAAGTACGGCGTCGAGACCGGCCGGATCGATACCGTTGCCGACGACCACACTCCCGAGGCGATGGGGCGTGACCCACGCAAGGATGATCATGGGGGCGAGGTCTATGTCTACCGACGGCAGGGGCAGCGGTGCTACGTCTGCCAGTCGGTCATCCGGACCAAGCTCCTGGCCGGGCGCAACTTGTTCTGGTGCCCGAAATGCCAACGCACCGGTCTCACTCGCAAGAGCTGAGAATCATCGATTGTGTTACGGCTTGATGCGCGGACCAAACAGTACCGTTATCTTCTTCACACCATGAGGGAGAGCGGCGGTCTTGCGCTGGTACGACGCATCGGCCGCCGGGTCGAGGCGTTGGGCCGTCGTGCCCGTCGCTCCCACCGGCTGGCGTTCGTCGTGCTGTTGCTGGTGCAGCTGGTGATCGCCATCGCCAGCAGGGTCTGGATGACGCTGGTACCGGCGTCCTTCCTGATCGTCCCGCTGGTGGTCGGTGGTGTTCTGCTGCAGTTCGGCGAACTGGTGGCCCTGACCGGGATCACCACGGCATTGGGCTCGTTCGCGGTCCTGTCGCGCGGACTGACGCTGCCCCGGCTCGGCTTCGTGCTGGTCCTTCTGGTCGTCGGCTGGATCCTGATCACCAGCGCTAAGGTGCGCAGCCGGCTGGGCGTAGCCGGCACCCGGAGCGAGTCGATGCTGATGGAACTGCGGGACACCCTCACCGCGCAGGGAGAGATGCCGAAGTTGCCGTCCGGCTGGCGGGTCGAGGTGGCGATCCAGTCCGCCCGTGGTTCGACGTTCTCGGGCGACTTCGTGGTGTCGACGATGCATGGCGACATACTCGAGGTGGCGCTGGTCGATGTCTCGGGCAAGGGAATCGATGCCGGGACGCGGGCGCTGCTGCTGTCCGGTGCGTTCGGTGGGCTGCTGGGCGTCGTACGGGAGGAGGAGTTCCTGTCGTCGGCGAACCGGTACATCCGCAGGCAGGACTGGGACGACGACTTCGCGACCGTGGTCCACGTCGTGCTCGATCTGCGGACCGGGGACTTCGACGTACGGACGGCCGGGCATCCGCCGGCGATCCATTTCGACGCCTGGACCGGGCGGTGGCAGACGCGGGACGCGGACGGGCCGTTGCTCGGGCTGATGGAGTCGCCGGAGTTCAAGGTGAACCAAGGGCAGCTGAAGCTCGGCGACGCGCTGTTCCTGTACAGCGACGGGATGGTGGAGACGCCGCGGCGCGACATCGGCCGCGGCACCGACCGGCTGATCGGACATGCGGAACGGCTTGTGGCACAGGGATTCCTGGGTGCCGCCGCCCATCTGGTCGCGAGCGCCGGGGGGCCGGGGGACGATTCGGCGATCGTGATCATCCATCGGACGCCGGCCTGAAGTTGAGCGGCCCGCCGATGGCGTAGCCTGCTCCGTCGTGACGATCGACGGGCTGGGCGACACCTTTGGATCCGGGGCGGATCGGGTCGCCCCCGATGTCTCGTTCGAGGAACTGGTCGCGATGATGCCGGAGACGTTGCGGGAGGTCTTCCCGCCGTACCGCTGGCAGCTGGCGAAGCTGCGGGAGCTGGACCTCAAGGTCGAACCGGTCGAGATCGCCGACCTGGTCTGGATGTTCGACCTGCCGCTGTGGCAGCTCGACGGCGACCGGTTCAAGGTCACGCCGCACCAGGTCGCGGAGACGCCGATGAACTTCCGCGCGCACTACCAGCGGGTGATGGACGCGGACCTCGACTTCCCGATCAACCTGGTCGCGTACCGCGGCCGGCTGGTCGTCCTGGACGGCGTCCACCGGCTGCTGAAGGCGCACTTCCTGCGCCGTCGCTGGATCGAGGCGACGATCGCCACCGCGACGCAGCTCCAGGCCTGCGCTGTCTGAACCTTTTGGCAGGATGGTCCGCATGGAAAGCGTGGAGCGTGAGGTGTACGTCGAGGCTCGGCCGGAGGTGGTGTGGGCCGCGGTGACGCAGCCGGACGGGCTCGCCCGCTGGTACGCGTTTGGTGGTGCGGAGCTCGACCTGCGGCCGGGTGGACCGCTGGTGCTGCGGTGGGACGAGCACGGAGAATTCCGTGGGTTCGTGGAGAAGGTCGAGCCCGGACGGCGCTTCGCCTACCGGTACGCCGTCGTACCGGGCGTGGACCCGGCGCCGGGGAACTCGAACCAGGTCGAGTTCACCCTCACCCCGGAAGGCGAGGGGACCCGGTTGTTGGTGGTCGAGTCGGGTTTCGAGCGGCTCGACGCGGAGGCGGAACACGAGATCGAGCAGGCCGCCCAGGCCTGGGGCAACGCCCTCGACATCCTGACCAAGCTCGCCCCGGAGTTGTGACACGCCGTTGTTGGTGATGGTGATGCGTCACTATTAGGATCGGCGACATGACATCGAACAGCGACGAATATGCGCCGAGCCCCACTGGCTGGGTCCGGGACCAGGTGGAGAAGGTCACCGAGGCCGGCACCACCGACGCGGTCGGGATCCAGGGCATGAAGGTCGTGCTGATGACGATGCGCGGCGCCAAGTCGGGCAAGATCCGCAAGGTGCCGGTGATGCGGGTCGAGAAGGACGGCGTGTACGCCGCGGTCGCGTCGCTCGGCGGTGCGCCCAAGCACCCGGTCTGGTATTACAACCTGAAGGCCGACCCGAAGATCACGCTGCAGGACGGTGACAGCACCTCGGAGTACGTCGCCCGCGAGATCGACGGCGCCGAGTACGACGAGTGGTGGCCGCGTGCGGTCGCCGCGTACCCGCCGTACGCGGAGTACCAGACCAAGACCACCCGGAAGATCCCGCTGTTCCTGCTGGACCGGGTCAAGTAAAAGATCTGGACAAAGTTCTGTCCCGGGATGACGGGCCGTGACGGTCCCGGGCCCAGGCTTGTGAGACGCTGGCGACGGCCCGGGTTGACCTTGACCCGGCCCGGCGCGCTGCGTCGCTTGAGTTCTGGGAGTCGTCCTGACCACACACGACGCGGTGCAGGAACCGTTCGTCGGGTCGACGCGGTTGCGTCTGGCCGGACTTGCACTGCATGCCTATACCGCGAGCGGAACGGTGCTCGCGTTGCTGATCGTGATCGCCGCCATCGACGGCGATGCCGTCCGGGCCCTCTGGCTCGGGCTCGCCGCGCTGGTGATCGACGGCACCGACGGGATGATCGCCCGCCGGCTGCGGGTGAAGGAAACCATCCCGTGGTTCGACGGCGCGATGCTGGACAACATCGTCGACTACCTGACGTACGCGTTCGCCCCGATCGTGCTGCTCTGGACCGGCGGTTACCTGCCGGGCGGCACCTGGGGCGCGGTGCTCGGCGCGTTGCCGTTGCTTGCCTCCAGCTACCAGTTCTGCCGGGTCGACGCGAAGACCGAGGACCACTTCTTCCTCGGCTTCCCCAGCTACTGGAACGTGGTCGCGTTCTACGTCGTGGTCCTCGGCCTCAGCCCGGTCACCACCGGCACGATCCTGGTCGTCTGCTCGATTCTGGTCTTCATCCCGGTGAAGTACTTGTACCCGTCGCGGACCAAGGTGTTCCGCTCCCTGAACCTGCTGACGACCGCGGTCTGGGTCGCGTCGTACGCCGTACTCCTGGCTCAGATGCCTAACCCGAACGCGATCGTGGTCGCGATCTCGCTGGCGTACCTGGTGTACTACGGCGGTCTCAGCCTGTACCTCACCTTCTGGTCGCCGCGCCGCAAGGCTGTCGCGTAGTGGTTCTAGGTCTTGGCGCGGCTCTGGGGGCCGCGGTGCTGTTCGGTGTCGGCGCGATCCTGCAGGCGGTCGGTTCGCGGAAGGTGCCGACCGAGTCGGAGCTGGATCCGCGGCGGCTCGGTGGGTTCGTGGTCGCGTTGCTCAAGCAGCCTGCGTTCCTCGGTGCGCTGGCGCTGAACCTGGCCGGCTTCGGGCTGCACTTCGTCGCGTTGCGGCTGCTTCCCTTGTACTTGGCGCAGGCCGGTATCGCGGTCAGCCTGGTCGTCACCGCGTTGCTCGCGACCCGGCTGATGTCGGACCACCTCAGCGCACTCGAATGGTCCGCGGTGGCCGCGGTCTGCGTGGGCCTCGGCGTACTCGCGGTCTCCGCCGGGGACGCCGGCGCGAGCGCACAGCATCACGGCCTGACCATCGGCATCATCGTCGGCCTGATCACCATCGCCGTACTCGGAGCCCTTGCCAGTCGGTCGAAACACGGTGTCTCCACCGCCCTACTGGGGATGCTGGCCGGTCTCGGGTACGCCGGGGTTGCGACCTCAGCCCGTCTGCTCCAGGACGGCTCGATCCGCGAACTGTTCCACAGCCCCACGCTGTACACGCTTCCGATCAGCGGTGCGCTCGCGTTCATCCTCTATTCGCTGGCCCTGCAGCGCGGTTCGGTGACGCTGGCGACCACCCCGATGATCGCGCTCCAAACCATCACGCCGGCCGCCGTCGGCGTCTTCGTCCTCAACGACGCCGTACGCTCCGGCTGGTGGCCGGCCGCGATCATCGGCTTCCTCTTCTCCGCCACCGGCTCCGTGATCCTGGTCCGCTTCGAATCGGTCAAGGCCTAACGCGACGGCCACTTCCAGGGTGGCTCGTCGAGTGGGCCTTGGCCGTCGATGGTGGTGGCGCCTTGGGTCTTGAGTAGCTCGACCGTGTGCAGGTCGGGGGACAGGGCCTGCAGCGAGGTGATGAACGGCCGGGAGTGGGTCACGACGATGACCTGCGCCTCCTTGGCCGCGGTGACTACGAGATTCGCCAGCGCTGGAAGCAGATCGGGGTGCAAGCTCGTCTCGGGCTCGTTGAGGACCAGGAGTTCAGGCGGTCTCGGGGTGAGGAGAGCGGCGACCCACAGCAGGTATCTGAGGGTGCCGTCGGACAGCTCAGCGCCGGACAGCGGCCGGAGCAGACCGTGCTGCCGGAAGGCGACCTCGAAGCGGCCGGCCGTGTTGACGATGTCGACCCGACTGCCGGGGAACCCCAGCTCGATCGCTTCCTCGAGCGCGCCGCTGGGTCCGAGCTCGCGGATCGTCTGCAGAGCGGCCGCGACGTCGGAGCCGTCCTGGGACAGTACGGCGGTGCGCGTCCCGATCTGCACTCGTCGGGCCGGCGCGTCGGCGTCGGTGCGGAAGTGGTCGTAGAACCGCCAGCCCCGCAGCCGGTCCCGCACCAGCAGCAGCTCCGGCGCCCGCTCGGGATCCGCGAACTCGCTCAGCATGCTGTCGAACGTGTGGAGCTGATGGCCGGCCCGCTCCCACTCACCGCCGGACGAACGGATCCGCACCTCGCGATTGCCGCGCTCGACCAGCAACGCGGCCGGTCGAAGGAACGGCCCGGCCCACAACGCTTCCCGCTTGATCTCCGGATCCAGGTCGAACTCCGAACCGCTCGGCCGCGGCAGCCCCAGATCCATCAGATAGCCGTAGTCATCGCCCGCGAACCCCATCCGCAGCGTCACAGGACCGGTCCGCACGGTGCCCTGCACCGGGCGGTCCTTGCGTACGTGCTCGGGACCGGCCCAGAGCGTCGACTGCAGCCCGCCCTCGCGAGCCAGGGCAGCCACGGCACCGTTCCGCGACGCGTCGGCGAGCAGCCGGAGCGCCCGATACAGGCTCGACTTGCCGGATCCGTTCGCCCCGGTCACCACGTTCAACCCACCCAACGGCATGACGATGCGCCGCAAAGACCGGTAGTTCTCCACCGCCAGCGTCGTCAGCATGCGACCAAGCTACAGACGCCCTCGGACAGAACAGCGGCCCTCGACCTGGTTGGTTGAGGGCCGCTGTTTTCGTGAAGCGTCAGGCCAGGGAGTCTTCCCAGGCCTGGTGGAGGCCGGCGTAGTGGCCGTCCTGGGTGACGAGGTCGTCGGGGGAGCCGTCCTCGATGATGCGGCCGTGTTCGAGCACCAGCACCCGGTCGGCGGTCTCGACGGTGGACAACCGGTGGGCGATCACGATCGCCGTACGGTCGGCCAGGATCGTCTTCAGAGCCCGCTGGATGAGGCGCTCGCTGGGGATGTCCAGGCTGGACGTCGCCTCATCCAGGATCAGTACGGCCGGGTCGGCCAGGAACGCCCGGGCGAACGCGACCAGCTGGCGCTGACCGGCGGACAGCCGGGAACCGCGCTTCTCCACCGCGGTCTCGTAGCCGTTCGGCAACGCCATGATGAAGTCGTGGGCGCCGATGTTCTTCGCGGCGTCGACGACCTCCTCCATGGTCGCGTCGGGCTTGCCGAACCGGATGTTGTCGGCGACCGAACCGGTGAACAGGAAGTTCTCCTGCGTCACCATGACCACCCGCTCGCGCAGGTCGTCCTCGTCCAGGTCACGCAGGTCCACGCCGTCGAGCAGCACGTGGCCGCTGGTCGGGTCGTAGAACCGCGCCACCAGTTTGGCGATCGTGGTCTTACCGGCACCCGTCGTACCGACCAGTGCGAGGGTCTGACCAGCCGGCACGTCCAGCTGCAGACCAGGCAGCACCGGTACGCCGTCGACGTACTCGAACCGCACGTTCCGCAGCTCTAGGTGACCGTGTGCCTTGCCTGGCTTGGCCGGCTCGATCGGCTCCGGGACGTCCGGGGTCTCGTTCAGCACGCCGGACAGCTTCTCCAGCGCCGCCGAGGCGGACAGGAAGGTGTTGTAGAACTGCGTGATGTCCTGCAGCGGCTCGAAGAACTGCCGCAGGTACAGCAGGAACGCGGTCAGCACACCAACCGTCACGTGACCGTGGTACGCCTGGTAGCCGCCGAACGCCAGGATCGCGACGATGGTGATGTTGCCGACGCCCTTGATCGCCGGCATGAAGACAGCGTTCAGCCGGAACGACTCGAGGTTCGCCTTCCGGTAGCGGTCGTTGACCCCGTGGAAGATCTCCTCGTTGCGCGGCTCCCGGCGGAACGCCTGGACCGCACGGATCCCGGTCATCGACTCGACAAAGTGCACGATGACCAGTACGACGGCCTCACGCGTCTGCCGGTAGACGACGGCGGACCGCTTCCGGAACCACGCCGTCAGGATCAGCAGGATCGGGAACGACAGCAGCGCGAGCAGACCGAGCTTGACGTCCAGCGTGAGCAGGATGATCGCCGTACCGACCAGGGTCAGCGCGGCGGTGACCAGACCGTCGAACCCGCTGGCCAGCATCTCGTCGATCACCTGCACGTCCGACGTCAGCCGGGAGATGACCCGGCCGGACGTGAACTTGTCGTGGAACGCCGGGCTGAGCCGCTGGAAGTGGTCGAACACCCGCTTCCGCAGGCCGAGCAGGATGGTCTGACCGAGCCGGCCGGACCGCATCAGGAAGATCTGCCGGGCCCACGCCTGCAGCAGCGCCGAGAACAGCACGGCGATCACGATCGTGATCAGTTGCTTCGAGCCCTCACCGGCGAGGATCGGCGGGATGCCGTTGTCGATGCCCAGGTGGACCAGGTACGGCACGGCGAGCCGGGCGCCGTTCTCGATGACGACGATCACCACCAGCAGCCAGATCAGCTTCTGGTACGGCCGGAGCAGCTCCCCGAGCAGCTTGCGGGAGTCCTCCTTCAGCCGGATGGTCGTCGCCCGCGAGATCTCCCTGTCGGGGTCGTCCTCGAAGACGCCCCGCCACGTCTGCTCCGCCGGCTGCCGGTCGTTCTTCGGCTCGTTACTCGAAGCCTGAGGAGGTGTTTGCTGGGTCGTCGTCATGCGTGCACCTCCTCTTCCTCTGCCGCGAGCAGGTGCCGGTACGCCGGCACTGTCGCGAGTAGCTCCTGATGGGTTCCGACGTGGGTGATGGTCCCGCCCTGAAGCAGGGCCACCTGGTCGGCCAGCATCACCGTGGACGCGCGGTGCGCCACCACGATGCCGGTGGTGTCGGCGAGCACGTTCTGCAGTGCTTCCTCGACCAGAGCCTCGGTGTGGACGTCGAGCGCGGACAGGGTGTCGTCCAGCACCAGTACTGCGGGTTTGGCGAGCACTGCACGTGCCAGTGCGAGCCGCTGCCTTTGACCGCCCGACAGCGACATGCCCTGCTCACCGACGCGGGTCTCCAGACCCCACGGCAGTTCGTTGGCGAACTGCGCCTGGGCGACCTCGAGTGCCTGCTGTACGTCGGCCTCGCTGGCGTCCGGACGGCCGAGCGTCAGGTTCTCCCGGACGCTCATCGAGAACAGCGTCGGGTCGTCGAACGCGGATGCGACCGCGGTCCGCAGTGACTCCAGGGTCAGGTCCCGGATGTCGTGCCCGTCGATGGTGATCCGTCCGGCTGTCACGTCGTACAGCCGAGGGACCAGAGCGGTCAGGGTGGTCTTGCCGGACCCGGTGGCGCCGACCAGTGCGAGCGTCGTACCAGGGGTCAGGTCGAGGTTGATGTCGTGCAGCACCTCGGCGGAGTCGTCGGAGAACCGGAACCCGACGTGCTCGAAGCGCAGGTGACCGCGCGAGTTGGTGAGCTCGTCCGGACCGGACTTGATCACCGAGTAGGTGTCGAGGATCTCGCTGATCCGGTCCGCCGCGGTCATCGACTCCTGCGCCATCGCCAGGATCGCGCCGAGCGAGGTGATCGGCCAGACCAGGGACAGCATCAGCGTGATGAACGCGACCAGGGTGCCGAGGGTGATCGCCTCCCGGCCGACCGCGAGCGCGCCGAGCAGCAGCACGATCACCAGGGTCAGGTTCGGGATGACGCCGAGGAAGCTCCAGAACCGGGACGCGAGCCGGACCTTCGCCACCTCGGTGTCGTACAGGACGGTGGCCTCGTCGTCGAACTGGCGCTGGACGTGCGGCCGCCGGCCGAACGCCTTGATCACCCGGAAGCCGAGCGCCGACTCCTCGATCCGGGTGGCCAGGTCACCCTGCTGGTCCTGCACCTTGCGGGAGATCCGCAGGTACTTCTTCTCGAACTTCAGCGACACCATCACCACCGGCACGGCGGCCACCAGGACCACGATGCCGAGCGGCCAGTACAGCTGGAGCAGCAGGATGGTGACGACGATCAGTTGCAGGATGTTCATCACCAGGAAGAGCAGACCGAAGCCCATGAACCGGCGGATCGTGGACAGGTCGGTGGTGACGCGGGACAGCAGCTGACCGCTCTGCCAGCGGGTGTGGAACTCCATCGGCAGCGACTGGAGCCGGACGTACAGGTCGTGCCGGAGTGTTGCCTCCAAGTCACTGACCGTTCGGGATTGCGCCCAGCGGCGCATCCACACCAGGATGACCTCGGAGATGCTGAGCCCGAGGGCCAGCAGTGCCAGCGGGACCAGCGCGCTCAGCTCACGGCGGGTGACCGGACCATCGATGATGGCTCTGGTGACCAGCGGTACGGCGAGGCTCACGCCGACGCCGAGCATGGCGGTGGAGAACATCACCGCGAGGCGCCAGCGGTGTGGTTTCAGATAAGGACGAAGCCGCCACAGGTTGCGGCTGCGTTCTGGGGCACGGGTGGTAGGGGCAGCGATCGACGGCGCTTGGACAGTGTGCTCTGACGGCATCTGGACGGGCGCACTTCCCATCTACTTCGGTTCACAAGGGGGTTTGGGCGACCTGAAAACGGCGCACTTTCCAGTATCGCTTAGTAGGTAAGCGCTTGTCCCGCTAATTCCATTCCCGGCTGATGAAACGCAATAACCCATCCCGGACCCACGCGGGACGCGCGCCCGCACCTATCACGATCCGCAATCAGTACTACGCCACCGATCGTCCGGCCGGTTCCCGTTCGGGCAGATCCCGCAGCCCGCGGAGCGGAGAGAAGACGGCGACGAGCAGGCCGGCGAGCATGCCCGCAGTGGCGATCAGCAGGGTCGGGCGGATGTGGATGGCGGTTGCCAGGACGCCGGAGGCCGCAGCGCCGGCCGCCTGGCCGCCGATGACCAGAGTGCGCCAGGAGGCGGTCACCTGGCCCAGCAGGTGGGGCGGGGCCAGCGACTGGCGCAGGGTGCGCTGGGGCACTCCGAACAGTGTCATGCCGATGCCGGAGAGCACCTGACCAAGGAGGATGAGCGGTGTGCGACCGGTGAAGAGCAGGACACCGTTGAGTGAGGCAAGGAATACGCCGGACAGGTAGGAGCGGCCGATGCCGACCCGTCGGCACCACGCGGAGGCGACGAAGGTACCGGCCACGGCGGCCGCGCCGAACGCGGTCATGCTGAGGCCGACGAACGCCGGCGACCTGTGCAGCTCGCGGATCAGGAAGAGCACGATCAGCGGACCCTGCATCGCTCCGGCCATGGCCGCAATCGCCGCGGAGACCACCAGCGGCCTGAGCATCCGGTCGCCGAAGAGCACCCGCAGCCCGGCTGACAGCCGCACCTCGGACCGTGGTCGTGCGGGCGCACGGGCCGGCTCGCGGATGAAATACGAGACCGCCGCGGACACGACGTACGACGCGGCGTCGATGACGATCGCGAACGGCGCCGTGAGTACCTGGACCAGGAAGCCGGCCACGGACGGTCCGACCGTCGAGGCGAGGTTGAGATTCAGCAGGGCGGCACTGTTCGCCCGCATCAGGTCCTCACGCGGCACCAGCGACGGGATCATCGTCTGGGACGCAGTGTCGGACAACAGAGTGAGTACCCCGGTCAGGACGGCGACGGCGTACAGCTGCTCGATGCTCAGCACGTCCAGAGCAGCCGCTGCGGGCACAGAGCCGAGCAACAGCAGCCGTCCGACGTCAGTCCAGATCAGCACTCGGCGCAGCGACCACCTGTCCACCCAGACCCCGGCCAGCAGCCCGAACACCAGGTGCGGTGCGATCGTCAACGCCGACAACGCACCCATCTCCACAGCCGACGCCTGCAGGGTCACCACTGCCACCAAGGGCAGCGCGACAGTCGTGACCGCACTACCCGACGCCGACACCAACTGCCCGACCCACAGCTTCCGAAACTCACCCCTCACAACCCATGCCATGCCCTTGAACCTGTCACCCAGGGAAGCCGCCCGACTACACCTGTTCGCCCCCAGCAGACCCTGTTCACTCCACGCGAAACACCGCACCCCTTGCGGTGAAGGCACCTGGCCGGTTTTCGAGGGTGCTTCCGTTACTGGTGGTTACTGACTAGGGTGCGGCGCGATGACTTCGTAGTACTGGGGGGATTCTTGTGGTCAGGTTTCGGGCGTTGGCGGCGGCTGTTGGGTGTGCCGCTGTACTGGTGTCGTTGACGGCCTCTCAGGGGGCTGCGGCTGACCCGCCGCCGCACCTGGGGGCGGGCGTGCTGGTTCCTGGGCGCACTGCCACAGACGTGGGGATGTCAGGGGCTCGGGTGGTCGTGTCGCAGCAGGCCGACCGCGTTGTCTACGAGACCAGCAACAACGGGACCACGTGGACCGCCTCCGGTGGCCTGAACAACGGCAAGCCGCTGCAGGTGGAGGGGACTGCGCTGCTCACGTTCGACGGGAGTACTGCGAAGGTCGGCGGGCTCACGTTCCCCGCCACGGACGAGGTGGTGCTCGGCAAGGGCGGCAAGCTCGTCTCGCACCGCGCGGCGAGTTCGGCGACCGCAGAGGTGTACGACGTTGCTTCGAAGACGAAGCTGGCCGACTACGCCCCGCCGTTTGCCATGTCCGGCGACACGGTGTGGAAGGTGACGTCGCCTGGGCAGCTGGACGGTAAGAACCTGACTACTGGCGACGTGAAGACTGTGCTGGTCGCCAGCGCCTGCACTGTCGGCCCGGACGGCGTCAACGGCCGCTGGGCTGTCCTGAGTGGTTGCAACCAGGTCGTGGACGTACTGGGGCCGCAGCCGCCTCGCAACCTGTCCGTGGCCGCGGACTCCCAGCTGGGCAACGGTTTCGCCGTTCAGTCGTCCGGCTCGGACCTGCTGGTCACCGACCTCAACGACCCGGCTCTCGGTCAGCGCCGCTACGGACCGATCCGCAGTACTACTCCCAGCTTCCGCGCCGACGGCTCCGGCCTGGCGAAGATCGTGTACGCCGACGCCGACAGCAACCCACGCGTGATCACGCTGAGCTGGCTGACCCCGGACCCGCAGCAACACCCCGACACCGTGGCGCCCGTACTCACCAGCGCATCCGCGGGCGCCCGCGTCCGCGACAACACCAGCCTGTCCTTCGAGTGGGCGTACGACGACCCACAGGACCCGAACTCACCGGCAACCGGCGTGTTGAGCTACGACCTGCGCATCCAGCAGCGCCCCAACCGCACCACGCCGTACGGCGCCTGGAACCAGGTGCCCGCATGGCAGGGCCTGAAGACCACGGGTGCGAGTCTGACTGCGGCCGTCGGCACAGACACGTGCTGGCAGGTCCGGGCGCGCGACTACGCGGGCAACGTGAGCGCGTGGAGTACGTCGTACTGCAGTGAGGTGGACGGCACCGCGCCCTCCCTCGTCACCTGGCGTATCGGCGACCGCGTCAACCTGGCTGCGACCGCGACCGTTCGCTGGGCCTACAAGGACGACACCGACATCGCGTCGTACGACGTCGTCTACAAGACCGCCGCACCAGGCGTCGCGCTCGGCAAGTGGATCTACCCGGCCACCTGGCAGAACACCCGGATCACGTCGATCACCTGGACCCCCCGCCTCGGCTGGGACGAATGCTTCATGGTCCGATCCCGCGACTACCTGGGCAACCTCTCCGCCTGGTCCGCCCCACTCTGCTCAGTAGCGCCTGAAGACGACCGAGCCCTGACCTCCGCCGGCACAGTCACCCGCACCACCAGCACCCTGGCCTTCCAAGGCACCACAACCATCCTCAAAGCCAACGGCGCCTACCTGACCAAGGCCACCGAAGCAGGCCAACGCATAGCCCTGATAGCCCTCCACGGCCCTGCCCAAGGCCGAGTAGACATCTACCACGCCAACATCAAAATCGGCACGGTCTCCCTAACAGCCACCACCACCAGCCGCGTAGTCACCTACCTACCGACCACGGTCTTCCGCACCGGCGCCCTCAAGATCATCAGCACCAGCACAGCCCCCGCCTCCATAGACGCAGTAGCCCTACTCCGAGCCCCCTGACCTGAGCCAACCAAATAGGTGTTGCTCAACCGCCTGGCCGCGCTCGGCTTCGCCACCTGGAGCGGACAGACTGGGGTGTGTGAACGACAGGTTGACGATCCGGCGGGTGGGGTTTGAGCTGCACCCGTGGGAGGGCGGTCCAGCTCGCGAACTGCTGCCGACAGTGGACGGGATCGCCCTGACAGACCTCGTGGAGACCTACGAGCGAGCACACCGATTCGACGTCATCGGCGGGTACGCCGGCCTGGTGCTGGAGCACCTCAGCCACGGGAGCCTGCCGGAGTATCTGAGCGGTCGTGACGGGTCAGTGGCTCTACTTGGGTGCAACTGCGGTGAGGTGGGTTGCTGGCCGCTCGAGGCTCAGGTCGTGGTCGGGACGCAGGTCACTTGGCGGGGGTTCCGTCAGCCTCATCGTCCTCGGCGGGATTACAGCAGTTTCGGACCGTTCACGTTCGACCGCTCCCAGTACGACGCTGCAGTACGGCGGGCCGCTCCGAGCTAACGCGATCCCAAGAATGCTCCTCATTCCGAGCCACTCGGGTTGGACCCAGATGAGCCGTGCGTGGATGTGAGTGCGTTCTGAGGCGCTGGGACGGGGTTCGTGGACAGGTGGACAGGAGGTGTCGGGCGGCCGGCAGTACACCTGAGCGCAAAACTGCCCGTGCGTACGGTGTATCGCAGGTGTTCTACCTGTCGAGCTGCAGATCGTCGCAGTAGCCGGGTGGCGATGTCCCGCAGGTGATCGCGGAGAAGAAGCGCAAGCCCCCGCAACGCGCCGAGCGGAGCGACGGCGCACAGAACGACGAGGGCGAGGCGGCCTGCGCTTTTCCGCAGGCACACCTCGCCCATCGTCCGAGAGCGGGTGACGAGAATCGAACTCGCGTAGTCAGTTTGGAAGACTGGGGCTCTACCATTGAGCTACACCCGCGTGCGCCTCGCGGCACTCCGTCATG
This sequence comes from Kribbella kalugense, assembly GCF_004365875.1. Lineage (GTDB taxonomy): Bacteria > Actinomycetota > Actinomycetes > Propionibacteriales > Kribbellaceae > Kribbella > Kribbella kalugense. The sequence continues at coordinate 3,074,424 of NZ_SODF01000001.1, read as the reverse complement.
ATTCCACATCCACCCCGGTGGACTCAAAATTGCCACGGGCGGAGCCCGGATTTGCGCATCGAGCGGGGGGTGGCGCGAGCACTGGTTCGGGTCGACTAGACTCGTGCGGTCACTGCGGGGCGTAGCGTAGTGGCTAGCGCGCCTGCTTTGGGAGCAGGAGACCGCAGGTTCGAGTCCTGTCGCCCCGACAAACCCCCTGCAGCAATGCTGCGGTCCGGGCTGTCGCCCGTGCTGTGAATGTCATCGAATCAAGGAGAACCGCCACCGTGAAGAGCACCGTCGAGTCCTTGAGCCCGACGAAGGTCAAGCTCATCGTCGAGGTGCCGTTCGAGGAGCTCAAGCCGAGCCTCGACGCGGCGTACAAGAGCATCGCCTCGCAGATCACCGTCCCCGGGTTCCGCAAGGGCAAGATCCCGCCGCAGGTCATCGACCAGCGCGTGGGCCGCGGCCCGGTGCTCGAGGAGGCGATCAACGACGCGCTCCCGAAGCTGTACTCGCAGGCGGTGAGTGACAACCAGGTGAAGGCGATCGGCCGGCCCGAGGTCGATGTGACCGAGTTCAACGACAAGGAGAGCCTGCAGTTCTCCGCCGAGGTCGAGGTCCGCCCGGAGATCACCCTGCCCGACCTCGAGGGTCTGGAGGCCGAGGTCGAGGACCTGGCGATCTCCGACGAAGAGGTCGACGAGCAGATCGAGTCGCTGCGGCAGCGGTTCGGCTCGCTGAACCCGGTCGAGCGCGCGGTCGCGGACAAGGACTTCATCACCTTGGACCTGTCGGCCAGCAAGGACGGCGAGAAGGTCGAGGAGGCGCAGGCGACCGGCCTGTCGTACCAGGTCGGCAGCGGTCAGCTGCTCGACGGCCTGGACGAGGCGGTCATCGGGCTGAGCGCCGGCGAGAAGAAGACGTTCGTCACGCAGCTGGTCGGCGGGTCGCTGAAGGGCGACGATGTCGATGTCGAGGTGACCGTGACCGCGGTCAAGGAGCAGGAGCTGCCGGAGCTCGATGACGAGTTCGCGCAGACCGCTTCTGAGTTCGACACCGCGGATGAGCTGACCGCCGACGTCCGGACCCGGCTGGAGCGCGGCAAGCGGCTCGAGCAGGCCGGCGACGCGAGGGACGCCGTACTCGAGAAGATCCTGACCATGGTGGACGTGCCGGTGCCGGAGGGTCTGCTGGTCGACGAGCTGGCCGCCCGCAAGGAGAACCTGGAGCAGCAGCTCGGGTACTCCGGGATGACGATGGAGCAGTTCCTCGAGGGTGAGGAGCAGACTCAGGACGAGTTCGACGAGGACCTGAAGAAGCGCTCCGAGGACGCGATCAAGGCGCAGTTCGTGCTGGACCTGGTGGCCGAGCAGCAGGAGCTGAGCGTCAACGACCAGGAGCTGACCGAGCACATCGTCCGGCACGCGCAGCGTTCCGGCGTCAGCCCGGACCAGTTCGCCCAGCACGCGGTGGAGAACAACCTGGTCCCGAGCCTGGTGTCCGAGGTCGTCCGCGGCAAGGCGCTCGCGTACCTGGTCGAGAACGCCAAGGTCACCGACGCGTCGGGCAACACGGTCGAGCTGAAGACCCTGCAGCCGGACGGCACCTACGCCGACCCGGACGCCGAGGGTGCCGAGGGCGCTGAGGGCACCGACGAGGCCGCCGAGGCCCCGGTCGAGGAGCCCGCGAAGGCCTGAGCAGTACGCCGTAACGGCCCGGACCCCGTCGCAGGGGTCCGGGCCGTTCGCATTTCGCGAACCGGTCGTAAGGAAACTGACGGATCGACCACCTAGCGTGGCTGGTGAAACGATTTCCGAGGGAAGGACCGGGGTGTGGCCGCGCTGCTCGAGGAGCCAGAGGTACGGCGGGACGCCGAGCGCACCGACCGCCCCGAAGTACCTGACGAGGCAACCGTCGAGGAGTCGGGGTCCGTTGTCCTGTGCGGGTGGTGAAACCGCGCCGAATTCGCTCACAGCAGACAGAGCAGGCACAACGGTGCGCCGTGAGCGAACACCTGTGGCCCAGCCTTAGGTCTGTCGCCGCCGACCAGTAATGTCGGCTTTGTGAACGAGACATTTGCAGCCAGCCCCACCGCCGCGGGCGGCAACGGATCCGGCGGACTCGACGACCACATCTACCAGCGCCTGCTGCAGAACCGGATCATCTTCCTGGGGTCCGAGGTTCGCGACGACAACGCGAACGCGATCTGCGCGCAGATGCTGCTCCTCAACGCCGAGGACCCCAACCAGGACATCTGGCTGTACATCAACTCGCCGGGTGGTTCGGTGGACTCCGGCATGGCGATCTACGACACCATGCAGTGGATCTCCAACGACGTCGCCACCGTCGGGATGGGCCTGGCCGCCTCGATGGGCCAGTTCCTGCTCTGCGCCGGCGCGAAGAACAAGCGCTACGCGCTGCCGCACGCGCGGATCATGATGCACCAGCCGTCCGGCGGTATGGGCGGTACGGCGTCGGACATCAAGATCCAGGCCGAGCAGTCGCTGCACATCAAGGCGCAGCTGTTCAAGCTGATCGCGGAGCACACCGGCCAGCCGCTCGAGCAGGTCGAGAACGACGCCGACCGCGACCGCTGGTTCACCGCCGACGCGGCGAAGGACTACGGCTTCATCGACCACGTGGTCGCCAGCGCCGCGCAGCTCAGCTCCGGCAGCCCGAACTCCTGATCTCCCACTCCGTCAGTTAAGGACGCATCATGAATTACTTCATCCCGCAGTGGGAGGAGCGCACGTCGTACGGCATGCGCCGGATCGACCCCTACACGAAGCTGTTCGAGGACCGGATCATCTTCCTCGGTACGCCGATCACCGACGAGATCGCGAACGCGGTGATGGCGCAGCTGCTGTGCCTGCAGTCGATGGACTCCGATCGCGACATCAGCATCTACATCAACTCCCCGGGCGGCTCGTTCACGGCGCTGACCGCGATCTACGACACCGTCCGCTACATCAAGCCGGACGTCCAGACCGTCTGCCTCGGTCAGGCGGCCTCCGCGGCGGCGGTGCTGCTCGCGGCCGGTACGCCGGGTAAGCGCCTGGCGCTGCCGAACAGTCGGATCATCATCCACCAGCCGGCCACCGAGGGCACCTACGGTCAGTCCAGCGACATCGAGATCCAGGCGAACGAGATCCTCCGCCTGCGCGCGCTGCTGGAGAAGATGATCGCCGACGCCAGCGGCAAGTCGCACGAGGAAGTGTCGCGCGACATCGAGCGGGACAAGTTCCTGACCGCCGACCAGGCCATCGAGTACGGCCTGATCGACGACGTCCTGCAGAGCCTCAAGACCCCGGTCCCGGCCGGCGTCTGATCCGTACGACGGGCTGTCAAGGGCCTGACGCGTTCGCCACCGGCGTAGTCACAACCCGGTGGCGGGCGCGGCGTTTCGGCCCCGGACGGGGTACCGTCAAGAACGGATCGGGGTACCTGTTTCCACGCCCTCCCGGCCCATAGTTCGACACGCATAGAAGGGATCTGTCCCGGTGGCACGCATTGGTGACGGCGGCGATCTGCTCAAGTGCTCGTTCTGCGGAAAGAGTCAGAAGCAGGTCAAGAAGCTCATCGCCGGTCCCGGCGTCTACATCTGCGATGAATGCATCGATCTCTGCAACGAGATCATCGAGGAGGAGCTGAACGAGGGCTCCGAGGTCGGACTCACCGAGCTGCCGAAGCCGCGGGAGATCTACGACTTCCTCAACGCGTACGTCGTCGGACAGGACGTGGCGAAGAAGGCACTCGCGGTGGCGGTGTACAACCACTACAAGCGGGTCCGTGACGGCCAGGGCGCGTCGAGCGCGGGACGGCACGCGAAGGACGAGGCCGTCGAGCTGGCCAAGTCGAACATCCTGCTGATCGGCCCGACCGGCTGCGGCAAGACCTACCTCGCCCAGACGCTGGCCCGGATGCTGAACGTCCCGTTCGCGATCGCGGACGCGACGGCGCTGACCGAGGCGGGGTACGTCGGCGAGGACGTCGAGAACATCCTGCTGAAGCTGATCCAGGCGGCCGACTACGACGTCAAGAAGGCCGAGACCGGGATCATCTACATCGACGAGGTCGACAAGATCGCCCGCAAGAGCGAGAACCCGTCGATCACCCGCGATGTTTCCGGCGAGGGTGTCCAGCAGGCGCTGCTGAAGATCCTGGAAGGTACGACGGCCTCGGTGCCGCCGCAGGGTGGACGCAAGCACCCGCATCAGGAGTTCATCCAGATCGACACCACCAACGTGCTGTTCATCGTCGGCGGCGCGTTCGCCGGCCTGGACCACATGGTCGAGCAGCGGGTCGGCAAGAAGACCCTCGGCTTCAACACCTCCCGCGAGCCGGAGAAGCCCAAAGAGGCCGGCGGGTACGCCGATGTGATGCCGGAGGATCTGCTCAAGTTCGGTCTGATCCCCGAGTTCATTGGCCGCCTCCCGGTCATCACCACCGTGTCCCCGCTGGACCGGGACGCGCTGATCAAGATCCTGTCGGAGCCGAAGAACGCGCTGGTCAAGCAGTACCGGCGGCTGTTCGAGATCGACAACGTCGAGCTGGAGTTCGACGAGGACGCGGTCGAGGCGATCGCCGACCAGGCGCTGCTGCGTGGCACCGGCGCCCGCGGCCTGCGGGCGATCATGGAGGAAGTCCTCCTGAACGTGATGTACGAGGTGCCGAGCCGCGAGGACGTCGCGAAGGTCGTCGTCACCGGCGAGGTCGTCCTGGAGAACGTGAACCCGACGCTGATCCCGCGCGACCAGCTCGAGCGCAAGCAGCGCCGCGAGAAGAGCGCCTGAACCACCGCTGTCAGCAGGAGGCCGGGTCCGCCGTGAGGCGGGTTCCCGGCCTCCTTCTCGTGGTGGACGCGACCTGAGAGGTCACCCGCCTACGGTCGGTGACATGACGCCCAGAAGAATCCTTCGAAGACTGTCTGTCGCCGGTGTGGCCCTGGTGCTGCTCACACCGATGACCTCCGCCGTGGCTCAAGCCCAGACGGCGATCGCCTGGGGGAGTTGCGGCGCGGACCCCAAGCTGAAGCCGTTCCAGTGCGCGACCGTCGAGGTCCCGACCGAATACGACAAGCCGCACGGGCCGACGACCACGATCGCGCTGACCCGATTGCCTGCCACTGACGCGGCGCACAAGATCGGCACGTTGTTCACGAACCCAGGCGGCCCGGGCGGCTCCGGGGTCGACTTCGTCCAGCAGGCCGGCCAGCAGATCTACACCCCGTCGGTGCGCGCGAAGTTCGACATCCTCGGCTTCGACCCGCGCGGCGTGGGCCGCTCGGACCCCGCCACCTGTTACCCGACCGCTGCTGACGAGGCGAAGGCGACGGCGAACGTCCCGCCGTTCCCGCTGACGGCGAAGGAAGAGCGCCAGTTCATCGTGGACAGCGCGAAGATCGCAGTCAGCTGCCGGACTACTTCACCGGATCGGCTCGCGCACTACTCGACCGCGAACGTTGCCCGTGACATGGATCGGCTGCGGCAGGCGGTCGGCGACGAGAAGCTGTCGTACATCGGCTACTCGTACGGCACGTATCTCGGTGCGACGTACGCGAAGCTGTTCCCGAACAAGGTCCGCGCGCTCGTGCTCGACGGCACGCTGAGCCCGGAGTGGTACTCCGGCTCGAACGGCGACTCGAACCCGGTCGGCGTCCGGCTGAAGCAGGGCGACGGTGCGTACGACACGTACGAGCAGTTCCTCGCCGAGTGCAAGAAGGCGGCCGCCAACTGCGCGCTGAATACGCTCGGCGATCCGAAGACCGTCGTGGAGAGCACGATGGAGCGGCTGAAGACCCATCCGATCGATGTCCCGATGCCGGACGGATCCACGCTCAAGGTGACGTACGCCGTCGCAGTGGCCATCACGTTCTCGAACCTGTACGACCCGGCCGGCTTCCCCGCACTCGCTCAGATGTGGGCCGAGCTTTCGACGATGAACCGAACCAAGGCCGCCGCCGCGAAGGCACCGACCGCGTTGGTCGAGTGGAACCGGCGCAAGGAGGACTACAGCACGTCGGTCGGCAGCGTCCTGCAGCCGTGCGTCGAGGCCAAGCAGTCCGGTCGGGGACCGCTCGCGTACCCGGCGTACGCCGACGCCGCCGACAAGCGCGCTCCGCACTTCGGTCGCTACCGAGCCTGGATCGGAGTCCAATGCGAGTTCATGGGGATCCGCGACAGCGACGCGTTCCTCGGCCCGTGGAAGAACAGCGTGAAGCAGCCCGTACTCGTCTTTGGCACCCGGCACGACCCGGCGACGCCGTACGAGGCCACCCGTCCGTACGCCGACCTGTACCCGGACGCCCGCATGGTCACGGTCGAGGGCTACGGGCACACGACGATCGGCAAGAGCACCTGCGCCGACGCGATGATCACTGACTACCTGACCCAGCTGAAGGCGCCGGCTGACGGCGCGACGTGCACGCAGGACCGCAAGCCGTTCGATCCGCTGCCTACAGGGAAGAAAGTACTGACTCCGCTACCGCAATAGTCTCGTCGATCTGGTCCGCGGTGTGCTCGGTGGAGAGGAACCACAGTCCGCGCGGGACGATGTTGATCCCCGCCGCGAACAGTCCGGCGTGGAACCGAGCCATCGCGGCCCGATCGCAGGCGGCGAACGATCGATAGTCGGTCACCTCTGCTTGGTCAGTGATGTAGGTCTGGAACACCGGCCCCGGTCCGTCGACGAGAAGGGGTACGCCATGTTTCGAAGCAGCCGCGCGCAGGCCGGCCATCAACCGCCGGCCTGCCGCGGTCAGCGGTGGGTAGACGGACTCACGGTCTTCGTCGAGATGCCGCAGTACGGCGTGGGCCGCGGCCATCGCGACCGGGTGTGAGTTGAAGGTGCCCGCGTGGGCAACCTTGCCGTTGGCAATCGACCCCATCACGTCGTGCGAGCCGACCAGCGCGGACACCTGCATGCCGCCGGCCATCGCCTTCCCGAACGCCGCGAGATCGGGTACGACGCCGAGCAGTTCGCCGGCGCCGCCGGGTGCGATCCGGAAGCCGGTGATGATCTCGTCGAAGATCAGCAACGACCCGTGCTGCCGGGTCAGCTCACGCAGTCCTTCGAGGTAGCCGGGCTGCGGCGTGATGCAGCCGGTGTTGCACAACAGCGGTTCGAGGATGACGGCCGCGATCTCGTCACCGCTCTGCTCGAACAGCGCAGCGACGGCGGGGAGATCGTTGTACGGCAGGACGATCAGGTCGTCGGCGTCGTGCCGCGGCTGGCCCGCCGTACCGCCGACCGCCGTGGGATGCCGGGCGTCACCGGCCAGCGCAAGATCCGGGTGCACGCTGTACAGGACTGGGTCGAGCCAGCCGTGGTAATTGCCCTCGAACTTCACGATCTTCGGCCGTCCGGTGTGGCCGCGGGCCAGCCGGATCGCGCCGTGCACAGCCTCTGAGCCGACCGTGTTGAAACGGACGAGCTCGGCTGCCGGGATCATGGCGCAGAGGCGTTCCGCGACCTGTGCTTCGAGCTCGTGTTGGGCGGCGTACGCGACGCCGCGACGTACCTGGGCAGAGACCGCGTCGGCGACCAGCGGTGCGGCGTGGCCGAGTAGGTTCGGGCCCTGGCCGAGCACGTAGTCGAGATAGCGGTTGCCGTCCACGTCCCACAGCTCGGAGCCACTGGCGTGGTCCACGAACAACGGCTGGTCAGCGCGCCGTGCGTCGCTGGAGACACCACCGGCGATCACCTGCCGGGCACGCTTGTACAAGCGGTCGGCATTGTCGTGAGTCCTCTGCACAGTTCTCCTCCAGGGCGGCGTTAATCGAGCTTCTCGGTCAGCAACCTGAACTGCTGGCGGGGACGGCCGCCCCCGGCGGTACGGGCCGGTGGCAACGGCCAGGCGAGGCCTGCTTCGACCAGCTCCTTCAGCATTCGCCGTCCGGTCCGCTGGGTGACCTGCATGATCGCGGCGACGCTCTCGACGTCGACAACCACCTGCTGGCCGGGCGAAGGGCTGGTTGCCGAGGCGATCGAGGTGACGATCTCGAACGCCCGCTGGCCGGTCGCCGACGTAGCGTCCACCGGCGCGGATGCGCTGCTCGCCCGTCCCGGTTCGAGGTCGAGCCGATCGCTCCCGCCGTCGAGGTACACCGCGACCTTCCCACCGGTGGCGACCGAATCCTCAACCGCCATCAGTGCGTTCGCCTCGGCAGCCCGCGCGGTCTGACCGGTCCCAGCACCAACAGCGACCGGTACGCCGAGTTGTGTAGTCAGCGCACCCAGGAAGGGCGCGACGGTGAACTGCTCGGTCAACCGCACCAGTGCGCCGTGTGTGGTCGTGACCAGGAACAGCGTGTCGGACCGGCGCGTCACCGACGCACCGACCTGGCGTGCCTCGGACAACAGCTTCTGGTGGGTCAGCAGCGCCAGCTCCTGCTGCCAGTAGTCACCCGACTCGGCCCGCGACCCACCGGTCGGTATGACCTGTACGGCGATCATCGCCAGCTGATGTGCACCCATCCGAGTGCCCTGGCCGAGCAGAACCGCGGTCTCCAACGCATCCCGCACACTCGACCGCGTCGGCGCAATTCGCAGCACGGGTACGCCGTCCGCCCGCAGCTCGCGCTCGACGGACAGGATCGTGGTCAGGGCCACCGTGGTGTGCTGCCGCTCCCACTTGTCCCGGTGGAACGCAGCGAAGCCCGCGACCGACTCGGGTCCCTCGTACGGGACGTCGTACACCTGTGTGGTGTCGAGGCCGATCTCGCCGTACGCATCGGTGACGTCCGCGAGTGACAGCGAGTCGATGCTGACTCGGCTCAGGTCGACGTCGGGGATGGTCAGCGACGCACGCAGCAAGGCGGCGTACAGCGCGGCGCCGGTGAGTGGGAGGTGGGTCGACGGGACGGTGAGCCAGTGACCGGTCGTAGCCAGGTCGAACGCCCACGGACCGGGGAACACGGCGGAGTCGATCCGGTCGCGCAGCCGGAGGTACCGCTCTTCGGCGTCGGCCTGGTCGTCGTACCCGCCCGTCAGGAACCGGACCCCGTGCGCGGAGCGCTCCGCGACCTCCTGGCTGACCTCGGTCATCGTCTTCACCAGCCGCCGCGGCCCGAACAACCCGACCGTCACCGCGGGCACCCGCTCACCCGACACCGGCTCAGCCGGCTGCGTCTCGTCACTCATCCGTGTCGTCAACCCCTCGTTCTCCCGACTCGCCCGGTAGTGGGCGCCACCGGAACAGCTTGCGGGCGTTCCCGCTGAGAACATCTTGACGTTGACTCTCGGTCAGTGGCGCGTACACCACCCGGCCCAGCGACATGCGCTGGTCGATGAAGGGGAAGTCCGAGCCGAACAGCACCCGGCCGCTGCCGAGCTGGTCCACCATCGAGCGGATCAGCGGCCCGGTCATCTGCGAACCGCACACTTCCAGCCACAGCGACGCGTAGCGACTCGCGGCCTCGATCGCCTCGTCGACCCCGGCCGGGGTGATCCCGGCATGCCCGAGGACAACTGAGCTGCCCGGATACGTCTCTGCGACGGTCTCGAACATCGCCGGAGCGTCGTACGGCGACCGGTGCTCGGAGTGACTGAGCACCGGGCAGCCCGTCGACTCGGCGAACTCCCACACGGCGGCGTACCGCGCCCCGGTCACCGGGTAGCGGTGCAGGGTCGGATGGACTTTGATCCCGACGAACCGCTCGTCGGCCGCGAGCCGCTCGAGCTCGCGCTCGGGATCCTGCCACGGGTTGATGACCGCGTACGCCGCGATCCGGTCCGGATGAGCGTCGACCGCCGCGAGCGACTGCGAGTTGCCGAGATGCGCGTCCTGCTGGATGGCGCGATTGGCCGAGAGGACCGTCACCTCGGTGCCGGTCCGGTCCATCACCGCGACCATCGCGGCGGCGTCGGATTCGGGGATGTAGAACAACGAGTACGGCCCGAGATGCGCATGCACGTCGATGACCCGGTACTCCGCCCGCCGCCCGATCACGACCGACCTCCATCAGCACGCCGTACGCCGGACGTCCGATCCGCGTTCTCCGACCCGGAGGTCCGGTCGGCGTTCTCCGAGCCGGACGGCCGGCTCGCGTTTCCTGAGCCGAACAGGCGGCTCGCGTTTCCTGAGCCGACCAGCTGGACTGTCGCGTCGTCGAGGCCGGACCAGGCCAGGCGGACGACGCCCTCACCGGGATCACGGAGCCCGAGACCGGTCGCGAACAGCAGCCGGTCGGCGAGGTTGTTGGCAGCCAGCCATTCGACGCCTTGGTGTGCGGCGAAGTCGACCAGATCGACGAAGACGTTGGCGTGACCATCAAGTGCGGCCCAGAGCTCACGCAGTTTGCGGTAGCCGACGTTCGACACGACGATCGGCAGCTCAGGGTGGCGAGTCGCGATCGTACTCAGGTCAGCCCAGGAGATCTCCGCGGCGTCGATGCACAGCGGCAGACGGTTGGTCTCGAGTGCGGCGTACAACTCATTGAGCAGGCCGGGGGAGAAGCCGTGCGACAGGGGATGGATGCGGAAGGCGGCGACACCCTGGTCGAGGGCGCGGTCGACGAGTGCCGTCAGTGATTCCAGCTCGCCGGCTGTCGCGGGGATCGCGGTCCAGCAGGCCAGTACGCCGCGATCGGCCAGGCTGTGCGCGACCGCGGATGCTTCCGCGTTGCCGCCGATCGGATGGTGCAGCCAGGACGCCATCGCGCTGACCAACGCACCGGACAGGGCGTAGCGGTCGAGGTGTGCCGCGATCGCGTCGCGGTCGGTGGGAGGCAGCAGCGAGGCAGGATGCGCGCCGGTGACGATCCGCGCATCGAACCAGCCCGCCATCACGTCTTCAGCCGAGGTGGTCGAGGTGGTCGAGGTGGTCGAAGAGGTCGAAGAGGTCGAGCGAGTCGAGGAGGTCGAGGGTCGGACGGACGAGGCGGAGTCAGTCATGCTGAGCCCCCTCAACGAGCCACCGCCCGGCGTACGGCAGCGTCAGTCGCGCCCAACCCTCATCGACTTCGGCATCGATCGCGATGCCGTCGACCCGGATCCCTGCGCCCGGCGGTACCCAGACCGCACACCGCCCCGGGCACGTGATCTCCAGCCGCAGTAAGCCGTCCGTCACGGCAGCGAGCACGTCCACCGGCTCCGAGGTCTTCATTAGCCCCGCGAGCTCGAGCACCCGCCAACCAGTTGCCCATGACAACTTCCCCGACCGAATCCGCGTCCAGCTCGACGACGACACCCGATCAACCGTGTTCCCATACTCGACCACCAGCTCGCCGTCCGCCTGCGCGACGGACACTGAAGGCGGCTCGCTCCCGGCATGCGGAACAAGCACCGTCGTGAAGTCACCGCTCGACCGCCCCAACGACAGCGTGTGAAGCGGCCCGTACTCCGCGACCCGACGATCCGGAAACGGCCGCCGCGCAACCCCTTCCGAGGTCTCGACAGAAGTCGTCGCACCGTTCCCGGGCTCGACGGAAGGCGTCGCATCAATCCTGGCCTCGACGGAAGGCGTCGCACCAATCCCGGCCTCGGCGGAAGGCGTCGCAGCGTCCCCGGCCTCGATCAGCAGCAACCCCGGTCCATCAGGCGCAGCAGCGTCGTACGCGAGCGGACCCACCTGCCGCCACGGATGCAGCGCATGCCAGCAAGCGCGGAACGTGTGCGGACCAGCCGCGCTGTCGGTCACGACGACGTACGCCGGCTCCTCCCGCACCATCGCGACCGTGCGCGCCTGCCGCACACCGTTACCCCGATGCCGACCGGAGAACACGGCCAATTGGTCGGTCTCGATCAACGGCTCAACCGTCACCCCACGATCGGTCGACAGCTCCCGATCGTCCACGAGTACGGTGTTGTGACCCCGACCTGACTGGTACCACGTCAGGTACTCCGGATCGTCGTAGCTCGGCGGACCACCCGCCTCCCACAGCAACGGCTGCTGCCACCCGTCGAGCACCAGATCCAGTACGGCGCGATGCGAGTGCGACTCGAGCTCGTGCTCGATGTGCGGCCCGTGGTTGATCACGGCCCGCACCTCGTCACTCCGCAGAATCGTGTACCCCGACTCCGGGAGCACCGTGGTCGCGGGCAACTCGGGGGCAGCCTGCTCGCGTGCCGTGCTGAGCGTGTGCATCCAGCGCGCCTGTCGCTCTTCATCCGTCCACGCCGGATACGCCGCAGCTTCCGTCGCGAACTGGGAATCTGGCAACCATTGCGCGGCGACTCGCGCGAGTGCTGGATCGTCCAGCAGGTAGCTGCCTCGCAGCAACGACGCCGCAGGCCACACGACCCCGCTGTCCTGCAGATGCGGCAGCCATCCACCCGATGACACCAGCTCGCACAACCAGGTGTGCATGGCCGCGAACCGTGGATGAGCCGCCACCGCCGGATCGATCCGCGCCGCGGTCTGCAACGCGTCCAGAACCATCCCGTGGTACCCGGGCGACCGCTCGTAATGCCCGCCGTCCGGATAGATGTCGAGCGCCAGGTGTTCCTCGATCCGCTGATGCGCTCGCTCCGCCCAGGCCGCCGACTCCACAAGGGACGGCAGCACGGTGCTGAGGTGCAGCAGTTCGGTCGCGCACACCAGTTGCCAGTTCCCGTGCCGGAAGACGTCATGCTCGTCGTACGCCCAGCGCGCCCCGCCGACCAGAGTCGCCACCAGTCGGCCCCAGACGCAGTCGGACAGTGGTGAGTTGGTCAGCACTTCGAGGGTCGGTAGCAGGCTCCTGCAGCGTGCCCACGTCCCGAGCGAGTACCAGATCACGTCGAGCCCCGGCCACTCTCCGATCACCGAGTCGCGTCGCTCAACCCATTCGTCGAAGTGCCGCTCAAACGCTTGCAGATAACGCTCATCGCCAGTCAGCTGCCACGCCTGGACCCCGGGAGCCAGCCAGCCGAGGTAATGGAACCCGTACAACTGCGAACGGCCGCGTCCCAGTCCAGTGACGTCCACCCCCTCGAGCAGCGGAGCCGCAGCCGCCAGTACGTCGTCCGCTGCAGGCGTGGACCGAATCGCGTCCGCCCATTCCGGCAACGGCCAGGCGGGGCGCCGCAACTGACCGCCCACAAACGCACGGAGCCCAGCGAGATCGTCGGCCGGCGACCCGAATGCTTTCAGAAGGTCCTCGGTCCCGATCCGATTGATCCGCCCGTCGATATGCCGTGGCTTCTCCGGGCCCGCCGTACTCATGCGGCCCCTGGATCAGCAAGCATCGAGACGTCGACCGGCTGACGGGTCTCGATCGACAGGTGCGCGGCCTCCAGTACGGCGGTGACGTTGCGGCTGCTCTCGATGGTGATCAGCGGTTGCCGGCCGGTCCGGCAGCAGTCGACCCAATGCGCGATCGCGTCGGCGTACGCACCGGCCGGGATGCCGTGCATGACCCGCTGCAGCATGTTCCGCGGATAGGTGTAGCCCTCCGGTCGCGCCAGTACGACGCTCTCCTTCTGCCGGTCCAACTGAACGACCCCGTTGTCGGTGACGACCGAGACGTACGAGTCGACCACGGTCGGGAACGTGTTCGGATAGATCCAGGCCGACTCGAAGGTCGCGACGGCTCCGCGCGAGTACTCCGCCTGGATCTGGATCGCGTCCGGGGTGTCGATCCCGAGCGACCGCAGCTTGCCCCACCGCGCGGTCGCGTAGACCCGGCGCACCTGGTCGCGGAGCAGCCAGGACACCAGATCGATGTCGTGGCTGGACAGGAACCAGGCGCACGTTGTGCGATCAGCCCAGGACAGCATCTCGGTCGGCACGAAGATCGTGTCGTCCTTGCGGGCGTAGGCGACCGCGGCGTCGCCGAGATCCGCGATCAGCTCGTAGGCCTGGGCGTACGCAGGCACCCAGCGGTGGTTGAACAGGCACATCGCCACCACGCCGTTCTCGCGGATCGCCTTCACAGCCGCATCCGCCTCGGCGACCGACGTGGTCATCGGCTTCTCGACCAGGATGTGCTTCCCGGCCTCCGCGGCGCGGACCATCATCTCGCCGTGTACGTCGTCCGGGGTGGTCAGGACGACGGCATCCACCGCGTCGTCGGCCAGCAGGGCCGCGAAATCAGGATGGATCGTCGGCGGTGGCGCACCCCGCTCGGCGATCTCGTCCGCCAGTTGCGCGGCCGAGCTCTCCGATCGGCTGGTCACCGCCGTGATCTCGGCGTCGGCCCGGCCGGACAACGACAACGCGTTGCCACGCCCCATGATCCCGGCGCCGACGATCCCGATCCGCAGCTTCTCCGTCACGCTACTTGCCCTTCGCCAGAGTGTCGTTCCACGCCTTCTCGGCGGCGTCCAAAGCTTGCTGAGCGGTCTTGGTCCCGGACATGTACGCGCGGACCTGGTCGTCGAACAGCTGTCGCAGCTGGTCGTCGTTCCCGGAGCCCATCGACGCGTCGACGCTGCTCTTGAACGTATCGACCAGGATCTTGCGGGCCTGGTCGGCCGGTGTGGCCCCGGTGATGTCGGTGAAGAACGGGTCGGCCAGCGCCTTGACCGACGACGGGTAGATCGGCACCAGCTTGCAGAGCGCGAGCTGCTGCTCGGGTGCGGCGACGTACTTGAGCCAGGCGGCCGCTGCGGCCTGGTTGTCCGACTTCGCCGGGATCCCCATCACCTGCTGGCCGGGCATGTAGAACTTGCCATCGGCGCCGACCACCGGCGGACCCACCACGATCGACGAGTAGACGGCCGGCGCGTTCTTCTGGACGTTCAGCAGCGAGCTGGACACCGCGGCTGGGTTGAACGCGATCAGCTTGTTCTCCAGCGACTGCGGCAGGTCCCGAGGGTTCTCGCTGAGGCTTCCGGGGGCGATCGCTCCCGAGCTGAACAGCGGCTTGAACCGCTCCAGCAGCGCGAGCGTCGCCGGGGTGTTGAACGCAGCCTTCTTCCCATCCTCCGACAACAGCGGGATGCCGTTGGCCTGCACCACGCTCGAGTACGACATGAAGTTGGTCGCCGACTTGCCGGTCGCGTCGTGGTACGTCTTCGCCAGCGCGAGCGCTTCGTCGTACGTCTTCGGCGGCTTGGCCGGGTCGAAGCCGGCCTTGGCCAGCAGATCCTTGTTGTAGAACGACAGCGACGTACCGCCGTTGTACCAGGGGATGGCGATTCGCTTGCCGTCGACAACTAACGGCTCGGCCAGGTTGGGCAGGTAGGCGGCGATGTCGTCCTGGCTGAACAACGAGCTCAGATCGGCCATCGACCCGGCGAACAGGCCGGTGGTGGCGGAGGTGAAGTTGACGACGTCCGGCACCTTGCCGCTGGCGAGCGCGGCCAGCAGCTTGGTGTTGATATCCGCACCCGGCACGTCGACCCACTTGATCGAGACCTTCGGATGTTCCTTCTGGTAGGCGTCGATCCACTTCTGGATGTCCGGCCCGTAGTTCTTCTGCAGGTTGATCGTCCACCACTCGACGTCGCCGGAGTACGCGTCGGTGGACTGCTGCTTCGGATCGTCACCGCCGGCCGGACTGCCGGACACACATCCGGACAGCGCGAGAGCGAGAGCGGCAACCACCGCAAGGTGCCTGAGCAGGGATCGGGCCATCGGTGGCTCCTCAGAACGGAATGTCCTAAACCTGGCTTACAGACATCACAGTGTTCGGCATCGAAGCAGGCGAGTCAACTCGAGATGGGCAAAATTTTCTGGAGTTACCGCTTCCGGCGCGGCCGGTTGTAGGTTACGGTTCCGGACAACTTGAGATCTGAAATCGGGGTTTCAGACACGAGGAGCCAGATATGCCAAGCCTTCGTGGCCGCGTGGTCGGTCAGCACTGGTACACGCCGTACGTGTTCATGCTGCCCGGGCTGCTGTTCTACGCCGCGATGTTCGCCTGGCCGGCCGTGATCGCGATCCAGCTGTCGTTCTCCGACTACGACATCGTCCATCCGGTCCGCTTCTCCGGCCTCGACAACTTCATCCAGCTCGGCCACGACCCGCGAGTCTGGATCGCACTGCGGAACTCGCTGCTGTTCGTGCTGATGTTCCTGCCGTTGACCGTGGTCGCCCCGCTGTTCCTGGCGATGCTGGTGAACCTCAAGCTGCGCGCGATCCAGGCGTTCCGGATGCTCTACTACCTGCCGGTGATCACGTCGATGGTCGCGGTGGCGGTCGCCTGGCGGTATGTGTTCAACCGCGAAGGCGTCGTGAACTGGCTGCTCAGCCTGTTCGGCGCCGGCCCGATCGACTTCCTGCTCGACCGGCACTGGGCGCTGCCGACCGTCGTCCTGCTGGAGGCGTGGAAGAACGCCGGGTTGTTCATGATGATCTACCTGGCCGGGCTGCAGTCGGTGCCGTCAGACCAGGTCGAGGCCGCGACGATCGACGGCGCGAACGCGTGGCGGCGGTTGCTGCACATCGTCGTACCGGCGCTGCGGCCGACGTTCGCGGTCACGCTTGTGCTCAGCATGCTCGAGGCGATGCGCGCGTTCGAGTCGGTCTACGTGCTGACCCGCGGCGGGCCGCTCGACTCCACTCTCACCCTCGGCTACTACATCTGGTCGAAGGCCTTCCAGGACTACGACATGGGCTACGCGAGCGCCGTCGGCCTGCTGCTGTGGGCGATCATGATCGTCCTGGCCGGCTTCAACCTACTCGTGACCCGGCGGAGGGACGGCTGATGGCCAGGCGCCTGTATCGAAGCAAGCCGCGCATCAACCCGCGTCGCGTCGGGCTCTACGTGCTGCTGATCGCGGTGGCGGCGTTGTTCATCGGGCCGTTCCTGATCCTGCTCGGGGCTGCGACCAAGCCGGCCAGCCAAGACGTGTTCGGGTTCCCGCCCGACCTGATCCCACGACCGCCGGTCGCCGACTGGTTCCGCGAGGCGTGGACGACGATCCCGTACGCACGGTTCCTGGTGAACTCGGTGATCTACGTCGGCATCACCGTCCCGGTGTACCTGGTCGTGTCAGCGCTGACGGCGTACCCGCTGGCGAGGATCGCCTTCCGCGGTCGCGGGGTGTTCTTCATGCTGTTCCTGTCGATCATGTTCCTGCCCGGCGAGCTGATGCTGATCCCGCGGTTCCTGGTGATGAGCGAGCTCGGGCTGACCGACACGTTCGCCGCGGTGATCCTGCCCGCTATCCTCTCGTCGCTCGGGATCTTCCTGCTCCGGCAGGCGTTCTCGCAGATCCCGGATGAGATCGTCGAAGCGGCCCGGATGGACGGGGCGAACGAGTTCGGCATCTTCTGGCGGATCTGTGTGCCGATCGCCGCGCCGACGCTGGCCGTGCTGGCGATCCTCGGGTTCGTCTCGGTCTGGAACAGCTTCATCTGGCCGCTGGTGGTGCTGAACAGCCAGTCGAAGTTCCCGATCGCGCTCGGGATCGCCTACCTGAGTGGCGTCGCCGGGACCGATGTCCGCGGCCTCGCTGCCGGCACGGTGATCTCGCTGGTGCCGGTCGTCATCGTCTTCCTCCTGCTGCAGAAACGCATTCTCAACAGCATGGGCGGTGCCGTCAAAGGCTGAGCCGCCCTCCGCCCGTCCACCTGTGAGGCCAACTCAATGAACACCGCCATGCAACCATTCAGCCGCCGCACGCTCATGCTCGGAACCACAGCCGGTGGTGTCGCGGCCTGGGCCGGCATCCCGCTGACGGCGTCCGCCGACTCACTCGTCTACGACTCGCCCGCCGCCTTCGACGTCGCCCAGGCCGGCTACCTGGCATCAGATCCGCAGGACAACGAGCAGGGTGTCTATGCCTGGGGCGAGTCCTACTTCCTGCTCAGTCTGCTCCGGATGTACGAGGCCTATCAGGACGAGCGCTACCTGCGGACGTTCGAGGATCGCGCCCGGCACGTGATGGCAACCACCGACCACGCCCGCCGCGTCAAGGACTACGCCGGCCGATCCGGGAAGGTGTGGCGGACGGCCGGCAACTACACCGCGGGACACGGTGTGCTCCCGGACGGCAACGGCGTACCCACGGTCCAGCTCCGATGGGCCGGGGCCAGTTCGGCGCAGACGACGGCCGAGGTCTCGAATGTTGCTGACGGCACCTTTGACCTTGTGCTCCGGAACCCGTCCACCACCACCGTCGTCACGCTGCCCGGCGTCAGTCTGGATCCCGCCGCGCCGACGTACGTCGTGACCGCGGTCAACAACCGTTACACGGCATCGCTGCGCTGGACCGCCGTCGATCTCCGCTCGGCTCCGGCAGCCGCGCCCGCACCGGCTCCGGCCACGATCGCCTTCCAGCCGCAGTACTACGTCTTCGCGGTGCACACCGGGATGGTCGCCTTCCCGCTGGCCCGCTACGCCCGGATGGTCCTGGCGTCGCGGAAGCTCGGGTCGCGCCACAAGTTTGCGAGGGACGTTCTCGACGCGGCGACCGCGGCCGTGGCGTTCCACGACTCGGAGTGGGTCTCGCGTCCGGACGGGACCGGTGATTACGTGTGGCCGAAGGGCGCGCCGATCCCGTTCGACGGGACCATCCAGCCGTACAACCAGAGCCAGGCCCTCGGGCAGACCCAGATCGAGCTGTTCCGCGTCACCAGACAGCCGCGTTACCGGACCAGGGTCCTGCAGATGCTGAAAGCGTACGTGCCCGCGCTGCGACCCGTGGGCGACGCCTACGTCTGGACCTACTGGCCGCCGTACAGCGAGTTGTACGCCGGGTACCCGAAGACCGCGGGGATCTCGGAGTACACGCCGTCGTACCCGGCCTCGACGCAGATCGAGGATCTCAGTCACGCCGCGATCAGCACCGAGTTCGTGCATGCGGCGTACGACGCGGGGATCGACGGCGGGCCGGCCACGGACGTGCAGCGGTTCGCGAAGACGTTCACGCAGAACCTGATCCGGTCGGAAAACGAGGTCTGGTACAAGGTCGACGGGACGGGCGTTGCGGTGCCGGCGAACGCGGTGCAGTGCGCACGCTGGGGTGCGTACGCCGAGCAGGACCTGCTCATCTATCAACAGTCCCTGCGCGTGTACGACGCCGCACAGCTCAACCCGGTGCAAGGTTCGCACGCATTGGGGATCGCCTATCTGAACTGGGCCAAGAACTCTGGTTGGAGGAACAAGTGAGACTGCTCCGGATCCATACCCCGGACGGACCGCGCGACGCCGTGCTCACCGAGGACAACAAGGTGGTGACGTTGCCCGGCGCAGCAGAGGTGTTCGACCTGGACCGCTGGCGCGACCGTGCCGCCGCGGCAACGGATCCCGCGGTGGAGTTCGAGACGGTCACGCTCGCCGCGCCGCTGAACCCGGGCAAGATCGTGTGCGTCGGGCTGAACTACGCCGACCACGCGGCCGAGGGCGGACAGGCGGCGCCGGCCGAGCCGATCCTGTTCATGAAGGCGCCGGACACCGTGGTCAGCGCGCGCGATGACGTCGTCATTCCGCGCGGCAGCGAGAAGACCGACTGGGAGGTCGAGCTCGGCGTGGTGATCGGCCGCACGGCGGCGTACCTCACCGATGAGGCCGAGGCGATGGAGCACGTCGCCGGATACGTGCTGGCGAACGACGTGTCCGAGCGGCACTTCCAACTCGAGCGCGGCGGTCAATGGGACAAGGGGAAGAACTCGGCGACGTTCTGCCCGCTCGGCCCATGGATCCTGACCGCGGACGAGGTGCCGGATCCGCAGGCGATCAAACTCGGGCTGGACGTGAACGGCGAGGCGCTGCAGGACAGCTCGACGGCCGAGATGATCTTCGGCGTCGCGCATCTGGTGCACTACATCTCCCAGTTCATGACGCTCTACCCGGGCGACGTGATCAGCACCGGGACACCGGCAGGCGTCGGCGCCGGGCAGAAGCCACCACGGTTCCTGCGCGAAGGCGACGTACTGCGGGTGTGGGCGGACGGCCTGGGCGAGCAGCACAACCGGCTCGTCGCGGCGCCTTGATGGGTGCGTATCTGTCCGCGATCACGGAGTTGCTCGGGCGGATCGAAGCCGAGGAGCAGGAGTCGATCGCCGCGGCGGCCGGCCTGCTCGTGGACCAGATCGCTGCCGACCGGCTGGTCCATGTCTACGGTCCGGGCGGGCATTCGAACCTCGCGGCCCAGGAGATCTTCTTCCGGGCCGGTGGTCTGATGCACATCTCCGCGATCCTCGACGAGGGCACGTTGCTGTCGAACGGCGCGCTCCGATCGATGGCGGTTGAGCGTACGCCGGGCTACGGCCGGATCGTGATCGACAACGCCGGCCTCGGAAAGGACGACGTGCTCGTGCTGGTGAACGCCTACGGCATCAACGCGGCGCTGATCGACGCGGCCCTGATCGCCAAAGAGCGCGGCGTACGGACGATCGGTGTGAGCTCACGGCAGCACGCCGAGCAGACCGCGCCGGATCACCCGGCCCGGCATCCGTCCGGCGCGAACCTGCACGACCTGGTCGACGTGGCCGTGGACACCAAGGTGCCGATCGGTGACGCGGTCATCGAGCTCCACGGCCTGCCCGAGCGCGCCGGCGCAGTCTCCACGTTCGCGAACGCATTCGCGCTGAACGCGATCGTGCTGCGGACACTCGAGGAACTGCTGGCCCGAGGCATCGCCCCGCCGGTCTGGCGGAGCGGCAACGCGCCCGGCGGGGACGAGGCGAACGCTCAGTTCCTCGACCGGTTCCGGCAGCGGGTCTCCTGGCTGTAGCTGCACCTGCACGCATGCAGAACCCCCCACACTCCCAGCAGATTGAGCGTGTCAAGGGGGTTCTGCATGCGTGGCGGTCCGCCTAGGCCTTGAGGGCGGCAGCGATCGAGTCCGTGATCGGCGTGGTGGGGCGGCCGATCAGCCGGCTGAGGTCGCTGCCGCGCCCGGCGAGCCGGCCGCGCTCGATCGCGTTGTCGACGTCGACGAGGATCGGGGCGAAGCCCTCCGGCACCCCGGCGCCGAGCAGGATCTGCAGGTGCGTCTCGGCCGGAACGTTGTTGTAGGCAACGTCCTTGCCGGCCTGCTTCGACAGCTCGGCGGCGTACTCGGCCAGCGACCAGTTCGCGTCGCCGTTCAGCTCGTACGCCTTCTTGTCGTGCCCGTCCCCGGTCAGCACAGCCGCCGCCGCGGCCGCGTAGTCCCGCCGCGTGGCGGACGCGATCCGGCCGTCGCCCGCGCTTCCGACGACACCGTGCTCCAGCTGTACGGCGATCTGGTCGGTGTAGACCTCGTTGTACCAGCCGTTGCGGAGGAACGTGTAGGTCAGACCCGAATCGAGGATCGCCTGCTCGGTGGCGCGGTGGTCGTCGGCCAGATCGAAGTCGGCCTCGGGACCGCCGAGCGCGCCGGTGTACGCGAGCCGGGCGACGCCCGCGTCCTTCGCAGCCGCGATGACCGCCTTGTGCTGGTCCAGCCGGTTCGGCTCGAGGCCGGAGATCAGCAGGACCGTGTCGCCGGGGCCGAACGCCTTCGCCAGCGCGTCCGGGTCGTTGTAGTTGGCAACGCGGATCTCGACGCCGCGGTCCGCGAGCGGCGCGGCCTTCTCGGCGTTCCGCGCGACCGCGACGACCTGGTCGGCCGGAACCCGCTGCAGCAGCTCGTCGATGACGAGACCGCCCAGGTGACCGGTGGCGGCGGTGACGACAATGCTCATCCGTACTCCTCGTGTTCGATGTGGTGTCACCGACATTAGGCGGCGTGCGCGAGCGGATCTATGTCTATCAAGCGCACATTTATGTCTCATCGTCTTGGCGGCTGCGCGTATGATGCCAGGCATGGATGTTCTTGCCGATGTCGTCGCCGCGATGAAGACCGGTCCGGCCACGTTCGGGCGCACCGACCTCCGCGGGCCGTGGGGGCTGCGCTTCGCCCATTCGTTCGGCGCTACCTTCCACCTGGTCCTGCAGGGTACGGCGTGGTTGCGGCCGCTGGGCGGGGATGCGATCCCGCTCGGCCCGGGGGACGCGGTGCTGCTGCCGCGCGGTCTTCAGCACGCACTCGTCGACCACCCCGACTCGCCGACGGTCGACTTCAACCCGTCGACCGAGCAGCCACCGCAGGGTCAGGGTGCTCGCTCCCTGCTGCTGTGCGGGACCTACCGGCTCGAGCGCGAGCGCCCGCATCCGGTACTGAGCAGACTCCCTGACGTGGTTGTGGTCCCGGCGAACCCGGGCCGGCACAACTCGTTGCGTACGGCAATCAGCATCATGGGCGAGGAGCTCGACACCCAGCGGCCCGGCGCGGCCGCCGTCGTACCGGCGCTGGTCGATGCGTTGCTGGTGCTGATCCTGCGAGCCTGGTTCGAGGACAACGACTGCCCAACCGATCGCGGCTGGGCGCGGGCGTTGACGGATCCTGCGGTCACGCAATCGCTGGAGCTGATCCATGAGAAGCCTGGTGCTGCCTGGACTGTGGCGGACCTCGCGGGGGATGTCGGATTGTCGCGGGCCGCGTTCGCGCGGCGCTTCACCGAGGCGGTCGGGGAGCCGCCGCTCACCTACTTGTTCCGTTGGCGGATGACGACAGCGGCGCGACTGCTGCGCGACCACGATCGTCCGCTCGCCACGGTGGCGAAGGAGATCGGCTACACGTCGGAGTTCGCCTTCGCGAAGGCGTTCAAGCGCGACTTCGGCGTACCGCCGGGGACGTATCGCAAGCAGCTCACGCCGGCCTGACGGTCAGATCCTCCGGCCGGAGCGTCGCGACCAGTTCGCCGCGGCTGCGGACGCCGACCTTGGTAAACGCGGACTTCAGATGGTCCTGGATCGTGTGCGGCGAGATCGACAGCCGGTCGGCGATCTCGGTGGTGCTGTGCCCGGAGATGACCTCCAGGCAGATCTCCCGCTCCCGCGTGGTCAGGCCGTACGCCGCCAGCAGCATGCCGACCAGGTGATGCCCGGACGCGGGCTCGATCGTCACCACGACCTCATCGTCGTTGTCCCCGATCAATCGGCTGCCCTGCATCAGAACCCATCCGCCTGACGCAGTCTGGACCCGAGCCTGGAACGTCCCGGACACCGCGGCCAGCGTGCCGGTGACGATCGCCCGCAGCAGTACGTCGAACCGCCCGGGTGCAAGCTCGTCCTGCCAGGTTCGCGCGGCCGCGGTGATCGCCCGCGGCTCACCGGTCGGACCGGTGACGACGATCGACGGGCCGACCCCTCCGCGGTACCCGTGCGCGTCCGTCCGGACCGCGACCCGGGTCGCCGCACCGATTACCGGCGCGACCGACCCGAGGAACTCCACCTCGCGATCGCTGAAGTCAGACCCACTGCGCACGAACCCGGCCGCACCCCAGCAATCCCCGTCGACGGTGAACGTGGACCGCACCTCGTGCTCGATCCCGAGCGGCCGCCACACCTCGTTCAGCCGCCGATGGCCGACGACCTCGCGGTGCGGAAGGTCCGAGAGTCGCGCGACCTGCCGTCTACTCCGGGCCAGCTCGGCGAACGAGTTCGGCACAGTTCCGGCGTACTCCGTCTCGGCCAGCCGCGGTTCGTACTCCGAGGGGATGCAGGCCTGCCCGCTGGTCATCGAACTCATCACCAGCGTGCCCGGATCCAGGCCGGCCCAGCAGGTCAGCTCGCTGCCGACGACCCGCTCGACCACCTCGATCGCGGCCGCGTGCAGCCCGGCGACGCCCATCCCCGACGTCGCCAGCGCCGCGATGTCCCGGCGCGCGGCCCGAGCCCGCCCCTCCCACATGGGCTCAGTATGCGCCGCCGCACACCGGCCGCCTATCCCGGAAATGTGGGGATTCCGTCGCCCTGGCGAGGCCCATCGGCACGGGATGTCGGCGCCGGCATCGGCTTCCTACCGTCGCAGTCATGACCTTCAGGCGGGCCGGCGAGCCGGCATGAGTACGGCGGCGCAGGTGCTGGCGATCGTCATCGCGGTGATGCTCGCCGTGGTGTTCGTGATGGAGTCGATCCTCTACAAGCACCCGAAGCTGTACCCGATGTTCCTGACCAGGCCGGGAGACTTCGACGCGATCCGGCTGTGGACCGTGAACATGGGCTGGTACAACCTGACGACCGCGGCCGCGTTGGTGATCGGCGTCGTACTCGCGGCGAACGGTCATGAGTCGGCGGGCGAGGCGCTGGTGACGTTCACCGCGGCGCAGCACACGTTCATGGCCGTCGTACTGGTCGTGTCGGAGCGCCGGTTGTGGCTGAACGCGTTGATGGAAGGCATTCCTGCCGCGGTTTTGCTTATTCTCATGCTGTAGGAAAGTTACGAAAGTTGCGCCATCATGGGCATGAACCACCGCACACACTCAAGGTTCCCGAATGGTCACCGGCAGTTCGGCTGGCCCGGGGGCCTACCGCCCTGAGTACCCGTGAAGGTGAGGCTCATGAGCCCAATCAGTCGCAGGACCCTTGTTCTCGGCGGACTCGCCGCGGCCGGGGTCGGCGCCCTCCCGGCTGCCGCCCAGTCCTCGGTCATAACCGCCACCGCCGCCGTCCCGTACCCGTTCCAGCTCGGCATCGCGTCCGGTGAGCCCGACGCGAGCAGCGTCGTGCTCTGGACCCGACTGGCCCCGTCCCCGACCAACGCCGACGGCCAAGGTGGCATGGCCAACGCCGACGTCGCAGTCGACTGGCAGGTGTCGACGACCGACACGTTCAGCACGCTGGTCGCGTCCGGCACGGTCACAGCCCAGTACGCCGCTGCGCACTCGGTGCACGCAATCGCCAGCGGTCTCAGCCCAGACGCCGACTACTACTACCGGTTCCGTGCCCAGGGCTACATCTCGCCCGTCGGCCGCACTCGCACCACGCCGACGGTTGGCACCGCTGGACGGAACCTGGTGATCGCGTTCACCTCCTGCTCGCACTACGAGGAGGGGTACTTCACCGTCTACCGCAGGATGGCTGAGGAGAACCCGGGCGTCATCCTGCACCTCGGTGACTACATCTACGAGTACGGCCCGACCACCGGCCGTCCGCGACTCCACCTCGGCAACGAGATCGTGTCGCTCGCGGACTACCGCCGCCGGTACGCGCAGTACAAGACCGACCCGGACCTCCAGGCAGCGCACGCGGTCGCTCCGTGGATCGTCGTACCGGACGACCATGAGGTGGAGAACAACTACGCCGGCATGGTGCGCGAGAACAACACTCCGGCGCTGACGACGGCACAGTGGACCGCTCGGCGGTCGGCGGCGTACCAGGCGTACTACGAGAACATGCCGCTGCGACCCGCTCAGGTGAACAGTGGCAACGGCATCCAGCTGTACAGGCGACTGCGGTGGGGGAGCCTGGCGACGTTCCACATGCTCGACACCCGGCAGTACCGCAACGACCAGGCCTGTGGTGACGGCTGGAAGGTGTGCTCGGACGCTGATCTGGCTACGCGCAGTCTGCCGGGCAACCCGCAGGAGAGCTGGCTGCTGGACGGTCTGGGACAGCACCTGGGTACCTGGGACATCATCGGACAGCAGGTGTTCTTCGCCCGCCGGTTCAACTCGACCGGCGCCAGCATGGACTCCTGGGACGGCTACCGCGCGTCGAGGGCCCGGATCCAGCAGGGCTGGGTCGACCGGTCCGTGCGCAACCCAGTCGTACTCACGGGAGATGTGCACCGGGCCTGGGCCAGTGACCTCAAGGCCGACTACAACAACGCGAACTCGGCGACCATCGGCACCGAACTCGTCACGAGCTCGGTGACCTCGAGTGGCGACGGCGACGGGTCCACCACGGTCCCGGATGTCGGCACGAACCCGTGGCTGAAGTTCTACAACGACCGTCGCGGCTACGTCCGCGCGACGGTGAGCCCGACGGAGCTGCGGGCCGATTTCCGCAATGTGGCCAAGGTGTCCGAGCACGGCGCCGCTGCCGCGACGGTGAAGTCGTTCGTCGTCCAAGAGGGCCACCCCGGCCTGCAGGCGGTGTGACTCATGAAGAAGATCCTTACTATTACTGCGCTTGCTGCTACTGCACTGACTTTCTCCGCCACTACTGCGGATGCGCACATTGCTGCACCCACGTGGGTGACGGCGAACAGCGTGTCCACCGGTGACCAGGACAACGCGTCCATTGCCACCAACCGCAACGGCTATGTGGCCGTGACGTGGGAGGACGACCGCGACACCGACAACGCGACCGACAACGTGCATAGCGAGATCTACCTGCGGCTGTTCCACAACGGCACCGCAGTGTACGAAACGAAGCTGTCGGCCGGTGGCAGCAGTGGTGTGACGACCTGGCGCCACCTGCACCCGGACGTCGGTCTGGACGACAAGGGCAACGCAGTGGTGGTGTGGCAGGACGACCCGGACGGCAACGGTTTCTACAACATCCCGTACCGCGTCGTGAACACCGCCGGCACCGTGACCGCATCCGGCAACGCCAACAGCAGTTCGACCGGTCAGCAGATCAATCCGCGCGTCGCTGTGGACCCGGATGGTGCACCGTCCGGTGCTGCCGTCGCGTTCACCGTGGTGTGGGAGGACATCCAGACCGGCGCCCAGGCCATGGTCAAGGCAGCTGGCTATACCGGACCGACCACACGCGCCTGGGAAGTCACTGCCTCACAAACGACCGGCCAGCACCACAACCCGGACGTGGCCGTGTCGGCGTCAGGTGACGCGTTGGTCGTCTGGGACGAGGACGGCGACGCCAACGCGTTCTACAACATCGGACTCATCCGGCTGGGACGAACCAATGGTGCGGCGACGCTCTCGCGCCGGACCGCCAACTCTGAAGGCGGTGGACAGCAGGTGCACGCATCTGTGGCCGCCAACTTCAACGGCGACTTCGCAGTCGCGTGGGAGTCCGACCACACCGGTACGGCGGGTGTCTGGACGCGCTCGTTCAACTCGGCGGGCACAGCCCGGTACGCCGACGTACAGGTCGCGGCCGGAGGTACGGCGCCGTCGATCGGCATCGACGACCAGGCGCAGACCGTCGTGGGCTGGACGATCCAGGCGACCGATCTGGACGTATGGATCCGTGGCTTCGGTACGGACGGCACGGACACCGGCCGACTGTCGCCGCAGCAGCTCAGCTCTGCCACTGCGGGCCGGCAGGAGCAGATGACGGTCGCAGTCTCGCCGTACGCCGAAGTCGCTGTCGCCTATACCGACGACACCGACGGCAACACGTACGACCAGGTCGTCCTGGGCACCGGGATCTCCAACAACAGTTGGTGATTCAGTTACCCGCGAACCACAGGATCGCAGCCAGCACCAGCTCGACCAAGAAGTAGAACCAGACTGGATAGAAGGCGGTCGGCCGGTCGAACACCAGCCCCACCAACCGACCGGCCGCCATCCCCGCCAGCGCAACAGCAACAGCGATCACCGCGCCGCGGCGGATCCCGTCATCGATCACCGCGACGACAAGCAGCCCAGCGACGGCCAGTCCGAACCCGCCGTACACGGCACGTACCTCGCTGCGGGCGTGCGGCCCGCTGATCTGGATCCCGAACGGCCGCACGAGTGCGGCGGGTGCGGCGAGTCCGTAGATGCCCATACCGGCGAAGAAGACTGCGGCGACGATGATCCCGATCACCTGGCGAAGATTACTTTGTGGCCGGGGTGATGGTGCTGAGCACTGCGTCGGCCGACGTCACCACCTGGAGGCTGGTGATGTCTTCCAGGGGGATCGAGGTGCTGGCTGGGACCCGGGCCTGGTAGGTGCCGTTGGAGGCCCACCAGCCGGCCGTCTCGGTACTACCGTCTCGGCCGTGGACGATCAGCATGCAGTGCTTGTCAGGCTGAAGGTCGGTCAGGCGGAGTTGGATGTCCGTGCCCCAGCCGTGGCTGGTCAGCTTGGCTGTGGTGTCGATGCCGCCGACGCCGTCTGTTGCTGTCCACGTGGCTGAGGCTGGAGCCGTCACCAGGCCCCAGCTGACCAATCCACTCACTACGACCGCTGACGCGGCCGCCAGCACCCAGCGCCGTCGCGGCCGCTTCTTGGTCAGTTGGAGCGGAGCCGGCTCCGGCTGGTCTGTTTCGATGTCCTCGACAGGTACGGCATGCAGGAGTCCCGGGAGGTGGGCGAACTGCAGCAGCGTCTCGCGGCAGGTCGGGCAGGTCGCGACGTGCTCCTCGGTCGCGCGACGTTCGGATGGCTCCAGCGCCCCCAGCACATAGGCGCCGATCGACATCGTCTCCGGGCACGTCATGAGCCGGTCACTCCTCGTTCTTCCAGCGCCGCGCGCAACGCGTGCAGTGCGTAGTAGCTGCGCGACTTGACCGTTCCCGGCGGTACGCCGAGCACGACCGACGCCTCGTTGACGGTCCGGCGCCGGTAGAACAGTTCGATGATCACCTGGCGGTGGTCGGGACTGAGACCACGCAGTACCTCGATCACCTGCCAGACCTGCAGCACGTGGTCGAGGTCGTCGCCGAGCGCCGGGAACTCGTGGTCGTCGATCGGCACCTCCGTCACCCGCGCCTCCTTCTTGCGGTGGCCGGAGATGACCAGGTTGCGGGCGACCGTGAACAGCCAGCGGCCGGCCCGGTCCGGGTCCAGCTCGGCGGCGTGCGTCCAGGCCCGCGCCATCGTTTCCTGCACGATGTCCTCGGCGTACTGGCGATCGCCGCCCACCGAGCGGAGGACGTAGCCGAACAGCGGCCGCCGGTACCTGTCGTACAACGTGCGGATCACCGTCTCGTCATCCACACCTGTGAACTACGCGACACAGCCGTGGAAGGTTCAACTGAACCTGTCGCCGGGATCCCGCGTATCTGCAGGGGAGAGGAGATTCGATGAGAATCACGATATTGTTGCTAGGAGCAACGGCGGCGATGGGGACGTTGGCGGCCTGTGGGAGCAGTGATACCGCTGCCGGAGGTGCTGCGGCCGCTGTCTCGGTGCAGAATGTGAGCGGTGTCGGTCAGACGCTGGTCGATTCGTCCGGCAAGACGCTGTACTTCGCCGACCAGGAAGCCGGCGGCATGATCAAGTGCACCGGCAGTTGCCTGAGCTTCTGGATGCCGGCGACCGGCTCAACCGCCGACGCGAAGTCCGTAACTGGCCTGGGCACGATGAAGCGCTCCGACACCGGCGCGGAGCAGCTCACCTTCCAGGGCAAACCGCTGTACACCTTCAAACTCGACACCGGATCCGGACAGGCCAAGGGCAACAACGCCTCGGATGCCTTCTCCGGAACGAGCTTCACCTGGCACGCGGCAACAACCACCGCGTCGTCGGCTCCGTCCCCGAGCACCAACAGCGGCGGTGGCGCCGGCTACGGCTACTGACCCCCGCGTGGCGTCAACTTGATGATCGGCAGCTCGCGATCGGTCTTCACCTGGTACTCCGTGAATCGCGGCGCAGCGGCCGTGATCCGATCCCACGCCTCGGCCCGCTCCGCGCCGTGCAACTGTTCCGCACGGACCTCGATCGTCTCGCCGTTGACGTCGATCCGGACCCGATCGGGGTTCGCGGCCAGGTTGTAGTACCAGGCCGGGTTCCCGGGAGCGCCCGCCGCGGAGGCGACGATCAGGCGGCTGCCGTCGTCGACCGGGAACCAGCCGACGGGGGTCAGCCGCTCCTCGCCGGACTTGCGCCCGATCGTCCGCAGTACCAGGGCGTCGAAGCCCATGAACTTGCCGCCACGACGCCGCCGGATCCGGCGAGCCATCAAGGTGTTCATCCACCGCAGTACGCGGCCTTTCGGCTGCCGGGCACCGCGAGTACCGGCGCGGGTGTCGAAGCTCATCGGCTCGTCACACCCTCGGACGTGTGGACGGTGCGGGTCGTGGTGACCTTGTCGTCGTAGGTGAACGGCTTGCCCTCGAGGTTGAAGCTCCAGGAGGTCGTCGGCGTGATCCGCAGGTACGTGCCGGCGCCGAAGCGACCGGTCCGCTCGACCAGCTCGGCCTCACCGTAGATGCGCAGGTACCGCGGCACCCACGGGTCGACCGACGCCAGATCGTCGAGGACGACGGCGACCTTCGTGTTGCCGGCTTGGACGTTGCGGAACTTCCGGGTCTTCACCGGATCGATGCCGCCGACGTACAGGTGCGTGCCGTCGTACTCGAACCCGACCGGTACGGCGTCCGGCTGCCCGTCGGTGCCGACCGTCGCGATCCGTGCGATGCGCTGGGAGCGCAGGTAGTCGAGCTCGTCGTCACTGAAAGACATCGGTCCTCCTGGGCTGGTTAATGCCACATACAGTACGCGTCATTAACTATACATGCCCTGTACCTTAGAAAGGTGAGCAGGAGTACGGGGCATTTCGCTCGGCTGGCGCAGGTGAATGGCGCCGGCCTGGACGCTGACGTGATGGATGCCGCCGGCGGGTTGGTGCAGCTGACCGGGCTGGTGCAGGCGATGTACGCCGCGACTTCCGACCGGCATGATCTGACGCCGGTGCAGGCCAAACTGCTGTGCGTCCTGCTCGACGGGCCGCGCGGTATGGCCGAGTTGGCGCAGATCTTCGGCGTCGAGAAGGCTGCGTTGACGGGGCTGGTGGATCGGGCTGAGAAGCGTGGGCTGGCCGAGCGGTCGCGTGTCCCGGGGGACCGGCGGGCGGTGCAGGTGCGGCTGACGGATGCCGGGCGGCGGGCCGCGACCGCGTTCCATGCCGAGGTGGGTCAGCAGCTCGACAAGCTGATCGGAGACCTGAGCCCGGCCGACCTCGAGCACTTCCGCGCGACCATGAGCGGGATCATCACCCGCTGCCGCGGCGCCGTCTGACCGCTGTCTGACCTCCGTCCCGGACGGTGTCCTGGCCGCTGTCCCAGCTGTTGGACAGCGTTTTCCTCTACGATCGTAGGCGTGTCTAAGCCGCTGAGCAGCTGAGTGTCCGCCGTCGTCGGTGCCTTCGCCGCGCTGGTCGCAGTGGCCGTCCTCGGGTACGTCGTCGGCCTCCTCGGCGTACTGCGTTCACAGGACGAGCTCGTGCTGTCCCGGCTGGCGTTCTTCGTCGCCACACCCGCACTGCTGTTTACGACGGTCGCCCGCGCCGACCTGCGGACGATCTTCTCGGTAGTCCTGGTCACGAATCTGGTGAGCCTGTTCGTGGTCCAGGTGCTGTTCCTGCTGGTCGCAGTGGTGATCTGGCGACGGACGCGTTCCGAGGCGACGATCGGCGTCCTCGCGTCGTCGTACGTGAACGCGGGAAACCTCGGCGTACCAGTGGCGGCGTACGTGCTGGGCGACGGTGCGCTGGTTGCGCCGATCGTGCTGTTCCAGGTGCTGGTGATGGCCCCGATCGCGTTCGCCGTACTGGATGGGGATCGGCAGGGATCCGGTCGCCGGGTATCGCTGCGGACCATCGTCACACGCCCGCTCCGCAACCCTCTGACGGTCGCGTCCTTACTCGGCCTGCTCGTGTCCCT
Organism: Kribbella kalugense; assembly: GCF_004365875.1. Taxonomy (GTDB): domain Bacteria; phylum Actinomycetota; class Actinomycetes; order Propionibacteriales; family Kribbellaceae; genus Kribbella; species Kribbella kalugense. The sequence goes on along the minus strand of NZ_SODF01000001.1, from coordinate 3,043,319 downwards.
GGTGGGACTGCCGCTGCCGGATCTCCTGATGCGCCCGATCGACCTGGTCGCCGCTGCGGCGGTCCCGGTCGCGCTGATCGCTTACGGCTTGAGCCTGAGCGCCGGCACCAAGAACTCGATCACCTTGCGGCGAGACGTCGTACTCGCAGTCGCCCTGAAAACGCTCGTCCAACCACTAGCGGCGTACACGATCGCCCGCTGGGCCCTAGACCTCCACGGAACAGCCCTACTAGCGCCAACACTCCTAGCCGCCCTACCCACGGCCCAGAACGTCTACGTCTACGCCGTCCACTACCGAGCCAGCCGCACCCTGGCCCGCAGCGCCGTACTCCTCAGCACCCTCCTGTCAATCCCCACCATGATCCTGATAGCAGGCCTCCTCGCCTGAGTCAGCGCATTGCTTTGAAGGCTTCTTCGGCTACGGGTTCTACCTGGTCTACGTTGACGCCCTCGTTGGCTGATTGGGCGATGACGGTGAGGGTGTTGGAGCCTCGGTAGCACTGGGTGGGGAGGTTGCCGGTGGACTCGACGCAGGTGGCGTTGCCGACCTTCTTGATCTTGTCGGAGGTGGCGCCGGAGTCGGCGACGGTCTTGTCGATGTCGACCTTGCCGCGGAGCGCGATGATCACGTAGAGCCGGTCGCCGTCGAGGCTGCCGTACGCCTCCACTGTCACCTGTTTGCCGTTGTTGATCCGTCTCAATGCTTCGCGGGTCTGGTCGAGGCCGGCCCGGTCGCGGATATCAGGATTGGTGATCCGGTCGAGGCCTGCGAGCTTGGCGGGCGGAGTGATCCCGCGCTTGGAGTTGAGGGTGTTGAGCGGGCCGAGGCCCCAGACGTACCCGCCAACGGCCAGCAGGATCAGTACGACGAGAGCCGCGCCGACCGTGACCCACGGGCCGCGGACCTTGAACCGCCGCCAGCCCTTCTTCTTCGAGGCGAGCTCCGCCGTCTTCGTGCCGTCTGAGGTCGCCTTGCCCGAGGGATCCTTCGCCCCAACCGCCGCAGTTTGCCCAGCCGCGGTCTGCCCAGCGACCGCGGTCTGCCCGGCTTCCGTCGTCTGCCCGGGTGGCGCGGGGTCCGCGGCCGGGACGGCGGCCAGCTCGGTGGTGTCCGCGCCGGCGTCGGCCGCGGTGACGGCCTTCTCCGCCGGCTGCGGATCCGCCGGGTTGGTGGGGTCACTCATCGATTTGCTCCTCGGACGTTCGGTCGCGGGGTTCGGACCCGATGCTTCCACATCTGTACAAACCGATCTCGCAGGGTAGTCGCACGATCGCACAGATGCCCGCCTCCCCAGCGGGAGACGGGCACCCTGCTCAGTCAGTTGCTCAGAGCGCGGCGACGACCTTGACCGCGTCGGAGTCGTCGGCGTGCCAGACGATCTCGCCGGTGATCCGGCCGGCCGCCCGCAGGTCCGGCTCGGCGCGCTCGGCCAGCGACAGCCGCGCGGCCGGTCCGGTGACCTCGACCTTGCTGACCTCGGTCTTCATCGAGACCTGCGCCTCGGACTTCGCGCCGCGGATTCCCGCCAGCACCTCCGAGACCGCGTCCAGGACCTCAGGCTCCTGCTCCGCGACCGCCAGATCGACATCCGGCTGCGGCCACGAGGACAGGTGGATCGAACCCTCCTGCCACCACGACCAGACCTCTTCGGTCGCGAACGGCAGGTACGGCGCGAGCAGCCGGAGCTGGACCGACAACGCAACGGCCAGCGCAGCCTTCGCCGAAGACGCGGCGTCGTCGCCCTGACCGCCGTACGCGCGCTCCTTGACCAGCTCGACGTAATCGTCGCAGAACGTCCAGAAGAACCGCTCGCTGATCTCCAGCGCCCCGGTGTAGTCGTACCGCTCGAAGGCCGCGGTGGCGTCCGCGACGACCGACCGCAGCTGCCGCAGCATCGCCAGGTCGACCGGCTCCGTGACCGCGGCCGGATCGACCGTCGTCGCCCCGAACCCGAGGACGAACTTGGACGCGTTCAGGACCTTGATCGCCAGCCGTCGTCCGACCTTCATCTGCGACTCGTCGAACGGCGAGTCCAGCCCGGGCCGAGCCATCGCCGCCCGCCACCGCACCGCGTCCGACCCGAACTTCTCCAGGGCCTCCGACGGGACAACCGCGTTGCCCTTCGACTTCGACATCTTCTTGCGGTCCGGGTCGACGACGAATCCGGAGATCATCGACCGCGCCCAGGGCAGCGTGCCGTTCTCGAAGTGAGCGCGGACGACGCGGGAGAACAGCCAGGTCCGGATGATCTCGTGCGCGTGCGTGTTCAGGTCCATCGGGAAGGTACGGCGGAACAGGTCGTCGTCACGCTCCCAGCCGCAGACGATCTGCGGCGTCAGCGAGGACGTCGCCCAGGTGTCCATCACGTCGGGGTCGGCCTGGAAACCGCCCGGCTTGCCGCGCTGGGACTCGTCGTACCCGCGCGGGGCCTGCGAGGTCGGGTCCATCGGCAGCTCGGCCTCGGACGGCATCAACGGGTGGGCGTAGTCCGGCTCGCCGTCGTGGTCGAGCGGATACCAGACCGGGAAGGGGACGCCGAAGTACCGCTGGCGGGAGATCAGCCAGTCGCCGTTGAGTCCGTCGACCCAGTTCAGGTAGCGGTGGCGCATGTGCTCGGGGACCCAGGCGAGCTCGTTGCCGAGCTCGAGGAACTCCTGCTTGAGCCCGGCGTCGCGGCCGCCGTTGGTGATGTACCACTGCCGGGTGGAGACGATCTCGAGCGGCTTGTCGCCGTTCTCGTAGAAGTTCGCCATCCGCTGGGTCGGCTTCGGCTCGCCGTCCAGGTCGCCGCTCTCGCGCAGCTTCCCGACGATCAGCTCACGCGCACTGAACACGGTCTTGCCGGCCAGCTCGCCATAGAGTGACACCGCCAGCTCAGAACCCTCGAGCCACGGCGGGGTGTCGCGCAGTAGGCGGCCGTCGCGGCCGATGACGGTCCGGACCGGTAGCTGCAGCTCGCGCCACCACTGGATGTCGGTCTGGTCGCCGAACGTGCAGCACATCGCGATGCCGGCGCCCTTGTCCATCTCGGCGGCCGGGTGGGCCAGGACCGGGACCTCGACGTCGAAGAGCGGCGAGCGGACCGTCGTCCCGAACAGGTGCTTGTACCGATCGTCGTCCGGGTGGGCGATCAACGCGACACACGCCGGGATCAGCTCCGGGCGGGTGGTCTCGATGTAGATCGGGCCATCTGCACCGTGGAAGGCGATCCGGTGGTAGGCGCCCGGATACTCGCGGGCCTGGACCTCGGCCTGGGCGACCGCGGTCTGGAACGTGACGTCCCACATCGTCGGCGCCTCGGACAGGTACGCCTCGCCGCGGGCGAAGTTCCGCAGGAACGCGCGCTGGGACGTACGCCGGGAGTCCTCGGAGATCGTCGTGTAGAGGTACGACCAGTCGACGCTCAGGCCGACCTGCCGCCACATCGCCTCGAACGACTGCTCGTCGATGTGGGTGAGCTCACCGCACAGGTCGACGAAGTTCTGCCGGGAGATCGGGATCTGCTTCTTCGGGTCCGGCTTGGCCGGCGGAGTGAAGTCCGGGTCGTACGGCAGCGACGGGTCGCACTTGACGCCGTAGTAGTTCTGCACCCGGCGCTCGGTGGGCAGGCCGTTGTCGTCCCAGCCGATCGGGTAGAAGACCTTCTTCCCGCGCATCCGCTGGAACCGCGCGACCAGGTCGGTGTGGGTGTAGCTGAAGATGTGCCCGACGTGCAGCGACCCGGAGACCGTCGGTGGCGGCGTGTCGATCGAGTACACGTCGGCACGCTCGGCGGTGCGGTCGAAGGCGTAGGTCTGCTGCTCCTTCCATACGGCCGCCCACTTCTCCTCGAGGCCTTCGAGGGTGGGCTTGTCTGGAACGCGGGACGTCTGGCTCATGCGCACAATCGTAGTGGTTGTCAAGGGGTGCTCCGAACGCTTATCCACAGCCCCTTCTAGACTGATCATTCTGATGAGCGACCTTTCCTATGCCGAGGTATCGGCACGGCTTCAGCAGCGCTGGCCGGAGCACAAGATCGAGCCCACCCTGGAGCGCGTCCGGCGGCTCGTCGAGCTGCTCGGCGACCCGCAGAAGACGTACCCGGTGGTGCACCTGACGGGGACCAACGGCAAGACGTCCACGGCCCGCATGATCGACACCCTGCTGCGCGAGGCCGGGCTGCGGACGGGCCGGTTCACGAGTCCGCACCTGGAGTCGGTGCGCGAGCGGATCACGCTGGACGGTGAGCCGATCAGCGAGCAGCGCTTCGTCGAGGCGTACGCCGAAATCGCGCCGTACCTGGATGTCGTCGACGCCGAGCAGGAACACCCGCTGACGTTCTTCGAGGTGATCACCGCGATGGCGTTCGCCGTGTTCGCGGACGCGCCGGTCGATGTCGCGGTGATCGAGGTCGGCCTGGGCGGGAGCTGGGACGCGACCAACGTGGCTGACGGGATCGTCTCGGTGATCACGCCGGTCGCGGTCGATCACTCGCACCTGCTCGGCGCGGATCCGGTCACGATCGCCGGCGAGAAGTCGGGCATCATCAAGCCCGGCGGTACGACGGTGATGTCGCAGCAGAGCCTGGACGTGTTCGAGGTCCTGCTCCGCAAGGCTGCCGAGGTCGGCTCGCAGGTCGCGCGCGAAGGGATCGAGTTCGGTGTCGTCAGCCGGACGCTCGCGGTCGGCGGGCAGGTCATCTCGGTCAAGGGCCTCGGCGCTGAGTACGACGAGCTGTTCATCCCGCTGCACGGTGAGTACCAGGCGCACAACGCCGCCACTGCGGTCGCCGCGGTCGAGGCTTTGCTCGGAGCGACCGCGGAGAACGAGGGCCGGGTCACGGTCGAGCTGCTGCGGGCCGGATTCGAGAAGGTGACCAGCCCGGGCCGGATGGAGGTCGTCCGGAACAGCCCGACTATCGTCGTCGACGCCGCGCACAACCCGCATGGCGCCCAGGCGACCGCGGCCACGGTCTCGGAGGCGTTCCAGTTCCAGCCGCTGATCGGCGTACTGGGATGCATGAAGGACAAGGATGTGTACGGCATCCTCGAGGCGTACGAGCCGATCATGGAGACGGTCGTCTGCACCCGGAACAGCTTCGTCGAGCGCTCGATGCCGGCCGAGGAGCTGGGGGAGCTGGCGGCCGAGGTGTTCGGCGAGGAGCGGGTGCTGGTGCGGCCGCACCTGATCGACGCGATCGACGACGCGATCCGGCTGGCCGAGGAGAACGCGATCGCGATGGGCACCGGCGGCGTACTGATCACCGGCTCGGTCATTACCGCTGGTGAGGCGCGGGCGCTGCTGGTCCGCAAGCAGAAGGAAGCACAGTGAGGTCTCTGGCGTCGATCGTCCTCGGGTTCGAGACCGTGCTGCTGGCTCTGGTCACGCCGGTGATGATCTCGGTCGCCGGCGTCCGGCCCGCGGTGGCCGTCCCGGTCTGCCTCGGTCTGGCTGTACTGGCGATTGTCTCGGCCGGACTGCTCCGCTTCCGGGCCGGTTACGTGCTCGGCTCGGTGGTCCAGGTCGGCGCGGTCGGCCTCGGCTTCGTCGTACCCGTGATGTTCCTCCTCGGCCTGGCCTTCGCCGGCTTCTGGGTGGCCGCGATGGTCCTCGGCCGCCGCATCGAGCAGGCCAAGAAAGCTCACCAGGCCCAGACCGGTCAGGCCCAGACCGGTTAGGCTCATCCGCCCTAGCTACTTCGAGAGAGAGTTGACAGATGTCGCAGCGCACGCTGGTCCTGCTGAAGCCCGACACGGTCCGCCGCGGCCTGGTCGGTGAGGTGCTCGGCCGGTTCGAGTCCAAGGGACTCCGGATCGTCGCCATGGATCTGCGCACGATCGACGCCGAGATGGCCGATCAGCACTACGCCGAGCACGTCGAGAAGGCCTTCTACCCGCCGCTGCGCGACTTCGTCACCAGCGGCCCGCTGGTCGCGATGGTGCTCGAGGGCGACGAGGCGATCGAGGTCATCCGCGCGCTGAACGGCGCCACCGACGGCCGCAAGGCCGCCCCCGGCACCATCCGCGGCGACCACTCGCTGTCCAACCGCGAGAACCTCGTCCACGGCTCCGACTCCGAGGACTCGGCGAGCCGGGAGATCAAGCTCTGGTTCCCCGACCTCCCCTGACGAAGGACCTTCGCACGATCAGGTCCGGAACTGTCGACGACCTGGAGGCCGTTGCGGACTGCAGGTGAATGGACCGATACGATCTGTTCCTGGACGGGCCGGTCGTGTCGGTCCACTGGCTGTGCGCGGGCGGCGCTTAGCCTGAAGGTGGTCGAGTGGGAGGTGCCGCGGTGGCGAACAGCATGCTCGGCCGCGACATGGCGGTCGATCTCGGAACGGCGAACACTCTCGTGTACGTGCGTGGACGGGGCGTCGTACTCAATGAGCCGTCCGTGGTCGCGACCCGCACCGACGATCCGCGCGAGGCGGTCGCGTTCGGCCACGAGGCCAAGAAGATGATCGGCCGGACGCCGGGCAACATCACCGCGATCCGGCCGCTCAAGGACGGCGTGATCGCCGACTTCGACGCCGCCGAGCAGATGCTGCGGTACTTCATCCAGCGCGTCCACCGGCGCCGGTACTTCGCCAAGCCGCGGATCGTGGTCTGTGTCCCGTCCGGGATCACCGCGGTCGAGCAGCGCGCGGTCCGCGACGCCGGCTACATGGCCGGCGCCCGCAAGGTCTACATCATCGAGGAACCGATGGCCGCCGCGCTCGGCTCGAACCTCGAGGTCCGCGACGCGACCGGCAACATGGTCGTCGACATCGGCGGCGGTACGACGGAAGTCGCGGTCATCTCGTTCGGCGGCATCGTCACCAGTCAGTCGATCCGGGTGGCCGGCGACGCCATCGACAAGGCGATCGTGAACTACTGCAAGAAGGAGTTCTCGCTGCTGCTCGGCGAGGCGACCTCGGAGCAGATCAAGATGACGATCGGGTCGGCGTTCCCGACCACCGACGGCCCGGACAGCGAGATCCGCGGCCGGGACATGGTGTCCGGCCTGCCGCGGACGGTGAAGGTGTCCTCGGCCGACATGCGGCAGGCGATCGAGGAGCCGATCACCGCGATCGTGGACGCGGTCAAGGCGACCCTGGACAAGACCCCGCCGGAGCTGGCCGGCGACATCGTCGACCGGGGGATCGTGCTGACCGGCGGCGGCGCGCTGCTGAAGGGCATGGACGAGCGGCTCCGGCACGAGACCGGCATCCCGATCCATGTCGCGGACAACCCGCTCGACGCCGTCGTCCTCGGGGCCGGCAAGTGCGTCGACAACATCGAGACCCTCAACCGCATCCTGGTCACCGACAACCGGCGCTGAGGTCCACCCGATGCTCAAAGACCTCGGTACCCCCGCCAAGGGCCTGGTCCGCGCGACCGGCATGCCGCGGCAGATCCGTCGCCGCCGGACCGTGCTGGTGCTGGTGATCCTGGCCTGCTTCACGTTGATCGTGCTCGACGCCCGCCGCTCGGCCGGTTCGCCGGTCGAGCCGCTGCGGGAGGCCGCGGCCGGGGTGTTCGGCCCGCTGGAGTCGACCGCGAGCTCGGCCCGGCAGCCTGTGGACAACCTCCGCGACCGGTTCGCGGAAATGGATAGGTTGAAAGCAGAGAACGAAAAACTCAAGAAGGACAACGAGAATCTGACCGAGGAGCTGACCACCTCCGACTACGCCCGCAACCGGGCGCAGGAACTGGACAAGCTGCTCAAGATCGCGCCGGCGTACACGATGACGCCGGCCCGGGTGATCGGGATCGGTGGCGCCCAGACGTTCAGCCACACGGTCACGATCGACGCCGGGACGGCGGACGGCGTGCACACCGACATGACCGTGCTGAACGGGACCGGTCTGGTCGGCCGTGTGGTGCGCACCACCGCGGGGACCGCGACCGTGCTGCTGATCGGCGACCGCAACTCGACCGTCGGCGGTCGGCTGAACTCGACGCTCGCGCTCGGCTTCGTCTCCGGACGTGGCGATGTGGCCGGCACCCTCGACTACAAACTCGTCGACCCGAAGGCGCGGCCCAAGGTCGGCGACCGGATCGTCACCTGGGGCTCCAGCGGCAACGCGCCGTATGTGCCGGGTGTGCCGATCGGCGTCGTCACTTCGGTGACGCCGAACGAAGGCTCGCTCGGCTCCACCGCGACCATCAAGCCGGACGTCGACCCGACCCGGATCGACACAGTCGGAGTAGTGACCGGACCACCCGCGCGGCCCCCGCGCGCCCAAATCACCGGAAAGGGGAACTGACGTGATCGCTTTACGCATTGGGTTGGCGGCCCTTTTCCTGATGCTCGCCGTCACCGTGCAGACGTCTGTGCTGACCAACATCGCGGTCGCCGGCGTGACGTGCGACCTGACGCTGATCGTGGTGATCGCGCTCGCGCTGTCGCGTGGGCCGGAGTGGGGTGCGATCGCCGGGTTCGTGGGCGGTCTGCTGATGGACGTCGTGCCGCCGGCTGACCACACGGCCGGTCGGTGGGCGTTGTCGCTGGCCATCGCGGGGTACGTCGCCGGTCTGATCCGCCGGGAGAAGTCGAGCGGGCCGGTCGGACCGCTGGGCGTCGCGTTGACGGTTGTGCTCGGTACGGCGATCTCGTTCTTCATCTACAGCGCGACCGGCTCGTTGCTACACGATCCGTCGGTCGACTGGGGCGAGTTCGGCGTCCGCCTCGGCATCGCCGCCGGGTACGACGTGGTCGGCGCGATCGTGGTCATCCCCCTGGTGATGTGGATCATGGGCCGAGTCCAACCCGCCCGCGAACGCCGAGTCGCCCCATGAGTTGGGACGGGTTTGAGGCTCCGCTCAAGGCTCGGTTGCGATTGGTTGTGATCGGGGTGCTGGTTTTTTCCTTGCTGTGCACGCTTTTCGCGAGGCTCTGGTACATGCAGGTGATGTCCGGCGCCGACTACAGCCAGGCGGCGACGCAACAGCACATCCGCCAGGTCCTGATCCCGGCTCCGCGCGGCACGATCGTCGACTCCAAAGGCCGGACTCTGGTCGGCAACCGGGTCTCGCTGATGATCACCGTCGACCGGTCCGTGCTCGCCAAACTCCCCGACAGCCAGCAGAACGTCGTACTCGCCCGCCTGGCCAAGGTGCTCGGCCAGACACCGAAGGACCTCAAGGCCCGCACCATGCTGTGCGGTGAGCCAGGCGCGTCCAAACCACCCGCCTGCTGGAACGGCACGCCGTACCAGCCGATCCCAGTCGCGAAGGACGTCAGCGAGCAGGTCGCGATCGAGGTGATGGAGCGCCGCGAGGACTTCCCCGGGGTCGCCGCGGACTCACAGACCCTCCGCGCGTACCCGGGGCCCTACAAGGTGAACGCAGCCCACATCCTCGGATACCTCTCGCCGATCACCACCGAAGAGCTCGCGGATATGGACAAGGCCGGGCAGGACTCGGTCCCGCACCGGTCGGACCTGGTCGGCCGAGCCGGCATCGAGCGTTCGTACGACCAGCTCCTGCGCGGCACGCCCGGTGTGAAGGACGTCATCGTCGACCCGGTCGGCTACACCACCGGCATCCAGAAGCAGACCGCCCCGATCCCGGGCGCGACGCTGGTCACCTCGATCGACGCGCGGATCCAGGCCTCGGTCGAGACCCAGCTGAAGAACGCGATCATGACCGCGCGGAAGCAGACCGACCCGGTCACGCACAAGAAGTACGTCGCCGACTCCGGGGCCGCCGTGGTGATGGACACCAAGACCGGCCGGGTCGTCGCGATGGCCAGCTACCCGACGTACGACCCGGGTGTGTGGGTCGGCGGTATCAGCCAGCGCGAGCTGGACGCGCTCTACTCGACCAAGTCCGGCACGCCGCTGGTCTCGCGCGCACTGCAGGCGCAGCTCGCGCCGGGATCGACGTTCAAACCGATCACGACCTCGGCCGCGATGGGCGCCGGGTACGGTCCGAAGACGCGAGAGGACTGCTCGTCGTACTTCGAGGTCGGCAACCGCCGGTTCAAGAACTACGAGTCCGCGTCGTACGGGATGATCGGCTTCGACCAGGCGCTGGCGCTGTCCTGCGACACGTTCTTCTACCGGATCGCGTACGCGCTCTGGCTGAAGGAGGGCGGCAACTCCAGCGACATCAGCACCTACGACCCGCTGGTCGAGATGGCGAAGAAGTACGGCCTCGGCAAGCCGACGGGCGTCGATCTGCCCGGCGAGGCGAGCGGCCGGATCGCGGACCGCCAGTGGAAGAAGACGTACTACGACGCGATGAAGGACTACTACTGCAAGCTGTCGGCCAACCCGCCCGCCGGGACGTCGGCGTTCCTGAAGCAGTTCGCCAGCGAGTTCTGCGTCGACGGGTACAAGTACCGCGCGGGTGACGCGGTCAACTTCGCGATCGGCCAGGGCGACACCACCGTCACCCCGCTGCAGCTCGCGACCGTCTACTCGGCCCTGTCGAACGGCGGCACCCTCTTCGAGCCGCGCGTCGTCCAGTCTTGGGTCGGCGCGAACGGCAAGCCGCACGAGATCAAGCCGACGGTGAAGTCGAAGCTCCCGGTCCCGAAGACCACCCTGCGCTACATCGACAACGCGCTGAAGCAGACCACCAAGACCGGTACGGCGGCGTGGAAGTTCCAGGGCTTCCCGCTCGACAAGATCCCGGTCCGGGCCAAGACCGGTACGGCCGAGGTCTACGGCAAGCAGACCACGTCGTGGCTGGCGTCGTACACCGATCAGTACGCCGTCGTGATGATGCTCAGCCAGTCCGGTACCGGTTCGGGTGCCGGCGGCGACGCGGTCCGGAAGATCTACGAGACGCTGTACAACATCAAGCCGGCCCCGCCGGCCGGGCAGAACCAGCCGAAGCAGTGAGGCCCCTGACATGGCGTTGCTGAGTCCGATCCGGACCCGGCCGCGAATGGACCGGCGGTCGACCGTGTGGCAGGTCGACTGGGTGCTCGTGCTCTGTGTGGTCGCGCTGTCGTTCATCGGCGCGATGCTGATCTGGTCCGCGACCCACAACCGGACCGCGTTGACGGGCGGCAACCAGTACGCGTTCCTGGTCCGGCACTCGCTGAACTTCGCCATCGGCCTGGTCCTCGCGATCGGCGCGGCCGTCACCGACCACCGCCGGGTCCGGATCCTCGCCCCGGTTCTGTACGCCGCTTCGATCGTCGGACTGATCCTGGTCCTGGTGCCGGGCGTCGGCTCGACCATCAACGGGTCGCGGTCGTGGATCCAGCTCCCGTTCATGTCGATCCAGCCGAGCGAGTTCGCCAAACTCGCGGTGATCGTCGGGATGGCGCTGCTGATCGCGGAGAAGGGTGAAACCGACCGCAACGAGAACGCACGGACCATCGACGTCGCGCAGGCCGTCGCGGTCGCCGCCGTACCGGTGATCCTGGTGATGCTGCAGCCCGACCTGGGCACGGTGATGGTGCTCGGCTCGATCGTGTTCGGGATCATCGCGGTGTCCGGCGTACCGAAGCGGTGGATGCTCGGGCTGCTCACCGCGGGCGTGCTGATCGCGGCGATTGCGATCAAACTGCAGGTGCTGAAGCAGTATCAGCTGTCGCGGTTCATCGCGTTCGCGCACCCGTCGTCGGATCCGCAGGGCATCGGCTACAACGTGAACCAGGCCCGGATCGCGATCGGGAACGGCGGCGTCTTCGGGCAGGGGCTGTTCCACGGCGGCCAGACGCAGAACGCGTTCGTCCCCGAGCAGCACACCGACTTCGTCTTCACCGTCGCCGGCGAGGAGCTGGGGCTGATCGGTGCCGGGGCGATCATCGTGCTGTTCGCGGTGATCCTGTTCCGCGGCCTGCGGATCGCGGTCAACGCGCGGGACGCGTTCGGCCGGCTGGTGGCGACCGGAATCGTCTGCTGGTTCGCGTTCCAGGCGTTCGAGAACATCGGGATGACGCTCGGCATCATGCCCGTCACCGGTCTGCCGCTGCCGTTCGTTTCGTACGGCGGTTCGTCGATGTTCGCCTGTCTGCTCGCCGTCGGCCTGCTGCAGAACATCCACCTCCGCTCGCACCGCTACTGACCGGGCGCCTCCGCGCCAAGAGCTGACCCGTCAGGTACGCTCCCAGCGCGCTCCTCAGTCCAGTCCGGAGAGGCTTCATGACTCTACTGATGCCACGCCTCCGGCGCGGCGGGTCATGGGGCTGTGACTCCCGGCCTTCCCTCGTCGCTGCGGTCGCTTCGCTCCCTCCGCTCCTCAGTCCAGGCCGGGAGGCCCCATGACCAGGTTCGTGTCGTATCCGCTCGCGCTCGCCACCGCCCTCACTCTGTCCCTCACCGCTTGTAGCGGCGAGGACGACAAGCAGGATGCCGGTACGGCGCCATCCACGCCGGCGCCGAGTGCGACGCCCAGCACCCCTTCGTCGTCGACGCCGGTCACGCGGACGGCGGCCGAGCTGACGAAGGCCCTGCTCGTGCTGAGCGACCTGCCGAGCGGGTTCGCGCAGGAGAAGGACGAACCCGACGACGGCTCGAAGCCGTTCTCATCGTCGAGCAGCCGCTGCAAGACCCTGGTGAAATACCTGAACGCCACCAAGGCTCCCGGCTCGAAGGCCAGCGTGACCCGCACCTTCTCCGGCGGCCAAGAGGGCCCGTACATCGACTACGGCCTCGACTCGATGGGCACCGCGGCCGAGGTCGCCGACCTCCGCGATTCGTACGCCGACGCCGTCGACTCGTGCTCGAAGATCTCCCTCAAGACCGAGGGTGCCGGCACCACCTCGATGAAGGTCGAGAAGATCACCGCCCCGTCGTACGGCACCAAGCCGTTCGCCTTCCGCCTGACCGGCACCAGCGGCCCGAAGCGAGGCCTCGAGTACACCGCCGCCGTTACCGGCGTGGACGACGTGATCCTGTCGGTCGGCGTACTCGCCAGCCAGGGCACCGAGCTGGACCCTGCCACCGAAGCCGCAGTAACGAAGGCCCGCCAGGTCCTCAAGCCGGCGTGAGCCGTCCGGCCCGGATCACGCGGATTCGAGGATTTCGGCCAGCCGGAGGGTGTCGGCCAGATAGCGGTCGTACGGGAAGTTCTCGGCCTGCAAGGCGTGACGGAGTGCTTCCGCGAGGGGTTTGCCGTTGGCGTGGTAGGCCGCGCGGCCGGTTGAGGTGAGCTCGACCAGGCGCCGGCGGGCGTGCTGGGGGTCCTGCGTGATGCGGACCAGCCCCCGCTCCTCGAGCGGTCGCAGGGCCCGGCTGACCGCCGGGTCGGAGACGCCCAGGACCTGCGCGAGCCGGTGCTGGGTCGCGGGCTCCACGTCCTCGACCGAGCCCAGCAGGCGCAGCTGGCTGTACGTCAGGTCACCCTCCTGGCCGCCGCTGTGCTTGCGTGCCGCATCGCCGAGCAGCGCCACCACCCGGTGCAGCAAGTCCGCTAGTCCGTCGTCCACGAGGTCACTGTACACGAGTCTTGACTAGTTAATATTAACCATGCAAGATTCAAGGCATGGAGACCTCGACCTACCTGATCAAGACCTGTACTCCGTTCCTCTGGATCCTGATCGCCTGTGTCGGAGCGGCGCTGCGTTCCCGCGGCGTCGAGGACCGTGCCGGCCGGCTGGAGATCTGGCAGCGCTGGTGGGCGATCGTCGCGCTTGGCTGCGGCAGTGTGTGGATGACCGTCTCGTTCCTGACCATCGGTGACTACATGGCAGACACGATCGGCTTCACCAGGAGCCCGTTCCAGTTCGAGATCGCGTTCGCCAACCTGGCCTTGGCCGTCGGCGCCTTCCGTTCCGCGTCCGGCTCTGCCCGCGAGCGGCTGACGGTCGGCCTGCTCGCCGCGGCCTTCCTCTGGGGTGCCACGGTCGGCCACGTCTACCAGTGGTTCGTGCACGGCGACCACCAGCCCGGCAACGGCGGCGGCATCCTCGTGTACGACGTCGGCATCCCCGCGGTCATGATCATCCTGGCGGTCGTCCAGTCCCGTCAGCAGAAGGCAAACCCCCGGGATGAAGTTGTCAGCGGTACAGCGGTAGCGCTCCGGTGAGGGAGTCGATGGTGGCACGGGGGCCGAAGAGGGCTAGGCCCAGGTAGTCGATGTCTTCCGGTTTGGTGCCGCTGAGGGTCGTGGACATCTGGTCGTAGGTGCGGGCCTGCTGCGCCACCTGGTGCATGTCGTGGATGGTGACGTCGGCGCGGGCCGCGGCCTGGGCCCGGAGCGACTGGAGTTGCTCGGCGGGCGCCCGCAGTACCGGGATCGGGTAGGCGCACATGCCGGTGTGGGATGTGCCGGAGGCGTCGGTGGTGTCGGGGCCGACCGTGTCGTCGTGGTGGCGGCCGAGGCCGACGCCGAGCAGCGCGGCGGTGTTCAGGGCGACGCCGATCGGCGCTTCGGTCGCGATCACCACGACCATCTTGTTCGTCAGCACGTCGGACAAAGTAGCTCGATGGGCGGCCGATCTACGCCGACTCCGAACATCGTTCGGCAGATCTGGGAAACTGGGCGGCATGGACGAACTTGATACGGCGCTGCTGCGGATGCTGCAGAACGACGCCCGCCGGACCAACCGGGACATGGCGGCCGAGCTCGGGATCGCGCCGTCGACCTGCCTGGAGCGGATCCGCGGGCTCAAGGATCGCGGCGTGATCAGCGGGTACTACGCGGCCGTCGACCTGAAGGCGATCGACCGGTCGACCCAGGCGATCATCTCGATCAAGCTCCGGCCGCAGGCGATGGCGGTGGCGACCGCGTTCCAGGCCTACGTGATGGACCTGCCGCAGACGCTGGACATGTTCATGGTCTCGGGTGGGTCGGACTTCCTCGCGCACGTGGCGGTGAAGGACACGCAGGCCCTCCGCGACCTGGTCCTCGCGCTGGCCAAACGCCAGGAGATCGCCGACATCCGCAGCTCGGTCGTTTTCGAACACCACCACCGCACGACGATCATGCCGCTGACTTCGTAGGGTGGGGGACATGCGACTCAACTACGTGGAGACCGGTCCGGCTGACGCGCCTGTTGTCCTGCTGGGGTCGTCGCTCGGCGCGAGCCAGGCGATGTGGGCGCCGCAGGTCGAGGTGCTGGCGCAGCGGTTCCGGGTGGTGGCGTTCGATCATCGCGGGCACGGGAAGTCCGAGGCGCCGGACGGGCCGTACACGATCGACGACCTGGGTCGCGACGTCGTGGAGTTGCTGGACGCGCTCGAGATCGAGCAGGCGTCGTACGTCGGGATCTCGCTAGGCGGCTCGGTCGGCCTGTGGCTGGCGCAGAACGCTGCCGACCGATTCCACCGTTTCGTCGTGATCTGCCCGCCGACCAACCCGGCGGAGAACGCTCAGATGTGGACGGACCGCGCCGCCCAGGTCCGCGCTGAAGGCACCCAGGCGATCACCGACGCGACCCTCGGCAGATGGTTCCTCCCCGAATTCACCGATATCGAGCCCGTCCGCCAGATGCTGCTCGACTGCTCCGACGAGGGGTACGCCGCCTGCTGCGAGGCACTCGGCTCGGCCAACCTCCTCCCGGGCCTCGCGACCATCACCGCCCCGGTCCTCGTCATCACGGCCGACTCCGACACCTCGATCCCGCCGGAAACCGTCGTACCCGCAGCCGGCCAGATCCCCGGCGCCCACCTCGAAATCATCGAGCACGCCGCCCACCTGGTCACCTACTCCCACCCCCACCTCATCAACCCCCTACTCCTCGCCCACCTCGGCTGATCACCCACTGGATTCACCCGACTGCGAACGGGAACAATGGGGTGATCGAAAGGGGTGTGAGTGAGCGGGCCTGACGAGCCAGTGCGTAAGGGAAACCTTCTCGGCCTCGCCATGGTCGTGGGGCTGTTCGCATTCTTCATCGCCGACGCCGTACCGACAGGCGTGAATGCGGTGGCGGTCTTCTTCGTCGCCATCGGCGCAGTGCTCTTGTTGTTCCTGGTTCCTGCACTGGTGTCGCTGATCTTGCGGCGCAGATCTGCGCCGCAACCAGAACCCAACCGGCTGAGTTTCAGGCCCAGCGCGAGTGTGCAGTGGGCGAACAGCAGGGTCGGTTTCCCTGCGATGATGCGAAGGATGCGGCTGCCAACCGAGGGCTCGCCGATCACGGACGCCGGAACAACCCCCAAAGCCAGACCGACCCCGGAGGTCCGACCGTCCCCGCCGTCCGGGCCGGTCGAGACTGTGTTCGCCGACCTGCTGGCGATCATGGGCGAGGCGCCTGGCGAGGACGTCCGACTCTCGATCGACCTGATGCGATACATGAGCGCGCCCCTGTCGGAGCGCCCGGACGCGCTTCACGCACTGGACCGGCACAACGGCGGTCGGCAACTGCGGGAACACCTGCACTACTTTGCCCGGTTGTTCGGCTCGGCACCCCAAGCAGTGCGCGAGAAACTCCTGAACGATCTGCTCCGATGGATGGAGTCCCGGTGATCGACGACCTGGGGAAGTTGCTGGATCGGGTGTCGTCTCCGGCCGATCTCGCGGTGTTGCTGCTGGCGGGTCCGCTGGCCTTCGTTCTCGATGCAGGCCTTGACGTCGTGACGTTCCTGCCACCACCCGGGTACGCCGCGATTATCGCCGCCTCGCTGGCGCTCGGAGTCAAGAAGACGCTCGAGACCCGGCTGGCGCCGCGGCGAGAAGTGCGTGCCGGGGAGATCCGTCGGCGCGAGCTCCGGGACCGTGCAGTGGCCTTGGCCGAACGGGTCGCTGACGGGCGCCTGCCGGATCACCTGGCAGTGAGGTTGCGGCATGAGCTGGACCTGTACGACGCCCGGATCACGACCGAGCAGCAGTTCGACACCGCACTAGGTGACTATCTGGCCGAGTATCGGTTTCTGGTCGACCAGGCGCTCAATTCCAGCGTGCGAGGGCAGCGGCGTTAGTCTGGTAGGCGCTCTGCTCCTCGACCGGAAGTTCTCGATGACTGTCGAATCGCTGTTCCCGCGCCTGGAGGCGTTGCTGCCGACTGTGCAGAAGCCGATCCAGTACGTCGGAGGTGAGCTGAACTCGGTCAGCAAGGAGTGGGACTCGGTCAGTGTGCGCTGGGCGCTGATGTACCCGGACGCGTACGAGGTCGGTCTGCCGAACCAGGGCGTCCAGATCCTGTACGAGGTGCTGAACGAGCGCGACCACATCCTGGCCGAGCGGACGTACTCCGTCTGGCCGGACATGGAGAAGGTGATGCGGGACAACGACCTCCCGCAGTTCACGCTCGACTCGCACCGGCCGGTACGGGCGTTCGACGTCTTCGGACTGTCGTTCTCGACCGAGCTGGGCTATACGAACATGCTGACCGCGCTCGACCTGGCCGGCATCCCGCTGTACGCCGTCGATCGGACCGACGAGGACCCGATCGTGCTGGCCGGCGGGCACGCGGCGTTCAACCCGGAGCCGATCGCGGACTTCATCGACGCCGCCGTACTGGGTGACGGCGAGGAGATCGTGCTGGCGATCTCCGAGGTCATCCGGGAGTGGAAGGACGAGGGCCGCCCGGGCGGTCGCGACGAGGTGCTGCTGCGGCTCGCGAAGTCCGGCGGCGTGTACATCCCGAAGTTCTTCACCGTCGACTACCTGCCGGACGGTCGCATCCAGCGCGTCGTACCGAACCGCCAAGGCGTTCCGTTCCGGACCGCGAAGCACACGGTGATGGATCTCGACGCGTGGCCGTACCCGAAGAAGCCGCTGGTCCCGCTGGCCGAGACCGTGCACGAGCGGTTCTCCGTGGAGATCTTCCGCGGCTGCACGCGCGGCTGCCGGTTCTGCCAGGCGGGCATGATCACCCGACCGGTGCGCGAGCGCAGCATCACCACCATCGGCGACATGGTCGAGAACGGGCTGAAGCAGTCCGGGTTCGAAGAGGTTGGCCTGCTGAGCCTGTCCTCGGCCGACCACAGTGAGATCGCTGAGGTCGCGAAGGGGCTGGGGGACCGGTACGAGGGCAGCAACGTCTCGCTGTCGTTGCCTTCGACAAGGGTCGACGCCTTCAACATCACGCTGGCGAACGAGTTCTCCCGCAACGGCCGGCGCAGCGGGCTGACGTTCGCGCCCGAGGGCGGGTCGGATCGGATGCGCAAGGTGATCAACAAGATGGTCACCGAAGAGGACCTGATCCGGACGGTCGCGGCGGCGTACAGCCACGGCTGGCGGCAGGTGAAGCTGTACTTCATGGTCGGCCTGCCGACCGAGACCGACGAGGACGTGCTGGCGATCGCCGCCCTCGCGAAGCGGGTGATCGAGACCGGCCGCGAGGTGTCCGGCCGGCGCGACATCCGCTGCACGGTGTCGATCGGCGGATTCGTGCCGAAGCCGCACACGCCGTTCCAGTGGGCCGCGCAGCTCGGCTCCGAGGAGACCGACGCGCGGCTGGCCAAGCTCGGCGCGGCGATCCGCTCGGAGAAGGGCTACGCCAAGGCGATCGGCTTCCGGTACCACGACGGCAAGCCGGGCATCATCGAAGGCCTGCTGTCGCGTGGCGACCGCCGGGTCGGCCGCGTGATCGAGGCGGTCTGGCGCGACGGCGGCCGGTTCGATGGGTGGAGCGAGCACTTCTCGTACGACCGCTGGATCGCCGCCTGCCAGACGGCGCTGGAGGCGGAGCCGGTCGACCTCGCCTGGTACACCACCCGAGAGCGCGAGTACGCCGAAGTGCTGCCGTGGGACCACCTCGACTCGGGCCTCGACCGCGACTGGCTGTGGGAGGACTGGCAGGACTCGCTCGAGGAAGACGGCGCGATCGAGGTCGAAGACTGCCGCTGGACCCCGTGCTTCGACTGCGGCGTGTGTCCTCAGATGGGCACCGAGATCCAGATCGGTCCCACCGGACAGAAGCTCCTCCCGCTCTCGGTCGTCTAGTTGCAGTAGTACGCCGGGGTTGGCGTCGTCTCGGTCTGGTCCTGCCAGTGGGCGACGCCGACGTAGTACCCGCAGCCGGTGCCCTCGTCGAACCACGCGCCGCCACCGGAGTACGCGTACGTCTCCGCGACCGTGCTGAACGGACCGCTTGCGCTGTCGCCCTTCTGCAGTTCGACGCGGACCTCGGTGACGCTGTTCGAGCAGCCCTCCAGGCCGACGGCGACGTACAGCATCAGCGCGGAGTACCCGACCGACTTCGCCGTGACCAGGTCGCATGCTGCCGTCGAGGCCTGGGCCGGTGCCGCGATTGTCATCCCGGCCGCCGCCATCACGCCGGCCGCGATCACGCCTACGAGCTTCCTCATCTGTCCACCCTCCGGTTGGAAACCTACAGAGGGTCAGTAGATTAGGTCACTCAATTACGACCGTCGACCCTTTCGATCTGGCTGAGAGGAGCAGGTCGGTGAGCAAGAGTTGGTCAGCGCTGCTCAGAACCAGGTCTGCTGTTGCGACCGCAGCCGGTGTGACGAACGGATTGGGTACGGCGACCGCGAACATCCCGGCCGCCTGCGCTGCAGCGACGCCGTGCGTGGTGTCCTCGACGGCGATCGCGTCCGCACCAGGTACGCCGAGACGCCGCAGAGCGAGCTCGTAGATCGCCGGATCGGGCTTGTGGGTCTCCACCTCGTCCCCGGTGGCGATCTGGTCGAAGAGCTCGACTGCGCCTACCCGCTCCAGGTGACCGAGCACCCAACTCCGCGGCGAACTGCTGGCGATCGCGACCCGAAGACCCAGCTCGCGAGCGGTCGAGATCCAGTCCCGGATGCCGGGCCGGAAGTCGAGCTCGGCGTGCATCCTTTCGCGGTGATCGAGCCGCCGGGCATGACTCTCCTGCCGGTCGAACCCGGTGCCGACGGCCGCCGCGAGTACGGCGTACCGGTCTTCGGAGACATCACCGCCATGACCCGGCCAGAAATCGTCGAGATCGAGCTCGAGTCCGTGATGCGCCCACTCGGCCTGCCAGCTCTCCACCATCGTGGTCTCGGTGTCCATCAGCAGACCGTCGAAGTCGAACACGATCGCCTGCACGTCCACCGGCACCAGTCGGCTCGCCAGTCGATGGATCTGCGCCTCGCTCAGTCCGAGACCGATGAGGTACGCACGGACTCCGCCGAAGCGATTGTCCACGTGCTCGAGCGATCCGAGGATCGTCTCCGGATGGGTCCGCGAGTACTCCGGCCCGTCCTGCAGGCCGAGGTTGACCTCGCTGATCGCGTAATCGGCCGCGATCTCCGAGCGGGGTACGCCGACCAGGTCGAGCAGCAGCGCGACCGTCAGACCGGTCCGGTCCTTGCCGGCCTTGCAGTGCACGACGACCGGCTGGCCCGCGGGTGCGTCCGCGATCGCGGTGAAGATCCTGCCGATGTGGGCCGCGTTGCGAGTCAGGCTGTTGCGGTACACGTCGACGAGCAGCGGCTCGTCTTCGGGCACCCGGCGTACCTCGGCCTCCGGGTCGATCCACGGGATCCGCTGGTATACCAAACTGTCTTCGAGCGGATGTGGTTGCTTCAGCTCCCAATCGGAGCGCAGGTCAAGCACCAGTCCGGCGTCGATCGCTTCGAACTCGGGCAGGTGAGCGGCGTCGAGGAGCTCGCTACGGATCAGAGCTCGCTCGCGCGTCGGTACGCCGTACCGCGTCGGAAGTCCGCCAACGTCACGCGCATTCGGGCTCCACATAGCTGTCAGTTTAAGACACCACCTCCCAACGACTCGAAATCGTGCCAGCTGCCGTCGAAAGCCTTGTGATGTAAGGCGGAATCCGTTCCGACCGCGAAGACGTCGATCCGGCCCGGACCCCAGCAGACCACCGAGCCGGCTGGTTGTGGACGGCGTCGTACGGCGGCAGGTTCGAGCCAGCCGGCCAGGGCGGCGATGTTCATCCGGAGGATCTCCGCGGCCAGCGACCACTCGATGAAGGCCAGCGTGTCGTTGGCGGAGTGGATGTGGCCGTTCGCACTGTCCGCGCCCTCGATCGTCAGAACCGCTGGTATACCAGCGTTGATGAACGGGACATGGTCGCTGGCAAACGGATTCAGCGAGGTCTCGACCTTCAGCCCGGTGTACGTCGCAGCCGCCGTTGCGAGGTCGGTGATCTGAGTCGACGAGACCGCCGCTCCCTCCAGCAGAACGCCCGGAGTCGCGGTATTGCTGGTCGCGATCATGTCCATGTTGAGCACCGCACGGACGCGGGACCGATCGGCCGCAGGCAGCGCAGCGACGTACTGCTTGCTGCCGAACAAGCCCTCCTCCTCGCCACCGAAAAGGATCAGCCGTACGTCGTGCTGCCAACTGCGCGTGGACAAGAGACGCCCGAGCTCCAGCACGCCCGCCGACCCGCTGCCGTTGTCGTCCGCACCTGGAGCCGCCGCGGCCGGACCGCCCGCGATGTTGATCGAATCCAGATGCGCGGTGACGATCACCAGTTCACGGTTGGTCCCGGTGCCCGGCCGATCGCCGATCAGGTTCGCCGAGTGGCCGGCGCCAACGGTGATCGGCATCTGGGTCACTTGGTAGCCGAGGGCAACCATCCGGTCGGCGGCGAAGTCCATCGCCTGGGTGAACGTCGTACTCAGCGAATGCCTGGTCGGCAGATTCGCCAGCCAGGTCAGGTCGCTCTGGTACGCCGTCGTGGACACCTCACTGACCAGGTCCGCGACGGACGGGTCGACGCGGGCGGCGGAGACGATCTGATTGTCGACAATCGTCGTGTTCGGGCGGATCGGGTCGATCCGCCAATGGTGGTTGGACCGCCGATGCGGTTTGTCGGCCGACGAGATGACCAGATGCCGGCCGTGGTCGAGCAGCGGCGTGACATCGGGGTACTCGTCCTGGAAGCTCCGGCCCACCTGCGTGACCAGCAGCAGACCGGGAGCGGTTCGGGAGGCCCGGCCGAGGCGTTGGTCGGCCGGGACCCAGAGGAGGGTCTTCTCCCCGAACCGCACCGACCGCGCGCCACCAGCGGCATCCGCGGTCGGTACGACGAGATAGCGCACAGAACCTGTGGTCATGGGTTATCCCAAGCGATCTCGAGCCGGTCCGGCTCGACCGAGACGATCCGTCCCGTCGACCCCGGCCCGGTCGGGGCCGGTCCGGGGCGCGGGCCCGCCGCGCCCGGTGTGGGGGAGTCCGGGGCGGCAGGTGGGGGGACGGACAGGCGGCCGCTGGAGTCCCAGCGACCGGTTTCACCCGGGGAGGGAGCGTCACCGCGGCCGATCATCAGCCGTACGAACGTCCCGTCCGGGCGGAACTCCACCCCCCGCCGGCCACGGGCCGGCGGGAAGGCGAAGTCGTCGCGGCGGTAGACGCTGATCCCGTCGTGGTCCTCCTCGACGGAATGCGTCCAGTGCCCGATCGGTGTGGTGGTCAGGTCCGCACCGCCTGTCCGATCGAGGCGGGTGAATCAGGCACCGTGACCTTGAAGTCACTGATGACCCCACCGAGGGCCTCGTACCCGGTGAGCGACGGTCCCCAGGCGGTCCCGTCCCACCACTTGTGGTACAGCTGCTTGTCGGTGCCGGTGACGAACACGTCGAGCCGGTTCGTGTCCCACGAGACCACGCCCGGCTCGTCGGTGCAGATCCCGCCCATGTACTCGTACCCGGTCAGCGACGGTCCCCAAGCGGTTCCGTCCCACCACTTGTGGTAGAGCGCCGAGTCCGTCCCGAGCACGAACACGTCGAGCCGGTCCGAGCCCCACGAGACCACGGTCGGCGCCGTCGTACACACGCCGCCCATGTACTCGTACCCGCTCCACGAAGACCCGTCCCACCACTTGTGGTACAACGCCGAATCGGTGCCGATGACAAACAGATCGAGCCGGTCAGGGCCCCAGGCAACGACTCGCGGCGGCGAAGCGCAAACCCCGCCGAGATACTCGTATCCGTTCCAGGACGACCCGTCCCACCACTTGTGGTATACCGCGTTGTCCGTCCCTAAAACAAAGGCATCCAGCCGATCGGGGCCCCAGGCAACGACCTCGGGCGGACTCATGCAGATCCCGCCCAGGTACTCGTACCCGTTCCACGAGGAGCCGTCCCACCACTTGTGGTACAGAGCCCGGTCCGTCCCGAGCACGAAGGCATCGAGCCGGTTCGGACCCCAAGTGGCAAGCCGCGGCGGACTCATGCAGACCCCGCCGAGATACTCGTACCCGTTCCAGGACGACCCGTCCCACCACTTGTGGTAGAGCGCGTGGTCGGTGCCGAGGACGAAGGCATCGAGCCGGTTCGGGCCCCAGGACGCGACTTCAGGAGCACTCATGCAGATACCACCCTGGTACTCGTAACCGGCGACGGACGGTCCCCAGGCCGATCCGTCCCACCACTTGTGATACATCGCCAGGTCGGTTCCGAGCACGAACGTGTCGAGCCGGTTCGCGCCCCACGACACGACCGAGCCGGCCGGTTCCGGCGTACGCGCGGAGCCGAAGACCGGCAGGTCCTTGCGGGCGGTGTCCAGCGTCGCCTGCATCCGCGCCACCTGGTCGGTGGTGAACATGACCATGCCGCGGTCGTCGGTGTAGTCCATGTAGTCGTAGAACAGGTCACCGTTCGGCCCGTTGCTACACGTCACATGCGGGAACGCCGGTACGCCGAAGTTCGGGCCGGCCGCGTTCGGGGTGTCGGCGCACTCGTCGGTGCCGCTGCAGCCGCTGCCGTCGTCACCCCAGATGTGGAACAGGTTGAAGTAGTGCCCGACCTCGTGGGTCGTCGTACGGCCGAGGTCGAACGGTGCGGCCGCCGTACCGTTCGTGCCGAACCCGCTGTGCAGGATGACCACGCCGTCGGTGTTCGCCGGACCGCCCGGGAACTGCGCGTATCCGAGCAGGCCGCCACCGAGCTGGCACACCCAGATGTTCAGGTAGTGGGCGGTGTCCCACGGGTCGATCCCGCCGGTCGCCGACGACTTCACCTTGTCGTCGGTGCCGAAGCCCGCCGTACTCGTCTGGGTCCGGGTGACGCCGGTCGTCGGGTTCCCGTTCGGGTCCTCGGTGGCCAGGAAGAACTCGACCCGGGAGTCCGCGATCAGGCCGCTGAACACGCCCGGCACGATGCTGGTGTCCGGGTTGGTGGCGCGGTAGTCGCGATTCAGTACGTCGATCTGGCTGTCGATCTGGGCCTGCGAGATGTTCTGCGTGTTCGTGTTCCAGACGACGTGGACGACACACGGGATGCGGGCGGTCCCGGTGAAACGTTCCTGGCGGGAGACGTAGTCCAGCGTCGCGGTCTCGAGCGCCGACCGCGCGGCGGCGTACGCCGGGGAGGTCGACAACAACCGTCGGTGCACATCCATCACGCCGCACTGACGACGGCTCGGGAGTTCCGTGCGTCCGCCACCGGTCGCGCCGCTCATACCGGCACCACCTGGTTGTCCGCCCGCATTCATGTCCGCAGCGGGTGATCCGCCGGCGTTCATCTCGGCGGCGGGCGTTCCTCCGCCGCTCATGTCCGGAGCCGGCGTTCCGCTGCTGCTCATCGCCGTACCGCTCGAAGCCGGTGCCGCCGGCATCGCGTCTGCTGCGGGCTGTCCGTTCGTAGCGTGGCCGTTCGCGACCGCCGGTGCCTCGCCAGGCATCCGATTGTCGTCGTGCTTGTCCGCTCGCCCGTTGGCCTTCCTGGGCATCTCTCCCCCTTCCACGGGGGGGGCACAAGCAGGCCGGCGAACGTGCGCCGAACCGAGAAGATCACCCCCCAGCGGACCCCTCGACCGAAAACGGTCTGTACCGCCTTCCCCCGCCGAACAGTCGGCCCCCCAACTGACTGCTCTGCGTTTCACCTTGCTCCGATCGCCGCCCGCGCACAACCCTTCGCGGCCAGGCTTTCGGATCCCAGTAGCCTCGATTTTGTCAACGGGGGCAGAGCGGATGGGATCAACGGGTGAATCGGCTGACCGACTGGCTGCTCGGACTGCACGGCTTAGCTGTGTACGGAATCGTCGGCCTGCTCGTTTTCGCCGAGGACGCTTTGTTCGTTGGGTTCGTGCTGCCCGGCGAGACCGCCGCGGTACTCGGGGGAGTGATCGCCGCACTCGGTCATGCATCGCTCGCGATCGTGCTCATTGTCGTCATCGCCGGCGCGATCCTCGGTGACACCGTCGGGTACGAAGTCGGTCGGTACTTCGGGCCACGGCTACTCGCGAGCAGGTTCCTGAAACGCCGGTCCGGCCGGCTCGACGCCGCTCGCAAACAGCTGGCCGACCGCGGCGGTACGGCGGTGTTCCTCGGACGGTTCGTGGCGTTCTTCCGGGCCACCATGCCCGCGCTCGCGGGCGCTTCCGGGATGCGATACCTGAAGTTCCTGTCGTTCAACGCGGCCGGCGGGATCATTTGGGGGACCGCTGTCGTCCTCGTCGGCTACCTTGCAGGCAACTCGTACACGAAGGTCGAGAAGACCTTCGGCCGCTTGGCCGCACTCGTCGTCGCAGCTGTCGTCGTTGCCGTGATCGTGGTCTGGCGGGTCCGCCGTCGTCGTTCAGAGGATTGATCCATGCAGCGTGAGAGATCCATCCCGTTCGAGACCCGGGGTCAACGTGGACTGATCACGGTCCGGGTCGTGCCGAACGAGGACCCGTGGGCGTCCGGCCACCAACTCGTCGTACCGGATCTGAACGCGGAGGCATTCCGCGGCTTCCCGATCTGCACGGCGTCGCTCAGGTACCACGGGCACGGGATCAACGCGATCATGGGCTGGATCCAGGTCATCACCCGCGGGTCCGACGTCTCGGTCGACCTGGCGCCGAACCTCGATGCGACGGATCCGTTCTACGCGTACGGCTACCTACCGACGTTCTTCGACGCTCCCGCCAACCCCGACCACCCGGACGGCACCTGGCGCGCCGACACCTTCCTCGTCGTCGTACCGGACGTCATCCGCTCGCGCACCGTCGTACCGATCGCCGCCTTCACCTGGGGCTACGAACTCCGGTCCGGCCGGCCGACGTTGCTCGACGTCGCCGCGCTCCCCGCGAAGGAGTGGGCCGGGCATCGCGCCGTAATCGAGGCCAACCACCCGGCCTGGACCTTCGGTTAGAGGACCCGTTCCCACATCGTGCGCTGGGCGACCGGGCGGAAACCGAGCTTGGTGTTGACCGCGATCATCGGGGTGTTCTCCGGGGCGTTCCAGGTGTGCAGTACGGCGGGGTGGCCGACGCCGGCCTGGATCGCGCGGAGGTTCGGCGCCTTCACCGCGATGCCGAGACCGTGGCCGCGGTGCGAACGGCGTACGTAGGTGTCGTACTGATTGAGGCGGTCCGGCGTCTCCGGCGTACCGCCCATCTGGGTGTACGCCGCCAACTCACCGGACGCGGTGTGGACCGCGGCGGTGGTGTAGGTGAACCGGCCTTGAGCAACCCGCCGGGCCTCAGCGTCCTGCAGCAGCTCCGGCGTCCATTGGATCGGCGCGTCCGTCCGATCGCCGGTCGGCACGTCCTCGCTCATCCCGTTCAGCAACTCCAGGAACTGCTTGAGCCACTCGTCGGGCGTGTGCTCGCGCCACTGCACGATCTCGTATCCATCCACGGGTCGCTCCGACACAGCTACAGGCAGCTCGACCACCTGATGCAGCTCGGCATGCTTCTGCTCGAACCCGCGCGCCGCGGCAAAGGCCGTACCCGGGCTCTCACCCGTCACCGGATCACCCGCCAGGTTCGCCCCCGACACAATCCGCCGCCCGTCGGCCCGGGCCTTGGCGATCGCGGCCTCGAGCAGCCGACTGGCGACCCCTTGCCGCCGGTACTCCGGCGCCACGGCAAGCTCGACGTCAACGGTGTCGGTGTTCCCCACCAACCACCAATCCAGCCAGGCAACCCCGAGCCACGTATCCCCATCCACCAGCCCGAGCCCCTCGGCCCGAACGTCGGCATGCTCCCCACTCATCAACACCCGAGCTTCCTCGGTCCCCAACCCCACCGGAAACTCAAGCTCCTGCCGAACCCCGAACTTCACCTCATAAAACCGCCGAAAAACCTCAGCATCCCGCCCGTCAACCACCACAATCTCCATCGGAGAACCCTAAGCGGACGGCTCAGTGGTGCGGGCGGAGGGCTCGGTTGGCGGCTGGTTCGGCGATTTGGGCGCGGAACGGGTGGGACGGGTAGACCCCGAGGACGCGGACCTCGACCGAGTAGAAGGCGAGCTCCTCCAAGGCAAGAGCGACGTTCGGCTGTTCCGGGTGGCCTTCGATGTCGGCGTAGAACTGGGTGGCGAAGAACATCCCGCCGAGCTGGTACGACTCCAGCTTGGTCATGTTCACGCTGTTGGTCGCGAATCCGCCGAGAGCCTTGTAGAGCGCGGCCGACACGTTCCGCACCCGGTAGACGAAGCTGGTGATGACAGGCCCCGCGTCCACCGGCGGTACTTCGGGTTCGCGGGACAGGACCAGGAATCGGGTCGTGTTGTGGTGCTCGTCCTCGACGTCAGAGGCGAGCGTCTCCAGGCCGTACAGCTCGGCGGCCGCACGAGGCGACAGCGCCGCCACGGTCGGGTCGCCCAGCTCGGCGACCTCCCGCGCGGCCCCGGCGGTGTCGTCCGCGACCACGGTCGACCAGCCGTGCTCCCGGATGATCTTGCGGCACTGGCCGAGCGCGTGCACGTGGCTGCGGACGGTCCGAATCCGGTCGAGCGACGTACCAGGAGCTGCGAGCAGCTGGAAGTGGATCGGCAGGAAGTGCTCGCCGACGATGTGCAGCCCGGATTCCGGCAGCAGGTGGTGGATGTCCGCGACCCGGCCGGCGATCGAGTTGTCCACCGGGATCATCGCGAGCCCGGCACGGCCGCTGCTGACCGCATCGAGCGCGTCCTCGAACGTCGTACAAGGCAGCTGCTCGCGCTCGGGGAACATCTCGGTGCACGCCATCGCCGAGTTGGCGCCTGGCTCACCCTGGTAAGCGATCGGTCCGTCCACGATCTACCAGCCTAGACCCCGGCCATCTCAGCAGACGGATCAGGTGTCCGTCTTGCGGACCTTCTCCGGCGCACCGGTGACCGCGCGACCCTCCAGCGCCTTGGCCTTGGTGGCGTACATGTCGATGTACTCCTGCCCCGACAGCTCCATGATCTTGTACATGATCTCGTCGGTGACGGCCCGCAGGATCAGTCGGTCGCTCTCCATCCCCTCGTACCGGGAGAAGTCCAGCGGCTCACCAAACTTGATCGTCGGGGAGGCGAACGACGCGACCACCTTGCCGGGCGGCGCGACCACGTCGGTCCCGATCACGCCGCACGGGATCACCGGCACCTTGGCCTCGAGCGCCAGCCGGGCGACGCCCGTCCGGCCCTTGTAGAGGCGGCCGTCGTGCGACCGGGTGCCCTCCGGGTAGATCCCGAACAGCTCACCGCGTTCGAGCACCTTCATCCCGGCCCGCATCGCGCCCTCGGACGCCGACCCGCCGGACCGGTCGATCGGCACCTGCCCGGTGCCCTTGAAGAACCCGCGCTGGAACCGGCCTTTGATCCCGGCCCCGGTGAAGTAGTCGGACTTCGCCACGAACGTGACCCGGCGCCGCAGTACCAGCGGCATGAAGATCCAGTCGGAGTACGAGAGGTGGTTGCTGGCGATGATCGCCGGACCGGTCTCCGGGATGTTCTCCGCGCCGACCACGATCGGCCGGAAGATCCGCTTGACCGGCGGCCCGACCACCACGTTCTTCAGCACCCAGTAGATGCCCCGCCCGTCGCCGTCACCGGCATCCACGACCGCAGGGTCCGGCTCCCGCCGCGGCGACTGTGCCGGTTCCGTCATCGAATTCCTTCCTCACGCGTTCCCCGAACCTTCATGATGCCGTACGGGAACCCGGATGGGGATCAGTCGCCCTGGGCCGGCTTGAAGTGTGCCTTGACATCGGGGCGGTTGGCGAGGACGAAGGTGGCGATCAGTACGACGATCTGCAGGCCCTGACCGATGCTCATCCAGACCGGATTCTGGCCGGAGGCGATGTAGTACACGTTCAGCACGGTCACCACGATCGCCACGATCCGGATCCGCCGGTACGACGAACGCTTGCCGTGCCGCAAACCCTTGATGATGCGCAGGTAGACGAACAGGATGATCAGCGCCGTGAGGGGCCGCGACCACAGCGACCACGACAGGCTGGTCCGGACCTGGTCCCGGACGGCGGGATCGGCCGAGTCGTGGTTCGGGGCATGGGCGAACTGGTAGTTGAGGACGCTGTGGTGGAAGACGGCGACGAGCACCGCGATGAGGATGCTCAGGCCGAGATAGATCGCCACCAGCCGGATCACCGGACGCATCACACGTTCCCGCTCGACCGCGACGGTGCCGTCATTTGGATTGGTCATGAATTCAAATTAGTGCCGCCCCAGGTGCATCGCCCCCGGTCGCCACGCGGAAGCCGCTGACATCGTCGCCCGCTCGTTCGTAAGCTGCTGACCACACCGTCGCCCAGGTGGGGGAGAACCATGCGCACCAAGGTCCTGACTGCGATCCTCGCACTGCTCGCCGGCGCCCTTGTCACGCTGCCGGCCAACGCGGCCGCACCGGACGCGACCGTCGTACCGATCCAGGTGACCGGCCCGGCTGCGTCCCGGTTCAACCTGGTCGTGATGGGCGACGGGTACACCGCGGCCGAGCTGCCGAAGTTCCGCGAGCAGCTCGACAAGCACCTGAACATCCTCTGGAGCATCGAGCCGTTCAAGTCGTACCGGAACTACATCAACGTGTACGCCGTCGAGATCGCCTCCCCGGAGTCCGGTGTCGACTGCGATCCCGGCCTGAGCTCGCCGATGCGCGACACCCCACTGCGGATGGGCTTCTGGGGCGGCTGCAACCCGGGCAGCGTCCAGCGACTGCTGACGGTCAGCCAGGCGGCCGCGACGCAGTACGCCGACCTGGTGCCCGGCACCACCTCGTCCAACCGGCAGATCCTTGCTATCGGCAACAGCAACACGTACGGCGGGGCCGGCGGCACGTACGCCACCGCGTCCGGTGGTAATGCCCTGTCGGCCCTGATCACGCCGCATGAACTCGGCCACTCGCTGGGCGGACTGCAGGACGAGTACGACTACTACGCCCGCGGTGAGCGAGGAGCGCCGTACGACGGCCCCGAACCGTCGTCGATCCACCACACCTTGCTGACCGACCAGCAGATGCTCGACCAGCACACGAAGTGGTACCGCTGGCTGGGGGAGCCGTCGGAGTCCGGCGGAACCATCGGCCGGTACGAGGGCGGGATGTACGCCGGCTCGGGCGTCTGGCGACCCAGCGCGCACTCGATGATGAAGGCGCTCGGGTACTACTTCGACCAGGTCGCGCGGGAACGGATGACCCAGCGGCTCTCGGCCAAGGCGAACCTGTTCCAGGACAGCACCCCGGCCGGTCAGGTCGGCCCGAACCAGGTCGTCTGGCTGCAGACCCTGCATCCGCTCGACCACGAGCTCACCGTCTCCTGGACGTTGGACGGTACGACGCTGCCGACCGCGACGGCCCGTTTTGTCGATCTGTCCACGCTGAATCTGCCAACCGGGAAGCACACGCTGACCGCGACGATCGTGGACCCGACCGAGTTCATCCGCGATCCCTCGGTCCGCCCGACCGCCTCCCGGTCGTGGACCGTCGACCCGGCCCTCTCGGCGACTCCGGTTGAGCAGGCAGTCGAGTTCACCGGCTCCACGGCGACCGACCATCCGGTCAGCGCCGACGAGGTTGTCTACGCGGAGACCACCCAGTCCTCGACCGAGCAGCCGGCCGTCACCTGGCGGCTCGACGGCACCGTTGTACCGAACCCTGGCAACGACCGCGACCTCCACCTGCAGCCGTTGAAACTGACCGGCCGGCACACGCTGACCGCTCAGGCCGGCGCCGAGACGATCACCTGGGAGGTCGACGGCGTCGAGCCGGCCGTGACGACGACCATGTCGAAACCGTTGCTCACCGTTCAGAAGGCGAGCGGGCCCGAATACGTATACAACGATGCTTTCACGATGGGGCTCGCGGCAACGGACGACAGCCCGGGGTACGTCGTACCGGAGTTCCGGGTCGACGGTGACGGTTGGTACAACTACTTCGGCTGGCCGACGGACGCGTCCGCGCCGTTCAAGTTCACCGCCGAGGGGACCGAGATCGACCAGCTCGTGTACGGCAAGCTCGGCGTACCGCGGGTTGTGCCGTGGGACGACGTACCGCCGGGATATGGGCGTCACCAGGTCGAGTACCGCGCTGTCGATGCCACCGGCAACATCGGCAGCCCGCGCCGGTTCGCGGTCACGCTGCTGCATCCGGCGCCTGCCTGCACGACGACGATCAGTGGCACCCAAGGCCCGCTGTACGTCCGCTCTGGCGTCACCTGCCTGACCAACGCGACCGTCAACGGCCCTGTCCTGGTCACGGCCGGCGCATCGCTCGTGGCGACCGACAGCAGGGTGTCCGGTCCGGTCCGCGCCGATCAAGCCGCGGACCTGCAACTGCTGCGCTCCACCGTCGCCGGCCCCGTCAGCGCCGATCACGTCAGTCGAAGCGTGGTCGTCGTCGCGAGCACGATTCAGGGGCCGGTCTCGGTGATCAGCGGCTCGACCACGCAGCCTCCGGCCCTGGCCGGAAACACCGTCAACGGTCCGCTGACCTGCTCGGCCAACGCTCCGGCGCCGACCAATCTCGAGGCGCCGAACCGGGTGTCCGGGCCGCGTTCCGGGCAGTGCGCACGGCTGTGAGTCAGGCGGACATGGGCGTGAGTTTCGCCGACATGTTCGCGGCGGCGCTGGTCTCATAACTTTTCCAGTGCGGGGAGTTCCCGCCGTACTGGAGGAGTGAAATGAACGGACTGCGGGTGGCGTCCCTGATGGCGGCCACGATGATGACGGGCCTGGTGGCGGGGGTGTACGCGATCTACGCGAACGCCTTCATGCCCGGGCTGGCGAAGACCGACGACAAGACCTTTGTGGCGGCGTTCACGGCGGTCGACCGGGCGATCGTGAACCCGCTGTTCCTCGGCCTGGGATTCGTCGGCGCGCTGCTGTTCACGCTGCTCGCGGGTCTGCTCAACTTGAAGGAGAAGGCCACGCCGTGGATCGTGGCGGCGTTCGTCCTCTACCTGATCTCGATGATCGTCACGGTGGCGGTGAACGTCCCGCTGAACGACGCCCTGAAGGCCGCCGGCGACCCGGCGACGATCGACGTCGCGGCAGCCCGTGCGGCGTTCGACGAGGCGAAATGGGTGGCCTTCAACCTGGTCCGCACCATCCTCGCCCTGGTCTCCTTCGGCCTCCTCGGCTGGGCCCTCTACCTGACCGGCAAGTCGGCGACCCAGCCCTGAGCCTGCGACAATGCGGTCGTGGCACCAGTTCAAGCTCCGCCGTCGTCGCAGTTGCCCGCGGTCCAGAAGTTGCGGGTGAGGTTCGCCAAGCGCGGGCGGCTGCGATTCAGCTCACACCGCGACTTCCAGCGGGCCTTCGAGCGCGCCGTCCGGCGGGCCGAGCTGCCGGTGGCGTTCTCGCACGGTTTCAGCCCGCATCCGAAGATCTCGTACGCCGGTGCCGCGCCGACGGGAGCCGCCTCCGAGGCGGAGTACCTGGAGATATCGCTCACACATGAGCGGGACGCCGAGCAGGTCCGGGCCGCCCTGGACGAGGCGCTGCCGCCCGGCCTCGACGTACTCGAGGTGGTCGTCGCGGGGCCTGGCGGCCTGGCCGAGCGGCTGGAGGCCAGCGAGTGGCGGATCGCGTTGCCGGGTGTGGATGCCGCTGCCGCCGAGACGGCGGTGCAGGCGTTTCTCGGTCAGGCGGAGATTCTGGTCGAGCGCATGACCAAACGGGGAGTTCGCTCGTTCGACTGTCGGGCTGCTGTTCTCCGACTCACCGTCGCGAGTGAACCGGGGCCGGTTGAGACGTGTGCGATACTGCAAGTGGTGTTACAGCACGGAACCCCGGCTGTGAGACCCGACGACGTTCTCGCCGGCGTGCTCGAAGTAGCGACGCTTCCGGTGACGGGCCCGGCTCTTCTGACCAGGCTCGCCCAGGGCCCGCTGATCGCGGCAACCGGCACGGTGGACGACCCGCTCGCTCGTGACCGCGACGCCACCCAGGCGACCGCGACCGGCCAGGCGGACGACCACCAGACGCATACAGCGGAGGGCGACGCCGCCGCTCCCTCTGTGCCCTGAGCGCGGGCGGAGCGGATCCAGCAGGCTTCCGCCACACCGCGGCCCCAGGCAGTTTTTCTGGGCCGGGCGCGGCGAACCGTGACCGCCTTGTGGCCGCGCCGGACCCGTGACAGGGGTCGCAGGATGCGCCGGAAGGCTTGAGGAGACCCGCACTACATGCTCGACAACGAGCCGACCACCGAGGCAGCCGACACGGCTGCCACCGCCCAGCCAGCTGCCTCCACCCGCAGGACCGCGAAGAAGGCCCCGGCTGCCAGGAAGACCACCACGACGCGCAAGCGCACGGTGAAGGCCGCCGACGCGGTCCCGACCCAGTCCGACGCTCAGACCGCCGACCCGGTGCCGGCTGCCGACTCGGCGCCGGCGAAGAAGGCGGCCGCCAAGAAGGCCACCGCCGCGAAGAAGGCTCCGGCCAAGAAGGCCGCCGCGAAGACCGCGACCGCCCGGAAGGCCGCCAAGCGCGCCCCGGCGAAGACGACCGACCAGGAGATCTTCCCGCAATTCGTCCCCGACGACACGCCGGAAGCCTCGAACACCGCTGCGAACAACACGGCGAACACCGCCGCGAGTGCGCCCGCGAAGAAGACCACCCGCAAGCGCACCGCCAAGAAGGCGACCGCCGAGCCGGACCTCCTGACCGCCGACGCGCCGCTCACCGACGGCCCAGTCGCCGACGCGACCCCGAGCACGCCGGAAACCGCCGCCGAAGCCCCGGCCCGCAAGCGCAGCTCCCGCCGCCGCACCACCAAGACCACCGAGCCTGTCGACACCGCCAGCGCGCAGTCCGACGCGACCGCGACCGCCGACGCCCCCACGGACCGCTCCGCCTCCGGCACCTCCGCGGACCGCGCGGCGTCCTCCGACGCTCCGGCCGACGAGCCGAGCACCCGGCGTACCCGTAGGCGTGCCGCGGCCCCCGCCGCCGTGCTGTTCCAGGCACCGACCGGCACCGCGCAGGAAGCGCCTGCCCAGGCCGCCGCGACCAGCCCGGTCGAGGCCACCTCGGACGCGACCCCGGAGTCCGGGATCGACGAGCAGCCGACCGGCAACCGCCGTCGCCGGAGCCGCCGTAACCGCGACGCCGACGCCCGCGAGACCGAGCCGGCCGAAGAGACCACGGACGCCCAGCCGCAAGCCGCGACCGACGACACCACCGACAAGCCCGCCGGCCGTTCCAGCCGCCGGAACGCCCGCAAGACCGCCGAGGCCCCGGCCGCGATCGTCGACACCGACGAAGCGGACGCAGACCTGGAGGCCGAGGCGGACGACACAACCGACGTACAGGCCGAGGATGGCGAGGAAGGCAGCGAGGGCACCCGCCGTCGCCGTCGCCGCCGCGGAGGCCGTCGTCGCCGCAAGTCCGGTGACGGTGCCGACGACAGCGCCGACGACCAGTCCGACGACGAAGACGACGCCGAGACCCAGGACGTCGAGCCCGAAGCCGACGCATCCGACGACGCGGACAACGACGGTACGGCGGACTCCGACGAGGACGGCGAAGCCGGCAGCTCGTCCCGTCGTCGCCGCCGTCGTCGCCGCCGCAAGGGCGAGGACAGCGCGTCGTCCCCCGATGACCCCGACGAGACCGTCGTCCGGGTCCGGGAGCCGCGCAGTAAGGCCGTGAACAACGAGGTCACCGCGATCGAGGGTTCGACCCGCCTCGAGGCGAAGAAGCAGCGCCGCCGTGAGGGCCGCGCCGCCGGTCGCCGCCGGGCGCCGATCGTGACCGAGGCCGAGTTCCTGGCCCGGCGTGAGTCGGTCGACCGGACCATGGTGATCCGGTCCCGCGACGACGTCACGCAGATCGCGGTGTCCGAGGACAACGTCCTGGTCGAGCACTACGTCACCACCGCCGAGCAGACCTCGCTGATCGGCAACGTGTACCTCGGCCGGGTGCAGAACGTCCTGCCCAGCATGGAGGCCGCGTTCATCGATATCGGCAAGGGCCGCAACGCGGTGCTGTACGCCGGTGAGGTCGACTGGGCGACCCTTGGTGGTGCCAACGGTCCGCGCAAGATCGAGCAGGTGCTGAAGTCCGGTCAGGCAGTCCTGGTCCAGGTGACCAAGGACCCGATCGGCCACAAGGGCGCCCGGCTCACCAACCAGATCAGCCTGCCCGGCCGGTACGTCGTGTACGTCCCGCGCGGCGGCAACGGCGGCATCAGCCGCAAGCTGCCCGACACCGAGCGGAACCGGCTCAAGACGATCCTCAAGGACATCGTCCCCGACGAGGCCGGCGTGATCGTCCGGACCGCCGCCGAGGGTGCGTCGGAGGAGGAGCTGACCTCCGACGTCAGCCGCCTGCAGTCCGCCTGGGTCGAGATCGACAAGCTGTCCAAGAGCGGTCAGGCCCCGCAGTTGCTGTACGGCGAGCCCGATCTGCTGATCCGGGTCGTCCGGGACCTGTTCACCGAGGACTTCGCGAAGCTGGTCATCTCCGGAGACCGTGCGTACGAACAAGTCCGTGAGTACGTCGCGGGTGTCGCGCCGCACCTGGCGGATCGGGTCGAGAAGTGGAGCGGCGACGGCGACGTCTTCGCGAACTTCCGGATCGACGAGCAGATCAAGAAGGCGCTGGACCGCAAGGTCTGGCTGCCGTCGGGCGGTTCGCTGATCATCGACCGGACCGAGGCGATGACCGTCGTCGACGTGAACACCGGCAAGTTCACCGGCTCCGGCGGCAACCTCGAGGAGACCGTCACCAAGAACAACCTCGAGGCGGCCGAGGAGATCGTCCGGCAGCTCCGGCTCCGCGACATCGGCGGCATCATCGTGATCGACTTCATCGACATGGTGCTCGAGTCGAACCGCGATCTGGTACTGCGGCGCCTCGTCGAGTGCCTGGGCCGCGACCGGACCAAGCACCAGGTGGCCGAGGTCACCTCGCTCGGCCTGGTCCAGATGACCCGGAAGCGGATCGGCACCGGCCTGCTCGAGGCGTTCAGCGAGAACTGCGACCACTGCGGTGGCCGCGGGCTGATCCTGCACGACGAGCCGAAGGAGTCCCGCGGCCGCAACGGCCGCAACGGCCAGGGCAACAACGGCGGCAACAACAGCGGCAACGGGAACGGGAACGGCAGCAACGGCAACGGCCAGGAGCAGGCCAAGTCCGCGCAGGCGGAGGAGGGCGGCCGGAAGAGCTCGCGCCGCCGCCGGGGCAAGGGCCGTGGCGAGGACGAGACGTCCGAGACCACGGAGACCGCGCAGCACAGCGCCGACGCGGCCCATCGGCTGGCCCAGATCGCTGCCGCCTCCACGAAGAAGGACGAAGAGTCCGGTACGCCGGAACCGACCGGCTACCCGGTGTCCGCCGAAGCCGAGGAGCACGTGAGCCCGGAAGCCACCGGTTTCCCGGCCCCCGCGACCGCGGCCGACACGACGACGACCGTTGTCGCCGAGCCGGCTGAAGCCGACCCGGCGCAGAACGGCGCGACCAAGAGCACCCGACGCCGGCGCAGCAGCCGGAGCCGGAGCAAGACCGCTACCGAGGGTGACGCGACCGAACCCGCGGAACTCGTCACGACCGGTAGCTGACGCGATGTGATGTGGGTCCCTGGGCAGGCGGGGGAGTCAGTTTGACCCGTCTGTGAGGGGACCCGTAAACTTGAGCGTCGGCGCGCGTTTCCGCGTGCCATGTTTGTGTGGGCCGCCAGGTCTGTGCAGGCCCCGTAAGTTTTCCGAACCAGCAGAGAGTGAGATCCACGGTGTACGCGATCGTGCGCAGTGGCGGCACCCAGCAGAAGGTCGCCGTCGGCGATGTCATCGAGATCGACAGCCTGACCGACGCGGTGGGCGACACCGTGTCTCTGTCGGCGGTCCTGGTCGTCGATGGCGACACCGTGACGACCGATGCTGCGGCGCTGTCCAAGGTGGCCGTGTCGGCCGAGGTCCTGGGCCGCACCAAGGGCCCCAAGATCCACATCCTCAAGTACAAGAACAAGACCGGTTACCGCAAGCGCCAGGGGCACCGTCAGCACTACACCCAGGTCAAGGTCACCGCGATCGACGCGAAGAAGAAGTGAGCTGATCTGAGATGGCACACAAAAAGGGAGCAGCGTCGACCCGTAACGGTCGCGACTCCAACGCGCAGCGCCTCGGCGTGAAGCGGTTCGGCGGTCAGCTGGTCAACGCCGGCGAGATCATCGTTCGCCAGCGTGGCACCCACTTCCACCCGGGCAACCTGGTCGGCCGTGGCGGCGACGACACCCTGTTCGCGCTGGCCGAGGGCCACGTGGAGTTCGGCACCCGGCGCGGTCGCCGCGTCGTCAACATCGTCCCGGCCCCGGCGGAGTAACACCGCCACCCGGAACAGCAGCTCCATCGAGGGGCGGGTCGCGGAATACCGCGGACCCGCCCTTCTGCTGTGTATGTAGTACCCAACAGGAAGTAGAGAACACCGATGGCGATTCCCAGCTTTGTCGACCGGGTCACGGTGAATGTCACCGCGGGCCGCGGCGGAAACGGCTGCGCCTCGGTGCACCGGGAGAAGTTCAAGCCGCTCGGCGGTCCCGACGGCGGCAACGGCGGCGACGGCGGCAGCGTGATCCTGCGCGTCGACCCGGACGTGACCACGCTCGTCGACTACCACCGCTCCAGCCACCGCACCGCGACGAACGGTGCCCAGGGCAAGGGTGACCACCAGGCCGGCAGCAACGGCGGAGATGTCATCCTGCCGGTCCCCGACGGCACAGTGATCAGCGCGGCCAACGGCGTCGTACTCGCGGACCTCGTCGGCCCTGGAGCCGAGTTCGTTGCTGCGCAAGGCGGCAAGGGCGGACTCGGCAACGCGGCGCTGGCGAGCAGCGCGCGCAAGGCCCCCGGGTTCGCGCTGCTCGGTGAGGACGGTGAGGAGCGGACGCTCGTACTCGAGCTGAAGGTCGTCGCCGACATCGGCCTGGTCGGCTTCCCGAGTGCGGGCAAGTCCTCCCTGGTCGCCGCGATCAGCCGTGCTCGGCCGAAGATCGCCGACTACCCGTTCACCACCCTGATCCCGAACCTCGGCGTCGTGGTCGCGGGCGACGTCACCTTCACGGTGGCCGACGTACCCGGTCTGATCGAGGGTGCGAGCGAGGGCCGTGGACTTGGTCACGACTTCCTCCGGCATGTGGAGCGGTGCGCCGCGTTGGTGCACGTGATCGACTGTGCGACGTACGAGCCGGGCCGCGATCCGCTGAGCGATCTGGACACGATCGAGGCCGAGCTCGAGGCCCACGGTGGGCTCGAGGACCGGCCGCGACTCGTTGCCCTGAACAAGATCGACGTACCCGACGCTCGCGAGATCGCCGAGATGGTGCAGGCCGAGCTGGAGCAGCGCGGGCTGCGGGTGTTCCCGATTTCGACCGCTTCGCACGAGGGCCTGGAGGCCTTGAAGTTCGCGATGGCGGAGATCGTGGTACGACGGCGTGCCGAGCAGGAGAAGCCCGACACCACGCGGATCGTGATCCGGCCGCAGGTGCAGGGCGGGCCCGAGTTCAAGGTGAAGGAGCTGCCGAACGACGGCGGCTGGCTGATCCAGGGCGCGAAGCCCGAGCGCTGGGTCCGGCAGACCGACTTCGCGAACGCGGAGGCGACCGGCTACCTGGCCGACCGGCTGAACCGGCTCGGCGTCGAGAAGGAGCTGCTCGAGCGCGGCGCGGTCGAGGGCGATACGGTCGTCATCGGCGACGGGCCGAACGCGATCGTGTTCGACTTCGCGCCCGAGGTCCAGGCCGGTGCCGAGATCCTGGCCCGGCGTGGCGAGGACCACCGGCTCGAGGAGCCGCGTCCCGCGGTCCAGCGGCGGAGGACCAAGGACACCGAGTACCACGAGCAGCGGGCCACGGTGGACCGCTCGGAGTACAAGCAGGGCTGGGCCGAGGACGAGGTGGACCTGTCCCCGGCCGAGGCGAAACGAGCGGCGGAGAAGGCGGAGAAACTGGCGCGCAAGGAGGCGCGCGAGCTCGAAGCGCAGCAGGATCTCGACCAGAACGGTTGACCCATGAAGCAGCGCGCGGAGGTCGTCCAGGCCACGCGAATCGTCGTGAAGGTCGGTTCCTCATCGCTGACCCAGCGCGGCAAGATCGACCTCGAACGGCTCCGTCTGCTCGTCGACGCCATCGCGGCGCGACGGGTGGAGGGTGCCGAGGTCGTGCTCGTCTCCTCCGGTGCGATCGCAGCCGGCCTCACGCCGATGGGGCTGCGGTCGCGACCGCGCGACCTGGCCACGCAGCAGGCCGCTGCCTCCGTCGGTCAAGGGTTGTTGATGGCTCGCTACAACGATGCGTTCGCGGCGCACGGGCTGCGGGTCGGCCAGGTGCTGCTGACCGTCGATGACGTGACGCGGCGCAGCCACTACCGGAACGCGTACCGGACGTTCGCGCGGCTGCTCGAGCTCGGCGTCGTACCGATCGTGAACGAGAACGACACCGTCGCGACAACCGAGATCCGCTTCGGTGACAACGACCGGCTCGCGGCGCTGACGTCTCATCTGGTCCACGCCGATCTGTTGCTGCTGTTGTCCGACGTCGACGGCCTGTACGACGGGGATCCGCGCAAACCTGGTACGTCGATGGTCACCGAGATCCGCGGCGCCGCGGATCTCGAGCCGCTCGCGATCGGCAAGTCGGGCTCGTCCGGCGTCGGGACCGGCGGCATGCAGACCAAGGTCGAAGCGGCCGCAATCGCTACGGAGGCAGGGATTCCGGTCGTCCTGACATCGGCCGCGCGCGTCAGCGAGGCCCTTGGCGGCGAGCCTGTCGGCACCCTCTTCCACCCCACCGGCCGTCGTCAAAAGACCCGCCTGCTGTGGTTGGCGCACGCTACCTCTGGCCAAGGCGTACTGCGCTTGGACGAAGGAGCCGTTCGCGCCGTGACCCAACGCCGCGCGTCCCTCCTCCCGGCCGGAATATCTTCTGTAGAAGGCGTTTTCTCCGCCGGCGACCCGGTCGACCTCGTCTCGCCATCAGGTGTGACCGTCGCGCGCGGGCTGGTCAACTACGACGCCTCCGAGCTACCGGCACTCCTGGGCCGCTCCACCCGAGACCTGGCCCGCGAACTGGGCGCGGCATACGAACGCGAGGTCGTCCACCGCGACGATCTGGTGTTGTTGTGAAGAAGGTTGCCTGGGGTTTGCTGGCCGCGTGGCTCGTCCATGACTTGGAAGAACTTGCCACGATGCCGTCGTTCTCGCAGTCGGGTGACCTGCCGCAGCCGTTGGCGAAGGTGCTGCCGATGTCGCGCGGCGAGGCAGCTACAGCGATCGGTCTGACTGGTGTCGCGATGGCTGCGGCGTCCGCGGCTGGTGCGGCGACCGGTGGACGCAGCAAGTTCTTCCAGGCATCGCTGATGGGCTTCGGCTTGCACGCCGGCACGCACATTGCGCAGTCGGTCGCACTCCGCCGGTACACACCCGGGCTCGTCACCACGCCGCTCGTCGTCATCCCGTTCTCGATCTGGGCCTGGCGACGGCTGAAGGCGGACGGCGTACCGATCGCTCCGAGCGACCGCCGCCTTACGCTCGCTCTTGCTGCCGTCGTACCCGTTGCCCATGCCATCGCCCGCCTGCCGCGGCTGGGCTCCAGCGGACCTAGGATGAAGAAGTGAGCGAGATCATCGAGCTGGCACGGCGGGCGCGGGTTGCGTCGTACGCGCTGGCGGAGGCGTCCCGGGCGACCAAGGA
Organism: Kribbella kalugense; assembly: GCF_004365875.1. Classification (GTDB taxonomy): domain Bacteria; phylum Actinomycetota; class Actinomycetes; order Propionibacteriales; family Kribbellaceae; genus Kribbella; species Kribbella kalugense. The sequence continues at coordinate 3,002,731 of NZ_SODF01000001.1, read as the reverse complement.
CGCGGCGCTGCACGCGATGGCTGCGGCGCTGCGCGAGAACACGGACACGATCGTCGCGGCCAACGCCAAGGACGTCGCAACGGCGCGCGAGGCCGGTACGCCGGAGTCGACGGTCGACCGCTTGGCGCTCAATCCCGCCCGAGTCGACGGGATGGCCGCGGGGCTCGAGCAGCTCGCGGGGCTGACGGACCCGGTCGGCGAGGTCGTTCGCGGGTACACGCTGCCGAACGGTCTCGAGCTGCGCCAGGTCCGCGTTCCGTTCGGCGTGGTCGGCATCATCTACGAGGCCCGGCCGAACGTGACAGCCGACGCCGCGGGCATCTGCCTCAAGTCCGGCAACGCGGTCCTACTGCGCGGTTCGTCCTCCGCGGCCGCGTCCAATGAAGCGATCATCGCAGTACTGCGGGATGCCGCCGAGTCGACCGGGTTGCCGGCGGACGTCGTACAGGGCGTACCGACCGACCGAGCCGCGGTGAAGGAGCTCATGCAGGCCCGCGGACTGGTCGACGTACTGATCCCGCGGGGCGGCGCCGGTCTGATCCAGACCGTCGTCGGCGAGTCGTCGGTGCCCGTAATCGAGACCGGCGTCGGCAACTGCCACGTGTACATCGACGCGGACGCGGACCTCGACCTGGGCCTCGAGATCCTCCTGAACTCCAAGACCCAACGCCCAAGCGTCTGCAACGCAGCCGAATCCTTGCTGGTCCATTCGGCGGTCGCCTCCGAGTTCCTCGCGCGCGCCCTCCCGGCCCTCGCCGCCGCCGGCGTGACCGTGCATGGCGACCCAACGGTAGTTGCCGCCAGCAAGAACACATCCGCAGCGACCGACGCCGACGAGCGAGGTGTTGTGGCCGCCACCGAGGAGGACTTCGGGACGGAGTACAACTCGCTGGACCTGTCGGCCGCGGTGGTGGAGTCGCTGGAGGACGCGGTACAACACATCCGCCGCTACAGCTCGGGTCACACCGAAGCGATCATCACCCGCTCACAAGCGGCAGCCCGCCGCTTCACGCAGGCAGTCGACTCGGCCGCGGTCGTGGTCAACGCCAGCACCCGCTTCACCGACGGCGGTGAGTTCGGCTTCGGCGCCGAAATCGGCATCTCCACCCAAAAACTCCACGCCCGAGGCCCCATGGGCCTCCCAGAAATGACCTCCACCAAGTACATCGTCATCGGCGAGGGCCAGATCCGAACCTGACCTCGATCAGCGCAGGAGCTGTCTTGCGTCCTTGATCTGCACGGCGGGCGGCTCGGTGCTCACCACTGCCAGAGCCGCCCGGTGATCCGGACCGACGTCCAGCTCCTGCATCTGAATCCCCGCCGGAACAGCCGCCTGCAGATCCCCCCGCAGCCCCTCACCCGTCGCCTTCAAGACGGCCTCCTTACGCGTCCAGTACGTCGTAAACGCCCGCACCTTCGCAATCCCGTCGTACCCGCTCAGCTCCCGCACTTCCTCAGCCGGCAACGCGATCCGGGCGACCCCGTCGACATCCACCCGCGGATCGACCTTCTCCACATCAAGCCCCACCGGCCGATCCCCGAACGCCACCCCCACCAGATCGCCCGAATGCGTGACCGACAACTCCACAGCCGCGGCGACCCGCACCTTCCCATGCGGTTTCCCGCACTCCGCGCAGGTCCGATCCAGCGAGACTTTTGCTGCCGGCAACGAAAGCCGGCGGCCCAGCACCCTGCGCGTGAGCGTCACCCCCAGCAGGAACCGATCCTTGTCCTCGTCCCGCACGTACGCGCCCAACCGCTCCCGCTCGACCGCGTCCAGATCCGCAACGAACTCCGCGCGCGCCTGACCGAGGCGAGCCCACCAGACCTCGACCAGAGCCCCCGCACCCGGGCCACCCCAGCCGGTCATGCCGGGCCTGGTGTCCAGGTGAGGGTGCCTTTGCTCAGGTCATGCAGGACGCCGTCGATCCACTTGGCCTCGGCGACAACCACCGCGATCTGGTACTCCGTCTCGAGCAGGGCGAACCGCGGAATCGGCTGCCCATCCACCTCCAGCTTGAGCTCCAGCTGGAGCTCACTGATCCGCTTCATCAGCTGCTCCCGCCGCTGAGTCAGCAGCTCGCCGGCGGTCTCCGGCGTCAGCAGCATCACGAACGACAACGCCGCCGGGAACTCCGGGAACTCGTTGCGTGGTGTCGTCAGGATCTCGGCCAGCCACTCCCGGGAGATCGTCCGGCCGTCGTCGGTCAGGTGGTAGACCGTGCGCTCCGGATACCGCTCGTCCCGCTCGGTGGCTCCGGCGGTCAGCAGCCCGGCCTCCTCCAGGCGCACGATCATCCGGTACAGGCTGGTCCGTTGTCCGACGTTGACGACCTGGTCCTTGCCCCATTGCTTGATCAGCCGCTGGATCCCGTAGGGATGCATCGGCCCGTTCTCCAGTAGGCCGAGGATCGCGAGCGCGAGCGGTGAGCGTCGAAACGTCATGCCGCCAGCTTAAGGGTTCAAAGATACTAGTTGCAATGCAACTAGACCTTATGTAACTATCGAGCCATGAAGACAGCAGAACTGACCCAAGGCACCGTGACTTCCCGCGACGGCACCGAGATCGGCTACTACAAGACCGGTCAGGGCCCGGCCGTCGTCGTGCTGCACGGCAGCATGGAGTCCGCCCGCAGCCACCGCCTCCTTGCCGAGGCGCTTGCCGACGAGTTCACCGTCTACCTCCCGGACCGCCGGGGCCGTGGCCTGTCAGGTCCGCATCGCCCCGACCACTCGGTCCGCACGGAGATCGAGGACCTGGAAGCAGTCCTGATCGCAGCCGGTGCAGACCGGGCGTTCGGCGTCAGCGCCGGGGGAGCGGTCGTCCTCGAAGCGGCCCGCACTCTCCCCGCCTTGCGGCAGATCGCGCTCTACGAGCCGGCGATCGTCGCCGACGGCGCTCCGCACCGCGCATGGCTCGCGCGCTTCGACCAGGAGATCGCGCGGGGTGACCTCGCCGCCGGGATGGTGACGAGCATGTTCGGCTTCGAGATGGCGCCGCCGTTCCTCAAGATCATGCCGCGCAGCCTTCTCCGCTGGATGACCGAGAAGATGATGGCCAAGGAGGAGCGCCAGGCCCCTGCGGGCGCGATCACCATGCGCCAACTGGCGCCGACGATCCACGCCGAAGGCGTCATCGTCGCCGAACTCGCAGGCACGTTCGACAGCTTCCGCGCCGTCGACGCCGACGTCCTGCTGCTGGGCGGCACCAAGGGTCTTCCCGGCCTGAAGCCCGGGCGCGCCACGCTGGAGCGGGTACTGCCGCATTGCCGGCGGATCGAGTTCGACGGTTTCGACCACGGCTCGTCCTCGGACCCCGGCGGCGTCAATCCGAGCGGCAGCGCCGACGCAGTACGACGTGTCGCCGCGGAGGTGAGAGCGTTCTTCAAGCAGTAGCGAGCGCCCAGTCGACCGCATCCGCAATGTCTGTCACGGGATACCGCACAGCCTGCACGACCCGATCGCTGCCGATCACCAGCACGACCCGCTTCAACCGCTCGTACCCACCGGCCCGGAACGTCGGCAACCGCAGGGCCGCCGCCAACTCCAGATCGACATCGGAGAGCAGCAGGTGTGGGATCTCCTCCGCCCGGGCGAACGCCCGCTGCTCATCCCCACGCTGCGTACTCACCCCACGAACCGCGATCCCCCCAGCGGCAAACTCGTCGTACCGACCACCAAAGAGCCGATTCTCCAACGTGCACCCACTGGCTCCGGCGATCGAGTCCCATCCATCCGGCAACGGAGTCGGCCGCCCCGTCGCCGGATACCCGAAGAGCACAGTCGCCCGCGCATCCCCGTCCACAACGTCAACCGTCGTACCCGCGGTCGACGGCAAAGCGACGTACGGCACCCGCTGACCAACCAACTCGTGCAACCGATGCGCCGGCGACTCATCCGCAGCATTGGTCCCGGTCAGCGACCCGTCCCCAAGCAGCCACCGATCGCCCCAGTCCTGCAACGCAACCAGCACCGGCAGCAGCGCTCGCCCGCGAGCCGTCAGCCGATAAGCGTGCCGAGTCGGCCGCTGCTGGTACGCCGACCGCTCGACGATCCCGCTGTCGTGCAGACCGTTGAGTCGCTCGGTCAGCACCTTCCGCGAGATGTGCAGCGACTCGGCGAGCTGGTCGAACCGTTCCAGACCGCGAGCCAGATCCCGGACGATCAGCAGTTCCCAGCCGTCGCCGATGACGCCGAGGGACTGCGCGATCGCACAGTCCGCCTCGGGCGAGAAGCTGCTCCGCCGCACGCTGCACTCCTTCGAATCCGGTTGCCACCACGCTAACCGGCCCAGTAAGTTCCTGTCGGGAACTCACTCTAGCCGACGGAGGACAGGCATGTACTGGCGCCGGATCGCGGACCTTCCCGCCTGGCTCAAGGCGGTCATGGTCGGCCAGCTGGTCAGTTCCGCCGGCGCACTCGCGTGGATCTACCTCACTCTCTACCTGGTCGAGGATCGCGGCATGTCGGCGCAACAGGCCGGCTTCGCGGCAGCGGCGTACGGCGTTGGGCTGCTCGGTGGCAACCTCGGCGGCGGCTGGTTCGGCGACCGTTTCGGCCTGCGTACGGCGGCCGTCGCCAGCCAGCTCGCCTGGGTCGTCACCTGCTGCGCGATGCCGTTGGTCCCGGGCGCGTGGATCGCTGTGGTTGCCGCGCTCGCCGGCCTGTGTGGCGGTGCGAGCCGCCCAAACCTCAGCGCTCTCGTCGCCACAGCCCTGCCGGCCGAGCGCCGTCGCGAAGGCATCGCGTTGTCCCGGACCGCAAGCAACGCGGGCTTCACCATCGGCCCACCGCTCGGCGGACTCCTTGCCGCGTACAACTTCTCGCTCGTCTTCGTCGTCGACGCCGTGACCAGCCTGATCATGGCCGCCATCATCTGGCGCTTCGTCCCGGCCGCCCGCCGTACCTCGACCGTCCGCTCCGACGGCGGCCTCTGGCAGGCCTTAGGACGCGACCGCACCGTGCTGGTTCTGCTCGCGACGATCGTGGTCGTCGACACCGTCTACCGGCAGATCTTCGCGACGATGCCGCTGCTCCTACGCGATGCCGGTACGTCGGCGGTCGCGTACGGCGTACTCATCGGAATCAGCTCGGTCGTGATCGTCGTCTGCGAGGCCCCACTCGCCGTACGGCTCCGCGGTCATCGCGCGACCCTGGTCATCGCGATCGGCTTCGTGCTCGTCGGCGTGGGGCTCGCGATTCTGGGCGTCTGGCCGGTGCTCGCCGGAGCGACGCTGGCGATCGTGGTGATCACCGCGGGGGAGATGCTCTACAAACCGACCGCCACCGCCCACGTCGCCGACGCGGCGCCCGAGGGGATGGTCGGCCGCTACTCCAGCTTGTACGCCGCCGCGTCCATCAGCGGCATGTTCCTCGCGCCGGCCATCGGGGGATCGGTGTACCAGCACGCTCCGCACGCACTCTTCCCAGTCGCGGCCGCGCTGGCTGTGGTCGCGGCCGCCGCACTCCTCATCGGCCGACGGCGAGGCGTTGGTCGACCGCAGGTCAGGCGTCAGGCAGCGGCGCCGGCCGACCCTCCCAGCGAGTCGACAACACAACCGTCGTACGAGTCCTGACGACGCCGTTCACCCGCCGCAGTGAGCCAACGACCGCCTCGAGCTGAGTCACGTCCGCGACCCGGACCTTGACCACCAGCTCCTGGTCGCCGGCGACGTACCAACAGTCCTCGACGGCGACGATTTCCCGGACCTGCTCGACGATGTCGTCGGTCTCGACGTCGTCGCGCTGGAACAGCCCGATCAGCGCGCTCGTCCCGAGTCCGACCTGGTCCGGCGCGACCACGGCGCGGTACCCGAGGAGTACGCCGCGCTCTTCAAGCCGCCGTACCCGCTCCTGGACGCTCGGGCCGGACAGGCCGACCACCCGGCCGAGCTCGGCCCAGCTGGAGCGGCCGTTCAGCCGGAGCGCCTCGATCAGCTGACGATCGGTCGCGTCCATGACTCCTCCTGTTCACCACAGATTCTAAGGCTGGGAATGATCCTGGCCTTTAATTCGTTTGAGAGAGAGTAGTTGAAACCGTATAATTCCAGGTACTGGGGTGAGTCCGCCCCAGCATCGCCGTACCAACCCCGTGAAGGAATCATGATCACCCCCGAAGTTGCCCGTGCCCACATCGACGAGCGGCATCGCCTCGCTGCGCAGGCCCGCCGCGCGCACGCCGTACCGTCTGCCTGGCGCCGGCTGCTGACCCGTCACGTCCGCCACAGCTGACCTCTTCACGCGACCGGTGTCCTCCTGAGGCCACCGGTCGCTGTCGTCCGGGCGGCCACGAGATAGGCTTCGCTCCATGTTCTCGATCCTCGTGCCGCAGGTGGCGGCCATCGAAGCGGCCGCCGTCGAGGCGTCGCACATCTCGAAGTGGTGGTACGGCGGGTTCGCGCTGGTCGTGTTCCTGCTGCTGCTGGCCGTCACCGTCATCATGGGCAAGGGCCGGCCGCACAGCTGAGCGGCTGTTGAAGGGCTGACGTGGCGTTTGTGGAGCGGATACGACGTATCGGCGTGATGGGTGGCACGTTCGACCCGATCCATCATGGCCACTTGGTCGCGGCCAGCGAGGTGCAGTCGTACTTCGACCTCGATGAAGTCATCTTCGTCCCGACCGGGCAGCCGTGGCAGAAGTCGGATCGGCTCGTCTCCCCGCCCGAGGACCGGTACCTGATGACCGTCATCGCGACGGCGTCGAACCCGCGGTTCTCGGTCAGCCGGGTCGACATCGACCGGCCGGGACCGACGTACACCATCGACACCTTGCGGGACCTGTCCCGGCTGTACCCGGACGCCGAACTGTTCTTCATCACCGGCGCCGACGCGCTCGCCCAGATCCTCACCTGGCGGGACGTGGACGAGACCTTCAAACTCGCCCAGTTCGTCGGCTGTACCCGGCCGGGGACCGAAGGGCTCGAGTTGCCGCTGGACCAGCTGCCGATGGACCGGATCACCCTGCTCGAGGTGCCGGCGCTGGCGATCTCGTCGACCGAGTGCCGCGCCCGGGTCGCCAAGGGCAACCCGATCTGGTACCTGGTGCCGGACGGCATCGTCCAGTACATCGCCAAGCGTGAGCTCTACACCAACCGTTAGTTAGGAACCACATGCCAGCCAGCGAACGCGCCATCGAGCTGCTCACCGCGGCGGCCGAAGCGGCCCACGACAAGAAGGCGGACAACGTCCTCGCCTTCGACGTGTCCGAGCAGCTCGCCATCACCGACGCGTTCCTGGTCGCGTCAGCCTCCAACGACCGCCAGGTCCGCGCGATCGTGGACGCGGTCGAGGAGAAGCTGCGCGTCGACTTCGACGCCAAGCCGGTACGCCGCGAGGGGGCGCGCGAGGGTCGTTGGGTGCTGCTCGACTACCTCGAGGTCGTCATCCACGTCCAGCACGACGAGGAGCGCGCGTTCTACTCGCTCGAACGGCTCTGGCGCGACTGCCCGGTCATCCCGCTGCCGTCGCCGATCCCGACCGCTGAATGACCGCGGGCCGACTGATCGTCTGGCGGCACGGCCGGACGGAGTGGAACCTGCAGGACAAGATCCAGGGCCAAGCCGATATCCCACTCGACTCCGTTGGAGTCGCACAGGCCCGCGACGCCGCCGCACGCCTCGCCTCGCTCGCGCCCACCCGCCTGTTCGCCAGCGACCTGCAACGCGCCGCTGCCACGGCCGCTGAACTCGCGGTGCTGACCGGCCTGAAGGTCGAGTACGACGAAGCTCTGCGCGAGATCGACGTCGACGACTGGGCCGGCCTCACGTCGTCCGAACTCGCGGCCATCAACCCGGAAGCCGCCGCCCGCATCCGCAGCGGCGAAACCCAACGCCGTGGCTCGAACGGTGAAACCGTCGAAGAGGTGGCCGACCGGTTCGCCGCGGCGCTGTCCCGCATCTGCGAACAAGGCACCGCCGAAGACACCATCGTCATCGCCACCCACGGCCTGGCCGGTCGCGTCGGCATCTGCCAGTTCCTCGGCATCCCGCAAGCCAACTGGCCCGCGTTCGGCGGCCTCTCCAACTGCAACTGGGTCTCCCTCCTCCCCGGCCGCCACGGCTGGCGAATCGAAGAATGGAACGCCGGCTCCCTCCCCGAACCGGTCATGAGCGACGACCCCCAGCGGTAGAACCTCCAAAGGACACCGCTCCGCGGCGGCTGTCTTGTTGACCGCCTCCGGTGGCGCGTGGACTGCTGTCCGATCTAGCGCTCCCGGCGGATCGACTGTGAGAGCGGCTCCTTTGCGGAAAGAAATTTGCAGATAGCGCAAACTTCTTTCCGCAAAGGAGCGGTCGTCGCCCGGCCCCGGAAACTGTCTTGGGTCGACTGCGTTGCCGCGGACGGTGAACCGAGAGCCGCGGTCAGTGGGGGCGTTGCATGATCACGTAGCGCTCGGAGTCGGCGAGGGCCACCCGGGACAGGGTGAAACCGGCTGACTCAGCCTCCGTGATCAGCTCTTCGGCGGTGCGGCCGTAGGGCCGTCCGGTGGTGCGGACAGCCAGCCGGCGCAGCGTGTACGCGGGCAGCCTGGCCTCGTCGGTCGGCGGGACCGCCATCTCCTGCAGGATCAGCAGTCCGCCCGGCTGGAGTGCCCGGTAGATCGCGGCCAGCGTCCGCGCGCGGGTCGGCTCGGGAAAGAACGGCTGCGCCCAGAACGCCGTACCGAACTCATCCACGGCGTCGAACTCCTGTGCGTCCAGACACCTGAACTCGGCACGATCCTGCACTCCCAGTGTCTCCGCCCGGCGCCGGGCCTCGTCCACCGCGGCAGGTACGACGTCGATCCCCACCACCTGGGCCTCGGGGACGATCCGCGTGAGCGTCAGCGAGGTTGTCGCCACACCGCACCCGACATCGAGGAAGGGCTCCGACCGCAGCGCATCCGACAATTCCGGAAGATGCTCAAGCCACTGCTCGTACTCGATCCTGGTGATCTCGTTCGGCCGACCCCCCGAAGCGCGCGCCACAACGAGAGCGTCCTGCTCCGTCATTGGCGTCGGATCTGGCGCAGCCGCCGCGCGACATTGCTCGACCGTCAGCGCGGAAGCATCGAGGATCTCGTCGAGCCCCATCAACGCGTCGTCGGCCACCAGTTCGGCGAAACTCGCGGTCAGCCGTACGGTCTCCGCCTCCTGCTCGACGATCCCGTGCGCATCCAGCACCGCGAGTACGTCGTCGAACTGCGCCGTCGCCAGACCCGAGAACGCGAGCAGCGCGGCCCGCTCACGAGGTTGACCGAGGTACTCGAACCAGCCGCGCTCCTGCAGCCCTCGCAGTACGGCGAACATCCGCGCACCGTTCGCCCAGCCGTGCACCTTCCCAGCAGCCTGCTGGGAGAGCGCGTTCCGATCGAGCAATTCCTGGTCAGAGGTGGTCAACACGAACCCAACCTAGACACACATCGGCTCACCCCGCACACCGTCGTACGCCGCCCCTCCACCGCCTCCAGCCACCCCATCAGCCCCACGACCGAACCGATTTTTCTTTGCCGGTGCACATCCGCTAAACTTCCGGAGTCCGCAAGACACCGCGGGGCTTTGGCGCAGTTGGTAGCGCGCTTCCATGGCATGGAAGAGGTCAGGGGTTCGAATCCCCTAAGCTCCACCGCAACACAGAGGCTCCTTCCCGGTTGGGGAGGGGCCTCTTCGCTTCGATCCGGGAGGATCCGTTGCTGTTGGTAGCGAGCATCGCCGGACAGAGCGTCGGGCTCGCATCGAAGGGGTGTTTGCGGGGGAGCGGCTTGAAGCGGCGCTCGATCTGTTGCAGCTGATCGATATCGCGTGGCACGACTGCTACGGCCCACGGGAGCTGGACGTGCCGCCTGCCGTACTCGACGACGTACTGCTGTTGTCGGGTGGCGACCTCGCCGCCCTGATCAGCGTGGCTCGCGAGGCCGTCATCGACTTCCGCGACGTCCGGATCGCCGCTGACGCAAACCGCGCGAAGAACAAGTAGCAGTCGGTTCGCGACCGCAGCGCCCTCATCCGGATGAACGCGTAGGCCTCGCTCATTGGTTCTTTGTGAAGGTTAGGTGGGTTATGCCGGTGGGGGTTGAGACTGACTCGATGTTGTAGGTGTGGTTTAGGGATTCGAGGTTGTCCCAGAGGCGGACGCCGCGGCCGAGGAGGATGGGGACGACTGCGATGTGCGCGTAGTCGATCAGGCCTTCGGCGAGGTAGTTGCGGACGACGGTGGGGCCGCCGCCGATCCTCACGTCCGCGCCGTCGGCCGCCGTGCGGGCCTGTGCGAGCGCTTCGGCCGGGGTGGTGTCGAGGAAGTGGAACGTCGTACCGCCCTCCATCTCGATCGAGGGGCGCGGGCGGTGGGTGAGGACGAAGACCGGCGTGTGGTACGGCGGATTGGGGCCCCACCAGCCCTTCCAGTCCGGGTCGTCCTGCCATCCGGGCGGGCCGAACTTGCCGGCGCCCATGATCTCGGCGCCGATCCCGGGGTTGTGCTCTTCGGCGAAAGCGTTGTCGGCGCCGAGCGTGCCGCCCGGCAGGTCGTCCATCGCATGGAAGAACCGCGTACCGACGAACCACTCGTGCAGCCGCTCGCCCGCGTGACCGAACGGCGCGTCGAGCGCCTGCCCTTCACCGGTGCCGAATCCGTCGAGTGAAATCGAGAAGTTGTGAACCCTGACCTCTGACATGACGTCGCTCCTTAGCTCCAGGGCACCGCGGTCCGGCGCCTCACAACCAGGTCGAAGCCAACCAAGCCGCTTTGACATGCACTTACAGGTTGTCGATGAGGTGGTTGAGGGTGAAGGTGAAGCGGTCCTGAGGGGTGCCAGAGGTTAGCTCGCGGGCGTAGCGGTTGGTGTTCGGGAACTGGTCGGCGGGGAGCGCGGTGAACCGGCGTACGAGTTCGTCCTGGCTGACGATCCAAGGGGTGTCGTCGCGAGATTGCCGTTGGGTGACCAGGGAGATCTCGAGCGTGTAGGCGCTGACGTAGAGGGAGAGGGCGTCGATCGCCCAGGCTGCCGGCTGCGGTTCGATGCCGCCGGCAAGGAGGATCGACAGCATTCCTTCGTGCACACGCAGTACGTCGAGGTTGGTGGAGACCATCGCCAGCGCGGCGTGGGAGATGCCGGGGTACTCGAGGTACTGGTCGCGGATCTGGGCGCAGACGTCGAGGATCTGGTCTCGCCAGGCGGCCGGATCGGGTTCCGGCAGCACCAGTTGGGCGCAGAGCCGGCCGATGATGAGCTCGTCGATGTCGGCCTTGTTGACCACGTGCGCGTAGAGCGACGCGGGGCCGGTGTCGAGTACGGCGGCGACGCTGCGCATCGTCAACGCGTCGTACCCCTGGGTGGAGACGACCTCGAGCGCCGCGTCGGTGATCCGCTCGACGGTGATCGGCGCCTTCCGGCGTCTCTGCTGCGCCGGTGAGGCGGCCGGCTGGGCGTGCCGGGCGGCGCGGCGTTCCTTCGGATCGACTGGCATGTGACTGACCCTACCGTTGACACGAACAATGTTCCAAGAGTAGAACTTAGTTCGTGACCATAGAACAATGTTCGTCAACCCCGCCTAGCCTGACTCTCCGGCGGGCCTGGCTCGTGCTCGCGGTGGTCTTCATCGCCGATGTGATGGATGTGATCGACTCGACCATCGCCAACCTGGCCGGCCCGTCGATCCGGGCCGACCTCGGCGGCAGTGAGACGACCCTGCAATGGGTGCTCACCGCCTACACCGCGGCCTTCGCCATCGGTCTGATCACGTCCGGCCGGTTGGGTGACCTGCTCGGCCGTCGACGGCTGTTCCTGCTGGGCATGGCCGGATTCACGCTCGCCTCGCTCGCCTGCGGGCTGGCACCGGGCGTCGGCTTCCTGATCACCGCTCGTGTCGTACAAGGCCTGTTCGGTTCGGTGATGATTCCGCAGGGGTTCGCGATGGTGAAGGTCGTCTTCCCGCCGCAGCAGTTGCGCAAGGCACTCATCCCGTTCGGTCCGGTGATGGGCCTGGCAACGGTCGCCGGTCCGATCCTGGCCGGTTGGCTGCTGCACCTCGACCTGTTCGGCAGCCAGTGGCGCTCGATCTTCCTGATCAACGTGCCGGTCGGCATCGTCGCCTGGATCCTCGGCTGGTTCCTGTTGCCGGCTAGGACCGGCGAGGACACGAACGCCCGGCTCGATCCTGTCGGCGTCGGGCTGCTGACCGCGGCCTCAGCGCTGTTGATCATTCCGCTGGTGCAGGGCCGCGAGCTCGGCTGGCCGTTGTGGACCTACCTGTCGATGGCCGGTTCGATCGTTGCCTTGGCGCTGTTTGTTGCGTCGGAACGGCGCAGCAGGCATCCGGTGATCACGCCCTCGCTGTTCGGTAAACGCAGCTTCGTTGTGGGCCTGGTGATTGTGGCGGCCTTCTTCGCAGCGCTGAGCGGATTCCAGTTGGCGTTCAACCTGCTGCTGCAGCTGGGCCTGCACTGGACTCCGCTACACACCAGCCTCACCTTGATCCCGTTGGCCCTCGGCAGCGCCGTCGCCGTCGGACTCGCCGGCGCCGTACTCACGCAGCGACTCGGCCGCACCACCCTGCAGCTCGGCCTCGGCATCGCCGTCATCGGGTTGCTCACGTTGTGGTGGACGATCGAGCATCGCGAGCTCACCTCCACAACCCTTGCCGCACCGCTGCTGCTGATCGGGTTCGGTACCGGTCTGGTGTTCGTCCCGATCTTCGACTTCATCCTCGGCGACGCCAGCACCGACGAGGTCGGCACCGGCTCCGGCATGCTCAACGCCGTACAGCAGTTCTCCGGTGCGCTCGGCGTCGCCGCTCTCGGTACGGCGTTCTTCGCGCGCGTCAACGCCACCGCATCCTCCTTCGACCACGCTGCCGTACTCGTGATCGGCATCGCCGTCGTGCTGTACCTGATCACCTTCGCCCTGGTGTGGCTGCTTCCGAAGCACGTCGTCGTACCAGCGGCGTGACCGGCTCGTGCCAGCGCCGTGTGCGCGACGCGTGTCACCGTCATTGCATGCCTTAGGCAACAAGCTTCGGAAGGGGAGTTCTTGTGCATGACGTGGTGATTGTGGGCGCCGGTCCGGTTGGGCTGTTTCTGGCTTGCGAGCTCGGTCTCGCGGGCTGTTCTGTGATGGTGATCGAGCGAGAGCTGGAAGGGCCGTCGCCGTGGCGGGCGCAGCCGCTCGGGATGCGGGGGCTGTCGGCGGCGTCGATCCAGGCGTTCGACCGGCGCGGGTTGCTGGAGCCCCTGTTGCCCGTCGGCGGAGGTGACGAGTTGCCGGCCACGCGGATGGTGGGTCATTTCGCCGGCATGATGGTCGATGCGGCCAACCTCGACGAGGCCGCGTTTCCGTTCCGGCTGCCGAGCCCGGTTCCCGACATCCTGATGACAAGCCTCGAGGTGATCGAGACTGTGCTCGCCGAGCGGGCGGTCAAGCTCGGCGTCGAGATCCACCGCGGTACGGCGGTCTCGGGCGTCACGCAGTACGACGAGAGTGTCGTCGTACGCGCCGGTGATCAGGAGTACGAAGCCCGCTGGGTTGTCGGGTGTGACGGCGGACGTAGCGTGGTGCGCGGACTGGCCGGATTCGAGTTCGTCGGGACGGAGCCGCAGCTCACCGGCTACACCATGCACGCGACGGTCGCCGGACTCGACAAGCTGCGCCCGGGCTTCAACGTGACGGCGGCGGGGATGTACATCCGGATGCGAACCGACAGCCACTTCAGCATGCTCGACTTCGACGGGGGAGCGTTCGATCGCTCGCAGCCGTTGACGCGCGACCATCTTCAAGCGGTACTGCGTCGTGTGTCCGGGACCGACGTCACGCTGACCGACTTGCACCTCGCGTCGAGCTTCACCGATCGCGCGATGCAGACTACGACGTACCGGCGAGGACGCGTCCTGCTCGCGGGCGACGCGGCGCACATCCACTCACCTCTTGGTGGGCAGGGGCTGAACACCGGTCTCGGCGACGCGATGAATCTGGGCTGGAAGCTCGCGGCGACCGTGCAGGGGTCGGCGCCGGACGGACTGCTTGACTCCTACACCTCCGAGCGTCATCCGATCGGCGCTTCGGTGCTCGATTGGACCCGGGCTCAGGTGGATGTGATGCGTCCGGGTCCGCAGGCGCAGGCGATCCAGGGAGTGATCCGCGATCTGCTCGGGACGCGCGACGGTACGACGTACATCGTGGACAAGCTGTCGGGATCGTGGATCCGCTACGACCTCGGCGGCGAGCATCCGCTGGTCGGCCGGAGCGCGCCGGACTTCCAACTCGAGGACGGCACCCGGCTCCGCGACCTGATGCAGGACGGCCGCGGCGTCCTCCTCGACTTCACCGGAAACCTCAAGCCGACTTGGGATGTCCGCTATGTCGCCGGGCCGGCGAAAAACGACCTCGGACTAGACGCGGTGCTCATCCGCCCTGACGGTTTCGTCGCCTGGACTGGTGATCAGGAGACATTCGACGAAGCCGCAGGCCGGTGGTTTCGGCAGGTCGACAGGTAGTGCACCTGCGGGACGCTGTACGCGTGCGCTCAGGTGCACTACCGGCAGTCCGACACCTCCTGTCGAGCTGCAAGACATCACGCGCGGCGGACGGTGATGTTGCCGCCGTGGGTGCGGGCGCGGACGGTTACGGTCCGGTCGGCGTGCTCGGAGGCGTCCAGGTCGTTGAACACCCGGCCGATCGAGGTGTGCGCGTCCAGCTGAGCGGCGGTTCCTGCAGGTACGCCGATCGCGACCTCGCCGGTGGCGGTGTACAGGTCGACCGCGCCGGTGCCGAGCGCGCCGACCCGGATGTCGCCGCTGGCGGTACGGGCGTTGACCGCCGCACCTGCCACGTCGACCGAGATGTCACCGGTGGCCGACTTGGCCCGCAGGTCGCCGGTCACTTCGCTGACCCGGATGTCGCCGTTCGCCGTCTTCAGCTCGCACGAGCCGATCTTGCCCTCGACGGCGTACGCGCCCTTCGCGGTGTAACCCTGCACGTCCGAGCCGGCCGGCAGCTCGATCAGCACCGCCACCTCGCCGTACTTCTTGCTGAACAAGGTCCGCAGTTTCGGGTGCTTGACCTGCAGCTTCCCGTCGGCGAACTCGATGGTGACGTGCGAGGCGGCCTGCACGTCCAGGTCCCAGGCCGGGTCGACCGGGCGGACCTCGACCACGGTGTCGGTACGGTCGCCGGCCTTGATCGTGATGTTGCCGAAGATGATGTCGATCGAGGCGGAGATCGGTGCGGGGGTGTTGTACGTCGTCATGGTGGTGTCCTTCTGAGTCGTTGTGGTGATGAGGACAACTCTGGTCATCGGCCCTGACACCGCTCCGCCACCGAGAGCGGACACGGCCACTGACACGGTGTAGGCGGCGTGTCAGGTGCGTGTCAGGGCGGCTGCCGAAGGTATTCCCATGACAACTTCGGCGATCGCGGTCTCAGGACTGCGCAAGGCATTCGGCGACAAGACCGTGCTCGACGGCATCGACCTCGATGTCCCCGCGGGCACCGTCTTCTCCCTCCTCGGCCCGAACGGGGCCGGCAAGACGACGACGGTGAACGTGCTGACCACGTTGACCAAGGCCGACGGCGGCACGGTCCGGGTGGCCGGGCACGACGTCGCCACCGAGGCCAAAGCGGTCCGCTCCGAGATCGGGGTCACCGGTCAGTTCGCCGCCGTGGACGAGCTGCTCACCGGCAGGGAGAACCTCCAGCTGATGGTGGACCTGAGCCCGGTGTCGGCAAAAGACGGCAAGCGGATCGTGACCGACCTGCTGGAGCGGTTCGACCTGGTGGAGTCGGCGGACAAGGCCGCGGCGACGTACTCCGGGGGTATGCGCCGCAAGCTCGACCTGGCGATGACCCTGGTCGGCAACCCGCGGATCATCTTCCTGGACGAGCCGACGACGGGCCTGGACCCGCGCAGCCGGCGGACGATGTGGACGATCATCCGCGAGCTGCTGGCCGACGGCGTGACCATCTTCCTCACCACGCAGTACCTCGACGAGGCCGACGAACTGGCCGACCGGATCGCGGTACTCAACAAGGGCAAGTTGGTTGCCGAAGGCACCCCCGACGAGCTCAAGCGGCTGATCCCCGGCACGCACGTGCGGTTCCGGTTCGCCAGCTTCGAAGACCTGGACACGGCCGCTCAGATCATGCCCGACTCGACCCGGGACGACGACGCGCTGACGCTGCGGGTCCCCAGCGACGGCGGCACCAAGTCGGTCCGGGCACTGCTCGACCGCCTCGACGAGCACTCGCTCGACGCCGAGGAGTTCTCCGTCCACACCCCTGATCTCGATGACGTATTCCTCGCCCTGACGGGCCACGACACCGCGGAGGTAGTCGCGAAATGAAGAACCCCTCGATGGTGATGCTGCGCCGCAACTTCAAGCACATCGCCCGCAACCCAACTTCGGTCTTCAACGCAGTCCTGATGCCGGTCGTGGTCATGCTGATGTTCGTGTACATGCTCGGAGACGCCTTCAGCGTCGGTGTTCCGTACGTCGACTATGCAACGCCCGGCATGCTCCTGCTGGCTGTTTGCTACGGACTCGGGTCGGTGGCGACGTCGGTGAACTCCGACATGACCAAGGGCATCATCAACCGGTTCAAGGTGATGGACGTCCCGCGTGGTGCGGTGCTGACCGGGCACGTGATCGCCAGCCTGATGACGAACCTGATCGCGATCGCGGCGATCATCGGAGTGGCCTTCGCGCTCGGCTTCAACCCGTCGGCGAACTTCGCCGAATGGCTCGGTGTGATCGGTATCGTCGTACTGCTTGCTCTCGCCTGCGGATGGCTCACGGTCGCTCTCGGCCTGTTCGCGAAGACTCCGGAGACGGCGGGTCTGGCCTCGGTGCCGCTGATCATGCTGCCGTTCTTCAGCAGCGCGATCGTGCCGGCGGACAAGATGGGTCCCGGTGTGAAGCAGTTCGCGGAGTACCAGCCGTTCACGCCGATCATCGAGAGCCTGCGTGGCCTGCTCAACGGTTCGGCCGCGTCCAGCGACCTGATCGCGGCGCTGGCCTGGCTGGTCGGGATCGCGGTCGTCGGGTACGTCTGGGCGACCTCGACGTTCAAGAAGCGAGCGTGACCGCGACCAACTCGGTCCAACTTGCCTGCTGCCCCTCTTCAGTCGCCTCGGTGAACAGCTTTTCACCGAGGCGACTGCGGGTTTCCTGCTCGATCCTGGTCAGATCCGGGTTGGACAGATCAGGTAGTCCGCGGACGGCGGCACTCGCGGCGAGCAGCCGCGCGGCCTGCTCGTCCTGACCGGTACGCAAGGCCAGGTCCGCGATCCCGACCAGCACCTGCGCGATGCCTGGGATGTGCCCGCTCTCGGTCGCCGCCTGGACCGCGGCGGTGCGGTGCTCCCAGGACTCGTCGAGATCGTCGGTCAGGTAGCCGAGCAGATCGTGCCGGATCATCCGCAGACTGGCTCCTTCGGCCTCGTTCCCCAGCAACGTGGTTGCGACGGCGAGCTGCCGGCGGGCCTCCTCGGTGTCGCCGCTCCAGCGCGCGAGTTCCGCCTTGGACAGCGCCAGTTCGACCAGTGCCTCCGGCCAGGCGACTCGTTCGCCCTGCCGTTGCGCGTCGGCCATCGCAGCCGCGCTCGCCTCCAGGTCACCGGCCAGCCAGTACAGCTGCGCCTGCCTCGACCGCATTCGTACGACGTCCTCGGTGGCGCCGACCTCCGCGGCGACCGCGATCGCCTGTTCGCAGTACTCGCAAGCAGCGGCGAACTCTCCGCGGACGGCGACCCGGTCCGCCAGTTCGGTCAGCGCGAACGACATCCCCCAGCGTTCGCCAATCGCACGGAACTCGGCCAGCGCCGTCTCGAGCAAGGCGTCGGCATCACGGTCGCCGTCGCCGAGCATGATGCGCATCTTGCCGGTCTGCAGACGTGCCAGCGCCTGAACCCAAGGATCGTCATCGGTGAGCAACGGCTCGAACGCGGACACGAAGGCGGCCGGCCCCTCCAGCAGGCGCTCCAACGCGGGCGACATCTTCACAGCCGGGTGCGTGGTCCCGACCCGTCGACCGATGTCGGCAGCCTTCCGGATCCATTCCTCCGCGTTGTACTGGTCCCGCCCTCGTCCCGACGTCATGATCCCGGTGACGAACGCGTACACCACGGCCAGCACCTCGTCGGCCACCTCACCGGGCAGGGCCGGGGCAGCCATCAGGTACTCGTTGCCCTCGACCTTGTGCCCGGCGAACCACCAGTACCAGCCGGCGCCCGCGGCGAGCCGCATCGCGCCGCCTGCCTCCTGCGCCGCGAGCGCGCCCCGCATCGCCGCGGCGATGTTGTCGTGGTCAGGTTCGAGGATCGCCAGCCATTCGAGCTGCTCGGCGCGGCGCAGATGCGGGTCCGCGGTCTCGGTCAGCTCGGTGAAGTACGCGAGGTGGGTACGACGGGTTGAATCGGACTCACCCGCCTCCGCGAGCCGTTGCTGGGCGTACTCCTTGATCGTGCCGAGCATCCGGTAGCGCGGCGTGCCCTCGTCCTTGGCGACCACCAGCGACTTCTCGGTCAACGCGGTCAGCAGGTCGAGCACCTCCCACGACTCGACCGCACCTCCGGCGCAGACCTGTTCCGCCGCCTCCAGGCTCGCGCCGCCGGCGAAGACCGAGAGCCTGCGCAGCACCGATCGCTCGGCCTCCGACAGCAGCTCCCAGCTCCAGTCGACGACTGCACGAAGCGTCCGGTGCCGGGGGAGCGCCGTACGACTGCCGCCGGTCAGCAAACGAAAACGGTCGTCGAGCCGGTTGGCCAGCTGCTCGAGGGACATGGTGCGCAATCTGGCCGCGGCGAGCTCGATGGCCAGCGGCATACCGTCCAAGGCCCGGCAGATGCGGGCCATCGTGGCCAGCGTCTGAGCGTCCGAGGTGAGATCTGCACGGACCGCGCCGGCCCGGTCCTGCAGCAGGCGAACGGCCGGCGAGTCGAGCTCCCCGCCTTCCGCGGGCAGGGCAAGCGGCGCGACCGGCCACAAAGCCTCACCGGTGATCCCGAGCGCCTCCCGGCTCGTCGCGAGGATCCGCAGCCGCGGGCACTCGCCGAGCACCCGATGGGCGAACGTCGCCGCCGACTCGATCACGTGCTCGCAGTTGTCCAGGATCAGCAGCATCGCCCGCTCGCGGACCGCCGCGATGACCCGGTCCGTCGGATCCGCCTCCGGTACGTCGCCGAGCAGCGCGTCCCGGAGTGCGAGCGCGGCCAGGGTCGCCTGGGCCACGTCACCGTCGGCGCCGATGGCCGCGAGCTCGACCATCCAGGCTCCGTCCGGCAGATCGCCGAGCAGGGTACGCGCGGATTCCCCGGCCAGCCTGGTCTTTCCGGACCCGCCAGGCCCGATCAGGGTGGTGAGTCGGTGTTCGGCGATGAGACCGCGGACGGCGTCGATGTCGGCGTCCTTACCGACGTACGTCGTCAGTTCTTCGCGGAGATTGGTGTTCCGCTTCTCGTCACGTCGTACCAGCTCGCCGCGCAGTAGGGCGACGTGGAGTGCGGAGAGCTCCGGCGAGGGGTCGACGCCGAGTTCGTCGGCGAGGATTTCCCTGGTGCGCTCGAACACCCGGAGTGCTTCGGTGTCGCGACCTGAGGCGACCAGGGCACGCATCAGCGCGGCAACGAGCCGTTCGCGGACCGGATGCGCGGTGACGAGATCGGTCAGCTCGGTGACCATTTCCGCGCCGTGACCGAGGGTGATCTCGGCGTCGTACCGATCCTCCATGGCAGCCAGGCGGAGACCGTCGAGCCGAGTCACGGCAGCGTCGAATGCCCCGCTCTCGGTCAGGCCGACGTCCTGCATCGCCGGACCGCGCCACAACTCGAGCGCCTCGCGGAGCAGTCGCACGCCCTGTGGATCCTGGTCCGTGCGGGCCCGAGCGACGAGCCGCTCGAACCGTACGGCGTCGACCGAGTCCGGATCCACCTGCAGCCGGTAGCCGTCCGTCTGCCCTTCGACCGATCCCTCCGGAAGGACCTTCCGGAGCCGGGAAACCAAGCGCTGCAAGGCGTTCGTCGCATCGGCCGGCGGCTGCTCACCCCAGATCCAGTCGACCAGAGCCGCCTTCGAAACGACGCGACCAGGCTCGAGCGCCAGCGCGATCAACAGCCCACGAAGCCGCGCCCCCGGTACGTCGGCGATGCCGCCATCGCCCGTACGCACCTCGAATGGCCCCAGCATCGCGATCTGCACCCGCCAGATTGTGCCATGGCGGCGGCCGGTCTCCGGCGGCGCACTTGGTGTGTGACGCAATGATTGCGTCGCACAACATTATTCGCTAGGTTGACCGGCGACCGCAGAGAGGAGAGCCGGATGGCGCGCACGTCGCGACGCGACGCCCAGGAGCGGGTGCTGGCCGCGCTGCCGGGGTGGGTCAATGCCATGTCGCAGCTCAACCGGCTGATCGCTGAGCGGATCGGCGTCGCCGCCAGTGACCTGGACTGTCTGCATGTGCTGAATCAGCACGGACCCGCCACCGCTGCCGAGCTGGCTCGCAGTGTCGGTCTGACACCGGGGTCGGTGTCGCGGATGATCGACCGTCTGGACGCCGCCGGCTGCATCACGCGGACCAACGATCCTCAAGACCGGCGCCGGGTGCTCATCGAACCGACCGGTGACGGACTGGCCCGCATCGCGGCGTACTACGAAGGACTGACCGCCCGCGCGCACGATGACCTCGCGGTCTTCCAGCCCCAAGCGCTGAACACGCTGCTGGAGTTCATCGAACGCTCCCAGCGCAGCGCCGTCGACGAACTGACAGGCCTGCGCCAGGGCCACCCCGCCGCTCCACCCACCGATCAGGAGAAGCAATGACAGAGCGGGCTGATGCGCCCAAGAACCGGCGACGCGGCGACGCGGCGCTCGCCTGGAACTCGCCGAATCTGGCCGGCCCGGAGACGTTGTCGCTGAGCAGTTCGGACTTCGACCACGAAGGCATCATTCCGCTGGTGCATGCCTCGACCCGGGTGGGCGGCGAGGACGTGTCGCCAGCCTTGACCTGGTCCTCGGTCCCCACGGGTACGGCGCAACTGCTGCTGGTCGTCGAGGATCCCGATGCCCCCACGCCGCTGCCCTTCATCCATTGCGTGGCCTTGCTGGACGCGTCGGCGACCAGCCTGGCGCAGGGCGCTCTCGATGCGGGCAATCCGGCCGCCGGTGTACGCGTACTGCGCGCAGGCATCGGCAGCGGCTATTTCGGGCCTGCACCACCGAAGAGTCATGGCGCGCATCGCTATGTATTCCAGCTCTTCGCCCTCGCTGACCCTCTGACCGAGGGACCGCGCGGACCAGCTCTCGAGAACGCCAAGCCGCGGGACGTTCTGGCCTCGGCCGGCGGAGTCCTTGCCCGCGCCCGGTACGACGGCTTCTACGAACGGTCCGCCTGACTTAGCTGACAGCCTTCTTTACCAGCGCGATGAGCTGCTTCTCGACGGCCGGGGTGAGCTCCATGACGGCGTACGACGTGGGCCACAGGTCGCCGTCGTCGATCTTGGCCAGGTCGCTGAAACCGAAGGTTGCGTAGCGGGCCTTGAACTTGGCCGCGTCCTGGAAGAAGCAGACGTTCTTCCCGCCCAGGGTCCAGCCGGGCATCCCGTACCAGAGCTTCGGCGTCAGCTCGGGCACCTCCTTGGCGATCAGCGCGTGCAACCGCTCGGCCATCTCCCGGTCACCGTCGGCCATCCCGGCGATCTTCGCCAGCTGCGCCTCGTTGGGATCCTCTTTGCTCTTGAGCTCCTTCGCGTGCTCCTTCATCGCATCCCGCTCAGCTTCGCTGAACCCGTCGTACGACTTCTTCGGCGTCGTGGCCATTGGAGTGTCCTTTCAACTGATCGGCTTGAACACTCCTCACAGTAGAAGCCGACGCCGGGCCGGTGCTTCTTGAAAACTGATCGATCAGGCCAAGGCGGTGAGCGCCGGGTGGCGTTGGGCGAGGAAGGCGCTGCGGACGATGGCCTCCTTGTAGCGGACGGCGGAGCGGCCGGTGAGCACGGTCTTGCGCGGCGAGTCGTCGGCGTGGACGAACTGGATCAGGGCGTCGTTGCGGCCGAGGCTGATGCACTGCTGGATGTAGCGGTAACGCAGCGGTTTCGGCTGACGGCCGGCCAGGCGGGCGGTCAGCGAACGTACGGCGTGAGCCGCGGCGGGGAGTCCGGTCGCACAGGCCATCCGGAGCTCCTGCCCGCTGGTACGACGTACCGCTGCCGCATCGCCGATCGCGTAGACGTCCGGGTGGGAGGTCGACCGGAGGGTCGCGTCCACCTTCATCCGGCCGTGTGCGTCGACCGCGAAGCCGGCCTCGGCTGCCAGCGGGGAGACCTCGAAGCCGGTCGTCCAGACCACGACATCCGCGGGCACGCGATCTCCGTCGTCGAGCTTCAGGCCGTCGGCGTCCACCGCGGCGACGCGGGCGTTCTCGACCAGCTCGATGCCGAGGCGGTCGAAGACACGATGTAGGTGCCGTTGGCCACGATCGGAGAGCGCCGAGCCCAGCCGGCCGCTCGTTGCGAGGCGGACAGTCCGGTCTGGGTAGCTCTCGGCGAGCTCGGTGGCGGCCTCGATCCCGGTCAGCCCACCGCCGACGACGGCGATCGTTCCGGCCGTGCGGAGGCGGTCGCGGAGTTGGCCGGCGTGGTCGACGTCCGCAACGGTGTAGGCGTATTCGTTTGCCCCAGGCACCGAGTTCAGGTCCGCCCGGCTCCCGAGTGCGTAGATCAGGACGTCGTACCGCAGCTCGCGATCACTCAGGACGACGGTCCGGGACTCGGCGTCGATCCGCTGCACCCGGTCGGCGACGAACTCGACGCCGGTCCCGGCGAGCAGCTCCTTGATCGGCCGCTCCGGCAACTTCTGACCGGACGCGAGCTGGTGCATCCGGACCCGCTCGACGAAGGTCTCGCGGGCGTTGACCAGCGTGACGGGCGATCCGGTACGCCGCGCTGCCAGCTTGGCCGCGACCAGACCGGAGTACCCGGCCCCTAGTACGACGATGTGCGGTGTCATGTGCGCACTCCTTTCGATAAACACAAGACACCGCTCACCACCCCGGATGTGACGTGACGCCGGTCACGTTCAACATCGATGTCGAAGTCCTGCGGCGGTGGCGCGGACACCAGGGACGTCACGAATCCGGCCCGCGGCCCGCCCCCGCGCTCCTAACCCCAGCCGCGCGCCGAGCCCAGCCCCGCCCGACGACGTACGTTTCAGGGGTCAACCCCTGACCCGGCCGCTTAGCCGCTTGTATGCCGGGGGGACAACCGGCCAACTCGGGGGTTGACCCCTGAAACGGTCCGACGTCCGAGCGGTCCGGAGTTCCTCGGGTCCTGCTGTGGGCGACCGTACGGGAGTGGAACGCGCCGTCGTTCCGTGTTCTCGAGAAGCTCGGTTTCGAGCGCAGCGGCCGGGTCGACGAGAACCCCGAGCGCGGCGACTCGATCTGGATGACGCGCGCGTTGGATCAGCCGTTGGCGTAGAGGCAGAACGGATGACCGGCCGGGTCGAGAAGAACCCGGACCTCGTCCTGAGGCTGGTATTCCGCGAGGGTGGCTCCGAGCTCGATCGCGTGCCGTACGGCGGTATCGAGCTCGCCGACCTCGATGTCCAGATGCATCATCATCTGCTGTTGTCCGTCGGCGGCCGGCCAGACCGGGCGAGCCCACGGCGCGGACGTCTGCGCCTGGAACGCGAGGTAGGTCTCGGAGTTGCCGGGCACAGCCAGCGTGAACTCGTCGGGCTCGTCCTTGTGGATCTCCCACCCGAGAATCGCGTGGTAGAACATGCCGAGCGCCTGCGGATCCGGCGCGTCGATCACCGTCCCGAACCAATGCCCTTTCGCCGACCGCCCTCGCAACATCGCGACCCCTCTCCCGGGACTGAAGACACCCTTTGGTGTCCGGAGACAAGCAATACCAGGTCCCCAGCCCCCATACCCTGTCCCCAGTCCCGATTCCTGTCTTCAGTCCCGGGTCCTGGCTCGGGACTGGCTGGCTCCTACTCGCGACGGCAGGGAAGTAGGAGACATACGCTCGACCCGTGAACCGACAGGACGATCTCGCCGCCGAGGGTGAGCCGGAGAAGGAGTTCAACCCCGGCATCGCCGCCCGCCTGCCGCGCAAAACCGCCGCCGGCGGCGCGCTGATCCGGGACCGGGCCGGCCGCATCCTCTTCCTCGAACCCACCTACAAGCCGACCCTCGACATCCCCGGCGGCATCGTCGAGTACGACGAATCGCCGTACGAAGCCTGCCGTCGCGAGGTCAAGGAGGAGATCGGCCTCGACCTCGAGATCGGCCGCCTCCTGGTCGTCGACTGGGTCCCGGCGATCGGCCCCTGGACCGACTCCCTCGCGTTCATCTTCGACGGCGGCGTACTCGACCAGCAAACCCTCACCCTCGACCCCACCGAGGCCCGAGCCCACCACTACCTGACCCTCGCCGAAGCAACCCCCCACCTCCGCCCCTCGATGGCCCGCCGCCTAACCCTCGCCCAAACCTCCCTGACCACCGGTCTCCCTACCTACTCCGACTTCGGCCGCAGCTAGAGCGGTCGCACTCCGAGATACTAGCCATGTACATAGTAGCCATGTACTGTATTTGGTATGGGTGAAGCGACGCCGGGGCATTTGGTTTGGCGGCTTTCGATGAAGTGGCGGGTGGCGGTTGATCGGGCGTTGGCGCCGCGGGGGTTGACGCATGCGCAGTACGTGATGCTGGCCTCGTTGTACGGACTCGAGCGGGACGGTCACGCGCCGAGCCAGCGGGAGTTGGCTGATCACACCGGCCTGGAAGCGTTGTACGTCTCCAAGTTGGCGCGCAGTCTCGACGCGGACGGGCTGATCGAGCGCACCCGGGACGCCGTCGACACGCGCACGATGCGGCTCGAGTTGACCGCGAAAGGGCGCGAGACGATCCAGCCCGCGATCGGAGAAGTCGCTGCTCTGCTGGACAAACTGCTGGCGCCGCTCGGGGGGCGCCGCGGCGCGCGGACGAAGAGCTTCGTCCGCGATCTCACCGACCTGCTCGACACCCCACTGTGAGGAATTCCGTCATGCCTGAAATCGACCTACTCGACTCGACCATCTATTACGAAGACAGCGGCAGTGGTACGCCGATTGTCTTCCTGCACGGCAACCCCGCCTCGTCGTACGTCTGGCGCAACATCGTGCCGAACGTCGGCGCGGGCCGAATCCTCGCGCCCGACCTGATCGGCATGGGCCGGTCCGGCAAGCCCGACCTCGAGTACACGTTCGCCGACCACGCCCGCTACCTCGACGCCTGGTTCGACGCACTCGGTCTCGACGAGGTGATTCTCGTCGGCCACGACTGGGGCGGCGCGCTCGCGTTCGACTGGGCGTCGCGTCATCCCGAGCGCGTCAAAGGCATCGCGTTCTTCGAGACGATCGTGAAGCCGATGGCCTGGGAAGACCTGTCCCCACAGGCCGCCGAACGGTCCCGCCTGATCCGTACGACGGGCGCCGGCGAGGATCTCGTCCTCGAGCAGAACCTCTTCGTCCGCCAAGCCTTCACCGGCGGCGTACTCACGCCAGTCTCCGACGAGGATCTGCAGACCTACCTCGCGCCGTACCCGACGCCCGAAACCCGCAAGCCCATCCTCGCCTGGGCCCGTCAGCTCCCGCTCGGCGGCGACCCGGCCGAGCTCGTCGCGAGGGTCGAGGCGTACGACGACTGGCTCGCCGCGAGTCCCGACGTACCCAAGCTGCTGCTGACCTTCGAAGGTTCGCCGACTCTGCTCATCGGCGACGAGGTCAAGGAATGGTGCCAGGCAAGCATCGCCGCGCTCGACGTCGTCCACTGCGGCCCGGCCGGCCACCATGCCGCTGAGGACCGCCCGAAGGAGATCGCCGCTGAGCTCTCCACCTGGATCGACAAGCACGGCCTGCGCTAACCGGAGAGCGTCTCTCCACTTCGTGCTACTCTCGTAACCGGAGAGCGGATCTCCGTTAAGCCCGAGGTGGAGAAGATGACTGAAACGGTGCTGGTGACCGGCGGCACGGGGTACGTCGGTGGCTGGGCGATCGTCGCGTTGCTCGAGCGCGGGTACGACGTGCGGACGACGGTGCGGAGCCTCGCGAAAGGGGACGCGGTTCGCGAGGCAGTGGGGGATCCGGGGGAGCGGCTGACGTTCGCCGCGGCCGACCTGTTGAACGACGACGGATGGGACGCGGCGATGGCCGGCGTCGACTACGTGCTGCACGTGGCCTCGCCGCTCGGCGACGAGTCGTCGAAGGACCCCGACGCGCTGATCGTCCCGGCGCGCGAAGGGGCCTTGCGGGTCCTTCGGGCCGCGACCAACGCCGGCGTACGGCGGGTCGTGATGACGTCGGCGGCCAACGCTGCGAGCCCGGCGTCGTACGCCGAGGAGAGCGTGACGGACGAGACCTTGTGGACAATCGACGACCCGTCGCTGCCGGCGTACCGGCGGTCGAAGACCCTTGCAGAGAAGGCTGCTTGGGACTTCATGGCGTCGTACGACGGCCCGACCGAGCTGACGACGGTGTTGCCCGGCGCGGTCTTCGGCCCGATCCTGACCGCAAACAACGTTGGTACGACGCAGATCATTCAGCGGATGCTGACCGGGAAGATGCCGGGGGCACCGAAGATCGGCCTGGAGGTCGTCGACGTCCGCGACCTGGTCGACCTGCACATCCGCGCAATGCTGGCGCCGGAGGCGGCCGGCGAACGGTTCCTCGGGACCGGAGAATTCGTCTGGATGCGGGAGATCGCCCAAGCCCTGAAGGCCGGCCTCGGCGCCCAAGCCGGGTCGGTGCCGACCCGCGAGCTGCCGAACTTCGTCGTCCGGCTCGCGTCGATCACCGACCCGTCGCTGAAGGCGATCACCGTTTCGCTCGGCCGGCGCAACCGGCACACGACCGCGAAGGCCGAGCGCGTCCTCGGGTGGAAGCAGCGCCCGGCGGCGCAGACCGTCGTGGAGTGCGCCGAGAGCCTCATCGAGCACGGCGTGGTCGCAGGATGAGCCGGCGGGATTCCGTTCGCAACCGGGAGCGCCTCGTCACGTCGGCGCGCGAGGTGTTCGCCGAGCACGGGTTCGGCGCGACCCTTGACGACATCGCCCGGCACGCCGGCCTGGGCACGGGTACGGCGTACCGGCACTTCCCGAACAAGCATGCGATCGCCGCCGAGGTACTGCGGGATGCGACCGAGCAGATCGTGGTCGACGCCGAGGAGGCGCTCGCGATCGAAGACCCGTGGGACGGACTCGTTCAGTTCTTCCAGCGCACCGCCTCCCGGCAGGCCACCGACCGCGGACTCTACGAAACCCTTACCGGACAGGGGGATGACGATGAGCAGGCTCGGATCTGGCCGCGGATCGTTGCCTCCGTCACCGAACTCTTCGAACGCGGTCAACGCGCCGGCGCGATTCGCGAAGACGCCGCGCCGCAAGACGTCGCGGCGGTCTTCGCGATGCTCGGCCCGGCGTTCGCCATGAGCCGCACCATCGACCCGGAGCTGTGGCGCCGCTACCTGGCCCTGATGCTCGACGCCCTCCGCCCGGGCCACCCACCGCTGCCGGTGCCCCCGCCACCGGCCGCGGCCCTCGACACCATCCTCCGCAGCAGCAAGAAATAACGACTGTCTAAGGGAACTTCAGCCGCACGATCGCATTGTCGATCGTGCTCGGCGTACCGCCGTCCTTGTCGTCGTTCGTTGACGTCAGCCACAACCCGCCGTCCGGCGTCCGAGTGACACTCCGCAGTCGTCCCCAGCGACCGGAGAACAACGCCTGCGGAGTCCCGACACCGTTGCCCGCGGCATTGATCTTCGTGACCCAGAGCTGCTCACCGGTGACGCCGGCGATGTAGATCCAGTCGTTGACGATCTCGATGCCGCTCGGCCCGGCTTGCGACGTCGACCAGGTGCGCTTCGGCGCGATGTACCCGTCGCAGTCGCCGATCGTGCCTTCGCAGGCCGGCCAACCGTAGTTGCCGCCCTTCTGGATCAGGTTGAGCTCGTCCAGGCTGTTCTCACCGAACTCGGCGGCCCACAGCTGACCACGCGAGTCCCAGGCCAGACCCTGCGGATTCCGATGACCCCAGCTCCAGACATAGCGGGCGTTGCCGCCGCTGCTGTAGAACGGGTTGTCGCTCGGCGGAGTGCCGTCGGCGTTCATCCGCAGGATCTTGCCGTTGAGCGAGTTCTTGTTCTGCGCGTTGCCGGAGTTCTTCGCGTCGCCGACGGTCGCGTACAGCTTCCCGTCCGGACCGAACGCGATCCGCCCGCCGTTGTGGTACCGGTTCTTCGCCAATCCCGTGAGTACCGGGGACGAGGTTGTGGCGAGCTTGCCGTCCTCGTACTTCATCCGCACGATCCGGTTGTCGCCGGAAGCCGTGTGGTAGAAGTACACCCAGTGGTCGGTCGCGAAGTTCGGCGACAACGCGATCCCGAGCAGACCGCCTTCGCCGCTGGTCGTGACCACGCCCGGCACCTTCCCGAGCGTCGTCTTCTGCCCGCTCGCCGTCACCCGCAGTACCTCGAACCGGTCCCGCTCGGTCACCAGCGCGGACCCGTCCGGCAGGAACGCAACGCTCCAGCCGAGGTCGACTTTCGCGATGTCCTTGTCGTACTCCGGAATGCCGCCGGTGCCCGTGGTCGACGTACGAACCGTCACCGCGTTGCTCGGATCGGACGCGTTGCCATCAGGGTCTCTGGCCTTGACCGTGAAGCTGTACTGCGTGTTGGGCGTCAAACCGGTCACGGTCGCGGTCAACGAGCCAGTCGTCGCCACCTTCGTCGACCCTTGATAGACGTCGTACCCGGCGATGCTGCCGCCGTTGTCGGTGGATGCATTCCACGCGAGGGACACGCTGTTCGCGGTCACTCCGGTCGAGTGCAGGCTCCCCGGAGCGGTCGGTGGTTGGGTGTCACCGCTGCCCGGCGTGGTGAACGTGACCACGTTGCTCTGTTGCGAAGCGTTGCCCGCGGCATCGAATGCGCCGACGGAGATGTCGTACGCCGTGTTGGCGGTCAGCGTGTCCACGGTCGCGGTCAACGTGTTGCCGTCGACAACCTTCAGGACGTTGCCGCCGCGGTTGATCTCGTAGCGGACCACGCCGGCGTCGTCGGTGGCCGCGGTCCAGGTGAAGGTGGCGGCGTTCGACTTGATGTTGCTGACGGCAAGGTTCCCCGGAGCGGACGGGGGCGTGGTGTCGTTGGTGGTCGGCGTGACGGTCAGCTCGTCCACGTTAGGTCCTCCGTCAGCGCTGGTAGCGCGGGCGCGGATCTTGTTGGTGCCGGCACTGAGCTGGAGGCGGACAGTCTTGGTCTTCCACGTAGTCCACGCGCCCGTACCGGGGAACGTGATGCCGACCGCACCGGGCTGACCGTTGACGGTGAAGTCCATCGGCCGAGTGGCCGTCGTGCCGTTCGCGTATCGCAGGGTCACGTCGGCCGGACCGGCCGGAGCCGTCACGGTCCACTCGACGTAACCGCCGACAAGGTTGTCGTAATTGACGAAGCCGCTTCCGGTGTAGCCGGCATGGTTGGACTCGACCACACCTTGGGAGATGGTCGCATCCTCGGCCTGGTAGTCCGTGGCCGCAGCCGCAGCCGCAGCCGTGGCGGATGGTGGAGCGCTGAGCCCGAGCGTGAGGACGGCCAGCGCGGTCACGGACCAGATCGAACGGGATCTCATGAGGTCTCCTGGTGTTCCGGGGCGGAGGAGCTGCAGGGGACAAACTATTAGGAAAGCTTCCTAACGATCCTGAGATCTGTCAACAGGTGCGGACCGCCGCGCCATCACAATGCCGCCGCCCCCGCCACGGTCAGCCTGGCGGGGGCGGCGAACTTGCGGTTGTGATGGCCTGGCGGTCCGGATTACCCGGCAACCCCCAACACCATCGGTCGGTAGAGGGTCATCCCAGACGCCTCGTCAACGACAGCGACCCGGACGGACTCCGGGGTGGAGTCTTGGTGCGGTACGGCGAAGACGGCGGTCGCTCGGCGGCCGTCGTACCTGGCGACGTAACTCAAGTAGCGCCAGTCATCGTCGTCCCAGTAGTCGTGGATGTCGGAGTGCAGCAGCCCGTCGACCGCGCGGTACGCCGGGCTGAGCAGGACGCGCCGCTGGGTCGCGGCGAGTGGTGCGGTGTCGGACGCAGTACCGGCGTACGGATGGCTGAGCCGGATCCGGAAGCGGCGGATCGGTAGTAGCCAGTACCGGTCGAGCTCGGCGGACAGCATCACGAACGCAGCCGCCTCGACGACGAGCACAGCGATGACCGGACCCGCAGACCACCAGGCGATTGTCGCCGTCGTCGCCACTGCAGCGGTTGCCAGCAGCAACAAAGCTCGAGCGATGGCACGCCGGCCAACGGGTTTCGCCGACTTTCCGGCGCATCCACAGGACGCCTCGGGGACGACGACCTTCGAGTAGATCAGGAATCCGGTGAAACCCGCCGCCAGGACCACCGTGGTGATCGCCTCGACGGTCCAGACCGGTGGGAGTAGGAGGGCCAAGGCAACGAGTGCCTCGATCCCCGCAACGGTTCGATAGGCAGTGATCGCTCGTGACTCGCCGACCAAGCGCGGTAACGCCGTACGCTCGGCCTGCTTGGGATCGGCGAACTTGCCGTACGACGACCAGAGCAGGAGCAACCCGATCAGAAGCGGCTGTGCAGCCGCGAAACCGGTGCCCATATCAGTTCGACGTGTAGATCGTCGCGATGTCGATCTCGTTGGTGCCCGGTCGCCAGGCGCCGATCACCTGGGCGTGCCGGCCGACCTTGAGCATCGACAGATCGGACACCGCGGGTGTGCCGTTGTACACAGCTGCCGTGGTAC
The DNA here is from genome assembly GCF_004365875.1 of Kribbella kalugense. Classification (GTDB taxonomy): domain Bacteria; phylum Actinomycetota; class Actinomycetes; order Propionibacteriales; family Kribbellaceae; genus Kribbella; species Kribbella kalugense. The sequence goes on along the minus strand of NZ_SODF01000001.1, from coordinate 2,971,947 downwards.
CGGATTGCACGTGACCGACGACCTTCTGGCCGTGGTGGTCGAACTGCACGCCGGTGCGGCTTATCGAGGTGATGTCGACGGTCAGGTTGACGATGTTGACCCAGACCGCCTCGGCGGCCAGGATCCCGTCCGGCAGCAGCACGCCACGTGCGTACAGGCCGTCACCGATCTTGGCCTGGTCGATCGTGGTCGGGCGGAGCTTCCAGACGCTCGTCACACCGGTCAGCTGGATCCGGTGCAGCCGGCCGTCGGATCCCTGTACCTGCAGGAGATCCTGGTTGCGGCCCATGATCAGACCCTCGGCGAAGTTCGGGTCCGGCTGACCCGCGTCGGCGAACTGACTACCGGCGGCGAACGCCGTCTCCGGGGCGAGTGATCCCATCGCGGTGGCGGCGACCAGTCCGGTCGCACCGAGAGCGGCGCGGCTGAGCAGCGAGCGGCGATCCATCGTGGTTGTCATCTCGGTTCTCCTCTCAGGCCGCGTTGATCGTGACGGGAGACAGGCCGCTGTTCAGGCTGAGGCCGAGCGCGCTGAACGCGGCCGGCGTGAAGTCGATGACCCGGTTCGAGGCGCAGTTCCCGCCGCAGCAGGTGCGTTCGCCGCAGAACAGGTCGGTCTGCGGACCGCAGTCGGCGATCGACGTGACGACCCGCTTACCAGTGCACAGACTGGTCGTGGCGTGCTGGAAGCCGCAGGTTCGCCGGGACATCCCGGTGATCCCGCAGGTGTCCGGATGGGTGATGGCGTAGCACCCGTCCGAGGTGTTCGGCCACGCGTGCTGCATGTTTCCCGAGTTACAGGTCCCGCAGGCGCCGTGCCCGGCGCTTCCACAGGGTCCCCATGCGTTCCCACAACAGAACCATGAGGCTTCAGCAGTGATTCCGGCCATGACAGATTCCTCCTAGGCCTAGGGGCGGTAAGACCTAACAAGAATTCTTTGTACTCCGATTCGGCGGAATCTCCCAGGGGTAATCGAAGAATGGAAACTTTTTGCCTAGAGTTCGTCGCCGGCGTTGAGCTCCTGGCCGCGGAGGAGGAACCAGGCGGCGACTGCGGTTGCCAGCAGGACGAAGGCGCCGACGCCGGCCGCAATGGCTATGCCGTTGGCGAAGGACTCGCGTGCCGCGTCCAACAGAGCGGCAGCGGCCTGGGGCGGAAGGTTCGCGGCGGCTTCGAAGGCTCCACCGAGTGATTCGTGCGCCGAAGCAGGCGTGCCGGCCGGGCTGGGGAAGCCGCGATAGATGCCGGTGACGATCGAGCCGAGCAGCGCGATACCGAGCGCCGCGCCGAGCTCGTACGCCGTTTCGGACACCGCACTCGCCGCCCCGGCCTGCTCCTTCGGTACGGCGGTCAGGATCACGTCGGCCGTGACGGTGAACGAGAACCCAGCGCCAGCCCCGACCACCAGCAAGGCCGCACCGAGCAGCGGATACCCGGTGGTGGTGCTGATCGTCGTGAGCGCGGCCAACGCCAGTCCGATCGCAGCCAGACCGCCCGCGACAACCGCCCGTACCGAGAACCGCCGCGCCGCACGTCCGGCCAGGAGACCAGCGGCAACCGCCCCGATCGCAGCCGGGAGCTCCGCGAGGCCGGCCTCGATCGGTCGCCGGCCCTGCACCAGTTGGAGGTACTGCGAGAGGAAGAAGATCAACCCGGAAAGCCCAAGGATCGTGAGCAGATCGGCCAGGACGGCACTACTGAAACCACGGCTGCGGAACAACCGCAGATCCAGCAACGGGATCGGCAACCGACGCTGACGCCGTACGAATCCATAGAGCGCGAGCACACCGACGACCCCGGCCGCGACTGCCAGCCAGCCGAACCCGTGCGCCGCGAACTCCTTGATCGCGTAGACGACACCGATCATGCCGACCATCGACAGCACGACGCTGACCAGATCCCACGGACCCGGCTCGGGATTACGCGACTCCGGCAGCAACTTCGCGCCGACGACGACCAGGACCGCCATCACCGGCAGGTTGATCAGGAAGACCGAACCCCACCAGAAGTTCTCCAGCAGTACGCCGCCGACGATCGGACCGACCGCCATCCCGGCGGACGCAGCGGCACCCCAGATCCCGATCGCGAGACTGCGCTCGCGCGGATCGTGGAAGAGATTGCGGATCAAGGCGAGCGTGGCCGGCATCAGCGTCGCGCCGGCGACCCCGAGCAGGGCACGGGCGACGATCATCAGCTCGGCCGAGTTCGCGTACGCGTTCAGGACGGAGATCGCGCCGAACGCCGTGGCGCCGATCAGCAGGATGCGCTTGCGGCCGATCCGGTCGCCGAGGCTGCCCATCGAGACGAGCAGTCCGGCGAGCACGAACGAGTACGCGTCGCCGATCCAGAGCAACTGCGTGCCCGACGGCTTCAGGTCCTCGGTCAGGAACGGAGTCGCCAGGCCGAGCACGGTCGCGTCCACCGCGACAAGCAGGACCGCCAGCACGAGTACGGCGAGCGCCAGCCACCGACCGGGCCGCGTCACCACGTCGGCGTCGTGCGAAACCGTCATCAGTCTCTCCGTACTGCGCCGCCGAGCAGCAACTCGGCGATCATTTGGGTGAAGTCATTTCGGGCAGCCCTGCCCTCGGCGACCGCCCAGGCGCCGGAAACCAGCAGCCCGTACATCGCCTCGGCGAGCCACACCGGACTCAGATCGATCCGGAACTCACCCGCCTGCTGACCACGCCGGAACAGCCCGACCAGGTTGGCGTCGAGTCGGGCCCAGCCGTCGTTCTGCTCGTCGCCTTCGAAGAGCTGGTTCTCCGAGTACAGGAACGCGAGTAGTCCGGCGGAGGGCTCGAGCTCGCGGACCAAGCGGCGTACCGCATCGGCGGCCGGGCCGTCGTCGAGCCGGGCCTTCGCCAGGGCGTCCTCGCACTCGGCGATGCCGAGCTCCTCGAGCGCGCGCACGAGCGCGTCCCGGCCGGCGAACTGCCGGTTCAGCGTGGCGCGACTGATCCCGGCGGCCCGGGCGACCTCGTCCATGGTCGCCGCGGCCTTCCGCATCAGCAGCCCCGCGGCGGCACGCAGTACCTGATCCCGATCAACAGCCATGAGACAACCATAACTCATATGAGGCATGACTGTCTCACGGACTAGCAGTGAAGTCAGTATGCGGTATACGATCTTGAAGAGCGCGGCAGGTGTGACCGGGAATAGATCGGGACCGGATATGCTTGCAGCGTTTGTGGAGGGGAGTATTCCGCCACGGCAGTGTCGTCATCACGGGAGGCCTGGACGGGCCGAACCGGTGCTGCCGGCCCGGACTGGTTGATCTAGCGACCAGCCTGGGTGGAAGAGACCTCCGGACCAAGCTTGCTGTTCGCCGACGTCCGGAGGTTTGTCATGGTCTCTGTCATGCCACCCGCTGTCTGGGTGCTCACGATCATCGGTCTGCTCGCGATCGTCGCGTTCGACCTGGTCGTGATCGCGCGCCGCAACCACACCGTGACGATCAAGGACGCCACCCGCTGGGTGCTGTTCTACGTCGGCCTGGCCGGCCTCTTCGCGCTCGGCCTGTTCCTGTTCAGTCCGGGGCAGAGCGGCAGCGAGTTCGTCGCCGGCTACATCACGGAGTACAGCCTCAGCGTCGACAACCTGTTCGTGTTCGTGATCATCATGGCGCGGTTCGCCGTACCGAGCCTGGCGCAGGACAAGGTGCTCTACATCGGCATCGTGGTGTCGATGCTGCTGCGGGCGATCTTCATCCTGGCCGGCGCGGCGGCGATCTCGGCGGCGAGCTGGGTGTTCTACATCTTCGGCGCGTTCCTGGTCTATACCGCGATCCGGTTGGCGCTCGAGGGTGAGAACGACGAGACCGACTTCCAGGAGAACGCCGTACTGCGTGCGCTCCGCAGGGTGCTGCCGCTGTCGCACGACTACGACGGCGACAAGCTGACCACCCGGGTCGACGGGCGTCGGCTGCTGACCCCGCTGGTGATCGTGATCTCCGCGATCGGGATGGCGAACGTGATCTTCGCGCTCGACTCGATCCCGGCGATCTTCGGGCTCACCCAGGACGCGTACATCGTGCTGACAGCGAACGCGTTCGCGCTGATGGGCCTGCGGCAGCTGTACTTCCTGATCGGCGGTCTGCTCGAGCGGGTCATCTACCTGAACGTCGGGCTGTCGGTCATCCTCGCGTTCATCGGCGTGAAGCTGATCATCGAGGCGCTGCACGGCTCGCACATCGACGACATCGGCGCGATCCACCTGCCGCACATCGGCATCCTGACCTCGCTCGGCTTCATCATCGGCACCCTGTTCGTCACCACGGTCGTCAGCCTGATCAAGTCGTCGCGCGATCACCGGCGCGCCGAGGTGCCCGTCGAAGACTGAGGTACAGCGCCGGGATCGGGGTCAGCAGTACGCCGGACGTCAGCAAGGCGGCTCGGAGCGACGAGCGGCCGACCGCGCCGAGCGGCGGGCCGCCGACTACCTGACCGATCGCGTTGGCCTGCGAGACCATCGAGATGACCGTCGCCCGGGAGCGGGAGTCGACGTGCCGGTTCAGCCAGGCGGACTCGACCGGGTACGCCAACGTTCCGGCGACGGTCTGCAGCCACATGGCCGCGAGCGCGAGCCAGAGGTTCCCGAGCAGGGCGAAGGCGAGTACGCCGACCACCTGCAGCGCCGCCAGGGTCGCGAGGATCCCATTGGGATGGGCGGCCGACAGACGTTCGGGGGAGAGTCGGTTCAGTGTCAGCGACGTACCGAGTGAGAGCAGCGTCCCGACCAGAGCGAGCACCGTGAACCAGAACGCGGGGTCCGACGTACCGAAGACCGTCGGGAACGTGAAGGTCAGGATCTTCACCGACCACAGCCGGTCGAACGCCTCGCTCGACAGCCCGGAGATCAGGCTGATCACCACCAGCGTCCGTACGACGGGACGCTTCCGGGCGACCCCGAGTCCGTGCTTGAACGTCTCGGCCATCTGCCGGAACGTCTCCCGCTCCGCGGCGGGTGTGCGGTGGAAGTTCTGCTCGCGCATGAAGACCGCGAGCATCAGGGCGAGCAGGATCATCCCCGCGCCGGACAGCACCATCGGAAGCGGCAGGCTGATCAGGCCGAGCGTGCCGGCCGTGACCGTACCGGCGATCTTCGCTGCCAGCTCGAACTGCTGCGCGCGGACGAAGACGTGCCCGGTCCGTTCGGTGCCGATCTCGTCGGTGATCCAGGCTTGGTCAGCGCCGGACGTGAACGTGAACCCGACGCCCCACAGCACCTGCGCCGCGAGGATCGCCAGGAACGCCGGCACCAGGCCCTGGAGCAGGAAGCCGGCGCCGATCAGCACGAAGCCGATGACGATCGACAGCCGGCGGCTGTAGAGGTCGGCGACGATGCCGGTGGGGATCTCGAACAGGAAGCAGGCGAGCTCGAGGGTGGTCCCGACCAGGACCATCTGGAGCGGATTCAGGCCGGCGTCGCGGACGTAGTACACCGCACTGAGGGTGAACGACGAGGCGGCCAGGAACGACCAGGCGGATTGGTAGACGTAGTACGTCCGGACAGGATCAGCGGACCGGTAGACAGGCATGAGGGTTGCTCCCGAAGGCGTGCGGACATGACGAAGCGCGACCGGGTGTGACGAGCGCGGTCAAACGCTTGACGTTGCGCACGGACGGCGGCAGTGCCGCGCGGGTGCGCTTCAGGAGCGGGTTCGCATGGCGATCAGGGTAGGTGAGACGCGGCGCGTCTGCCTCCCAATTACCTGACTGCGCCGTGCGATCAGGGGTACTATCAGTAATGCCTGGCCCGGCCGTTCCCCCGTGATGGTCGGGTCAGGTTTTTCTGATCCCCCCGCAGGTCAGACCCCGGTGATCCGGTCCCTGCCGCACCTCGAGTGACCACAGCCCGTAGTCCTGGGACGTCCTCGGTGCCGGCCCGCTCGCGCCCTCGGTCGTCGACGGCCCGATCAGGTCTTGACACGGGCCGGGCGGGGCAGGTTGACTGCAACATAGTTCACACGGGAAATAAATTGTGGATCGGTCCGGTGTCGGTGGCTCAGAGTGACCCCGGGCTTGATCGGTCTGTGCCCGGATCCGGTGGCGTGCCACCGGATCATTCGGCATGTTCCGCCTGGTAGTTGCCGCCGGCAACGCCGGGTATCCCTTGTCTGCAAGGGATTCGGAGTGCATCGGTCACCGTCCGGTCTCGACCGGAGGGGGAACTCTTCCGCTCCGGAGGGGTTTTGTGTCATCCTCCGGGATAGCGAAACCCGAGATCCTATCGGATATCGGTTCCACTCCAGCGCGTGAGGGAAAGGATGCGGAGTGAGCGCAACCTTCGAGGTGAAACCGGCGCCGGCAGGCCCGGCTCCGCGGGCGGCGGAGAAGGCTGCCCGGAAACCACCGCGAACGAGTCGCCGGACCCAGGCCTGGCGGAGCCTGCGGCGGCACTGGCAGCTATATCTGCTCATCGTCGTACCGCTCGCGTACTTCGTCATCTTCAAGTACATCCCGATCAGCAACGCGGTGATCGCGTTCAAGGACTACAGCCCGATCAAGGGGCCGTGGGGCAGCGACTGGGTCGGCTTCAAGAACTTCGAACTGTTCTTCCAGAACCCGGTGTTCTGGACCCTGGTGAAGAACACGTTCTTCCTGGCCGCCTACACCGTGCTGGCCAGCTTCCCGATCCCGATCATCCTGGCGATCGCGCTGAACGAGATCCGGAACGGGCGGTTCAAGAAGACCGTCCAGCTGGTCACCTACGCGCCGTACTTCATCTCCACCGTCGTGGTGGTGTCGATGACGATCCTGGTGCTGTCGCCGCGGCTCGGCTTCGTGAACGACGCGATCGGGCTGTTCGGCGTACCGCAGATCGACTTCCTCGGTAAGCCGGACTACTTCCGGCACATCTACGTCTGGTCCGACGTCTGGCAGACCACCGGGTACTCCGCGGTGATCTACCTGGCCGCACTGTCCGGGATCGACCCCGCGCTGCACGAGTCGGCCCGGATCGACGGGGCCAGCCGGCTGCAGCGGATCCGGAACGTCGACCTGCCCGGGATCATGCCGACCGCGGTGATCATCCTGGTCCTCGGCGTCGGCAACATCATGTCGATCGGGTTCGAGAAGGCGTACCTGCTGCAGAACCCGCTGAACCAGTCGCAGTCCGAGATCATCGCCACCTACGTCTACAAGACCGGCCTGCTGAACGCCGACTTCAGCATGGCCACCGCGATCGGGCTGTTCAACTCGGTGATCAACCTCGCCCTGCTGCTCTGCGTGAACTTCGTCGCCAAGCGCATTACCGGGAACGGACTCTGGTCATGAGTGTCACGTTGCAAGGATTCCGGCGTACGGCGGGTAAGCGGCCTGAGCAGTCCAGGCGCACCACGATCGAGGAGACGCGCACCGACAAGATCTTCCTGATCGGCGTGAAGATCATGCTCTGGATCGCGCTGATCGTGGTCGCCGTTCCCTTGATCTACATCGTCGCGAACTCGTTCAGCAGCCCGTCGGCGGTCAGCGCCGGCCGGGTGCTGCTCTGGCCGATCGAGCCGAGCATCCGCGCGTACAAAGAGGCGTTCAGCGACCCCCTCATCATGAAGGGGTACCTGAACTCGTTCATCTACGCGATCGGCGGGACCCTGATCAGCGTCACGCTGACGATCGCGATCGCGTACCCGCTGTCCCGCCGGACGTTCTTCGGCCGGAACGTGATCATGAGCCTGCTGATCTTCACCATGCTGTTCTCCGGCGGCCTGATTCCGACGTACCTGGTGGTGCAGGACCTGGGCATGCTGAACACCCGGTGGGCGATGGTGATCCCGAGCGCGATCGGGGTCTGGCAGGTGATCATCGCGCGGACGTTCTTCCGCTCGACCATCCCGGACGAGCTGTACGAAGCGGCCACCATCGACGGGGCCAGTGACCTGCGGTTCCTCTGGTCGATCGTGATCCCGCTGTCCAAGCCGGTGATCGCGGTGATCGCACTGATGTACGCGATCTTCCAGTGGAACAGCTACTTCGACGCACTGATCTATCTCAAGGACCCGGGCCTGTTCCCGCTGCAGATCGTGCTGCGGAACGTGCTGATCCTGAACACCCTCACCGGTTCGACCACCACGACAAGCCTGGCCCAGCAGCTCGAACAGCAACAGCTGGCCAACGTCCTCAAGTACGCGCTCATCGTTATCTCGAGCCTGCCCGTACTGATCATCTACCCGTTCGTCGCCCGCCACTTCACCAAGGGCGTGATGGTCGGCGCGGTCAAGGGCTAGTAACAGCCCCTTTCAGAGAGGAACACAGCAATGCGCTCATCCGTGAGCAAGGTCGTCGCGCTGGCTGCGGCCGGTGCGCTCGCCCTGGCAGCGTGCAGCTCGGACAAGTCGAGCAAGGGGGCGGCGAACGAGACCTCGGCCGACGGCAAGGTCATCATCGACACCTTCACCCCGTCCGACTCGAGCACCAACCTGACCACCAACGCCGTGACCAAGATCATGAGCGACAAGTTCAAGATCCAGTTCCGCTGGCAGACCACGACGTACGACGCCGGGCCGGCCAAGGAGAAGCGGCAGATCGCGCTCGCCAGTGGCGACTACCCGGACCTGTTCTTCCTGATCCCGTGGGTCGACGCGTTCACCCAGGCCGAGGTGCTGAAGCTCGGCCAGCAGGGCGTCGCCGTACCGCTGGAAGACCTGATCAAGCAGAACGCGCCGAACATCCAGAAGGTCCTCGACTCCAACAAGGAGTACAAGGAGATGGCGACCGCGCCGGACGGTCACATCTACGCGCTGCCGCAGTGGGCGGACTGCTTCCACTGCACCTACCCGGACAAGCTGTGGATCAACAGCGCCTGGCTGAAGAAGCTCAACCTGCAGCCGCCGAAGACCACCGACGACCTGCGCAAGGTGCTCGAGGCGTTCAAGACCAAGGACCCGAACGGCAACGGCAAGGCCGACGAGATCCCGATGACCACCGACGTCCAGGACAGCAGCCTGATCGCGTACCTGATGAACGCGTTCGCCTACGACCCGGTCGGTGCCAACAACGGCATACGGTCGCTGCTCACCCTGAACGGCGACAAGGTCGTCACCCCGGTGGCCTCGGACCAGTGGAAGGAAGGCCTGAAGTACATCGCGGGCCTCTACAAGGACGGGCTGATCGACCAGGCCGCGTTCACCCAGAACGCGCAGGCGCTGCAGGCGCAGGGCAACAACCCGAAGGCCGTCGTACTGGGCTCCGTGCCGGTGCTGTGGCCGGGCATCTTCGTCCAGCTCGACTCGAAGGACGGCCGGGACAAGCAGTACGACTCGGTGCCGCCGCTGACCGGTCCGGAGGGCAAGAGCTACACCGGGTACAACCACCCGACCTCCACCGGCTACACGTTCATGCTGACGAACAAGGCCAGCAAGGAGGCGCAGGTCGCCGCCATCAAGATGCTTGACTACATCTACAGCGACGACGGTCAGATGACCGCCACGATGGGTCCGAAGGGCGTCGGCTGGAACGCGCCGAAGACCGGTGAGATCGCGCTCGACGCGAGCACCAAGCCGATGTACAACCCGGTGCAGAACGCCCCGAAGAACATCAGCTGGGGCGCGCTGGCGCAGTACAACAACACGCTGGCCTACCGGAACGCGCAGGTCGTGCCGAAGGACATCTACACCGGCGCCGGCCTGGAGCGGCGGCTGTGGGACGCCACCAAGACGTACGAGGGTCACGAGGACAAGGCGCAGTGGTTCCCGTCGACGTTCGTCTGGCCGGACCCCAGCCTCAGTGGTGAGCTCGCCACGCTGCAGACCAACCTGAGCAACTACGTGAACCAGAACCAGCTGGCCTTCATCACCGGTTCGAAGAACATCGACACCGACTGGGACGCGTACGTGAAGGGGCTCGACAGCACCGGCATGCCGCGGTACCTGGAGATCAACCAGCAGGCCTACGACAAGTACAAGTCCGGAGGCAAATAGTTGTCACACCTTCTGTGGTTCCGCACCCCTGCACCGGATTGGTTCGAGGCGTTGCCGCTGGGCAACGGTCACCTCGGAGCCAAGGTGTTCGGCCGGGTCGGTGAGGAACGGATCGCCCTCAACCTCGACGACGTCTGGTCGGGCGACGGTCCTCGGCGGCTCGACGTGACGGACGGTCCGGCAGTGCTGGCCGACGTACGCCGGTTGTTGCTGGAGGAAGGTGATCGGCTGGCGGCCACCGAGCGGACCCGGGATTTGCAGGGTCCGTTGGTGGAGTCGTACCAGCCGCTCGCCGACCTGCTGATCCGGTCGGGCGGCGAGGGTGCGGACTACAGGCGGAGCTTGGATCTGCGCACCGGGATCGTTGGTGTGGAATGCACAGTGGATGGAACCCGGTTCCGGCGTGAGACTTTCGTGTCCACGCCGGACCAGGTGATGGTCTGGACGATCACGGCCGATCGTGCGGGCGCGATCGACCTCGATCTTTCGTTGGAGAGTCAGCATCCGGTCGCGGTTGTTGCTGATGGCACCTATGGGGTCGTTGGGCATGCGCCGTCGGATCTGACCATCGAGTACCGGGAGAGTCCGGATCCGATTCGGTATGAGGAAGGGCGCGGCATCGGGTTCGGTGTCGCGCTGCGGGCGGTGAACGAGGGCGGCGTGGTGACGGTGACGGATGGTGGTGTTGTCGTTCGCGGGGCCTCTGCGTTGACTGTTTTGGTGTCGGCGGCAAGCACCTTCGCGGGCTGGTCGGTGCCGCCGGGGCGGGATCCGCTCGTGGCGTTGCAGGAGGCAACGGGTCTGCTGGATGCGGTTGCCGTGGACAAGCTTCGCGAGCGTCATGTCGAGGATCACGTCGCGCTCTACGATCGTGCGTCGTTGGAGCTCGGGCCAGTTGTCGACCGGCCGACGGACGAGCGGATCAGGGCAGTCGGTGCCGGTGGCAACGATCCTGATCTGGTCGCGCTGACGTTCAACTTCGGTCGCTACCTGTTGATGGCGTCCTCCCGCCCTGGGACGCAGGCGGCGAACCTGCAAGGCATCTGGAACCAGGACCGCCGGCCGATGTGGGCCAGCGACTGGACCAACAACATCAACACCCAGATGAATTACTGGCCGGCCGATCTGACCGGTCTTCACGAATGCTTCGACCCGCTCACCGATCTGCTCGAAGGACTGGCCGCGTCGGGCGCTGACACCGCTCGGATCTTGTACGACGCACCTGGGTGGGTGTCGCACCACAACTCGGACCTGTGGCGGGCGACGTGGCCGGTCGGCGCGGGTGGTGACGATCCCGTTTGGGCGATGTGTGCGACCTGCGGGGTCTGGTTGACGGCGCACCTGATGGAGCACTACCGGTTCGGGCTGGACGTGGACTTCCTGCGGGACCGCGCGTACCCGGTGATCGCTGGTGCGGCGGAGTTCGTGCTGTCGATGCTTGTCGACGACGGTGAGCGGTTGCAGTTCATCCCGTCGACGGCCCCTGAGCATCACTTCATCCTGCCGTCCGGCGAGAAGGCATCCGTCGATCTCACGTCGACGTACGACATCTGGTTGATCCGCGAGCTGTTCGCGAACCTGGCCGAGGCGGAAGGCGTGCTGGGGCTGAGCTCGTCGCTGGCCTCGCGTGCTGCGGCTGCGCGGGAGCGGTTGGCGGAGGTCCGGGTGACGCCGGACGGGCGGCTGTACGAATGGCCGACGGACTGGCCGCCGTCTGAGCCGCAGCATCGGCATCAGTCCCATCTGTACGGCCTCTATCCGGGTGCCGAGATCGATCCCGCGCGTACGCCGTTGTGGGCCGCTGCGGCTCGGGCGTCGCTGGAGCTGCGGACTGATGGTGCGACCAACGGTGGCTGGACGGCCGCCTGGCTGGTCGCGTTGTGGGCCAGGCTCTTCGAGCCGGAGAAGGCGTCGGCGGTGATCCAGGACTACCTGGGCCGGCTCGTCTCGGACAACCTGCTGCACCGCGACGGCGACATCTTCCAGATCGACGCCAACTTCGGCATGACCGGCTGCATTCCTGAGTTGTTGCTGCAGAGCCATACCGACGTCATCCGCGTACTGCCGGCGTTGCCTTCGGACTGGCCGGACGGCTCGTTCCACGGCCTGCGCGCGCGAGGCGGTCTGACCTTCGACGTGAGCTGGCGCGACGGCGAGCTCACGGAGGCCGTCGTACGGGCGTCGCACGCAGGGACGCACCGGATCGCGTTGCCGGACGGGGAGCGGACCGTTGAGCTGACGGCCGGCCAGCAGTTGGACCTGGTTAGGACTGCCTAACCAAAGTTGTTGTAGGGTCAACGGCTGTGAAGAGGCTGATCGGGATCGTTGTGGCGGGTGCGGTGCTGGTGGTTGCCGGGTGTGGGGGCGGTGACACCAAGAGTGCTGACACCGGGGTCGGGGACAAGGACGTGGCGACCGGCGGGCGGTTGTTCAAGACCGCGGACGCGGAGACCGCGAAACTCGGCTCGGACGCTGCGCCCGGGGTGTTCCCGCGGACGGTGAAGCACGCGCTCGGCGAGACCAAGCTGGAGAAGAAGCCGGAGCGGGTCGTCGTACTGGACAGCGGTGAGCTCGACGACGTACTCGCGCTCGGGATCACGCCGGTCGGGATGGCCACGACGGCGGGTCAGAGCGGCGTACCGTCGTACCTGAAGGACAAGGCGCAGGGGATCAAGACGATCGGCGGGATCAGCGAGCTGAACCTGGAGGCGATCGCGGCGCTGAAGCCGGACCTGATCCTGGGCAGCAAGCTGCGGGCGAACGATCTGTACGACAAGCTCAGCGCGATCGCGCCGACAGTGTTCAGCATCCGGCCCGGGTTCCCGTGGAAGGAGAACTTCCTGCTGGTCGCGGATTCGGTCGGCGAAGAGGACAAGGCGACCGGGATCCTGAACGACTACCAGAAGCGCGCGAACGACGTGAAGTCGAAGGTGGAGGGTTCGCCGACGATCTCGCTGGTACGGTTCCGGCCGGGCGAGATCCGGCTGTATGGGAACCTGTCGTTCATCGGGGTGATCCTGAAGGACATCGGCCTGCCGAGGCCGAAGATCCAGGACGTGCAGGACCTCGCCGTCGAGGTGTCACAGGAGAACATCGGCAAGGCGGCCGGTGACTGGATCTTCTACTCCAGCTACGGCAAGCCGGAAACCACCGACGAGAACAAGGTTGTCAACAGCAACCTCTGGAAGTCCTTGCCTGCCGTCAAGAACGGCAAGTCCGCCCGAGTAGACGACGAAGTCTGGTTCCTCGGCCTCGGCCCGCTCGGCGCCATGGGCGTCCTAACCGACCTCGAAAAACTCCTCGGCCCCAAGGGCTAGTTCACCACCTGGTAGTGGAGGTGGACTACGCCGCTGGTGAAGTGGTGTTCGTCGGTGAGGGTGAGGTGGGCTCGGAAGTTGTTGGGTAGGGCGGGTTTGCCGCCGCCGACGATTACTGGGGTGAGGAAGAGATGGAGCTCGTCGACTAGGCCGGCGTGGAGGGCTTGGCCGGCTAGTTCGGCGCCGCCGATGCTGAGGTTGGTGTTGGAGGAGTCCTTCAGGCGTTGGACGGACTCTGCGGTGAACTCGGGCTCGAGTCGTGTTCGCGCGCTGGTGACCGCTTGGAGGGTCCGCGAGTACACGATCTTGTCGGCTGCCTGCCAGATGTTCGCGTACTCCTGGCTGACCGGGGAATGGTCGACGGCGGTTTCCCAGTAGACCATCGTGTCGTACATCCGGCGCCCGTACAGGTAGGTGCCTATTGGGCGTTCGAGTTCGTTGACGAAGGCGTGTACTTCGGCGTCCGGTGCCGCCCATTCGAATCCGCCCTCGGCGTCGGCGACGTACCCGTCGAGCGAGGTGATCGCGGAGTAGATGAGCTTGGCCATGTCAGGTTTCCTCGACCGGGAGCAGATCGCGTTCGGCGAAGACCTTCTTGGCTACGGAGATGGCGTTGATGGCGCGCGGGAAGCCTGCGTAGCCGGCCGCGTGGATGAAGGCCTCGACGATTTCGGCGGGGGTGAGTCCGACGTTGAGCGACGTTCGTACGTGCACCTCGAGCTGCGGTTCGCAGCCGCCGAGCGAGGTGAGGATGCCTAGGGTGACCAGCTGGCGTTGCCGCGGTTCGAGGGCGGGCCGCGAGTAGAGGTCGCCGAACCCGAACGCGACGATGTGATGCGCGAGGGCGGGAGCGATATCGGCGAGGCTGGCCATCACGCCAGGCGCAGCACCCCCGTCGACCGCGTTGAGAACGTCGGACCCGCGCCGATAGCGCGCCTGCTCTTCCGGACTGTTGATATCAGGAGCCGTCATACCCCGACGCTAACCCGCCCCCCGTCCAAAGCGCGGCGAGTGATGCGGCCGACGCGGATCTGAGTCACTCACCAACCCCGCCCCCAGCCCCTCACCGCCCCAGGCCTGAGCGTGGCCGCCCGCATTCGCGTGCACTTAGTGAGTGACCCAGGTCCGCCCGCGATCAGTCCTGTACGCGGCCTCGGTTGGTTACGGGGATTTGGGGGGCTCTTTGGGCTATGGCGGTGACTAACTCGTCGTACGGGAGGGAGCGGGCGAGGATTTCGTGGGTGCCGGGCCAGGGGCAGGAGGGGCCCCAGGCTTTGGTGTTGCGGGGGAGGGCGGTCTCGTCGAGGAGCACGACGACCAGGCGGGGTTCCCAGGTCTCCTCGCCTTCGTCGTTGACCACCTGGCGTTCCACTCGGCAGATGCCGCGGACCTCGGCCCACGGGATCGTTCGCGGTTGCTCGCCGCCCAGGGAGATCCCGGCGTCGTCAACAGTCAGGAGTACGTCGTCAGTGTCCTCCTCGCGACCCTCCTCGATGGCGGTGATCGCGCCCACCAGCAGCAGGATCGGCAGTCCGACGGCGAAGATGAGCGGCGTACCGCCCCAGCTCAGCCAGACCGACTCGAGCGACGCCCGGATCGAGCCGCCGCGGATCGCCTGGATCACGACGATCGCGAGCGTCAGGACCACCATCAGCCCGAACACCAGAGTGCCCACCGCGAGCGCGGTCTTGGTAGTCCCGATCCCGTGTCGCTTGACCACGAACGGCTCGCTGAGTTGCGCTGACTGCATACGGGCATTGTCGGCGCTCTTCCCCCGAAGGCACCAGAGCTCTCACTGATTCCTCATCATTCCGGTCCCGCCCAGTCGTCCGTACGGATGAAATCGCCGTACCTGAGCCGGCATGGACTTTGGTAAGGCCCTGGAGTCCGCAACAATCGCAGCATGCCGGACCGCCAAACCGCAGTCGCCACCCGCAAGCCGCCGTCGTCGCGCGCCAACGCGCGGCGCCGGAAGAAGGGCGGGATGTGGCGGCGCGGCTGGATCATCGCCGTGCTGGCGATCCTGTCCGCGCTGGTGCTGATCTTCCATCGTCACGTTCCGAACTCGGTCGGCAACCTCGGCAGTCTGCTCGACACATTCCTGCCCTGGGTCGGCCTCGCCGTACCCGTCCTCGGCCTGGCCGCCCTACTCAGGAGGTCCGCGACGGCCGGCGTCGCCCTGCTCGTTCCCGCGCTCGTGTGGGGCATGATGTTCGGCGATCTGCTCGTTCCCGGCAAGGGCGACGGCGGCGCGTACGACCTGCGCGTGCTGACGCATAACGTCGACGCCGCCAACCCCGACCCGGAGGGGACCGCGAAGGACCTGCTCGGCGCCAACGCGGATGTGATGGCGCTGGAGGAGATCACTGCGGCGGATCTGAAGGTCTACAAGGCCGCGTTCGCCAAGACGTACCCGTACGTCGTGTCCCGGGACACAGTCGCGCTCTGGTCGAAGTACCCGGTGGTGGAGACCAAGTCGGTCGACGTCGGCTTCGCCTGGACGCGTGCGTTGCGCGCCGAGGTCAGTACGCCGGAAGGCAAGGTCGCGGTGTACGTCGCGCACCTCGCGTCCGTCCGCGTCGGGACCAGCGGCTTCACGTCGGATCAGCGCAACAACACGATCAAGGCTCTCGCCCGGCAGATCGCCGACGAGTCGCTGGCCGGCGTGATCGTGATGGGCGACTTCAACGGTACGGCGAACGATCGCAGCCTGGCCCCGTTGACGGCCGGCCTCCGGTCGGCTCAGGGTGCGGCCGGGCAGGGGTTCGGGTTCACCTGGCCGGCGAAGTTCCCGATGGCGCGGATCGACCACATCCTGGTCCGCGGCGTCACTCCCACCAAGGCCTGGGTGATGAAACCGACGGGCAGCGACCACCGCCCGGTCGTCGCCGAACTACGTATCTGACGCGATGCCCTTCCGGTACGCGTAGCGGACGGCTTCGGCGCGATGCCGGGCGCCGATCTTCGCGAACGTGTTGTTGATGTGCGTCTTCACCGTCGCCTCGCTGATGAACAGTTGCCCGGCGATCTCCGGATTACTCAGTCCGCGCGCGATCAACCGCAGTACCTCGGTCTCTCGAGCGGTCAGCCCGTCGTTGCCCGGCGACGCCGGCGTCAGCCCGGCGATCAGGCGTTTGGAGACCTCGGGATCGAACGTGGACTGCCCGGCCGCGGTCGACCGCAGCGCCGCGCCGATCTCGGCCCGGCCGGCATCCTTGGTCAGGTATCCACGAGCCCCGGCCCGGAGCGCGTTCGCGATCGACGTGTCGTCGGCGTACGTCGTCAGCACGAGTACGGCGACCTCCGGGAATTCGGCCGTGATCCGCGCGGTGGCCAGTGTCCCGTCGAGGACCGGCATCCGAAGATCCATCAGCACCACGTCCACGTTGCCCTGGGCAACCAGGTCGACGGCCTCGACGCCGTTAGCGGCCGCGCCGGCGACCTCGACGCCGTCGATCAGCCCGAGCAGCGCGACCAGACCCTCGCGCATGACCTGCTGATCGTCCGCCACGACGACGCGGATCACGTCACTCATTCGGCACCTCCGCCACCAGCAGCCAGTCGTCCCCGTCCGGTCCCGCCGCCAACGTCCCACCAACCAAGGCAAGCCGCTCCCGCATCCCCGCCAATCCGAAACCCTCACCACTCGTTGCGCCCTTGTTGCGAACCGACAGCCGTACGCCGTTATCGAACCCGAGCGCCAGCTCCACCGGCTGACCGGGCGCGTGCTTGGCCGCGTTCGTCAACGCCTCCCGAGCAGCGTTGAGCAAGGCAACAGTCACACCGGACTCAGTCCGCGACACCTGACCCGTGATCGACAACCGCACCGCCGTACCGTGATCGTTCTCATGCTGCTCCGCAAGGGCAGCAACAGCCTGCGCCAGGTCCGGCACCTCATCGGCCCGCAATGCGGCCACCGCGTTCCGCGCCTCGGTCAGCCCTTGTACGGCGAGCCGCCGAGAACGCCGTACCCGCTCAAGTGCCCCCTCTGTGTCACCGCGCTCGTCGAGAAGCGCCTCGGCCACCTCGAGCTGAACGCTCAACGCACCCAGCGAATGCGCGAGCACGTCGTGCAGATCACGCGCGATCCGCCCACGTTCCTCCAGCGCGGCCGCCCGGGTGTGCTCGCTCTGCGCCAGTCGGGTCTGCTCGAGCAGCAGCTCGGTCTGCCGCGTCTGCACCTCGTACTGACGCCGGTTCAGCCCGAAGGCCGTGAGTACGCCGGTCCACAGAAGCTGGGTGAAATACCAGGAATCCGGCTGGTCGAACCACCATGCCGACACCGCGTACGCCGCGGCCACACCGATGCCAACGGCAACGATCGGCCGGTTGCCGTGCCGGCGGAAATCGATCACGGCGATGTCGGTGATCCCGACCAGCACGAGGGCCAGGGAATTCGACTGCGGGTAGCCCGCGATCAGCGCGTTGGCGACCGCGACGACGGACAGCAGCGCGAAGGCGGCGTACGGGCGGGTGGCCATCAGCACCGAGCCGACCGCGAAGACGACGAAGGTCACGACGAGCACGACCCAGACCCAGGCGTCCGCGGGGCGCGCGGTCGCCAGGACGGCGACCACGACGCCGGCGGTCAGGACCCGGCCGACCCAGCCGCTCTCCCCGTGCGGCCGCGTCGGCAGGAGTGCCTTCCATTTCACCGGGTGCTGTACTCCTCTGCGTCGCGCCGGGCCTTGCTCTGGATGACCAGCGACTGGGTCAACAGGTTCGCACCCAGCGAGACCATCAGCGCCGGGCCGCCCGAGACCGACGCCCCGAGCAGGTGCCCGACGCCCGCCAGTCCGATCCGGATGACCAGGTAGGCCACCATGATGCCCAGTCCGGGCAATCCGAGCCGGAAGAACACCTTCCCGGCGCGCCGCTCGACCTGTGCGACCCGGCCGGAGGCGGTCCCGGCCACCAGGGCGACCGCGGTGCCGATGACCAGCAGTACGACGTCGACGACGCCGAGTCCGGTGTGCCGGTCGTACAGCTGGTAGATCCCGACACCGGTCAGCAGGAGCGGGCCGCGCCAGACGTCGGTGTCGGAGTTCTCCAGCTCGGACCAGGACAGCCGCCGGGCGAGTACGACGACCACGACGGCGATCACGACAAGTGCGTTGGGCAGGGTTCCGAAGCTCATGACTCGGACGGTAGGCGGCGGGGTACCTGATCCTGGACCGTCCACGGGTGGAGATCCGGGTGGAGGTCGCCGTCCGCCGGGTCACAGTCGCCGGGTCGCCATCCGCATGGTTGAAAGGTGGAGTAACGTTCCTCACCGGTAACACCACGATGCGTCACATCATTCAGGCGATCCGGAGGGCCGATGCTTCTTAAAGAATCCATCCTGAGACTGGATGCCACGGCGATCGACTACATCATCATCGCCCTGTACTTCGTCTTCGTCCTCGGCATCGGGTACGTGGCCAGGCGCGCGGTGTCGAGCAGCCTGGACTTTTTCCTGTCCGGCCGGTCGCTGCCGGCCTGGGTGACCGGGCTGGCGTTCATCTCGGCCAACCTGGGCGCGATCGAGATCATGGGCATGTCGGCGAACGGTGCGCAGTACGGCATCCCGACCGTGCACTACTTCTGGATCGGCGCGGTCCCGGCGATGCTGTTCCTCGGCGTCGTGATGATGCCGTTCTACTACGGTTCCAAGGTCCGCAGCGTGCCGGAGTTCATGCTGCGCCGGTTCGGCAAGCCCGCGCACCTGGTGAACGCGGTCAGCTTCGCCCTCGCACAGGTGCTGATCGCGGGCGTGAACCTGTTCCTGCTCGCCACCATCGTGAACGTGCTGCTCGGCTGGCCGATCTGGGTGTCGGTGATCGTGGCCGCGGCGATCGTGCTCAGCTACATCACCCTCGGCGGCCTGTCCGCGGCGATCTACAACGAGGTGCTGCAGTTCTTCGTGATCGTCGCCGCGCTGCTGCCGCTGACGCTGGTCGGCCTGCACAAGGTCGGCGGCTGGCAGGGCCTGGTCGACAAGGTGAGCGGGTCGCCGGGTGGCTCGGAGCAGATGTCGGCTTGGCCGGGGAACGCGCTGAGCGGCTTCCACAACAACTTCCTGTCGGTGATCGGCATCGTCTTCGGCCTCGGCTTCGTGCTGTCCTTCGGTTACTGGACGACGAACTTCACCGAGGTGCAGCGGGCGCTGGCCTCGAAGAACATGTCGGCGGCCCGGCGGACCCCGATCATCGGGTCGTTCCCGAAGATGTTCATCCCGTTCATCGTGATCATCCCCGGCATCATCGCCGCGGTGGTCGTGCCCGAGCTGGCCCAGTTCAAGGCCACCGGCAGCGGCCAGGTCGACTACAACGACGCGTTGCTGCTGCTGATGCGCGACCTGCTGCCGAACGGCATGCTCGGCCTGGCCATCACCGGTCTGCTGGCGTCGTTCATGGCCGGTATGGCGGCGAACCTGAGCTCGTTCAACACGGTCATGTCGTACGACATCATCGAGCGCTACGTGATCAAGGACCGGCCGGACGACTTCTACCTGCGGACCGGTCGCTGGGTGACGGTGGCGGGCACGCTGATCGCGATCGGCACGGCCGCGATCGCGTCCGGCTACAGCAACCTGATGGACTACCTGCAGCAGCTGTTCTCGTTCTTCAACGCACCGCTGTTCGCCACGTTCATCCTCGGTATGTTCTGGAAGCGGATGACCGCGGCGGCCGGCTGGATCGGCCTCGTCAGCGGTACGGCGACCGCAATCCTGGTCTTCGTGCTGTCCGAGAACGGTGTGATCAACCTGCCGGGTCAGGGCGCCAGCTTCGTCGGCGCCGGTGCGGCCTTCGTGGTCGACATCCTGATCAGCGTCGTGGTGAGCACGATGACCAGGCCCAAGGAGGAATCCGAGCTGGTCGGGCTGGTGTACTCGCTGACGCCGAAGGAGCAGCGCACCGAGGTGGCGGTCGCCGGCGACGGCGGCTGGTACCGCAAGCCGGTCCTGCTGGCCGGGATCTCCCTGGCGTTGACCATCGTCCTCAACATCATCTTCGCCTGAGGGAGGGTTCGAGATGGCAGACAAGAAGAAGGCCGGAGCGTTCGACATCCGGGTGGTGATCGCGCTGCTGATCGGGATCTACGGCGTCGTGCTGACGATCCTCGGCATCGTCGAGAAGCAGTCCGAGGTCGACAAGGCCGCCGGGATCAACATCAACCTCTGGGGCGGCATCGGGATGCTGGTGTTCACCGCCCTGTTCGTGCTCTGGGCCCGGCTGCGGCCGATCGCCGTACCAGTTGAGGAAGACGCGACCGAGCAGTAACCCCGCCTCGTCGGCGCTCGTTGTGGGACCAGTAGACCTACTGGTCCCACAACCGGAGGACGGCGCATGGCGAGAGCGGGAACCCTTTCCAGACGGGCCTTCCTGGCCCGGGTCGGCATCCTCGGCGCGGCCGTCGGGAGCGGTGGAGTGCTGGCCCGCAGCCTGCTGGCGCCGGCCGACGCGGCGACCAATCCGCTGCTGCCGCCGGCCGTCGACCTGATCCGGCCGGTGCTCGCCGAGCTGGCCAGGGACACGATGAACGGCCTGACGGTCTTCGCGATGCCCGGCCCGGACGCATACTCGCGGACCCAGGGCACGCCGAGCCGGACGCCCGGCGCGATCGAGGCCGGTGCGACCGACTTCATCATCAACTCGCTCGACAACTTCGTGCCGTTCCCGGACGAGCTCGCTCAGCCGATCGGGGCCGCCCTGGTGACCGGCCTCGCCGACTCCGGCATCGAGTTGCCCGGTCTCGACGTACTGCCGGTCCAGCTGCACTCGCTGGACAAGGCGCTGGCGGCATACCTGGAGAGTGACGAGGCGCTGCCGCTGTCGTTCCCGATCGCCGGCCTGCTGAACCTGATGGCCACCCAGGTCAACCCGCTCGCGGTGAACGGGCCGCACCTGTCGCCGTTCGCCCGGCTCTCGTACGCCGAGAAGGCGCAGGCGTTCGAGTTGATCGAGAAGACCGACGCGGACCTGGTCGCGTTGCTCGACGTGCACTTCCCGGAGCCGTTGAAGGACTCGGTGTCCGGGCTGCTCAAGTTCGTCGGCGGCGCGCTGATCGAGTTCGCCACCTTCGGGGCGTACGGCGAATCGGCGGTCTACGACAAGGTTCGCCGTACGTTGCGGAAGCGGCCGGTCGGCTGGACCGCGACCGGCTATCAGCCGGACGGCCCGGTCGAGGGCTGGGACGACTTCATCGGGTACTACCAAGGGCGCCAGGAGGTGCACGACTGATGCGCGACGTCATTGTGATCGGAGCCGGCGGCGGTGGACCGGTCGTGGCGAAGGAGCTGGCCGCTCAGGGTCTCGACGTACTGCTGCTCGAGGCCGGTCCGCGGAACGCACATCCGCGGGAGAACTGGACGACGTACGAGGACGACGCGAACAACCCGCTGACCGGGTACCTGCGCTGGGGTCCGTCGGACCGGTCGAAGCCGGCCTGGTACCGGGAGTGGCCGCAGAATTCGTTCGTCTGGCAGCTGTCCGGCGTCGGCGGGACCACCCAGCACTTCTACGGCAACTACCCCCGCGCGTACCCGGGCGTCTTCGAGGGGTACGACGGCGCCGACAAGTCCGGGTACGACGTCGACCACCGTTTCCCCTTCACCTACGGGGAGATGGTGCCGTACTTCGAATGGGTCGAAGCGACCATGCCGGTGATGACGGCGGCGATGGGTCACAAGGAGCAGACGTTCTTCCGCGGCGCCGAGACGCTCGGGCTGCCGGTGCAGACCACGAAGACGACGCATCACCCGGCGTACCGGCCGCAGGAGAACGCGATCCTGCAGCCGGGCGGGACGGCGGGGAAGACCGCGGACCCGAAGCTGCTGAACCATCCGCAGGCGACCGGGTGCACGTTCTGCGGGTACTGCTTCCAGGGCTGCATGCGGCCGAAGGGTGCCCCGCGCAACCAGTTCGCGAAGCGGTCGACGGACAACAGCTACGTACCGATGGCGCTGACCGCGGACGTCTGGGCGCGCGGCGGCAAGCCCGTCACGTTGGTCGCGGACGCCTTCGTCACCCGCGTGCATGCTGAGAAGAAGCACGGTGTGCTGACTGCCACTGGTGTGACCTGGCGGTCTGGGGATGTCGAGCATCGCGAAGATGCCAAGGTTGTGGTGATGTCGGGCGGCTGCACGGAGAACCCGCGGCTGTGGATGAACAGCGGCCTGCCGAATCCGAACGGCTGGGTCGGGCGCGGGTACACCGACCACTTCTTCGACTGGGTGTTCGGCGTCTTCGACGACTACACCGGCAACCCGAAGGGCGTCGGATCGAGTGCCCGGCTGGACTATCCGCCGTACGGCGGTCTCGAGAACGTCGGCCTGCCGCCGGCGCTGGCCGCCTTCGCGGGGACGTTGTCGGACAGCGGGATCCGTGGGCAGTACAAGAACGGTCGCGGACAGACCGGGCCGTGGGACGGGCCGGCCGGGCGGGTGATGGGGCCCGAGCTGAAGGAGGTCCTGTCGCACGGGATCGACCACCTGCTCAGCGTGCTGGTGATCACCGACGACGACGTCGAGGCGCAGAACCGGGTCACGCTGTCAGCGCTGCCGGCGGACGAGAACGGGCCGATCCCGAAGGTCGCGTTCAAGCAGCGGCAGCGGACCGCGCGGACGTTGCGGAACCGCGAGTTCATGGCGCGGAAGGCGGCGGAGTTGCTGCGCGGCGCGGGCGCCAAGAAGGTGTACCGGATCGACTGGGCGCCGCTGATCCTGCACGTCCAGTCGTCGATGCGGATGGGCTCGTCGGAGCGCAACTCCGTCGTCGACCCGACCGGCGAGACGCGTGCGGTGAAGGGGCTGTTCATCGGCGACAACTCCGCGCTGTCCAACGGGCTGGGCGGTCCGAACCCGACGCTCACCTCGCAGGCACTGGCGACGCGGACGGCCGAGAACATCTTCAAGACGTACTTCGGCGGCGACCCGTGGGTCCGTTCGAGTGCTCCGGTGGTGTCCACGGACCCGCGGATCAGCGTCCGGCTGGGACAGCTCGGGCTGTAGTCATGTCCGTTTGACGAACATCGGCGTCCGGTCGGGTCCTCCCGTCCGGACGCCGGTTTTCGTAATCTCGAAGTACCCGATCAGGAGGAACTTCGAGATGACCATCACCTCTGACAGGCCCGACCTGTCGACCACGGCGCAGCAGTACGCCGAGCAAGGCTTCGTCCTGGTGAAAGGGCTGCTCAGCAAGGAAGAAGCGGCGTACTACCGGCAGCGCAGCCACGACCTGCTGGCCCGGCTGAACCGGCCCGACGACCCCACCTGGGCCGCGGCCCGGGAGATGACGGACGCGCCGACGAAGCTGCAGCACCTGCACGACGCGCAGTTCTACGACGCCGAGTTCGCGAAGCTGCTGGTGGACCCGCGGTTCACCGACGTGGCCGCTGCGGTGATGGGGGTGGACAACGTCCAGCTGCATCACACCAAGCTGTTCGTGAAGCCACCGGAGAACGGGTCGCCGTTCCCGCTGCACCAGGACTACCCGTTCTTCCCGCACACCTACCACCGGGTCGGAGCGGCGATCTTCCACTTCGACGACGCACCGGTCGAGAAGGGCTGCGTGCGGGTCATTCCCGGCAGTCACAAGTCCGGTCCGCGGGAGCATGAGGCGGAAGGGTCGTACCACTTGCTCGAGCCCGCCTTCGAGGAGGCGACGCCGCAGCCGGCCGAGGCGGGCGACGTCCTGTTCTTCACCTACTTCACAGTCCACGGGTCCGGGGTGAACGTGAGCGACGAGGCGCGGACGACCTGGCTGATCCAGTACCGCGACCCGTCGGACCCGCCGGCGGTCAAGACCCACGACTGGTCGCTCGGTCAGGGCATGATGCTGCGAGGAGTCGACCCGACCGGCAGGAGCGCTGTTTGACCCTCGCGGATGTCGCTGCGGCGGACAGGTTCGTCGACCTCGCGGGACTCCTGGAGTTCTGCGAGGTCGACGGCTTCCACGCGGACTTCCTCAGCTGGGGCCACTACCGGCCGGAGTACTGGCGCAACTACTGGCACACGCACTCCTTCCACGAGGTCTGCCTCGCGTACTCGGGGGAGGGCCGCTTCAACCACGGGTCTTCCGAGTACGACGTCCAGCCGGGCGCAGTGTTCCTCGCCCGGCCCGGCGACGTCCACGAAATCGAGTCGTCGCGGTCGGCCCCGTTAGGGATCGCCTTCTGGGGCTTCACCTTCCGCCCTGGATCGTCCGAGCCCGGCTGGTGGTCCGGCCTGACTCGGGCTGACGGCCCGGTGATGTCGCAGCGCGTTGGTTCGCTGCCCGCCCTCATCAGCGCACTGGCCGCGGAGGCCGCGGCGCCGGTGTCCGGTTACAGCACGATGCTGGCTGCTCTGGGGGCGAGTCTGGTTCTTGAGACTGCTCGCGCATTCGCACTGGAGGAGGACCTCGCCGTAGAACCGGTCCGCCGCGACCGCGGCCCACTGGTCGTCGACGCCATGCAGCGCCACCTCCGCGACAACCTGTCCCGCCCCATCACCGTCCGGGACGTAGCCGCTGCCGCCCACCTCTCTGAGCGGCACGCGGAACGCCTCTTCACCCAGCAGACCGGCGCCTCCATCATGTCCACCCTCCGCCGCCTCCGCCTCGAACTAGCCGCCCAGCTCCTCCTCGACCACAGCCTCACCATCACCGAGGTAGCGCGAGCCTGCGGCTACTCCGACGTACGCCCGTTCTCCACTGCCTTCAGACGCAAGTACGGACGCACCCCCGGCGACCACCGCCGCGCCGGAGGCACAGAGTTCATCTAGAACGACACCCCGACGCGCAGTGGTATTCTGGTCACATGCGAGTGAGCCTGCTCCTTATGTAGCCGTACTGGCAGTGGTCAGTACGGCATCCCCTCCTGCGTGAGGGGCTTTTTTATGTCCAGGAGTGCCATCTGGCACATTAAGGCTCATCAAACACACGAAGTATGGAGTAGGACCGTGAGCGAGCAGGTGGAAGACGCGCCCATCGACAGGGGCGGCTACGACTTCAACGCCATGCAGGCCAAGTGGCGTCCGGTGTGGGAGAAGCTGGACCCGTTCAAGGCGAAGGACGACGGCTCGGCCGAGCGGCGCTACGCGCTCACGATGTTCTCCTACCCGTCCGGCGACCTGCACATGGGCCACGCCGAGGTGTTCGCGCTGCACGACGTACTGGCCCGCTACTGGTTCCAGCAGGGGTACGACGTACTGAACCCGATCGGCTGGGACTCTTTCGGCCTGCCCGCGGAGAACGCCGCGATCAAGCGCAACGAGCACCCGGCGACGTTCACCTACGCCAATATCGAGACCCAGGCCGAGTCGATCCGCCGGTACGCGATCAGCTTCGACTGGTCCCGCCGGCTGCACACCTCCGACCCGGAGTACTACCGCTGGACCCAGTGGCTGTTCCTGCGGCTGTACGAGCGCGGTCTGGCCTACCGCAAGGCGTCGTACGTCAACTGGTGCCCGCATGACCAGACCGTGCTGGCGAACGAGCAGGTGGTCCAGGGCCGCTGTGAGCGTTGCGGGTACGAGGTCACCAAGCGCGAGCTGACCCAGTGGTACTTCAAGACCACGGACTACGCCCAGCGGCTGCTGGACGACATGGACCTGCTGCAGTGGCCGGAAGAGATCCTGCTGATGCAGCGGAACTGGATCGGCCGGTCCGAGGGTGCGTTCGCGAGCTTCGAGGTCGAGGGCCGCGACGAGCCGATCAAGGTCTTCACCACCCGGCCGGACACGCTGTTCGGCGCCACCTTCATGGTGGTCGCGCCGGACGCGAAGCTGGCCGCCGAGCTGGTCACGCCGGAGCAGCAGGCTGCCTTCGACGAGTACCTGACCAAGGTGAAGGCGACCACCGAGATCGAGCGGCAGAGCACCGAGCGGGAGAAGACCGGCGTCTTCCTGGGCTCGTACGCGATCAACCCGGTCACCGGCAAGCGGATCCCGATCTGGGCCGCCGACTACGTGCTGGCCGACTACGGCACCGGCGCGATCATGGCCGTGCCCGGCCAGGACACCCGGGACTGGGAGTTCGCGGAGAAGTTCGACCTGCCGATCGTCCGGACTGTCCAGCCGTCGGAGGACTTCGAGGGCAAGGCGTTCACCGGTGACGGACCGGCGATCAACAGCGCGAACGACGAGATCAGCCTGGACGGGCTGGATGTCGCCGACGCGAAGTCGCAGATCATCGACTGGCTGGAGAGCAAGGGGCTGGGCGAGCGGACGATCAACTACCGGCTGCGCGACTGGCTGCTGAGCCGGCAGCGGTACTGGGGCTGCCCGATCCCGATCATCCACTGCCCGTCCTGCGGTGAGGTGCCGGTTCCGGACGACCAGCTGCCGATGGAGCTGCCGGACCTGCGCGGCGCCGACCTGCAGCCGAAGGGTGTCTCGCCGCTGGCGGCCGACCGCGAGTGGGTCGAGGTCGACTGCCCGAAGTGCGGTGGCAAGGCTGAGCGGGACACGGACACGATGGACACGTTCGTCGACTCGTCCTGGTATTTCCTGCGCTACCTGTCGCCGGAGTACACCGACGGCCCGTTCGACCAGGACGCGGCCGACCGGTGGATGTCGGTGTACCAGTACGTCGGCGGCAAGGAGCACGCCGTACTGCACCTGCTGTACGCGCGGTTCTTCGTCAAGGCGCTGCACGACATGGGTCTGCTGTCCGTGGTCGAGCCGTTCACCCGGCTGCTGAACCAGGGCCAGGTCGTCAACCAGGGCAAGGCGATGAGCAAGTCGCTGGGCAACGGAGTGAACCTGGGCGACCAGATCGACGCGTACGGCGTGGACGCGGTCCGGCTGACCATGGTGTTCGCCGGTCCGCCGGCCGACGACATCGACTGGGCCGACATGTCGCCGGGGGGCTCGCTGAAGTTCCTGCAGCGGGCCTGGCGGCTGGCCGGAGCGGTCGAGGCACCGGTCGGTTCGGATCCGACGACCGGTGACGTCGAGCTGCGCAAGCTGACCCACCGCACGGTGTCGGACGCCTCCGAGCTGATCGACTCGCACCGGTTCAACGTGATGGTGGCCCGGATCATGGAGCTGGTGAACGCCACCCGGAAGGCGATCGACTCCGGTCCCGGCGCGGCCGACCCGGCGGTCCGCGAGGCGGTCGAGACGGTGGCGATCCTGCTGAGCCTGGTCGCGCCGTACACGGCCGAGGAGATGTGGGAGGAGCTGGGCCACGAGCCGACCGTCGCCAAGGTCGGCTGGCCGAAGGTCGACCCGGCGCTGCTGGTCCAGGACTCCGTCACCTGCGTGGTCCAGGTCGCCGGCAAGGTCAAGGACCGGCTGGAGGTCTCGCCGGACATCACCGACGCCGACCTGGAGCAGCTGGCGCTGTCCTCCGAGGCGATCCAGAAGGCGCTGGACGGCCGCGGTACCCGGAAGGTCATCGTCCGGGCGCCCAGGCTGGTCAACATCGTCCCGGCCTGATGGACTCCGTCGTACTGGACGTTCACACCGGTGCCCGTGAGGTCGTCATGGACCTCACGGGCCGGTGTGAGCAGTTCGTCTCCGGCCGCGGCGACGGGCTGCTGCACGTGTTCGTGCCGCACGCGACCGCCGGGGTCGCGATCCTCGAGACCGGCGCGGGCAGCGACAGCGACCTGCTGGCCGTGCTCGAGGACCTGTTGCCGCGGGACTTCGACTGGCAGCACCGGCACGGCTCGCCCGGACACGGCCGGGACCACGTGCTGCCGGCGCTGATTCCGCCATACGCGACCGTGCCGGTTCTGGCCGGCCGGCTGACGCTCGGCACCTGGCAATCGATATGCCTGGTCGACACCAATCGCGACAATCCCGACCGGCACGTTCGGCTGTCGTTCCTGGCCGGTTAGTGGACTACCGGGTAACAACGCATTCCGGGATTTTGGTGACTTATCGTGATGTTGCCAATCGCGTTACGTTTGCGAAACACGGTTCCGCTTGAATTACCGCATGGCAGCCCTTGAGACCTTGCGCGACGTCACCGTTGAGCTCCTGGTTCGGGCGACCCGGGGGATTTCCGTCGGTAGTCTGCTGAATGCCGACTCCGGCCGCGCGGACACCAGCGCCCGGATCGACGACTGGGCCGGTGTGCTTTCTCTGTACGCCGCCGACAATGAATCCCACTCGGTTCGCGCAACTGCTTGAAACGCGCATTTCTGATCCCGCAGCAAAGTGTTTATCAGGACAAACTTGTTGCCGCGGTCAACGAATTGTGTGACCCAGGCCGCATCCCGCACCCCGGATCCGCCCCGGCGAGAACACGCCCGTCACGCTATGTTGTGACAGGAACGTGGGGCCTCCAGAGGGGTGACGGGCTGTGTCGGACACCGGTAGTCGGCGGGATTTTGCCGACCTGTTGCTCGACTTGAGGGTCCAGGCCGGCCTGTCCCAGGAGGAGCTGGCCGACCGCGCCGGGCTGAGTGTCCGGTCGATCCGGGAGATCGAGGCCGGCCGGGTCGCGCGACCGCGGAAGGATTCGGTCCGGCTGCTGGCGTCCGCGCTCGGCCTGCAGGACACCGCGCAGTTCCTCGCCGCGGCTGGGCATGGTGTCGTACGACCGGTTGCCCAGGCGCCCGTCGTTTCGGTCGCTGACGCGGCTCCGACGGGTTTGCGCTGGCGCGGTACGCGGCCGATCCCGGACGGACTTGTAGGTCGGGAGCAGGAGCTGTTCGAGCTGGAGGGGCTGCTGCGGCAGAACCGGCTCGTCACACTCGTCGGTCCGGGCGGGGTCGGCAAGACCGAGCTCGCACTCGCTGCGGCCGACCGGTTCTCCGGTGCGGACACGACCGTGGTGGTCGTCGATCTGACCACCGTCCAGCGCGATGCCGCCGTACCGTCGGCCATCCTCGACGCGTTCGGCACAGCTCCGGGTACGTCGGACCTCGACGACGTACTGTCCGGTCGTCGGCCCGGTGACCTCGTCATCGTCGAGGACAACGCCGAGCACGTCCTCGACGGTGTGGCGACGGTGGCCAACCGGATGGTCCGCAGCTTCCCGGGGATCGGCGTGCTCGTCACGTCACGGATCCCGTTGGGGCTGCCGGATGAAGTGGTCCGCCGGGTGCAGGTGCTCGGCGTACCGGCGAACGACGAGAACTTCGAGGAGATCGCGGCTTCGCCGGCCGTGGAGATGTTCTGCCGTCGGGTTGCGCGGGTGCGGTCCGACTTCGTCCTGACGCCTTCGAATGCCCCGACCGTGGCTCGCCTGTGCCGGCGGTTGGACGGTCTGCCGCTCGCGCTTGAGTTGGCGGCCGCGCGGGCCGGGTCGCTGTCGGTGGAGACGATCCTGACAGCGCTGGATGACCGGTTCCGGTTGCTGTCGGGGCCGCGGCGGTTCGGTGCTCCTCATCAGCGGACGCTGGCGGACACGATCGCGTGGAGCGTCGACGCGCTGTCCGATGCGGCTCGGCAGCTGCTCTACCGATGCTCCGTGCTCGGTTCGCCGTTTACGCTCGAGGCAGTGGCCGGGGTGTGTACGGGCGATCCGATCGACGGGCTCGACGTACCGATGCTGCTGGCCGAGCTGGTGGACAAGTCGCTGCTGCAGCCGGTGCTTGAGTTCGAGCAGCTGTACGGCGCGCGGTACAAGCTGCTGGAGACGATCCGGGAGCACGCGTACGCCGGTCTGTCGTCGCAGGGTGACGACCTGGTCGAGTTCCGGGACCGGGCGGTCGCGTGGTGTTCGGCGTACGTCTCGGGGCTTGAGGGCGCGTGGTCGTCGCCGGACCGCGATCGGCAGTACCGAGCCGCGCATGCGAACTCTGCCCTGTTCGAGGTGGCGTTGGAGCGAGCGGTCGAGTTGGGGGAGTGGGAGACGGCTGCGCGGATCGTTCTCGGGTTCCGGATCGCTTGGCAGTACCAGGCGAGTGTGGCCGAGAGCGGGATCCGGTGGGCGACGCTGTGCGCTTCTCACGTGTCCGACAAAGAGGTCAGTGGTCGACTGCTCGCTATCGCGGGGCGGCTGTCCAATCTGACCGGCGATATCCGTGGTGCGCGTCGGCACTACGAGGAGGCGCGCACGCTGATCCCGGGCGAGACCGAGATGGGTTTGGTCGCTCGTGGCGGCTGGGTGTCGTCCGGTTCGCACCTGCTCGATACGCAGAGTCTGGCCGAGGTGCCGGCGCTGGTGGCCGACGCTCGCAAGCATGGCGACGTACAGCGGTCAGCGACGGTGCAGGCGACATGTGGGCTCGCGCTGCTGCGGTGGGGTCGTTTGACCGAGGCCAAGGAGCTCCTGCTCGCCTGGGAGGCCGCGCTGGTCAATCCGGGTGTCTACGCAGACGAGATCGCGTACATGGCGCTCAGCCGGGTCGATCTCGAGCTGGGGAACCTGTCCGAGGCCCGTCATTGGGCACTGCTCGCCCGCGACAGTCAGGCGTCAGACGACCCTGAGCGGACCAAGGTCGCCGGCTGCCTGGCGATGGTCGAGTTCCACGCCGAGCGGTACGACGAGGCGCGGGCACTCCTCGACCAGGCCGACGCTGACATCCGTGGACACCGTGGGTACTTCGACTACCTGGTGATGCTGTACCGGTCGAGGCTGGCCCGTGCTGCCGGTGAGGTCGAGCAGGCTCGGGTCGCGATCCGGGACGCGGTCAGCCGGCTGCTGCTCGAAGGGCGGGTCGTCTACCTGCTCGAAGTACTGCCGGAGGCCGTGGCTGTGCTGCATGCACTGGGTCGCTCGGACGCGGGGGATGCGCTGTGCGGTCAGCTGCTGGCCTGGCAGCGGACGATGGACCCGCCGATGCTGCCGACCGCGTGGGCGATCCTGCAGGAGTCCTGCGAGAGCGCGTCCGTGGCGGACGGGTGGCCGGAGCCGGATCCGGCGGCCGCCGTACAGCGGCTGGCGAACGACGTACTCGCTGCGCTTTCGTGACGCTGATCTGCTGAAGCTGCCGGGTAACTGCCGGTGGATCTGCCTCGTCCTGACATGCCTGCGGGACCAAGAATTACAGCCGTAGGGCAGGTTCCACGAAGCAGAGTCCGACACCGGGCACACGGCAGCGAAAGGGCGGTGGACCATGAAGAGGCCATGGCACACCGCTGGACTGCCGGGGAGTGCGGCGAAGGCGACGCGGAGGGCATCCGGCGGCTGGTCGGTGGGGGCGCCGAGCGGCTGTCGAGAGCTCCGGAGTGCTGTGGAGTGTGGATCTGTCCTGCCTGTACCGGACGCCGTGCACCGTCAGGGCACTGCTTCCGGGGAGGGGTCCCAGCAGCGGGTCAGGCACACGACACAGGGGACGAGTGTCGCGGCCCGGCTGGCATCGATAACCGGCGGGTTTGGTCACCCGCCGGCGAGTCGGCCGCTGGGGCCTCCCGGGACCTCGTCGAGCTCGCGGTCAGGCCGGTCCTTCGTGGATCCGGATACGGGGAGTAGCTCGCCGAGGCCCCACCAACTTGAGCTGACAACAAGGGGGAGTCAGCAGGACTGACCGCCGGGCCAATGACGCACAGGGGACGACACTGGCCCGGCCAAAGTCCCAGCGAGGTGAAGGCCCCGGAGGGGTAGGCCTTCACCTCGCTATCAGTCTTCCGTTCCCCCGCCCCGAGCGAAGCGAGGGTTCACGTGTCTTTGAGCACTGCTGTCTTGTCGAACGCGTAACCGACCATCCAGCTGGGCTGGAGACGGCAGTACACGATGTCGTCACCCCAGCTCGACGGCGAGCTGCCGTAGTGGTTCGTGAGGTGCTCCTCGATCTCCGCGAAGTCCGGGTGCTCCGCAGTCAGGAACTCAACCTGCCCATGACTGAACACCCCGATCCGCTCCCCATCGACGTACGAAATGCTCGCCGCCGATCGCGCCTTCAACTGCCGCGCCTTCGCCGCCGACCCCGACGTCGTGAACACCCACCGCCCATGCAGGAAGTGCCCGTCCACCGCGCTGATCCGCGGCTCACCCCGCGCCGTCACGGTGGCGAGGTTCAGCGTGCACATCCCGGTCAGAACCCGCACCAGCTCCCCGGCGTCCAGCCGGCGCGGATCCGTGATGATGTTGCGCAGATGCTCGGTGGACCGCGCGTACGCCGCGTCGAGCAACCCCTGCAGTTCCGTGACTTCCGCCGCAGTCTCCTTCATCTTCCCGAGTCTGGCACCGCGCGCCGACATATGACTGTCCGGTAACCTCGCTGCATGTCAGCCCACGTGCACGTCGTCACCGACTCCACGGCTGGCCTGTCCACGCATGAGCTCCTCCGCCTGCCGCTGACCGTCGTACCGCTCCAGGTCGTGATCGGGGGTACTTCGTACGACGACGGCGCCACCTCAGCCGACGCGGTCGCCGAAGCGCTCAAGACCTTCACCCCGGTCTCGACCAGCCGGCCCGCTCCGCAGACGTTCGCCGACACGTACGCCGCCTGCGCTGCCGACGGAGCCGACGCCGTGGTGTCGATCCACCTCTCCGGCGACATGTCCGGCACCTTCGAGGCTGCGATGATCGGGGCCAAGGACTCCCCGATTCCGGTCCGGGTGGTCGACTCCCGCTCACTCGGCATGGGCCTAGGCTTCCCGGTCCTGGCCGCGGCCGCCGCAGCCGCCGCCGGCCAGGACGCCGCCGAGGTCGAGGCAGCTGCCCGAGCCCGGATGAAGTCCATCTCGGCGTACTTCTACGTCGACACCCTCGAGTACCTCCGCCGCGGCGGCCGCATCGGTGCAGCCCAAGCCCTCCTCGGTACGGCGCTCGCGGTCAAGCCGCTCCTCACCATCAAGGGCGGCCGGATCGTCCCCCTCGAAAAGGTCCGCACCTCGAGCCGGGCAATCGCCCGCCTCGCCGACATAGCCGTTCAACGCGCCGGCGACACCCCTGTCCAGTTGGCCGTCCACCACCTGGCCAACCTGGAAAAGGCCCAAACCCTCGCCGACAACCTCTCCAACCGCCTCCCCGCCGCCAAAGAGGTCGTCCTCCGCGAAGTAGGCGCCGTAATAGGCGCCCACGTAGGCCCCGGCCTACTAGCCGTAGTAGTAAGCCCCACCTAGCCGCCCTCCACCGACGGCCCTTTTCCACCGGGCAATCCCCGAGGCGAGCCTGCAGTCCCGCCGGCAACGGCATCAGCCGGGGATCCGTGAAGAGCCACGCCGCTTCGGACAGCTCGGCGTCGCGCGGGGCCACCTTGTGCACCGGAGCCGCACCATCGCGCGCTGAACATGCGGCACTGGTGCACAAAGTGAACCGGAGCCGGGCCGAGAGGCCGCCCACGGTCGCGTCGGAGACCCGCTTATCCACAGCTTTCAGGTTGTGGGTCTGAACGGCTCGCAGACTCGTACCTTCTCTGGGCGTGAAGGTCTTTCGTCGTGTTCCGGTGGCTGAGCCGGGCGCCCGAGAGCGCGCCCTGGCCCGCCTCGCCGCCCGGCCCCCAACCCACGCCCCCACCCACCCAACCGACGATCCCCCAACCAACAACCAGCCGACCAACGACGTGTCGGCAGACCGTTGGCCGACCGGCGAACAGTCCAGCTACGAATACCCGGAGGAGCGTGATGAGGAGGTGCGAGGTGGATGGATTCCCGAACAGGTCCGGCCCGAGCGACTGCGCGACGCCCGCTGGACGATCTCCGCACGGCATGTTCTCGTGCTGGCCGCCGTACTCGCGGTCGGACTCTCCTGGGCCGCCTGGTCCCTCTTCCGAGCCCGCCCGGAAACCCTCCCCGACACCCGCCCCAGCACCGCGACCACAGGCTCACCCGTAGCCCAACCAACCTCAGCCACCAACCAGCCGAGCAACGCCCAATCTCAACCGGGCGCCACCCAATCACCCGGCGCCAGCCAATGGCCGGGCACAAATCAGTCGCCCGGCACCAACCCCGGCGCGAACCAATCGCCTGGTGCCAATCAGTCGCCTACCTCGGGTTCGCCGGGGCAACCGCTGGTCGTCGTCTACGTAGCCGGCAAGGTCCGCCACCCCGGCCTCGTCCGCGCACCGACCGGCTCCCGCGTAGCCGACGTACTCGCCCTCGCAGGCGGCCCACTCCGCGGCGTCGACCTCACCACCCTCAACCTCGCCCGCCAAGTCACCGACGGCGAACAAATCATCGTCGGCCAACCAGCCCAGCTCCCGCCCACGAATGCACCACCAGCAACCACCTCGTCCACCCCGGGCGCGGAATCCAACACCCCCGTAAACCTCAACACCGCCACCCTCGACGAGCTGGACGCCCTCCCCGGCGTAGGCCCAGTCCTGGCCCAACGCATCCTCGACTACCGCACCCAGAACGGCCCCTTCACCACCATCGACCAACTCCAGGAGGTCCCCGGCGTAGGCCCCAAAAAGTTCGACTCCCTCAAACCCCATGTCCGCATCTGACCCCACCCACCCGTCCCCACCTCCACCCGACCCACACGCGAGCACGCCTGACCCGCGCACCAGGGACGCAGGCATCCAGGACACACGCACCCGAGACCCGCGCCCCCCGGACCCGCGGATGTCCGATCCGAGCGCCTCAGACCCGGATGCCGCGGATCCGCGCGCCCCCGATCGGCGCGCCGCGAACGCGAGCGGTCCGCTGGCGGCAGGCGAGGCGGAGCGGGCGAAGGTCGCATCGGACGCGAGCGCATCGGACGCGACGACCTCGGACGCGAGCATCTCAGACGCGAGCGCATCGGACGCGGGGACCTCGGTGGCGGGTGTGTCTGAGGCGGAGGGGTCGGAGCCGCTTGATGCGCGTTTGCTTGTCCCGGCGGCTGCGGGGTGGATGACTGCGGCGGTTTTGGTTGGTCAGGCGCCGCTTACTGCGGTTCTCATTTCTGCCGTGGCGTTGGTCTTTGCCGCCACGCTCGGGGTGGTCCTGCGCAGCAGACCCGCCCGCCGGAAGGCGGTTGGTTGGGCGGCGGTTGGTTCCTTGGCCGTCGTTGGTGGGCTGGGGATTGCTGCTGCCCTTCAAGCCGCCACTCTTCGCGCCGGACCGATCCGCGATCTCGCAGCCAGTTCTGCAACCGTCACCGTTCGGCTCAAGATCGAAGGAGATCCGTCACTTCGGCAAAGCACCACCTCCCGGCGTCCGCCGTACGTGGTGGTCAAGGCAACCATCGAGGAGGTACGCACCCCCAACGGCACGTCGCAGACGAGCGCAACCGAGTCGAGCCCAGGCCCAGGCCCCGCCAGCACAACCGAGTCCAGCCCGGGTCCCACCGGCACAACCCCGTCCAGCGCAACCACTTCCGGCACAGGCGGCCCCAACCCAGGTCGTGGCAGGACAGTCCGGATCCGTACTCCGGTTTTCCTCATTGGCACAGTCAAGTGGCAGACCGTTAGATACGGGCAGCACGTTGACGCCACCGGGCGACTTGAGGCTGTTGAGGACGGTTCCGATGTCGCTGCGATGCTTTCGACTCGTTCACCGCCGCGAATCGTTGACGAGCCGCCGTGGTGGTTGCGCGCCGCTGAGCAGGTCCGTGCCGGGCTCCGCAAGGCCGTGGCCGGAGAGCCGGATGACGTACGCGGGCTTGTTCCGGCGTTGGTGATGGGCGATGTGTCCGGGGTGTCCGCCGAGCTGAACGCAGACTTCCAGACCACCGGGCTCACGCACCTCTCCGCGGTGTCGGGGACGAATCTGACGTTGCTGCTCGCGTTCGTGCTGCCGTTGGCGCGGCTGATCGGAGTACGTGCGCGCGGTCTGACTGTGGTCGGCGTGATGATGGTCGTGGTCTTCGTCGTCCTGGCGAGACCGCAGCCGAGCGTTCTCCGAGCGGCTGCGATGGGCCTGATCGCGTTGGCTGCGATGACCGGCGGGGGAGGGCGGCGCCGCGCCGTACGCAGTCTGTCGGTCGCGGTGATCGTGTTGCTGCTCCTCGATACGTCGCTGGCTCGCTCGGCTGGGTTCGCCTTGTCGGTGCTGGCGACTGCGGGCATCGTCCTGCTTGGACCCGGTTGGCGCGACGCGTTGGCGAAGTGGTTGCCGGGTTGGCTGGCCGATGCGATCTCGTGCCCGCTTGCTGCCCAACTTGCGTGTACGCCGGTGGTCGCGTGGCTCTCCGGCCAGGTGTCGCTGGTCGCAGTCGCCGCCAACCTGTTGGCCGGACCTGCAGTCGGTCCGGCCACGATTCTCGGCTTCATAGCCGCCGGGATCGCATTGCTGAGCACAGAAGTGGCTCAACTCGTCGGCTGGGTTGCAGGTTGGCCCGCTCGGTGGATCATCGTCGTCGCCCGCGAGGGAGCTGATCTCCCGGGTGCCTCCAACGCATGGCCGGCAACGGCGGTCGGGGTCGCCGTAGTGACCTTGCTCTGTCTGGCGATCGTGGTGGGTCTGCACCGCATCCTGGCTCGCCCGATCGCGATGGTCCTGGCCTTGGTTGTGCTGACGGTCGTCGTACTGCGTCCCGTCGGCTCGCTCGGCTGGCCGCCTGACGACTGGCTCTTTGTCGTTTGTGATGTGGGGCAGGGCGACGGGTTGGTGCTGCGCGCCGGCGAGGGTACGGCGGTTGTCGTCGATACCGGGCCGGATCCGGCTGCGATGGATCGGTGTTTGCGGGAGTTGGGGGTCAAGCACATCCCGGTGCTCGTGCTCAGTCATTTCCATGCGGATCACGTTGGCGGGCTGGCCGGAGTACTCGATGGTCGGCGGGTTGATGAGATCGAGGTGACGCCGTACTTCTCGCCGCGGGCGGAGTACGACCGGGTGGTTGAGCTTGCGGCGCAGCATGGGGTTGGGTTGCGTACGGTCGCGTTTCACGAGACGCGGGCGGTTGGTCAGGTGAGTTGGACGACGCTTTGGCCGGCTGGGGTGCCGGCGTTGCCCCCGCCGGGTACGTCGTCCGCGACCTCGTCCGACGAAGGTTCTCCGGAGAACAACGCGAGTATCGCGATGATGGTCGAGGTGTCCGGCCTTCGGATCCTGCTCACCGGGGATCTGGAACCCGAATCCCAGCGGGCTGTTCTGGCAACCGGCGTCGATCTTCGGGCAGATGTCCTGAAGGTTCCACATCATGGTTCGGCGCAGCAGGATCCTGACTTCATCGCCGCTACTAACGCTCGGCTTGCGCTTATCTCGGCCGGGCGGGACAACGACTACGGCCATCCGGCGCCGAGGACCTTGCAGCTGCTTTCCCACGACGCGATCCGTACAGCGACCACGAACGTCAGCGGTCCGCTCGCCGTCACCAACACCAACAACCACCTGGCCCTCACGACGGCCCATCCCGCGCCGTGACCAGGCGCACTCACGAGAACGCGAAGGCACCCACGGAAAGGCGACGGCGCCACGAGTAGGTGACGGCGTCAGGAATGGACGGCGCCACGAGAAGGTGAAGCGCTGGGAAGGAAGGTGGAGCTAGGAGAAGGTGACGGATGAGGTTGGGACTGTGTTCTCGGGTTGGTCGCCGAGGGACCAGGCGGCTACGCGGGAGACGATGTGGGCTGGGATTTCGTCGGCGACGCCGGGGACTGCGGGGGCGTTGTAGGTGGCGTGAGCGTCGTACGGGAGGACGACTCGGTAGCCGCGGGCGAGGGCGGTCTTGGCCGTTGCGTGTACGCACATCTCTGACATCACGCCGCAGATGGTGAGGGCGCGGACGCCGGCCGAGACCAGGATCTCGCCGAGCGGAGTGGCGTCGAAGCCGTCGTCGCGTGGTTTGCGAATCACGTGTTCGCGTGGGCCGGGTTTGATCGGTAGGTGCAGCTCCCAGCCGGGAGTCTCCGGCTCGTCGTCAGCTCCAGGTGGCCCGTCGTTTTGCAGGTGTACGACGACTGCGCCAGCCGCCCGGGCTCGGTCCAGCAGCTCATCCACCCGTGCGAGAAGCCGATCAGCTCCAGGTACGGCGCCATCGCCCGAGACGAATGCGGTCTGCATGTCCACAACAACCAGGGCGTCGGTGGGACGAGGAGATGAGCTCATGGCGTCATCTTCGCTGGTTTGGTGAGGGGGTGCACTGGGATTGTCGGGGGCGCGTGGGATGCTGGCGGCGTGGCTGCTCGTAGGGGTTCTGCGCCGAAGCTTGGTGATGTGTTGCTGGTGACCGGGGCCGAGTCGTTCCTTGCGGATCGGGCGGTTCGGTCGGCGATTGCGGCGGTGTCGAAGGAAAGTTCCGACATCGAGGTGACAGACGTTGACGCGGCCACGCTGGACATCGGGGTGTTCGCCGAGTTGACCGGGCCGTCGTTGTTCGCGAGCGAGCGGGTGCTGGTGCTGCGGATGTTGGAGAACCTGCCGAGCGAGATGGCGCCGCGGTTGATCGAGTACGCCGGTTCGCCGTCGGACGACGTACTCGCGGTGCTGGTGCACTCCGGTGGTCAGAAGGGGAAGGCCGTTCTCGACAAGTTGCGGAAGGCATCGGTCAACGAGGTCGTCGCGACGGCGCCGAAGGCTTGGGAGCTGCCGCAGTTCGTGGCAGGGGAGATCCGGCTGCACGGCGGGACTGTCGACGAGGGGGCTGCGGCGGCGCTGGTCGACGCGGTCGGTCATGATCTGCGGGCGTTGGCTGGGGCGTGTTCGCAGTTGGTGTCGGATTCCGGCGGTCAGGCGGTGACCTCTGAGCTGATCGGGCAGTACTTCGGTGGGCGTGCGGAGGTCACGAGTTTCGCCGTTGCTGATGCCGCGATCGCTGGGCGGACCGAGCCGGCGCTGGAGCAGCTGCGGTGGGCGCTCGACTGCGGTGTCGCGCCGGTGCTGGTGACGAGCGCGATGGCGGGCGGGTTGCGCGGGCTGGCGAAGTACTCGAGTGCGCCGAGCGGGATGCGGGATGCGGATCTGGCGCGGGAGGTCGGCGTACCGCCGTGGAAGCTCAAGCAGCTCAAGCAGCAGTCACGCGGTTGGACCCCAGGCGGACTCGCGACCGCGATTAAGGCGGTCGCGCAGGCCGATGCGGACGTCAAGGGTGCTTCCGGGGATGCCGGGTACGCGCTGGAGCGCATGGTGCTCACCGTCACCCGCTCCCACGGCCGCCGCTAGACCGTCGCGCCGAAACCCCGCTAACCCGAAGGTCCTGCTCGAGCTGACCATCTCAGGGGTCAACCCCTGAGCTTGCCGGTTGCGCAGCCGGAATGTGCGGGGTCAACCGGCAATCCGAGGGGTTGACCCCTGAGATGGTCCGGTTGTCCGCCCGGACTGCGCGCCATGCGGCGAGGTCAGGGGTTGACCCCTGAGCTGGACCGTTGTCCGGCCGGATTGTGCGGGGTCAACCGGCAAGGTGAGGGGTTGACCCCTGAGATGGCCGTCTGGGGAAGGGCGCCGGGTGGGTGAGCCGGGGGATGGGCGGTGGTGCTCGGCTGGCGCGGGGGTTGGTCCGTGGTTTGGGTACGCAAAAACGATCGGCCGGTCAGCTGGGACGGGCCGATCGTTTGGGGGCCGCGGGGAGCGGCCCGGCGTTAGACGGAGGCGGCCTTCTTGAAGATGGCCGACTTGCGGTTCGCCGCCTGGTTGGCGTGGATGACGCCCTTGCTGACGGCCTTGTCGAGCAGGCGGCCGGCCTTGCGGGCGGTCTCCTGGGCCTTCTCGGCCTCGCCGGCGTCGACGGCCTCGTGGAAGCGGCGAACAGCCGTCTTGAGGGTCGACTTCACCGACTTGTTGCGAAGTCGCGCAGCCTCGTTCTGGCGGTTGCGCTTGATCTGGGACTTGATGTTCGCCACGGAGCAGTGCCTCGATCAGAAGTATGCGGTCAGTACAGGATGGTGTTGCGGGCGCACGGCTGAGCACCACCCGTGAACGCGCGAACAGCCAGATTACCAACAAGCCACGCCCAGCTCCAAACTCACGACCCCTCGGCGGTCGATTTCAGCCGCACGAGCGTGGTGTGGATGCCGTGGACATTACGCGGAGTGCGGTTGCCGAAGATCGGCCGGAAGAGGAGTTTCAGCCCGGACGGCCGATGATCGGTCCAGGATTCGGTGACCTCGCAGCCACCCGAGGTGGGGGTGAAGTCGTACTCCCAGAGCGAGATCGGGATCGGCCCGAAGTGGATGCTGAACGCGAACCGCCGGCCGGCATCGGCGGCCACCACCCGGCCGAACGTGACCCAGCGGACCGCACCCGCCCGGTTGTGCCCGACAAAACGTGAACCAACAGTCGACCAGGTGACGCGGGTGCACTCCGGGCTCCACTCGCGCATCCGGGGCAGATCGCTGACCAGCGCGTACACGGCCTCGGCAGAGGCCTGCACGGAGATCGTTTCGGTCAGGTGGGGCATCGGGTTTTCCCTTGCTGTCGGCATCCATCTGCTGGAGTGAGCGTGACATCGACGCGGGCCTGACGGCATACTCGGGCCCTCGTGACGCTGGTCACGGGAAGCGAGCCCCAAGCTCCACCATCGCGCAGCCCAAGCCCTGGAGGAACTCCGTGACCCGCAAACGTCAGGCGATCGTCGTCGCCACCGCGCTGATCGCCGCCGCAGCCGGCGTACCGCTGCTGGTGAACGCCGCCAACGCGAGCCAACCGACCACCGCTGACCCGGACCTCAAACGCTCCGACACCGGTTCGTACATCGTCCAGCTCGACGACTCCCCGGTCGCGGAGTACGACGGTGACATCGCCGGCCTCGCCGCGACGAAGATCGCCCCTGGCGGCAAGCTCCTCAAGACCGCCGCCCCGGTGATCGACTACGTCAAGCACCTCGCGAGCGAGCGCGACCAGCTCCTGCACAACAGCAAGATCACC
Source organism: Kribbella kalugense (assembly GCF_004365875.1). Taxonomy (GTDB): domain Bacteria; phylum Actinomycetota; class Actinomycetes; order Propionibacteriales; family Kribbellaceae; genus Kribbella; species Kribbella kalugense. The sequence goes on along the minus strand of NZ_SODF01000001.1, from coordinate 2,931,178 downwards.
AAGCTCTACGACTACAACTACACGTACGCCGGATTCTCCGCCCAGATGTCGTACGACGACGCCGTGAAGCTGGCCAAGTCGTCCGGTGTGAAGAGCGTCGAGCCGAGCGAGATCGAGCACGTGGACACCGTCGACACGCCGCGCTTCCTCGGCCTGTCCGGTAAGGGCGGCGCGTGGCAGCAGGCGGGCGGTATCGACAAGGCCGGCGACGGCGTGATCATCGGCATGATCGATTCCGGGTACACCCCGGAGCGCCCGAGCTTCGCGCCGATGAAGACCACCAAGCAGTCCGACGCGATCATCGCGAAGAAGTGGAAGGGCACCTGCCAGGCCGGTGAGGAGGCGCCCGTCACCTGCAACAACAAGGTGATCGGCGCCCGGTACTTCGACAAGGGCATCGGCACCCGTCCGATCCCGGCGGAGTACAAGTCGCCGCGCGACTACGGCGGTCACGGCACCCACACCGCGAGTACTGCGGCCGGCAACTACGGCGTCGACATGACCGTCATGGGCCGGGACTACGGCAAGGGCTCCGGAATGGCGCCGCACGCGCGCCTCGCGATCTACAAGGCCCTGTGGGCAGTCGACGCGACCGGTGGAGGCAGCGGGACCGACGCCGACATCGTGGCCGCGATCGATGCCGCGGTCGCGGACGGCGTGGACGTCATCAACTACTCGATCTCCGGCAGCGGTTCGTCGTACGTGAACGCCACCGGCCTCGCCTTCCTGCGCGCGGCCAAGGCGGGCGTGTTCGTCGCCTCCAGTGCGGGCAACACCGGCCCGGGCGAGGCGACCGTCGGCAAGACGTACCCGTGGGTGACATCGGTTGCCAACGGCACCCATGACCGCGACATCCAGACCACGGTGACGCTCGGCAACGGCAAGTCGTACACCGGCGCGGGTATCGGTGCCGGCGTACCGAGCTCGCCGGTGATCCTCGCGAAGGATGCGGGACTGCAAGGAGCCGACCCGGCCAACCTCGTACTCTGCCAGGCCGGCACGCTCGACCCGGCGAAGGTCAAGGGCAAGATCGTGGTCTGCGACCGTGGCGTGAACGCCCGCGTCGACAAGAGTCTGCAGGTGAAGAACGCCGGCGGCGTCGGCATGATCCTGCTCAACCTCACCCCGAGCACGCTCGACTCGGATCTGCACTCGGTCCCGACCGTCCATCTCGACGACACCAAAGCCGCCGAGATCAAGGCGTACGTCAGCGCCACCGCCAACCCGACGGCGGCCATCAGCGCGGGTACGCCGGTCCGCGTGACCGCCCCGATGGTCGCCGCCTCCTCCAGCCGCGGCCCGTCCCCGGCCGGCAACGGCGACCTGCTCAAGCCGGACATCATGGCGCCGGGTACGAACGTCCTGGCCGCGACGACCGCGTTCAGCGCGGCCGGTGGCGAGTACGCGTTCATGAGCGGTACGTCGATGTCCACGCCGCACATCGCCGGCATCGCCGCCGTACTGAAGAGCAAGCACCCGACCTGGTCCCCGATGGCGATCAAGTCCGCGATGATGACGACCGCGACCGACAAGGACACCAGCGGCAAGCCGATCAAGAACGACTCCGGCTCCCAGGCCAACCCGTTCGGGTACGGCGCCGGCGAGGTGCAGCCGAAGCTGGGGATGGACCCGGGTCTGGTCTACGACTCGACGTACACCGACTGGGCGAAGTTCGTCTGCGGTTCCGGTCAGGTGCCGGCCACGCACGAGCTGTGCGCGAACGGCAAGATCGATCTGAGCGACCTCAACTACCCGACGATCGCGATCGGTGATCTGGCCGGCAAGCAGACCGTGACCCGGACCGTGACGAACGTCGGCAAGCTGCCGGAGATCTACGTCCCGAAGGTCGAGGGCCTGAAGGTTCTAAAGGTGACCGTGTCGCCACGCATCCTGATCACGCTGCCCGGCCGCAGTACGACGTACAAGGTGACGTTCGAGAACAACGGCGCACCGCTCGAGCAGTACTCGTTCGGCCGCCTGATCTGGAAGTCCGCGCAGCACTCCGTGGCCAGCACACTGGCGATCAAACCGCTCACGGTGAAGGCGCCGACTCAGGTCAACGGCACCGGGACGAGCGGTTCCGTCGAGGTCCCGGTCACGGCTGGGTACGCCGGAACGCTCAACGCCAGCGCGGTCGGTCTGAGCCCGGCCACGGTCGGCGAGGCAGCGCTGAAGAGTCCGGGTGGCGTGGCGTTCCCGACGACCGCCCCGAAGGCCAACGACCACGTCGCGAAGTTCACCGTCAACGTCCCGGCGGGTACGACGTACGCCCGGTTCTCCACCTTCGACGCTGACTACCCAGCGGGCACAGACCTCGATGTGTTCGTCTACCAAGCCGGTACGACGACTCTGCTCGGCAGCAGCACCGGTGGCTCGGCGGAGGAAGAGGTCAACCTCCCGCGACCAGCAGGTGGCCAGGTGGACGTGTACGTCGACCTGTACGCCGGAGCGAACGAGCAAGCGGTCAAACTCAACCACTGGCAACCGCAGAAGGCCGAAGGCAACCTGACCGTCACCCCGGCCAGCCAGCAGGTGACAGTCGCCGGCCAGACCAACGTCACCGCCAACTGGACCGGCCTGACCGCAGGTACCCGCTACCTCGGCCAGGTCCACTTCACCGATGGCGCCGACGGCTCCGGCTCCACCATCGTCCGAGTCGACAGCTGAACACTGAACATCGGCCCAGCACGCAACCAGCGTGCTGAGCCGATGGACGTGGATCAGGGTTGAACTTGGGCGATGATCTCGTCAGGCTTGACGATCGCGACCTGCTTGCATTCGCCGGTCGCGACGGCGCAGCGGAACAGCTTCTGCGCCGGACCAGCTTCGTCGACCACGATGATGTTGTCCGGGTCCTCGAAGACCGCGTCCTGGAACCACTTCGCCGTGGCCGGAAGCTTCATCTTCGTGACCTTCCCGCTGGCGATGTCGACGGCGACCCCGATGTTGCTGATGGTCATCGTCGCCCCGTCCGGTGACACCGACACGTACGCCGCGGCCACTGGGGCTTTGAAGCAGTATTCACGCTTCGCCTCGAGCCCCTTGGCTCCCAGCGTGGCAGCTGTGACGCAGGACTGGTCGCCCTTGAAGGCGATGTGCGTGACGATGTTGTTGCTGCGCGTCATGTGCAGGGTGCCGGCGCTGAATGTCCCGACCGTCCGGACATCCTTCGATCCGGGCTGCCAGAGCTTCACGGCCACCGGGTGCGGAGAGTGCTCGTCCAGCCAGATGCCGTCCTTGTTCCAGCCGAGGAGTTCGAGGTTCGGGGTCTTGACGGTGAGGCTCGACACCTCCTTGCCGGTCCTGATGTCGACGACGACCACTCGATTCTCGGCCCGGCCGTACTTCGAGAGCGCGACGGCGAACTGTTGCCCGTCGGGTGAGATCCTCGGGCCGAAGGCCCCGAGCGGCCCGATCGGCCGGACCTTGCCGGTCGTCGAGACGATGGCGACCTGTGCCTTGTCCGGATCGGGGTAGCCGGTGTTGACGAGCCAGCCGCCCTCGGTCCGTGCGACGACATTGCCCTTCACACCCGGGTTCTTGACGGTCGTGCCGCCGTCGTGGATTGCCGCCCACCAGGTGTCGAGTGGGTTGTCCGGGTTGTTCTGGACGAGAGTCGTGTACGGGATCTTGGGTGCTCCGGCCGAAACCGGACCCATGGCGGGCAGGCCGCTGACGGACGGCTGGTCGTCGTGCTTGCCCAAGCCGTTCAGGAAGGGCACGGACAGGGTCAGTACCGCTGCGATACCGGCAGCGGCCACCGCCATCGGCACCCAGCGGCGACGGGTGGAGGTGCCGGTGCTGTCCAGTTCCAGGCCTGGGCCCTGGGCGGAGTCGGGGACGGTGTCGGCCTTGGCGTGCAGGTAGTCGCGCAGACGGGTCTCGGTGTCGTTCATCGGAGTTCCTCGAGTTTCTTGGTCAGAGCCGTGAGGCCGCGCGACGCGGTCGCCCTGGCGGTGGATGCGCTGATGCCGAGGATCTCGGCGATCTCGTCGAAGGGCAGGTCGAGGTAGTAGCGCAGGACCAGCACCTCGCGGGGCCGGGTGGCCAGCTGCTGGAGTGCCCGGCGTACCTGGAGGCGTTCCTCCCCGAGCACCGCAGTGCTCTCCGCGGAGTCCTGCGGCGCCTGCGGCGGTGGGATGTAGAGGCGTGCCACCCTGCGGCGCCGCAGCGCGGACCGGCTCGCGTTGAGCACGGCCGAGCGCAGGTATCCGAGTGCCTTGTCGGAGTCCCTCAGCGGCCATCGCCGGTACAGCTGGGCGAACGCCTCCTGGACTATGTCTTCGGCTGTCTGTCTGTCATCGATCACCAGGACGGCCAGGCGCACCAGACCGCGCCACTCGCGGCCGTAGAGCGCCGAGACGGCTTCGCGCGCCTCGTCGCCGGCCGCCGCCTGGTGAGGATGCTGCTCGATACTCACCACTAGATTCGTCACACCCCCAGAGACGCGCATCCCCCCGAAACGCTGCATCAGAGCCGTTCGCGGACCCAGTCGAGGTGGATGATCGCCTGTTCGCGCTGCCAGTCCCGGATGGTCGGCAGGCCCGGTGGCGCCGGCTGGGCGGCGCCCCACCACAGGCCGCCGGCGACGGCTGCGATGAAGCCGGTGATCGCGACGTCGTCAGGCAGGTCCGGCAGTACGACGGACGCCCGCATGTCCGCATGCAGGATGACGGTGTCCGTCCAGCGCGGAGCCAGCGCCGGGTGCGCCCAGTCGATGAACACCACCCGGTCGTCGGTCAGGATGATGTTGTCCGCCCGCAGGTCGTAGTGCGCCAGTGCCTTTCCCTCGGCCAGCGCCCGGATCCCGGTCTGCGCCAGCTCCGCGAACTCCTCCACCCGGCCCTCCATCCACGCCGGTACGGCGAGGTTGTCGGCCAGCACGTTGTCCCACCGGCTGAGGAAGTCGTGACTCCGGACGGCAACCAGAGGTGCATCAGGCCACGGGGACGGGTCCAGCGCGTCCGTCAGCGACTCCAGCGCGTCCAGGACCCGGTCCGCGTCCGCCTGCTCCCACGGGTGGGCCGGCAGCCGTCCCGAGATGTCCTCGAACAGCAGCCCGACCCAGTCGCCGTCGTCGTACACGTCGTAGAGCGTGGGTGCCATGGGGAGCGGGCCGATCGCCTGCACGGCCGTGATCTCCTGGCGGAACAACTCCGGCGTTTTCGGGTTCAGCGACGTACCGACGGCCTTGAAGAAGGCTCGGCGGCCGGAGGCGGTCACCAGGCGGGCAGCGACTCCGGGCGAGAAACCGCCCTGCTGTGTGGCAGCCGTCACCACCTCGGAGCCGAGCGTGCGCTCCACCCAGTCCCGGACCGGCAAGGGCATCTTCTCGTAGGGCAACCGGACCCCAGCAGCGTGCGCCATGCGTCACTACGGTAGGCGGTCAGGCGGTCGGCCGCTCGCGATTTTAGATTCCGCTGGACCCGCATGGGATGATTGACCGGATATCACCCAAGACCAGAACTGGATCCCCTCCGTGCCCGTTGGCCCCACGAATGTGCCGCAGCCGGGTCGTACCGACCCGTCGCTGATCCGGAACTTCTGCATCATCGCCCACATCGACCATGGCAAGTCGACGCTGGCCGATCGGATGCTGCAGATCACCGGTGTCGTCGACGGGCGCCAGATGCGGGCCCAGTACCTGGACCGGATGGACATCGAGCGCGAGCGCGGCATCACGATCAAGTCGCAGGCGGTCCGGCTCCCGTTCGCCCCGAAGCCGGACACCCCCGGCGGGCTGCTGGCCCCGGACGGTACGACGTACATCCTGAACATGATCGACACGCCGGGCCACGTGGACTTCACCTACGAGGTCTCGCGGTCGCTCGAAGCGTGTGAAGGCGCCGTGCTGCTGGTCGACGCAGCGCAGGGGATCGAGGCGCAGACCCTGGCGAACCTGTACCTCGCGCTGAACGCCGACCTGCACATCATCCCGGTGCTGAACAAGATCGACCTACCGAGCGCGCAGCCGGAGAAGTACGCCGCCGAGCTGGCCCACATCATCGGCTGCGACCCGTCGGACGTACTGCGGGTGTCAGCCAAGACCGGCGAAGGCGTCGAGGAGCTGCTCAGCGAGATCGTTGCCCAGGTCGAGCCGCCGAAGGGCGTCAAGGACGCGCCGCCGCGGGCGCTGATCTTCGACTCGGTCTACGACACGTACCGAGGAGTGGTCACGTACGTCCGGGTGGTCGATGGCGAGCTGGTCCACCGGGACCGGATCAAGATGATGTCGACCGGCGCGGTGCACGAGATGCTCGAGGTCGGGGTGATCTCGCCGGAGCCGATGAAGACACCGAGTATCGGCGTGGGCGAGGTCGGGTATCTGATCACCGGCGTGAAGGACGTCCGTCAGTCCCGCGTCGGTGACACCGTCACGGCGGCGGTCCACGGCGCGACCGAAGCCCTCGGCGGCTACAAGCATCCCCAGCCGATGGTGTACTCCGGCCTGTTCCCGATCGACGGCGACGACTACCCGACGCTCCGGGACGCGCTCGAGCGGCTCCAGCTGAACGACGCCGCCCTGCAGTACGAGCCGGAGACCTCGGGTGCGCTCGGGTTCGGGTTTCGCTGCGGGTTCCTCGGGCTGCTGCACATGGAGATCGTCCGGGAGCGGCTCGAGCGCGAGTTCGACCTGGACCTGATCTCGACCGCGCCGAACGTGGTCTACCGGGTCGAGATGGAGGACGGCAAGGAGTACGTCGTCACCAACCCGAGCGAGTTCCCCGAGGGCAAGATCGCCGACATCTACGAGCCGGTGGTGAAGGCGACGATCCTCAGCCCGAAGGACTTCATCGGGGTGATCATGGAGCTGTGCCAGACCAAGCGGGGCAACCTGCAAGGCATGGACTACCTGTCCGAGGATCGGGTCGAGCTGCGCTACACGCTGCCGCTGGCCGAGATCGTCTTCGACTTCTTCGACCAGCTGAAGTCCAAGACGAAGGGCTACGCGTCGCTGGACTACGAGCCGACCGGCGAACAGGCCGCGGCGCTGGTCAAGGTGGACATCCTGCTGCAGGGCGAGACGGTCGACGCCTTCTCGGCGATCGTGCACCGCGACAACGCCTACGCGTACGGCGTCGCGCTGGCCGGCAAGCTGAAGGAACTGATCCCGCGGCAGCAGTTCGAGGTGCCGATCCAGGCCGCGATCGGGTCCCGGATCATCGCCCGCGAGTCGATCCGGGCGATGCGCAAGGACGTGCTGGCCAAGTGCTACGGCGGTGACATCACCCGTAAGCGCAAGCTGCTGGAGAAGCAGAAGGAAGGCAAGAAGCGGATGAAGATGGTCGGCCGGGTGGAGGTCCCGCAAGAGGCCTTCATCGCAGCCCTCCGTACGACGGAGTCCGGCGAGAAGGCCGGCAAGAAGTAGGTGTCCGTCGACATCCCGGAAGGTCTGCTGGTCGTTGCTTCACGCGGCCAGGACTGGGCGGACTGGCTTGATCGGTTGCCGCGGCTGACTCGCGACCTGCTCGACGAGTGGGACCTGCGGGTTGACGGTACGGCGGCGTACGGGAACTGCGCGCTCGTCGTACCGGTGCTGACTGCCGACGATCAGCGGGCCGTACTCAAGGTGCAGTTCCCGCACTGGGAGGCCGAGACCGAGCACCTGGCGTTGCGGGCGTGGGCCGGTAACGGCGCCGTACAGCTGCTGCGGGCGGATCCACGCCGTTTCGCCTTGCTGCTCGAGCGGTTGGAATCGCGCGATCTGACAACGATCGATGCGCTCGATGCCTGTGAGATCGTTGGCGGCACCTACAAACGGCTGCATATCCCGGCCGGACCGCAGTACCGGACGTTGTCCGGGGAGCTGAAGCGGTGGGTGGAGCGGTTCCGGAAGCTGCCGGCGTCCGCGCCCGTCCCGCATCGGTACGTCGAGCAGGCGATCTCGTTGTCGGAGGACTTCATCGCCGACCCGGCCACCGACGGCCGGCTGATCCACACCGACCTGCACTACGAGAACATGCTGGCCGCGGATCGCGAACCCTGGCTGGTGATCGACCCGAAGCCGCTGTCCGGCGATCCGAACTTCGAGGTGGCGCCGCTGATCTGGAACCGTTGGGACGAGGTGGCGGCCGCCCATGACCTGCGGTTCGCGGTCCGGCAACGGTTCTGGACCACGGTCGACGCCGCCGGGTTCGACGAGGACCGCGCCCGCAACTGGGTGATCGTCCGGCAGATGCTGAACGTGCTGTGGACGCTCGAGGATGCCGGCAGCGACGAGTCGCTGCCCCAGGACTGGCTGACCCGCAACATCGCGATCGTCAAGGCCATCCAGGACTGACCTCCCGGGCGTGGAGTCGGCAGCTCGACAGTACGTATATGTCCACTGCGGCCGCTTGCACGCGTGACGCCCCCGATAAGCGCGTCAAGTAGGCCTATACGTACTGTCGAGCTGCGCGCGATCGAGGTGCGGCCGCTCGAGTCGCTGCACGACCCGGGGGTGAAGTACGAGACATTGGGTTGTAGTTAGTAGTTACTACCTACTAACTTCGATGCCATGACGCGGATGACCGGGCGGGAGCGGCGGGAACAGATCCTCGGGATCGCGGCGGAGGAGTTCGCGACCGCCGGGTTGTACGGCGCCTCGACCGAGACGATCGCCCGTCGGGCCGGGATCACGCAGGCGTACGTGTTCCGGTTGTACGAGACGAAGAAGCGGCTGTTCCTGGCTTGTGTGGATGCCGCGTTCGAGCGGATGGCGCTGGCGATGCTCGCGGCCGCCGGCGGGTCGAGCGGGATCGAGGCGCTGACGGCGATGGGGCAGGAGTACAACGACATGCTGGCCGATCGCACGACCCTGCTGCTCCAGCTTCAGGGGATCGCCGCGGCCGCCGCCGGCGACGGTGAGGTCCGCGACGCCGTCCGCGCCAGCTTCGCGCGACTGTGGCAGGCCGTCGCCGACACCGCCCAGGTCGATCCGGTCACGATCAAGTCGTTCCTTGCCTTCGGCATGCTTCTCAACACGAACGCCGCCCTCGACCTGCCACGCGTCGATGAACCCTGGTCCCGCCAGGCCAGGACCCTCATCAAACCGGGCCTCTTCACTCACATCACCACCGAGACGAACCAATGAGGACGTCGCCCCGCACGCTGGTCTGGTTCCTGGTCTTCGTCGGCCTGATCGTCGCGGTGATCGGGAGCCTCGGAGCCCCGCTGATCACGGCGGTGGCCGAGCAGTACGGCGTATCCCTGGCGGCCTCGCAGTGGACCCTGACGATCGCGTTGCTCGCCGGAGCGGTGGCGACGCCGGTGCTGGGGCGACTCGGGTCGGGGCCGCGGCGACGGACCGTCGTACTGGTGATGCTGGGGGTTGAGGTGGTCGGGAGTCTGCTGACCGTGCTCCCGCTGCCGTTCGCGTTTCTGCTGGTCGGCCGGGCGGCTCAGGGGTCCGGGCTCGGGCTGGTCGTGTTGATGATGGCGGTCGCTCGGGATCATCTGGACGAGCAGCGATCGGCGCGCACCATCGCATTGTTGTCGGTGGCATCGACCGCCGGTATCGGCATCGGCTATCCGTTGTCGGGGCTGCTCACCGACCTCGCCGGCGTACGCGCCGCCTACGGACTCGGTCTGGTCGTGACCGCAGCCGCCTTGCTCGCCGCCTTCTTCGCGCTCCCACAAGCTCCACCACGTCCGTCGACCCGCCTCGACGTCCGCGGCGCGATCCTCCTGGCGATAGCCCTGCCCGCGCTACTCCTGGTCATTGGCCAGACCAACCTTTGGCGTAACCACGTCGGTCTCGCGATCGCGATCCTCGTGGCCGCGATCCTGTTGCTGATCGGCTGGACGTTTCTTGAGGCCCACACCGACCAACCGCTGGTCGACGTACGCCTGCTGCGTCATCCGGCGATTGCGGCTGCCAACCTCGTGATGCTGACTGGGGGAGTCGGCATGTACCTGCTCTTCAGTCTGATCACGCGGTTCGTGCAAACGCCCGCCGAGGCCGGCTACGGCTTCGGTCTGAACACCTTCCAGGCCGGCCTGGTCCTCGTCCCGTTCTCGATCCTCGGCTTCGTTGCCGGCCGTCTGGTCCCGGGCTGGCGGGAGCGGCTCGGTGCGCGATTGTTGCTGATGGCAAGTACGGCGGTTGTCCTCGCGGCGTTCGTACTCTTCGCGGTCGCGCGGTCACACCTGGTCGAGCCGATCGTTGCGAACGGCATCCTTGGTTTCGGCGTCGGGGCGTTCTCCGCTGCCATGCCCGCCGTCATCCTCGCGGTCACCCCGGCCGCGGAGACCGCTAGCGCGATGAGCGTGAACGCGGTCGTCCGCAGCGTCGGCTTCTCCACCGGAAGCGCGCTCGGCGGACTCATCCTGGCGGCCCACACGACGGGCGTCTTCCCCCGCGAGTCCGGGTACGGCGCCGCCGCCTGGATCGGCGTGGCCGCGACTGCAGCGACCTTGCTGATCATCGCCGTACTGCCGCTCAAGCGCGAATAACCTGTGGATCCGACCTAGGTGACCGAGGGAAGATGCTGGTATGCGGTTGCTAACGGTCAATGTGGTGGAGAAGCTGATCCCGGGTCCTAAGGAGACGGGACAGACCGCAATCGACAAGCGACCGCAGCCGGGCCGGGTCCCCGTCGGCGAACTAGGACTGGCCGGCGACCGGGTCTGCGACACCGAGAACCACGGCGGCCTCGACCTCGCCCTCTACGCGTACGCCGAAGAGGACGCGAACTGGTGGGCCGCGCAACTCGACCGCGATATCCCGACCGGCCTGTTCGGCGAGAACCTCCGGACCGAGGGACTCGACGTCAACGGCGCGCTGCTCGGTGAGATCTGGCGGATCGGCGACGAGGTCGAGGTGATGGTCCGCGCACCGCGCATCCCGTGCATCACCTTCCAGCACCGCATGCAGGAACCCCACTGGGTCAAGCGCTTCCACCTGGCCGGCCGGCCCGGCGCGTACCTCAAGGTCCTCCGCACCGGCACCATCGGAGCCGGTGACCCGATCGAGATCCTGAGCCGCCCGGACCACGAGGTCACCGTCCGCGAAATGTTCGGCGCCCAGGACCCAGTCAAGCTGCAGGGCATGCTCGACTCCGGTGTGGACCTGATGGACGAACTCCGTGACCTCGCTCACCGTGTGACAGCGCGCGGGTGAGCGCCGCCACCGACACGCCCGCAGCCAACGGCCTGCTGCCGGCGCCGGGTCCACTGCGGCCGCTCGCCCTCGCGACACTGCTCAGCCGGGTCGGCAACGGCCTGCTGATGACCGTCAGCGTCCTGTACTTCAATCGCATCATCGGTTTGTCGATCGCGCAGATCGGTCTCGGCCTGACGGTCGCCGGTCTGTTCGGCTTGCTCTCGGCGGTCCCACTGGGCCACCTCGCCGATCGACGCGGTCCGCGCACGCTGTTCGTCGTACTCAGCCTGATGGTCTGCGGCCTGTCGCTGCTGTATCTCTTCGTTCACACGTTCTGGCAGTTCCTCGTCGTCTCGATCGTGCTGACCGTCGTCGACCGCGGCGCGGGTGCGGTCCGGTCAGCGTTGATCGCGGCGATTACGCAGGGCTCCGGTCGGGTCGCCGCCCGGGCATATCTGCGGGCGGTCACCAACATCGGCATCATGGCCGGCGCGGGGATCGGTGCGTTCGCGCTGCATTTCGACACAGGTACGGCGTACCGCTTGATGTTCGTGCTCGACGCGGCACTGAGTGTCGTCGCGGCTCTGGTCGTCCTCGCAGTTCCACGCGTCGCGCCGCTACCGCACTCCGACGACGGTCCGGTCTGGATTGCGTTGCGCGACCGTGGCTACCTCGCGGTGGCCGGGCTCAACGCCGGTATGTCGATCCACTATGCGATCTTCGACGTCGCGATCCCGCTCTGGGTGGTGGACCACACCAACGCGCCGCGCTGGACGGTCGCGCTGACGCTGATCATCAATACCGTGGTGGTCGCGCTCTTCCAGGTCCGGTCCTCACGCGGAATCTCTGACCCGAAGTCGGCCGCGCGGGCGACTCGGACGGCCGGACTGTTGCTGCTGGCATCGATGGTTCTCTTCGCCGGTGCCTCCTGGGGGAACGCCGCGGTAGCCGTCGGACTGCTTGCACTGGGCACCTTGGTCCAGGTCGCCGGCGAGCTGCTGCAGTCGTCCGGTTCGTTCCTGCTCGGCTTCGACCTCGCCCCGGACCACGCCCAAGGTCAGTACCAGGGCGTCTGGAACACCAGCATGTCGATCAGCACAATGGTCGCACCCACCGTCCTCGCCTTGCTTCCGCTCGGTCTCGGCGTACCGGGTTGGATCATCCTCGGCGTGTGGTTCGCAGTGGTCGGGGTCTTGTTCGTGCCGGTGGTGCGTTGGGCGGCTGCGCGTCAGTTGGTTGGTTCGCGGTAGCCGAGGGCGGCGGAGATCTTGCGGGCTGCCTCGATGGCAGCGGGTGCCATCAGCGCGACCTGGGCGATCGACTGTTCCAACGACAAGGTGGAGATGCTGACCGCGGCGACGGCTGCGCCGGTGTGGTCGTGGATGACGGCGGCGACGCAGCGGATGCCGGGCTCGTTCTCCTCGTCGTCGAGGGCGTAGCCGCGGGTGCGGACCTGGGCGAGATCGGTCTTGAGTGCGGTCGCGGTGGTGTGGGTGAGCGGCGTACGCGCAGGCAGACCGGTCCGCGTGATGTGGACGTCGAGGTCGTTCTCGTCCTTCTCGGCGAGCAGAGCCTTTCCGATCCCGGTGCAGTGAAGCCAGATCGCCTTGCCGACCCGGGACGGCATCCGGTACGGCTTCGGGCCGTCGAGGCGTGCGACGTAGATCGCCTCGTCGCCGTTCAGCAGCCCGACATGCACCGTGCAGCGTGTCTGCGCGACCAAGTCCGCGAGTACCGGACGAGCGACCGTGGCCAGGTCGACGTTGGTCAGCGCATGACCGGCCAGCCGTAACGCCTTCGGACCCGGATGGTACGAGCCGTCGTCGGCCTGCGCGACGAACTCGTGCTCGACCAGCGACGCCATGATCCGGTGCACGGTCGACTTGGCCAGACCGGTCGCGTTCACCACGTCCGTGAACCGCGAGTGCTCCAGCACGGCGTCCAGCACCATCAACGTCTTGTCGATCGCCGAAGGCGAGCTCATGTCGCTCATCCCTGCCACTCCTATCTGGCCGAATTATCTGGAGAGCCAGCCACCGTCGACCGCGAGGACATGGCCGTTGATGTAGTCCGCCGCGGACGAGGCCAGGAAGACCGCGGCGCCGACGACGTCCTCCGGCCGCCCCCAGCGGCCGGCCGGGATACGCTGCCGGATCGCGGCCTCGCGGGCCGGGTCCGCGCGCAGCTCGGCGGTGTTGTCGGTACTGATGTAGCCGGGCGCGATCGCGTTCACCTGGACTCCGGCCGGTCCCCACTCATTGGCCAGTGCCCGGGTCAGTCCCGCGACCGCATGCTTGCTGGCAGTGTAGGCCGGAACCGTGACCCCGCCTTGGAAGCTCAGCAACGACGCGATCGTGACGATCTTCCCGGTACGGCGTTCTGCCATCGCGGCCCCGATCGGCCGGGTGACCGCCCAGGTCGAGTTGAGGTTCACGTCGATCACGTGCTGCCAGTCCGCGGTCGTGGTCTCGGCCGCCGGCGCCCGCCGGATCGTGCCGGCGTTGTTGACCAGGATGTCGATCTGCCTGGTGCGCGCGAGCTCGATCGCGGCCTTCTCGACCGCTGCCGGGTCGGCGAAGTCCGCGGTGATGACGGTCGCCTCGCCGCCGTTCTGCTTGATCGCCTCGAGTGTGTCCTCGAGCGCCGCGTCCCGGGCCATCAGGATCAGCTCGGCGCCGGCCGCGGCGTACCCGGCCGCGATGGCCGCACCGATACCACGCCGCGCTCCGGTCACCAGCGCCGTACGACCCTCGAGGCTGAATGTCACCGCAGGTCCTGTACGTCGACGCCGTCCATGTCGCCGAACGCCTGGTTCTCGCCGGCCATCGCCCAGACGAAGCTGTACGACGACGTGCCGCAGCCGGCGTGGATCGACCAGCTCGGCGAGATGATCGCCTGCCGGTCGGCGACCAGGAGGTGCCTGGTTTCGTCGGGTTCGCCGAGCAGGTGGACGATCCGCTCACTCTCCGGCAGACCGAAGTACAGGTAGCACTCGGTACGGCGGTCGTGGGTGTGAGCCGGCATGGTGTTCCAGGTGCTGCCGGCGTGCAGCGTGGTCACACCGAGCACGACCTGGCAGCTGCGGACGCCGTCGGCGTGGATGTACTGGTCGATCGTGCGGCGGTTCGCGGTCTGCTGGTCGCCGAGCTCGAGCCGGTTGCCTTCACCGGGGTTGATCTGCGTGGTCGGGAAGTCGGTGTGGGCGGGCGCGGAGAAGACGTAGAACGCCGCCTCGTGGCCCTCGAAGACGACGTCACGGACGCCACGTCCGACGTACAGGCAGGCGCCCGTGGTCAGCTCGTACTTCGTGCCGTCTGCGGTGACCGTGCCCGGTCCTCCGACGTTGACGATGCCGGCCTCGCGGCGTTCGAGGAAGAACTCGCTGCGCAGCTCGGGGTAGGTGTCCAGGGTCAGCGGCCCGCTCGTCGGGAGGGCGCCGGCGAGCACGATGCGGTCGTGGTGGGTGAGCACCGCGGTGATCGTGTTCGGGACGAAGAGGTCGTCCACCAGGTAGTGGCGGCGCAGCGCGGCGGTGTCGAAACCGGGCAGCTGCTCGGGATGGGTGGCGTGCCTGATCTGCAGAGTCACGGAACTAGGTTCTATCTCATGGAACCTGCCGTCAAGCCTGGAACACGGTCTGGAAATGTTCCAGGTTCCGTCTGTTGACACTCGGTTCTGTTCAATGGAACCTTCTAGTCACTTGCCCATCGCCCCTGGGAGGTCCTCCATGACCGCTTTGGACTGGACAGTCCTGGTCGCGTACTTCGTGTTGATGGTGCTGATCGGGCTCTGGTCGCGCACCAAGGTCAAGACCGTCGTCGACTACTTCACGACCGGCGGCCGGATTCCCTGGTGGTTGTCCGGCATCTCGCACCACATGTCTGGTTACAGCGCGGTCATGTTCGTCGCGTTCGCGGCCGTTGCCTACAGCTACGGAATCACGGTCTACGTGTGGTGGGCCATGACGATCGGCGTCGGCGTTGGGATCGGCGCGTTCCTGTTCGCGGCCCGCTGGAATCGGTTGCGCGCGAAGCACGGCGTGGTCTCACCGCTGGAGTACCTGGCCCGTCGGTACAACCTGCCGACACAACAGGCCCTCGCGTACTCCGGTGCCGCGCTGAAGGTCGTCGACATCGCGTCCAAATGGGTCGCGATTGCCGTTCTGCTGAACGGATTCACCGGCGTGCCGATGCGGTGGGGGATCCTGCTGACCGGTGTGGTGACGATGTTGTATGCGACTCTCGGTGGGCTGTGGGCCGACGTACTGACCGACTTCGGGCAGTTCGTGATCCAGTTCGGCGCCGGCGTCGCGATGTTCATCGGAGTGCTCTCGCACCTGGACGGCGTACCGACGTTGTGGAAGATGTGGGACCAGTTGCCGGCGGGGCACGGACATGCGCTGAACGGGCCGTATACGCCGATCTTCCTGATCGCATTCCTGTTCATCAAGACCTTCGAGTACAACGGCGGCATGTGGAACCTGGCGCAGCGCTACATGGCCGCGCCGTCCGGATCCGCGGCGAAGAAGTCCGCGCTGCTGTCGTCGGCGCTCTGGCTGGTCTGGCCGTTGATCCTGTTCATCCCGATGTGTGCGGCGCCGCTGCTGGTACACCCAGGCAAGCCCGAGCAGTCGTACGTCGAGCTGTCGCAGCTGCTGTTGCCGAGCGGGCTGATCGGCCTCGTGCTGGCCGGGTTCTTCTCGCACACGATGGCGATGGTGGCCTCCGACGCGAACGCGATCTCGTCCGTGATCACGCGGGACCTGGCGCCGGTGCTGGTACCTCGCGTGCGCCGGCTGACCGATGCCGCGACGTTGAAGATGGCGCGGATCGTGACGTTCACGTTCGTGACGGTGAGCATGCTGATCGCGATCGCGACCAACGGCGAGGGCGTCGTACTGAAGATCGTCGTCGACCTGGTCGCCGCGACGATGGGGCCGATCGCGATCCCGTTGATGCTCGGGCTGCTTCCATGGTTCCGGCGCAGCGGGTCTCGGGCGGCACTAGTGTCGTGGGCGGTCGGCCTGATCGTCTGGGTGATCGTGAAGTACGGCTTCGATTCCACCGACCAGACTTTGGTCGTCGCGTTGCCGTTGGCAACCTCACTGGTGGTGTACGTCGGCCTCGGCCTGCTGCTGCCGGAGAATCGGCAGGACGTCGACGAGCTGCTCGACTCGCTGAACACCGATCCCGAAGAGGTCACCGCCCGTCCGGTGGCCGTCCTCAACTGAAACCCTTTAGGAGACCGTCCATGCCGAACATCACCGTCGAACTGCTCTCCGGTCGCACCCTCGACCAGCGCCGCGAGTTCGTCGCCGCCGTCACCGACTCCGCGATCGCCATCCTCGGCGCCAAACGCGAAGCCGTCCGCATCGTCTTCACCGAAATCGAAAAGACCGACGTAGCCAACGGCGGCACCCTGGTCGCCGACGCCTAGGCGGTCCGCTCTCTGAAACTTCCAGGCGTTCACGCCGCCGACCTATTACGCTGCCAAGCATGCGAGTTGGTGTGTTTGGTGCTACGGGTCAGGTCGGCGGCGTGATGCGGGAGTTGCTGGTCGAGCGCAACTTCCCGGTGGACGAGGTGCGGTTCTTCGCCTCGGCCCGGTCGGCGGGGAAGACGTTGCCGTTCGGGGATCGGGACATCGTGGTGGAGGACTCCGCTACGGCCGACTTCACCGGGCTCGAGCTGGCGTTGTTCTCGAACGGAAAGACAGCCTCCAAGGAGCTCGCCCCGAAGGTTGCGGCCGCGGGTGCTGTCGTCGTCGACAACTCCTCGGGCTGGCGGATGGATCCCGACGTACCGCTGGTCGTTTCCGAGGTGAACCCCGGGGACCTGGACACGATCCCGAAGGGCATCGTCGCCAACCCGAACTGCACCACGATGGCCGCGATGCCGGTTCTCGCCCCGCTTCACCGCCAAGCGACCCTGACCCGCCTCGTCATCTCGACGTACCAGGCCGTCTCCGGTTCCGGCGGCGTTGGCGTCAGTGAGCTCGAGGATCAGGCCCGCGCTCTCGCCGAGGTCGGCGGGAAGCTTGCCCGCGGCACCGATGGCATCACGCTGCCCGAGCCCAAGGTGTACGCCGGTCCGATCGCCTTCAACGTGCTCCCGCTGGCTGGCTCGATCGTTGCCGATGGCACCGGTGAGACCGACGAGGAGCAGAAGCTCCGGAACGAGAGCCGCAAGATCCTGCACATCCCGGACCTGCCGGTCGCCGGCACCTGCGTCCGCGTGCCCGTCTTCACCGGCCACTCGCTCAGCATCCACGCCGAGTTCGCCGAGCCGATCACCCCGGAGCAGGCCACCGAAATCCTCACCGCCGCTCCCGGTGTGGCCGTCACGGACCTCCCGACCCCGCTGCTCGCAGCCGGCCAAGACCCGTCGTACGTCGGCCGCATCCGCCAGGACCAGTCGGTCCCGGGCAACCGCGGTCTGGTCCTGTTCGTCTCGAACGACAACCTCCGCAAGGGCGCCGCGCTGAATGCCGTCCAGATCGCCGAACTCTTGGTATCTCGACGTCAAGAAGGTTGACATCGAGAGAAACTGGGACGCACCATAGGCGGGTGGATTCCGAGACGCTGCACGCCTACGACACCGGTGCCGCCGGGTACGCCGACGACTGGGAGACGCAACCCGCCGGTACCGATCTCCAGGACCTCGTCCGCACCTACTTCACCCTCGGCCCGACGGCGGACGTCGGGTGCGGCAGCGGTCGCGACACCGCCTGGTTGACCGCGAACGGCTTCCAGGCGGTCGGTCTCGAGCCGTCCGCCGGCCTCCGTGCCGAGGCCGAGCGGCGTCATCCGGACGTCGCGTTTCACGACGCCGCCCTGCCCGAGCTCGCCGGCGTCGCGTCGAACAGTTTCACCAACGTGCTCTGCGAGACCGTGATCATGCACCTCGAGCCGAGCACGGTCGGTCCCGCGGTACGACGTCTTGTCGACATCCTCAAGCCTGGTGGCGTTCTCTACCTCACCTGGCGGGTGTCAGCGGACGACAAGCGTGACGACTCCGGCCGCCTGTACGCCGCCGTCGACGTCACCACGGTGAAGGGCGCCCTCGGCTCGTGTGACCTCCTCCTCGACGAGGAGGTCACAAGCGCGAGCTCGGGCCGGACGATCCATCGTGTCGTCGCCCGAAAGCATCAGCAGCGGTAGAAGTCCTTTGTGTACACTCCGTTGACCGCGGTCAGGGTGTGGTCGAAGCAGCCGTTGCCTAGGGCCTGGAAGCGGACGGTCTGGGTTCCGGTTGCGTGGCGTTGGTCGCGCGGTACGCCGTAGATCCAGGAGGCGCGGCCGTCGTACGTCTCTGTCGTCACGCGCCCCGGAGTGCGGATCGTGTCGTGGATCTTCAGGTCCGTGACCACGTCGTACCCGCCGGGAATCGTTGCGTTGGGCAAGAACGTGAGGACGCCGTTCTTGCCGTAGTCGAGATCGGTACGGGCGACGTGACCGTTGCTGATGGTTGTCGAGGTGTCCCGCCAGCTCGCGTCGAGGATGTCGCGGGACTCGCCGGCTTCCCAGGCGTGCTTGGAGATGTTGCTCAGCGCGCGCTGGACCGTCGTACGGATCCGGCCGGCCGACGTGTCGACGTACCCGCTGATCTTGAGGCTGCGTGACGCCTTTGTGTTCACGGAGCCGGCTTCGTTCGGTGCGCCGGTCACGGTGTCGGTCTTGGTCAGCGGGCTGACGGCGTACGACGTGAGTCCGCCGCGGGTCTGGCTGCGGTGTGCGTCGGTCCAGACGTGCAGGTTGGGGACGGTGAACCAGCCGGACTGACCGGCCGGCACCCCGTCGACGTGGATGCGGAACTCGTGTGGCTTGCCGTCGGTGAGCAGTCCGGCGAACGGCGTGAGGTCGTAGGTCAACGGCTTGATGTCGAACGCGCGCGGTGCCGGGGACGGACGCCAGGAGTACGGGTTCGACCAGCCGCCGGTGTAGATGTACGGGTACGGCAGCGCGACCCCGGCAAGCTTCCCGTCGATCGACACGTCGACCTCGCGGTACGGCGATCCGTCCGGGCAGGAGTACCCGGTCTCGGCCGGGGCGGACGTGTCCCAGAACTCCTCGCAGCCGCCGCCGGACCCGGTGACGTAGACCTCCCCGAGCAGGCGGGTCGTGTTGCGCGGCAAAGTCGCCGTACCCACCAGATCGGAGTCCTCGCGGGTCTGGTTCTGTAGCGGGAGTACGGCGTTCGCGGTCCGGGCGGCCGGGGTATGGCGGTCGGTCATGTAGAAGTCGAGCGTCACGGTGATGTCGAGGACGCCTGTGTAGGTGTCGTCGACGACGTTGCCGAGCTCCATCACTACGGGTTGCGGGGTGCGCAGTAGCGGGATGTAGGAGGTGACATCCTTCTCGACGTTCCAGGCGATGCCGTCAGTGCTCGGCTCCGGGGTGGACGTGCGGAAGACGCCGACGCCGCCGATGGTGATGTGGCCGAGGCGGTCGTACTGGACGCCCTTCACCTCACCGTGCATCCGCAGTACGACCTTGGACCACGGACCCTGGCAGCCGGCCGGGGGCGTGTAGGTCGACTGGTACGGATCGAAGTTCTTGAACTGATTGTGGACAATCTGCACTTCGCAGTGCTTGGTGTCCGGCACCGCCACCACGGGTGCGGGCGTCCGCGGATCGTCATAGTCGGAGCCGAACTCCGTCGGCGGGGTCGCCGCCCGGGCCGGGGAGGCCAGGCCGAGCAGGAGAACGGAGAGTGTGACCAGGGCCACCGGCCGTATGCGCATGTTGCGGAAACGTAATGGAGAAGGTTCGGCCGGGCAAGCGAGTGGCATGGTCAGGAGTACTGGATAGCTATTACTCTCCGGTTACTTGACCCCCTGATTGGAGGCCAGTCATGACGCCTGTCGCCGACTCCGGCCAACTCGCGCTCCTCAGCAACCGCAAGGACACGATGGCCCAGATGTTCCTGGAGCGGGTCGAGGCGACCCCTGCGCGGGAGGCGTTCCGGTTCCCTCGCGGGGAGCAATGGAAGTCGGTGACCTGGCGGGAGACCGAGGAGCTGACCCGCCGGCGCGCGGCCGGACTGATCGCGCTCGGCGTCGAACCCGAGCAGCGCGTCGGGATCGCGTCCAGCACCCGGATCGAGTGGATCGAGAGCTACCTGGCCGCCGTACTCGCCGCGGCCGCGACGACGACAATCTACCCGTCGACAATGTCCTCGGACGTGGCGTTCATCGTGGCGGATGCCGACTTGCAGATCGTGTTCGCCGAGGACGCGGGACAGGTCGACAAGCTCCGCGAGTACCGGTCCGAGACACCGTCGCTGCGGAAGGTCGTGCTGATCGACGGTACGCCGCTGGACAGCGACGGCGACTGGGTGATCAGCCTGGGCGACCTCGACGTACTGGGGGACGACTACCTGACCGAGCACCCGTCCGCGGTCGACGAGCGGATTGCGGGGATCAAGCCTGACGATCTCTGCACGTTGATCTACACGTCCGGCACGACCGGGCGGCCGAAGGGTGTGCGGTTGCCGCACTCGGTGTGGACGTACGAGGGTGCCGCGGTCGAGGGGATGCGGGTGCTTTCACCCGACGACCTGCAGTTCCTCTGGTTGCCGTTGTCGCACGTGTTCGGTCAGGTGCTGGTCGCCGTGCAGTGCCAGATCGGGTTCGCGACGGCGGTCGACGGACGGATCGACAAGATTGTCGACAATGCGGCGATCGTACAGCCGACGTTCATGGCGGCGGCGCCGCGGATCTTCGAGAAGGCGCATGCACGGATCCGGACGATGATCCAGTCCGAGGGCGGGGCGCGGGCCAAGCTGTTCGACTGGGCGTTCGGGGTGGGAGCCAAGGTTTCCGCTTCACGGCAGGCCGGCAAGGAGCCGAGCGGTCTGCTCGCAGCTCAGTTCGCCGCCGCCGATCGGCTGGTGCTGTCGAAGATCCGGGCGCGGTTCGGTGGGCGGATCCGGTTCTTCGTGTCCGGATCGGCAGCGCTGGACAAGACGCTGGCGGAGTGGTTCCACGCGGCCGGGTTGCTGATCCTCGAGGGGTACGGCCTGACGGAGACGGCGGCGGGGGCGTCGCTGAACCGGCCGACGCAGTACCGGCTGGGAAGCGTCGGACCGGCCTTCCCCGGCACGCAGTTCAAGGTCGCCGAGGACGGCGAGATCCTGGTCAAGGGCGACGGCGTGATGAGCGGATATCACAACCAGCCCGCCCAGACGGCCGAGGTGATCGACGCCGACGGCTGGTTCCACACCGGAGACATCGGGCACTTCGAGGACGAGTTCCTGTTCATCACCGACCGGAAGAAGGACCTCTTCAAGACCTCGGGCGGGAAGTACGTCGCCCCACAGGTGATCGAGGGTCGCTTCAAGACAATCTGCCCGTACGCGAGCCAGTTCATCGTCCACGGCAACCTGCGCAACTTCGTCTCCGCCCTGGTCACCCTCGACCCCGACGCGATCGTCGGCTGGGCCGCGTCGAACGGCCTGGCCGGCAAGCCGTACGCCGAGATCGTCACCTCGGACGCCGCCCACACGATGGTCCAGGGCTACGTCGACGAACTCAACGCCACCCTCAACCGCTGGGAAACCATCAAGAAGTTCACCATCCTCGACCGAGACCTCACCATCGAGTCCGGCGAAATGACCCCCAGCCTCAAACTCAAACGCAAGTACGTAGAAACCCAGTACGCCGACCTACTCGACAAGATGTACGAGTAACAGCCGGCGATCAACTGGTCACCGGAGATCGGCGTTGGCGAAGGTGGCCTCGTCCAGCCGGACGGTCGCGATGGCGATCCGCAGGGATGGGTTGAGGGCGGCCCAGAGAGTTTCGGTGATCGCGGTCCACGAGGACGGGACGGTTGCCGTTGTGGGCCGGCCGTCTGTGATGACGGCGGATGCGGTGCCGTTGTAGGTGGTTGTGCTGATGGCGGAGCCTGGCGGGATCCGGGCCGCGTAGAGCGATGGGTGCTCGGTGAGCTCGGGTGCACCGTCGTACGCGCGGGCTGATCCGACCACGACCTCGGTGAGTTCGGTGCCTGTGATCGTGGCGGCGGCGGTGATGCGTGGGGTGCGGATCGGTGGGTCGGGTTCGTAGGTGAGGTCCCGCAGAGCCAGCTGTAGGTCGGGTTGTTGTGGGCGTAGGGCAGTCAGATCGCTGACCTGGGTGCCGTTGCCGACGATGACCCAGTCGTCTCCGCGGGTGGCGGCGGTGTAGTGGCGGAGGTCGTCGGCCGGGCCGCCGGAGGTGTCGCGGACGATGATCTCGCGATCGTGGACAACGAGCTCGCGAGCCTGGGACGCAGGGGAACGGCCGGTCAGCCAGTAGGTGAAGAACGGTACGCCGTCAGGGTCGCGGCCGATGGCCAGGCCGCGGCCGGGATACTCGACCGTCGTTTGGAGAGTCTGCATCATCGCCCCAGGAAGTTGCGGATGGCATCGACGTAGTCGGTGGGCTCTTCCTGGTCGATCGAGTGTGCTGATCGGTCGAAGATCTCGAGGGTTGCCTGGGGCAAGCGACCGGCCAGATCGCGGGGGATGTCGAAGCCGACGTGGCGGTCCCAGAGGCCGGCGAGAATGAGGGTGGGTACGTCGACGGCGGACAGGTCATCGGCTAGGTCGGGGCGTTCGGTGCCGACGAGGGCGAGCGCCATCTCCAGGTTGGATTCTGGCGTCTCGGGGTCGTCGGTGGGGATGTTGGCCGTGTCGTAGTAGAAGAAGTTGACGGCGTTCTCGCTCTGCGAGATCGCGCCGATGGCGGCGAGTGTGCGCTCGATGGGATCGGTGAGGGGCTCCAGTTGAGTACGAAGCGCCTCCCGCTCGGTCGGCGTGAGGAACGGGTCGACGGCGCTGGGCCGCATCGTCCACAGGCCGGGGTGCAGCGGATCGACGATCGGTGGCGCGTGCAGGACCAGCCGATCCACATGGTTGCTGTGGGCAACGGCGTACTCCGCGGCCAGCAGGCAACCGAACGAGACACCCCAGGGGATGATGCGGTCGACGCCCAAGGCGATGCGGAGTTCCTCGAGGTCGGCGACGAGCTGAGCCATCGTGTACGTGCTGGTGTCGGACGGACGCGCCGACCGGCCACATCCGCGCTGGTCGTAGAAGACCACCGGCGCAAGCTTCGCGACCTCGTCACCAACGGACCGCTCGATCGAGTACGAACTCTCACCCGGCCCGCCGTGCACCAACACCAGCGGTACTCCGTCATTGCCCGCGCCGGCGACCCGGACCCAATGGTCGACCCCGCCCGCGGCGATCGTCCGCACTCCATCACTCAACATGGTGCCGAGGATACGGTTCAGCGGTTCAGGTAGGCGAGGACGGCCAGCACGCGACGGAGGAGACCTCCTCAACCACCCTGCACTTGTCCCCACCCCGCTGGGTTCGTGCCGGCTATGACTGTTCGAGGAGTTGTTTCAGAACGGCCAGGTTTGCGGCGACGGCGGACTTGACGCGGCTGAGGGCGATGGGGGCCAGGAGGTTCAACGGACGCGGGGGCCGGATGTCGACCGTGTTTGTGAGCGCGGTGGTGCCGTCGGTCGCGTCGAGGGTGTAGGTGAGGATGGCCGGAAGGGAGCTGAGGGTGCCCTGGACGGTGAGCTTACGGTTCGGGGCGAGCTCGATGATCTCCAGGGATTCCTCTGTGTGAACGGGGATCGTGCGGATCTGCCGGTACCGGGTGCCGACGCCGGGTGGGCCGGGCGTGACCTGCTGGGTTTCGGACAAGGCGTAGTTCCACTGGGGGAGGTTCTCCAGGTTCGCCAGATAGGCGAAGACCGTTGCCGGCGGTCGTTCGATGGTGATCGTGTTGGTGAATTTCACTCGGACCGCCGAGAGCTGTCGACCAGGCGCTGGGCCGCGGTCGGGTCGTGGGCGGGGAGGACGACAAGGCCGGGCAACAGCTCGGCGAGCGCCAGGACCTTGTCGGTGGTGTGGGCGAGTTCGCCCCGGTCGCCGACTCCTGGGAGCTGGCGGCGTTCGAGCAGATCCGCCTGGTAGGTGAGGTCGCCGACCATGAGCAGCGGTGGCAGGTCGCGCCGACGTACCAGCATCGAGACCGACCCCGGCGTGTGACCGGGCGTGGGGAGTACGACGATCGATCCGTCGCCCATCACGTCGAACGCTCGAGGAAAGGGCGCCAGGCCCAGGTCGGTGCCGAAGTCGATGTGTTCCCAGTGCGTGCCGGGTACGTCGATGTGCGTCCGGAGGAAGCCGCGGGCCTCGGGGGAGAATCCGGACAGTTGGGCCCATTCCGCAGCAGTGATGAGGAGCTCGCTGTCGCGGAGTTGTGGGATCCCGCCGATGTGGTCCTGGTGCAGGTGGGAGATGACTGCCTTGTCGACGTCGGCGGTCGAGTATCCGAGTGTGCCCAGCTGCGCGTCGAGGGTCTCGTGCTCGGCGATGTGGAACTTGGCCAGCCGGTCGTAGACGACGCCGTTGAATCCGCCCGGGAAGTACGTCGGATCGGTCACCGAGGCGCGATCCTGGCCGGTGTCGAACAACACCAGTCCGTTCGTGTGCTCAACGACGTACACGTTGATCGGCCGAGGTGGCAGCCATCGGTGGGAGGTGAGCAGCCACCAGTACAGCGGTTTCTTCGTTCCGTAGGCGTGTTCGGGGTGGATCTCTACGCTGCCGGTGCTGATCACCGACACCGCCCGGACCGGGTCGCCGGTACCGGTCCGCGCCGGCAATCGTGTCGCTTCCGTGGACATCTGGACTCCTGAGGTGCCGATCGGTCCCGACGAATTCGGGGCCGAGGGCATCAGTCTTCGCCCGCGATCGCGGCCTGTCTGTGACTTTTGTCGTGCGCCGGAGTCATTCGTCGTCGGGGTTCCAGGTCTGGTCGTGGAGCCCGGTGGCGTCGAGGATGTGGACGCTGTCCGCCGAGGTGGCGACCAGCTGGGCCAGCCGGAAGTCGCGCAGTACGCGCGCCACCACCTCACGGACCGAGCCGACGGCATCCGCGAGCTCCTGCTGCGATACCCGGGCGACGAGCTCGCCGCGCGGACTTTGCTGAGTGGACGCCAGGTCCAGCAGGTGGGCGGCAACCCGCTGCCGCACAGTGCCGAAGGCGTTGACCGCGGTCTGCTGGAGGTTCTCGTACAGCCGGCGGCTGAGCTCCTGTGCCAGCGCCCATCCGACCCGGCTGTCATTGCGTGCGGCGGTGGTCAGCAGGCCGGCGTCGATCCGGAACAAGGTGCAGTCAGCCAGCGTCTGTACGCCGACATCGGCCGGCCCGGCGACGAGGACGGCAATCCCGAGTACGTCGCGAGCGCGCGCGTACCGCACCGTCACCTGACGTCCCTCGGGCGATGACATGTAGACGCGCAACAGCCCGCGCACGACCAGCACCGCCCGAGGAGAAGACCGCTCCCGGTACAACGTGCTACCCGCCGGGTAATCAACCCGATCACCGGTCGCCAGCAACCGCCCGATCAGCTCATCCGGAAGCCCGCCGAGAAAACTCCCCGCCAGAGCAGCCACCACATCTCCATCACCCACACCCCAAGCATCCGCCACTCTGCGCAAGACCTCGACAGCGGCCGACGCTGCAACCTACTGGCGGGGGAGAGCCGAGCGGTGGAGGATGCGAGGAAAGGGGGTGGCGTATGACGCAGGGGTACGGGCCGGTGATCCCTGGGGAAGGATCGCCGATCGGGAAGACCTATCTGTCGGTCGCCGTAACCGAAGCCGGGGTGGACCGACAGTTGGTGCCGGGGACTCGAATTCGGGTGACCGTCCGGAAAGACGGCGTGTTCATCGCGATCGCCGGCTGCAACCAGCTCAGCGGGGTGATCCAGGTCGTCGACGGCCTACTGCGCTTCGAGCCGCACATCCAGACTCAAGTGGGATGCGGTCCTGAACTCGAGGCTCAAGACGACTGGCTCGCCGGGCTGCTGATGCAGTCGGACGGCGTTGTCGACGGTGACACGCTCACGCTGACCAGCGGTGGCACGACGCTCGTACTTCTCGACCGCCGCCTCGCCAACCCCGACTTTCCGCTCGAAGGCAGCACCTGGCAGGTCGAGTCAGTGGTCCGCGGGGACGTCTTCGAACACTTCATCCTCGCCGGTCCGCGTAGCCTCGTCGTGATCGGTAAGGCCGGCCTCACCATCAACGGCACCCACGTCACCGGCTCGACCGGCAGCAGCTCCTTCACCGCGACAGTGTCCCGCGACGGCTCGACGCTCGTCTTCAGCGAGCTCACAGTCGAGACCACGCACCCCAGAGGACGAGCCGCGGACCTGGAACAAGTCGTCCTCGAGAACCTCCGCACCCCGCTCACCTACACGATCGAGTCCAACCGCATGAAACTCCGCGGCCCGACAAGAACGACCGGTCTCAACCTCGTCGCCGTACGCCCGGACGGATCTCCCGCCGGGTCTTTGTGAGACTGGTCAGCTCGTTGCGGCTAGGGCGGCGTGTTTGCCGGTGGTTAGGGATTGGCCTTGGTCGATCATTTGTTCGGCGATGCGGTCGACGGCGAGGGAGAAGGCGTCGGAGTGTTCGGGGTCCCAGTCGGTCAGGCGGTCGAGCATCCAGATCCGGAACGCGCCGACGAAGCGCTGGAACATCTCCATTCCGAGCGGCGTGAAGCGGTAGTGGCCGAGGGTCTCGGAAAGGTAGCCGCCGGCAACCAGTTGGGTGGCGAGCGGTTCGAGTACGCCGGGTGGCATCCGGAGGTCACCGGTCATCTCGGCCAGCGTCGCGGAACCCTTCTCTGCCCCGCCGCGGAACACCCGCATGATCATCCAGGCCTGGGCGTGGCTGAGCGGCAGCCCGGACTCGGCGAGCACCTCGGGTGCGGGGTTGCGCTTGTGGTGCCGTACGACGAGGGCCGCGAGCTTCTGCAGTTCGTGCTCGGAGTCGAACGAGGAGGGTGCGCCGAAGTTCTCGCCGACGTCGGACGCGGCCATCCGGGCGGTGTCGCGGAGCGGGACCTCCTTCAGCAGCAACGCAGTCAGAAAGCCGAGCGCCGCCACCGGGACGGCCCACAGGAACACCGTGTGCAAGGAGTCCGCGTACGCCGCCGTGACCGCTGATCGCATCGACTCCGGTAGCTTGCGCACGCCTTCGACCGTCGTCACCACCCGGGGATCCGCGCCGGTGGCCTTGACGGCTTCAGCCAGGTGAACCGGCAGTTGGTGGGAGTAGATGGACCCGAAGACGGCAACCCCGAACGAGCTGCCCATCGTGCGCAGGAAGCTCACGCCGGAGGTCGCGACGCCGAGGTCCGCGTAGTCGACGGTGCTCTGGACGACGACGGTCGGCACCGGCATACACAGACCGACACCCACACCGAGGACGACCATGTAGCCGGCCGTCACGACGTACGACGTCGAATTGTCCATCAGCGACAGCAGGAAGAGACCGACACCGATCAGGACCGTGCCCACGATCGGGAACAGCCGGTAGCGACCGGTCTTGCTGATCACCTGACCGACCCCGACCGACGCGACCAGGAGCCCCATCACCAGCGGCAGCATCTGCAAACCGGACTCGGTCGCCGAAGCGCCGTGCACGAACTGCAGGTACGTCGGCAGATACGTGACCCCACCCAGCATCGCGAACCCGATGATGAAGCTCAGCACCGAGCACACCGTGAATACTCCGGACCGGAACAGCCGCAACGGCAGTAACGGCTCGGCCGCCCGTTGCTCGACCATCACGAAGATGACCAGCGCAAGGATCGACCCGACCGCCATCGCGATGATCACGGTCGACGTCCAGTCGTACTCGTTCCCGCCCCACGTCGTCACCAGCGTCAGCCCGGTCGCCGCCAGGCCTATGAACAGGATCCCGAGATAGTCGATCTTCGGCCCGACCGCGGCCTTCACCGACGGCAACGTGATCGAGGCGACGATCAGTACGACGATGCCGAGCGGGATGTTCACGTAGAACGCCCACCGCCAGCTCAGGTGGTCGACGAACAGCCCGCCGAGCAGCGGGCCGGCGACGGTCGAGACGCCGAAGACCGAACCCATCACACCCTGGTACTTGCCGCGTTCGCTCAGCGGTACGACGTCCGCGATCACCGCCATCGCGGTCACCATCAGGCCGCCGGCGCCGAGGCCCTGGATCGCGCGGGAGCCGACCAGCCACAGCATCGAGTGGGCCATCCCGCACAACGCCGAGCCGGCCAGGAACAGCACGACGCTGGTCAGGAACATCGGCTTGCGCCCGTACAGGTCGCCGAACTTGCCGATCAGCGCGGTCATGATCGTCTCGGCGAGCAGGTACGACGTGACCACCCAGGACAGGTGGTTGGCGCCGCCCAGGTCGCTGACGATGGTCGGCAGCGCGGTCGCCACGATCGTCTGATCGAGGGCCGCGAGCAACATTCCGAGCATGATCGCGACCACGACCGCGTTCCGGGTGCCGCGTCCGACAGGCTGAGCCTCGGTGTCCATGAGCCGAATGTAGCCATCTCCGGACCTTCTGTGACCACGAAACGACGGAGATCCGGTCAAGAAACTTCGCCACCACTCCCACCCACCACCCACCCGGCTCCTCGACTTTGTGCACCGAAGCCGTGCCCGAACCCCGCCGGGGTACGGCTCTGGTGCACAAGGTCGAAGTGCGGGGTCGCGGGCTGGCCGTACCGACGGACGGGTAGTAGTCGGTTGGTGGCACGTGTGATGGGGGTGTCCAGGCGGGACTTGGTCGGGGATGGCCGACGGGCAGTCCGCTACTACCCGTCCGTCGGTACGCGTGTGGCGGGGGTTCGTAGGATGGGTGGGTGCCGTCGACATTGCCTGAGGGGGAGGTTGCGCCCCGGGATGGGGCGTTGCCGGATGCTGCTGTTCGTGAGGCGGGGTCGCGGCCGCTGGGGTTCTACCTGCATGTCCCGTTCTGCGCTTCGCGGTGCGGGTACTGCGACTTCAACACCTACACCGCGACCGAGCTCGGTGGTGGCGGATCGCAGGCGTCGTACGCCGAGACGGCGGTCGGCGAGGTCCGGATGGCTCGCCGGGTCCTCGGGGAGCTGGATCGGCCGGTCGACACCGTGTTCTTCGGTGGCGGTACGCCGACGTTGCTGCCGGCCGCGGATCTCGGGAAGATGCTCGCGGCCGTCCGGGACGAGTTCGGTCTCGCGCCCGGGGCGGAGGTGACGACCGAGGCGAATCCGGAGTCCGTCGATCCCGCGTACCTCGAGGCGTTGCTCGAGGCGGGGTTCACGCGGGTCAGTTTCGGGATGCAGAGCGCGTCGTCGCAGGTGCTGCGGATCCTGGACCGGCAGCACACACCCGGCCGGGCGCTGCAGGCGGTGAAGGAGGCGACCGCGGCCGGGTTCGAGCACGTGAACCTCGACCTGATCTACGGGACGCCGGGGGAGTCGCTCGACGACTGGCGCGGGTCGCTGGAGTCGGCGTTGTCGGTCCAGCCGGATCACGTCAGCGCGTACGCGTTGATCGTCGAGGACGGGACGCAGTTGGCCCGGCGGATCCGTCGCGGCGAACTGCCGATGACGGATGACGACGATCTGGCCGACAAGTACGTGCTGGCCGACGAGATGCTGTCCGCCGAAGGCCTGCACTGGTACGAGGTCTCCAACTGGGCCCGCAGTACGGCGGCGCGCTGCCGGCACAACGAGCTCTACTGGCGCGGCGACACCTGGTGGGGGATCGGTCCCGGCGCGCACAGCCACGTCGGCGGCATCCGCTGGTGGAACGTCAAGCACCCGTCCGCGTACGCCGAACGCCTCAACGCCGGCGAGAGCCCGGCGCACGCCCGCGAAACCCTCGACCCCGAAACCCGCCGGGTCGAACGAGTCCTCCTCGAAGTCAGACTCTCCGACGGCCTCCCGCTCGAGGTCCTGGACGAGGCAGGCCGCGCCGCGGCCAAGTCGGTCCTCCAGAACGGCTTGGCGACGATCGCCTCGACCCCGCCGGAAAGCAAGGAGAGCACGGAGAGCGCGGCTGGTGGTCGGCTCGTGCTGACCCCAAGAGGCCGGTTGCTGGCCGATGCGGTGGTGCGCGACCTGCTCCCGTGAAGTGATCAGAAGTGATCACTCCAAGCTGTTGACGACTGTTATGAGCAGACGGCAGGATCGCGGCAAGCGTTTACCCACTCTCGAGGAGTCGCGATGCCGCCCTTCATCAGCCGACGCCTGCTGCTTCAGGCCGGGCTCGCAGCTGGAGCCCTGACCACCCTCCGACTGCCCACCGAGGCGTTCGCGGACGACGAGTTCGACGTACTGCGAGCGCGGTGGGCCGAACTCACCACCGGCGGAGCGATCGACGCGACCGATCCCGCCTACACGGCCGCGCTCACCAAGCTGAGCACGCAGGCCCAGCAGTTCGTCGACACGATGATCACCGCGTCGGATCGGACCGCGTTGTGGGCGGATGTGCCGCTCAGCCCGTTGAGCGGGAACTTCTCCATCAGCTACACGCGCCTGAAGACGATCGCCCTCGCCCGGGCGACCACCGGCGCGACACTGAGCGCCGACCCGGGCGAACAGTTGAGCTCGGCGCTCGACTTCCTCAACGTGAACGCCTTCAACGAGACGCTCGCAGAGACCGGCAACTGGTGGTTCTGGGAGATCGGCGCCCCGCGCGCCCTCCTCGACACCTGCATCCTCGCGTACGACGTGCTGTCCGCCGGCCAACTCACGGCATACCTGAAGGTCGTCGATCACTTCGACCCGGATCCGAACCGCCGGACCAACTCGCCCACCGTTCGCGAGACCGGGGCGAACCGGGTCGACAAGGCGCTGATCGTCGCCCTCCGCGGCATCGTCGGCAAGTCCGCCGACAAGCTCGCCGCCGGCCGTGACGCGTTGAGCGACGTCGCCGAGGCCGGCAAGAACAGCGTGTTCACCTATGTCACCTCCGGCGACGGCTTCTACCGCGACGGCTCGTTCATCCAGCACGGCAATCTCGCGTACGTCGGCAGCTACGGAAACGTCGCCCTCGGCGGTGTCGCGAACCTCGTCTCGCTGCTCGGCGGCTCCAGCTGGGAGATCACCGACCCGAATCGCGCCGTACTCCTGGACGCGGTCGACGCGAGCTTCGCCCCGTTCCTGGTCGACGGCCTGATGATGGACTGCGTTTCCGGTCGCGCGATCTCTCGCGGGGCCGGCGGCGACCACCGCAACGGTCACGCCACCACGTCGACCGTGCTGTTGCTGGCGAGCGGTGTCGCCGAGCCGTATGCGTCCCGGTACAAGGCGCTCGCCAAGGGCTGGATCACTCGCGACGGCCTCAACGACTATCTGCCCGGTGCGTCGATCCCGGAGATCTCCCGCGCGAAGGCACTCCTGGCCGACACGCAGGTCAAGCCCGCGCCCGCGACCCCGCAGCACTTCCAGTTCTACAACCAGGACCGCGTCGTCCATCGTCGTCCGGGCTGGACCTTCGCGATCGCGATGTCGTCGAAACGGATGGCCCGCTACGAGTGGGGCAACGGCGAGAACCTCCGCGGCTGGTACGTCGGTGATGGCATGACGTACCTCTACGCCGCCGACCAGTCCCAGTACTACGACGCCTACTGGCCGACCGTCGACGCCCAGCGGATGCCGGGTACGACAGTCAGCACGCAAACCCGTCAGCCCGGCGGGACGGGCGCCGGCACTGGCACTGTCGCGGCGTACGCCGATTGGGTCGGCGGGGCGTCGTACCGCGAGGTCGCCGGTGCGGTCGGGATGCACTTGATCAACTACGACAAGACCTTGCAGGCAAGGAAGTCCTGGTTCTGCTTGCGCGACTCGGTCGTTTCCCTCGGCGCCGGGATCACCGGCACTGACGGCTACCCGGTCGAGACGATCGTCGAGAACCGCAACCTGCACGAGAACGGTACGGCGGCCCTGCTGATCAATGGATTGTCAACAATCGGCACCTACAACAATCCGCACTGGGCACACCTGGACGGTGTCGCGGGCTACGTCTTCCCGCAGGGCGGACGACTGCGGGCCGAACGCGAGGACCGGACCGGGTCCTGGTCGGAGATCAACATCGGCAACGACACAGCCGGTTCAACCACGCCGTACACGCGTCGCTACGCGAAGCTCGTCCTGGAGCACGGCACCGAAGCCGGCAGCTACGCCTACATCCTGTTGCCCGGGGCAAGCAAGTGGGAGACCGCGGCGAGGGCCGTCGATCCCGGTGTCAGCATTCTTGCCAACACCGCGACAGTGCAAGCGATCCGTTCACACCGCGAGCAGCTGACGCTGGCGAACTTCTGGGCGGCGTCGACGGCCGGCGGAATCACCACGGACGGGCCGGCCTCAGTGGTGGTGGGCAAGGACGGTCGCACCACGACGATCGCCATGTCCGATCCGAGCCGGACGGTTCAGACAGTCCGGCTGACCATCGATCAGCGGGTCCGCGCCGTCGTCACAGCGGACCCGGCGATCACGGTGGTCGCGATCGGCAGACAGCTCGTCCTCGACGTTGCCGTTGGCGGCACCAACGGCGCGACCCATACCGCGTCGTTCCACTGAGTCAGGGACCGAGCTCCGCGAGCCGCCGCTCCGGCGCCGGAGCGGCCTCGGCGAGCAGTTGGGTGTACTCGTGCTGCGGATTCAGGATCACGTCGTCGGCCGGGCCACGCTCGACGACGGCGCCGCGGTACAGAACCATGATCTCGTCGCTGAAGTGCCGCGCCGTCGCGAGGTCGTGGGTGATGTACAGGACGCCGAGGTTCTCCTCCCGCTGGAGTGCCGCGAGTAGGTTGAGTACTCCGAGCCGGATCGACACGTCGAGCATCGATACGGGTTCGTCGGCGACCAGGATCGCGGGCTCCGGCGCGAGTGCTCGGGCGATCGCGACTCGTTGCCGCTGGCCACCGGACAACTCGTGCGGCTTCCGGCTGGCGAAGTCTTCGTCCAGCCGGACCCGGTGCAACAGCTCCAGCACCCGGTCGGCGACCTGCTCGCGGGTGAAGTCCGGGTGATGGAGCTTCACCGGCCGGGCCAGGTGATGAGCGATCGTGTGGTACGGGTTCAACGACCCGAACGGATCCTGGAACACCATCTGCACGGCCTTCCGGTACGCCGCCGCGCCGGCACCGTGGTACCGCATCGGCTCGCCGTCGACGAGGATCGATCCGGCGGTCGGCCGTTCGAGTTGCATCAGCAGCTTGGCGATCGTCGACTTGCCCGAACCGGACTGTCCGACCAGCGCGATCGTGCGACCTGGCTTCAGCTCGAAGCTGACGTGGTCGACGGCCCGCAACCGCGTGCTCCGCAAACCGTTGCGCAGCCGATAATCCTTCACGACCTCGCGCATCTCGAGCACACTCATTGGATCTCCATCTCAACGGCCTCGACGGTCTGTTCGGTCTCGTCCAGCGACAGTTCGCCGGTCCGGACGAAGCCGCCGCGTTCGCCGGTGAGGCTGGGGAACGACGAGAGCAGCCGCTTGGTGTACGGGTGCTTGGGTTTCGAGTAGAGCGTCAACGCGTCGTCCAGCTCGACGATCAGGCCCGCGCGCATCACCGCGATCCGGTCACTGATCTCGAGCAGCAGCGGCAGGTCGTGGGTGATGAAGATGACCGCGAACCCGAGCTCCGACCGCAGCCGGGTGATCTCGCGGAGGATCTCCCGTTGTACGACGACATCGAGAGCGGTCGTCGGCTCGTCCATGATCAGCACCTGCGGCTCGAGGGCGAGTGCCATCGCGATCATCACCCGCTGCCGCATCCCGCCGGACAGCTCGTGCGGATAGGCGCGGAGCCGGTCGCGGTCGACGCCGACCCGTTCGAGCAGCTCGCCGCAGCGCGACCGGCGTTCCGCCTTGGTCAGCTCGGGGCGATGGGTGATGTAGACGTCCTCGAGCTGCTCGGAGATCCGCAGTACCGGATTGAGCGAGTTCATCGCGCCCTGGAACACCATCGCGATCTTGTCCCAGCGAAACGCGCGCAGGTCGTCGCCGGCCAGGCTCGACAGGTCGATGTCGTACCCCTCACGGGACGCGAAGACCACCCGTCCCGCGGTGATCCGTGCCGGTGGTTTCAGCAGCCGGGTGATCGCGTACGCCAGCGTCGACTTCCCACAGCCACTCTCGCCCGCCAGGCCGAGGATCTCGCCGCGCTCCAGGGTGAGCGACACCTCGCGGACGGCGTGCACCGTCGTCTCGGCCAGGTAGTCGACGCTGAGACTCTCGATGCTGAGAACGGAATTCATGCCTTCACGCTCCATTTGTTGCGTTCGGCACGCGTTTGCGAGCGGAGCTTCGGGTTGATGATCTCGTCGATCGAGAAGTTGATCAGCGACAGCGCCGCGCCGAACAGGGCGATCGCCAGTCCCGGCGGTGCGAACCACCACCAGGCGCCGAGTCGGAGCGCGAGGCCGTTCTGGGCGTAGAAGAGCATCGTCCCCCAGGTGAACGATCCGGAGGCGCCCAGGCCGAGGAACGACAGGCCGGCCTCGCCGAGGATCGCGAAGATCACCGCGAACACCACCTGCGACGCGAGCAGCGGGATCAGGTTGGGGAGGATCTCGACCAGCAGGATCCGCCAGCGTTTCTCGCCGCTGATCCGGGCGGCGAGCACGTAGTCACGGCTGCGCACGCTCAGCGTGAAGCCGCGCAGTACGCGGGCCGAACCCGCCCAGCTGGTGATCGCGAGGACCGCGGCCACCAGCCAGATCGACTTGTTCGGCACGTAGCTGGAGATCAGGATCACCAGCGGCAGGCCAGGGATGACGAGCATGATGTTGGTGAACAGCGAGAACGCCTCGTCCGCCCAGCCGCCGACGAAGGCGCCGACGATGCCGAAGAACGACGACAGCAGCAGAGTGAGCGCACCCACCACGACGCCGATGATCAGCGATCCCCGGGTCGCGTGGGCGAGTTGGGCGAAGACGTCCTGACCGGTCTGCGTCGTACCGAGCACGAAGCCGTTGCCCGGTCCCGTCAGGCCGATGTCCCGGACGGTCGAAGGGTTGCCGACGAGGAGCGGACCGACGACGCCGAACAGGATGATCACACCGGCGATGGTCAGTCCGACAGCCAGTTTGAGGGTCATCGGCGGCAGCCGGCGCCGGGCCGGAGCCGCGGTCGCCGCCTGCACTGCCCCTTCGGTGGTGATAGCCAAATCAGTTCACCCTTCTCAGGACCGCGCACGGGTGCGTGGGTCGATGACGCCGTACAGCAGGTCGACGAGCAGGTTCGCGCCGAGGACGGCGAGCGTGATGATCAGGAACACGCCTTGCATCAATGCGTAGTCGTTGTTGCCTACAGCAAGCAGTAGCGCGGACCCGATACCGGGGTACGAGAAGACGGCCTCGGTGACGATCGACCCGGCGACGACGAAACCGAGCGAGATCGCGAACCCCGAGATCGACGGCAGGATCGCGTTCCGGGCGACGTAGCGCGAGCGGATCCGGCGCGGGGTCAGTCCTTTCGCCTCGGCGGTGACGACGAAGTCCTCGGACAGCGTCGAGACCATCATGTTGCGCATCCCGAGCATCCACCCGCCGATCGACGAGATCACGATGGTCAGCGCCGGCAGCGCGCCGTGGTACGCGACCGACTGCAGGAACGGCAGGTTCCATCCCGGCGTGACGGAGTACACGTCGTACCCGCCGTTGAGGGGGAAGAGCGGCCACGTACTGCCGAGCAGGAACAGCAACAGCAGCGCGAGCCAGAAGTACGGCACCGACTGCAGCATGGTGGTGACGGGGATGAGGTTGTCGATCCACGAACCGCGTCGCCAACCCGCGGCCCGGCCGAGCAGGATGCCGATCGCGAACGAGATCACCGTTGCCAGCCCGATCAGACCGACCGTCCACGGCAACGTCTGACCGATGACCTGGGAGACCGGCGCCGGGAAGTAGGCGACCGAGGTGCCGAGGTTCCCGGACACGAGCTGGTGCAGGTACTTCCAGTACTGGCCCCACAGCGACGTGTGCGAGTCCGTCCCGAGCAGCGCCTCGATCGCTGCCCGGGTCGTCGGTGTGACCGGTCCCTTCGTCGCCAGCTTCGACAGCATCAGGTCGACCGGGTTCCCCGGCATCAGCCGGGGAATCAGGAAGTTCAGCGTCAGCGCCGCCCAGAGGGCGACGACGTAGAAGACGAGTTTTCGCAGCAGATAGCGCACAGTCGGCCGCTACTTGGCGGGAGTGATCGTCTTGAGCACGATGCCGTTGTCCCACGCCTTCCAGGACGCCGGCAGGACGTAGGTGTTGTCCTTGGTCGGCCAGCCGGTCGCACGCGAGGTGTTGAACTCGGTCAGCATCGAGTTCACGTAGACCGGGATGTAGGGCAGCTGCTCCGCGACGACGCTCTGGATCTTCGCGTACTCCGCCTTCTGCGCAGCCTGGTCCGTGGTCCCGGCCGCTGCCGTGAGGGCCGCGTCCACGGCCGGATCTGAGAACCGGGACTGGTTGCCGGCCGATGCGCTCTTGCCGACCGGCGCGGTGTTCGTCGTGGCGAGCTTGCTGTCGTAGGTGAAGTAGGGGTTCGTGGACGCACCGAGGCCGACGGAGTCGAGCGAGAGCTGGAACTTCCCATTGGTCTGGGCGGCGTTCCACTCGTTCCAGGAGACCTGGCTGGGCTTGAGCTCGATGCCGACCGCGGACAGTTGCTGCTTGAGGGTGTCGTTGATCGAGATGTAGTCGCTCCAGCCGGTGACGGTCTGGACGGTCAGCGACAGCCGCTTGCCGTCCTTCGCCCGTACGCCGTCACTGCCCTTGGTCCAGCCGGCTGCGTCGAGGATCTTGTTCACCTCGTCGGCGTTGGCGGCCTGCGGCAACTTCGCCGTACCGGCGTCCGCGATCCAATTGTCGTCGCGGCCCGGGAGCAGCAGGGTCGGCGATCCGACGGCAGCGACTCCGCCACCGGCCAGCTTGGTCAGCTGTTCGCGGTTCATCGCGAGGTAGATCGCCTTGCGAACGGCCGGGTCGGTCTGCGGTCCGGTGCAGCCGAGGGCCGCGTTGGAACACGTCACGATCACCGTCGTCATCACCGGGGTGTTCAGGTACGAGAGGTCCTTGCCGGACTTGATGATGTTGTCGATCCCGGGCAGGTAGGCGCTCATCCAGTCGACCTTGCCGGCGACGAGCGCCGCGCTGGCCGCGTCCGCCGAGTCGAGCGAGATGTAGCGGACTTCCTTGATCGACGGCTTGCCCTGCTCCCAGTACTGGTCGTTCTTCCCCAGCACGTAGCTCTGCGGGGTGAACGACTTCAGTTTGAACGGACCGGTGCCGACGGGGTTGTCATTGATGTTCGTGGTCGGATCCTTGATGTCTTTCCAGATGTGCTCAGGCACGATCGCCTGGTTGGCGAGCACCGCCGGCTCCTGCATCAGCGACTTCGACTTGAACGTCAGTACGGCGGTGTCGTCCGCGGTCGCCTTGGCCACGGCGGCCAGGCCCGACGGGTTGAGCGCCGGTGTCTTCGCGACCAGGTTGAACGTGAAAGCTACGTCCT
The DNA here is from genome assembly GCF_004365875.1 of Kribbella kalugense. GTDB lineage: Bacteria > Actinomycetota > Actinomycetes > Propionibacteriales > Kribbellaceae > Kribbella > Kribbella kalugense. Next base: position 2,893,742 of record NZ_SODF01000001.1, on the reverse strand, counting down.
TCGCGGTGAACGGCTGACCATCGTTCCACTTCACGTCGTGGCGGGTCTTGATGGTCAGCTCGGTGCCGGCCGCGTTCCACGAGTAGCCGGTCGCGAGGACCGGGGTCGGGTCGGACTGCTTGGCGAAGTTGTACCAGTACAGCGGCTCGTAGATGACGCCGAGCGTCGGCTGCAGAGCGGTGCTGCTGAACGGGTTGAAGTTCTTGGTGATCGTGCCGGTCGCGCCGTTGAACACCGTGATCGAGGCGTCCTTGGTGGCGGCCTGGTTGCCGGCGCCTGTGCCGGTGCCGGAGCACGCGCCGATCAGCAGGGCGGTGGCGGTCGCGACGGCGGCGACGCTCACCAGGCGGCGCGTCCTCGTGCGATTCGTCGAGTTCCGGAGCATTGATGGATTCCTTTCCGGGCAGGATCCGCACGAACGCGGTCCTTGGAACGCGTCACCCGGCGCACCCGGCCAGGGAAGCTGGCGGTAACTTAGTTGGCCTAACAAACTCGGCGCAAGGGTTCGCGTGGGTAACGATTTGACCGCGCAGGGTCGTAGCTCCAGGGCCGGCTAGGCCGAGACGGCGTGCTCGGACTTGAGCATCAGCAGCGCGGCGCCGAGCGCGGCCGCGTCGTGCCCGCGCTCGTCGAGGACCACCTCGGTGCCGACGCTGCGCCCGAAGACCGAGCTCAGGATCCGTTCCTGCAGGATCGGCAGGTAGATCGTCCCGGCGACGGCGAAGGCCGGCCCCGTGAGGACCAGGAGCTGTACGTCGTACATATTGGCGATCGTCTGCGCGCCCAGGGCCATCCAGGCCGCGGAGTCCTTGATGATCGCCTCGGCGCGGGAGTCCCCGCTCAACGCGAGGCGGGCGATGGCGGCGAACGCCGCGACGCCGGAGTGCCGGTGTGAGCCGAGGTCGAGCCCGGCCGCGCGGGCCTTCGCGACGACGGCGGCAGGTCCGGCGAGGGCCTCCAGGCAGCCGGTGCCTCCGCACCAGCAGCGCGGACCGCCGATCTGGACGCAGATGTGCCCGACCTCGCCGGCGTTGCCGTGCGCGCCCTGGTAGACGTTGCCGTTCAGGCGCAAGCCGGATCCGATGCCCTCGCTCATGAACAGCGCGGCCATCACCGAGACGTCGTGGCTGGTGGTGAGGCGAGTCCCTGCGGCGGCCGCGGTCGCGTCGTTCTCGAGTAACGCGGGCAGGCCGAGTCGCTCCTGGAGGCGACTGCGGACCGGGAAACCGACCCAGCGCGTCATCGACGGCGGAGCCGACGTCACCCCACGGTTGCGGATCAGCGGGCCGGGACAGACGAAGCCGAGCCCGAGAACCAGCGCCGGGTCGACGCCGGAACGCTCGATCAGTTCACCGGTCTCGAGCGCCACCCGCTGGACGACCTCCTCGGGGTCGCTCTCGTCACCCGGACCGTCCCGCCGCCAGCGCGCCACGACTCCGCCGGCGTAGTCGACCAGCACGTACGTCAGGCTGTCCACGCTCAGGTGGACGCCGACGACGTACCGCGCCGCGCCGCGGATCTGCAGCAACGTGCGGGGTTTGCCGCCGGTGGACGCGGAGGTACCGCGGCCGGCCTCGGCGACAAGGCCGTCGTCGATCAGCCGGCGGACGACCGCGGTGATCGACGGTGCGGTGAGGCCGGTGAGCTGGGTAAGTTCGACCCGGCTGAGGGTGCCGGCGGAGCGGATCCGGTCGACGATGAGGGCGCGGCTGCTCGTCGGCGCCGGATCGTAGCCCGGCGATGGCGAGGAGTCGCTGACCTGCTGCATCGATGCGTCCCCCTCGGCCGGTTAGTTCGATCTGTGAATATAGTAGGAACAGTTGCCTAGGAGGGCAGTGTATGCAGGCCAAGACGCCCCGGGATCGCATCGCCGGGCTGGTCCTCGCGCGCCCCGACCGGCTGCTCGGGATGGAACCGTTCATGGCCGACGTCGTCCAGGGCATCGAGGAGTACTTCGCCGGTCGGCGCTGCAGCCTGCTGATCGAATTCACCGCGGACGTCGCCGGCGAGATCGAGATCTGGCGTCGTTGGGTGGCCAACGATCACGTCGACGGAATCGTCATGGTGGATCTGCGTAGCCGCGACCCGCGGCTGGCCGAGCTGGAGCGCCTGGCGAAGCCCGGCGTACTGCTCGGTGGGCCTGAGCTCGAGGCGCCGATCACGAACGTACTGGTCGACAACGCCGAAGGCGCCCGGGCGGCGGTCCGCGCGCTGGCCGACCTCGGCCACCGTGACATCGCCAGGGTGAGCGGTCCGCGCGACATGGTGCACTGCCAGGCCCGGGACGAGGCGTTCATCGCCACCTGCGCAGAGCGGGGCGTGCACGGGGAGCTCATCGAGGGGGACTACTCCGAAGTCTCGGGCCAGGAGGCGACCCGGCAGTTGCTGACCGGGAGCCGGATCCCGAGTGCCGTTGTCTATGACAACGACCTGATGGCGATCGGCGGTCTGGCCGTGGCGAAGGAGCTGGGTGCCGGCGTACCGGACGACCTGTCCGTCATCGCCTGGGACGACACGGCAGTGGCCAGGCTCGCGCATCCTCCGTTGAGCGTGGTGACCGTCGACGTCCACGGCCTCGGCACGATCGTCGGCGAGGCGATCCTCGCGGCGATGGACGGCGCCGGCGCGACGACGTACCACGTGCCGAAGCCGACGATCCGGCTGGCGCAGTCCACCGCCGCCATCAGCCGGAACTGATCACTCACAGCTAACTGCCAGCGAGTACGCCCCTGGGTGACGGCGCTGATTCGCAGCGTGACCAGCGATGACACTATGTCAGGACCTTGTAGGCCTCGTATCTCAGCGTGATCGAGGTGTGCTTGACATATCCGGTGAGGACGTTTGAGACTCAGGTCACTTTCGCGATCCGAGAGCGCTCTCAACCCGTCCAAGTTCCAGGGAGCACGTTCATGCGGCCCAGTGCCCGCTATCGCCCCATAGCCGGACTCCTCGCCTGCGCCGCGGTCTTCCTCGCCACCGCGGCGTGTGGTGGCGGTTCCGGTCCGTCCGATGCCGCCGGCAAGAAGGCGGACGGGCCGAAGATCCAGTTGACCATCGCCACCTTCAACGAGTTCGGGTACGCCGACCTGTACGCGGAGTACGAGGCCGAGCACCCGAACATCACCATCGTCGAGCAGCACGCGAAGACCGTCGACGACCACGTCAAGAACCTGGACGCGAACCTGGCCTCCGGGACCGGGCTGGCCGACATCGAGGCGATGGAGGTCAGCTGGATCTACAAGTACCTGGCCAAGGCGGACAAGTTCGTCGACCTGCGCGACTACGGCGCCGACGACCTCAAGGACCGCTGGCTGGATTGGAAGGTGGCCGGCGCGACCACACAGTCCGGCAAGATCATCGGGTACGGCACCGACATCGGCCCGGAGGCGATCTGCTACCGCCGCGATCTGTTCGCGAAGGCCGGCCTGCCGACCGACCGGGCTCAGGTGGCCAAGATGTTCCAGGACTGGCCGTCGTACTTCGCGACCGGGCGGAAGTTCAAGGCAAAGGTGCCCAATTCGGCCTGGTACGACTCCGCCGTACTCACCTGGGAAGCGATGCGGAACCAGCTGATCCAGGCGTACTACTCGAACCAGGACCGCTTCCTGGCTGATGAGAACCCGCTGCTGAAGAACACCTGGAACCAGGTGGTGGCCGGTAGCAAGGACGGTCTGTCCGCCGGGCTGGTGGCCTGGACCGACAGCTGGAACTCGGCCTTCCGCAGCGACAAGTTCGCGACGATGGCGTGCCCGGGCTGGCTGCTCGGCGTGATCCAGGACAACGCGGGCGCCTACGGGAAGGGCAAATGGGACGTCGCCGACGTCTTTCCCGGTGGTGGCGGCAACTGGGGTGGCTCGTACCTGACCGTGCCCGTGCAGTCGCCGCAGCCGGAGGAGGCCGCGAAGCTGGCCGCCTGGCTGACCGCGCCGGAGCAGCAGGTGAAGGTGTTCAAGAAGATCGGCTCGTTCCCGTCCACGCTCGATGCGTACGGCGACCCGCAGGTGAAGTCGCAGGTCAACGCGTACTTCAACAATGCACCGGTGGGGCAGATCTTCATCAACCGGGCCCAGAACGTGATCCTCAAGCAGCACAAGGGTCCCCGTGACGGCGAGATCAACCAGATCTTCAGCGCCGCGCTGGCCCGCGTCGACGACGGCAAGCAGTCTCCGAACGCCGCCTGGAAGCAGGCTGTTGACGAGGCGGAGAAGGTCGCGGACACCCGCGTCGGGAACTGAAGAAATCTGCCAACACGCCCTGGAGGGTGGCCAATTCCTGACGCGCGATCGACCTGGGACGTACTACGGTGTGAACGCGGGCCGATCGACGACTGAGGAGGGCCGATGGACTGGTCTGGTTCTCCTACCTTGGAGCAGGTCGCGGCCTTGGCCGGGGTGTCGCGGGCAACCGTCTCCCGGGTCGTGAACGGCTCGCCGAAAGTCCTGCCGGAGACGGTCGCCGCGGTCGAGCACGCGATCCGCGAGCTCGGCTACGTGCCGAACCGGGCCGCCCGCGCGCTGGTGACGCGCCGGACCGATTCGATCGCGATCGTCGCACCGGAGCCGGACAGCCGGGTGTTCTCGGACCCCTTCTTCGCCGGCATGCTCAGCGGCGTCAGCAAGACGCTCGCACCGACGTCGTCGCAGCTCGTGCTGCTGATCGAGCCGGCCGCGGGCGACGACCAGCGCCTGTTGCGGTACCTGCGCGGCGGTCATGTCGACGGCGCGATCATCATCAGTCACCACGGCCGCGACAACGTGCTGCAAGAGCTCGCGCAGTTGCCGCTGCCGATCGTGTTCAGCGCTCGCCCGCTCGGTGTCGACGTACCGGTGGCGAGTGTGGATGTGGACAACGTTGCCGGTGCGCGGACCGGGGTCGAGCATCTGCTCGCGATCGGTCGCCGCCACGTCGGGACCGTTGCTGGGCCGCTCGACATGACGGCCGGAATTGACCGGCTGACCGGGTACCAGGACGTGATGAGGGAAGCCGGGCTTCCGGCGATGATTGCGTACGGCGACTTTACGGCTGATGGTGGTGAGCAGGCGACGCTGCGGCTGCTGGACGAGCATCCGGACCTGGACGGACTGTTCGTGGCATCCGATCTGATGGCGACCGCCGCGCTCCGCGTTCTGTCGCAGCACGGTCGCCGCGTGCCCGCCGACGTTGCTGTGGTTGGCTTCGACGACTCGGTGCTGGCGACCACGACTACGCCGAAGCTGACCACCGTTCGCCAACCGGTCGAACAGTTGGGTGCGCGGCTTGCCGAGATCCTGCTGGCCAAGATCGGCGGGGCTCAGCTCACCAGCCCGGAGATCTACGACACCGAGCTCATCATCAGAGACAGCGCCTGACTAGATCAGCGACTTGGCGATGAGGCTCTCGCCGGCCGCGGTGATTGCTTGTTCGGGATCGCGCGGGTTGAGGCCCAGGCGCTGACGGGCCTTCTCGTTCGAGATCTTCTTGACGAACTGCAGGTCGGCTGCGATCGGGCGGAACTCGGGATTGAAGCGGGCAGCAATGCGGACGATGAGGTCGGGCATGGTCCGGGTCGGCACCTTGCCGGCGGCCTCGCCGAAGTGGGCCTTCAGGGTCGCGCCGATCTGCTTCATCGCGACGGCCGGTCGGTCGCTCGCGACCAGGATCCTTTGGCCGGCGGCGCCGGGAGCGGTCATCGCAGCGACGTGCGCCGTGGCGACATCCCGAACGTCGACAATCGGAATGTACACATTCGGATAAGCGGGCAGCTTGCCGGCGAGCATGCGTTGGACGATGCCGTTGGACCCCGAGACCTCGTTGCCCATGGCCGGACCCATCACCGCGACCGGCAGGATCGTGGTGAGCTCGAGCCCGTTGCCTTCGTCCGCGACGAAGCTCCAGGCGGCGCGTTCGGCGAGGGTCTTGCTCTTGCCATAGGCATCGACCCCGGGGCCGTCTAGCACTGTCCAATCGTCCTCGGTGAAGACGTGATCGCTGTGTGGGTGGCCGAATCCGACAGCGTGGAACGCGGAGGTGAGTACGACGCGCTTCACGCCGGCGTCGCGGGCAGCACGCAGTACCCGGAGCGTTCCTTCCCGGGCGGGGACGATGACGTCGTCCTCGTTCTCGACGTGTCCGGGGTGGACCGGCGAGGCGACGTGGAGGACGAAGTCGCATCCTTCGACCGCCTCAGCCCATCCGTCGTCCTTGGTCAGGTCTGCTGGTACGAATGTCAGATTGTCGACGATCGACGCGCCGGCGTCCGCGAGCACCGCGCGTACGGCGGCTTCACGGTTGAGCGAACGCACCGTCGTACGGACGAGGTAGCCCTGCTCGAGGAGTTGCAGGATGCAGTGGCCGGCGATGAACCCGGAACCACCGGTGACGAGCACCCGTTGCGGCATGGCGTCGATCTCCTTTGTTCACGTTGGATGCTTCGATCGTCGGGCGATGTACGACGACCAGCCAGGGCCCCGGCGACACTGGTAGTGGCAGGGACAGCCACGATCGCGACGGTTCGGCCTACCGTGGTGAACGTGAATCTCCTCGGGGAGTACCTCCGCGCCCGGCGCGAACTGGTGACGCCTGAACAGGTCGGCATCCCGGTGCTCGGCACCCGGCGCGTTCGGGGTCTGCGGCGCGAAGAGGTCGCGATGCTAGCGGGGATCAGCGCCGAGTATTACCTGCGACTCGAGCAAGGCCGGGACCGCAATCCGTCCGTGCAGGTGCTGCAATCGATCGCGGGCGTGCTCCAGATCGACGACACGGCGTACCTGCTCAGCTTGGTGGCGGACAGGCCTCGGCCGACTCGTCGGCGGCGGGTACGGCGGGAGGTTCTGCCGGCGAGCACGGTGCGATTGGTCGACGCGCTTCCGTTTCCTGCTTTCGTTGAAGGGCGGTATCTCGACGTGCTGGTTGCGAACACGCTTGCGACTGCCTTGTCGCCTCGACTGGTTGTCGGCGGCAATCGGCTGCGCGACGTGTTCCTGGATCCGGCTGAGCAGGCCCTGTTCAGCGACTGGGAGCGGGCTGCGCAGACCTTGCTGGCGGGCTTCCGGCGGTCGGTCGGAACCGATATCGACGACCCCAGATTCATCGAACTCGTGGGGGAGCTGTCGCTGGCCAGCCCGCTGTTCCGCAAATTGTGGGCGCGGCACGACGTCGGCGAGCGGCTCGGCGCCAACCTCACCATCGACCATCCTCAGGTCGGGCCGCTTCGTCTTGACCGTGAGAAGCTCGCGATCGCGGGCGTCGATGGCGCGATGCTCGTCATCTACCATCCTGAACCGGGCACAGACAGCGCCGATCGGCTGGCCCTGCTCGCGTCGGTTTCCCTTACGGCGGATCGTTCTGGAACTGGAACTGCACGCGAATCGAGTCGTCCAGCGGAATGACGACCGTGGTGTTGGCGGCAGACCAGTTCTGCGGCACCAGGAAGAGCCGGTTCTCCCCGACCACGAGCAGGCGCAGGCCGCGGTACCGGTAGTTGAAGGTCTGGCCGGCGCCGGACCGGAGGGCGGTTTCCTCGAGACCGGGGGAGCGCAGTGCGAGTTTCTCCTTGGTGTCGAGGATGACCACGGGGAAGCGGTTCAGGTGACGGGCGTCCGACCTGGCGAGGCCGCGGCCGGAGTACTGCGCGGTTGTCGCGGTCGCCCAGAACGCACAGGTCACGGTCGCGACAGCGAGTAGGGCGATGAGGACTCGCTGTGGACCGAGGGTCGGATCGGCTTTGCGGCGGAGATAGGTGAGGTAGGCAAGGGCTGCGGCGGACAGACCGATCACGGTTGGCACGATGAGGGCGTAGTACGGCACGCTGCCGATCAGCGGATAGGCGAGGAGGCCGGCTACGCCGATGACGAGGACGAGTACGGCGATGCGGGCAGCGCGGCGTACGGCGCCTGGCGTCGGGTGGATCGCGTTGTGCAGAAGGAGAGCGGCGACCGCGAGCAACGTGATCACCAGGAGCGGGACGAGTAGTGGTTGCGGACTGCGCATCACGTAGTCCTGCGTACTCAGGCCGATCGTGTCGACGTCGATCCCGAAGTACTCGTACTGCGAACGTGACGAGACGTAGCCGAAGTAGAACAGCAGCGTGCTGACCAGCGTCACCGGAGTGACGATGCCGGCCGCGAAACTGATCCACCGCTCGGCCTGCGACCGCTCGTCCGCCATTCGTCAGCCGTCCGAAGGGGTCTCGGAAGGCTGGTCTTCCGTGGGGGTCTCGGAAGGTTCTCCACCGCCACCGCCGAGTGCGCGCGTGTCGATGCCGACCTGACTGCCGCCGCCGTCCTTGATCGACGCACAGTCCTGATCGGATGCACAGGTCGCCGACGCGGCCTTGAAGACCAAGGTCGAGTGCTTGCCTTCATCCTGGGTCGTCTGGTGTACGCCGACGTAGCAGGGCGGCTGATCGTCGGACCCGATCTGGTGGCTGTCGCAGGCCGGGCCCTGGCCGCCACAGCCCGACTGGTCGATCTCGAAGTACTTGCCGTCCTGCTCGAGACTGGGTGAGCCGAAGGTGATCGTGGTGCCGGCCGGAACTTCCAGCCCCGTCAGGGTGACGCCGATGCACTGCTTCGACTGGTCGTCGGGCTGATCCGCCTGGGCTCCCGGACCGATCGGCAGGGAGACGATGTTGATCGACGGCTTCTTCTGCGCCGGTTGGGTCGATTCGGCGTCGGTCGGTTCCGGGGCCGGTTCGGTGGTGTCGTCGGCGGTTGCGCTCACCTCGGGCTGTGGGGCCTGACCCGGCGTACCGCCCGACGGGTCGGAACACCCCGCCAGCCACAAGACTGTCACCGAAACAGCCACGACCAAGGCCCGCATGACGACCACCCCCACGAACAGAATGACCCTGCGTGCAGACCTCGACAACCTTTTGTTCACTCTCCGCTGCGACAACCGTGCATCCGTGATATCTCTGGCCCCATGACCGACCATGAGATCCGGATCGCGCTGGTTCTGAACGGTGGTGTCAGCCTGGCGGTCTGGATGGGCGGGGTGACGCACGAGCTGGATCTGATCCGGCGCGCGTCCGGTGGATCGGACGCGCCCGCCTCGCAGCCGTACGACGCCGTGCTCGCGGACCGTTGGCGAGAGTTGTGCCATCGCGGCGAGGAACGGCGGCGTGTGGTGGTCGACGTGATCGCGGGGACGAGTGCCGGCGGTCTGAACGGATCGTTGCTGGCGACAGCGATCGCGAACGGTTCGACCCTGGACCCCGACGGTGACAACGGTCCGTGGCTGCGGCAGAAGTGGGTCGCGCTCGGTTCGCTCGACGTCGGCAAGCTGGTGCCGTCGGCCGGCGTGAAGTCGACTTCGGTGCTGGACGGCAAGTATTTCCTGCGGCAGCTCGAGGACCTGTTGAAGGGCGTCGCCGACGCGGGTGAGAACGCCGCCGAGGAGCCGGTGACGTTGTTCGTCACGGCGTCCGGGTTGGGTGTGCAGCAGTTCGATGCGAAGGACGCGGCGGGGCAGGCGTTCGTCGTACCGGATCATCGGTATCTGTATGGCTTCACGAGTGAGGATGCGCCGACGTACGACGGTGCTGAGCGGAAGTTCGGCGTACATGACAAGAACGGGCTGAAGGACACTGAGCTGCTTGCGCGGGCGGCGCGTGCGTCGGCGTCGTTCCCGGCCGCGTTCGGTCCGGTGCTGGAGACGCCTGAGCTGGCTGCGTCGCCGCCACGGATCCAACCTGGTCCGGCCGAGGCGGGGTCCTGGCTGGTGGACGGCGGCGTGCTCGACAACGCGCCGTTCGGTCCGGTGCTCGACGTGGTCGCTCGGCGGCCGGTGACCGGGAAGGCCACCCGCTACGTGCTGTACGTCGTACCGTCGGCCGGGATCGGGCACGCGTCGACCGCGTTGCCCGGCGCGAAGGAGCCTAGCTGGCGGGTGTCGGCGTTGTCGGCGGTCCAGTTCCCGCGCGAGGTGGACTTCCGCTCTGACGTCGAGCAGCTGGAACGGCTGCTGCTCGAAGCGGACGCGTCCTGGTCCGACACTCAGCGGCTCTTCGACCGTTGCCTGAGGCAACCAGAGGAGCGGGCTCGGTTGACGGCGGCCGCCAAGGCGTTGCAACCGGCGTACTCCCGCGGCCGGGCCGCCGGCGGAGTGTGGGAGGCGGTGACGATCGCGAGCCACGACCAGTCGACCGTGCTGGACGCCGCGACCGCGCTGTCGGAGCCGGAGATCGACGAGATCCTCGCGGCCAAGCATCCGTGGGTGCCGGCGCCAGACGGTTCGACGAAGGCCTTGCAGGACGATGCCGACGGCAACCCCAGCTGGCTGTGGGGGACGGGCGCGGCCGAACGCGTCGTACGGCTGATCCTGCGCTCCTTGAGGAACCAGATCAGCAAGGCCTCGCGGCCCGACAGGGCGGAGCTCGACAAACGGCTGACCGCGACGAGCGACTGCTTGATGAAGGTCCAGGCCGTCCGCGACGCCCTCGACTCAGTGCTCGCCGCGGCACACCTCGACCTGCGGCCCGCCGGTGGTGCAGAGGCGGTAGCGGTCGGGCTGAACGACATCTTCGAGCAACTGCAGATCCAGCGAGCGCTCGGCGACGCGTTCACCGAGCTCGTCACGGTGGTCGGCTGGGACCTTGTCGACACCGCGCTCGAGGTGGAGATCGTTTCCCGCTGTACGTCGGCGCGGACACCGGAGCAGCGCAGCGCGCCGTTCCAGTTCCTCCGGCTCGGTCCGGACATCCCGCTCGCGGTGCTCGACGAGCTGCAGGAAGGCTCGATCGCCAACCAGCTCAACGAACGCATCCTTTATGGCAGTCAGGTCGGCCACTTCGGCGCCTTCGGTGCGGCTGACTGGCGGCGGTGGGACTGGTTGATGGGCCGGCTGCACAGCGTCGCGCACCTCGGCGCGATGCTCGGCGCGGACGCGGACTGGATCCGCGAGACCCAGCGTCAGGTCTTGCAGGCGGAGGGCTGGCAGCTCAGTGCGGTCGCCGAGCAGGTCGAACGGCTGGCCAAGGACTTCCCGGCCGAAGCCGGCATCGGCGCGCTCGTGACGATGCGGGACGAGCTTAACGCGTCACCTGAAGGCCGCGCGATCACCAAGGGCCTGGCCGACCGGATGGTCGACGTCTCGGCCGGGCTCGGTCCACAGGTCGGCAACTGGGTCAAGGCGATGGCAGGCCGCAAACATCAGCCCGGGTCATGGTTGTTGCGTACGGCGCGGTGGTTTACTGAGCCGGCCCGGCAGTTGCTGTGGGAGCGGATGGTGCGTGGCGCGAAGGTCAGTCCCGCCCACCGGCCGCCGGTCTTCGAACCATGGTTGCCTGCGGCAACGGCTGCGGTCGGCGTCGTACTGCTGATCGTCGCCGGCCTAGTCGACGCAGGCGCCGTACGCATCATCGCCGCCGTACTGGCCGGTGCGGTACTGGCGATCGCCGCCGCGCTCGGCGTGATCACCTGGTACGTACGACGCTCCCGCCGACTGATCCGGGCCTGGCTAGAGAAGCGGATGCCCGAGATCAATCCAGAGTCACGAAATCGATGAGCTCCTCGACCCGGCCGAGCAACGCTGGGTCGAGATCGGCGAAACTCTTCACCTTCGACAGAATGTGCTTCCACGCCGCGGCAACATCAGCCTGATCTGTCGCCGGCCAGCCGAACGACTGCAGCACGCCCTTCTTCCAGTCCTGCCCGTGCGGGATCCTCGGCCACGCCTTGATCCCGACCGATGACGGCTTGACCGCTTCCCAGATATCGATGTACGGATGCCCGACCACGCGCACGTACCGGTTGCTCACCTGGGCGGCGATCTTCGACTCCTTCGATCCCTCCACCAGATGATCCACGAGTACGCCGAGCCGCCGGCCGGGACCAGGCTGGAACCGGTTGACGATCTCGACCAGGTCATCGACCCCTTCGAGATACTCGACCACGACCCCTTCGATCCGCAGGTCGTCGCCCCAGACCTTCTCCACCAGCTCGGCATCATGTCGGCCCTCGACATAGATCCGGCTGGCCCGCGCGACTTTGGCCCGAACGTTGTCCACAGCCACCGACCCGGACGCCGTACGCGTCTTCTTGACCGGTCCCGCCTTCTTCGGCGGCTTCAGACTGACCGGTTTGCCGTCGATCCAGAACCCAGGCCCGAGCGGATACGTCCGCACCCGCCCATGCCGATCCTCGAGATCGACCACCCCGTGCTCCCACCGAACAATCGCCCCGACGAACCCAGAACTCGGCTCCTCGACGACCATCCCCTTCTCAATCTCAACCTCAACGGTCCGCCCATTCTTAGGCTTCCGCCAGTCCCCACTGAGCACATCATTCCCATACCGATCAGCCACCCCCCAACGCTATGTCCCCCCAACCCCCTTCCCCCTCAACCACACACCCCAATTCCCCAAGCCCTCCCCAAACCCACGACTCGACGACTGAGGGGCCCGGACCAGGAACGGGTCTGGAGACAGGTAATGGGGGCTGGAGACCTGAAATAACCTGTCTCCGGTCACCGGAGGGTGTCTCAGGTCCCCACAACTGACCGCGAACTCGCTCGGCCGGCTGATGCGCGACCAGGGCTGGTTGTGCGCCGCCCGACCAAGATGCTGCTGTCGATCGACGTCGACCGTGTCCATACCTCCCACCGGCTCCGGGCGTAGCTGCGTCCTTCCCTGGTCGTGGCGGTGTGTGTCAAGTGTCGAAGATCCCGCAGGGACGCCGAAGGCGCACTTGACTCACGCCGCCACGACTAGCACGATCACGCAGCCCGGAGACGCAACCACAGTCCGTTCCCAACCCCGCCCCGAGCCGCAGTCCTCCCGGAACCCGCGCAACCACGCCCGTTCCGGAACGCGCCCGACCGCAGTCCGTCAGGAAGTCGTAGGAGCAGCGCGCGTTGCGGTCGCTTCCCGAGAAGGCGTCATGACCGTCAACACGTAGTACGCAAGGAAGCCGACCACAAGCCCCACCGCCCAGGAGTAGTCGTAGAGCGGCTTGAGGAACGGGATCAACCCGTCCTGCGGGAACGGTCCAGCCCCAGGATTCGAGTACGCGCCGCCGACCGCGAGCACCGAGCCGAGCAGCGTCGCGACCACGCCTCGCCAGTTCCAGCCGGCCGAATACCAGTAGCGCCCGCCGGCCTGGTAGAGATCGGCAAGCTGCAAAGTCGTCCGGTCGATCACCCAATACCCAGCGATCAACACCCCAGCCACCGACGCCAGCAACCCGCCGTAGAACGACAGCCACACAAAGATGTAGATCGACGGATCCGAGATCAGCCGCCAAGGCTGGATCACGATCCCGACCACTCCGGTCACCAACCCCGCCGTCCGGAAGTTCAACCACCGCGGCAGCGCATTGGCAAAGTCGTACGACGGACTCACCACGTTCGCCGCCACGTTGCAAGACATCGTCGCGAGGATCGCCATGATCAGGCCGATCGTCACGATCACCGGGTTCTCGAACCGCCGCGTCAGCTCAACCGGATCCCAGATCGCCGAGCCGTACAACACCACGGTCCCCGACGTAGTAATGATCGACACGAGCGCGATGAACGACATCGTCGTCGGCAGACCGATGATCTGCCCCCACACCTGCGCCCGCTGACCCTTCCCGAACCGCGTGAAGTCCGGCATGTTCAACGAAAGCGTTGCCCAGAACGCGATCATCCCCATCAACGAAGGCGCGAAGATCTTCCAGAAGTCCGCGTCCCAGCCGAGCTTCGACGGCTGCGACAGGATCGGCCCGAACCCGCCGGCCTTCACCAGGATCGCCACCATCAGCGCCACGAACGCGATCGTCACCAGCGGCGCAGCCCAGTTCTCGAACCGGCGCAGACCCTCGATACCGCGGAAGATCAGCGCCATCTGGAGCACCCAGAAGAACGCGAAGCTCAGCCACATCGTCCACGGATGACCCCCGATCGCGGACGTGTCGGTCCAGCCCTTGCCGAAGAGTTCGCCGACGATCACGTAGATCGCCTGCCCGCCGATCCAGGTCTGGATGCCGAACCAGCCGCACGCGATGAACGCCCGCAGCAGCGCCGGGAAGTTCGCGCCGCGTACGCCGTAGAACGCCCGCGCGAACACCGGGAACGGGATGCCGTACTTCGTCCCCGCATGACTGTTCAGCAGCAGCGGGACCAGCACGATCAGGTTCCCCAGCGTGATCGTGAGGAACGCCTGCAGCCAGTTCATGCCCAGCGCAACCAGCCCGGACGCGAGCAGGTAGCTGGGGATGTTGTGCGCCATCCCCATCCACAGCGCCGCATAGTTGTACGTCGTCCACGTCCGCTCCGGCAACCGGGTCGGAGCCAGCTCGGCGTTCGCGTACGGGCTGCCCGCCAACGCCTCGGGATCGGTCAGCTCGACCCGTCCATCGGAGTGAACGGTCTGTTCGAGAGTGGCCACAAGAAGCACCCCATCCGCGTCGGGCGATGTTCGTTCCGAACAAGTTGCGGGACGAGGTGACGTCGTGTCAACGGACAACTACCCGAAAGGGCTATCCCGGGCCGAGCAAGGGCAGACTCGGGCGTTGCGGCGTACCGAGGACTTGGTAGCCGCGGCGGATCGCTTCCTGAAGCTTCTCGACCGGCCAAGGCCAGTCCTCGGTGTGCTTCAGTGCGTCGTCCAGCGGAGTACCGGCGTGGTGCAGCGCCGAGATCCCGTTGGCCACGGATCCCAGATCGATGGCCTGATCGCGAGCGAAGTCGACGTCGACCACGGCGCCGTGCCCAGGCACGACCTTGGTCCGAGCGGTCATCATGCCGACCACGTTGTTGAGCGTGTCCGGCCATTCGAGCGGGAACGAGTCCTCGTCGTACGACGGTGGTGCTGACTCCTCGACCAGGTCGCCGACGAAGAACACATCCACATCCGGTACGACGACCACCGTGTCACCAGAGGTGTGCGCATTACCGACGTACAACAGCTCGACCCGTCGATCGCCCAGGTCGATCACCTTCGCGGCCGCGAACGTCGTACCGGCGAGGTCGTCTGACACCGCGTTCTCGTGCAGGTAAACGGTGGCGTCGGCGAAGACGCTGTTGCCGGCCACGTGGTCGAAATGCGCGTGGGTGTTGACGATCCAGCGGACCGGGGCGTCGGTCACCTCGCGGATGTGCTCGCGCAACTGCTCGGCCTCTTCGGTGGTGGCCCGGGTGTCGATCACCAGCGCACCCTCGGATCCAACGACCAGGCCGACGTTCAGGTCCCACTCGTCGTACCGGCGAACCCAGGTGCGGTCACCGATCTCGTTCCACGTGCTCATGCGGTCGACATTACTTGCTGAGTACGTCGCCTTTGATCACCTGGTCGCGGTTGACGCCGCGGAGCAGCAGGCCGACGTTGTCGCCGGCCTTCGCGGTCGTCACGATCTTGCGGAACATCTCGACGCCGGTCACCTCGACCTGCAGCAGCGGCTGCCCGGCCCGGCTGAGCAGCACCTGCTCGCCGGCCGACACCGTGCCGGCCTGCACCCGACCGGTCACCACCGTGCCGCGACCGGTGATCGAGAACACGTCCTCGACCGTCATCCCGAACGACCCGACCGGCAACGTGTCCTGCGGCCGCGGCGCCGCCGGGAAACCGCCCGACTGAGCGTGCCCGCGGGCGAGCAGCTCCTGCGGATCCATCGGGTTGCTGTCCCGCTTCCAGAACTTCCAGCTCATCCTTCGACCCTAGCTGTTGGCAAGCCCTCTCCCCGCGACTTAAGGTCGCAAGTGTTCCGAACGGAACCTCGAAACTTTCGAAGGGTGGTCGTTGTGACCGAACGACGTGCACTGGTGGTCCGCGGCGGCTGGGAGGGTCATTCCCCGGTCGAGGCGACCGACCTGTTCATTCCGTACCTGAAGGAGAACGGGTACGACGTCACCGTCTCCGACACGACCGAGAGCTACCTCGACCTGGACGGCGTCGACCTCGTGCTGCAGTGCGTCACGATGAGCGAGATCCCGAACGAGCACGTCAAGGCACTCGACGCCGCGATCCGCACCGGCACCGGTCTGGCCGGCTGGCACGGCGGGATCGCGGACTCGTTCCGGAACAGCGCTGACTACAACTTCATCGTCGGCGGGCAGTTCATCTCGCATCCTCACGGATTCACTGACTACCGGGTCGACATCGTGCAGGACCACCCGATCGTCGAGGGCATCGAGCACTTCGACGTACACACCGAGCAGTACTACGTGCACTACGACCCGACCGACAACGTGCTGGCCACCACCACGTTCAAGTCGCACCCGGACTACCCGTGGATCGAGGGCGCGGTGATGCCTGCGGTCTGGACCCGCACCTGGGGCGACGGCAAGGTCTTCGTCTGCACGGTCGGCCACAAGCTGGACGACCTGGAGACTCCTGAGGTCCGCACCATCATCGAGCGGGGGCTGCTGTGGGCGAGCAAGTGACCAACATCGGCATCGTCGGGACCGGAGTCATCTCCGCCACGTACCTCGACCATCTGGCCAAACTGCCGGGCGTCGACGTGATCGCGGTCGCGGACCTGGACCGCAGCCGCGCCGAGGCGATCGCCGACAAGAACGAGGGCATCCGCGCTCTGACCCCGGACGAGCTGTACGCCGCGGACGACGTCGAGATCGTGCTCAACCTGACCATCCCGGCCGCCCACGCAGCGGTGCACCAGGCGGGGATGGAGGCCGGCAAGCACGTGTACGGCGAGAAGCCGCTGGCCGTCAACCGGACCGAGGCGGAGCCGCTGCTGAAGTACGCCGCCGCCAACAACGTCCGAGTCGGCTGCGCACCGGACACCGTGCTCGGCACAGGTACCCAGACCGCGCGGGCAGTGATCGACCGCGGCGACATCGGTACACCGCATGCCGCGACAGCGTCGTTCACTACACCAGGGCATGAGCTGTGGCACCCGGCACCGGAGTTCTACTACCAGCCGGGCGGCGGCCCGGTCCTCGACATGGGGCCGTATTACGTGACCAGTCTGGTCACCCTGCTCGGTCCGGTACGCCGGGTCACCGCGCGGGCCGGTCAGTCGAAGCAGGAGCGCAAGATCCATACCGGACCGCGCGCTGGTACAACGTTCGCGGTCGAGGTGCCGACGCACGTCACCGGCGTACTGGAGCATGAGTCCGGTGCGTTGACCACCGTCCTGATGTCCTTCGACACCTGGGCGGCCCGGCTGCCGCGGATCGAAGTACATGGGACTGAGGGCAGCGTGTCGGTCCCTGACCCGAATGGCTTCGACGGCACGGTGGAGATCGCTACGGCGGCCCAGCGTGAATGGACCGAGGTCCCGGTCGCCGGTGGGTACGCCGGAGCCGGCCGGGGAGTCGGCGTGGCCGATATGGCTCGGGCCATCCGTCGCGGTGAGCCACACCGCGCTGACGGTGCGTTGGCCTACCACGTGCTCGACGTACTCGAGTCGCTGCTGGAAGCAGCGGTCCAGGATCAGCCTGTGGACGTCGCAAGTACGGTCGACCGGCCTGCCGCCGTACCGTTGGGAGCGTCGCCCGAGATCGCCTGAGACCCGTCCCACGCCGTAGTGCGTCGGCGTGGGTACCACGGCTCGGTAGACTGGCACTCGGAACTTTCGAGTGCCAAGGTCGATCGAGAGAGGGTGGTGCGCGTGCTGGACGACCGCAAGCTGGATGTGCTCCGCGCCATCGTCGAGGACTACGTGGCGACCCATGAGCCGGTCGGGTCGAAGACGCTGGTCGATCGGCACAACCTCGGCGTCTCGCCGGCCACGGTCCGCAACGACATGGCCGCGCTGGAGGAGGAGGGGTACATCACCCAGCCGCACACCAGCGCCGGCCGGATCCCGACCGACGCCGGGTACCGGCTGTTCGTCGACAAGCTCAGCACGGTCAAGACGCTGTCGATCGCGGAGAAGAAGGCGATCACGTCGTTCCTGGCCGGCGCGGTCGATCTGGACGACGTCGTACGCCGTACTGTCCGGCTGCTCGCCCAGATCACCCGCCAGGTCGCCATCGTGCAGTACCCGTCGCTCAACCGGTCGAGCGTCCGGCACATCGAGGTGGTCACGATGGGCGCCCGCCGGCTGCTGCTGGTGCTGATCACCAGCAACGGCCGGGTCGAGCAGCGGATCGTCGAGCACCCGCACGACGTCGACGAGCAGCTGATCGCCGACCTCCGCTCGCGGCTGAACACGGTCCTCGCCGGACAGCGGCTGACCGACGCGACCACGTCGCTGGCCGGGGTTCCCGAGCTGTTCGCGCCCGGCGATCGCGCACTGGTCGCGTCGATCGTCACCACGCTGCTGGAAGCGTTCACCGACGAGGTCGGCGAGCAGCGGATCGCAGTCGGCGGTGCGGCCAACCTGACCCGGTACGGCGACGACTTCGAGCGGAACGTGAAGCCGGTGCTGGAGGCGCTCGAGGAGCACGTGATCCTGCTCCGGCTGCTCGGCGAGGCGACGAACCCGACGACCCTCACGGTTCGGATCGGTCACGAGAACCCGTTCGAGGAGCTGGCCACCACGTCGGTGGTCGCGACCGGATACGGGTCCAAGTCGGAGGCGCTGGCCACGCTCGGCATCGTCGGCCCGACCCATATGGACTACCCGAGCACAATGGGCGCGGTGCGGGCCGTCGCGCGCTACGTCAGCCAGATACTGGCCGACTCCTAATTGATGACAACCCCCTGGTCTGGAGTATGAGCACCGATTACTACGCCGTCCTAGGCGTCAGCCGTGACGCGTCAGCGGACGAGATCAAGAAGGCGTACCGCAAACTGGCACGCCAGTACCACCCGGACGTGAACGACTCCGAGGACGCGCACCAGAAGTTCCAGGAGATCGGGCGCGCGTTCCAGGTGCTCAGCGACCCGCAGAAGCGGCAGATGCACGACCTCGGTGGCGACCCGTTCGCGTCCGCGGGCGGCGGTCCGGGCGGGGCCGGCTTCGGGCAGGCGTTCACGTTCACCGACATCATGGACGCGTTCTTCGGTCAGACCGGCGGCGCGACCCGTGGGCCGCGGCCGCGGACCCGGCGCGGTCAGGATGCGTTGATCCCTTTGCGGATCGACCTGGCTGAGGCCGCGTTCGGGACGACGCGTGAGCTCAAGGTCGACACCGCCGTACTGTGTCCGACCTGTAGCGGGTCCGGGGCGGCTGCCGGGTCCGAGCCGGTCACCTGCGAGATCTGCCACGGGCGTGGTGAAGTCACGCACACGCAGCGGTCGTTCCTCGGCGAGGTGCGGACGATGCGGCCGTGCCCGAACTGCCGCGGCTACGGCACGACCATCCCGAGCCCGTGCGTCGAGTGCGCGGGCGACGGTCGCGTCCGGTCCCGTCGTACTGTCACCGTCAAGATCCCCGGTGGCGTCGACAGCGGGACCCGGGTTCAGCTGTCCGGGCAGGGCGAGGTCGGTCCCGGCGGCGGTCCGGCCGGCGACCTGTACGTCGAGATCGAGGTGGAGCCGCACGACATCTTCACCCGCAACGGCGACGACCTGCACTGCACAGTCACGCTGCCGATGACCGCGGCCGCACTCGGCACCACGATCGACCTGCCGACGCTCGAAGGCGAGACGACCCCGCTGGAGATCCGGCCCGGTACTCAGTCCGGTACGACGACCACGCTGACGGCCCGAGGTGTCCCGCGACTGCGGCACGCGGGTCGCGGCGACCTGATCGTCCAGGTCATCGTCGAGACGCCCACCAAGCTCGACGACGACCAGGCCGAGCTGCTCCGGCAACTCGCCGCCGCCCGCGACGAGGAACGCCCGCAGGGCCAGGTCCAAGCCACCCACAAAACCGTCTTCGGCCGCCTCCGCGACGCCTTCGGCGCCCACTAAACCCCACCCCCTTCCCCGAACGCTTGAGGGGTCAACCCCTCACCTGGTCGGTTGCCCCCTGAGATTCCGAGTGGGCAACCGTCCATCTCAGGGGTTGACCCCTGAGATGGACGGTCAGCGGCGTTCGGCGGCGTACGCCGCGGATCCGGTGCAGGGCCGCAGGCGCCGGCGTCCCGGCGACGACCGCGTCCCGCCAGGCCCGCGTCCCGCCGACGCCTGCGCCCCGCCGTCGGCTCGCGGACAACTGAGGGGTTAACCCCTCAGTTGGTGGGTTGCCCCCTGAGAATCTGAGTGGGCAACCCACCAACTCAGGGGTTGACCCCTGAGATGGTTGGGCGGGCGTGAGAGTTTGAGAGTCGGTTGGTCGGGGTTGGCTGGTTGCGTCGATGGGTTGGAGGTGTTGTTGGTGGGTGTTGCGGTGTTCTTTCTTGCTGAGCTTGGCGGGGATGAGTTGGAGCTGGGCGGCGCCGAGGGGCGGCATGCGGCGGTGGTACGGCGGATCGGGCCGGGGGAGCGCGTTCGGTTGACGGATGGGCGAGGAGCCTGGGCCGAAGGGGCTGTGGTTGCCGCGGGCAAGAGTTCGGTGACGGTTGCCGTCGATGAACGCGGGACTGTTGCTGCCGCCGATCCTCGGGTGGTTGTGGTGCAGGCGGTGCCGAAGGGCGAGCGCGCCGAGCTGGCGGTCGAGATGCTGACCGAGGTCGGCGTGGACGTGATCGTGCCGTGGAACGCGGAGCGGAGTCAGTTCCGGGCGAATCCGGAGCGGGTGGAGAAGATGCTCGCGAAGTGGCGGGCGTGGGCGTTCGAGGCGAGCAAGCAGTCCCGACGTACCTGGTTCGCTGAGGTTGCGCCGATCGCATCGACGGCCGACGTCGCGGAGCGGCTCGCTCGCGCGGCGCTGCCCGTCGTACTGCATGAGGAAGCGACCGTCCCGCTCGCGTCGCTGCAGGTCCCGCCGTCCGGCGACATCGTGCTCGTCATCGGGCCCGAGGGCGGTATCGCCCCGACCGAACTGAAGGCGTTCGACGTCGAGCCCGTTCGCCTCGGCGACACCGTACTGCGCACCTCGACTGCTGGAGTCGCCGCTGCGGCAGCGCTCCTGGCCAACTCCCGCTGGAGCTAACCGCGGACTGCATGCTGGTAGGCGGCCAGGGATTCGGCGTCGTCAATGCTGCCGTGGTGGTGGATCTGGACCCAGCTCCCGGCGTACGCGAAGACCCGCGTCGTCCGGATCCGCAGCGGCTGCTCGCCGAGCTCCGGATGCTGGTACGTGCCGACCTCCCGCCCCGCGAACACGACCGAGTCGTCCTGCCAGTACGTCGCCGCGTCGCCGAAGGTCACCTGGACGTTCAAGGTCCCCGCGAACACCCGCTCGTACAGCGCACGCACCGCGTCCCGTGACCGCAGGATCCCGCCGATCGGGTTGTTGAGCTGGACCAGCTCGTCGTCCGCCCACCCCGCCACCAGCGTGTCCAGATCCTTGTTGTTGAGCGCGTAGTAGAACGTCTCCAGCGCCGCCAACGCACCCGCGCGCTCCGGCGACCGCGCCTCCGCCGCCCGTGACCGTGCCGACGGGCCGAATCCGTAGTCGACCAGCTGGATCATCGCGAACCCCTCGCTAAGCTGTTAGACAGGAACCGAACATACTGTACGACAAGGATCGAACACCATGGTCGTCGAGTCAGCCCGAGCCCGCACCCTCAGCCACGTCGAACCGGCCGAGGTGCCGCTGCAGGTGGCACTCGACGCGCTCGCGGACCCGGTCCGGCGCTCGATCCTGCGCGACCTCGCCACCCACGACGAATGGACCCGCGCCTGCGGCACCTTCGACCTCCCGGTCAAGAAGGCCACCGCCAGCCACCACTTCGCCGTACTGCGCTCAGCCGGCCTGATCGAGCAACGCGACGAAGGCGCCCGCCGCCTCAACCGCCTCCGCCGCCCCGAGTTCGACAAGTCCTTCCCCGGCCTCCTGGCCGCCACCGTCGACCGCGAGGACTAGCTCTACTTGACGGTCAGCAGCTTGCTGTCGGTCGACGTCATGCTGCCGTCGACCGCGGAAGCCTCGAAGACCTCGAGGGTGTAGGTGCCCGGCGGAAGCTTGGTGACACTGAAGGCGAACGGCGCGAATTTGTAGGCCTCGCTCGTGTTGGCCGTGCCCTTGGCGAGCACCGCTCGGGTCTTCTCCGAGACGATTCGCCAGTTGAGCTGGGCCTCGAAGACCGACGCGACTCCGGTCACCTTCAGCGGGCTGGATACGACGGCGTCGTCGTCGGGAGCCGTCACCCAGATGAACGCCTGTACGTCGGCGGCCTGGGCTCGGTCCAGTGGCTGGCTGGTGTCGACCTGGCCGAACAGCTTGCTGCCGGTGTGGCCCTGTTCGGTGACCTGGACGCGTGTACCCCCGGCGTCCTTCATCGCGCCCTGGATTGTGTAGACGAGCTGCTGGGCGGCGACGTTGGCGACGTCGGAGTCGAGCCGCGTTTGGGGGAGTTGCTTGAAGTCCACGGTCACCAGGTCGTCCGCTCGGGTCACCGAGTTCACCTGCGCACCGCTCCACGCCGAGTAGTAGTCCGGATCGCCAGGCCGTTTCTGCGTCATCACCCGAAGTGCCTCGACGGCGGGCTTGCCGCTCACCTTCGTCCAGGTCCGGTAGAGCCGGACCTCCTTCTTCGTCTGGGCGCCGCCGACGTTGGCACCGAGCCAATACACCGGTACGACGGCGCTCGGGACGGACTGCTCCGGGGCGCCGCGGTCCGTCGGCTGCGTTGCCTTGACGGTGGGCGCCATCGTCGGACCCTGGCTGGGCACAGGGGAGGGAGTGGCCTTCGACGGGGTCTGGCTCGGCGGTACTTCGGACGCGGCGCTGGTCGTCGTACCGGGACCGGCAACTGCATCGCCGTCGTTGGCGGTGTTGTCGCCACCTGTGAAGACGGCGAACGCGCCGATCGCGGCCGCTGTGCCCAGTGCTGCCACGCCGGCCGTCAGGAGCCAGGGTCGCCGGGAGGCCGGCCGGCGCTGGGCGTGCGCGCGGGCGCGAATCTCCGGCAGCGCGTCACTCGGCTCGACCCGGCCCGCCTCGTCCCTCAAGGCCCGGCGCATTAGCTCGTCGAACGAGTCATCGTTGTCGTTCATACGCTCTGCTCCAAGACCTGGCGCAGCGATTTGGTCGCGCGCGCGGCGTGGCTCTTCACGGATCCCCGGCTGATGCCCATCGTGTCCGCGATCTCGGCCTCCGACAGGTCACCGTAGTACCGGAGCACCATCACGGTGCGCTGCTTCTCCGGCAGGGTCCGCATCGCCTCGATGACCCGGTCCGTCTCCGCTGTCCGCAGTACGGCCTGCTCGGCGCTCGGCTCGTCCGGGAGGGTCCGAGGGGTGTGCTTGTCGACCACGACCAAGTGGCGCTGGCGGGACCGGCAGCGGTTCACCACCGCGGTCCGCAGGTACGCGAGCGCCTTGTGCGGGTCGCGCAGCCGGTGCCAGCGGCCGTGCATCGCGACGAACGCGTCCTGCACGATCTCCTCCGCCGTACCGGTGTCCCGCAGCAGCAGCGAACCGAGGCGGACGAGCGAGGTGTAATGGGCGGTGTAGACAGCCGTCAGCGCCTCGTCGGCATCCCACGAGGACTCATCTGTCACGCACTCTTCGTACACCACGGCCGGTTGAGCCACGAAAAGATGACGCAAAGACCCCGTCCCAGGTTGACAACGGGCCAGTGAAAAGGCGCTCACCGAGCGTGTCCGGGCGAATTACAAGTGAGGCTGTCGGAGTGGACGGCTAGCATGGGTGCACTACTTCACCGATTCAGGAGGAAGAGCCTGTCCAGGCCACGCAGTATCGAACCGGAGGCGCGCGCGAACGGCGCCGCCGCCAGCGCGCAGGCGTCGCACAAGATCGTCGTGCCGAACAGCATCGACATGGTCGCCCTGCTCGGAGCCCGGGACGAGTTCCTCCGCATCGTCGAGAAGGGGTTCGCCGCTGACATCATGGTCCGCGGCAACGAGATCACGCTGAACGGCGAGCCGGCCGAGCTGGCCCTTGCCGAGCGGCTGATCGACGAGCTGATCGCGGTGATCCGCACCGGTCACGGGCTGACCGCCGACTCGGTCGAGCGCAGCATCGCGATGATCAAGTCCGCCACGGCCGAGAGCCCGGCCGACGTGCTGACCCAGAACATCCTGTCCAGCCGCGGCCGCACCATCCGGCCGAAGACGCTGAACCAGAAGCGGTACGTCGACGCCATCGACAAGAACACCATCGTCTTCGGTATCGGCCCGGCCGGCACCGGCAAGACCTACCTGGCCGTCGCCAAGGCGGTCCAGGCGCTGCAGGCCAAGGAGATCACCCGGATCATCCTGACCCGGCCGGCGGTCGAGGCCGGTGAGCGGCTCGGGTTCCTGCCCGGCACGCTGTCGGAGAAGATCGACCCGTACCTGCGCCCGCTGTACGACGCCCTGCACGACATGCTCGACCCGGAGTCGATCCCGCGGCTGATGACGGCCGGCACCATCGAGATCGCCCCGCTGGCGTACATGCGCGGCCGGACGCTGAACGACGCCTTCATCATCCTGGACGAGGCGCAGAACACCTCGCCGGAGCAGATGAAGATGTTCCTCACCCGGCTCGGGTTCGGTTCGCGGATGGTGGTCACGGGTGACGTCACCCAGGTCGACCTGCCGACCGGGACCAGTTCGGGGCTGCGGGTGGTCCAGGAGATCCTCGAGGGTGTCCAGGACCTGTCCTTCTGCCGGCTGACGTCGCACGACGTGGTCCGGCACAAGCTGGTCGGCCGGATCGTGTCGGCGTACGAGAACTACGAAGGTAGCGCTGAGTCCAGGCGATGAACGTCGAGGTCAACAACGAGTCCGGGGTCGAGATCGACGCACACGGACTGATGCGGCTCAGCCGGTTCGTGATGTCGTCACTGAAGCTGCACCCGGAGTGTGAGCTGTCGATCAAGCTGGTCGACGAGGACACCATGGCGCGGTACCACGTCGAGTTCCTGGACCTGCCCGGTCCGACCGACGTGATGTCGTGGCCGATGGACGAGCTGCGGCCGGGGCCGGCCGACGAGGACGACGCCGACCTGCCGCTCGGTCACCTCGGCGACATCGCGCTCTGCCCGACCGTCGCGGCCGCGCAGGGCGCGAAGGCCGGCCACGGCACCTGGGCCGAGCTGGAGCTGCTGACGGTGCACGGCATCCTGCACCTGCTCGGGTACGACCACGCGGAACCCGCCGAGAAGGCGGAGATGTGGGACATCCAGGGCCGCCTTCTGGAAGCATGGCGAGCTCCTGGTAACCGGCTAGAGGCGTGATACCACGATGACTTCCCACGACCTGGTTCTACTGGTTGTGGCTGCGGTGCTCGTACTCCTCGCTGGGCTGTTCGCCGGCGCCGAGGCAGCACTGTCGTCGTACTCGAAGGTGCGCGCGAACGAGCAGGTCGAGCAGGGCAACCTGCGGGCGGTCCGGCTGCGGGACCTGCTGTCCGACGCCCCGCGGTACCTGAACTCGCTGCTCCTGCTCCGGCTGATCTGCGAGATCACCGCGATCGTGCTGGTCACCCAGGCGCTGTCCGGCGTCCTGTCCGTGACCTGGGAACACATCCTGATCACCGCCGTGGTGATGGTGCTGGTCTCGTACGTGATCATCGGGGTCGCGCCGCGGACGCTCGGCCGGCAGCACTCGGACCGGTTCGCGATCATCTCGGCCGGCCCGGTGATGGCGGTGACCAAGATCCTCGGTCCGCTGCCGAAGTTCCTGATCCTGATCGGCAACGCGCTGACCCCCGGCAAGGGGTTCGCCGAAGGTCCGTTCGCGACCGAGGCCGAGCTGCGGGCGCTGGTCGACTACGCGGAGAAGTCCGCGGTGATCGAGTCCGGCGAGCGGCAGATGATCCACTCGGTGTTCGAGCTCGGCGACACCATCGTCCGCGAGGTGATGGTGCCGCGGACCGACATGGTCTACATCGAGAAGCACAAGAAGCTCCGCCAGCTCACGTCGCTGGCGCTACGGTCCGGGTACTCGCGGATCCCGGTGATCGGCGAGTCGCTGGACGACATCCTCGGCGTCGCGTACCTGAAGGACGTGATGCGCCGGGTCTACGACAACGCGCAGTCGGAGTCGACCGAGCGGGTCGAGTCGGTGATGCGGCCGTGCATGTACGTGCCGGACTCCAAACCGGTCGACGAGCTGCTCCGCGAGATGCAGGCCGCCCGGATGCACCTGGCAATCGTCGTCGACGAGTACGGCGGTACGGCGGGACTGGTCGCGATCGAGGACATCCTCGAGGAGATCGTCGGCGAGATCACCGACGAGTACGACGAGGACCCGGACTCGGTGCAGCAGCTGTCCGACGGTGCCTATCGGGTCTCGAGCCGGCTGCCGATCGACGAGCTCGGCGAGCTGTTCGGCGTACCGCTGGACGACGACGATGTGGACACGGTCGGCGGTCTGATGGCGAAGCTGCTCGGCAAGGTTCCGATCCCTGGCGCCGAGGTGTCGATCGAAGGTCTGTCGCTGACGGCGGAGCGGCCGTCCGGTCGCCGCAACCAGGTAGGTACGGTTCTGGTACGACGCGAGGAGCCGACTCCCGCGCCGCAGGACCAGAACCACCAGCACGCCTGACCTACTTTCCACTCCCGACCCGCCTCCTTCCGTGAACTTTTTGGAGCTTTTCTTGTCAGACCTTTCGGCGGAGGACGCCAAACTCGTCACGCTCGCCCGCGCTGCCCGGGCTCGGACCCGGGCCGCTGAAGGAGCCGCGGTCCGCGACTCCGACGGACGGACGTACGCCGCCTGCACGGTCGCGCTCGACACCGTCGAACTGACCGCACTGCAGCTCGCGGTCGCGATGGCGCTCTCGTCGGGTGTGAAGGGTCTGGAAGCAGCCGCGGTCGTCACCGACGCGGAGTCCGTCAACATCGACGTCGTACGCTATTTCGCCGGCGCCAACATCCCCGTAGTACATGCGCAAGGCACCGGAGAGGTCCGCGATGTCGTCCACAGCTGAGAACTTCAAGGCAGGTTTCGCCTGTTTCGTGGGCCGGCCCAACGCCGGCAAGTCGACCCTGACCAACGCCCTGGTCGGCAAGAAGATCGTCATCACTTCGTCGAAGCCGCAGACCACGCGGCACGCCGTCCGCGGGATCGTGCACCGGCCGGACGCGCAGCTGATCCTGGTCGACACCCCCGGTCTGCACAAGCCGCGCACGCTGCTCGGCGAGCGGCTGAACGACGTGGTGAAGACCACCTGGGCCGAGGTCGACGTGATCGCGGTCTGCCTGCCGGCCAGCGAGAAGATCGGTCCCGGTGACCGGTTCCTGGTCGGCGAGGCGGCGAAGGTCGCGAAGACCCCGAAGGTTGCCATCGCCACCAAGGCCGACCTGGTCGAGCCCGACCGGATGGTCGAGCACCTGGCCGAGATCCAGGCTCTTGGTGAGTCCTCGGGGATCGAGTGGGCCGCGATCGTCCCGGTGTCCGCGACGTCCGGGTATCAGGTCGACGTGGTAGCCGACGAGCTCGTGAAGCTGCTACCTGAGGGTTTTCCGCTGTACCCCGACGGCGACATCACGGACGAGCCCGAGGAGGTCTTGGTCGGCGAGCTCATCCGCGAGGCCGCCCTCGAAGGCGTCCGCGACGAGCTGCCGCACTCGATCGCGGTCACCATCGACGAGATGACCCTTCGTGAAGGCCGCCCCGAGGACAAGCCGCTGCTCGACATCTACGCGAACATCTTCCTCGAGCGGGACAGCCAGAAGGGCATCGTGATCGGCCACAAGGGCGCCCGACTGCGTGACGTCGGCGCGGCGGCCCGGCAGCAGATCGAAGCCCTGCTCGGTACGCCGGTCTACCTCGACCTGCACGTCAAGATCGCCAAAAATTGGCAGACAGATGCGAAGCATTTGCGCAAACTAGGGTTCTGATGAATCTGCAGAATCCTGTGTACGCCGCACTGAACGGCCCGCACGCCGAATTCGCCGAGATCCGCGGCAACGCCCGCCGGTTCCCGACGGCGATGGCGCCGTTCCTCGGCATGCCCGACGAACCGACCGCCCAGGACTGGGCCGACGCCGCCCAGCTCCTCGGGCCGGGCGGCGGCGCGGCCCTGATCCGGCCGGAGTTCACGATCCCGGACAGCTTCAAGCTGGACCGACACATCGACCTGGTCCAGTACACCGCGCCCGCGGATCTCCCGGCTGCGGAGCCGGAGGCGGTCGTCCTCGGCGTCGACGACGTACCCGAAATGCTTGCCCTGGTCGCCTTGACCGACCCCGGCCCGTTCCGCTCCCGCACGATCGAGCTCGGCACCTACCTCGGCGTACGCCGCGACGGCGAGCTCATCGCGATGGCAGGCACCCGGTTCGCGCTTCCCCAGTACACCGAGATCAGCGCCGTCTGCACCCACCCGTCATACCAGGGCCAAGGCCTGGCCCGTCGCCTGATCCGAGCCGTCGCCGCCCACATCGCAACAACCGGTCGAACCCCGTTCCTCCACACCGGCGCCACCAACACCAACGCCATCCGCCTCTACAACACCCTAGGCTTCACCCTCACCAACCAAATGAAAGTAAGCATCCTCGAAGCCGTATGACCGACCTCTTTCACGTCTACTGGCAACCCCGCGAATACGCCCGTACCTGCAGGAATTCCTGGCGATGGACATGGATGAGCGGTGGGCGAACCGGTCGCCGGAGACGATGCTCGACACGTTCCACTGGTTCCGTGGCGAGGCCTTCGACCTCATCGTGGAGGACCTGCTCAACCTGCCGCCCGAGCCGGTACTGGTCGAGGGATTCCGCCTACTGCCCGAGCTGGTCGAACCGCTGCTCGCCGACCGACGGCAAGGCGTGTGGTTGCTCCCAACGCCACGCTTCCAGCGGGCGGCCTTCGAGCAGCGTGGGTCGCTCTGGTCCATCGCCGGCCGGACGAGTACGCCAGAACGGGCCTTGGGCAACCTGTTGCAGCGCGACCGAATGTTCACCGACCGAGTCGCCGGTGAGACCAAGCGCCTTGGTCTCACCGGCCTCGTGGTCGACGTAGCCGACCTTTTCGGCCTGAGCCATGTACCGAAGAACGGGTAGTAGTCGGTGTCAGCCCGATCGGCTCCGCCTGGCCACTTCGGCAGATCGCCGAGTTGGCTGACTACTACCCGTTGTTCGGTACGGGTTCGAGCAGCGTGGGTCGCGCTGATCCATCGCCACCACTTCTCGGGGGTGTGGACATGCTGTGGGGTCTGGAGACAGGAAATGACCTGTCTCCAGACCCCAGTTCCTGTCTCCAGGCCCGGTTGCTGTCCTCAAAGCCGATCCTGGGCTCAACCAGCCGTACGGGACAACGCGAGCGTTCCTTGGCGCGGTTAGAGCTTTTTCTGGTAGGCGAGGATTCGGGCGATGATTTTGTAGTTGAGTTGTTCGTTGATGGTGATCAGGTGGTTGTTGGATTCGGCGTTCCGCTGTCGATCTGGGTCAGGGCGGGCTCGGTCTCTCGGCATGTGCCTCGGCATCCGCCGCGACGGCAACCTGATCGCGATGGCAGACACGCGGTTCGCCCTCCCCGATCCCACCGAGATCGCGCCGTCTGCACCCACCCGTCGTACCAGGGCCAGGCCTGGCCACCCGCCTGATCCGAGCCGTTGCCCACCGCATCGAGTCGGCCGGGCGAACCCCGTTCCTCCACACCGGCGCCACCAACAGCGCCGCGATCCGGCTGTACCGTTCGCTGGGTTTCAGCCTCTCCGACGAGATGAAGGTCACACTGGTTCAGGCGGTCTAGCCTGGAACCGTTGCAACAAGGTGCAATTGCGGCGCGTTCTGTCCCCCGTGCGCGTTATGCTCGCGCACGATCTCGAGGACCATCGAGGTCATTCATGTCCTGAGGGGGACTCCCAGTATGAAACTGCAGCGCTTCGCGCTCGCCCTGGCCGGGGTCGGCATACTCGCCGCCACGGCCGCCGCTGGCCCGGCCACCGCCGCCGTCCGGTCCAACCCGACGCCCGCGATCGCCAACCCGGCGAAGGGCGACCTGAAGACCACGCCGAACACCAAACTGGCCTCCGGGGGATGCCTGCAGGATGTCGGCTTCAACACCCCGACGCCGGGGATGAGCGACGTCCTGGTCACGCCGGCCAAGCCGCCGCGCGGTGAGTTCTTCGGGGAGTTCAAGTTCGTCGGCACTCGTCTCAACACGACGTGGTACGGCGTGCAGACCGACGCGCACTTCTACTACCACAGCCTGTTCGTGCAGGGCGGCACGCTGTACCGCGGTGTCACGTACTTCGACACCGACAACGCGCGGCCGACGTACGCGCGGATCGGCTCGGGCTGGACCAGCTTCACCCAGCTCGTGACGTCGAACTACGCGATCACCGCGCCGAACCGCTCGTACCTGTACGGGCTGAGCACCAACGGCAGCCTCTACCGCTACGCGGCGTCGGGTGCCACCTTCCGGGCGCTCGGCCACTTCGCCGGCTTCAAGGGCTTCAAGGCGATGACCGTCGTGGCGGAGAACCCGTCGTACGACACGCTGCTGATGACCACCAAGGCCGGCGCGCTGTGGACGGTCCGGATCCCGGCCGCCGCCTCGACGAAGCCGATCCTGAAGCTGGTGCGGAGCACGGGCTTCGCGGCGTACGAGTCGCTGGCCGCCAGGGGCTGCGGTGACAAGGGCGGCTCGCTGGTGACCGGTTTCGACAACGACACCGACTCGGCGTACCAGTACGCGACGAGCAAGTTCAACGGCTCGGCGACGGTTGTCACGTCCTACGGCCGGGTCACCGGCGGCACCATCCCGGGCACCGGCATCTTCCCGATCACCGGCCACTGGAACCAGCTCGTGGGCGAGTGAGCTTTCAGCAGTAACTGAGTTTTCAGCAGAAGAGGGCGGGGGCGTCGCTGGTTGCGGCGCCGCCGGTCTGTTTCAGAGCTTCTTCTGGTAGGCCAGGATTCGGGCGATGACCTTGTAGTTGAGTTGTTCGTTGATGCTGATCATGTGGTTGTTGGATTCGGCGTTCCAGGTGTCTACCTGGGTCAGGGCGGGCTCAGCCTCGCGGAGCCAGAGGAGCATGGCGGACTTGACCAGGGCGCCGAGGCGGTGGCCGCGGTGGTCGCGGTCGACTGCGGTGTCGTGCTGTTCGCCGATGTGCGGGCGTTCGCGTTCGACGGCGATGACCGTGTGGCCGGCGAGGGCGCCGGTGGACTTCTCCCGCGCGATCACCCGGTAGACAGTGTGGTCGCTCTTCGACTGCGCCTCTTCGTAGGCTCGCATCCGCCCAGGGCTGAAGACGTCGTCCTCGATGTCCAGGTCGTCCTTCGGAGCGTCGTTGATGGAGGACGTCAACGTGACCATGTCCTCCAGCAGTTCCTCCGGCACCGGCCCGGTGAACTTGGTGAGTTCGTACGACGTGGATGCGGCCACCGCGTCGTCGTACAGCCGCTGCACCACACCCCAGTCCAGCCCGGTCAGGTCCTGCCGCCGGTTCACCTCGACGGCCTTCTGTACGAAGCCGTGCCGCCGAGCGAACGCGTCGCCCTTCGGCAGGTCCAAGCAGCCGTACCCGACGGTGTCCCGACCCATGTCACGGGCGAGCCCCTCGGCGTACTCGACCAACGCGGACCCGATACCGCGGCCACGATGATCCGGATGGACGTCCACGTCGATCCAGATCTGGTTCAGGTTGTCGTACGTGTTGGCACCCACGTCCAGCAACCCCACCGCGGTCCCGTCGGCATCCCGTGCCAGGTAACCGTACGAAGGCACCATGTCCCAGCCGTACCGCAGCATGTTCGCGTACCCGCTCGGGGTCTGCGGCGTCATCTCCGGGCAGTCGACCTTCAGGCCGGCGTTCTTCACGGCAACAGCGTCGGCGCACCCGGCCTCGTCGTCGGGCGACAGTCTTGTGATGTCCACGCCCACAGCGTCCACCGCTGGACCGGTTTACCGCGAGTGGTTTATGAACGGTCGAGAAGTTCCTCGCTGAGCTTCCACAACCGCCGCGCGTTGTCCCGATCGACCGCATACGGCAGTACGCCGTACGTGCCCCGAACCACCGTGACCACGCCGACGTCCGGCTCCTTGCTCGAACGCAGCGGTGCGATGTCGACGTCCTCGCAGTACACGCCGCCAAAGCCGTCGAGTTGCGGGCTGACCGCGCACCACACCTGAGTGGCCGCGCCTTGCTCCGGCGTCTTCAGGCCGCGCGCCGGGTCGATGACCGGCTGGTCGTTCTCGTCCAGGAACCCGCCGTTCCGCAGCGACTCCCGGTCGGTGAACCGGCTCAGGTTCGTGTCCATGATGCTGCCGGGATGGACCGCGAACGCGCGGATCCCGTTCGCCCGCTCGCGTTCGTCGAGCTCGACCGCGAACAGCACGTTCGCCGTCTTCGACTGCCCGTACGCCGACCACGGCGTGTACTCGCGATGCTCGAAGTTCGGGTCGCCGAAATCGACCGCGCTGTACCGGTGCCCGCGTGACGACACTGCGACGACGCGCGCGCCATCGGCCCGGCGCAGCGCGGGCAGCAGTCGCCTGGTCAGCTGGAAGTGTCCGAGGTGGTTGGTCGCGAATTGGGACTCGTACCCGCGGGCGTCGCGGGTCAGCGGGTTCGCCATGATCCCGGCGCTGTTCACCAGGATGTGCAGCGGCCGGCCAGTCGCGAGGAAACGGTCCGCGAAGGCGTCGATGCTCGCGGGATCGAGCAGGTCCAGCTCGTCGACGGCGACCCGGTCGAGATCCGCCAGTTCGGCGGACGCCCGGGCAACGTCGCGGGCCGGCACCAGAACGTCCGCCCCGGCCGATCGCAACGCGCGGACGGTCTCCTTGCCGAGACCGGAGTACCCGCCGGTGACGATCGCGACCTTGCCGCGCAGGTCGATGCCCTCGATGACGTCGTCAGCGGTCGAAGCGGCGGTGAATCCAGAACCCATTGGTGTTTGCATGTCTCCGACACTACGAGCGTGGATCCGGACGGAGAATGCTTGAGAGTGCCGGAAACCTGCGCGATAGTACGGATATGACCGATCCGCTGACGGACACGCTCGCGCTCACCGAGGCGCATTGCCACGTTTCCCGGGGCTTCGTGGCGATCGGGGAGTGGGCGTTGCGGTATCCCGCCTCGCAACGGCTCAAGTTCACCGCCCTCGTCGAGGGCACCTGCTGGATCGCCTTCGACGACCTGGATCACCGGCTCGAGCTGGAGGCGGGCGACGTCGTGCTCTTTGACGGCCGGCACGGGTTCGTCAAGGGCAACTCCGACGACGTACCGATCGAGGACGCGGTCGTCGCATTCGGAGCCACCGACGGCCCGATGGCCCGCTTCGGCAGCGGAATCGACGGCGGTATCGGCGCGAAGGTGGTCAACATCGGCGGCCACATCGCCCTGAACCGAACCGCCGAGGAGTTGCTGATGCGGGCGCTGCCGCCGGTGATCCACCTTCGGTCCACCGACGAGCAGGCCGCGACGTTCCGTTGGCTGCTCCAACGATTGGTGCACGAAGCGTCGACCTCGCAGCCGGGCGGGAGCCTGGCCGCCGACGACCTTTCCCGGCTGCTGTTCGTCGAGGCGATGCGTGCCTGTCTGACCGAGGCCGATGCGCTTCCGGTCGGTTGGCTGCGGGCGATCGCCGATGAGCGGATCGCGCCCGCCCTTCGGCTGATGCACGACCAGCCGGGTCGGGCCTGGCGGCTCGAGGAGCTCGCCCAGGCCGCCGCGATGTCACGGACGACGTTCGCGGAACGGTTCCGCTCGGTGGCCGGCGTACCGCCGTTGACCTACTTGCTCAACTGGCGGATGCGACTGGCCGAGCGAGCGCTGCGCGACGACGACCAACCTCTGTCCGCCCTCGCGCATTCGCTCGGCTACACGTCCGACAGCGCGTTCAGCAACGCCTTCAAACGCGTCAACGGAGTCGCCCCACGCCGCTTCCGCGAGGCCGCTCGGGCGACGCGCACTGTTCCGGATGCAGCTGCTATGGCTTAGGCATTCCGTACGCGCGGTCGACGGTCATCGAGAACATCAGCCGCCTGTCCTGGACCATCACCTCGCGGTACTCGTCCCAGTCCGGGTGCTCGCCCGACCCGCGCCGGTAGTAGTCGACCAGATCCTCGACCACCGCGTCGTGCGGGTCGGCGGCGACCGGGCTGAGTTCGGCCTTGCCTTCGAGGACGACGTACGAGCGTCCCCGCGGACCGTCGACGTACAGGCTGGCGCGCGGGTCGCGGCGGAGGTTCTTGGTCTTGGCGCGGTCGTCGGTGAGCGAGACGCGGATCCGGGTGCCGTCGAACACGTACGTGACGTTGGACAGCTGGGGCCGGCCGTCGCGCTTGATGGTGACCAGTACGCCGAGACCGTGCGTGCCGATCCGGTCGAGGAGGGTTTCCGTCATACCGCGAAGCTTAAAATTTCAAGTGCCCTTGAACGCAAGTCACCCCAGGAATCCGCGGACCGCAGCCAGCCAACGCTCCGGCGCGCGGCTGTGGATCCGGTGCCCGGCCTCGATCGTCATGACCGTTGCGGCCGGCAGTTGGTCCGCGACCAGTTCGAACCGCGTCTGGTCCAGATGACTCTTCGGCCCGCCCGCCAGCAACAGCGTCGGCGCCTCCACTGTGGCCATCCCGGCCCACCACTCTGGCTGCGGCCGTCGAAGGTCCGCGATGACGTCGCGCAGCAACACCGGATCGCAGCGGCGTCGGCTCAACCAACCAGCGACCAGCAACGCCAACGCCGGCAT
Source organism: Kribbella kalugense (assembly GCF_004365875.1). GTDB lineage: Bacteria > Actinomycetota > Actinomycetes > Propionibacteriales > Kribbellaceae > Kribbella > Kribbella kalugense. The sequence continues at coordinate 2,859,294 of NZ_SODF01000001.1, read as the reverse complement.
CGATCGGACCGTCGGTTCACCGTCTCGAGTGTCCCGCGGTGGCACCGGCAGCTCTTCGAGTACCAGCCGCTCGACCCGATCCGGGACTGCGACCGCAACCGCGCTCGCCACGAACGCGCCGAGCGAGTTCCCGACGAACGTCACCCGGTCCAACCCGTCCAGCTCACCCAGCACCTGATCCCGGAAGTCTTCGAGCAAATACGGGCGGCGTCGCGGAGCTGCGCCATGTCCCAACAACGTCGGGCAGTGCACCCGATACCCGAGCTCCTCGAACTCAGGTACGAAGCGCTTCCACGTCGCCGGCCCGCTCGTACCAGCGTGCAAACACACCAGATCCTTCACCAACGCTCCTCTCAAACACTCACCAGCAGGACGCCACCGACCATGGTGGCCAGCCCGATGACCCGGGACCGGTTGAGTCGCTCGTGCAGTACGACGACTCCTAGCAGCACACCGACGACGACGTTCAGCGAGCGACCGATCGCTACGGTGCCGACCGATGCGACCGACAACGCGACCAAGACAAGTCCGTAGCTGGCCGGCATCAGCACTGCGATCGGCAAGGCCTGTCGCCAGTTCTGTAGAGCCTTGCGCCGATCACTTACGACGGCCGACAGCACGACGACCTGAGCCACATTCGCCACCGCGAGGTACGTCAGCAGGTCGACGTGCAACGAACTGACGGCGAACCCGTCCCAGAGCGTGTACGCCGCTGTGCACGTGGCGACCGCCAGTCCGAGTACGACGCCGCGAGCCGGTCTACGCGAGTGCGGGCGCTCCATCAGCAGGACGCCGACAAGCACCAAGGCAGCCCCAGCAAACACGCGAGTGCCCATCGTTGCCACCGCCACCAATGCCGGAGCGGTGCCGCGGCTCACCGAGTAGACAGTCGAGAACTCCCCGAACGAGTAGGCCTTCTGCAGAGTCACGGCGTACGTCGTGTGCAGCAGCATGCTGACCAGTCCGGCCCACCAGACCGTTGTGAGCGATCCGCGGACGAGCAGAACGACCGAGATCGGCAGCGTCAGCAGTCCGCACAGCCAGACGAACGCCGGACCACCCAGACCGCCTCGCTTCAGCAGCAGGTTCCACGCCGCGTGACAACCGGCGGAGGCCGTCAGCAAGCCAAGAGCGATCACGTAGACAGTGTCTACAGGATGTCGATAGACGCTGTCTACCCGGACCTGTGGATCCGCTGAAGAAGGACCGCAGATCCTGGTCTGCCGGGCGTCGACTGGAAACCATCGGGACATGACCGAGATCAGCGAACGGGCCGTGGTGCGGCGCCTGAACGATCGGTTCGGATTCGGGCCGGCACCTGGCGACCTGGAAGCCGGCGTCGACGCGACCGTCCGGCGCCTGCTCGGTCCGCTGACGGACGCGGCGGCTGCTGCGCTGTCCCCGCCGACCGGCCTTGAGCCGCCGACCGCGGCGAAGAAGCAGGACAAGGATGCGAAGAAGGCCGCGAACAAACAGCGGGCCGCGCAGGAGCGCAAGCTGACGCTGTGGTGGCTGGACCGGATGGTGGTCAGCCGGACCGCCGGCGAGCGGCTGACCTGGTTCTGGCACGGCCATTTCGCGACCAGCAACCAGAAGGTCCGCAACGCGGCCTGGATGCTGGCGCAGAACCAGACCCAGCGCCGGCTCGCACTCGGCCGGTTCGGCGATCTGGCCCAGGCGATGATTGTCGACAGTGCGACGATCCGATGGTTGGACGGTCAGAAGAACCGCAAGGGGTCGCCGAACGAGAACCTGGCCCGCGAGTTCATGGAGCTGTTCACCCTCGGCATCGGCCACTACCAGGAGGCCGACGTCGCCCAGGCTGCTCGTTGCCTCACCGGTTGGGTGCTGCGCAAGGACGTCGCGACCTTTCAACGGAAGCGGTTCGACTCCGGCACCAAGACCGTGCTCGGCAAGACCGGCGACTTCGACGCGAAGGGTTTCGCGAATCTCACCCTCGCGCAGCCCGCGTCCGCCGGGTTCGTGATCGGCCGGCTGTGGTTCCGGCTGGTGTCGGCGACGCCGCCCGATGCGGCCACGGTCGCTCGGCTGAGTGCGGCGTACGGCGTGAATCGTGATGTCAGGTCGTTGCTGATGGCAATGGTTGGCGAGGCGGCGTTCAAGGATCCGGAGTCGAGTCTGGTGAAGCAGCCGGTGGAGTGGGCGGTCGGATTGCTGCGGGCGCTGCGACTCCGGCCGTCGAAGCTGGAGGAGAAGGAGCAGACCAAGCTGCTCGCCGGGCTGCGCGGCATGGGCCAGTTGCCGTACCGCCCGCCGAGCGTCGGCGGTTGGCCGGCCGGTGCGAGCTGGCTGACGACGTCGGCCGGAGTGACCCGGCTGCAGCTCGCGCAACAACTGGCGAAGAAGGCCGAGCTGTCAGCCGTCAAGAACGAAGAGGACGTCGCGGCGCTGCTCGGAGTCGACGGCTGGTCCGAACGGACCAAGACCGCGTTGGCCGGCCTGAAGGATCCTGCGCAGCTGGTCGCGGTCGCCGCCTGTTCCCCCGAATACGTCGTGAGCGGATGAGTGGAGGACCCATGGACAACGTGACGAGACGGCGGTTCCTGGCACTCAGTGGGGTGACCGCGGCCGGTGCCCTGGCGGCCGGTGCGACGCAGGTGAACTGGTCGGACCTGATGGCCGCGGCTGTCGACGATCCGCTGCCGAGCGACCAGTCGGTGCTTGTCGTCATCACCTTGTACGGCGGGAACGACGGACTCAACACAGTCGTCCCGGCGGCCGATCCGGCGTACCAGAAGGCGCGGCCGGACCTGGCGTACCACGAGAACGAGGTGCTCGACCTCGGCGAAGGGCTTGGGTTGAACCCGGGGATGAAGGGCCTGAAGGGGTTGTGGGACGACAAGCGGCTCGCGATCGTGCGCGGGGTCGGCTACCCGGACCCCGATCGCAGCCACTTCCGGTCGATGGCGATCTGGCAGACGGCGTCGCCGAAGTCGCCGATCCCAACCGGCTGGCTCGGACGCTGGCTCGACGCGACCGGCGCCGATCCGCTGCGAGCGGTCTCTGTCGAGCCGACACTTCCGCCGTTGCTGGCGGGCGAGACCACCGCCGCGGCGTCGTTGCCGTTGCGCGGGTTGTCGTTGCCGGGCGGTGCATTGGGTACGGCGTACGCCGCGCTGGGCAAGCCGAGTCCGGGGGAGGGACATTGGCAGGCGCGCGCGGCCAAGTCCGTCCTGGATCTGCAGAACGCGACGCAGGTGCTGGGCAAGGCGGTCAAGAGCGGGCACGAGCAGGAGGACGATGACGACGAGGAGCGCACCAAGGGCGCGTCCGCCGGCGGTGCGTCCCAGCTCGGCGCGCAGCTCGAACTGATCGCGGGGCTGATCGAGGCCGGCGTACCAACCCGGGCGTACTCCGCATCGCTCGGCGGATTCGATACCCATGCAGATGAACGCGGTACGCAGGAACGGCTACTGACCGAACTGGACGGCGCGCTGACACCGTTCGTACAGCGGCTGCAGAAGACGGACCGCGGAAAGAACGCGGTCGTGCTGGTGTACTCCGAGTTCGGCCGCCGCGTCCAGGCGAACGGCAGCGACGGCACCGACCACGGCACCGCCGGCCCGGTCTTCGTCCTCGGCGAGAAGGTCTCGGGCGGATTCTTCGGCCAGCAACCGAGCCTGACGGACTTGTCGAACGGCGACCTGAAAGCCGGCACCGACTTCCGCGACGTCTACGCCACCGTCCTCCACCAAGTCCTGGGCGCCGACCCGGCCCAAATCCTCGCCGGCCACCAAACGACCATCGACGGCCTCCTCCGGGCCTGAGGTTGCCCCTTCACCTGGAGGGTTGCCCACTGAAAATCTGAGTGGGCAACCCTCCAACTCAGGGGATGCCCACTCAGGTGGAGGGTTTGCCGGTCGGGGGTGGTGGCGGGAGGTGGAGGTGGAAGGCAGCGCCGGGTTTGCCGTCTTGCCGGTCGCCGACAGTCAGGTTGCCGCCGTGGGCTTGGGCTAGGCCTCGGGCGATGGCCAGGCCTAGGCCGGCGCCTTTGCTGTGGGGGCCGTGGACCAGGCGGGCGAAGATGCGTTCGCGGGCAGGCGGCGGTACGCCGGGACCGTCGTCCTCGACCAGGACCTCGGTGAAGGCGACGTCGGGCAGTCCGTGGTCGCCGGCGGTCGGCTGTGCGGGCAGCTCCCGGCTCGCGATGGTGATCCGGACGGAGTGGGCGCCGGCTTGGCGGGCGTTGTCGACGAGGTTGGCGAGGACCTGGGTGAGGCGTTCGGGGTCGGCCGCGACGGTCGCGGAGCCGTGTACTTCGACGTTCAGCTCGGGAGCGACCAACCGGAGCCGCGCGGCCTGAGCGTCCGCGAGGTCGCGGAGGTCGACGGGCACGAGCTGCAACTGCAGGCCGGCGTCGATGCGACTCAACTCCAGCAGGTCGGCAACCAGCGTCCCGGCCCGGTGCGACTCCCGGACCAGCAACAGCTCAAGCTCCTCACGCCGCTCAGCCGAAGCCTGAGGCCCTAGCTGGATAAGAGTTTCGGCAGCTGTTTGCAGGCCAGCGACAGGCGTGCGCAGCTCATGCGCCGCGTCCGCGACGAACTCCCGCATCCGATCCTCCGACCGCCGTGCGACATCCTCGGCTTCCCGGGCGATCCCCTCCGAGCGGCGGGCGGATTCCTCGGCGCCTTCCAGGGCGTCGAGCATTTCGTCGAAGGCGGCTGCTGTGCGCCCGAGTTCGGTGTCTGCTCGCTCGGGTTGCAACCGTTCGCCCCGACGACCAGCGGCGATCGATCGGGCCAGTCCAGTCATCGCATCCAGCGGCGCCAGCGCGAAGCGCATCCCGATCACCAAAGCGAGCGCCGTAATCAAGATCGCCGCAGCACCCGAGATCAACAACACCGTGCGCAGCCGTGAGCTCGCGGTCGCCAGCAGACCGGTGTCGGCGGACAGCAGCAACGTCGCGCCCTTCGTCTGCTGTCCAGCCTGCAGAGTCGCCTTCACCTGACGAACAGTCCCGCCGGGATCGATCGGAGGTGCTCCCAACTGCCGCCCGTTCCGCAAGGTCAGCGTGACCCGGACCCCGTCGGCGTCAACCCGGCGTACCAAGTTGCTAGGGGCAACATTCTGCCGCGCGAGCTGCTGGGCCAGCTGAGCGCGCCCGGTCAGCAGCGAGTCGAGACTGCGCTCGGCCTGAGCGTCGAACACCGCCTTTACCGTCAGCCCGGTGATCGGCAGCACGACCAGCAGTACGGCGATCGCCGTCAACGTCACCCGGACCCGCAGCGACGCGGTACGCAGTCCACTCATGGGCGCAGCACGTATCCGGAACCGCGGACCGTGTGCAGCAGCCGCGGTCCGTGTGCCTCCAGCTTCCGCCGGAGCCCGCTGACGTGGACCTCGACCAGGTTGTCCGCGTAGTCGTCGTACCCCCAGATCGCGGTCAGCAACTGCGTCTTGCCGACCACCTTCCCGTCCCGCCCGGCGAGGAACGCGAGCAGCTTGAACTCGGTCGCGGTCAACTCGATCGCCGTCCCGCCCCGGCGGACCGCGCGCGCCTCGACGTCGACCTCGAGATCGCCGACCGCGAGGACGGTCCGCAGCCGGCCCATCCGCCGTAGTACTGCTTCTACTCGCGCGATCAGCTCGGCCAGCACGAACGGCTTCACCACGTAATCGTCCGCACCGGTCCGCAGCCCGTGCAGCCGATCCTCGACGGCGTCGCGCGCGGTCAGCAGGATGACCCCGGCGTTCGACGTCTCCCGCGCGACCGTCAGCAGGTCGAACCCGTCCCGGCCGGGCAGCATCACGTCGAGCAACACCAGATCCGGCCGGTACTCCGCCAGCTCCCGCTCGAAGCCGTCCCCGTCAGGCCGGGTCCGCACCGTGTGCCCGGCCTCGGTCAGCGCGATGCCGACGGCGGTCCGGATCGGCTCCGCGTCCTCCACCACGAGCACTCGCGCCGTCATCCGGCCATCCTCGCACCGCCCACCGGTCGCTCTCCGGCGACCGGACGGAATCTTCAGCACATCCTCAGCGAGGATCCCGTCACTCTCCGTCTCGGCCGTCGAGACCCCCGGTTCGACGGCCCGGGGGAGTTGTGCATAGACTCACAGGCATCATGCGGCACCAGCTTCTCCTCCTTCGCTGCCGCGGCGAGGCCTGACAAGGCCGGTTCCTCGCCGCGGAGTTTCGTCGTACGCCGGTCGTCCAGCGACCCTGTGCAGTAGACGTCTTCCGAGGAGAACCCCCGTGGCACCGAAGAATCAGCCCAAGCCCGTCCAGCAGCCGTCCGGTATGCCGACCCACCGCTACCGCGCGTTCCCGCCGATCGAGCTGCCCGACCGCACCTGGCCGGCCAAGTCCGTCGATCACACCCCGCGCTGGCTGTCCACCGACCTCCGCGACGGCAACCAGGCGCTGGTCGAGCCGATGTCGCCGGCCCGCAAGCGGCGGATGTTCGACCTGCTGGTGAGCATGGGCTACAAGGAGATCGAGGTCGGTTTCCCGAGCGCCAGCCAGTACGACTTCGACTTCGTCCGCAGCCTGATCGAGGGCGACGCGATCCCGGACGACGTGACGATCTCGGTGCTGACCCAGGCGCGCGAGGAGCTGATCGAGCGGACCGTGCAGTCGCTGCAGGGCTCGCCGAAGGCCACCATCCACCTCTACAACGCGACCGCGCCGCTGTTCCGCCGGGTCGTCTTCAACGTGGACAAGGCCGAGTGCCTGAACATCGCGGTCCGCGGCACCGAGACGGTGATGAAGTACGCCGACGACATGCTGGGCGACTGCGAGTTCGGCTACCAGTACAGCCCGGAGATCTTCACCGGCACGGAGCTGGAGTTCGCGCTCGAGGTCTGCGAAGCGGTCAGCGACCAGTGGCAGCCGAGCGAGGGCCGCGAAATCATCCTGAACCTGCCGGCCACGGTCGAGATGTGTACGCCGAACGTGTACGCCGACCAGATCGAGTGGTTCGGCCGGCACCTGACCCGGCGCGAGCACAGCGCGATCAGCTTGCACCCGCACAACGACCGCGGTACGGCGGTGGCCGCGACCGAGCTGGCGCTGATGGCAGGGGCCGATCGGGTCGAGGGCTGCCTGTTCGGCCACGGTGAGCGGACCGGCAACGTCGACCTGGTCACGCTGGGGATGAACCTGTTCAGCCAGGGCATCGACCCGCAGATCGACTTCTCCGACATCGACGAGATCCGCCGTACGGTCGAGTACTGCACGCAGATGCGCGTACCCGAGCGGCAGCCGTACTCCGGTGACCTGGTCTACACCGCTTTCTCCGGGTCGCACCAGGACGCGATCAAGAAGGGCCTGGAGGCGCTGGACAAGCAGGCCGCGGCCGAGGGCAAGCCGGTCTCCGAGATCACCTGGGAGGCGCCGTACCTGCCGATCGACCCGAAGGACGTCGGTCGCAGCTACGAAGCCGTCATCCGGGTCAACTCGCAGTCCGGCAAGGGCGGCGTCGCGTACATGATGAAGTCGGAGCACCGGCTCGACCTGCCGCGCCGGCTGCAGATCGAGTTCAGCCGGGTGATCCAGCAGCATACCGACAACGAGGGCGGCGAGGTCGGCCCACAGCAGATGTGGGACATCTTCGCGGCCGAGTACCTTGCCCCGGGCAAGCTGTCGCTGCTGAGCGTGAACTCGACCTCCGGTGAGGGCCAGGGCGACCAGCTCCGCGTTCAGGTCTATTCCAATGGCGTGCCGCACGAACTGGTTGGTGAAGGCAACGGTCCGGTGTCGGCGTTCGTCGATGCGATCAAGCCGCTGAAGTACGACGTACGGGTGCTGGACTACCACGAGCACGCGCTTTCCGCCGGCGGCGACGCGCTCGCCGCGGCGTACGTCGAGTGCGAGGTCGGCGACGACGTCTTCTGGGGTGTCGGCCGGGACGCCAACATTCTCACAGCCTCGTTGAAGGCTGTCGTGTCCGCTGTCAACCGCGCCACTCGCTAACAGCAGCCGAATCTTTACCCTGAATTGCCCGTCTCCGTGTCGGAGGCGGGCAATTCCTGTACACGCCGATACGGTGACGTCACGGTCCGCAACGTTGTCTCACCGTTGTCTCAACGTTGCCTCAAGACGTTGACTCGATGACTGGGGTTGCGCACACTGTCGTCACTATGCGCAGATCCTTGCAAGACAGTGTTACTAAATCGCGTTGTTGAGGATCTGCGACACCGACTTTCCCTGGTAGTCGCGTGGAGGTGAGCAGTGAGCGGTGCGGTCGAGACACCCGCGTCGGAGCTGATCGAAGGGCCGGTTGTCGAACCGAGACCCTCGGCTGCCCGTCGCTTCTTCAACGCCTGGCTGGTGCGAAGACTCTTCAAGGCAGTCTTGACCATCTTCATCGTCACCACCGGGACGTTCTTCCTGGTGCGGCTGCTGCCGGGTAACCCGGTCGACACCTACATCCAGACCCAGATCGCGCAGACCGGCATCTCGTACGAGGCGGCCGCGGCGCAGGCGAAGAACCTGTTCTCGCTGGATCCGAACGCCCCGCTGATCTCGCAGTACGGCACGTACATGCTGAACCTGCTGCACGGCGACTTCGGCAACTCGGCGCTGTCACCGGGCACGACCGTTGCCTCGGTCATCAAGACCTACCTGCCGTGGACGCTGTTCTCGGTCGGCGTGGCCACGGTGTTCAGCTTCATCATCGGCATCGCCGCGGGCATGCTGATGGCGTACCGGCGCGAAACCTGGGTCGACCATCTGCTCACCTCGATCGGCGCGCTGCTGCACGCGATCCCGAACTACATCCTGGCGATCCTGATCGTCGTCTTCCTCGGGGTGAAACTGCAATGGTTCAACCTCACCGAGGCGCGCGGATCGTACACACCGGGCGTGCACCCGTCGTTCAGCCTGGCCTTCCTGAACGACATCTTCTACCACGCGATGCTGCCGATCCTCGCCTACACACTGACCACGGTCGGCTCCTGGGCGCTGGTGATGAAGTCGTCGACGGTGGAGACGCTCGGTGAGGACTACGTGACGGTGGCGCGAGCCCGCGGCCTGTCCGACTCCAGGATCAGGAACGGGTACGTCGGACGTAACGCCGTACTGCCCCTGTTCAGCCAGCTCGCGGTGTCGCTCGGATTCGTCGTCGGCGGCTCGATCTTCGTGGAGAAGATCTTCGGCTACCAGGGCATCGGGTTCAGCCTGTTCAACGCGGTCAACGGCCGCGACTACGCCGTACTGCAGGGGATCTTCCTGGTCGTCACGGTCTCCGTGGTGGCCGCCAACCTGCTCGCCGACATTCTCTACAGCCGGCTGGATCCGCGGATCCGGGTCCAGGGCAAGGGGTGACGAGATGACCGAGGCAACTATCCCCGTCACCGCGATCGGCACCACCGGCGTATCCCGGTTCGCCGGCATCCTCAACTCGCTGCGGCGCAGCCCGGCCGGCTTCATCGGCTTCGTCATCGTCGCCCTGCTGATCTTGATCAGCGCGATCGGACCGTTCTTCACGCCCGACGTGGCGCCGAACGTCAAGGAGATCCTGCTCCCGGCCGGGACGTCCGGCCACCTGCTCGGCACCGACAACGAGGGCAAGGACGTCCTGATCCAGATGATCAGCGGCGGCCGGACGGTGATCTTCGTCGGCTTCGTCGCCGCGGCGATCTCCACCGCGCTGGCGATCGTGCTCGGCTCGCTGGCCGCCTACCTCGGCGGCTGGGTCGACTCGGTGGTCGTCACGCTGGCCGACGTCTTCCTGACGGTTCCGCAGATCGTCCTGCTGGCGGTCCTGGGCGCGTTCTTCAAGCTCGACTCGCCCGTCCTGCTCGCCCTGCTGGTCGGCGGCCTGTCCTGGCCGGTGCTGACCCGGGCCGTCCGGGCCCAGGTGTTCTCGCTGAAGGAACGCGAGTTCGTCGAAGCCGCGCGACTGCTGGATCTCGGTACGCCGCGAGTGGTGTTCGTCGAGATCCTGCCGAACATGGCCAGCTTCATCCTGATGAACTTCATGATCGGCGTGACGAACGCGATCTACCAGCTGGTCGGCCTCTACCTGCTCGGCCTGGCGCCGCTGACCGGGTCGAACTGGGGCATCATGCTCAACCGCGCCTGGATCGCCGGAGCGATCTTCAACGACAACAGTCTGGCCTGGATCCTCAGCCCGATTGTCGCGATCATCCTGCTGCTGCTCGGATTGGTGATGATGACTCGATCCCTCGAAGAGATCCTCAACCCGCGCCTCCGGGACCGGTGAGCACGGTGACGACTACTTCGGGAACACCCCGCGCTGTGCGCGGAGGACAGGGCAAACCACTGCTGTCGGTCCGCGACTTCAAGGTCGAGTACCGCACCGGTGCGGGCGCCACCGTGCAGGCGGTCCGCGGCGTCGACCTCGATCTCTACCCGGGCGAGAGCCTTGCCCTGGTCGGGGAGAGCGGCTGCGGCAAGACGACGTTCGGGCTCGGCCTGCTCCGGCTGCTGCCGCGGCTGGGTCACGCCAGCGGCAAGGTGATGTTCAACCGCGGCGACGGCACCGAGATCGACGTACTCGGCCTGGACGGCCGCGACCTGCGGCACTTCCGCTGGCGGGACGCGGCGATGGTGTTCCAGGGCGCGATGAACGCGTTCAACCCGGTGCTGAAGATCCGCGCGCACATGCACGACACGATGCGTGCGCACACCAAGGCGACCCGCCAGGAGATCGAGGAACGCGCCGGCGAGCTGCTTCGGCTGGTGCGGCTCGAGCCCGAGCGGGTGATGGACTGCTACCCGCACGAGCTCTCCGGCGGTATGCGGCAGCGCGTGCTGATCGCGATGAGCCTGCTGCTCGATCCCGAAGTACTGATCCTGGACGAGCCGACCACCGCGCTCGACATCCTCACCCAGCGGTCGATCGTCGACGTACTGCACGAGGTGCGCGAGCGGCTTGGGTTCTCGATGATCTTCATCTCCCACGACCTGTCGCTGGCCGCTGAGCTCGCCGACCGCGTCGCCACCATGTACGCCGGACGTCTCGTCGAGACCGGTGGGGTCCGGGACCTGTTCTACCGGCCCCGGCACCCGTACACGCTCGGCCTGATCAAGGCCGTGCCGCCGATCGTCGGCGACCTGCCGGACCTCGAGTCGATCCCGGGTGGACCGCCGAGCCTGGCCGCGCTGCCGAAGGGCTGCACGTTCAGTCCGCGGTGCAAGTTCGTCACCGACGAGTGCAAAGAGGCCGAGCCGCCGCTGATCCCGATCACCGACGAGGAGGGCAGCGCCCACGACGTGGCCTGCATCCACTCCAAGGACGTCCACCTCGACCGCAGCGTGCCGAACGAGAAGCTGGGGACCGCATCATGAGCGCACTCGAGGAAGCCCCAGTGGCCGAGACCCGTACGCCGTTGATGACGCTGGACGGTGTCAGCCAGGTGTTCGACACCAAGGCCGGGCCGATTCGGGCGGTCGACGGGATCAACCTGTCGGTCAACCCCGGTGAGGTGCTCTGCCTGGTCGGCGAGAGCGGCTCCGGCAAGACCACCGCCGCCCGGATGGCGGCCGGCCTGGCCCGGCCGACGAGTGGCCGGGTCGCGTTCGACGGCACCGACATCTGGTCGATGAAGCGGAACGACTTCGGCGCGTTCCGGCGCAGCGTCCAGTACGTCCACCAGGACCCGTACGCCTCGCTGAACCCGACCCGGACGATCCAGCAGACGATCACCGCTCCGCTGCTCAAGCACGGTGTGGTCAAGGGCTCGAAGGCGGCCGCCGAGAAGGCGGTCGAGCTGCTCACCAAGGTCGACCTGACCCCGGCGGAGAACTTCCTGCCGAAGTACCCGCACCAGCTGTCCGGTGGTCAGCGCCAGCGGGTCGCGGTCGCCCGCGCGCTCACGCTCGATCCGAAGCTGATCATCGCGGACGAGTCGACCTCGATGCTGGACGTGTCGATCCGGATCAGCGTGCTGGCGATGCTCGGCCGGCTGCGCGACGACCTCGGCGTCGGCTTCCTGTTCATCACCCACGACCTGGCGATCGCGAAGTACTTCGGCTGGAACGGCAAGACCGCGGTCATGTACCTGGGCCGGATCGTCGAGTTCGGCCCGACGCCGAAGATCATCAACGCGCCGACGCATCCCTACACCCGGGCGCTGATCGACGCGATCCCCGAACCGGATCCCGACCTGACCAAGACGAAGGGCCGCGAAACGCTGCGCAGCCTGGAGATTCCGAGCCTGGCCCACCTGCCGGGCGGGTGCTCGTTCCACCCACGCTGCCCGCAGTTCGAGGACGGCCTCTGCGACGGCGTGGTCCCCGAGCTGGTCGAAGTACGGTCCGGTCAGTCGGCGGCCTGCCACGTGGTCGCCCGCGACGGCGCCGGGGAGGTCCGGCCTGATGAACCGGTGGCCTGATGGGTCCTCAGATCGGCCGGATGGCGCTCGGCTGGGCGGCGTTCCTGGTGCTGGCCAGCGGAGCACTTCTGCTCACGCTGTCGCCGGGCACCCCGGAGTTCGTCGTCACCTTGTTCACCTTGTGTTTGGGCCTGCTACTGGGCCTGGTGGTCGTCGTCGGGGTCGTCTGGACCCGGCGCCGGGAAAAACGCGAGGGCGGCAATTAATCGAACCAGTAGTGCCTGGCCGCACACAGCTGTGCGGTCAGATCAGAAAGGACGAAGGATGAGTCCCACCGGCACCAACGATTCCGGCTCCAACCTTCCGGGGGAGAACCCCCGGACGAACGCGATCTCGCGCCGGCACGTGCTCCAGCTGTTCGGCATCGCCGGTGTCGGCGTGGCCGGCATCGGCTCCCTCGAGGCGTGCTCGCCGAGTAGCCCGAACAGCAGCTCCGACAGCAGCAAGTCGGCCAACAAGGAGTTCCACGGCGCGTACCCGTACCAGCTGCCGCCCAAGGGTCACTTCAACCTGGCAGCCGGTGTCACCGACGGCATCCAGCAGCAGAGCCCGTACCTCGACCTCGTCTACCCCAGCGGCGGCCTGTACTACTGGGCCGACAAGAAGTGGGAATGGATGATGGCCGAGTCCGGCACGCTGGACGAGGCGACCAAGACGTACACGATGAAGCTGCGTTCCGGGCTGACCTGGAGCGACGGCAAGCCGGTCACGGCCAAGGACGTCGTGTCGACGTTCAACCTGCACTGGCTGATGCGCCAGCAGTCGTGGACGTTCCTGTCCGACGTCACGGCCAAGGACGACACCACGGTGACCTTCACCATCGGTACGCCGTCCACCGTGCTGGAGCGCTACATCCTCCGCGCGCCGATCATGCCCGACTCGGTGTACGGCGAATGGGCCACCAAGGCCGAGACGATGCGCAAGGCCAAGACCAGCCTGGACAGCGCCGAGGGCAAGCAGCTGAACGGCGACTTCCAGAAGTTCCGTCCGGAGAACCCGGTCGTGTCCGGGCCGTTCAACTTCGACGCGAAGAACATGACCAACGCGCAGATGACGCTGGTCAAGAACGACAAGGGCCTGTTCGCCGACAAGATCGGCTTCAGCAAGGTTCTGCTGTACAACGGTGAGACCTCCGACGTCACGCCGGTCGTACTGAACAAGGACGTCGACTACGCGACCCACGGATTCGCGGTGGCTACCGAGAAGACGCTGGAGTCGAGCGGCTTCCGGATCCTCCGGCCGCCGGTGTACTCCGGTCCGGCGCTGGTGTTCAACTTCACCGCGCACCCGGAGCTGTCCGACCCGAAGGTGCGGCAGGCCATCGCGTACGTCCTCGACCGCAACGAGAACGGCACCGTCGCGCTCGGCGACTCCGGCAAGCCCTGCAAGTTCATGGCCGGCTTCTCCGACATCTCCGTACCGGACTGGATCTCCGACGCGGACCAGAAGAAGCTGAACGCGTACGAGAAGGACCTCGACAAGGCCGCCCAGCTGCTGCAGTCGGCGGGCTGGAAGAAGTCCGGCAGCAAGTGGATGCTGCCGAGCGGCAAGCCGGCCGCGTACGACATCAAGTTCCCGACCGAGTTCGCCGACTGGAACCCGGCCGCCACCAACGCGGCCGACCAGCTGAACAAGTTCGGGTTCAACATCACCAAGCGGGGCATCACGTTCACCCAGCTCAACCCCGACGTACTGGCCGGCAAGTTCGACTTCGCCATCCAGACCTGGGGCGCCTCGAACCACCCGCACCCGTACTTCGCGTTCGTCCAGAACCTCTACACGTTCAACTACGTGATCGCGGCGAACTCCGGCGGCAAGGGAATGAACTTCCCGCTCAAGCAGACCACCTCGGCGGGTCCGATCGACCTGCAGTCCGTGGTGGACAAGTCGGCCCAGGGCCTGGACCTGAACGCGCAGAAGGCGAACGTCACCGCTGCCGCGATGGCCTTCAACGAACTGCTGCCGATCATCCCGCTCTGGGAGCGGTACGGTAACAACCCGGCGCTGGAGGGCACCCGGGTGGCGAAGTTCCCGGCCGACGACGACCCGATCCTGAAGAACGCGCCGTACGCGGACAACTTCGTGATCATGTACATGTACCAGGGCAAGGTCGCGCCGGTTTAACAGTAGATATCGACTGGCCTTTTGACCTGATTGTCTGATTGGGTCGGCCGGGTGATCTTGGTTCGCGAGATCGACCCGGCCGACCTGGCCCTGTTCGACGAGTGGTACGACGCCTTCCGGGCCGGTGCGGTAGCCGGCCGGGAGGCCGCCCTGGTGGTCGGCCGCGAGGCGCTCGGCTACTCGCTGCGCAACCCCAGTCCGCTGAAGCAGCGGATCGCCGTCGGCGCGTTCGAAGACGACCGGGTGCTCGGTGGGATGCTGTTCGAGTACCGGCTGACCGACAACCTGGACACGGTCGAGGCCGAGATCGACGTACCCCTGGCGCATCGGCGACGGGGGATCGGTACGGCGCTGTGGCAGTGGGCGGTCACGCGGTCGGCCCAGCTCGGGCGGACGATCGTCCAGACCGAGCTCGGCGTACCGTCTGAGCCATGGCCGGGGGCTGCCTTCGCGGAACGGCTCGGATTCGGTGTGGAGCATGTCGAGGAGCACCTCGTCGTACCGCTGCCGTACGACGACCTGCGGCTCGAGGAGCTGCAGTCGGGAGTGGGGCGGCTCGACGGCTATCAGCTGATCTCGTGGGCTGGAGTGTGCCCGCCGGAGCATCAGCAGGCGTACGCCGACCTGCACACGGCGATGGATCTGGACGTGCCGACCGGTGGCATGACGCGCGAGGTCGTGCCGTGGACGGTCGACAAGCTGGAGGCCAGCGAGGCGCGGATCGACCGGAACTACCTCGCGCTGGTGACGATGGCGCACACGGATGCGGGCGAGCCGGCCGGGTACACGCTGCTCTACCTGCCGCGGGCCGACGCCGAGCACGCGCAGCAGGACGACACGCTGGTACTGCGTGAGCACCGCGGTCATCACCTCGGCACGCACCTGAAACTGGCGAACCTCGAGCAGCTGGCGAAACACCGTACGACGCAACGCTTCCTGCACACCTGGACCGCGCTGTCGAACGCCCCGATGCGCAAGGTCAACGCCCGCTTCGGCTTCCGTGCCGTCGAAGAGCACCGCGAACTCGAACTGCGCCTGCCGCACCTACGCCCCGCCGCCCGTGCGGTGATCGTGGATGAGGAAGAGCGCATCCTGCTCGTCCGGTTCGAGTTCGCCGACGGCCCGCTGTGGGCGACCCCTGGCGGCGGTCTCGAAGCCGGCGAGACCCTGATCGAAGGGCTCCGCCGCGAACTCGTCGAAGAGGTGGGCCTCGAAGGCTTCCCCGACCCCCAACACGTCTGGCACCAGGAAGTAGTTGCCGACGGCCACGCTGAAGGTTTCGACGGCGTCATCAACGACTACTTCCTGATCCGCACCCCCCACTTCACCCCGGCCGGCGCCATGACCCCTACCGAACTCCGAGCCGAGAACCTCCACGCCATCCAGTGGTGGACCCTCTCAGAGTTGGAGTCCCACGAAGGCCGCTTCGCGCCCCGCAATCTACCGACCTTGATCCGAGAGTTGCTGGAGTCCGGACCGCCGAGTACCCCGACCCAGCTGGGATTGTGAGAGGGCTGTGCGAAGTCTGTGAGAACAGGGGATCTCGGCAACGAAGCGGCTTAACTTCGTGGAGTGAGCACTCGACATTGTGGTGACTGGTTCGTTCCGGTTCGGTGTAGCGGGGATATCGCTACGTTGCAGACAGGGCGGCTGCCGGATGGGCGGCGGGTTGGGATCGCGTTCAGCACGCTGGCCGGCCTGCGGGCGGCGTCCGGTGCGCAGGAGTGGATGCGGATGACGGAGGACGGTCTGCACGACCTCCTCGAACCGCTTGGTATCGAGCGGATCCAGCTGGACCCGACGCTGGTCGCCGTACCGGTCAGAGGCGCCGTAGCCAGCTGAGGTGGCCTTCGTCCATCACAGCATGGCCGTCGGCGCTGTCGGCGACGGTGGGGTCGTGGGTGGCGATCACGACGGCGGCGCCGCGACGGGCCTCTTCGTGGAGTAGGTCGAGGACGCGTTCGCGGTTGTTGCCGTCGAGTTCGCTGGTGGACTCGTCGGCGAGGATCACCCGTCCTTGCTGGGCGATCCCGCGCGCCACCGCGACGCGTTGCTGTTCGCCACCGGACAGCTCCTCGACCAGGTGGTCGCCGCTCTCCTCGAGCCCGACGCCCGCGAGCGCCTGCTCGATCGTCCGCTCCACGTCCTCGCTCGGCTTTCGCTCGGCCAGCAAGGGGATCGACAGGTTCTCCCGAGCGGTCAGCACTCGCGCGAGACCATTGCCCTGCGGGATCAGTACGACGCCGTGCGCGGCCGCCGCCGGCCGGCCGGTGATCACCAACCCGTCGATCTCGACCTGTCCCTTGGCCAGCGGCACCGCACCAGCGATTGCCCAGAGCAACGAGCTCTTCCCGGCGCCGGACGGTCCGCTGACCGCGAGCATGAACCCGGGTGGGACCGTGAACGACACGTCCGACACCGCGGTCAGGTCGCCGTACCGCACTGTCACCTGGCTGACGTTGATCACTGGTTCCCCTCCTGCTTCACGGGAGTGAGCCGGATGTCGCCGTTGTCGGTGGTGACCTGGACGAGGGTCCCGGCCGGCAGCAGTTCGGCGACATGTGGTGGTAGTGGCAACGATCCGTCCACCGCCACCACGGCGTACTCCTCACCGGACCGGCCCTCGGAAGCGATCCGGCCGTCTCGGATCGTGACTGTCCGGGGCAGGGTCGCGGCGACCTCCGGGTCGTGGGTGACCAGGAGCACGGTCATCCCGGTCTCGGCGTTGACCGTGCGGATCGCGGCGAGGACCTCGTCGCGGGCATGGTGGTCCAGCTGGCTGGTCGGTTCGTCGGCCAGCAGCAGGCCGGGCAACGTGGCGATGCCGACGGCAACAGCGCAGAGTTGCACCTGACCGGGCGTCAGCTGCGCGAGTGGACTCTGCGCATGGTTGCCCAGGCCAACGAGTTCGAGGATCGACTCCGGGGCGGGGAGATCGCGGTCGCGTGGTGCGGCGAGCTGGGCGTACCGGATGTTGTCGACCGGGTTCAGGTACGGGATGAGGTTGCGTCCGGCACCTTGCAGGACGATGCCGACGTCACCGGACCGCATCCGGTCCAGCTCGGTGTCGGTCATCGCGGCGACGTTGTGCTCGCCGACCTGCAGTCGTCCCGCGCTCGGGGTGAGCAGACCACCACACAGCTGGAGTAGCGTCGACTTCCCGGCACCGGACGGCCCCAGCAGTCCGACCAGCTCACCGGGCCGCACGGTGATGCCGATACCGGACAGCGCGGCGACGTCATGGCCGTGAGCACGGTAGATGTGCACGAGTCCCGTCGTACTGATGGCAAGGCCGCTCATGTGAGTTCCTCCCGGATTCGGCCGTACGTCGAGCGTCTGTTGACCCGGCTGCCGAGCAACAGCGTCGCGGCCGCGAGGATCGCCGTACCTCCGACCCAGAGGATGAGTGCGACCGGCCAGCTCGTACCGAGGTCGAGCGGCACCGACCCGCCGCTGGTGGCGAACAGCGGTATCAACGGCAGCGCGACGTGCGCACCGATCAGCCCACAGACGGTCCCGAGCAGGACGGCCAGTGCGACCGGAGCAGTCTGCTCCCAGCGTGCGGCTCGCCCAGTGGCGCTGTCCGGTACGCCGGTGATCTTGAGACTCGCGTAGTCCTGGGCCCGCGAGCGCCAGGACGTCACCACGGTCAGCAGCAGTACGACGATCGCGAGCACCCAGGCCGCGATCCCGACCACCGGCGTCAGCTGCAACGCCAGCGCGCTCGCCGACCGTCCGTACGCCGCGATCCGGTCGTCCCGTTGATCCACGAGCTCGGCGCTGTACCCGGCCTTGGCGAGCTTGGCCGTGATCGTGCCGACGTTCGCCAGTCCGTCCTTGTTCAGCCAGAGCTCGAAGTCGGTCCCGTCTTCGTCGACCGTGCCGGCCATCCGTCGTACCGTCTCGATATCGACCACGGCGGTGCGATCGCCGTACCGGTTCACGGGTCCACGGAGCCGGTCGATCCTCGCGAGCGCCATCGGGACGCCGTCGATCGCCGGGCTGGTGGTGCCGTTGTCGACATAGTGGAACTCCGGGGTGACGAGCGCCGGCACCACCGTCGGAACCGTTGCGTACTGCACGAACTCGTCGAGGCCGAAGCTCTTCACCGCGAGCGTCAGCGCGCCGCCCGGCTTGGACGCAACCGAGCTCTGGTCGGACTCGAGCCGGGGGAGCGGCTGCCAGGCCTCCGGTTCGCCGAGCGCGATGGTCGGATGGTCGTCGCTGGAGATCTTGCTGATCACCAGGTCGCCTTGCAGACCGGCCGGGTCGAGCGGCTCGCGACCGATGCCGAGACGCAACAGGTCACAGCCGCCCAGGCAGTCCACTGCTGCTCGCAGCTCGACGGGTTTGGTCGCCGGGAGCTTCAACGGCGGGAAGGAGACCAGGTAGCGGGAGCCGTCACGGTGGCTGACCACGTTGGCCCGCAGTACGACGGATTTCGGCGTACCGGAGTCGATCGGGCCGTTCGCGTCGTTGCTGACCAGCGTCTTGATTCCCTCGGCCGAGACCGTAGCGGTGAGCTGCGAGCTGCGGAACTCGATCGGCGCCGGGGTGCTCGGCGCCTTCAGCGTCTGCCAGCCCTGCGCGTCGGTCAGCTGATCACCGCGGAACGCGTTGCGGCGGAAGCTGTCCGGCTCGATCATCTCTGTCTGCAGTGTGTCTGGGGAGCCGGGCCGGGAGATCACCACGGGAGTCAGCCAGTGCCGGTCCGGATCGATCTGGTTGGCCGTGTTCAGGAAGTCTCCGAGGTACAGGGCGTTCATCCGGAGTACGCCCTCGGCGCCGGTCTCGTAGCCGGACCTGGACTCGCGGTTGGCGGCGGCGACCGACGATGCCTGACCCGCGAACGTGAGCAGCGCGGCCGCGACCGCGACGGCGGCGACGATCCGGGTCACGGCTGGGCGGCGGGAGATCTGCAGGGCACCGAGCGCGAGACCCAGCCGGCCGCGGCGTAGTGCCTGCCGGCTGATCAGACCGGCCGTCGGCAGCAGCAGATGCGCGAACGTCAGGCCGACCGCGAGCGCGAGTAGGGCGGGCGTGAGAACGGGCAGCGGGCCACGACCGTCGCCGGTCAGCGCCGCGATCAGTCCGGCGACGGCGAACACGATGATGCACAGGTCCGCGACGCCGATCGATCGGCCGCGCCGCAGCGGGACCACGCGCCGGAGCAGGCTCGAGATCGGCTGCCGGACAGCGCCTCGGACTTGGAGTACGACCACGATGAGTGCGAGTACGACGGCCACCGCGAGCGCAGCCGGGACCGTCCACGGCAGCTCGATCGGCGCACCGTGCCGCAACCAGGTCGCACGGACAAGCAGCAGCAACCCGAATCCCGCCGGCCCGCCCAGCAACGTCCCGATCAGTACCGGCAGACCCAGCTCGATGCACAACGAGCGTTGGGTACGCCGAGCTGACGAACCACGCAACCGGGCCAGCGCGATCTCCGGCCGGCGCTGGTCGACCACGGCAGCCAGGGCCAGCGCCAGTACGACGATTGCAAACAATCCGACCTGGACCATCACCAGCGGGATGATCGTGGTCGCCTGCTTCCGCTCCGCCTGGATCTGGTCGACCAGATCGTCCAGCGAGGTGGTGGTCTGCGCGGGTACGCCGAGCTCGCTGGCGTTCCCGTTGACCGTTCGGGACGCATCCTGGAGCCGCGACAGGTCGTCGAGGCGGGCGACTCCAGCGAGCGGGCGGGTGTCGGAGGTTACCCGCTGCTCCCAGTCGCCACCGGCGAACGTCGTACTGTCGGTGAAGAACTCGTTGGAGCCGCCGGGGTCCTTGTCGGTCGGCTTGTGCGTGTGCCCGTTCGGGTAGTCGCCGAACCAGTAGTCGCCACGCGGCTCCTTCGGCTGGTAGAAGCCGACGATAGTCAGTCGACCGGCGGCCTTACCGGTGCTGGTCGGCGTACCGGTCAGTGGTGTGCCGATGCGGAACGACCAGGCGTCCTTGTCGACGGCGGAGGCGATCACCTCGTTCGCGGCCGTCGGGCAGCGTCCCTCGGTCACGGTGAGTTGAGCGCAGTACCCGTCGCGCCAACGCACCCGGGCGAGCGGAGCGTCACCCGGAGCGACCGGGCTTCCCCAGCTGATGTCGCTGTAGAGACCGTGGACGGGCGGGGTGAACAGCGGCTTCAGATCGGCGGGCAGCAGCTTGTCGAGTTGCGCCGGCTCGAGGTTCACCTTGTCGTTGCCGACGTACCGCTGCGAGCTCTGCGACGCGATCAGCCAGGACGCGGGCAGGCGTTGCCCGTCGAGCGTCTCGGTCATCACGGTCTGCTCGACCGCGCGCGCGAACCACGGCGCGAAGACCGCGCAGGTGCCGATCAGCAGGCTGATCCCGGTCAGCACCAGCGCCAGCGCCCAGCGGTACCGCAGCGCCTGTCGTAGAAACATGCCACCCCCAGCGTCGTGTTGCCCGCCGAATGTACGGAATGTTGCGCTCACTGTGCCGAGGGACGGCAAAATGTCACATTAAAGTTGTCTCGGCAGGTACCCGTGTCCCGATCGTGACCAGCGTGGGCCGTTGCCCCGCCGGCCGGGCGGCGGCGGTAGGTTCGGGACATGCGTGAATCCCAGCTCGGTGACCTGACCGTTTCCAGCCTCGGCCTCGGCTGCATGGGGATGTCCCAGTCGTACGGCGTCCGCGCCGACGACGCCGAGTCGATCGCGACGCTGCATGCGGCGATCGACGCGGGCTGCACCTTCATCGACACCGCCGACGTGTACGGCGACGGCGAGAACGAAGAGCTCGTCGGCCGCGCGCTGGCCGGGCGCCGCGACGAGGTGGTGCTCGCGACGAAGTTCGGCTTCAAGCGGCCCGCGAGTGCCGTGGCGCTGCCGTCGGTGGTCGACGGTTCTCCGGCGTACGCGCGCGAGGCCATCGACGCGTCGCTGCGGCGGCTCGGCGTGGACCACGTCGACCTCTGGTACCTGCACCGGCGTGACCCGCAGGTGCCGATCGAGGAGACGGTCGGCGCGATGGCCTCGATGGTGGAGGCCGGCAAGGTGCGGTACCTCGGTCTGTCGGAGGTGAACGGCGAAACGGTCCGCGCGGCACACGCCGTACACCCGATCAGCGCCGTACAGAGTGAGTGGTCGCTGTGGACCCGCGACCCGGAGACCGTCGTACTGCCGACGCTGCGGGAATTGGGCGTCGGGTTCGTGCCGTTCAGCCCGCTCGGCCGTGGGTTCCTGACCGGGCAGATCAAGTCGGAGGCGGACTTCCCCGAGGACGACATGCGGCGCGGGCTGCCCCGGTTCCAGGGGGAGAACTTCCAGCGGAACCTGGATCTGGTCGCTGCGGTGCAGTCGCTGGCTGCCGAGAAGGGCGTGACGGCCAGTCAGCTCGCGCTCGCCTGGTTGCTTGCGCAGGGCAATGACGTGGCGCCGATCCCGGGGACCAAGCGGCGCACGTACCTGGCCGAGAACCTGGGGGCGTTGGATGTCTCGCTTTCGGCTGACGAACTGGCGGCGCTGGATGCGACGTTCCCCGCGGACTCGGTGGCCGGGCAGCGGTACACCGACGGCGGGATGGACCTGGTGGGCAAGTGATCGGCGTCACCGGATCGACCGGACAGCTGGGTTCCCGGATCGCGTCGCGGCTGGCTGATTCCGGCGTACCGCTGCGGCTGATCGTGCGGGATCCGGGCCGGGCTCCTCAGTTGCCCGGTGCAACGGTGGCGCAGGCCGCGTACGGCGAGCATGCCGCGCTGCTGAACGCACTCGACGGGGTCGACGTACTGATGTTGCTGAGTGCAACCGAGTCGGCCGATCGAGTTGCGTTGCACAAGGCAACCGTCGATGCGGCCGTGGCGGCAGGGGTGCAGCGGATCGTTTACACGTCGTTCGTGGGGGCGGCGCCTGGGGCGACGTTCACCTTCGCCCGGGATCACTGGCACACCGAGGAGCACATCCGGTCGAGCGGTGTCGACTTCACCTTCTTGCGGGACAACATTTACCTCGACTTCGTGCCTGGCTTTGTGGGGGAGGACGGGGTGATTCGCGGGCCGGCCGGCGACGGGCGGGTCGCGGCGGTCGCTCGCGACGATGTTGCCGCGGTGGCGGCTCGCGTCCTGGTCACTGAGCACTCCGGTGCCACTTACGACCTCACCGGCCCTTCGGCGTTCACGTTGGCTGAGGCCGCGGCCGTCCTCACGGAGGCAACTGGGCAGAAGGTTCGCTACGAACCGGAGTCGCTGGACGAGGCCTACCGGTCGCGTGAGTCTTTCGGTGCTGCCGCGTGGGAGGTCGCCGGCTGGGTCACGTCGTACGCCGCGATCGCAAGCGGCGAACTCAGCCAGGTCTCCACCGCCGTCTCCGACATCACCGGTCGCGAACCGATCAGCCTCGAGGCGTATGTCGGCGCTCGGTGAGAGACTGGTGCGGTGCCGCTCTACCGGGATCATGCGATCGTTCTGCGCACCCAGAAGCTGGGTGAAGCGGACCGGATCGCCACGCTACTGACCCGTGCGCACGGCAAGGTCCGCGCGGTCGCCAAGGGAGTCCGCCGTACGTCGTCCCGGTTCGGCGCCCGGCTGGAGCCGTTCAGCCACGTCGACCTCCAGCTCGCGACCGGGCGGACGCTGGACGTCGTGACGCAGGCGGAGTCGATCGCGGCGTACGGCGAGGGCATCGTCGGCGACTACGCGCGGTACACCGCCGGCACCGTCCTGCTCGAAACCGCCGACCGCCTCGTCGTCGAGGAGAAGGAACCCGCCACCCAACAGCACCTGCTGCTGGCCGGCGCCCTCCGCGTCCTCTCCACCGGCGAACGCGAACCGTCCTTAGTCCTCGACTCCTTCTTACTGCGGTCGCTGGCGATCTCCGGCTACGCCCCCTCCTTCGACGACTGCGCCCGCTGCGGCGAGCCAGGCCCGCACCGAGCCTTCAACCCCGCCGCCGGCGGTATGGTCTGCACCTCCTGCCGCCCACCCGCCTCAGCCATGCCGTCCGCCCCCACCGTCACCCACCTGGGTGCGTTGTTGACCGGCGACTGGCCCACGGCGTTGCAAGCCGACCCCAGAACCCGCCGAGAATCCACCGGCCTGATAGCCGCCTTCTTCACCTACCACCAAGAAAACCAACTCCGCTCCCTCCCCCACCTAGACCTAACCGCAGGAGGCACCTGAGGCCGTCGGCATCAAGGTCCTAAGCGCCGGTTGTCGACTATCGGTCGCGGGTTGGCCAGCCGGTTAGGCCCTGGCGAATGCCGCCTGGCTGGGGGTAACCGGTCCGGTGCGCTGGGCGATCCCGCGCCGGGTCCGAGCTACTGGGCTCTGAACGCGTGTCGGCCTCGCGCTGGCCGGGATGCTGGACCTGCGCCGCAGGCCCGTCGTGAGGCGTGCCTCGTGGGCTGCGCGCCTCGTCGAGTCCTAGGGGACGGGTTGATCGCAACGGCTGTTGACCGGCCCATGCATGTGCGATCGCTCGCTTGATATCCAGCTCGGCTTGGCGGGCGGCTTGGCTGCCGCGTGCATCTGGTCGCCGATTGCCGAACCGGTTGAGACCAGGCTGCTGGTCGTTCGGATGGCGACTCAAGCGGGCACACACGTGTGCGTAGATGTTGTTCCGGCCGCGTCGCGGTTTCATCGCGAGCAACTCCCGGCGCGGTAGCTGCCCAGGTTCCCTAGGTCCGATCTCGCGAAACACCAGACGGTAGTCAGCCTTGTGCCCTGGATCCGAGCGCAGGTACGCCGTGACGCAGTCGCGGAGATCGCCTTTGCCCGCCTCATATCCGAGCGCATGGTGTCCGTCGGTTACTCCGGTCCGAAGCCGCTCGATCTCTCGCAGCAGCTCGCGGTAGAGGTGGAGATACGCGCCGCCGGCCCCCTGCGCCTGCCGGCGCAGAAGATGCATCTCTTGTTGGAACTTCTCGACGCCAACGACCACATACCGCGTGTCATCGGTCATCGCCCTCTGACCTGTCCTCGGCTCGAATCTCGTCGAGAAGTTCGCGGGTGAACGGGTCGTTGGCAGCCCACTCGTCCAGGTCCAGCGGCCGGCTGTCGGGCAGTGGTTCGGAGACGTAGGTACGCACGGTCGGGTCGTCGATCACGCCGGCCGGCGGATGGTCGTCGCCCCGCAGATCCCGGTACTGCGCCGTCGACATCACCACGGCCTCCGGCTCCCCGTCCTCACCCCACACCACCGGGCTCCCGCTCCCCGCCCGTGCAACCTCCACCACTTGAGGCAACCGCTCCGCAAGCACCGCCGGCTCAACCACCTCATCCCCGACGGTGAACTTCCCTTCCCCACCAAGATCCTCAAACTCGTCGTACGTAAGCATCACCGCCTCAGGCACCCCATCCCCAAAACTGAACGCCCAAGTCCGCCCACCCCGAAACCGCGCAAGCACCCCCGCCAGATCCCCCCGAATCACCTCAACAGAAGCCCAGTCCGCCATACCCCAAACCTATTCCCTCTCATCGACAGCCGCAGAACTCATCCACAGGTCACGCTGCCTCATCAGCATTCAGCCTCGGTCGGCGAGACCGCATCCCCACCGTCCGGATCGACCAGCACGGGGATCGCCTCTCCAATCCGCAACTGGGTCGCGGCTTGCTGCGTCATGGAGATCTGTCCTACATCACCCAAGGTGCTCCGCCAGGTGATGTCCCACTGCGCAGTGGCCGTCACCGGGTATTTGCAGTCAGGAAGGTCGTGTGATGTCTTCTTGTACCGATGCCCGCAGTCAGGTGAATCCTTGACACCCATCGCCTTTGTGTACGGCGTTCCAGGGCCTTCGCACCGAATAGTGTTCCCATCCCCAAGTCCCCAGTTCACCGCCTTGACCTGGGCGGTGACGGTCACCGTCAGCCCCGGAACGCTCGCGCTTCGCACAATCGGTCCCCAAGTATTTTCGGACTTGGTCACCCATAGCCAGACAGGCATGTTTACCAACCCGATCTGTCCTGCCGCGGGTGCAGTCTTGATCAGCGGTGGCGCCAACTGCATCATCCCGACAGCCTGATAAACCAGCGTCATTGGATCGACCACAACTGTGTCTGGCGTGCCAGGAAGCCATACCCACTTCGTGACGAGATGCTTGCCCTTGTCATAGCCCTGCTCCCGCACACATGCCCAGATGCTGCCATCCTTGTGCCCCTGCCATCGAGGGTCGGCCGGCGGTGGTTGGGGCACCTCCCGACGCATGTAGCACTGCTGGCTGTTGGACCAGTTGCCTTTGACTGGATCGGTGCACGCCTGAGCTGCGCCCTTGAACTCACACACCGGTTTGGTGATCTTCTGGTTCTTCCCGGGTTTGCCCGTTTTCGGTGGTTTGCCAGGCAGATGGATGAGTGACCTCGGTATCCACCAACATTTGTTCAGCAGCTTGCTGCACTTGGGGACAACGTCTCCATCAGGCTTCGGCGGCAGAGTGGGGCTGGTCGTTGATCCGACCATGCTGAGGATGACGGTGAGAGCTAATGGCACGAGGTGGCGCGCCAACTGTCTGGACATCAGCATTTGGCGTCACCGGTCTCGTCGATCAGGAACCAGGCCTTCTGACCACTCGGTCCTGGTGCCAGGACCATGCGAGCCTGCGTCTGATGGCGCGAGCCGTTGTCCGGACCTAGCGGGACGGGCTTCTTGCTCGATTGGTACCGAACAACAACAGCGCTGCTGTCGACGCACGCCGTCAACGTGACCTCAGGTTGCTGTGCACCCAGACGGACTGACTTCACGTTGGGCGAGGACAACTTGACTGATCCGGCCTGATACCAGCCGTTGTCTTGGTAGAACGAGATGTCATCAATGATGTCCGTCAACCATTGCCCACCGCTTCCAGATTGCTCGAGCACCGTCCGATCTGCCTTGGCAGGATTCTGCAAGGCCCGTTCGGTTGCCCCCCTCGCGGCGAGGTAGCGCGCCTTCGCGGCCGTGATCGCAGCCTCTTCCTCCGGAGTCCACGCAGGGGTGGTTGGCTTGCTCGCGGTCGGTGTCGGGGTTGCTGTCGGAGACGTCGGGGTGGTGTTGGGGTGACCGGCTTCGGGGGAGCCTTGGCAGGCGGTTAGCGCTGCGAGGGCGCAGAGGGCTGCGGTGATGGGTCCGAGGGCCGATCGGCGGGGCATGCGGGCTCCGTTCTTTGGTGCTGGTCGGGTTAAGGGTTGCATACGGAGGGTGTTCGGCGGGGTGGGTTATCCACAGGTTGCAGGTTCCTGCAGTGGGGGGTGAGGGGGGATGGGAGGATGCGGGTATGTCGCCTATTGGTCGTCGTCGGGGTCGGGGGGTTTTGGGGGGTTCGGGGGAGACGAAGGTGGTGGTGCCGCCGGAGCTGCATCCTTCGGGGGCTCGGGTGCCGGTGGTTCCCAAGGAGCTGGTGCCGCGGCATGTGGCGATCGTGATGGACGGGAACGGGCGGTGGGCCAAGCAGCGGGGGCTGCCGCGGACCGAGGGGCACAAGGCGGGGGAGGCGAGCCTGCTCGATGTGATCAAGGGCGGGATCGACATCGGGGTGAAGTACATCTCTGCGTACGCGTTCTCGACGGAGAACTGGGCGCGGTCGCCGGAGGAAGTCCGGTTCCTGATGGGGTTCAACCGGGAAGTGATCCATCGGCGGCGGGACGAGCTGGATGCGATGGGGGTCCGGGTGGTGTGGTCCGGGCGGCGGCCGCGGTTGTGGAAGTCGGTGATCGACGAGCTCGAGTACGCACAGGAGCGGACCAAGGACAACGACACCATCACCCTGCAGTTCTGCGTGAACTACGGCGGCCAGGCGGAGATCGCGGACGCGATGAAGTCGATCGCGGCGGAGGTTGCCGCAGGCAAGCTCAAGCCGGACCGGATCACCGAGAAGACGATCGCCCGGCATCTCTACGCACCGGACATCCCCGAGGTCGACCTGTTCGTCCGGTCGTCGGGGGAGCAGCGGACCAGCAACTTCCTGGTCTGGCAGCTCGCGTACGCCGAGATGGTGTTCCTGGACACACTCTGGCCGGACTTCGATCGCCGGGACCTGTGGCGGGCGATCGAGATCTACGCGCAGCGTGACCGCAGGTACGGCGGCGCGATCCCGAACGAGGTCGCCGCGGACGGCTGACCCGGCAGGGCCGGACCGCAGGACCCCGACCGCTGGGCCCGACCGTTGGGCGAAGGGTGGTGGGAACCGGCGATCGACCCGGTTGCGTCTAGGCTCGTTGTGCGAGGCATCAATCACGACGGGAGCGCGGGCCCGACCGGAGCGCGCGGCAGACGAAGGGCGAGCTGATGGCGAACGAGGCGGAATTCGCCCACTACACCGACGAGATCGCGAAGGCGGTCACCGAGGTGCACGCAACGTTGAGTTCGGTGACCTACGAGCTCGGCGACGCGGAGATCGGCCGGATGCTGGGCAGCCGATCGGACGATCTCGGGACGCTGAGGCGGGGCGTCGACGGCCTCTTCGCGGCCGAGCAAGCGGTCCAGAGGGCCGAGGGCGCCGCCGTGAAGCCCGCCAAGGCCAGCCTTGCGCACACGTTCGCCGCGTACCAGGGCGACATTCAACAGCAGTCGGCCAGCATCGGGAGTGTCCAGCAAGTGCTGGACGCTCAGCGTAACGGTACAACTCCCGAGGACCGTAGATGTCTGCGGGCCGGAGCGCAGGCCCTCCAGGGCGCCCTGAAGAATCTGGAAACAATCGAGCACATGCCGGATCGTGCGACGGACGACGTGGCGCAGCTCCGTCAGGGCGTCGAGTTCCTGAAGACCGTCGTCGATGCTGTCGACGAACGGGTCGAGCAGATGGTCGGTCAGCTGTCCAACGGGCGGCAGGCGGCGTACAACTTCCAGCCGTCCGCGCCCGGTGTCGACGACGCACAGCCGTCCGCCAAGCTCAACCGGACCATCGGCCAGATGCGCGATTCGCTCGATGAGACCCGCGACTACGCGCGTCGGCTGCACACAGACCTCTCCGGGAGCAGCGCGGATTTCGCAAAAGTCGCCGAACACGCCGTCAACGTCTCCAATGGCGCCCTCGCTGAGCACCGGCACGCAACGAAGGAAGCCGAACAGCTCGCCGATGCGGTCCGGGCCGGCGTGAATCCGACCTTGCAGGCCGACCAGCAACCCGTGGTGAGCCAGGCGCAGTCGGACCTCAGCAGTCGGCTCGAGGGCCGGGTGGACCCGCGGATCGCTTACTCGATGGGTGCGCAGGAGCGTCACTCCGACAACGCTGGTCCGGCGAGAGACCAGGGGCACGGCCGCTAGCTCAGCGGCCGGGCGACGGCAGCAGGCCTCGTTCGAGGGCTACGGTGACGGCTCGGGTTCGGTCGTCTACGTCTAGTTTGGCGAAGAGGCGTTGTAGGTGGGTCTTGACCGTGGCCTCGCCGATGAAGAGTTCCCGGCCGATTTCGGCGTTGCTGAGGCCGCGGGCCACGGCGGCCAGGACTTCCAGTTCGCGGGGCGAGGGCTGCGCGGCGGCGGGTGCGGCCGGCGTACGGAGGCGCGACATCAGGCGCGCGGCGACAGGCGGAGCGAGGACGGTTTCGCCGCGGGCGGCGGCGCGGATGCCGTTCAGGAGTTCGGCGTGCGGGGTGTCCTTCAGCAGGTAGCCGGCGGCGCCCGCCTCGACGGCGTGCAGGATGTCGGTGTCGGTGTCGTACGTCGTCAGCACGAGCACCCGGGTCGACGGGTAGCTGGACAGGATCGCGCCGGTCGCGGTCACACCGTCCATCCGCGGCATCCGCAGATCCATCAGTACGACGTCGGGCCGCGTCGACTCGACCAGCGCGACCGCCTCCGAGCCGTCGGCTGCCTCGCCGACAACGGAGATGTCGTCGGTCACCGACAGCAGCCCGGTCAGCCCTGACCGCACCACGGGATGATCGTCGACCACCAGAACCCGAATCACACGTCCTCCTGCACAGCCGGGATCAGCACCTGTACGCGCGTACCGCGTCCAGGCGAACTCTCCACCTGAACCGATCCGCCCGACTCCTCGACCCGCCCGCGCATCGCGTTCAGCCCGAACCCGCCCGACGCAGACCCCGGCGTGAACCCGGACCCGTCGTCGCAGATCTCGATCCACACCCCGCCGTCCGACAACCCAAGCGTGATTAGCACCTGCGTAGCCGCAGCATGCTTCCGTACGTTGGCCAACGCCTCCTGAGCCGACCGCAACAGCACCACCTGCTGCGCCTGTGGCAACGCAGCGACCTCGTCATCAGGCATGTCCAACGAGACCTGTACGTCGACACCGGTCTCGGCCGCGAACCGCTCCGCCTGCCGTCGCAGTACTTCGGTCAACGTTGCCTCTGACAACGCAACTGGGGTGAACGCGGCAACCAACGCCCGCGCCTCGGCCAGGTTCTCCCGGGCCGTGTCCTCGATCGCCGCCAGCCGCGCCGCGGCCCCATCGCTGCCGCCACGCGCCAACTCGACCGTCGCGGCCTGCGCCAGCATCACGATGCTCGTCATCCCCTGCGCGAGCGTGTCGTGGATCTCCCGAGCCATCCGCTCCCGCTCAGCCATCACACCAGCACTGTGGTGCGCCTCGGCGAGCTCGTCCCGCGCCGACTCGAGCTGGTCGATCAGCTCGGCCCGCTGCTGACTCTGCGTGATGACCTTCTCGATCCAGATCCCGAACAGCAGGCTGACCACGAGACTGACCAGCATCCACGGCAGGATCTCCCAGAACGCGGTCCAGCCCCAGCCCGCGCTCCACAACTGCGCCGTACCCACACCGAGCACCAGCAGCAGGCTGAGCCCGATCCCTTCGCGGATGTCCGCGCACAGCAACCAGATCTGCGCCGACGCGATGAACATCAAGAACACCGACTGCGGATAGACCCCGATCAGCACCGTCAGACAAGCGATCAGCACCAGCCGATAGGCGTACGACGGAACCGCCGAACGGGACGTCATCGCGCGAAGCCCGATGAACTGGTACGCCGCCCCGAGCACAACCACCGTGCCCGTGAACACCAACTGCCGAGCGGTCCCGAGATGTCCCAGGAACGACAGCGCCAGCGTCATCCCGAGCAGCACCCAGAAGACGACGTGCCACCCGATCAGCGTCCGGGTCCAGATCGGCTGCCCGGCGCCACCGCGAGACCTGTCCACCCGCCCTATCTTCCTCCACATCAGGATCCAGACACGAGGCCCGGTCCAGGAGGGGGCGTCGGACAGCTCGGTACGACGCCGGTCCGGGAGGGACGACGTCGTACCGGTGACCTCATTCATCAGCCGGCGTCCCGGCGGGTCCAGCGGAACACCCGCTGGGCGAGGAACAGGCCGACCACCAACCAGACCGACAGCACGATCGCACCGGTCCCGAGCTGCCAGGAACCGCCCGGCTCGTTCACCTCGAAACCTGCCGGCAGGAACACCGATCGCATCCCCTGGGCCAGCCACTTGAGCGGGAAGACCGAAGCGACGCCGCGCATCCAGCCCGGCAGGCTGCTGTAGACGAAGTACACACCGGACATGAACTGCAGCAGCAGGACGACCGGAGTGATCACCGCGGACGCGGCCTTGCCTGACTTCGGTACGACGCTGAACGCGATCCCCAGCACCGAGCCGGACGCCGTGCCGAGGATGAAGATCCAGACGAAGTTCAGCCACCTCGACGGCTCGGTCGGAATGTCCACGCCGAGCACCAGTCCGGAGATCGCCAGCAGCAGCGCGAACTGGGCGATCGAGGTGACCAGGACCTGGCCGATCTTGCCGATGAAGTAGGACTGCGGCGGCATCGGCGTACCGCGGAGCCGCTTGAGCAGACCTTCGTCGCGCTCCAGCGCGATGCTGATCGCGAGCGACTGGAAGCTGCTCAGGAAGATGCCGGAGGCGATCATCCCGGGCGTGAAGTAGGTGGCGGCGTTGACGCCGTTGAAGTCGGTGTTGCCGAAGACGGCGGAGAAGATGCCGAGGAAGATGATCGGGAAGAAGAAGGTGAAGATCAGCGCCTCCCGCTCCCGGAAGAACTCGCGCACCTCGAGCTTGGTCCGGGCCAGCCCGACCGAGAGGGTGGACGGCAAAGCTTTGGTGTCGGCCATCAGAGTGCTCCAGCTTCAATAGCAACGGATTTGGCGTCGTTGGCCTTGCCGATCAGTTCCAGGTAGATGTCTTCCAGGCTCGGACGGCGTACTTCGAGCTCGGGTACCTCACCGCCGAAGCGGGCCATCAGCGCGGCGACCTCGGCGGTCGGCTTGTCGGTGCGCAGCTCGTGCTGACCGTCGGCGTCGCTCCAGGAGACCCGCGCGGTCCGGGCGCCACGCCCGCCGAGCGTCTCCGGGGTGCCGATCTCGATCATCCGGCCGTCGTCGATCACGCCGACCCGGTCGGCCAGGTGCTCGGCCTCGTCGAGGTAGTGGGTGGTCAGCAGGATCGTCGTACCGCTGGTGCGCAGGTTCTCGATCAGGGTCCAGAACTGCCGGCGGGCTTCCGGGTCGAATCCGGTCGTCGGCTCGTCCAGGAAGAGCAGCTCCGGGTTGCCGACGACGCCGAGCGCGACGTCGAGCCGCCGGCGCTGACCGCCGGACAGTTTGCGCGGGCGGGTCTTGCGCTTCTCCTCGAGCCCGACCGCGGCGATCACCTCGTCCGGGTCGCGTGGGTTGGGGTAGTAGCCCGCGTAGTGGCTGACCAGTTCGGCGACCGTCGACTCGGCCTCGTCGCGCGAGGTCTGCAGGACGATCCCGATCCGGCTGCGCCACAACCGGTCGGCGTGCGCCGGGTCTGTCCCCAGCACGCTGACCTCACCTTCGTCGGCCCGGCGATACCCCTCCAGAATCTCCGTGGTCGTCGTCTTACCGGCCCCGTTCGGGCCGAGCAGGGCGAAGACCTCGCCCCGGTGGATGTCCAGATCGACACCGTTGACCGCGACCTTGTCCGGGTACCGCTTGACCAGGCCGCGCACCCTCACTGCGTTGTCGTTCTCCATGCCTCAACTCTGGCCGTCCGGCACCGTCCCCGGGGAGCACCGCCTGGGTGACCCGCTGTCCCCCAACCGGTGGACAGACGCGCCGGGGCTGACGGGAAGGGGGTGGGCCGGATAGGTTCGGGGAATGGCTCAGACGGTGCGTGGAGTGGTGGCGGCGCGCAAGGGTGCGCCGGTGTCGATCGAGGAGATCACGATCCCGGACCCGGGTCCCGGGGAAGCGGTCGTGGTGGTGCAGGCGTGCGGTGTCTGCCACACGGATCTGCACTACCGGGAGGGTGGGATCAACGACGAGTTTCCCTTTCTGCTCGGGCACGAGGCCGCCGGAGTGGTGGAGTCGGTCGGCGAGGGCGTCACGGACGTGCAGCCCGGTGACTTCGTCGTACTGAACTGGCGGGCCGTGTGCGGGAACTGCCGCGCCTGCCTGCGCGGCCGGCCCTGGTACTGCTTCAACACCCACAACGCCAAGCAGAAGATGACGCTGGCCGACGGGACCGAGCTGAGCCCGGCGCTCGGGATCGGCGCGTTCGCAGAGAAGACCCTGGTCGCGGCCGGTCAGTGCACCAAGGTGGATCCGGCCGCCAAGCCCGAGGTGGCTGGGCTGCTCGGATGTGGCGTGATGGCCGGCCTTGGAGCCGCGATCAACACCGGGAACGTCGGGCGCGGAGACAGCGTCGCGGTCATCGGATCGGGCGGCGTGGGTACGGCGGCTGTCGTCGGAGCCCGCCTGGCCGGGGCGGCGAAGGTCATCGCCATCGACCTGGACGACCGCAAACTCAAGACCGCCCAGGAGCTCGGCGCCACCCACACCATCAACTCCAAGGGCCTCGACCACGACGGAGTAGTCGCGGCCGTGCAGGAGTTGACCGGCGGGTTCGGCGCCGATGTGGTGATCGATGCAGTCGGCCGGCCCGAGACGTGGAAGCAGGCGTTCTACGCCCGGGACCTGGCCGGCACGGTCGTGCTCGTCGGCGTACCCACTCCCGACATGACGCTCGAGATGCCGCTGCTCGACTTCTTCGGCCGCGGCGGTTCGCTGAAGTCGAGCTGGTACGGCGACTGCCTGCCGTCTCGCGATTTCCCGATGCTGATCGACCTCCACCTCCAAGGCCGTCTGCCACTGGACCGTTTCGTCTCGGAGACGATCGGGCTGGAGGACGTCGAGGCCGCCTTCACCAAGATGCACGGCGGCGACGTGCTCAGGTCAGTCGTCCTGTTCTAGCCGTGCGTGCCAGGAAGGTGCCGGCGATCAGGCCCACAGCGGAAGTCAGGGCCAGGGCAAGAGTCGTGCGGGTGAGGTCGTTCGCTGAGGACAGGAACAGCGTGCCGAACGCCGCCACGCCGGTGGCCTGACTCAGTTGCATAGTCGTGGTGAGCAGGCCGCTGGCATCTGCCGCGCGAGCCGGTGGGACGCGGTGAAGCGACTGGGTCACGAGCGGACTCGCGGACAGACCCATGCCGGCGCCGGTGATCACCAGGGCGGGCCAGAGAAGAGGGATAGCGATGAAGCCGATCGCGCTGAGCGCCATGCCGGTGGGTACGACGGCGTAGTGGACGCGAGTCGGTAGGACGCGCCAGAAGTAGCCGACCGCACCGAACGTCGCTGCGAAGGGGAGCCAGGTCAGGGCGGCTCGCAGAGGAGATTCGCCCAAGCCGGCCTGAAGATGCAGGGTGAAGGCGAACAGGAAACCGCCGGTAGTGAGTTGCATGCAGGCGAGCGTGATCACGCCCGACGGCAGGCCGGGTGCGCGGAGTACGTCGAGGTTGAGCAGTGGGTCGATGGCGACGCGACGCTCCACCTGGACGAAGACCGCGGCAAGCACAAGGCCTGCGGCGATGCAGACGAAGGCCCAGACCGGCCAGCCGATCTCGTGCCCGATCACCAGCGGCAGCACGATCAGCAGTACTGCGGACGTCGCCAACGCCAGCCCGATGACGTCGAACCGCCGTACCCGCTCGGCTCGCACATCCGTGGGCAGCAGGCGGGGGACAAGGAAAGCCAGAACCAGGCCGAGCGGGACGTTGACGAGGAAGACCGGTCGCCAGCTGGTGCCGAAGAGGTTGGCGTTGGTCAACAGACCGCCGACCACAAGTCCGGCTACCTGGCCGGCCGACAGCGTCGCGCCGTACGCCGACAACGCCTTGGAGCGAGCGCTGCCGGTGAAGCGGGTCTGGATCACGCTCATGATCTGCGGCACCATGACCGCCGCCGCGATGCCCTGGATAACCCGGAAAACAACGAGCAGCAGGATCCCCGGCGCCAGACCGCACGCCAGTGATGCGAGCGTGAACAGTACGACCCCGGTCCGAAACATCCGGCGACGACCGTACAGATCACCCAGCCTTGCTCCGGTGATCAGCGTCATCGCATAGGCCACCATGTAGCCGCCGACCACCAATTGCAGCCACGCCCCGGACGCATGAAAGTTGGCCCCGATCGTCGGCATCGCGACGTTCACCACGAACGTGTCGAGCAACGCCATGAACTGGCCGAGTAGCAGAACGGCCAGCATCAACCAGCGGGTATCCGTGCGATTGTCGGTCAGAGTGGTCATCGGTACCTCCGTCGTCGGGTCTTCGCAGTACCTACCTGCGCCGACCGAGGAATTCATCGACGGCGGACCGATGAATTCGGCGGCCGAGCGCGGTACGTACTGCGAAGACCCGACGAGCGTGGAAGGCTGGCCCCGATGGACCGCGACGACTTCGACGAGAGTGTCAAGCCCTACCGGCATGAGCTGCAGGTGCACTGCTACCGCATGCTGGGGTCGGTTCATGACGCCGAGGACCTCGTTCAGGAGACTCTCCTGCGGGCGTGGCGGGCCTACGACACCTACGACGCCGAGCGAGCGTCGCTCCGGACCTGGCTCTACCGCATCGCGACCAATGCGTGCCTGACCGCGCTCAAAGGGCGAAGCCGGCGAGCGCTGCCGTCCGGGCTTGTCGGTGCTGCGGAAGACGCCCAGACCAAAATTGAGCTGGCCCCGGAAGTCGCGTGGCTGCAGCCGTTTCCGACAACCGGCGATCCGGCCGCGGCCCTCGCCGCGCGGGGCAGTTTGCGGCTCGCCCTCATCGCCGCCATGCAGTATCTACCGGCCCGGCAACGTGCAGTGCTGGTACTGCGTGATGTCCTCGACTGGTCCGCCGCCGATGTCGCCGAGGCGCTGGAAACCACCCCGGCGTCCGTCAACAGCGCCCTCCAGCGCGCCCGGGCTCGCCTCGCCGAGATCGACCTCACCGAAGACGATGTCGACGAGCCGACAGACCGCGAGATCAGGACTGTCATCGACGACTACGTCCGGGCCTTCGAGGCGGCCGACGTCAAAGGGCTCAGCAAGTTGCTGGCCGAGCGGGTCGTCCTGGAGATGCCGCCGGCGCCGCTGTGGTTCGTGGGTCGCGACGCGTACGGCGCGTTCATCGAGCGGGTCTACGCGATGCGTGGCCCGGCCTGGCGACTGGTGACGACGGTGGCGAACGACCAGCCCGCCGTCGGCGCCTACGTCCGCGGCGACGACGGTCGGTACCACGCGCACAGCCTGCAGGTCTTCACCGTCACCAAGGCCGGGATCACTCACAACATCACGTTCTTCGACCAAACTCTCTTCGAGTACTTCGGTCTGTCCCTAGACCTGGAACTAGATCTGGAATGAGATCCACAGGTCGGGCGTCGCGTCGGGCTTGCCGGCGATCGGCCGGGCTTCCTGCGTCCACACGTCCCCGGACACCTCGGTCGCGACCCGCTGCCAGAACCGGACCGCCTTCTCGTTGTTGCCCTGAAACGCGACCTCGCACGGCCCGGGGTGGTGCGACAGAACCTCCTGGACCGCGCGCAGCCCGAGCCCGTTGCGGCGTACCGGACGCACCATGAAGAACGCGTTCAGCACCCGCACCGGTTGCTGCAACGCGCGCATGAAGCAGAAGCCGATCGGGTTCTCGCCCTGCGAGATCAGGTACCCGGCCCACTCGGCGTCCCCGGTCAGGACCTTCTCCAGCCACTCGGCCCGGTAGCTGCCGTCGGGTCGCGGCAGCTGCCCCTGGAACTCGGACATGTCGTGGCGGAACATCAGCCACAACCGCTCCATCACGGGACGGTCGGAGGACTGGACGCGGCGCACCACAAGATCAGACATTGGTCTCCTTCAGAGCGGATCAGAACGCAGAAAAGCCTCCCGCCGGAAGAGTCCGGTACGGAAGGCTTACTGCGGTCAGTTTATCAGCCCTGCGGCGCGGACTGCCCGGCGACCCAGCTCATGTCCGCGTATCGCGTCCCGGCCGGGGTCAGCTTCGAGAGCCCGGCCAGATCCTCCGCGGTCAGCGAAAGCGACAGCGCCGCGGCGTTCTCCTCGAGGTACTTGCGCCGCTTCGTCCCCGGGATCGGCGCCACATCGTTGCCCTGCGCAAGCACCCAGGCGATCGCGACCTGCCCCGGCGTGGCGTCGTACCGCGCTGCCACCGAGCGGATCTCCTCGACCAGGGCCAGGTTCGCTTCGAGGTTGTCGTCGGAGAAGCGCGGCAGGGTACGGCGGAAGTCGTCACTCGACAGGTCCGGCAGAGCGCCGGTCAGCATGCCGCGACCAAGCGGCGAGTAGGGCACGATCCCGATGCCGAGCTCGCGACAGGCCGGCAGCACCGACTCCTCGATGTCCCGGCTGAACAGCGACCACTCGGACTGCACCGCGGTGATCGGGTGTACGACGTGCGCCCGCCGGATCGTCTCCGCCGACGCCTCGGACAACCCGAGATAGCGGACCTTGCCGGCCTCGACCAGCTCTGCCATCGCGCCGACCGTCTCCTCGACGGGTACGTCGGGATCCATCCGGTGCTGGTAGTAGAGGTCCACGTGGTCGACCCCCAGCCGCTGCAGCGAGCCGTCGATCGAGGACCGGACGTACTCCGGCGACCCGTTCACACCACGGGCCTTGGTCAGCGGGTTTCCGGTGATGCCGAACTTCGTTGCCAGGAACACCTCGTCCCGGCGGTCGGCGATCGCCCGGCCGACCAGTTCCTCGTTGGCGCCGAAGCCGTACATGTCGGCGGTGTCGAGGAACGTGATGCCGAGGTCGAGCGCGCGGTGCAGGGTCGCGACGGACTCGTTGTCATCGGCCTCGCCGTACGCGAAGCTCATTCCCATACAGCCGAGTCCGAGCCGGCTGACCTCGGCGCCTTGGCTACCCAGTTTCATCAGAATCTCCCAGAAGTTGACATGGCTCCGCCCGGGCCCCCGGGTTGAGCGAGGAAAGTTACGGAGTGGCGGTGCCGCGATACACGTTGATCTTGTAGTCGGTCACCGCGAGGGCGAGCTGCAGATCACGCAGTTGCCGGTGGATCCTGGCGCGGTGTTCCTGCATCAGGGCGAGCCGCTGCGGTGCGGTGTGGTCGCCCTCGAGGACCAGCTCCAGGTAGTGGCTGATCGTGCCGATCGGCATGCCGGAGGCACGCAGCCTGCTGATGAACACGATCCGCGCCATCGCCCGCCGGTCGTAGCTGCGGTAGCCGGACACGTCCCGGCGTACGTCGAGCAGCCCGGTGCGCTCGTAGTACCGCAGGGTGTGCGCGGTGAGGCCGGTGAGCTCGGCGGCCTCGGCGATGGACAGCCGCTCGGGCAGGTCGTCCGGAAGCTCGAGCAGGCAGAGCAGCTCCGGGTCGATCTCCAGCTCCGGGTTGAGCTCGGCGATGGCCTGCCGGGGATCGGGGAGCAGCTCCGTCGTGTTCATGCTCAAAACGTACGCCTTAGAGTGCACTCAAAGGCAAAGGTGACCTGAGCCACACCTCAGACCTGCTGGCAGTCCTTGCAGGTGCCGAAGATCTCCAGGGTGTGGCTGATGTCGGCGTAGCCGTGCTCGGCCGCGACCTTGTCGGCCCAGCGCTCCACGGCCGGGCCTTCGACCTCGACGGTCCGGCCGCAGTTGCGGCAGACCAGGTGGTGGTGATGACCCTTCGAGCAGCGCCGGTACGCCGTTTCGCCGTCGGCGTTGCGGAGTACGTCGACTTCGCTGGAGTCCGCGAGCGCCTGCAGGGTCCGGTAGACAGTGGTCAGGCCGACGTTCTCACCGGCGGTCCGGAGGTCCTGGTGGATCTCCTGGGC
Source organism: Kribbella kalugense (assembly GCF_004365875.1). Lineage (GTDB taxonomy): Bacteria > Actinomycetota > Actinomycetes > Propionibacteriales > Kribbellaceae > Kribbella > Kribbella kalugense. The sequence goes on along the minus strand of NZ_SODF01000001.1, from coordinate 2,820,903 downwards.
GGTCCGGAATTCGTCGAGCTGGTCGAGCGCTTGCGCGACCGCCGCGCGCTGACGGGTCGAGCGTGTTCCGATAGCCACCGTTCCTCCTGTCATCTCATCACCGGGCCCAATTCTCTCAGAAGTCAGCAAATCAGTGCTCGTCCCAGTGATCGCCGTGCGCAGCGTGCAGATGACCGTCGTGCACGTAGTCGACGTGGTCACCGTGTTCGACCTTCTTGTGGCCGCACTCCGGAGCATGGGCGTGCGGGTGCCCAGGGCTCACCACATGCGGCTCCGGCGCCGGTACGCCGATCTCCGGCTCCTCGTCCGCGAGTGGACGCGCCCGCCCGGACCGCCGCCGGAGCAGCGTCCCGACCGTCGCCGCCACCACGAACCCGGCCAGCGCCAGCACGACGATGGTCGCACCCGGAGCCACATTTGCGTTGTACGACGTGACGATGCCGGCCAGACATGCAGCCACACCGATCAGACATGCGGTCACGAACGTACTGCGGAACGACCGCGTGATCTGCTGCGCCGTCGCCACGGGCACCACCATCAACGCACTCACCAGCAGCAGACCCACAGTCCGCATAGCCACGGTCACAGTCACCGCGGCCATCACAGCGATCACCAGGTTGAGCAGCTGCACCCGGAGCCCCGTCGTACGCGCGAACTCCTCGTCCTGGCACACCGCGAACAGCTGCGGTCCCAGTCCGATCGCCACGACCAGAACGGTGACAGCCAGCCCGACAACGACGTAGAGGTCGCTCTGGGACACCGTGGTGAGTGAACCGAACAGATAGGTGTTCAGAGTGGCCGCACCCTGACCAGCCAGCCCGATGAGCAGCACACCGCCCGCGATACCGCCGTAAAACATCAGAGCGAGCGCCACGTCACCCGTGGCCTTGCCGCGAGCCCGGACCAGCTCGATCGCGGTCGCACCGGCAATAGATACGAGTACGGCGGTCAGGACCGGAGCCCACCCGGTCAGCAGACCAAGCGCGACCCCGGTGATCGCGATGTGGCCAATACCGTCACCCATCAACGACAACCGCCGCTGCACCAGATAGGTCCCGATGGCCGGCGCGGACAGCCCGGTCAGCAGACCGGCAATCAGCGCCCGCTGCATGAACTCCAGCTGGAACATGGTCATGGAGTCATCCACCCCGGATCTTCTTCTGAGGTGTGTGAGTGGTGGACGTGGGCGTGGGTCTGGGAGGAGTGCGGCGGGCCGTCGTACACGATGCGGCCGCGGCGCATCACCACCGTGCGGTCGATCAGCGCGTCCATCGGGCCGAGGTCGTGGCTGACCATCACCACCGTCGTACCGCGCGCGACTCGCTCCCGGATCGCGTCGGCGAAGATCTGCTGACTGGCCAGGTCGACCCCGGCCGTCGGCTCGTCGAGGACCAGCAGGTCGGGATCGGAGACCAGCGCCCGAGCGATCAGGACCCGCTGCTGCTGCCCGCCGGACAGTTCAGCGACCGCGTCCTTGCGCCGGTCGGCCATGTCGACGACCTCGAGCGCCTCCTCGATCGACTGCTTGCCCGCGGCCCCCAGTGGCCTGAACATCCGCCGCTTCGACAGCAGTCCGGACGAGACCACCTCGTACACCGTCGCGGGTACGCCGCCGGCCGCGGTGATGCGCTGCGGGACGTACCCGACCCGGCGCCACTCGCGGAAGCGGGGGACCGGCGTTCCGAACAAGCGGACCTCGCCGCGGGCCGCCGGCAGCAACCCGACGACGGTCTTGATCAGCGTGGACTTGCCGGAGCCGTTGGTCCCGAGCACGGCGACCACCTCGCCCTGGCGGATCCGCAGATCGATACCCCGGAGCACCAGTCGACCGCCCAGGTCAACCGAAAGATCGGCGACCTGGACGGCCCTGGGGGAGTCTTCCGCTATCACGCGCAGCCGTTCGCTTTCTGCAGCTCCTGCAGGTTCTCCCGCATGAGGGTCAGATACGTTTCCTTGGAGTTCGCGTCCGACAGCCCCTCGATCGGGCTCAATACGGCGGTCTTGACGCCGACGTCGTGCGCGATCGTCTCGGCCAGCTTCGGACTGACCAGCTCCTCGTAGAAGATCGTCGTCACGTGCTGGGCCTTCACGAGGTCCTGGACCTCCTTGATCCGGGTCGGCGTCGGCTCCGCGTCCGGTGTGAACCCGGCGATGCCGACCATCGTCAGACCGTATCGCTTGGCCAGGTACGCGAACGCCTCATGACTGGTCACAAATGTCCTGAGTTCGCAGCTCGCCAGCCCGGTCTTGTACTCCGTGTCGAGCTTGCCGATCTGGCCGAGCAGGGCCGTCGCGCGCTCGTGGTACCCGGCGGCGTTGGCGCTGTCGACGGAGGCGAGCTTCTCCTCGACCGCCTTGACAACATCGGCGTACCGCACCGGGTCGAGCCAGAAGTGCGGGTCGAGGGCGTTGTCCTTGTGTACGGCGGGGGCGGCCTGGCCGGGCTCGTGCTCCTCGAAGTCGGCGCCGGTGGCCTCCAGTTGGGCGGCCGGGGCGACGTCGAAGCCGGCGTCCTTCGCGTTCTGCTCGACGGCCTCGTCGACGGCCGGCTGCAGGTCCTTCTCGTACACGACCAGCTTCGCGGTCGCGATCGAGCCGACCTGCTTGGGGGTCAGCTCGAGGTCGTGCGGCTCGACGCCGGGGGCGGTCAGGGTGGTCACGTTCACCGCATCGCCCCCCACTGAACGGGCGATGAACTCGAGCGGGTAGAACGATGCGACGACGTCGAGTTTGCCGTTGCTGGAACCGTTGGTGGTCGAGCCGCTGCACCCAGCCAGGGTGAGGGCGGCCAGCGCGGTGGCGCCGGCAAGGACAGCTCGAAGACCAGATTTCATGACAATCATTTTCATTTAGTTGGAACTGATTGTCAAAACAGGGAGTGCACGATGGCCAGCCGAAACGTCGGGCGCAGGCGCGCCGACAGCAGGGGCAACCGGCGCCGGAAGCTGGAAATTCCCCAGGGTCACGGGCATGGCCACGGGCACGGCCATGGCGATCATGTGGTCGACACGTCGGTGGTGAACTCCGATGCGATCGTGGCCCGGCGCGTCCGGATCGTGGTCGCGGCGGTGCTGATCCCGCTGATCCTGGCCGCGGTCGTCGGGATGATCGTGATGTGGCCCGGCGGTGACGTGAAGGTCGCGTCGTACCAGACCCAGACCGTCCGCGGTGAGGTGACGGCCCTCAAGGCCTGCAAGGATCCGGACGCCCAGTGCGACGAGGCGACGGTCAAGCTCACCAGCGGCGCCGACAAGGGCAAGGTGGTGCCGATCCAGGTCCCGAAGGCCAGCCAGACCACGATCCCGGTCAAGGTTGGTCAGTCGCTGATGCTCGGCGTGATCGGGAACGCGAAGACGCTCGCCGACCGGTACACCTACGTCGACCATGACCGGACCGGATCGCTGCTCCTGCTGGCCGGCCTCTTCGCGGTTGCGGTCGTCGCGCTGTCGCGCTGGCGGGGTTTCGCGGCCCTGATCGCGCTTGCGGTGACCGCGGTGATGCTGACGCAGTTCATCCTCCCGGCGATCCTGAAGGGCGAGAACGCGCTGCTGGTCGCGGTCGTCGGCGGCACGGTGATCATGGCGATCGCGTTGTTCCTCACCCACGGGATCAATGCCGAGAGCTCGATCGCCCTGTCCGGGACAGTGTTCGCGCTCGGGTTGACCGTGCTGCTCGGCTGGTTCTTCACCAAGTTCTGCCAGCTGAGCGGATTGGCTTCCGACGGAGCGTCAGGAGCGAAGGCGCTGGTGCCTGGTATCGATCTGACCGGCTTGTTGATCGCTGGAATGGTGATCGGCGCTTTGGGAGTGCTGGACGATGTGACCGTCACGCAGGCGGCGGCCGTTTGGGAACTGTCCGCGGCGAACCCGTCCGCCAACCGTCGAGAGCTGGTCAGCGCCGGCCTCCGGATCGGCCGCACCCACGTCGCGTCGGTGGTCAACACGCTCGTCCTCGCGTACGCCGGCGCCGCGCTGCCCGTGCTGCTGGTCTTCGCGATCCAGGGTCTTCCCGGCCGGGCGGTCCTCTCGACCGAGTCGGTCGCGATGGAGATCGTCCGCGGCCTCGTCGGCAGTCTTGGCATCATCGCGGCCGTCCCGCTGACCACAGCCCTCGCCGCGATGGCGGTCGCCGACCGCTCCCGCGATCTGGTTGCCGAACCGGAACACCTCTAACCGAAAATCAGCCCTTCCACCCGAGCCGTCAGCCTTCTACAGTGCTGTTAGGTCACGGAGAGTCCGCTTGTAATCACCTTCAGTGGCCTAACGGGGTGAGGAGAGCTGATGAGGTTCCGTCATCGGGACGGCTCGACCGTCCATGTGGGGTACTGCGCGACCGTGCATCCGGCCGAGGAGCTGGATGAGCTGATCGACGGGCTCGACGACTGCGCCGGGAAGGTCCGCGCGGCACTCGGCGTACCTGTGCTGGGGGTAGGGCTGTGGTTTCCGAGCCGGCTGGCTGATCGGCTGGCGAACTCGCCGGCGTCGCTCAGCAGGCTGCGCCGAGCGCTACAGCGCAATCGACTTGAGGTCATCTCGCTGAACGGCACCCCGCACTCGCACTTCACCGAGAAGGTCGTCGGTACCAAGCTGTACTGCCCTGATTGGACCGACCCCGAGCGGCTCCGCTACACCCTCGACCTGGTCGACGTACTAGCCGAGTTGCTGCCCTCTGACGCGTCGTACGGGTCGATCTCGACCGTGCCGCTGGCCTGGCGGATGCCGTGGTCGAAGGCGCGGAACCGTGCTGCTCGGGAGGCATTCGACCGCGTCGAGCAGCACCTGGTCCGCACCGAGGCCAGGACCGGCCGGAAGATCCGGATCGCCGTCGAGACCGAGCCGGGCTGCGTGCTCGAGATGATCGGGCAGGCAGCCGGTTGGCTCAATCGCTACTCCAGTCCGTACGGCGGTGCGTCGCGGATCGGACTGGGGTTGGATGCGTGTCATCTGGCCGTCCAGTTCGAGGAGCCGGCCGATGTGTTCCAGTTGCTGTGGCAGGCCGGCGTCGATGTGGTCAAGGGCCAGCTGTCGGTCGCGCCGACGTTGGTGGACCCGTGGGATGCGGCCGGTCGCTACGTGCTCGGTCAGCTCGGCACACCGAAGTACCTGCGGCAGGTGCGTGAGTGGGGTGGGCCGGGAGTGGACGACATCGCGCAGGCGTACGAGTTGTCCGGTCACGCGGCCTGGCGGATGCATGCCCACCTGCCGGCCCACGCTGCCCCACCAGCTCCGCTTAGGGTGACAACGGGTGTACTGGACGACTGTTTGACCAGACTGGTTGGTGGTGGGCATCCACTCACGCACCACCTGGAGTCAGAGGTTTACGCGTGGTCGGATCAACAGTCGTTGGCCAAACAGCTCACCAAGGAGCTGGAGTGGCTACGTGATCGACTGACGGACCTGGGACTCGAGGAGATCCACTGAGCTGAAGGTCTTGCCTACTGCGTTCTGCGACCAGATGAAGCGCTGCACTGATGTCGGCAGCTTGGGAAGCGTTGCGGCGGCGAACGGCATCAGCCGCAATGCCAGCGGGCTGCCCGGGATGATCGTGCCCATCAACTTCGGACCGATCCGCCGACTCGACTCAACCATCGGACGGATGATCCGCTCGTAGTTCTTCAAGCCGGACGCTGGATTGCTCGCTAACTCGCCCGCGAGGATGTACGCCGTCACCACAGCCAGACTGGTCCCGCCGCCGACAGCTGGTCCGGGACAGTAGCCCGCATCTCCAACCAGCCCGATTCGCCCGCTGGTCCAGGTGTCCAAGGTGATCTGTGCGATCGAGTCGAAGTAGAAGTCTTCGGCCGACGCAAGGTGCTCCAGCAGCTGTGGCGCCTTCCAGCCGTAGTCGCTGAACTCCTTGACCAGCAAGGCTTTCTGCTCGTCCTTGTCGCGGTAGTCGTAGTGCAGCTCGTGCGGTGTCCGGAACAGGAAGCCGCTACGCGTCTGGCCGGTCTGGTGCACGCCGTAGATCCCGACCAGCTTGTCGACCGACATGTGCGCGAGCGTGTGGTTGCCGACGTTGAAGATGTCCGGCATCGAGAACACGGCGAGGTACCCGCCGAGCCAGCGACGCAGCGGCTCCTCGGGGCCGAAGGCCAGCCGGCGGACGTTCGAGTGCAGTCCGTCGGCGCCGATGACCAGGTCGAACCGGCGTTCCGTCCCGGAGTCGAATGTGACGTCGACGCCGTTCCCGTCGTCGTGCAGGCTCGCAATCGAGTCGCCGAAGATGTACTCCGCCGTGTCGCGAGTGGCGTCGTACAGGATCTTCGTCAGTTCGCCGCGGAGGATCTCCACGTGGCTGCTCGAAATCCCGGCGTACATCCGGCTGAGGTCGACCTCGACCGGGGGCTTGCCGAACCGCTCGATGGTCAGCGCTTCGATCCGGGTGCGGGCCGCCTCGATCGCGTCCCAGCAACCCATCCGGCGGGTCACCTCGGCGGCCGAGCTGAACAGATCGACCGCGTGGCCGCCGAGTCCGTGCCGCAGCTCGGGTGTGCGCTCGACGATCGTCGGCTCGAAACCGTGGTGGTGCAGCCAGTGGGCCAGCACCGGGCCGGCCACGCTCGCGCCGGAGATCAGGACCTTCATGGCTACCCCCTGACGTTTGTTTACTTAACGGAAGGTAAGCAAAGCCTCCGGCGTTGTCAACGGTTTACTTACCGGAAGGTCAGATAATCTTCGGGGTATGCCGAGACAACGGACCGGCGACACCCGGGCGCGGATCCAGCAGGCCGCGCTGGAGCTGTTCGCCCAGCAGGGGCTGCAGCAGACCAGCCTGCGCGACATCGCCGACCGGCTCGGCGTGACCAAGCCGGCGCTGTACTACCACTTCGCGTCCCGTGAGGACCTGCTGAACAGCCTGGTCGAGCCGATGATCGCCGACTTCGAGGCGTACGCCGCCGCGCAGCAGGCAGCCGCACCCGTCCCGGCGCGTGAGCTCCTCGGCTCGTACTTCGACCTCGCCTACCGGCACCGCGGCCTGATTCAGCTGGCGATCCGGGACCTCTCGGTGCTGCACGAACTGAAGCTCGCCGACCGCTTCATCGAATGGCGCGGCACGCTCGCGGCGCTGCTGATCGGCACCGAACCGTCGCTGTCAGACGTGGTCCGCTGCATGGTCGCGCTCGGCGGGCTGTCCGACTGCGCGGTGATGATCGACCACGAGCCGGTCGCCGAACTACGTGAGGCTGCGGTCGAAGCGGCGTACGACAGCCTCGGCCGCCCGTAATCAGCCGTTGGCGATCCGGGAGACCGCGAACAGCAGGATCACCAGAATCGAGAAAATCCGCAGGAACTTCGCTCCTGTCGTCACCGCCGGCCACGACAGGAACGCCAGCCACCCGAGCAGCAACGCCAGCAGCACCAGGGCCGGTACACCCACCACCACCGGAGCGAACACTCCGGCCAGCGCCAGCACCAGCGTGATCCCTGGCAGCGTCAGCTTCGGCGCACCGTGCAGCTTCGCGACGTACGGGTAACTAATCTTCGTGATCCGCTGCCGCAACGGACTGCTAGGGGAGCTCATACCTCCATTGTTCCAGGTCCTATGGTTAGGCCCGTGTTCGTGGTGATCAGATTTCGGGTCGGGGTAGCTGAGCAGGCCGAGTTTGCGGAGCGGGTGCAGGCGGCCGTTGAGGTGTTGGCGCAGCAGAAGGGGTTCGTGTCGGCGCGGGTGGGGCGGAACGTCGATGACCCGGAGTTGCTGGCGCTCGACCTGGAGTTCGTGAACGTCGGGAGTTACCGGCGGGCGCTGTCGCCGTACGAGGTGAAGATGGCTGCTGTGCCGCTGTTGTCGGAGGCGATCGACGAGCCGACCGCATACGAAGATTTGCTGACTCAGCACGGATTCGATGACGGGACGCCGGGACCGATAGCCTGGTCTCTTCCGTAGATTCATCTGTGCCCGTTCTGGAGTCGAAAAGTGCCCGTGGAAACCGTCGATGCCGTCGTCAGCCTCAGCAAGCGGAGAGGCTTCGTGTACCCGTGCGGCGAGATCTACGGTGGAACCAAGTCGGCCTGGGACTACGGGCCGCTCGGCGTCGAGCTGAAGAACAACATCCGGACCCAGTGGTGGCGGACGATGGTGACCGGTCGTGACGACGTCGTCGGCCTGGACTCCTCGGTGATCCTGCCGACCAAGGTCTGGGAGGCGTCCGGGCACCTGTCCGAGTTCGTCGATCCGCTGACCGAGTGCCAGTCCTGTCACAAGCGGTTCCGCGACGACCACCTGCGTGAGGACTACGCCCGCCGGAAGAACAAGGACGTCGACGAGGTCAAGCTGGCCGAGATCGCCTGCCCGAACTGCGGTAACAAGGGCACCTTCACCGAGCCGCGGATGTTCAACGGCCTGCTCAAGACGTACCTCGGCCCGGTCGAGTCCGAGGAGGGCCTGCACTACCTCCGCCCGGAGACCGCGCAGGGCATCTTCATCAACTTCGCGAACGTGATGGGCACGGCCCGGAAGAAGCCGCCGTTCGGCATCGCCCAGGTCGGCAAGAGCTTCCGCAACGAGATCACCCCGGGCAACTTCATCTTCCGGACCCGCGAGTTCGAGCAGATGGAGATGGAGTTCTTCGTCGAGCCCGGCTCGGACGAGGACTGGCACGAGTACTGGTTGAAGGCCCGCTGGGACTGGTACACCGGCCTCGGCCTGAACCCGGACAACCTGCGGTTCTACGAGCACCCGAAGGAGAAGCTGAGCCACTACTCGAAGCGCACCGTCGACATCGAGTACAAGTTCAACTTCGGCGGCAAGGAGTTCGACGAGCTCGAGGGCATCGCGAACCGGACCGACTTCGACCTGTCCACGCACTCCAAGCACTCCGGCGCCGACCTGTCGTACTTCGACCAGGAGAAGGGCGAGCGCTGGACGCCGTACGTGATCGAGCCCGCCGCCGGCCTGACCCGGAACGTGCTCGCCTTCCTGCTCGACGCGTACACCGAGGACGAGGCGCCGAACGCCAAGGGCGGCGTGGACAAGCGGACGGTACTGCGCTTCGACCCGAGGCTCGCGCCGGTCAAGGCCGCCGTACTGCCGCTGTCCCGCAACGCCGATCTCTCGCCGAAGGCACGCGACCTGGCCGCCGAACTGCGGAAGAGCTGGAACGTCGACTTCGACGATGCCGGCGCGATCGGCCGTCGCTACCGCCGCCAGGACGAGATCGGTACGCCGTACTGCATCACCGTCGACTTCGACACCCTCGAGGACCACGCCGTGACCATCCGGGAGCGCGACTCGATGAAGCAGGAGCGGGTCGCGCTGACCGAGGTCACCGGGTATCTCGCCCAGCACCTGGTTGGTTGCTGACGATGCGGGGTCGGTTGGCTGTCGTCGGACTGTCCGCGCTGGCGGTGTTCCTGTTGTCGGCCTGCTCGGACAGCAAGCCGGACGCGGGCAGCACGCCGTCGCCCTCCGCGCCCAGCTCCAGTGCGCCTTCGAGCGCACCGATCCCGACCGCGTCCACGCCGACGCTGACCGCACTGCCGACTCCTTCGAAGCCCTGGCCGACTCCGAAGGTCACCGGCGAGCCTGCCAGCGATGCGCCGCTGGCGGAGCGAATCACGTTCGCGATCTCCAAGCAGGCGCAGATCGCGGCCGGCAAAGCGGCCACCACGACGGTGAAGTGCCCGGGCATCGACAAGGTCGAGACGGCCGGCAACCACGAGCTGACCTGCACCGTGACGTACGGCGGGAAGTCGTACGGCGGCACGTTGACGGTCGACGCGAAGCAGTACTCGGCGTCGTACAAGTTCACCTCGGACTCGGTCGCGATCGTTCGCGCGAAGGTTGTCGACGCAGTGCAGCGCACGGTCGCCGACGCCGCGAAGGTGACCTGCACGATGGATGATGTTGCCGTAGTCAAGCATTCCGACTCGGGCATCGCCTGCGACGTGACGACGACCGCGAACGCCGTACAGCCTTATAAAGCACAGGTTTCCGGCAACGGCCAGGTCCTGGTCGCGAAGGCCTGACATGCTTTCCTTGGGCAACCTGACGATCGACACGCCAGTGGTGCTGGCGCCGATGGCCGGCATCACCAACGCGGCGTACCGGCGGCTGTGCGCCGAGCAGGGCGCGGGGCTGTACGTGTGCGAGATGATCACCTCGCGCGGGATCGTCGAGGGTGACCAGAAGTCGCTCGACATGCTGACCTTCGACGCGCGAGAGACGGTGCGGTCGGTGCAGTTGTACGGCGTCGACCCGACGTACATCGGGCGCGCGGTGCAGATCCTTTGTGATGCTTACGGTGTTGCGCACATCGACCTGAACTTCGGCTGCCCGGTCCCGAAGGTGACCCGCAAGGGCGGCGGCGCGGCCCTTCCCTGGAAGCGGAACCTGCTCGGCGCGATCCTGCGATCGGCAGTGCATGCGGCGACGCCGTACGGCGTACCCGTGACGATGAAGACGCGGATCGGGATCGACGCGGATCACCAGACCTACCTGGACGCGGGCCGGATCGCGGAGGAGTCGGGTGCCGCGGCGATCGGGTTGCACGGGCGTACGGCGGCACAGGCGTACTCCGGTCAGGCGGACTGGACCAAGATCACCGAGCTCGTGCAGCACGTGAGCATCCCCGTCCTCGGCAACGGCGACATCTGGGAAGCCGGCGACGCCCTGCGGATGGTCGCCGAGACAGGTTGCGCCGGCGTGATCGTCGGACGCGGATGCCTTGGCCGGCCGTGGTTGTTCCGCGATCTCGCGGTCGCGTTCGCCGGCGGCGAGGCGTTGAACTTGCCGACGCTCGGCGAGGTCGCGGTCGTGATGCGACGGCACGGCGAACTGCTCGCCGACCTGATGGGGGAGTCGCGCGGCCTGCGCGACTTCCGCAAGCACGTCCCGTGGTACCTGAAGGGCTTCCCGGCCGGCGGCGAACTCCGCGCCGCCCTCGGCATGGTCGACTCCCTCGCCCGCCTCGACGAGCTCCTCGCTCAACTGGACCCAGCGGTCCCGTTCCCAGTCGCCGAGCTAGGCGCCCCCCGCGGCCGCCAGGGCAGCCCCCGCGACCACATCGTCCTCCCCCACGGCTGGCTGGACGACACCGACGGCCTAACCGCCGACCTAGCCGACGCCGAGATCGGCGTCTCCGGCGGCTGAAGGTATGTGGAGACAAGCCTTGGTGTCGTGAGACATGCAATAGCTTGTCTCGTCACACCGTGAGGTGTTCAGCGATCATTCTTGGAGCGCCAGGCGACGTAGTGGGCGGCGGCTTCGGGGAAGGTGAAGGTGGGGGTGAAGCCGGTCTCGGTGGTCAGGCGGGTGATGTCGAGGTGCGGGCTGGTCTCGCCGCCGGGCTGGACGGTGAGCTGGTCGGCCGCTTCGCCGTACACAAAGGGCTTTCCGCTCGAGACGTTGTACGTGGTGTGGTTCAAAGCCTCGGCTGTCATGAGCAGAGCGATCGCGCGGCCCATGTCGGGCGCGTAGCACCAGTCGCCGCCGGCGTCGGCCGGTAGGGGCGTGGGGGTTTCGCCGCGGAGTACGGCGCTGACGTACGGCGGGATCGGGCTGAAGATCGACTCTGGGTCCATCAACGGACCCCAGGTCGAGCCGATCCGGAGCACGATCGGCTGGATGCCGGTTCCGGCGAGGCTGTGCGTCGTCACCGGCTCGACGGCCTTCTTGAAGGCGACGATCAGGTGCGGGAGGTCGGCGGTCGGTAGTGGAAGGTCTTCGTACCACGGGGATTCGTCCTGCCCGATGTACACGCCGATGCTGCTGGCGACCGCAAACCGCCGTACGTCCCACGCCCGCGCCGCATCCAGCGCGTTGAACAGCGCCGCGGTGTCGTGGCGGAAGTACGCGACCGGATCGTCGGCCGGGATGCTTCCCGCGAGATGCACGATGTCGCTGATCTCGTAGCGCTCGCCGAGGGCGAGGAACGCGGATCGGTCGGTGACGTCGAGTTGTTCGACCGTGACCTTGCCTTCGAGGAACGACGGGGGATCGGTATGCCGGTGCGACGTGACGACGACCTGCTGGCCGAGGTCGAGGAGGGCGCGGGCGGTGTGGGCGCCGATCATGCCGAGCCCACCGGTGACGAGGATCATGGCCGCGACGCTAGACCGGTACGACGGCCGCGGTCTTGAACGAATCCCGCACGATCCCTTGACCTGAGGGCCTCTCGGGGACCACCTTGGACGGCATTGGATTTACGAATCACTTCCGAACATGGTTCGTTAAAGGAGTGCCGTGGACATCGTGATCGGGGTCGTCACGCATGTGACCCACCACGAGTTGTTCCACGATGCGGCGCGCACGCTCGGCGGCGTGGGGCTCGAGTGGGTCAGCTACGACCACGAGGACGAGATCCGCGACAAGGTCGGCGAGTTCCTGAGTACGACGCGACTCGACGGCTTCCTCGCCGGTCCGGTGCCGTACACCGCGAGCCGCGAACTGCTGCCGCCCGGTCTGCCGGTCGGCGTGATCCGGTCGTCGGCGCTCGACCTGACGCTCGCGCTCTACCGCGCCCAGGAACGCGGCTGGGGTCGTACGCCGGTCAGCATCGACACGTTCCCCGCCGAAGCGGTCGAAGCGGTCGCGACCGCGCTGGACCTCGACCAGGACCAGATCGATTGCTTGCCCTACGCACCGACCCAGAGCGTCGAGGAGATCGTCGAGTTCCACCGCGACGCGTTCCACCGGTTCGGCGAACGCAGCTACGTGATCAGCGTCCGCGCGGCCGTCCGGGAACAACTCGCGGGACAGCTCCAGATCATGAGCGGCATGCCGGTGCCGGCCACTATCCGCACCGAGCTGCACGAGCTCGCTTTGCGGATCGAGTCCGAACGGGCCAGCGCGCAGCGTTTCGCGGCCGGCATCTTCCTGATCTCGCAGGCCGCGGACGAGGAACGCGCCCGGATCGGTCTGATGAACCACCTGCTCAACACCCCCGAATTCGCCGGCGCCTGGATCGAGAACCGCGGGCGCCGCGGCGTGGTCGTCTTCGCCCACAAGGCGTTGTTCGAGCGCGTCACCCGCAACTGGGTCGCCGTACCCGCACTGGCCGAGGCCGCCGCGGCGCTCGGCGCACAGATCTCGGCCGGCTTCGGTGTCGGCGTGTCCGCCCGCAACTGCGTCCTGCTCGCCGAGCAAGCCGCCGCCCGGGCCGAGCTCGCCGACGAACCGTGCGCGTACCTGTTCGAGGACAGCGGTGTCGTCATCGGCCCGATGGGGCCGGCCGGCGAAGCACTCCGGTTCTCGTACCGCGGGCACGGCGATGACGTCGAACAACTCGCGAAGTACGTCGGTCTCAGCGCGACCACCGTTTCCCGGCTGGCCGCGCTGGACCAGGAACTCCAAGGCCGCACGCTCTCGCCTGGAGAGCTTGCCGGTCACCTCGGCATCACGGATCAGAGCGGACGCCGGCTGATCCGCACCCTCGACGCAGGCGGCCTGGTGAGCGTCGAGGGCACCGCCCAGCACCACCCCAAAGGACGCCCGACGCGTCTGTACCGACTGCGCATCGCCCAAGCGTTGGAGGCACAACCATGGAGCTCACCCGCCGCCACATCCTCAAGCTGACCGGTCTCGGCCTGACCGCACCCGCCCTGCTCGCTGCCTGCTCGAACGACTCGTCCTCCGGAAGTGGTTCCGGGGACGGCAGCGTGAAGTTCGAAGGCTGGGACTACGAGGCCGAACTGGTCCAGCAGAACCTCGACCGCTTCACCACAACCAGCAACATCAAGGTCAACTACACCCCGATCACGAGTGCGCAGTACGTCCAGAAGGTCGTCGCCGAATTCACCGGCGGCGGCGGGGCCGACGCGCTCTACGTGTACGACGATTCGCTGGCGGCCTGGGTCGACGGCGAGTACCTGCAGCCGCTCGACGGCCTCCCCGGCGTGGACGAGGTGTACGCCGCGATCTATCCGGGCAACGCCGAGGCGATGACGTACCAGGGCAAGCGGTACGGCCTGCCGTACTACACCGACGCGAACTGCCTGACCTACAACACCGGGATCCTCACGAAAGCTGGGATCACCAAGCCGCCGGCCAGTCTCGAGGAGCTCGAGGCGCAGGCGTTGAAGATCAAGAACGCCGGCCTGCTGGAGTATCCGATCGGTCTGCCCGCACAGCTGTCCGACACGTGGTGGTCCTGGGTCTGGGCGCTCGTGTTCGGTAGCGGCGGCAACCTGTTCGACGATCAGCAGAACCCGATCATGAATACGTCCGACACCGTGACGAAGGATGTCTTCGCCTGGTTGCAGCAGGCGGCCAACAAGTCGAAGGTGATCGACCCGGCGTCGCTGCAGCTGCTGCCGGTCCCGATCGACAACGCGATGAAGGCGAACCGGTACGCGTACACGATCGGCGCCCGGTACGCGAGCCGCGACTACAACGACCCCGCCAAGTCCAAGGCCGCGGGCAAGATCCGGATGGCGCTCGTGCCGAGCCTGGACGGCAAGGAGCACGCGACGGTCAGCAACACCCGGATGTACGGGCTGGCCAAGGACACCGACGTCAAGGACGACGCGTTCAAGCTGCTGACCTACCTCGGTGGGTACGACGAGAAGAAGCAGCCGTACACCGCGAAGTTCTGGTTCCTGCAGCGCGGACTCGGCTTCGCTTACAAGGCGATGGGATCCGATCCGGAGATCACCGCATCGCTGAAGAAGTTCGCCGACCCGGTGGTATACCAGCATCTGGCCGAGATCGCGAAGCCGCGCAACGTCCTCGGGGTGCCTTGGTATACCGAATTTGAAACCGAGATGCACAAGGTCGTCCAGGGGGTGCTGAGCAACCAGACGCAGCCGTCCGCGGCGGTGGACTCGCTTGCGCAGACCGTGGAAACCCTGAAAAAGAAGTACTCCTGAGCATGGTTGCGCTCAATCGGCTTGGGTTTGCCGAACGACAGCCGCTGGGCGACAACGCCAAGGCCTGGGCGCTGAACGCGCCGGCCATGGTCGTGATCGCCCTGCTGGTCGCCTATCCGATCGGGTACTCCTTCTACGTCAGCCTGCAGAAGAACAACCTGAAACGCCCACGGGCGAAGCGATTCATCGGGTTCGACAACTACAAGGCTCTGCTCACCGATCACGCGTTCCTGTCCGCGTTGAAGGTGTCGGCGCTGTTCGTGCTGGTGGTGCTCGGGCTCACCGTCGTACTCGCGTTGATCCTGGCGCTGGTGCTGAACGAGAGGTTCCGTGGTCGCGGTCTGCTGCTCAGTCTCGCTTTGTTGCCCTGGGCAATGCCCGGGGTGGTGAACGGGCTGATGTGGCGGACCATCTTCGACGCGAAGACCGGTGCGCTGAACGGTCTGCTGTCCCAGCTCGGGGTGATCGACGACTACCACGCCTGGCTGACGTCCGGCACCGGTGCGTTCCTGTTCACCGCGCTGGCGCAGGTCTGGAACACGCTCCCGTTCTCGGTCATCATTCTGCTTGCTGGATTGTCGACAATCCCATCAGAGTTGTACGACGCCGCGACGGTCGACCGGGCCGGCGCCCTGCAGCGGTTCGGACAGGTCACGCTGCCCTGGCTGCTCCATCCACTGCTGATCGTGCTCATCCTCGAAACGATGAACGCGTTCCGGGCGTTCGACACCATCTACGTGCTGACCGGCGGCGGACCCGGCGACGCGACCACCACGATCGCGCTGCTCGACGTGCAAACCGTCCTGACCTTCACCGACTTCGGCCTCGGTAGCGCCTACGCCTGGGTGATCACTGCGATCACCCTCCTGATCTCCGTCGGCTACATCGGCCTCCTGTACCGAAAGGGGAACTTCGAGGTATGAGCACTCTCGTACGCGTTCCCCTGCGCTATCGGATCCCGTGGAAGAAGATCGTGCTCTACGTGCTGGCGATCCTGTTCGCGTTGTATCTGGTGCTGCCGTTCTACTGGATCGTCGCGATGAGTTTCATGCACGAGGTCGACGCGATCTCGGTGCCGCCGCACTGGATCCCGATCCATCCGACGCTGGAGAACTATCTCGGCTTCATCCGCCCGAACGCGGCGCAGGAGCTCGTCGGCGGGCGGGCCGTCTCGGAAACGCCGTACTCCTTGCGGAACAGCCTGATCGTGGCGACGTCGACCGCCGTACTGAATCTGGTCCTCGCGACATTCGCGGCGTACTCGTTCTCCCGGTTGAAGTTCCGGGGGAGTCAGGTGCTGCTCGTGCTGTACCTGCTGACCCGGATGGTGCCGGGGATCGCGATCATCATCCCGTTCTACCTGCTGATGCGGACGTTCGGGCTGCTGGACACCTACCTGGCGCTGATCCTGTCGTACACGACGTTCGCGTTGCCGATCACGATCTGGATCCTGAAGGACTTCTTCCGCTCGGTACCGCGAGAGTTGGAAGAGGCGGCCCGGGTCGATCGGTGCGGGTGGTTCCGGACGATGTGGACGGTGTTCCTGCCGGTCGCGGCGCCGGGGCTGGTCGCGGCGGCGGTGTTCGCGTTCATGACCGCGTGGAACGAGTTCATGTTCGCGCTGTTCCTGACCAGTACGAAGGCGGCGAAGACGATCCCGGTGGTGGCGGCGAACTTCGCCACCGACTTCAACACCCAGTTCACCGTGATGGCCGCTGCCGGAGTGCTCGCGGTCGTCCCACCCCTGGTGCTGGCCCTGCTCTTCCAGCGCAAGCTGGTCCAGGGCATGGCCGCCGGATCCGTGAAGGGCTGAGTTGATGGCTGAAGTGCGTTTGGAAGGCATCACCAAGTCGTTCGGCGGCAAGACCGCGGTGGACGACCTGAACCTGACCATCGAGGACCAGGAGTTCCTCACCCTGGTCGGCCCGTCCGGTTGTGGAAAGTCGACAACCCTACGAATGATCTGCGGACTCGAACGGGCCACCGAGGGCAACATCTTCTTCGACGGCAAGCCCGTCAGCTGGCTGCCGGCCAACAAGCGGGACGTGTCGATGGTGTTCCAGAGTTACGCGCTCTACCCGCACAAGACGGTCCGGCAGAACATCGGGTTCGCGCTAAAGATGATGCGGGTGCCGAAGGCAACGATCGCCGAACAGGTACTCCAGGCAGCCCGGACGCTGGACATCGAGGACCTGCTGGACCGCAAGCCGCGTGAGCTGTCTGGTGGCCAACGGCAACGAGTCGCGCTCGGCCGGGCGATCGTCCGGGACGCCGGTGCGTATCTGCTCGACGAACCGCTGTCCAACCTCGACGCCCAGCTCCGGGTGCTGATGCGGGCGGAGATCAAGCGGTTGCATGTGGATGTCGCGCGTACCTTCATCTACGTGACGCACGACCAGGTCGAGGCGATGACGATGTCGGACCGGATCGCGGTGATGCGCGACGGCGTCATCCAGCAGTGCGCGACACCGGAGGAGATCTACGAACGTCCCGCGAACCGTTTCGTCGCCTCGTTCATGGGCTCCCCGCCGATGAACTTCGTCACCGGCGAGCTGGCCGATGTCAACGGCGTACGAACGTTCCGCTCGTCGGCCCTCACCCAGCAGGTGCACCCGGATGTCGAGACGACCGACCCGGCTGTAGTCCTCGGCATCCGCCCCGAAGACATCACCCTCTCCACCACACCCGTCGATGGCCATCAACTCGGGAAGGTGTTCGTCTCCGAGCCGCTCGGTCCTGACGTGCTCGTCACGGTCCGGATCGAGGGCGAACTGATCAAGGCCCGCGTCCCGACCCCGTTCCGCCTCGGCCACGACAGCACGGTGTACGTCGGCTTGAACCCGAACCGCCTGCACCTGTTCACCGCGTCCGACGGCACCGCACTTCACGCTCCGAAGCGAGAGGAACGCTCTTGAGAGACCCTGAGAACGCGACCGTCGAGGTCGAGCTGCCGGACGACTTCGACGACTTCTGGGCAGCTGGCCTCGCGGACTGCGCGTCGTACCCGCTGGACCCGGTGCTCACCGAAATGCCCGCACTCTCAACAGACAAAGTGATTGTCTACGATCTGCGCTACACCAGCTACGGCGGTCTGCGGATCGCCGGCTGGTACACCGTCCCGCGCGAAGGCCCGGCGCCGTACCCCGCCCTGGTCACGATCCCCGGCTACATCTCCGAGCCGACCATCCCGAAGGAATGGTCCGAGCTCGGGTACGCCGCACTCGCGGTCGCGCCGCGCGGCAAGCTGCGGTCGAACGACGTGTTCAACCCGGGCTACCCGGGACTGTTGACGCACAACATCGTCGACCCCAACACGTACGGGTATCGCGGGTTCTACCTCGACGTGGTGCGATCGGTCGAGGTATTGCTCGATCGTCCAGATGTCGACAATCTGCGGATCGGACTGCAGGGGTCGAGTCAGGGCGGCGGGCTCGGGATCTCCACGGCCGCACTGCTGCCGGATGTGATCCGGTGCGTGGCGGCGGGTGCGCCGTACCTGTGCGGGATCATGACCGCACCGACGCTGACCCGGTCGTACCCGTACGAGGAGATCAACGAGTACCTGCGAATCCACCCGAAGGATGTCGACCGGGTGCGGGAGTCGGTCGCGTACTACGACGGGCTGAACTTCGCGCCGAAGGTGCAGGCGCCGACGTTCCTGTACGTCGGGCTCGAGGACGACGTGTGCCCGCCGGAGACCGGGTTCGCGTTGCACCGGGCGCTGGCCTGCGAGAAGACGTTGCGTACCTATCCACACTGCGCGCATCACGCCGGACTGCCGGACGTGATGCGGATCGTCGAGGACTTCCTTGCCGAGCACCTCACCCCGGGACGGTGACCTGATGAACTTCGACAGCTACTGGGCCGCTGTGGATGACGAACTGGCCGTGATCCCTGGTCGGCCGGTGCTCGACATCGTGCCGGCGCGGACGACCGAGGAAGCAACGTTCTACTCCTTGCGGATCACCAGCACCGGGCCGTACCGCGTATACGGGAATCTCAGCATCCCGAAGGGTGACGGGCCTTTCCCCGCGCTTCTCATCACCCCGCGCTACGGGAGCGTCAACAACATCCCACATCCGAACGACCGGAGCCGGTACGTCGTCCTCAGCCTGATGCACCGCGGTCAACGGCTGGCCGACGAAGGGTTCGCGGCGGCGTACCCAGGATTGTTGACAATGGGAATCGACGACCCGGCGACGTACATCTATCGAGGGATTGCGGCGGACTGTCTGCGGGCGGCGGAGTTCCTGCTGGGGTTGGCGGAGGTGGATCCGGCGCGGGTCGCGATCAGTGGGGACGATCTGGCCGTGCTGACGGCTGCGCGGCGGCCTGGGTTCAGTGCCGTGCGGGTGACGGATGTGCTGTTCTACCGGGCGATAGAGGCACGGCTGAAGTCGTCGCTGTATCCGCTGGAGGAGTTGAACGATTGTCTACGAGCCGGATTGTCTGCTGACGCATTGTCGACAACCTTGTCGTACTTCGATGCTGTCAGGCACGCGCCTGCCGTCGCCGGTCGGACCTTGCTCGCCGTCGACGATCCCGATTGGTCGGCCTCGTTGCTGGCTGCCTTCCCAACTGCGGAGGCCTATCAAGTGACGCATCTCGACGGCACCGACAACGACTTCCTCGATGCGTGGCTGGCGGAGCAATCCGGCGTACCCGCGTTGTCGAAGTTCATCGCATGACGGGGCCGCTGGGGGTGCGCCCGGTGATCAATGCCAACGCCACGGTCACGTTCCTCGGCGGCTCGTTGATGCCACCGCCTGTTGTCCAGGCGATGGCGGACGCGGCCGCCCGGTTCGTCGACCTCCCCGAGTTGCAGCTGCGTGTTGGTGAGCGTCTTGCTGAGCTGACCCACAATGAGTCCGCCTACGTGACGTCTGGAGCCGCGGCTGCGATCACCCTCGCCATCGCGTCTTGCATCACCACCGATTCCCAGGCATTCCCCAGGCCTGCCGAAGTCGTCATGTTCGCCTCGCAACGGAACGGCTACGACTACTCGGCCCGCTTCCTCGGCGTACACATCCACGAGATCGGGCCGTCCGTTGACGAGCTCCGCGACGCACTGGAACGCCGGCCCGCCTGCGTGCTGTGGATGGCCGGTGCGCATTACGCGGCCGACGCCCTGCCGATCGAGGAGGTCGTCCGCGTCGCGCGGGACATGGACGGCCGTGCCACTCAGCAGGCACCGACGCCGGCCGGTACGCCGGGATCGCGGACGCCGGGATCGCGGACGCCGGGGTCGCGGACGCCGGGGTCGCGGATCCCGGTGATTGTGGATGCTGCCGCTCAGATTCCGCCGGTCTCGTCGTTGTGGCGGTTCACTCGGGACGTCGGCGCCGATGCGGTGATTGTCAGCGGTGGGAAGGGGCTGCGGGGACCGCAGGCGAGCGGGCTCGTGCTGGGGAAGGCCTGGCTGATCGACCGGATCCGCAAGCACTCTTCGCCCAATCACGAGATCGGGCGCGGGATGAAGGTGGGCAAGGAGGAGCTGATAGGCCTGCTTGCCGCCGTCGAGTGGACGCTGGAGCAGGACGAAGCAGAGCTACTGGCGTCCTATGAGCGGATTGTTGACAACTGGATTGTGGGCTTGCAGGCGATCCCTGGCGTGGTGGTCGAGCGCGGGTATCCAAGCGAGGCCGGCCAGCCCCACAGCCGCGCGGTACTCAGACTCCCGGGGACCCGGGACGAGGTGATCAAGCAACTATGGGACGGCGATCCCCGCATCGCAGTAGGAACTTTCGGCCTCCCCGACGATGCGATCGCCCTCAACCCACAAACGCTCCAACCCGGTGAGGACGAGCTAGTTCTGCAAGCCCTCCTCACCGTTCTCGCCTCCGCCTGACCGCGCGTCTAAGCTCTGGGGATGGCGAGTAAGCCGGATGAGACGCGGGACGGCGTTGACCTGACCAACTTGGATCAGCCGTTGTTCGACGGGGCGGAGGCGACCAAGCGGGACCTGGTCGACTACCTGGACGCGGTACACGAGCGGATCCTGCCGGAACTGCGGGAGCGCCCGCTGTCGGTGATCCGGATCCGTCCGGGACAGCCCAAATTCATGCAGAAAAACGTTCCGAAGTACACGCCGGATTGGGTGAAGACGGTGCCGGTCTGGGCGGAGGCGTCCAAGCGCGAGGTGTCGTACGCGTTGTGCGACGACCGGCGGACGCTGCTGTGGTTCGCCAACCAGCGAGCAGTTGAGTACCACCCGACCCTGATGCGGGCCGACCGCTGGGACCGGGTCACGCACCTTGTCCTCGACCTCGACCCGCCGGAGGGGGAGACGTTCACGATGGCGGTTCAGGCGGCGCTGCTGGTCCGCCAGGCGTTGACGGATTCGGGGCTGTCCGGCGCGGTCAAGACGAGTGGCGCGAAGGGTGTGCACGTGATCGTGCCGATCGTCGACACGGTGTCGATCGAGGACGCCGCGGCGGCGACCCGGGCGATCGCGGCGCGGACCGAGAAGATCGATCCGTCGGTCGCGACGACGGCGTACATCAAGGAGGACCGGCACGGGAAGGTGTTCGTCGACTCCACTCGTTCCGGCGGGGCGACGATCGTGGCGGCGTACAGCCCGCGGGTCCGTCCGGGTACGACGGTCTCGTACCCGGTGGGATGGGACGACATCGAGAGCGTCACCCCGCGCGACTTCACCGTCAAGACCGCGCCGGCGCTGCTGGGCGACACCGACCCGTGGGCCGACGCGCTTCCCGCACCGCAGTCTCTTCCGGAGGACCTGCTCGAAGAGGGCCGCGCCATCCCGATCGCGCGAGTCGTCGCCATGCACGAAGGCAAACGCCGCAAACGAGCCCGCGAAGCCGAGGAGTCCGCAGCAGCCGAGACCAAGCCGAAGGACTGACGCTAGGCCTCGGATGCGGTGACAAGCTCAAGAGCCTGCTGCCGTACGTCGGCCTGCGGATGATTGCGCAAGGCAACGAGTAGCTCCCGCCGCTCCGCAGCCCAGTTCGTACGCCGGCCAGCAGCCCCGATGACCGCCCACGCAAGCAGCCCCTCCATCAACGTGTCGCCACGCACCAGACCCCGGACAGGCTGCTCCAAGAGCACCGGCGCCCACTGAGCCTCGGTCATACCCAGTCGCGCGCCGAGCAGCAGTGCCGTCTGCTGTGCAACCAACGGCCGCCCGTCGACCGCCTCGATCAGGCTGCGCAATGCAGCACCGAGGTCGGACCAATCGAGCGAATAGACGTCGAGCTCAAGCCGAAGCTGCAGGAAGTCCGAGCCGTCCAACTCCGCGGCCACGGTCTTCAACGTCTGCCGTGTCTCAGCCGGCTTCGCGCTGAACGCCTTGGTCAGCCGCGTCACAAGGGTGACGAGACGCTGCCGCGCAGGATGATCGCGGTCGGCAGTCCCGTTCGGCAACCGCGGATCGCTCTCCAACCTGAGCAGCAATCGCACAGCCGACACCAGATCGGCCAGACCAAGCCGCGGATCACTCGCAACGATCGCAACCAAAGCAGTCGTCGCATCGTTCCAAGTCGTACGCGCGGTCAGATCGGTGATGAACCCAGCACACACCGGCGCCACCGAAGGATTCCACCGAGCCCACCGAGGCAGCGACCGCAAGGCGACCTGGACGACCTCAGGCTCAGGCCGGTTGGTGATCGCGACCAGCAGATCCGCATAACGCGACCGGTACTTGAACGCCATCCCGTACGCCGCACGCTGAGTCAGCACCGTCGCCGTAGCCGCACTGTCGTGCACAGCCTCCTGCAACAACGCCCAACTAGCCGGTTCATGCAACAAATACTGCGAA
Source organism: Kribbella kalugense (assembly GCF_004365875.1). Classification (GTDB taxonomy): domain Bacteria; phylum Actinomycetota; class Actinomycetes; order Propionibacteriales; family Kribbellaceae; genus Kribbella; species Kribbella kalugense. The sequence continues at coordinate 2,798,316 of NZ_SODF01000001.1, read as the reverse complement.
GCCGAGCTCGCGATCGCCGCCTTCACATCCCGATGGGCTGAAGCCCAAGCATCGGCCAGTACTTCGCTCGCACCGGGCGCACGAAGTTCCCCGAGCAGCCGCGCAGCCTCCTTGCGGGAAGTCACCTTCACACCGTCACCAACCAGAACGGGATGCAGCAGCCCAGGCAACACACTCGGCCGGACGAACCGAGCCGCCCGAGTCGCCGCATAGATAGCCACCCGAGCCCGATCGTCACCCGCATGCGACAGCAGCACCGGCAACGCCTCCTGCGGCACATCGGTCCACGCCAGCGCACCCAACGCCGCCTCCTGCAACAGCACGGACTCGTGCTGCAGGAACGGTTCGAGCACCGCACGTCCGGCCCCCGGCACGCGCCCGAGCATCGACACCGCGTTGGCCCGAGCCCAGTCCGGCATCCGTGCATCACCAGCAGCACGCGCGACAAGTTCGGCGTACCGGGTCTGCTGGCGGGAGAGCCAGCGGCGTACCGCTCGGTCGGACACCTGCCAGGCCGGGTGGTTGCGATCGAACCGGCGGATCCGGTCGGGCTTCGCGAGTACGGCGTCGAGGAGGTCGGTCCGCAGCTCGGTGACGGCCTGCCATACCGGATCCCATCGGGCCATGCCGACGTCGCGCTTGATAATCCGCTGGGTCCGCTCGGACCTGGTCGCGGTCGGCCAGAGCCACAACTCGGTGGCCTCGCCGACGGTGTACTCCTGGTTCGACCACACGCCTTGCTCGAGTGCGGCCTGCAGGTGCTCGTTCGGCCAGCCGCGCTTGTCGAAGGCACGGGCGATCGCGAACGGCAGCCGGAACTCCCGTCGCGCCACCGCGTCGTCGACGTACCTCCGCAGTACGTCGTACACCGCGGCCTCCTGACCGCGAGGCAGACCGTCGATCACGCCGTACAGCTGGATCGTGCCCTGGTTCTCGGTCAGTCGGCCATGCGCCTGCAGGCCCCACTCGAGCAGCTCGGACTCGCTGCGCAGTGCACCTTCGCGTACGGCGGTTTCGGCGATCTTGGTCAGCGCCGACCGGGTGTACCAGGACGTGTCGCGCGCCTCCAGAGCGTCGGTCAGCAGGGTCTGCAGTGAACCGACCAATCGGTTGGTCAGCGTCGAGGGCGGGAGCTCCCTGACTGCTCGCACGACCCCTTGACGAACGGTGTCACGATCATTCCGGACCCGCGTCGCCCAGGACAGCGCGCTCTCGATCGCCGCGGCCTCCCGGGAGTGGCCTGCCGCGTCAACGACGGCCCGATAGACCATCGCGCGATCGTCGGCATCCGGCCGACGGACCTCCGGCTCGAGCAGCGCGAACGCCTCGTCGAAGGGCAGGAACGCGGCGGTCCGACAGCGCTGGTGGTGATCGTCTGCGATCGCTGCCAGCGCGAGCATGCGACGAGCTTGGGTGAAGCGGAGCTCACGGGGGAGTACGGCGAGCAGTTCGGTAGAGAGAAGGGTTTGACTCAGGTCGACGCTGCTGGTGACGGCGGTGAAGATGGTCGCGCGGCGGGACGGCGGAAGGTCCTCGAGCAACTGGGTCAGATCCGGCCACAGCAGTCGGCCGAGCCCGATCAGGTCGTCGTCGGAGTAGCGGTGCAGTCGACGGCGGACCGCGGGCGTGAGTGCGGTGCGGAGTGCCGGCGCACGTTCGGGGGTGAGCAGGATCGCCAGCACACCTTCCGGATCGGCGTCGACCAGTCGGCCCAGGATCGAGACGATTGCCATCGGCAACTGATCGGGCGGGAGTGCTGTGGTGAGCAGGTCGGCGGCCTGCTCCGGATCGTGGTCCAGCACGCCGACGACGCCGTACGCCGGACCTTGCCACCACTCGTCCTTGTCCGGGCCGGTCGGCAGCGTGGTGCTCGCGTAGGCGAGGACGATCTTGGGGTGCTGGGTGCCGAGGCGGCGCCACTCACCGCTGCCGAGGCAGTAGGCCAGCTCGGGAAGGAGTCGCTCGACCGTCTGATCGTCGGTGGTGTTCAGGAGGCTGGCTGCGGCGCGGTCGCCCCAGCGTTCGCGATGTTCGTCGATCAGGCGCGCGGCGAGCAGGGACCGCCCGTTCTTGCGGATGACCTGCAGGAGCTTCGTGCGCAGCGCTGCCGGTGCATCGTCGTACAGGATTCTGAGCTCGTCGTCGGAGACCGGGACGCCTCCACGGACCGTTGCGAGCGCGCGATGCTGGACCGACGGCATGGGATCGCGCAGGAGGTGCGTCACGTACGCGACCTCGCCCGTCACCTGGGCAAGGGTCAGACCGAGGGTCCGTTCGAACGCGGTACCGCGGCTCAGCTCGCCGAGCAGCTCGGTCAGTTCAGCGGTCCCACGCAACCGCTGCCCCTCGAGCGCGACAGTCCGGAGACGTTCGCCGTACGGGAGATGGTCGATCGACCGCAGCAGATCCGAGGCTCGCATGACCCCATCCTGCCGAACTTCCGGTCAACTGACCCGCTCGAGCTCCCCGAACGCATCGGCGAGCTTCGGCAACGTGTAGTGAGCGTTCAGGCCGCTCGGGTTCGGTAGCACCCAGACGCGGGTGGCGCCGATCGTGCGGTCCTGCTTGCCGATGGCCGCCTTGCGCTCTCCGAAGGCGTCGCGGTACGCCGTGACTCCGAGGACGGCGAGCCACTCCGGCTGCGCCGTGAGCACCTTCGCCACGAGCTGCTCGCCGCCGGACACGAGCTCGGCCTTGGTCAGCTCGGCCGCCTGCGCCGACGGGCGGCTGACCACGTTGGTGATCCCGAGCCGGTAGCTGAGCAACTCCTCCTGCTCGGCGGGCTTGAGCTGGCGTGGGGTGAACCCGCTGAGATGAAGCGCCGGCCAGAACCGATTCCCCGGCCGGGCGAAATGGTGTCCGGTCTGCGCCGACATCAATCCGGGGTTGATCCCGCAGAAGAGCACCCGCAGGCCGGGCCTGATCACATCGGGCAGAGATTGCACGGGCCAAACCGTACCGAAGAACGGGTAGTGGTCGGCATTCCGGCCCGATCGCCCGCCTGCGGCGGGTTCTCGGGGGCGACTACTACCCGTTCGTCGGTACGCAATCTCAGTCGTTCTCGTTGTTCAGTCCGCTAGGGAGTTGGGCGGCAATACAGCTCCGGGCAACGAAGAGCCAGATCGTCTGGCCGAGGGCGTCCACTCGGATCATGGCCGCGCCAAGATCGTTGGTGGCGTAGCGGTAGCCGCCGGCGGCGGGCAGTGCGAAGCCGACCGGGTCGTGCAGGCTCCCGGAGGCGTAGTTGCTGTCGACGAAGTAGTTGTAATAGCCCGTGCACGCGGACGGGTTGATCGGCACGATGATCGCGCCGTTGCCCGTGTGTGGCGCCGCGTCGAAGTCGCGACCGAACGTACGGCGATGGGACAGCCGCTCACTCGTGTCGTCGCTGCAACTGGACGCGACCGACGTCGAGTGCGACGTATCCAGCGCACCCGGGACCAGGAAGGCGCAGAAGTTCGACCCGTCCCCGGCACGCCACCGACCGAAATGGAAGTTGTTCGCGGTCGTCGTGTGGACATCGAACTGCGTCCCGGCAATCGCCGTACCCATGACGTAGCCGCAGGACTTGTTGGCAAGCCAGCCTCCGGCCGGCATGATCCCGCTGTTGTTGCACGCCGCCGGCTTCGGCACGTTCCCGATCGTCGTGTACTGGTTGACGGCGTGAGCCGGGGCGCTGAAACCACACAGCACAACAGCGGCTGCCGCGATCGCAAGGAGACGCCGCATCAGCAGAACCACCCGTCCTGGACCCAGCCGTCGTGGTTGATGTCGCCGTACGCGAATCCGTAGACCCAGCTGCCCGAGACCTGCTTGACCAGGAAGGTCTGCGGCTTGTGCAGGGTGCCCATCCGGGCGCCGAGCGGTTCGGTGCGGAGCTCGAGGTCCTGGGCGCAGACGGTCTCGCGGACGCCGACGCGACCGTTCGCGGCGTTGGCCGGGGCGGCGGTGAGGACGGCGCCGCCGACCAGCAGGGCGCCGGCCAGAGCGGTGGTGCGCAGCAGTCGGCTCATCACCAGGACCCCCAACCGCCGAGGCACTCGATCCGGACGTAGCCCCAGTCGTTCGGGCCGAAGTCCTGGATCGACGCCCAGCCGTTGTAGACCGGGTGCGCGCCTCGGGTGTGGCCGACCTTGTCGCCGTAGCCCAGCGTGCGCAGCACGTGGACCGGGCCGGGAATCGAGAAGTCGTAGTTCTCGTACATGGTCGCCGAGTCGCACACGATGATTGCGTGTTCAGGCGGTACGACGGCGTTGGCGGCCGGACTGCCGGCCGTGAGCGCGGCGCCGGTGACGGCGACCACGGTCAGGAGGAGGGCGGGTTTCCGTGTCATCAGAACCTCCATCGAATTGTCATCTGTGATGACGTTAAGACGTGTCGTCAGAGATGGCAAGAGGTGTCATCAGTGGTTACGCTGACCGGGTGAGTGCACGCAAGGCCTTCTACGGGATCGCCGAGATCGCCGAGGCGCTCGGCCTGAACCGGCAGTTGGTCACGGCCTGGCGCCGGCGGCGCAGTCACGGCATTCCGGAGCCCGACGGGGAGCTGTCGTCCGGACCGATCTGGCGCGGTACGACGATTGAGCCCTGGATCGACGCGGTCCGTGAGCAGCGGGACGCACCGGCGCAGCCGATGAGCTCCGAGTTCGCACTCAAGGCGGGTCGGCGGATGCTCCGGGTCGCCGCCCTGCTGCTGGAGGAACCCATCCGGCTCAAGCTGTTGAGCCAGGCCCTCGCCGAGGCGCGCGAGCTGCTGCCGGTGGCCGACGACGCGGCCGACGACCAACTCGGCCGAGCAGTGAGGCAACTGTTGTCCCCGCTGCGAGCGACCGGCGACGACCCCGGCAATCTGCAGCGCTTCCGGCGCAAGGTGCTGGCCGAGGTGGCACACCTCGAATCCTTGGTGGAGCTGGCAGCAGATTCCCTTCCGGAAGCGGACAGTGCCAGTTAGTGTGCGAGCCGTGATCGAGGTACCTGGCTACCGCCTGGCGGAGCCGCTGGGTGCAGGTGCGACAGGTGTCGTCTACGCGGCGAACCGGCTGGCCGACGGCAGCGCGGTCGCGATCAAGGTGATGCATCCCGAGTTGGTCGACCCGCAGTACCGCGATCGCTTGCGCCGCGAGGCCCGGCTGGCCGCGGCCGTCGTGCATCCGGGCGTCGTACGCGTCCACGAAGTAGGTGGCGAACGCGATCAGGCGTGGCTGGTGATGGACCGCCTGACCGGCCCGGATCTTCAACGCCGGTTGGACGATGAAGGCCCGCTGGACGTCGAGCAGGCCGTCGCGTTGATGGCCGAGGTGGCGGACGCGGTCGAAGCGATGCATAAAGCCGGAGTCATCCATCGGGATCTCAAGCCGGCCAACATCATCCTCGACAATGAGCGCCCGATGGTCGCCGACTTCGGCGTCGCCCGGCAGCTCGCCAGCGTCGAGTCGACCACCGGTCTGGACCTCACCGGCGAAGCCGCCTGGCTGCACAGCGGATCGGCGCCAGGTCCCTCCCTCGGCGCTATGGCCGGCACGGTCGCCTACATGGCCCCTGAGCAGTGGCGCGGCGATCCGGTCTCACCGGCCACCGACGTCTACGCCCTCGGTGGCACCCTGTTCAGTCTCCTCGCCGGCAGACGCCCGTACGAACGTCGCACGCTGCCCGAGCTCGCCTACGCCGTCGCCATGCTCCCACCGCCGACGCCCAGCTCGTACGGCGTTTCGTCCGCATACGACGAGGTGGTCCGCAAGGCGATGGCCAAGGAACCCACCGACCGGTACCCCACTGCGGCCGAGTTTGCCGTTGCGCTGAGGGTTGCCAAAAGTGGAGCCCCGGTAAGGGGAACGTCCCGGCGAAGGATCGTCCTCGCGACCGCAATCGCCGTACCTGTGGTGGTTTTGGCTGCCGTCGGGGCGACTGCTCTCGCCCAAGGGCGAGGGTCGGCCGATCAGCTGACCGTTTGCGCGCAGGATGCGACCGTCCGGGACTCGCCGCGCAGCAGGACGGTGGTGGCGACCGTGTATCGGGGCGACCATCTGACTCCGATCTCCCCGCGAGACGGCGACACCTGGGTTCACGTTCGCCTGCCCGACGGCCGCACCGGCTGGTCGTTGACCGACTTCGTCCGCCATCACTGCTGACGTCAACCCAGGGTTGACGCGCGATGATCGTCAACCTAGGGTTGACGCATGACTCCTGGACCTGATCTGCAGCAGCTCATCAGCACCATCAAGACCGACGCCGGCAGCGACGACGAGCTCGAGCAGCTCGCGACTGCGGCGGTGACGATCAGCGAACTGACCACCACCAGCGACGCCGCCCTCGGGTTCTTCGTCGACCGCGCCCGCGGCGCCGGCAAGTCCTGGGTCGAGATCAGCGCCGTCCTCGGCGTCACCAAACAGGCCGCCCACAAGCGCTTCGCCGACTCGTGGACCAGCAGGCCGGCGTTCGAGCGGTACACCCAGCGGGCGCGCGCCGTAGTACAGGCCGCGGCCGACATCGCCCGCGAGCGGAACCACGACTTCGTCGGCACCGAACACCTGTTGCTCGGGATGTACAACCAGCCGGAGGGGATCGCGGCCAAGGTCCTGGTCAAGCACGGCATCACCAACGAATCCGTCCTCCAGGCCGTCGACGTGCAGAGTCCGGCCGCCGAGCCGTCGGACAAGCCGAAGACCCTCGACGGCGACAACCCGCCGTACACCCGGCGTGCGGCGCACGTCCTGCAAGGCGCCGTCGGCGAGGCGGTGACACTCGGCCACAACTACGTCGGCACCGAGCATCTCCTGCTCGCGTTCTACCGCGACCAGGCTGGCATCGCGACGAAGATCCTGCTCGAACAGGGCCTCGAGGAGTCGGCTGCGTGGACCGATATTCGCGCGGCACTGGAAGGGTTCACCAAGTAAGTTGGGCCGCATGCCTGACTGGTCTGCGCGGTTGAACGAGTTGGCGGTGGCGGCTGAGGTTCCGGGCGCGGTGCTCGGCATCTGGTCCGCCGGCGAGACGACAATCACGCCGTACGGCGTACTGAACAGCGCGACCGGGGTCGAGACCACCGAGGACTCGGTCCTCCAGATCGGTTCGGTCAGCAAGCCGTGGACCGCGTCGGTGATCGTCCAGCTCGCGGCCGAGGACCGGCTGCGGCTGGACGACCCGGCGGTCAAACTGTTGCCCGAGGCCCCCATTGACCCACGGATCACGGTCCGTCACCTGCTCACCCACACCAGCGGCATCGACGGTGATCTGTTCACCGACACCGGCCGCGGCGACGACTGCCTGGAGCGGTACGTCGCGCTGCTCGCCGACGTCGACCAGCTCTTCGAACCAGGTACCGCGTACTCCTATTGCAACGCTGGATTCGTCGTCCTCGGCCGGATCATCGAGGTCCTGGACGGACGGACCTGGGACGAGTCGCTGCGCGCCCGGCTGGTCGGACCACTCGGCCTGACCCACACGGTCACGCTGCCGGAGGAGGCGATCCTGTATCGCGCCGCCCGCGGGCACACGGCTGAGGGCAGCACCCCGGTCGGGACCTGGCAGCTGCCTCGCAGTATCGGTCCGGCGGGTCTGATCACGGCGAGTGCTGCCGACCTGCTCGAGTTCGCCAAGCTGCACCTGACCGACGAGCGGTACGCCGCGATGCAGGAGCCGCAGGTGCCGTTCGCCGCGGGGATCGGCGGCTTCGTCGACCTCGGCCTGACCTGGCGGATCTACGACTGGGACGGCCGCCGGATCTTCGGTCACGACGGCTCGACGATCTCGCAAACGGCGTTCCTGCGGATCGATCCGGAGGCCGGCCTGATCATGTGCCTGCTGACGAATTCCGGCAACGGGACCAGGCTGTTCGAGCCGCTGGCGACGGAAGTGTTCCAGCAGTACGTCGGCGTTGGTCACCCGGCCGATCCGCAGCCTGCCGACGGCCCGGTCGACGACCGCAATATCGGACGGTACGAGCGTGCCAGCGTGCGTTTCGACGTGGTCCGGCGTGATGACGGACTGGTGTTGATCGAGCAGGCCACGGGGGACCGGTTGGCGTTCGCGGAAGAGGAAGTGCACGAGTACGAGCTGTTGCCGACCGAGCCGCTCGACGGGGACCATTTCGTTGCCCGGTACTCCCCAGATCACCCCTGGACCCCGCTGGCCTTCACCCCGACCCACCTGTTCGCTTCGGGCCGGGTCACGCCCAGGGTCTGAAATACCGCGGGCGTTGCTGGCGTGACCGAGCTAACGTCTTCAGGGTGACTAGTGCACCTGCTGAACTTCCCCGTAAGGCTGGTGACCTCCGGGCCGCCGGATACCTCCCCCGGTCGATCAAGGCCGAAATCCGTGACAACCTGCTGAAACAACTCCGGGCCGGACGTGATCCGTGGCCCGGCATCGTCGGATTCACCCGTACGGTGATTCCGCAGCTCGAGCGCGCGCTGCTCGCCGGGCACGACGTCGTACTGCTCGGTGAGCGTGGTCAGGGCAAGACCCGCCTGCTGCGCACGCTGGTCGGGCTGCTCGACGAGTGGACCCCAGTGATCGAGGGCGCCGAGTTGCCCGAGCACCCGCTCGACCCGATCACGCCGGCCTCGATCCGGCGCGCCGCCGAGCTCGGCGACGACCTTCCGGTCGCCTGGCTGCACCGCAGCCTCCGGTACGCCGAGAAGCTGGCGACGCCGGACACCTCGGTCGGTGACCTGATCGGTGACGTGGACCCGGTGAAGGTTGCCGAGGGCCGCAGTCTCGGCGACCCCGAGACCATCCACTTCGGCCTGGTTCCGCGGTCGCACCGCGGCATCGTCGCGATCAACGAGCTGCCCGACCTGGCCGAACGGATCCAGGTCGCGTTGCTGAACGTGATGGAAGAGCGCGACATCCAGGTCCGCGGGTACACGCTCCGGCTGCCGCTCGACGTGTTGCTGGTGGCAACGGCCAACCCCGAGGACTACACCAACCGCGGCCGGATCATCACGCCGCTGAAGGACCGGTTCGGCGCCGAGGTCCGGACCCACTACCCGCTCGACATCGACGCCGAGGTGGACGTGATCCGGCAGGAGGCCGAGTTCACCGCCGAGGTGGGCGAGCCGCTGCTGGAGGTGCTGGCGCGATTCGTCAGGCACCTGCGGGAGTCGACCGCGATCGACCAGCGGTCGGGTGTGTCCGCCCGGTTCGCGGTCGCTGCGGCCGAGACGATCGCCGCCGCCGCATTGCGCCGGAGCGCGATCACCGGTGAGGAGCCGGCCGTTGCTCGACCGATCGACCTCGAAGCTGTTCCCGCCGTACTGCGGGGCAAGCTCGAGTTCGAGCCTGGTGAGGAAGGGCGCGAGATCGAGCTGCTCGAGTACCTGCTGCGGCGTTCGGTGGCCGACACCGCGCGGGAGCGGTTCGCCGGTCTCGACCTGACCCCGCTGGCCAACGCTGTTGCCAATGGCAACCTTGTGACCACAGGCGAGCGGGTGCCGGGTCGGGACGTGCTGGCTGCGCTTCCTGAGCTGCCTGTCCTGCACGATGTCGCGGCCCGGGCCGGTGTCGAGCCGGACGACTCGTCCGGCCGGATCGCCGCCGCGATCGAGCTCGCTCTGGAGATGCTCTACCTGTCGAAACGAGTGGCCAAGGACGCCGACGACGACACCACGGTCTACGGAGCCTGACCATGTCGTCTATTCCGGAAGGCTGGTCCTACGGTCCGTGGCATGACGGGCCGGATCCACTCAAGGCGCCCGCGGACCTGCGGGACGCGCTGGACGAGATCGGCCGGGACGTGATGGGCGGGTCGTCACCGCGGTCCGCGCTGGAGGAACTCCTCCGGCGCGGCACCCGGAACACCCAGGGACTGGACGACCTGTCCCGCCGGTTGTGGGAGCGCCGCCGCGACATCCAGCGGCAGCACAACCTCGACGGCACGCTGCGCGACGTCCAGCGGTTGCTGAACGACGCCCTGGAGGCGGAGCGGCACGACCTGTTCCCGAACCCGTCCGACGACGCCCGGTTCCGGGAGGCCCAGCTCGACGCGCTTCCGTCGGGTACGGCGGCCGCCGTACGGGAGCTGGCCAACTACGACTGGCAGTCGTCGGAGGCGCGAGCGAAGTACGAGGAGATCCGCGAACTGCTTGGGCGGGAGCTGCTCGGGTCGCGCTTCGAGGGCATGAAGGAGGCGCTCGAGCAGACCACGCCCGAGGACGTCGAGGCGATCAACGAGATGCTGACCGACCTCAACGCGTTGCTGGCGGCGCACGCTCAGGGCCGGCCGGAAGTGCCGGAGCTGTTCGAAGAGTTCATGGCCAAGCACGGCGAGTTCTTCCCGGAGAATCCGCAGAACGTCGAGGAACTGATCGACGTACTCGCGCAACGGGCGGCCGCGGCGCAACGGATGATGAACTCGATGACGCCGGAGCAGCGGGCCGAGCTGATGGAGTTGTCGCAGCAGGCGTTCGGCAGCCCGCAACTCGCGCAGCAGTTGGCGCAGCTGGATGCTCAGCTGCAGTCGCTGCGGCCGGGCGAGGACTGGGACGGTTCGGAGCGGATGAGCGGTGAAGATCCGCTCGGTCTCGCCGAGGGCGCCCAGGCGATGTCCGATCTGGCGGAGCTGGATGCGCTGGCCGAGCAGCTGGCGCAGTCGTATCCGGGTGCGCGGCTCGAGGACATCGACCTCGATGCGCTGACCCGGCAGTTGGGTGACGAGGCAACGGTCGACGCCCGCCGGCTGAGCGAGCTGGAACGAGAACTGCGGAATCAGGGTCTGATCGAGCGGGCTCCGGACGGCTCGCTGCGGTTGTCACCGAAGGCCTTGCGGCAACTCGGTCAGACCGCGTTGGCCGACGTACTGCGGACTGCGCGGGGCGCCGGCGAGCGGGATGCGTCCAACGCCGGTGCGGCCGGTGAGTTGAGTGGATCGACGCGGCAGTGGGAGTTTGGCGACACCCAGCCGTGGGACGTGCCGAGGACGGTGCGCAACGCCGTACTGCGGACTGCTCATGTCGGTGGTGGTGGCGTCAAGCTCGATGTGGCCGACGTGGAGATCGCGGAGACCGAGCATCGTGCTCGTGCCGCGGTCGCGTTGCTGGTCGACACGTCGTGGTCGATGGTCCAGGAGGGCCGTTGGCTGCCGATGAAGCGGACGGCGCTCGCGCTGCACCAGCTCATCTCGACGCGCTATCGCAACGACGCACTCCAGCTGATCACCTTCGGGCGGTACGCCGGGGTTGTCGAGCTGCCGCAGTTGATCGGGATGGAAGGCACCTGGGAGCAGGGGACCAACGCGCATCACGCCCTGCTGCTGGCCGGTCGTCATCTCCGTCGGCACCCGGACGCGCAGCCCGTCGTACTGATGGTGACTGACGGCGAGCCGACCGCTCACCTGGAGCAGGACGGGACGGCGGAGTTCTCGTATCCGCCGGAGCCGGCCACGTTGCGGAAGACGATCTTCGAGGTGGACCGGTTGGCGAAACTGGGTGCTTCGCTGACTGTGTTCCGCTTGGGCGACGATCCGCGGTTGAACGCGTTTGTTGATCTGCTGGCTCGTCGGAGCGGTGGGCGGGTCCTTGCGCCCGATGCGGACGGGCTTGGGGCCGCGGTCGTCGGCGACTACCTCAGGACACGCCGCAAGCTGTAACCCGAGACACCAAAGCGGGACCTGAGACATGCCATGACATGTCTCAGGTCCCGTTTTCTTGCCTCAGGTCCCGAGGCTCAGAGAGTTGTGCGCACCTGTTGGGTGGCCTTCGTCAGGTTGCGGAGGGCTGGGTCGACCTCGGCATAGGTGCGGGTCTTCAGACCGCAGTCGGGGTTGATCCACAGCTGGTCAGCTGGGGTGCTGGCCAGGGCCGCCTGGATCAAGGCGATGAGTTCCTCGGTCCCAGGCACTCGCGGCGAATGGATGTCGTACACGCCAGGCCCGACGCCGCGCCGGAAGCCGACAGCCGCCAGATCCGCCAGCACCTCCATCCGTGACCGCGCCGCCTCGATCGTCGTGACATCCGCGTCCAGCCCGTCAATCCCCGCGATGACCGCGCCGAACTCCGAGTAGCACAGATGCGTGTGCACCTGGACCGCTGCGGGCGCCCCACCCGTCGCCAGTCGGAACGCGCCGACCGACCAATCCAGGTATGCCTTCCGGTCGGCCTCGCGGAGCGGCAGCAGCTCGCGCAGAGCAGGTTCGTCCACCTGGATGATCCGGATCCCTGCCGCGACCAGATCGGCGACCTCGTCCCGGAGCGCCAGCGCAACCTGATCCGCGGTCACCTGCAGCGGTTGATCGTCGCGGACGAACGACCACGCCAGCATCGTCACCGGCCCGGTCAGCATGCCCTTGACCGGCTTGGACGTCAGGGATTGCGCGTACGACGCCCACCGCACGGTCATCGGGTTCGGCCGCGACACGTCGCCGTACAGGATTGGCGGACGGACGCACCGGCTGCCGTACGACTGGACCCAGCCGAGCTTGGTGGTCGCGTACCCGTCGAGCTGCTCGGCGAAGTACTGGACCATGTCGTTGCGCTCGGGCTCACCGTGGACGAGCACATCCAGCCCGATGTCTTCCTGCCTCGCGATCACCTCCGCGATCTCGGACCGCATCCGCTCGTCGTACGTCGCCTGGTCGATCCGGCCGGTCCGGAGATCGGCACGGGCGCGACGGATCTCGACAGTCTGCGGGAACGAGCCGATCGTGGTGGTCGCGAGTTTGGGCAGCCCGATCGACTCCTGCGCGGTACGGCGTTCGTCGTACGGCGCTCGCTGCCGATCGCCGGTCTGGATCGCGGCGACCCGGTCCCGGACGGCCTGCTCGTCGTTGATTAGACGGCCGGCCGTGTTGCCGGCGTCCACGACGATGCTCTCGCTGAGTGCGCGGCCGAGCAGGACGACCTCGTCGACCTTCTGCCGGGCGAAGGCGAGACGTTCGCGGACTCGTGGATCCAGCTCGTCCTCGACCTCCACGTCGTACGGGATATGAAGGAGCGAGCAGGACGTCGAGATCTCCAACCGGCCCACGGATCCGCTGAGGGTGGCGCAGGTGGAGAGCGCGTCGCCGAGGGCGGTCCGCCAGACATTCCTGCCGTCCACGACTCCGGCGACGACGGTCTTGCGTTGGAGCGAAGGGAGTGCGGCGATCTGCTCGACGAGGCCGGGCGCGGACACCAGATCGAGGGCCACTCCGTCGATCGGGGTGGACACCAGCACGGGCAGGGCTGGGCCGGGGTCGCCGAAGTACGTCGCGACTAGGAGGCGTGGGCGCTCGGTCAGCGTTGCGAGCTTGTCGTAGGTGCGGCGGAGTGCGTCGAGCTCGGCGGGGGTGCGGTCCTGGACGAGCGCTGGTTCGTCGAGTTGCACCCAGTCGACTCCGGCCGCGTCGAGCTGGGCGAGGAGGTCGGCGTACGCGTCGACGAGGTGGTTGAGCAGGCTGAGCGGCTCGAAGTCCGGGCTGGTGGACTTGGAGAGCAGCAGGAAGGTGAGCGGCCCGATCACGACCGGGCGGAGGTCGACACCGTGTTCGCGTGCTTCGGTCAGCTCGGTGAGGATCTTGTCCGGGTTGAGGTGGAAGCGGGTATCGCGGTCGAGCTCCGGGACCAGGTAGTGGTAGTTGGTGTCGAACCACTTGGTCAGTTCGAGCGGCGCGACGCCGTCCCGGCCGCGGGCCATTGCGAAGTACGTGTCGAGGTCAGACAGGCCGAGTGCGCGGAAACGGTCCGGTACGACGCCGAGCAGGTGGACCTGGTCGAGCATCTGGTCGTAGTACGAGAAGGTGTTGCCGGGGATGGTGTCGAGGCCGCGGGCCTTGAGGTCGAGCCAGGTCTCGGCGCGGAGCCGGCGGGCTTCGGCTTCGAGTTGGGCTGCGTCGCCGTCGGCCCAGTAGTGCTCCAGGGCGTGCTTCAGTTCGCGGCGCGGGCCGATCCGGGGATAGCCCAGGACGGTGGTGGTGGTGTTCACGTCTCTCTCCTCGCGAGCGTGCCGACGGATCGGCGGATCGCTCGCGGGAAACGCTGGGACCACGAATGCGGCCGTGGTCCGGGCGGGTCCTCCCACGAGACCACCGATCCCACCGCGCACCCGGATGGGTACACGGACCGGCGGCAGGTCTTCGGACTCACGGGCGGACCGGTCGCTGACCGGCGTACCTACTGGCCGTCGCTTCCCGGACGCTGGGCGTCCAGTGCTTGTGACGGCGGTCGTTCCCGTTCACCGCTGCGGGGCAGTCCCGGATTCCCACCGGGTTCCCTCTTGCCTCGCTCGATCACCAGTCGCATGACCGCGCGAACCGTCGGCAGTCTTGAGACTACGCGCGCCCACCGCGCCAGCAGACGAATGCCACTACCTGAGACGCCGGGCGAGAGCGGGGTCGGCGGTTCCGTCGGTGAGCAGGGTGGCAAGCAGTTCGATCCCGTCGACCAGCCGCGGTCCGGGGCGCGCGAAGTACCCGTTCGCGTCGACCGCCCAAACCGGAACTCCACCCGGAAGATGACCAGCTGACAACAGCTCCTCAGTCAACCGCTCCGCGCCTTCAACGTCGTACCCGCACGGCGCAGAAACGATCACCTCAGGCCGAGCAGCGGCCACCGCCTCCCAATTGATCGGAGTCGACCGCTGCCCCGCAGTACCAAGAACATTGATCCCACCCGCAAGCACAACCATCTCCGGCAACCAATGCCCCGGCGCATACGCCGGCTCCGTCCACTCCAACACCCCAACCCGCGGCCCCGAGCCATTCTCTCGGGTGGCAGCCAGCCGGCGGCGGAGGTCGTCGAGGAGTGGGGTCGGGTCTCGGTTGATTGCCTTGGCGATGGTTTCGATGGACGTGAGGACCTCGTCTAGGTCGTGTGGGTCGGTGGTGACGACCTCGGCCTGGCAGCCCAGGTAGTCGAGCGCGTCGGTGACGTCAGCGACGTCGATCGCGCACACCTTGCACAGGTCCTGGGTGATCACCACGTCCGGATCGAGGTCGCGCAACGCCCCCGCGTCCAGGTGATACAGATCCTCGCCGGCCGCGACCCGTGCGCGCACGAACGCGTCGATCTCCCCAGGCGTCAGACCCTCGGGTAACGCCGTCGTCGACACAATCCGCCGGGTCCGCGCCGCCGCCGGATAGTCGCATTCGAACGTCACCCCGACCACGTCGTCACCCGCGCCCAGCGCGAAGCAGATCTCGGTGGCGGACGGCAGTAACGAGACGATGCGCACGCCTGGAATCTACCCCGGTTCCCGCCCGTAACCTCGACGAAACGTCGGCATCATCACCTCGGCGGCTTCCAGCGGTGAACGCCTCGATTGTCTCGCGTTGTCAACCAGGGAAGGGTTTTCCGGCCTTCGACCTGTGGGCAGGGTCACGTCAGCATCGTGAGACCAGTGTTCAACTGGACTGGTTTTTCGGCTTACTCTGAAAGAACGCCCCCGCCACTGGAGTCGATGGGCCAGCGGACACCACACCGCGACTCACCAGCACCACCTGAAACCCAGGGAGTGACAGTGCCGAAACTCGTCTACGACTTCGCCGAAGGCAACAAGGACATGAAGCAGCTGCTCGGCGGGAAGGGGGCGAACCTGGCCGAGATGACCAACCTCGGCCTGCCGGTACCACCCGGCTTCACCATCACCGCCGACGCATGCCGCGCGTACCTGGAAAGCGGTACGGTCCCGGCCGACCTGGCCGACGAGATCGACAAGCACGTCGCCCTGCTGCAGGAGAAGATGGGCAAGAAGCTCGGCCAGGCGGACGACCCGCTGCTGGTCTCGGTCCGCTCCGGCGCCGCCGTGTCGATGCCCGGCATGATGGAGACCGTCCTCAATGTCGGCCTCAACGACGACTCGGTGAACGGGCTCGCGCACCAGTCCGGCAACCCGCGGTTCGCCTGGGACGCGTACCGCCGGCTGATCCAGATGTTCGGCAAGACCGTGCTCGGCATGGACGGCGACGTCTTCGAGGACGCGATCGAGGCGGCGAAGCAGGCGAAGGGCACCCAGAACGACCTCGATCTGGACGCCGACGATCTGAAGGCCGTCGTCGAGACGTTCAAGCAGGCCGTCCACGAGCACACCGGCCGCGAGTTCCCGCAGGACCCGCGGACCCAGATGGACCTCGCGATCGAGGCCGTCTTCGGCTCCTGGAACTCCGACCGCGCGATCCTCTACCGCCGCCAGGAGCGGATCGCCGCCGACCTGGGTACCGCGGTCAACATCTGCTCGATGGTCTTCGGCAACCTCGGCATGGACTCCGGCACCGGCGTGGCCTTCACCCGCGACCCCTCGACCGGCCACCCCGGTGTGTACGGCGACTACCTGCAGAACGCCCAAGGTGAGGACGTGGTCGCGGGCATCCGCAACACCGTCCCGCTCGCCGACCTCGAGCAGATCGACAAGACGTCGTACGACGAACTGATGGCGATCATGGCCACACTCGAGGGGCACTACCGGGACCTGTGCGACATCGAATTCACCGTCGAGCGGGGCAAGCTGTGGATGCTGCAGACCCGGGTCGGCAAGCGGACCGCGGCGGCGGCGTTCCGGATCGCGACCAGCCTGATCGATGAAGGTGTGATCGACGCGGACGAGGCGCTGGGCCGGGTGAAGGGTGCGCAGCTCGCGCAGTTGATGTTCCCGCGGTTCGACGCGGACGCGGCGACGGACCTGATCACCAAGGCGATCGGTGCGTCGCCGGGTGCGGCGTCCGGCAAGATCGTGTTCACCTCGGATGCCGCAGTGGAGGCGGCGGAGCGTGGCGAGAAGGTGATCCTGGTCCGGCGCGAGACGAACCCGGACGACCTGCACGGAATGATCGCCGCGCAAGGCGTGCTGACCAGTCGCGGCGGCAAGACCTCGCACGCGGCGGTGGTTGCTCGCGGCATGGGTAAGACCTGTGTCTGCGGCGCCGAGGAACTCGACGTGAATGTTGCCCAGGGCACCATTACCGTCCACGGCACGGTGCTCGAGGCGGGCGAGGTGATCTCGATCGACGGCACCACCGGCGAGGTGTTCCGCGGCGAGGTCCCGGTCGTCCCATCGCCGGTCGTGCAGTACTTCGAGGGCACGCTGGCGCCGGAGGCCGGTGACGAACTGGTCGCGTCGGTGCACCGGTTGATCACCCACGCGGACGAGGTACGACGTCTCGGCGTACGGACCAACGCGGATACGGGCGAGGACGCGGCGCGGGCGCGGCGGTTCGGGGCCCAGGGGATCGGACTGTGCCGGACCGAACACATGTTCCTGGGGGAGCGGCGGGAATCGGTCGAGCGGTTGATCCTCGCGGACACCGACGAGGAGCGGGACGCTGCGCTGGCCGAGCTGGAGCCCTTGCAGCGCGCGGACTTCCTGGAATTGCTGGGCGCGATGGACGGGCTGCCGGTGACGATTCGGCTGATCGATCCGCCGCTGCACGAGTTCCTGCCGTCGATGGAGGAGCTCGCGGTGAAGGTCGCGGTGGCGCGTGAACGCGGCGAGGATCCGGGCCGGGACGCGACGCTGCTGGCCGCGGTCCAGCGGCTGCACGAGCAGAACCCGATGCTCGGCCTGCGCGGGGTGCGGCTCGGGCTGGTGATCCCGGGGCTGTTCGCGATGCAGGTTCGGGCGATCGCTTCAGCGGCGAAGGAATTGGGGGCCAAGGGCAAGGATCCGCGGCCGGAGATCATGATCCCGTTGGTCGGCGCCGCCCAGGAGCTGCACATAGCTCGCGACGAGGTGGAACGCGTGCTCGCCGAGGTCGACCCCGGCCGGGTGATCCCGATCGGCACGATGATCGAGCTGCCGCGGGCAGCGGTGACCGCGGACCAGATCGCCGAAGCGGCCGACTTCTTCTCGTTCGGCACCAACGACCTGACCCAGATGACGTGGGGCTTCAGCCGGGACGACGTGGAGAGCTCGTTCTTCTCGAAGTACCTGGAGAAGGGGATCTTCGCAGTCTCGCCGTTCGAGTCGATCGACCGCGAAGGCGTCGGCGCCCTTGTCCGCACCGGCGTCGACCGCGGCCGCGCCACCAAGCCCGACCTCAAGCTCGGCGTCTGCGGTGAACACGGCGGCGACCCCGACAGCATCCACTTCTTCCACGAAGCCGGCCTCGACTACGTCTCCTGCTCCCCGTTCCGAATCCCAGTGGCGCGCCTGGAAGCCGGGCGGGCAGCATTGGCGGGTGAGTAGAGAGAAGCTTCGCCAGACCTTCGGAGAAGACGCCGAACTGTACGACCGCGTCCGGCCGACCTATCCGCCCGAGCTGTTCGACGACCTCGCGCGCTTGGTCGGCGACCATCCGAAGGTGCTGGAGATCGGCCCGGGAACCGGCCAGGCAACCGCCGCAATGGTGGCCCGCGGCTGGCCGGTCACCGCCGTCGAACTCAGCGGTGACCTCGCAACTGTCCTGCAGCGGAAGTTCCCGGAGATCGAGGTGATCGTCGCGGACTTCGACACCTGGGACCTACCCGTCGGGGCGTTCGACCTGGTCATCTCCGCGACCGCGTTCCACTGGCTGGATCCGGCGACGCGGGTGCAGAGGTGCGTGGACGTACTGCGGCCGGGTGGTGCGTTGGCGGTGGTGTCGACGCATCATGTGGCCGGTGGGAGCGAGCAGTACTTCGTGGATGTTCAGGACTGCTACGAGCGATTTACGGACGATCCGGCCGAGGGCGGGCTGCCTTCTGCGGACGACGTACCTGAGGATTCGGCGGGGCTTGGTGCGTCTGGGGTTTTCGGGGCGGTGGAGTTTCGTAGATATGTCCGCGATCTGGACTATTCGGCGGGGGAGTACGTCGAACTTTTGTCGTCGTACTCGGGGCATCGGGCCTTGACAACCAAGCAGCGTGACGGACTGTACGACTGTGTCCGCGCTCTCATCGAGGAGGGCGGAGGGTCGGTCACGAAGTGTTATCTCAATCAACTGTCTGTAGGAATTTCTCTTAACCAACCCCTTGCGTAGCGGCTCGTCGACTGGTGAGAATGTCCGGGCGGGAAGGGAGATCACTCGTCGACTTTCGGGTCTGACCTGAACCAGCCGCTGTGGCGGCTCGTGACTCCCTTTCCCGCACCAAATCCCCTTCTTTCCAAGCTATTGCCGGACCGTTGTAGGGTTCTGGACATGGCCCAATTTGTCGTGCAGTTGCGCTTCGACGCCGCCCAGACCGACGACCGGATGGCGGTCCGTCCGGCGCACCGCGAGTACCTCAACTCGCTGAAGGCCGCGGGCAAGCTCGTCGCCTCCGGTCCGTTCGCCGATCAGACCGGCGCGCTGCTCATCTACGAGGTCGCCGACGAGGCAGAGCTCCGCGACATCCTCGCGAAGGACCCGTACACCGCGGCCGACGTCTACGAGATCGCCACCCTCGCCGAGTGGCAGCCGCTGTTCCCGATCAAGAGCTAGTGCTGAAGGGCGAGCAGCGAGCGCCTTCGACCAGCCCTGGCGTCGGCGTCGAGATCAGATGTCGGCGCCTTCGAGATCCAGGTGGTCGACGTACGCCCAGAGCCAGACCAGCGGGGCGAGGACGAGCTCCGGTTCGTTGTCCTCGTCGGCGATGAACAGCATCGACGCCTCGCCGTTGGTGATGTCGTCGATGACGGCTTCGCACATCTCGAGCGCGATCTCGAACGGCAGCAGCCGCGGTCCGTCCTCCCAGCGCGGCGCCGGCAGCGGCAGCACCGGCGCCTCCTCGGTCCCGCCCAGCTCGACCGAAACCCTCTGCAGTTCCTCGTACAGGTCGAACGAGATCAGCCCCGCCGCCGGTCGGCCGTCCAGCCCGATCAGGTACGGGTCGTCGGCGCCCTCGCGGAAGATGTCCCGGATCTCCGGCAGCGCCGCCTTCAGATCGGTTGCCTCCAGGTACGGCGCTTCGTCCGGCTCGTCGTCCGCCTCGGCCGCGACCAGTCCGCTGCGCATCTCGTCGAACTGATGCAGCAGCCCGTTCAACTCGTCGTACGCGCCGCCGCCCGGAGCCCGCTGCGCCCGTGCCTCCAGGTCGCGCAGGTGCTCGATCAGGTCGTCCTCGAAGTGCAGCTCGTACCGCGGCAGGCCCGGCTCGCGACCGGCGTTGAGCTGCGCGACCAGCTGCGTCGACACCGGCCCGATCCGCTCGGCCAGCACCTCCAGCGGCGTGGTCGGCTTCTCCTCGTCGTCGTGCGCGCAGGAGTCGTCGTCGCCCTTGCCGTCGCCCTCCATCGCCAGCAGTACCTGGAAAGCCTGGAAGGCCAGCAGGGCTGCGGTCGCCATGGTTCCGTCGCCGATCAGCATCAGCGGGTTGCCGCCGGCTTCGGTACGACGAAGGTGGTCCGGCATCAGCGTCGCCGCCTGCTCGACGTTCACCTGGCTCGCCAGCGACGACAGACCGTGGTCCGCGTCCACTCCGAGCAGCTCGACCAGGCGCTCCGAACTCATGTCGAAGTTCGACCGCAGGTAGTACCGAAGCCAGCCGGCGTCGACCGGGTTGCCGAGCAGCTCAGCGATCCGCGATCGGAAGTCCGCGAGGTCCGCGATCGCCAGCACCACGAGCACCGGCTGGTCGCCGTCACCGATGACCAGCGGCCGGGTGTCGCCGTTGTGGAACCCTTCGATCACCTGGTGCAGGCTGTCGGCGGCTGCCTCGAGCGGCCACGACTCCGCCTCGAACTCGTTGACCACCGCGGCGGAGGTGTCGTCGGGCATCTGCTGATCCTCTCCGGGGTGCGGCGGGAGTTGGAGTAACTGTAGGCTGCGGGCGTTTCAGCAGGTCACGGGGGTCCTTGAGGCCCCCTGGGCGTGGCGGAGGGTGACATTCGCTACGCTGGCACCGGCGGGTCGGTGCAGAGGTATCTCACATGTGAGATAAGGTCCGGCGCATGACCGATGACTACCTGAGCCGGATCGGAAATCTCATCCGGGACGCCCGCAAGCACCGCGGCTGGACGCAGACGCAGCTCGCGGAAGTACTGAACACCAGCCAGAGCGCGGTGAACAGGATCGAGAAGGGTCATCAGAACCTCACTCTCGAGATGCTCGCCCGGATCGGCGAGGCACTCGACTCCGAAATTGTCTCTCTCGGTGGCGGTCCGGTCCACCTCCGTGTTGCCGGTGGCCGGCAACTTTCCGGTTCCATCGACGTCAAGTCGAGCAAGAACGCCGGCGTCGCGCTGCTCTGCGCATCGCTGTTGAACAAGGGCCGTACGACGCTACGCAAGGTCGCCCGGATCGAAGAGGTCAACCGGCTGCTCGAGGTACTGAACTCGATCGGCGTCCGGACCACCTGGCTGAACGACGCCGGTGACCTGGAGATCGTCCCGCCCGCGCAACTCGACCTCGGCTCGATGGACGCCGAGGCGGCCGGCCGGACCCGCTCGATCATCATGTTCCTGGGCCCGCTGCTGCACCGCGAGGACGCCTTCGAGCTCCCGTACGCCGGCGGCTGCGACCTCGGCACTCGCACGGTCGAGCCGCACATGACCGCGCTCCGCCCGTTCGGCCTCGAGGTGAAGGCGACCGGCGGGCACTACCACGCGATGGTCAACCGGACGATCACGCCGACCCGGCCGATCGTGCTGACCGAGCGCGGCGACACCGTGACCGAGAACGCGATCATGGCTGCGGCCCGGCACGACGGCGTGACGGTGATCCGGAACGCGAGCCCGAACTACATGGTCCAGGACCTGTGCTTCTACCTCGACCTGCTCGGCGTGAAGATCGACGGCATCGGCACCACCTCGCTGACCGTGCACGGCAAGGCCGACATCGACGTGGACGTCGACTACGCGCCGTCCGAGGACCCGATCGAGGCGATGAGCCTGCTCACCGCGGCGATCGTGACCAAGTCCGAGATCACCATCCGCCGGGCGCCGGTCGAGTTCCTCGAGATCGAGCTCGCCGTACTCGAGGAAATGGGTCTCGACTACGACCGCAGCGCGGAGTACCTGGCCGAGAACGGCCGGACCCGGCTGGTCGACCTGACCACCCGGCCGTCCAAGCTGCACGCGCCGATCGACAAGATCCACCCGATGCCGTTCCCGGGCCTGAACCTCGACAACCTGCCGTTCTTCGCGGCGATCGCGGCGATCGCCACCGGGCAGACGCTGATCCACGACTGGGTCTACGAGAACCGAGCGATCTACCTGACCGACCTGAACAAGCTCGGCGGCCGGGTCAAGCTGCTCGACCCGCACCGGGTGATGGTCGAGGGGCCGACGCACTTCTCCGGCGCCGAGATGATGTGCCCGCCGGCGCTCCGGCCGGCCGTCGTCACGCTGATCGCGATGATGGCCGCGAAGGGTACGTCGGTACTCCGCAGCGTCTACGTGATCAACCGGGGTTACGAGGACCTCGCCGCCCGGCTGAACTCGCTAGGCGCCCAGATCGAGACCTTCCGCGACATCTGAGTCCTGCAAGAAGGCAACTGCTTCGGTGATCACCGCCGGGTCGGACAGGATCCGGCGGTGACCCAGCCCGGTCGTCGGCAGGAAGTGTGCCCGCGGACCGTAGTTCCTCAGCAGTACCTGTGCCTGCCCCGGGTCGACGACGTCGTCCTCGTCGTTGTGGATCACCAGGAGCTCGGCCTTCCCGGTCGCGACCGAGTACCGGGTCCAGATCTGGTCGTCGCCATCGAAGTACCCGCGTTCGATCCGCCGCCGCAGCTCCTGGTTGACCTTCGGACCCAGCCCGAGCTCGGCGCAGAACGCGTCGGTCAGGTAGCCGAAGTCGGCCACGCCGCTGATCATCACCAGTCGCTGCGCGGCGACACCTGCGCGGACGGCGTACAGCGCGAACGGTACGCCGAGGGAGTGCGCGATCACGCTCTCGAACGGGCCGTGGCGTTCCTCCAGCGCGCGGATGATCCGCTGGTGGCCGAGGATCGACACGACCTGCCCGCCGGAGTCGCCGTGCGCAGGGGCGTCGTACGAGACCGCGCTGTATCCGAGTTCGAGCAGCCGCTCGATGAATCCGGCGTACCTCGATGCGCGCGAGCGCCAGCCGTGGACGAGCAGCACCGGGCGGCGGCCGTCGCCCCAGGTGTAGGTGGCGACGCCGTCGACAAGTTCGACCTGCGCGGCGTCATGGACGGCCTGTTCTGCCGTGCGGACCCGGCCGCGGGCGAGCGGCCGGCGCCACACTGCGAACGCGAGTCGGCCGCCGAGCTGGGGTGACGCCACCCCGATCGTCCGCAGTCCGAACCTGACCAGCTTCTCCATCGCACACCTCTACTCATGCAAACTATACGAACGGTCGTATTATTAGTTTAGACAGGCGCGGTCGTCAACGGGAATAGGATCGGGGATCGTGGAGAAGGTCGACGGACGGTTGGTGCGGGGTGATCAGACCCGCCGCGCCGTCCTGCGCCGAGCGGTCGACATCGCGTCGGTCGACGGGCTCGAAGGGCTGTCGATCGGCGGGCTCGCGACCGAGCTCGGGATCAGCAAGAGCGGGCTGTTCGCGCACTTCGGCTCCAAGGAAGAGCTGCAACTGGCGACCATCCGGGCCGCGCGGCGGATCTACGCCGACAACGTGGTCGTCCCGGCGTTCGAGGTCGAGCGCGGTCTGGGGCGAGTGTGGGCGCTGAGCATGCACTGGCTGGAGTACTCTCAACGCCGGGTGTTCCCGGGAGGCTGCTTCTTCCAGAAGGTCTCGCACGAGTTCTCCGCCCGCGATGGCGCCGTACAGGAGATGCTGGCCGCCGTGCACCACGAGTGGATGGACCTGATCACGACCACGATCGGCGAGGCGGTCGAGCGTGGTCAGCTGGCGGGTGATCCTAGGCAGCTCGCATTCGACCTGAACGCGTACTACGAGGCCGCGAATCTGGCCTCGATCCTGCACAACGACGAGACGACGTACGAGCAGGCCCGTCAGGCGGTGCGGACCCGATTGGAGTCGGCTGTCGCCCCCGGTACGCCGCTGCCCTGGTGAGCTGGCAGGTCGCGGACCTTGCGGATCGGTGAGGCGATCAGGACCAGGCCGGCCAGTGGTACTCCGGCTGTCGTGATCCAGAGCGCCGGGGTCAGGCCAAGGGTTTGGCCGAGCGTTCCGCCGAGGAGTGCGCCGAGCGGGATCGTGCCGTAGTTGACGAACGCCGTGGTCGCGGTGAGCCGGCCGAGCAGGTCGGCCGGGCAGTACGACTGAAGGAATGTGGTTTTGACGACGTTGCCGCCGACAACTCCGAGGCTCACGCCGAAGGCTCCGACCAAGTAGAACCACGGACTCGCGCCGCTCAGCGGGATCAGTAGCGCGAGCGTCGGCAGCCCGAGCTCGCACAGCAGCAACGCCCTCGCCGTACCGAACCGTAGGGTGTGTCGGCCGATGAAGGCGCCGACGACTCCGCCGCTGGATGCAGCCGCGACGAGGGCGCCGACCGAGCCGGCGGTGAGGCCTGCTTCGCGGACGAGGAAGACGACGATGATCGCCTGATAGCCCATCAGGGCAAGGTTCGAAGCCGCGCCGAAGATTGTCAGTGTGCGCAACCAGACGTCGTGCGCGACCAGCCTGATGCCTTCGCGGATCGCGCCGGCTTTGCGAGGGTTCGTCGTACGGCGTTCTCGGTAGCGGATCGCGGCCAGGCAGAGGCCTGCGACCAGGAAGCTCGCTGCGTCGACGAGGAGTGCGTTGGCTGCGCCGGCGAACTGGACCAGCAGGCCGCCGCATCCCATTCCGGCGATCTGTGCGGCGGAGGCGCTGCCGTGCAGCTTCGCGTTGCCTTCGGCGTGGTCGTGTTGGTCCAGAAGCGTTGGGAGATAGGCGGTGTACGCCGTCTGGAAGAGGACCGACGCGGCTCCGGCAAGCCCGGCGATCGCGAGTAGGAGTTGGATTGTCAACAATCGGTTTGTCGCCGCCAGCGGTACTGCGGCGAACAGGAGGAACGAGGCGACGCAGGACGCGAGCATGACCGGGCGACGGCGTACCCGGTCGATCCAGGCGCCGGTCGGCAGGCCGATGAGCAGCCAAGGCGCCCACGCGGCCGCGGTCAGCAGTCCGACCTCAAAGGTCGTTGCGTCGAGCAACGAAATGGCGACGAGGGGAAGGGCGACTGATGAGGTCGCGCTGCCGAACCGGTTGATCGTCTCGCCGATCCAGAACAGGCGGAAGTCGCGATGAGTCTTGAGGAGACTCATGAGCGACGCGGGAACGACTGCAGTTGAACAATCACGCGCTCGGCGCCGTCCGCGGGCGCGTCGCCGTCCGAGGCCGTGTCGCCGTCGGCGGGCTCGGCGCTCGAGTCGGTGCCGGAGTCCGAGGCCCCGCCGGCGTCGGCGTAGCGGTTGATGACGGTGGCGAGCTCTTCGTTGAGTGCGTGCAGTTGCGCCGGTGTGAGTCGGAGGTCGCGCCAGTCCGACAGGCCGGCCGCGTGCTGCCACTCGCCGGGCCAGTCGTCGTCGAGGTACGCGCGGACGCGGTCGTAGTACCGCTCGACGAGGTCGCGCAGGTAGACATCGAGCGCACGCCGCATCTCCGGATCGTCGAGAAACTCCGCCGGGTCGAGCACGGTCTGCCGATGGGGGAGCCGCCACCAGCGCTCCCGCTTGGTGCCGCGGTCCGGATCCTCCTCGAGGTACCCGTGCTCGGCGAGCAGCCGCAGGTGCCAGCTGATCGTGCCGGTGTTCTCGCCGAGCCGCGCCGCCAGAGTGCTCGACGTCGCCGGCCCGTCGAGCTCGATCGCCTCCAGGATGCGCATCCGGAGCGGGTGGGCGAGTCCGCGCAGACTTCGGGCATCGATCCGTCGCATAGATGCAGAGTAGTCTCTGCAAAGGAGTCTCTGCAACCGGCTGGGCTTGGCCGAAGGGCTGCGGATTGTCGGTGGCCGTCTCTAGGTTGGCGGGCATGCGGCCTCACGTGGTGGCTCAGTTGGCGGTCTCGCTGGACGGGATGACGTCGGGATTCGACGTCGACCTCGCCCGGTTCTATGCGCTGGCGTCGCTGTGGCAGGAGGACGTGACCCTGATCGGCGCGGACACGATCCTGGCCCAAGAGGCCGCCGTACTCGCGGCTCCTCGACGTGGACCGCGGGCCGAAGGACCGCTGCTCGCAGTGGTGGACAGCCGAGCCCGGGTTCGCAGTTGGGAGTCGCTGCGGCAGCTCGGGTACTGGTCTGACGTGCTCGCGTTGTACGCCGATCAGACGCCGGAGCGACCGGTTGACGCCACGACTCGCGAGCTGGTCACCGGATATGAGCAGGTCGACCTCGCCGAAGTACTCGAGACCCTTGGGCGCCGTGGTGCACAGACCGTGCGGGTCGACTCGGCCGGCGCGTTGCTGCGGGCCTGCCTCGCGCTCGATCTGGTCGACGAACTCGCCTTGCTCGTGCATCCGGTGCTCGTTGGGTCCGGCGACCCCTGGTACGACACTCGTCAGCTCGCTCTCCAACACGTCGGCACCGAGGTCTTCAAGGACGGCACCCTCTGGATGCGTTACTGCGTGGCCATCTGAAGGTCGCGAAACTGTCGGTGGTCGCGGCTACTGTGAGCAGTAATGAGGAAGCAGCATGAGTGGTACGACGAGCATGACGCGGAGCGTTGGGTTGCCGAGCCGGTCAAGCGGCCAGGGCGGACCGCGTTCGCGCGTGATCGCGCGCGGGTGCTGCACAGCGCGGCGTTGCGGCGGCTGGCGGCCAAGACGCAGGTGGTCACGGCCGGCAGCGACGACTTCGTCCGGAACCGGCTGACCCACAGTCTCGAGGTCGCGCAGATCGGCCGCGAGCTGGCGTCGACGCTCGGCTGCGATCCGGACATCGTCGACGCGGCCTGCCTGGCGCACGATCTCGGCCATCCGCCGTTCGGGCACAACGGCGAGCGGGCGCTCGACCAGGTCGCCGCGGACATCGGCGGCTTCGAAGGGAACGCGCAGACGCTGCGACTGCTGACCCGGCTCGAGTCGAAGACGTTCGACGCCGACGGGCGCAGTGTCGGCCTCAACCTGAGCCGGGCAACGCTCGACGCCGCGACGAAGTACCCATGGGCTCGGCGGCCCGGGGAGCGGAAGTTCGGGGTGTACGACGACGATCTCGCGGTCTTCACCTGGTTGCGTGCGGGCGTGGGGGAGCGGCGCTGCCTGGAGGCGCAGGTGATGGACTTCGCCGACGACGTCGCGTACTCCGTGCACGACGTCGAGGACGGGATCGTTGCCCACCACCTCGAACTCGACGCGATCGACGCGGACCGAACGCCGTACTGGGAGACGGTCCGGCGGATGTACTTGCCGGAAGCAACCGATGTCGAGCTGGACGAGGGCTGGGAACGGCTGAAGTCCTTGAACTACTGGCCGTCCGGCGGATTCGACGACAGTCGCCGTGCGCTGGGCGGCCTCAAGGACCTCACCAGCCAGCTCATCGGCCGCTTCGCCACCGCCGCCGAACAGGCCACACATGCGGTCTTCGGTCGGTCCCGCTTGATCCGCTACGAGGCCGACCTCGTCGTACCGGACGGGACGCGCACCGAGATCGGCCTGCTGAAGGGCGTCGGCATGTTCCACGTCCTCAACTCACCCGAACGCCAGGCCCGCCGAGCCGTCCAACGCGAACTCCTCACCGAGTTGGTGGAAGCCCTCTGGAAGACAGCTCCCCACCACCTAGACATCCCCTTCCAATCCGACTTCGCGGAGGCGGCCGACGACAACGCCCGCCTCCGCGTCATAGTCGACCAGGTCGCCTCCCTAACCGACCCCTCAGCCCAAACCTGGCACACCCACCTAACCCCCTGACCACCCCACCGGAACCACCCGGTTCGTTTGAGGGGTCAACCCCTCGGCTGGTCGGTTGCGGAAGTGGATTCTGCTTACGCAACCGACAACCTCGGGGGTTAACCCCTCAAACGCTCGGTGGGGCGGGAGCGCGGGACCACCCGCAGCTGCCGCCGGCACCCGCTCACCGGCGACAACAACCCCGGCCGCCCGCTCACCACGACCGTCGCGTCCTGGTTCGTTTGAGGGGTCAACCCCTCGGCTGGTCGGTTGCGGAGGTGGATTCTGCCTGCGCAACCGACAACCTCGGGGGTTGACCCCTCAGGCGGTCGGTGGGGCGGAGGATCCGATGGCAAGCGGTGGTCGACGGCGGCCGATGACGTCGCTCGTCGGCAGCTCGACAGTACGTATAGGTCCACTGCCGGCGAGCGCCCGCCTGGGAACGCTCGCCGGACGGGCCGATCGTCGGATATGTCCTGTCGAGCTGCCGCTCAGTGGATGGTGGTGAAGGGGAGGTCGAGGCCGAGGTGGTTGTTGATCGGCCTGTTGGTTTCGCGGATCTGCTGCAGTTCCGCGTCTGAGAGGGCTCGGCGGTAGATGCGGACCTCGTCGAGGGTGCCTTGGAAGCGGTTGGCGCCGTCTACTCGTTGGCCGACGTGGATGCCTTGCACGCCGAACTCCTTGCCGGCCGTGACCGACCCCGCTGGTGCAGTCGCCGAGCCGACCTCGGCGCCGTCGATCACCAGCCGCAGCTTGCCATTCGCCCGTTCCAGTACGACGTGATGCCACTGATCGTCGTTGTACGCCGACGTCGACTGGACGGTCACGTTGAACCGATCCACCGACAACAGCGCCCGGATCCGATTGCTCTCCGGCTCGGCCCGCAACCACACCTGTGGTGTAGTTCCCGACCCGGTCCGATACGCCCAGAGGATCGCGTGTGATCCGGTCGTAGCGCCGTACTTGATCCACGTCATCATCGTGAAATCGTCCGCCCCGAGATCGATCGACCGGTCGAACGGCACCTCGACATAATCGTCCACCCCATCCAGCGCCAGCCCGTTCCCGAACTTGCCCTCGGCAAGAGTCGCCCCACCGCGCACGTACGCCGGATTGTGGGCCGGACCAACGTCAGCCGTCCGTGGCCCCGGCGCCGGCGGACCGGGGATCCCCGGCGGCGTCCCGTTCGGCGTCGACAGGTACGCCTCGTTGAACCGCGCCCACCGGATCGTCTCGTACGGGCTCGCGACTCCGGCCTCGTACAGCAACCCGGCTTGATCCCCGTCCAGCCGGACCATGTCGGAGTACGCCGACGGACCCCAGTAGAAGACTTTGCCCTGCTGCCAGGTGCCGAACGACCGCGCCTCGTCGTACGACGATCGCACCGTCATCACCTCGCGCGCGGCCGGATGCGCCGGTGCCGAGAACAGGATCCGGTTCTGCCGGTCGCCCTCGTTCCGCGCGCTGAACCGCAACAACGAGCCTTGTACGTCGGGCATCACCAGTTGCGGGATCGTCTTGAACGGTGCGTCGAACGTCGCACCGTCGTCGCTGCTGATGGCGTACGCGCGGTTACCCGGATCGGTACCGCGTTCACGTGCCAGCGCGTAGATCCGGCCGTCGGTCAACTCGACCACGGTGATCTCTCCGACGATCACTTTGCCGTCGTCGCGGGCCATGGTCGCTCCGATGTGCCAGGTCTCACCGGAGTCGTCGCTGTAGATCAGATGGCCGCCGTACACATGCGGCCCGACGCCGTCGTACGTCTCGTAGGTCGCACCAACGATCAGCCGGCCGGCGTGCGGACCGTGCTCGAGCTGGATGCCGTGCATCGGGCCGGTTGCGTACCAGAAGTTCCAGCTCGGCAGCTTCGCGTCGGTCAGCTCGCGCGGCGCGGTCCAGGTCGCGCCGGTGTCGTCGCTGGTCTGGACGTACGCATCACGGTCGCAGCCGTTCGTGCACGGCTCCGGGCCGTTGTGGGTAGTAATGAGGACAATCCGACCAGTCCGATTGTCAACAATCGGCACCGGGTTGCCGTGCGTGCTCCCGTTGCCGTCGGACACAACCTGCAGCGGCCCCCAGGTCTTGCCGCCGTCGAACGAACGCTTCAGCACGATGTCGATGTCCCCGTCGTCACCGCAGTCGGCGACCCGGCCTTCGGCGAACGCGAGTACGACGCCGTTGGCCGCGTGGACCACAGCCGGGATCCGGAAGCACGAGTAGCCCTCGGTCTTCTGCTGGAACAGGACGCTGTCGTCGACGAACGGCGCTTGAGCAGGCGGGGAGGCCTGAGCAGTTGGCGAGGCCTGAGCGGGCGGGGAAGTAAGAGTGGTGAACACCAGCAAGGCGGCCGCCACCAGGCGGGCCGGTGTGAGTACGCGCATGACTCTCCAGGGAGGACATAGGACGTATGATGTCCTCGACAAGTTAGTCATCCGCGCCGCGCGCGGCAAGAGTTCGCCGGGGACTAAAGTCCGTTGTATGGCTGATGCTGAGCAGATCGTGATCGTCGGTGCGAGTCTCGCGGGAGCGACCGCGGCCGAGGCCCTTCGGAAGGAAGGCTGGGCCGGTGGTGTGGTCCTGATCGGCAGTGAGCAGTCCTTGCCGTACGAGCGACCTCCGTTGTCGAAGGACGTGCTGCTCGCCAAGAAGGGGACCGAGTCTGCTCAGCTGCACGACCAGCAGTGGTACGACGACAACAACATCGACCTGCGCCTCGGGACGACGGTCACCGCGATCGACCCGGCCGCGCACACCGTCACGCTCGACGACGGCTCACAGGTGTCGTATAGCAAGCTTCTGATCGCGACGGGCAGCCGCGTCCGCAAACTCGACGTACCGGGCGCTGATCTGCCGGGTGTGCACTACCTGCGGACGGCCGAGGAGGCGCAGGCGTTGACCGATGCGTACGCCGCCAAGCCGCGAGTCGTCGTGGTCGGCGCCGGCTGGATCGGGCTGGAGGCGGCTTCGGCCGCGCGCGAGCGGGGCTGTGAGGTGACGGTCGTCGAGCCGCAGTCCACCGCGCTGGCGTCGGTGATGGGTGAAGAGGTCGGCGACGTGTTCGCTGACTTCCACCGGCAGCACGGCGTGCAGTTCCGGTTCGGGACCGGGGTCGAGGGCTTCGAGGGGACCGACAAGGTCACCGGCGTTCGCGTCTCCGGAGGTGACGTCCTTCCCGCGGACCTGGTGGTCGTCGGGGTCGGCGTCCGGCCGAACACCGAGCTCGCCGAGGAGGCCGGCATCGAGGTCGCGACGCCGAACAACGGCTCCGGCATCGTGACGGGCGCCAACCTGCGGACGTCCGCCGAGGACGTGTACGCCGCCGGTGACGTGGTCCGCTGGGACCACCCGCTGTACGGCCGCTCGGTCCGGGTCGAGCACTGGCAGAACGCGAAGGACACCGGCAAGACAGCCGCGAAGGCGATGCTCGGCCAGGACGTGTCGCACGATGCGATCCCGTACTTCTTCACCGACCAGTTCGACCTGGGCATGGAGTACGCCGGCGACCTTCCGCGCGGCGCGTCGTACCAGGTGGTGTTCCGCGGCGACCCGAAGTCCGGCGCCTACATGGTCTTCTGGCTTGACGACGACCACCACGTCCTGGCCGGCATGCACGTCAACCTGTGGGACACCGGACTCGGCGCGGTCCGTGAGCTGATCCGCTCCGGCAAGGCGGTCGATCCGGCCCGCCTCGCCGACACCTCGGTCGAGCTGTCCGATGTTTAGATCGGGTAGGTGACGTAGGCGAACTCGGTGCTGTCCGGCGACCAGCTCGGTACGTTCATCGTGCCCTGGCCGCCGAACAGCGTCGTCAGTTCGCGGATGCCGTCCTTGGTCAGCAGACGCAGTCGTACGTCGTCGATGTCAGCGGGATGCCCCTCGGTGCCGGGCGGGAAGCTCACGTAGGCGATCGCCGAACCGTCCGGTGCGGGGTGCGGGAACCAGTTGACGCGCTCGTCGTCCGTCAGCTGCTCGACCTCACCGCTGCCGACCGCGATCCGGAACAGCTGGGCCTGCCCGGCTCGCTCGGAGTTGAAGTAGATCCACTTCCCGTCCGGGCTGTACTCCGACCCGTCGTCGGCGAACTCGTCGTCCGTCACCTGCACATCGGCCCCGCCGGCGCTCGGAATCGTCCACACGTTGGTGATCCGCCGGCCGTCCACGTGCTCGAGCCCGATGTACGCCAACGTCTCCCCATCCGGCGAGACCCCGTGCAGGTAGTGGTGGAAACCCGGCCCGCGATCGTTCGTCACCCGACGCCCAGGTCCACCCTCGATCGGTACGGCGTACAGATGTCCGTCCTCCGCCGACACGTAGACGGTCCGCCCGTCGGGGCTCACCACGTGGTCGTTGTTGATGTCCGGTACGCCGCCGAGCTCGATCTCCTCGAGCTCGTCCGCGACCCGGAACAGCCGACCGTTGCCGTTCACAACCAGCGTGCCGTCCGGCGTCCAGTTCGGCGCCTCGAAGAGGACCTCCGACGAACTGAACACCAACCGGTGCTCCCCACTCGTCACATCGACGACGTACAACTCGGACCGCTGACCAGGGCGAAGTGTTCGTGGCATACCGGTCAACCTATGTGACCGGTCCAGCTAGACTCGCGGGGTGGCAGGCCGGATCAAGGAAGAGGACATCGCGCTGGTGCGCGAGCGAGCCCGGATCGACGACGTCGTCGGTTCGTATGTGACCTTGAAGAACGCTGGCGGTGGCTCGCTCAAGGGGCTGTGCCCGTTCCACGACGAGAAGTCGCCGTCGTTCAACGTCACCCCGGCACGCGGGTTCTTCTACTGCTTCGGCTGCCAAGAGGGCGGCGACGTCATCGACTTCATCCAGAAGATCGATCAGATCACGTTCAGCGAGGCGGTCGAGACGCTGGCCGCCAAGGTCGGCATCCAGCTGCGGTACGAGGACTCCGGCGCGCCGATCCAGCGCGGTCCGGGCAACCAGCGGCCGCGGCTCGTCGAGGCGCACAAGGTCGCCGCGGAGTTCTACGTCGACCAGCTGTTCGGCGCGGCCGACGCGTCACTCGGACGCCAGTTCCTGGACAAGCGCGGGTTCGACAAGGACGCGGCCGTCCACTTCGGCGTCGGCTTCTCACCGCGCGGTGGCGAGGCGCTGATCGGCCACCTGCGCGGACGCGGCTTCTCCAACGCCGAGCTGGTCGCGTCCGGCCTGGCCGCCGACGGACAGCGCGGGCTGTACGACCGGTTCCGCGGCCGGCTGATGTGGCCGATCCGGGACGCGTCGTCGGACGTGATCGGGTTCGGTGCGCGGCGGCTGTTCGACGACGACCGGATCGAAGCGAAGTACCTGAACACGCCCGAGACCCCGATCTACAAGAAGTCCAAGGTCCTGTACGGCGTGGACCTCGCCCGCCGCGAGATCGCCAAGGGCCGCCAGGCCGTGGTCGTCGAGGGCTACACCGACGTGATGGCGTGTCATCTGGCCGGAGTGCAGACCGCGGTCGCCACCTGCGGTACGTCGTTCGGCGACGACCATGCCCGCGTGTTGCGGCAGCTGTTGCTGGATCACGACCAGTTCCGCGGCGAGGTGATCTTCACCTTCGACGGTGACGAGGCGGGTCAGCGGGCGGCGTTGAAGGCTTTTGCTGGGGACCAGGCGTTCGCTTCGCAGACGTACGTCGCGGTCGAGCCGGACGGACTGGATCCGTGTGACCTGCGGTTGCAGAAGGGCGATGCGGCGGTTCGGGAGCTGATTGGTCGGCGTGTTCCGCTGTACCGGTTCGTGCTCGGCAATGTGTTGTCGAAGTACGACTTGGATCGGGCGGACACGCGGATCGATGCGCTGCGCGACGCGGCGCGGCTGGTGATCAGTATTCGCGACCGGTCGAAGGTGGATGCGTTCACGCGTGAGCTGGCTGGGCATTTGGGGATGGACGAGGACAAGGTCCGGTCTGAGGTGTACCGCGCTGCGTCTCGGCAGACGGCTGCTCCGGCACAGACCGCGCACGCCGCTGGGGTTTCGACCGAAGCGTCACAGCCTCCGCCCCGGCGTACCGATATTCCGTCGCCGCGGGACCAGCGGTTCGTGATCGAGTGGGACGCGCTGAAGATCGCGATGCAGCACCCGTCTCTGGTCGGGGTCGCGTTCGACGAGCTCGACGACCATGACTTCACCCATCCGTGGCTGGCCGCGATCCGTGCCGCGATGGCCAAGGCCGGTGGGCCGTCCGCGGCGGCACCGGGTGAGGCCTGGGTGGTCGCCGTACGCGATGCCATCGGCAACGATCCGGCGGCTGCGGTCGTGGGAGCGCTGGCGGTGGACCCATTGCGGCTCGGTCGGGAGCCTGACGAGCCGTACGCGCTCGCTTTGCTGGCGCGGTTGCAGGAGCTGACCTGCGCGCGCCGCATCCAGGACCTGAAGTCGAAGCTGCAGCGGACCAACCCGATCGAGCGTGCGGACGAGTACAACCGGATGTTCGGCGAACTGATCGCCCTCGAGGCCTACAAAGCCGAGCTCCGCATCCGAGCGATATCGGGCGCGCTCTAGTCTTCCTTCAAATGTTCGACCAGGCGGGTCGTTTCGTCGGCGTACTTCGCCGCGAACTCCTCGCTGTCCGGGTCGAGGCCGAGTGCCCTCGCGATCTGCGGGAACACGACGGGAGCCGACGCCAGGCCGAAGAGCGCCAGGGCTATGTACTCCACGTCCAGGTTTGCGGCGAGCTCACCCTTCAGCTGCCGTTGGCGGAAGTCCTCGACCATGCTCCGGAACCGGGCCCGCTGCCCTTCGGGGTCCAGCGCGCTGGTGTCGCGGTCGACGGCCTCACGGACGAGGACCCGGAGCAGGTCGGGCACCGCGATCGCGGTGCGGGCGTAGGCGCCGACGACCTCGCCGAGTGACTCCGCGTCCTCGGTGATGGCCGGTTCGCTGGCCCGCCAGCGGTCGGCGACCGCGCGGTAGAGGCCTTCTTTGCCGCCGAAGTAGTACGAGATCAGCTGCTTGTTGACGCCCGCCCTGGCGGCGATCTCGCTGACCCGCGCGCCGTTGAATCCGTGCGCGCCGAACTCGATCACCGCCGCGTCCAGCAACTGCTGCCGGGTGCGCTCGGCGTCCCGTTGTCGCTCGTCGGGTCCCGGTGATCTCCGCACGAAGGCCATCGTAGCGGACCTCCCATCCAGCGTGCTAACTTAATCAACCACACGGATGATAGAGTTCGACGCACGGATGATTGGAGAGGCTGATGAGGGTTGCGATCATGGGCGCCGGGATCGGTGGACTGGCGCTGGCACAGGGGTTGCTGAAGGCGGGCGTGGACGTGACGGTGTTCGAGCGCGATCCGTCTCCGCAGTACCGCAAGCAGGGGTATCGGATTCACATCAGCCCGGTGGGGGAGGAGGCGCTGGCGGCGGTGCTGCCTGATGCGGTGCGGCGTCGGGTGATCGCGACCGCGACGCAGCCTGGTGATCTGGTGGCGGGGTTCGATGCGCAGTTGAACACGCAGTTCGAGCAGGTGTTTCCGGTCGCTGGTCCGGATTCGGTGACTTCGGTGGATCGGTACGCGTTCCGGCGGGCTTTGATGACGGGGTTGGACGACGTACTGGAGTTCGGCAAGCAGTTCACGTCGTACGTCGAGACGCCTGACGGGGTCGAGGTCGCCTTTGCTGACGGGACTTCTGCGGTCGCCGACGTGTTGGTTGGTGCGGATGGCGTGGGGTCTCGGGTGCGCGGGAGTCTGCTGCCGGATCAGGACGTGGTGGACATCGGGGTGCGGTGCATTTACGGGAAGGTGCCGTTGACGCCGGCCGTCCGCGCGATCGCACCGGCTGCGTTCCTGCGTGGGTTCTGCTTCGCGAGTGACGGTTCTGGGCTTGGGGCGGCGTTCGGGCCGGTGGTGTTTCGGGAGGCGCCGGCAGAGTACGGCGATTATCTGATGGCCGTGCTCACCGGGACGAACGAGGTGCTTGGCACGTCGGACGAGGAGCTGTTCGCGATGAGTCCGGCCGACCTGTGGGGGATCGTCGCGCGGTCGGTGGCCGATTGGCATCCGGCGATCCGCTCATTGGTCGATGCCGCGGAGGTCGATGCGGCCTTCCCGATCACGCTGCGGACGTGCATCGACGTGCCGTCCTGGTCGTCTGAGCACGTGACGCTGCTGGGTGACGCCGTACATCCAATGACCCCGGCCGCGGGAGCCGGCGCCAACACCGCGCTGTGGGATGCAGCGCGCCTCACTCGAGCGTTGACCTCCGGCGAGGACCTCGCGTCGTATCAGCGCGACATGATCGCCAACGGCCAAGCCGCAGTGACCGAGTCCTTGGAGAACGCGGAGCGGCTCTTCGGTGTCTCAATCCCAGCCTGACGTTCAGCTGAGTCGGTCGCACAATGCGTCCTGTGCTTCGGTGAGTCGGTCGAGCGTCAGGAGTGCTGTGTCGTGGCGGGCTCGGGCGTAGAGCTCGAGGGACGGCGTGACTACTGGTTCGGCCAGCGGGAACGTCGAGCCGAGGGTGTACGCGCAGCCGACGGCGACCGTCGACACGAGGTCGTCGACGCGCACTGACGGGTGTTCGTCACGGTAGGCGGCCAGCAGTTCGGCGAGTCCGGCGATCCATTCATCGCCGAGGATCACGGTCCGCGGGTCGCAGCCGATGCGCGCGATCTCCCAGGCGGTGAAGCGTGGACGGGGAGGCTGGAAGTCGATCACGGCCGCTACGTCGTCGCCGCGCATCATCAGGTTCGGCGAGGCCAGGTCGCCGTGCACCACTTGTACGGTCAGCTCGGGCAGATCCGCCAGGATCGCACCGGCCCGATCGAGCAGGGCCCGCCGTACCTCGGCCGCGTCGCATGCCCATTCCTCGAACGGGCTCAAGGATCCACGCGCGCGAAACCTTGCAATCAGTTCATCGAAGTCCCGCATCGCACGCCCGATATCGCGTACTTCGACCGCCGGACGGAGCGTCGGTACTGCTGTCGGATGCTCCGACAACCGCCGATGCAGCCTGCCCAAGACAGTCCCGACCGCCGGCCAACGCGCACCCGAGATCCAGCCCTCGGCCGTCTCGCCGTCCACGAACTCCCACAACGACAAAGGAGCCCGTTCATCGATCAGACGCCCGTCGCGAGTCCGCCGTACCTGCGGCACCGGTACGCCGTCCTGCCGGGCGAACTCGGCCAGCTCGATCGCCGCCCGTTCCCGCCGCAGCTCCCCGCGATAGACCTTGGCGAACCACCGCCGCCCGGTCTCGTCGACAACTTGGAAGTTGGTGGTCGCCGTACCCGCCTCGATCTCGATCAGCTCAACCGCCAGCACGCCGTACGACCTCGCCAACGCGTCCGCGATCTTCTCCGCCTCAGTCAGGATCATTCCCCGTCACGCCATCGGCTCCGGACGTTCCACGGCGGGGTGAGCGGTTGCTGCGCCGCCCTCGCCGTGAAGCCGTCCTCGACGAACGCCATGTGCTTGATCAACCCGGCCAGCGTCAACGTCGACGGTGGATGCCGGTACCGCAGCTGCTCGGCATCGAGTCCGCCGGTCTTCCACGCGAACTGCTGCCGAACGCGATCCACGGCGAACCGCAGTACCTCCACCCTCGGTGCCGCGCGGACTCGGCTCGTTCGGCAGGTCTCTCCAGTCCATGAACGCTCCTTCGCGACGGATGCGAACCCACAGCATGCCGTACGCGAGGAGCCTCGATGGTCAGCTTTCGAGGGCTGCGTCCAACGTGATGTCGACGCCGGCGAGTGCCTTGCTGATCGGGCAGTTCGCCTTGGCGGACTGCGCAGCCTCCGCGAAGCCTGCGTCGTCGAGACCCTCGACCTCGGCGCGGACAGTCAGCTTGATGCCGGTCAGCTTGAAGCCGCCATTGGCCTGATCCGGGCCGAGCGTGACGGCGGCGGAGACCTCGTGGGCAAGCGGCTTGCCGCCGCGCTGGGCGATCTCGGCGCTGAGCGACATCGCGTAGCAAGCAGTGTGCGCGGCTGCGATGAGCTCCTCCGGACTGGTGGTGCCGCCCGCGTCATCGGCGGCGCGCTTCGGGAACGAGACGTCGTACGTCCCGACGTGCGAGCTGGTCAGTTCCACCTGGCCCGAGCCCTGCTCGAGGGTGCCGTTCCAAGCGGTACGCGCGGTACGAGTCGGCATTGCGATCTCCTTCAGAGGTTATCTTGTGTACAAGATAGTTGTGCACAAGATACTCTTTCGTCAAGTCCCCACGGGGTGAGACGCCGACCACAGGGAGGAATCCATGACCGAGACCCGGGTTCTCGACGACCTGCTCTGCTTCGACCTGTACTCGCTGTCCCGGATGGTCACCGCCCTCTACCGTCCGGTCCTCGAGCCGCACGGCCTGACCTATCCGCAGTACCTCGTCCTGGTCTCACTGACCCGGCTCGGCACCTGCTCGATCGGCGACATCGGCCGCGCCACCCGCCTCGACCACGGCACCCTCACCCCACTGCTCCGTCGCCTGGCCGACCGCGGCCTGCTGACCCTCGACCGCTCCGCCGCCGACGCCCGCTCGGTCACCGTCTCCCTGACCCCCGACGGCGAAGCCCTCCGTCCCGTCTTCCACGAGGCCCAGTGCCACCTCGGCGAGTCCCTCGGCATGACCGAGCAACAGGTCCGCCGTCTCCAGACCACCCTCCACCAACTGGCCGAGCACTTGGACAACCCTGCATAGGGGTACAGGTTGGTGATGACGGTACGGCGGGGCGGTGCGATCGGGGTCGTCCGGACGCGGAGTTGGCGGTTGTTCCGCGGTGTCCTGGCGATGCTGGTGTTCGCGCTGCCTGTGGTGCTCCTGGGGTTGGCGGTCCGGCAGCAGTTCGATCCGCTGATCGGGGTCGACGAAGCGGCCATCCGCGCGGCCACTGGGTTCAGCCTTCGTCACGGGCTGGTGCCGGCGCTCACAGTGGTCCAGTCCGTCACCCAGCCGATCTTCGTGTACATCGCCGCGACCGCGGTCGTGGTCTGGGTGTGGAGGTCGAAGAAGCTCAAGGGGCGCGCGTTGTGGGCGTTCGTCACGATGATGGTCGGCTGGGGGATCGGCGTCATCGCCAAGCCGATCGCGCAGCGCGCCCGGCCGGTCGTCGACGGTCCGGTGCCGCACGCGGAGGGCTACTCGTTCCCTTCCGGCCATACCTTGAACATCACCTTGGCGGCCGGCGTTCTGGTCTTCCTGCTCTGGCCGCTGCTGTCCACGAGCGGCCGCCGCATCGCCGTCGTACTCGCGATCGTGGTGCCTGTCATCGTCGGTTTGGACCGGCTTTTCATCGGCGCGCACTTCCCGTCCGACATCCTCGCGGGGCACATTCTCGGTTTGGGCATTATGTTCGCTTCATGGACCGGGTTCATCGGCAAGACGGCGTCGATCTCCTCACCAGGGCCGTCGCACCCGGCGTAGCCCTCGGTGGCCTGATCATCGGCATCGGGTTCGCGCTCAAGGGACCACTCGACGGGCTCTCGCACGCCGAAGAGTCGGTCAACAAGGATCTTGCCGGCGACCGCAACGGAACCTGGAACACGATCACCGCCATCTGGTCGCAGATCGGCAACACCGCGGGCGTGATCGCGGTCTGCATCGTCGTCTCGTCCCTACTGCTGTGGCGGACCCGCGACCTGCGCCTGGCACTCGTCGCACCGGTCGCGATCGCCATGCAGGGCCTGATTTTCCTGATCACGGCCAAACTGGTGGACCGCGACCGCCCACAGGTGGAGCGCCTCGACCCGTCCCCACCGACCGCGAGCTACCCCAGCGGCCACACGGGCGCATCGACCGGCCTGTACGTCGCATTGGCCCTGCTCGCTCTGCGCATCGAACGCACCTGGCTGCGATGGACAACAGTCATCCTCTGCCTCGCAATGCCCCTACTCGTCGCCTTCGCCCGCCTCTACCGCGGAATGCACCACGTCACCGACGTCAGCGCCGGCATCCTCAACGGCGCCATCTGCGCCCTCCTCGCCTACGCCTGGTACAGCCACTGCACCAACCGCCGCTGACGGGAGAGGTCGCGTCGTTGACCTACCTGCCGCGGTGTGCGGGATTCAGAAGCTCCAAGCGGGAAAGAAATCGGAGAGTGGAGATCGGGTGACCTGGAATGCATGCCGCCCGTCGTAGCGAGCCGTCCAGATGTCTGCGGCGCGGCCGCCGCCGGGTGTTTCGGTGTAGGCGAGGCGTTGGCCATTCGGGGACCAGGAGGCCATGAAGCTGGACTTTGAGGTCCCGGTGTTCGATGTCACCAGCCGAATGCCAGCGCTGCACAGGTCCAGAGATCGGCAAGCCGCGGGCACAGTGGCCACGTCTGCTTGTGCCTCTGGAACGACGCCGTTGGTTTCGAAGACGACCAATCCTGCGGTTGGTCCTCTTCGCGCCGGTGAGACCGAGGCCCGGGTAGCGTCGAGCGCCCATGCGGTTAATTGCTGGACTCGAGTTCCGGTAGGTGTCATCCGGAAGATGGCGGTGTGCACTGTTCCGTTGATCCGCCGGGTCCGGTCGAACACCAGGTACTTGCCATCCGGCGCGTACCGGGCATGGTTGTCTTCGGCGCTGCCGTCATTTCCGGGCTCAGACAGCCGTCGCAGGTGACTGCCGTCTTCCCGCGCGGTATATAGCAGGGCCGACGCGGCATCGTGCGTGATCGGATCGAACGGTCCGATCACCCGGGTGAAAGTGAGGTGGCGACCGTCAGGTGTCCAGCCCGGATCGATGTCATCGGCGCACGGTTCCCGGCATCCGGTGTCGACGATGGTTACGCCGCCTGTCCCGTCGACTCTGGCAATGGCGATCTGGACGCCATCGGCCGTCTCGCGGTTGAAGATGACGCGGCGACCGTCCGGCGACCGTACAGGGTCAGTGTCGGAGACGCCGGATGGCGGGTGGGTCAGTTCATGTTCGTGCCGGCCGTCGATGTCAGCCGTGATCAGACCGACCGTCTCATCCTCGGGATGGAACCGTGCCCAAACCAGGCGTTGCGTGCTTGATGCCTGCCGGTCGCCTGCCATTGGCTCGGCGGTGACGCTGCTCGGTTTGGCCGCGGAGGCGTTGCCGAGGGCAATACTGGGGCTGAGAAGGCACGCGATCAACAAACTGCCTGCTGCCAGCCTGATCGCGAAGCGTCGATCGATACCGCGGCGTGTCGATTGCACCATGATCCCCGAGTCTGTACTCGCGTAACTGGTTAGCTGCGTTTCGTCAGACCGGTTGAGAGACGCTCCGGGGATCAGAGAGCGGTCGGCAGCCCGCCGTTGAGGTCACGGACCCAAGCGACCATGTGAATGTGGTCGAGCGGGGTGACATTGGGATCGTCACACGTGGCCTCATCATCGACAAGGCCATACGAGGCCCCGTAGGCGATATCAATCGAGTGGTGACGTCGGCGTTGCATTTGCAACGCCTAGAGGTTCGCTGCCGCGGGACGCGTCTGCCG
This sequence comes from Kribbella kalugense, assembly GCF_004365875.1. Taxonomy (GTDB): domain Bacteria; phylum Actinomycetota; class Actinomycetes; order Propionibacteriales; family Kribbellaceae; genus Kribbella; species Kribbella kalugense. The sequence continues at coordinate 2,757,369 of NZ_SODF01000001.1, read as the reverse complement.
GCGCTCGGTCTACTGGCGGCTACATCGCGGATAGTCCAGGAGCCGTCACAGGCCGCCATGGAAGTCAGTCCGGGCGGCCTTTCAGGCGGCGGCTGACTGCGCGTTCGACTTCGCGGGTTGCCTCGCGTTCGGCGAGGGTGTGCCGTTTGTCCCAGGTCTTCTTGCCGCGGCCGAGGGCGATCTCGACCTTCGCGCGACCGTCCTTGAAGTAGAGGGTCAGCGGGACGATCGTGAGGCCGCTCTCGTTGACCTTGCGTTCGATCTTGTCGATCTGGGCACGATGCAGCAGCAACTTCCGCTTGCGACGTGAGCCGTCGTTGAACCAACGCGCCTGCGAGTACTGCGGGATGTGCACGCCATGCAGCCAGATCTCCCGATTCTCGACAATGGCGAACCCGCCGACCAGGGACGCCCGCCCGGCACGGAGCGCCTTCACCTCCATGCCTTGCAGCACGAGCCCCGCCTCCCAGGACTCGCCCAGCTGATAGTCGTGCGCAGCCTTCCGGTTACGCGCGACGACTGGCTCGGCCTCGGGTTTCTTCACACACCGATTCTCCCCTAACACCCCGACGTTCGGCCGTCAGGAGTAGCCATCGGTCGACGAGCTCGAGCCATTCGGCGCTAGCCCGCCTTGCTCTGAACGGCCTCTACACCGTCGCCCACGAAGCCCTGCTCCACCCTCATCACCCGTCTGATCGGGAACCCGGCCGCTTGCGCCGACACCTAACGATCGCAAGGGCCATCGTGAGGGGAGTGCGGAGTGAGCGGCATACGGGCGTTGCCTGCTGTCTCGGACCGGGAGCTGTGGGATCAAGCCGCGGAGGGCGACTCCGAGGCGTTCGCGCAGCTGTACGACCGGCATGCCCGGGCGATCTACAACTTCCTGCACCGCCGGACCGGGTCCTGGAGCGACGCGGAGGACCTGACGTCCGCGGTCTTCCTGCAGGCATGGCGGCGGCGAGCTGACGTCGTACTCGATCGTGACTCGGCCCTGCCCTGGCTGCTTCGAACGGCCGACTACACCGTCCGCAACGAGTGGCGGACCAAGCTCCGCTACCGGCGCGCGCTGGCCGCCGCGCATCTCCTCCACAGCGAGGTCGAGGACCCTGCGGATGGCGTGGCGCGGCGCCTCGATGACGACAGCCGGATCCGGGCGGTCCGGGCGTCGCTGAAACGCCTGCCCAGACAGGAACGCGAGATTGTCGAGCTGTGCGTCTGGGCCGGACTCGATCAGGCCGCGGCGGCGGTCGCGCTCGACGTACCGATCGGCACGGTCAAGTCGCGGCTGTCCCGCGCTCGAAAGCACCTGCGCGAACTCAATCTGGAGACCGAGGCATGAACATTCTGCTGCCCGACGGCGACCTGCGCCCGTCGACCCGAGACCGTCAGCGCGACGAACTAATCTCGATCCTCGAGAGCCAATCCGGTACGTCGTCACGCCGCCGACTGCTCGTTCCCCTAGCCGCGGCCGCGGCGATCGTCCTGGTCGCAGCTCTCGGTTTCGCTCTGAAGGACCGCAATCCGCGCGTTGAGCAGGTTGCGTTGGCGCCGGCGGTCGAGCCGTTGAGCGCGGGGGAGAAGGTACATCTCGGTCAGCGCTGCTTGGTCAGCTACAACCTGGCGACGTCCACGGGCCACGCGGTTCTCGACGGCTTCCGCTTCGTGAACCCGCCCAGCGACGCGTACGTCCGGACGTGGGTCGTCGGGTACGGCGACGGTCTGTGGGTGAACTGCGGGTTCAACCAGGCCGGAGTCATGGTGTCGGGTACCGCGGCCACACCGAGGTTGGGGCTGTTCAACGAGGTTCAGGCCGGCGGGCCGGGTAGTGGCGCGTATATCAAGTCGGTCACGCGTGTCACCGTCACGCCACTCGGCAGCGAGCCGGTCGAGGCCCTGCTCCGTAACGGCTTCTACTACGCCCCGGTCAGGTCCGCGCCGGCCGGCAAGGCGGAGACCGACGGCAGCCCCCGCCCGTACGTCGTTCGCGGGTACGACGCCACCGGAAACCTCGTCTACACCAGCCCGAAGACCGAGGCCGACCGCAAGGCCGATCGGGCCGCCTGCCGCTCCGACCCGACAGGCCGCACCTACGCCTTGGTCGGCACGGAACTACCCCTCCCTGCCCCCAAGGCCTGCCGCCCAAACCTCCCCTGGACCCGCCTACCCAACTGAGCCCGCAGAGGTTCCCCTGCCGACCCGCAGCGGACGGCTACTTGCGAGAGTCCGTTGGTCCGGCCAACGTCCACCGCGGCGCCGACGAACTCCGCGATTTCTACGCCAGGTCCTTCGATGTCAGCTAGCCCGGGAGCGGCTGGTCAGGGAGATTGCCAGTAGCAGCCCGACCGAACCACGGCCGCAGGCACCGTGTACGGGCGGTTTGACGCTTGCAGGTTGGTGGTAGGAGGGCAGGTGGGGATGTGGGGCGCTGTGATGGCGCCGGGGGTTGTTTCGGGCTGTTGGCCGGGACAAGGGGGAATGGTGAGCAGGTTTTCGATGGTCCAGTTCAACTGGCCGTGCCCCGGCTCCGGGTATCTCGCGCTCGCGCAGTGCCAACGATCAGTCAGCAAGTTTCGCTCGCTGTAGTTGGATATTCGAGGGAGGGGTCCAATGTTCAAGTACGTCACGCGCGCAGCCGTGGTGGCCGGGAGCGTCGCCGGGCTGCTGTTTGTCGCAGCCAGTCCCGGCACGGCGACCGGCGGCCAAGAGCGGCAGTTTGTCGTCCTCTACGCCCAAGGCGGTTCCGCTGAAGCCGCGCATGCCGCGATCGCCGCCGCTGGCGGCACGGTGCTCAGCGAGAACACGGCGATCGGAGTCGCCACCGTCACCACCAAGAGTGAGGGCTTCCAGGCTGCCGCAGGCGCCTCGTCCGCGATCGGGGGCGTCGCGCGAAGCACGGTCATCGGCCGGGCGCCTGACGACGGCTCGGCCGTCGGCAAGGCGAGCCTGAAGCTCGACACCGCGCAGACCGACCTTCAGGGTGCAAGTGCAGGCAGTGAGAAGGCGAAGAAGGGGAACAAGCAAGAGCCGCTGGCCGGGCTGCAGTGGGACATGCAGCAAATCGGCGCCACCGCCGACGGCTCCCAGCGCTACGAGCAGGGCAAAGGCGTACGGGTCGGCATCATCGACACCGGCGTCGACGGCACCCATCCCGACATCGCCCCCAACTTCGACAAGGCGCTGAGCCGGAACTTCACGACGGACATCCCGGTCGACGCGAACGGCGCGGAGGTCGACGGACCGTGTGAGCACCCGAGCTGCGTCGACCCTGTCGACGAGGACGACAACGGTCACGGTACGCACGTCGCGTCCGAAATCGCGTCGCCGGTCAACAAGCTCGGCATCGCGGGCATCGCGCCCAAGGCGACGATCGTCAACCTGCGGGCCGGCCAGGATTCGGGCTTCTTCTTCCTGCAGCCCACGGTCGATGCCCTGACCTATGCGGGCGATCACGGCATCGATGTCGTGAACATGAGCTTCTACGTCGATCCGTGGCTGTTCAACTGCACCAACAACCCGGCTGACGCGCCTGAATTCCAGGCTGAGCAGCGAACTGTCATCCAGGCGATGCAGCGGGCGCTCGACTACGCCTACGCCCATGGCGTCACGCTGGTCGCAGCGGCGGGCAACGGCGCGACCGACTACACCAAGACGATCGTGGACGCGTCAAGCCCGGACTTCCCCGCCGTGCCCGGTGAGGCTCCGTACACGCGGACGATCCCGACGTCGTGTATCTCGATGCCGTCCGAGGGCAACCATGTGCTCTCGGTGACCAGCACCGGCATCTCCAAGCGCAAGGCCTATTACTCCGACTTCGGCAACGGCTACGCCGACCTGTCCGCACCTGGCGGCGACGTGTACGACACAGCTGACAACAAGCGCGACATCACGAAGGCCATCCTCGCCGCGTACCCGAAGCAGCTCGCCGAGCAGCGCGGTCAGCTCAATCCCGACGGGACCCCGAACACGCCCAGCGTCGTCGAGAGCTGCCGCAAGGGAGTCTGCGGCTACTACCAGTACCTGCAGGGCACGTCGATGGCGTCACCACACGCGGCCGGCGTCGCTGCGCTGGCGGTCGGTCGACTGGGCGTTCGAGACCGCGTCAACGGTGGCAAGAAGGCTTCGCCGGACGCCGTAGAGCGGGCACTGCGCGGTACGGCGATCGACACGCCGTGCCCGACGCCGGCGGCGTTCACCTACACCCGGCAGGTCCAGCAACCCGACGGGTCCTTCGTGACCGTGACGTCCACCCAGACCTGCGAAGGCTCGCGGCCGAACAACGGGTTCTTCGGCGACGGCATCGTCAACGCAACGAAGGTCGCACGAGGTCACTAACTCACCCGGCCGGCGCCGGAACCAGGGTTTCGGCGCCGGCTTCACCCGGCGGCTCGGTCACTCGCGCCGGCGTTTGCGTAGCGAGCGACTCACTCGGGCCCAGACGATGAGTAGGCCGGTAGGGGCGAGGGCGATGAAGGCAAAGTCGATCGGATTCCAGCGCCAGGACTGCGGATCGCGGACGCGCGTGGGTTTGCGCGGGTCTACCTGTAATTCGATGACATCGCCGACGGCCGGTCGTTGGTGGATCTCCTCGACGATCACCTGTACGCCGGCGAAGGGTGCCTGCAGCTCCGCGTTGAAGCTGGGGCCTCGCTGGTCGTAGTTGGTCCGGAACACGTGCGCACGCACGACCTCGCCACGCTGATCGAGCACCAGGTCGTCGTACGCGAAGGAGGTCGAGAGCCCGGCCATGACAACCACCCAGAGCAGGCTCAACACCAGGCGGAGTGTCGACCAGTCGCCCGCAGGCGTCGACAACACCATCCGTTCGATCCACGGCCCGTCGACCCCGTCCCTGTCGTACCGATGCTTCCCCGGAGGCATGTGTCAAACGCCGAAAAGGCGCACTTGGGTGATCGGGTCGCGCAGGATTTTCGCGTTGCTGGTGTGCATGGTCGGCTTCTTTCGGTCGTCGAGAACTCAGTCGCCGACCAGGCTTCCCGGCACACCTTCGCCCGCTACGCGAGAACGCGACGGACGCACTCGTAGTATCCGCCAGACGGGGCCGCGCGTTACAGCACCAGTCTCACCGGGTTGAGCCACAGCAGCGCACGTGCGGCCGCCTCGGGCGGAGCCCAGTCACGGTCGCCGCTCCCGCGGCCTTCCAGATGCGCTGCCTTGTAGGGCGGACGGGACTCGAACCCGTGACCAAGGGATTATGAGTCCCGTGCTCTAACCAGCTGAGCTACCGCCCCGTGTGCGGGTGATCGTATCTGGTGGGTGGGGGTGGGGCGTGAAACCAGGGGTCGGTCAGGGGTTTGACGGAGTGGTGAGTAGGTCGGACCGGGCATGATGGAGGCAGGTCCGGATGAAGGGAACCCCGATGGGCTGGTTCATTTTCCTGGTGATCGTGATTGGCGCGATCGCGGCGTACAAGTATCGCGTGCCGCTGTTGGCGAAGATCCTCGGTCAGCCGCAGGATCGCATCCAACGCGCAATCGACCGGAAGAAGGGGAAGTAGGCGGGCCGGCGTACCCCGGAGACGTGCAGAGGCCCCGACCGCAGGACGCGGTCAGGGCCTCCTTGCTCAGGCGGCGCCAAGGGTCAGGCGACGGCGAGTCGGCTGACGAGGAGTCGGCCGAGCAGAATCGACGTCAGCCGACCTGTACTGCGACGACGGACGCGCTGGCGGTGATCTCGCCGCCACCGGCTGCGCCGGCGTCGTCGTTGTAGCCGAAGGCGAAGACCTCGACCGTGGTCGCCTTCGCGACCTTGACGACCTTCACGGTCGACCCGCTCAGCTCCCGATCCTTCGCCGGGGAGATCTCGGCGCCCAGGATGGTCCCGTAGTCCTCGCCGAATGCCGTGTCGGAGGCGCCGACCCGGAGCGCCAGCTCGGGCCGCGTACCTGGTGCGCCGGCGGTTGTGCGGGCGAAGAACGCGGTCGTGTTCACCAGCCAGGTCCCGGGCTGCAAGGTGAACGAGCCGACCGGGGTCTTGTTGGTCTTGAACGACCCGCCGATCTTGGCGATCGCGACCGCGTCGAAGTCCTTCGTCACGCCCGACTTGCCGTAGACGTCGGTGTCCTTCAGGAACGCGGCTCGGTCGGCCGGGACCAGCTTGCTTGCGGGCAGGCTGTTGTCGACGACCTGCGAGGCGGCGACCGACCGCGGGCAGAGCGGGTACGTCAGGCTCTTGCAGTCCGGCTTGACGGCGCCGTTCGCCGCGACTGCGACACCGACCAGCACGCCGGCGCCCAGTACTGCGGCAACCACGAGCCGACCGCCCTTGGTGTTCAGAACGTTCTTGATGTTCACAGGGTTCCTTCCCCTCCATCCCCGAGGCCCCCCTCGGGATATGGAGTGGAAAGTACGGCACTGTGCGGTCTAGGCCAATAGGCGAGCAGTAAGAAGCCGGTCAAGTCAGTTGGGCAGCTTGAGGCACCAGGCGGTCTGGGTGAGCTTGGCGGTCGTGCCCAGGTCGGTGTCGACCGGCCAGAGGATGGGGTGGTCGGTGGCGGCTCTCGCAACGGCCAGATAAGTGCCGGCCTCTTTGTCCGCGCCGGCTTCGACTGTGCTCGACCACGAGACGACGGCGAGAGCGGTCTGGCCTTTGCGGAGGCTCAGCTTGGCCGGGCCTGGGTCGATCGCCATGTACGAGCTGCCGCGGGTGATCGTGACGTTCATCGTGCGGCGTTTCGCGTTCAGTACGGCGATGTCGGGGTAGCCGTTGACCTTGATCGGTGTCGCGCGACAGTTCGTCAGCTTGATGACCACGGCCCGGTGGCCGAGGGCCGCGTCGACCGGTCCGACGCTGATCGAGGCGCCGGACAGCGGGCACGTCGGTCGCGGCGGAGTCGGAGTGGGGGTCGGCGTCGGTCCGACGGTGGTGAAGGGGGTGGGGCCCAGCGTTCGCGTTGGCGATGGGGTCGAGGTCGGTTGACTGTCGGTTGTCACCGTTGCCGCACTCTCGGTGCCGCATCCGGCCAGGACCAACAGTCCGGCGAGCAGCCCTGCCCGGGCTCGTCGATGCATTCCCCGAACCTATCGGCCCACCGGAGCACACGAAAAAGCCGGGCTCCTGTTGAGGAGACCGGCCGGTTGTTGCTCCCGCGACTGGACTCGAACCAGTAACCTGCCGGTTAACAGCCGGCTGCTCTGCCAATTGAGCTACGCGGGATCGTGGTGTCGCATGACCCCGAAATCCTGAGGACCTGAGTAGATTAGCAGGCGGGCACCGAACTACAAAAACGGGATTCGGCTGCCTGCGGGGTCAGATTCCGAACTCGTCGCGGACCTGTCGGAGGGCGGATTCGGCCGCGTCCAGGACGCCCGGCTGGTCGGGCTCCAATCCCTTGTCCAGAACGAAGTTCCAGGTCACGGCTGCGTCCGTGACGGCCGGATTCCGGCGGGCGACGATGCGTACGCCGCGCTTGCCGGCCAGCCGCACGTGGCGCTGGACGATGATGCTCGCGTCGACGCGTTCGCGGAGGAGCTGACCGAAGCGGTCGGGGTCTTCGACCTTGAGCTCGGTGGCGCGCAGCGGCGTACCGAAATCGGTGGTCTCGTAGACGTGCAGGACCGACGCTTCGGCGTCCCAGTTGGCGCGCTCGATCTGCTCCCATCCGACCCGGCGGTCGGCGTCCGCGGAGTCCGACGGCAGGTAGACGGCGGCCCGCGTGCCGGCGGCCCAACGGCCGTTGGTCAGCTGTACGGCGGCCAGGATGTCGTCCTTGCTCCCGGTCGCCTCGCGGGAGGCTGTCGACACGGCGTCAGCCAGCTCACGAGGCCAGGAGGTACGGAGGAGTCTCACATGTTCATCATTCCAGTCGGGTCAAAGTCGTCAGTGGGCGGTCGGGGTCAGGCGACGTAGTCGCGGAGTTGGGGCAGTGCGCGGCGGCGGAGGTGGCGGAGCGCTTCGCGTTCCAGGGCACGGACCTTCTCGGGGGTGAGGTTGAGCTGGGTTGCGGTCTCCTCGGGGGTGCAGGGAATACGGCCTTGGAGGCCGTAGCGGTGATGGAGGACGGTCTGGTGCAGATCATCGAGGAACTGGAGGTGGTGAGCGAGATCGCGACGCAGAGCGGCGCCCAGCACGATGGGGTCGTCGTCGATGACCGGATCGGCGTCGTCGAAGTCCAGCGTCTCGGGCTGCGTCCGCCAGGCCTGTGCACGCTCGACCCGCGCGACTGTGAGCCCGGTCGCGTGAGCCAGCTCGGGCGTGGTTGGATCCCGCCCCAGCTGCTGAGTCAGGTCATTGCGACTCGATGCGACCCGCGACGCGTCGGCGTACGCCTGGGCCGGCATCCGCACCAACCGCGAGCGGTCCGAGATAGCTCTCCCGATCGACTGGCGGATCCACCAGATCGCGTAGGTCGAGAACCGGTGGCCGAGCCGATGGTCGAAGCGCTCGACCGCTCGCATCAGTCCGATATTGCCCTCCTGGATCAGGTCGAGCAGCGAGATGCCCTTCCCGGAGTACCGCCGCGCCAGTGACACGACGAGCCGCAGGTTGCCCTCGATCATCCGCCGCCACGACTGCCGCCCGAGCGCGACCACCTGCCGCAGATCAGCCGCGTCGTGCCGGCCCGCGTCGCCGTTCAGCTGATCCGCCGCCAGCAGACCGGCCTCGATCCAGTACGAGTGCTCGTTCACCTCCTCCAAGGTCAGTAGTTCGTGTCGCCCGATGTCACGCAGGTACGCCACCAGCGCGGTCACGTCCGCCGGGTCGCAGTCGAGATCTGCCATCCGTTCCCCTCTCCTTGCCAAAGAGAGTGCCGTGATTCGACCCGGCAGAACGCGGTGACTTTCAGTATGTGGATAACTACAGTAAGTTAGGCGTACGCACGGAGCCCGCTGAGCAGCCCGTGATGGAACGGGTTGGCATCGACCGCGTCGAACCAGGCCGCCCCGGTGGTCAGCGGCTCGAGCTCCGGGATGGCGACAGGGTCCGGAGTAGCGCCCGCAGTGCCGCGACGGCGCATCTGGACGTCGAGCTCTGGAGCCGGCATGTCCGGCAGCAGCACGAAGGAGTCGGCCGGTACGGCCGCGGGGGAGAAGCCCGTCGAGAACACGTCCGGATCCGCGGCCGCCAGCGCGGCGAAGGCTGTCGCGACGCGGTTCGAGGCACCGGCCGGGTCCTGACGGATCTTCTCCAGCTCAGCGGTCACGGTCTTCCAAGTCACGGCCGGATCGCCGTAGTCGATCGAGCGCGAGAGCTTGCCGACGGTGATCTGGCTCGCCGACGGAGCCAGCCGCTGCATCAGTGAGCGCAACCCGTAGCGAGCTCGCCCACCGACGACAACCAATCGGATGTCGGCCTCGGTGGCTGCAATCAGGCTGCGATAGGGCTCAGGCTCGGATCGACGGACCACGATGATGTCGGCCAGTGCGCCCCGCTCGATACGGCCGACCGAAACCGGCCACATTTCGGCCAGCGCGTCCCCAGGGTTCGACGTCAGCATCCGGACCAGTTCCTCGTCCGTGAACACCGAGTGCGCCTTGTTCCACAGGTCCGCCACCTTCAGTTCCCACAAGACATTCCGCGTCCCCGACGGACCCCAGTCCGATCCCAGACACAACCGCAGTCCGACGGCATGCGCGGATTTCACGTCCGCGGTTGCCCCGTACAACCAAAGGTTCGAGAACGGCGACCACACGAGACTGGAATTCCCGGCCTTCATCACCGCGAAATCATCAGCGTTCAGCGCAGCACCGTGAATCGCCACCAGTTGCGGTTTCACCACGTCGACCGCTTCCAGCAACTCGAACTCGGACCGCAGTTTTGGATCCGACCCTTCCGCCGAATGCGCGATGAATCCCCGCCCGGCCGCCACCGCCGCGGCGTACGGCGCCAACGCCTCTTTGCTGTCTGCAACCAGGGTGCTGACCCGGATGAAGTCGTCGTGGGTGCCGAGTTTCTCTGAGTCGACATTCCGGATCAGCTCGTTGTCCGGCGGTACGGCGCCGCGCGGGTTGCCCTGGATCGACGTCGTACCGCCGACGATCGCGCGCGTCTCGACGTACCTGAGCAGCGCTCGGCCGGCCGCGGCGCCGAGCAGACGGGCGGGCTGGCTGATCTGCGCGCTGTACGTCGGCGCGCTGCCCCACTGGTTGTGCGAGGTCCACGGGACTTTGCGGGCAGGCTCCGTCCACAACGGCAAACTGTTGTACATCAAGTGATTGTGTAAATCGATCAGTCCCGGATAGATCAATCCGCCGGCCGTGATCCGAACGGCGTTCTCGAAACCGGCCGGTACGGCGTCGATCGGCGTGACCGCCGCTATCAGTCCGTCATCACCGATATACACCGCGCCACCGGGAAGAACTTCCCCGTCCGGTCGCATTGTCACCACGGTTCCACGCAGTACAAACATGGCCCACCCTCCCGTAGAATTCCCCGTGCCGCCCCTGACCACGAGCGTAGGCTCGCGGATCGTCGAGGGGGAGGTATGACGATGGCTGATTTCGATCCCGGACCGCCCGTCACAGTGGCGCGGCACTTCGCGAAAGTCCCGAGTTATGCGGACTTCGAGAAATTGTTCTGGTACGACTGGGGCCCGGTGTTCTACCGCGGCCGGCTCAACCGCACCGCCCGGCTGCTCGCGATCGCGTCCGATCCGGGTCCGACCGAGCGGGTCGCCGGCCGCACGCTGGTAGGCGACGCAGGCCAGCGCACGCAAGGATTCCTGGCCAAGCTCGGCCTGACCCGCAGCTACACGCTCGTCAACGCCTATGCGTACGCGCTCAGGCCGTCGCGTGCTCAGCAGGCCGTGCCGCTGCTCGCGCAACCCGACCAGCTCACGTGGCGCAACACCCTGCTGGACTTGATCACCGGTCCACAACTGCAGGCGATCGTCGCGTTCGGGATGCAAGCGCGAACCGCCGTGCAACTGTGGGACGACAAGCCCGACGTACCGGTGTTCGAGGTGCCGCATCCGTCCAGCCGCAACGCGAAGGTGCTGATCGACAGCTGGCGCCAGGCAGTGACGGAGCTGCGCGGAATCGTCACTCCAGATCCCGACGGCGACAACGCCGTACCGAACTATGGCCCGAAGTTCCTGGAGTCCGATTACGCGCCGATCCCGGCCAGCGATCTGCCGTTCGGCGTACCGCCGTGGCTTGGCAACGACGCCTGGGGACGTAAGGACAAACCGCGTCACAACAACAGCGTCGAGCGGCCGGCGACGGACCTTCTGAACACTCTCGTCTGGAGGGCGCCCAAGCCGGGCTGAAAATGGTCCTAGGCTGCCGCTACCTTGGTCGGATGCGAGTGGCGACCTGGAATGTGAACTCGGTCAAGCAGCGGATGCCGCGGTTGCTGGACTGGCTCGACGAGCGGCAGCCGGATGTCGTGTGCCTGCAGGAGACGAAGCTCGCCGACGACGCGTTCACCGCGCTCCTCGGCGCCGAGCTGATCGGCCGCGGCTACGAGATCGGCCTGTACGGCGAACCGCAGTGGAACGGCGTCGCCCTCCTGTCCAAGGTGGGACTCGAGGACGTCGTGACCGGCGTTGCCGGAGCACCTGGGTTCCCGAAGCCTGAGGCCCGGGCGGTCGCGGCGACCTGTGGCGGTATCCGCATCCACTCGCTCTACGTGCCGAACGGACGTGAGCCCGACTCCGATCACTACCACTACAAGCTGGCCTGGCTCACAGCCCTCACCGAGGTCGTCGCCAACGGACCAGCCGACCAGATCGTCTGTGGGGACATGAACATCGCCCCGACCGACGCCGACGTCTTCGACCCGGTGGCGTACATCGGCCAGACGCACGTGACCCCGCCCGAGCGGCAGGCGCTGGCCGAGCTGATGGCCGCGAAGGATCTGCACGACGTCGTCCGCGACCGCTGGCCGGACAACCGCATCTTCAGTTACTGGGACTATCGCGCCGGCATGTTCCACCAGGACCTCGGCATGCGGATCGACCTGATGCTCGCGACCGACCCGGTGGCCGAGCGGGTCAAGGCCGCGTGGATCGATCGCAAGGCTCGCAAGGGTACTGGGCCGAGCGACCACGCGCCGGTGATCATCGACCTCGACACCGCACCGGACGGCGACATCGGCCCGGTCGTGCCGCCGCCGTCTGCGCCACGGGCAGGCCGGAAGAAGACGACCAAGCTCCCGCAGAGCCGCTGATGCGCCGCCTCGCTGCAGTCGCGATCCTCGTACTCGCGACCCTCACCGCCTGCAGTGACGACAAGCCGCCGACGCCGAGCACTGTCGTGTGGACGAAAGTCGACACCCCAGCAGAGCCTGTCACCCTCACTGGTCACGGCGATCAACTGCTGATCGGCCTGCGCCATCGCGGCGCAAAAGTCGTCCCAGAGCTGCTGCTCCAAGACAGCACAGGCAAGCGCACACAGATCGCGGTCAAACCCAACCCCGTCAGCCCGTACGCCTTCGAAGCGATCTGGTACTCGATCGCGTACGACGGCAAGCAGCTCCTCGCCCTCGGCGGAGCAGCCGGCGGCGCGCACTCCAACACCCGCTGGACCGTCTGGAGCGGCACGCCCCAAACCGGACTCATCGAGCGTCCGCAGAACTTCTTCACCTTCGGCGGTGAAACCGCGGGCGACCTCTACAGCGCCGTCATCACGCCGAGCGGCCGCGCGCTGCTCGGCTCGTGGGGCGGCGTGGTGACCGGCAACGACGCAATGGTCTGGCTGCCAAAAGGCGAGACGTGGACCCGGCAGGATCCGACCAAGACGGCGCTGCAGAGTACGCCGAACCTCCTCGTCGGCCCCGGATTCGGTACGACCCTCGGCGAAAGCATCGTGATCGTCGGCTCGCAGGTGCGACTCGCGCCCAACGTGGTCGCGCAGGAAGCAGCCGTCTGGCGATCCACCAATCTCAACCAGGGCTGGACCCGGACCCCACTGCCCGAGCCGGGCAACCGCAGCCAGGCGAACACGGCCAGCTGCGCCAAGGACTGCGTGATCTCCGGGTACGTCGACGGCCAGCTCGCGATCTGGCAACTCGACGCGTCCGGTACGGCGAAGCGGCTCCACGGCGTCCCGTCGATCCCGGTCGGCGACAAGGACAAACTCCCGCCGCCGATCCGCGATGGCGACAAGATCGTCCAGATCGTTGCTCAAGACAACAAGGTGAAGGTGCTCACCGGTCAGGGCGATCACTGGACCGTCCAGGACTCACAAGGTCCGGACGGCCAGGTGACCGACGCCGTACTGATGCCGGACCACAAGCTCTACCTGATCGCCGGCACCTCGCTCTGGCAAACGACTCTCAGCTGAGCAGGCCCTTCACGTACGCCGCCTGGCCCGAGTGCTGGGCGCAGTCGTCGATCACGCTCACGAGTCGCACCCCGAGCGTGACCGGCGGCTTCCACCGCTTGTCCACGATCCGGTCCAGACCTTCGTCCGTCACGGTGCCGAGGAACTCCGCGGTCCGCGCGTGCACGGCGTCGTAGTACCCGAGCAGCTGGTCGGCCGACAGCTGGACCAGAGCAACCTGGTCGGACGTGTGCGCATACCCGGTGTCGGCCGCGTCGAGCGGCAACCCGAGCCGCTCGTACCACCCGTCGGCCGTGTAGACCTGCTCATATCCACCCGCGTCCGCCAGGTGGTCATCCTGGACCCGGGTCAGGTGCCAGACCAGCCAGGCGATCGAGTTGGCCGTCTCACCCGGCCGCGCGGCGAGCGTCTTGTCGTCGAGCCCCGTCACGACCTCGTGCAGGACCTCCTGAACCCGGCTGTGTGCGTCCAGCAGTAGCTCACTTGTCTTCATACCGCTCACCGTAGTCTTCGTCTCGGACAGTTCTGAGAGAGGGAGCAACAGTGGAATTTCGCACCCTGGGGGCGAGCGGCGCAGTCGTCTCGACCTACACGCTTGGCACCATGACGTTCGGCAGCGAGACCGACGAGGCCGGCTCGCACGTGCAGCTGGACCGGTACATCGAAGCCGGCGGCAACTTCATCGACACCGCGGACGTGTACTCGGGCGGTGTCTCCGAGGAGATCGTCGGCCGCTGGCTGGCGAAGAGCTCCGCCCGCGACAACGTCGTACTCGCCACCAAGGGCCGGTTCCCGACCGGTGACGGGCCGAACGACGTCGGCACCTCGCGACGCCATCTCCGGCGAGCCCTCGACGCATCGCTGGAGCGGCTCGGCGTCGAGCACATCGACCTGTACCAGCTGCACGCGTGGGACCCGGTCACACCGCTCGAGGAGACGCTCAGTTTCCTCGAGGACGCAGTGCGCGCGGGCAAGATCTCGTACGGCGGCCTGTCGAACTTCACCGGGTGGCAGCTGCAGAAGGCCTGCGACCTGATCGCGTATCGCGGCTGGTCGCGGCTCGTCACACTGCAGCCGCAGTACAACCTGCTGGTGCGCGAGATCGAGTGGGAGATCGTCCCGGCCGCACTGGAGAACGGGCTCGGCCTGTTGCCGTGGTCCCCGCTCGGCGGCGGCTGGCTGACCGGGAAGTACTCGTTCGACGAGGAGCCGTCCGGCGCGACCCGGCTCGGTGAGAACCCGGACCGCGGCGTCGAGTCCTGGTACCGGCGCAGCCGCAACCAGCGGGTCCGTGACGTGGTCGACGCGCTCCGGGAGATCGCCGAGGCCCGCGGGATCTCGATGGCTCAGGTCGCGCTCGCCTGGTTGGTCGACCGTCCGTCGATCACATCGGTGATCCTGGGCGCCCGCACGCTCGAGCAGCTCGACGACAACCTCGGTGCCGCGGATCTGCACCTCACCGGGGAAGAGACCGTCAAGCTCGACGTGGCCAGCGACCCGGGCGCGGCGGACTACCCGTACGGCGGTCCCGGCGTGGCACAGCGTGATCGGCCCATCACAGGCGGACGTAACTAGTCCTCGACAGCAATCCGCAGAGCGGCGTACGACGCAACCAGCGCAAGCCGCTCCTCCGCCAGCAGCGGGTCGTCGCGATGGCACCCCGCCCGGACCCAGCGGTCCGAGAGGTCCATCGCCTCGACCCGCTTGCTCGCTGCCTGACGGACTGCGTCGCGATCGGCGTCGTACACGTAGGAATAGAGGTCGACGAGGGCGGTCTCGAGCTGCTCCTCCGTGACCTCGTCCGAATGCTGGTGTGCTCGGTGGACTCGCCACCACTCGACTTCGAAGGCGGCCGCGCGCGCCGGGTCGAAGAGCAGCCCGCTCGAGACCGCAACGAGCTCGTAGAAGCGCCGCATGTACGCGCGGGCCGTGTCGGGCTGATTGTCCGGGTACGGCGCCCACGCCTGGTTGGCACGTAGTACGTACCAGGCTCCGGCGACTGTCCGGTGCGGTGGCATGCGGAAGCCGGCGGCGACCATTCCGACCGCGGCGACGAGGAACTCGCGCCACTCATGCCGGTAGTAAGCGGCCCAGGCGTCCGTCTCACGGTTGCCGACGACCACCGGGTCGAAGGACAGTGGACCTGATGTCGCACGCATGATCCCTCCCCCTGAGGAGATCCGATGAACGATGGTAATCCGATCGCCGAGGTCGTGGCGCGGATGCAGCAGCGGCTCGACGAGCTGCCGGAGGAGTTCGCCCATCGCCGGTTCTTCCTCGAGACGTATCGCCGGACCACGCAGGCGGTAGGTCAAGCGATCGATCAGGCTCGCTTCGAGGACCCGGACTGGGTCGAGGTCTGGGACGTCAAGTTCGCGGAGCTTTATCTCCAGGCTCATGACGGAGTGTTGGTCGCACGGCCGTGGCGGTTGGCGTTCGACGCACCCGACCAGCTGCCGGCGTTGGGTCACGTGCTGCTGGGGATCAACGCGCATGTGAACTACGACCTGCCGCAGGCCTTGCTGGCAGTCATCAGTGACGACGACTTCCTGGAGCCGGCGCTGATGGATCGGCGGCGACGCGATCACGAGCGGATCGACGGTGTGCTGTCGGAACGCGTCGCAGCGGAGGACGGTGAACTGGCCGCGACCGGACCGCGCAGTTTGCTGGACCACGTGCTCACGCCGCTCAACCGGATCGCGTCGCAGCGCTTCCTGCGTGAATCCCGCCAGAAGGTCTGGCACAACACCGTCGAGCTGCAGAGGGCGCGTGTTGCCGGCAGCTACGAGAAGCGACTCGGCGAACTGGAGGTGCTGAGCGCGGCCAAGGTGGCTGACCTACTGCGGCCGGGACAGGTGCTGCTACGGCTTGCGGTGACAGGCTTCGGCGTCACACTGCCACCGGTCTAGCTCGGTAGTACGCCGGCCCACATCACGCCAACTGCCAAGCAGGCAAGGGTCACCAGTCCGAAGATTCCTACCCACAACAACGCCGGCACACCAGTCAAGCGGCGTAGCTGGTCGGCGTCGGAGCTACGGCCCTGGCCGCCACGGCGGGACCGCTGCAGCTCCAGCACGGCCCGTGGCGCAGCCAGCAGCAGGAACCAGGTGAGCAGATGGGCGAACGTGGTCTGCACCTCCGCCGACCCCCACCACGAAACGCCGAACACCAGAGCGCCGAACACGAGCACAGACCACAGTCCGAACAGATTGCGGATCTGCAGCAGCAGAATCACCAGCGCGACCAACAGTCCCCACAGCAGCGCAACGGCGTACCCACGGCTCAGCACGAACGCTGCGGCCAGGCCGAAGAGTGCAGGACCGGGGTAGCCGGCCAGTAGTACTGCGATCATGCCGAAGCCGGTCGGCTTGCCGCGGGACAAGGTGACGCCTGACGTGTCCGAGTGCAGGCGGATCCCGGACAGCTTCCGTCCGACCAGTGCGGCGATCAAACCGTGCGCACCTTCGTGGGCGATCGTCACCACCTGCCGCGTGTACAGCCAGATAGGTCGCCACGCGATCAGTAGCAACGCGACGACACCGGTACCGATCACCAATCGCAACGACGGCTCGGGCTGGACCGACGTGATGCTGTCCCAGAACTCACTCACCCGCCCATCCTTACAGGCCGATGGTCAACCGCCCGCCGTTGACATCGCCTGGTGCGCGGACGACGGTGGAGAGATCGCGGGGGAGGGGCCGTTTTTGCTTTGGGGGAAGAGATGTCTCAACCACGCACGATGACACGCACGGGGAAGAAAACAGCAGCTGCCGCGAAGAAGACCGCCGCGAGACGGAGGGCGTCCGCAGTCGTCAAGGAGGCATCGGCCGTCCCGCTGTCGGACTTCCTCGACAGCGCAGGCACACTGACGCTCGACCAGCGGAAACTCCTGGTGGATCAAGCGCTTCTGCTACTGGACCAGAACTACGTGCACCTGCCGCTCAAGGTCGCGATGCACGCGGTCAACCCGTTGCAGCGCCTGCGGGTGATGCGAGCCCGGATGGAACGCCAGACCAGCGAGACGATGCAAGCGGAGTGGATGTTCCACCGCGAGATGTCCAGCATCTTCCACTCGGTCCGCGACCTGCACACCAACTACCTACTGCCGGTGCCGTTCGCCGGCAAGATCGCGTACCTACCGTTCATGATCGAGAAGTGCTACGACCCTGATGGCACCGAGCACTACCTGATCACGCAAACCGTCACCGGCTTCACCGCGCCCCAGTTCGGCAAGGGCGCCGAGGTGACGCACTGGAACGGTACGCCGATCGCCCGCGCGGTCGCCCTCAACGGCGCGATCTTCGCCGGCAGCAACGATGCCGCCAACCTCGCCCGCGGCCTCGAATCGCTGACCCTCCGGCCGCTGGTGATCCAGGCCCCGCCGGACGAGGACTGGGTGACGCTGACGTACGTCGGCCTGGACGGCTCGAACCAGGAACTCCGCGAGCAGTGGAAGGTCACCGCCAACCTCCCGCCGATGACGGACCTGGATGCGGTCAGCGAGGCGTCGGCGTCGATGGGTCTCGATCTCGACTCCGACGAGAAGTCCCGGGCGAAGAAGGCGTTGTACGTACGCGATGTCGTCGACCTGGAACGCGGTCAGAGCTCGGCCGAACTGGCCGCGCCGGCCGCGGTCACCGGTGCGGACCTGCCGACGACGATGCCTGGCGTCTTCCGGGCTCGCGAGGTCGTCACACCGTCCGGGAACTTCGGCCACTTGCGGATCTTCACGTTCAGCGTGCAGGACCCGGTCGCGTTCCGGGACGAGTTCGTCCGGCTGGCCGCGGCGCTGCCGCAGACCGGCCTGATCGTGGACGTGCGGGACAACGGCGGCGGGCACATCTACGCGAGCGAGTTCACCCTGCAGACGATGACGCCGAGGCGGATCGCGCCGGAGCCGGTGCAGTTCATCAGTACGCCGCTCAACCTCAAGCTCTGCCGGCGGCACAAGGACAATCCGGCCGGGATCGACCTCGGGCCCTGGCTCGATTCGCTCGACCTCGCGATCGAGACCGGTGCGCAGTACTCGGCGGCGAAGCCGATCACCCCGGAGGACGGCGCGAACGACGTCGGCCAGACGTACCACGGCCCGGTGGTGCTGATCACCGACGCCCGGGTCTATTCGGCCACCGACATCTTCACGGCCGGATTCGCCGATCATGAGATCGGCACGATCCTCGGCGTCGACGACAACACCGGCGCGGGCGGCGCGAACGTCTGGACCCACGGCCTGCTCGCGTCACTCCTGAACGAACCACCTCCACCCGACGAAACCTCGCCGTACGTCGCCCTGCCGAACGGCGCGAACCTGCGGGTCGCGATCCGGCGTACCCTCCGGGTCGGCAAGCTGGCCGGCACTCCGGTCGAGGACCTCGGCGTCAAGCCGCACGAGACGCACCGGATGACCAGGGCCGATCTGCTCGAGGGCAACGTCGACCTGCTGAACCGGGCCGGTTCGTTGCTGGCGGCAATGCCGATCCGGCGGCTCGACCTGAAGACGTCGCTCAGCGGTACGACGCTCACCGTCGCGATCGATGCTCAGGGCATCGATCGGGTCGACCTCTACGTCAACGACCGCCCGATCAGCTCCGAGGACCTGACCGGACCGCTCAGCATCGACATCCTTGACGTCGCACCCGGCCAACTCCTCCGGGCCGACGGCTACGAGTCGGGTGCGCTGGTCGCTTCGAGGAGGACTACCGTCTAGGGCATGCAGAGTCCTCATCTGACCGCCGAGGAAGAGGCGATGCTCGGCGGTCGGGACGGGGACGGCGTGGCGCTCGCGATGCGGGTGATCGTCGGTCAGGCCCGGATCTCGGACGCGCCGCGGCTGGTCGAGATCACCTCCGCGCATGTCGACTCGTGTCTGTACCACGGCCAGGTGAGCCTGGATTTCGCGCACCGATTGGTCGAGCTGGGCGCGAAGGTGCGCGTGCCGACGACGTTGAACGTGGGCTCGATGGACCTCATCCATCCGACGCTGGTCCGGGACCCCGAACTCGCCACGGCCGGTCGCGAGCTGATGGCGGCGTACGTCGAGCTCGGATGTACGCCGACGTTCACCTGCGCGCCGTACCAGCTCCCGAACCGGCCGGGGTTCGGCGAGCACATCGCGTGGGCGGAGTCGAACGCGATCGTGTTCGCGAACTCGGTCCTCGGCGCCCGCACGGATCGGTACGGCGACTTCCTGGACGTCTGCGCTGCGATCACCGGGCGAGCGCCGTACTCCGGTCTGCAGACAACGGGGGCGCGGCGGGGGACGGTGGTGTTCGACTGCCGGCCGTTGGGTGACTTCATGCGGTCGGAGATCGCGTATCCGTTGCTCGGTCATCACATCGGAGCTGTGGTCGGGGCCGAGATCCCTGTGCTGGTTGGGATTCCGGAAGAGGTGACCGAGGATGAGCTGAAGGCGTTAGGTGCGGCGGCCGCGTCGGCCGGGGGAGTCGCGTTGTTCCACGTCGTCGGTGTCACGCCGGAGGCGCCGCGCGAGTTTGCCGACCTGCCGGTGCGTCGGGTCGACGTTGATGTGCTGCGGCGGGTGAGGCGGGACTTGTCGACATTCGCCGGTGGCGAGCTCGATGCGGTGAGCGTCGGTACGCCGCACGCGTCGTACGCCGAGTGTGTTCGGCTGGCCGAGTTGGTGGCGGACGGGCCGCCGATGAAGGTGCCGTTCTACTTGTCGACCGGTCGGGCGACTCGTGAGCGGTTGGCCGGAGTACTCACAACGTTAGAGGCGGCCGGGGTGATCGTGGTCGTTGACACCTGCACCTATGTCACGGCGATCCTGTCGCCGGACTGGAAGCACGTGATGACCAACTCGGGCAAGTGGGCGCACTACGCGCCCGGCAACCTCAACGTCTCCGCGGTCCTCGGCTCACTCCCCGAATGCGTCGCCTCGGCCCGCGCCGGTCGGGTGATTCTCGACTCATGATCGGCCGCACCCTCCACCCCGGCACGGCGACAGGCGAACCCATCCGCCTCACCGCGCCCCTGTCGTTCTGGGGCGGCGTCGACGAACACGGCCGCATCGTCGACGCCCATCACCCGCAATGCGGCGCCATCCTCACCAACCGCATCCTGCTGATGGAATCCGGCCGAGGCTCCAGCTCCACCTCCAGCGTCCTGGCCGAACAGATCCGCGCCCGCACCGCCCCCGCCGCCATCATCCTGAGCCGCCCCGACCCAATCATCCCCCTCGGTGCCCTCGTAGCCGCCGAGCTCTACAACCTCCACCTCCCAGTCGTCGTAGCGCCGTACGACGACCTACCGCTCGACGGCTGGTTGCAGGTTGCTGCTATCTCGACCCAAGCAGTCATCACCTGGTCTAGATTCACTCCGTGAACCAACGGGGCCTGATCGCCACCTGCATCGCCGCGGGCGTACTCCTCACCGGCTGTACGTCGAAGAACACCGTCTCGGACGCGGACAAGGCCGCCGCCTCGGAGGTCGCCCGGGCGCGCGCCGGCTTGCCGACGACATCGACATCTCCGGGCAGTGACTCGACCGCGCCGGTGTCGGAGCCACCGCTGCCCGCGGCGGTGACCCACAACCCGATCTACCGAGTCGGGAAGCTGCAGGCCTCCAGGTGCGCCGAGCCGTCGTACGAGCCTACGTCCCTGGCGAATGCGCGCGCCTACTTCACGCAGTACCTCGCCTGCCTGAACAAGGCTTGGGAACCGGCGATCCGCAAGGCAGGCTTCACCTTCAGGCCGCCGAAGCTCGTCGTCGTACTAGGCCAGTCACCGTCCTCACCGTGCACCGTCGACGACGGACGGGACTACTACTGCGGCGGCACGATCTACATGGATGCCGCGACCCATCTCGCGCTGTACCGGAAGGATCCCGACGAGGCGCTGGCATGGATGGCGCTGGAGATCGGGCACGAGTACGGACATCACATCCAGGCCCTCACCGGCGTCTTCGATGCGCTGTACGACCGCGAGGTGAGCTTGAACGGCGTCGACGCACACCTGGAGGACACGCGGCGGATGGAGTTGCAGGCGTCGTGCTACAGCGGGGTCTACATAGGTGCCGACCGCAACTACTTCCCGGTCACCTCGGAGTGGCTCGACGTCTGGGGCCTGGTCATCCGGAACACGATCGACGACGAGCACGATCACGGGAAGGGCGAGAACCACGGGTACTGGACGACGGCCGGCTTCGACGCGGCCAGTCCCGCCGCCTGCAACACCTACACGGTTGCTTCGTCGCTCGTCGGCTGACGCATGAGTACGGCGGTTGTGGCGAAGAGGAGGGCGCAGGTGGTGAGGGCTAGGGGGAGTGTGGTGAGGCGGGCGACTGTGGCGATGGTGAGGCCGCAGATGATCTCGCCGAGGTACTCGAGCTGGGCCAAGAACGAGTGGGTCGTCGCGCGGATGTCGGCCGTCGTGCGGGTGTTGATCCAGATGGTGCTGATGATGCGGGTCAGTGGGGTGACGATGCCGGACAGGAGTACGACGGCGATCGCGCCGACGACCGGATCGCGGGCGAAGGCGAGCAGGAGCATGGCGAGTACGCCGACGAGGGCAGCCAGCGCGTAGTCGGTCGAGGCATGACTTCCGTTGATGCGTTTGCTGACAAGGCGGAGTACGAGCGCGCCGACAATGAGTCCGATCACGCCGAGGCCGGTGAACCAGAGGATCGGGTCCGGTTCGGTGGGCAGGCCTAGGTCGAGGAGCTGCTTCGGGGTGAGTCGGCCGGCGGCGTCCGAGGCGCCGTTGACGAGGAAGGTCGCGGCGAAGATCAGCAGGATCGCGCGGCTGCGTCGTACCAGCGTGACGCCGCGACGGAAGGTGGTCCAGGACGCCGCCCAGCGGGCCGTGCGGGTCGGGACGAAGTTGTGTTCGGTGAACTGGAGCGCGACGTAGAGCGCGAGCGACATCATCGCGGCGCCGGCGATCACGATCGTCAGGTCGCGCCGGGTCGCCCAGGCGAGGCCGCCGAGGACGATGAGGCCGGTTGCGGCCCCGGTGAGCTGAGCCCGGGCGGAGCGGGTGAGGACGACGTTGATCCGGTCGGGTTGATCGAGTTCGTCGGTGATGAGCGCGACGTCGGACCCGCTGGCGAAGGTCCACGAGATACCCCACAGGACCTGGGTTGCCAGCAGCGCGGGGAACGACTCGAACAGTCCGGTCGCGAGCATCGCCGTACCCATCAGGACCTGTGAGATCACCAGCGACCACTTGCGGCTGATGGTGTCGGCGATGACACCTGCCGGTACTTCGCAGACCAGGGCGAACGCACTCTGCACCGACCCGATCAGCACCAGCTGCGCGGGCGACAGGCCGGCGTCGACCACGAGATAGACGCTCGTGACCAGCCACCAGCCGTTGTGCAGCACCGCGCGCATCCAGGTCCACCGGATGAAGACCTTCTCCATCCGAGCACCCTCCCGAGGCCCACCTCCCAGGTCCACCGATTTAGCCGAGACCTTCACTGTGAGTTGATTCATATTCTTCGCAACTATCAGCAGGTTGCGATAGTTTGAAAGAGTGCCAAGGATCACAGTGGAAAACGAACGACCGTTCTTGATCTGGCGGCGACCCGAGGCGCAGGGTGGAATCTCAGAGAACGGGCGTTCGGTTTGAGCTGGGGGTCGGAATGGCGCAGGTGACTCTGGAGCGGGTGGAGCAGCCCGCACTGCCGGAAGTGGGGCCGCATCGCGGTGGGTTCTGGCGGATTGTCCGGGAGGTGGCGCTGCTCGCGGCGCTGTTCGGGGTCTACAACCTCGGGCGGTTCCTGTCGGCGGAGCATTCGGGATCGGCGTTCAAGCACGCCCACGAGCTGATCCGGTGGGAGGCGTGGCTCGGGCTGCCGAGCGAGGCGACGCTTCAGCATCATGCGCTCCAGGTCGACGGGCTCGCCCGGGCCGCGAACCTGTTCTACGCCGGCGTGCACTTCCCGCTGACCGCGGCGGTCCTACTGTGGTTGATGATCCGCCGCCCGGCCGAGTACGGGAAGGCGCGCTGGGCGCTCGCGTCACTGACCGGGCTGGCGTTGATCGGGCACATGTTCTTCCCGCTCGCGCCGCCGCGGATGATGCCGGGCTGGGTGGACACCGGAGTTCTACTCGGCCAGTCGGTCTACGGGCCGAGCACGCACTCCGGGGTCGCTAATCAGTTCGCCGCGATGCCGAGTCTGCATGTCGGCTGGGCGTTGATGGTCGCGGTGTTCCTGATCCGGGCGACGCGGTCGCGGTGGCGTTGGCTGTGGATCGCACACCCGGTGCTCACCTTCACTGTCGTCGTGGTCACCGCCAACCACTACTGGCTGGACGGGTTGGTTGCGATCGCGCTCGCCGTACCGTTGCTGGTGATCTTCGACAGCTCCGCGTCGGCGCGCACCAGGAACGGCTCGCGCTCCAGCACCACTCTGGCCGCGGCCGCACCGATGTCGAACCACAGCCCGATCAGTTCGAGCCGGCCTTGATCCTCGGCCTCGCGGACACATGCGAAACTCCGCAGATTCTCGAGTTGTACGGCGACGTTCGCGACGGACAGTTTGTCGGCGGCCGACAGCTTCACGCCGGTCGCCGGATCGATGATGTCCGGCATGCCGACTGCTCGCCGTACGGACGGCTCGAGGTGACGTAGCCAGTTCTGGAGACCGGAGCCTTCGGGTACGTCGGCGGCGAGTGCGGCCGCGGCGGCACCGCAGGACGAATGACCGCAGACCACAATCGACTTCACGCCGAGGACCTCGACGGCGTACTCGATCGCGGCGTCGACCGAACTGCTGTCCGATCCCTTCGGCGGGATCAGATTGCCGACGTTGCGTACGCAGAACTGGTCGCCCGGGCCGCTGGCGGTGATCATCGTCGGCACGATCCGTGAGTCCGCGCAGGTGATGAACAGATGCTCCGGCTGTTGCCCGTCGGCCGCGAGCTTCGCCAGCAACGGCCGGATCTGATCGGCCGACGCCTCGAACTCGCGTACCCCGTCCAGCATCGACGCCTGCCGACCCTCGAGCGTCGAAGCTTGCTGACCGTCCAGCGTCGCGGAGTGCTGACCAGGCGTGGTGCGATGCACTTCGACCAGGCCGCCGCGGGCGATGTGTCCGCGCCGCCAGTCCTCGATCGCCTCGTACGCCGCGTGGTCGAGATGATCGACCGTCAGCTCGACCCGAACCTCGGCCCCGGCCGGGATCGACCGCAACGTCCGCACGAGTGACGCAACCCCGAGAAACACCAGTGTGCCGCGAATCCGGACCGTCCACACACCGTCCGACTCGGTCGCAGTCACGGTCGCCCTCGCCAGTCGATAGAGCACCCGTGCAAGCGCGAGGATCAGACCGAGCAGCACACCCTCGGCCAGTCCGAGTGCGGCGACCCCGACCGCAGTCACGACGTACACCAGAAGCTCGTCGTGCCGGCGCAGCGTGCGGATGTGGGCGAGCTGCACGAGCCGCAATCCGGTGACGAGTAGGACGCCGGCCAGCGCGGCCATCGGGATCAGCTCGAGCATCCACCCGGCCGCGAGTACGAACGCCGCGATCCACAAGCCGTGCATGATCGCGGACGCCCGAGTCCGCGCACCGGCCGCGACGTTGGTGGACGAGCGGACAATCACACCGGTGACCGGCATGCCGCCGAGCGCACCGGACAACGCGTTCGCCGCACCTTGACCGATCAGTTCGCGATCGAGGTTGCTGCGGTTGCCGCGATGAAGCTTGTCGACGGCAACGGCCGACAGCAACGACTCGACGCTGGCGACCAGAGCCACGGTCAGCACTGCGGTCACGATCGCAACCGGCGGCCCCTCGGGCATCTTCGGCAGGATCAGGCTCTGCAGCGGCCGATCCGGCAGATTGACCCGCGTCACGTCGGTCATCCAGATCGCGGCCAGCCCGGTGACCGCGACCACGGCGACAAGCGGTGCCGGGATCACCTTCACCCTCGGGATCTTGGGCCAGACGAGCACGACTGCGACGGTCAGTACGCCGACCGCGACCGAGTGGCCGTGGTGCGCGATCAGCTGCGCGGGGAGCGCGATCACGTTGTCGATCAACGAGCTCTGGGCTTTGCCGCCGAGCACCACGTGCAGCTGCTGGACGGCGATCGTGACACCGATCCCGGCGAGCATGCCGTGTACGACGGCCGGCGACAGGGAGAGCGCCAGCCGGCCGATGCGGGTGACGCCCAGCAGGATCTGCACGACGCCGGCGGCGCAGGTGATGGCGGCGGTCGCGGCCCAGCCGAACTGGGTGACGAGACCTGCGACCACCACGGTCAGACCGGCCGCGGGGCCGCTGACCTGTAGCGGCGAGCCGCCGAGCGCGCCGGCGACCACACCGCCGACCACGGCGGCCACCAGGCCGGCGATCAGCGGAGCGCCGGACGCGGCGGCGATCCCGAGCGACAGCGGTATCGCAATGAGAAACACCACCAACGAAGCCGGGAGGTCGTGGTGGAGAATTATCTTCAAAAGGGAAGAGGTAGGTGCGGTCGGCACGGGGTCCTCCGGCGTCGGTGCTCAGGGCAACTGCTCGGGCATCAGGCGTCGAAACTAAGAGTGTCGATCTAGTTACCCATCGTACGGACCCGTTCAAGCCTGGAACAGCGATACTGCGAATTCGTTGCCGGCAGCACCGGCGCCGGCGAAGGTGACGATTGCTCAGGGCATCGAGTCGAACAGCACCCGGCGCGCGTGGTCGGTGTCGAGGTACTCCCGGACCGCGACGATCAGACCGTCCCGAACAGTGAAGACTGCTCCACACTTGTTGTCATAGGCACCACTGCTGCGGGCCGTCGCCTGTGCGGTCCACTCGGCGAACACCTGCTCGCCGTCGGCGATGACGTTGACCAGCTTGATCGTCACCGGTGTACCCGGCGCGAACAGATTGCCGGCCGCGGTTCCGAGGAACTCGTCGACGACCAGGTCCCGGCCCTTCCAGTCGCCGGACAGCGGCAGGTCGCCCGGGTAGGTCCACACCACGTCCGGCGCGAAGCCGGCCCGGATCGTCGGCAGGTCACCCGCTGCCACGGCCTCGACATACCGGGTCACGACAGTCTTCGGGTCCATCGGTGGTGCCTGCTCGTGCAATGTCAGTACGGCGTTGCCGCGGATGCGACGGTTCCGCAGGTCATCGAGTACCGCCTCGGTCCGGGACCAGTCCTCGACACGGCCGAGCTCCGGGTGGAGCCGGCCGGACGCGACCAGCCGGACCAGCGTTGCCAGGTCCTGGTCATCGGGGCCGTGGACGTAGTGGAAGTGCCGGATCCGCGCGGTTTCGGCGGCGGTGAAGAAGTCGAAGAAGTCCAGTGTCACGGGTTGCCTGCTGGCCTGGCCGAACCAGATCAGGTCGCCGCCCTGGACCAGCTTCGACAACGCGGCCGGCAGGCTCTCGCCACCGACGGACTCGAGCACGAGGTCGAACGGTCCGGATGCGTCCGCGACGTCGTACACGAGGGACTCGGCGCCGAGTTCGAGCAGTCGCATGCCGCGGGCAGGGGACGAGACGACGGCGGTGATGGATGCGCCGGCGCCGGCCGCGAGTTCGGTGAAGTAGTGCCCGACTCCGCCTGAGGCGCCGGTCAGCAGGATTCGCCGTCCGATCACGCTGCCCGCAGTACGCAACAAGCGCAGCGCTGTCAGCCCTGCCAGCGGAAGCGCGGCGGCCTGCTCGAAGGAGATGCTGTCGGGCAGCACGGCGACCTGCGTGGCCGGTGCGATCGCCCGCTCGGCCCAGCCCGAATGCGGCAGGTGCGCGACCACGCGGGTGCCGACCCGGGGACCGTCGGGAGCGGCCTCGATCACGCGGCCGGCGATGTCCTTGCCCGGTCGCCACCCGTCCTGCGGGCGCTCCAGCTGGAAGGTCTCACCGCGGTTGATCGAGAACGCCGCGACCTCGATCACCATCTCGCCCGCGCCGGGACGGACCTCGTCGACCTCGGCGAACCCAACGGTGTCGGTGTCCACCGCAACCACTGCTCTCATTGCTGTTCTGCTCCTTCATCTAGACTCGGCAGCGACGTTACGAACAGGTCGTTGCGGGCGGAAGGCAGCACTAATTACTGCTATGGGCACCTAATGGATACCGACCAGGTCAGCGGCAGGTGGGACGCCACCAAGGGCGCCTGCCCGACGCGTCAGGTGCTCGGCCGGATCGGCGACACCTGGACGATGCTGGTGATCAGCACGCTCCAGAAGGGCGGCACGCTGCGCTCCGGCCAGCTCAAGTCGATCATCGAGGGCATCACCCAGAAGATGCTCACGCAGACCCTTCGTCACCTCGAGCGGGACGGCGTCGTGCGGCGTGAGGTTCTTCCTACTGTGCCGGTGACGGTCAGCTATACGCTGACCCCGCTCGGCCTGAGCCTGGCCGCGGCAGTCGCGACGATGCGGACCTGGGCCTACGACCACATGGACGAGATCACCGCCGCTCGCGACGAGTACGACGCCAACATCTGAGGAGTCACGTGGATCTGCAACTGTCCGGGAAGACCGCGGTCGTCACCGGAGCCAGTAAGGGCATCGGTCTGGCCTGTGTCGAGGTGCTCGCGCGCGAGGGTGCGGCGGTGACCGGCATCTCCCGCAACGCGGCTAATCTGGCCAAGGCCCAGGAGCAGCTCGGAGACCTCACGTTCGCGGTCGAAGCGGTCGACCTGACCGATCCCGACGCGACCAAGGCCGCGTTCGAGCGGATCGGCGTACCGGACATCCTGATCAACTGTGCGGGCGCGGCCAAGCGGACGCCGGTCAACGAGCTCGACAGTTTGGCGCTGCACGCCACGATGGAGGCGAAGTACTTCACGTACATGCACGCGACGGAGGCCGTCATCCGGCAGATGGCGGAGCGCGGCAGCGGCGCGATCGTGAACGTCGTCGGCCAGGGCGGTCGGATCGCCAACCCGCTGCACATCGGCGGCGGCGCGGCCAATGCGGCGCTGATGCTGGCGTCGGTCGGCTACGCGAAGGCCTACGCCGCGAACGGAGTCCGCGTCAACGTGATCAACCCGGGCACGACCCGCACCAGCCGGGTCGACGAAGGGCTCGAGGCCGCGGTCCGGGCCACCGGCAGGCCGAAGGAGGAACTGCTCGAGGAGCTCGTCCGCGAGATCCCGATGGGCCGGCCAGGCGAACCCGAGGAGGTCGCGAACGTCGCGGCGTTCCTCGCGTCCCCGATGGCCAGCTACGTGACGGCGTCCATCATCACCATGGACGGCGCCACGACCGCCGGCATCTGACCTACTTGGAGAACGGTGTGATCGGCCGCTCCTGCGGTACGCCGTCCACGGTGAGGTCGACCTGCTCGTTGAAGAACGCGACGTGGCCGGCGATCGGCAGCAGGTTCGCGGTCGGGAAGTCGTACGACCACGCGACGTCCGGCACCGACGGGACGGACCAGTAGGCCGACGTACGGCCCTTGTACGGGCACGCGGTGACGGTGTCGGTCGGCGTGAGGTGGGCGAAGTTCACCGCGGTACGCGGGAAGTAGTACCGCGGTGGCAGCCCGGTCTCGAAGACGATCACCGTAGAGTCCGAGTCGGCCAGCACCACGCCGTCGCCCGAGACCTGGAAGCGCCGGGCCGACTTCACCGCGTCCACCCGCGAGTACGGGTTGCGTGGGTGGACGAAGACTTCCTCGTCTTCCTCGAACCAGCTGTCCAGCGCATCCCACTGGAACCGGACGCGATCCTTTGCGACACCGTCGTCGTACACCCAGGCCTTGCCCGACCCCGCGGTGTGCACGCGCGCGACGCCGTGCTCGAAGGTCTTCGTCTCACCGGTGTCGGTCAGCACCCCGTCGGCCACGTCCGCGAGCGGGACGTAGTACTGCGGGTACGGCGGGAACTCCCAGAGATAGATCGCGTCCATCGTGTCGACGACGACGCGATCGTCGAGCATCGCGCGGATCCGGCGGGGGACCGGTGCGGTACCACCGGGCGGGATCAGAGGTGCGGGGTAGGCGCTCATTGGTCCAGTAAAGCGCGGGGCCGGCCCTGGTGGTGCCGGCCCCGCGGTCAGTAGGACCGGATCAGACGGTGATCCAGTCGATGTCGGCGATGTAGCCGTTCGGGTTGCTGACCTTGATCGCGTTCGATCCGGCGGTCAGCTTCATCGGGAGGTAGGTGACTTGCGGCGTACCCCAGTCGTTGTCGCCGAGGCCGCTGTAGTTCACCCAGTAGCTGTCGGCGCCATTCACCGTCAGCATGCTCTGCCGGCTGGTGTCACCGTCGGTGTAGGCGACCTTGACCAGGTACGTGCCGGTGGTCGGGACGGTGATGTTGTTCAGCGTCACCGTGGCGTCGTACCCGATGTTGCCGATCTTCGCGCCACCCGAGCACAGGGTGCAGCCGGAGATGCCGGCGTTCCCGGTCAGCGTGCTCGTCGGTGCCTCCGCTTCGTAGCGCACCGGTCCACCGGATTTCGCTGTGTACATGGTGATCGCGGCGCTCGGGTCCGACGTACGACCGCTCTTCACACCCTTGACCGTGAAGGTGTACTGCGTCTGAGGCGAAAGCCCGCTCACCACGGTGCTCGGGGCCGAGCTCGTCTTGATTTGCTTGCCGTTGGCAAACACTTGGTACGACGTCGCGCCGGCGCTCGGCCGCCAGGTGAGTGACGTCGTGGTCGAGCTGACGTCCGTCGCGGTCAGGTCGGCCGGCTTGCTTACCGGTGTGTTGGCGTTCGGCGTGATCTTGTACAGCTTCGACCCGTGTGCCGGCAGGGCGGCACTGACCGAGCCGGCCACGTTGCGGGTGTTCTGGTTCGCCCAGATATCGCGGACCGTTGCCTTGCCGCTGATGCCGAGCTGGTCGAAGTTACCGGTCACCGTGGCGGGGGTGTCGGCCAGGTTGAACAGGGCGACCGTGGTGCTGCCGTCGGCGTTCTGCGCGTACCAGGTCTGCTGCAGCTGGTCCTGGTTCAGCGGGCGCGCCGGGTTGCCTGACTGGTCGATCGCGATGACCTCGCGGTTCGTCAGCAGTTTCAGGCCGTACGCGTCCAGCTTGGTCAGGTCGTCACCGGCGAACAGCGGCGCGGAGTTGATCGCCCAGAACGTCATGTAGCTCTGGCGTTCCGCGTCGGTCAGGCCGTCCATCGCGCCGACGCCGACGTTCATCGCGTCGAGGTTGTTCCAGTGACCCGGACCGGCGTCGTCGATCCACTGCGGCAGGTCCCACCAGCGGGCCTTCACCGAGCTGTCCCACTTGACGATGGTGTCGCAGTAGCACTCGACGTCGGTGTCGATCCGCCAGCCGTTCGAGTTCTTCTTCCACACGTCGGCGTACCGGTGGCTGAGCGACCAGGACAGCGTGTACATCATCGGCCGGCCGGCGTTCTGCACCGCGCGCCACCAAGCCTCGATGTCCGCGGTGTTGTTGTGGTTGGGGTCGTCCGGAGCGCCCTTCCAGGAGCCCGGCCCGACGCCGTCCATCTTGATGAAGTCGACGCCCCAGCTCGCGAACAGCTTGACGATCGAGTCGGCGTACTTCTGCGCACACGGGCTGTCGTAGTTGATCTTGTACGCGCCGTCCCAGCCGTTCGTGAGGCGCAGATCCGGGTAGACGATGTCGCGGGTGAAGCAGCCGGGTGCGTCGTAGATCGGCGTGTTGCCGTCGCGGTAGACGTCGATGCCGAGGCCGACGGTGGTGTAGATGCCGAACTTCAGCCCGAGCTTGTGGATGTCGTCGCCGACCGCCTTCATGCCGCGCGGGAACCGTTTCGCCATCGCGACCGGGCGGCCGTACTCGTCGCCGCCGTCCTGCCAGCCGGCGTCGACGTTGACGTATTCGTAGCCGTACGGCTTGAGCTTGGTGGCCAGGGCATTGGCCTGGGTGAGGATGTTCTTCTCGCTGATGAAGCTGCCGGGACCGTCGGGGTTGACGCCGGGATAGTTGGTCGACTGCAGGCTCCAGCTGCTCCAGCCCATGTACGGCTTGGCGCCGATCAGCGGGTGCGTGACGGGGGTCGGCTGGGTGGCCTGGACTGTGGCCTGGACTGCGTCGGCGGGGGCGGTTGCGGCTGCTGTCGACACCAGGGCGACGGCGGCCAGCACGATCGAGCAGCGTTTGATCAAATTGGGCTGTCTCAGAGACATGCGATGTTCCTCCGGGGGAGGAGTGAGCGGACCCGGCCGAGCCTAGGTCGGCTTAATTTACGTCGTCAAGTATTCAGCACCCGTTACTTCCTGTGACACGACTGCCATGGAACCTTGATCAACTTCGCTCTGCCGCTCGGTCGTCGTACCAGCAACAGGCCGGCTTCGTGAGGACGCCGGCCGGAGGCAAGAGGGGGTTCCATCATCGTGAAGGCAAGAAAACTCGGCCGCGCGGCGATCGCCGTGACTGGTGCGGCCGGTCTGGTCGCACTTGCGGCGGCGGGCGCTACGGCTGCCACGTCACAGAGCACGCGGCCGCCGTTGAAACTAGTTGCTGGCAGCATCGATGTGACGCTGGACAACATTCAGGACTACGGGGTTGATCTCGACCTCGGCACCCATGTTGTGGCCGGCAACGGACCGATCGAGGTACGGGCGACGCGCGCGACGTACTCCTCACCGGTGGTCGCGACGCAGTACGTGAACGGCAAGCCGACCCGGCAATTGCCGAAAGGTCTGGTCACAGACTTCTCCGGATTGGGGAAGTTCCTGCACGTCACGCTGACCGATGCCTCGGGCAAGAAGGTGCTCGAGAAGGATCAGTCCGTGTGTCTGAACGGCGAAGGGTCCCGGACCCGTCCGGATGCGCCGGCAACCTCGCCGTACCCGGACGGATGTACGGCGAACCCGTTCACGCAGGGCGCGGTCTGGGGTCTGCAGACGGGATGGTCCTCGCGGACCTTCGGCGACGAGGCTCCGGTGCAGCTTGCCGACGGCAAGTACAAGGCGACAGTCACGGTGAACAAGGGTTATCGCGACTTCTTCAAGATCGGCGCCAAGGACGCGTCGGTCAATCTGAACGTGACCGTCCAGAAGTCCGACACGTGTTTGCGCGGTTGCTTCGGCGGGGCGAAGAAGGCGGCGGCGAGCTCGGTGGCGCCGAAGCCGAACGCGACCCGTCCGACCGGGAAGGCGAGCGTGCCGAAGGGCCCGAAGCCCGACCTGCGGCCGGTGCCTGCCTGGGGGATCGTTGCCGCGCCGGGCGATGAGGGTACGCCGGACGCCGACAAAGACTTCCTGCAGTTCTCGGCGACGGTGTGGAACGCGGGTCCGTCGCCGCTGGTGCTGGACGGATTCCGGCGGCAGGGCAAGGACCTGATGGACGCGTACCAGTACTTCTACGATGCGAACGGCAAGCAGGTCGGGTACCAGAACACCGGCACGCTGGAGTGGGACGGCCGACCGGGCCACAACCACTGGCACTTCACCGACTTCGCCCGCTACAGCCTGCTGAACGCCAAGCAGACCGAAGTGGTCCGGAGTCAGAAGGAAGCGTTCTGCCTGGCCGCGACGGACTCCATCGACTACACGGTGAAGAACGCGAACTGGCACCCGTTCAACACCGATCTGCACACTGCCTGCGGCGACCACGGCTCGCTGTCGGTGCGCGAAGTACTGGACGTCGGCTCCGGCGACACCTACGAGCAGTCGCTACCGGGACAGTCGTTCGACATCACGAACCTGGCGAACGGCACCTACTACGTCCAGGTGGCGGCCAACCCGGAGAACCGTCTGTACGAGTCCAACACGAAGAACAACGTTGCGCTCCGTCAGGTGATCCTCGGCGGCGCCAAGCACCACCGCACCGTGAAGGTGCTCCCGGTCGGCGTCATCACAACTCCCTGATGACGCCCTAGCCGGTCCGCCCACCGGCCCCTCGCGCCCCCGGCCACGATCCAAGCCGGGGGCGCGAGTCGTGGGTCAGTGGTGTTGAGGCCGGCGGCGGGTGCGGGCGGGGCGGAGGTGGGAGTCGGCGCGGGCGTGCTGTCGCCGGCCGAGCACGAACGGACGTGACGTGCGGCTCGGCAGCGGTGTGACCTGCGGCGCGGCCAGCTGGATCTCCGACTGCTGCAGGTTGAGCCGGATCGGGACCTGGTGCCATGGGGAACGGGTCCGGACGAGCACCAGGCGGAACTGGCCGTCGCGCCGCAGCCGGAGCCCGATCGCGACCGTCGCGATCGCCGGGATCAGGCCGGCCAGCAGCAGCGCCGACCGCGCCCCGAAGTGCTGGGCAAGGAACCCGACCGTCGGCCCGCCGATCGCGCCGCCCCCGATGAAGACCAGGTTGTAGATCCCGGACACCCGGCCGCGCAGGCCGTCCGGAGTGGTCAACTGGACCATCGACTGGGCCGCGGTCAGGAACATCAGGGTCGCCATCCCCATCGACGCCAGCACCGGGATGAACGTCCACAGCGACGGCTGGATGGCGGCGAGTACTTCGGTGATCGTGAGCAGGCAGGCGATCCCGATCAGGTTCCGCAGCCGGCTCGGCCGGATCCGCCGTGCCGAGAGCAGGGCCCCGGCCAGGGCGCCGACCGCGACGACGGAGTTCAGTACGCCGTACCCCGAGGCGCCGATCTGGAAGACCCGGTCGGCGAACGCGGTCAGCGTCACCGCCAGACTGATCGTGAACATGCCGTAGATCCCGACCAGCGCGATCGCCCACCGGACGGCCGGCTCGTGGAACGCGTACCGGACGCCGTCCCGCAGTCCGTCGCGGATCCGCATCCCGGCGTTCGCCTTGCGGGCCGCGTGCGTCCCGTGCATCTCGCTCTCGCGCATCCGCAGCAGGGCGCTGATCGAGGCGAAGAAGGTGCACGCGTTGATCGCGAACGCCCAGGGAGTGCCGAGCACGCCGAGCAGTACGCCGCCGAGTGCCGGTCCGGCCATGCTGCCGAGCTGGAACGTCGACGACACCATGCTGATCGCGTTCCGCACGGTGTCGCGCGGTACCAGCTCGGTGACGAACGACTGCCGGGTCGGGTTGTCGACCGCGGTGGCGAGCCCGAGGACGAAGGCCATCGTGTAGACGTGCCACACCTGGACGTGGCCGGTGAACCCGACCACCGCCAGGATCGCGGCGCAGGACCCGAACGTGGTCTGGGTGCAGAGCAGGACCTTCCGCTTCGGGAAACGGTCGGCGATCACACCGCCGTACAGGCCGAGCAGGAGGGTCGGGGTGAACTGCAGCGCGGTCGTGATGCCGACCGCGGTGGCGCTGCCGGTGAGCGTCAGCACCAGCCAGTCCTGCGCGATGCGCTGGATCCAGCCGCCGGTCGAGACGACCAGCAGTCCGCTGACCAGGAGGCGGAAGTTGCGGACCCGCAGGGCGCTGAAGGTGTCCTTGAAACCCGGGCGGCGCGCTTGCGTGTCCCGGAGCTGGGTCTGGTCGGTGGTGCGGTGGTGGTGGAAATCGGTGGACGGGACAGAACCGGAAGTGGCCCGGGTGGTCAAGAGCGATCCCTACGCGTGTGGACTGGTCAGGGGAGGACATCTCCATCCTCATGGTTAGGTACTGGATTCCCCCAGCGAATTACTCCTATTAGTCTTATAGCGTCACGTAATGAAGGGGTGAATCGATGTACGACCCGGACCAGTTGCGCACGTTCCTGGCGGTGGCGCAGTCGCTCAGCTTCACCCAGGCAGCCGAGCGGCTGGGTATCCGGCAGCCCACGGTGAGTCAACATGTCCGCAAACTCGAGATGGCGGTCGGGCGACCGCTGTTCGTCCGTGACACCCGTACTGTCACGCTGACCGCGGACGGCGAGGCGATGGCCGGGTTCGCCCGGACCATCCTGGCCGCGCACGAGGAGGCGGCCGGATACTTCACCGGCTCGGAGCTCCGCGGCCGGCTGCGGTTCGGCGTGACCGACGACCTGGCCCTCACCCCGCTGCCGAAGATCCTCCGCGACTTCCGCCAGCTGTACCCGCGGATCGACCTCGAGTTGACCGTTGCCCAGAGCCCCAACCTGCTCCGCCGGGTCGAGTCCGGCCACCTGGACCTCGCCTACGTGAAGCACGGCGCAGGCGGCGGCTACGAGCCCAACGGCCGGCTGGTACGACGGGACCCGATGGTCTGGGCGGGGATCTCAGGGACCCGGATCGCGCCCGACGGGCCGGTGCCGCTGGTCGCGTACCAGGCGCCGTCGCTCAGCCGGTCGCTCGGTGTGCAGTCGCTCGAGCAGGCCGGCCGCACCTGCCGGATCACCTGCATCGTCCGCGGTGTGAACGGCGTACTCGCGGCTGTCCGGGCCGGGCTCGGGATCGCGATCTTCGCCCGGTCGCTGATGCCCGCGGACCTGGTCGAGCCGCCGCCGAGCGCCGGGCTGCCGGAGCTGCCGTCTATCGATCTGGTCCTGATCACCAACCCACGCGCCGCCAAGGAGCCGGCGGAGGCGCTCACTGCCGCCATCCTTGGCAGCAACGCACCGCTGAAGCCGGACGCGGCTTAGGTCAGCGAGTTGCCGCGGAGCACCAAAGCGATGACGCTGACCGCGGCGATCGCGATCGTGACCAGGAATGGTGCGTTGCGCCACAGCAGGATCGTCGCGAGGAGACCTGCGACCAGGGCGAGGGCGATCCAGCCGATCACCCCGATCGCTCCGGCGGGCGCGATCACCAGCAGCCCGGTCGCGACCGCCAACGGGAGTGGCGCGATCAGCCGTGCGTACGCCCCGAGCCGATGCGGCCAGCCTCGTACGCCGGTCGCCTGATCGTCGGCGAGATCGGGTACGACGTTCGCCAGATGAGCGCCGATCCCCAGCAGAGCGCCCGCCGCCGTCGCCCACCACGGCGCCCAGACGTGCGCTGTGCCGAGCGTCACGAACGACGGCAGTCCGCCGAACGCGACGGCGTACGGAAGCCAGGAGATCACGGTCGACTTGAGGCCGAGGTTGTACGCCCAGGCGCAGGCGACGAAGAGCAGATGAACCGATCCGGCCGCGAATCCGTTCGCCAGAGAGACCGGGATGGTGACCACGAGCATCACGCCGGCGCCGATCGCCAGCGTGCGGCGACTCACCAGTCCACGCACCACGGGCTTGTCCTGGCGGTTCACAATGGTGTCGCGGGCGGCATCTATCGCGTCATTGCTCCAGCCGATCGAGAGGTGGCCGGTGAGGATCGTTGCTGCGACCAGGAGACACCCGGCCGGACTGCGCCCGGCCGACCACGCAACAGCCGTGACCAGAACGGTCACGGCAAGAGTAGGCCCGGGGTGGCAGGCGAGAGCCAGACCTTTGACGGTCTTCACCGACGTAACGATGCCACGATGACGCGGATCGCAGCGGTCCGGCCCGCGCTCCCGCCGTACCGCTATCCGCAGTCCGAGCTCACCGATGCGTTCGCGGACATCTGTCTGGTGGAAGGCAAAGGTACGGCGCTGCTCCGGCGACTGCACGCGAACGCCGGAGTCTCGTTTCGGCACCTGGCGTTGCCGCTCGAGGAGTACGCCGCGCTGAAGGACTTCGGCGATGCGAACGACGCGTGGATCGCGACGGCTGTGGATCTTGGCGCCGAGGCGGTCGCGGGAGCCGTGAAGGACGCGGGGCTGACGTTGGAGGACGTCGACCTGCTGATGTTCACGACCGTGACCGGGGTGGCGGCGCCGTCGATCGATGCGCGCGTCGCGATGCGGCTGGGGATGCGGGAGGACCTGAAGCGGCTGCCGTTGTTCGGGCTCGGATGTGTCGGGGGAGCGGCGGGGATCGCGCGCCTGCACGACTATCTGACCGCCTGGCCTACGCACGTCGCCGTACTGCTGTCGGTGGAGTTGTGCTCGCTGACGCTGCAGCGGGACGACGCGTCGTTGCCGAATCTGGTGGGAGGGGCGTTGTTCGGGGACGGCGCGGCTGCGGTGGTGCTGACCGGGTCCGAGCATCCTGCCGCCTCGGGACCGTCGGTGGTGGCGACGCGTTCGCGGCTGTACCCCGACTCGGAGCGGGTCATGGGTTGGGACGTCGGGTCGGGCGGGTTCCGGATCGTGCTCGGGGCGGATGTGCCGGAAGTGGTGCGGACCTATCTCGGCGGTGATGTGCGGGGCTTCCTCGGGTCTTTCGGCTTGACCGTGCCGGACATCGGCACGTGGGTCAGTCATCCGGGTGGGCCGAAGGTGCTCGAGGCGGTCGCGGAGACGCTGGAGCTGCGGCCGGGGGCGCTCGATCTGACCTGGAAGTCGCTCGATGCGGTCGGCAACCTGTCGTCGTCCTCGGTGCTGCACGTCCTCGGTGACACGCTCAGGCTGGATCCTTCGGGTATGGGTCTGCTGCTCGCGATGGGCCCGGGTTTCTGTTCCGAGCTCGTCCTCCTGGAGTGGTGATGACCGAATCGCTGTGGCTGTACGTCGCTCTTGTCGTGCTGGTCGGGTTCGAACGGGTCGCAGAGTTGGCGGTGTCGCTGCGGAACGCGAAGTGGAGTTTCGCCCACGGCGGCGTCGAATTCGGCAAGGGGCACTACCCGTTCATGGTGGTGCTGCACACGGGCCTGCTGGCCGGGTGTGTGGTCGAGGCGATCGTCTCCGGCCGGCCGTTCGATCCGAAGGTCGGGTGGGCGGCGCTGGTGATCGTGCTGCTGATGCAAGGACTGCGGTGGTGGTGCATCTCGGTCCTCGGGTACCAGTGGAACACCCGGGTGATCGTCGTTCCGGGGCTCTCGCGGGTCACGCGCGGGCCGTACCGGCTCTTGCGGCACCCGAACTATGTCGCCGTGATCGGTGAGGGGATCGCGCTGCCGCTGGTGCATTCGGCGTACATCACCGCGATCGTGTTCACGTTGCTCAACGCTCCTCTGCTGGCGGTCCGGATCCGGACGGAAGAGACCGCGTTGGGCACTGTGCTCGCTAAATGATCGATCTGCTCGTCGCCGGCGCTGGACCGGCAGGTGCCGCGACTGCGATCCGCGCTGCGCTGGCCGGGCTGTCGGTGGTCGTCGTGGAGCCGCGCTCCGGGCCTATCGACAAGGCGTGCGGCGAGGGGATCGCGCACAGCGCCGTCGACTACCTGACCCGCTTGGGTGTGGAACTCGACGGCCGCCCGTTCCACGGCATCCGCTACCTGGATGGCTCTCGGCAGGTCGACGCCCGTTTCACCGCCGGCCCTGGTCTAGGAGTACGCCGTACAACTCTCCACGCTGCTCTGATGGCACGGCTCGCCGAGCTCAACGTCCCGGTCGTCCGCGATCGAGTCGGCCCCATCACCCAAAACACCACCTCCGTCACCGCCGCCGGCCACACCGCCCACTACCTAGCCGCCGCCGACGGCCTTCATTCCCCCATCCGCCGCCAACTCAACCTCACAGCCCCGCGCACACCTTCCTCGCGGCGCGGTTTGCGGCAGCACCTCCGGGTCTCGCCGTGGACCGACCTCGTTGAGGTCTACTGGTCGAGCCTGGGGGAGGCGTACGTGACCCCAGTGGCTGACGACCTCGTCGGGGTCGCCGTGCTTACCACCGCGCGCGGCACCTTCGACTCCCACCTCGAAGCCTTCCCCGCACTCCAGCGCCGCCTCCGAGGCGCGACTCCCGCGAGCGCGGTCATGGGCGCCGGACCGCTCCGCCAACGCGTCCGCGCCCGCACCTCCGGCCGCGTCCTGCTGGTCGGCGACGCTGCCGGGTACGTCGATGCGCTGACCGGCGAAGGTATCGCCGTCGCCCTCCGCACCTCCGCCGAACTCGTCGACTGCATCCGCGCCGACCGCCCGCAGGACTACGAAGCAGCCTGGCGCCGGGTCTCCTGGGAGTGCCGCCTACTCACCGCATCGTTGCTCTGGGCCCGCAATCGCCCACTGATTGCCCCGCGCATCGTTCCCGCCGCCGCGGCGTTGCCCGGCATCTACGGCGCGATCGTCAACCGGTTGTCGTAGGCAACCAGGCCACCTAGGCCCGGAAATGCCGCCGGCCCGGCGATCGCTCAGACAACCGCCGGGCCCGCGAAAGCCCGAGCTTCCTGGTGAAAAGCTCGGACCAACCGCTCCAGCCTCCTGGTGAAAGGCTGGAACGGAGCCCCAGCTTCCTGGTGAAAAGCTGGGACAGTCCTTGGGGTGTTGCTCGGTGTTCCTGAGGAAGACTTAATCAGCCGCATGTTGCCCAGCAGTTGCCGGAATATGAAGCCTTGTTACATAGGGTTGTGGCGTAGATCTCAGTGCTCCGTCCGGACCGCCGCAATCTGCAGCTGCAACGCGAGCCGCTCGCGCGGATCCGAGAGGTCCAGCGCCGCGATCTCGCCGATCCGCTTCATCCGGTGCCGCAACGTGTTCGTGTGCAGGTGCAGTTCGCGCGCCGCCCGCTGCGGTTGGCCCGGATAGTTGAGCCACGCCTGCAACGTTTCCACGAAGCCCGTGTCGTGTTCGATGTCGTGCCGCAGCAGCGTGGCGAGCGGACCATCCATCTTGGTGGTATCAAGCGACGTGACCGCTCGATGAACCGTCAGCACGTGCCACGCCTCCTCCACCCGCAACGCCGGCCCCGGCGCGACACCCCGTCGTACCAGACCGAGCAACTCGACCGCCTCGGCCCGTGAGCTCGGCAGATCAGCCGGACCGCGAGCCGGACCGCCCGCAGCGGCGTACGTGCCCGGTGGCTGGTCCCTGACCAGCTTCTGCAGCCAGCTCCACGACCCTGGCCCGTCCGTGTCGGTGACAACGGCCAGCACGGTCCCGTCGAGGTCAGCCAGCTGCGGCTCACTCCACCCGTGCCGACGACCAGTCGACTCCCACAGGTCCAGTTGCTGCGGTACGTCGTACCCGTCCGGCGACCCAAGCGCCACCACCCGCCACGGCTGCCGCGGAAGCCGTACGTCGACCGGGTTGTCCGGAGAGAACTGCCGCAGGATCGTCCGCAGCCGATCGATCGCACTCCGCCGCGCCACGTCCGCCTGTGCCCGCAGTCGCAACAGGTGGAGCGCAAGGACAGACGCAGCGTTGCTGAGCTCCGCAGTGACCGATTCGTCGACCGGACCGTCGACAACGGCCCAGATGGACCCCAGCCACTCACCACCAGCCCGGACAGGTACGACGAGACGCGGACGGATGCCGTTAGGT
The DNA here is from genome assembly GCF_004365875.1 of Kribbella kalugense. Lineage (GTDB taxonomy): Bacteria > Actinomycetota > Actinomycetes > Propionibacteriales > Kribbellaceae > Kribbella > Kribbella kalugense. The sequence continues at coordinate 2,717,216 of NZ_SODF01000001.1, read as the reverse complement.
CCGTCCGGCACCAGGAACGGCTCACTGGACCGCGCCAGCCGTCGGAAGATGCCACGAGCCCGGAAGTGTGCGATCACCTCAGCCGGCACCCGACGCCCGACGATGGTGGACACACGGGTCGGGTCAGTGAGGTCCTGACCGGAGGAGTACGCCAGGACTCTGGACTGGTTGTCCTCGATCGTCACCGGCGCGTCCACGATCGCCGCGGCCGCATCAGCCAACGCAAACAGCTCCTGGTGTACGCCGGCGTCCCCGGCGACAGGGGAGTCCGGTGCGGCTGCTCGGTCGAGTACGCCGCGGAGCAGCCAGACCACGTGGGCCCAGGTGACGCTCGGCTGCAGCGCAACCAGCGTGGTGACCCACCTCTCGGCTGCCGCGACCACGGCCGGCTCGTGCGCCAGCGCCGTACGCAGAACGACTCCAGACGCGTTGCCGGCCGCACAGCGCTCTATGAGCTCTACAGCGTCCTCTGCGTCGCGTAGACCGAGTCCGAGGACCAGATCGCCGGGCTGGCCGGTCGCAGGCTCCTGTGGGTCGGCCAGGAACACGTCTCGCACCTCGCTGTCGCCCTTGCCGGGCACCACCACCTCGAACAGCGCTGGGCCGATGGCGACGATGAGGTCAGACGAGGAGATCATAAAGTTATTGTGCGCTGAGCACAGTCATTTGTCCCGGCAATGGTGTGATCGCACCATGACAGCGGCGTGAAGGGGCCGCACCATCGATACATGACCACAGCTGGTTCCGTAGTTCCGCACATCGTTCCCGATCGCGTCGCCGTCGTCGGCGCGGGCATGGTCGGCCTGGCCACCGCCTGGTTCCTCCAGGAGGCCGGCGTCGAGGTCACCGTGCTGGACCGTGAAGGTGTCGCCGCGGGCGCGTCCTGGGGCAACGCCGGCTGGCTGACCCCCGGCCTGGCCACCCCGCTGCCGGAACCAGCGGTCCTCAAGTACGGCGTCCGTGCGGTGCTGAGCCCGTCCTCCCCTGTGTACGTGCCACCCACTGCGAGCCCGCGGCTCCTCAAATTCCTCACCCGCTTCGCTCGCAACAGCACCGCCGGACGCTGGAAGACAGCGATGGAATCACTGGTCGGCATCAACCGCCAGGCCCTGCCCGCTTTTGACTTCCTGGCCAAGGCCGGCGTCGAGGCGCAGACGTACGAGGCCAAGTCGTTCCTGGCCGCCTACCGGACCGTCGAGGAGCGCAGCGTGCTGCTCGAGGAGATCGAGCAGATCCACGCCGCCGGCCAGGACATCGAGTTCGAGGCGATCACCGGTGACGACGCCCGCGAGATCGAGCCCTCGCTGTCCGACGAGATCGGGGCTGCGATCCGGCTGCACGGGCAGCGGTTCATCAACCCCGGGGACTACGTCAAGGTGCTCGCGGACTCGGTGATCGCCCGCGGCGGGCAGATCATCAGCGGCGTGGTCGTGAAGGACATCGTCGACGAGATCCGCGGCGTCCGGCTGATCACCGGCGACGGCGAGACCGACCCGTTCGACGCGGTCGTGATGGCGACCGGCGCGTGGCTGGGTGACCTGGCCCGGCAGTTCGGCGTACGGACCGTTGTCCAGGCGGGCCGCGGGTACAGCTTCAGCGTGCCGATGGCGCACGTACCGGCCGGCCCGGTGTACTTCCCGGCGCAGCGAATCGCCTGCACGCCGCTCGGGGACCGGCTGCGGGTCGCCGGGATGATGGAGTTCCGCAAGCCCGAGGCGAAGCTCGACCCGCGCCGGATCGACGCGATCGTCGACGCCGCCCGGCCGTTGCTGCGGGACGCCGACCTGGACGCTCGTACCTTCGAGTGGGTCGGCCCGCGGCCGTGCACCCCGGACGGTCTGCCGCTGATCGGCGCGACCGCCTCGCCGCGCGTCTTCGCGGCCGGCGGACACGGGATGTGGGGCATCACCCTCGGCCCGATCACCGGTCAGCTGCTGGCCGAGACCATCACCACCGGACGCGCGCCGAAGGAGCTTCAGCCCTTCAACCCACTGCGGTAAAGGGGGTGACTGCCTCGAGGTCCGCGCACAGCCACAGCAGCGCGGCCGCCTCGGCAGCATCCCTCCCTCGGCTGACCGACGCCTCGGGCGCCAGGTGACCCTTCCGGACGGTTCCAACCACCCCGTCCGCCAGCCCTACTGCCGGTCACCTCGGTCGCTCCCGGTCAGCCCACGAGCGGGCCCTGGCTTAGTTCTCCTGCCCGGGGCCCGCTCGCCGTTTTCTGTCGGCGGTGTCTGGCATGGTGATCTCCTCATCGACAGGGGAGGACGTCATGGTGCTGCGGTGGTACACGGTTGTCGTCGACTGCAACGACGTACGGAAGCAGGCTGCCTGGTGGGCGGAGGCGCTCGGCTGGCAGACGATCTACGAGAACGACGACGAGTGTGTGAACGTCCCGGGCTGGGTGACTCCGGAAGTTGCCCGCGACATCCCGTGGGAGCGGATCGGTCCCGGTATGGTGTTCGTTCCCGTGCCGGAGGGGAAGACGGTCAAGAACCGTCTGCATCTCGACTTCGCGCCGCACACCAGTCAGGACCGCGAGGCTGAGATCGCGCGGCTCGAGGCCCTCGGCGCCCAGCGCGTCAGCGTCGGCCAGCCGGATGACGCCTCGTTCACGGTTCTCGCGGATCCCGAGGGCAATGAGTTCTGCGTCCTCAGCTCGCGCGACTTCTGACCGGCCGGTTGCATCGTCCTGCCGTCACGATGGGCAGATGGACCTCACGATCGAATCCGCCATCGCGCCCGACCGCGTTCCCGAGTTGGTGGACTTGATGCGTACGGCGTGGTGGATGGCGGACCGTACGACGGACGACGTCGTACGACTGTTGGAGCATTCGGATCTCGTCGTCGCGCTCACGCATCACGAACGCCTGGTCGGATTCGCTCGCGTCCTGACGGACTACACGTGCGTCGCTCTGATCCTGGACGTCATCGTCGACGAATCGCACCGCGGCTCCGGCCTGGGTGCGGCCCTGATGAACGCTGTCGTCGACCACCCGCAGCTGGCCACGGTTCGCAGTCTGGAGCTCGTCTGTCAGCCCGACCTGATGCCGTTCTACCGCCGCTGGGGCTTCACCGATGAAGTCGGCCGCTCCCGCCTCATGCGGCGTACAAGCGATCCCCGGTTGACCAACAAATCCGGGGGCTCAGTAGGAGCCCCCGGATCTGGGTGAACTGTTTGAATCAGTGAGTGTGCGGCTCGGCGCCGTGCTCCGCCTCGTGGGCGGCGACCTGGGCCTTGACCTCGTCCATGTCGACCGCACGCAGCTGGCCGATCAGGTCCTCGAGGCTCGCTGCCGGCAGCGCACCGGCCTGCGAGTACAGGACCACGCCGTCGCGGACCGCCATCAGGGTCGGGATCGAGCGGATCTCGAACGCCTGCGCCAGCTCGACCTGAGCCTCGGTGTCGACCTTGCCGTACGTGATATCCGTGTGCTGCTCGGACGACTTCTCATACACCGGTCCGAACATCTTGCACGGGCCACACCACTCTGCCCAGAAATCCACCAGCACGAGACCGTCGCTACCGACCACCTCGTTGAAGTTCTCCTGGGTCAGCTCGACCGTTGCCACTACGACCTCCGAAAGTAGATGAGTACGTCGGAGTCAACACCGATCCGCCCCCGACTTGTTCCCCGCACCCGGAGGCGTACGCCGGACGACTCGTACGGCGTACGACCTGACCGGAATGCGGAGTCTCGTATGTGACCTGGGCCACGTCGTCAGATGGGCATGTCCACGAAGGGTGACGCGTAGTCCTGCACCTCGCCGAGGATCGACGCGGCCGCCTCCGGAGTGAGGTCGGCCCGCTCGCGCTCTGCGACGATCATCTGTTTGAGCAACCGGGTCTCACCCGCGGTCGCGAGGCCGGTGATCTCCGGGTGCCCATTCAGAAGCCAGGCCGTCGCGGCCGTGATGTAGCGCTGCTCGTCGAACGGCCGGTACCACGTGTCGTACGACTTCTCCTCGCCGTCCTGCCAGCCTCGGCGCGCGATCATCTTGATCGTCATCAGCGCCGCGTCCGAAGCCTTCACGGCCTCGACCAGGCCGGCGTAGTCAGCGGCGTACTGCGGGTCGGTCGACAGCTTGTAGTTCAACGGCGTGAGCACGCTGTCGAAGTCGAACCGGCGCAGTCCTTCGGTGTGCACCGACGGCGCCTGCGCGGTGTGGCCGGTGATGCCGATCGCCCGGACCATGCCTTCGTCCTTGGCCCGGATCGCGGCTTCCAGCGAACCGCCCTTGTCGGTGACCAGATCGAGATTCTCCAAGTCGCAGACGGCGTGCATCTGGATCAGATCGACATGGTCGGTCTGCAGCCGCTCCAGCGACCGGTTGATCTCGCTCCAGGCCTCCTCGACCGTCCGGCGGCCGGTCTTGGTGGCGAGGAAGATGCGGTCCCGGATCTCCGGCATCCGCGGCCCGAGCCGCAGTTCGGCGTCGCCGTAGTCAGCGGCCACGTCGAAGTGGTTGAATCCAGCGTCGAGAGCTTCCTGGATCGAGGCATCGGCCCGATCCTGGTCGACTCCGCCGAGCGACGCCGCGCCGTAGATCAGTACCGAGCTCTGGTGGCCGAGTCTGCCCAGTCGGCGAGTTTCCATCCTGGTCCTCCAGGGGTAGCAGGGATCACTCCGACCTTATGCCCCGAACCGCCCTCGGCAAGCGGTTGTCCACAGCCGAATTTGACCCCCTGGGCACGGGAGAGTTTTCCACAGGCGACCCGCCGGATCGGTTACTATGCGTGATCAGTTGATGCATTCCTTACCATGTTGTTCGCACGGATCTTCGAAACTTGTCCGCGGCGTGTGGCAGGGTGTGCGCTGCTTGATCGACCAGAGTAGGTATGAAAAGGAGCTATGACGACGGTACCGAAGGTGTCACTCTTGGCCGGTGAGGGTGACGCCGCCCGTGAGCGGGGTAACAGTATGACTGCGGGGAGCGATGGACCATCCGGATCCTGGGCTCAGGTCTCCCGGAGGGCGGTCGCTTGGCGTATTCTCCCGGCTACTGTCCGCGTAACTGCTGTCTGAGGGGCGGGTAGGGATGAGTTGGTGGCGAACGGTTCTCAATCTGCCGCCAAAAGGTGAGCACTGGGCGGACCAGCGCCGTACCAAGAAGGCTGGCAAAGGGCGGCCGCAGAGCACCGCGCCGGAGTGGTGGGACCACCCCGGCGGGCCGGTGACACCTACCCCTCGCCAGGCGCAGGGCGTAGCGGCGCAGTACTCCGCTCCGCAGCAGCAGGCACCTCCGCCACCCGGTGGCGTGATGGCGCCTCCCCGTCGTCCAGCTCCACGTACTAACGACGTACCGCGCCAGCAGGACCCGGCACACCGCCCACCCGAACGTTTGAAACAGCGCTCGCCGCACGGCGCGCACGCTGCCCCTGGGCCGGCCCGTGAGGTGCTGGAGCCCGGACAAACGCCATGGTCGACAGAGCCGGAGTCGTCGTTCTCCACGTGGGCCCGGCGGTTTTTCCGCGGCCTCGTGGTCGTCGTACTGCTGCTGGCCGCGATCAGTGGCATCCGTTCCTGGATCAGCCCGAACCGGACGCCGGAGACGGTGGTCAGCGGACAGAGCAGCTTCCCGGTGGACGAGTCGCGCGCGGTCGCGACGCGGTACGCCGTCTCCTACCTGACCTGGGACGAGAACAGCCCGGACGCCCGCCCGGCCCAGGTCGGTCTCGACCTGGCCGCCGGTCTGGACAGCCGCGCGGGCTGGAACGGTCGCGGTAAGCAAACGGCTGACGTTGCGTACCCGGGGGAGGTCAAGGCCGACTCCAACGGCATCACCGCTGTCGTCGACGTCCGGGTCCGCGTGCACACGTTCACCCGGCTGGGCAGGGGCTGGAAGACCGGTCCGGTCGTCTGGGAGCGCGTGTCGGTCCCGGTCGCCCGCACCTCGGCCCGGGTGGTGGCCAGTGGTCCGCCGACGTTCGTGCCGGATGTGCGGGCAGCGCTGCCCGACAACATGCCGGAGGCCGGCGCCCCCGACGACGACCTGACGGCTGCGACCCAGAAGGACGCAGAGGCCTTCTTCGGTGCGTACGCAGAGTCCGACAACAAGGTGTCGGCGGTGACCGCGCCCGGCTCGACCATCCGCAGCCTGAACGGTGCGGTCAGGTTCGGGGAGCTCAAGGACTGGCAGGTCTACACGGGCAACGACGACGAGCGGCGGGCGACCGCGGCCGTCACCTGGGAAGGGGTCGGAGATACCACCCTGGACCAGACGTACACGCTCACGCTGAGGCGTACTGTCGCCACGGACGGAGCCGAACGATGGCAAGTGGCTGCCGTCGGATGAATCCAGCGACCGGCCATCGGATGACCGAGGCAACAAGGGAGACACCGCAATGACGACGCACGAACTGGCTGCGAGCGTGGTTCAGCTTGCCGTGCCCATGGCCGACCCCAATGTCCCGACGGGCGCGGACTTCAAGGACTGGGTCCTGGTCATCGCGGGGAACATCTTCATCGCCATCCTCGTGCTGCGGGCCATCGGGCACTACTTCAAGCGCGAGTGGGGCGAGCTGTTCGGCCACATCGCGGCCGGGGTACTGGTCGGTGGGCTGATCTACGCCAACAACCAGACCATCAATGTGCTCAAGGGCTTCTGGGGATTGCTGTCCGGAGGTAATTGATGCGAGTCGGCCGTACCCTGACCCACCACTTCGAGATCGAGACCCGGCAGTACGACCTGCTCGGCATCGACCTGGGAGAGGGCGCCCGGCGCCGGATGATCATCTTCGGCGCCGTGATCATCATCGTCTGGATCGCGTTGCTGTTCCCGTTCATCGGCGTACCGAAGAAGCCGACGGTCAGCCTGTACGTCGTTCCGCCGTTCGTGATCACCGCGTTCGGCTGGCGGCCGGGCAAGTTCCACGAACGCCGCCGCCGGGTGACCGAGTGGGCGCTGGCCGTCCGGTACGCGTTGCGGGCCCACAGACCGATCATCGGTCTGGGCGCGCGGGCCGCGGACAAGACGGAGTACCTGCCGTGGCGTGAGCGCGTGGCGACCCGGAAGGTGGCCGACCTGGCGAAGGCCAGGGTCACGCCGGAGTGGGAGCGCGATGTCGTGGTGGAGCTGGATCCGATGGTCCGCGCGGGTGCGGACATCACCGTGAACCAGCGGGCCCGCCTGCTGGGCTCGGATCACGTACAACGGGTGAGTCGCAGGACGTCGTCAGGGAAGGGCCGCGAATGAAGATCGCTGACAAACTCCTGAACCTGGTGGGGGTCGGCCGCGAGCGCGGCCTACCGCCACCTCGTCTTGTCGCCATCGCCGACGGCCTGCTGGTGACCGAGCGCAGCGCGGAAGCGTGGTTCCTGATCTCGGTGGCGAACACTGACCTGGCCACCGAGGGTGAGCAGGACGCGGCGCTGGACGCGGCGGTCAGCGCGGCGGCGACGATCCTCGGCGACCGGCTCAGCCACCTCAAGGTGGTCTGGGGCCGCTCGACCGGCCAGGACTACATCGACTCCGTCGCCGGCCACTACCGGCTCGGCGACCACGAGGCCTGGGCGCAGACCCGGGCCGACCGGATCGACGAGATGCGGATGCCGGAGCGGTACGTCGCGCTCGGCGTACACCTGTCCGACCGTGACCCGCGGGCGACGGCCCAGGTGCGCGGCTCGATCAGCGACGCCTTGGGTACGACGTCGTGGCGGGTGAGCGCGCGTGAGCTCGCGCACCTGGACGAGCGGGTGCGCAAGCTCGCTCGTCAGCTCGGCTCGACCGTCTGGCGGGCCCACACGGCGCCGGCCGAGGTGATCTCCTGGCTGATCAGCCGGGAGATGCATCGTGGTGCGGTCGCGGCGCCGCGTCGTGGTCTGATCACGGGTGCTTCGCTGGCTCGGCTCACGTCCGGCCGGGTGGTGCCGTACACCGACCATCTGCGGATCTACGACACGCGTGGCCAGATCGCGGCGTACACGACCGTTCTGGCGATGACGGACTTCCCGGAGGAGCTCGAGACGCCGGGTGCGGGGGAGTGGCTGCGGACGCTGTCGGAGATCAAGGCGATCGACGACGACGGCGACGAGATCGACGTCACGGTCGAGGCGTCCGTCCGGTTCCGCGTGCTGACGAAGAAGACCGCGCGCCACCTGGTCGACGAGACCCGGAAGAGCGCGAAGGAGCAGCGACGGTCGGCCGCGAAGGGTACTGCGGAGGAGACCGCCGACGAGATCGTCGAGACCGAGCGCGTGATGCGTGAGGTCAAGCGCGACATCAACCGCAGTGGTCTGACTCTGGTCGAGGACCACCCGCGACTGCTGGTCAGCGCGGACACCCGCGAGGACCTCGAGGCGTACGTTGACGCCGTCATCGCCCACTACGCGGACCGTGGCATCACCGTCGCGGCCGGCGCGGACGAGCAGCGCGACCTGTGGCTGGAGTCCCTGCCGGGCGACCAGTTGCGCGTCCCGGACCTCGGGCATGTGCGGGAGTCGACCGCGTTCTTCGGGTCCTGGTTTTGGGGCGGTGCGTCGATCGGTGACGCAACCGGTCCGGCTCTTGGTTACCTGACCGGGTCGACCCCTGGTCTGGTTCGCTTTGACGCGGCCGCCGGTTCGGCTCTTGGTGACGCGACGACGACGCTGTTCCTTGGCCGGTCGGGTCGAGGGAAGACGACGGCCGCGATGATGGGCGGTCTGGATTCCGCGTTCGCCGGCGCTTGGGTGCCGTTGCTGGACCTGAAGGGTGACGCGGCCGGTGTGTCCGCAGTCGCCGCGGAGTACGGCGTACCCACGGCTGTCATCGAGATCACTGCACAGTTCTCTGGTGCTGCAGACCTGCTGCGGGTGCTGCCCGTTGATGACGCGTTGCTGCAGGCTCCGTCGCAGCTCATGCTCCTGCTTCCACCACACCTGCGTGGTGCGGCCGAGGCTCCGGTCATGGCGGCTACCCGCGCCGAGATCCAGTCGCCTGACCCCTCGTCATGGGGCGTCATCCAGCGACTGTGCGCCTCGGAATCCGAGACCATCCGGACCGTCGGCTTCGCGCTACGCGACCTCGTCGAGACCGGCCTCGGCTCGGTCGTCGCCGGCCCGCCATCCGGCTTGTCGTCTCTGACCACGAACCCAGGCCTCTGGGTCGTCCAGATGCCCGGCCTGACCCTGCCGTCCCCAGAGTCGGCTCCCGAGTCGTGGTCCCCGATCGAACGCGTCGGCATGGCCTGCCTCCGCGGCTGCCTCGCCTGGATGGTCCGTACGACGGGCCGCCGGGAATTCCGCGGTCGGTCGAAGGTCGTCATCGTCCCCGAGGTCCACCTGCTGACGAAGACTCCGGACGGCGCGTCCTTCCTGGACTACATCGCCCGTGTCGGCCGTGCGCTCGGTGCCTCGCTGGTCCTCGACACCCAGGACCCGGCGTCGATCCTGAAGCTCCCCGGCCTGGTCGAGCAGATCACCACCCTGTTCGCGTTCAGCCTGCGTTCCCGCGAACAGGTGGACTCGCTGCTCGAACTCCTCGGCCGCCCGCAAACCGCGCCGTACCAAACCCTGGTCCGCGGCATCAACACCGCCGCCAACGGCAAATCCATCCGCCACGGCCACTGCATCATGCGCGACCGCTGGGACGAAGTAGCCACCGTCCAGATCGACATCCCCAGCCAACGCGTAGCCGCCCTCCTCCGAACCACCCCCGAATCCGAACACGCGAACGAACCCACCCAACCGGTCATCGCCCCCTACGAACCCGAAGACCCGTTCGCCGACGACCCCGAAGATTCCCTAGAACCAGCCGCCACCGCCCAAGCCGCGCAGGCCGCCACCGCCCAGGCCCCGCCCGCCCAGGTTCCGCCCGCCCAAGCCCAGCCCGCTCAGGCCTCGGCCCCGCAGCACGCGGCCCAGCAACCTGCGGCGCACCAACTCACGGCTCAGCAACTGGCGACTCAGCAGCTCACGGCCCAGCAACTCGCGGCCCAGCAACTCGCGGTCCCGGCCCAGCACCCGACAGCCGGTCCTGTGCAGCCCACCGCCCAACCGCCTGCACCAGTCCAACCCGCCGCCCGCGCCTCCCTATCAACGGAGCCGCAACCCGGCCCCCTCGGCCCTGAACGCCCCTACGCCTCGAACCCGCCAACGGCCCCCCAGCCCCCGGCAGCCCAACCCGTATCCCAGCAAGACGGCCACCCACCGACCCCCAACGGCCAGGACCACCACGCCAACGGGCAGGCCTACTCGCGCGAAAACGGGCAGAACCACCAGCCCCAGCCAAACGGCCAGTCCAACGGTCACCCGAACAGCGACCCCAACGGCCAGCCGACCAGCGAAGCCAACGGCCAGCACTACGCCCAGTCGAACGGCGAAGCAGACCACCAGGACTACCGCCACGCCCTCCACCACGAGTCCCCGATCGGCCCCGACGAGGTCTACGACCAAGAAGCAGACGAAGCCGCCTACAACGAAGCCATGTACCCCGCCACCGGCGACACTCCTGACGAACCAACCCACCCCCCCAAGGGCAACAAGGAGCACGTCGCATGAGGTGGGCCTACCGGCTTCGAACGGCGGCGACGGTCTTCTCGATATCACTCATTGTTACCGCCCAGGTCGCCCTTGCAGCCGACCCGAAGCCGACGCCTACCACTCCGACAGGTTTCGGGGATCTCCTACCGACTCCCGACTTGACTCACGGCGATACGCGGACGCTGTTCGAGCAATACGGACCAATGGTCTATGGGCTCGACTTCGAGAAGAGCATCCGCGACCCCATTGAGTCGGTCTTCAACGGGTACGCGCACATGGTGATGATGTACATCGTCGCGATTACGCGCGGAGCTATCTCGGTCGGGTGGTGGTTGTTCTCGTTCACTGATGTCAAGCCGCTGACAGAAGCGACATCCACGACCATTGGGGCATCAAGTACGCAGTTGGTCGGATGGCTCCTGCCGTCAGCGTTGGCCTTCGGTGCTGTGGCCGCCTACACGCAGCGGAAGACGAGCGGCAGTGCGATGGGCCAGTTGATCTGGGTGTTTGTTGCGGGCGTGCTCAGTATCAGCTTTGCCATCGCACCCGCGACCTGGCTGCGTGGTGTTGACGGCGCGCGCCAACTGGGGGCCGACACGATCATGGCGACCTCGGCTGACGCCATGGGCCCGACGATGCAGAATCCGTTGCCATGGCCAGAACCCGGATTTACTGGGAGTTCTCGAGACACGTTGCTAAGGAAGTCGGCGGACGCCAGTTGGCGTGGATTCGCCGTGACGCCTTGGTGTATTGCCGAGTTCGGATCTCTCGAGGCGTGCGGACGCTACGGCAAGGGGATGCTGGACGCCGGCACGGACGCGGATGCACGGTCGAAGTACATCGATTCCGTCATAGCTCCGGCTGAGGGCGGCGACGATGCTCCGACCGTCAAATGGGTCAAAGGCGATAATGCGTTTGGGCGAATTGCAGTCGTAATGCTGGCTGCGATCGCGGCCACCTTGTTCGCGTTTCTGAACATCTCGCTGGCCTTTACGGCGCTGATGGCGTTCGTCGGATGTTTGCTGCTGCTCGTTGTCGGTGTCTTCTTCGCTTGTCTTTGGACTATTCCCGGCAGACCGAGACAATGGGGCCTCAACTGGTTCGAGGCCCTGATAGGACTCGTCATCCAGTCGTTTCTTGCGATGCTGGTGTTCGGAACCGCACTAACCCTGGTGACGGCCGTCTTCAGCTTGACCGGCGTGCTGGGCTGGCTGCCGGTGTCGGGTCTTGCCATCGCAGTTCTCATAGCGGGCTTCAGGTTGCGCCGTTTGCTGGACAACCTGACCTCGATGATGCGGCCAGGTTCAGGAAGCATCATGCTCGGAGGTCTCGCTCGCCGTGGCGCCATGGGTGCCTTCAAACGCCTCGTTGGTTCGATGGCCAGTCGCGGCGCCGCACCGTCCTTGACGGAGCGCAGGAGCGACCGTCTCCGAACAGGAGAGGCCGGGTCGCAGCACGTCCCGTCGGTCCGCGTCTACCGCCAGGCTCCAGCACACACCTCGTTGGCGCGCGGAACGACGGCTAGCTCGCCGCACGAACTGACTGCCGGACCGGAGAGAAAGCGAGCCGACGCCACAGCAAGTAGCGCAGGCGGCAGCCCTGGCGGCCAACACGCGGGTACCACTGGGGCCACGACAGCTGGCGCAGGCGGTCGGACGGCGTCGGCAGCCAGTTCGACGCGGAGCACATCAGCTCACAATCTTGCCCGTGCTCGCGATCGGTCCAAGGATGCTGACCGGCGTCCGGCCATAACGGTGACGACCGCCGGGGTGGCCACTACGGGTAGCGCGTCGTCGGGTGGGGCGCGGGCTGAGGCGCAGAAGGCTCGGCATTCTCGGCGGCCTATTCCTATGCCTTCCAATGACGTTCGGTACGAGCCGCGTGCGCATACTCACTCGGCGAGTCTTCGGGAAGGGCCGCCGAAGGGGCAGCGGGTACGGCGGAGGCAGGCGCCGGCTTCGCAGCCGCCGAGGTTCCGGGACTACTCGCCTGTCACCAAGGACGGCGTGACGGTGCACGTGCCGACGCGTAGGTGATGTCGGATGGCCCGGAAACCACGATCGCCGCAGGACCGTCGGGAAGGCGCCGGCCAGTCCCGGCATCGCGCGCCTGAGCCGAGGGTCCCGGATACGGACCGTCGGGACGATCGCCCGCGCCCGGATGCGCCCGGCGGCTGGCGGTCGTTGATGAGCAACGACTACGACTACCCGGAAGAGCTGGACGACCTCAGCGGCCGCGAGCGACGCCGTGCCAAGAAGAATTGGCGTCGCGACGATCACGCGCAGCGGATGGCGTGGCTTCGCAATCAGCGTCAGTCCGAGCCGACAAGCCCTGCGGCCATTGTGGTTCTGGTAGTACTCCTCGCCGTCGTCATCCTTGGTGTCGGCGGTGGACTGCCACGTCTGCTAGGCAATAAGAGTAAGGACGACGGAGCGCCGATCGGCGTGCTGACTCCTGGTCGCTCCGTCGTACTGCCGACCGCGCCGTCGACTCAGTCGAACCAGCCCGTTGCTCCCACGAGCTCGGCACTCACGACGCCACCTCCTGAGAGCAAGCGACCATCGGCCGGGGCGACGGCGTTGGCGTCGACTGCAGTCGGTGCTTGGGCCCGAGCCTTCTACACCCGTGATCCGGCTGCCGAGACGTACTCCGCTCTGGTCGCCAAATGCGCGAAGTACATGACTCCCGAGGTGGCGTCGAGCTTCACTGCCGCGGGCGATCCGACGTACGAAGCACTCAAGAACGACGGCGGTAAATCCACAGTCCTCGGCGCGCCGGTCAGCGCTCCGCAGCCGAATGCGGAAGCTCCGGTTGACACCCCGGACCGGATCACCCGGTTCGTCAAAGTCACTATCAACGTGACCGGCAAGCACGCCCAGCGATTCGACCTACCTCTTCTCATCACGCTGGCCAACCAGGACGGTCAGTGGGTCGTCAGCGAGGTGTCTGGTGGGACGGGACCGTGACGGCGGGGGGTTGTGATGTTCGACGAGCGTGATCTCGGACGCGGACTCCTGGCAGTGGCCGGGCGAGGGTGGTTCGCCAAAGGTGCAGCCGCGCTGGCAATCATCGGAGTCGCAAGCCTGCTGATGCTCGCACCTTTCGGTGGCGGCAGTACGACGCAGGCCGCTTGCCCTCCAGGGATTCCTGGACAGGGCGGCGACCCGAAGCCCACCGGTCCCCTTCGCGTCACGCAGGTCGCATTCGCCAAGTTGATCGACAGCGTCGCCGTACAGCGCGGGTTACCGGGTAAGGCGACGCTGATCGCGTTGATGACGGCTTTGGTGGAATCGGATCTCCAGAACCTCACCTACGGCGACGCGGACTCGGTTGGTCTTTTCCAGCAGCGTCCGGCGGCCGGCTGGGGTACGGTCAGGCAGATCCTGGATCCGCGGTACGCCGCCGATGCGTTCTTCGGCGGACCTTCGGCGCCGAGCCCGCCTGGACTCGTCGACATCAACGGCTGGCCTTCGATGGCGCTCGGTGATGCTGCGCAGGCAGTTCAGGTATCCGCGTTCCCCGACAGGTACGCGTCGCGTGAGCAAGAGGCACGCGAGATCGCCTCGGCAGCCGGCATCGATCTGACCAGATCTGGGAACCCGTACGCGGGTCGCTCGGACGCCCCGGCCGGGGGCTCGGTCGTCGATGGTTTGCAGGACGACGACTGCGGTCAGTCCGGCGGTTTGACCGCAGGCAAGCCGGTCAACGGAGTCTGGCCGGAGCAGAAGGCGACCGTCACTGACCCGACCGGCACTGGAGGCCTAGTGACGCCGCGTACGGCGGCCTGGGTTGCCCTCGCGCGGAAGAACCTCGGCAACCTGAGCATGAGCTGCTGGGACGCTCACGCGTGGAACCCGACCAGCGACCACCCTCGCGGCCTGGCCTGCGACGTCATGGTCGGCACGGACTCGAGAAAGTCCGCGCCCGCTCGCGCACGAGGTGACCAGATCGCGAACTGGGCCGTGACGACCGCTGGGCAGACAGGTGTGCACTACGTGATCTGGTACGGCAAGATCTGGTCGGCCCGCCGAGGTACCTGGATTCCGTACAACGGCGGCGGCGTCTACAACCCAACCGACGCCACCGGCGGCCACTTCGACCACGTCCACGTATCCCTGTACTGATAATGGACGGACCCAACCGCCCACTCGACGAGGAGAAGCCGATGGCTGGCCCTGGTGATCCCAGCGACCCGAACAGTCCTTGGGCTCACGGTAACGGTCAGCCCGAGCCACCACCCGGCTACGGGAGCGCGCCGCTGCCCCCACCGCAATCGTGGGCGGCGCTCCCCCCAGGACCGTCTGCGGCGAGCGGCGCATCTCAACCGCGACGAGTCGAGGTGTCGACCGCAGCGCTCTTGCTGTCAGCAGTGCCCTGGTTCTTCTGGAGCTTTGCTGTTGTCTCGTGGGTCGTTGGAATCATCGGCTTTGGCTGGGGCTGGTTGCTTGTAGTCATCTGGATCGTGTCGGGGGCAGTCGTCTTCCTACGACCTGTGGAGGACATGCTCGCGCGGTACCTCTTCCGCCTTCGGCAGCCGACGTTGATCGAAGAGCAGCGGTTGCGGCCCATCTGGCGTCAGTTGGCAGACCGGGCCGGCATCCCGGAGGATCGATATGCGATCTGGATTCAGGAGTCGGAAGATCCCAACGCCAGTCCGACGCCTGGGCACATCATTGGAACTACTCGCTGGGCGCTGTACACGCTGCCGCCGTCACACCTCGAGGCGACGCTGGCCCACGAACTCGGCCATCACTTGGGTGGACGAGACTGGCTCAGCCTGCTGAGCTTCTGGTACTCGATACCTGCTCGCTGTGCGCTGATCGGCGTTCGTGCGCTGGGCCGGTTGATGCGTGCTGTGCCGGCAGTCGGCTGTGTAGTCATCGGATTCGTGTTGATCGGATACCTTGGCGTCCTCTTGGCGGTGCTGACATTCGATGACAGCCTTACGCTCCCGCTGCTCTTCTTGACTCCACTCGTCGCGCCACCGATCCTCGCTTGGCTGAGTCGCCGCGAGGTTCTCCAGGCCGATCGCCGGGCCGCAACCATGGGCTACGGCGCGACGCTGATCCAGGTCCTCTACGGGTGGCAGTTCCAACATCAGCAAACGCTCGGACGTGATGCCAGCCGTCGCTCGCACTTTGTGGCGAGTGCGCCTTCGCTCTCCGAGAGAGTCCGCGCGCTCGAGCAATTGCAGCAGCAGCGTTCTTGAGCAAGCAGGACCTCCAGCGCGCCCGAGCTATTGGTCGAGTCGCTTGATTTCGTGGGTTGCGCTTGGGGTGGTGAAGGTTAGGAGGTTGTGGGCTTCGGTTTTTAGGGTGGTCCAGGTTTGGGGGGTTATGGGGGTGATGGGGGTTATCTCCAGAATGGCTTGGGATTTGGGGGATTTGGGTTGTCGCCAGAGGGCGGTTGCTTGGCCGTTGTGGAGGATTGTGCCTTTGGTTAGGACGTCTTGGAGGGTGAGGGTGGCGCGGGTGGCCTTTGAGATGAAGCGGGTTCGGTTGGCGTGGGAGAGGAGGAGGTTGTCGTATTCGGGGAGGAAGCGAGTGGGGGCGGGGGTGTCCTCGTCGGGGAGGGTTAGGTGGGGGAGGTCGTAGAGGGTCCGGCCGGAGTCGGCGTCGGTGTAGGTGCGGAGGTCGAGGCGGTCGAAGATTTCGGTGAGGTGGGTCAGGCCGGACCAGGTTTGGGCGTCGGCTACCGACGCTGGGCCGTAGGCGGCCAGGTAGCGGAGGATCAGCGCCTCGACAGGTGAGTCAGCGCCGGCGGTCGGGGCAGGGTCGGGCACCGTGTCAGGCGTCGGGGCGGCCAGCCAGAGGTTGGCGGTGGTCATGGTGGGGTTGCCGCCTTTGTTCCAGATGCCTCGGGGTGGGATCTGGATGGTGGGGAGGAGGCAGCGGACGGCGTGGGCCAGGGCGGCGGGTTCGCGGTCGGGCCACAACTCGCCGAGGTACTCGCGGAGTTGGACGGCTGTGGCGGGGCTTTCGGTCATCCGGTCGATGCCGGCCCGGAGTACGGCGTCCATGTCGAGGCCTTCGAGGCGATGACGGCCGTACGTCGTGTTCTGGTAGACCTCGCGTTCGAGCCGCGGCTGGATCAGCGGGCGGAACGCGAGGAAGTCGCGGCTCGAGACCAGGTGGATGGTTGCCCGCATCATCGAACCGCGGACTGCCTGGCGGTCTTCGAGCAGCTTGACGAGTTCGTCGGGGTGGAAGTTGGTCAGGCGGGTCCACAGGCCGACGTACGGCGCGAGCGGGGCTTGGGCCTGCATGCCGACGAGGTGCTCGATCGCGTCGAGGGCGGGTACGTCGCGGCGTTCGAGCAGCCACTGGCGGTCCAGCGTTGCACGGTTCAGGGCCTGCAGGCTCAGCTTCGTCATGGCGCGATCCTCTCCTTGGCGCGCTCCTAACGCTAGGAGAGGTAGCGGTCAGTTCTTGTCCGGTACTACGCCGAGACCGGCAAGGAATGCGGTCAAAAGGTGTTGTCCCTGAGACCACAGGTCGAGCTTGCTGTCGGTGTTGATGTGGCCGAGCTCGTCGAGGGCGATCAGCGGCGTCGCCCAGCCGGCGGCGAGGCGCGCGGCGCCGGCGACGGTGCAGTACGGGTCGTCGGTGCTGACGGTCAGTACGGCGGGCACGGGGAGGGCGAGCGTGGGAAGTGAGGTGAAGCTCGGCAGCCGGTCGGCAGGGAAGGTGTCCGCGACTGGGTCGGGCGGCGCGACCATGAACGCGCCGCGGATGCGATCCGGCACGACCTGGCTGGTCAGCCAATAGGTCACAGCGTGGCAACCGAGGCTGTGAGTGATGAAGACGATGTCGTCGGGGATGGACTCGACGGCGGCGGTGATGGCCCGAGACCAGTCGGACAGCTCGGGGGCGGACCAGGAGGACGGCTGGATTCGTACGGCACCAAGAAGCCAGTCGGACTCCCAGCGGGACTGCCAGTGGTGGTCGTCGGAGCCGTCGAGGCCAGGGATGATCACGAAGGTCATGGAGTCTCCAGAAGAGGTCGGATGCCTGCCATGATGAAGGAGTCATCGCCGTACGGCGGCATCAGCTGATGAAAAGAAGGTCGATGAGCGAGGCAACGACTGGGTCATTGGACCCGATCGACCGGGAGATCCTGGCGATCCTGCAGACCGACGGCCGGTTGAGCGGGGCCGACATCGGCCGCAAGGTCAACCTGTCGCAGCCCGCCGTGTCCGCGCGGATCCAGCGACTCGAACGCTCCGGGGTGATCACCGGGTACCGCGCCGTCGTCGACCCGGCCCGGGTCGGCCTGAACATCCACGCCGTCGTACGCGTGCGGACGACGCACGCCCGCATCCCGGATGCGCTCGAGTTGTTCGCGACCCTGCCCGAGGTGGTCGCGACGTACCGACTGACCGGCGAGGACTGCTTCCTGCTCGACGTACACACCTCCGACGCAGGCCGGCTCGAGCAGGTGGTCGACGCGATCGGCCGGCTCGGCGCGGTGAGTACCTCTCTGGTACTCCGTGAGTACCCCGCGAAGCCACTGTCGACCGACTGACAGGTTTTCCCTTGATCCCGCGAAGTTCCGCTTCCCAGCGAGTACTGCGGCGAACTAGGGTTCGACGGATCGTAGTGGTTGCGTTACGCAACATGAACGTGGGAGGGAAGCGTATGTCGAAACGCCGTAAGGCGCTTGTGGCCGCCACCGCAGGACTGGCCACTGTGTCGCTCGGGTTGTCGTTCACCAGCGCCGCGGGGGCCGCGCCGGAGGCATCGGCGACCAATCCGAACGGGCTCAAGCTGATCAAGACGAAGACGTCGTTGCTCGGCAAGCACTACTGGTACCAGCAGACCTTCAAGGGACTGCCGGTCGTCAACGGGTACTACGCGAAGCACGTCGCGAAGGACGGATCGGTCCAGGTCGCCGACGGACGGGACGCCGTACCGGCGAACCTGGACGTCAGCGCCAAGGTCGCGCCCGCGTCCGCGACGCAGTCCGCGAACGCCACCGTTACCGCGCAGGCCCAGTCCCGGAGCATCGGGCCGAACAAGAGCCTCGTCAAGAAGCCGGCCGCGACCAGCGGTGCCGCGCAGCTCGCGGTGGTCGGCGGACCGGACGCCCGCCTGGTCTGGAACGTCACCAGCCGGTCGACCGAAGGTGTCAGCCAGTCGCTCGTCGACGCGAAGACCGGCAGCGTGGTCGACTCGAAGGTGATCAGCGACAACGTCGACGGTCGCGGCTCGGTGTTCGACCCGAACCCGGTGGTCAGCACGAAGAACGAGAAGCTGACCGATATGAACGACAAGAACCAGGACGCCCTGTTCCTGGCGCAGAAGAACGTGGTCCTGCGCAACCTGGACGGTTCCGGGAAGCTCAACGGCTCCTTCGTCAACATCAAGGAAGGCAACGGCGGGCTCGCGCAGAACAAGAACAACACGTTCGTCTACCAGCGCGCGAACAACAAGTTCGAGCAGGTGATGGTCTACTACCAGATCAACCAGGCGCAGGAGTACATCCAGAAGCTCGGGTTCAAGGACGCGAACAACGAGTCCCAGGACTTCTCGGTCGACACGATCCGCGACGACAACTCGTTCTACGACCCGTCGACGGACATGATCACCACCGGTGACGGTGGGGTCGACGACGCCGAGGACGCCGAGGTGATCTGGCACGAGTACGGTCACGCGATCCAGGACGACATCGTCCCGGGGTACGGCGAGTCCGAGCAGGCCGGCGCGATCGGTGAGGGCTTCGGCGACTACTGGGCCGTCACCATGTCGGTCCCGGTCAGCAAGGGCTTCAACCTGCCGTGCGTGATGGACTGGGACGCCACGTCGTACACGACCGACGAGCCGCACTGCCTGCGCCGTACCGACACCGGCAAGACCACCGACGACGTCGACGGTGAGGTGCACGACGACGGCGAGATCTGGTCGAACGCGCTCTGGGACATCCAGAAGGGGCTCGGCCGGACCAAGGCGGACAAGCTGATCCTCGAGGCGACGTACTTCTACGACCCCGACACCTCGTTCGCCGGCGCGGCCCAGGACACCGTCCAGGCTGCCCGGCTGCTGTACGGCAAGGCCGCCGCGCAAACGGTGACCGACGCCTTCAAGGCCCGCAAGATCCTGTAGTACCGACTCCGGGTCGTGCGCCTGCGGCTACCGTGGGCGCATGACTGTGTTGATGCCACTCCTCCGGAGCGGCGGGTCATGGGGCTGTAACTCCCGCCCTTCCCTCGTCGCTCCGGTCGCTTCGCTCCCTCCGCTCCTCAGTCCAGGGCGGGAGGCCCCATGACCTGGAGTACTGCGGACATTCCTGACCTGACCGGTCGACGGGCGCTGGTCACCGGCGCGACCAGTGGACTCGGGTACGAGACCGCGCTGGAACTGCTGCGGCACGGCGCGGACGTGCTGGTCGCGGCGCGCAATCCGGAGAAGGCGGCGCAGGCCGCGGAGACGTTGACGCAGAAGGCCGGGCGAGCGCCGACCGTTCTCGAATTGGACCTCGCCGATCTGGCGAGTGTCGAGAAGGCGGCCAACGAGGTCACTGCGTCGTACGACCGGCTGGATCTGCTGATCAACAACGCCGGCGTGATGGCGCCGCCGTACCGGCAGACTGTTGACGGGTTTGAGCTGCAACTCGGCACCAATCATCTCGGTCACTTCGCGCTGACCGGCAGGCTGCTTCCGTTGCTGCTCAAGGGCAGCCGCGTCGTGACGGTCAGCTCGTTCATGCACAAGACAGTTCGCGGCATCGTCGAGGACGACCTGCGCCGGCCGGCGAGCAGCTACCGGAAGTGGGAGGCGTACGGGAAGTCGAAGCTCGCCAACCTGCTCTTCATGCTCGAGCTCGATCGCCGGGCTCGTGCCGCCGGGGCCGACCTGCTGAGCGTCGGCGCGCATCCCGGGTACGCCGCTACCCACCTGCAGGCCGCCGGTCCGGAGCTCGCCGGTCGTCCCCGCCAAGCGCAGCTCTGGGCCGCCGGGTCCCGACTCGTCGCGCAGTCCGCCGCGGCCGGCGCCTGGCCGAGTCTGTACGCCGCGACGGACCCCGATCTCCGCCCGGGCTCGTTCGTCGGTCCGAGCTTCTTCGAGTTCCGCGGTACGCCGAAGGTCGTGCTGCCGACTCACACCGCGCAGGACGCGGAACTGGCGGCGCAGCTCTGGCAGTGGTCGGTCGACGCCACCGGGGTCGATCCAACACTCACCGTGCCAAGGTAGTGACACACCGGTAGCTTTCTGGTTACCCTCCGGTAATCATCAACGCCGGAGGATTCCAGTGCGCAGACTTGCGGTCGCAATCACAGTCGCCCTCGCGGTCGTTCTGACCCTGATCGCGGTCGGTCCGAGTGCGGATGCCAGTCAGACCGCACCAGGCTTCAGTACCTCGTACCAGCGCATCCCGGGAGCTAGTGGGATCGAGATCGGCGCCGTCGTCCTCACGCCGACCGGGCAGGGCGACGGTCCGTTTCCACTGGTGGTGATGCCGTCGAGTTGGGGTCTGCCGAACGCGGAGTACGTCGGTCAGGGCACGAAGCTGGCCACGGCCGGGTTCCAGGTCATCTCGTACTCGAGCCGCGGCTTCTGGGACTCGGGCGGCGGGATCGACATCGCCGGTCCGCCGACTGTCGCCGACGTCAGCAAGGTGATCGACTGGGCCGGCCAGCACACCCCGGCGGACACCAGCCGTGTCGCCGCGGTCGGGATCTCGTACGGCGCAGGTACGTCGCTGCTCGCCGCCGCAACGGATCCGCGGATCAAGGCGGTCGGCGCGATGAGCGGGTGGGCCGACCTGATCCGGTCCCTCGACCCGAACGACACCGTCGCGCTCCAGTCCGTCGCCGGTCTGCTTGCCCTAGGCAACGTCACCGGCCGGCCCGGTCCGGAGATGGCTTCATTGCAGACGAAGTTCGTCACTGGTGACTTCGACGGTGCCATCGCGGACGCGAAGCAGCTCTCGCCGGTGCGGTCCGCGGCGACGATGGTAGACCAAATCAACGCGAAGAAGCCGGCCGTCTTTCTCGCGAACGCCTTCGAGGACTCGATCTTCCCGCCGTCGCAGTACACGGACTTCTTCACCAGCCTGACCGGGCCGAAGCGGCTGCTGCTCGCCCATGGCGATCACGCCACGCCTGAGGC
Source organism: Kribbella kalugense (assembly GCF_004365875.1). Classification (GTDB taxonomy): domain Bacteria; phylum Actinomycetota; class Actinomycetes; order Propionibacteriales; family Kribbellaceae; genus Kribbella; species Kribbella kalugense. Next base: position 2,695,645 of record NZ_SODF01000001.1, on the reverse strand, counting down.
GACCGGTGCCGTTGGTATACCAAACGAGACGTGGGATGAGCTCGCGGCATGGCTGCGGCACTATCTGACCGGAGCGAACAACGGCGCCGACACCGAGGCGCCGGTCCAGCTCAAGTCGCAGCGCGGAGTGTGGCGTGGGTCCGCCGACTGGGCGGCGGTCGGTCAGGAGCGTACGTCGTACCTCACCAAGGCCGGCGGGCTTCAGGGCAACTCGTCGACTGGGTGGAGCAGGTCGATCGGGGCTGGTATACCAACGGTCGCCGATAGCGGCGTTGCCTTGGTGTCCGGCGCGTTGCAAGGGCTGCTGTCGATCCCGACCGGGGTTGTGACGCCGCTGGTGGACAGGTCGTTCGCCGGTGTCTGGTCCGGGCCGGCTCTCAGCAGTGCGACGGTCGTCAATGGCGCGCCTGAGCTGCATGTGACGGTGAAGCCGTCGGCTTCGAGTACTTCGCTGTTCGCCTATCTGTACGACGTCGACGCGCTCGGAGTCGGCTCGTTGATCTCGCACAAGCCGTACACGCTGCGCGGTGTGACGGCGGGCAAGGCGGTTCCGCTCGACTTCTCGCTGGAGGCGACGAGCTGGGAGGTGCCGGCCGGTCACCATCTCGTGCTCGTCGTGGACACAGTCGATCCGCGGTATCTCGGGCGGAGTGTGATCGGGTCGACGGTCACGTTCAGCTCGCCGGCGGGGGATCCGTCCTGGGTCAAGGTCCCGGTGGCGGGATGAGCGTCAGTCGCCGGGGATTCCTCGGGTTCACCGCCGCCGCCCTCGCGCCGATCCACGAGGCCGCCAACCGTCAGCTCCCGGACCGCGACGCCGGCGCCGGCGATGCACCGGACCTCAAGACAACAGGCCCCGAGTCAACGGATCCCGAGACAACGGACCGCAAGGCATCAGCTGACGGAGCCGCGAGCACCCTCTACCTCGGCACGTACGGCGACGGCATCGGCATCGCGACGTACGCCGCCGACGGCACGATCACCGCAACCGGAAACATCGCTGGTATACCAAACCCGTCGTTCGTGATCAGGTCCGGCAACTTCCTGTACGCCGTGAACGAGCAGGACGCCGGCGCGGTCACGGCGATCGACATCTCCGCCGAGCCGAGAGTCCTGAACACCCAACCCAACCAGGGATCCGGCCCCTGCCATCTCGCCAAGATCGGCGACTACCTGTTCAGCGCGAACTACGGATCCGGTGACATCGCCGTTCATCCGATCGCCGCAGATGGGAGCCTTGGGCAACAAACGGATCTGGTCAAGCATGAGGGCTCCGCGCCGCACGCACACCAGGTCGTGCAAGCCGGCGAGTACGTGCTCGCCGTCGATCTCGGCACCGACTCGATCTACACCTACACGCTTGCGGCCGGGAAGCTCACCCTCCAACACCAGACGACACTCAAGACCGGCACCGGCCCGCGGCATTTGGTATTCCATCCGTCCGGCGACTACGCCTACGTCGCCGACGAACTCAACAGCACCGTCACCGTCTGCGGATACGACGACGGCGTGCTGACCGTTCTGGAGACGATCCCGGTGGCCGACGGCGAGAACTACCCCGGCGAGGTCGTGATCTCCGCCGACGGACGTTTCGTGTACGTCACCAACCGTGGGGACAACAGCGTCGCGATCTTCAGCACCGACGGACCGCATCTCAACCTGGTCGGCAAGCCGAGCTGTGGTGGGGACTGGCCGCGGCACTGCGCCTTCGACCCGACCGGCCGGCTGCTGTTCGTCGCCAACCAGAACTCGAACAACATCACCACGTTTCTGGTAGACCAGACCACCGGCGGCCTGACCCAGACCGCCGACTTCAGCACCCCGAGCCCGGTCTGCGTCAATGTTTGATCCTGCGCGAGCTGAAGCTCTACGAGATGCGAAGTCGGAGCGCAACCCCGATCCTGGTAGGTAACGACCACGGGAGGTGAGCGCGATGGTCGCACCCAGTCAGGTGCTCGCACCCCGTTCGACGGTCCGGTTCCGGCCTCCGCGGTTCGGGCTCGGCGGTTCGCATCTCGGCGAGCCGCCCGGCCCGGACGGCGACGCGGCCGCGGTCGCCACCGTGGACGCGGCGTACCAGGCCGGCATCCGGTTCTTCGACACCTCACCGGCCTACGGCGACTCCGAACGACGACTCGGTACGGCGCTGCAGCGGCGGCCACGCGGTGAGTTCCTGGTGGCCACGAAAGTGGTCGACGACCCGAAGGCGTCGGTACGAGCGAGTGCCGAGCGGCTCGGGCTCGCGGTGGATCTGGTGTTCGCTCAACAAGAATCGGCGTACCCAGCGCTGGAAAAGATGCGGCGCAAAGGCGCGATCAAGGCGTTCGGAGCGGTGTCGGACGACTGGCAGGAGCTCGACCGCCTGGTCCGGTACGCCGAGCTCGACTGCGTGCTACTGACCGGGCAGTATTCGTTGCTCGACCGATCGGCGGAACCGCTGCTCGATCGTTGCCTTGCGCGCGGAGTTTCGGCGATCGTGTCCGGCGTGCTCACACCGCAGATCCTGCAGCCGGAAACGGTCGCAGCGCGAAGGCTCTCGGCGGTGTGCGAGCGGTACGGCGTTTCGCTGCCGCAGGCCGCGCTCGCCTTTCCCAGCAGGCATTCCGCGGTCATGTCGGTCTTGATCGCGGCCTCGTCACCGGCCGAGATCCGGGCCGACGCGGCGCTGGTCCGTCAGCCGGTGCCGGAGCGGTTGTGGCGGGATGCGGAGTTCCTGCGTTTGCTATCCTCGACGTAGGAGCCGTGCGGATACGAGCTCCCCGGACGAGCGCGCCGTACCCGGTCTGACAAGACGGCGCCCGCCCCCTGGAGGGGGTTCGTCCCATGCATACTCTCGACGTCCTTGAGATCGTTGGTGCGGTCACCGTTCTGGTCGCCTTCGCCGCCGCGCAGGCGGGCCGATTGCGGCAGCGCACCGTCACCTACCAGCTCCTGAACCTGCTCGGTTCCGGAGTCCTCGCCACCATCGCCGCGGTGCAGCTCTCCTGGGGCTTCCTGCTCCTGGAGGGCAGCTGGGCCGTCATCAGCCTGATCGGACTGCTCTCGCTCAACCGAAAAGAGCAGACTGCCTAGTACTTATCGGCCGGGTCGGTCGCGGTGGGGATCGACCCGGACGGGAGCGTGGTGGGGATCCCTGTCGTCGGAACCAGACTGGGGCTGACCGACACGGACGGCGACCCGGTGCCGGTGCCCGGCGGGGGTGTGGTCGGGGTGACCGTGACGGTGGCCGTGTTGTTCGGAGTCGGGATGACCGGCTCGGGCTCGAGCGGCTGGGCGTGGCGGAACAGCAGCCAGGCCAGGAAGACGGCGAGCGCCATGATCAACGCCATCGTCAGCAAGGCGAAGGCGAGCGCCCAGCGGGAGGCCGGACGAAGGACGTTCGGCCACGGCAGCGGCCAGATCCGGAACAGACCAGGACGCCGGCGGCTCTCCCAGTAGTGGCGGAACTCCGGCCCGCGCGGCTTCCCGATCTGCGGGACGCGGTCCATCAGCACCGCCGACAGGATGTCCTCACCGCGACGTTCCGCGAGCAATCGCTCGTCGGAGGCCGCGCTCGACCCGTCGTCCTCGCGGATCGGGCCGACCGCGACCCACAGGGCGAGGTCTTCGTCATCGGAGTCGTTGTGCGCGAGTACGGCGTCCTCGGGCAGCTCGTCGACCGCGCGCACGAACCGGTCGCGGGCGGCGGCGTCGTCCGCGGAGCCCTCCGTCATCATCGCGACGACTGCGTCCCGCCCGTTGTCGTCTCGGACCGAGTACAGGTAGCCGGCCGCGTTCGCCCCGAGCCGGCCGCGGAGCCAGAACTCGCCGACCCGCGGCGGGTCCTCCGGCTGCAGCGGGAGGGCGTCCGGAATCTCCAGCGCAGGCCGCTCCTCCGGCGTGTCCGCCGGCTGCACCTCGGTCTGGGATTCGGTCGCAGTCATCACCCCAATCCCACCACATCCCTGGTAGCACTGTCGCCACGCCTGCCGCAACGGCCCGGTTGAGGGCGGCGGGATTTGTGTCGCGGGGGGAGTATGGGGGCGGACCCGGTGGGGTCTGCGGGTGCTGGCCCCGGGGATCTGATGGAATGGCCGGTGTTGTGAAGTGGGGAATGACAAGGTCCGCGCGGGCCCCGGAAGGACAGGCATGACCGAAACGACGGTGCCGGCAGGAACCGTGGCCCAGCAGTCCCGGCTGATCGGCGACGCCGTTGCCGAGGTCAAGCGGGTGATCGTCGGCCAGGAGCACATGGTCGAGACGCTGATGGTGTCGCTGCTGGCCAAGGGTCACTGCCTGCTCGAGGGCGTTCCCGGCGTCGCCAAGACGCTCGCGGTGCGGACCTTCGCCTCCGTCGTCGGCGGCACCTTCGCCCGGATCCAGTTCACACCCGACCTGGTCCCGTCCGACATCGTCGGCACCCGGATCTACCGGCAGACGCGCGAGACCTTCGACATCGAGCTCGGCCCCACCTTCGTGAACTTCGTCCTGGCCGACGAGGTCAACCGCGCGCCGGCCAAGGTGCAGTCGGCGATGCTGGAGCTGATGGCCGAGCGGCAGGTGTCGATCGGCGGCCAGACGTTCCCGATGCCGAAGCCGTTCATCGTGATCGCCACCCAGAACCCGATCGAGTCCGAGGGTGTGTACCCGCTGCCGGAGGCGCAACGGGACCGGTTCCTGGTCAAGATCGACGTACCGCACCCGCGGGGGCACGAGGAGTTCGAGATCCTCCGCCGGATGAGCGTGGATCCGCCGGAGCCGCGGCCGGTGCTGAAGCCGGAGACGATCCTCGAGCTGCAGCGGACCGCCGAGCAGGTGTTCGTCCACAACCTGGTCGCGGAGTACGCCGTTCGCCTGGTGATGGCGACTCGGACGCCGACCGACTTCCATCTGCCCGACCTGGAGCCGATCATCGAGCTCGGCGTCAGCCCGCGCGCCACGCTCGGCCTGATCGCGGCCGGCCGGGCGCTCGCGCTGATCCACGGACGTGACTACCTGCTGCCGAGCGACGTACAAACCGTTGCCCTGGACGTGATGGGTCATCGCCTCGGCCTGACCTTCGACGCGGTCGCGGACAACATCGACCCGCGGGCCGTGATCGAGCGGATCCTCGCCACCGTCCCGCCGCCGCAGCCGGTCTGGCGCGACGGCAACGACGGCACCGGCCGCCCGGAGTTTGTGTAGTGCCAAACCGCCCAGACCCACGAGTTGCGATGACGATCTCGCAGCTTGCTCCTGAGCGTGCGCTGCGGCGGCTCGAGCTGACCGTCGTACGGCGGCTGGAGGGCTACCTGCACGGGGAGCACCTGGGGCTGTTGCCTGGTCCCGGCACCGAGCTCGCCGAGGCCCGCGAGTACCAGGTCGGTGACGACGTACGGCGGATGGACTGGGCGGTCACCGCTCGGACCACGATCCCGCACGTCCGCGACCTGATCGCGGACCGTGAGCTGGAGACCTGGGCCCTGGTCGACCTGTCCGGCTCGATGGACTTCGGTACGTCGACCCTCGAGAAGCGCGAGCTGGCTGTCGCGGCCGTGGCCACGGTCGGATTCCTGACCCACCGGCTCGGTGACCGGTTCGGCGGGCTGATGCTCCGCGACTCGGCGCTGCGGCGCTGGCCGGCGCGCTCCGGGCGACTCGCGCTCTACGGTTTGCTGCGCGCGCTGCTGGCCGAGCAGTACAGCGGCGACCAGGAGGCGCACCGCAGCGACCTGTCCGCGGCGCTCGAGTCGATGGCCCGGACCCAACGCAAGCGTGGACTGCGCGTGATCGTGTCCGACTTCCTTACCCCGCAGGACGGCGAGGTTGCGAGCCAGATCGAGCCGTCGTGGGAGCGGGCGATGCGCAAGCTGACCGCTCAGCACCAGGTGCTCGCGGTCGAGGTCGTCGACCCGCGCGAGCTGGAGCTGCCGAACATCGGCGTGGTCACGATCGGTGACCCCGAGACCGGCGAGGTGCGCGAGATCGACACCCGGCGGCGCAAGGTCCGGGAAGCGTTCGCGGTCGCTGCGCTCGCGCAACGGGAACGAACCAGGGCCGCCCTGCGTAGGGTAGGTGCGGGGCACCTTGTGCTGCGGACCGACCGGGACTGGGTCGCCGACACCGTGCGGTTCGTCCTCGCCTACCGGCATGTTGCGCCCCGCCTGCACCAACCGCCGAAGGGAGTGGCTCGCTGATGCATTTCCTGTCTCCGGCCAGATTGTGGTTCCTGCTGCTGATCCCGCTGATCGTCGCGGGGTACATCTTCATGCAGCACCGCCGCTCGCAGTACGCGCTGCGGTTCACCAACATCGCGCTGCTGGACCGGGTCGCGCCGCGGCGGCCGCAGTGGCGGCGGCACCTGGCCGTCGGGCTGGCGCTGCTGGCCGCGATGACCTGCATCCTGGCGTTCGCGCAGCCGAAGGACAAGGTCAAAGTGCCGCGGGAGCGGGCCACCATCGTGGTCGCGATCGACGTCTCGCTGTCGATGATGGCGACCGACATCGAGCCGAACCGGCTGGAAGCGGCGAAGGAGTCGGCGAAGGAGTTCGTCAACAACCTGCCGACCAAGTTCAACGTCGCGCTGGTCAACTTCGCCGGTACGGCGTCCATCATCGTGCCACCGACCACGGACCGGGCCACGGTGAACCGTTCGATCGACGGACTGGAGCTGGCCGAGTCGACCGCGACCGGCGAGGGCATCTTCACCTCGCTGCAGGCGCTCACCCAGGTCCCGCCGGATCCCGCTCATCCGAACGATCCGGCCCCGGCCCGGATCGTGATGCTGTCGGACGGCAAGCGGACCGTCGGCCGGACCGCACAGGAAGGCGCGCAGGCAGCGAAAGCGAAGAACACCCCCGTCTACACGATCTGCTTCGGCACTGACTCCGGCTTCATCGAGATGGACGGCATCCGGCAGCGGGTCCCACCGGACCGCACCGAGCTGCGCAGCATCGCCGAGATGACCGGCGGCAAGGCGTACACGGCGGAGTCCGCGGGCGAGCTCAAGGACGTCTACAAGGACATCGGCTCCTCGGTCGGGTACGACGAGGTCGACAAGGAGATCACCTCCCGTTACGCCGGCATCGCCATGCTCTTCACCCTGGCCGCAGCTGGCGCCTGTATCGCCCTCGCCTCCCGCTTCCCCTAAAAACCGTTGATCAGCCCGGTGGCCAGTTCAGGAGTGAACTGGCCGGCCGGTGTGGTCGGGGCGATGCCGCAGGGGCCGTCGGAGTCGCCCGGGACCTTGACCCAGAGGAGCATTTCGGCGCCGCCGCCGACCTGGCCGGGGGAGCCGAGCTTGCGGCCGGCCGGGTTGCACCACTCGCCGTTGGACCCGTTGCCGTTCCGGCTGGTGTCGACGACGAACGGCTTCGGCGCCGACTGGTTCGCCCGTACGTCGTTCGCGTAGCTCACCGACTGGGACGTGGTGTAGTAGTTCGACACGTTGACCACGAACCCGTGCGCCGCGCTCACCCCGGCGCCGTCCAATCGCTGCGCCATCGTTGCCGCGGGCACCCATCCGGCGTTGCCGGCGTCCAGGTACGCCCACGTGTTCGGCGCCCGGTCCCGGAATTGCTGGAGCGCGAACGAGAGCATGCCGTTCCGCTCCGCGATCTGGTCCGCGCTCATGCAGTTGAAGTCGCCCAGCGCATCGGGTTCGATGATCACCACCGCAGGGCGACTGCCGATCGAGTCCGCGAACGCCGCGACCCAACTGCGGTACGCCGCCGGCGATCCGGCCCCGCCGCCCGAATGACCACCGCACGCATCTCGCCCGGGCAGGTTGTACGCGACCAGGATCGGCAGCTTGTCCGCGTTGTCCGCCGCGCCCACGAGGCCGCCGACCATCGCCCCGATCGTGGTCCCGGCGGGCGGGTTGGCGAACCACTTGGCCATCGGCTTCGAGGCGATGTTGCTCTGGATGCTGCTCGCCCTGGAGTCGCTCTGATGGTCGCGGACCCAGGTCGCCGGGTTCGAGTTCGGATCGACGTAGAACCCGCTGGTCAGATCGATCGGACTGCTCAGCAGCTTCGCTTCAGCCAGCCTGGTGTGCGATTGAGTGTCGGCGTACGCCGACAGCCAGGCCAGCGCGGAGTTCCAGTTGATCGCGACCTCGTTGGTCGAGTACGAGCCGATGTCGTCGATGTAGCACTTCGCCGGAGCGCAGCCAGGGAGGTTGCGCTGGGCAACGGGATCCTGCAGGTGCGAGTTCGGTCCGCCCGCCATCGATCCGGGGTACGGCGATGGCAGCGCAGGGTTGAGCGAGTGTGCCCAGAATCGGTGGTGCTGGTTGTCGCTGGCTCGCTCGCCGTACCCGGTCACATAGGACTGGTTGATCGCATTCCGTCCGAGCAGGTAGTCAAGCGACTCCAGGGCCGCTGAGCGATAGGCAGCCCGGCCGGTGAGGTCCGCCGCGATTCCGAGGATCATCGCGTCGTTCGCCGTACCTGAGTTGGAGCCCCAGACGTACTGGCCGTCGGCCGGCTTGTACGGGTTGGCGTACCCCTGCGACCTGAGGTCGGCCAGGTAGGTGTCGGCCGCCGTGGCGATCCGCTGGCGCACCTTCCGCTGGTCGGCTGACGACAGCCGCCACGGCACCCGGGCGAGCGCGAGATCGGCCAGCCCGCCGGTCTCCTGCCAGGAGAACCCGTCGGCGGCGTTCAGCGTCGTGGTGATGAAGTGCCGGTACGACGCCTTGCCCGTGGTCGCGAACAGTTCCGCCGCGGCCCAGGAGAACTCGTCCGTCACCTTCGTGTCGTCGTACGCGCCGCCGCCTTCACCGCCTGCGGGTGCGTAGATCGCCGGGTGCTGCCGGGCCGCGTTCCAGGCCGTCTCGGCAGCCGACAGGCAGCGTGCGGCGAACTGCTTGTCCCACTTCGCGTAGACGCGGGCGCAACGGGCGCCGACGGCTGCGAGGTTCAGGGTCGCCGCGGTCGAGGGCGGGTAGAGGTACCGCGGTTGCGGGTCGTCGGCCGGCGGCGTCCCCAGCGCGGTCCACTTCTCGTCATGAATCTTGTGATGCACCATCCCGGCCAGCGGTTGGCCTTTCGGCACCTGCATGCTCAGCAGGAAGTCGAGCTCCCACTTGGCCTCGTCGAGCACGTCCGGCGTACGGTTGCCCGCCTCGGGAATCTTCAGGCTGACGCCGGGTCCGGTCTCCTCGTACAGGTCGAGCAGTTGCCAGGCCGCGAGTGCGCCGTTGACGACGTACTTGCCCTGGTCGCCGGCGTCGTACCAGCCGCCGCGGACGTCGAGGCTGTAGTCGCAGGTGCCGGGGTAGCAGGGGACCGACGTGTCGCCCTGGTTCGGCGCGACGCCGAGATGACCGGCGGGGCGGGCGTACGTGTCGCCGACGTACTTCGCCTCGATCGGGATGCCGCTGCGGTTGTTGTAGAAGTACGCGAGTGCGTCTTTCCGAAGTCCGGCGTACACCTGGCTGCTGATGTCGAACGGCTCGCTGACGTCGTCGCCGACGGCCAGCCGGAGGCCGCTGCCGGTGCCGCGGTACGAGCCGAAGTCGATCAGTTGGACGGCGTCGCCCGAGAGAGCGTCCTTGCCGAACGGTTTGGTACGGCCGTGGCTGACGATCTGGTTGCTCGCGGCAAGCAATCGCCAGTCGAGGGGCGTGGTCGCGGTCGTCACGTAGGTGGCTCGCTTCGGCCCGTTGGTGAGGTACCCGACCTGGTTGACGCGGACCGGTGAGCCGAAGTCGCGGACGCCGCCGGGCGGAACGATCCCGCCGATGACCGAGATGTTGTCCAGGCAGAGCGTGTACGGCTCAGTCGCACCGCCGGCCTGGAACGAGACCTGCCCGTGAGTGTCACTGACCGGCGAGGTGCCCGTGAAAGTGAACGTCTGCGTGGTCGTGGTGGCGTTGACCGCCTGGTTGAACGCGGTCCCGTGGGGCGCGGCGGCCTGTTGGAGGACGGCACGGAACTGGACCGGTCGACTGGTCGACGCGTCGAACCGCAGGGTGTACGGCTGGCCCTGTTCGAGCGGCAGGTCGTCCTGGCCGATCATCGAGTCCCAGACGTTGACCGTGCCGGCCGGGATCTGCGCGCACAGCCGGCCGTCGGTGACCGCGGACGGAGTGTTTCCACTCGTCCACCACGGCTCCTTCTCGCTGTCGAACGTCCCGTTCAGCACGCGCTCGTACGTCGGATCAGCCGCGACGGCAGGCTTGATCGCGCTGAACGGAAGAACGGCGACGGTGAGCGCGAGAATCAGGGCGCGCTGTCGGGCAGTAGGCATCGGACGGCCTCCATCACGCGTTTGGGAGCGCTTCCAGTTCTCCCGCATCGTGCCCACGCATTTACACTGTGTCAAGAGCCTGGGAGCGCTACCATTACTGCCGTGTCCGACCTCCGCAAACGGCAAGTGACGCTCGACGAGGTCGCCGAGCGGGCCAGCGTCTCCCGGTCGGTGGCGTCCCGGGTGCTCAACAACGCCCCGCACGTCAGCAAGGCGAAGCGGGAGGCCGTCCAGCGTGCCGTCACCGACCTCGGGTACGTGCCGAACGCGTCGGCTCGCGCGCTGGCGACCCAGCAGGTCGGTGCCGTCGTACTGGCGATCTCCAGCGACAACCCGCTGGTGTTCGCGGATCCGTTCTTCGCCGAGATCGTGGTCGGGATCAGTTCGGTGCTCGAGGAGACCGAGCTCGAACTCGTGCTGATGATGGCGACCTCGGCCCGCGGTCAGACCCGGCTCGAGCGACTCTTGCGGACCAGGCAGACCGACGGCCTGATGCTGATGTCGATGCACGACGACGACCCGCTGGCCCAGTTCGCCGAGCAGTCCGGCGTACCAGTCGTGTTCGGCGGTCGGCCGGTCGCCTTCGAGCCGCGGTACTACGTCGACGCCGACAACCGTGGTGGCGCCAGGCTGGCGACCGAGCATCTGGTTGCGACCGGCCGGACGCGGATCGCGACCATCACCGGGCGGATGGACGAGAGCGCCGGGCTTGCGCGGTACAAGGGCTATCAGGAGGCGCTCGCGGTCGCCGGCCTGGACACGAGCCGGGTCGTTCACGCTGACTTCTCCGAGGACGGCGGTACGCGCGCGATGCACGAGCTGCTCGCGACGTACCCGGACCTGGACGCGGTTTTCGTCGCCTCCGACCAGATGGCGGCCGGCGCGCTTCGGGTACTCACGGATGCCGGCAAGACGGTTCCCGGTGAGGTGGCGCTCGTCGGGTTCAACGATGTCGCCACCGCTCGTCACACCAATCCGCCGCTGACCACGGTCAGCCAGCCGATCCAGTCCCTCGGTCGCGAGATGGCTCGCATGCTCCTCGCGCTGATCGCGGGGGATGCTCCGACCCCGCTGATCCTCCCCACTCGACTGGTCCGGCGGGCATCAACCTGAATCGCGACACGACGGTGATGTAGTTGACACGGCGAGGTTGCTGGTGTTGTAGGGGGTCGTGGTGCAAGATGTACGCAGTGTTGCTCGGGGCACCTCATGGTGCCTCGTGGAAAACTGGTTCCGCCGGGATCGACGGACAGGCTCGAGAACGCTGGGGAAGGCGCAGCTCGAGCACAGGAGGTCCCGGTGGCGACAACTCGTGGCGTTCTTTACGTCCACACGGTGCCGTCAGCGTTGTGCCCGCATGTCGAGTGGGCCGCGGGCGGCATACTCGGCGTGCCCGTGAAACTGGACTGGACACCGCAGCCTGCGGCTCAAGGTCAGTACCGGGCCGAGCTGTCGTGGCAGGCCGAGGCCGGCACGGCGGCGAAGCTGGCGTCCGCCCTGCGCGGGTGGCAGAAGCTCCGGTTCGAGGTGACCGAGGAGCCGAGCAACGGCGTCGAGGGCGAGCGGTACTCGTTCACGCCCGAGCTCGGGGTCTTCCACGCGACCACCGGCGTACACGGCGACATCATGGTTCCGGAGGAGCGGTTGAAGGCGGCCATGCTGAAGGCGGCCAGCGGTGAGGCCGACCTGACCGAGGAGGTCGAGCGCCTGCTCGGCCGCCCGTGGGACGACGAGCTGGAGCCGTTCCGGTACGCCGGAGACGGTGCTCCGGTTCGCTGGCTGCACCAGGTTGTCTAAGCGGATCCTGAGAACTTCAGAAGAAAGCTGTGAAGCACGGCGACTTCCGACAACTTTTCGATGAGACTGAGCATCAGACTTCATACAGGGTGGGAGGGGCCGTGGCCGCTGGGCCACCGGGTGTCGGGACACCCCCGGTGGTTGTGAACAACAGCGGCCGCACCACGTGAAGGGCACGGATCCTAGGATCCGTGCCCTTCGTGCGTGTCAGAGCGGGATGTTGCCGTGGTTTCCGCGGATGGTGCCGGTCGACTCTGCCTTGGCGAGGGCTGTTGCGAGGGCGGTGCGGGTGCGGGTGGGTTCGACGACCTCGTCGACCACGCCGATCTCGATGGCCCGGTCGATGCCACCGGCAATCTTCTCGTGTTCCGCGGCGAGCTCGGCCTCGACCTGCGGCCGGACCTCCGGATCGACCTCGGCCAGCTTCCGCCGGTGCAGCACCCGGACCGCAGCGATCGCACCCATCACGGCCACCTCGGCCCGCGGCCACGCGAACACCCGGGTCGCCCCCAGCGACCGGGCGTTCATCGCGATGTACGCCCCGCCGTACGTCTTCCGGGTCACCAGCGTCACCCGCGGTACGACGGCCTCGGCGAAGGCATGCAGCAGCTTGGCACCTCGTCGTACGACGCCGTCCCACTCCTGACCGACACCCGGCAGGTACCCGGGTACGTCGACCAGCACGACCAGCGGCACCCCGAACGCGTCGCACATCCGGACGAAGCGGGACGCCTTCTCGGCCGACAGCGCGTCCAGGCAACCACCGAGCCGGAGCGGGTTGTTCGCGATCACGCCGACCGTCCGCCCGCCGAGCCGGCCGAGCGTGGTGACGATGTTCGGCGCCCAGCGCTGGTGAAGTTCGACGGAGGACTCGTCGTCGAGCACCCCTCCGACCAGCGGATGGACGTCGTACGCACGCTTGGCCGACTCGGGCAGGAACCCGGACAGATCGGTGTCCGGGATGTCGGTCGACATCGAGCCCTGGTTGGCGAGCAGGTCGGTGAGCCGGCGCGCCTGCTCGAGCGCGGCCGCCTCGGAATCTGTGGTGATGTGGACGACGCCGGACCGCCGGCCGTGCGGCTCGGGACCGCCGAGCCGGAGCATGTCGACGTCCTCACCGGTGACCGAGCGGACCACGTCCGGCCCGGTGACGAAGATCCGGCCCTCCGGACCGAGGATGACGATGTCGGTCAGCGCCGGGCCGTACGCCGCACCGCCCGCCGCCGGGCCGAGGACGACGGAAAGCTGCGGGATCTTCCCCGACGCCTGCGTCATCGCGAAGAAGATCTTGCCGACCGCGTGCAGGCTCAGCACCCCTTCGGCCAGCCGCGCGCCGCCGGAGTGCCACAGCCCGATGATCGGCACCTGCTCCTCGCGAGCGACCTCGTACGCCTTGACCACGACGTCGCAGCCCTCGTCGCCCATCGCGCCGCCCATCACGGTGGCGTCGGAGCAGAACGCGACCACCTTCGCCCCGGCAATCCGGCCGCGAGCCGCGATCATCCCGGACAGGTTGTCCGGCGTGATCAGCTCCAGGCTCCCCGCGTCGAGCAGATTCGTCAGCCGGCTGACCGGATTACGCGGGTCCAGCTCACGGGGTAGTTTGGCCGGTTTCGCCGGGGCAACGGTCATGCGGGCCTCCAGGGAATTAAAGCGATTTGAAGGCGATGGCGGCGTTGTGGCCGCCGAAGCCGAACGAGTTGTTCAGCGCCGCGATGTCCCCGTCGGGCAGCTTGCGCTGCTCGGTCGCGACGTCCAGGTCGATCTGGTCGTCGAGCTTGTCCACGTTGATGGTCGGCGGCGAGACCCGGTTGTGTACGGCGAGCACGGTCGCGATCGACTCCACCGCACCTGCGCCGCCGAGCAGGTGACCGATCATCGACTTCGGCGCCGTGGCGACCGCGTGGTCCGCCTCCTTGCCGAGCGCCTGCCGGATCGCGAGCGACTCGGCGATGTCACCCTGCGGCGTCGACGTGGCGTGCGCGTTGATGTGGAAGATGTCGGCCGGGGTCAGGTCGCCCTCGACCAGCGCCCGCTCCATCGCCCGGCGTGCGCCGGAACCGGTCGGGTCGGGCTGCGCGATGTCGTGTCCGTCGGCGGAGATGCCCGCGCCGGCCACTTCGGCGTACATCTTCGCGCCGCGCGCCTTCGCGTGCTCGTACGACTCCAGGATCAAGACCCCGGCGCCTTCACCGAGCAGGAAGCCGTCGCGGTCCACGTCCCAGGGCCGCGAGGCGCGTTCCGGGTCGTCGTTGCGCTTGCTCAGCGCCTGCATCATCCCGAACGCGGCCAGCGGCAGCGCCATGATCGCGCCCTCGGCGCCACCGGCGATCACCACGTCCGCGCGGCCGAGCCGGATCTGGTCCAGCCCCAGCCAGATCGCCTCGTTGCCGGAGGCGCAGGCCGAGACCGGGGTGTGTACGCCGCCCTTCGCACCGAACTCCAGGCTGACGTACGCCGCGGACGAGTTCGGCATCAGCATCGGGATCGCCAGCGGCGACACCCGGCGCGGGTTGGTCTTCAGCGCGTCGTAGTTCGACAGCGTGGTGTGCAGACCGCCGATACCGGAGGCGACCGCGACGCCGAGCCGCTCCTTGTCCATTCCGGACTCTTCCAGGCCGGAGTCGGCCCAGGCCTCACGGGCGGCGACGACGGCGAGCTGCGCGGTCCGGTCCAGGCGGCGGGCCTTGACCCGCTCGATCACCTCGGTCGGGTCGACCGCGGCCGGGGCGGCGATCTGGACCGCCAGGTTCTGCACCCAGTCGTCGGTCAGCCGCCGAGCGCCGGAACGACCGGCCAGCAACCCTTCCCAGGAGCTGGCCACGTCGCCGCCGAGCGGGGTCGTGGCTCCGAGCCCAGTGATGACGACTCGGGTCTTCGACATGGTTACCTCATCCTTCACATCAGCGATCTGCGGGATTGGGGAGCGAGGGGAGTTCGGTACTGCGTGGTGCTCACCGGGGGAGCCGGTGAGCACCCGGCCAGCACGGGTGACGGCGGACGTCAGCCGTTCTGGGCGCGCTCGATGAACGCGACGGCGTCGCCGACGGTCTTCAGGTTCTTGACCTCGTCGTCGGGGATCTTCACGTCGAACTTCTCCTCGGCGGCCACCACGACCTCCACCATGGAGAGCGAGTCGACGTCGAGGTCGTCGGTGAAGGACTTGTCCAGCTGGACGTCCTCCACCGGGATGCCGGCGATCTCGTTCACGATCTCGGCGAGGTTGGAACGGATCTCTTCGGTGCTGGCCATGTTCTCTGGTTCCCTTTCGGATTCTTCTGGCTTTGTGCCAGCTTCGCTGGCCGCTACAGCCGGGTACAGCCACCTGAGCTGCCCCGGACAACTATGACGGAATTAAATTGAGAAGCTACGGAAGCCGGATCACCAGGGCGGCGTACACGAGGCCCGCGCCGAAGCCGATGATCAAAGCGAGGTCGCCGCTCTTGGCTTCGCCGGCCTCCCGCATCGCGGTGATCGCGAGCGGGATCGAGGCGGCCGAGGTGTTGCCCTGGCGCTCGATGTCGCGGGCAACCTTGACGTGCTCGGGCAGTTTCAGCGTGCGTCGCATCGCGTCGGTGATCCGCATGTTCGCCTGGTGCGGCACGAACAGGTCGAGCTGCTCGGCCTTCACGCCGGCCACGTCCAGCGCCTGCTGCGCGGCCTTCGCCATCGCGAACGACGCCCACCGGAACACCGGGTTGCCGTCCATCGCCAGGTGCGGCCACTTGGAGTCGGCGACTGCCTCCGGCCACGATTCGGTCTGGCTGATCACCTGGTGCTGCGTGCCGTCCGAGCCCCACACCACCGGGCCGATGCCCGGTTCGTCGGTCGGACCAACGATCGCGGCGCCGGCCCCGTCGGCGAAGATGAACGCCGTACCGCGGTCGGTCCGGTCGGTGATGTCACTGAGCCGCTCGACCCCGATCGCCAGCACGTACTTCGCACTGCCGCCGCGGACCAGGTCGTTCGCCATCGCGACGCCGTAGCAGAAGCCCGCGCAGGCCGCGGAGATGTCGAACGCGGCCGCGGTCGGAGCGCCCACCTCGACGGCGACCCGGGTCGCGATCGCCGGTGTCTGGTACAGGTGCGTGACGGTCGCGACGACGACGGCGCCGATCTCGGCCGGGTCGATGCCGGACTCCTGCAAGGCGTCCTTGGCCGCGTTCACCGACATCATCAGCACGGTCTCGTCGTCGCTGGCCCAGCGGCGTTCCTTGATCCCGGACCGGGTCTGGATCCACTCGTCGCTGGAGTCGATCTGCTCGAGGATCTCCGCGTTCGGTACGACGCGCCGCGGCCGGTACGACCCGATCCCGAGAATTCCGGCGTACTGCGAACCTGTCGACGCATTGATCATGTGTTGCTCCCGGCTGGGTGGAGGCGGACCAGGGGCTGGCCCGGTGCTACCGGGTCGCCTTCTTCGGCGAGCCACTCGACCACGATGCCGCCGTGCGGGGCCTTGACCTCGATCTCGTCGCGGAGGCTCTTCACCGTCGCGACCACCTCGCCGGCCTCGACCGTGTCACCGGACTCCCGGCGTACCTGCTCGGAGCGGGTGAACGTCCCCTTCATCGGGGCGACCAGCAGCCGCCAGGTCGGGGAGGCGTCGATCTCGGACGGGCTGCCGTGCTTCTCGACGAACGCGCGGGCGTCGTCGAGCTGGTCCGGCGTCTTCAGCGCGAACGTCTCGACACCCTTGAGGGCGCGACGCGCGATCCCGGTCAGCGTGCCCGCCGGCGGCAGCTCGAGGATGCCGGTCACATCGAGGTCCGACATGGTCTGCATGCACAGGTCCCAGCGGACCGGCGCGTTGACCTGGTTGACGAGCCGCTGCAGGACGTCCCGGCCGTCGTGGACCACGTGGCCGTCCCGGTTCGAGATCAGGCGGGTCCGCGGGTCGTGGGTGCTGATCGCGGTCGCGTACTTCGCCAGCGTCTGGACGGCCGGCTCCATGTGCCTGGTGTGGAACGCGCCGGCGACCGACAGCGGGATCAGCCGGGTCTTGGCCGGCGGGTCGGCGGCCAGTGCGGCCAGCTCCTCAACGGTGCCGGCGGCAACGATCTGGCCAGGGCCGTTGTCGTTCGCCGCGGTCAGGCCGTGCTCGGCCAGCTTGGCCAGGATCTCGTCGCGGTCACCGCCCAGGACCGCGGTCATCGAGGTCGCGGTCTGCGCCGCAGCGGCGGCCATCGCCTTGCCGCGCTCGCGGACGAGGACCATCGCCTGCTCCGCGGTCAGTACGCCGGTGCCGGCCGCGGCGGCGAGCTCACCGACGCTGTGACCGGCGACCGCGCCGACCTTGGTGAAGGCGTCGGCCGGGTGCGGGAAGACCGCCAGCGCGGCCAGCATGCTGGACGCGACCAGCAGCGGCTGCGCGATCGCGGTGTCGCGGATCGTGTCCGCGTCGGCTTTGGTGCCGTAGTGGGCGAGGTCGAGACCGGCCACCGCGGAGAGCCAGTTCAGCCGGCTCTCGAACACCGGGTCCGCCAGCCACGGTTCGAGGAATCCTGGGGTCTGGGCACCCTGACCGGGCGCGACGATGACGAGCACGTGACAACTCTCCCTCAGCCGGACCCGTCGAGAGCCTCAGGACAAGCACGAATTCTTCCGGGCCGGTTTGTAGAGATCCTACAAAACGGAACTTCCCGGCTCGGGATTGAGCAGGCGGCCCAACGTCAGTGCGACACGTAGTGTGAAAGCGTCGCGGGGGTCCAGCGGGTTGTACTCCGTGATGTCCGCCACACGCTTCAACCGATACCGGACGGTATTGGCGTGGATGAACATCGCCCGGGCTGTCGCCTCGATCGAACCGCCGGAGTCCAGGTACGCCGAAACCGTGTCGAGAAGCACGCCATCGCCTACCGTGAGCGGGCCGTAGACCTCGTTGGCGAGCTGGCGGCGGGCGTGGCCGTCTCCGGAGAGTGACCGTTCCGGGAGCAGCTCGTCGGCCTGGACCGGCCGGGGCGCACCCGGCCACGCGGGCGCTGCGCGAAGACCGGCGACGGCGGCCCGAGCCGAGGCGACGGCCGACATCAGGTCCTTCACGACCGGGCCGACGACGATCGGGCCGGGTCCGAACCACTGGGCCAGTTTTTGTACGATCTCGACAGGTTTGCTCGTACCCCCGAGTACCACCACCAGACGATCGCCCTGGACCGCGCACAGTGCGTCAGCACCCGCCTCCCGGGCCGCGTGCCGAACCATGTCGGCCACGGTCGAGCCGCCCTCGGTGCTAGTCGTGGCCGGCGCCCGGCCGACGACCACGGCGACTTCCGCGGATCCCGTCGTACCGGCGGCTCCGGTCCAGCCGAGGGCAGAGGCGCGGGAGCGGACGGACTCGTCCGCCTCGCCGCGGATCACCGAGTCGACGAGGAGTGCTTCGAGTCGTGCGTCCCAGGCGCCGCGCATCTCGGCGGCCTGGGCGTAGACGGTGGCGGCGGCGAACGCGACCTCCCGGGCGTACCGCTGCATGGCCTCGTGGACGATCGGGACGTCGTCGGGTGGGAGCAGCGTGCCGATGGTGTTCTCGATGGTCTCGATCGTGGTCCGGACCAGGTCGACGGTCTGGTGCAGCGAGATCACCCGGGTGAACTCCCGCGGCGCGGACCCGAAGATCCGGGTCGGCATCGAGGAGTGCTCGTCGGGGTCGCGGAACCACTCCACGAACGCCGAGATCCCGGACTGTGCCACCAGCCCGATCCAGGACCGGTCCTGTGCCGACAACTTCGCGAACCACGGCAGCTTCGCGTCCATCGCCGCCATGGCCGCGGTCGCGAGGGCGCCGGTCGCGTTCTGCAACCGCTCCGCCCGCGCCTTCGTCGCCTTCACCACGCCCAGACCATAGCTGCCCGGACCGCCAGGCATGCAGAACCCGCCTAAATCGGGTCGGTAGCCGCTTGCCCGGGTACTTCTGCCTGCGTGGCGGTCCGCGCTGCGATGATGGACCGCATGAGCGACAAGGCTGGTGTGGACAACGCGGTCGCGGCGTTGCGCGCGATCGGGTACTACCTCGAGCGGGACCGGCAGCCGACCCATCGGGTGAAGGCGTACCGGCGGGCGGCCGACACGATCGCGGCGCTGCCGGCTGCTGAGGTTCGCGCCCGCCGCCGGGCCGGCACGCTGACCGAGTTGGCCGGGATCGGGCCGAAGACCGAGGCCGTCATCGTGGAGGCGATGGACGGCGCGACCCCGTCGTACCTGGTCAAGCTGGAGGAGGCGGCGGGGGAGCTGACCACGGCCGGGACCGGCATGCGGGCGGAGCTGAAGGCCGACCTGCACCTGCATTCGGAGTGGTCCGACGGCGGGAGCCCGATCGAGGAGATGGCGCGTACGGCGCACCGGCTCGGGCACTCGTACGTCGCGCTGACCGACCACTCACCCCGGCTGACCGTCGCCAACGGACTGTCCCGCGAACGCCGGCTGCAGCAGATCGAGGTCGTTGCCGAGCTCAACAAAAAGCTGACCGACGAACTCGACGGCTTCCGGATCCTGAACGGTATCGAGGTCGACATCAACGAGGACGGCACCCTCGACTGCGACACCGAGATCCTGGCCCGGCTCGACGTCGTGGTGGCCAGCGTCCACTCGAAGCTGCGGATGGCGTCC
The DNA here is from genome assembly GCF_004365875.1 of Kribbella kalugense. GTDB lineage: Bacteria > Actinomycetota > Actinomycetes > Propionibacteriales > Kribbellaceae > Kribbella > Kribbella kalugense. The sequence continues at coordinate 2,676,034 of NZ_SODF01000001.1, read as the reverse complement.
GAGCCGATGACCGAGCGGATGGTCCGCGCGATCGCCAACCCGCACGTCGACATCCTCGGCCACTGCACCGGCCGGTTGATCACCGGCGGCCGCGGTACCCGGCCCGAGTCGGAGTTCGACCCCGAGGTGGTCTTCGAGGCCTGCCGCCAGTTCGGTACGGCGGTCGAGATCAACTCGCGGCCCGAACGGCTCGACCCGCCGAAGCGCCTGCTCTCGATGGCCGTAGAGATGGAGTGCATGTTCTCGATCGACACCGACGCGCACGCACCCGGCCAGCTCGACTGGCAGGTCTACGGCTGCGAACGCGCCGAGGACTGCGGCGTGGTGCCTGATCGCGTCATCAACACCTGGGACCAGCAGAAGCTCCTGGAATGGACAGCATCATGAGTGAGCGAAGCGAACTCATCAAAAGACACAGCGTGATCGTGCCTCATCCGCGCCCGGAGCGAAGCGAGGACGTGGATGAGTGATCTCGAGAAGGATCCGGCCGAAGTGGTTGGCAGCGGGGACTGTGAAGGACCCGCGTTGGAGATGCTCGAGGCGCGCGACGTTGTGCTGGGGCGTACGACGAAGGTCCGGCGACTGCTGCCGAACAAGAATCGCCGGATGGTCGGCGCCTGGTGCTTCGTCGATCACTACGGGCCCGATGACCTGACCCAGCGGGTCGATTCGTACGACGCACCGGGGGAGCGCGGCATGCTGGTCCCGCCGCACCCGCACACGAGCCTGCAGACGGTCAGCTGGTTGTTCGAGGGCGAGATCGAGCACCGCGACAGCGTCGGATCGCACGCCCTCATCCGGCCGGGCGAGCTCAACATCATGACCGCGGGCAACGGGATCGCGCACTCCGAGGTCTCCACTCCGACCGCGCCGCCGAGGCTGCACGGAGCCCAGCTGTGGGTCGCCCTCCCGGACTCGGTCCGGACGACCATCCCGCCTGCCTTCAACGCGTACGCCGACCTGCCGCAGCTCGAACTCGACGGCGCCCGAGTAACCGTCATGATCGGCACCGTCGCCGGCGTGACCTCCCCCGCGCCGGCCTACACCCCACTCGTCGGCGCCGACATCACCATCGAGCCCGGCCGCACGCTCGCCCTCCCGCTGACAACTTCCAACGAGTACGCCGTGCTGGTCGTCGACGGATCGCTGTCGGTCGGAGACCTGACGCCGGGCTTCGGTGAGATGGTGTACTTCGGCGCCAACCGCGACTCCATCGACCTGGTTGCCTCGGACAACGGAGTCCGCTTCCTCCTGCTCGGCGGCGAACCGTTCGAGGAGGAGCTGGTGATGTGGTGGAACTTCATTGGCCGCTCCCACGAAGAGATCGTCGCCGCCCGCAACGACTGGCAGTCCGCGATCAATGCCGGCGGCAACGACCGCTTCCCGATGGTGACCGGCTACGACGGCGACCCGCTGCCGGCTCCGACTCTTCCTGCTATCGCACTGAAACCGCGTCCGCGGCGGCGGTAGTAGGCCCACGTCAGCACCAGGAGGGCTGGACCCCAGAGGTACAGCGGGGCGTAGCAGGCGATCATGAGTGCTTTCCACGCCGTGCTGGAGAACGGGATGAAGTGGTCCGTCCACACATCACGGAACCCGTAGGTCCAGATGGCGATCAGCGACAGGGCGCCAAGGGTGGCGGGGACGATGGCGGCGTACGGCGCGACCCGGCGGCCGCCGATGAACGGGATCCAGCGCGGCGCGACCTCACCCCAACGCTGCACCAGACCGAGCGCGGTCAGCGCTACCAACTCGGAGAAGATCGTCAGGCAGACGACGTACACCTTGCCGCCGGCACCCTCGAGGTAGGCCGGCCGGCCGTTGTCGTCGAGCATGCCCATCGACGAGCCGAAGACGAGCCCAAGCCGCCAGAGCCCGGACGGCAGCGTCAGGAAAGGGACGACATGGGCCAGGCGGTACGCCCACCGCGGGACAGGACGCTCTGTTGTGCTCACCCCTCGAGCATCGCGGCCGACCGCCCGGCGTCACCTCACCCGCGAGAGGGAACGCACTCCCTCCGGAGAACCTTTCACAGCAGGTCGTGGTCGCGTGCGTACGCCGCGGCCGCCGTCCGGGACGGTACGTCGAGCTTCGCGAAGATGTTGGTGAGATGCCGGGCTACCGTCTTGTCGCTCAGCACCAGCCGGCCCGCGATCTCCGCATTACTGTTGCCCACAGCAACCAACCGCAGCACGTCCAGCTCTCGCCCGGTCAGCCCGCCGGTAGTCCCGCGGCCGGTCAGCCTCTCGGCCTCCTGCCGGGCCGGCACCGTCCCGAGCTCCGCGAACGTCCGGCAGGCCGCGGTCAGTTCAGCGGTCGCCGAGTCCTCGTCCCCGAGCATCCGGACCGCTCGCCCCACCAGCACCTTCGCCTGCGCCACCTCGTACGGCGCCCGCAGTTCGCCCCAGAGTCGCACCGCGAGCCGTGCCTGCGGCAGCGCGCGATCGGGATCCTCACCCGCCAACGCCACCAAGGCCAGGCAGTACGCCGCCGACGCGCGCAACCCCGTGCACCCGAACCCGTCGGCGATCGTCGACAACTGGCCGGCCGCATCCTCGGCCTCGGGCAGCGCGTCACCCGCGAGCAGCACCTCGACCGCACCGGCCAGCAGCCGCGATCGATGCACCGGATCGTTCGTCTCCGCGAGCATCCGGCGTACGGCGGCAGCGGCGCCCGGAACCCGCCCGCGTGCCGCCATCAACAGCGCGCGCCCGGGTTGTGCGTCGTACCCGTAGCTCGCCGCCTCGTCGTACGACGCCTCCGCCGCCACGTAGTCACCGCGGATCCGCAGTACGTCGCCGCGCTCGCTCAAGGCCAGCCCGGCCGCCGCGTTGAACCCCAGTGACGCGTACCGCCGGCACGCATCCTCGAACTCCGCCAACGCCTCGGGGTACGCCGCGTGCAGCCGCAGGATCTGTCCGCGGTGAACGGCGCACTGTCCGGTGAACGGCACCAGATCCGGCTGGGTGTCGCACCAGCGCGTGAGCGCGCTCGTCCAGGCCGAGACCCGTGCGAAGTCGAGGACCTCCTGACAAGCGTCGATCATTGCGCAGTAGACGGTGCCGGCGAAGACCGGTGAGAGCTCTCCGGCCGCGACGCCGACCATCGCCTCGTCCAAGGTGGCGAGTCCTTCCGGCACCTGACCGGAGTACATCAGGAGCCTGCCCTTGCACACCAGGCCCTGCGCCAGCAGGTCCGGATCACCGTGCCGGCGCGCCACGCTGACCATCTCCTCGCCGACGGCGAGCCCGGCCGCGAAGTCGCCGCGCTCAAGGCAACGGAAGAAGTCGTGGATCAGCAGGTAACCCCGCTCCACCACATCTTCGGGTTGATCCGCCAGCAATCGTTCGGCCCGCGCGGCCCAGCCGGTGCCGATCGCGGCCTCCCCGCGTCCGTTCAGCACCCGGGCCAGCCAGTACGCGAACCGCACCGCGCCCAGCACCTCGCCGTTGTCGATCCGCAGCCGGTATCCGCGCTGCAGTGCCCGGATGCAGGCATCGATGTCGCCGAGCAGGAACGCGGCCATCGCCAGGGTCATCAGCTCGTCCGCCCCGAGACCGACCGCCGCCGGTTCCCCGTCGGCGGCGGTCAGGCGCTCGTACGCAGCGGCCCAGTCGCGTTGCTCGAACGCGGTCCGGGCTCGCTGCAGATCGTCGACAATGCCCATCCGATGCCCCCACAGGTGAGCATGCCCTGCCGGTTCACGCGGCGGCAAGACTCCGCTCGGTGCGGACCCGCGCCGCGATCCGCCGGGCGACGTACGCCGCGTCCCGGCCGACCCCCGGCAGCACCATCGAACTGAAGGCGTACTGGAACGACAGCCCGCAGAAGAACAGACCGGGCGCGTTCTCGGCGACCCCGCGGTACTCGCGCGGCCAGCCGTCCGCGCCGACGATCGGCACCTTGATCCAGTCGAACACCTGCCGGAACCCGGTCGCCCACACCACGTTCGCGACGTCCAGCACCCGGCCGTCCGCCAGCATCGGCCGACCGTCCTGCGTTCCGGTGACCCGGGCCGGTACTCGCTCGACGCCTCGCTCGAGCAGATCTGCCCGCTTGACCCGGATCATCGGGCCGCCGTGGTGCCGCATGTGCTCCATCTCCTTCCTGCCCATCGGCGTCCGGCGGTTGAGCACATGCCGCCACGCGAACAACATGACCGGCCAGAAGAAGGCCTGGCTGGGCCGGCCGGGCGTGAACGGCACCTGGCCAGGATCGCGGCCGGACAGGATCGTCTGGTGCGTCTGCGCGACCTCGTAGGCGATGTCGGTGCCGGAATGCGATCCGCCGACGACCAGCACCGCTCCGTCCTTGAGCTGCTCCGGTCGCTGGTACTCCGACGAATGCAGCTGCCGGATCGCCGGGTCCAGGTCGACCGCGAAGTCCGGGAGGTACGGCGTACGCCCGAAGGTGCCGGTGGCGACCACGACGTTGTCGGCAGTGAGCTGCTCGCGCCCGACGGTGGCGATCCATCGGTCGTCGAGCCGCTCGAGCTTGTCGACCCGGGCGTTCGGCCGGATCGGCAGGTCGAAGCGCTCGGCGTACGACGCGAGGTAGTCGGCGACCTCGTCCTTGCCCGGGTAGTGCCACGGCTCGCCCGGGAACGGGAGGCCGGGCAGTCCGTCGTACTTCGCCGGCGAGTAGAGCTTCAGGCTGTCCCAGTGCGACCGCCACTGGTCTCCCACCCGTGCGCCGCCGTCGAGGATCGTGAACGGCTCGTCGAGCCGCTGTAGGTGGTAACCGGTGGCGAGCCCGGCCTGTCCCGCGCCGATGATGATCGTGTTCATGCCTCGACGGTAGGAATCCCGGGGCACCTCCCGCGTCGGACGGAATGCGCAACTTCCGTCCGCCCGCGACTACGAGGTTTGTCGTAGGCCGGCTCTGGTCAGAGCTCGATCCAGTAGCGGCGGGTCAGGCCTAGCCAGGTTTCGCCTACGTCCTGGAGTACGCCGCCGTTGCGCTCGATCGTCCGCGCCGACGCCACGTTGTCGTCGTCGCAGCTGACCATCACCCGGTCCATGCCGCGGGCGCGGGCCCGGTCGAGCACCTGCCCGAGGGCCCAGGTCGCCAGACCGCGACCACGCGCCGACGGACGTACGCCGTACCCGATGTGCCCACCGCCCTCGGCCAGCTTCTCGTTGAGCGCGTGCCGCAACGTGATCGCGCCCAGGTAGTTGCCGTCCTCAACGATCCACCAGTACGTCGCGGGCACCCGCTCTGCGGTGATTTCGACGGAGTCGCTCTGCCGGCGCAGGCGCTCGGTCCACTCGGCGAATCCTTCGGCCGTGGTCAGATCGTCGGCCTCCCACAGCCCGGCGCCGTCCTGGTGCTCCTCGCCCCATTCGCGGGACGATTCCAGGAACGAGTCGCGCAGCTCGGCGGTCGGTTCGATCAACTCAGGCATGGTCAGAGCCTAGGACAACGAGAACCGCCTCTCCCGGGAATTTCGGGAGAGGCGGTTCGGGTCGGACAGCTCAGGCGCCGGCGCCCTCTTGCTTCACACCGGCGACCGCGGTCGGGTCGTCGATCCGGAACTTGCGGGCCGCCTCGGCAGCGACCTCCGGCTTGACATCACCGCGCTTGGCCAGGATCTCCAGGGTGGCGACGACGATCGACTCGGCGTCCACCTGGAAGTGCCGCCGCGCCGCGGCCCGGGTGTCGGCCAGACCCCAGCCGTCGGTCCCGAGCGAGGTGTAGTCGTTCGGCACCCAGCGGGAGATCTGGTCCTGCACCGCGCGCATGAAGTCGCTGACGGCAACGACCGGACCCTTGGTGTCCTTGAGCTGCTCGGTCACGAACGGCACCTGCTCCGGCTCCTCCGGGTGCAGCAGGTTGTGCTGCTCGGCGGCGATCGCGTCGCGGCGCAACTCGTTCCACGAGGTGACGGACCAGATGTCCGCGGCCACGGAGTACTCCTCGGCGAGGATCTGCTGGGCCTTCAGCACCCACGGCAGTCCGACGCCGGACGCGAGCAGCTGCACCCGCGGTACGTCGTCACCCTCGGCGGTCTCGTACTCGTTGAAGCGGTACATGCCCTTGAGTAGGCCCGCGACATCGAGGTTCTCCGGCTCGGCCGGCTGCGCGACCGGCTCGTTGTACACCGTGAGGTAGTAGAAGACGTCCTCGCCGTACGGCTTGTCCTTGTCCAGACCGTAGCCGTACATCCGGCGCAGGCCGTCCTTCACGATGTGGCCGACCTCGTAGGCGAAGCCCGGGTCGTAGTGCACGACCGCCGGGTTGGTCGAGGCGAGCAGCGGCGAGTGCCCGTCCGCGTGCTGCAGTCCCTCACCGGTCAGCGTCGTACGCCCGGCGGTGGCACCCACCAGGAAGCCCCGGCCGAGCTGGTCGCCGAACGCCCAGATCGAGTCACCGGTCCGCTGGAAGCCGAACATCGAGTAGAAGATGTAGAACGGGATCATCGGCTCGCCGTGGGTGGCGTACGCCGTCCCGGCCGCGATCGTCGACCCCATCGCGCCGGCCTCGCTGATGCCCTCGTGCAGCAGCTGGCCCGCCGAGGACTCCTTCCAGGACAGCAGCAGGTTGCGGTCGACGGCCTCGTAGTTCTGCCCGTGCGGCGAGTAGATCTTCGCCGTCGGGAACATCGAGTCCATCCCGAAGGTGCGGTACTCGTCCGGGGCGATCGGGACGATCCGGTGGCCGATCTCCGGGTCCTTCATCAGGTCGCGGAACAGCCGGACCAGCGCCATCGTGGTGGCGATCGGCGCGTGGCTGCCCTTGGACAGCGGCTTGTAGACGTCGTCGCCGGGCAGCTTGAGCGTCTTCGGCGCCACCTTGCGCTGCGGCAGCGAACCGCCGAGCTGCTTACGCCGATCCATCATGTACTGGTACTCCGGCGAGTCGGTGCCGGGGTGGAAGTACGGCGGGTTGTACGCGTCCTCGAGGGCGGAGTCCTCGATCGGCAGGTAGAGCCGGTCCCGGAACGCCTTCAGGTCGTCCGAGGTCAGCTTCTTCATCTGGTGGGTCGCGTTGCGGCCCTCCAGCGCCTCGATCGTCCAGCCCTTGATGGTCTGGGCCAGGATCACGGTCGGCTGGCCGACGTGCTCGGTCGCGCTCTTGAACGCGGCGTACACCTTGCGGTAGTCGTGACCGCCGCGGGGCAGCTTGCGCAGGTCCTCGTCGGACAGGTTGCTGACCATCTGCTGCAGCCGCTGGTCGCCGCCGAAGAAGTTGTTCCGGATGTACTCGCCGGACTCGACGGAGTAGGTCTGGAACTGGCCGTCAGGCGTGGTGTTCATCTTGTTCACCAGTGCGCCGTCGTGGTCCTGGGCGAGCAGGTTGTCCCACTCGCGGCCCCAGATCACCTTGATCACGTTCCAGCCGGCGCCGCGGAAGAACGCCTCCAGCTCCTGGATCACCTTGCCGTTGCCGCGGACCGGGCCGTCCAGCTGCTGCAGGTTGCAGTTGATCACGAAGGTGAGGTTGTCGAGCTCCTCGCGGGCGGCCAGGCCGATCGCGCCGAGCGACTCCGGCTCGCCCATCTCGCCGTCACCGAGGAACGCCCAGACGTGCTGCTTGCTGGTGTCCTTGATGCCGCGGTTCTGCAGGTACCGGTTGAAGCGGGCCTGGTAGATCGAGTTCAGCGCGGCCAGTCCCATCGAGACGGTCGGGAACTCCCAGAAGTCCGGCATCAGCCGCGGGTGCGGGTACGACGACAGGCCGTGGTGCGGACCGCGCGAGACCTCCTGGCGGAACCCGTCCAGGTCGTCGGCGGACAGCCGGCCCTCGAGGAAGGCGCGCGCGTACATACCGGGGGAGGCGTGACCCTGGATGAAGATCTGGTCGCCGCCGTCGGCATGGTCCTTGCCGCGGAAGAAGTGGTTGAAGCCGACCTCGTACAGGCTGGCCGCGGACTGATAGGTGGCGATGTGACCGCCGACCTCCAGGCCCTTGCGGTTGGCCTTGCTGACCATCACCGCGGCGTTCCAGCGGATGAAGGCCCGGATCCGGCGCTCGATGTGCTCGTCGCCGGGGAACCACGGCTCACGCTCGGGCGGGATCGAGTTGATGTAGTCGGTGCTCCGCAGGGCGGGCACGCCGACCTGTCGCTCCCGGGCTCGCTCGATCAGCTTGAGCATCAGGTAGCGCGCTCGCGCCTTGCCCCGTTCGTCCAGGACGGCGTCGAGCGATTCGACCCACTCGCGTGTCTCGTCGGGGTCGATGTCGGGGAGCTGGGTGGGCATCCCCTCGGTGATGATGGCTGGTGGTTCGTGTCCGGAAGCCACGGTGTCCTGCCGTTCTCTCTGCCGTTCGTTCTGGTTGTCTTCCACGCAATCCTGTCACCTGTTCGGAATGCGTTCTACTTCGCCTTCCAGACAGGTCCGAATCCGGTTGTCAAGGCGCGATCTCAGCGGACACGCACTGTACCCGCCACGCGGATACCGGACACGTCACGGAACCCTGGTGCATACTTGCGCGACGCGGTACGGCACGATGGACTATCGCTAGCTGTGCGGCTACTGACACCTACCCCCGGGCAAGCGGGGACCACGGAGGAGGACACGTGAGCGCGACCGCGGACCACGCGGACGGCAAGGGCGGAGTGCCGAACATGGCCTCCCGGCTCGGCCTGGAGGCCGGCTGGGTCGTCCAGGAGATCGGGTACGACGACGACAGCGACGACAACTTCCGCGATGCGATCCGGGAGATCACCGGCGAGGCGTTCGTCGACGACGAGACCGACGAGGTCGTGGACGTCGTACTGCTCTGGTTCCGCGAGGACGACGGAGACCTGGTCGACGCCTTCTTCGACATCCTCACCGACCTGAAGGCCGGTGGCGTCGTCTGGCTGCTGACCCCGAAGGTCGGTCGCGACGGCTACGTCGAGACCAGCGACATCGCCGAGGCCGCGCCCGTCGCCGGCCTGGCCACGACGAGCACGTTGAGCGTGACCGACGACTGGTCCGCGACCAAGCTGGTGGTTCCGAAGTCCGGCCGCCGCGGGTGACCGTCCCGGCTGCAGGCAGCCGGGCCCCCGACTTCAGTACTCGGAACCAGTACGGCGAACAGGTCCGGCTGAGCGACTTCGCCGGCCACCGGGACGTCGTACTGGTCTTCTATCCGTATGCCTTCAGCCAGGTCTGCACCAGCGAACTGGCCGAACTCCGCGACCGGCCGGACCTGCTCGCCGCCGCCGAGTTCCTGGCGATCTCCTGCGACCCGATGTTCACCCTCCGGGCGTACGCCGACGCGCAGAGCCTGAACTTCAGCCTGCTCACCGACTTCTGGCCCCACGGCACCATCGCCACGTCGTACGGCGTCTTCGACCCGGACCGCGGCTGCGCCCTCCGCGGCACTTTCGTCGTGGACCGAACCGGCATCATCCGCTGGTCCGTGGTCAACCCGATCCCGGAGGCCCGCAACCCCGACGACTACGCTGCCGCGCTGGCAAGTCTCACCGCGAACCCCTGAGCCGGCCGGTGGTTACTAGTGGTGGGCTGTGAGGGACTCGAACCCCCGACCCCCTCGGTGTAAACGAGGTGCTCTAACCAACTGAGCTAACAGCCCATGCCGCCCGGCAAACGAAGCCCCGGCACGCCGGCGCCGGGGAGGTTTGCTCACCTGAGGAGCAGGCGTTCACGATATCACCTACCCGGCTGCTCGGCGTCCAGGAACGCTTCGATCCCCCCTTCGCCCACGGATCTGTTTCAGAACACCGCCTTCACCAGGCGGTCGAGGGCCGGCGGGAAGATCTGGAGCAGGTCTACGTCGGCGTCTCCCATCGTGATGAGGGCGGTCAGGGTCTTGGTGCCGTCTGCGCTGCTGAACACCAGGGCGCCGTACCCGCCCGGTGCGCTGCCGTTGTGGTGGTAGATGGTCTCTGAGCCGGTGTCCTGCGCGAACAGACCCAGGCCGTAGTTGAGCGGACCGCTCTTCGGCTCCGGCGTCCGCATCTCGGCCAGCAGTTCGGCAGGCAACAGCTGTCCGCTCTGCAGCGCGGACATGAAGACGTGCAGGTCCCGGACGGTCGAGAGCATGCTGCCGGCGCCGAACAGCAGCGAGGGGTTCTGCTCGGTGACGTCGACCAGCTTCGATTCGTCGCCGTCCGAGTAGCGGAAGTAGCCGTGCGAGTGGGGGTCTGGAATGTCCGTCCGGTCGCCCGGTTCCAGGGTGCCGGTCAGGTCGAGCGGCTTGAGGATCCGCGCTTCCAGCTCCGCAGTGAACGAGCGGCCGGTGACGGCCTCGATCAGCAGCGCGGCGATCGTGTAGTTCGTGTTGGCGTAGCTCCACTCGGCGCCCGGCTCGAACCGCGACGGCTTGGACAGCGCGAACTCGACCAGCTCCTCCGGTGCGTAGCCCTGCAGCCGGTTCTCCGCCCAGTCCTTGCCGGTCGCCGGGAGGCCCGGTACGACGGTTCCGTCGGGGAAGTACTCGCCCGTGTAATTGAACAGCCCGCTGGTGTGGTTGAGCAGCATCCGCACCGTGATCCGCGGATCCAGCTCGAACCGGGCGAGATGCGGCGCCACCGGGCCGTCCAGCTCGAGCTTGCCCTCGGCCACGAGTTGCAGCACGACAGTCGACACGAACGTCTTGGTGACACTGCCGACCCGACCCTGTCCGTCCAGCGGCGGCTCGTCGGCGCTGCCAAGCTCACGGACTCCGGCGCTGCCGACCCACTCGCCCTGCTCGTCGTGCACGCGCAGTTCCAGCCCGCCGAAGCCGGCGTCGACGAACTCCTCGGCGGCCTTCCGCAACTCCGGGCGGTCCTGCTGCTCGCTGGGGGTTTGGATCGGCATGTTCGTGCTCCTCGGTCTCGAGCGCGGTGGTCCCGCGCTGCCGAGAACCACGATCGCCGCGCGCCCTGACACCGGACCGCCACCGCGCTGACACGTTCACCCCAGCAAGGGGAGCGGTGCGAAGTCGTAGTTGGCCCACAGGCGGCGGGACTGTTCTTCGGCGTACGGCGTGATGGTGAGGTCGGTGCCGATCGACGCGACTAGGCGGTGCGTTTCGTCGTACTGCGGCCAGCCGGGATCGCCGGTGTGGGCGAAGGTTGTCCAGGCGGTTCGGAAGTGTTGGGAGACTCGCTCGATGTCGGCGGGGGACTCCGAGCCGAGGAGGAAGGCGGTGTGCTCCTGCTGAAGGTTCCCGAAGACCAGCGGCACGTCGACGCCGTGACAGGCACCGAGCCCGCTGCTCGGCCACACCAGCTCGTAGGAGTACGCGCGGCCCCCGCCGGCGACCTGCGCTTCGGCCAGCCGGTGACTCGGCATCCGGAACAGCCAGTCGGAATGGACCAGCTCGAACAAGCGCTCGGCGCTCGCGTCCGGATAGGCCTCGCGGAAGCCGTCCGGGCCGAGCAGCTCCAGCGCGGCCGTGGCGTCGGAGTCGGTGACGTTGCCGAGGCGGCCGGTGATCGCGAGCATCAGCCGGTACTCGTCGCGGTTGTGGCCGGCGATCAGCTCGACCTCGCGGCCGGTGCCGTCGGCGAGAGCGTCGTACGGCGTCCTCGGCAGGACCTCACCGTCGACAACCGGCGAGAACGGGACCGAGGTGTGCGCGACGGCTCCCCAGCGATCGGCGTACGGAAGCATCGCGCCGCTCAACGCGTCGCTCGCCCCGACGAGCTCGGCCGCGGAGACCCCGCTCAGGCCGTCGACGCTCGGCTCGCGTCCGAGCCGCTTGGCGATCGTCGCCATGATGTCGTCGGCCAGCGGCACCGAGAAGAACGTCCCGGGCACGCTCTGCGTGATCGCCCGGCCGAACAACCCTGCGGCTCGCGGCATCGCCAGCAGGGCGGCGATCGAGCCGGCTCCGGCGGACTCCCCGAACACCGTGACCCGCGCCGGATCGCCGCCGAACGCCGCGATGTTCTCGCGCACCCACTCGAGCGCCGCGACCTGATCGAGCAGACCCCGGTTGGCGGGAGCACCCTGCAGCGAGCCGAACCCTTCGACGCCGACCCGATAGTTGAACGTCACCAGTACGACGTCACCCTCGCGAGCCAGCCGTGCCCCGTCGGTCGCCGGATCACTCGCGTGGCCGAACGCGTACGCGCCGCCGTAGATCCACACCATCACCGGCAGCCCGGCGCCGAGCTCGACCCGTGGCGACCAGACGTTGACCGTCAACCACTCGTCCCCGGTGACCGGGTTCGACGGCGGTCCGAAGATCTGCGACTGCGGTGGCGGTGGTCCCCAAGACGTTGCCGGACGAACGCCGTCCCATGGTTCGGCGGGCTGCGGAGCGGCGAACCGCAGGTCGCCCGGCAAGGGTGCGGCGAACGGGATCCCCCGGAAGACCGCGAGGCCGTTCTCGGCGCTGCCGCGGACGAGTCCGGTAGTTGTGCGGACCGTTGAGCCGCTGTCGATCATGGTCACCATGGTCGACCCACCGGACGATCCTGTCGCCGGAGTTTTGCGCGCCGGAGTTTGTGCCGGGGGCCGTATCGGAAGCGGCTCCCGCTCGTTGTGAACGGTGTCGATGGGTCGCGGAATTCTTAACTATCGGCTGGTGAGAACGGACTCCTCCAGGGCCGGTTGCGGCTGGTAGGGTTCACGGCTGTCGGTCGGCTCGATGACGCACCGGGTGCGCCCGGTGACGGCGTTGTTCCGGCTGGCGGAAAACGGGGCTGCTGTCGGTGTGAAGTGAGGCGGGTCTGCCCTGAACCCGCTCCGTCCAGTTGGGGAGGCGCGTGTCCGTGAGTCGCCATCTGGCCGGCGTCTCTCCGCTCGTAGCCGAGCCGTGCGCGCGTCCCGTCGTACCCGCAGCTGATCGGTTGGCGACCCCGCTGGTGGTGGCATCGGCGTGAGAAGTGGTGCAGACCGGCCGGCGATCTCCACCGGGCCGGCGTTGATGATTCCCGCCGGGTACCCGCGCGACCTGCCGAGCGCGCTGCTCCGGGCCGCGCGTGACTTCGGCGCCGCCGGAGTGGTCGAGATCGGCCCGGACGGCCGTGAGACCAAGCTCGACTTCCCGACCTTGCTCGAGCTCGCCGCCCGGATCCTGGCCGGCCTGCGGGCGAACGGCGTACGCGCGGGTGATCCCGCGGTCGTGCACTGCACCGAGCCGGTCGGGTTCTTCGCCGCGTTCTGGGCCTGCACGCTCGGCGGCATCCGCCCGCTGCTGGTCGCGCCGAACCCGGGCGGCGACCGGACCGAAGAAGGCCGGGAGCGGCTCCGCAAGATCACCGACCTGCTCGGCTGGACGGTCCTGATCGGCCGCCCGTCCGACCTGCCGAACGACCTCGGCCTGCCGGTCCTCGACCCGGACGCGATGGCGGGCCACGAGCCGACCTCGGACTTCCACCGGCCGGCCGCGGACGACGTCGCCGTACTGATGTTGTCGTCGGGCTCGACGGGCGCGGCGAAGCTCGTGCAGCTGACGCATCGCGGGCTGGTCGAATTCGCTGCCGGTACGCCGGCCATGCTGCCGGTGCGACCTGGTCAGACGACGTTGAACTGGCTGCCGCTGGATCGCAGCGGGGCATTCCTGCTGTACCACCTGCTGCCCGTGTTCACCGGGTGCACGAACATCCACGTGAACACGGACTGGGTGCTGTCCAACCCGCTGCGCTGGCTCGACCTGATGGACCAGCACCGCGTCAACCACTCGTGGTCGCCGAACTTCGGGTACCGCCTCGCCACGGCCGCTGTGGCGGGGGAGCCGGACCGGCACTGGGATCTGTCCGCGTTGCGCAGTCTGGTCAGCGGTGGTGAGCAGATCACCGTGCCGGTGATGTCGGAGTTCCTGCGGGTGACGAACCGGTTCGGCGTGGTGCCGGAGACGTTCGTCGCGGCGTGGGGGATGACCGAGACGGTCACCGGGATCACGTTCGCACGGCCCGGGCTGACGCCGAACGTGCACCGGGTACGGATCCCACCGACCGGCATCGTCGAGTGGGTGGACCAGCGCCCGTCGTCCGGGAAGGTCGCTGTCGCGCGACCGGGTAAGACGCGCGTTGAGGTCCCCGGGGTGTTGTCGCTGGTGTCGGTGGGAGCGCCGGCACCGGGTACGACGGTACGCATCGTGGCACCGAACGGCGCCGTACTGCCGGAAGGCCGGATCGGTCAGCTGCAGGTCGCGTCGGCTCGGGTCACGCCGGGGTACCTCGGGAATCTCGAGGCCGACCGGACCGCGTTCCCGGTCGGGAACTGGCCGGCCCGGAAGTGGCTGGCGACCGGGGACCAGGGCTTCATCACCGGCGGGCAGGTCGTCATCACCGGCCGGGACAGCGAACGCATCATCATGTCGGGCAAGCTCCACTACGCCCACGACATCGAGTCCGTCGCCACGACCGTGGTCGGCGCGGAACACGGTCTGGTCGCCGCGTGCGGTGTCGCGGACGAGGAGTCCGGGACCGACCGGCTGGTCGTCTTCTATGCACTGACGGCCGAGTCTGTTCCTGGGATGGACCAGGCGATCCGAAGCTTGATCCAGTCCCGCCTCGGCCTGTCGGCCCAGGTCGTCGGCGTCCCACGCCGCGACTTCCCGACGACCCCCGGCGGCAAGATCCTCCGCCCACTCCTCAAACAACGCTGGATCGACGGCACCCTCCTCCAACCACCCGCCGCCCCCCACGTAGAACCGGCCGGCGCCACCCCCGACTCCGGTCCCACCGGCCAGGGCCCTTCGGCCGCCCCCGAAACCACCCCATACGCCGACGAGGACCCCTCCGAACGCACCACCGAACTCCCAGTAGTCCGCCTAGCCTGGCAACGAGAACTCCAACAATCCATCCCCACACCCCCCCAACGCCCCACCCTCGGCGCCCCCTCAACACCCGCCCCTTCCGCACCAACGCCCGCCGCAGCCTCCGCACCCGCGTCGTCGGCACCGGCCCCTTCCACTAGCGCGCCGTCGCCCGAGGCCGCCTCACCGCTCACAGCTCCAGCAGCCAAGCCGGCCGAGCCCACCCCGGCCCCCGCAGCTGAGCAGCCAGCGCAGGCCACGTCCGCGCAGCCCACGCCCGCGCAACCCACGGAGCCGGCAGCGCCGCCCGCAAACGCGCCGTCGCCTGCACCTTCCGCAGCCGCGCCATCGCCAGCGCCCTCAGCCGACCAGTCCGCACCCGCTGCTACCGCCGCACCCACGTCCGAACTCGAGCCAACTCCCGAGGCCGGTGCCCCCGCAGCAGCTATGCCTCAGCTTGAGACGACTTCCGAAGCCGGTGGCACCGCCGCACCCACACCCGAGCCCGAGCTGACGGCCGAGCCCGCCGCCTTCGCAGTACCTGCGCCGGACGCCTCTGAACCTGCTGATTCCGCCACACCTGCAGCGCCAACGTCCGAGACCGGGTCGCCAGCCGAACAGTCTGCGCGGGGTGCTACCTCGGAACCCACGTCTGAGGCCGAGCCCGCTGCGTCCGACAAGCCCGCAGTACCTGCGACGGATCCCGAGTTCGCTGCCGAACCTGCTGCATCAGCCGAGACGGCGCCTGCGACGTCCGAGGCCGAGTCAGCAGCTGAACAGTCATCGCCCGAAGCCGCCTCGGCACCGACGTCTGAGCCCGAGCCGACGGCCGAGCCCGCTGCGTCTGCCGCGTCCGCAGTACCTGTGGCGGAGCCCGAACTCGCTCCCGAGGCTGCTGCATCCGCAGGTACGGCGGCGCCGACGTCCGAGGCCGAGTCAGCAGTCGAGCAGCCCTCGGGCGAAGCCGCCGCGGCACAAGCGGTCGAGGCTCGGCCGGCTGCACCTGACAGCACGCCGGAATCTGCGGCCGACGAGCAAGGGGCCGTTGTACCGGCTGTCGCAGAAGAGCCAGACAACAAGCAGTCCACCGACGAACCGCAGGCAGCACCTGGCGAGTCCAAGGCGGACGAGCAGCCGCGCGCTGCAGGCGAGCAGACATCTCCCGCAGCCCGAGAGGCCATCCAACCTGAAGCCTCCACCCCGTCGGCAAACGCCACCGAGCAGGAGCAGGCTTCCGAGGAGCGCGCCGAGCAAGAGCCCGCTGACGCGGAGCATGGTCGGGAAGAGCAGGCCGAGCAAGAGCCCGGCGACGCGGAGCATGCCGAGCAAGAGCACGCCGACGCCGCACGGGCCGAGCAAGAGCCCGGCGACGCGGAGCGGGGTGGGCAAGAGCAGGGCGAGCAGAAACACGCGGAGGAGTTGGATGAGGCGGCCGCGGATGCTCGGGTCGCCGGGCATGAGCAAGCCAGCGTCGAGCCCTCGGCCGAGCGGGACGACGCAGCTGAGCGGGACGACGCAGCTGAGCTGGAGGTAGTCGAGTCCGCGAGTTCTGAAGGAGCTGACAGCGCCGAGCTTGCGGGTTCTGAGTCCGCCGATGTCGAGGGTGCTGGCAGCGACGAGCCCGGGGTCTCGGATACCGCGGATGCTGAGGGAGGCGGCGGCGCCGACGCGGTGGGTGCTGAGTCCTCCGATGTCGAGGGAGGTGGCGGCGGCGAGCCTGCGGTTTCCGATTCCACGGATGCCGAAGGAGTTGGTGGCGCCGAGGCGGTGGGTGCTGAGTCCGCCGGTGCCGGGGGAGCTGGTGCTGCCGAGCTTGCGGGTTCTGGGTCCACCGATGGCGAAGATGCTGACGGCGATGAGGGTGCGGCTTCTGGGGCCACGGATGTTGAGGGCGCCGGACTCGTAGCCTCCGAGGCTGCCGAGGCCGAGGCCGAGGGTGCTGACGGTGGCGAGTCCGAGGTGGCTGAGGCGGCGGTTGCGCTGGGTGAGGCGACGGCGACTGGCGACCCGGCGGTCGGGGGCGAATCGCAGGACGTCGAGTCGGCGCAGGGTGTTGAGGCGCATGACGTCGACGGGCGGGATGTCGAGGTCCAGGACGTTGAGGCGCGGGGTGTCGAGGGGCAGGGTGTCGAGGGGCAGGACGTCGGGGCTGGGCTTGAGGGTGTGGATGGTGCTGGCGTTGACCAGCAGGCGGGTGGTGGCGAGGGGACTGTCGCTGAGGACGTTGGGGACGGCGGGGGTGGGGTAGCCGAGACCTCGGCCGAGGTGGCAGGCGCGTCTTCTGGTGGCGTGGCTGAGGTCGTAGGCGCGTCTTCGGGTACGGCGGAGGACGGAGCGGAGTTCGGCGACGAGGCGGAGACTGCTGAGCTCGTGCGGGTGCCTGGCGCGGCTGGTGATGTAGCTGCCGGGGACGCGGGGCGCGAGGCGCTTCAGGAGTCGGTGGCGGCCGTTGGAGACGACGGCGGCGAGGTTGAGGTTTCTGGCGCGGCTGACAGCGACGAGCTTCAGGCTTCTGAGTCCGCGGCTGCGGTGGGTGAGGGTAGCGAGCCGGGGGACCTGGCGGACTCGGAGTCGGCGGCGGTGGGCGTCGTACCGCCGAAGGACTCCGAGGTTGCGGAGGACGGCGTTGTCGGGGTGGCGGAAGATGTTGCTGAGGGCAACGCTTCTGGCGACGCGGATGATCGCGAGACTCACGTCGCCCCACGCGAGGCTTCGGTTGAGCAGGAGTCGGTAGGCGGCGACGAGCAGGCGAGTGGGCCGGCGGAAGACGTTGCTGAGGGCAACGCTGCTGACGGGGTGGTTGGGCGTGAGCGGGTTGGGTTGGTTGAGCCCGTGGCTGTGGTGGGGGTGGCTGGGCGGTTTCCGGGGGCTGAGGGGGTTGAGCAGTTCTGGGAGAACCTTGTCGGTGGGGTGGAGAGTGTTCGGCGGTTCTCGGCGGAGGAGGTCGGAGGGACGGGCGACGGGGCCGCGGCGGTCAGTGGGGTGCTGGAGCACGTCGAGTCGTTCGATGCGAAGTTCTTCGGGTTGAGTGACCGCGAAGCGGAACTGATGGATCCGGCTCAGCGGTTGTTCCTCGAGGTGTGTCATCAGGCGTTGGAGCACGGCGGGTACGCCGGTACGTCGAGCCGCGTCGGTGTGTTCGCCGGATCGGGCATGAACCTCTACAACCGCCATCACCAGTCCAGGGACTCGCTGGCCACCCGGGTCGCCTATCGACTCGGGCTGACCGGTCCCGCGATCGGTGTGCAGTCGGCCTGGTCGTCGTCGCTGGTCGCCGTACACCTTGCCTGTCAGGCGTTGCGCTCGGGTGACGCGGATCTCGCGCTCGCCGGTGCCGCCGCCGTACAGATGCCGCAGGCAACGAGTTACCAGCCGACGCCGGAGTCGATCCTTTCGCCGAGCGGGCACGTGCGGGCGTTCGCCGCGGACGCCGACGGCACTGTCGGTGGCAACGGCGTCGCCGCCGTACTGCTGAAGCGTCTCGACCAGGCTCTCGCCGACGGCGACACGGTGTACGCCGTGATCCGCGGTACTGCGGTCAGCAACGACGAGGGGAACCAGGTCGACCTGATCGAGCGTGCGCTCGAGCGCGCCGGGTTCGACGCCGACTCGGTCAGCTACATCGAGGCCAACGGGATCGGCACCGCGACCGCCGACGCGGCCGAGGTCAAGTCGCTGACGACCGCGCTCCGCCGGCACACCGACAAGGTTGGGTTCTGCACGATCGGCTCGGTGAAGCCGAACATCGGCCACCTCGACAGCGCCGCCGGTATGGCCGGCCTGATCAAAACGATTCTGATGCTGCAGCACCGGATGCTCGTCCCGACGATCAACTACACCACTCCGAACCCGGCGCTCGCCCTCGACGGCAGCCCGTTCGTGATCGGCACCGAAGCACGCGAATGGGACGCAGGTACGACGCTCCGCGCGGGCGTCAGCGCGATCGATGCCGGCGGCACCAATGCGCTCGTGATCCTCGAGGAGGCGCCCCGGCAGATCCGCCGCGGCGACGACGGCCCCGTCGTACTCCCGCTCTCCGCGCCCGACCCGGACGCCCTGGCCGACCTCGTCGAGCTGTACCGCACGGACCTCGGCCACGGCACCGGTCATCGCCTCATCGACCTCGCTGGTACGGCGGCACTCGGCCGCCCGGCCCACCGTCATCGGGTCGCGGTCGCGGGCGGTTCGGAAGCCGAGCTCGAGGAGGCACTCGGGTCCGCCCAGGCGACAGAAGTACCGCGCGGCGGACCCGGCCCACTGGGGTACGCGTTCACCGGCCAGGGCGCCGCCCGGCGCGGTATGGCGGCCGGTCTCGCCGCCCGCTTCCCGGCGTTCCGCTCGGTGCTCGACGAGTGCGATCGCGTGTACCACGAAGAGACCGGCGGCAACCTTCTCGAGCTCCTGCTGACCACAGCAGCCGGTACGGCGGAAGGCGTCTGGCCGACCGAGACCGCGCAGCCGGCCCTGTTCGCGTTCGAGCTCGCACTCGCCCGACTCTGGCAGTCGTTCGGCGTCCAGCCCGCACTCGTCGTCGGCCACAGCGTGGGGGAGTACGCCGCTTTGACCGTTGCGGGCGCGTTGTCGTTGCAAGACGGCGTACGCCTCACTGCGAAGCGCGGCCAACTCATGCAGCGCGGCACGGTCCCCGGCGCGATGGTCGCCGTCCGCGCGGACGCCGACCGGGTCCGGGAGATCGCCCGCACCACCGGCGTGGAGGTTGCTGCAGGCAACGGTCCGCAGTCGTTCGTGCTGACCGGGTCTGAGGTGATCGTCGGTCAGCTTGCCGCACAGCTGGACCGGCTGGAGGTCGCGTGGCAGCGGCTGGACGTCGACCGCGCGTTCCACAGTTCGTTGGTCGACCCAATACTGGCCGACTTTGCCGAGATCGTCCGCGGGATCACACTGAAGCCACTGCGGACGCCGATGGTGTCGAGCTGGTCGGGTGATCTGCTCGAGTCCGGGACCGTCCTCGACGGCGACTACCTGGTGGGCCAGCTGCGGCAGCCGGTCCTGTTCGGCGACGCGGTCGAGGCCGTCACGGCCGCCGGTTGCCGCCGATTCCTGGAGCTCGGACCGGACGCCGTACTAAGTCCCGCCGGTCGCCGGATCGCCCCGAACAGCACGTGGATTCCGGCCCAGCGCCTCGGCCAGGACCCGGTGCTCGCGACGATGAATGGCCTGGCCGAGCTGTACGAGCAGGGCACGGAGATCGCCTGGGCCAAGGTCTACCCGGACGGCGGCCGCGTCCCGTTGCCGACGTACCCCTTCCGTCGGGTGCACCACCCGGTCGATCCCTCGGTGACGGTGGTTATCGGACCAGGTACGGCGGTTGCCGGTGACAACGGTGTGGCCGCGAGGGCGCAGTCGAACGCGTTCGAGCGGGCCGCACGAGCCCAGTCCTTGGTCTTCGAGCCGCCGTCGAACGCAGCGGTGAAGCGGATCATGCTGGACCCGCCGACGGAGCCCGTCGAGCCCGAGCCGACAGTGGACGAGGACAGCGAGCGGTCGCCGTTCGAACTGCCGGCCGAGACGCATCAGATCGATGCGGACTACCTCCTGCAGGCCGGATCATTGCCGGGTGACGAGGTGTCGGCCGAGCGGTACCGCGAGTCGCTGGACGTCGTACTCGACCTGACCTGCGAGGAACTGAACCTCGATCCGTACGACCTGACCGTGGACCATACGTTCGCCGAGCTCGGAGCGACACCGGCGTCAATGGCGCCGGTGATCGACGAGATCAACAGCCGCTTCTCGGTGGAGCTGGCGCCGGACGATCTGTTCCTGACCTACACCACCCCGCACAAGCTCGCGACCGCCGTAGCCGTCGAGGCCGCCGAGCCTGAGCCCGCACTCGCCGAGCCCGCACCCACCGAGGAGCTCCCAGCCAGCAGGGATCCCAGGGCGGCGCTGGCTGTGCTCGGGACCGGGCTGGCCGAGCTTGCCGCGAAGGTCGACGAGGCCGCCGCCGCGACCAGCGAGGCCGAGCTGCCGGGCAGCGGGATGGCGGCGCTCATGTCCCAGCAGCTCCGCGTCGCGGGTCAGCTGGTCGATGGCGTCACGCAGCTGATGCGCGAGCAGCTCGCCCTCCTCGGCGAGCAGCCGGATGAGCCGGCCATAGAAGACCCAGCCGGTTCCTGGGACGACGAGGTGATCGACGAAGCCCGCAGTACGACGGAATCCCGGCCCGGCGACGAGGAACGCCGCCGCGACTTCTCGTACTGGGACCAGACGCTGGCCGGCGCCGAACCGTTGGTCCTCCCAGCGGATCGTGTTCGCGTAGCCGGCGACAACGCGGTCGCATCGGTCAAGCAGGAGCTCGACGAGGAGCTAGGCGACGCGGTCTTCGCGTACAGCCGCGAGCGCAAACTCAGCCCCGTCATGACGATGCTCGCTGCGGTCGCGACTGTGCTCGGCCGGTTCGCGGCGCAAGAGGACGTCACGATCGGCTCCGCCCTGATCCGTCCGAAGGGCGACACCTCGACCGCGATCCGCCGCCCGCTCCCGTTGCGCATCGATCTCTCCGGCGAGCCCGACCTCGGCGAACTCGCTCAACGGGTCCGCGACCTGGCAACGGATGCGTTCGACCACGCCGGACTCGATCTCGCCATTCTCCAGCGGGACCCGTTGTTCCAGATCCTCGTCGACTTCGAGGACGGCGACGACGACCTGCCTGCCGCCGTCGACCTGCGGTTCCGGTTGACCCACCACGGCGCCGGCGTCATCTGTACTGCGGACTACCGGTCCGGACTGTTCGACCGGACCACGATCGAGCGCCTGCTCGGCTACCTGGCCGAAGTGTTGCGCAGGGCAACGACCCGGTCGAACCTGCGGCTCCCGGAACTGGTGCTCCCGATCGAGTCCGACCTCGAGGCTCTCCGCGAGCTGGAGGCCGACACCGATCCGAGCGGCCCGATCGGCCGGGTACGACGCGATGCCGTCGTCGCCGGCGAACTCAGTGGACTGCACACCCTGTTCGAGCAGCAGGTCGCTCGCACGCCGGACGCGATCGCGCTGATCCAGAACAACCGTCAACTCACGTACGCCGAACTGGACCGCCGATCGAACGCGGTCGCCTGGCAGTTGGTCGATCTCGGCGTCAAGCCAGGGCAGCTGGTCGCCGTCCGAGTTGCCCGAGGCACCGAAATGGTCGTCGCGGTACTCGCGGTGCTGAAGTCCGGTGCGGCGTACCTTCCGCTCGACCCCGGCGTACCGGAATCCCGGTGGGCGTTCATGATCCACGACGCCTCGGCGGTCGCGCTGGTCGGTGACGATGCGGCACTGGCGGACCGGCTAGGTCTCCGGTTGGTGCCGGTCGCGGCAGTGGACGGCGACCCGCGGGCGCGACAGGCGCCGCCGGTGCGGGCCGCGGCCGATGATGTTGCCTACTGCATCTATACGTCCGGTTCGACCGGCAATCCGAAGGGCGTCATCGTCCCGCACCGCGGTCCGGTCAACCTGGTCCGGCACTACCTGCGGACCCGGCGATCGCTGCGGACGTTGCAGTGGACGTCGTTCGGCTTCGACGTACACGTGCAGGAGATGTTCACGACGCTGGCGTCGGGTGCGGCGCTCGTACTGATCGGCGAGGACGACCGGTACGACCCGGACTCGGTGGTCGCGGCGCTCCGCGATCACGGTGTCGAGCGGTTGTTCATGGCGTTCAGTCCGTTGACCGCGTTGCTGGCGACGATGCGCCGGCTGCCCGAACTGCCCGCGCTGCGGGAGATCGTCGCGGGCGGTGAGGCGATGGTGCTGACGCACAAGGTCCGGGACTTCCTGGACGCGCATCCGAACTGCCGGCTGTACAACGAATACGGGCCGGCCGAGGCGTCGATCGTGACCACGATCCACGAGGTCGACCCGGCCGAGGACAGGCCGTCGATCGGGCGTCCGATCGAGGGTGTCGTCGTACGCCTCCTGGACGCGGTACTGCGGCCGGTGCCGGTCGGTGCGGTCGGCGAGATCTACCTCGGCGGCGCGGCGGTTGCTCAGGGCTACATCGGGCGGCCGGAGGAGACCGAGCACGCGTTCGTACCGGATCCGGGCCACCCGGGCGCGCGGCTGTACCGCAGCCGGGACCTCGGTCGCTGGCGGGTCGACGGCATGCTGGAGTACCTCGGCCGCGCGGACGATCAGGTGAAGATCCGCGGCCACCGGGTCGAGCCCGGCGAGACCGAGCACGTGCTGGCCGATCAGCCCGGCGTTGTCGACGCGGTGGTCGTTGCCCAGTCGGACCCGGGCGGCGACACCTGCCTGATCGGGTACGTCGTCCTGGAGGACAGCGATCCCGCCGTACTGGCGCGGCTGATGCTTGACCTGGGCAAGGAGCTGCCGATCTACCTGGTGCCGGCGGACCTGATCCCGATCGAGGAGCTCCCGCTGGACGACAACGGCCGCCTCGACCGCACCCGCCTGCCCGACCCGGAATGGCGCAAGCCCTAGCAGACCCTAACGGCAGTGATATCCGGCAAGGTCCTGGCCGGATATCTGTTCTGCGCAATGGACGGGGGTGGCGCCCCCCACGGCCGCCGTCCGCCGTCCACAGTGCAGAACCCGCGTTCGATCCCATCCCTCCACGAGATCGAACACCTACCGTTCGGTCGGACGCCGCCGGATGAGCGGTGGTTCCCGACCTGTGGGTGACACGGTTGCGGCGGGAGAGTCTCCTCACCCGCCGCTCACGTGTACCGGTTGATCCAAGGCCCCCCATCGATCAGCCGTTCCGTCCGGTCAAAGCCCCCCTCGACCGGTCGTGGATGACGGTGCCCCCACCCCATCCATCCGTGGTATCGGGCGGAGTAGGGCGGTCGTTACAGAGATTCCTGATATTCGTAAAAATTGCGCAAAGATGCGCGGGATGGCCCTTTCCGAACGACGCGAAATGTGCGGATCAGGTGAGAGCGGCCCAGGCCTGATGGGCGGCACCCAGCAGACCGGCATTGTCCAGCTGAGCGGGCTCCACGGTCAGCTCCGCGACGAACGGCAGCTGCGCCAGCTTCTTCACCCAGGCCTGCACCGGGTCGAACAGCACCGGTCCGGCCTTCGCGACTCCGCCGCCGATCACCACCGTGGTCAGGTCGACGGTCACCGCAGTCGCCACGATCCCGGCAGCCAGCGCCTGGGCGCCATCATCAAACGTCGCCAGCGCGAGCTCGTCGCCGGCCGCGGCATCAGCAGCCAGTACGGCGGCGTCCACGTCCTCGTCCGTCCGCCACCCGCGCCGCTTCGCCCGGGCAACCATCCGCGGACCGCTCGCGTACGCCTCGACACAGCCGTACGACCCGCACGCGCAGGACTCGCCGTCCTGGTCGACCACCACGTGGCCGATGTGCGCCGCGTTGCCGGACTGCCCGATCAGCGGCTTGCCGTCGACGACCAGACCGCCGCCGACTCCGGTCGACACCACGATCCCGAGCAGCGTGTCCGCGTCCCGTCCCGCGCCGCTCCAGAACTCACCGAGCGCGAAGCAGTGCCCGTCCATTCCAAGGGTCACGGGTACGTCGCCGGTCAACGCCCGTACCCGGTCGACCAGGGGGAAGTTGCGCCACCCGGGGATGTTCACCGGGGAGACCAGGCCGTGCTGTTGATCGAGTGGACCGGCCGAGCCGATCCCGACAGCGAGGGGACTGGAGTCGCCGCGGACCCGGGTGATCAGCTCACCGAGCGCCGCGAATACCTCGTCGGCGTCGCCGGCCGGGGTGCGGATCAGATCACCGGTGAGAATCGTGCCGTCAGCGGACACCAAAGCGGCGGCCATCTTCGTGCCGCCGATGTCGAGTCCAAGCACGGTCTCCCGCGCCATCGCTGTGTCGTCGCTCATCGTCCCCCCGGTCAGGGCGGTCAGGTCGAGAGACAACGTTATCCGTAGTCGGCCCGAACAGACAGGGGTGAAGGAAAGTAATCAGGGCAAACCCGCAGGAAGACGGCAGTTAACTGCCATGACAGCCCTTGACAACGATGCCCCTCCAGCCGCCTCGAGGCCGCTAATTATTAGCAATCCGTGATGAGTGGCGCGCGAACCCGGAGCGCGAGAGGGTGGGGGGATGAGTGATCAACTGGATCGTGATGCCGCCGGTTCGCTGGTTGTCGGCTTCAGCGGGACCACAGCCCCGGACGAGCTGCGGAGAGCGGTCGCCGGCGGCCTCGGAGCGGTCATCCTGTTCACGCGGAATGTGGCGGACGCGGAGCAGATGACGGCGCTGACAGCCGCGCTGCGAGCCGAGCGCCCCGATCTGATCGTGGCGATCGATCACGAGGGCGGCGAGTTCAGCCACCTTGCACCGGCGAACCCGTGGCCGCTCGCCTCACCGCGCCTACTGGGCGACCTGGACGACGTCGAGCTGACCCGGGCCTCCGCACGGGACGCCGCCGCGACCCTCGCCACTCTCGGTATCGACCTGATGCTGGCCCCGTCGGTGGACGTCAACAGCAACCCCGCGAACCCGATCATCTCGACCCGCTCGTTCGGCCGGACAGCGGACGTCGTCTCGCGGCACGGCGTCGCCTTCGTCGAGGGCGTCCACGAGGCCGGCATCGCCGCCTGCCCCAAGCACTTCCCGGGTCACGGCGACGTGGCGGTCGACTCCCACACCGACCTCCCGCGCGTCGACCGCTCGATCGACGAGGTCAACGCCGTCGAGCTGGCACCGTTCCGGGCGACGATCGCCGCCGGGGCTGACGTCGTGATGAGCGCGCACATCGTCTTCTCGGCGTACGACGACCAGCCGGCCACCCTCTCGCATCGGCTGCTGACCGGTCTGCTCCGTGAGGAGCTCGGCTTCACCGGAGTCATCACCACCGACGCGCTGGAGATGCAGGCGATCACCAAGAACCGGTCGATCGAGGACGCCGCGGTCGCGTCGATCCGCGCCGGGGCCGACCTTGCGATGATCGCGGTCGGTTCCGCCGATGCTCAGGCCCTGATCGCCCGGGTCGCCGATGAGGTGCGCAACGGCACTCTTCCCGCCGAGCGCGTCGCCGACGCGGCCGCCCGGGTCCGCGCCCTCGCCACCTCACTCGGTCAGCGCGCCCGCCAGCCGGGTCTCGACGGCGCTCCGATCCGCGAGGTCGCTGCGCGCGTGGTCGCCGGGCAGACGTTCCCCTCGCTCGGCCCAGCGCCGTACGTCATCGACCTCACCCAAGGTCTGCACCCGGCCTGGAACCCTTATTTCTCCGGCCTCCCGGAGATCTTCACCCGGGTCGCTCCCGGCTCCGAAGGCGTCGTACTGCGGGGTGAGCACCGCGACACCAATGCGGCCGAGCCCGAGAACGACGACATCGCCAAGGCAGCTCAAGCCGCCGCGGGCCGCCCGCTGGTGATCGCGATCCAGGACGCCGGCCGCACACCGTGGATGCGCGCAGCCCTCACCCAACTCCTGCAGAACCACCCCGACGACGTGTTCGTCCTCTGCACCGGCATCCCCGAGGACCAGGCGCTGGTCCCGGAAGGCACGCCCTCCGCCACCACGTCCGGCCGCAACCTGATCGTCCTGGAGGCCGTTGCCAAGCAACTGACGAGCTGAGATCTGCAGCTCGACAGTACGTATACGACCACTACGGTCGTGGCCGCGCTCAGCGGAGCGGGCGATCCGGGGCAGTGGGCATATACGTACTGTCGAGCTGCAACTCAGTCAGCTCGGGCGGCAGCCTAGTTCTAGGTCTAGGGCGTGTTGTTCTACGTAGTTGAGGGCGTGGCGGACTGCGCCGACGGAGACGATCGCGTCGCCCAGGGACGAGACGGCGACGCGGGGCGGCGTACTGGTGTAGCCGGCCAGGTGCTTCTCGAGGTCGGGGAGCAGTGCGGCGGCGGCCTCGGCGACCGCGCCGCCGAGCACCACCAGCTCGGGGTTGAACAGGATGCCGAGGGTGGCGACCACTCGCGCGGTCCGGCCGGCGATGTCCTGAAGGATGCCTAGGGCAACTTCATCGCCGTCGGCCGCCGCGCTGAACACCTGCTCGGCGGTCACCTCGCCGTCGTCGGCGAGCTTCCGCAACAACGTGTCGACGGCCGGGTCGGCGACCGCCTTCGCACCGTCCTCGCGGGCGATCCGGGCGATGCCGTGGGTGTCGCCGACGCCCTCGATCAGCTTGAGGAACACCATCTCGCCGGCGCCGCCGCGGCTGCCGTGCAGCAGCCGTCCGGAGTCCATCAGCCCGGACCCGAACCGCTCACCGGCCAGCAGTACGACGAGATCGTCGACGTTCCGCGCCTCGCCGCGCCAGTGCTCGCCGAGGGTCGCCAGGTTGGCGTCGTTCTCCAGCAGGACCGGCCAGCCGTGCAGCTCGGTCAGCCGCTTCGCCAGGTCGGGGTCGAACCGTCGCCAGAACTCGTCGTCGACCAGGATGTTCCCGTCCCGGTCGACCGGCGCCGCGACCCCGATACCTGCCACCAGGACCTGAGCGTTCGAGACACCCGCTGTTGCCAGCGCCTCGATGATCGTCTCGTGCACGATCGCGGTCCGCTCGCCGGGTGTCTTCACGCCGGCGGCGGACTGCCCGACCTTGGCGACGGTCTCGCCGCGTAGGTCGGAGACCAGCACGGTCGTCTTGGACGCGCCGATGTCGATGCCGAGCACGTAGCCGGCGCGGTTGTTGTACTCGAACCGCCGCGACGGCCGTCCGACCGACGTACGGCCGGGGTCGAGCTCGACCACCCAGCCCATCGAGATCAGGTCGTTGCAGACCGCGTGCACGGTGGCCCGGGTCAGACCGGTGGCCTCGATCAGGCCGGTTCCTGTCATCACCCGGGCACGGGTGAGCACACCCAGTACCTTGCCCGCGTTCACCCGCCGCAACATCGTCGGCGTGGCCGTGGGCGGGGTCGCCGGTGGTTTCGCCATGAAAATGCCCCTTGACCTCGTCGTCCTACCGACCGCAGAATACATGCAGATTCTAAATTTAGAGCCTATATATAAACCACGGGTTACCAACAGATTTCGAGTGAGGCGATCGTGACGAGTCCGCAGACGACCCGAACTGCCCAAAAGACTCAGGCCGACTGGTGGCGGCAGGCCGTCGTCTACCAGATCTACCCGCGCAGCTTCGCCGACTCCAACGGCGACGGCGTCGGTGACCTGCCGGGCATCATCAGTCGAGTCCCGTACCTGGTGGCGTTGGGCATCGACGCGGTCTGGCTGAGCCCGTTCTACCCGTCCGCGCTGGCCGACGGCGGGTACGACGTCGACGACTACCGCAACGTGGACCCGCGACTGGGCACGCTGGACGACTTCGACGAGCTGATCGGGGCCTTGCACGAGGCTGGCATCAAGCTGATCGTCGACATCGTCCCGAACCACACCTCCGACCGGCACGAGTGGTTCCTCGAGGCGCTCGAGGCCGCCAAGGGGGAGCCGGCCCGGGACCGCTACATCTTCCGCGACGGCGCCACCGAGGACCAGCCGCCGTCGGACTGGGACTCGGTGTTCGGCGGGTCCGCCTGGGCCAAGACCGCGGACGGCCAGTGGTACCTGCACATGTTCGCCGCCGAGCAGCCCGACTTGAACTGGCAGCACCCCGAGGTACGCGCGGACTTCCTGGAGACGCTGAAGTTCTGGTCGGACCGCGGTGTCGACGGCTTCCGGGTCGACGTGGCGCACGCGCTCGTGAAGGACCTGTCCGAGCCGTTCCCGTCGAAGGCCACGCTGCCCCGGCAGTCGGAGTCGTACGGCAAGCACCCGCTGTGGGACCAGGACGGTGTACACGAGATCTACCGCGACTGGCGCAAGCTGCTGGACTCCTACGACCCGCCGCGGTCGGCGGTCGCCGAGGCGTTCGTGCCGGCCGCCCGCCGGGCCCGGTACGCGAGTGCCGACGGGCTCGGGCAGGCGTTCAACTTCGACCTGCTGCAGGCCGACTTCGAGTACGACAAGTTCCGCAAGGTGATCGAGGAGAACCTCGCCCTCGCCGACGAGAACGGGTCGTCGTCGACGTGGGTGTTTTCGAACCACGATGTCGTCCGGCACGCCACGCGGTACGGCCTGCCGAAGAACCCGAAGGGCGGCTGGCAGGACGGCAAGGACTGGCTGCTGAGCAACGGCACCGAGCCGACCGTCGACGTCGCGCTCGGCCTGCGCCGGGCCCGCGCCGCGACGCTGCTGATGCTCGCGTTGCCGGGATCGGCGTACCTCTATCAGGGTGAGGAGCTCGGTCTGCAGGAGGTCGGCGAGCTGCCGGCAGCGAACCTGCAGGACCCGGCGTACTTCCGTTCGAAGGGTGCCGAGAAGGGCCGCGACGGCTGCCGGGTGCCGATCCCGTGGACCGTCGAGGGGCTGTCGTTCGGCTTCGGTCCGGGCGGGTCCCACCTGGTGCAGCCGAAGTGGTTCGGGGCGTACTCCGTCGAGGCGCAGCACGACGACCAGGAGTCGACGCTGAGCCTTTACCGCAAGGCCCTCGCGGTACGGCGTGGGCTGCGGACCGGCAACTCGCTGACCTGGGTCGACGCGACCGACTGGGTTCTGCACTTCACCCGGCCGGGCGGCTGGCAGAGCGTCACGAACTTCGGCGCGGCGCCGGTCGAGCTGCCCGACGCAGCCGTTGTACTGTCCAGCGGCCCGCTCGAGGGCGACAAGCTGCCGAGTGCAACAACCGCCTGGCTGATCTAGCCAGGTTCCAGAGACTCGTTCCGGTCAAGCCGTCGTCGACGGCCCTCCCCCTGTGGCCGGGGCGACCCGCCGGAGCGGGTGCGGTGGTGGATGCGGCGGGGCGGTCGCACCGCCACCCCCGTCCCGGCGGAACTGGTTGTGGCGGGGGCACCGGGCGGCTGCCCCCGTCACAGTCCAGCTGTATCCAGCTACATATGCAGCAAGTGCCAGGATAGGCGCGTGACGACGCTTGCTGATGTGATCGCAATTCTCGATCGGCTCTACAACCCTGCCTGGGCGGAGTCCTGGGACGCGGTCGGGCTGGTGACCGGCGATCCGGAGCAGGAGGTACGGCGGGTTCTGTTCGCCGTGGACCCGATGCGGGCCGTGGTCGACGAGGCGATCGAGGGCGGGTTCGATCTGCTCGTCACGCATCATCCGTTGTTGCTCCGCGGAGTGAACAGTGTCGCGACGACCACGCCGAAGGGCCGGGTCATCCACGACCTGATCCGGAGCAATGTCGCGCTGCAGGTCTGTCACACCAACGCCGACAACGCCAACCCGGGCGTGAGCGATGCGCTCGCCGCCGCGATCGGCCTGCGGGACACGCGGCCGTTAAAGGCGATGCCGGCCGAGCCGATGGACAAGGTCGTCGTCGGCGTCCCGGTCGCGGAGACGCAGGCGATGCTCGACGCGCTGGCAAAGGCTGGTGCGGGACAGATCGGCGACTACGAGCGCGCCGCGTGGACTGTGACCGGCGAGGGGACGTTCCGGCCGCTGGAAGGCGCGAACCCGACGATCGGGACCGTCGGCGACATCGAGGTCGTGCCGGAGGATCGGATCGAGATGATCCTGCCGCGCCGCAAGCGCCTCGCGGTCGTCGAGGCTTTGCTCGCGACGCACTCCTACGAGGAACCGGCGTACGACGTCTATGAGCTGGCCGAGCTGCCGAGCGAGCGCGGCGGCGGGCGGGTCGGCGTACTCGCGGAGCCGTTGCCGCTGGCCGATTTCGCTCGGCTGGTCGCGGAGAGCCTGCCGCGGACCGAGCACGGCGTACGAGTGTCAGGCGACCTGGACCGGATGATCGAGACCGTTGCGGTGGTCGGGGGAGCGGGGGACTCGGAGTTCGAACGGGTCCGGGCCGCGGGCGTCGATGCCTACCTGACCGCGGACCTGCGGCACCATCCCGCTACCGAGGCGCGGGCGTACGGCGACCCCGCACTGGTCGACGTCGCGCACTGGGCCAGTGAGTGGCCGTGGCTGGCCGATGCCGAGCGGCTCCTGCTCGCTGAGCTGGCGGCGCAAGGCAGTACCGTAGACACTCACATCTCAACACTGTGCACGGACGCATGGACCTTGCGGATCTGAGCGCCGCCACGATCTAAGGAGCCGACTCTGAACGCCGAGCCCGCCGTCCAACGCCGGTTGCTGGACCTGCAGGATCTCGACCTGCAGCTGGATCAGGTCGCGCACAAGCGCGCGTCGTTGCCCGAGCACCAGGCCCTCAAGGACCTGGCCGCCGAGAAGTCCGTCGTCGACCACGACCTGGTCACCGCGGACATGGAGGTCAGCGACCTGCAGCGCGAGCAGAAGAAGGCCGACTCCGACGTCGAGCAGGTCCGCCAGCGCCGCACACGCAACCAGCAGCGGATCGACTCCGGTCAGGTCGCCTCGCCGCGCGACCTGGAGAACCTTCAGCACGAGATCGGTTCGCTGGACCGGCGGATCTCCGACCTGGAGGACGCCGAGCTCGAGGTGATGGAGAAGCTCGAGGCCGCGGAGGGTGTCCAGGTCGAGCTGCGGACGCGGGCCGACGCGTTCGCCAGCCGGCAGGCCGAGCTGGAGACGACCCGCGACGCCACGCTCAAGGAGCTCGACGAGCAGCGGGCGCAGGTCGGCGACCAGCGCGCGAAGGTCGCTGCCGAGATCCCGGAGGCGCTGATCGCGCAGTACCAGCGACTGCGTGAGCACAACGGCGGGATCGGCGCCGCACCGCTGGTCGGCAAGCGCTGCATGGGCTGCCGGATGGAGCTCGCACCGTCCGACCTCAACCAGATCAAGAACGCCGCCCCGGACGCCGTACTGCGCTGTGAAGAATGCGGCCGGATCCTCGTGCGGACGTCGGAGAGCGCCGCATGAGCGAGCGGAGCGAGCTCATCATCAAGCACAGCGCGTTTTGTGCCTCGTCCGCGCCCGGAGCGAAGCGAGGACGTGGATGAGTTACTCCCACGTGATCGTCGAGGCTGATGGTGGATCGCGGGGGAATCCGGGGCCGGCGGCGTACGGCGCTTTGGTGCGCGATCCGTCGACCGGTCAGGTGATCGCCCAGCAGGGGAAGACGCTGGGCATCGCGACCAACAACGTCGCGGAGTACTCCGGACTGGTCGCGGGGCTCGAGCTCGCCGCGGAGTACGCACCGGATGCTTCGATCGAGGTGCGGATGGACTCCAAGCTGGTCATCGAGCAGATGGCCGGCCGGTGGAAGATCAAGCACCCGGACCTGCAGCCGCTGGCGATCAAGGCACAAAGTCTGGCTCCGTTCGGCACCGAGTGGACCTGGGTGCCGCGCGCGCAGAACTCGGCTGCAGACGCGCTGGCGAACAACGCGTTGGACGGCGTGCCGATCCCGCTGCAGCCGGAGCCCGCTGGCCCCACTCCGGCCAAGGCTCAGGAGCCGTCGGATCTGAAGAAAGCCTTGCAGGGTTGGGGTCCGCAGGCAGAGCCGCCGACGCAGTTGATCTTCCTCCGGCACGGCGAGACGCCGCACACGGCGGAGAAGCGGTTCTCCGGCTCCGGTGGCGACGACCCGGCGTTGAGTGATACCGGACGGGCGCAGGCGCTCGCAGCCGCGGAGTACCTGGCGCGGATCGGCGGGGTCGATGCGCTGGTCACGTCGCCGATGGTGCGGGCCCGGCAGACGGCCGATGCGGTCGGCGCGAAGCTCGGGCTCGAGCCGGTTGCCGACAACGGCTGGGTCGAGTGCTCGTTCGGCGACTGGGACGGGCACACCTTCGCCGAGGTCCAGGAGAAGTGGCCGGACGCGTTGAACGCCTGGATGGAATCGACCAATGTCGCGCCGCCCGGCGGTGAGTCGTTCGACGCGTGTGCGCGGCGGGCGCGGTCGGCGCGGGACGGGCTGCTGGCCCGGTACCCCGGCAAGACGGTCGTCGTGGTCACGCACGTGACGCCGATCAAGCTGATGGTTCGATCGGTGCTACAGGCCCCGATGTCGTCGATGTTCCGGATGGAACTGCGACCGGCGACCCTCACCGAGATCCACTGGTACGCCGACGGCCTGGCCTCCCTACGCTCCTTCAATGTCCAGCCATCGCTAGTCTGACCCCATGCCGTTGCAGAGGGTTCACTTCGCCGAGGACGTTCCGGAGGTGTTCCGGGCGTCGTTGCAGGACATTCGTCGGGAGCAGGAGGTGCCGGCCGACTTCCCGCCCGAGGTGACTGCGGCGGCGCTGGCGGCGGCGAAGAATGTCCGTCTGCCCGAGCTCGATCGGACGGACCTCGAGTTCGTCACGATCGATCCGCCGGACTCGATGGACCTGGACCAAGCCGTACACATCGAGCGAACCGGCAACGGCTACACGGTGTACTACGCGATCGCCGACGTCGCCGCGTTCGTCCAGGCCGGCGACCCGATCGACGTCGAGGCCCGGCGTCGCGGCGAGACTCTGTACGCGCCGGACAAACGGACTCCGCTGCACCCGCCGGAGCTGTCCGAGGGCGCGGCCTCACTGCTGCCCGATCAGGTCTGTCCCGCCGTGCTGTGGACGATCACAGTCGATGCGACCGGCGAGAGTACGGGCGTCACCTGCGAGCGGGCCTTGGTGAAATCGCGGGCCAAGCTCAACTACGCGGGCGTACAGAAGGACCTCGATGCAGGTACGGCGTCGGAGTCGCTGCAACTGCTCCGTGAGGTCGGGCAGCTCCGGGAGAAGCGCGAGCTGGAGCGCGGTGGGGTCAACCTGCCGATCCCGGACCAAGAGGTCGTCACCTCCAACCACGGTTGGGGTCTGGAGTTCCGGGCGCCGCTCCCGGTCGAGGGCTGGAACGCGCAGATCTCGCTGCTGACCGGGATGGCCGCAGCCGACCTGATGATGAAGGGCAAGATCGGCATCCTGCGGACGCTGCCCGAGTCGCACGACGACCTTCGCCGCAAGCTCGGCAACACCGCCAAGGCACTCGGGCTCGTCTGGGCCGACGAGACGACGTACGCCGAATTCATCCACGGACTCGATCCGAAGGTGCCGGCGCATGCGGCGATGCTTGCCGCGTGCACCGTGTTGTTCCGCGGTGCTGGGTACACGGCGTTCGACGGAAACCTGCCGGAGCGACCGCAGCACGCCGCGATGAAGGCGGAGTACGCGCATGTCACCGCGCCGCTGCGGCGGCTCGTCGACCGCTGGACCGCGGAGATCTGCATCGCGCTCTCAGCGGGCACCGAGGTTCCGGCTTGGGTGCGCGACTCGATGGTCGAGATCCCGAAGGCCATGGACGACGCGGATCGGCGGGCACACGCGTACGAGCGGTCGATCGTCAGCATGGTCGAGGCGGGTCTGGTCGCGGATCAGGTCGGGTCCGAGTTCGACGGCGTGATCACCGAGGTGGACCAGCGGGAGAACGGCCGCGGCATCGTCGCTCTGACCGCAGTCGCGATCGAAGGACGTGTCACCGGTACTGCGCTGCCGCTCGGCCGCCCGGTCCGCGTGAAACTCGTCGAAGCCGACATCGCCAAACGCACGGTGTCCTTCGAACTAGTCGGCTAGGTAGTCCTCGACCGCCGCGGTCGTCCGCTTGAGGTCGCCGGTCGCGAGTAGGTCGATGAGCGCGCCGCGGAGCATTGCCAGTACGGCGGTACGTCGTGCCTCCGCCTTGGCGGAACCGGGATCCGGCTGACTCGCCTTCAGCAGCTCGAGCCAGTCGTCGACCGTCGATCGGGCGAAGTCCGCCCAAGGACCGTCCGGCGCGACGAGCGAACGCCCGTAGGCCTCGACCCAGAATGTCATCAACGGCCGTCGTTCCGGCGCGGCCAGCCAGGTCCACAGCTCCCGCGCGATCACGGTCAGCCCCGGCGGTACGTCGTACCGCTGGAGGAGCTCGAGTTCGTCAGCGCGGGCGCGGGCGAGGAGGGCCCGGATCAGGCCGTCCTTGCTGCCGAACAGGAACAGCAGCACCCGCGGACTGGACCCGATCGCGGTCGCCAGCGGGCGCAGCGACAGGTCGGCCAGCCCGTGCGTGAGCGAGTAGGCGTAGGCGCGCTCGAGCAGCTCTTGCTCGCGCGCGGAAGGGCCTTCCTTAGTCGTCGGCACGTTGCTAGTATCGCTTACTGAAACAGTCGTGTCAGTAGATCGGGTGGATGGATGACGAAACTGATCAGGAAGCTGGGGCAGCCGGGAGACCTCGGCTGGGTGGTGCAGTCGCACGCGGAGACCTACAGCGCGGAGTACGGCTGGGCGCCGCAGTACGAGGTGCTGATCGCGCAGATCGTGGCGGCCTACGCGACCGACCACGACGACGAGCGCGAGGCAGCGTGGATCGCCGAGGTGGACGGGGAGCGCGTCGGCAGCATCTTCTGCGTACGCGGGCCGGACGAGACGACTGCGCAGTTGCGGCTGCTCCTGGTGACACCGGCCGCACGAGGCCTCAAGCTCGGCGCCGAGTTGGTCGATACGTGCTTGGCGTTTGCTCGTTCCGCCGGCTACAAGCGGATGGTGCTGTGGACGAACGCTCCACTCGTGGCGGCCCGGCACGTTTACCTGGCTCGCGGTTTCCGGCTCACGAATTCAGAGCCGCACGAGATGTGGGGCGACGCGCTGGTCGGGCAGACGTACGAGCTGGATCTCTAGGTAGTGCAGGCCGGGGCGCCGGGGGAGGGCGCCTTGTAGATCGCGTGCGACAGGAAGGCGTCGATGTAGCCATTCGTGACGGTGAGCGCGTGCCGCGGCGCGACGCTGCCGAGCGGGAGGAACTTCCGCAGCGGGTAGGCCAGGTAGTAGACGCCGTAGTCGGTGAAGTTGAAGTGCCGGCTACCGGGGATGGTGGCGCACCACGACGTACCGCTGCTTGCCTTGAGCAACGAAAGTGCGCGGTCGCGATCCGTGTCGTTCTTGGCGTCCGGGCCGCACACGCTGGTGATGCACGAGTCGTCCGCGCCGAGCAGCAGGATCGGTGCCTTGACGCCCTTCGTCACCACGTCGCCGAACTGGCTGCCGTCCAGGTCGACCGCGGCCGCGCATCGTTGGTCCAGCCGGCATGCCTCGAGTGACGCCGCGCCGCCGAACGAGTGGCCGACGTACGACGGCCCGACCGCGGTCTCGACCGAGTTCGGGAGCTGTTTGGTGACCATGCCGGCGGCGAAGCGGGCGTCCGCGGCCCAGACGGTGACGAGGTGATCGCCGACCTTCTGGGAGCCTTCGCTGCTGTCGCCGAGATTCGACGGGTTTGCCTCCGGCTTGCTCGCGATGCTCTGGCCGCCGATCACGGTGAGGTTCGCGCTGTACGTCGGGGTGACGCCGGCGACCAGGTAGCCGTGACTGGCGAGGTCTTCCGCAAGAGCGGCGTACATCGGTGCTGAGAGACCCATGCCGGGCATCAGTACGACAACCGGGAAGTGGCCCGGCGCGATCGCGACGCGGTCGAGTGCGCGGTCCTGGAGAGTGTCGAACGGTCCTTGGAACAGGGAGACCGGTGCTTTGAGGTGGAGTCCGCTCCACAGGTCCGGGGCGTATTGGACGCGGCGGCCGGTGGTGTCCTTGGCGACCGGGTACCAGAGCCAGACGGCGAGCTTCCGCGGGCCGTTGGTGTACGGGTCGCGGCGTGGTACGTCGGTCCATTCGTAGGTCCGCCGGCCGACCTGGAAGTTCCCGGTCGGTTCCGGCAGCGACACCGGCTGAGATCGCTGGACCAGGATCCATCCGACGTACCCGGCGCCGCCGAGCAGCACGATCAGGAGAAGGATCACGATCCCGGTACGTACCCGTCTCCGCATGCGCCAAGTTTGTCACCCTGAGGGTGTCGAACCGGCGACATCGGCTCCGACGTTGCGGGTGAATCTCTTGCGAGGAGGCTGGAATGAACCTGCCCGAGGTCGTTTCCCGGGACGAGTGGCTGGAGGCTCGGCGAGCGCTGCTGGCCGAGGAGAAGGCGTTCACCAAGCAGCGCGACGCGCTCAACACCCGCCGGCGTGAGCTGCCAATGGTCCTGGTCGACAAGCCGTACGTCTTCACCGGCGCGTCCGGCTCGGCGGGGCTCGCGGATCTGTTCGAGGGGCGGCCGCAGTTGGTCGTCTACCACATCATGTACCCGCCCGAGTGGGACGCCGCCTGCCCGAGCTGCACCGGCTTCGTGGACGAGATCGGATCAATCGACTTTCTCCACAGCAAGAACACGACGTTCGCGCTGGTGTCCCGGGCGCCGTACGAGAAGCTGGCCGCCTACAAGGACGCGCGTGGATGGTCGTTTCCCTGGTACTCGTCGTACGGGAGCGAGTTCAACTACGACTACCAGGTCACGCTGGACGAGTCCGTCGTACCGTTCGTGTACAACTACCGCACCAAGGCGGAGTGGGACCAGCGCCCCGGCGCCGACTTCATCCAGCAGGAGCAGCCGTTCGAGCTGCACGGTCTGAGCTGCTTCCTCCGCGTCGACGACGCCGTACACCACACGTACTCGACGTACGGCCGCGGTCCGGACGCGATGACCTTCACCCCGACCGCTCTCGACATGACGGCGTTGGGTCGCCAGGAGCCCTGGGAGAAGCCCGAAGGCCGGATCCTGGAGTCTCCTGGCGACCACTGCCACTAGCTAACGGACTGGATGATCACGTCTCCCTGGCCGATGAGGACGTTCGAGTCGGTCAGGGCCTGCACGTTGCCGTAGAGCACCCGCCCCGCGGCGGGTACCGCGGTTGGGGTCACTGTGGCCGAGACGGTCCACTGTGCGCCCGTTGCTCTCAGCGCGTTGGCATCCGCCACTGCGATCGAGCCGTAGGCGGCATTGGTGAGTACGTCGCGGTAGTTGTACGTCGTCGTGCCCGACGGCACGCCGAACCCGTCGACGAGCACAACCCACACTCCGACCGCTGGATTGTTGACGGCGGCCGATTCCTCCGCCGTACTGCCCGCGCTCTGTGCTGCCAGCAGACAGGTCCCGGAGGTGCAGTTGTAGATGAACAGGTCGAGGTCCGCCTTGATGTCACTCGCGCCCCCGATCGTCGCCTGGAGCCGGGTCGTGCCCGGTGTGACGTTGACCTGGAACTGCTGCTGAGCACCGTCCGCGATCGTCGGCGTCGACAGCTTCGCGCTGCCCAGTGCGGTGCCCACAGCCTTACCGGTGAACGGACCCTGCTGGTTCGTCAGCGTGTACGAACGGGCGATCGGCTGTCCGAGAGTGCCGCTCGCGATCACGTCCGGGTTCGGCGACACAGATACGCCGAGGATCGATGCCGTCAGCGTGTACGGCGTGTTCAGCAGGTCCGACGTACGCCGGGCCTCGACGGTGATCTCCCAGACACCCGGCAGCGGATTGCTGACCGTGCGACTGAGTGGATCGCCCGGGCACGTCCCGCCGGCGACCGGTGGGTTGTAGCAGTACAGGCTGTTGGGCTCGCCGGCTTCGCTCGCGACGCCGTACGGGCTGAACCGCAGGAATCGTGCCTGGCCGGTGCCGGGTGTGCCGTCCGGTCCCGACAGGTCGACCTTCAACGCCGCCACGCCCGCCGGCACCTGGAAGAAGTAGCTCGTCGTCTGGTTGCGGCCGATCTTGCCGCTGACGGTCTTCGACGGTGTCGCCTGCGCCAGGCTGTACGGCACCACGATCGTGTTCAGGGTCTGGAACTCGATCCCCGGCGAACTGGTGTCGTCGAACTGCAGCAGTGCCGAATGCGCGCCGACCGACTTGGCCTTGACTCCGACCGGGAGCGACACGTCCGTGTTCAGCGGCAGCATGACGTTCCCGGCGGTGACGAAGGTGCCGTCGCCGCTGAGCCAGGACAGCTTGTACTTCACGTTGCCGGCCGGTCCCGACGTACGGCGCAGCGTGTACGTGCGGGTGTACTGCGTACCGAGTACGACGCCCTCGTGGTCGTTGATACCGACACCGATGCCCGGTGTCTTGAGGAAGGCGGACAGCGCCGTGCTGACCGGGACCGAGGCGGTGATGGTGTCCGTCCGCGGGCTCTTCTTCAGCAGGTTCCAGGCGTCGCCGACGCTGGCGAGACCGTTGCCCTGCTCGTACGCGCTGTAGTTCGTCAGGAACCGTGCCGACGAGAACAGCGACTTGCGCAGTTGCGCGGGCGTGACCGTCTGCCCGTTCGCTTGCGCGGCACTGAGCAGCAACGCGGCAGCCCCGGCCATCTGCGGCGAGGCCATCGACGTGCCTTGGAGCATGGCGTAGCCCGGCGGCAGGGCGTACGTGCCGACGACCGGCTGCCCTGGTTGCCAGGTCGGCACGGCCGAGATCGCGGAGCCCGGCGCGACGATCTCCGGCTTGAGAGCGCCGTCCTCGGCCGGACCGCGGGACGAGAACGGGTGCAGGTTCTCGGCCGGACCGGTCTTGGAGCCGTAGTTCGCGAGCCAGCTGGCGCTGGTGATGTACGAACCGACACTGACGACCTTCGACGCCACGGCCGGGTCGCCGATGGTGTTCATACCGGGGCCGCTGTTACCGGCGGAGAAGAACATCTGCACGCCGTAGGTGTCGATCAACGAGTTGTACAGGTCGGCGCGGGCGTTGTTGCCGTCGTTCAGCGCCGGCAGGCCGCCGATCGACATGTTGATCACGTTCACGTGTGCCTGCGTGACCGCGTAGATCATGCCCTCGAGCAGTGCGTGGTTCGTGCAGCCGGCGATGAACAGGCAGACCCGGACCGACACGAGCTTGGCGCCAGGTGCCGCACCGCTCATCTTTCCGCCGAGAAGCTGGTTGCCGGCCACGATGCCCGCGACGTGCGAACCGTGCTCGCCGGAGACGATGCCGATGTTCACGGCCTGGTCCGCCGCGTCGGTCTGGACGACGAACGGCATCGACTCGTTGATCGGCGTGGCCGGGTTGTCGGTGCCGAAGTGGTTCTGGTCGTAGTTGACCTTGTAGTCGGTCATCGGAAGGTCGTCGGTGAACGTGCCGTTCTGGTTGGTGTCCACCCAGACGGTGTTGGCGATCGTGTCCCAGAGGACACCGAACAGCCCTGACGACCCCACCGGGTTGCCGTCGCGGTTGACGTCGTTGCCGAGCTCGCCGCCGAGGCGTGGATCGCGTTCGTTGAACGTGCCCTGACGGAACTGCGCGGGGTAGCCGGCGGCCTGCGCGGTCATGTGGATCCAGGTCGGGTCGTCGTCGGCGTTCGTGTTGCCGACGAACGTCGGGTCGGTGTAGGTGACCCAGTCGACGATCTTCCGCTCACCGGTCGAGGTCGTGTTCAGCGCCGGGTGGCTCAGGTCGATCCCGGTGTCGAGGATGCCGACCGTGGTGCCGCGGCCGTCCCACGTCGGGTGGGCGTTGACGAACTGCGCCGAGCCGATGTCGCCGGTCGGCATGTACGGGTTGACTCGCGGAGTCGTCGCCTTCGGCGGCGACTGCGGAATCGGATCCACCGTGCCCTGGGGCCGTGGATCTTCCAGCGGAATCACTTCGTCGACGTCGGCGGCCTTGACGCCGAGGAGGTTCGCCACGTCCTCCGCCTTGTCGATGTTGACCTTGACGCGCAGATACCCGATCGAGTCGGTGCGCTTCTCGACGGTGCCGCCGAGCTTGGCGACCCGCTGTGCGACGTCGTTGCTCTGCCCCTTCTCGGCGGCAACCAGCAGCGTGACCGTCTTCTGGCCCTTCGACCGGGCCTTCTGCAACAGCATCTTGTCGCCGTACCCGAGATCCTTCTTCGGTTTCGGCTTGACGGTGGCGCCGAGGCCGCCCGCCTCGACCGCGGCCGCCGGCGTCACGCCGACCATCGCGACGGCCACCGCTCCCGCGACCCCGATGACGCCGAGCTTTCTGATCCAAGACAGCATTGTCCGATCCCCCATCCCGTGAACCCCACACAAGCGTTACCCGTGACCTGCTCGTGACCCCTGGGAGCACATTCGCACCAAACCGCGAGCATCGCCAGACCTCGACCCCGAACGGGGGAGGAACTACGGGTGCGGGAACGGGCCGGTCTGTAAGCCGGATTCTGTGGTGGCGATCATCCATCTACGGTGACCGTTGCCGGGCACCTCCAGCAGCCTACCCGCGAGCTCGGGCGGGCCGCCCTCGAACGCTCGCGCGGACAATGGTTGCCCATCGCCCTTCTTGGCCTTGCTCCACGTGGGGTTTACCTAGCCTCTGCAGTCACCTGCGGAGCTGGTGGTCTCTTACACCACCGTTTCACCCTCACCCGCACTCCCATGAACCACGGGGTTCACCGGAGCCGCTGGCGGTCTGTTCTCTGTGGCACTGTCCCGCGGGTTACCCCGGGTGGGCGTTACCCACCACGTTGCCCTGTGGAGTCCGGACTTTCCTCGGCGCCCGCTTGCGCGGACGACGCGATCGCCCGACCGACCCGTTCCGTCTGCTCAGGATACGGCTTGTGGCGAGACCGCGGGCCACAGCCCGTCGGCGCCGCGCTCGTACGGCTGTACGTCGACCACCGCGTCGAGGTTGAGCGGGCCGTAGATGTGCGGGAAGAGCTGGTCGCCGACGGGCTCTTCGCACAGGGCGGACACCAGTCGCCCGGTGTCGATCACCAGGAGGCACAGTGGCTCCTGTACGTCGTCGTACACGAAGTTCGCCGTCATCGCGACCTGCTCGGGCCGGGAGGCGTGGATGAACGTGGCGCCGTCGTCGAGGCTCTTGCCGCGGGTCGACCACCGGTAGCTCCCGGCTTCGAGCGCGGCCCTCCACTGGTCCACGAACGCGATGTGCAAAATCGTCGCCATGCGTCACAGGTTAGAACGGACGGCGAGCGGAGTGGTCGCACCTCCGCGCGCAAATTCAGGGATGATGAGTGCAAAAAGTTGGCACCTTGCTCTGTGAAGTCTTGACGTGACGGAGTGAGACGGGAAACATCCGGTACCACCCCAGGGTTGCCAGCTCCCAGGCCGATGGGTCCGCCCCCTAGACCTCATGAGGTCCGATGTCCCTTCTGCGCTCACACCTGCCCAGAATCCTGCTCTGCT
Organism: Kribbella kalugense; assembly: GCF_004365875.1. Classification (GTDB taxonomy): domain Bacteria; phylum Actinomycetota; class Actinomycetes; order Propionibacteriales; family Kribbellaceae; genus Kribbella; species Kribbella kalugense. The sequence continues at coordinate 2,634,645 of NZ_SODF01000001.1, read as the reverse complement.
TGGTGATTACCGCCGGTCTGATCACGGCCGGCGGACCGCCCGCGGGCGCCTCGCCAGGTACGACCGCCTGGCAGAACGGCACCTTCGTCGTCGACACCCCGAACGTCGTCCGCCGCTCGGACATCGTCCTCCAGCGCCCGAACCCCGCCCCGGCCCAGTCGCTCCCGCTGGGGAACGGCGCGCTCGGCGCTGCGGTCTGGTCCGCCGACGGCTTCACCGCCCAGTTGAATCGCACCGACACCTTCCCCGACCGCAAATCGCTTGGCCAGTTGGTGATCCCGGGCCTGTCGCGGCTGACCACCGCGGCCGATTTCAGTGCCACCCTCGACCTGTACGACGGGATGCTGCGGCAGTCCGGTGGCGGGATGACCGCGACCGCGTTCATCCGGGCCGATACGCAGCAACTGGTCGTCGACGTCACCGGCGCCGACCCGAACAGCACCCAGACGGCTCAGGTGAAGCTGTGGAGCGGCCGGTCACCCGAAGCGCGGGCGTCCGGGGCGACCGCGGCACTGGCCGAGACCTGGGTGGACAACTCCGGTGCTGGCGCATCCGGCCGGACCTTCGGCTCGCTCGCGGGACTCAGCGCGGGCGGTCGGAACGTCGTTGCCTCGGTGCCGGACAGTCTCACCGGGCAGGTCAGCTTCCAGCCCAACACCGACGGCTCGTTCCGGATCGTCGTCGCAGCGCCGACGTGGACAGGCGGCGACTCGATCGCGACCACCAACAGCGTGCTGGACGGCGCCACGACCCGTCCGCAGAACGAAGTACGGGACGCGCATCTGCAGTGGTGGCACAACTATTGGCAGTCGGCCGGCCTGATCAAGATCAGCTCGGCCGACGGGACCGGCGAGTACGTCGAGAACCTGCGGACGATCTTCCTCTACGCGAGTGCCGCGGAGAGTCGCGGCGTACTGCCTGGATCGCAGGCCGGTGTCGCCGACCTGTTCACGTTCTCGCAGGACAAGCGGGACTGGTATCCGTCCGGCTACTGGTTCTGGAATCTGCGGATGCAGGTGGCCGCCAACCTGTCCGCCGGGCTGCCGGAGCTCAATGATCCGGTGTTCCGCCTCTACCAGGACAACCTGGACGCCATCGCGTCCTGGACCAGTGGGCACATGCCCGGTCACCAGGGTCTGTGCGTTCCGGAGACGATGCGGTTCAACGGCAACGGCACCTACAACGGCGGGACCGGCAACTCGTCGTGCGACGTGGCCAGCTCCCCGAGCTACAACGCGCTCACGGTCACCACCGGCGCTGAGATCGGGCTGTGGGTCTGGGAGCACTACCGGATGACGGACGACCAGGCGTTCCTGTCGGCCCACTACACGCTCATCAAGGGCGCTGCGCAGTTCTTGTTGTCCCACGCAACCACCGGGTCGGACGGCAAGCTGCACACCCAGTCCAACTCCCACGAGACCCAGTGGAACGTCACCGACCCGACGACCGACATCGCCGCGATGCAGGCGTTCTTTCCAATCGCAGTGAAGGCAGCGCAGAACCAGGGCGACAGCGCGCTGGTCAGCCAGCTCAACGCCGCGATCCCGAAGATTCCGTCGCTGCCGCGCACCGACAAGGCAACGCAGACGCAGCTCCTCACGCCTGCTGACGACGCCAACGGCACCACGATGATCGGCCTCTCGACCCAACCGACGGCCGAGCGGCACAACGGTGAGAACATCGGCCTGGAAGCGGTCTGGCCCTACAACCTTCTGGGCGCCGAGTCGTCACTGGCTCAGCGGACCTATACCTCACGCAGCTATTCCAACAACGCCGATTGGAGCTACGACCCGTTGCAGGCGGCGCGGCTGGGGTTGGCGACCGAGGTGAAGTCGACGCTCCTCAACGCGATCCGGCAGTACCAGGTCTACCCGTCCGGGATGGCGAGCTACACCGCGCAGCAGGCTTCCGAGCCGTACATCGAACAGGTCGGCGTGCTGGCTGCCGCCGTACCCGAGGCACTGGCTCAGGACTACGACGGCCTGCTGCGGATCGCTCCGGCCTGGCCGAGCGACTGGACCGGCGAGGGGACAGTTGCCATCGGCCACAAATCCCGGGTCCACGTCCAGGTCTCCAACGGTACGCCGACAACCGTCGCCATCACGTCCGGCGCCGACCAGCAACTCGCCGTACGCAGCCCGTGGCCCGGTCAGAGCGTGACCGTGCTCGACGGCCGGACCCGCGCCACCGTCGTCGCGCCGCAGACGAACGCGACCTTCACGATCCCGGCCGAGGCCGGTCGGTCCTATCTGGTGGAGAAGACCGGTTCCTCCGTGCAGCCGTTCGAAGCGCTGTCCGGCACGCCGGCCACCACGGCCCGGCGTTACGACAAGGCCACCATCGGCCTGCCGCCGGCGACCGCCGGGACGGGCACGATCAGCCTGCGCGCCCACGCCAACGGCAAGTACGTGACGGCCGGCGCCGGTACGCCGCTGATCGCGGACAGCACCACGATCGGTACGGCGCAGCAGTTCGATCTGGCCGATCTCGGCGGCGGCAACGTCTCACTCAAGGCCAGAGCCAACGGCCTGTACGTCGCAGCCGACAACGCCGGCGCCGCGCCGCTGCTCGCGAAGAACTCGGCCGTGGGCTCGTGGGAGACCTTCCAGCTGATCCACAACGGCGACGGCTCGGTCAGTTTCCGTGCCCAGGTCAACAACAACCTCGTCTGCGCGGAGAACGCCGGCGCGACCGCGCTGATCGCCAACCGAACGGCGATCGGTCCTTGGGAAGAGTTCGATCTGATCGACAACTGAATATCCAGGTGACGGGCGCGGGGCCGCTGGTAGGTTCTGCGACATGGCGAACGAGGAGAAGACCGAGACCGAAACCAAGCCCGCCACGCCGGCCGACGATCTGGTCACGACGCAGCACACGCTGACGATCGACGGGCAGGAGCTGCGGTACACGGCGACCACCGGGCGGATCGTGCTTCGCCAGGAGGTGTACACCGACGGCAAGTTCGACGGGCTGAAGCCGAAGGCCGAGGTGTTCCTCACCGCCTACACGCTGGACGACGCGGATGCTTCGGATCGGCCGGTGACGTTCGCATTCAACGGCGGGCCGGGGTCGTCGAGCATCTGGCTGCACCTCGGCCTGCTCGGCCCGCGCCGCGTGGTCTCCGGTGACGCGGGTGAGCTCGCGCGTCCGCCGTACTCGATCGTCGACAACGCCGAGACCTTGCTGAGGCACAGCGACATCGTGTTCATCGATCCGGTGTCGACCGGGTACTCGCGGGCGGTCGAGGGGGAGAAGCCGGGGGAGTACCACGGGTTCACCCGCGACCTGGAGTCGGTCGGCGAGGTCATCCGGCTGTGGACCTCGCGGAACGGGCGGTGGATGTCGCCGAAGTTCCTGGCCGGCGAGTCGTACGGTACGACGCGGGCTGCGGGGCTGGCGTCGCATCTGCAGGAGCGGTACGGGATGTACCTGAACGGGGTGATGCTGATCTCGGTCGTGCTGGAATTCGGCACGCTCGACTTCACGCCGGGGAACGACTTGCCGTACACGCTGTACCTGCCGACGTACGCCGCTATTGCGCACTACCACGGCTTGATCCCGGATTCCTCTTTGGAAGACCTGCTTGCTGACGCGGAGCGGTTCGCGGCGGGGCGGTATCCGAATGCGCTTGCCCAAGGCAACCGGATCTCGGCGGACTACCGGGCCGAGGTGGTCACTCGGCTGGCCGCGCTGACCGGGCTGTCGGAGGACTACATCGACCGGGTGAACCTGCGGATCGAGCACATGCGCTTCTTCGCCGAGTTGCTGCGCTCGCGTCGTCAGGTGGTTGGTCGGCTGGACGGTCGGTTCATCGGTTGGGACTCGGACTCCGGTGGTGAGACGCAGAGCAAGGATCCGTCGTTCAACGCGATCATCGGTCCCTACACTGCCGCGCTGAACCATTACGTGCGGGTCGAGCTCGGGTACGAGAACGATCTGCCGTACGAGATCCTCAGCTTCGAGGCCGCGAAGAACTGGTCGTACAAGGAGTTCGAGGGCCAGCAGATCACGGTCGCCGACAAACTCGCCGAGGCGATGCGCGTCAACCCACACCTGCGGGTCCACGTCGCGTCGGGTCGCTACGACGGCGCCACGCCGTACTTCGCCACCGAGAACACCCTGTCCCGGCTACAGATCCCGGCCGAACTCGTCCCCAACATCGAAACGAAGTACTACGAAGCCGGCCACATGATGTATGTCCACGACGACTCCCGGCGGCAGCAGTCGGAAGACCTGGCCGCCTTCATCCAGTCGGCCCGGTGATCCAGCTCCTGCACGGCAGGCGTGGGTCCTGGTCGGCCTTCCAATGCCGGTCCTGATCCGCCCCGCCGGTCCCACCGAACTCGTGGAACTACCCGCCGGCGTCACAACGCGCGCGCCGTCGGTGGCCGACACGGTCCCACTGGGCCGGCTGTACTTCGCCTCCTACGAACCCGGAGCCGCGGCGGCTACAGAAGCCGAGGCAATCGAAGACATCACCCTCACCTTCGAATCCGCCTACGGCAACCTCAACCTCGACCTAAGCCGCCTGGCCTGCCTGGACGACGTCTTGATCGCCGCAATCCTCGTAGTAGACCGAGCCCCCTGGCCCGACACCCCCGACTGCCCCTTCATCATCGAACTCTTCACCTCCCCAACCCACCGCCACCAAGGCATAGCCCGCGCCCTCCTAGCCTCCGTCCCAGGCCAAGTAGCCCTCCGAGTTGCCGAAGGCAACCACTCCGCCAAAACCCTCTACACCACCACCAACTTCCACCCCTGGCCATAAGCCAGCCACCCACCTTCGCCAGCTGCTCACCCGCCTTCGCCAACTGCTCGGCCCTCTCCGCCTCCGCTCCACGTTGTGCACCAGATCCGCACGCCAAGCCCTCAACGACACGCATCTGATGCACAACGTGCCGCGCGTAGGGCGCGGTCGACGCGAGACCGCCGCCGACTGGTTGAGGCGGACGTGGGCCACTGACCAAGCGGCCGCGGCCACGGGTGATCACGCTCAGGCCCGGCCCCTGGGGAACCCAAGGGTGGGGTTGGTCAGTGACGCAGCACCGCGCCGGTTATCCACAGGCGCTGGTGCCGAATCGCCTTGAAATTAAGGGGTTCTGGGTTTGAGAACTGTCGGTGGGGGTGTCTACTGTTGTGGGTATGGAACTCCTGGGTGAGCGACCGGTGTGGTCGTTGAGCGGCGGCGAACTGCTGTCCGAGCTCGACGCACTGGACGCCGAGCTCGCCCAGCGAGGGTCCCGCCGACTGCAGGTGGTCGCGCGGATCGAGGAGAGCGGGTACGCCGAAGAGCTCGGTGCCCGCGACGCGGTCGAGCTGCTGTCGTTCCGCTACCGCCGCGACCGAGCCGAAGCCTGGCGCGACGTACGCCTGGCCCGAGCCCTCCCGAAGTACACCATCGTCACCGAAGCCCTAACCCACGGCATCGCAATCCCCGCTGAGGACTCCGCGGAATGCGGCGAGTCCGGGGAGCGCCTGCAGCGTGAAGAGGCCGCGGATGGCGCCGGTGCCACTGAAGATGTTGGGACGGCCGCTGCTGAGGATGGGGCGGATGGTGACGGTGTCGGCGGAGTTCGCGTGTTGCGTACGGCGCAGGCCGGTGTGATTGTGTCCGCGCTCGAACGGGTCCGCTCCAGAGTCCCGGTCGAAGACCTCGACGTGGCCGAACAACAGCTCGTGACGTTGGCCGGTCGACTGTCGCCAGCCGAGTTGCGTACAGCAGCCAAGCAGATCTGCGACCTGCTCGACTCCGACGGCCCGGAACCCGACGAAAACAAGGCCTACGAACGCGAGAGCCTCACCCTCGCGAACGCCGAAAACGGAGTCAAGTTCCGCGGCTACCTAGCCAACGAAAACGCCGAACTCCTCCGCTCCCTCACCTTCACCGGCGCCCGCCCCCACAAAACCGCCACCGGCGACCCCGACCCCCGCCCCCGCGACAAACGCCAAGCAGACGCCCTCACCACAGCCCTAACCATCGCCGCCGCAGCCACCGACGCAGCCTTCACACCGCGACCCACCGCACGTACTCCCCGCCCTCCAGCCGGCACCGCGCCTACCGGCAGCACACCTACCTCCACCGCGGACGACACAACTGCACCCGCCGCGAGCGGCGCCGGAGCGACTGCAGGTGCGGCTGCGGAGGCGGGTAGCGGCACCGCCGATCCCGCGTGCATCGCCGACGCGCCGGATCCTGCAGCCACCGCCGCCACGGATGCGACCGGTGGCGCCAGTGCTCCGGTGGGCGAGAGTCGCGCGGGTTGGGTGCCTGGGTTTGGTGCGAAGGCGAACATCACCGTCACCATCGATCTGAACGACCTGAAAGCCGCCACAGCAGACGCCACCGGCACCCTCATGTACGGCGACCAGCTGTCAGCAGCCGCGATCCGCCGACTCGCCTGCGACGCCAAGATCATCCCGCTCGTACTCGGTTCGAACTCGCAACCGCTCGACGTCGGCCGCGCCGAACGCCTCGTCACCCGAGCGATGCGCCGCGCCCTGAACGCACGCGACAAAGGCTGCGTCGTCTGCGGAGCACCCCCAATCATGTGCGACGCCCACCACCTCCGATCCTGGATAAACGGCGGCCCAACAGCAATCTGGAACCTGGCCCTGCTCTGCCGTCGCCACCACACCGACCTACACAACGGCCACTGGACCATCACCATCACCAACAACACAGTCCACGTCACCCGCCCCACCTGGGCCGACCCACCACCCCAACCAAGACCAACCGCGTCAGCTTCCCTCGAGGCAACCGCCGCCCCGAGGCCGAACACCCGCGCCACCGCAGCCCCCGACGCACAGAGCCCGCGTTCCACTCCGCGCTCCGGTCCGAGCTCCGACCCACGCTCCGGCCGGCGCTCCAGTCGGTGGTCGGCCGACGAACCCACGATGCAGGAAGCCGCCCGGTTCGCCGTCTGGGGCGATCCCTCGACCGATCCACTCCCGACAACGCCCCAGGACCCCGTGGTACCTGCGAGCGTCCGTGTTAGCCCCGCGTGAGGCGTGAGGCGTGAGGCATGAGCGGCGAGGGGCGAGGGGCGAGGGGCGAGGGGCGAGGGGCGCGACGGCCCTCGACTGCAGTCCGGTGGCGTCGGTCGGCGGCGAACTCGCGGCGAGCTGGAGGTGTCGTGCGCAGGCGCACGACCTGGACGCGGAGGACGCCGTACTGCGGTTCCATCGCGGTGAGCGTTGCCGAGCCGCGACTCCAGCGGCGAGGGGCGAGGGGTACGACGGCCCTCGACTGCAGTCCGGTGGCGTCGGTCGGCGGCGAACTCGCGGCAAGGTGGAGGTGTCGTGTGCAGGTGCACAACGTGGACGCCGAGGACGCCGTACTGCGGTTCCGCCGCGGTGAGCGTTGCTGAGCTGCGACTGCGGTGGCGTGGTGCCGACGGCGCGGTTGTGGCTGGTCGCGGTGGCGGCGGTGGTCGCGGGGAGTTGGAGGTGTCGTGTGTGGGTGAGGGTTGCCGAGCTGCGACTGCGGCGGCGTGGTGCCGACGGTGCAGGTGCGGGTGATCGCGGTGATCGCGGTGATCGCGGTGATCGCGGTGATGGTGGTGATCGCGGTGATCGCGGTGATGGTGGTGGTCGGGGTGGTGGCGGTGGTCGTTCGGTGTGGCGTTGAGATGGGCGCGTACGGCGCGTTTGGTCTGACGGTGGCTTTGTCGTCCGAGCTTGTTAGTTGTCGAGGAGGGCGAAGAGGGTGTTTAGGCCTTCGGCTAGGAGGGGGTGGGTGAGGATCGCGTTTGAGAGCGCGGTGTGGGGGAGATTGCCGAGCATGGCGACCTGGATGATGGTCATGATCTCGCCGCCCTCGGCGCCTAGTACTGCGCAGCCCAGGATCTGGCCGTTGTCGGCGTCGACGACGGCCTTCATGAATCCGCGGGTCTCGCCGGTTTCGATCGCGCGGACGACGGCGCTCATCGGTAGCTTCGCGACTCGGATCGCGCGGCCGCGCGTCCTTGCTTCCCGTTCGGTGATGCCGACGCGACCGAGCTGCGGATCGATGAACACGGCGTACGGGACGATCCGGTCGCGCACGCTCGCCTTCTCCTGCAGCAGCAGGTTGGCACGCAGGATGCGGTAGTCGTCGTACGACAAGTGGGTGAAGGCCGGGCCGCCCTTGACGTCACCCATCGCGTACACGCCGGGTACGGAGGTTTCCAGGTACTCGTCGACCTCGACGAAGCCACGGTCGTCGAGCCGGACGCCGGCTGCTTCGAGAGTGAGGGCCTCCGTGTTCGGGACGCGGCCGATCGCCGACAGCAGGTGGGTCCCTTCGAGTTGTTCCACCCCGTCTGCCGTTCGGACGGTCAGCCGGAGGCCGTCGCCGGCGGGCTCGACCTCGAGGGCAGCGGACGACGTCAGGACCGTGATCCCCTCGTCTCGCAAGATTCCGGCGACCTCGTCCGAAACGTCGTCGTCTTCCAGCATCAGCAGCCGCGCGGCGCTTTGGACGACGGTGACCGAGCTGCCGAATCGGCGGAACATCTGCCCGAACTCCAGTCCGATATAGCCGCCGCCCAGGACGATCAGGTGCTCTGGTACTTCGTCCAGCTCCATGATCGACGTCGAGTCGAGCACCGGTACGGCGGCTGCCCCGGGAATCTCCAACGGCTTCGGCCTGGTGCCCGTGTCGATGACGATCACAGGCGCGGTGAGCTGCCGCGTGCCCCCGCCGGACAAGGCAACCTCGATCGTGTGAGGTCCGGTGAAGTGGGCCTCGCCTTCGATCAGGTCGAGGCCGTCCTGCGCCAGACGGCTCGCGTAGTTCTCCCGCGCGCCGGCGACCATGGCCCGCTTGCGCTCGCGTACCGCGGCGAGATCGACCGAGACCGGCCCGACCCGGACGCCGTACTCCGGACCGCGGCGCGCCTGGTAGGCAAGGCGAGCGCTGGCGACCATCGTCTTGGTCGGGGTGCATCCGGTGTTGACGCAGACGCCGCCGAGTTGGCCGCGCTCGACCAGCGCCACCCGCTGGCCCGCCTTCGCCAGGTCGACGGGCAGAAACCGTCCACCCTGACTGGTCCCGATCACAATCGCGTCGTACTGGTCAGCCGTCACACTGCCATTCAAACAAGAACGGCCGCCTTCGGCGGTTACGGCAATCGAACGGCTACGGGTAGATGCGGAAGCCTGCGAAGGTGCGGTGGTCGAAGGATGCGTAGAAGGTGTTGGCGGTGTCGGTCACGAGGTCTACTCGTTGGGCGCCGGTTAGGGGAGTGGCGTACTCGAGTAGTGCGCGGCCGATGCCCTTGCGGCGGTAGTCATGGTGCACTGCCATTTGCGACAGGTGCGCCTGGATGTGGCCGTCGCTTTGCAGGTAGGCGAAACCGATGACCTGCTCGCCGTCGAGGGCGACGACAGTTGTCACGCCTGGTGCGGTGAAGACCGCGTGCGCCCGGACGGGATCGGCGGGCAGACTCGGCCAGCCTTCGGTTTCGCAGATCGCGAGGATGCCGGGGAGGTGGGCCTCGACATACTGCGTGATCGTCACGGGAGGGTTAGTACTTCGGCGCCGGTGTCGGTTACTAGGAGGGTGTGTTCGAACTGGGCGGTGCGGGACTTGTCCTTCGTCGTGGCGGTCCAGCCGTCGTCCCACAGGTCGTACTCGTAGGTGCCGAGTGTCAGCATCGGCTCGATGGTGAACGTCATGCCCGGTTCGATCACGTCGTCGAAGCGTTCGTCGTCGTAGTGCGGGATGATCAGGCCGGAGTGGAACGACGTCGCGATGCCGTGACCGGTGAAGTCGCGCACCACGCCGTACCCGAACCGCTTGGCGTAGGACTCGATCACGCGGCCAATGATGCTGACCTTGCGCCCGGGCTTGACTGCCTTGATGCCGCGGTTCAGCGCTTCCAGCGTGCGCTCGACCAGCAGCCGGCTCTCCTCGTCCACGTCGCCGACGAGGAACGTCGCGTTGGTGTCGCCGTGCACACCATCGAGGTACGCCGTGATGTCGACGTTGACGATGTCGCCGTTCTCGAGCGGGCGGTCGTCGGGGATGCCGTGGCAGATCACTTCGTTCACCGACGTGCACAGCGACTTCGGGTAGCCGCGGTAGCCGAGCGTCGATGGGTAGGCGTTGCGCTCGATCAGGTACTCGTGGCCGACCGCGTCCAGTTCGTCCGTTGTCACGCCGGGCTTCGCGGCCGCACCGACCGCCTGCAACGCCCGCGCGGCCAGCGTGCTCGCGACGCGCATCTTCTCGACCAGCTCGGGGGACGTGACGTAGGAACCGGTGTACGGCGTCGGGGCCGGCTTGTCGACGTATTCCGGGCGCGGGATGGATGCGGGTACGTCACGGCGCGGCGAAATGACGCCAGGAGTAAGGATCGACATGGTGAGATCATTCTAAAGAGCTGCGACAAGACTCCCAGGAGGTGGTCATCCAGATGAGCGACGATCACAGCAACGAGTGGTACTACAACACCAAGACCGGCCAGGTCGAGCCGTACACGGGTGCGAAGTCGGGCGACCGGCTCGGCCCGTACAGCTCCCCGGAGGAAGCCGCCCGCGCCCTCGACAAGGTGCAGGAACGCAACGAGGCCTGGGACAACGACGAGAAGTGGGAGGACGACTAGCAGTCGTCCCGCCGACATGCCGAGGGGCATCACCGAATCCGGTGATGCCCCTCAGGTCTGTACTGCCGGACGTCGCGCGAGTGCGGACGTCCAGATCAGCGGGCTACCCGCCGAGCCGCGGTCTTGCGGGCCGGGGCCTTACGCGCCGGGGCCTTCTTCGCGACAGTCTTCTTCACAGCCGACTTCTTCGCCGCGACGCGCTTCGCGGGCGCCTTCCTGGCAGCGGTCTTCGCCGGTGCCTTCTTCGCGGCGACCTTCTTGGCCGGCGCCTTCTTCGCCACCGTCTTCTTCGCGGCAGTCTTCCGCGCGACGGTCTTCTTCGCCGTCGTCTTCTTGGCGGCGGTCGTGCGCTTGGCCGTCGTCTTCTTCGCGGCCGGTGCCTTCTTGGCAGCGGTAGCGCGCTTCGCCGGCGCCTTCTTCGCAACGGTCTTGCGGGCCGTGACCTTCTTCGCCGGGGCCTTCTTCGCGACGGCCTTCTTGGCGACGGTCTTCTTGGCCGGGGCCTTCTTCGCCACCGTCTTCCTAGCGGCGGTCTTCTTGGCCGCACTCACCTTCTTCGTCGCTGTCTTCTTTACTGCGCTGACCTTGCGCGCGGTTGTCGTCTTCGCGGCGCTGGCCTTCTTCGCGACAGTCTTCTTGGCGGGAGAAGCCTTTTTGGCTGTCGCCTTCCCTGCGGCTGCCTTCTTGGCTGGCACTCTGCCTCCTTGGTGCGGCTGAGGAAAACCACGGTGGATTCCTCGTCGTCATGATGATGACAACACTTGTGCGCCACGTAAAGCACCCGAAACGTCTACAGGTTAAGGCGAACTGGCGGCAAAGAGCGGCGTAAATGCCGAAAATCCTTGTGCAGAAGGGATTCCGCCGTGCCGAGAGCATGCCGGATACGCTCAAGAATTTCTTGGCGACACGCGGCAGAATCTGCCGTGAAGTGCCCCGATCGGCGAGTGTTGTCCTCGGCAACGTCCTGCGAAGGTGAGGTGCAAGAGCGTGTACGACGACCTCCACAACACTGTTGAACTGCCCGATGTTGTACGTCGTGTGGTCAGCATCGTGCCGTCGTTGACGGAGTCGATCGCGGTCACCGACGCATCGTTGATCGTTGGTGCGACCGACTGGTGTACGCATCCCGCGGACCTCGACGTCGTGCGCGTTCGCGGTACCAAGAATCCTGATCTCGACCGCGTCCGCGAACTCGCACCGGACGTCGTCGTCGCGAACGCCGAAGAGAATCGCGCGGTCGATCTGGACGCGTTGCGCGCGAGTGGAATCGCGGTCTGGGTGACCGCGCCGACGACGGTGCCCGAATCACTCGACTCACTCGAACGCATGCTGTCCGCGATCACCGGCGACGTACCCGCGTGGTTGGGTGAAGCGCGCGCGGTCTGGAGTTCGCCGTACGACGGAATGCGCCGGCGGGCCGTGATACCGATCTGGCGGCGGCCGTGGATGGCGTTGGGACGGGACACGTTCGCGGGGGATCTGCTCGCCCGAATCGGCATAGACAACATCCTTGGAGAATCCGGCGAGCGTTATCCACGCATAGAGCTGGACGCGTTACCGGAGTACGACCTGGCAGTGCTGCCGGACGAGCCTTATGCCTTTTCACCCGATGACGGACCCGAGGCGTTCAGCAAACCCGCGCGCTGCGTCTCGGGCCGGCATCTCACCTGGTACGGGCCGTCATTGGTCGAGGCGCGCGCCTTGCTGACCGGACAGCTGGAGTGATGTCCGCCACGATGCCTGCCGCGACACCTAGACGGTTAGGTATGCCTCACCTACACTCGCCGAGTGCCGTCGATGACCGCGAAGAAGAAGTGCTGCAAGGACAAGCCGAGGTGCAAGAAGTGCCCGGTGGTGCTGATGCGCCTGTCCAAGGCAGGCTGTGCGGAGCGCATCGACAAGGTCCACTACAAGGTGGACAAGAAGGTTCCTAAGAAGGTCCTCAAAGAGGCACGGGCCCGCTAGGACGCGCGTCGCAGGGTGATCGCGTCCGCGGCCTGGCGCAGGATCCCGGGGATCGTCACGTGCGCGGCCTGACCGGTTGCCTCGAGGTCGTCGCCGTACCACCAGCCGTGGGCGCTGATGGTCTGCAGCTCGAGCTCCTCCTGGTTCGCGAACGTCACGTCGACATCGTCCACCGCGACCGCGAAGAAGGTCTGGCGCTGGATGATCCGGCTGCCGTAGTACTCGAACTCGATCGTGTTCGTCGCCACCGGTGCACCGAGCGCGTCGGCCGGCAGCACGATGCCGACCTCTTCGCGCAGTTCCCGGCTGGCCGCCTCGGGGACCGTCTCGCCGTCCTCGACGCCGCCGCCGATCGTGAACCAGTACGGCGTGTGTGGTTTCAGCGGATCCCATCCGTGCAGCAGCAGCACCTTGCCGTCCGGACGCACCGGCAGCACGCGGGCCGTCGTACGGCGTCGGACCGTTCCTGGTGGTGGCAACTGGGATTCGCTCACACCACAAAACGGTAAGGGACAGCTCAAGCCGCGCGCCCGATGTTGCGGCGAGTCTCACGTTGGTTGCCAAAAGCCCATTACCCGATCTGCGTCATCAGGCGGGACGTGGTTGGGTGGCGCGGGGAGAGAAGAAGAAGGGGGTGAGAGGATCGGAAACATGGCGAGTATTGGTCTTGGGCTGGCGGCGCTAGGGCGTCCTGGGTACATCAACCTCGGTCATGACGAGGATCTGCCGGAGGCGCGGGCGGTCGAGGATCTGCGGGTGCGCACGCATCAGCTGCTGGAGCAGGCTTGGCAGGCCGGTGTTCGGTACTTCGACGCCGCCCGTTCGTACGGCCTTGCCGAGAAGTTCCTCGGCGAGTGGCTTACCCCAGAGCGGCGTACCCAACTCACCATCGGGTCCAAGTGGGGCTACACGTACGTCGCCGATTGGCGGCACGACGCGGAGACGCACGAAGTGAAGGACCACACCCTCGCCACGTTCGAACGGCAGTGGCCGGAGACCCTTCAAGCGCTTGGTGGACCGCCGAACGTCTACCTCATCCACAGCCTGACCACCGACAGCCCAGCGCTCGACGACAAGCGGCTGCTGGACCGCCTCCGCGGACTGGCCGACTCCGGTGTCCGCGTCGGCCTCTCCACCAGCGGCCCACGCCAAGCAGAGACCCTTCGCAAGGCAGTCGACGCAGGTACGCCGTTCTCCGCAGTACAGGCGACCTGGAACGTCCTGGAGCCGTCAGTAGGCCCAGCCCTCGCCGAAGCACACGACGCCGGGTGGTTCGTCGTCGTCAAGGAAGCCGTGGCGAACGGGCGTCTCACCAGCCGCGCTGGTGAGACGCCCTTCAACGAGTTCGCTGACAAGCGCGGCGTCGCTCCCGACGCCCTGGCCATCGGCGCGGCAGTGGCTCAGCCCTGGGCTGACATAGTCCTCAGCGGTGCGACCACCGCTACCCAACTAGCCAGCAACCTCGCCTACCACGCCGACGGCCCCCTCATCGAGTTCAGCCAGCAGCCCGAGGAGTACTGGACCGAACGTTCGGCCCTACCGTGGATCTGAGCTCCTCCCGGAACCTGCTAATCGCTGAGCCGCCGGACTTTGCAGCCGGGGCCAAGGCGGCGTCCGGCTGTGGCGCCGGTACCGGCGGACACTGGACGTCGGAGTGGTTCCCTGGCAGACGCTTCGGAAGTACGCCGGTCTGCAGATAGGCCGCGATGCGGTCATCGGTGCACGTCACGCCGGACAACGAACCGGCGTGAGTCGTTCCGCCGACACCTTCGATCAGCACCGCGTGCGGGAACGTCTTACGCGTCTGCAAAGCCCCGGTGTACGGCGTGGCCGCGTCGAGCGTCTCGTTGATCAGCAGCGCGCCCTTCACCTGGCGTCCGTCGACCTTCACCGGGTTCCCGGCCTTGGCCGGCCAGAACGCACACGGTGCGTTGAACCAGGCGTTGTTCCAGGTCAGGAACGGAGCCTTGGCGTAAATGCTCCAGTTGTCCCGGCGCCAAGTCTGCCAGTTGGTCGGCCACTTGGCGTCCGTGCAGGACACACCGAGGTAGATGGCGTACCCGTTGTCGTCGAACGGCGGGCCGCCGTACAGGTCGACCAGAGCGGTGGCGTCCTTGTCGTGGACCCACGCCGCGAACGCGTTCGCCACATCGACCCAGCCGTACACGTAGTACGCCGCCTGCGAGAAGATGTCATTCCACTCGTCCGGCCCGATCTTGCCGTCAGCGGGATGGCCGACGAGTTTCCTCAGTTGGGCGTAGTACTGGAGCTCGACCGCGGCCTCGGTGGTGCCGAGATGCCAGGTGGAGTTGTGCGCGGCGACGTACGCGAAGAAGACCTTGACGCTCTTGTTGAACGCGATGTCCTGGTCGAGGTTGGCCTTGTACCAGACGCGGGTCGCGTCGACGACGCCGTCGAAGACGACGCGGCGGAGGCGGTTCGGGTACAGCGTGCCGTACACCTGGCCGAGGTACGTGCCGTACGAGAAGCCGTAGTAGTTGATCTGCGGGGCGCCGAGCGCCTTGCGGATGCTCTCCATGTCGCGGACCGAGTCGAGCGTGGTGAGGTGCCCGAGCAACGCGTGCTGTGCGGTGTTGCAGGCCTTCGCGTAGGCCTTCGACCGCTGGATCCAGACCTGTTCGAGCTTGGGCGTCACTGGGACGTACAGCGGCCGGTTGTAACCGGCGTAGTCCGGGATGCAGCTCAGCGCGGGCTTGCTCGAACCGACGCCGCGCGGGTCGAAACCGACCCAGTCGTACGAGTCGCCTGCGCCGTTCGGTACGAACTCACCGAAGACGGAGTAGATCAAGCCGGAGCCGCCCGGTCCGCCCGGGTTCACCAGCATCGGACCTTGTGCCTGCGAGTCGGGTGTCTTGTGCATGATCCGCGACACCGCCAGCTGGATCTTCGTCCCGCCGGGATGGTCGTAGTCCAGCGGCACGACCACGAAGCCGCACTGCGCACCACGGCTCGCGAGCCGCGGATCGGTACAGGTACCCCACTGCACCGGCGGTGGTGTGTAACTCGCCACCGGCTTCGGACCGGACGGTACGGCGTTCGCCGCGGGAAGCGACGCCATCACCCCACCGACCAAAGCGAACGAAACTCCGGCAGCAACAATCAGTCGACGAATTCTCATCGGGCCTCCCCTTTTGCCGCAAACAGCCTGAACCCGCGGAACCCGCCGGACAAGAGTCTGGAACGGGTATCCGCTGAGCTACCGCGGCAGCACGAAGAGTTGCGTCAGAAGGTGTGTTCGTCGCCGGGGAAGGCGCCCGAGGCAACGTCCGCCACGTAGGCGGATGCGGCTTGGGTGAGGACTCCGCGAAGGTCGGCGTACTGCTTGACGAAGCGCGGCATGGTGCCTGAGCGCAGGCCGGCCATGTCTTGCCAGACGAGGACCTGAGCGTCGGTGTCGCGGCCGGCGCCGATGCCGATGGTCGGGATCGAGACGCGCTTGGTGATCTCGGCCGCGACATCGCCCGGGACCATCTCGAGGACCACCGCGAACGCACCGGCTTCGGCCAGCGCGACGGCGTCGTCGATCAGGCCGGCAGCCTGGTCGCCGCGACCCTGCACGCGATACCCGCCGATGCTGTGCTCGCTCTGCGGCGTGAAACCGATATGCGCCATCACCGGAATGCCCGACTGCGTCAGCTTCTCGACCATCGGTACGACGGTCCGTCCGCCCTCGAGCTTGACCGCGTGCACGCCGGCTTCCTTCATGAACCGCACGGCGGTGTGGAAGGCCTGCTCCGGTGACGCCTGGTACGAACCGAACGGCAGGTCGGCGACGACCAGCGCGCGCTCGACCGCACCCGCGACAGCGCGCGCCAACGGGATCAGTTCGTCGACGGTCACCCGCAGAGTCGTGTCGTATCCGAAGACGTTGTTCGCGGCGGAGTCGCCGACCAGCAGCACCGGGATGCCGGCCTGGTCGAAGATCTCGGCGGTGTACTGGTCGTACGCCGTCAGCATCGCCCACTTCTCGCCGCGGTTCTTGAAATCGCGCAGATGATGCACGCGATACCGCCGCGGCCGCTTCGCTGCATCACTGGGAGCACCGCCCTGTGGCGCCTGCCCGCCAACTGCGGCGGACGGAGCTTCCGCCCCGGCCTCGGTGCTCGCCGAGGCCTGTGCACGGCGAGCCGCACGATGCGACGCGGCCGGCTCGACGCCGATCTGACTCGGCGCATCCTGCTGAACGTTCGCACGCCGGCGCGCACCGACCGTCCGCTGTTCATCAGGCTCGTCGCTGACCGGCGCGTTGCTCTCGTACTCCGCACTCGGATCCGACAAATAGCCGTTGGCCTGCTGCTGGTACGTCTCGATCATCTCCGGCATGTACGCCGTGATGGTCGAAGTGTCCATCGGGGTCGCCGGGGGAGTCTGCGGCGGCGTCTGTGGCGCTGTCTGTGACGGTGTCTGTGACGGTGTCTGTGACGGTGTCTGTGACGGGGCCGGGGGAGCAGCAGCCGCAGCCGCCCGCTGGCGTTCCTGCTCTTCCTGCCGCGCGAGCTCCATCCGCAGCGCCCGCTCCTGCGCGAGCGCCCGCTCCTTCGCCGACCCTTGCTCGGGCCGCGGCGCGCGCTCGGGCTGCCGCTCTTCCTGTCGGCGGACAGGCTCCTGCGGCTGGGCGGATTCCTGCGCCTGGTCCTGGGGTTGAGCCGGCGGCGCCTGACGCGGCGGCTGCTGCGGACTGAACCCATTACTCGAACCGTTGCTCAGTCCGTTGCTGTGCCCACTACTAAGGCCATTGCTATGCCCGTTGCTCTGCGCGGGCGAGTGCGGTTGTGCACCCGGCTGCGGTGAAGAAGGAGAAGGACTCGGCTGCGGCGCCGGACTGCTCCAGTTCGCGCTGCCATTCGACGCATGCGGCGGCCGCTGGCTCACACCATTGCTCGACTGCGCCGGCGGTGTCTGGGGTGGTGCGGGCGGACGCGGCGCCTGCTGCTGAGGTTGCGGCGGCCGGTTCGCCGGTACGCCGTTGCTCCCCGGACCGAACGGACTGGGCCGACCCTGCTGCGGCGGCTGCTGCACCTGCGAAGGCTGCGCCGGCGGTACCTGTGGCTGCACAGGCGGCTGCTGCGGCCGGAACGGGTTCTGCTCCGGATACCGCTCGTACGACTCCTCGCCCCGCGACTCACCGTAGTACTCAGGCCGCTCGGGCCGCTCCGGCCGCTCCTGCCGTTGCGGCGGAGGAGGCGGTGGTTGCTGGCGCTGTTGTGGCTGGTGCTGTGAAGGCGGCGGTGCGCTCGGCAGGTACGGCGGCTTCGGGACGTACGGCTGCTGCGGCACCGGGCCGCGCTCGTACGTCCGGGGTGCGTTCGGCAACGACGGCGACGGGTCGAGACCAAGCCCGGAACCACCCGGGCCGCGGTCCCGCCAACTGTCGTTGTCGTAGTCCGAGCGGCGGCTCTCCTCGGTTGTCCGATTCTTCGGTCCGGTCCCGTACGGCGACGGCAGCTCCTCGTCGTCGTCTGAGGTACCGGCCGACGCGAAGTTGTCAACCATGCTGCCATCGTCCCACCGTTGCGGAGGGTGAGCGCCACCGCCTGACGGTGAGCGATCGCTCACATCATCGGCGAAGTCGTCGCCGTAACTGTCCCTGGGCAGGCCGGACCGATCGTGCAGGTCGTCCGACGAGCCCCACGGGTTGTCTGTTGATGGGCGGTACCGCCATGAGTCGCTCAGTGCTCGGCTGCCTTCCGTGCGTCCTCACGCCATGCATTGGTGATCGGCAACCGGCGGTCCCGGCCGAAGGCCTTGTGGGTGATCTTCGGGCCCGGTGGGTACTGCCGGCGCTTGTACTCCGCGCGGTCGACGAGCTGGATCACCTTCGTGACCAGTTCGGTGTCGAACCCGGCAGCGACGAGTTCCGCACTGCCACGGTCCTGCTCGACATAGTCGTCCAGCATGTCGTCGAGCAGATCGTACGGCGGCAGCGAGTCAGTGTCCTGCTGCCCCGGGCGAAGCTCGGCCGACGGAGGCTTGACGATCGAGTTCTCCGGGATCGGGGGCTGCTGCCCCTTCTCCTTCGCGTCCGCGTTCCGCCACTTGGCCAGCCGCCAGACGAGCGTCTTCGGCACGTCCTTCAGCGGCGCGTACCCGCCGACCGCGTCGCCGTAGATGGTGGAGTAGCCGACGGACAGCTCGGACTTGTTGCCGCAGGCAAGCACTAGGTGGCCGTCGGCGTTCGACAGGCCCATCCAGATCACCGCGCGGACCCGCGCCTGCAGGTTCTCCTCGGCCAGCCCGGTCAGGCCGAGCGTGTCGAGGAACGGCTGCACCATCGGCTGAATCGGTACGACGCGGTAGTTCAGACCGGTCCGGGCGGCGAGCTCGGCGGCGTCGTCCTTGGAGTGGTCGCTGGAGTACACGCTCGGGTTCGAGATCCCGAAGACGTGCTCGGCGCCGATCGCGTCGCAGGCGATCGCGGCGACCAGGGACGAGTCGATGCCGCCGGACAGACCGAGCAGGACGGACTTGAAGCCGTTCTTCTGCACGTAGTCGCGCAGTCCGGTGACGACCGCGCCGTACATCTCGGCCTCGTCGGACAGATGCGGTGCGATCACCGGCTCCATCGCGTCGTACGACTCGACCGGGTCTTCCTGCAGCACGGTGTGGACGATCTCGATGCCTTCGTGCGTGCCAGCCGGCGTACCTGATGCGGCAGGGAGATCGAGGTCGACGATCATGCTGCCCTGCTCGAACTGCGGGGCGCGGGCGAACACCTTGCCGTCGGCATCGGCGACCAGCGAGTCGCCGTCGAAGACCAGCTCGTCCTGGCCGCCGACCAGGTTCACGTACGCGAGCGAGCAGCCGGCCTCGCGGGCCCGGCGGCGTACCAGGTCACCGCGGACGTCGTCCTTGTTGGCCTCGTACGGCGAACTGTTGATCACCAGCAGGAGACCGGCACCGGCCTCACGGGTGACCGCGACCGGGCCGCCGTCCTGCCAAAGGTCCTCGCAGATCACCAGCGCCACGTCGATGCCGTGGATCCGGATCACCTGCAGGGTGTTGCCGGGAACGAAGTGCCGGAACTCGTCGAAGACGCCGTAGTTCGGCAGGTGGTGCTTCACCGCGCTCGTGACGACGCGGCCCTGGTGGATGACCGCGGCGGCGTTGGTGGGCGAGCCCTTCGGACGGCCGAGGCGGTCGACGCCCATCGCCGTACCGCTGGCTCGGTCGAGGTAGCCGCAGATCACGACGATGTCGCCGAGGCCCTCGTCGGCGAGCCGCTGCGCGAGGTCGTGGATCCGGGCCTGGGACGCGTCGACGAACGACGCGCGCAGGGCCAGATCCTCGACCGGATAGCCGGTCAGTCCGAGCTCGGGAAACGCCACCACGTGCGCGCCTTGCTCGACCGCGTTCCGGGTCCACGCGACGATCTTGTCGGCGTTCCCGGCGATGTCACCCACGGTCACATTGAGCTGAGCAAGAGCAACTCGAAGCTGAGGCACGGGAGCACATTACTGGTTCCCACCACTCATCCCCACGTCCGTCGCCAAACCTCTTACGTACGCCGAAGATGTCAGGCCGCGGTACGGGCGACCAGGAGTGGCGTCACGGTGGTCCAGCCGAGCGATTCATAAAGAGGACGGCCGTCTGGGGAAGCCGCTAGATAGGCGGTGGTAGCGGACTGGGATAGGGCTGCCTCTGCCAAGGCGGTCATGACGGCGCGTCCGAGTCCGCGGCGCCGGTGGGCGGGTTCGGTGACGATCATGTCGGCGACGGCCCCGGTGTGCAGGACCGCCATCCGTCCGCTGGCCGCAACCTCGCCGTGCCCGCAGATCTCGACGTCGACGACGGACGGCGTGACGGACACTTCGAGCGAGTACGGCGGGGGCACCGGGTACGACGCCTGGTCGGACAGGTCGATCGTCATCAGCCACTCGGTCCGGACGAACTCGAGCGGCTTGAGGTCCGCAGCCAAGCGGACCGGATCGTGGGTGCCGACGGTGAGCCAGGACGAGCCCGGCGGATTGCAGTCGGTCAGGGCGAGGTGGGCGGCGGCGGTCACGTTCGGCTCGGTGGCGACGTACTCGACGCGCCGTTGCGGCTGGCCGATGCGGACGACGGTGACGTCGTCGATGCGCTGGTAGTCGGTCCAACCGCGAGAGGCTGACCACCCGCGCTGCCAACGAGTCAGGGGTTCGTCGTGCATGCATCTATCGAACAGCGACGAAGGTTCATCGCCGGGGGACTTTCGATGGACGCGGCACCGGTCCGGCGCGGATTGACTGGGGGCCATGAGCATCCAAGGTGGACCGACCGGGCTGAGCGAACGGGCGCTGGGGCCGGACCTCGCGCGCGGGTTCATGCTGCTGTTCATCGCGTTGGCCAACTCGCACTACTTCGTCTACGGCGACCGCATCTTCGGCGGGTTCCCGACCGACGGCTCGGCGGTCGATCGCGCGGTCGGAATGGTGATCTCGACCTTCGTGGACGGTCGCGCGTTCCCGATGTTCGGAGTGCTCTTCGGGTACGGGGTCGCGCAGATCGTCCGCCGTCAACGCGAGGCTGGCAACGACTGGTGGCCGATCCGGAAGCTGCTCTGGCGACGCAGTCTGGTCCTGGTCGTACTCGGCTTCCTGCACGCGATGCTGCTCTACATCGGCGACATCCTCGCGGCGTACGGCGTACTGCTGTTCCTCGGCGTATGGGCCTTGCGCTGGAAGGACCGCTGGCTGTTCATCGTCGCCGCGTTCGTCCTGGTCCTGACCGCGCTGCCGAGCGACGGCTCACTCGCGACCTCCTCCGACGCGGCCGACCCGGCCATGCTGCCGCCGACCTTCCTCGGCCAGTTCGCCGACCGGATCGTCGCCCAGCCGTACATCGCCGGCCTGGGCTGGATCGGCTTCGTCACGCCGTTCCTGATCGGCCTCTGGGCCGGCCGACGCCGCATCCTCGAACGCCCGGCCGAGCACCTCACCCTTCTCCGTACGACGGCCCTGATCGGACTCACCGTCGCGGTCGCGGGCGCCCTCCCGGTCTCGCTCGTCGTCGGCGGCGTACTCGCCCCACCGAGCGACCAGGCGGGGAACATCCTCGGACCGTTGCACGACGCAACCGGCGTCCTCGGCGGTTTCGGGTACGCCGCACTCATCGTCCTGATCGCCCGTCGACTCAGCGATCGCCAGAGCACCGTCACGCTGGCGATCGCCGCCGTCGGACAACGATCATTGACCTGCTACCTCTGCCAATCGGTGGTGTGGGCCGTGGTGTTCACGCCGTACCTGCTCGACCTGTCGCGCACCCTCACCGTCGCGACGACAGCACTGCTCGCCGTCGCGACCTGGCTGGCGACCGTCGTACTCGCCGACCGGATGCGGCGTGCCAACTACCGCGGACCGTTCGAGCTGCTGATCCGACGCGTTACCTACAGGACGGCAGCGACCCGATCCCGCAGCTCCGGCAGTCTGGCGTAGAACACGTCACCCGGGCACTGCGTCGTGTTGTAGTCCCGGTGCCCGACGATCGCGACGTGCGGGTCGAGGCCGTACGTGTTGCACAACCAGGCGCACGTCAGCACGGACGTGTCGAACAACGCCGTCGTCACGTTCTCGGTGACGTAGATGCCTTCGTGCTCGATGCCGATCGTGTGGCTGTTGTTGTCGGCGGTCTGGGCGCCGAGGACGTTCTGCCCGTTGTTGATCGACGTCAGCGACTTGCTCCGGCCCTCCATCAGGAACCCGCCGCGGCTGATCGTCAGCTGGTTGCCGATGTCGATCCAGCCGTTGGTGTCCATGTGCAGGTTCTGGATCCAGTGCTGGACCGCGTACGCCGCCGAGAGCGAGTAGTCGGTGACGTTCGGGCTCGCGGTGTGGTGGATGACGATGTGGTCGGGTTTGGCGATCACCTGGGTGGCGGACTTGGGCGGTCGCGCCGACCACTCGGTCCGCGTGTAGCAGCGCGGCGCGGGAGCGGCCTGCGCTGCTGTCGGAAGGGCAGCGGCTGCGACGCCGCCGAGCAGTACGCCGCCGGCGGTCGCGCCGAGGAGCGTACGCCGGGACAGCCGAGCAGGCTGAGGGGCACGTTGGATATTTTCTGGGGCGGTCATGTCTAAGAAAATCCCCTACCAGCCAGGGGTCCAAACCGGAATGATCTAATGACGTGGTGACACAGAGTCAGGAGGAGCGGCGGGGGGAGCAGACGGCGGTGCGATTGGGCCCGGTCGGCAAGGGCGTGCGGGTCCTCGTCGCCGTCGTCGGCATCGGTCTGCTGATCAACGGATCGGTGCGTGCTTCCGACGACGCGTGGCCGTTCGGGCCGATGTCGCAGTACGCCGGTTCGGTCGCGGACGACGCCTCGATCACGTTCACCCGGATCAGTGCTGTCACGGACGCCGGTACGACGGTCGACGTACCGCTGAACATCGAGGGCGCCGGTGTCGCGCGGGCCGAGATCGAGGCCCGGACCGGTGAGATCGTCAAGGACCCGTCGCTGCTGCAGCAGGTCGCGGACGGGTGGGCGCGCAAGCATCCGGACAAGCCGAAGTACGTGAAGCTCGAGCTGATCCGCGACACCACCCAACTGGTCAAGGGCCGGGTCGAAGGCCCGCCGACACCCGAGGTCCTGGCCACGTGGGAGGTGCGCAAGTGAGCGAGCGAAGCGAGTTCACCATCAAGCACAGCGGGCCTCGTACCTCAGCCGCGCCCGGAGCGAAGCGAGGACGCGGATGAGATTCGCCAACTGGTTCACTCCCGCGATCGCACTCGCGCGGATCGCCTGGCTGCGGACGGTCCTCTACCTGTTCGTCATCCTCGACATGCACGCGTTCGTCCGCGACACCCGCGACAAGGGCGAGCACCCCGGCCTGTACCAGCCGTTGCTGCTGGCCCGCATCCTCGACCTGCCCAAGCCGTCGGTGGCGAACACGACCACCTTGTACGTCGTCCTGATCGTGTTCTGCCTGATCGGCGCCACCAACTACTTCCCGCGGATCGCCGGCTGGGTCGTCGCGCCGGCGTTCACCTGGTGGGTGCTGATCGGGATGAGCGACGGCAAGGTCGACCACGACCACCTCGCGCTGGTGATCGCGCTCTGGGTCCTGCCGACCGTGAAGGCGGGCAGCCGCGGGATCGCGTCGTACGGCGATCAGACCAAGTCGGAGGCGGCCGGCTGGGCGATCCGATGCGTGCAGATCTGCGTGATCGCGACGTACTTCCTGTCCTCGATCGCGAAGCTCCGTGGTGCCGGTTGGACGCTCGCCTGGCCGAACAGCGCGATCCTGACCTGGGCGATCGTACGGCGGCCGCACCCGGTCGGGGAGTGGTTGCTGCACCACCCGTGGATGCTGCACGTGATGCAGTGGGTCGGCATCATCGGGGAGTTCTGCTCGCCGGTGATCCTCTGGCTCAAGGGGCGGTGGCAGTTGCTCGGGGCGCTGTTCTTCCTCGGGTTCCACGCCGCGAACACGGCGATCCTGCTGATCCACTTCCTGCCGACGGTTGTCTGCTGGCTGGCGTTCGCGCCGCTGGAGCGCGTCGTACCGTGGTATCGGGCGCGCTCAGACCGCAAGGCCGGAGAGGCCGAAGACCAGACCGAACACGGCCGGCAGGCCGAGCAGCAGGCCGGCGCGTAGCTTGAACCGGCGGCCGCCCGGGCCGGGTGTCCGGACGACGCGGGACAGCACGGCGCCGGCGTACCCGAAGACCAGTGCGGCGAGCAGGATCTGCCGGGTCGGCAGGTTGTCGGCGTGATGGGTCAGGCCGAGCGCGACCAGGCCGGGGCAGCAGAACGCGCACATGCCGAAGCCGAGCTCGGGTACCGGTAGCCACCGGCGGCCGAGCACGTCCCGTTCGGCCGGTCGCTTCCGGCGCAGCGACTGGACGAACCGCGCCGTACTCAGCAGCAGGTCGCTGACGCAGAGGATCCCGGCGACAATGAGCGCTGCACGGAAGATCGTCTGCACAAGGGGACACGGTAGGCCCTGAACACGGCCATGTCCGCCCTGGCACGTAACGTCTGCTTAACAGAGGCGGGGCACACTGTGAGAGCCCCCGAGTAGAGCTGGTGAGAGGTGGACTGATGGACAAGCAGCAGGAGTTCGTGCTGCGCGCGCTGGAGGAGCGCGACGTACGTTTCGTGCGGCTCTGGTTCACCGATGTGCTCGGGTTCCTGAAGTCGGTCGCGGTCGCCCCGGCCGAGCTGGAGAGCGCGTTCGCCGAGGGCCTCGGGTTCGACGGGTCGGCGATCGAGGGGTTCGCCCGGGTGACCGAGGCGGACATGCTGGCCAAGCCGGACCCGTCGACGTTCCAGATCCTGCCCTGGCGTGGCGAGACGATGGGCACCGCGCGGATGTTCTGCGACATCAACATGCCGGACGGCTCCGCGTCCTTCGCCGACCCGCGGCACGTGCTGAAGCGGACGCTGTCGAAGGCGGCCGATCTCGGGTTCACCTTCTACACGCACCCGGAGATCGAGTTCTACCTGTTCAAGTCGCTGATGGGCGCGCCCGGTACGACGCCTGAGCCGGTCGACTCGTCCGGGTACTTCGACCACACGCCGCAGGGCATCGGCAACGACTTCCGCCGCGAGGCGATCACGATGCTGGAGTCGATGGGCATCTCCGTCGAGTTCAGCCACCACGAGGGCGGCCCGGGTCAGCAGGAGATCGACCTGCGGTACGCCGACGCGCTGTCGACGGCCGACAACATCATGACGTTCCGGGTCGTGGTGAAGGAGGTCGCGCTCTCACAGGGCATCTACGCGTCGTTCATGCCGAAGCCGCTGTCGGACCAGCCCGGCTCCGGGATGCACACGCACATGTCGTTGTTCGAGGGTGACCGGAACGCGTTCTTCGAGGGCGGGGCGCAGTACCAGCTGTCGAAGACCGGACGGGCGTTCATCGCCGGACTGCTGCACCACGCGGCCGAGATCACCGCGGTGACGAACCAGTGGGTGAACTCCTACAAGCGGCTGGCCGTCGGGGACGAGGCGCCGTCGTTCGTCTCCTGGGGTCACAACAACCGGTCCGCGCTCGTACGCGTGCCGATGTACAAGCCGCACAAGGGCCAGTCTTCGCGAGTCGAGTTCCGCTCGCTGGACTCGGCGGCCAATCCGTATCTCGCCTTCGCCCTGATGCTCGCAGCCGGCCTGAAGGGCATCGAGGAGGGCTACGACCTGCCCGCGGAGGTCGAGGAGGACATCTGGTCGCTCACGCCCCGCGAGCGCAAGGCCCTCGGCATCAAGCCGCTGCCCGGCAGCCTCGCCGAGGCCATCAGCGCGATGGAAGACAGCGAACTCGTCGCCGAAACCCTCGGCGAGCACGTCTTCGACTTCTTCCTCCGCAACAAGCGCGCCGAATGGCAGGACTACCGCCGCCAGGTAACCCCGTTCGAACTCAACAAACTCCTGCCCGTCCTCTAGGCGTCCACTTTGAAGGGGTCGTGGTCGGTCAGGAGCTTGTCCAAGCGAGCCTGATCGACCCGGCTGCTCACGACCGAGATCTCCTGCCGGTCCCGGACCACCTTGCACAGCACGACCGTCGACGTCACGACGTACAACAGTCCGAGTGCGAGGAACGCCCGTACCCACGGCTGGGCCGGTAGGTACGCCAGGGCGATCACCATCGCCGAGACCGAGATCCCGAACGACGCGAGCGCCTGTGCGTAGAAGGCTGCTGTCTGCTGTGGCTGGATTCTTTTCGTCATGCCGAAAGCGTCGGCTCTCCGAGCCACAGCTACATCAGTAAAACCACTCGGTTCAGACGCTGGCAGCTTGCGGTGGGGCGTCGTCGGAGGCGTGTTTGGAGGTCCAGCGGGCGGCCGCGGTCGAGTGCCGGTACGGCGTCTCGGCCGGCCCCTGCTGCGGCGGGGTCGTGTCGACCGGCGTCGCCGCGGTCGGGAGTGGCGTCACGACCGGCGTACCGTCGGCGGCGAGGGCGTTGACCTCTTCGACCGTGAGCAGGCCGACCGGGCGGACGCCTTCGGTGATCACCACGATGCAGCCGGGGATCACCTGCTGGGCCCGATTTCCCTTCCCCGGAACGAGAATTCCCTCGGCCGCCGTCCGCCAGGCACCGGGCGCGAACCGGCGCAACGCGATCCCGGCCTGACCGTCCTCCGCACCGCGAGGCGGCAAGTAAGCAGTCGCCGTGTAGTCGTAGTCGTAGTCCGGCTCCGGCGGCCCGGACACTCGCCCACCTTGCTGTGGTGTCAACCAGACCACCGTGCCGCGAACGGCGAGCGACCCCGTCATCATGACCATGGACAGTCATCATGCCGACTACTGAGCGAATCCGCTACACGACACCGTGTATTCCCCGCAATCAGCCCGAGATCCGACCGCGACCTTGGGCCACGCATCAGCTTGGTCGGTGGGTGCTCGCAAGGCGGCATTGGGTAGCCTGCGGGGGTGGCAGAGGGTCGAAGAGGGTCGTGGGAGGGACGGCTCGTTCGGCTCGGGTTCGAGGAGCCGCGGCGGGCAGCGGGACGGCTCGAGGAGCTGGACGCGCTCGACTCGCGCAGCCCGATCGTCACCGAGCAGTTGATCGTCACACTGTCGGAGTCCGCCGACCCTGACCTCGCGCTGCACGGTCTCTGTGCGATGGCGGAGACGCTGCATCGCAACGACTACGACTTGGCCGCGTTCGCGCGCACGCTCGAGATGGACGACGGCTTCCGGCGCCGGCTCGTGTACGTGCTCGGCGCGAGTGAGGCGCTCGGCCGGCATCTCGCCGTACATCCGCGGCACTGGTACGACCTTGCCGACCCGGCGTTGGCGGGCGCTCGCCCGTCGATCGAGGATGTCGCAGCGAAGCTGGCCACCGTGGTCGAGGCAGACAACCCAGTCGACGCGCTGCGAGTCGAGTACCGACGGCTGCTGCTCAGGTTGGCCGCGCGAGATCTCGCGGAGGGTCTGCTCGTCGACGAGGTGGCCGCCGTACTCGCGGATCTCGCCGGGGGAGCGCTCGAGACCGCGTTGCGTATCGCCCGCAACGAGTACTTCGCCGCCCACCCGAACGCCGCCGACTGCCGGCTCGCGATCATTGCCATGGGCAAGTGTGGTGGCCGGGAACTCAACTACGTCAGCGATGTCGACGTACTGTTCGTCGCCGAGCCGCTCGACGGTGAGCCGGAGCTGCCGGCGTTGAAGACCGCGACCCAGCTCGCCGCGGCCGCGATGCGGATCTGCTCGGCGCACACCGGCGAGGGCACACTCTGGCCCGTCGACGCGGCGCTCCGCCCGGAGGGCAAGTCCGGTCCGCTCGTCCGGACGCTCGACAGCCATTTCGCGTACTACCAGCGCTGGGCGAAGACCTGGGAGTTCCAGGCGCTGCTGAAGGCTCGCCCGGTCGCGGGTGATGCGGAGCTCGGCCGGGAGTACTCCGAGCGGGTCGGGCAGCTCGCGTGGTCGGCGGCCGATCGCGAAGGGTTCGTCGACGACGTACAGGCGATGCGGCGGCGCGTTGTCGACCACATCCCGGCCGAGGACGTCGATCGCCAACTGAAGCTCGGGCCGGGCGGTTTGCGAGACGTCGAGTTCGCCGTACAGCTGCTGCAGCTCGTCCACGGCCGCAGTGACGAATCGGTTCGCAGTGGTACGACGTTGGTCGCCCTGGAGGCCCTGACGACCAGCGGGTACGTCGGTCGCACCGATGGCGCCGTACTCGCGGATGCGTATCGCTTCCTGCGGTCGATGGAGCACCGCATCCAGCTGTACCGGTTGCGGCGTACACACCAGGTCCCGGACGACGAGGCGGACCTGCGGCGGCTCGGGCGGTCGCTCGGGTTCACGAAGAACCCGGTCGCCGATCTGACCGCGGCCTGGAAGAAGCATGCGCTCGAGGTACGGCGGCTGCACGAGAAGCTGTTCTACCGGCCACTGCTCGCGGCGGTCGCGCGGATCCCGGGCGTCGAAGTACGGCTGACTCCGGAGGCGGCCAAGCAGCGGCTGACGGCGCTCGGGTACGCCGATCCCGCGTCGGCGCTGCGGCACATCGAGGCGCTGTCCGAGGGGGTGTCGCGGCGGTCCTCGATCCAGAAGGCGTTGCTGCCGGCGATGCTCGGCTGGTTCGCCGAGTCGCCGGATCCGGACGCCGGACTGCTCGCGTTCCGGACGATCTCGGACGCGCTCGGGTCAACACCGTGGTACCTGCGCCAACTGCGCGACGAGGGTGCGTCGGCCGAACGGCTCGCCCATCTGCTGGCCAGCGGCCGGTACGCCGTCGACCTGTTGCAGCGCGCCCCGGAAGCGACCGCGATGCTCGCAGACGAGCGGGAGCTGATCCCGCGAACCCAGGAAGCGTTGCTGTCCGAGATGTCTGCGGCCGCTCGTCGGCAGGATGCGCCGGAGGCCGCGGTGGCGGCGATCCGGGCGGTACGGCGACGTGAACTGTTCCGGATCGCGGCGGCGGATCTGTCCGGTCTGCTCGACGTCGAGACGGTTGGCGAGGCGCTGACCGTGGTCACGGTCGGGACGCTGACGACCGCGCTCGAGGTCGCCCGGAAAGCGGTGGCACTGCGCATATTGAGAGAGGGCCAGCCGGAGCCGACGCGGATGTCGATCGTCGCGATGGGCCGGTTCGGCGGGCACGAGCTCGGGTACGGCAGCGATGCCGACGTGATGTTCGTCCACGACCCGCTTCCCGGCGCGGACGAGAAGGCTGCAACGGATTTCGCGACGCAGACCGCGACCGAGTTCCGCCGCCTGCTGGCGCTGCCAGGCGCAGACCCCGCGGTCGCGATCGACGCGGATCTGCGGCCGGAGGGACGGCAGGGCCCGTTGGTACGGACGTTGGCGTCATACGCGTCGTACTACGCCAGATGGTCGGCGGTGTGGGAGGCGCAGGCGCTGCTCCGGGCCGACCCGTTGTGCGGGGACCCCGAGCTGTGTCAGGCGTTCCGTGAACTGATCGACCCGCTCCGCTATCCGGCGGCCGGAATCAGCGAGCGCGACGTGATGGAGATCCGGCGGATCAAGGCACGCGTCGACGCCGAGCGACTGCCGCGCGGCGCCGACCCGGCGACGCACACCAAGCTGGGCCGAGGCGGTCTCGCCGACATCGAGTGGACCGTCCAGCTCCTGCAGTTGCGCGAGGCCCATCGAGTCCCAAGCCTGCGTACGACGCGCACCCTCGGAGCGCTCCAGGCCGGCGTAGACGCCAACCTCGTCGACCCCACCGAGGCCGACACGCTCCGCGCTGCCTGGGAGATGGCCAGCCGGATCCGGAACGCGATCATGCTCGTCCGCGCCCGCCCCGGCGACTCGTTGCCTACCGACCCCCGGGACCTCGCCGCCGTGGCCCAGATCTGCGGCTACCCGCCCGGCGAGTCCAGCCGTTTCTCCGACGACTACCTCCGCACCACCCGCCGGGCCCACAACACCGTCGCCCACCTGTTCTGGGACGACTAATACACTTGTGCTGGTGGAAGCAGTGGATCAGGTCAGACAGGTAGGTGTCTTCAGCACCGTTCGGCGGAGTGTCCGGATGACGGTGGGGCAGAAGCGGGTCTGGCAGTCGCACTGGCCCGAACTGGGCCGGACGCAGGTGGATCTGCCGTCAGGTCCGCTCGATCTCGCCGACTGGTTCGACCGGGAAGCGCCTACCGTGCTGGAGATCGGATCCGGAATGGGCGAAGCGACCGCCCAACTCGCGGTCGCCACCCCCGAGGTCAACCACCTCGCCGCCGAGGTGTACCCGGCCGGTCTGGGCCAGCTGATGCTGTGGGTCGAGAAGTACGACCTCGACAACGTCCGCCTGCTCCAGGGCGATGCCCTCGACTTCCTCCGCGACCAAGTGGCGCCCGGCGCGCTGGCCGGCGTACGCATCTACTTCCCGGACCCGTGGCCGAAGAAGCGGCATCACAAGCGCCGCCTGATCAGTCCGCCGTTCGTCGGGCTGGTCGCGTCCCGGCTGCAGCCCGGCGGTACGTTGCATCTGGCAACGGACTGGGCGGACTATGCCGACCGCATGCTCGAGGTCTGCGAAGCGGAGCCGTTGCTGCGCAACCAGTTCGACGGCTGGGCCCCACGACCCGAGTGGCGCCCAGTCACCAAGTTCGAGTCCCGCGCGCAAGCCGAGGGCCGTGACGTCCGCGACCTCATCTACACCAAGCTCAAGCCGACCGACTCGTGAAGTGCCACTGCCCGGCCGGCACCGTGTAGATCACGTAACCATCGGCGTACGTCGGCTCGCCCGCGAACGACTGCGGTACGGCGGCAACATCCGAGCCGACCGCCGACGGTACGTGTACCTCGGCCGTCGTACCGACCGGCACCTGCACCTCCAGCGACAACACCCGGCCGATCCGCTTCCAGGCAACGGAAACCCGCCCGCGGATCGTCTCGGTCCGGATGCTGGCCGTGTGCACCTCGTCGCGCGCATCGGGCCGCACCACGATCCGCTCGCAGCCCGCGTCGACCACGCGTAGCCCGGCGACGTTCTCGAAGATCCATTGCACGACCGTGCCTTGGAAGTAGTGGTTGCGCGACCGCGCGTCGTCCTCCCACATCTCCCACATCGTGTCCGCGCCGAGGTCGAACCAGTAACCCCAGCTCGGATAGCTCCGCTGTAGCGCGACCTTCGTTGCCACGTCGCCGTACCCGTGCGCGGTCAGCACCGGCAGCAGTACGCCGACGCCGAGGCAACCGGTGTTGAGATGGAACCCACGGGCCTCGACATCCGCGGCCAGCCCGGCCGCAACCTCCGCGACCATGTCGTCCGGCACGATCCCGAACGCCAGCGGCACAGCGTTCGACGTCTGCCTGTAGTCCGGATCCTCAGCCGATCGATACCGTCCTTCCGAGCGATCGAGGAACGCCCGATTCAGCCCGTCCGCGAGCTCGGTCGCGGCCTTCCGATAGTCGTTGGGCTGGCCAATCAACTCGCCGATCTCCGCCGCGACCACGACAGCCCGATACAGGTACGCCGTACCCGTTAGCCGCCGGTCCTCGGGCGCCGGGCCGTTGCTGTACCCGGGCGGCAGCCAGTCGCCGAGCACACTCACCGACAAGCCGTCCTCGACCCTGGCCAGCTCCCAGGCGAGATAGCGGGTCAGCGAGTCCCAGTGCTCCCGCAGCAGCCGCTCGTCGCCGTACCAGCGGTACATCTCCCGCAGCAGGAACGGGTACACCGTCGGCCACTCGGTCGCGGGGGAGAGGTCCGTGAACCCCCAACCGCTCGACGGCACGATCACCGGCAGTTGCCCGGAATCCGCCTGACTGTCCCGGATGTCGCCGAGCCACTTGGTGAAGAACCGCGCCAGATCGAGCGTCGCCAGCATCGTCGGCGCACCCACCTGCGCATCCCCAGTCCACCCGTTCTTCTCGAAGAACGGCGTATCCGTCGGAATCCCGTGCAGGTTGCTCAGAACCGTCCGCCGCATAGCGCCTTCGAACTGCTCGTACGGCGCCTGCGACGACACGAACCGGGTCACGCCGCGGACATCCGAGTTCACCACCCGCATCTGCACGTCCGCGCGAGCGCCCTCGATCTGCACGTACCGGAAGCCCTTGTACGAGAAGCGTGGTTCCCACGTCTCCAAAGCGTTGCCAGCGGCAACGTATTCGTCCCGCTGAATCCGATCGCCGTCAACGTGCCCGTTCAACGCCACCACGTTGCCATCAGCAACCGTCTCGCCGTGGGTCAGACTGATCGTCGTCCCGGCCGGCGCGGTGACCGACAGCCTGGTCCAGCCGGCGCCGGTCCGCCCGAAGTCCGCGATCCACACCCCCGGCCGGACCTCGGTGAGCTCGACCGGATCGACGGTCTCGACCACCCGGATCGGCTCGTGCGCCTGTGCGGTCAGCTTCCCCTTGGGTGCCTCGACAATCGTCGCCGCCGACCACTGAGAGTCGTCGAAGCCTGCCGCGTCCCACCCGGGCAGTGCGCGACGGGCGTCGTACGTCTCGCCCGTATAGAGAGAGTCGGAGAGCGTAGGCCCGCCGGTGATGCGCCACGCCTCGTCCGTGACTACCTCGTCCACCCGACCGTCGTCGTACTCGACAACCAGCCGGGCGATCAGTCGCGGATCCGCGGTCCACGGAGCCTGGTGCCAGCGCCAGACATTCGGAGAGGTCAACCCGAAGAACCCGCGTCCGAGTTCGGCTCCGACCACGTTCTGGCCCGCTTCCAGCAGGGCGGTGACGTCGTGCGTGCTGTACAGAACGGTGCGGTCGTAGGCGGTGAAGCCTGGGTCGAGGACCGCGTCTGTGACCGCCTGCCCGTTCACCCGGAGATCGGCGTACCCGAGGCCGCTCGCATACAGTCGAGCCCGCCGTACGACGCCATCCACAGCGAAGGCCCGCCGCAGCAACGGCGCGCTGTCGGTCTGGCCGCCGATCCACTGCGCGTTCCCGAAGCCCTCGTCCAGCAGACCGGTCTCGAACCATTCCGGCGCAGCCCACTCGCCGGCCTCATCGAGCCCATCCCACAGCCGCACGGTCCAGTGGTAGCGAGTCCGCGCCGCCGACGGCCCGCCGTACTCGACACCGAAGGTCCGCGCCGACTCGACCTTGCCCGAGTCCCACACGTCCGCCTGGTCCGGCGTCAGCAGCTCCGGCGCGGAGGCGACGAGAATCTGGTACACCGTCTGCGTCGCGCCGTACCCGGAGGCGGTGGCGACCCAGCTCAGCCGTGGGCGGGACACGTCGACGCCGAGCGGCTGGACGGCGTACTCGGTCTTGAGAGATCGGGGGATCAGCACGCTGAGGACCGTAAGCAGGGGACGCGAAGCTTTCAACCGTGTGACCAGATCTGGCCGATGATCGATTTTGATCGTTCGTCTCGGTTCGTGATTCGTCGTCCCAGATCGTGAAACCTGAGCATGTTGCTCGACTTTGTCCGCTTTCATAGAGACATGCAGCTCGTTGCGAACGCGCCCGGTGATGTCCTCACCCGGCGCCGGCATGTCGATCTGCTGCGCGTGAACTCCTCGGGTTGTTGACCAACGGCG
This sequence comes from Kribbella kalugense, assembly GCF_004365875.1. Taxonomy (GTDB): domain Bacteria; phylum Actinomycetota; class Actinomycetes; order Propionibacteriales; family Kribbellaceae; genus Kribbella; species Kribbella kalugense. The sequence goes on along the minus strand of NZ_SODF01000001.1, from coordinate 2,601,191 downwards.
TACGTTCCCGCCCGTTTCCAACCCGTTGTCTCCTCCCCGACCCGTAGGAGCAGTTCCGTGCGTCGTCTCGCCGCCACCCGTCCGTTCCGCTTGCTCACGGCCGCCCTGGCCCTCACCGTCACTGTCACCGCCGCGGGCTGCTCGCGGGCCGACCGCGACGAGACCCCGGCCGCGGCGTCGTCCGCCAAGGGCCCGGCCACCGAGCTGCGGCTCGGCTACTTCCCGAACGTCACCCACGCCGCCGCGCTGGCCGGCCTCGGCAAGGGTTTGTTCACCAAGGACCTCGGCAGCACCAAGCTGGTGCCGACGAAGTTCAACGCCGGACCCGAGGAAGTCGGAGCGCTGCTCGGCGGCTCGCTGGACGCCGGCTTCATCGGCTCCGGTCCCGCGATCAACGCCTTCGCGAAGTCGAACGGCGAGGCCGTCCGCCTGATCGCCGGTACGACGTCCGGCGGCGCGCAGCTCGTGGTCAAGCCGACGATCACCAAGCCCGAGGACCTGATCGGCAAGACCGTGGTCACGCCGCAGCTCGGCAACACCCAGGACGTGTCGCTGAAGAAGTGGCTGGCCGGGAAGAACCTGACCGGCAAGGTCAAGGTCACGAACCTGGAGAACGCGCAGACGCTCGACTCGTTCAAGAAGGGCGACGTGGACGCGGCCTGGCTCCCCGAGCCCTGGTCGTCGCGGCTCGTCCTGGACGCCGGCGCGAAGGTGCTGCTCGACGAGTCGACCCTGTGGCCGGGCGGGAAGTTCCCGACCACCGTGCTGATCGTGCGGACCCAGTTCCTGCAGGAGCACCCGGACACGGTGAAGGCGCTGCTGAGCGGTCTGGTCGCGTCGATCGACTTCGTGAACACCGACAAGGCCGACGCCAAGACCGTGGTGAACGCGCAGCTGAAGGAGGCGACCGGCAAGGCGCTCGCGCCGGCCGTGATCGACCGCGCCTTCACCAACATCCAGAGCACCGCCGACCCGCTGGCTGCCACGTTCCCGCAGCTGGCTAAGGACCAGGTCACGGCCGGGATCGCGAAGACCGCACCAGCGGTGGCCGGATTCGCGGACCTCGGGCCGCTGAACGACGTACTCAGCAAGGCCGGCAAGCCGACGGTTGACGCCGCGGGCTTGGACTCGAAGTAGCCAGGAGGATTGATGACCGCGACTATCGACGCCTTGCCGGATCTGCTCAGCCCGGTGCGGTTTCACCAAGTAGGCAAGACGTTCGGGACCGGCCAGAAGGCGGTCGTCGCTCTGGACGGTGTCGATCTCGAGGTCAGTGCCGGTGAGTTCGTCTGCCTGCTCGGCGCATCCGGCTGCGGCAAGACCACCCTGCTCAACCTTGTCGCCGGTCTGGACCGGCCGACGAGCGGTCGGATCGAGCTGAACTCGTCCCGCCCGGCCGTCGTCTTCCAAGAGCCAGCGCTGATGCCGTGGCTGACGGCCGCCGGGAACGTCGAGTTGCCGTTGCGGATGGCCGGCGTACCGAAGGCGCAGCGGCGGGCGAAGGCGGCCGAGCTGCTCGAGCTTGTCCGCCTTGCCGGCTTGGGGGACAAGCGGCCGCATGAGTTGTCGGGTGGCATGCGGCAACGCGTCGCACTCGCGCGGGCGCTCGCGTCCACGACCGACAGCGGTGATGCGGGCAAGCCGTCGTTGTTGCTGATGGACGAGCCGTTCTCCGCGCTCGACGCGATCACGCGTGACGTCCTGCAGGGTGAGCTGCTGCGGATCTGGCGTGCCACCGGTACGGCGATCCTGTTCGTCACGCACGATGTCCGCGAGGCCGTGCGGCTCGGGCAGCGCGTCGTACTGCTGTCGTCGCGGCCCGGGCGCGTCGTACGGCAGTGGGATGTGAACGACGCTCCCGACGCGGTCGACGAGATCAACACCGCACTGCGCAAGGTGATCAGCAGTCATGCCGCTTGAGGTTCAAGAAGAAGGGTCCGTCGAGGCGGGCCTGGATGCACTCGACACACCGATCCACACCTCGGAAGGTTCACGCCTGCGGCAGATCGCCGCGCGGGTGCTGCCGCCGGTCGGGGCGATCGTCATCCTGGTCGCGATCTGGCAGGCGTTGTGGGCGGCGGCCTTCTGGCCCGAGTTCAAGCTGCCTGCGCCGGCTGCCGTCTGGAGTCAGATCTGGCAGCTGGTGACGAGTGGCGATATCGGCGGTCTGTTCTGGGTATCGGTGCACCGGGCCGTGATCGGGTTCGCGATCTCGCTGCTGATCGCCGTACCGCTCGGGCTCGCGATCGCGAACATCACCGTTGTACGGCGGGGGATCGGGCCGCTCGTGTCGGGTCTGCAGAGCCTTCCGTCGGTGGCCTGGGTGCCGGCGGCGATTCTGTGGTTCGGGTTGAACGACCGGGCCATCTACTGGGTCGTGCTGCTCGGCGCGGTGCCGTCGATCGCGAACGGGCTGGTGTCGGGTCTGGATCAGGTGCCGCCGATCCTGCCGCGGGTCGGCAAGGCGCTCGGCGCCGGCCGGTTCGGCGGGATCCGGTACATCCTGCTGCCGGCCGCGCTGCCCGGGTTCCTCGGCGGGCTCAAGCAGGGCTGGGCGTTCTCGTGGCGGTCGCTGATGGCGGCCGAGCTGATCGCGACCTCGCCCGAACTCGGTGAAGGGCTCGGGCAGTACCTGCACAACGGCATGTCGCTGTCGGACATCTCGATGGTGTTCGCCGGCATCGTGCTGATCTTCGTGGTCGGCGTGGGGATCGAGCTGCTCGTGTTCCGGCCGCTGGAGAGCAGCGTGCTGCGGGCGCGCGGACTGACGTCCTCGGCGCGCTAACGCCGTACTGTGGGGGGCGTGGTCCGATTTCTGCCGTTCCTGATCAGCTTGGTGCTCAGCGTTTATGCGCTGTTCTCCTGCATCCAGACCCCCGACGAAGACGTGCCGCACCTGCCCAAGCTGGTGTGGATCGTCCTGATCGTGTTCGTCCCGTTCGTGGGACCGATCGTCTGGCTGCTCATGTCGCGCACCCAGGGCGCCGGCGGACGTCCGGAGGCGGTCGTACGACCGTCTCCGTCGGTCAGCCGCCCACTGGCGCCCGATGACGATCCGGACTTCCTCAAGTCGCTGGACCGCTACCGGGACCCGCGGACGACCACCAAGCCGCCGGAGCCCGACGAACCGGCTGACGGACCTCGGTCGCAGGACAAGCCCAAGGACAGGCCGAAGAAACCGAAGAAGCCGTCAGAGGACCTCCCGTCCGAAACCGAGGACGGGAACTCCTGAGCCGTTTGAGTCAGGCAGCCACTTCTTATGCAGACCGTCGTTCGGGGAGAGCGGTGTTGTCGCGCTCGGACTCGGTGGTCCCGCCCCAGACGCCGTACGGCTCTCCCACGGAGAGCGCGTGCTGCCGGCACTCGGGCTGGACCGGGCAGGTCCCGCACAGCGACTTGGCCACCATCTCGCGGGCGCGTTTGCGAACGCCACGCTCCGATTCGGGTGAGAAGAAGAGTTCCGGGTTGACGTCCCGGCATGCGGCTTGCGACTGCCAGTCCCACAGATCCATGAGCGGGCGGGGCAGACGAGGCATCCCTCTCGACATGGCAACCTCCTATGACTCACCGTAAGCGCGGACGGGCGCTCGGTGAAAACTATGCTCATCTCACAGCGAGTTCAACCCTTGTTGTCTCGAAGTTCGAGCCATTCGTTATCACCGCGTGCCGTAGCGGCCCGTGATCGGCGGTTTTCAGGCGGCGAGCGTGTTCACGTCATCACCTGATGTGACATGAGTCACTCGGATGTCAGTCACTTGATCATCCACGCCCCGAGCACGGCCGCGGCCAATCCGGTACCCAGATTGAGTACGACGTTCACCAGCGCCTTGCCGTGATGTCCGGAACCGGCCAGCGCGGTCGTCTCCGCGGCGAAGGTGCTGTACGTCGTGAACGCGCCGCAGAATCCCACGCCGACGAGCAGCGCGATCGTGTGGTTGCCGACGCCACTGAGTAGGCCGAGCAGGAAACTGCCGAGAACGTTGACGGTGAAGGTTCCCCACGGGAGCGGCGTCTCGATCCGGGTACCGAGCAACAACCGGGCCACCATGTGCTTGTCGACAAGGAACCTGAGCGGCGCACCGACCGCGGCGCCGAGCGCGACCAGCAGCACGTTCATCGCGACCGCCCGCCCAACCACTCGCCGATCGTTGCCGCGGTCAACGCTGCGGCGATCGTGCCGAAGAAGTAGGCGAATGCAACAACCATCTGCACGTGCAGCAACTTCTCGGTGTCGACCGCGAAGGTCGAGAACGTGGTGAAGCCGCCGAGGATGCCGGTGCCGAGGAAGGGCCGCAGCAGTGCGTGGTGCCGCGGAGTCAGCCGCGCGAGCAGCACCCCGATCGCGAAACAGCCCAGCACGTTGGTCACGAACGTCGCCCACGGGAAGCCGCCCGCGTCGTGCGGAATCGCCTCGGCCAGGCCGTAGCGGGCGAGCGAACCGATCACACCACCGAGCGCTACGACGCCAAGGGTGCGAGCGAGTTCGGAATCAGGCATCGTCCGCCGGATCGTAGCGGTAGTACTCGTGCCCGCCGTGCGCCGTACCCGTCTCACCGGTCAGCGCCCGGATCACCGTCGCATGGGTGATCGCGAGGACCGGCCCGTCGGTGCTGGCGGTATGGCGGGCCAGCGCGGCGCGAGCGCGTTCGCGGACCCGGGACAACGGCTCCCAGGCCCGCTGGATGCCGTCCGGCCACTCGCCGTCGTACGTCTCGAACTCGGCCTTCGCGGCGTGCACGTCGGCGACGGTGCGCCACAGGCCGCTGTGGTCCGGCAGCCAGTCGCGCAGGTCGTAGTCGACCCTGACACCGAGGGCGAGCCGGTGGCCGATGATCGCGGCGCTGTGCAGGGCGCGGGTGAACGGCGAGCTGACCAGGTACGTCGCCCGCACGCCGCCGAGGATGTCGGCGAGCTCCTCGGCCTGCTTCATCCCGACGGAACTGAGCGGGGCGGAGTCGGCCGCCATCCCGGGCCACCCCCGGGAGTCGATCGGCTCGTAGTCCGCCTCACCATGCCGGACCAGATAAATCTGCGTCACGCCCATGTTCTACCTGAGGTGGCGGGCCCCCGCCCATCCACGAGCGTGGCCGGGCGGTTGCGAATCGGTCAAGGACGCCGGCGGGCGCACCTGGTGCAGCTCGTCGAAGAGGTCGTCGAGCCCGTCCCGAGGTACTGCCTGTGCAGGTTGCGTGACCTGCGCGTCGGCCCAGCGGACCTCCGTCGCACCTTGGTGACCGTGCACGGCAACCACGGACTCGATGTTGGGCCACACCGCCGTCGCCGGGTTGTCGCCCCGCCATCGCAACGCCACCGACCCGTCGCTGAACTCGCACCCTTCAGCCACCACGCCGGTGCCGGACACACCACTCGGATCTCGATACCGAACCAACTCAAAGGTCCGCGGCCTCACCACCTGCAGCACTCCCCGTCGTCTAGCCGGTCTTGCAGCCCTCAACGAGCCCACACCACGTCCGGTTACTGACCGGCAACCGCCCGCCGCATGAAGATCCGCTCCGCAGGGTCCAGCCCGAGCGCCGTTTCGGCATCCTGGATCGCAACCAGACCGGGCGTCAGCTCGGCGCCCGGCAGCTCGGCAAACCCGAGCCGCGCGTAGTACGGCCCGTTCCATGGCACGCTGCGAAACGTGCTGAGCGTCAAGGCTGAAATCCCTTGCCCGGCCGCCCATCGGTCGACGAACTCGATCAGCTGCCGCCCGATCCCGCGCCCCTGGTGATCAGGATGCACGCTGATCTGCTCGACATGCACCGCACCGTCAACGAGCTCGACGAAGACGAACCCCGTTGGCTGGTCGGCCTCGTCGACCGAGACCCACAGCCGACCCGTCTGGCGAAGCTGCTCGAAGACTTCCAGCGCGGGCGGCGGATGTTCCGCGACGTCTGTCATGCCGATGTCGCGGAAGAGCACGCCTGCGGCAACCTCGAGGTTCTGGAGGGTGGGGAGTTCGTCTCGGTGGGCGGTACGGATGTTCATGGGTGCTATTGTCGTTCCCGTGAAGCGTTGCTATTGGCGATTTTTTGAGTGGCCGGCTTTGGTGCCGGGCAGCTCAGCCGATCGCTGACGCCCAACCGCAAACACCACAGCCGGCCCGAAGCCAAGGACATCCCGTCCTTGGCTTTTCTCGTTCCTCAGCCGGCTGCTGCGCTGCAACGCGAGCGGACCGGTAGAAAGGTCCCCACGATGAACACCCTTCCCAAACCGACCGAACAGAGCCGTCAACAGGCCCGAGTCGTCGACCGACGGATCGAGAAGACGGTCCCGTTGGTCACGCCGATGGCGTTGCACGACGAGTTCCCGCTGAGCGACGAGCTGGCCCGGACCGTCGCCGACGGACGGCAGGCGGTGGCCGACGTACTCAACGGCGTCGACGACCGTCTGCTCGTTGTCGTCGGCCCCTGTTCGGTGCATGACGCGAAGGCGGCCCTCGAGTACGCCGAACGCCTCCGACCGGTCGCCGAGCGCCTCTCCGACGGTCTCCTCGTCGTCATGCGGGTGTACTTCGAGAAGCCGCGCTCCACTCTCGGCTGGAAGGGCCTGATCAACGACCCGGATCTCGACGGCTCCGGTGACGTGAACCGCGGTCTCCGGATCGCCCGTCAGCTCCTGGTCCAGGTCACCGAGCTCGGACTCCCGGCCGGCTGTGAGTTCCTCGACCCGATCACCCCGCAGTACATCGCGGACACCGTCGGCTGGGGTGCGATCGGCGCCCGGACCGTGGAGAGCCAGGTCCATCGCCAGCTGTCGTCCGGCCTGTCGATGCCGATCGGGATGAAGAACCGCCCGGACGGATCGATCGCCACCGCGGTCGACGCGATCAAGGCCGCCGCCGTACCGCACGTCTTCACCGGTATCGACCACGACGGCGCTCCCGCGATCCTGCACACCCGCGGCAACCCCGATTGCCATCTGGTACTGCGTGGCTCGGACAGCGGACCGAACTACGACGAGGAGTCCGTGGCTGGCGCCGTCGAACTGCTCCGCAAGGCCGACCTGCCCGAGCGAGTGGTCATCGACGCGAGCCACGGCAACAGCCGCAAGGACCACCGTCGTCAGCCGGTGGTGGCCGAGGAGATCGGCGCCCAGGTCGCGGCCGGCAACAAGGCGATCGTCGGCGTGATGCTCGAGTCGTTCCTGCAGGAGGGTCGCCAGGACCTCGACCCGACCCGGGAGCTGACCTACGGGCAGTCGATCACCGACGCCTGCATGGGCTGGGAAACGACCGTGGAGACCCTCGAGAAGCTACGGAATGCAGCAATCGCTCGACGCGGATAGCTGTTCACCTGAAGGTCTCACAGCGGCTACAGGACCTCTCTAAGGTCCGGACCATGACTGAGATCTCCCGGCGTCTGGTGCTCGGTTCGGTGGCGGGTGGGGCAGCGGTCTCGCTGCTCCCACCGTCGCTGCACACCGCGATGGCGCAACCTGTGAGGCGTGGTGGTCTGCGCGCGATCGAGCACGTGATCGTGCTGATGCAGGAGAACCGTTCGTTCGACCACTACTACGGGGCGCTCCGCGGGGTCCGCGGGTACGGCGACCGCCAGCCATTGCGGCTGCGCAACGGCAAAAGCATCTTCCACCAGCCGAAGAGCGGCGGGGGCGAGGTACTGCCGTTCTCCCTGAGCAAGGCCGCGGCCGACGAGGGCCGCAAGCCGGACGACATCCAGTACCTCGGTGCGCTGGCCCACGGCTACAGTGACGCCACCCAGGCCTGGGCCGGCGGCTGGAACGACGACTGGGTGCAGGCCAAGACAGCCGCCACGATGACCCACTACGAGCGGCGCGATATCCCGCTGCAGTACGAGCTCGCCGAGACGTTCACGATCTGCGACGCCTACCACTGCTCGGTCAACGGCTCGACGAACCCGAACCGCAACTACCTGTGGTCCGGGACGACCGGCTACGAGCCCGGTACGACGCAGCGCGCGGTCACCAACGCGGCGTACGACTACAACCACGCCGGCTACGACTGGACGGCGTACCCGGAACGGCTCGAGAAGGCCGGTGTCTCCTGGCAGATCTACCAGGAGTGGGACAACTTCACCGACAACGCGGTCGAGTACTTCAAGACCTTCAAGGACATCGGGCACCGGATCCTGGGAGGAGTCCCTGGCGACTACCGGACGACCGAGGAGTTCTACGACAAGATCTTCGCGAAGACCGACGCCGAGCGCGCGCAGGCACTGCAGCAGCTCAGTGCGGCCTTCGAGAAGCTGCCGACCAAGGACCAGAAGCTGTTCCGGAAGGCGATGTACCGGTCCGAGCCCGAGTCCCTGGTGCCGCGGCTGCGCGCCGACATCAAGGCCGGCACGCTGCCCAAGGTCAGCTGGCTCGTCCCGTCCGCGGTCGACTCCGAGCACCCCGGCTCGTCCACCCCGGTCGGCAGCGCGAACCTGATCTACGACGTGCTGGACGCGATCGCCTCCGACCCGGAGACCTGGTCCAAGACCGTCCTGCTGATCAACTTCGACGAGAACGACGGGTACTTCGACCACGTCCCGCCGCCGGTCGCCCCGCAGCCCACCTCGGGCGAGGGCGACGACTGGTACGCCGGTCAGCCGATCGGCCTCGGCCCGCGGGTCCCGATGACCGTGGTGTCACCGTGGTCGGTCGGCGGTCACGTGAACTCGCAGGTGTTCGACCACACCTCGGTACTCCGGTTCCTCGAGCAGTGGACCGGTGTCCGCGAACCCAACATCAGCACCTGGCGCCGGACGGCCTGTGGCGACCTGACGTCGACGTTCGACTTCGACCGTGGGTACCGCCAACCGTCTCTCGACCAGCCGGGTCCGGTCCCGGCGCCGATCACCCGCTGGCATCCCGCGCCGCCCGCCGACCAGGCGATCCCGGTGCAGGAGCCTGGCCGCCGTCCTGCCCGCGCGCTGCCTTACGGGCCGTCGGCATCGGGATTCGTTGCTGATGGCAAGCTGACGTTGGCCCTCGGCAACAAGGGCTCGCAGTCGGCCCACTTCGCCGTCTACCCGTACGGTGGCGAACTTCCGGCCCCCACTCATCTCGACGTACGCCGTGCGCACTCCACGGTGATCCCGGTCGCCGGCCCGTACGAGCTCGCGATCCAGGGCCCGAACCGCTTCTGGGTCGAGCTGGCCGGCTCAGCCGACGGCGCGGCCGCCGGCCTCGACGTTCGTACCGAGCAACGCGGCAGCTCACTCGAACTGGAGCTGGTCAACTCCTCCCGCAAGCCGATCACGGTGAAGCTGAAGTCGCGCGGCTACACGAGCAAGACCGTGACCGTCGAGCTGCGTGGCAAGCAGACCCGCCCGATCCTCTGGCCCACCGACCACGGCTGGTACGACGTCGAGGTCACGACCCCGGACGACACGACGTACCGCCGTCGCCTGTCGGGTCACCTGGAAGCGGGCAAGCCGAGCATCACGGGCTGACACAGCCGCAGGACTCGCGTGATTTGGTGGAGTTATGACCTACCCGTCCTTTCCCTATCCGGCGACGAACTACCAGGAAGAGAACCGCGGCCAGTTCCACTTCAGCAGTCGCGGCGGCTGGATGAACGACGTGAACGCGCCGTTGTACTACCGCGGCGTGTATCACCTCTACTACCAGCACGCGCCGTACAGCCTGGTCTGGGACACGATGCACTGGGGCCACGCGACCAGCACCGACCTCGTGCACTGGGAGCAACGCCCGATCGCGCTCGACCCGAACGTCCACCCGGGCGACCTGTGGTCAGGCGGCGGCGTCGTCGACACCACGAACGCGAGCGGTCTGAAGGCCGGCGACGACGATCCGATCATCGTCTACTCCGGCACGAACGGCGTGACTGTCTTCTACAGCCTCGACGGCGGCAACACGTTCACGTCGTACGCCGACGGGAAGAAGGTGGTCACGCCCGGCGGCACGAGTCGCGACCCGAAGGTGTTCTGGGATCCGGAGTCGGAGCACTGGGGCGTGGTCGTGTGGTCCGACGAGGGCGGGAACGGTGTCGACTTCTCCACGTCCTCCAACCTGCTCGACTGGACGTTCGCATCGCGGTACCAAGCGGACTGGGCGTTCGAGTGCCCGAACCTGATCCGGATGCCGATCGACGGCGGCCACCGCTGGGTCCTCCATGCCGGCGGCGGCGAATACCAGATCGGCGATTGGGACGGCACGGCGTACCAGACCGACTGGACAGGGACGCAGAAGCTCAACCAGACAAAGACGTTCGCGGGCAGTGGGTACTACGCTGGTCTGAACTTCGAGAACCTGCCGAACGACCGCGTCGTGTCGATGGCCTGGCAGGGCGAGAACAAAGGCACGATCTGGACCGGCAACGCGTCCTTCCCCGTGGAGTTCACCCTGCATCACACCGACGACGGCATCCGTGTCTTCAGCACCCCGATCCCAGAGCTCGCAACGCTGCGCGAAAGCACGCAGACCTGGGAGAGCCTGACCATCGAGGACAGCGTTCAGCGGCTTTCAGCCGGCACGACTTACGAGCTCGAGGCGATGGTCGACGTCCGGCAGGCGAGGACGTTCAGCCTGCGAGTCGGTCGCGAGGTGGTGTACGACGCCGAGCAGCAGTCCCTGGACGGCGCCAAGCTGCGACCGGTCGACGGGAAGCTCAAGCTGCACCTACTCGTCGACCGCGATCAGCTGGACGTGTTCGGCAATGACGGCGCGGTCTACCAGAGCTACAACGCCCCTGCATCTGAGCCGGAGCTGGTCGCAGAGGGTCGGGTACAGATCGACACGCTCACCATCCACCAGCTCAGGTCTATCTGGCGATAGCCGCCGTACGCGCCTTGGTCACGGTGATCAGGTCGGCGGGGGAGAGGCCGATGTCGAGACCGCGCCGGCCGCCCGACACGTAGACCGTCGGGTGGTCGGTGGCGGTGCTGTCGACGACCGTCGGCAGGGCGCGCTTCTGGCCGATCGGGCTGATGCCGCCGACGACGTACCCGGTGGTCCGCTCGGCGGCGGCCGGGTCGGCCATCACCGCCTTCTTCCCGCCGGCCGCGGCCGCGATCGCCTTCAGATCGAGCTGCTTCCCGACCGGTACGACGCCGACCGCGAGCTTCCCGTCGACCTCGATGAGCAGGGTCTTGAACACCTGCTCCGGTGCGAGTCCGAGCGCCTCGGCGGCCTCCAGCCCGTACGACTTCGCCGCCGGATCGTGCTCGTACGCGTGCGTGGTGAACTCGACCTTCGCCTTCGTCAGCGCCACCGTCGCCGGCGTCCCCTGACTCTGCTTCGCCTTAGCCACCCTCGGAGCTTACGAGACGCACGCAGCAGGACTGCGGCTGCGGGTCGAGGCGCGCCTCCAGTCCGGTGTTGTCGACGGAGTCGAGCAGACCCTCGAGCAGGTTCAGGTTCATCCCGCAGACCAGTCGCGGGTAGTCCGCCGCGAGTCGCCGGAACGGGCAGTTCGCGAGAGCGATCCCGTCACCGTCCGGCCGCGGCTCGAACCCGTTGGCCGCCAGGATCGCCGTCAGTTCGCCGCCGTCCCGTCCAAGCGTTGCGCCGTACTCACGGGCTTGCCGGTTGACTGCCTCGCGCGGAGACAGGCTGGTGGTCTCGGCGTCCTCGATCGCGGCGGCGAGGAGGTGGCCGGCGACGGCGTACTGGCGTTCCGGGAGGGTGATCTCGATTTCCCGGTCGGAGCGGTGGTACAGCTTGGCGGGCCGCCCGGCGCCCGGGCCGGTGCGTCCGCTGCGGCGCTCGTAGCAGGTGTCGAGCAGGCCCTCTTCGGTGAGTTTGTCGAGGTGGAACGCGGCCGTCGTCCGCGGAATGCCGAGCGCGGTCGCGGCCTCGTCCCGGCTCACCGCGTCGCCGCGGCCGACGACGTACTCATACAACCGGCGCCGGGTCGGCTCCTCCAGCACGGCGACTGCCTGCACCCGGGCGTCCCACGAACTGTCCACGGGATGATTCTATCGACAACATCGGTTGATCAAACCGTATGATGGCAGTTCGTTGACACTTCAAGGAGTGAGTAGATGGCGATCTCGGCAGACCTCGAGTCCGTCCCTCTCCATATCGTCGCCCGGCGGGAACAGATCGATCTTCCGGCCGCGGAGCGGGCGGTCGCCGACCTGCTGGTCGCGCTCGGCCGGGACCCGGAGAGCGCGCACCTGGCCGACACCCCGCGCCGGGTGGCGAACGCGTACGCGGAGATGCTCACGCCGCGCGAGTTCGAGCTGACCACGTTCCCGAACGACGAGGGGTACGACGAACTGGTCCTGGCCAAGGACATCCCGGTGCAGTCGCTGTGCGAGCACCATCTCTTGCCGTTCACCGGGGTGGCCCACGTCGGGTACCTGCCCGGCGACCGGATCCTCGGGCTGTCGAAGCTGGCCCGGGTAGTGGAGCTGTTCGCGCGCGACTTCCAGGTGCAGGAGCGGCTGACCAAGCAGGTCGCCGACTGGCTGCAGGACCATCTGGATCCGAAGGGCGTCGGCGTCGTGATCGAGGCCGAGCATCAGTGCATGTCGCTGCGCGGAGTGCGCGCGATCGGATCGCGCACTGTCACGTCGTCACTGCACGGGATCCTGCGCGAGAACCCCAGTTCGCGTCAGGAGTTCTTCGCCCTGACCGGCCTCACCCCGTAGGTCGGGCGGTCAGTCGAAGGGTTGGTGCTGGTCAGGCGGAGGCGACCGCCGGCGGGTGGTGGGTGCGGCGGCCGGTGGCGAGGATGTGCGTGAGCTCGCCGGGCAGCAGGTCGGTGCCGGGAATCGGCTCCATCTCGGAGACGTCCAGCCAGCGCACCACGGTCGCGCCGCAGTGGCCGTGAACGGCGAGGATGGAGTCGAGGTCCGGCCAGACGGCCGTCGACGGGTTCGGGCCGTGCCAGCGCAGTGCGACCGAGCCGTCGGTGAAGACACAGCCTTCGGCGACGACGCCGGTACCGGAAACCCCGCTGATGTCGGTGTAGCGCACGAGTTCGAACGTCTGGGGTTTCACCGGCGACACCCCGAGTGGCGACAAATTGGTGCCATGATCCTTTCCCCGTTAGTGGCGTGGTTGGGCTCTCGCCACAAACCGGGGACAAGTACCGACTGTCAGCGGGGAAGGACGGTCTGTAGCGACTCATCTTCTCAAGACAAGCTAGATCCAACTGCGCGGACGCGCCAGTCCTGAATCCGCGTGTCTCAATCCTCGACCCGTGATCGAATAGCGCGGTGTTCCTGACGCTTGGCACCGATCTAGCCGGAGTAAACGCGCCCGCGAGCGATTTCGGATTCTTGCTGCACAAGAACCCGGCCCGACCGCAGGCGATCGAGGTCACCGGCGGATCGGCCCATGTGTTCTACCCCGAGGCGACCGACGAGCGCTGTACGGCGGCGGTGCTGCTGGAGATCGACCCGATCGGCCTGGTCCGGGCCGGCCGGGGCAAGGCAGCGGAAGGTTTCACGCTCGGGCAGTACGTGAACGACCGCCCGTACGCCGCCTCCAGCCTGCTCGCGGTCGCGCTCGGAAAACTGTTCCGGACCGCGATGAACGGCCGCTGCGACGCTCGTCCTGAGCTGGCGGCCCGCCCGATCCCGCTCGAGATCCACGTCCCGGCGCTCCCGTGCAGCAGTGGAGCCGACCTCGCCGAGCGCTTGTTCGCGCCGCTCGGCTGGACCGTCGACGCCCGCCCGGTGCCGCTCGATCCGGAGATCCCGGCGTGGGGTGATTCGCGGTACGTCGATCTCCGGCTGACCGGCGTACTGCGGCTGGCCGATGCGCTCAATCACTTGTATGTGATGCTCCCGGTCCTCGACGACGCCAAGCACTACTGGGTCGGATCGGACGAGGTCGACAAGCTTGTGCGGGCCGGCGAGGGATGGCTCGCAGCGCACCCGGAGAAGGATCTGATCTCGCACCGCTATCTCGCGCACCGGCGGTATCTGGCGGATGCAGCCCTTGAGCGGCTCGCGGAGGTCGATGGGGAGGAGCTGGTCGACGAGTCGTCCGACGAAGGCTCGGTCTCGCTCGCGGTTGAGCGCCGTACGACGGTGGCCGGTGTACTGCGTGAGTTGGGCGCTCGCCGGATCGCGGACATCGGCTGTGGTGAGGGCGCGCTCGTCGGTGAACTGCTGAAGGACCCGATGATCGGCGAACTGATCGCAACGGACGTGTCGGCGCGAGCGCTGATCTGGGCGAAACGGCGGCTGCACTACGACGACCTGCCGGACCGGCAACGCGACCGGCTCCGGTTCATACAGTCCTCGGTCACATACTCCGACGAGCGCTTGGCCGGACTGGACGCGGTGGTCTTGATGGAGGTCATCGAGCACGTCGACCCGCCACGCCTGCCCGCCCTGGCCAAGTCCGTCTTCCAGGCCGCACATCCGGCCGCGGTCGTGGTCACCACCCCGAACAGCGAGTACAACGTGCTCTTCCCGTCCCTCCCGGCCGGAAACTTCCGCCACCCCGACCACCGCTTCGAATGGACCCGAGCAGAGTTCGAGACGTGGTCCAAGCAGGTCGCCGACCGCTACGGCTACACCGTCGAGTTCCGTCCGGTTGGACCAGTGGATCCAAAGCTCGGTGCGCCTACGCAGCTTGCACTGTTCCGTCAGGCGGTGGCGCGATGAATGAGCTGAACATCCCGAGCCTCTGTCTTGTCGTGCTCGTGGGGGCCAGCGGCTCAGGCAAGTCGACCTTTGCGCGGAAGCACTTCCTCGGGACCGAGGTGATTTCCAGCGACTTCTGCCGTGGGCTCGTGTCCGATGACGAGAACGATCAGGCCGCGACGAAGGACGCGTTCGAGATCCTGAACTTCATCGCCGGCAAGCGCCTCGCGGCCGGGCGGCTGACCGTCATCGACGCGACCAACGTCCAGCCGGAAGCCCGCAAGGAGCTGGTGAACCTGGCCCGGGAGTACGACGTACTTCCGGTGGCGATCGTGCTCGATCCGCCCGAGCGCGTCTGCATCGAGCGGACCGAGCAACGGCCCGACCGCCAGTTCGGCGCGAAGGTGATCGCGCGTCAGCGCTCGCAACTGAAGCGCGGCCTAAAGAGCCTCAAGCGTGAAGGCTTCCGCACCGTCCACGTGCTGACCACCGTCGACGAGATCGATGCCGTCAGCATCGAACGGACCCGGCTGTTCAACGACCTCAAGGATCAGACCGGCCCGTTCGACATCATCGGCGACGTCCACGGCTGCCGTCCTGAACTCGAGCGGTTGCTGACCGAGCTCGGCTACACGCTGACCCGCGACGACGCCGGCCGGCCGATCGACGCCGTACACCCGGACCGGCGCGCGGTGTTCGTCGGCGACCTCGTCGACCGCGGTCCCGACAGCCCCGGCGTACTACGGCTGGTGATGGGAATGGTTGCCAACAGCCACGCTTTCTGTGTCCCCGGCAACCACGAGGACAAGCTGCTCAAGGCACTCCGCGGCAAGAACGTGAAGATCAGCCACGGCCTCGAGACCACGCTCGAGCAACTGGCCGCCGAGCCTCCGGAGTTCCGCGACGCGGTGGCGGCCTTCATCGACGGGCTGATCTCGCACTACGTCTTCGACGGCGGGAACCTCGTCGTCTCGCACGCCGGCCTGGTCGAGCGGATGCACGGCCGCGCGTCCGGCCGGGTCCGCTCGTTCTGCCTGTACGGCGAGACGACGGGGGAGACCGACGAGTTCGGGCTGCCGGTGCGCTACCCGTGGGCAAACGACTACCGCGGTCGCGCGACGGTCGTCTACGGCCACACCCCGACGCCCGAGCCGGAGTGGATCAACAACACGATCTGCCTCGACACGGGCTGCGTCTTCGGCGGATCGCTGACCGCGCTCCGCTACCCGGAGCGCGAGCTGGTGTCGATTCAGGCAGCCGAGGAGTATTACGCGCCGGCCAAACCGTTGCACGTGGCAACCGCTCCGTCCCGCGAGCCCGACGTACTCGAGCTGACTGACGTGACCGGTCGCCGAGTGATCGAGACCGCGACACACGGGCGACTGAGTGTCCGGGCCGAACAGGCCGGCGCGGCGCTTGAGGTGATGAGCCGGTTCGCGATCGACCCGCGGTTCCTGCTGTACCTGCCGCCGACGATGAGCCCGGTCTCGACCTCGCCGGAGCCGGGGCTGCTGGAGCACCCGCGGCAGGCGTTCGAGACGTACCGCGCGCAGGGCGTCACCGAGCTGGTGTGCGAGGAGAAGCACATGGGTTCGCGGGCGGTCGTGCTGCTCACCCGGGACGACGACGTTGCGGAGAAACGGTTCGGTCTCGCCGGCCGCGGTGCGATCCACACTCGGACCGGACGGTCGTTCTTCAATGCCGAGTTGACGGATGAGCTCCTGCTTCGACTGCGGGCAGTCGCGGCGCGGGCTGGCCTGTTCGAGGACACTTCCTGGATCCTGCTCGACGCGGAGCTCCTCCCGTGGAGCGCGAAGGCCGAGGACCTGCTCCGGAACCAGTACGCCGCCGTCGGCGCAGCCGCCCGTACGTCATTGCCCGCGGCAACCTCCGCACTGCGATCCGCCGTGGCCGCCGGGCTGGAGCTGGATGAGTTGCTGGCGGCAACAGAGCGTCGTACGACGAATGCCGGGAAGTTCACCGAGGCGTACCGGCGGTACTGCTGGCCGACCGACGGGCTGGACGGGGTACGGGTGGCGCCGTTCCAGGTGCTCGCGTCGGAAGGAGCGACGTACCAGGACCGGCCGCACGCTTGGCACCTCGACATCGCCGACAAGTTGGTTGCCGCAGGCCCGGAGTTGATCACGCCGACCCGTCGGTTGTTCGTTGACGCGGGCAACTGGGATGCCGGGATCGCTTGGTGGGAAGAGCTCACGGGCGCCGGCGGAGAAGGCATGGTGGTGAAGCCGGCCGCGAACCTGACCCGGACCGCGAAGGGCATGGCGCAGCCGGGACTGAAGGTGCGCGGGCAGGAGTACCTGCGGCTCATCTACGGCCCCGACTACACCGAGCCCGCCAACTTCACCCGCCTCCGCGACCGCAACCTCGGCCACAAACGCTCCCTCGCCCTCCGTGAGTACGCCCTAGGCCTGGAGTCCCTGGACCGAGTCGCCCGCGGCGAACCCCTCTGGCGAATCCACGAGTGCGTCTTCGCAGTACTCGCCCTCGAGTCAGAGCCAGTCGACCCGCGCCTCTGACCTGCCGTTGGTTTCCGGCGTGTAAACGTCTTTCGGAATCTCTTGGCAAGGTGTGACATTGCACTTAAGGTCAGTGCAATGTCACACGGTACTGAGGTGAGAGCAGAGCTGACCGGTGGTCTGCTGCGCGACTGGCAGCAGCGGAACCGGGACGCGACGATCCCGCATGTCATCGCGGAGCTGCGGAAGGCGGGGAACCTGGACAACCTCCAGCGGCTGGCCGATCCGTCGATCGGGCCGTATCGCGGGCGGTACCCGTTCCTCGACACGGATCTGTACAAGACGCTCGAAGGCCTCGCCTACGAGGCGGACCGGTCGGCAGGCGCGCGGGAGTTCTTCGAGGAGGTCGTCGGACTGCTCGAGCAGGCACAAGCCGACGACGGCTATCTGAACTCGTACTTCCAGGACCCCGACCAGCCCAAGCAGCCCTGGTCGGACCTCGGCTGGGGCCACGAGCTCTACAACCTCGGTCACCTGATCCAGGCTGCGATCGCGGCGAACCGTCGATTGTCGGACGGGCGATTATTGACAATCGCCACCCGGTTCGCGGATCTCGTCGTCCGGAGGTTCGGCGTCGACGGTGAGGAGGTCGTCGACGGGCATCCCGAGGTCGAGATGGCGCTGGTCGAGCTTTATCGAGAGACCGGGAACGCGGACTACCTCACCCAGGCGCAGCTGTTCGTCGATCGCCGCGGCCAGGGGAAGCTCAAGCACACGATCTTCCCGGGGGAGTACTTCCAGGACCACGTGCCGTTCCGCGAGCTGCCGTCCGTCACCGGGCACGCCGTACGGATGGCTTATCTGGCAGCCGGCGCGACGGACGTGTACCTGGAGACCGGCGATCAGACGCTGCTCACCGCGCTCGAGCGGTTGTGGGACGACATGGTCGCGACGAAGCTCTACCTCACCGGCGGGCTCGGCAGCCGGCACTCCGACGAGGCGATCGGTGACCGGTACGAGCTCCCGTCCGAGCGGGCGTACACCGAGACGTGTGCGGCGATCGCGACCATGCAGTGGGCCTGGCGGATGTTCCTCGCGACCGGCAAGGCGTCGTACCTCGATGTCTACGAGACTGTGCTCTACAACGCTTACGCTGTTGGGCTTTCGGTCGACGGTACGGCGTTCTTCTACGACAATCCGTTGCAGCGCCGACCGGATCACGAGCAGCGTTCGGGCGCCGAGGACGGTGGTGAGCCGCTCCGGCGGGCCTGGTTCGGCTGCCCGTGCTGCCCGCCGAACATCGTCCGCTGGATGTCCGAGCTCCAGGACCACCTAGCAGTTGCCCGCGACAACATCCTGTACGTCGGGGTGTACGCCGACGCGCGCATCAGCACCGCCGACCTCACAGTCTCCGTGAGAACCGCCTACCCGTGGGACGGCGAGATTGCTGTCACGGTTGAGGAATCGACTGCTGCCGAGCAGGCGATCGCACTCCGCATCCCCTCGTGGGCAGTCGGCGCTCGGCTCGACGGACAGCCTGTCGAGGCGGGCTGGGCGGTGGTTCGCAAGCAGTTTGCTATTGGTGACGTTCTTCGATTGACGTTGCCGATGGCACCGAGAGCGCACGGTTCACACCCGTATCTGGATGCGACCCGGGGCGCGATCGCGGTCGCTCGTGGACCGTTGGTCTATTGCGTCGAGCAACAAGATGTCGAAGTACCGGTGGACGACCTGTTGCTGACGGCCAGAGCCGTCAGTGCGGCGATCGCGCGGCAGCAGGACGACCTGCTCGTCCTCGAGCTGACCGGCGGCGTCGCACCGGCTCCGGCGAACGAGCTCTACCCCGTGATCACCGAACAGACCCGCGAATCAGCCATCGGTGAAGTGCCGGTGACGTTGGTTCCATACTTCCGCTGGGGAAACCGTCAGGCCTTGGCCATGCGTGTGTGGCTGCGAACCGAAAGAGACAACTAATGAAGAGAACTCTCATGCTGGTCGGGCTTGTGGCATCGACCGCGCTCGCACTCAGTGCGTGCGGCGGCGGCACGACCGGGTCAAGCGGTGAATCGGCCGGACCGGGTGCGAAGGCGGCACAGGGCGGCACCCTCCAGGTCCTGC
The DNA here is from genome assembly GCF_004365875.1 of Kribbella kalugense. GTDB lineage: Bacteria > Actinomycetota > Actinomycetes > Propionibacteriales > Kribbellaceae > Kribbella > Kribbella kalugense. Next base: position 2,582,062 of record NZ_SODF01000001.1, on the reverse strand, counting down.
AGAATGCGGCGTACTCGCACCTCGACCCGGCCCGCGGTTTCGACGGCGGTGTCAACAACTTCTACCGGTTGATCTACCGCACGCTGACCACCCAAGGTGCCGCACCGGGTGCCGACGGCACCAAGATCGTCCCGGACCTGGCGACCGATACCGGCAAGCCGTCCGACGGCGGCAAGACCTGGACCTTCACGCTGAAGGACGGCCTGTTCTTCGAGACCGGTGCGCCGATCACGAGCGCGGACGTGAAGTGGGGCGTGTCCCGGGCCTGGGATCCCGAGATCGGTATCGGCTCGCCGTACGCGAAGCAGCTGATCGAGGCGCCGGCGTCGTACCAGGGCCCGTACAAGTCGGGTGACCTGTCGACCATCGCCACACCGGACGCGAAGACGATCGTGTTCCACCTGAAGAAGCCGTTCGCTGACTTCGGCAGCGTGGTCGCGCAGAACACCTTCACCCCGGTGCCGAAGGGGCAGGGCGCGGGCAATCAGCTGGACAGCAAGCCGATCTCGTCCGGCCCCTACAAGCTCGCCGAGTACAAGCCGGGCGCTTCGCTGAAGCTCGTCCGCAACGACAAGTGGGACAAGAAGACCGACGACGTCCGGACGGCGAACCCGGAGGCCTTCCAGTGGACCTTCGGCCTCGACCCGGCCACGATCGACGAGCGAATGATCGCCGGTCAGGGCACCGACGCCGACGCGATCGCGGGCACCATTCAGGCCGCCAGTGTTGCCCGGATCCAGACCCCGCAGCTGAAGCAGCGGACGATGACTGGGATCAACGGCTGTACGACGTACATGGGTCTGAACACCACGAAGAAGCCGCTGGACAACGTGAAGGTCCGCCAGGCGATCAACCTCGCGATCAACAAGCAGACGGTTCGCGACGCGGACGGTGGCTCGGCGCTCGCCGAGATCGGGACCAGCATCCAGCCGCCGACCGTGGCCGGCCGGGTGGACTACGACCCGTACCCGAGCCCGGACCACAAGGGTGACGTCGAAGGCGCACGCAAGCTGCTGACCGACGCCGGCTTCGCGAGTGGCTTCACGATGACGCTCGACACCCGCGCCCAGCCGAAGATGCAGGCGATGGCGGTCGCGATCCAGCAGGCGCTCGAGCCGCTGAAGATCACCGTCAAGATCAACACCATCGACACCGCGACCTACTACGAGGTGATCGGTACGACGTCGCAGCAGCACGACGCCGCGATCACCGGCTGGTGCCCGGACTGGCCGTCCGGTGCGACGTTCCTGCCGCCGCTGTTCGACGGCCGCAACATCACCACCAAGGGCAACACGAACCTGTCCCAGCTGAACGACGCCGGCGTGAACGCGAAGATCGACGAGATCTCCAAGCTCACCGACGTACAGGCGGCCAACGCGGCGTACGGCGAACTGGACAAGCAGATCATGGCCCTCGCGCCGGTCGTCCCGCTGCTGTACGAGAAGGTGCTGATGCTTGTCGGCAGCAACATCGGCGGCGCGTACCTGCACGACGGCTTCTCCGGCGGGATCGACCTGGTCTCGGTGGGTCTCAAGGATGCCGGGAAATAGGTGATGCTGAAGAAGGACAAAGGCGCACTCGCCTGCCTGGCGTTCCTCGCGATCGTGGTGCTGATGGCCGTCGCCGCGCCGCTGATCACCAAGCTCAGCGGCTGGGGGCCGTACCAGTTCGACTCGGCCGCGACCAACTCCGACCTTGGCGGCGTGCCGCATGGTGCGCTCGGTGGGATCAGCGGCTCGCACTGGTTCGGCGTCGAGCCGCAGAACGGCCGCGACCTCTTCGCCCGGATCGTGTACGGCGCTCGCGTGTCGATCACTATCTCGTTGTCGGCGACGTTGCTGACCGGGATCCTCGGGGTGGTGCTCGGCATGCTGGCCGGGTTCTACCGCGGCTGGGTCGATCAGGTGATCTCACGGCTGATGGACTTCCTGATGGCGTTCCCGGCGCTGATCTTCATGATCGCGATCCTGTCCTCGCTTCCGGCGGGCAATCGGCCGGTGCTCTTGGTTGTTGTGATCAGCGCGTTCGGCTGGCCGTATCTGGCCCGGGTGATCCGTGGCCAGACGATGACGTTGGCGAACAGGGAGTTCGTCGAGGCGGCGCGGGCGTCCGGTGCCAAGGGCACCCAAGTGGTGTTCCGGGAGATCCTGCCGAACCTGCGCGGCTCGATCGTGGTGATGACGACGCTCGCGATCCCGGGCTACATCGGCACCGAGGCCGGCCTGTCGTTCCTCGGCGTCGGAGTGTCGCCGCCGACCGCGTCGTGGGGTCAGATGATCGCGAGCTCGGTGAGCTGGTACTCGGTCGATCCGATGTTCTTCGCGATCCCGGGCGCGTTCCTGTTCCTCACCGTGCTCTCGCTGACGGTCCTCGGCGACAAGATCCGCACCATGGTCGACCAGGGAGTGGCCGCATGACTGTGCTTTTGGCCGGGCCTTCGGCGCCGGCGTGGTCATGGGGCCTTGGCTCCCGGTCTTCCCTCGTCGCTCCGGTCGCTCCGGTCGCTTCGCTCCCTCCACTCCTCAGTCCAGACCGGGAGGCCCCATGACCCGATATGTCCTTGGTCGATTGGGGAGTGTCGTACTCATTCTGCTGGCCGTGTGTCTGTTCACGTATCTGATCTTCTTCAAGTTGTCGCCGGATCCCGCGGTGATGATCTGCGGCAAGACGTGTACGCCGGACCGGATCGACTCGATCCGGAACGTGCTCGGGCTGAACCAGCCGCTGCTGTCCCAGTTCTGGGAGTTCCTGCGGGGCATCTTCGTCGGACGTCAGTACGGCTCGGTGCACTGCCCGGCTCCCTGTCTCGGGTACAGCTTCCAGACCAACGAGTCGGTGTGGAGCATGATCACCGCCCGGCTCCCCGTCAGCGTCACGGTCGCGGTCGGTGCCGCCGTACTGTGGCTGCTCGCCGGTGTGATCGGCGGACTCGTCAGTGCGATCAAACAGGGCACGTGGTGGGACCGGTCCGCCATGGCGCTCGCGCTCGGCGGGGTCAGTGTGCCGAACTACGTGCTCGCGCTGGTCCTGCAGTACGTGCTCGTGGTGAAGCTGCAGGTGCTGCCGTTCCCGGCGGCCGTGTCGTTTGTTGACAATCCTGTTGTCTGGTTCGAGTCGTATCTGATGCCGTGGGTGGTGCTGGCCGTCGGCTATGCCTGCCTGTACGCACGGTTGACCCGAAGCAACGTGATCGACACGTTGTCGGAGAACTACTACCGGACGGCCCGGGCCAAGGGACTGAGCGGTTCGCTGATCATGCGACGGCACGCATTACGACCGGCGTTGACGCCGATCACCACGATCTTCGGGATGGACTTCGCCGGCCTGCTCGGTGGCGCGCTGATCACCGAGACCGTGTTCGGGCTGAACGGGATCGGCAAGCTGGCGGCCGACTCGATCGCCAAGAACGACCAACCGGTGATCATGGCGGTCACCCTGCTGGCCGCGTTCTTCGTTGTCATCGGCAACGTTGTGGTGGACCTCTTGTACACCGCGCTGGATCCTCGCGTACGGGTGGTGTCGACATGAGTGATCTCTTCGTGGTCGAGGATCTGACCGTCACGTTCCCGACCAGTCGGGGTCCAGTGGACGTGGTGAAGAACGTGTCGTTCACCGTCGGCCGGGACGACACGCTCGGCATCGTCGGCGAGTCCGGATCGGGCAAGTCGATGACGGCACTCGCCGTACTCGGGCTGTTGCCGCGTGGCGCGCGTACGTCGGGAAGCGTCAAGCTGGATGGCATCGAGCTGCTCGGGAAGTCGGAGCGGGACCTGCGATCGGTCCGCGGGAACGCGATCTCGATGGTGTTCCAGGACCCACTGTCGTCGCTGAATCCCTACTACACCGTGGGTTTGCAGATCTCGGAGATGTACCAGACGCACCGTGGAGGCTCGCGCCGGTCCGCCAGACAGGTCGCGATCGACGCTCTCGACCGTGTCGGGATCCCTGATCCGGCCCGGCGGGTCGACCACTACCCGCACCAGTTCTCTGGTGGCCAGCGCCAACGAGTCATGATCGCGATGGCGCTGTGCTGCTCGCCGTCGTTGCTGATCGCGGACGAACCGACGACTGCGCTCGACGTGACCGTTCAGGCCCAGATCTTGGAGCTGCTCGCCGAACTGCAGTCGACGACCGGCACCGGGATGATCTTCATCACCCACGACCTCGCGGTGATCAGCTCGATCGCGCAACGGGTCCTGGTGATGCGGTCCGGAGATCCCGTCGAGTACGGGACGGCCGAGCAGGTGTTCTCGGCGCCGCGGCACGAGTACACCCGCATGCTGCTGGACGCCGTACCGCGGATTGACGACGAGGTGGCCCTGTGACGTTGATGGAGATCCGTGGCGTCACGAAGCAGTTCGTCACGCGGGGCGAGAGCATGCGGGCGCGGAAGACCACCTTCACCGCGGTCGACGACGTGAGCTTCGAGGTCGAGCTCGGCGAGACGCTCGCGATCGTGGGGGAGTCGGGTAGCGGGAAGTCGACCACGGCACGGATCGCGGCCCGGCTGCTGGAGCCGACCAGCGGTACGGTCGTGTTCGACGGGCAGGACGTGACCCGGGCGCGTGGTCGGGAGCTGGCGCGATTCCGCAACGACGTGCAGGTGGTCTTCCAGGACCCGTTCTCGTCGCTCAACCCGCGGTACACCGTCGAGCGGATCATTACCGCGCCGCTGACCTACCAGGGGATCACGCCGCCCACGGGCCGGCGGGCGTTCGCGCAGGAGTTGATGGAGCGGGTCGGGTTGAATCCAGACCACTGCCGGCGTTACCCGGCGCAGTTCTCCGGTGGGCAGGCGCAGCGGATCGGGATCGCCCGCGCGCTCGCGGTCAACCCGAAGCTGGTGATCTGCGACGAGGCGGTGTCGGCCCTCGACGTCTCGATCCAGGCCCAGGTGCTGGACCTGCTGATGCGGCTGCAACGGGAGAGCGGCTTCAGCTACATCTTCATCGCGCACGATCTGGCCGTGGTACGCCAGATCTCCCAGCGGGTCGCGGTGATGAACCGAGGCAGAATCGTAGAGCTAGGCCCGCGGGACCAGGTGTTCGGCGACCCTCAGGACGAGTACACGAAGACCCTGCTGGCCGCCGTACCGCGGATCAATCCTGAATGGGACGCCAAACGAAGGCAGGCTCAATGATCAGCTACACGATTCCCGGGATGCACGTCCGCGAGCACACCGTCGAAGTGCCGCTCGACTGGTCGAACCCGGCCGAGACGATCACGGTCTTCGCGCGCGAACTCGTCGACCCGACGCGCAAGGACGAAGACCTGCCGTGCCTGCTGTTCCTGCAGGGTGGTCCGGGCGGGAGGGGTCCGCGGCCGATCGGTGTGAATGGGTGGATCGGGCAAGCGCTGAAGAAGTACCGGGTCGTGCTGATGGATCAGCGGGGCACAGGCCGGAGCACGCCGGTCACTCGTCGGCGGATCGCGACGATGTCTGCCGAGGAAGGCGCCGACTACCTCGCCTGTTTCCGGGCAGACTCGATCATCTCGGACGCCGAGCACCTGCGGAACAAGGTCTTCGGGGGACTTCGCTGGTCGACACTCGGTCAGAGTTACGGCGGATTCCTCACGCTCACCTACTTGTCCAAGGCACCTGACGCCTTGACCGCTTGCTATGTGACCGGCGGGCTCGCCTCGATCGATCCGTCGGCGGCCGAGGTGTACCGGCGTACCTATCCGCGGGTGGCGGCCAAGAACCGCGAGTTCTACCAACGGTATCCGCACAACGTCGAGCGAGTCGGTGCGATCGCGGACCGGCTGGCGGCTGACGACGTACGGCTGCCGGACGGCGATCGGCTGACGGTACGCCGGTTCCAGTCCCTCGGAATCGCCTTCGGGATGAAGCCTGGGTATGAGCGGATCCACTGGCTGATCGACGAAGCGTTCGACGGTGACGAGCTCTCGGACACCTTCCTGGGCCAGGCTCTCGACCTGTCGTCGTACCTCGAGGAACCGTTGTTCGCCGCGCTGCAGGAGAGCATCTACGGATCCGGTGACGGTGCGACCGCGTGGGCGGCCGAGGCGGAGCGAGCGCGGCGACCGGAGTTCGCTGAGGAGGCGCGGCCGCTGCTGTTCACCGGCGAGATGATGTACCCCTGGATGTTCGCCGAGATCCGCGGACTGCGGCCGTTCCAGGGCGCGGTCGAGGTCCTGGCGCAGCGGCCGCGGTGGTCGGAGCTGTACGACCTCGAGCGGCTCGCGGCGAACGACGTACCGGTGGCCGCGGCGGTGTACTTCGATGACATGTACGTCGACTCCGGGCTGCAGCTCGACACCGCCGGCCGGGTCGGCAACGTACAGGCCTGGGTGACGAACGAGTACGAACACGACGGGCTCGGCTCGGACCGCGTCTTCGAGCGGCTCACCGAGCTGGTCGCGTCCGTCGGGGGTGGCATCCCCGGTCGGTGAGGACTGGTGATTCACAATGGGCGACGACCCTGGGAGGTGAACCGATGGCTGCCGATTCGATCGAGCCGATGCCGAGCGTACGGCGGTTGGCGCAACGCGAGAACCTACGCGACAGCGTCGCCAACGCACTGCGGGCGGCGGTGATCTCCGGCGAGCTGAAGCCGGGCGAGGTGTACTCGGCGCCGACGCTCGGCGCGCGGTTCGGGGTCTCCGCGACACCGGTCCGCGAGGCGATGCTGGACCTGGTCCGCGAGGGCCTGGTGATCTCGCTGCGGAACAAGGGCTTCCGGGTCACCGAGGTGTCCGAAGCGGATCTCGACAACCTGGCGGCGCTCCGGCAGCTGATCGAGCCACCGACGATCCGCGACGTGGTTCCGGTGATCCCACCGAAGGACTACCCGCGGCTGCGGCGTCTCGCCGAGGACATCGTGGTGGCGGCGCAGGCCGGCGACCTGATCGCGTACATCGAGGCAGACCGGGTCTTCCACGTCACGTTGCTCGCGTACTCCGGCAACCAGAAGCTGGTCGACGTCGTGTCCGACTTGCGATCGCAGACCCGGCTCCTCGGCCTCACCCCGCTGGTCGAGAGCGGCCGCTTGCTCCCGTCAGCGACCGAACACCACGAGCTCATCGACCTGGTCGAGGCAGGCGACGCAGAAGGCGCCGAGCAACTGATGCGGCGCCACATCGGCCACGTCCGTGGGTTGTGGGCTCGCTCTCAGAGCAGTTGACGGAGCAGCGAGTCGGCGACGAAGCCCTCGAACTCTTCCGGAGTCCAACCGGACTCGTCGACCAGCTCCTGGTAGACGCCGGGCGCCGCGAGGGCCCGGTAGATCGCCTGCGCCTGCTTGAGCGGCAGCCGTAGTACGTCGCCGAGGGAGGCGATCATCGCGTCCATCACTTGGTTGCGGCCGGCAAGCTTCGCCCGCAGCAGGGCCTTGGTCTCCGGGCTTTCGTCGGTCGCGGCCTCGAAGATCAGCACGACATCGAAGCCGGCCGAGTACAGGTTCGTCAGCCAACCGGCCGCGCCCTGGAGCCGCTCGATCGGGTCCTCGATCGCGAACACCTGGTCGGCCCGCTCGATAGCGCCGGCCTCGGTCAGCCACTGGTCGCAGATCAGCGACAGGATCTCCCGCTTGGTCCCGAACGCCGAGTAGACGGTCCGGGTCGCGACGCCGGCCTCCTTGGCGATCGCGTCGATGCTCGTGGCGCCGTACCCCTGCGCAGCGAACAGTCGCCGCGCCGCCCGCGCGATCCGGCTCCGCGTCTCTTCGGCCTGCACCTGGCGATAGGTCTTGACAGCCTCAGGCATGTGGGCACACTATCACTGTGTTCAGTGCAGTTATACTGCAGCGAGTGCACTACCAATGCAGAGGGGGAGTCATGGAAGGACCACGAGAGGTACTGGAGCGGATCCTGTACGACGGGTTCGCGACCGGGAACGACGCGATCGTCGACGAGGTGTGTGCGCCGGACCTGATCGAGCATCAGTTCGGCCTCGCTGGGCGGGGTGACCAGGCGCGCGAACACGTGAAGGCCGCGATCCGGCAGGTGTACGAGATGATGCCGGACATCGTGTACACGCTGGAGGATTCGGTTGTCGTCGGTGACGTGGTCTGGGCGCGTGGGCGGGCGCGGGGGACCGCGACGGGGTCGTTCTTCGGGCCGCCGAGCAACGCCCCGATCGACATCGCGCTCTTCGAGATGGCCCGGGTCGTGGACGGCCGGATCGTCGAGCATTGGGGCTCGCCGGACCGGTTCGCGCTCCTTGCGCAGACGGGTGTTCTAGCGCGCCTGTCTTAGAGGGGGAGGGCCTGCTTGGCGGTGGCGGCCGCGGGGGCGCCGTACGCGCTGGTCAGCCGCTCCAGGAAGGTGGGGTGGTCGAGCGTGTACTCCTGCGTCCCGACCGTCTCGAGGACCGTGGTGGCCAGCGTGCAGCCGAGGTGGGCGGCCGACTCGTGGTCGAGGCCCGCCGCGCGGCCGGTGAGGTAGCCGGCGCGGAACGCGTCGCCGCCGCCGGTCGGGTCGACCAGGCCGGGCGCGGGGACAGCCGCGATCTTCGCCAGGATCCCGCTGGTGTCTTCGATCACGACGCCGTCGCCGCCGTGGGTGGTGATGCGTACGCCGACCCGCTCGAGGATCTCGCCGTGACTCCAGCCGGTCTTCTGCATCATGAGGCCGGCCTCGTACTCGTTGCTGAACAGGTACGCCGCCCCGTCGACGAGCGTACGGATATCCGCACCGTCCATCCGCGCCAACTGCTGCGACGGGTCCGCCGCGACCGCGATCCCGTGCTGCTTGGCCAGCTCGGTGTGCTTGAGCATCGCGTCCGGGTCGTCGGCGCCGACCAGCACCAGGTCGACCCCGCCGGTGGCCTGATGGATCGCGCCCAGGTCGAGCTCCCGCGCCTCGGCCATCGCGCCGGTGTAGAACGAGGCGATCTGGTTCGCGTCCAGGTCCGTCGTACAGGTGAACCGCGCGGTGTGTACGTTCTCGCAGACGCGGACGTGCGAGATGTCGACGCCGGCCGCCGTCAGCGCCGCGCCGTACTCGGCGAAGTCGGCGCCGACCGAGCCGACCAGCAGCGACGGGAACCCCAGCTGGGCCATCCCGTAGCAGATGTTCGCGCCGACCCCGCCGCGGTGGACGACCAGCTCGTCGACCAGGAACGACAAGGAGACCTTGTGCATCTGCTCCTCGAGGAACTGGTCCTTGAACCGGCCCGGGAACGTCATCAGGATGTCGGTCGCGATCGAACCCGCGATGGCGATGCGCATGCGTATAGCTCCCTGTGAGTCGATAGAGCTGGGGTCGGTGTACGGCCAACGAGCAGCCAATAGAGACTACAGGCGACCGAACAAATACACGGAGGGCGGGAATTCATGGGCCATCAGGTACCGGTGACCGAGGAACTGCACGACTACATGGTCGCCCACGGCATGCCGCTGGACGAGATCGCGACCGAGCTGCGGGCCGAGACCGAGAAGCTCGGCAACCCCGCGGGGATGCTGACCACCGCCGACCAGGCCGGTCTGCTGACCACGCTGACCCGGCTGATCGGCGCCCGCCGGGCGGTCGAGATCGGCACCTTCACCGGGTTCTCCGCGCTGGCGATCTCGCGCGGGCTGCCCGACGACGGCGAGCTGATCTGCCTCGACGTGAGCGACGAGTGGACCTCGATCGGGCGCCGCTACTGGGCGCGGGCCGGGGTCGCGGACAAGATCGACCTCCGGATCGGCGACGCGCACGAGTCCGTGACGAAGCTCGACGGCGAGTTCGACCTGGCCTTCGTCGACGCCGACAAGGACTGGTACATCCGGTACTACGAGACCGTGCTGCCGCTGATCCGGCCGAACGGGCTGCTGCTGTTCGACAACACGCTGGCCGGCGGCCGCGTGATCGACGCCGACGGTCCCGCGGACCGCAAGGAGTTCAACGCGCACGTCGCGCAGGACGATCGGGTCGACGTGATCATGCTCGGCATCGGCGACGGGCTGACGCTGGTCCGCAAGAAGTGAGCAGGAGGAAATGAGCAACAAGAAGGCGGCGCCGCGGCTCGCCGTGACCGACCTGCAGCACAAGTACGGCGACCGGCCGGTGATCGAAGGGCTGACGTTCACCCTGCGGGCCGGCCAGGCGATCGCGCTGGTCGGCCCGAACGGCGCCGGCAAGACGACCGTACTCAAGTGCATCGTCGGTTCGGCCGAGCCGGCCGCCGGGAAGATCCTGCTCGACGGTCTGCCGATCGACGAGCGGGTCGAGATGGTACGGCGTGATGTCGCCACGCTGCTCGACGACCTGGACTTCTTCCCGGACCTGACCGCGGCCGAGCACCTGGACCTGCTAGCCCGTGCCCACGGCAACGCCTCACCGGAGGATCTCGTCGACACGACGCTCCACGAGATCGGCCTGCTGTCGGCCGCTGACCAGTTGCCCGGGTCGCTGTCGTCCGGTCAGCGGCGTCGCCTCGCGTTGGCGACCGCCCTGGTCCGCCCGCGCAAGCTGATGGTGCTCGACGAGCCAGAGGCCCGCCTCGACACCGACGGCGTCCAGTGGCTGTCCAACCGGCTGATCGAGGAGAAGAAGTCCGGCACCGCGATCCTCTTCGCGAGCCATGACCCGGCCCTGGTCGAGTCAGTCGCCGACTCCATCGTGACCCTGACCCCGCTGCCATGAGCTCAGCGGAAGGCCCGGTCGTCTTCGACCCGTCGGACTACGGCGCGATCCCGACGTCGCGGGCGTTGCGGCAATGGATGCGGACGACCCGGCGGCGGCACGCGGACCGCTCGTTCGGGCAGATCTTCGAGGACGTGTACCTCGTCCTGTTCACGCTGGCCATGGTCGGCGCCACCGGCGGGAACGTCGTACATCACCTGAACACCAACGCGGCCCGGTGTACGTCGTTCACGTGTGGCGAGCTGTCGCACTGGATGCCGTGGATCGTCGTGCCGTTGCTGCTGGCAACCACCATCCGGGTGCTGCTGAGTGTCGGACCGGTGTCCGCGTCCCAGGCGACCGGGTTCTGGTTGCTGGCCACTCCAGTGAATCGGGCGAGTCTGCTGCGTCCGACGTACCGGCTGGTGATGGTCGTGGCGGCCGTGATCGGTTTCCTCGCCTCGATGGTCGTTTGGGCGCTGCTGGGGACGCAGTTCTTCGGTGTGGTGGAGGCGGCGGCGCTGATGGCGGCGCTGCTCGTATGTACGGCGGCGGTGACGGTATGGGTGCAGCAGACGGCCCAGCGGTCCCGCTGGGCATTGCGGGTTGCGGATCTCCTGCTGGTCGCGGCCGTGATTCCGGCCGTGCTGCTCGCCGCGCAACCGAACTCGCGCCCGAAGGCGGGCATGACGACGACGACTGCCGTCATGTACACGGATGTCGTTGACGACTATGGATTCGGGACGGCGCTGATCGACCAACCGGCGCATACGCTGCTGCCGGTGCTCTTCGGTGTCCTGATCGTCTTCTGCATCGCCTTGGTGGTCGTCACCTCGCGGTCGCTCGACAAGCTCACGCGGACGAGTGTGATCGCCGGCGGCGAACTCCTCGCCGGTCTCGCGGGCGCGGCGAGCAGCCTCGACATCAGCATGCTCGCCGACGTGGTCGCCGGCCGGCACTGGCGGTTGAAAGGACGGGCGCACACCCGCCGCGGTCACGGCTCGCGCGGCGGGGCGCTCGTGCATCGCGAGTTCGTCCGGATTCTGCGTTGGCCTCGGCGGCTCGTGATCGGCTTCGCGTTGCTCGTCGTACCGTATGCGGTCGCCGGCGCGGGCTTCGACGCGCTCGTGCCTGTCGCCGCCGGGTTCGCCGGGTTCGGTGCCGTACGTCCGTTGATGGACGGGCTCCGGTCGGTCTGCCGATCGACCGGTCTGGTCCGCGCGCTCGGGATGGACCTGCGTGAGCTCCGGGTCATCATGGCCGTCGTACCCGGGCTCTTCGCGATCCTCTGGGCTGCGCTCGCGTCCCCGGCGATCGGCAGCGCCCCGGCCACGTTCGCGGTCGCCGCCGGCATGCTCGCCGGTGCGGTCCGGCAGGCCTCCGCGCGACCACCGTCGTACTCCGGTCCGCTCGTCTCCTCACCGATGGGCGCGATCCCGCCCGGCCTGTTCTCCCAGCCGATGCGCGGCTTCGATCTGCTGCTGGTCTGCCTGGCGCCGGTCCTGCTCGGCATCAGCTCCACCTGGGTGCTGGCCATCCCGGCGTTCGTCCTCGCGGTGATGTTCGCCGTACGCCCGAAAACTGACTGACGCTCACGTTGCGTTACCGTGGTGTGAACAGGTACCTTGTCTTGCATGGTAGCGGAGAAGGTCTTCACACAACTGCGCCGCGGGACGCTGGAGTTCTGCGTGCTGGCGCTGTTGCAGGGAGAGCCTCGGTACGGTTTCGAGTTGGTCAAGGCGCTCGGTGAGGTCGACGGACTGGTGACGACCGAAGGCACGATCTACCCACTGCTGGCCCGGCTGCGCCGCGAAGGTCTGGTCGAGACGAGCTGGCAGGAGTCCGAATCAGGCCCGCCGCGGCGGTACTACACCTCAACACCCGAGGGCAGCCGGGCGCTGGCCGCGTTCACCGCGGACTGGCAGCGGTTCTGTACCTCGGTCGACAAGATCTTGCAGAGTGGGAGACGGGGATGAGCATGGAACTGGACAGCGATCGCCTGGTCGACGCGTACCTGAACGAGCTGGCCACGGAGGCCGCGGAGCTGCCGGCCGGACGGCGCGACGAGCTGCTCGCCGACATGAAGGCGCACATCGCCGAGGCGCGTGCGGGCGGTGCGACGTCCGAGGACGAGATCCGCGAGGTGCTGCGGCGGCTCGGCCGGCCGAGTGAGATCGTTGCCGCCGCGACCGACGGCCTCGTCCGGGTCGAGGTCCCGCCGCGGCTGCGCCCGCGGGATTTCGTCGCGGTCGGGCTGCTGCTGGTCGCGCCGTACCTGCTGTCGTTCAGCGGGCTGGTGGCCGTGATCGGCTGGGGGATCGGCGTCGGGCTGCTCTGGACGTCGAATCGCTGGACCGTTGTCTGGAAGCTGGTCGGCACGTTGACCTGGCCGATCGGGTACGCCGCGGCCCTGTTCCTGGATGCGTTCTTCCAGGCCCCGATCTGGCTGAGCCTGCTGGCCGACACGGTGATCACGATCGGTCTGATCACCGCCCTGGCGCTGAACGCCCGCGCGCCGCGTCAGGCCTCATAAACCAGCCACTTGCAAGATCCACCCCAACACCTAACCAGGCCCCGCCGACAAAGCGGCGGGACCTGGGTGGGAGGGCGGGCTTATTGGGCCGGGGTTGTGTCGACCGGGGGGAACGGGTCGAGGTCCGGGTCGGCGGGGGCCGGGTCGGTGTTCGGGTCCGGGGTTTCCGGATCCTGGTTCGGGGTGCCGTCTACCTGGAGGCTTTTGGGGGCCGTCGCCCAGACAGCGGCGGCAGCGCGGGCCGCGTCGGCGGCGTCGGTCTGGCGCTCGTAGTTCTTGATGTCGAGCGCGTACGCCCTGATCACCCCTGACAGATCGCGGCGCAACTGCTTGTGCACCCAGAGGGCGTACGCCTGCGATCGGGCCTCGATGAAGTTCTTCAGTTCCTGCATCTGGGCGGGAGTCATGTCGTCGTCCTCCGAGTGGCCAGGGGTGAATTCGCCGCGGGCGATCGCGGCACGGGCGGGATCGCCGGGGCAGTCGGTCGGCTCCGGACGGACCGCGGAGTGCGGCCGGATCGCCGTACCGCGGGGGTAGAGCTTGCGGAAGTCGGCGATCACCGCGCGGGTGGTCGCCTTCAGGGCGGCGGACGGCTGCTCGCCGGTGACCAGGACCAGCAGGATCGCGCCGTACCGTTCGTTCACGTCGTTGTCGCCGTTGGCGCCGGACTGGGTGCGCAGGCCGCGCAACGTCCAGGCCCGGCCGGCCTGGTCGACGGCGACCTGGTACGCGATGTCCGACCAGCCCCGGCTGTCCATGTGGTAGTCCTGCCAGCCGCGCAACGCGGACGCGACCGCTGCCTGGCTGTGGATGACGCTCGTCGACCCGGTGCCCGGCCAGTGGATCACGGCGCCTTCGACCCGGGACACGGTCAGGTTGCCCGGACCGGCCTTCGGCGGTCGCGCGTTCCACGCGGACCGGGGCAGATATTCGACCATCTGTGCTCCTCACGTGCCTCACAGCGCCCCATACCCGACGCTGGCGCTCGGTAATCAACCGATCACACTCGGCACGCGACGTCAAGCGATGACGCCATCCTTTCAGGCTTGGAGGTTCAGGTCAGTAGCGGCAGCAGTTGGTCGCCGATCCGGACGGTCTCCTCCCGGTACGGCGTGTCGCTGAGGATGAAGTGCGTGACGCCGAGATCGCGGTACTTGCGCAGCGACTTCGCGACCTCGTCGGGGGAGCCGACGAGCCAGGTGGTGCCGGCGCCACCGCCACCGTACTTGCCCGGTGCGGTGTAGAGGTTGTCGTCGAGGACCTCGCCGCGTTCGGCGAGCTCGAGCAGTCGCTGCTGGCCGACGGCCTTGAACCAGCGACGGTCCTTGGAGCCCTGCGCCTCGGCCATCTTCGCGACCTTCGCCTCGGCGTCGGCCCAGGCCTCCTCGGTGGTGTCGCGGACCAACGTGGTGATCCGCAGCCCGAACTCCAGCGGCGCGTGTTCGCGACCGAGCTCGCTCTCCAGCTCCCGCAGCCGAGCGATCCGCCCGGCGATCCCGTCCAGCGGCTCACCCCAGAACAGCTGTACGTCGGCATCCGTCGCAGCGACTCGTTGCGCGGCATCCGACGCGCCACCGAAGTACAGCCGCGGATGCGGCCGACCTTCCCGTACGACGGGATGCGTCGCGACCGTGGATCCGGTGACCGAGAAGTACTCGCCGGTGAACGTCACGTCCTCCTCGGTCCACAACCGCCGTACCAGCTGGAGGAACTCCTTCGTGCGGGCGTAGCGCTGGGGCTGATCGCCCTCGCTGTCGCCGTACGCCGCGAGGTTGTCCTGACCGGAGACGATGTTGATCAGCAGCCGCCCGCCGCTCAGCTGGTCGAGCGTGCTCGCCGAGGACGCGAAGTGCGCGGGATGCCAGTATCCGGGCCGGATCGCGGCCAGCGGCTGGAAGGTCGTGGTCCGGGCGGCGAGCGCGGTCGCGACCGTGAACGTGTCGGGCCGGCCCCACCCGGTGCCGATCAGCGCGCCGCCCCAGCCGTGGTCCTCGGTGAGCCGGGCCAGCTCGGTCAGCCGGTCGATGCTGTTGTGTCCCTGGACGGTGTCGTCGCCGCGGTGACCGGGGTCGACCTGGTTCGGGATGTACCAGAGGAAAGTCATGCAAAACAGCTTAAGTTCACTTGTTTAGTCGACTTTGGGACGTCTCGCTGGCTGGTCAAGACCGGGGTGCAGGGGCCAGGCTGGCTTGATGAACGCGCGACTGGATGAGCAACTGACTGCGGAGGAGCGGGCGGCGCGCGGGAAGGCCGTGCGGAAGGTGGTGCCGCTCGAGTCGCACGCCGAAGTACGGCTGGACCCGAAGCGGGATCCGGTCGGGTTGCTGCTCACCCAGGCCGACGGGCGCGTCCCGGAGCTGGTGCCGATCCGGAACGGCCGGATGCTGGTTTCGCCGTTCACCTTCTACCGCGGCGCGGCTTTGGTGATGGCCGCCGACCTCGCCCAGTCCACGCCGACCGGTTTGTCGGTCCAGCTGTCGGGCGACGCCCATCTGTCGAACTTCGGTGCGTACGCGTCTCCTGAGCGGCGGCTCGTGTTCGACATCAACGACTTCGACGAGACGCTGCCCGGACCGTTCGAGTGGGACGTGAAGCGGCTTGCGACCAGTTTCGTGGTGGCCGCGCAGGACAACGGGTTCAGCGCCAAGGAGTGTCGCGAGATCGTGCTGACCGCCGTACGCAGCTATCGCGAGGCGATGCGCGAGTTCGCCGGCCAGCCGATTCTTGAGGTCTGGTACGCGCGGTTGGACGTCGAGGAGTCGGCCAAGCGGCTGAAGGCGACGCTGCCGTCGGGGGAGCGGAAGGGGCTTAAGGCGGCCCGGGGGATGCTTTCCAAGGCGTACACCCGCGACAGTATGCAGGCGATCGGGAAGCTCACCACGACGATCGACGGCCGCCGCCGGATCGTCTCGAACCCGCCGCTCGTCGTACCGATGGACGAACTGACCGACCTCGACGGCGCGGAGCTGCTCGCGCAAATGCAGGATCTGATCGCCGGGTACCGCGAGACCCTGCAGCAGGATCGCCGCCACCTGCTCGACCACTTCCGCCTCACCGATGTCGCGCACAAGGTGGTCGGCGTGGGCAGCGTCGGAACGCGGGCGTGGATCATGCTGCTCGAGTCGACGGTGGCAGACGAGGCGCTGCTCCTCCAGGCCAAACAGGCCGGGCCGTCGGCGTTGTCGTCGTACGCCGGTCCCTCGGAGCATGTGAACCAAGGCGAGCGGGTGGTCGTCGGCCAGCGCCTGATGCAGGCCGCCAGCGACATCTTCCTCGGCTGGCTCCGCGCCGACACCGCCGACGGCGAGCAGGACTACTACGTCCGCCAACTCCGCGACTGGAAACTCTCCGCCGACATCGAGACCCTCACCCCCGAAGCCATGACCCTGTACGCGCGCCTCTGCGGCTGGACCCTCGCCCGAGCCCACGCCCGCTCCGGCGACCGCTTCGCCCTAGCCGCCTACCTAGGCAAATCCCCCCGCTTCGACGAAGCAATAACCACCTTCGCCACGACGTACGCCGACCAAAACTCCCAAGACCACAAGACCTTCGCCGAAGCGGTCCAGTCCGGCCGCGTGCAGGCCCGTGAAGGGGTCTGACTCATTGCTGGGAGTTGTGGGGGTCAGTAGGAACATCTGTTGGACTGTGGGGCGGGGGCGTGATCTGGTGGCTGGAAACGTTCCCGTTCGACGGAGGTTGGCATGACTCGGCGTTCGCTCGGTGATGGTGGGCCGGTGGTCAGTGGGCTCGGTATGGGGTGTTGGGCGATCGGGGGACCTCATGCTCGGCAGGGGAGTCCGGTGGGGTGGGGTGTGATCGATGACGGGGAGTCGAAGCGGGCGTTGCGGCGGGCGTACGAGCTGGGCGTGACGTTCTTCGACACCGCTGACGTGTACGGGTGTGGGCACAGCGAGAAGCTGATCGCGGACGCGCTCGGGGACGTCCGGGACGACATCGTGATCGCGTCCAAGGCCGGCTACACGTACGTCGAGGAGACCCGCGAGGCGCCGGGCGAGAACGGTGACCCGGACTACATCCGCTGGGCCTGTGACGAGTCGCTCCGCCGGCTCCGGACGGACCGGATCGATCTGTACCAGTTCCACCTCGGCGGCTACGACCTGGCCAAGGCGGACGACGTACTCGCGGTCTTCGAGGAACTGGTTGCCGCCGGCAAGGTCCGGGCGATCGGCTGGAGCACGGACGACCCGGAGCGGGCCGCTCTGTTCGCGAAAAGCCCGAATTGCAAGGCGATCCAGCAACACTTCAACGTGTTCGGAGGCAACGCCGACGTCCTCGCACTCTGCGAAGACAAGGGCCTCGCGAGCATCGTCCGAGGTCCGCTCGGGATGGGTCTGCTGACCGGCAAATTCACCCAGGACAGCACGCTGCCGGCTGACGACGTACGCCACGGCTGGAACTTCTCCACCGGCGATCAGGCCGAGTCGCTCCGCCGTCTCGACGCGATCCGCGACGTGCTCACCTCCGGCGACCGGACGCTCGCGCAGGGCGCGCTCGGCTGGCTCTGGGCCCGTAGCGAGGCGTTCATCCCGATCCCCGGCTTCAAGACGGTCGCTCAGGTCGAGGAGAACGCGGGCGCTCTCCAGCACGGTCCGCTGACGCCGGCGCAACTGGACGAGATCGCCGCGATCCTCGCCTGAATCTTGCCGCTGTTGCGGCATTGACATCGTTGTCGGGTGCGACGACGATACATCTCCAAAAGCCTGGTGAAACGTTTCCAACTTTGGAGATGCATCGTCGTGAATCGACCCGCCCGAAGTTTGCATGTCCTGCTCGCCAGCGCGGTCCTGGTGACCGTTGCGCTGGCCTCTCCCTCGACGGCCGGCGCCGGCCCGGCGCCGGTGGACGGACCTACCGCCACCGCCCGAGCCCGCGTCGCCGCCGACGAGCTGATGAGTTCGTACGAGCCGACCAAAGCGTGGTTCCCCTCCAGCTGGTGGAACTCCGCGGTCGCGTTGCAGACCATCGGCGACTACATGCAGCGCACCGGCGACCGCCGCTACCTGCCCCAGCTGGACAACACTTTCGAGAAGGACAAGGGCGTGTTCCCGCCCGGCTACCTGTCCGGCGATCCGCTGCTCGGCAACTTCACCAGCCGCGCCATCGATGACTCCGAGTGGTGGGGCCTGACCTGGATCCAGGCGTACGACCTGACCAAGAACCGCAAGTACCTCGACATGGCGGTCAAGATCGCGGAGTACGTCGAGGGTTACTGGGACCCGAGCACGTGTGGCGGCGGTGTCTGGTGGAACGCCGAGCGTACGTACAAGAACGCGGTCACCAACGGGCTCTGGATCCGTCTGACCGCCGAGCTGCACAACCGGATGCCGCACGACAAGCGCTGGCTCGGCCGCGCCCAGGAAGGCTGGAACTGGTTCACCGGCAGCGGCATGATCAACTCCGCCGGCCTGGTCAACGACGGCCTGAAGGACGACTGCACGAGCAACGGCGACACGGTCTGGAGCTACAACCAGGGCCTGGCGATCGGTGCAGGTCTCGAGCTCTACAGGGCAACCCACAACCCGAAGCTTTTGACCACGGTACGGCGATTGGCCGACGCGGCGATCGCTCCGGGCGGACTGGTCACCGACGGCGTCCTGACCGAGCACTGCGACGCGCCCGGCAGCACGTGTGATGACAACGGCAAGCAGTTCAAGGGCATCTTCATGCGCTACTGGATGGACCTCGCCGACACCACGCACGACCACCGCTACACGGACTTCGTCGCGTCCCAGGCGGCCACGGTCTGGAACAACGCCCGGGACGCGGCCGACCGGCTGGGGGAGCGGTGGGCCGGCGCCGACCCGAACGTCTTCGACTGGCGTACTCAGGCCAGTGCCCTCAGCGCCCTGATCGCCGCCGTACCGACCTCGCAGCCGACACGGTCGTTGTCCGCGACAACCGATCCGGCCCTGCCAGTCGTGATGCCAGCAGCCGCCGGTGCGACTCATGTCAAGGTGACCGTCCAGCTGCAGGCGACGGGTCATGAGCCCCTCCAGGTCGCCGTACGAGCGACGGCCCCTGCGGGCTGGACCGTGACTCCGGCGCGAACCAATGTCACGCTTCGCCCGCACGGTAACGCCGTACCCGTGCACACCTCGGCCCAGCTCGACGTGACGATTCCGGCCGGTACGCCGGATGGTCGCTACTCGGTGACTGCGACGGCGACGTCCGGATCGCAGCTGTCGTTCAGTACGCGCTCCGACATCCTGGTCGCGCACACCGCCGACTTCGACACCGGTACGGCGGCCGAGACCCCGTGGCTGTACGACGCGGACGGTTCGCAGAGCAACGGCGTACAGAACAGGTTCGCCGACGGGCACTCGTACTTCGTCTACCGCTTCCCGTTCCCGTCCGACGCAACGTCGGCGTCCGCAACGCTGACCATCGACAACGAGTTCGCCGTACAGGTCAGTGGTGACGGGCAGCAGTGGACCACGGTGGCGACGGAGACCAACCCGTACCACGACGGTGAGAACAAGGCCGCGCGGACGTTCGACCTCACGCCGT
Organism: Kribbella kalugense; assembly: GCF_004365875.1. Taxonomy (GTDB): domain Bacteria; phylum Actinomycetota; class Actinomycetes; order Propionibacteriales; family Kribbellaceae; genus Kribbella; species Kribbella kalugense. The sequence goes on along the minus strand of NZ_SODF01000001.1, from coordinate 2,562,432 downwards.
ACCTCGGCGCCGACAAGACCGGGTACGTCCGGGTGTCGGACTCGTTCCCCGACGACGGCTGGGGCGGGCGCGTCTACCACGTGACCGCGACGTACAACTGAGAAACACAACCGGGCCCGGACAGTATCGTCCGGGCCCTGTTGTGTAGCTAGGTGATCAGTGCCTGGTGACGGCCCCGGTCTTGGGGTCGAGCAGCACCGGTCGGGTGTTCGGGCGCTGCCAGAAGTTGAACATCCCGGTCAGCGAACCTGCCTTGCTGTCGTACGACGCGTCGCCGATACCGCCGGTCTTCCAGTTGTCCTCGATGAACTTCAGGATCGAGGTCTGGTCGGTCTGCTTGTGGTCGACGTAGTTGGTCTTGCTGAACGGGCTGATCACCAGCATCGGCTGGCGCGGGCCGTAGCCGCACCGGTCGGCGTACCCGCCGGAGGCCGGCTTGCCGCCGCACAGGGCGGCCTGGTCGTTGGCGGCGTCCGTGGAGCCGTTACGCAGCGGCGGTGTCACGTGGTCGTACCAGCCGTCGGAGTCGTCGTACGCGACGACAACAGCGGTGGAGGCCCAGTCCTTGGACTTCTGCAGCTCGTTGATCGTCTTGACCAGGAACTGCTGCTCGTCGAGCGGGTCGGAGTAGCCGGCGTGGCCGTCCTGGTACTCGCCGGCCTTCAGGAAGCTCACCGACGGCAGGTTGCCCGCCTTCACGGTGGCGTCGAAGTCGGTCAGGTCGTACTGGTGGTTGGCCTGGTCGGTGTGGCCGATCTTGGCGACCGACGTCGGCGGCAGGTGCTTGGGGTTGCTGGTCGACTTGTAGTACTCGAACGGGTTGTGGTGCGGGCTGTAGTCGACCACCGCGGCGCCACCGACGTTCTGGTGCGTCGCGCCACAGACGGAGTACCCGTTGGCAGAACCGGTCGGCTTGAAGCCGCCCTGGAACCAGCCCCAGGTGGTGCCCTGCTTGTTCAGCAGGTCGCCGACGTTCTTACCGGTCATCACGCCGAGCGCGTTCTTCGACGTGTGGTTGTTGTCGGCGCAGTCGTCGAAGGCCGGGTCCGGGTCGTTGATGACCGTGCCGACGCCGTTGGCGTCCGGCGACGCGACCGTGTACGCGTCGGTGACCTTCTGGCCGGTCACCGAGTCGACGGCGTACACGCCGTGAGTCTGGCCGGAGACCAGGTTGAGGGCACCGGGAGTCGACGGGCCGAAGTTGCTGCTGTACGAGTTGTCGTTCATCGCGTAGTGCTGGGCGTAGTTCCACAGCCCGGTCACGGTGTTGCCGTCGTAGTAGTCCATCACCAGGCCGGGCGCGCCGTACAGGATCGGCTGGCCGGTGCACTTGTCAGTCTCGGTGAACTCGACGAACTTGTCGGCCTTGCCGCCGTTGTACGCCTTCTGCTCCGCGCCGTACCCGTGGTTCTGGTCGCAGGTCATCGCCTGCTCGTGGGTCAGCCGGCTCGGGTCGTACTGGTTCGGGTTGTTCGTCAGCAGCGACTTCGTCAGGCCGTTGACCCGCGGCGTGTTGTGCGCGGCGGTGAACTTCGTGCCGTCGGTGTTGGCGGCCTTCGGGTAGGTGCCGAAGTAGTGGTCGAACGAGATGTTCTCGTCGAAGATGACCACCAGGTGCTTGATCGGTGTGGCCGTGGTCACCGGCTTGGGGTGGTGATCCCCGCCGGGGTTCCCGCCGCCGGGGTGCCACCATCCGGCATCGGCAGCCATGGCCGGCCCGGCGGCGGCGATCAGCGCGAGCGCGCCGACCCCCGCGACGCCGGCAACCGCCGCGGCGCGGGTTCGTTTACTCCAGGTACGTGGCTTGAGGACCACAGTTGTCTCCTTGCGCATCAGACACACAGTTGATGAACACCCGCCAGGCCACTGGTTTCATGCCAGCAGCCCGCGGCCGAGGTAGTCGCCGGCGTCTTGTACGCCGGGCAGAATCAGGAAGTAGCCGCCGCCCACCGGCTGGATGTAGTCGACCAGAGGCTCGTCGGCCAACCGCCGCTGCACCGTCTCGAACTGTCGCAGCAGATCCTGCTGGTAGCAGACGAAGATCAGGCCCATGTCGAGGTTGCCGACGTCGTCGACGCCGCGGTCGTAGTTGTACGGGCGGCGCAGAATACGACTCGCGTCGCTCTGCGGAGTCCGCGGGTTGGCCCGGCGGATGTGGCTGGTCAGCGGGATCGCCGAGCCGATCGGGTCGGCGGCGAAGTTCGGTACGTCGGTCTCCTGGTTGCCGTCGAGCGGAGCGCCGGTGTCGCGTCGGCGACCGAACATGTTCTCCTGCTCGTTGATGGAGACGCGGTCCCAGAACTCCACCAGCATCCGGATCCGGCGGACGACCTGGTAGCTGCCGCCGGCCGTCCAGGGCTGGTCGGTCTTGTCCTGCAGCCACACCATCTTGTCCATCAGGGCCGAGTCGTTGACGTCCAGGTTCGACGTACCGTCCTTGAAGCCCATCAGGTTGCGCGGCGTACCGGCCGGCCGGGGTGGCGAGCTGAAGCCCTCGTACCGCCACCGCACCTGCATCGCGCCGCGAGTGTGCCGGGCGAGGTCGCGCAGCGCGTGCAGCACCGTGTCCCGGTTGTCCGCGCACAGCTGCAGGCTCAGGTCGCCGTGCGACTCGGCCGGATCGAGGTGGTCGTTGGCGAACGTCACCATGCTGGTCAGCCCGGCCGGCTTGCGGGCCTTCAGCCCGTACCGGTCGTCGAACAGCGACGCCCCGACCCCGACGGTCACGGTCAGCCGGTCGGCGGGAACCGTTGGCCCGAGTACGCCGGAATCGGTCGGCGGCGCCGAGATGCCCGGATCAGGCGGGGTCCCGCCGGCCGTCAGGAACCGGGCTCGCTCGGTCAGCGTGTGGAACAGGTCGCTCAGTTCAGCGCGGTTCGCGGCGAGCACGTCGAACGAGACATGCACCGCGTGCGGAGGCGCCGGCGTCGTGATCCCAGCCTGATGTACGCCGTGGAACGGCACAGCCGGCTGGTCCGCAGGTGCTGCGGCCGCGGTTCCTCGCCCGTGCAGGGCAATGCCGGTCGCCGCGACCCCAGCCACTCCAGCACCCAACGCGCCGCGCAGGAACGCGCGCCGTGCGGTGCCGCCGGTCTCTTCGGGCTCGCTCACGAGGTCCTCCGTACGTCGCCGATCGCCGCGATCGGCGCGAGTACCTCGACCAATTGGCCGACCGACGCGTCGAGACGCTTGCGGGTCTGCGGATCGAGCGCGCTGGGCGCGATCCAGGTCCCGTCCGGTCGATGCGCGGTGGCCACGACGGCGCGAGTACGCGTGATCCACGTGCCTACCTGCGGCCAACCGACGTACCGCTTGCTCATCAGTGGTGTGAGGGCCTTCAGGACCGCCTGGGTGCCGTCGAGGTTCGCGCCGACGGTGGCGAGTCCGGTGCCGCTGCCTTGGTCGGCCTGGCCGGTCAGCTCGAACTGCAGGGCGTTCTCCATGATTTCGTGGGCGCGCAGCGGCAGATCGTTCGGATCGGTCCGCTCCTTCGGGAAGTCCGCGCGCAGGCCGGCGACGTCGGTGGCGAGCTGGCTGCCGACCGGCACCAGCGAGGCGGGCGACTGACCGTGCCACAGGCCGTACTCGATCCGCCGTAGCCCGGTGAAGTCGGCGTCCCGTACTCCACCGGGTAGCCCGTCCGGCATCCCGTCGATCTTGTCGGCGAAGTCGCCGAAGGTGTCGTACGCCGCGCCCAGTCGCTCGTACGCCAGGTGCGCCGTCAGCCACGCGGACCGGGACGCGGCTTGATCGCCGCCGCGCAGCGTCTGCACGAGCGCGGCGACGTTGGTGGCCAGAGTCCCGAGCCCGGTGGCGACATAGCCGTGGTACTGCGCCACCGCGCCGGTGAGGTCCTGGTTGGTGATGGGTAGGACGGCCGCCGCCGGTGGGGGAGGACCGTCGTTGATCTGGATCGTCGGCCCGGTCACCGCGTCGGTGTCCTCGGCCAGGCACCGGAACGCGTAGCTGGCCCGGCCGAGCGTCAGCTGCATCGGCCGGGTGGTGTTCGGGGCGAGCGCCTCGACCTCGGCGTACACACCGCCGGTAGCCGGGTCGATCAGGTCGACCTCGGTGGTCACCGTACCGACGTTGCTGACCTGGATGGTCTGCGCGCCGCTGTGCGGAGTCCTCCAGCCGGTGCCGCAGTTGCCCCGCGAGACGGTGACCGTCAGCGCCTCGGACTGCGAGTCATGACCCGCACACCCGGAGAGGACGAGCGCACAGGCGAGTGCGCAGGAAGGAAGCGCACCAGCGAGGCGCGAACGCACGGTCGGCGGCACGAGGACGACATTAAGCCCACTCGGCGGGATGCCTCAAACACCAATGGTCTCGTCGCCGAAAGTTAAACCGCGGGTAACCCGGGGTTGGGCGACACCTCAGGCGGCGGAGCGGTCCGCAGCCGGTCGGCGACGGAGCGTCGCGGTCAGGACGGCCGGAGTGTCGTAATCCATGTCCAGGCGGCCGACGTCGGTGCCCGGCGGGACGATCTTGTCGATCTGGTCGAGGACGTCGTCGTCCAGTACGACGCCCGCACCGGCCAGCGCGTCGTCGAGGTGCTCCATCGTCCGCGGCCCGATGATCGCCGAGGTCACGGCCGGGTGTGCGATCGCGAACGCCATCGCCAGGTGAGTCAGCTTGAGACCGGCCGCGTCGGCCACCGGGATCAGCTGCTCGACCACCTCGAGCCGCCGCTCATCGGTCATATGGCTGTACCTCGCCGTACGCCGCAACTCCGATGGCGCCCGCCCGGTCAGCTGCCCCTGCGCGAGTGGGCTCCAGACCAGCGCACCCAGCCCGTACTTCTGCACGACCGGGAGCACCTCCCGCTCGATCCCACGGTTCAGGATCGAGTACGGCGGTTGCTCGGTGCGGAACCGCTCGAAACCGCGCCGTTCGGCCACCCACTGGGCTTCGACGATCTCGCTGGCCGGGGTGGTCGACGAGCCGATCGCCCGGACCTTCCCGCTGCGGATCAGATCGGTCAGCGCCGACAGGGTCTCCTCGATGTCGGTGTCCGGGTCGGGACGGTGCATCTGGAAGACGTCGATGTAGTCGGTCTGCAGCCGGCGCAGCGAATCCTCGACCGCGGTGATGATCCAGCGCCGGGAGTTGCCGCGCTGGTTCGGGTCGTCGCCCATCGGCAGATGCGACTTGGTGGCGAGGACCACGTGTTCGCGGCGGCCCTTGAGCGCCTCTCCGACGATCACCTCGGACTCGCCGTGCGAGTAGATGTCCGCGGTGTCGACGAAGTTGATACCGGCGTCGAGTGCCTTGTGGATGATCCGGATCGACTCGGCCTGGTCGTCGTTGCCGACGGCACCGAACATCATTGCGCCGAGGGCATAGGGGCTGACCTTGATACCGGTCCGGCCGAGAGTGCGGTAGTGCATGTTCTTCCTCCTTGGGGTTGTCTCCACCTTGGCGGCGTTGACGGGCGGGGAGAAGGCCCACTTCATCCACGGACAGGTTGTCCCTGGATAGCCTTGAGCCGGTGGCGGATGATGGAACGTGTGATCGATCGTGACGGCCTGGCCGACTTCCTCCGCAGGCGACGGGAGTTGCTGCACCCGGCCGACGTGGGTCTGCCCGACGGTGCTCGCCGTCGTACACCTGGCCTGCGTCGCGAGGAGGTCGCCCAGCTCGCCGGCATGTCGACCGACTACTACTCGCGGCTCGAGCAGTCCCGCGGTGCGAACCCGTCCGAGCCGATTGTCGCCAGCCTGGCCCGAGCCCTCCGCTGCGACCTGGACGAGCGCGACCATCTCTACAACCTGGCCGGCATCGCGCCGCCGCTGCGCTGGGCCGGTCGTCACATCAGCCCCGGCCTGCTCGCGCTGGTCAGCCGTCTGACCGACATCCCGGTCATCATCGGCACAGATCTCGACGAGATCCTCTGGCAGAACGAACTCGCCGATGTCGTCATCGGCGGCGGCGCCGGTCGCAACCTGACCTGGCTCTGGTTCACCGATCCGGAGGTCCGGAAGATCTTCCCCGAGGAGGACTGGGACGTCCACTCCGCCTCCCACGTCGCCGATCTGCGTGCGACGTACTCCCGGCGGATGGGCGACCGCGACATCACCGAGCTGGTCGACGGGCTGACCGCCCGCAGCGAGGAGTTCCGGGCGTTGTGGGAGCTCCACGAGGTCGCCGTACGCCGGCTTCCGCGCAAGCGCTTCCTGAACGCCGAGGTCGGGGACCTCGACCTGACCTGCGAGACGCTGCTCACCCCGGCGGCCGACCTTCGGGTCCGGGCGTTCTTTCCGCTCGAGGGCACCGACGCCCGGGAAAAGCTCGACCTTCTCCGCGTGATCGGGACCCAGGCTTTCAGCTGACCGATTCCTTTGCTTCTCGACGCCGGTCTACCTGGTAAAACCGCCGAGAAGGAAGAGTTGAATCCGATGCGTGCTTTGCAGCAGACCTCGCTCGATGGTCCACCTGACCTGCGCCTCGTCACCGACGTACCGGTGCCGGTTCCTGGCCGAGGTGAGGTACTGATCCGGGTGGCTGCTGCCGGGATCAACTTCGTCGACATCTCGCGGTCCTACGGCACGTTTCTAGGCGGACCCCAGCCGCCGTACTTGGCCGGTTTCGAGGCTGCGGGTGAGATCGTCGCCGTCGGCAAGGACGTGACTGGCCTGGAGCTCGGGTCCCGGGTGATCGGCGTCGGAGAGGGCGCTTTCGCCGAATACATGGTGTTGCCGGCGGCCGCAGCGATGCCTTTGCCCGGGGGTTGGACCGAGCAGCAGGCCCTCGGCTTGGTCTTGAGCTGGCCGACCGCGTTGGCCGCAGTCAAGCTCCTGGGTGGTGTCGTCGCCGGGCAGACCGTGCTGATCCATGCGGCCGCGGGCGGCACCGGCCAGGCTGCGGTGAGGATCGCCAAGCACTACGGCGCAACGGTCATCGCGACCGCGTCTGCGGGCAAGCACGAGACCGTGCTGGCGCTGGGCGCCGACCACGTCCTCGATTCCCACCGGAGCGATTTAGCTGCCGAGGTACTGCGACTGACCGGCGGCGTGGACGTAGTACTGGAATCGGCCGGTGGCGCCACCTTCGAGGCCAGCCTGGCCGTCGCCAAGCGGGTCACCGGGCGCGTCATCGTCTACGGACTGGCCGGTGGCGAAGCGTCGATCACCAACTGGGACCTGGTCTACAAGCACCAGCTCCACCTGATCGGCCTCAACCTCGGCGCCTTGATCCAGGCGCAACTCTTCGGTGAACTCATGACCGAACTGTTCGCACTCATCGCGGCCGGCGTACTCCCACCTGGTCGACCCACCGCCTACGATCTGGCCGACGGCCCGAAAGTACTCGCGGAACTCGAAGCCCGAGCCACCATCGGCAAACTCGCCCTGCTGCCCTGAGGAAGACGGTCTATGACGCAGGATCGGTTCGCAGCCGAGGCCGAGCAGTTTCGGCGGGAGTTGCTGGCGCACTGCTACCGGATGGTTGGTTCGGCACACGACGCCGAGGACCTGGTGCAGGAGACCTATCTCCGGGCCTGGCGTTCGTACGGCGGATTCGAAGGCCGCGCGTCGATCAGGTCCTGGCTCTACAAGATCGCCACCAACGTCTGCCTCACGGCGCTCGAGCCGCGCCGGATCCGGGTCCTGCCGTCAGGACTGGGCGGCCCGTCCGATCGCGAGCCGCGTCCGGATGCGACAGTCTCGTGGTTGGAACCGTTGCCCGATGCATGGATCGCCGCGTCCAGCGGTGATCCCGCAGCGGTCGTGGTCGCCCGCGAATCGGTCCGGCTGGCGCTGGTCGCGAGCTTGCAGCACCTGCCCGCCCGTCAGCGCGCGATCCTGATCCTGCGCGAGGTCCTGGCGTTCTCCGCGGCCGAGACCGCCCAAATCCTCGACACCACCACAGCAGCGGTGAAGAGCGGCCTCCAACGTGCCCGCGCTCGGATGGACGAGCTCGACCTGGAGCCCGCGGAACTGCTCGAACCAGCCGATGGGCGAGCCCGGGCGTTGCTGGACGGGTACATCGCCGCGTTCGAGCGCTCCGATGCGAGCCTGCTGGAACAGGTACTGCGAACGGACGCGACCCTGGAAGCAACGCCGTTCCGCGAATGGCAAGCAGGTCGGGCGATGTGCATGCACATGCTCGACACCTACGTACTCGGTACGCCGGGGGACTGGCGCATGATCCCAACCACAGCCAACGGTCAACCTGCAGCCGTGATCTACCAACGAGACCCGGACGGCATCCTCCGGGCCAGCGGAGTCGTCGTACTCACAGCCACGGCGGCCGGCGTGACCCGGGTCGTCGCCTTCCACCACGAACCCAACCTGGTAACGCTTTTCGGCTTCCCGGACGTCTTCAGCGGGCGCGAAGTCCGTCAATGAGGAGGGCGAGCAGGCGCTCCGTCTGCTCGCGCTGCTGGTCCGGGGCAGCAGCGATCACCGCCCCGGCCATCGCCGCGACGACGTCGTCCGGGGGTACGTCGGACCGCAAGACGCCCGTACCCAGGAACTGCGCGACGGCCGCGGCGAGTCGTGCTCGGGTCTCCGCCTGCGTGACGGCGCCTGAAGCAATCAACAGGCGCAGATCGGCGCCCATCGCCCGCTTGGAGTCGACGAAGTCGAGATAGCGATACATCCAGCTGAGCAGCGCCTCGTCGGCGGGTGCGCCGGCCGCCATCCCGGGCGCGGCGTCGCACAGCCGGGTGAGTTCCTGCCGGTAGACCGCGTCGAGCAGCGCCTCCCGGGTCGGGAAATGCCGGTAGAGCGTCGCGATGCCGACCCGAGCCCGGACCGCGACCCGGTCGAGGGACAGGTGCACCGGCTCACCCTTGCGCGCGGCAATGGCGAGATCGGCGAGCTCGTCACCGGCCGCCGCCACCACCTGCTCGCGCTTGCGCGCAGCATCTGCCCGCATAAGTGGAGAAACCTCCAGTTAGTGCTATCGTCGTTTATGGAAGTGGAGAAACCTCCACTTCCATCGACTCTACCTGAGGACACAGCTGATGACCTCCCAACGCCCCGGCGGCACCGTCAAGCTCGGACCGTACGAGATCGCCCGGATCGGGTACGGCGCGATGCAACTCGAACACGTCGACACCGCGGCGGCCGGCGCGGTCCTGCACCGAGCCGTCGAGCTCGGCGTCAACCACCTCGACACCGCCTCGTTCTACGGCCACACCACCGTCAACCAACACATCCGCGCCGCCCTGCACCCGTACGCCGACGACCTCGTCATCGTCAGCAAGGTCGGCGCGATCCGGGTCGACGCACCGGTGCCCCTCGCCCTGGCCCAGCACCCGGAGCAACTGCGAGAGCAGGTCCATCTCGACCTCACGTCACTCGGCCTCGACCAGGTGCCGGTGGTCAACCTGCGCCGCGCGGACCACGGCCCCGGTCTGATCGCCGAAGGCGACCAGCTCGTCCCGCTCGACGACCAGTTGGCCGAACTGATTGCCCTGCGCAACGAAGGGCTGATCGGCGCGATCGGCCTCAGCAACATCAGCACCGAGCAGCTGAAGCAAGCCCTCCCGGCCGGCATCGTCTGCGTCCAGAACGCCTACAGCCTCCTCGACCGCTCCTCCGAAGAACAGCTCCAGCTCTGCGCGACCAACAACATCGCCTGGATCCCGTACTTCCCTCTCGGCTCAGCCTTCGACCAAATCCCATCCCCAACCGAGCACCCCGTCGTACAAAACCTCGCCACCCGGCTCGGCGTAACCCCGGCCGCCGTCTGCCTGGCCTGGATCCTTGCCCACGACAACCACACCGCCCTGATCCCCGGCACCCGCAGCATCCCCCACCTCGAGGACAACGTCCGCACCGCGGACGTCGAGCTCGACGAGGAAGCCCTCGCCGAGCTCGACGCCCTGGTCAGTGCTTGAGCTGGATGCTCTGGGTGTAGATGTCCTGGTTCGGGGTGTTCACGCCGGGCCGGCCGCGGAAGTCGGTCCAGCACGGGTGGATGCGGAGGTCGTTGCCGACGGCCACTGCTGCGTAGTCGCCGATGAACACGCCCTGGACCTCACTCCCGTCCGGGTTGACGGCGAGGAACTGGACCTGCGGATTCTCCGAGACCGTGGTGATCCGCTGGGTCGCGGCTCGGCTGAGCGACTGGGTACCGGAACCGGCCCAGTAGGCGAAGTCGAGGTTGATCCCATTGCGGTCGTAGTGCCTTGTGTACGACGCGATCGCGACCTTGCCGTCGCGCGCCGCGACCGCGCTGAAGAACTCGTCCTGTGGAGTGCCGATGACCAGCGGGCGGGACCAGCTCTTGCCGTTGCCCGACGCGGACACCACGTTGTCGCCGTTGGTCCGAACGGACGCGCCGGTGGTCGCGTCGTACAGACCGTTGCGGTCGTCTGACCAAACCACGGTCAGCTTCCCGTTGCCGCGGTCGTAGGCCAGTTGCGGGAAGCTGTTCAGCCGGAAGTTCTCTGCGGTCAGCGTGTCTGGGAAGTCGTAGTTGGTGTCGACGATCGCGTGCCGGAACGTCCGGCCATGGTCGGTCGAGGTCGCCACCACCGTGGCGTCCCGATCGCCCGCGGCGTCACATGCGGCAGTCGCGCAGACCGACGCCTCGTAGGCGACGTACAGCTTGCCGTCGTTGCCGACCTGCGGATTCGAGCCCTGGTCGTACGGCGTGATGCCGCCGGCGAACCCGGTCAGCGAGGGCGGGATCCGGACCGGTGTCGCGAAGTGCGAGCCGAAGTCGACGCTGGCCGACTCCATGATCGGCGACTCGAGATAGTTGTCGTCGTTGTCGTAGGTGAACTTGGTCCAGGTCACGTACACCCGGCCGTTGGACGGATCCGCGGCGAACCACGGCTTGTCATTGAAGATGTGGGTCACCGCCGGCGTGCCGTCCGCGTTGACGCCATTCATCGCGACGACGTGCGGACCGCCCCAGTGCAAGCCGCCGTCGTGGGACACGTTGACGACGATCCCGGTCGCGTCCTGGCCACCGAGCGGTGCGGAGCGGCTGAAGACCAGGCTGGCGAAGTACACCGTGTTGCCAGGTCCGAACGCGACGACGGGGTCACCGGACCCGTCGAACCAGCTGAACGCGCCGGTCCCGCCCGCGGTGATGGTCAGGCCGGGGATCGCGACGTTCCTCCAGCTGTGTCCGCCGTCGAACGACGTGTACGCGAAGCTGGCGCTGTCGTTGCGGTTCTCCCGGGCGTTGAACAGTCGGTAGTCGTTCGCACCGGCGACGATGTTGCGCGGATTCCGCGGGTTGACCGCGATCGTGGTCTCGTTCTGGGCCGCGCTGCACCCGGCCTGCGAACCCACCGGGACCACGGTGTCACCGACGATCTGATCGACGTTCGGCGCCGGGTTTCCGTACGGGTTCGGATGGCCGAGGTAGGACTGGCAGAGCGCGGACTGGGCCGGGTCGTCCGAGTCCGATTCCTCTTCCTCGGCGAGCGCTTCCTTGAGCAGCGGGTTGTGGACGGCAACGGCTGCGGCGCTCGGCGCCGCGGTAGCAGGCATGGCGACCAGGGCAAGCGATCCGACCAGCCCGATCACGCCGAGAATGGCGGACCGGCGCATGTTTGACGGCCTCACTGTGTTCCCCCTTCACACTTCCCCCCGAGGGATGACAAGCGCATTCTGCGCCTCACCCAGAGGTGGGTCCAGGGCATAGCGAAAGCCCTGTCCGGACCGGCCGGACAGGGCTTCTCAGCTACGTCTCAGTTAACTCAGACGTCGTAGTACAGCTCGAACTCGTGCGGGTGCGGGCGGAGCTGGATCGGGGCGATTTCCTGCTCGCGCTTGAGGTCGATCCAGGTCTCGATCAGGTCGGAGGTGAAGACGTCGCCCTCGAGCAGGAACGCGTGGTCGGCCTCGAGCGAGTCGATCACGGCCGGCAGCGAGGTGGGGACCTGGGCGATGCCCTTGTGCTCCTCCGGCGGCAGCTCGTAGAGGTCCTTGTCGACCGGGTCGGCCGGCTCGATCTTGTTCCGGATGCCGTCCAGGCCGGCCAGCAGCTGGGCCGAGAAGGCCAGGTACGGGTTCGCCGACGGGTCGGGGCAGCGGAACTCGATCCGCTTCGCCTTCGGGTTCGACCCGGTGATCGGGATCCGGATGCAGGCCGAGCGGTTGCGCTGCGAGTAGACCAGGTTGACCGGCGCCTCGAAGCCCGGCACCAGGCGGTGGTAGGAGTTCACCGTCGGGTTGGTGAAGGCCAGCAGCGACGGGGCGTGCTTGAGCAGGCCGCCGATGTACCAGCGGGCGATGTCCGACAGGCCGCCGTACCCGGACTCGTCGTAGAACAGCGCGTCGCCGTTGGAGAACAGCGACTGGTGGACGTGCATACCGGAACCGTTGTCACCGAAGATCGGCTTCGGCATGAAGGTCGCCGTCTTGCCGGCCGCCCAGGCGGTGTTCTTGACGATGTACTTGAACTTCATCAGGTTGTCCGCGGTCTTCAGCAGCTCGTCGAAGCGGAAGTTGATCTCCGCCTGACCCGCCGTACCGACCTCGTGGTGCGCGCGCTCGACGACCAGGCCGGCCTTCTCCAGGGCCAGCGTGATGTCGTCACGCAGCTCGCCGAAGTGGTCGGTCGGCGCGACCGGGAAGTAGCCGCCCTTGTAGCGGACCTTGTAGCCCCGGTTGCCGCCGTCCTCGACCCGGCCGGTGTTCCAGGCGCCGGCGACCGAGTCGATCGCGTAGTACCCGGTGTTGGCCTTGGTCTCGAACCGGACGTCGTCGAAGACGTAGAACTCGGCCTCGGGCGCGAAGAACGCGGTGTCCGCGATGCCGGTCGACTTCAGGTACTCCTGCGCCTTGCGGGCGATGTTGCGCGGGTCACGCGAGTACGCCTCGCCGGTGAGCGGGTCGTGCACGAAGAAGTTGATCGCCAGCGTCTTCGTCCCGCGGAACGTGTCGAGGAAGGCGGTGGTCGGGTCGGGCAGCAGCTTCATGTCGGACTCGTGGATCTGCTGGAACCCGCGCACCGACGAACCGTCGAACATCAGGCCCTCTTCGAAGACCTCGGGCCCGAACGACGACACCGGGACGGTGAAGTGCTGCATGATGCCCGGCAGGTCGGAGAACCGGACATCGATGATCTCGATGCCCTCGTCCTTGACGTAGGCGAGCAGCTCCTCAGCGCTGGAAAACATACGTACTCCTAGGGTGGCTCAGAGATTGCATCCGAACGTAGGGCCCGCCGGTTTCTCCGTCGTGACCCTGATGTTTCGCGGATGTTACGCCCAGCGTGTCCGCGCTGACCCACTGGTGTACGGCGGCTACGCCCTGAGATATCCGAGTCCGCGTGGAGCCGGCTCGGGGCACGTCCGTAGGCTAGCCATCATGGCATCGTCGGCGCAGCCGGGCACAGGACCCACCGAAGAATTCCGTTATCCGGGTAACCGGCTGGGTCTGCCCGAGGACGGCCCGGGTTCGGTGGCGGGCTGGGGTCGCCGCCTGCTCGCGCTGCTGCTGGACTGGCTGATCGCCGGCCTGATCGCGTCCGTCGTGGTCGGCAAGCCGATGTGGGCGGGAGGCAACGACTACAACTCGTCGCACCTGGCGATCTTCTTCGTGATGACCGCGATCCTGACTGGTCTGGCAGGCGGGACGATCGGCCACCGGATCTGCGGTCTGCGGGTGATGAACCTGAAGAGCAAGGACGCGAAGCAGGTCGGGTTGCTCGGGGGACTGCTGCGGTCGCTGCTGATCTGCCTGCTCATCCCGGCCGTCGTCTTCGACCGCGACCGCCGCGGCCTCCACGACCTCGCCGTCAAGACAGTCGTCGTTCGGCGCTAATACCGCCGAGTCAGCCGCAGCTGTACGTCGTCCAGGTACCCGGTCCGGAAGCCGGCCTCGGAGTACGCCAGGTAGAACTCCCACATCCGCCGGAACGTGTCGTCGAAGCCGAGCCCGGCGATGGCCGGCCAGCGTTCGATGAAGCGGTTCCGCCAGACCCGCAGCGTCCGCGCGTAGTCTCCGCCGAGATGCCGGACGACCTCGGCTCGCAGGCCGGTGTGCTGCGCGGTGACGTCGTCGATCACCTTGACCGACGGGATCAGGCCGCCCGGGAAGATGTACTTCTGCACCCAGGTGAAGGTGTTCCGGGTCGCCAGCATCCGCTCGTGCGGCATCACGATCGCCTGCACCACGCCGACCCCACCAGGCGCGAGCCGCCGCTCGATCGCCTCGAAGTACACCGGCCAGTACTTCTCGCCGACCGCCTCGATCATCTCCACACTCAGTACGGCGTCGAACTCGCCGATCTGATCGCGGTAGTCGCGTAGCGCGACCTGCACCCGATCACCGACGCCGGCGTCCGCGATCCTGCGCTGCGCCAGCAACGCCTGCTGCGAGGCGATCGTGATCGCGGTCACCCACGCGCCCCGCTGGGCCGCGCGGATCGCGAGGCTGGCCCAACCGCAGCCGATGTCGAGCACCCGCGACCCGGACCGGACCCCGGCCGCGTCGAGGATCGCGTCGAGCTTGCGCATCTGGGCATCCGTCAGTTCGTCGTACGACGCAGTGGCAAGATCGGCCGTCGGATCGCCGCCGAAGTACGCCGCCGAGTACGTCAGACTCGGATCGAGGAACTCCGAGAACATCGCGTTGCTCAGGTCGTAGTGCCGGCTGACGTTCTCCCGGGCGCCGGCCCGGTCGTTCTCCTGCTCGCCGGGCTGCGAACGGGTGACCAGCCAGCGCAGCGACTGCGCCCACTTCGGCAGCAGGTGCCGGGTCTCCTCGTTGCTGAACCGTTCGGCGAACGGGACGAGCAGATCGGCCAGATCGGTGCCCGGCTCCGGATCCCAGTCGCCGGCCAGATAGGCCTCGCCGAACCCTGACCCGGCGTCGTGCCCGAGCCGGTCGAGGAACGCCGCCGTACGGTGCACGCGCATCGCCGGTCCGCCCAGGCCGTACGAGCGGTTGCTGTCCAAGTGGATCGTGGCCGGCAGGTCCTTGGCGATCAGCCGGATCGCCGTGGCCGCGCCGTACCGGCGGACCGGATTCGAGCGCGGCCGGGCCAGCGTCGGCCAGGTCTCGGTCACCGGCTGGTGCACCGGATCCTGCACTGGCGGCATCAGATCCGTCATCTACACCCCTGTATCGATCCGTCCTGGTCGCACCTTACGGCGAACCAGCCTCCCCACAGCGCGACACACGTCATGAACAGACCAACTGGCTGGGCAGGCGCCGGGTTACCGGCATCTCACCCAGAGTCCGCTCAGCGGCCTTTCATGGCCTGTCGAGCGCCCTTCATGCTGCTCGGGACCGGGCCCTTCGGCATCGGCACCTGCGGCCGGACGGCGTCGAGCGCCTTCAGCCGCTGCAGCAGGTCGGTGATCTCCGAGGGCTGCATCACGGCCGGCAGCTTCATCACGTACTTGGTCAGCTTGCGGATGTCGATCTCGTCCTCGCCCTGACCGGCGATGATCTGCGTCACCGGCGCGCCACCGGCCACCCGATTGTGCTTCTTGGCCTCGGCCGTCAGCAGGTTCTTCACCCGGCTCGCCTGACCCTCGCCGACCAGGATGATCCCGGGCCGGCCGACCACGCGGTGGACGATGTCGGCGTTCTTGGTGACCGCGACCGCGGGCGTCACGTTCCAGCCCCGGCGGAGCGTCTGCAGCGCGGACGCGGCCGCACCGGCCTGGCCCTCGATCTGGCTGTACGCCGCCTTCTCGACCTTCCGGCCGAACACCAGCGTCGCGGCCAGGAATCCGAGCGCGACCCCGAGCGGGATCCAGATCAGCTTCGGCCCGACGAAGAACCCGAGCGCGACGAACACGGCGACGATGCCGAGGAAGATCCCGGCGAGCACCAGACCGACCGTCGGGTCGGACTTCCTGGTCAGCTGGTAGGCCGACACGATCTGCTTGAGCCGGCTGGTCTTCTCTTCGGGTTCGTCGTTCTTGGCCATCTCTACCCTGTCTGTTACTTGGTGGCGTTCATACGTGACTCAACGGCCTGACGGTACAGACGCCCGGCTCGGTACGAGGACCGTACCAGCGGACCCGACATCACTCCGGCGAAACCGATCTCGGTCGCCTCGGCGTCCATCTCGACGAACTCCTCGGGCTTGACCCAGCGCTCGACCGGGTGGTGCCGCACCGAGGGGCGCAGGTACTGCGTGATCGTGATGATCTCGCAGCCCGCGGCGTGCAGGTCCTTCAGCGCCTGGCTGACCTCGTCGCGGGTCTCGCCCATGCCGAGGATCAGGTTCGACTTGGTGACCAGACCGTAGTCGCGGGCCTGGGTGATGACGTCCAGCGAACGCTCGTACCGGAAGCCGGGCCGGATCCGGCGGAAGATCCGCGGCACGGTCTCGACGTTGTGAGCGAACACCTCCGGCCGGGACGAGAACACCTCGGCCAGCTGCTCGGGTACGGCATTGAAGTCCGGCGCGAGCATCTCCACCCCGGTGCCCGGGTTGAGCTCGTGGATCTGCCGGATGGTCTCGGCGTACAGCCAGGCGCCACCGTCGTCCAGGTCGTCGCGGGCGACGCCGGTCACGGTCGCGTACCGCAGGCCCATGGTGCGGACCGACTCGGCCACGCGGCGGGGCTCGTCGCGGTCCAGCGCCTCCGGCTTGCCGGTGTCGATCTGGCAGAAATCGCAGCGCCGGGTGCATTGGTCGCCACCGATGAGGAAGGTGGCCTCGCGATCCTCCCAGCACTCGAAGATGTTCGGGCAGCCGGCTTCCTGGCACACCGTGTGCAGTCCTTCGGACTTCACCAGCTTCTGCAGTGCCTGGTACTCCGGGCCCATCTTGGCGCGGGTCTTGATCCACTCGGGTTTGCGCTCGATCGGGGTCTCCGCGTTGCGCACCTCGAGCCTGAGTAGTTTCCGTCCTTCTGGGGCGATCGTCACGCCCCTAAGAGTACGCGGCGACTGACAGGGGTGATCAGGCCCTAGGCTGATGAGCTATGTCCACGCTTGAGCTCGGTACGACGTCTTCGGGCGCTGAACCGGGGACACCGCCTGCCACCGGGACCACGGTCCGCGGCTGGGTGCGACCCGGTCCGACTGCGCGGGAGCGACGTACCGACGTGTTGCTGGGGCTCGGGATGGCGGTTGCCGCGGTGCTCGGGACCGAGCTGGCCCGCGGCTCCGCGACGATGCCGGTGCACCTCGGGATCGGCGGGGTCGAGGCCTATGTGCTGAGTGCGGCGGTCGCCCTGCCGCTGGCCTTCCGCCGCCGGTACCCGATCCCGGTCCTGCTCGCGGTCGCGGTGCTGTTCGTGGTCAACGGCGAGCGGGTCACGTTCGCCTTCGCCGGCAACCTGGTCACCCAGATGACCATGTTCATGGCCATCTACGCGGCGGTTGCCTGGGCGCGGGACCGGCGGCTGATGAAGGCTTCGGTGGCTCTCGTCTTCGTGGCCATGTTCGGCTGGCTGACGATCAACTTCGTCAGGGCGCTGCGCGCCAACTCGATCGAGGGGCCGAACCACGCGCTGTTCTCGCCGTACGTCTCCAGCGTCGTCCTGACCGTGGCGCTGAATGCCCTCTACTTCTTCGGCGCCTATTTCTGGGGCCGGACAGCGTGGGGGATCGCGCGGCAGCGGCACGAGCTGGAGCAACAGGCCACCGAGCTCGCCGCCCAGCAGGAGGCCAACGCCCGCCGCGCGGTGATCGACGAGCGGCTGCGGATCTCGCGGGAGTTGCACGACGTCGTTGCCCACCACATCAGCAGCATCGGCGTCCAGGCGGGTGGCGCTCGGCGGGTGATGGACACCGATCCGGAGGCCGCCAAGAACGCGCTGAACGTGATCGAGGACTCCAGCCGGAGCGCCGTGAACGAGATGCGACAGCTGCTCGGCATGCTCCGGGCGGCGGACCCCGATCTCGACGTCAGTGGGCCGGATCCGAAGGCGCCGCAGGCGGGTGCCGACCGGCTGCCGGCGCTCATCGCGGAGGTGAACGGCCAGGGCCTGGAGGTCGGCTTTCACCAGATCGGCCCGCCGGCCGAGCTGCCGAAGACCGTCTCCGTGTCGGTGTACCGGATCGCCCAGGAGGCGCTCGCGAACGTCCGGAAGCACTCGACGGCCCGCAGTGCGCACCTCACGTTGCGTTATCTCGGCGAGGCGATCGAGCTCGAGGTGCTCGACGACGGCCGGCCGAAGCACGCGCCAGTGGGCAGCCGGCTCGGCCATGTCGGGATCCGCGAACGGGTCGGCCTGCTCGGCGGCGAGAGCGAGATCGGCCCGCGGCCCGTGGGAGGATTCCGGGTCCGGGTCCGGATTCCCCTGGATCACCCGATGTCTGGAGGGACCGATGGCTGACCCGATGCGGGTGCTGCTGGTAGACGACCAGGACCTGGTCCGGGCCGGCTTCCGGATGATCCTGTCGGTCGAGCCGGACATCGAGGTCGTCGGTGAGGCGTCCGACGGCGAGAAGGCGATCGAGCTGGCGCTGGCGTTGCGGCCGGACGTCGTACTGATGGACGTCCAGATGCCCGGGATGGACGGGATCTCCGCGACCCAGCGGATCGTCGCGGAGGACGCGGGCAAGGTCGTGATCCTGACCACATTCGACCGGGACGACTATCTGTTCGAGTCGCTCGGCGCCGGGGCGAGCGGGTTCCTGCTGAAGAACACCGCGCCGGAGGACCTGGTCGAGGCGATCCAGATCGTGCACTCCGGGCATGCGCTGCTTGCGCCGGAGGTGACTCGGCGGGTGATCAAGCGGTTCGCCGGTGGCGGCGAGCGCGTGTACCGGCCGGACCTGCTGGAGGACCTGACCGAGCGCGAGCGGGAGGTCCTCGGCCTGATCGCGCGTGGCCTGACCAACACCGAGATCGCGAACCAGCTCTTCGTCGGCGAGGCAACTGTGAAGACCCACGTCTCCCGGGTGCTTTTGAAGTTGGGCCTTCGCGACCGTGTCCAGGCGGTCGTCTTCGCTTATGAATGTGGTCTAGTCACGCCCGGTGATGACGCATCGTCCTGATCTGTCCGCCTGGCGAATGACCCCAGTGATCACCCCTGCGGGCGACGTGCGGGCAGGTGTGCGCTGACTAGCTTGGTCAGTGTCGGGTAGACCAACCCGACGGGGGCAGACCTGATGGGATCGGTGACACATGCTCAGGGTGGCTGGGCTCACCCGGCGGTTCGGTGATCAGCTGGCACTGGACGACGTGACGTTCGACGTCGTACCGGGCCGGATGACCGGATTCGTCGGGGCCAACGGGGCCGGGAAGACGACCACGATGCGGATCATTCTCGGCGTCCTGGCGGCGAACTCGGGCCAGGTGCAGTGGCAAGGCGAACAGCTGACACCGGAGGTACGCCGGGACTTCGGCTACATGCCCGAGGAACGCGGGCTGTACCCGAAGATGAAGATCCGCGACCAGCTGGTGTTCTTCGGCCGGCTGCACGGGCTCGACCCGGACCGCGCCGCGGAACGCACCGACAAGCTGCTCGAGCGGCTCGGGCTCGCCGAGCGGGCGACCGACGTACTCGAGGCTCTGTCGCTGGGGAACCAGCAACGGGTGCAGATCGCGGCCGCGCTGGTGCACGAGCCGATCGCGCTGGTGCTGGACGAGCCGTTCAGCGGCCTCGACCCGCTGGCCGTCGACGCGATGGTGGACCTGCTCCGCGAGGAGGTCACGCCGGAGGTGCCGGTGCTGTTCTCCAGCCACCAGCTCGACCTGGTCGAGCGGTTGTGCGACGACCTCGTCGTGCTGTCCAGGGGCAAGGTCGTTGCCGCAGGCCCCGTTGCGCAGCTGGCTGCCGGGCCGACAACGACGTACCGCTTGGTGGTGGACGGAGACGCGGGCTGGCTGCGTGACGTCCGCGGGATCCGGGTCCGTGACGTCGCGGGCGGTACGGCGCTGTTCGACGTGGAGGAGGGCGCGTTGGAGCAGAAGATCCTGCAGGAGGCGATCACTCGCGGGCCGGTGCTGGAGTTCGGGCCGGAGCGAGTGGCGCTCAGCGACGTCTTCCGGGAGGCGACCCGATGAACGCACTGGACAGGCCGTGGGCGCTGATCGCCGAGCGCGAGATCAGCACGAAGCTGCGGGACAAGACCTTCATCGGCTCGACCCTGGTGATGCTGTTCATCGTGATGGTCGCGGTGATCCTGCCCGCGATCCTCGCCGGCAAGGGCGGCGCGGACAAGATCGCGGTCATCGATGACGGGGGTTCCAAAGTCGTCCAGCAAGCATCGACGACGGTTGGCGGCGACGGCTATGAGATCACCCGAGCCGCCGACCGCCCGGCCGCCGAGAAGCTCGTCACGGACGGCGACGTCAAAGCGGCGCTGCTGCCCGGCGATGACGGGTACGTCGTAGTCGGCAAGGACCATGTCGACACGGGGATCGAGAGCGGGCTGCGCGAGGCGGCCGCGACCGTCGGGATGGAGACGAACGCCTCGAAGGCGGGGCTGACTCCTTCCCAGTTGCACTCCGGTACGAAGGTCGAGTTGCAGCTGCTGGACCCCGGCCCGTTGCCGGAGCTCGTCTCGCAGTTCGTGAACATCGGGCTGGCGCTGGTCTTCTACATGACCGCGCTCGGCTTCGGGATGATGATCGCGCAGAGCGTCGTACAGGAGAAGGAGAGCCGGGTCGTCGAGATCCTGGCCGCCGCGGTGCCGATCCGGTCGCTGCTGTGGGGCAAGGTTCTCGGGAACACGGTGCTGGCGCTGTCCCAGATCGTGGTGATCGCGGCCGCGTCGCTGATCGGGTTGCTGGCCACTGACCAGGCCGACGTACTCGAGGTGGTGGCGCCGGTTGCAGGCTGGTTCGTGGTGTTCTTCGTACTCGGGTTCGTGGCGCTGGCCGGGCTGTGGGCGGTCGCGGGTTCGCTGGCCACCCGGCAGGAGGACCTCGGGTCGACCACGCTGCCGGGCCAGATGATCCTGATGATTCCATTCTTCTTCTCGGTGTTCGCGGGGTCGTCGGCGAAGACGGTGGCGTCGTTCGTCCCGATCGCGTCGTCGATGTCGATGCCGGGCCGGATGCTGACCGAGGACGTGCCGGTCTGGCAGCCGCTGGTCGCGATCGCGATCCTGCTCGCGGCGACCGTGCTCATCGTCCGCCTGGGAGCGCGGCTGTACGAGCGAACGTTGCTGCAGACGGGCCGCCGGCTCGGTTACAGGGAAGCCTTGGCCCTCGAAAATTCGTAGCACATCGTCACAGCCCGGTCCGGCGTTACAGCTCCGGGCCGGGCTGTGATGAAACCGCAATGTTGGGTACCTGTGTGCTGTGCCTACACCTGGACTACGGTCTCAACGCATGAACGTCGAGCTGCGCCACCTGCGGGTGGTGGTCCTGGTGGCTGAAGCGGGGTCCGTCGGACGGGCTGCCCGCTGGCTCAAGGTCAGCCAGCCGAGCCTGACCGCGCAGCTGAAGCGAATCGAGGCGGCGTTCGGCGGGGAGCTGTTCGAGCGCTCCCGCACCGGCGTCACGCCGACCCCGCTCGGCCGGTACGCCGTCGATCGCGCACGAGCCATCCTGGTCGACGTCGATCACCTCGCGGCGACCGTGTCCGCGATGACCGCGGTGGAATCGTCTGCCGTCCGGCTCGGTGGGTTCCCGACCGCGCCGATGTCCGGGATCGCGTCCCGGCTGCGCTCACATGGCGAGATCGAGCAGGTGAGCATCGAGGTCGAGTGGTCTACCAGCGTGCTGTTGCAGCAGCTGGAGAGCGGGCGGCTGGACTTCGCGCTACTGCGTGAGTTCCCCGGGTTCGAGCTGCGGCTGCCGACCGGGGTCGAGTCGACCACGGTCGTTGAGTCAGAGTCGGCGTACGTCGCTTTGTCCGCGGATCACCCGGTCGCGGAGTCGTCCCGGGCGCGTGGCGAGGTCGACCTGGCGCTGCTGTCGGACGAGGAGTGGATCGGGGAGCCGCCGGACGATAGCGGGTTCCACGTGCTGTTCCGGGCGGCTTGCGAGGCGGCTGGGTTCCAGCCGAAGGTCGAGCATCATTCGGTTGATACGTCGGTGCTGATGGGGTTCGTGACTAGTGGGCAAGGGGTCGCGCTGATCTCGCCTACGTCGTACCGGATGATTTCGTCGGACGTCACGACTCGGACGCTGGTCGGGGATCCGATTCACCGGAAACTGGTGCTCGCTTGGAGCATCGAGTCACCTCGGGCACAGATGGCGGGGGACGTGCTCGATATGGCTAGTGCGGCGTACGACGAGGCGATAACTGAGCATGCGCGGCGCGGGCAACATCAGCAGCGCATGCACGTCGCTTGAGGGTTACGCGGGCTTGACGACCGGGTTCTCGAACGCCATGTGGAATTCCCCGGTGTCCTCCGGGTCCTCCATCCGCTCCCGATACTGAGACCCCATCTCCTCCTTCGGAGTCACCTTCCTAGGCTCCACCACCGGAAAAGCCTTGGTCTCCTCCACAGGTTTCGCCTCTTCGACCGGCTTCGTGACCTCGACTGCCTTGGTTTCCTGGACCGGCTGGGTCTCGTGGACCGGTTTGGTTTCCTGGACCGGTTTGGTTTCCTGGACCGGCTGGGTCGCTTCGACGGCCTGCGTTTCCTGCATCGGCCTGGTTTCCTCGACCGGTTGGGTCTTCTGGACCGGCGCGGTCTCCTGGACTGGCTGGGTCGCTGAGGCGGGCTGGGTTGCCTCGGCCGTCTGCGTTTCCTGGACCGGCTTGGTTTCCTCGACTGCCTTGGTCTCCTCGACCGGCGGCGTCTCTTCGACGGGCTTGGTCTCGTCGGCCGCCTGCGTTTCCTGCATTGGCCGGGTTGCTTCGACCGGCTGCGTTTCTTCGGCTGCCGGAGCCTCCTGGGCGGCGGGTGCTTCAGGCTCCTGCACCTCAGCCGCCGGCGCGATCACAGTCTCGTCGCCGCCTTCATAACCTTGCTCGTCGCCCGTCTCGTTGCTCTGGGCATCGGCTTGCGGGAACAGCGCAGTCTGCTCGCTCCCCGCCGTACCCTCCTCGCGCACCGGGAACTGAGCAGTCTGCTCGTCCGCCTGATTCCGCGGCCGGACCGGCTGCTCAACCATCGGCTCGGGCTCCGGCTCGTCGAACAGGTCGTCGAAGCGGGAGTGGCTCTCGTACGGCGGCGGCGCCTGATAGGTGCTCCCGGCAACCGGGTACACGGCCGCGACGTCCGCCTCCTGCTGCGCCTGCGCCGCCTCCTGCTCGCGCTGCAGCCGCTCGTCGTCGGCCCGCTCGCGCCGACGACGCTGCACGCCGCGGGTGATCAGCTGGATCGAGTACACCAGCGAGATCACCGCGAGGATCGGCACGACGCCGTTCAGCGTGTACTGCTTCGACCCGTCGATCATCCCGTTGGTGACGCCGGGGACGTCGTTCAGGAAGTTCGTGGTCCGGTTCGGGATCCAGAGCCAGCAGTAGATCAGGGCGCCGAAGGCAAGGAACGCCCCGAGCGCGCCGGCGCCCGAGAAGTACGACACCACGGCCCAGAAGATCAGCGCGCCGATGCCGAAGGCAAGCGCCATCTCCTTCGTGTTCAGCTCGATACCACCCGGCGCGGCGAGCACCCCGAACACGGCCGGACCGGCCAGAGCAACGACTACGCCGAGCAAGAACCCAAGAAATTTGGACACAACCCCAAGGTAGCGACGATCTGCCGTCACACCCCGCAGACACTTCGGCGCCTTCCGGAACGCCACACCAGACACATCCGCCCCAAGCGCACCGGCAACCGTTTGCCTAGGCTGTACCCGTGGACCGTCCTCCGAACATCCTCGTAGTCCTGTCTGACGAGCACACCGCCGCCGCAGCCGGGTGGGCCGGCCACTCGCACGTCCAGACACCGCATCTGGATCGCCTGGCCGCACAGGGCCTTTCGTTCGACCGCGCGTACACAAACAGCCCGATGTGCGTCCCGTCTCGGCTGTCGCTGCTGTCTGGTCGGTACGTGCACCAGATCGGGGCCTGGGACAACGGCGTGATCCCAGGGCCGTCGTACCGCACCTGGGGTCACCATCTGCGCGAGGCCGGCTACACCTCGGTGATCGCGGGTCGAACGCATTTCAACGGACCAGACCGCTTGCTGGGCTTCGACAGACGCCTCACCGACGACCTGGCCTTCTGGCTCGACCACAGCGGCCGTCCACCCCGTCGTACGCCGGACTGGCGGCGGCCCACCAACTCACACGTCACCGAACAGGGCACCGGCGACCACGTGCACACGCAGCACGACATCGCTGCTACCGACGCCGCTGTGGACTTCCTGCGTGCACCTGGTGAGGACCCATTCCTGCTGTACGTCGGCTACATGCATCCGCACTTTCCGTTGGTCGCCCCACCGGAGTTCCGTGCGCTGTACGACGCCGCCGATGTCGAACTGCCAGCTGCTGCTGACGACCAGCACCCAGTGATCTCGTTGCTCCGACATGGCTTCCGCAACGACGAGTCGCTGACAGAGGAGCAGTTCCGGGAGGCGACGGTCTGCTATTGGGCGCTGATCAGTCACCTCGACCACCAGATCGGCCGGCTGCTGGCCGCAGTACCGGACGACACAGTGGTCATCTACACCAGCGATCACGGTGAAATGGCCGGCCACCAGGGCATCTGGCAGAAGCAGTGCTTCTACGAGCCCGCAGTACGCATTCCGCTCCTCCTGCGTCACCCGTCCCTGTCTGCAGGCCGGACCGATGCGCAGGTCAGCCTGGTCGACCTGCTGCCGACACTCCGCGACATAGCCGGCCTCTCTGCGGACCCAGCTCTTCCCGGTCACACCTTGCTCGACCCCGTGGACCGCCCGGTGCTCTCGGAGTACCACGCCCAAGGAATGGTCGACGGAGGCTTCATGCTCAAGTCCGGACCGTGGAAGTACTGCTACTACGGCGCCGAGCACCCACCCCAGGTCTTCAACCTCGCCGACGACCCACTCGAGCTCCACGACCTGTCCGGTGATCCACCTCTGGTGCGGCGCCTGGATGCCGAGCTGAGATTGCTGCTGGACCCCGATGCGACCGACGCCCGGGCCAAATCCGACCAGGCTGCCCGGATGGCGGCCTCGACTGCTTCGAGAGGCTGAGCTCCATGACCGCGCCCAACATTCTGCTGATCGTTTCCGACGACCACGGGTACGCCGATCGCGGCGGGCTCGGCCTGCACCCCGACGTACACACGCCGGCTCTGGACCGCCTCGCTGCGGAGGGCGTCACCTGCACGGACGCTTATGTGACCGCACCGATCTGCAGTCCGTCCCGGGCCGCGATCATCTCCGGGCGCTACCAGCAGCGGTGGGGCGGTCAGTGGTTCGAGTCGGCCGCGTTCCCGCCGAACGACGTACCGACGCTTGCAGAACTCCTGCGTGACCAGGGCTACCGGACCGGGTACTTCGGCAAGGTGCACTACGGCCAAGAGAACGTGGGGGACAGGGGTTGTCCGCCGCACCACGGTTTCGAGGAGACGCTCTACGGACTGGCTGGGCAGTCCTTCGGCCGCCTGAACTACCTGCACCACTCGGACGACGCAATGACGTCGTACGGCCAGCCCGCAGCGCACCACATGGCCGTGCAACCACTGCTGTCCGGCGACACACCGGTCGAGCACGAGGGCTTCCTGACGGCCGAGTTCGGCCGACGCGCGGGGGAGTTCATGACCGCTGAGGACGAGCGACCGTACTTCTGCATGGTGGCCTTCAACGCCGTCCACAACTTCTGCTGGCAGCTGCCCGACTCCGAGCTCGAAGCACGCGGTCTACCGGCCTTCCACGACTGGTCGCCCGACACCGACGGCTCGTTCGTCGAGTGGTACGACGACGTGATCGTGCCGAACCTGCCGCACGGCCGCGAGTACTACCTCGCCCAACTGGAACTGATGGACGCCGAGATCGGCCGGCTCCTCGACGCCGCCGGCGACGACACCATCGTCGTCTACATCACCGACAACGGCGGCTCGACCTGCAACTTCGGCGACAACACCCCGCTCCGCGGAACGAAGTACACGCTGTGGGACGGCGGCATCCGCATCCCGATGATCTGGCGCTGGCCAGGCCACCTACCAGCCGGCCGCCGCACCGACGCCCTGGTCAGCACCCTCGACCTAGTCCCCACCCTGACCGCAGCCGCAGGCGCCACGGGGGCCGTGGGAGTCGCCGGAGCCGCGGGAGTCGAGGGCGCCGCGGAAGCCGCGGGGGAGGCCTTCGACGGCCTCAACATCCTCCCGACCCTCGCCGGCGAGTCCGACCTCCAACACGAGACCCTCCACTGGGACTGCGAATTCCAATGGGCCGTCCGATCAGGCCCCTGGAAACTCAGCTGGGTCGCCAACGACGCCAACACCCAACACCTGAAGTCCTACGAACACGCCCCCATGGGCGAGGGCTGGTTCCTAGCAAACCTAGCCGAAGACATCACCGAACAAACCAACCACTACACCACCCACTCCGCCATCGCCACCCACCTCCAAACCCAACACACCACCTGGCGCACCAAAGTAGGCCTCCCCCCACTCCCAACCCCCTAACCCCACCCAACACACACGACGCCTCACGCTGGTGACCAACGACGTCACTCTGGTGGGCGTCTCGCAGCGCTGCACTGACGGGGTGCGTTGTCGCGCTCCCACTCGGACTGCGTGTTTCGAGCTGCGCTCTGACCGGACGCTCGCGCACACCTGCTCTGGCGGGCGCCGCACGCGACGGCGCGTCGCCTCAGACCGTCAGGCCGTACGTGATCGCGGTTGGCTCCTCGTCAGCGTGCTCGATGTCCGGGCTGCGCTCGTACTCGTCCCACGCGAGCAACTCGTCCAGGTGCCGCCGTACCGAATCCAGCACCTCAGTCACCGCCACCTCGCGGCCAAGCTCCTTCGACAGCGTCGTCACGTCCGCATCCGAGATGCCGCACGGCACGATCCGGTCGTACCAGGTGAGGTCGTTGCTGCAGTTCAGCGAGAAGCCGTGCATCGTCACACCTTGCGCAACGCGAATCCCGATCGCCGCGACCTTCCGCTCCCGGCCGCGATCATCGGCCGCAACCCAGACCCCACTGCGGCCCTTGACCCGCCCGGTCTTCACGCCAAGCTCCGCACAAACCCCGATCAACGCCTCCTCGAGCCGCCGAACGTAGTCCACGACGTACACATGTGAGGCAAGCTTCACGATCGGGTACCCAACCAGCTGACCCGGACCGTGCCAAGTGATCTTCCCGCCGCGATCCACGTCCACAACCGGCGTACCGTCAACCGGCCGCTCCTGCGGCTCAGTGCGCTTGCCTGCCGTATACACCGGCGGGTGCTCCAGCAGGATCACCGTGTCCGAACCGGTGCCCTCGGCAACTTCCGCGTGCAGACGCCGCTGCTCCGCCCACGCGGTCTCGTAGTCCACCGCGTCGGCCCCGAATCCGGCTTCCACATACTTGATAGCCCTCACACCTCCGAGTGTAAGCGCCCCACAACCACGCCAGCAGGTGCCCTCCATCACCTCCGCACTCGATTTGTTCGAGTCGAACACATGTTCTAATATAGTCACATGACGATGACGTCGGTGTCACCCCCAACCCCCGGAGACCAGCGCTTCCCCGGAAGCACCGACATGCCCGTCGCCCCACCCGGTCTGACCCCGTCTACCTCCGCCGCACCTGGCATCGCCTCACCACTGCAGCCGTCGATCACATCATCGGCAGAATCGCCTGGGTACGCCGACATCGAGCAGCCCGCACGTTTCAACGCCGTGCTGGCCGAGCGCTTCGAGGCCGAGCTGGCAGCCGACCTGGCGGCGATGGAGGCGGCTGGTGCGCTCGCCCCACCCGACGACCTGTGCGACCCGGACGACCCCAACGGCCCAAGGCTGTTCTCCGAGGAAGACCTGTACGACGACTTCCCACCGATGTCCGCAGTCGATGCCCTGGAGTGGGAGCTGTGGGCCGGAGTCGAACAGGACGAAGTAGAGCGGGCCATGCTGCGCCGCAACGCACCCACGTGGGTATTCCTACCGCCGGGCGCCGCCCTCGCCGCCGCACTCGAACCGGTCCGCCCCCAGTACGAGTCGCCAATCGCCCTAATCGAACTCGTCAAAGCCGCCGCCCGAATGATCAGCTGGGCAGAATCGATCAAGGCCAGCGCAACCGCCTCGTTCTACCGCCAGCGCCGAGCCCAACACGCCGACCAGCGGACCGGCCGGCCATGCCCACCTCGGCTCGATGGTTCAGGCCGTCCGATCGACCCCGAGCGTTCTTGGGCCGCCGAAATCGGTGCCGCGCTACACCTCTCAACAGACACGGCCGCCCGCCACATCGACACCGCCCTCCAACTAACCGGCCCGTTGACCGCGACCCACGCCGCCCTGAAGACCGGCGCTCTGACCTGGTCCAAGGCACTGTCGATCTCCGAAGCCACCCGCTCCCTCTCAGACGCCGACGCCCAGGCAGTCGAATCCCACGTACTCCGCCGAGCCGCCACCCAAACCCACGCGAACCTCCGCCGATCCCTACGCACCCAAGTCGCCAAGTACGCCGCCGCCACCGAAGCCGACCGCCACCGCGAAGCCGTCACAGAACGCACCTGCAAAATCGTCCCGCTACCCGACGGCATGGCTGGCCTCTGGGTCGTCCACACCGCCGACAAAATCCAGCAAATGTGGGTAGTAATCCAAGCCCTAGCCAACCTAGCCAAACGCCCCACCCCAAACACGACCGCCCCAACCAACGCTGGTACGCCGACCAACGCAGGTACTCCGACCACGTCGGACAGCACGACCACGCCGACCACCGGCTCGACCACACCGTTGACCACATCGGCAACTGGATCGGCCGCGAGACTCGAGCCAGATCCAGAGGCGAGCGCCGATCCCGCGGTCGGCGCCGGGACCGGGGATCGCGGTCGGTCGCGTGATGAGCGGACCGCCGAACAACGACGCGCCGACGTCACGTCAGACCTGTTCGAGCAACTGCTACGCAACGGCATCGACTGGCTCGGCCGCAGACTCCCGGACCAGCACCGACGCCGCCCACACATCGAAGTACTCATCCCCGCCACCACCCTGCTCGGCCTGGACGACGACCCCTGCGAGCTCACCGGATACGGCCCCATCCCAGCCGAGATGGCCCGCCGCATCGCCGCCGACGGGACCTGGCGAAGACTCCTGACCGACCCGATCAACGGAGCCGTACTCGAGGCCTCCACCACCCGCCATGACCCCGGAGCAGTGGTCAGCGAAACTCTCCTCGCACGCCACCCAACCTGCGCCTGGCCGGGCTGCAACCGAACGTCCCGCGAATGCGACCGCGACCACGGCACACCGTTCGCACAATCAGGCCGCACCAGCTTGTCCGGACTCGCCCCCTACTGCGAGTTCCACCACGTAATCAAAGACACCCCACAGTGGGGCTGGTCCACCACCAACCACCCCGACGGCTCAGTCACTCTCATTGCTCCCACCGGCCACCGCTACACAACCGTCCCCCCAGCACGAGGCCCAATCACCAACAACCCCACCGCCAACCAACAGCCCCCAACCCGCCCGCAACCTCCCGCCAAACAACCCCCAATCCACCCAACACCAAGTCGGAATCCTGCTGCCCACGTCGCAAGCGACTCCGAGCTCGCAAGCCACCGACCCTCTGCCGCGGATCCGGCCCCGTTCTGACGCGCAGCGAGCAAACACATCTGAAGCCGGCCGACGTCAAACAGTGCCCTGCCCGCCTCGACCTCCCGCAATGCACTCGGCCCGGGAGGCCAGCACCAAGGCGTCGCCTGTGCGTAGGCGGGCTCGAGTTGGACCTTTCGCGAGTGGCCGATCACACCTCAGGACTGGTTCCGGCGGCGGCGCCGTGGGTACTGCGAGGTACCAGGCCGAGCTGACCTGAAGCCCAGCTGACTCAGGCCGATTCCGGTGCTGTGATGCGCGACGTCGAGTCAGTCGAGCAACGAGCACCCCTTGTGGATAACTTCGACGGGCGGTGGCGCGATCAGTGCATCCTCTTGGGCATGGACCTTGCAGACATCGCCGGTTACAGCCTGCGCCGGAAGCTCGGGTCCGGATCGGCCGGCACTATCTGGCAGGTACGTGACCGTGTTTCGGGCCGCAACGCGACGCTCAAATACCTACCGATCAACACGCTTCCTGACCAGCGAAGACTCCGCGAAGACCTGAGCGTGCTGGCCCGCATCCGCCACCCACACATCGCCCGGTTGATGGAAGTACGCGAGACCGAGACCGACTGGATCCTCATCAGTCAGTTCCTCACCGCCGGTAGCCTCGCCACACTCCTCGACCGCCGCGGCCGCCTGTCCCACGGCGAGTTGATCACCGTCCTAACCCCAATGGCCGAGGCCGTGAACTACCTCCACCGCTCCGGGCTAACACACGGCAATATCACTCCCCATAACATCCTGTTCGACGCCATCGGCCGCCCGATTCTGACCGACGCCACCCTGCACGCCGGCCCGTCGACCGCTGACCTGCACGCGCTCGCCACCCTGTCCCACCAAGCAGGCGCAGACCCCAAGATCTTCACCCCAGAGTTCTTCACCACAACCCCACTCCACGCCCTACCCCGCCGCCTCCTCTCCCTAGGCGCCCCCACCCCCATAGACCTAGCCGTCCCCCCGATCCCAACTGCAACCTCCCTTGGCCCACCCACCTCCACAACCGGGATGCCGAGTACTTCTCCCGCTGACTGGACCGCCACGCCCGCTGCCGCTCCCGTCGGCCCACCCGCGTCGCCAGAAGTCTCTGCGGTGGAACCGACCACGACTCCCGTCGCAGGACCGAGCGACTCAACCTGGTTGCCTGGATGGTCTCCCGTTGATCGGACCGGGTTGCCAGGTGCATCTCCTGCTGGGCCGACTGTGTCGCCAGCCGTTTCCGCGGTGGATCCGACCGCGACGGCTGTGGGCGGACCGGGCGACTCAACTTGGTTGCCTGGTTGGTCTCCCGTTGATCGGACTGGGTTGCCGGGTGCCTCTCCTGCTGGGCCGACTGTGTCGCCAGCCGTTTCCGCGGTGGATCCGACCGCGACGGCTGTCGGCGGACCGGGCGACTCAACCTGGTTGCCTGGATGGTCTCCTGTCGATCGGAGCGGCTTGCCGGGTGCATCTCCAGCTGGACCGACTGTGTCGCCTGTCGTCTCGGCCGTGGATCCGGCGACGACCGCTGTCGCCCGACCAGGCGCCTCAACGGGGACGACCTCTGATGAGTCTCCCACTGACCGGATTGGGATGTCTGGTGGCTCTCCCGTCGGGCCGACTGTGGCGCCCGGCGTTTCCGCGATGGATCCCGCCGCGACGGCGGGCGCCGGGCCGGACGCCTCAATCGGGCTGTCTGGCTGGTCTCCTGTTGATCGGAGCGGGTTGCCGGGTGCCTCTCCTGCTGGGCGGAATGTGTCGTCTGTTGTCTCTGCCGTGGATCCGACCGCGACTGCTGTCGTCCGTTCCACTGCCGCAACCGGGGTGCCGAGTGCGTCATCCGTTGACCGGACTGGGACGTCCAGCGCCTCTCACATTGACCGAACGGGGGTGTCTGGTGCGCCTCCAGTTGGGCCGACCGGGCTACCTGAGGTGCCTCACGGTGAGCTGACTGGGATGCCGGAACCGCCTCGCAGTGAGCTGACTGGGATGCCAGAACTGCCTCGCGGTGAGCTGGCTGGGATGCCGGAACCGGCTCGCGATGGGCTGACTGGGGTGCCTGTTGTGCCTTCTCCGGATCCTGCTGCGACGCCTCCGCTCTTTCCCGGCGGCCCGGCGTCGTCTGGTGGGTCTGGCGATGCGGGCTCGTCTGGTGTTCCTAGTTTTCCTGGTGGACCGCGGCCGGGCTCGTCGGATGAGAGTCCGGATGGTGACGAACCGCTCGCGCTTTCGCGTGTGCCGTTGGCTCCGCCGCCGGTGAAGCCGCCTACAGAACCACCTGCGCAACCTGGTCGAGCTCAGCTGCCTTCAATCGGTACTGCGGGTTCGAAGCGCAGTCGTCCGTGGCGTCGGAGGCAGGCTCGGCGCGGGCGCGTACTGCGTCGCTTCGTTCTCCAGCTCCCGCGTCCGACGTTCGGCGCTGTTGCTGCGGCCGCGCTGGGCGTGGTTGTCGTGCTTGCTATCGGCGCAGTCACGATTCGGATTCTTGACAGGCCGGCCATCGTTCAAGCGGAGCGTTCGTCCGCGCAACCCGTGCAGACGAATTCCACTGGGGCGCGCTCCGCTGGGTCGCAGTCGACGGAGCCCTCCAGCGAGACGCAGCCCACCCGCGCGCAGCCGACGACTCCTGTGCAGCCGACCACTCCTGTGCAGCCGACCACTCCTGTGGAGTCGACGACTTCGGCGCAGTCAACGAGTCCTACGCAGTCAACGACTTCGGGGCGGCCGACGACGTCCGCGCGACCTACGGGTCCTGCGCGGCCGACGGTTCCTGGGCAGTCGTCGGGGTCGCCGTCGGAGGGTCGGACCACGGCGTCGACTCCACAGGCCGAGGCGACCGCGGGTGGCACCGATCCGGTTGCCTGGATGCGTACTCTTCAGGCGCTTGACGTCCAACGTGCGCAGGCGTTCTGGACGCTTGACTTGGCAGCGCTTGACCAGATCTACGTTCCCGGTAGCTCGCCTTGGCGGGCCGATCGGGCGCTCTTGTCGACGTACCGCGATCGGCAAGTGCGAGTGCAGGGTCTGCGGATTCAGATCGACAGCACAACAGTGACCCATCGTACGCCGACGACGATCACACTCAGAACAACCGATCGCCTCACCGCCGGCCAGGCGATCGACAGTGCTGGAACGAAGACCCCGCTCCCGCCCGGAGCACCTATGACCAGGCTGATCACCTTGACCACGACGCCACCGACCCAAACCTGGCGTATCGCCACCATCACCCGGGCGTAAGGCGGCGGTGCGGACCAGCCTGGGCTGGTGGGTTGGGGCCGAGCGTGTGACGGGGCGGTAGTGGTGATGGAGGGGTGGGTTAGGCGAGGGCGGCGGAGAGGGCTGTGGGGGCGGTTGGGTGGTGGAAGGTGAAGTTGTTGGATTGGAGGCGGGTTGGGAGGGCTCGTTTGCTGCCGAGGAGTTCCCAGGCGAACTCTCCTAGGGCGGCCTTCATCAGGAAGGCGGGAACGGGGACGAACGATGGTCGGTGTAGGGCGGTTGCCAGAGCCTCGGTGAGTTCCAGGTTTGTCGCTGGGGTTGGAAGGGCGACGTTCACCGGGCCGTGGATGGTGTCGTGTTCGGCGACGAATCGGACCGCTCGCAGCCAGTCGGTGAGGGACACCACCGGGAAGTACTGCGTGCCTGAGCCGAAGCGGCCGCCGAGGCCGAGGCGGAAGGGGAGGGAGAGCAGCTGGAACGCCGGAGCCTTGCGATCCAGGACGACGCCCGTGCGGAGTGCGGCCACTCGGCTGCCGGCCGCGCGGGCGGGTTCGAGGGCGCCTTCCCATAGGCGGACTACGTCGGAGAGGAAGCCTTCGCCGAGTTCGGAATCCTCGGTCAGGATGCGGTCGCCGAGATCCATCCCGTAGCCGCCGATTCCGCTCTGGGTGATCAGGACCGGCCGGCGGTCGAGTCGCGCGGCAACCGCGGCCAGGGTCGCGGTGGTATTGACGCGGCTCTCGCGGATCTTGTTGCGGTACGTCGGGGTCCACGGGCGGCCGATGTTCGCGCCGGCCAGGTTGACCAGGACATCGGGAGTGCCGAGGGCGGCCGGGTCGAGGACGCCGCGGGCCGGGTCCCAGCGGATCTCGTCCGGCGTCGAGGGCGGGCGGCGTACCAGCCGGAGGACTTGGTGGCCGTCAGCAACCAGGTCGCGGGCGAGGGCCTTGCCGAGGAAGCCGGAAGCCCCGGCCAGCACGTACTTCATCCCGCTCTGCTCCTTGTCGGGTTGCCTGACGACGATGGGTACTACGACGACGCGGTACTGCGGAACGCAAAGGCGCCGGTGCCCGTCTCCGGGGAGACAAAGCGCCGGCGCCTGTGTTTGTTCGACTCAGACGTCGAACTGGGCCTCTTCGAGGCGCTGCTTGACCGCGGTCAGGTAGCGGGCCGCGTCCGCGCCGTCGACCAGGCGGTGGTCGTAGGTCAGCGCGAGGTAGACCATCTGCCGGATGGCGATCGTCTCGCCGAGTTCCGGGTGGGTGATGACGACCGGGCGCTTCACCACGGCACCGGTCCCGAGCATGCCGACCTGCGGCTGGTTCAGGATCGGGGTGTCGAACAGCGCGCCGCGGCTGCCGGTGTTGGTGATGGTGAACGTGCCGCCCGCCATCTCGTCCGGCAGGACCTTATTGGTCCGGGTACGGTCGGCGAGGTCGGCGATCCGCTTCGCCAGGCCGGCGATGTTCAGGTCACCGGCGTTGTGTACGACGGGGACCATCAGGCCGCGCTCCACATCCACCGCGATGCCGAGGTGCTCGGCGGCGTGGTAGGTGATCTCGCCCTTCTCCTCGTCGATCGACGCGTTCAGCTTCGGGTACTGCTTCAGCGCGTCGACCGCGGCGAGGGCGAAGAACGGGAGGAAGGACAGCTTGACGCCCTCGCGGGCCTCGAACTCGGCCTTCTTCGCGTTGCGGAGCTTGGAGATCTCGGTGACGTCGACCTCGACCACCGTGGTCAGCTGGGCCGAGACCTTCAGCGAGTTGACCATGTGGGCCGCGATCGCCTTGCGGATCCGGCTCATCTTCTCGGTGGTACCGCGCAGCGGGCTGATCGTCGCGGCCTTCGCAGGGGCGGCGGCCGGCGACTGTGCCGGGGCGGCGGCCGGGGCTGCAGCGGCAGCGGCGGCTGCCTTCTGGGCCTCGGCTGCGGCGATCACGTCCTGCTTGCGGATGCGGCCGCCAACGCCCGTGCCCTGTACGGCGTTGAGGTCCACCTGGTGCTCGGTCGCCAACTTGCGGACGAGCGGGGTGACGTAGTTCGGGGCGTCCGCGGCGGCGCCGTTCGGGGAAGCAGCAGCTGCCGCCGGAGCCTGGGCGGGCGGCGCAGCCTGCGGGGCAGGAGCAGCAGCCGGGGCAGCAGCCGGGGCCTGAGCAGCGGCCGGGGCCGGAGCGGAAGCGGCCGGAGCAGCCTGCGGCGCAGGTGCCTGAGCGGGAGCGGCCTGCGGGGCGGGAGCCTGGGTCGGAGCGGGCGCGGCGGCGGCCGGAGCCGGAGCGGCCTGCGGAGCCGGAGCTGATGCCGGGGGAGCCGCGGCCGGAGCGGGGGCCGATGATGCAGCTGCTGTGCCGACGATTGCTAGTTCCGCGCCGACCTCTACTGTCTCGTCCTCGGCGACCTTGATCTCCAGGAGCTTGCCGGCGATCGGCGAGGGGATCTCGGTGTCGACCTTGTCGGTGGAGACCTCGAGCAGGGGCTCGTCCACGGCTACGTCGTCGCCGACCTGCTTGAGCCAGCGGGTGACCGTACCTTCGGTGACGCTCTCGCCGAGGGCGGGCAGGGTCACGGAAGTACCGGAGCCGCCTGCCGGAGAAGAAGGAGCAGGAGCCTCGGCCGCGGGAGCAGCCGGAGCAGACTCGGCAGGCGCTGCCTCAGCGGCGGGCGCCGAAGCGGCGGGAGCCTCGGCCTGTGGGGCCGGAGCTGCCTGGGGCGCTGCTGCCGGGGCTGGTTCGGGCTCGGCCGGTGCTGCCTCAGCAGGGGCTTCCGCCGGGGCGGCCTCGGCGGGGGCGGAGGTGGCTTCGCCTGCGTCTCCGATGACGGCCAGTTCGGCGCCGACCTCGACGGTCTCGTCCTCGGCGGCCTTGATCTCGAGCAGGGTGCCGGCCACCGGCGACGGGATCTCGGTGTCGACCTTGTCGGTCGAGACCTCCAGCAGGGGCTCGTCGACGGCAACCGTGTCGCCGACCTGCTTGAGCCAGCGGGTGACGGTTCCTTCGGTGACGCTCTCCCCGAGGGCCGGCAGGGATACAGAGGTCGGCATGACGGTCGTTGCTCCTTCGTCTGATCGGTCGAGGTCAGCCTACGGTGCCGCCGGAGCGGGCGGGATCCGGGTCACGGGCGTCCCACACGCTCCCACGGCTCAAAACTACTGGGCCGGTCCAGAAAGCTCAGTCATGGAAGTGCAAAGGTTTCCCGGCCAGCGCCAGGTGTGCCTCGCCGAGAGCTTCGTTCTGGGTCGGGTGGGCATGGATGAGCGGCGCCACATCGGCCGGGTACGCCTCCCAGTTGTAGATCAACTGGGCCTCGCCGATCAGCTCACCGACGCGCGAACCGACCATGTGCAGCCCGACGACCGCTCCATCCTTGGCGCGGACCAGCTTCACGAAGCCGGCCGTCTTCAGGATCTGCGACTTGCCGTTGCCACCGAGGTTGTAGTTCAGGATCTCCACGTCGCCGTACTTCGCCCGGGCCTGCTCCTCGGTCAGTCCGACCGACGCGACCTCCGGCTCGGAGTACGTCACTCGCGGGATCCCGGTCTCGTCGATCGGCGTCGGCGCGAGGCCGGCGATGTGCTCGGCAACGAAGATGCCCTGCTGGAACCCACGATGCGCGAGCTGCAACCCCGGCACGATGTCGCCGACGGCGTACACGCCCGGCACGCTCGTCTGCAGCGTCGAGTCGACGGTCACGAACCCGCGATCGAGCGCGACGCCGACCTCTTCATACCCGAGACCCGTGGTGTTCGGTCCGCGGCCAACGGCGACGAGCAGTACTTCGGCCTCGATCACCTCACCGCCGGCGACGGTGACGCGGACACCATTATCAACAACTTCCACCGACTCGAACGGCGTACCGGTCTTGAAGGCGATCTTCCGCTTCCGGAACGCCCGCTCGAGCGTCTTCGAGCAGTCGGCGTCCTCGGCCGGGACCAGCCGCGGCAGCGCCTCGACGATCGTCACGCGAGTACCGAACGACGTCCATGCCGACGCGAACTCGACGCCGATCACGCCGCCGCCGAGGATCACCGCCGACTCCGGAACCCGGTCCATCGTCAGCGCGTGCTCACTCGCGATCACCCGGTGCCCGTCCAGCTCCAGGCCAGGCAGCGACTTGGAGTAGGAGCCGGAGGCAATGATGACGTTGCGGCCGGTGTACGTCGTGTCGCCGACCTGCACCGTGGTGGGGGAGGTGAGCCGCCCCTCGCCCTCGATGACCGTGATCCCGCGCGCCTTCAGCTGACCCTGCAGACCCTTGAACAGCCGGTCGACCACGCCGTCCTTGTACTTGTTCACGCCGCCCATGTCGACGCCCTCGAGCGTCGTCCGGACGCCGAACTGCTCGCCGTCGCGGGCCGAGTCGGCCACCTCCGCGGCGTGCAGCAGCGCCTTGGTCGGGATGCACCCGCGATGCAGACAGGTCCCGCCGACCTTGTCCTTCTCCACCAGCGCCACGGACATGCCGAGCGTCGCCGCGCGCAGTCCGGCGGCATAACCACCGCTGCCGCCGCCGAGAATCACCAGGTCGTACGTCGTACCGCTGTCAGTCACAGGTTCCTCCGTGAGTCTGGGGCCGTGGGTCCGATTCCAAGGCGGGCGGTCCCGGATCGCGGTTCCGGCCCGGCGACATCTTGTCACCGATTCCGCCCGGATCCACGCCCGGGCCACGCGTGCCCGGTACTTCGGGACCGGCCGGAACCGTTATCCAGGAATTCGGCCTCGACTTGCACACATAGGGGACACTTACCTCATGAAGTGGTTCGGTCGCCGGCGGAAAGCCGGAACGATGCGCCGGGCGGACACTCCGGATCAGGCGCACCTGCGAGATTTCGCCCAGACCCGGCAGGGAGTCGAGGGATTCGTCGAGCCGCGGACAGCGGTGACGGAGTACACCCTGCTGCTGGTCGCGATCGACGGTGAGTGGACCCGCCGCCGGGTGCCGTCGGTGCAGTGGGCGCACAAGTTCGCCAACAACCTGGGCATCCCGTCGTACGACGCGGCCGTGGTCGGCTACCCGCCCCGGATGCGCGAGTACAACGCCCGGATGAAGAAGAACGGTCTCGCCTAAAGAATCGGTACCCGGGCGCGCACCGGCGCGACAGTCGAGGTATCGACAGTGGCGTGCAGGATGTCCGGGACGGCGCCCAATCGCGTATGGGTTTGGCCGAGCGGCGTGGTGAGGCTGCTGCGCCCGATGCCTAACGGATCCGTGCCGATCGGCGGTACATAGGCCTGATCGCACGCCAGCAGCCAGGCCTGGGCGTCGGCGGCTCGCGCCCGCGTCAACAGGTCCCACTGCTCTTCCTTACCAGGTCCCGCACCCCACGACGCCGGTACGACGATCAGCTCCGCACCGAGTCGCCCGAGCGCGGTGAACTGCTCGGCGAACCGCAGGTCGTAGCAGGTCGCCAGCCCAACAGTGATCCCGCGGTACTCGAACGCCACCAGCTCGTTGCCAGGCGCAACAGTGTCCGACTCGCGCGATCCAAAGGCGTCGTACAGATGGATCTTCCGGTACGACGCCTCGACGCCCGGGCCAGTGACGAGCACGGTGTTGTGCACCCGCCCGTCGTCGGACGGCTCGAACAGACCGGCGGCGACCACGACCCCGAGATCCGCGGCGACCTTGCGCAGACCGGTAGCGAACGGCCCGTCCAACGGCTCCGCGACGGTCCGCAGGTCGGTGCCGAAGCAGGCCAGCGTGCCCTCGGGGAGCACGACCAACTCGGCGCCGCCGGCAACCGCGTCCCGGATCGCGGCGGTCGCGGTGGCTAGATTGGCGATCGGGTCCGGCCCGGTGGTGAGTTGGGCGGCGGCCACGCGCAGGACTGTCATCAGGACCTCCGAAGCTGTATACATTGAGTATGCAATTGAGTGGGGACTCAGGCCGCGATCGCGCCTACCAGTATCTGCGCGGGACTGTACTGAGCGACCCGGCGGTGTCGGGGACGTTCATCAACGAGCAGGTCGTCGCAACCGAGGTCGGCATCTCCCGGACACCGGTCCGGGAGGCGTTGCTGATGCTCGCCGCCGAGGACCTGGTCCAGCTCGTGCCGCACCGCGGTGCGTTCGTCGCGCCGCTGCCGGGCCGCGAGATCGCCGAACTGATGCAGGCCCGCGGCGTCATCGAGTGCTGGGCCGCGACAACCTCGCTCACGGCCGGCCTCGCCCCGGTCGACGCGATGTCCGGCGTACTCGAGCAGCAACGGGCCATCGTCGAGCAAGGTGACGCGAAGGCGTTCATCGAGCTGGACAGCCAGTTCCACGCGCTGCTGGTGGAGGCGGGCGGCAACTCGGTGTTCGGCCGGCTGTACGACAACCTGCGATCCAAGCATGTGCTGCTCGGCGTCGTCGCTCTGCAGCGCAGCGCGACTCGCCGGCAGGACGTACTCGCGGAGCACCAGGCCATCGTCGACGGTCTGGCATCGGGAGATCCGGCCGCGGCCGAGAAGGCGATCCTCAGCCACCTGGGCACGACCGGCTCGATCCTCATGCAGGGCTGACCGCAAGGGACTCCTCCTGCACCGCCCGTCCCAGTCGGAGACCGACCAGGGTGAACGTGTACAGACCGCGGCGTTCTGCAGTGAGGTTGGGCATCGGGCTGGACCTCCTTGGGGGAATGCTCCATACTCGTTGTATACGACGTGTTCACGCAAGCGCTGACTCAAGAAGATCGGGAGGTCCTCGAAGATGTCCCTGCGATTCACGCTGCCGGACGGCAGCGAGCGGACGATCACGGTCCGGTACGCCCTCAACGCCGGGTACGCCGGCCGGGACACCGAGCAGGTCCAGCACCACGTGGACGAGCTGGCCGACCTCGGCGTACCGGCTCCGCATCGGATCCCGACGCTGTACCCACTGTCAGCGTCACTGGTCGGGCGGCCGGAAGTGGTCCAGGTGGCGCACGCCAAGACTTCGGGTGAGGCGGAGTGGGCGCTGGTGGTCGGCGAGAACGACGTCCTGCTGACCGCGGCCTGTGATCACACCGATCGGGCGCTCGAGGTGCACGGCGTTGCCTGGAGCAAGCAGTCCGCACCGGACCTGCTCGGCGATGTCGCCTGGCCGCTTGCGGAGATCGAGGACGAGCTCGACCAGTTCACGCTGAAGGCGTGGGTCCGGCATGGCGACAGCGAGCAGCTGATCCAGGACGGCACGCTGGCGCAGTTGCTACCGCCGTCGTACTGGCTGAAGGAGCTCGGCGACCGGGTCGTTCCGGGCACCGTGCTGCTGAGCGGCACGATCCAGATGATTGCCGGCGTCGATCAGTTCGCGGATGCTTGGCGGGTGGAGATCACCGACCCGCGCGGCCTGACCAGCCGGATCGTCTATGCGGTCGAGCAACTAGCGCCGGCCTGGGACTGACAATGAAGGAAGAGAAAGAGTTCTTCTCAGCTCGGACTGTCGCCTGGACCGACGCGGGCAACGGGATCTCCGAGCGAGTGCTGAGCCGCGATCCGGACGGGACGCTCACCAGGCTGGCCCGCTGGGCGCCTGGCACTACCTCGGGCGAGGAGATCATTCGCCACGAGTACGTCGAAGAGGTCTACCTGCTCGAGGGTGAGCTGACCGATCTCACCCTCGAGCAGACGTTCCACCCCGGCGACTACGCCTGCCGGCCGCCGGGGATGCCGCACGGTCCGTACAGAACAGAGACCGGCTGCATCATGCTGGAGATCCGCTACTCAGCTCGCTGAGGCGGCCAGCTCGATCAGGGTGCGGACCGAGTACCCGGTGCCGCCGTTCGGGATGTAGCCGGACGCGCCGCCGTCGTTGAAGGCCGGCCCGGCCACGTCCAGGTGCACCCAGTCGATGCCCTCAGCAACGAAGTCGCCGAGGAACGCGGCCGCCGCGAGCGCGCCGCCCCAGGGCTCGCCGGTGATGTTGGCCAGGTCGGCCACCTTGGAGTGCGACTTGAGCTTGTCCAGCATCTCGGCCGGGATCGGCAGCGGCCACATCGACTCGCCGGCCGCGATCGCCGCGTCCACGACCCGGTCCCGGGCGGTGTCGGTGTTCGCGAACGCGCCCGCCACCTTGGTGCCCAGGGCAACGACACAGGCACCGGTCAGGGTGGCCACGTCGATGATCAGGTCGGGCTCGTCCTCGGACGCCCGGACCAGCGCGTCGCCGAGCACCAGCCGGCCCTCGGCGTCGGTGTTCAGCACCTCGACCGTCTTGCCGCCGTACATCGTCAGTACGTCGGACGGCCGGGCCGCCGAGCCGGACGGCATGTTCTCCGCCATCGCGGCGTACGTCGTCACCTGGACCGGCAGACCGAGCCGGGCGATCGCGAACGTCGCGCCGATCACCGCGGCGGCGCCGGCCATGTCGGACTTCATGCTGACCATGCCGGTCGACGTCTTCAGCGACAGGCCGCCGGAGTCGAACGTGATGCCCTTGCCGACGAAGGCGAGGTGGGTCACCGGCTTGCGCGGCGTGTAGGTCAGCCGAACCAGCCGGGGCGGGTTCGCCGAGCCCTGGCCGACACCGAGGATGCCGCCGTACCCGCCCTTGGCCAGCGCCTTCTCGTCGAGCACCTCGACCTTGACGCCGTACTCCTTGCCGAGTTTGACCGCGGAGGCGGCGAACTCGACCGGGTTCAGGTCCGACGGCGGGGTGTTCACCCAGTCGCGCACCTGGGCGATCGAATCGGCGGTCACCTCGGCCCGCTCGAGTGCGGTCTTGGCCTCCTTGTTGCGGGCCAGGTCGGTGAGCACGACCAGGTCGCCGGGCGCATCCGAGGTGTCCGAGGACTTGTACGCCGTGAACGCGTACCGGCCGAGCAAGGCCCCTTCGGCCACCGCGCGGACGCAATCCGCGTCCGGCGTCGGCAGCGCGAACGCGACCGACTGGGTGATCTTCGCCGCGCGCACACCGGTGCCGGCGGCGGTGCGGAGGTCCTCGGTCTTCAACGAGCCGTCCGGGGCGGCGCCGAGACCGACCGCGATCAGCGTCGCCGACTTGCCCGGCTTGGCCCCCGGCACCTTCGTCACCTCCCCGGCCTTGCCGGTGGCGCCGAGGCCGGACAGCACCTCCACCAGCTTCCCGCCGTACGCGGCGTTCAGCGACTCGGTGCCGGCCGGCAGAGCGACGCCGCCGCCGAGCTTGACCACGCCGATGACCACGGCGTCGGTCTTGACGCCGGCGGCATCGGACTTGCTCAGGGTGATGGTGGTCACGAAATCCTCAGTCCTCCTTGACCGGCAGGCAGGTGGCCGGTCGTGACGGTACGTACAAGCTGCCTCCGCATGCTACGCGTCGGGTAGTTTCCCCTCCATGACCGAGTCGTCCGAGTTGAAGAAGTCCCCGTTGCACGAGCGCCACGTCGCGCTCGGCGCCAAGTTCGCCGAGTTCGGCGGCTGGGAGATGCCCCTGGAGTACTCCGGTGTCGTCGCCGAACACACCGCGGTCCGTACGTCGGTCGGCGTGTTCGACGTGAGCCATCTGGGCAAGGCGACGGTCAAGGGTCCCGGCGCGGCGGCGTACGTGAACGCGTGCCTGACCAACGACCTCGGCAAGATCGCTCCCGGCCAGGCGCAGTACACACTGTGCTGCAACGAGCGCGGGGGAGTGGTCGACGACCTGATCGCCTACCTGCACGCCGACGACGACGTGTTCCTGATCCCGAACGCCGCCAACACCGCCGAGGTGGTCCGGCTCCTGCAGGCCGACGCCCCCGACGGCGTCGAGGTGACCAACGTCCACGACGACTACGCGATCCTCGCGGTGCAGGGAGCTGACAGCGACGACGTGGTGGCCGCGATCGGCCTGCCGACCGGCCACGACTACATGGCCTTCGCGACGGCTGACTTCGGCGGTACGCCGGTTGTCGTCTGCCGGACCGGGTACACGGGCGAGCGCGGCTACGAGCTCGTCGTACCGAATGCTGCCGCGGTCGCGGTGTTCGACGCGCTGCTGGAGGCGGGGAAGCCGCACGGCATCGTCCCGGCCGGGCTGGGGGCGCGGGACACGCTGCGGACCGAGATGGGCTATCCGCTGCACGGCCAGGACATCTCTCCGGACATCACGCCGGTCCAGGCGCGCTCCGGGTGGGCTGTGGGCTGGAAGAAGGAGCACTTCTGGGGCGACGAGGCACTGCGTGCAGAGAAGGAGCGCGGACCGGCCCGGATACTGCGCGGCCTGCGTGCGGCCGGACGGGGTATTCCGCGGCCGCATATGTCTGTACTTGACCAGGCCGGAACCGCACTGGGTGAAGTGACCTCGGGAACGTTCTCGCCGACCCTCAAGAAGGGCATTGCGCTGGCGTTGCTGGATGCGACGGTAAAGGAAGGCGATCAGGTCGCCGTCGATATCCGTGGCCGCCAGGAGACCTTTGATGTGGTCAAACCGCCGTTCGTGACCGTTCACGTCCGCTAGCAGCGCTCTGCCACCAAATCGAGAAGTTCGTCACGCTCCGTCATAACCTGGCACAAATTGGACACTGTCGGTACTGTGCCGACGCGTTTTGCGAAGGATTGACTGCGAACAGTGACGGATCGGCGTAAATGTTCCGTTCCAGTACCCGTTCCGGTAACGATTTGTGCACTGGTGCCGGGCACCGCTGGTTTGGTGTCACAGTGTCAGGCAGGCTAGCGCCCGGTTGTGGGGGATCGGCTCTGTCAAGGGGATTTGACGAGAGCCCCCACAGAGCAAAGGCTCGGCACGCTATCCACCGATAAGTGCCGGATCCGCGGACCGAAATCCGGCCGACTGAACTGACGGAGTGCGAATGAGTATTGGGTCGCCAGACTCGACCGTAGGGGTCGAAGAACACCCGGCGTCGGCGGAGCCGGTTCGCGGCGCGGCCACTCCGCACGGGAAGTCCCCGAGCCGGATCGCCTTCGACCGGTTGCGTAAGGACCGCGTCGCCGTGACCTGCGCGTCGATCGTGCTGTTCTTCATCCTGCTCGCGGTCCTGGCGCCGTTGCTGACCAAGCTCGAGGGTCAGGACTACAGCACCTTCCACACCGACCTGGTGGACGAGTTCGGCTACCCGACGATCGGCGTCAACGGCTCACACTGGCTCGGCGTCGAGCCGAAGACCGGCCGGGACAACTTCGCCCGCTGGGTGTACGGCGCCCGGCCGTCGCTGATCATCGCGTTCCTGGCCACCGTGGTCGGCACGATCATCGGCGTCGTGATGGGCCTGCTGGCGGGCTTCCTCGGCGGCTGGACCGACCGGGTGATCTCCTGGCTGATCGACTTCGTGCTGAGCCTGCCGTTCCTGCTGTTCGCGATCGCGCTGGTACCGATCGTCGAGTCGATGCGCGGCGGTTCGTTCAACCTGACGCCGAACGAGCAGGCCTCGATCCGCTTCTACGTACTGATATTCGTGCTCTCGTTCTTCGGCTGGGCCGGCCTGGCCCGGATCATCCGCGGCGAGGTGCTGTCGTTGCGCGAGCGTGAGTTCGTGCTCGCGGCCAAGGCCATCGGTGTGCCGACCCGGCAGGTCCTGTTCAAGGAACTGCTGCCCAACCTGGTCGCGCCGATCGTCATCTCGGCCTCGCTCGCGGTGCCGGCGTACGTGACCGCGGAGGCCGGTCTGTCCTTCCTCGGTGTCGGACTGGTCGAGCCGATCCCCTCGTGGGGTCAGACGATCGCCGTCGCCACGAACTGGTTCAAGGCCGACCCGCTCTACCTCTGGCTGCCAGTGGTCGGGATCACCGCTCTGGTGCTCGCCCTGGCCCTGCTCGGAGATGCGATCCGGGATGCCTTCGACCCCAAGACTCGCCGGTAGTTCGGCGATTGCCCCAGCGGCAGAAAAGGAGAAACCCGACCATGCAGTGGAAACGGATAACCGCAGTCGCGGCGACGGTCATGCTGGCCGCCGTGGCCTGTGGCAGCCCGTCCTCGAACAGTGGCAGCAAGGGCGACAGCAACACGTTGGGAGGGGCCCAGGTCAAGGCGACGGACCCCACTGCGAAGGGCCCGGCGCCTGACGTCGACGGTGCGAAGAAGGGCGGCACGATCACAGTCCTCTCGGACGTGACGCCC
The DNA here is from genome assembly GCF_004365875.1 of Kribbella kalugense. Taxonomy (GTDB): domain Bacteria; phylum Actinomycetota; class Actinomycetes; order Propionibacteriales; family Kribbellaceae; genus Kribbella; species Kribbella kalugense. Next base: position 2,517,786 of record NZ_SODF01000001.1, on the reverse strand, counting down.
GACACCTTCGACCCGACGAACATCTACTACGTCGACGGCAACCAGATCGGCAAGCTGTTCTACCGCTCGCTGACGCAGTACCGCCTGGACGGCGCCGACCACAAGCCGGTCCTGGTTCCGGACCTGGCCGAGGACCTCGGCACCAAGTCGGCCGACGGCCTCACCTGGACCTTCAAGCTGAAGCAGGGCATCAAGTACCAGGACGGTACGCCGGTCAAGGCCGAGGACTACGCGTACGCGATCAAGCGTTCCTTCGCGCACGAGCTGTACGACGCCGGACCCACGTACCAGCAGCAGTTCTTCCTGGACGGCGACAAGTACAAGGGCCCGTACGTCAAGGGCGGCGACAACTACAAGGGCGTCGAGACGCCGGACGACCACACCCTGGTCATCCACCTGGCGAAGAAGTTCGACGACCTGCCGTACTACGCCGCGTTCCCGCTGTTCACGCCGATCCCGAAGGCGAAGGACACGCAGAAGAACTACGAGCAGCACCCGATGGCGACCGGCCCGTACCAGGTCTCGTCGTACCAGCCGGGTACCGAGCTCAAGCTGACGAAGAACCCGAGCTGGGACCCGAACACCGACCCGGTGCGGCACCAGTACGTCGACGGCTTCGACTTCAAGTTCAGCCAGGACCTGATCAAGGCCCAGCGGCAGGTGCTGGCCAGCTCCGGTCCGGACGCGAACGCGCTGAACTACAGCAACCTGGACGTCTCGCTGCTGCCTGAGGTCAAGGACCAGTCGCAGATGATCAAGGGCGCGTCGCCGTGCACCATCATGTACACGATGGACACGCGGAAGATTCCGTTGGACGTCCGCAAGCTGATCGCCAAGGCGCACCCGTACGACGGTTGGCGCAAGGTGGCCGGCCTGAACCCGACCGACGACCCGCCGGCATCGACGATCCTGCCGCCGGCCGTCCCGGGCTTCGACAAGTACGAGCTCCCGGGTCTGACCGGAACCGGCAAGGGCGCCGAGGACGACGCCGTCGCCGCCGAGGTCAAGTCCGAGCTGGCGAAGATCGGCAAGTCGAACTTCGAGCTCAGCTGGTACTACTCGATCGACGACAAGATCTCGACGCAGACCACGCAGTTCCGCAAGCAGATGTTCGAGAAGGCCGGCTTCAAGGTCCGGGCCATCGGCGTACCGAAGGCCAAGATCCGTACCTTCACCGGTGACCAGAACGCTCCGGTCAACATCGGCAAGAGCCCGACCGGTTGGTGCTCCGACTGGCCGAGCGGCACCAGCTGGTTCCCGGTGCTGTTCAAGTCCGACGCGATCGGCCTGGGCAACAGCGTTGGCCAGCTCGAGGACAAGGCTCTCGACGCCGAGATCGACGCGGTCACCGCGAAGGCACCGGACGAGCAGCTGAAGGAGTGGACGAAGGTCGACAAGGACATCATGGAGAAGTACCTCCCCGTCCTGCCGCTGTACTACAGCCAGAGCAACTTCCCGGTCGGCAAGAACATCGGGCACGCGATCAACGACCCGACACAGGGTCTGCCCGAGTTCACCTCGCTGTACCTGAAGCAGCCCTGATCCAGGTCCGTTCTGAAGCAGTACTGATCCACTGAGCGGTGGCGTGGTGCCCGGACCACAAGTCCGGGCACCACGCCGATCATCGGTGAGGAGACAATCCCGTGCTCTATTTCGTGGCGCGCCGCCTGGTCAGCGCGCTCAGTGTCGTGCTCGCTACGTTGATCGCGACCTTCGCGTTGTTCTTCGTCGCGCCGACCGATCCGGCCGGTGCGATCTGTGGTGAACGCAACTGCACCCAGCAGCGGTACCAGGAGATCAGGACCAACCTGCACCTGGACCAGCCGAAGGTGCAGCAGTTCGCGGAGTACACCGCGGGGATCTTCACCGGCCGTGACTTCACCACCGCCGGCGTCACGCAGCACTGTGCGGCGCCGTGCCTCGGCTTCTCGTTCAAGAACGACCGTCCGGTCACGGACATGATCAAGACCCGGTTCCCGGTGACACTGTCGCTGGTGGTCGGGTACGCCGTCCTGGTCCTCACCATCGGTGTGTTCGTCGGATCGATGGCGGCCAAGAGACGCGGGACCCTGGGCGACCGGGCGCTGATGACCAGCACGCTGGTGATCAGTTCGGTGCCGTACTACATCGTGGCGCTGATGGTCGCGCTCTATCTGACCGTGCTCTATCCGATCCTGCCCAGAGGTGAGTGGACTCCACCTTCTGAGAATCCAGGGAAATGGATAGCCGGCATGCTGACACCCTGGCTGGTGCTCGGCATCTACAACTGCACCGCGTACGCGCGGTACTCACGCGGCTCCATGGTCGAGACGCTGAGTGAAGACTTCATCCGGACCGCGCGGGCCAAGGGCCTGTCCGACCGGGTGGTTACCTACAAGCACGCGCTCCGGTCCGGGTTGATCCCGGTCGTGACGATCTTCGGTCTGGACGTCGCCAGCAGCCTCGGCGGCGCGATCTTCACCGAGCGGATCTTCGACCTCCCCGGGCTCGGGCAGCTGGTGCTGGACAGCTTGAACAACTACGACCTGCCGGTGATCATGGGCACCGTACTGGTCGCTTCGGTGCTGATCGTCGTGATGAACCTGCTGGTGGACATCGGCTACAGCCTGATCGACCCGCGGGTGAGGCTGTCGTGAGCACCCCAGCCCCTGAAGACCGGCCGGCCCCCCAGGACCGGCTGGCCCCCGAAGACCGGAAGGACACCATGGCCGAGAGTGCAGCCACTCCGGCGGCCGCCACCACGGACGCCAAGCGGGGCCCCTCGATCGCCACCCGCGAGCGGCGCGAGAGTTCGATCAACCCCAGCGGCGAGACGCCGTACCTGGTGGTCGAGGACCTGGCGGTCAAGTTCCCGACCGCGGACGGCCTGGTCAGCGCGGTGAACGGGCTGAGCTACTCGGTCCCGCTCGGCCGGACGCTGGCCATCGTGGGCGAGTCCGGCTCGGGCAAGTCGGTGTCCAGCATGGCCGTGATGGGCCTGCACGACCGCAAGCGGACCCGGATCACCGGGTCGATCCGGCTCGGCGGCGACGAGCTCGTCGGCCTGCCGGAGAACGACCTGATGAAGATCCGCGGCGACGCGATGGCGATGGTGTTCCAGGACCCGCAGTCCTCGCTGCACCCGCTGTACACGATCGGCAACCAGATCGTCGAGGCCTACCGGGTGCACCACAAGGTGTCCAAGGACGCCGCGAAGAAGCGGGCGCTGGAGATGCTCGACCTGGTCGGCATCCCGAACCCGCAGCGTCGGTTCGGTCAGTACCCGCACGAGTTCTCCGGCGGTATGCGGCAGCGCGCGATGATCGCGATGAGCCTGGTCAACGACCCGAAGCTGGTGATCGCCGACGAGCCGACCACCGCCCTCGACGTGACCGTGCAGGCGCAGATCCTGGACTTGCTGAACAACCTGCAGAAGGAGTTCGGCTCCGCGATCGTGATGATCACCCACGACCTGGGTGTAGTGGCCGAGATGGCCGACGACGTGCTGGTGATGTACGCCGGTCGCTGCGTCGAGTACGGCACTGCCGAGGACGTGCTGGCCAACCCGCGGATGCCGTACACCTGGGGTCTGCTCGAGTCGATCCCGACCGTGTCGGCGGCGAACGAGCGGCTGCGCCCGATCAAGGGCCTGCCGCCGAGCCTGCTGGACCTGCCGGCCGGTTGCTCGTTCCGGCCGCGCTGCCCGTACGTCGACCGGGTGAAGGGCGAGCTCTGCAGCATCGAACTGCCCGAACTGATGCCGGTCGACGGCGCCGGTGCCCATACGTCCCGTTGTCACCTGCACGACAAGGCCTCGATCTACGCGGCCGAGGTCGCGCCGAGACTGGGCTGACAGCTGCGATGGACAGGGACTGAGGAGACATGAGCGAAACTCTGTTGCAGGTCCGCGACCTGAAGATGCATTTCCCGATCAAGGAAGCCGCGGGTCTGGGCCGGACCAAGAAGGTCGTCCAGGCCGTCGACGGCGTCAACTTCGAGCTGAAGGCCGGCGCGAGCCTTGGCCTGGTCGGCGAGTCCGGCTGCGGTAAGTCGACCACCGGCCGGATGATCACCCGGCTGCTGACCCCGACGGCCGGCGAGATCGTGTTCAAGGGCACCGACATCGCGCAGCTGAAGGAGCGGGAACTGCGCCCGTTCCGCCGGCAGCTGCAGATCGTGTTCCAGGACCCGTACAGCTCGCTGAACCCGCGCCAGACGGTCAGCAACATCATCAGTACGCCGCTGCGGGTGCACAACCTGGTCAAGAAGGGCAAGGAGGTCGCGCGGGTCCAGGAGTTGCTGGAGCGGGTCGGCCTGAACCCCGAGCACCACAACCGGTACCCGAACGAGTTCTCCGGCGGTCAGCGCCAGCGGATCGGCATCGCCCGGGCGCTCGCGGTCGAGCCCGAGGTGATCATCGCCGACGAGCCGGTGTCCGCGCTGGACGTGTCGATCCAGGCCCAGGTGATGAACCTGCTGGAGGACCTGCGCAAGGACCTCGGCATCGCCTTCGTCTTCATCGCGCACGACCTCGGCGTGGTCCGGCACTTCTGTGACGAGGTCGCGGTGATGTATCTCGGCAAGATCGTCGAGCAGGGCACCCGGGACCAGATCTACAACGCCCCGCAGCACCCGTACACGCAGGCGCTGCTGTCGGCCGCGCCTGACCTGGGCACCATCCGGGGCGTGCCGCCGAAGGAGCGGATCCGGCTGGTCGGCGACGTACCCTCGCCGATCGACCCGCCGAGCGGCTGCCGGTTCCGGACCCGCTGCTGGAAGGCGGAGGACATCTGCGCCACCCAGGAGCCGCTGCTGGAGATCAAGCCGCAGTCCGGCCCCGGTCACACGGCCGCCTGCCACTTCGCGGAGCCGAAGGTCGACCTGACCGCCGCCACCGCGTAACCGGAACAGAGAAAGGCCCCGTCAACGGCGACGGGGCCTTTCTCATGCGGTCTCAGCTGGGTCTTCGCTGTGCCGAAGGTCTTCCCGCTCACCGGCGAACCGGAAGGATTCGAAGGCGACCAGGCCGGCCAGGACGACGGCGAGTGCGGTGAGCTGGGCCAGCGCCGGCAGACCGTGAACCAGCGGTACGGCGACCACCAGGAGCCCAGCCGCGGTCAGCCGGGACACGCTCCAGCGATGGATCGTGCGTCGCTTGAAGCCGACGTGGCCGAGCAGGTAGAGCACCACACCGAAGAAGAGCGCGAACAGCCCGACACCGTGCAGTGGTTGGCTGAGGCGGTGATGCTCGGCGTCACCGACGTACTCCAGCACCTTCTTCAGACCGAGCGCGAGCAGCACGATCCCGGCCACCATCGGCACATGCAGGAACGTGTACGCGTCGCGAGCCAGCCAAGGCCTGGTCTCAGGCGGCTCCTCGGCGAGCGCACGTTCGCCGTAGTGGACAGTCGCGTCGAAGTAGATCCACCAGAGCGCGGTGCAGACGCCCAGACCAAGCAGAGAAGCAACCAGGATCGGCCACGAAATCGGCAGATCGGTCACGCCGACGCCGATTGCCACGATCGACTCGCCCAACGCGATGATGATGATCAAACCGTGCCGCTCGGCCCAGTGCGACGGCGAGTTGAACCGCCAACCGCGGGCGTCGACCAGGTAGGTGACTACGTAGTCGGAGGCCAGTGCACCGGCCCAGAGCAGGGTCTGGGTTGTGCCGTGGTACTGCGATGCGACGAGCAGGAGCGCGGTCGCGGCGACCTTGCCGATGGTGAACAGGCCGATCGTGCGACGGAGTACCCGATCACCTTCCGCGATCAGCCAGAGCAGGACCAGATGCATCGCCCGCAACACGAAGTACGCAAGCGCTATCACGACCGGGCCGGGCAGTCCGCCTGGCAAGTCGTCGAACGCCTCCGGGATCGCCAGCGCGATGACGAACATCGCCGCCATCGCGCACAACAGGACGGTCCGGACCGAACCTTCGTCAGCCTTCGCGATGTTGCACACCCACGAGTACGCGGCCCAGCTCCACCACAGCAGGCCGAGCAGGAACGCGCCGCGGACGACGCCGTGCCAGCTGAGGTCGTGCGCCATCAGCGCGGTGATCTGGGTCAGCGCGAACACGAAGACCAGATCGAAGAACAACTCGAGCGTCGTGACCGACTGGTCCGCGCTGGTTTCTACTGCCCGAATGGGCCGCCTCGTTCCCACCATGGCGCACATCATCCAACAGGAACGGTGGAAACGGCGGGCTCCCACCTGGTCAGGGTCAAGGGAGAGCCCGCCGTGCTTTTAGGCGCGGCCGTGGGCCTGGCGGCTGCGGCGGCTGAGGGAGTCGATGGTGACGGCGATCAGGAGTACGCCGGCGGTGACGATGTAGCGGATGCTCGAGTCGAGGGACAGTAGTGCGAGGCCGTTGGAGATCGACATGATCACGAGGGCTCCGAGCAGGGCGGAGTACGCCGAGCCTCGGCCGCCGAACAGGCTGGTGCCGCCGATCACCGCGGCGGCGATCGCATTCAGGTTCGTGTCCGTACCGCCGCTTGCCTGGCTGACCGCGACCAGGCGGGCGGCTGCCAGGATGCCGCCGACCGCGGCGAGGGTGGAACAGGCCGCGAACACCGAGAGGTAGATCATCCGGACGTTGATACCCGCGCGCCGCGCGGCTTCGACGCTACCGCCGACCGCGAAGACCGAGCGGCCCCAGCGCGTCCGTCGTACCGCGATGTCCGTGATCACCACGAGCGCGAGGAACAGCAGGAACATCGACGAGACGCCGCGGTCACCGTTCAGGATCAGGACCGGGATCAGCAGCACCAGGGCGAGGGCGACGGCCTTGATCGCAATGACTGAGTTCGGCGCGGAGGACAGACCGGCCGCGGCTCGGGCCCGCCGGCCCTGCAACCGCGTCAGGGCGTACGCCGCGACGACCACTGCGATCAAGATGTACGCAACGGCGGGGGAGAGGAAGCTCCGTGTCGCGAAGCCGACCAGCGCCGAGTCGTACGGCAGGTTGACGGTGCCGTCCTTGCCGAGCACCAGCAACTGCAGGCCGAGGAAGCCGAGCAGGCCGGCCAGCGTGATGACGAAGCTAGGTACGCCGAAGCGGGTGTAGAGCAGACCGTAGAACAGGCCGATGACGATACCGAGCACGACACTGGCCACCAGGGACAGTGCGAGCGGCCAGCCCTTGTTGACGAACGTGATGGCGAGGACAGCGCCGGCCACACCGCTGACCGAGCCGACCGAGAGGTCGATCTCGCCCAGCAGCAGGACCAGGACGATGCCGAGGGCAATCACTCCGACCGAGGTGGTCTGCAGGGTGAGGTTGACCAGGTTGCGGCTGGACAGGAACGAGCCGTTCGCGACCTGGAAGACCGCCCAGATGATGATCAGGCCGACGACCACCGGGACCGAGCCCAGGTCGCCGGACCGCAGCCGGGAGGTGAAGGCGGCGATCGCGCCGCTGACCCCGCGGCGGGCGATCAGCCGCTCGTCCTGGAGATCCGCGGGCAGCTGCGCGGCGTCCGTCGTACCGTTGGCCGGCTCGCCGCCGTCGCTCTGGTCGGGGTTGGCGTCCTGGGGACGGGTGCCCGATCCGTGCAGGCTCATGATGCGGAGCCCTCCTCCCGGCTCCGGCGCGCGGCGCGCTCGGAGACCGCGTTGTCGGTTGCGCCGGTGATGGCGGCGATGATGTCCTGCGTCCTGGTCTCACTGACCACGAAGACGCCGTTGTTGCGGCCGAGCCGCAGTACCGCGACCCGGTCGGCGACCGCCATCACGTCGGCCATGTTGTGGCTGATCAGGATCACGGCCAGGCCGCGTTCGCGGAGCCGTTCGACCAGGTTGAGCACCTCGGCGGTCTGAGCCACACCGAGGGCCGCGGTCGGTTCGTCCAGCATCACGACCTTGGGTTTGCCGAGCAGGCTGCGGGCGATCGCGACGGTCTGCCGCTGGCCGCCGGACAGGCTGGCGACCGGGATCCGGACCGACGGGATCTTCGCGGACAGCTGCCGGAGCAGTTCCCACGACTGCCGTTCCATCTCGACCTCGTCGAGCAGTCGGCCGCGAGCCGACGGGGCGGTCAGCTCGCGGCCGAGATAGAGGTTTGCGACCACGTCGAGGTTGTCGCACAGCGCCAGGTCCTGGAACACGGTCGCGATGCCGAGCTGCTGCGCCTCGGCCGGGCTGCCGACCCGCACCTCGCGGCCGTCGAACACCATCGTCCCGTCGTCGGCGGTGTAGACGCCGGCGATGGTCTTGACCAGCGTGGACTTGCCCGCGCCGTTGTCGCCGACCAGTGCCATCACCTCGCCGGCACGGACGTCCAGCTCGATGTTCTTCAGGGCCTGTACGGCGCCGAACCGCTTGGAGATCCCCTGCAGCTTCAGCACCGTACCGGCGCCGACGTCGAGGGGGGCCGGGGTAACAGTCACTTGATCAGCCTCCTGGGCTTATTTCAGGCCATGATCCTCGCCGGGGGCGCGGTTGGGGAGAGGCCCGGCGCAGCCCCCCGCACCTCACTGCGGGGGGCTACGCCGAGGGGCGGGTCAGTTGGCGGCGAGGCCGGCCGCGGCGCAGGCGGCGGCGAAGGACGCGGTGCAGATGTCGCTGACCTTGTAGATGTTGTCCTTGATCACGGTGTCCTTGATGTTGGCCTTGGTCACTGCGACCGGGTCGAGGATCGTCGATGGTACGCCGCTCTTCGTGGTGGTCGACTCCGGCTTGCCACCGTTAGCCAGCGCCACGGCGCCCTTGGCGGCGGCCTCGGCCTGCGGCTTGACCGCCTTGTAGATCGTCATCGCCTGGTCGCCGGCGATGATCCGCTGGATCGCGGCCAGCTCCGAGTCCTGACCGGTGACCGGCGGCAGCGGCTTCACGCCACCACCCTTGAGCGCTGCGATCGCGCCACCGGCGGTGCCGTCATTGGCGGCGTACACCCCGACCAGGCCGTTCTTGATCGCGCTCAGCTGGCCTTCCATCCAGGCCTGGGCCTTGTCCGGGCTCCAGTCCGGGGTGTCGAACTCGGCGGCGACCTTGAAGCCGCTGGTGTCGAGCACGCTGTGCGCGCCCTTCTTGAAGTCGGCCGCGTTCGGGTCGGTCGGCGCACCGTTGATCATCGCGATGTTGCCGGACGTCTTACCAGCCGCCTTGAGGTCGTCGACCAGGGTCTGCGCCTGGAGCTTGCCGACCGCCTCGTTCTCGAACGACACGTAGTAGTTGGCGTTCTCGATGAACCGGTCGTACGCGACCACCGGGACGTTCTGGCCCTTCGCGGAGGCGGCGATCGCAGCGGCCGCCTTGCCGTCGACCGGGTCGAGGACCAGCACGTTCGCGCCCTGGGTCAGCGCGGCCTCGGCCTGCTGTTGCTGCTTCGACGCGTCCTGGTCGGCGTTGCTGTAGATCAGTTGGCAGTCGCCGCAGGCCGCCTTCAGGGCCTCGGTGAACAGCGGCCGGTCGAGCGCCTCGTACCGGGTGGTCTTCGACTCCGGCAGCAGCAGCGCGACCTTCTTCGCGCCGCCGCCTGAGCCGCTGCCGGAATCATCGGATCCACAGGCCACCAGGGAGACGGCGAGGGCCGAGACGGCGAGGCCGAGGCCGACGAGACGGGTTGCTGACACGGACATATGGCGGCTCCTTGACGACGCGGCCCGATTGGCCTGCCCGCAGTCAAGCTCTCCTATGCCTTGGCGTCAAGACTTGAATTCAAGAAATGGAGATATTGGTGTGACTGAGCACCGACGCCCGGTGGATCGCGCCGACGATGTCGGCCTCGTCGCCGAGCTCGGCCGCCCTGAGTTCGACGGTCGCGGCGGCGCTCGGGATGGCGCAACGGTCCAGGGCTTCGCGGAGCGGAGCCATGATGAGTTCGCCGGCTTCGGACATCAGGCCGCCGACGACGATGATCTCCGGGTTGAGCAGGTTGACCACGCCGGCGACCGCGACGCCGACCCGTCGGCCGGCGTCCTCGATCACCCGGCGGCAGCCGACGTCGCCGCCGAGCGCGCGGGTGACGATGTCCTTCAGCCGGAGCGGTCCGTGCGACGCGGCCAGGCTGTTGATCAGCGCCCGGGAGCCGACGAACGTGTCCAGGCAGCCGCGGTTGCCGCACCGGCAGATCGGCCCGTTCTCGTCGATCGTGACGTGCCCGATCTCGCCCGCCGTACCGGCCGAGCCGCGGAACACGTCGCCGTTGATCACGATCCCGGCGCCGACGCCGTACGAGAATTTCAGGTAGCAGCCGTTCCGGACGCCGCGCAGCGCGCCGGCCCGCAGTTCGCCCAGTGCAGCAAGGTTTGCGGTGTTGTCGAGCGCGACCGGGGCGCGCAGGTGGCCGGCCATCGCCTTGGTCACGTTCACCCCGCGCCAGCCGGGCAGTACGGCGTCGGAGCCGGCCTCGCCGCTGACCGCGTCGACCGGCATCGGCAGCCCGAACCCGATCGCGGCGATGTTCTCGACACCGGAGCTGACCGTCTCGGCCAGGTCGGCGAGCAGCCGGGCGGCGCGCTCCATACCGTCGTCGGCGACGTGGTCGGCCTGCAGCGGCATCAACTGATGGGCGAGGATCTCGCCGGCCTCGTCGGCGATCGCAACCCGGACATCGCGCTCGCCGAACGCGACGCCGGCCAGCAGGCCGCCACCGGAGGCGAGGGACACGAGTACGGCGCGGCGGCCGTTGCGGATGCTGCGGGAGAGGCCGACCATGCCGGCCTGGTCCAGTTCGCGGACCATGTTCGACACGGTGGCCGCGGACAGGCCGGACGCGGCGGCGATCTCGACCTGGGTGAGCGGGCCGTGCTGACGGACGACCCCGAGAACGCGCGCACGGTTGGCTTCGCGCAGCGAAGCCTGCGAGCCGGGCGCCGGGCGGATTGCGTTCATTACATAAAGATAACGGATCGCGGGTCGTCCGCGGCCGCCGACTCGTCGTCAACGACTGACATCACACTCAACCTCGCCGTCACTACCCCACTAAAACGTTCACCCGCGACAGTAGACCACTCCTGCGTACAGACCCCGCCACCTCACCCCGATTTGCCTGGCCGACCCACCAATTTGGCTGGCCGACCCAGCAATTTGCCTTGCCAACCCAGCCATTTGCCTGGCTGACCCACCAGGTCGTGGGTTCTACACCCTGAACGCGGGTCACAAACCCCCGAACTGGTGGGTCAGCCAGCGAAATTGGTCGAGGTGAGGCATGCGTGCGGGGGTGCGGGTGTGCTGGGTGCTGCGAGGGATGTGCTGGATGCGGACGGGTCACGCGGTCAGCGCGAGGGTGAGGAGGGTGACGGGGAGGGCTAGCTCGACGGTTGCGCCGAGTACGTCGCCGGTGGTGCCGCCGAGGGCTTTGCGGGCGCGGCGGGTGGTGATCAGGCTCGTCGCGACGGCTAGGAGTACGGCGGCTGCGATCCCGGCGAACTGGAGTGGGTCGGTTGCGGTGCCGGCGAGTGGGGGTGCGGCGGTTGTGGTGGTGGGGTGGAGGAGGTCGGGCCAGGCCAGTAGGAGGGCGGCGGCTAGTACGACCGCTGTGGTCAGGGCTGCTATGAGTGGGCGGACTGTGCCGGCTACGACTGTGCCCAGGCCGTCGGGGCGGGCGGCGGGGACGGAGGTTCGGCAGGACCAGGGGAGGGTTAGGCGGCTTGCGGTGGTGGCGATCAGGACTGCTTGCCAGCCGAATCCGGCCTGAAGGCACGCGGTCAGGGCGGCGACGTCGACGAGTAGTACGCCGACGATTGCGACGACTCCGAACGGGCCGATGTCGCTCTGCTTCATGATTTTCAACATGGTTTCGCGATCCCGCCGGGACCCGAGTGCGTCGGCGAAGTCCGCCAGCCCGTCGAGGTGCAATCCGCCGGACAGCCCGGCCACAACCAGCACTCCCAGTACGGCGGCGAGCAGATCGGCATCCGGCCGTACGAGCTGAGCCAACGCGACCACCCCGGCCGCGATCCCGCCGACCAACGCCCCGACGACCGGACCGAGCACCATCGCCCGTCCACCCACCTCCCGATCAACCCGCGAAGGCATCCCCGCCGGAACCACCGTCAACGTGCCAACCGAGAGCCGCACCGCATCCACCCAACCGCGCGAACGGCCAGCGGACGCCGCACCGCTTCCACCGTCGCCAGGCGCCGAGCCACCTGAGGCGGGGTTGGGTTGGGTGGTCATGTTAGGGGGAGGGTTCGGCCGGCGATGGTCCAGAGGACTTGGGTGGAGGCTAGGGAGATGGTGGTGTTGAGGCGGCCCATCAGGTCTCGGAAGAGGCGGGTGCCGGGGTCCGCGGGGACTATGCCGGAGCCTACGTCGTTGCTGACGGCAACCACTCGCCGAGAGGTCGCCGACCAGGCGGCGGTGAGGGCGGCGATCCGGTTGTCGAGTTCGGCCATCGCGGCGGTTGGTCCCGAGGCCGATGTGGACAGGTCGGACCACACATCGACCGCGTCCATCGTGCGGGACAGCCACAGTGTGAGGCAGTCGATCAGGAGCGGAGGGCCGGAGTCCTCGAGGAGTGGGACCAGGTCGATCGTCTCGGCCAGGCCCCAGGAGGACGGGCGGCGGGCTTGGTGTTTGGCGACTCGGGTGGCCCATTCGGCGTTGCCGGAGTCGCTGCCGCCGGTTGCGACGTACAGGACGTCAGGTTCGTGTGACAGCAGGCGTTCGGCGGCGATGGACTTGCCGGAACGGGCTCCGCCGAGGACGAGAGTGGTGTCAGACATCGGTCCTCCGCTCAGAAACGGCCGGCGCCTCGGAAACGGTTGGGGCCTCGGAAACGGCTGGCGTCGCGAAGATGACTGGTGCTTCGAAGGCGGCTTTGCGGGCGGTGCGGCGGAACGCGTTGAGGATCGGTCGTCCGAGGACCAGGACGAGGACCGCGGACAGGATCCCGCGTGGGATGTCCCAGCCCAGCGATGTCGCTACGACGAACAGGAAGTAGCGGTGCAGGTTTGCGGTCAGGGAGTCGCCTGGGATGAAGGAGAAGTCGCTGCCGAACGTTGCGTACGGCCAGAACCACAGGTTCATGATCACGCCGTACAGCACCCCCGACACCAGCGAGTACGCCGCCAGCAGCAGCAACTCCAACCGTCCGCCAACCCGTGGCAGCAACCCGGCCAGGCACCCCACCCACGCACACGCGAACATCTGGAACGGCATCCACGGCCCGACCCCGCCGCTGATCAACGCCCCACCCAGCAACGACACCGCCCCGAGCACGAACCCGAACCCGGCCCCGAACGCCCGCCCCGCCAGGACCAGCAGGAAGAACCCGGGCTCGAGTCCCGCCGTACCCGGACCCAATGCTCGCAACGCCGCGCCGACCGCCGCGAGCATGCCGACGAGCGAGATCACCTTCGCGTCGATGCCTGATTCGGACAGCTCCGCGAGTACGACGGCCACCAGCAACGGCAGCAGCAGGACGAACAGCCAGGGCGCGTCCGTCGTGTGGCCGATCGCGGACTCGCCCGCCTGCGACGTCTGGAAGAACAACGGCCAGGCAAAGGCGAGTACGCCGACCAGCGAGGCGACCAGCAAGGTCGCCATGCTCCGCGGCCTGAACCGGATCAGCCTCACGACGCCCGGTCCAATGCGTCAGCGACCTCACCGACGGTCAGGAACGGCAACGGAGCAAGGATCTTCGCCACCTGCGGCGCGAACGCCGGCGATCCGGCGATCACCTCGGCCGTCTCGCCGTCACTCACCAACTCGCCCTCGGCGAGCACCATCACCCGGGTGGCGACTTCAGCGACCATTTCGACGTCATGGGTCGACAACACGACAGCGTGTCCAGCCGCGGCCAACTCGCGCAGAATCGCCACCAGCCGTCGTTTGGCGCCGTAGTCCAGCCCGCGCGTCGGCTCGTCCAGCAACAGCAACGGCGGAGCACCACACAGTACGACGGCCAGCGCCAGACACAGCCGTTGTCCCTCCGAGAGGTCCCGCGGATGCAGGTCCAGAGCGACATCTGGTGCCAGCCGCTCGAGGAGAGCCCGGCAACTACCTGCGGGCACGTTGAAGTCCGAGTCCGCACTGGCGCACTCGTCTGCAACGGACGCGGCGTACAGGAGGTCAGCGGGCTCCTGTGGGACCAGTCCGACTGCCTTGACCAACCGGGATGGCTTCGTTCGACGCGGGTCGACTCCGGCCGCGAACGCGGTGCCGGAGCCGGCAGGCAGGATGCCGACGAGGGTGTTGAGCAGGGTGGATTTGCCGGCACCGTTGCGGCCCATGAGCGCGACGACCTCACCGGCCCTGATACTCAACGACACGCCGCGTAGGGCGGTGACGCTGCCGTAGCTCACCACCAGGTCCTTGCATTGCGCCAGCTCCTCACCCAGAGGCGCGACAACGCGGGAGGGCAAGGTGGAGTCGAGGCGGGACCTGAGCGACACGGCAGCACGTCGGGCGTCCCGTACAGACAGGGGGAGTGGCGACCATCCAGCCAGCCGTCCCAACTCCACCACCGGCGGTGCGACCGGTGCAGTCACCATTCGCTCAGCCGGCAACCCAGTAGAGACAGCAGCGGCACCACCCGGTACTTCGATCACCCGGTCGGCGTACTGGATTACTCGCTCCAGCCGGTGCTCGGCCAGCACCACAGTGACACCCAGGTCGTGCACGAGCCGCTGGAGCGCAGCCAGCACCTCTTCCGCAGCCTGTGGGTCCAGTGCGGACGTCGGCTCGTCCAGCACGAGTACGGCGGGATGCGACGTCAGAGCCGCGCCGATCGCAGTCCGCTGCCGCTGTCCGCCGGAGAGCGAAGTCAAAGCACGATCCCGTACGTCGGCCAACCCGAGCAGGTCCAGGGTCTCCTCGACCCGCCGTCGCATTACGTCCGGCGCTACGCCGAGAGACTCCATGCTGTACGCCAGCTCGTCCTCGACCGTGTCGGTGACGAACCCCGCCATCGGGTCCTGCCCGACCATCCCGACCACGTCCGCCAGGTCCCGCGGCCGGTACTCGCGGGTGTCGCGCCCGCCGACCAGCACTCGGCCGGCCAGCGTGCCGCCGGTGAAATGCGGCACCAGTCCGTTGATTGCCCGCAGCAACGTGGACTTGCCGGACCCGGTTCGCCCGATCACCAGTGCCAGCTCGCCTTCGGGCACGGTGAAGCTCACGTCCCGCAGAGCCGGCTCCTTGGCGCCGTCGTACGTCACCGTCACCCGGTCGAACTCGATCATGCGGCCGCCTTCTTCAACGGCGGTGCGGCCAGCGCAGGCACCAATCCGATCAGTACGCCGACAACCGGCAGCGGCGGAACCGGTGGGACCACCAACGGCCCATCCAGCAGCAGCCCATGCACTCCACGTACTGCGGCAGCCACCATGGCACCTGCGGCCACCACGCCGGCCGCTACGACCAGCCACTCGGGCAGAGCCCACGGGTCGGGTCGATAACGAGTCCGGGCGACCCGCTGCCGCCCAACTGCCATCGCACCGACCGCGAGCAACACGCCGACCGCCAACGCGCCAGCGGCGAGTGGGAAGGCCATGGAGTCGGTCAGCAATGCGTAGACGCCGAGCAGGATCCCCAGCAGTCCCAGCAGCACGCACAACGCGGTGAGTCGACGCTGAGCTCGCGGGGCTTGCGCCGTACGTCCGTAGCCGCGGGAGTCCATTGCGGCGGCGAGCTCGACCGACCGGTCCAGTGCACCTTCGAGCACCGGCATGGCCGTCGTACGGAAGGAGGCGCGAGTGCGGCCGCGCAGGCGGCGGGCGGCTCGGATCCGGCGGCCGTCCGTCACCAGCTGTGGCGCGAAGGTCAGCGCGACCACGCAGGCCACGCCCATCTCGTAGAGGGCCCCGGGCAACGACTTCAGCAGACGCCGCGGACTCGCCAGTGCGTTGGCCGCACCTACGCAACACAACATGACCGCTAGCTGACCACCGTCGTACAGAGCAGTCACCAGAGCCTCGGCCGTCACCTCTCCGCCGAGCTTGACGCCCGCAGCCCAGTCAGGCAAGGGAATCTGCGGCAGCGTGAAGAGCACAGTGTTGCCCTGCGCACGAGTCGACAGGAGCGCCTGCAGCACCACCCGGATGCCGATGACGAGCAGACCGAGCTTGAGGAACGCGGTGAAGCTGTGCGCCCACGGTGCATCGCTCCGGCGCGCCGACACCACGAATCCGGTCACAGCGAGGATGAGGACCAGTAGGACCGGGTTGCGGGTCCGGCTGGCCGCCACCGCCATGCAGAGCGCCCACAACCACCAGGCCCCCGGGTGGAGTGCCCGGGGGAGCGTCAGGTGATTGACGGCACGCACTTACTTGGCCGCGGTACGACGGCGGTTGAGGAAGAGACCACCGCCGGCCAGGAGAACGACAACCACCAAGGCGATGATGATGCCGGTCCACGGTGCCCCGCCATCATCTGACGAAGCAGGGGTGGCGGCCGGGGACTGTACGGCGGTGGAGCCCACAGCCGGGCCGACCTGGAGCGTCACGGCGGTATCAGTAGCGGGCACCTTGATGTTCTTGATCTGGTCGCCGCAGCCCTTGGACGGGTAGCCGGCGATCCCGCAGGTCAGACCCTTCTCGATCCGGACCGGTGCGACCGCGGCCAGAATCTGCGCGCCGTTCGACTTAGGGGCCGTCACCACGCAGGTGCCGGTGGCCGGAGCGGGCGTGTCACCGCTGACCGCATCCTCCGGCGTCCCCGAGTCGACGACCAGGGCGACCCGCTTCTTGCCGGTCTCGGCCGGGGTCTTGCCGCAGATCGCGTCGAAGTCGCCGGCAGCCCGCGGTACCCGCGGCTTCGCGCCGCCGACGGCGAACCGCCAGCCCTCGACGCCGCCGTCAGCCGGGACGAAGGCGTCGGCGCCCTTCTGCGAGAAGGCCCAGGAGCCGTTGGTCCACTGGTAGTAGCCCCAGAAGCGGTAGCCGTCCTCGGCCTGGGCTGTAGTTGCGACAGTCCCAGCCAACAGGAGACCCGCCAGCAGGCTGAAGACCAGTCGTACGGTCCGATGTGCAGTCATTCGAGTGTCCTCGTTCGGGCCGCAGCCCGGTGGAGGAGGTCCCGCCTGCACCGGCAGGGTAGGGGCTCCACCCGCGGACCACGGCGGGTAGGTGAGCCTGTCTGCCTGTGTCAGAGTGGTCCGGCTCGCCACCCCGAGCCAAAGTGCCGGGGTGGCCTACGGTTGCGGGTCAGCGCCGGACTTCGACCGGCTTCCCTGTGACGCAGGCGTGTGGTTCGACCGAACTCTACTCTGCCGAGGACAAACTCATCGGGCCGTAGACCTCGCGGCTGTCCTCCAGCAGGTACACCTGGCTGACGCCGCGGTCGGCCAGGTCGCGCCAGACCTCGCCCAGCCAGCTCTCCGCGTCACCCTGGGCCGAGAACTCGGCCCCGCCGACCTCACCCGGGTCGACCAGGGCACCGGAAGCGGTCTCGAACCGCCAGCTCCAGCTCATCACGCCACCCGGCTCTGCGGTGAGTTCTGCAGGGTCTTGGCCGGGTCACGCTCGACGATGCCGCCGAGGACCTCGTCGATCCGCTTCAGCAGCCCGTCGTCCAGCTTCACGCCGGAGGCCTTCACGTTCTCGGTGACCTGCTCGGGCCGGGAGGCGCCGACGATCGCGGAGGAGACGTTCGGGTTCTGCAGCACCCAGGCGACGGCCAGTTGCGACAGCGAGAGGCCGACCTCGTCCGCGATCGGCTTCAGCTCCTGGACCCGGGTCAGTACGTCGTCGGTCAGGAAGCGCTTGATGAAGTTCGCGCCGCCCTTCTCGTCGGTGGCCCGCGAGCCCTCCGGCGGCTGCTGACCGGGCAGGTACTTGCCGGTCAGCACACCTTGCGCGATTGGCGAGAACACCACCTGGCCGATGCCGAGTTCTTCCGAGGCAGGCACCACCTCGGCCTCGATCACCCGCCAGAGCATGCTGTACTGCGGCTGGTTTGAGACGAACGGGATCCGCAGCTCCCGGGCCAGCCGGTGGCCCTCCTGGAGCTGCTCGGCGGTCCACTCCGACACGCCGATGTACAGCGCCTTGCCCTGCCGGACGACATCGGCGAACGCCTCCATCGTCTCCTCCAGCGGCGTCTCGGTGTCGTACCGGTGCGCCTGGTAGAGGTCGACGTAGTCGGTCCCGAGCCGCTGCAGCGAGCCGTTGATCGACTCGAGGATGTGCTTGCGGGACAGGCCGGTGTCGTTCGGGCCCTTCGGGCCGGTCGGCCAGTAGACCTTGGTGAAGATCTCCAGCGACTCGCGTCGCTGCCCGGCCAGCGCCTCGCCGAGGACCGATTCGGCCGCGGTGTTGGCGTAGGTGTCGGCGGTGTCGAACGTGGTGATGCCGGCGTCCAGCGCCGCCTTCACACAGGCCCTGGCCTGGTCGTTCTCCACCTGGGAACCGTGCGTCAGCCAGTTCCCGTACGAGATCTCGCTGACCTTCAAACCACTGTTGCCGAGAAAGCGGAAGTCCATACCCCGACCCTACTTGAAGCCGCTGGGGTCAGGACGGCTTCTCGCCGCGCGCGACCATCGGCTTGGGCTGCCGCCAGCGGCGCATCTGCATGGTCCGCCGGACCGCGTAGAACCCGAGGCCCTTGGTCGACTCGTTCGGGAACTTCCGCGCGGCCGCCTTCCGCAGCCCGCCGGTGAGCAGGAACCAGTCCGCCCCGATCAGCAGGATCATCGCCAGGAACAGCAGGTTGACCATCCCGGCCAGCCACGGGAACTGCGGCGAGAACACCACCCCGACCAGCGAGACCACCAGGAGGATCGGCAGCGCGAACTCCATCACCGAGTACCGGGCGTCGACGTAGTCCCGGGCGAACCGCCGTACCGGGCCCTTGTCGGCCGCCGGCAGGTACCGGTCGTCGCCGGTCTGCATGGCCTGCTGCATCTTGGCCCGCTCGGTCCGCATCTTCTCCCGGCGGATCGCCGACGCCTCTTTGCGGTTGCGCGGCTTCTTGAACGTGGCCTTGCGGGCCGCCTCGGCTTCGCGGCGGCTCGGGGTGGGACGGCCCTTCCCGCCCGGCTTGGCCTGGGGTTCGCCGGGTACGGTGGTAGCTGTTTCAGACTTGGTACGTCGGAACACGGGGTCAGAACCTCATTCGCAGGGCAGGTCGCGACTCGGGGTGGTCCCCGGATCTCACCACTCCAAGTTTATAGGGACAGTATCGGGGCCGGTCCTGATGGTCTGGTGACCCACAGGGACATAGGGTGGATGACACGCACGCCGGGTCGTCAGTCCGGCACAGAAGGGGTACGGATATCGATGAGCATCTTCAGGCGGATGTCGACGATCTTCAAGGCCAAGGCGAACTCCGCCCTGGACAAGGCCGAGGATCCTCGCGAAACCCTTGACTACTCGTATCAGAAGCAGCTCGAGCTGCTGCAGAAGGTACGGCGGGGCGTGGCCGACGTGGCCACCAGTCGCAAGCGGGTGGAGCTGCAGGCCTCCCAGCTGCAGTCCCAGTCGGCCAAGCTGCAGGAGCAGGCCCAGAAGGCGCTCTCGATGGGCCGCGAGGACCTGGCCCGGGAGGCCCTGACCCGCAAGTCCGGGCTGCAGGGCCAGATCGACGACCTGACCACCCAGCACGCCCAGCTGCAGGGTGAGGAGGAGAAGCTCACGCTCGCCTCCCAGCGGCTGCAGGCCAAGGTCGAGTCGTTCCGGACCCGCAAGGAGACCATCAAGGCCACCTACACCGCGGCCGAGGCGCAGACCCGGATCAACGAGGCCTTCTCCGGCATCTCCGAGGAGATGAGCGACGTCGGTCTCGCGGTCCAGCGGGCCGAGGACAAGACCCAGCAGATGCAGGCCCGGGCCGGCGCGATCGACGAGCTGCTCGCCTCCGGCGCGCTCGACGACGCCAGCGGCACGGTGAAGGACAACATCAGCCTGGAGCTGGACCGGATGTCGTCCGGCTCCGACGTGGAGAACGAGCTGGCCGCGATGAAGGCTCAGCTCTCCGGCGGCAGCAGTGCGCCGAAGGAGCTCGCCGGTGAGGGCCAGCAGCCCGCCCAGCAACCCGCCCAGCAGCCAGTGCAGCAGCCGGCCGCCGAGCCGGCGCGACCTCAGGACGGAGATGTTCGGTGATCGTTCGCATCATGGGTGAAGGTCAGTGGCGACTGGCCGACGACAAGCTGGACGCGCTCAACGCGGTCGACGGCGACCTGGAGAAGGCCGTGTCGTCCGCCGACGAGACGGCGTACCAGGCCGCCTTCGTGGCGTTGCTGGACTTCGTCCGGTCCGGTGAGAAGGTGCCGGACGACGAGCTGCACGACTCCGACGCGATCCTGCCGCCGTCGGACAGCTCGCTGGCCGAGATGCGCGAGCTGATCAGCGGCGACGGCCTGATCGCCGGCTGATCACTTCCAGTAGTCGAACCGTAGTAAAACAAGGCCTCCGGGGCCCCGAATCGGGGTCCCGGAGGCCTTTTCCTGGGAGTCCGATGGCACGCGGGTAAACACTCGCCATCAGTGCTGTTGCAGTTGTCAATCACGTAGTACTGTCTGGGACACGCCGTTGTGGGGGCGGCGTTGGACGAGGTCCGTGACGGGGTGTGGGTTGGTCACGGGGTTCGCTGTACACCTGTGGGGGGTGGCTGTGCGTGACTGAATTCGTCATGTCTGAGGGGTTAGCCGATCCAGCTGATTTGCGGCCGGCGCCGTCGGGGGAGCGTCGCCGGCCGGTCTGGGTGGTCCCGGACGAGGTGCCGGCAGTGTTGCCGCGCTCGGCCCGGTACACCGAGAAGCGCTGGGTAGCGAGATATCGGCGAGCTTCGCTGGCGTCGGACCTCGGCGCCGGGGTGATCGGCGCCGCGCTGGCGCTGGTGGCCCGGTTCGGGGCCCAGATCAACCTTGGATACTTCGTGCTGGGGGTGCTGCTGCCGTTCGTCTGGGTGGCTTGCGTCTCTTTGCAGCGGGGCTACGAGACCCGGTACTTCGGTACCGGGCCGGAAGAGTTCCGCTCGATCATCCGGGCCGCCGTGGCGCTGACCGCCGTCGTGGCGATCACGTCGTACGCGACCAAGAGCGAGGTTGCTCGTGGTTTCGTCGTACTGGCGGTCCCGATGACCTGTGTGGCGGCGATGGTCGGCCGCTGGATCCTGCACCGGCAGATCTCCTGGCGGCGTTTCGCCGGCCGGTGCATGCGCCGGGTACTTGTTGTCGGACGCAACGACCAGGTGACCACGCTGAAGAAGCACCTGGAGGAGCGGCCGTCCGACGGGTACGTCGTGGTGGCGAGCTGCCTGCCACGCGGTGATGTGTTCGAGGAACCCGGGTTCGAGCGGCTGGGCCGCACGGACATGGACATCCTGGCCGGTGTCGACCAGTACGACGTGGAAATCGTCGCGGTCGCCGCCGACCCGGAGCTCGCCGGGCACTCGCTGCGCAAGCTGTCCTGGGCGCTCGAGCAGCGCGGGGTCGAGCTGATCGTCTCGCCGGGCATCGTCGAGGTCGCCGGTCCGCGGATCTCGATCCGTCCGGTCGCCGGCCTGTCGCTGCTGCACCTGGAGCGGCCGTCGGTGAGCGGTGGACCGCACATGCTGAAGGGCATCTTCGACCGGGTGGTCGGCTGCCTGATGCTGCTCGGTGTGTCGCCGATCCTGCTGGTCACCGCGATCCTGGTGAAGCTCACCAGCCGTGGGCCGGTGCTGTTCCGGCAGACCCGGGTGGGTCGCGGCGGCGAACAGTTCCAGATGCTGAAGTTCCGCACGATGGTGGCCGACGCCGAAGCACGCAAGGCCGAGCTGCACGCGCTGAACGAAGGCAACGGGATCCTGTTCAAGGTCCGCAACGACCCGCGGATCACCAGGGTCGGCAAGTACCTGCGCCGATTCTCGATCGACGAGCTGCCGCAACTGGTGAACGTGCTCCGGGGGGACATGTCACTGGTCGGTCCGCGGCCGCCGCTACCGGCCGAGGTCGCGCAGTACGCGATCGACGACGCGCGGCGGATGCTCGTGAAGCCAGGCCTGACCGGCCTGTGGCAGGTCAGCGGGCGCAGTGACCTGACCTGGGAGGAGTCCATGCGGCTCGACCTCCGGTACGCCGACAACTGGTCGATCGCGCTGGACCTGCTCATCTTGTGGAAGACCGCTCGCGCGGTGCTGGGGAGCGCCGGCGCGTACTGAGCGGTGCTGTTAACGGGGTATCTAGAGCTGTGCATTCCCGAGGGGGGAATTCGTGACTGCTGTACTGGAAGGATCAACTGTGGCCCGGTCGGAGGCCGCGACTCTGGTGATCCAGGCCGCGGCCGGGGACCAGGGTGCCTGGAGCCGGTTGGTCGACCACTATGCACGGCTCGTCTGGGCCGTTACCCGCAGCTTCCGGCTGAGCGACAGCGACGCCGCTGACGTTTCTCAGATGGTCTGGCTGCGGTTGCTCGAGCACATCAACCGGGTCGACCCCGAGCGGGTCGGCGCCTGGCTGGTCGTCACCACTCGCCGGGAATGCCTGCGGGTACTGGCGTTCCGCAAGCGGGTGCTGCTGACCTACGAGGCGACCGTGTTCGAGGGTCAGGCCGGTGACCAGCCCGAGCTGGACGCCAATCTGCTGGCCGGCGAACGTGCCGTCGACGTACGCAAGGCGCTGGAGAGCCTGCCGGACCGCTGGCAACAGCTGCTCGGCATGTTGATGGCCGACCCGCCGGCGCCGTACGCCGAGATCTCCGCGACGATCGGGATCCCGATCGGCAGCATCGGCCCGATCCGGGGCCGTTGCCTGGAGAAGCTCAGACTGCTGCTTGCCTCCTGAGGCAGCAGCCCGCCCGGTTCGGGCCCGCTGGGATCAGCACTGAGAGATCAGAGCATGATCCAGGCGGTCCGGACCGGGCGTTGTGCGCTGCCCGGCCACCGGAGCAGGAAGCTCACCAACCGCGCCGCGTCCGGCCCGTCGGTGTTGTCGCCACGGGACTCGACCACGACCGGACCGGACGGCGAGACCCGCAGCTCGACGGTCAGGTCGGTCTGTCCGTGCACGGAGACGTCCAGCGTGATGCCGTGACCCGAGAACCGCAGCCGCCGGATGTCACCGGTGCCAGGCGCGTCGACGATGCTGTCGAAGACCAGGTCGAGTACCTCGAGGTCGCGCTCGTGCCGCCCGAACGCGGCATAGCCGACCGAACGGAGCAGCGCGATCTGCTCGTGGACGGCACGTTCCGGAGGCCCGATCATCAGCGCTCCGTCACCTTGATCACGCTGTCGGAGTCCTGCCCGTACGGCGCGCCCTGCCAGGAGGCCCAGTTCGCCCGGTTCCCCTGCTCGTGCACGATGAAGTTCCACGGACCGGCGTAGGTGTTGTTGAAGAACCGGTTGCCCTGGTGGAACGTGATCGCGTCCTGGATGACGGCGTTCTTGTACGGCGACCACTTCGGGAACGTGCCCCAGTTGGAGAACAGGCCGTTGAACCCGCAGCCGGAGCCGGCCACGCAGGTCTTCCCGATGTTGTCCGGGTCGAGGGAGAAGACGTTGTCGTGCACCCGCACGTTCTGCGTCTTCCATCGGCAGTCGCTGATGTACGGCTGGGTGTTGATGGTGGTCGCGTTGCAGGTCTTGGCCGTGACGACCGACGGGTTGACCAGCGTGCCCGAACCGGTGCTGGTGTTGGCCGCCGACCCGGCGAACCGGTCGGCGTTCTCCCACAGGATCACGCCCGCCCAGTTGTCGGTGAAGACGTTCCCGCTGATCTCGAAGGTCTGGTTGAACACGCCCGGCGCCCGCTGGTCGCTGCCGGACTCGGAGATGTACAGCGCGGGCGTCGGGAAGCCCTTGTTCTGCGGGCCTTTGCCGAGGCCGTTGCGGACGAACGTGTTGCCGCGGATCCCGGCGTTGTAGCTGGTCTCGTAGATCAGGCCCTCGGCCAGGTTGCCGGAGATGTAGTTGCCCTCGATCACGAAGCCGGTGTTGTTGGTGTCCGCCCACAGTCCGGCGCTGTGGTTGTCGTGCACCCAGTTGCCGCGGACGATCGCGCCGGTGACCTCCCAGAACTTGCCACCGCCGGTGCAGCCGCAGCCGCCCTTGAGATTCTCCCAGTCGTCGGTGTTGTTGCCCGCGATCTCGTTGTGATCGACGGTGATGCCGGACACCTTGCCCGGGTTGTAGGCGCTGAAGCCGTACTGCCCGTTCTGCTGCAGACAGTTGCCACGGACAACGTTGTGGTCGCCGATCATCACGCCGGCGCCGGCGTTGTGCTGGATCGTGTTCGCCTGCACCGTCCAGCGGGCGGCCGAGTCGTGGTTCACCACGCCCTCGTCGTTGTTGGTCCGGGGCGGGCCGAAGTTCTGGATGGTCAGGTTCTTCACCGTGACCCCGGTGGCGTAGCCGGTGAAGGCGTACCGGTTCAGCTTCCCGCCGTCGAGGATCGCTCCGGGCGCCCCGACGTACACGTTGCCGTCCTTCGGGATGACCTGGGCGAACTGCGCGGTGCCGAGCCGGTGCGTGCCCGGCGACAGCCAGAAGGTGGTGCCGGCTGGGTTGTGGGTGGTGAGGTCGTTCAGGTTCTGGCTCGTGCTGACCACGACCGCGCCGGCCGGCGCCGTGGCCGGGCCGGCCAGCGCGCTCTCGACCCCGCAGATCTTCGCGGGAGGTGCGGTCGGTGCCTTCGGTGCGGCGCTGGCCGTGGAGGTCGGGGCCGCGGACGCGGTGGGCTGGGCGTTGGCGGACGCGTTGTCGTCCTTGAAGACGGAGATCCCGCCGGCGACCAGGGCGGCGGCCACGACGAGACCTCCGGCGGCGAGCACGGGCGGACGGCGGTACCACGTGCGTCCGGCGGCCGGCGTACGGCGCTCGGTGGCGTTTCCTTCGGGGGGTCCTTCGGGGGGCATGGCGTCCTCGAACTCAACGATGGGCGGTAACGGGGTGTTCGATCGCGTACCGGTAGATCTCGAGCAGCTGTTCGATGCTCTGCCGCGGCTGGTGTTTCGTCTCGTACGTCGTCCGTGCCTGCCGGCCGAGCTCGTCGTACCGGGCCGGGGACGCATCCACGTCGAGCAGCAGCTTGGCGAGCGCGTCCGGGCGACCCGGCTCGAACAGGGCGCCGTCGACGCCGTCGGTGATCAGTTCCGGGAACGACCCGTGGCCCGAGGCCAGCGGGGGCACGCCGACCGCCATCGCCTCGATCACCACCAGGCCGAACGTTTCTTCCCACTCCGAGGGCAGTACGACTCCGCGGGACAGGCTGATCAGCTCGAACACCTGATGCTTGTCCATCAGCCCGCGGAGCTCGACGGACGGGCGGGTGGCCGCCCAGGCGGTCACCTCGTCCAGCATTGGGCCGCCGCCGGCGATCACCAGCCGGAGCGCGTCGTCGCCGGCGACCGCGCGGTAGGCGTCCCAGCCCTTCATCAGCAGGGGAGCGCCCTTGGCCGCGTCGAGGCGGCCGACGTACGCCACCTGCCGGTCCCGTGGCCCGGCGACCGGACCGTCGTACGGAACGACGTTGGGCTTCACGAACGTCCGGTCCGGATCGAAGTCCATCGCGGCCAGCAGCCGGCGCTGTGACTCGGAGATGAAGATGTACGCCGAAACCAGGCGGCGCCAAGTCCGTCGATGGGCCCGTGCGTTGAGTACCGTCGTCGACGTCGCCAGCGCGGATCCCCGGTAGCAGCGGTGGACGACTGCGGCTGTCGGGTTGCCCCCGGCGCAGTCGTGGCAGACCTGCCCGTCGCGGAAGAAGTCGCCGCTGGCGCACAGCAGCTTGTAGTTGTGCAGCGTGATCACCGCCGGCACGCCGGCCGCGCGGCACGCGTACAGCACGGAC
This sequence comes from Kribbella kalugense, assembly GCF_004365875.1. Classification (GTDB taxonomy): domain Bacteria; phylum Actinomycetota; class Actinomycetes; order Propionibacteriales; family Kribbellaceae; genus Kribbella; species Kribbella kalugense. The sequence goes on along the minus strand of NZ_SODF01000001.1, from coordinate 2,492,150 downwards.
GGGCTGAGCAGCGGGAACGTGTTGTGGATGTGGACGACGTCTGGCCGGTCCGCGGCCAGTGTCGCCGCCAGGTCGCGCCGGGTCGACGGGTTCCAGACGACCCGGCCGGGCAGCGTCGCCTTCTGCCACGTCGGCCAGTTCTCGATGTCGTCGCTGTGCCGCTCGAAGTGCCGGACGTCGTGGCCGAGCGCGGCCAGCGCCTCGCTCTCCTGATCGACCACCCGGTTCTCACCGCTGGGTGCGGTCGACCGATATCTGTTGTGTACCAGCAGAATCTTCATCGCGGTCCCTCACGGGTCGACGTGTTGTAGACGAGTGACGCCGCCAGCGTCAGGTCGAGCAGGTACGACGACGCCTCGCTCAGCCCGCTCTCGGTGAACGAGGCGACCACGCAGTACGCCACCAGGAACAGGGCGATGGCCCGGTGCGGACCCTGCGGCCGGAACCAGGCCGCGATCAGGACGAACAGCACGAGCATGATCGTGATCGCGATCCCGACCAGCCCGACGTCGTAGTACGTGCCGAGCCAGTTGCTGTCGATCGGCAGGCCGTTGAAGGATTTGTTGGACAGCCCGAAGCCGAACAGGGTCTCGAAGGTGGTCCGCGGTTGGGCCAGGATCGCGTCCCAGACGAGCTTGCGCCCGGTCAGTGCGCCGAGCTCCTGGGCGTCCTGGCCGCGGGCGAGCCAGGTCGTCACCACCGAGCTGAGGGTGAGTGCTCCGACCGAGAAGACGACGATGCCGATGGCGAACGCCTTGCGGACCCTTGACCGCCCGGTGAACAGGCTCAGCCCAGCGATCAGCAGGCCGACCACTAGTGCGAGCAGTGCGGTGCGGGTGTGCGTCAGCAGCAGGACCGGGATGCACACGGCCACGCTGGTGAAGGCGATCCCGCGGCGGAGGTGGCCGGACATCCAGAGCACGACCGACAGGCCGGCGGCCACCGCGGTGTAGTGCCCGACCTGGGTGGGCGGGATCGGCCAGAGGACGCCGGCGAGCCGGTTCTCGGTCATCGCGAGGCCTGGCGCGACGAGCAGACCGAGGACCACCGAGGCGACGATCGCCCACAGAACCATGAGGTGCGTCCGCAGCAGCAGCAGGTCGCGCCGCGGCCACCACGGCGTCAGCAACCACAGCACCAGAGCGAATCCGCACAGCCGTCCGGCCCTGAACAGCGCACCAAACAGGAACTCCGCCCGGACACTGGCCAGCAGCCCTTCCGCGGCCAGCAGCATCACCAGGAAGACGAAGACGCTCGGCCGGATCCGGACCGGCCGGTTCACCGACAACGCCATCACCAGCGCACCGATCAGCGCCCCCTGCGCGATCAGCTTGCCGAGCGATCCCGGAATGGGCAGGATGTGCGGCGCGCCCGGGAAGAACGTCATCACGTTCAGCACCAGCAGCGCCCAGGCCATCTGCACCCGTCGACGTCGCCGTACCTCCGGCGCGACGACGCGCCGGGTGGGGCGGTGGCTGAGCCGGGTGGTCAGCTGGCTACCGAGGCGGGTGGTGATCGTCGTCATCGGCGGAACATCTCGACGTCCACGGTCAATGGCCGACCAGCCTCGGTCTCGGAGATGCCGATGCCTTCGTCGGTGCGGTCCGGGCGGAGGACCACGGCGGTGTCGATGTCCAGTCCGGCCAGCCGCAGCATCTCGCCGGTGGCCTGGATCTTGGTGGTGGTCGACTGCCCCGCGGTGACCACGACGGCGGCGTGCGACGCCCAGGTGGCCAGGTGATCGGCGCCGAGCTCCGGCTTCAAGGTGCTGAGGCTGAGTACGACGTCGGCGACCTCCCAGGCCGAGTCGAGCGCGATGTCGCCGGAGGTGGCCGGCCGGTTGTTGTCGCTCAGGTGCAGGTAGCAACCCTGCCCCGGGCCGCCGGTCTGGTCGGGGCGGTGCACGTCGACGCGCTGGCCGGGCTGGCTGAACCGGGACTCGTGCGTGCCGGGAGTCGTGACCCCGAGCATGGTCGCGAGCCGGCCGGACTCGGTCAGGTCGGCGACCAGGACGTGCCTGCCGTCCTCGGCCAGTGCCATCGCCAGTGAAGCCACCACGAGCGAACAGGTGTTGACGTCGTCGACGCTGACCACCGTCATCGCCGGCGTCGGGTGCTCACCCCAGAAGATCCGCTGGTCCAGGTGCTGCGTCATCAGCCGCACCTCCGGCTGCCGCCGCTGCGAGGCGCGCAGGTAGCGCGGACGCGGCAGCATCTGCCAACGCGAGGGACGCGGGCTGCTCAGCCGGATCCGGGAACCCAGCACCAGAGCGATGTCCTGGCGCTTCCACAGCCGGTCGGAGATCAGCGCCCGCACGATGACGAACGCGAGGCCGATGAACAGCCCTGCGATCAGGCCGGTGCCGGCGTTGATCGCCAGGGTGCGCTTCGCCGAGACCGGCACCGGCGCGGCCACGTCGAGCATCCGGCTGCTGTTCATCCGCAACGCCTCGACACTCGAGTCGAGCAGCTGCTGCCGGACGTAGACGACCTGGTCCCGGGCGGCGCCGAGCCGGACGCCCTCCGGGCTGTTCGGGTGCTTCAGTTCGCTCGCCGTCGGGTCGTCACCAGTGGCCCGGACCGCTTGCTCGGCGACGGCCAGGTTGTTCTGCGCCGTGGTCAGGTCGCGTTGCAGCGGTGCGTCCTGCAAGGCGATCTGCTCCTTGCGGTAGATCAGGAAGACCTGCGCGATGACCGTGGCCAGCTTGGTCGCGTCGTCGCTGGTCTTTCCCGCCGCGGTGATCTCGAGGATCCGGTCGGTCTTGGGGACGACGGTGTACTCCTTGAGCAGGTCGTCCTGGCTGATCTGCAGCTTGAGCAGGTCGATCACGCGCTGCGCCACGGTGTGCGTGGTCGCCAGCGTGGCGTCCGTGGCCATCGCCTTGGCCGGGTCCTCACCGTCGCGGTGGGTGATCAGCAGCCGGGTCGACGACAGGTCCGGAGCCGCGATCACGAAGGTGGACGCGAGCCCGCCGAGGAAGCCGACCAGCGCGACCACGACCCAGATCCGCAGGTGCCGGCGGATGGCGTCGCGGAGGAAGCGCAGTGTGACCAGTGCCTCCGGCGGGTGCGCGTTCGTCGGCTGGTCGTCGAACATCCCGTCGTCGTCGGCCCAGGCCGGCTCGCTCACCACTGGCTCGGTGTACGGCTGGTTGCTCATTTGGTCCTCCTCGCGGTGCCGCTCAGGAGAGTGGGCAGCCGCGAGCTGGACCGGCGCATCGACTGGGAGACGCGCCCGATGGTGCGATCCGTCGGGTCCGGATCGGTGACGACGATGCCGTCGATGGTGCGGTCGTCGGCGGCGGCCGCGACCGCGAGCCGGGCGAGTTCCTCGGCCGTCACGGTGCCGGCCGACAGCGCCACGATCGTGTTGCTGGTCGACTCGGAGCCGACCACGATCGGCTCTTCCCGGTCGACGACGATCAGGTGGATGTTCAGCGTGGTGTCACCGGAGGGTTCCTGGTGCGAGTCGACCACGATCGAGGTCGTGATGCCGATTGAGGTCGCGAGTGCGGCCAGCTGCGGACCGAGTGGCAGCGCCTTGTCGTCGCCGGCGAACGAGATGACAGCCAGCGAGACCGGGCCCTGGCCTTTCACGTCCAGGCCGAGGTGGTGCAGGGTTTTACGCAGGCCCCACGCCTCGACAGCTGTCGGCGAGTAATGCTCCAGCAGATAAGCCCAGTCCGACACGTCGTTCGCCTGGTACGACGAGACCGACGCGAGCACCGGAAGTCCGACCGCGTCCGCGATCTCGTCCCGCAGCCGAAGCCGCCGATCGCCACGTTCCTTGGCCAGTACGCCGATCGATCCGGCCACCGCGCCGATCAGGGCGCCGAGCAGTCCGTAGATGCCGAGGTGAATCGGCATGTTTCCACCACGTGCGGTTGTCGCCTGCTCCAGCACCCGTGCCCCCGTTTTTTTCCCCAGATCGCCGGGCAGGTTCTGGTCCGTGGTGACGAAGACCAGATAAACCCCGGCAACAGCGTTCGCCAGTGCCATCGACTGGCCGGCCGTCGTTCCCTTGGCGTCGATCTTGATGACGTCGTCGGTGACGGCGGTGACCTTGACCCGGCTGCGGACGACGTCGGTCGACAGCGGCGGGTTCAGGTTCTGCCCGGCGCTCTTCAGCACCGGCTCGCTCTCCGCGATGTACACCTGCGTGTCGGTGCTCTGCGTACCGGCGGCCTTCTCCGCGTCGGTCGTCGGCGCCGGCGGCAGCACCACCAGCGAGGTGGCGGTGTGGAGGGGCGGCACCAGGAACCCGGCCGCGACTCCGCCGATCAGCCCGACCGCCGCCACGGCCGCCACGATCCATCGATGTCTGCGGATTGCCCGCCAGGACTTCTTGACGTCGAGCTGCTGTGCGCTCACAGTCCCCTCCAGTCGAACGCCACTGAATTGTCTTGTTAATAGAGGGCGGCGGGCGGAGGCTGATACAGCCGAATGGCGGTCAAGACCGGAATCGGAAGGTGCTCACAGCAGACTGGTCCGGAGCGAGCGTTCCGGTACCGATCAGAGTGGTCGACGGGACCTTGTGGCCGAATCGCGGTGAGTACCAGCCCAGCAACGGATTGTCGCCACCGCGGTGCGTTGTCCAGGTCAGTCCGGCCGGCAGTTCGACGACGGCAGAGCCGGTGGCCCAGTCCAGCCGTCCGGTCGACCCGTCCAGCTCGACAGAGACCTCTGGCCCCAGATGCCAGGCGATGCGTACGTCGGACGTTGCGTCGAGCCGATCCTCAACCCGCAGTACGCCGGAGTCGAGTGCCGCCGTACGCCGGTGCGTGACAGGGGAGTACCCGTCGTGCTCGGCCTCCCAAGCGTCGGGAGCGTAGTGGAGAACCTTGCTCGTCGCGCCGCGCAGCCAGAGGAACGGACCGCCCCAGGTGGACTGCTCGGTGCGGGCGACTTCGACTGTGTTGTGGGCGATCGTGGAGCGGAAGTAGTCCCGCCACTCCTCTTCACCGTGGTAGCAGTACGTGCCGGGGTCGGCGAGGATGTCGACGCCGTCGACGCGGACCTCGAGGGAGAGCGCGTCGGAGTGGGCGTGGGCTGCGATCGACAGGAAGCCGTGCGGGCCGGCGTCGGAGCGGCACCAGATCTCTTGGTCGCGCAGGATGAGTAGCCCTGCGTCCTCGAAATGGTCCGGTCGTTCGGTCGGGCGGTCTGGTTGCTTGCTGGTGACCAGTGAGCCGACGATGAGTGAGGTCGCAGTGGGCGGGCTGTCCGGCCACCAGGGCGCCGGACCGACGACGGCGGCGCCGAGGGACAGGAAAGCGGCCCAGTTGCTGGCGTCCGGTGGGTCGAGGACGAGCACCATGCCTTCGTCGTCGTCACCCTGGCGCGGTGGCCGGAGCGTCGAATCGACGATGGCTGCGGCGACGTCGACGGTGCGAGTGAGCAGAGCCCAAGTGCGTGGGTTGAGCGGATGACCGGCGCTGTCAGCTTCCAGAGCGGCGTACAGGCCGAGCTCGGAGACGAAGCGGTGGTAGTCGGTGGCCAGCTCGCGGTTCACGCCGGAGGGGAACGTGTTGGCCTCGAGTTCCTTCTCCAGCAGGGCTGCTGCGTCCTCGCGCCAGCGGGCGCTCTTCGTGAACCAGGGGAACGCGCAGGCACCGATGAGCTGCCCGGCGGCCTCGGCGATCACGTGGTTGTTCGCCGACGACCCGTGGCTCTGGAACGCGGCCAGGTAGCGCTGGTGCCAGTAGATCTGCTGGAGGGCCAGCTCGTTGTGCTCGAACAGGTCGGTGATCTCCGGCCAGTCGTTCAGCAGGCGGCGGATCCAGGTCCAGCTGATCAGGCGGATGCCGACCTCGATACCGCTGGCCCAGTGCACCCCGGACAGGAACGGGTTCGTCCGCCACCAGTCGTTGAGGTGGTCGGCAACCCGTTCGGCGTACCGGTCGTCGTGGGTCAGGTACCAGGCTGCGGCCAGCTGGGTCAGGTGGTGGTGGCGGGACAGCTCCCACACCTGCTTGATGTTGCCGACCGCCTCTTCGTTGCGGTGGTTCAGCTTGAAGACGTACTGCGCCGGGTCCGAACGCCGGCCGGTGACCGGGTCGCGGAACCAGTCCGGCTTCTCCAGGTCGGTCCGGTCGATACCGAGTACTTCGAGATTGCCGGCCATGATCGCGTCGGCGGTCTCGATGACCGCCTTGCGGGCGTCGTTGGACACCGCGCAAGCGGTGTGCGGCGACAGGGTGGTGGCGAAGTTGGGTTCGCTGCGCAGGGGGAGATCGAGATCTGCGTCCTGCCCGGGCCTGACCTGTTGGTAGGCCCAGGCAGAACGGCGTCCGGCATCGCGAGCCCGCCAGATGAGTTCGGTGGGGGACATCCGGCGGAGGCGGCGGACGTACCAGCCCAAGGGCTGGCGGCTCACACTTTCTCCGGCTTACCGCTGGCCAGGCTGCGGTCGACGGCAATGGTGGCGCGGGTGGTGGCGATCAGTGAGTCGAACGGGATGGGCATCGGGCCGCCGGACTTGACCGCGGCGACGAAGGCCTCGAGTTCGATCCGCTGACCCTTGTCGGTGCTGCGGGTCTTGCGGGTGGACGGCTTGCGGCCGCTCCACACCGACGCGCTCTGGAAGTTGTCCAGCCGGCCGTTGCGGCCGCCGCCGGTGATGTCGAGCGTCTCCTTCGGGAAGCGCGAGTTGCCGCCACCGACATAGCTGATCGTGCCGACCGAGCCGTTGGCGAACCGCAGCGTGACGACGACATCGCCGGCGTCAGGCCCAGGTACGGCGTACACCTCGGTGGGGAGGCTGTTCAGCCACCAGCCGAGGGTGTCGATGAAGTGGCCGCCCTCACCGGCGAACCGGCTGCCTTCCTTGCCGGCGTCGAGGTACCAGCTGGTGGAGTCGAGCTTGCCCGCGTTCACCAGGTAGCGCAGCGAAGAGGCGCCGCCCGGGTCGCCGAAACGGCTCTTCAAATCGGTGAGCAGCGGTGCGAACCGCCGGTTGAACCCGACCATCAGGCGATCGTTGCCGGTGGCATCAGCCGTGGCGACGATCCGGTCCAGCTCCTCGTCGGTCAACGCCAGCGGCTTCTCGACGAAGACCGCCTTCCCGGTCTCCAGCGCCCGGCAGGCAAGGTCCGCGTGCGAACTGTGCCGGGTCACCACGAACAGGGCGTCAAGAGACTGGTCGGAGAGCACGTCCTGCGAGTTCGTCGACACCGTCTCGAAACCGAACCTGCGCTGGGCGTTTGCCGCCGACAACGACTTGTTCGTCGCGACCTGCGCCAGTACGACGCTCTCGTTCTTCTGCAAGTGCGGCAGCAGCATGCTCGACGCGTAGTTGCCCGCACCAACAAACCCGAGACGCACCGAACCAGTGGTGGCGGTCGCCGGACTTGCGACCCTCGGAGCAGGCTTCTCCTCGCGAGGAACATCCGGGTACTCGAACAGGAACCCAACGCCCGGAAGCGCACCACTGCTGAGCTGCTGGTAGACGTTGGTCGCGTCCGCGATCGGGAACTGACCGGCGATCAAGGAACCCACGTCGATCTGCTCGCGGGCGATCAGGTCGATGAAGCACTCGAGGTTGCGGCGCTCGGTCCAGCGGACGTACCCGGCCGGGTAGTCGATGCCCTCGAGCTCGTAGCGGTCGTCGTACCGACCAGGGCCGTACGAACGCGAGAAGCGGACGTCGAGCTCCTTGTCGTAGTACGCGTTCCAGGGCAGGTCGAGCCTGGTCTTGCCGATGTCGACCACCCGGGCCCGGTCGCGGGCCAGACGGGCAGCGGTCTCGACCGGACCGTTCGAGTGACCGCCCGCGGCCAGCAGGATCCGGTCGGCTCCGAGGCCATTCGATGCCTCCAGCAACGACCGCTCCAGCGACGCGATCCCGGCCTCGTCGGCGGACGAGCAGGCCAGAGCGCCGGCCTTCTCCGCCATCCGGCACCGGTCCGCGACCATGTCGATCCCGAAGACCCGTACCCCGGCCGCAACCAGCAACCGCACCACGAGCTGACCGACCAGGCCGAGCCCGATCACGACCGCCGTCTCGCCCAGCTGCACCTCGGCCTGCCGAACGCCCTGCATCGCGATCGCACCAACGGTGGAGAACGCGGCCTGCTCAGCCGGCACGCCATCCGGTACCGGCACGCACAGGTTCAGCGGCACCCAGTTGTACTCCGCATGCAGCGCGAACTCGTTGCCCGCGGCAGCGACCAGCTGCCCGACACTGAACTCCTCAGCACCCGCGCCGACCTCGACCACCACACCACAGAGCGAGTAACCGAGCGGCGTGTACGAGTCGAGCTTGTTCATCACCTTCTTGTAGGTGTTGAGCGCGCCCTGCTGGGCAACGGAGTCCAGCACCTTCCGCACCTGGTCCGGCCGGGCCTTGGCCTTGCCGACCAGGGACAGCTTGGCCTCGCCGACCTTCATCAGCTCGGTCCCGGTGGAGATCAGCGAATAGAGCGAACGGACCAGGACGCCACCCGGCGCACAGCCGGGCGCCGGTACGTCGAGAACCGCCAGCTCGCCGGACTTGTAGTTCTGTGCAACCTGTTTCATGCCAGTCCTTCAGAGAGAAGAGTCTTCGGTGTCAGCTGATGGTCACGCCCAGGGACCGCATGTTCCGGGTCCAGGTCTCCAAGGTCAGGAGCTGCCAGATCTGCTTCGAGTAGTCCTCGCGCCCGGCCCGCTCGTCGTCAACCAGCTTCTGTACGGCGTCCTGCCGCAAGAACCCGCTTCCGACCAGCTCACCGCGCAGCAGCACGTCGTCCACCAGTTCGCGCAGGTCGTTCCGGATCCACGCCCGTAGCGGTGCGCTGAACGACGCCTTCGGCCGGTAGATGATCTCCTTCGGCAGCCACGCCTCGGCCGCCTTCTTCAGCGCCAGCTTGCTGACCCGGCGGTGGATCTTGTCGCTGCCCGGGATCGAGAACGCGGCTCGCGCCACGATCGGGTCGACGAACGGCGTCCGTACCTCGGTCGACGCGGCCATGCTGGACCGGTCGGTGTAGGCCAGGTTCAGCCCGGGCAGGAACATCCGCGAGTCGGCCAGGCACATCCGGTTCACGTGGTCGTCGAGGGTCGTGTCGTGGTAGATGTCGCTGTGCTCGGCGAGCAGCTTGCCGACGTACGGGTCCAGGTCCGGGTTGATCAGGCCGGCCAGCTGGTCCCCGTCGTACATCGTGTAGCTACGCCGGAACGCGGTCTCCTCGGACAAGTTCGCGAACGTCTCGAATCGCTTCGCCCAGCGCGCGTATCGCAGGCCGCGACCGTTCACCGTGACCGGCAGGCGCCGGACGGTGGGTCCGATCAGCCCGTTCCGTAGTACGCCGGGAAGCTTCTGGTACTGCGCTCCCATCACGCACGCGAGGTGTTTGCGGTAACCGCCGAACAACTCGTCGGCGCCCATCCCGGACAGCAGGACCTTCACGCCGGCGTCGCGGGCGGTGTCGCACATCAGCAGTGTGTTGATCGCGGCCGGGTCGCCGATCGGCTCGTCCAGAATGTCGACGATCCGCGGAAGCAACTCGACCACATCGGGAGCGATCTCGATCTCGTGCAGGTCGATGCCGAACTGCTGCGCCACCTTGCGGGCGTAGATCGCGTCGTCCGGCATCGCCTCGAGCTTCTGGTCCTGCGACCGGAAGGTGATCGTGTACGAGTCGACGCTCGGATCCATCTGCTTCGCGAGCACCGTGACCAGGCTCGAGTCGAGTCCACCACTGAGGAAGGTGGACACCGGTACGTCGGCGACCATGTGCGCCGCGACCGACTCCTCGATCACCTGGCGCAGGTCGGCGGGTGGGCCGGCCGCGGCCTCGGTCGCGACGTCGGTCACCCGCCAGTACATCTCGTGCCGGCTGCCGCCGTCGGGCCGGAACTCCGCCCACGAACCCGGCGGAAGCTTCTCGACCCCGTCGATCGCGCAGCGCTGCTCTGGCAACCAGTAGTAGAGCATCGACGCGATCAAGGCACCGGGCTCGGTGCGCAGCTCGGACCCGACCGCCGAGACGAGCGCCTTCAGCTCGGACGCGAAGATCACGCCGCCCTGACGGCGGAGGAAGTACAGCGGCTTGATCCCGAGCGGGTCGCGGGCGAGGTACATGCTGCCGCTTTCCTCGTCCAGCATCGCGAACGCGAACATGCCGCGGAACCGCTTGAGTGCGTCCGGACCCCAGCGGCGCCAAGCCTCCAGCACCACCTCTGTGTCGCCGTTGGTCCGGAATCCGACGCCGGCCTTGGACAGCTCGGCGCGCAGTTCCTTGTAGTTGTAGAGCTCGCCGTTGTAGCAGATCGTCAGACCGCGCTTGCTCAGCGGCTGGTCGGCCTCCGACGACAGATCGATGATCGAGAGCCGGCGGTGCGCGAGGTGCGCGTGCACGTCACCGTCTTCGTAGCTGTAGATCCGGTCGGCGTCAGGACCGCGGTGGGCGATCCGGTCGCTCATGGTCTGCGCGAGGGCGCGTCCGTCGTGCTGCTGGTAGCAGCCGGCGATGCCGCACACTTCAGGAACCCGTCGCGTTCTTGATGTGGCTGACGTCGGCGAGGTGGCTGACGTGCCCGGTGAGCTGGTCGTACACCTCGAGGTATGCGGTCTGCTGGTGTTTCCAGGCGAGGACCTGCTCGACCCGTTCCCGGCCGAGTTTGCCCATCCGGCGACGACGTACCTCGTCGTCGAGCAGCTCGACGATCGCCTCGCCGTACTGCGCCACGTCGTTCGGCTCGACGTACACCGCGGCGTCCGCGGCGGAGACCTTGGTCTCGACCAGGTCGAAGGCGACGACCGGGAGCTCGAAGGCCATGTACTCCATCGTCTTGTTCATCGTGGAGACGTCGTTCAGCGGATTCTTCGGGTCGGGGGACAGGCCGATGTCCGCCGTCGACATCACCGCGCGCACCGTCTCGTCCGGCACCCGGCCGGTGAACTCGATGTACTCGTCGAGACCGAGGTCGTGCCGCAGCGCGACGACCTCGTCGAACGAGTCACCGCCGCCCATCAGCGTGAACGCGATGTCGGTCCGGCCGAGCTTGTTGACGATGTGGTCGGCCGCGCGGACGACGATGTCGACGCCGTCCTGCGGGCCCATCACGCCGATGTAGGTGACCAGGTAGCGGTGACCGCGGCGGAGCGACTCGTCGACGACAGACGGGTCGCGCTGGAGCTTGTCCGGGTCCGGCCCGGTGCGGACCACGGTCACGTCGTGGTTCGCCTTGCCGCTGCGGGTGATCGCGATCCGGCGGTACGAGTCATTGGTCGAGGTCACGTGGTCGGCCGTGCGGTGCGTCATCCGCTCGAGGAACCGGAGTCCCTTGTACGGGAGACTCGTCGTACCGCCGAAGCGGGACTGGAACAGCTCCGGGCACAGGTCGTGGTGGTCGAAGACGAACTTCGTTCCGTCCAGGCGGCGCAGCAGCATCGCGATCGGCCAGAAGATGTCCGGCGGGTTGCAGGCCTGCAGTACGTCGAACTTGCCGGCCTTCCGCGCCCGGAAGACCAGGCGGAGCGTCAGCAGGAACGAGTACGCGTACTCGGTGACGAACCCGAGCTTGCTGCCGCCCGGGGCGTACGCCTTGTACTGGTGCACGGTCACGCCGTCGATCACCTGGTACGCCGGATCGCCGGGACCCTTCGGGCAGACGACGGTGACGTCGTACCCGGACGCCACTAGGGCCTTGCACTCCAGCCAGACCCGGCGGTCGAACGGCACCCAGAGGTTCTGGATGATGATCAGGACGCGCGGACCGCTCACCAGCCCACTCCTTCGTATCCGGCCAGCGCCTCGACATCCGCGCCGAGTCGACCGCTGAGGTCGATGGTTCTCGCCGGCGGCGTCTTCAGCAGCGCGCTGATCGCGGCGCTGTCCGTGGCCGAAACGATGGCCAGGTCGGCGCCGTCGAGCGCCGCGTTCGCGTCGTCGGTGAGTACGCGCTGCAGGTGCGGCAGCTTCGAGGTGACGTGTCGCAGGTTCGCGCCGACCAGGCGGCTCGGGTTCACGATCGCGTCGTAGATGCGCAGGTTGTAGCCCTTGCCGATCAGCCGCTCGGCGAGCTCGACGTTCGGGCTCTCGCGGAGATCGTCGGTGGCGTGCTTGAAGCTCAGGCCGAGCAGTGCGATCTCGCGGCCGGGACCGGCGATGACGCGGTCGACGACGTCGCGGACACTCCGCTCGTTGGTGGCCAGCGCGCCGGCCAGCAGCGGCAGTTCGGTGTCGTTCATCCGGGCCAGGTGCAGGACGGAGCGCAGGTCCTTCGGGAGGCAGGAGCCGCCGAAGGCGAAGCCGGGCTTCAGGTAGTACGGCGAGATGTTCAGGCTGGTGTCCTGGACGAAGATCTTCATCACCTCGCGCGAGTCCACGTCGAAGTGCCGGAAGATCCGGCCCATCTCGTTCGCGAACGAGACCTTGGTGGCGTGGAACGCGTTGCAGGCGTACTTGAGCGCCTCCGCCGTCCGGACGTCGACGATCTCGACGGTGTTGTCCAGGAACGAGAACAGATCGGTCAGAGCGGTACCGACCTTCGGGTTGCGGGTTCCGACGACGACGAACGGCGGCGCGTAGAAGTCCGCGAGCCCCGATCCCTCCCGCAGGAACTCCGGGCACATCGCCGTACCGAAGGTCAGACCCTCCGGCGGCGGTACGTCGGCCAGCACCTTCTCGACCACCTCGTCCACAGTCCCCGGCGGGACCGTGCTGCGGACGACGATGCTGTGGAAGCCCGACGCCGGCCGTACGACGGTCTGCGCGGCCTCCGCGATGTCGCGGACAGCGCGCTTGATGTAGGTGAGATCGGTACTGCCGGCCGCAGTGGACGGCGTACCGACACAGATCAGTGAGACATCGGCACGCTCCAGCGCGACCCGCGGGTCGGTGGTCGCGTGCAACCGCCCCGACGTCGCACCCGCGGCGACCAGCTCGTCCAGACCAGGCTCGACCACCGGACTGTGTCCCTGGGTGATCGGGTCGACCTTCGCAGTGTCGACATCCACCCCCCAGACGTCATGCCCAGCCGCAGCCAGACAAGCAGCCGTGACCGACCCCACGTATCCCAAGCCGAATACGGCAACCTTCATAACGCCCCCCACAGGCTCATGACGCGGCATCCCCACGTCCGCAGCGCCATTGAGAGCACCGTGCCTGGTGCGCTGATACATCAGCGCCAGAAATTGGCGGAAAGTATCCTGAGTCACGGAACGTGTCCGACCCCCCATCCATCGGAGTAACCATGGAAGCCTCCTACGACCTCCCGAACGGCGACCGGGTCCGGGTCATCGACACCACGACCGTGGGACAGAGCCTTGGCCGCATCCTCGAGCTGTACCGCGGCGGCGCCACCGAACCCGTCTTCTTCGGCGACCAGCCCCGCCCCGAAGGCGTCGTCATCTCGTTCGAACAGTGGGCCGAGTACGAAACTCTCAAGGAAGACGCGGAGGACGACCGGCGCCGGGAGGACCTGGTCCGGCAGCGCATCGCCAACCACGATCCGTCGCAGGGGGAGACGTACGAAGAGATGATGGACAGGTACGGCCTCGACCCCGACAGTGACGAGTTGAGGCCGAAGGACGGTGGTAGCGCCAACGGTGACCGGACGCCATGAACTACCACCTGATCCATCATCCTGATTTCAGCCGGGACATGGACCGGCTGCACGCGGCGTGGAAGCAGGACCGGAACAGCCCTTCCGGCCGTGAGTTCCAGGCAGCGATGACTGCGTTGAAGGCGTTGCGCGAGGAGCGTGAGGGCGAGTACCAGGGCAAGCAGCTCGGCTACGGGCCGCGGTCGTACGACCTGCGCGACTGCGCGGAGCTGAAGGTTCCCGTGGATCGGGAGTTCACTCCAGGTGGGTTCGAGCGAGGGCCGTCGCACCGGTTGGTCTACCGGGAGTTCGCTCCGCTGCCGGTGATCCAGGGTGATCGGGTCGTACAGGATCCGAACGCTCAGGCCTACCGGCAGCCGATCGCCTTCGCGCATCGGTCGAACGATCCGGCGGACATCGCAGGGAAGCGGTTGGGACGCACGGTGGGTATGCCGTCGCAGGAACTGCAAGGGGTGACCGGCGGAGGGCGTCCGGATATCGGGCCGCAGCGGGAGGGCGTGCAGACGACGCCGCATCGGATTCCGGTGCCCGGTGACCTGCTGAGGCAGGCGCAGATCCTCCGCGACAGCCCGCCGGCCGGGACCGCGCCGAAGCCGGCCGCTGCGCCGCAGGCGAACGCCAACCGACCACCCGGCCCGGGGACATCCCAATCGAAGGAACGCTGACCGGGCGGATCCGGGGGACGGCTCCTGGGCGATCTACTGGAGCGGTATCGCAACGGTTCGACCGAGCAGGTGTTCTTCGCCGGCGACCAGCCCCGGCCCGAGGGCGTCATCCTGCTTTCGGCCAGTGGGCCGAAAGCCCCGAACCTCCTGCCGAAGGACGACGGACCGGAGAAGCGCTGACGCCGCTGAGCCCCCGACGTACTCCTCAGGCGGCGTCGGTTTTGTGTGGGGTGAAGGAGACGTGAGTCTCGTCGTCGTCGAGTGCGATGTTCAGCGAAGCGTCCAAGGCGTGCGCGAGCTTCGAGAGCAACGGCAGGGTGGGGACGGTGTCCGAACCTTCGATCCGGGAGACCTTCGCCTGCGTCAGGCCGGCACGCTCGGCAAGCTGGGTCTGGGTGAGGCCGAGCTCGACACGCCGTTCGTACACAGCTCGAGCCAGGGCCATCGAAAGGCGGATCTCACGACGCGCCTGTACGACGTCCTCAGGCTCGATCGCGTCTGTGCCGAGCTTCCGCTCACGCACGGACTTCCAACGGCTGTGGCGCATTACTCGATCTCTCCTCTCGGGTCCGCTTGACCTCTGCCTCTTCCCGCATTCGCGTCTTCCGGAACACCTTCAGTAGCAGGGGCGTGCGTACGGTCCGCCCAGTATGTCGCAGACGACATACGGCAACTGGGCACCACCAGACTCCGGTGAATTCGAGAACGATGTATCAGGCGCTTGTCCGGTGGTTCTTTATTGGGCGACAGGGGACTGCTGGGGTGAGGGGAAACGGATGAGGGTTCTGGTCACCGGGGATCGCGGGTACATCGGGGCCGTGATGGTGCCGTTCCTGCGTGCCGCCGGGCATCAGGTGGACGGGCTGGACACCGGGCTGTACGAGGGGTGCGACCTGCTGGGCGGGCCGGATCCGATCGGGGACCGGGTGCCGCGCGACATGCGGGACGTCACGGCGGGGGAGCTCGCGGGGTACGACGCGGTGGTCTGTCTGGCCGCCTTGTCGAACGACCCGCTCGGGCATCTCAACCGTGACGCCACGTATTCGGTCAACCTCGACGGGACGCTGAACGTTGCGCGCGCCGCCAAGGACGCCGGCATCGAGCGGTTCCTGTTCGCGTCCTCCTGCAGCCTGTACGGCGCCGCGGGGTCGGAGGCGGTCACCGAGGACGCCGAGATGTTCCCGGTCACGCCGTATGGCGAGACGAAGGCGATCGCCGAGCAGGAGCTCTCCAAGCTCGCCGACGACACCTTCAGCCCGACGTACCTGCGGAACGCGACCGCCTACGGCGCCTCGACCCGGCTGCGGCTCGACATCGTCGTCAACAACCTGACCGCGATCGCGCTGACGTCGGGCCAGGTCCGGCTGGAGAGCGACGGTACGCCGTGGCGCCCGCTGGTCCACATCGAGGACATCAGCCGGGCGTTCCTGAAGGTGCTCGAGTCGCCCCGCGAGATCATCCACGACGAGGCGTTCAACGTCGGCCGGTCCGAGGACGTGGTCCAGGTCCGCGACATCGCCGAGATGGTCCGTGAGGCCGTGCCGGGGTCGACCCTGTCGATCGCCGACGGCGCCGGCCCCGACCTGCGCAACTACAAGGTCGATTTCAGCAAGCTCAACGAGACGTTCCCGGACCTGCAGCTGCAGTGGACGGTCCGCAAGGGCGTCGACGAGCTGTACGGCGCCTACCAGCGGCACGGACTCACCCTCGACGACTTCAACTCGGCCCAGTTCGTCCGGCTGCGCCGGATCCAGCAACTGCTCGGCGCGGGCCTGGTCGACGACCAGCTGCGCCGGCAGACCGACGCGCAGTTCCCAGGACCGAAGGAGATGCAGTGATGAACAGCTGCCGGATCTGCGGCGCGGAGCTGACGCGCACGTTTGTCGACCTCGGCATGTCGCCGCCGTGCGAGAGCTACCTGCGGGCCGACCAGCTCGACAGCGGTGAGACGTTCTACCCGCTGCACGTCCGGATCTGCGACAACTGCCTGCTGGTCCAGCTCCCGGCGTACGTCGCCGCCGACGACGTGTTCAGCGACTACCTGTACTTCTCGTCGTACTCGACCAGCTGGGTGGAGCACGCTCGCCGGTTCGTCGTCGACATGCAGGAGCGCCTCGACCTCGGCGCGGACAGCCTGATCGTCGAGGCCGCCAGCAACGACGGCTACCTGCTGCAGCACGCGACCGCCCTCGGCATCCCGGTGCTCGGCATCGAGCCGGCCGCGAACATCGCCAAGATCGCGAACGAGAACGGCATCCGGACCGAGAGCTACTTCCTCGGCGAGGAGACCGGCAAGGACGCGGCGGCCCGGCACGGCCAGGCTGACCTTGTCGTCGGCAACAACGTGTTCGCGCACGTCCCGGACATCGTCGACTTCGCCAAGGGCCTGCGGGCGCTGGTGAAGGACGACGGCCTGGTGTCGCTGGAGTTCCCGCACCTGCTGCGGCTGATCGAGCGGCGTCAGTACGACACGATCTACCACGAGCACTACCAGTACCTGACCCTCAAGACCGCCGCGCTGGCGCTGGAGAAGGCCGGCCTGAAGGTCGTCGACGTCGAGGAGCTGGCCAGCCACGGCGGGTCACTGCGACTGTTCTCGACGCCGATCGAGACCGCGGGCGAGCCGACCGAGCTGGTCGTGAAGGTCCTGAAGGACGAGGAAGACGCCGGCCTGCACACGGTCGAGGGCCACGAAGGCTTCGCCAAGGACGTGTTCGCGATCAAGGCCGACCTGGTCACCTTCCTGGTGCAGGCCGCCCGGGCCGGCAAGACGGTCGCGGGGTACGGCGCACCCGGTAAGGGCAACACGCTGCTCAACCACTGCGGCATCCGCGAGGACCTGCTGCCGTACACGGTCGACCGCAGCCCGCACAAGCACGGGATGTTCCTGCCGGGAACCCACATCCCGATCTTCGCCCCGGAGCGCCTGGCCGAGACGCGCCCCGACTACATCGTGATCCTGCCGTGGAACCTGCGTGCGGAGATCGTCCACCAGCTCGGCTACGCACGGGAGTGGGGCGCGAAGTTCGTCGTACCCATCCCGCGACTCGAAGTGATCTGAACAGGCTTGATCTAAAAAGGCGTGGGGGGAAGGAAAGTCAGATGAAGGTCGTGATCTTCTGTGGGGGGCTCGGGCTGCGGATGCGCAGCGGCATGGACTCCTTACCGAAACCGATGATGACGATCGGCGACCGGCCGGTCCTGTGGCACATCATGCGGTACTACGCGCACTTCGGCCACACCGAGTTCATCCTCTGCCTGGGGTTCGGGGGAGCCGCGGTCAAGGAGTACTTCCTGCGCTACGAGGAGACGGTCTCGAACGACTTCGTGATGTCGAAGGGCGGGCAGCAGATCGAGCTGCTCGACTCCGACATCAGCGAGTGGAAGATCACCTTCGTCGACACCGGCATGGACACCAGCATCGGTGAGCGGCTGCGCCGGGTCCGGCCGTACCTGGAGGACGACGACGCGTTCCTGGCCAACTACGGCGACGTGCTGACCGACGCGCCGATGGACAAGATCGTCGATCACGTGCTGACCAGCGACATCACCGCCAGCCTGCTCGCGGTGCCGCCGCAGGCGTCCTTCCACGTGGTCGAGTTCGGCCCCGACGCCCGGGTCACCGGGCTGCGGTCGGCCACCGACCTGAACGTCTGGATCAACGGCGGGTACTTCGTCCTGAAGAAGGAGATCTTCGACGTCCTGCACGAGGGCGAGGACCTGGTCGGCGACGCGTTCCCGCGGCTGTCGGCGATGCGCCGGCTGGAGGCGATCCCGCACCACGGGTTCTGGGCGCCGATGGACACCCTCAAGGAGCGCAGCCAGCTCGAGGAGCTCTACCGGTCCGGCAAGAAGCCGTGGGCGCTGTGGTCGCACGAGGCCCGCGAACACCATTCGCAGGTCGTGGACAAGTCGGTCGAGCAGCTGGCCGAGGCGCCCGTGGTGGTGGCGATCTGATGCTTCCGTTCCAGCTCGGCCTGATCGACGGGCCGGTCCATCTGGTTGCCCTCGGCGCCCATCCGGACGACATCGAGATCGGCTGCGGCGGCACGCTGCTGAAGCTGGCCGAGTCGGTGCCGGAGCTGACCGCCGAGTTCGTGATCGCGACCGGTACGCCGCTCCGCCTCGAGGAGGCCCGCCGCGCGGCGGAACTGTTCCTGCCCGAGTGCGAGGTGACGGTCACCTGTGCCGAGCTGCCCGACGGCCGGCTGCCGTCGTACTGGAACGAGACCAAGGAGTTGCTCGAGGCAACGGCTCGGAGCAGCCGCCGCCCCGACCTGGTGCTTGCCCCGAGCAAGAACGACGCGCACCAGGACCACCGGCTGATCGCCGAACTGGCGCCGACGGTGTGGCGCAGCCACCTGGTGCTGCACTACGAGATCCCCAAGTGGGACGGCGACATCGGCCGGCCGTGGCTGTACGTCGAACTGTCCGAGGAGCAGATGCGGGACAAGGTCGCGCTGCTGCACAAGGCCTATCCGTCCCAGGTTCCGCACGACTGGTTCGACGAAGAGGTCTTCGCCGGGCTGGCCCGGCTCCGCGGGATGGAGTGCCGGGCGAAGTACGCCGAAGCCTTCACGACAGGCAAGGCCACGCTGACATGGTGACCGAGGGGGATGCAGTGAGCTTCAGGTGTCGTGGATGCGCGGCGGAGAACGTCGTACCGGTGGTGGACCTCGGCGACCAGCCGTGTGCCGACCACTTCCCGCCGGCCGACAGCCCCGGACCCGATCCGCGCTGGCCGCTCGCGCTCTGGCTGTGCCGGGAGTGCACGCTGGTGCAGCTCGGTCCGGTCGAGGCGCAGATGGCCGAGGAGCCGTTGGCCGTCGAGTCCGCGACCAGCCGCGCGCATGCCGAGGCCGGAGTCAAGGAGATCCTCAGCGATCACCCGGAACTGAGCAGCGGGACGGTGTTCGAGTTCGGCAGTCCGCATGGCGGGTCCTGGCTCGACCACCTGTACGTCGCGGGCTGCAAGCTGGCCGGCGATGGCGAGACGGCCGACCTGGTGGTCGACGTACACGGCATCGTGCACGAGCCGCAGTACGGGGATTCGCTGGAGCTGCGGGCGGAACGGCTCGCGCCGGGCGGCCTGCTGGTGATGGAGTTCCACCACCTGCTGCCGTTGTTCATCGGCAACCAGTTCGACACGATCCGGCACGGCCACTGGGCGTACGTCTCGCTGCGTGCGCTGCGGAACGTCGCCGCGCTGCACGGTCTGACCGTCGAGTCGGTGAAGCAGGTCGACATGTTCGGCGGCAGCCTGATGGTGATGCTGCGGCACACCGCGGACGCCAAGCCGGACGCGTCGGTCGACGTGGTGCTGGAGGACGAGGAAGCGGCCGGGATCGCGGACGAGGTTCAGCTCGGCAGCCTGCAGGAGGCCGCGCGGCATGCGGCCGGCGCGCTGCACGAAGAGCTGAGCCGCCACAAGGCCGCCGGTCGCACGGTCATCGGGTACGGCGCTCCGTCCAAGGCGCCGGTGCTGCTGGACCTGAGCGACGTGACGACGGACCTGCTGCCGTTCACCGTCGATCTCGCACCCGGTAAGCACGGACGCCGGATCCCCGGTGCCGGCATGGTGCCGATCCGGCCGATCGAGGAGCTGAAGGCCGCGCGGCCGGACGTCGTCCTCGTACTCACCTGGGACATCGCCGACGAGATCGTCGCGCAACTCGAAGCCGACGGCGGCTGGGGCGCCACCTACCTGGTCCCGCTGCCGGAGCCCCACGAGCTAGGAACTCGACGTCAACACGACAGCTGAAGCGGGGAGAGGAACCAGAATGACATCTGCTGGAGGCAGCCTTCGCAACTCAGGGCTGGATATGGTCAAGCGCGTACTTCGTGGGCCGGCCGCTCGGATGAAAGCGGTCCACAACCTGCGGTGGAAGGTGACCTCGCGAGAGGCGCTGTTCACCCAGGTCTACGAGACCTCGGGGTGGGACAGCGAGGAGTCCGGGTCCGGCACCGGGTCGGAGCTGCGCGCAACCGTCGACATCCGCGAACGCCTGCCGGAGATCCTGACCCGGCTCGGCGTCACGTCGATGCTCGACGCGCCGTGCGGTGACCTGAACTGGATGCGCCACATCGAGCTTCCGGTGCAGAAGTACCACGGTGTCGACATCGTCGCGAGCGTGATCGAGAAGAACCGGCAGGAGTACGGCGACGAGCAGCGCGAGTTCGCCGTCCGCGACCTGACCAAGGACAAGCTGCCGAACGTCGACCTGGTCCTGTGCCGGGACTGCCTCGTGCATGTCTCCTTCCAGGACGCCGCCGACATCCTGGCGAACTTCCGGGCCACCGGCGCGGAGTGGCTGGTGATCAACGACTACCCGAACGTCGAGCGCAACCACAACCAGTTCACCGGCCGGAACTGGCGGCAGCTGAACATGCTGCTCCCGCCGTTCAACTTCCCCGAGCCGATCGAGCACTTCCCCGACGGCGGCGAGGTCGACCCGAACCGGCTCGGACTCTGGCGCCTCCAGGACCTGCCGGCCGTGCAGCGAAGCGGTCTGTGAGCCAACCATGACAGCTGTTCTACGCCGCCTCACCTGGGGACTCGCCGACCAGGCTGTCACCAGCCTGGTCAGCTTCCTGGTGGGCATCGTCGTCGCCCGGCAGCTGGGCGCGCTGCAGTTCGGCGCGTTCAGCCTGGCCTGGGTGACGTACGGCGTGGTGCTGAACATCTCTCGCGGCCTGGCCACCGATCCGTTGGCGGTCCGGTTCAGCGGCCTGGACAGGTCGGTGTGGCGGACAGCGGTCGCGAAGTCGTCCGGGATGGCGATCGTGGTCGGTCTCGGCCTCGGCGCGGTCTGCGCGACGGTCGGGCTGCTGCTCGGCGGGCACGCCGGCCAGGCATTCATTGCCCTGGGCATCGTGTTGCCCGGCCTGATGCTGCAGGACAGCTGGCGGTTCGCCTTCTTCGCGTCCGGACAGGGCGGCAAGGCTTTCCTCAGTGACATCACCTGGGCGCTCGGGCTGATCCCGCTGCTGTACCTGGCTTCGCAGCACGCAACTGTGACCAGGTTCGTGCTGGCCTGGGGTGCGGCCGGGATCTTCGCGGCGCTCGTGAGCGGGCTGCAGGCAGGCATCCTGCCGCGACCGGCACTGGCCCGCCGCTGGCTGTCCGAGCACCGGGATCTCAGCCTTCGCTACCTGACCGAGAACGTCACGCTCAGCGGCGCGTACCAGCTCCGCATGTACGGCCTGGGTGCGTTTGCCGGCGTCGCGGCCGTGGGTACGGTGCGCGGCGCGGAGATGCTGCTGGGACCGTTCTTCATCGTGCTCTCCGGCATCGGCCTGGTCGCGGTGCCGGAGGCAGCTCGGGTACTGCGTCGTTCGGTCCGGGCACTGCCGGTGTTCTGCCTGCTGCTCGGCGGCGCGCAGGCGGTGGCCGCGTTGGCCTGGGGTCTGCTCCTGATCTTCGCGCTGCCGGACTCGTGGGGTCACGCGCTCCTCGGCGAGGTCTGGCTGCCGGCGTCGGTATTGGTGCTGCCGGCAACTTTGTCGGTGGCCAGCGCGGGCTTCAACACCGGGGCCGCGGCCGGCCTGCGCGCACTCGGTATCGCCCGCCGCAGCCTGAAGGCGCAGCTCTGTGCCTCCGCCTTCTACCTGGTCGGCGGCGTGGTCGGTGGCGCACTCGACGGTGCGCGCGGTTCGGCCTGGGGGGCCGCGTGCGCGACGTTCTCGGCGACGTTCGTCTGGTGGCTTACGCTGCGGGTCGGCATCCGGGAGCGCAAGCAGCTCGAGTCCGCGGTGGATTCCGAGCCGGTCCGGCCCGAGGTGAGAAGCACATGAACGCCGTACCGCGGCTGACTGTCGGGCTGCCGGTCTACAACGGCGAGAAGTATCTCGCCGACTCCCTCGATGCGCTGCTGGGCCAGTCGTACGGCGAGTTCGACCTGATCATCTCCGACAACGCCTCGACTGACAGCACGGAGGAGATCTGCCGGCAGTACCTGGCCAAGGACTCGCGGCTGAGCTACCTCCGGCAGCCGGTCAACATCGGCGCCACGCCGAATCACAACTACGTCTTCGAGCAGTCGCACAGCGAGCTGTTCAAGTGGGCGTCGTACGACGACCTGTACGGCAAGGACCTGTTGAAGCGCTGCATCGAAGCGCTCGACGACGACCCGTACCTGGTTCTCGCGCACGCGTATGAGGCGATCATCGACGCCGCCGGCGAGATCGTGCTGGAAGTCGAGTACCCACTGGACACAGCCAATCCGCACGCACCGGACCGGTTCCGCAGCCTGCTCTTCGACGTCGGTGGTGACGACTTCTACGGTGTGATGCGCTCAGACATCCTTCGCCGTACGCCGCTCAACGGCAGCTACCACCACTCCGACCGGACGATCATGGCCGAGCTCGCGCTCTACGGACGGTTCGGCCAGGTGCCAGAGCAGCTGTTCTTCCGCCGCGATCACGCGGACCGGGCCGAGCGGGCCACGCCGACGATCCGGGCCCGGTCGGCCAACATGGAGCCGCGGCGGGCGAGCCGTCTGCTCAACCCGACCGTCCGGCTGGTCGCGGAGTACGTCAAAGGTTTCGTCGGCGGCATCCGCCGTGCGCCGCTGTCATCGGCCGACCGGCGGGAGTGCTACGCCCACCTGACTCGTTGGCTGGCCAACCGCGCGGTGCACCGATCGACCGCCCGGATCGAGGACACCGTGCCGCAGCAGGGCTCGCAGAGATGAGGAGAAGATGAACGCAGTACCGCGGCTGAGCATCGGACTGCCGGTCTACAACGGAGAGAAGTACCTCGCGGAGGCGCTCGACGCGCTGCTCGGGCAGACGTACGCCGACTTCGAGCTGATCATCTCCGACAACGCCTCGACCGACGGCACGGAGCGGATCTGCCGGGAGTACGTGGCTCGCGACCCGCGTGTCCGCTACATCCGTCAGCCGGTGAACCTCGGCGCCTCGCCGAACCACAACATCGTCTTCACCGAGTCCAGAGGCGAGCTGTTCAAGTGGGCGTCGTACGACGACCTGTACGCCCGGGACCTGCTGGACCGGTGCATCCAGGCCCTCGACGAGCACCCGGACGCCGTGCTGTGCCACTCGTGGAGCGCGATCATCGACGAGGCCGGCGACATCGTCGCCAAGGTCGGCTACCCGTTGACCACCGACTCGCCGGATCCGGTCGAGCGGTTCCGGAGCCTGCTGTTCGACGTCGGCGGGGACGACGACTACGGCGTCGTCCGGTCCGACGTACTGCGTCGTACCGCCTTGAACGAGAGCTTCTACCACGCCGACCGGACGATCGTGGCCGAGATCGCGCTGCACGGCCGGTTCCACCACGTGCCGGCGTCGTTGTTCTTCCGCCGCGACCACCCGGACAGTGCGCTGCGATCGAACCGGACGGTCCGCTCGTGGTGCGGCAACCTCGACCCGCGGCGGCGGAACCGGTTGAAGCACCCGACGGTGCGGCTGCTGGTCGAGTACCCGCTGGGCTACGTCCGGGCGCTGTTCCGCGCGCCGCTGACCGGTGGTCAGCGAATGCGTTGCCTCTGGCAACTGGTGCGGTGGATGACGAGCCGGGTGGTGCCGCCGTCGATGCGGCAGCAGGACACCCCGGTCGAGCAGGTCAGTGAGGTCGTGTCGGTATCCATGGTGGTCGCGGGCCAGAACGGGCGAGTCGCATGAGCAGTGACAGCTTCACCACGGCGGCCGCGCGCGGTCCGCGGATCGGGCTCTTCGGCCTCCTCGGCCACGGGAACCTCGGCAACGACGGGTCACTGGAGGCGTTCCTCGCCTTCCTGGCCAAGTCGTACCCGGACGCGGAGATCGACTTCCTCTGCTCCGGTCCCGAGGTCGTCGAGGCACGCTACGGCCTGCGCGCGACCCGGATGAACTGGAACCGCGACGAGTACAACACCGCCAGCAGCCTGCGTTCGGTCGCACTCAAAGGTATCGGAAAGATCGTCGACTTCTTCTGGACGGCGTCCTGGGTCCGGCGCCACGACGTGGTGGTCGTGCCGGGAATGGGTGTGCTGGAAGGCGGTCTGCCGCTGCGCTGGTGGGGATTCCCGTACTCACTGTTGCTGCTGACCGCCGCCGGTCGCGTGGTCGGTACCAAGGTCGCCCTGGTCAGCGTCGGCGCCAACTCGTCGGGACGCCGGATGACCCGCCGCGTCTTCACCTTGGCGGCCCGGCTGGCGTACTACCGCTCGTTCCGCGACCAGCTGTCGAAGGACGCGATGCGCGCCACCGGCCTGGGCATCGCGGACGACCCGGTCTATCCCGACCTCGCGTTCTCGCTGCCGATCCCGGAGGTCCGTTCGGCCACCCCGCCGGGGGAGCCCACGACGGTCGGCGTCGGCGTGATGACGTACCGCGGCACCGAGGACGACCGGGACCAGGGCGAAGAGGTGTTCGCGGACTACCTCGCGAAGATGACCCGCTTCGTCGACTGGCTGGTCGAGCACGGGCACCGGGTGCGGCTGCTCACCGGAGATCACGAGGACGAGCTGGCCTCGGCCACGATCCTCGCCGCGGTGCGGGCCGGCCGGCCCGACCTCGATCCCTCCTGGGTGGTCGACGAGCCGCCGCGGTCGCTGGACGAGCTGATGGAGCAGATGGCAGCGGTCGACACGATCGTGGCCACCCGGTACCACAACGTGGTCTGCGCCCTGATGCTCTCCAAACCGACCGTCTCGATCGGGTACGCCGCGAAGAACGACGTACTGATGGCCGACATGGGTCTCGCCGAGTTCTGCCAGTACATCCGCACTCTGGACGTGGATCGGCTGATGAGCCAGTACACCGCGCTCGAGTCGCGCCGCGACGTCGTCGGGCAGGCCATGGACGAACGGAACGCCGTCAACCGCCGCCTGATCGATGAGCAGTACGAGGTCCTGACGTCGCAGCTCTTCCCGAAGTCGGCCGAAACCCTGGAGGGACGCTCATGAAGGTGACGCAGGTACCTGAGGTCGCCGGGGTCTATCTGTTCGAGCCGACCCCGCACGTCGACGAGCGTGGCTTCTTCAGCCGGACCTTCGACGCCGAGGTCGCCCGGTCGGTGGGGATCGACCCGGACGGGTTCGCGCAGGACAGCCTGTCGCGCTCCCGCAAGGGCGTGCTGCGCGGGATGCATCTGCGCTCCGGCGGCGGTGAGTCGAAGCTGGTCCGCTGCTCGGCCGGCGAGGTGTTCGACGTCGTCGTCGACCTCCGGCCGGACTCGCCGACGTACCTGCAGCAGGCGCACTTCACGCTGTCGGGGGACACCCAGGCCTCGGTGTACATCCCGGCCGGGTGCGGGCACGGCTTCCAGGCGCTCACCGAACCCGCGGACATCGCGTACCGGATCGACCGGCCGCACGATCCGTCCGAGGACGTGGTGATCGCCTACGACGACGCCGATCTCGCCATCCCGTGGCCGCTACCGGTCACGCTGATGTCGGCCCGCGACCAGCGGGCGGTATCGCTCGCAGACCACATCCGGCCGGGCGTTCCGACCGCTCACTGATCACCACCATCTCCGGGAAGGCGCCTCATGGCTCACACCGCATCCATATCGCAGCTCACGACGCCGCCGTGGGCGCTCGTCAACGGCGAGCTCGTGCCGTACACCGACGTGAAGATCCACATCGGCGCCGAGGCGCTGACCCGGGCACTGAGCGTCTTCGAAGGCGTGAAGGGTTACTGGGACTCCGCCGGCGAGGTCTTCTCGCTCCGGACGCCGCGCCGTCACTACGACCGCCTGTGCCGGTCGGCCTCGCTGTTCCACATCCCGGTCCGGTTCAGCTACGACGAGTTCCTCGCCGGGCTGTCGACGCTTGCCGGTGAACTGCTCGTGCCGGACAAGGACCTGTGGTTCCGGCCGACCATGTTCGTGACCCACGGGCACTGGGGTGAGGCGACCGAGGCCGACCTGGTGGTCACGGCGTTCAGCCAGCGCAAGCTCGACCCGGACCCGATGCGGCTCGGCGTGACGAGCTGGCGCCGGGCCTCCGACCTGGTCCTGCCCACGCGGGTGAAGAGCAGCGCGAACTACGTCGGCGCCCGGATGGCCCGGATCGAGGTACGCCGGCTCGGGTACGACGACGCGATCATGCTCAACGACTTCGGCCGGGTCGCGGAGGCGACCGGCGCGTGCGTCCTGATCGCCCAGCGCGGACGGATCGTCACGCCGCCGACCAGCGAGTCCTGCCTGGACAGCATCACCGTCGACATCCTCGAGGAAGTCGCCAAGGACCTCGGGATGCCGTTCGAGCGGCGGCCGATCGAACGCACCGAGCTGCTCGCCGCCGACGAGTGCGGCCTGGCGGGCACCATCTCGGAGCTGACGCTGGTCTCCGAGCTGGACGGTGTCGAGTACGAACAGTCCGGGCTGCTGGCACAGCTCCGGCAGCGTTACCTGGAACTCATGCGTGGCGATCTGGTCCTGCCCAACGTCGACCTGGTGCCGCTGGTCGACGCGTCACGTGCCCTACGTCCGGTGGGGGCCGGAGTACAGGCCGGCTGAGTCCGGTCTGGGGGAATTTCGCAGTACGACAAGGAGGGGGACTCCGATGCATTCCATTTATGTCGATGCCGAGTTCAGCGACGACGAACGTAGGCAGAAGTTGTACGACGGCGACCTGTTCGTCTACTCACCGCGCCCGTCGACGCTGG
Organism: Kribbella kalugense; assembly: GCF_004365875.1. Lineage (GTDB taxonomy): Bacteria > Actinomycetota > Actinomycetes > Propionibacteriales > Kribbellaceae > Kribbella > Kribbella kalugense. The sequence goes on along the minus strand of NZ_SODF01000001.1, from coordinate 2,465,320 downwards.
CGCTGATCGAGTTCGCCGCTGAGATGGCCCGCGAGGCCTTCCACCCGCTGGATCCGGAGACGGCGCAGTTCGACATGGCCGTCGAGGACTACGCGGCGCTGCTGGCCGAGCTGAAGCCGCGGTTCATCCACCACCCGGAGTCGAAGCGGCTGATCCAGGAGATGCTGGTCGACTTCGGCTGCGACCCCGAGCAGGTGTACTTCGACGTGCCGCGGATGCGCAGCTCGACGTCGGACGACTACCTGACCACCGGGATCGCGTTCGCGTTCCACCCGCACCGTGACACCTGGTACTCCGCGCCGTTCACCCAGCTCAACTGGTGGCTGCCGATCTTCCCGATCAGCGACGACAACGGGCTGGCGTTCCACCCGCGGTACTGGCAGACACCGGTGAAGAACAGCTCCCGGGTCTACAACTATGCGGAGTGGAACGCGACCAGCCGGAAGATCGCCGCGACCCAGATCGGCACCGACACCCGGGTCCAGCCGGTGCCGGAGGAAGAGGTCGAGCTGGTGCCGCAGATCCGTCCGATCTGCAAGCCTGGCGGGATCATCCTGTTCTCCGGGGAGCAGCTGCACTCCAGCGTGCCGAACACCTCGGGCCGGACCCGGTTCAGCATCGACCTGCGCACCGTGCACCTGGGCGACGCCGTCGACGGGCGGTCCGCGCCGAACGTCGACTCCGAGTGCACCGGTACGACGATGGGCGACTACCTGCGGGTCAGCGACCTCGAGCACATCCCGGCGGAGGTCGTCGCCACCTACGACACACCGAGTCACGCAACCGTCTGACCAGTTGTAAAGTCGTCCGGCCGGCGTCATCGCGACGTCGGCCGGACGACCTGTTTTTCTTGATCATTTCGTGACCTGTCAACCAGTTCTTGGCTCACAATGCAAGTTCTCCACAAGGAAGGCGGCCTGGTGGTCGCCGAGGCCGATGGTGCGTAGTAATCTTCGGTGACTCGTCGCCGACGCGCGGGTGAATTCTGGGGACGGCCAGCTGCGGGAAGCCCTGGGCACGGAGCGTGTCCGAGTGGCCGCAACGTGAGACCGAAGGACTGGTGTGAGCGGAGCTGAGGCGCCCGGCCGACTGGACGGGCACGGATCGCTCTGGGTCGTGCCGCACGAGGTCCCGGCGATCGTCCCGCTGCCGTCGCGCTCGACCGAGCCGCGCTGGGTGGGTGTGTACCGGTGGGCCGCCGTCGGCGGTGACCTGATGGCCGCGATGCTCGGCGTCTCGATCGCCCTGCTGACCCGGTTCGGATACCACGTCGGCTCCAGCTATCTCGTGGTCAGCAGCCTGCTGCCGTTGGCGTGGGTCGGCGTGGTCGCGCTGTCGAAGGGCTACGACCCGCGGTACTTCGGTGCCGGGCCGGACGAGTTCCGGTCGCTGCTCCGGTCCGGTGTCGGACTGACGGCCGCGGTCGCCATGACGTCGTACGTGACCAAGACCGAGATCGCCCGCGGCTTCGTGGTGCTGGCGATTCCGGTGATGGTCGTGTCCGCTCTGCTGCTGCGGTACGCGTTGCGGAAGGACCTGCACCGGCACCGGGTCAGAGGTCGCTGCATGCACAGGGTTCTCGTGGTCGGGCGCAGCGGTCCGGCCGCGACTCTTTGTGAGCACTTGGAGAGCCGTCCGACCGATGGGTTCCGCGTGGTCGCGACCTGCCGTCCGCGCGTCGAAGGACACGGGAATGGGCCGCTGCAGGTCGACGAGCTGGCCGAGCCGGACATCCTGGCCGCCGCCGATCGGCACGCGGTCGACGTGGTCGCGATCGCGACCGATCCGGAGCTGGCCGGTCACTTGCTGCGGCGGTTGTCCTGGGCCCTGGAGCAGCGCGGCATCGAGTTGATCGTCTCGCCCGGCATCATCGAGGTGGCCGGTCCGCGGATCTCGGTCCGTCCGGTCGCCGGTCTGTCCCTGCTGCACCTGGAGCGGCCGTCCGTCAGCGGCGGGCCGCACCTGATGAAGGCGGTCTTCGACCGGGTCGTCGCGCTCGGCTTCATCGCCGTACTGTCGCCGCTGCTGGTCGGTCTGGCGCTCGCGGTGAAGGTGTCCAGCCCGGGACCGGTGCTGTTCCGGCAGCAGCGGGTCGGCCGCGCGGGCGTCGAGTTCACCATGCTGAAGTTCCGCAGCATGTACTCCGACGCCGAGCAGCGGCTCGGCGACCTGTTCGCGTTGAGCGACGGCAACGGCGTGATCTTCAAGATGCGGGACGACCCGCGGATGACGCCGCTCGGCCGATGGATCCGGCGGTTCTCGCTCGACGAGCTCCCGCAGGTGTTCAACGTGCTGCGCGGCGACATGTCGCTGGTCGGCCCGCGGCCGCCGCTGGCCGAGGAGGTCGCGCTGTACGCCGCCGACGACTCGCGGCGGATGCTGGTCAAGCCCGGGATGACCGGCCTGTGGCAGGTCAGCGGCCGCAGCGATCTGTCCTGGGACGAGTCGGTCCGGCTCGACCTGCGGTACGTCGACAACTGGTCGATGACCCTGGATCTGCTGATCCTCTGGAAAACGGTGCGCGCGGTGATCTACGGCGCAGGGGCGTACTGACATGGATTCGGTATATGTAGCAGGCCACCGCGGCCTCGTCGGTTCCGCGATCTGGCGACGGCTCGAGGCTGCCGGCCACACGAACCTGATCGGCGCGTCGTCCGCAGAGCTGGACCTGCGGGACCGTGACGCCACCTTCGCGTTTCTGCACGAGCACCGGCCGGCCGTGGTCATCGATGCGGCAGCTCGGGTCGGGGGCATCCTGGCGAACCGGGATCACCCGACCGAGTTCCTCAGCGACAACCTGCGGATCCAGGTGAACCTGATGGATGCGGCGCTCGACGTACGGACGCCGCGGTTGTTGTTCCTCGGGTCGTCGTGCATCTATCCGAAGTACGCCGACCAGCCGATCCGTGAGTCGAGCCTGCTGACCGGGGAGCTGGAGCCGACCAACGATGCTTATGCGATCGCCAAGATCGCGGGCATCATGCAGGTGCAGGCGGTGCGGCGGCAGTACGGGCTGCGGTGGATCTCGGCGATGCCGACGAACCTCTACGGGCCGCACGACAACTTCGATCCGTTGAGCTCGCATGTGTTGCCGGCGTTGATCCGCCGCTTTGACGAGGCTGAGGCTGCTGGCGCACCCGAGGTTGTGTTGTGGGGGAGCGGTACGCCGCGACGGGAGTTCCTGCACGTGGACGACCTGGCCGACGCGTGCCTGCATCTGCTCGATCACTACGACGCGCCGGAGCCGATCAACGTCGGTGTCGGTGCGGACGTGACGATCCGGGAGCTGGCCGAGCTGGTCGCCCGCGTGGTCGGGTACACCGGTGCCTTGAGCAACGATTTGTCCAAGCCGGACGGCACTCCGCGCAAGCTGCTCGACGTGAGCAAGCTGCTGGCGCTGGGCTGGAAGCCGTCCATCGATCTCGAAGACGGTGTGGCCGCCACCTACCGCTGGTATGTGGAGAACCACTCATGAAAAAGGCCTTCGTCACCGGAATCACCGGGCAGGACGGTTCGTACCTGGCTGAGCTGTTGCTTGCCAAGGGCTACGAAGTCCACGGCCTGATCCGGCGGGCGTCGACGTTCAACACGCGCCGGATCGACCACCTGTACGAGGATCCGCACGCGAAGGACAAGCGGCTGTTCCTGCACTACGGGGATCTGACCGACGGGTCGCGACTGGTCACGCTGCTGGCGTCGATCCAGCCGGCCGAGGTGTACCACCTGGCCGCGCAGTCGCATGTGCGGGTCAGTTTCGACGAGCCGGAGTACACCGGCGACACGACCGGGATGGGTACGACGCGGTTGCTCGAGGCGATCCGGATGATCGGGCTGGACTGCCGGTTCTACCAGGCGTCCTCGTCGGAGATGTTCGGCGCGACCCCGCCGCCGCAGAACGAGGTCAGTCCGTTCTACCCACGTTCGCCGTACGGCGCTGCGAAGCTCTACAGCTACTGGATGACCCGGAACTACCGCGAGGCCTACGACATGTTCGCGGTGAACGGGATCCTGTTCAACCACGAGTCGCCGCGGCGTGGTGAGACGTTCGTGACCCGGAAGATCACTCGGGCGGTCGCCGCGATCAAGCTCGGTCGCCAGGATCGCTTGTATCTGGGCAACCTGGACGCCTGCCGGGACTGGGGATACGCCCCGGAGTACGTCGAGGGCATGTGGCGGATGCTGCAGCACGACACCCCCGCGGACTACGTGATCGCGACCGGTACGTCGTACTCGGTCAAGGATTTCGTTTCGCGCGCCTTCGACCATGTGGGGCTGGACTGGGAGGAGTATGTCGACTACGACGCGCGGTACGTCCGCCCGACCGAAGTCGACTCGTTGATCGGGGATGCGTCCAAAGCCATGACCGAGCTGGGCTGGAAGGCCCAGGTGCACGTGCCGGAGCTGGTTCAGATCATGGTCGACGCGGATCTCGCCGCGCTGACCCCGGAGGACTGACTGATGACCGATATGCAGACCGCGGCGACTGGCACCACCACGGCCGACCGGGTCGATGTCCTGGGCATCCATGTCAGCGTCACCAATCCGGACCACACCGTCGCGACGTTCGCGCGGTGGATCGATCACCACGCCCGCGAGCTGGTCTGCGTCACGGACATGAACGCCCTGCTGCACGCGCGCGCCGACGAGCGGCTCACCGAGGTCTACAACACCGCCGGTCTAACGGTGCCGGACGGCATGCCGCTGGTCTGGGCCGGCCACAAGGCCGGGTTCGAGCAGATGGACCGGGTCGCCGGGCCGGATCTGCTCGAGCGGGTGATGGCAGAGGCGGCCGAGCGCGGCTGGACGCAGTACTTCTACGGCGGCGCCGAGGGGGTCGCCGAGGAGCTGCGGGACGTTTTCCAGGAGCGTCATCCGGCCTTGAAGGTCGTCGGTAGCGAATGCCCGCCGTACCGGCCGCTGACCGACGCCGAGGACGCGGCCGTGGTCGCGCGGATGAACGAGGCGCGGCCGGACATCATCTGGGTCGGGCTCGGCGCGCCGAAGCAGGAGCGCTGGATGGCCGACCATCGCGACCGGCTCAACGCGTCGATCCTGATCGGTGTCGGGGCGGCGTTCGACTTCCACACCGGCCGGCTGGACCGCGCACCGCTGTGGATGCAGCGCGCCGGGCTGGAGTGGAGCTACCGGCTGTACAAGGAGCCTCGCCGGCTCTGGAAGCGTTATGTGCTGGGCATCCCGCGTTTCCTCCTGGGCGTCCTCCGTCATCCGCCACGTCCGCTCTAGAGTGAGCCGGTGAAGTTCCGGCGGCCGAAGCTGCGTCGGCTGGCCGGGCCGGCCGGTCGCGCCAGTTGGGGTCTGGCCGATCAGGCGCTGTCGAGTCTCAGCAACCTCGCGGTCGGTGTCGTCGTCGCGCGGTCGAGCACTGTGGCGGACTTCGGCGTCTACGCGCTCGCGTTCGGCGGCTACACGATCGCGCTGAACGTGTCCCGCGCGATCTCGACCGAGCCGCTAGCCGTCCGGTACTCCGGTGAACGGACGCCCGAGTGGCAGCGTGCGGTCCGGGCGAGTACGGCGACCGCGTTGTTCGCGGGCTTCCTGGCGTTGCTTGTGGGATTGGCGATCGCGGCGTTTCCCGGAGTCCCGTCTCGGGGTGTGCTGATCGCCTTCGCGGTGACGATGCCTGGCCTTTTGCTGCAGGACGCGTGGCGCTGGGCGTTCTTCGTCGTCGGCGAAGGGCATCGGGCGTTCGTCAACGACTTGATCTGGCTGCTGGCGATGCTCGCGATCTTCGGCGGCCTCTACCTGACGGGTACGACGTCCGCGTTCACGCTGACCTTCGGCTGGGGAATGGGCGCGGTGATCGCTGCGATCGCCGGTCGCTTCCAGGCCGGGGTGGCGCCGCGCCGGCAGCTGATTCGTGAATGGGTCAAGCGGAACTGGGACCTGAGTCCCAAGTACGTCGGCGAGATGCTCGCGGTCTCCGGCACTATCCAGGTCTACATGCTCGGCATCACCGCGGCCGCCGGTCTGGTCGCCACGGCAGGTATCCGCGGCGCCCAGGTCCTGCTCGGCCCGGTGAACGTACTGAACCAGGGCATCCGGATGATCTCCGTACCGGAGGCCGCTCGCGCTTTGCGGCATTCGTACCGCCGGCTGTGGCTCGTCGGCCTGGCCATCTCGTTCGGCGTCGGAGCCGGCGCACTGGCCTGGGGCGCCATCTTCCTGCTCCTACCAGCGGTCGTCGGCCGCGAGCTCCTCGGCCCGGGCGTCTGGACCCAGGCTCACGCCGTACTCATCCCGGTCATCCTGCTGCAGGCACTCGGCGCCTCGAACGCGGGCGCCTTCGCGATCATGCGCGCCCTCACCGCCGCCACCCGCGGCCTCCGCGTCCGCCTGATCTCCTCGGTCATCCTGACCACCTGCGGCGTAGGCGGCGCCTACCTCTGGGGCCCCAAGGGCGCGGCGTGGGGCCTGGCCGGCGCCTCGTTCACCACCCTCCTCCTCTGGTGGAACGAAGCAAACCAAGCCATAAAATCCCACCGCCGCACCCACTAACCACCCACCCACCGCGCCCGGCCACGTCCGTCCCGCGTCCGTTTCAGGGGTCAACCCCCAAAAGGGTCGGTTGACACCTTGCATTCAGGTGGCCAAACCGACCAGCTCGGGGGTTGACCCCTGAAACGGACGACTCGCGCGGCAGCCGACCGAGGCGCGACGGGGCGCGGCGGGGGAGAGGCGGGGGCGCGGCGCTGTGTGTCACGGGCGGCACAGCAGTGCGGTAAGGCGGCGTGGTCGGCCGTACGGCGCCGAGCCGGGTCAAGCCGTACGGCGGGCTCGGGCGAACGCGGCCCGGATACCGCCGGCGGTGTGGGCCGGGCGGTCCAGATCCGGCCACATCGTGCGCACGACCTCGAGCCCGATGGCGCGCAGCCGGTCCTCGCGGATCTTCTCCTGGACGAGTACGTCGCTCGAAGCGCCGGCGTACTTCAGCTTGCCGTCGAACTCGACGACCGTGTTGTAGTCGGAGAAGTCGAAATCGACTCGGGCGATGATCCCGTCCCGATCGCGATAGACGACCTGGAGTTCCGGAACAGGCAACCCCTGATTGTGCATCAGCACCCGCATCCGAGATTCTCCGACGGATTCCGAGCGGCCGTCGGCGAAGCCGAGCGCGGCGCGGGCGGTCGCGCTCCCCGGCCAGAACTCGGTGAGGCGAAGCAGCCGGCGCAGGTCATCTTCGTCGACCCCATCGCGCAGGGCTGCATCAAGGAAGATCACGGCAGCCTCGAACGACGTCGTACAGGCGGATTCGACAATTGTCCTGGGCAGAGCAGTCGACGCCAGACCTCCGATGGTGGTGAGGTCGTCGGACGTCAGGACACCACGGTGGTAGCGCACATCCGCAACGGGTCCGCTGTGCCTGCGCTCGTCCAGGCGACTGAGGTGCACTTCCGACAGGTCGACGCCCCACAACGGCAGTCCGTGCAGGAGAAGCGACGACTGGTGGCTGACGGCAACGGATCCTGGTCGCATCGCGTTCATCACGGCGTACACCAGGCGCCGATACCGAGCCAACTCGAGCTCCCACGGTGCCAGGCGGCTCAGGTCGACCGCTTCGGCGTACTGCCCGTGACGAATCCGCAGCCAGCGTCCACTTCGGACCCGGTCCCGGATCCCGCGCGGCGTGTAACCGCACGTGAGCGCCTGCGCCCGGCTGAACACGCCACCTTGGCTATCGGCGACCACGGCGAGCATCGGATTCATCCCGCAAGGATCGGCCACCGAAGCCGTCCGCCGCATCCCCGAACCCGAGACCTGTGGACAACTCGTCCCACCCCACCCACGAACGTTTCAGGGGTCAACCCCGCAGATTGTCGGTTGCGCGGCTGAATTCTGCCTCCGCAACCGACCATCCGCGGGGTTGACCCCTGAAACGTGCAAAGCCTGCGGCGCCCTGCGAGCTAGGGGATCTTCACCGTTGCGGTGGCGCCCTTCATGATGTTTCGGCCGTCGTGGACCTCGATGTGGTACGAGTACGTCGAGCCGCGCTTGAGGCCGCGGTCGACTACCTGGTAGCTCTTGCGTGCCTGCCAGAAGTACGACGTGTACTTGGTCGAGCCGACGCTCAGCGAGCCCCGGAACACGTTGTACGTCAGCGAAAGGTTGTCCAGGTCGTACGTGTCCGAGTAGGTCACGTACACCCGACCGGACGTCGTCGCGGACAGCGTCGGTGCCTTCGGTACGCCGGGAGCCGCGCCGCCCGGCGCGTTCGTGAAGCGGGTGATCCCGACCTGCGGCTTGCCGTTCACGTTCAGGAAGTCGCCGCCGACCCACAGGTCGGTGTCGGTGCCGGCCATCGCCAGCGGACCGACCTTGGTGGTGCTCTTCAGGTTCGCGTCGGTGTTCGGGTACCAAGGCCCGAGGTTGCCGTCGATCGCGCTCTCGACCAGCAGGTAGTGCGTACCGCTCCCGTTGGCGAAGCCGTTCGGCGTCGACGTGCAGTCGTGCGCGTGCGAACCCTTGTAGACCCAGTTGCCGATCGCCTTGATCGCCTCGGTCGCGCCCAGGCACTTGTTCTGCCACAGCAGCTTGCCGGTCGATACCTGCGCGGCCAGTACGCCGTCGTAGCAGCCGCCGCCGTCACCGCCGTTGGAGACGAACACCTTGTCGCCGAGCGTGTCGATGTCCTTCACCCGGGTGGTGCAGGTGGCTGTCGGCTTCGGGATCGCTGCCGCGGCTGGGAAGGCGAACGCCGCGCCCGTGGTGTTGTTCAGCATCGCCAGCGAGTAGTGGTCCTTGCCGTTGATCGTGCTGAACGGACCACCGACGAACACCCGGGTGCCGTTGTCGGCCACGTCCACGGCGTACACGTCGTTGTTGGCGTTCGGGTTCCACGGCAGGATGTCGCCCTGGAGCAGCCGGACCGCGCCGAGCCGGTTGCGGGTCACGCCGTCGATCGAGCGGAACGCGCCGCCGATGAACACGCTGTTGCCGTAGATCGCCAGCGCCTTGACGCGGGCGGTGAAGACCGGGTCCCAGGCCTGCACGATCTTGCCGGTGGCCACGCTGAACATGGCGATCTTGGCGCGCCGCAATCCGTTCACCACGGTGAAGTCACCGCCGATCACCACCCACTTGCCGTCCGGGCTGACCGCGATGCTGTAGACGGGACCGTTCACGGTCGGCGCCCACGAGGTCGGTGCGCCGGTGCTGCGGTTGAACGCCGCGACGTACGTACGGACCGTCTCCGGCGCCTGGCCCGACAACTTCCCCGGCTGCCGGAGCCTGGTGAACAGACCACCGGCGAACACGGTGTTCCCGGCGATCGCGATCGCGTTGACGCTGTTGTTGGTCTGCCACGAGGTCTGCTTGATCGCGGATACCGCGGAGGCGAAACCCGGAGTCGCCGCCTGCACCGGCGGTCCGGAGGGTATCAGCGCCGCGGCCAGAACAGCCGCTGCGGTGACAAGGGCCAGCACTAACTTCTTCATTTATGTCCTTCGACAGGCGGGGGCCGTACAGCGCGTGCCTCATCACGCACCAGCGGCGGACATTACCGCTGTGGGAGGCCCACCGGAAGCGGGCCTCCCAACCGCGTTATGAGTTTGTGCCAAACCTTGCAGAAACCAGTCTTTTCACTTTGCTGCGTAGTGACTTTGGACCTGCAAGGGGGTGAGCGCGTACGGGTAGACGGCCGCCTCGTCGATGCCCATTCCGGTCTGGGTCGCTCCGCCGCCGGGCCACGAGTTGGTCAGGTCATAGCCGACCCGCCACCAGCCGTAGTACGTCGACGCTGCGCCGACCAGAGCACTCCCGGTGAGTACGCCGTCGACGTACTCCTTCATCATCCCGTTGTCGTAGGTGCCGACCACGTGGTGCCACAGGCCGTCGTTCTTGCCGGACGGGCTGGTCAGCGTTTGCTGGGCGCCGTCGTTCACACCGAAGACGATCGAGCCATTGGTCCGCATGTACAGCATCCGGTCGCCGCCGCTGCCGCTGTTCCCGGTCTTCGAGTTGCCGAAGCCGATGATCCGGCCGCCGCGACCGACGCCGCTCTGCTTCACCCAGGCCTCGACCGTGAACTGCTGCGGCATGCTGTACGCCTTCTCGCCGACCATCCGGCCGGTGGTCGTACTGGTCGTCATCGACGTGTTGCCGGCGATCGCACCAGCGCCGCCCAGCGTCACCCCGGTGAACGTGCCGTTGTTGCTCTGCCCGGAGGAGTCAACCGAGGTCGTCGTACCGACGGCTTCACCCAGCCGCCAGTAGGCCTGCGGTCCGTCGGCGTTGATCAGCTGGTCGTACGCCGTCGATGCCGTCGAGGCGACCGTGATCGGGTCCGAGTAGTTGCCGCGGATCGTCGTACTGCCGTCGGTGACCTCGACCCGGTAGTTGGTGACTTCACCCGGGGGCGAGGACGTGTCGGTGTAGGAGAGCCACGGCTTGTCCCACGGCTTGGACGTGGCCGTCCAGGTCGCGATCGTGGTGTTGGTGAAGCCCTTCAGCAGCCGGTAGGTCAGCGTGCTGTCGTCGTTGTCGACCACGGTCGGGAAGTGGATCTGCACGACGCCCGGCTGGACGCTGTACGGCAGCAGCTTGGCCGGCTTGGCCGGAGCCGCCCCCGGGGCCGCGTTGGTGAAGTGGGTCAGGCCCTGCTGGGCGACATCGTTGACGTGCAGGAAGTCGCCGCCGACCCACAGGTCGTTGCCGCCGGTCGCGAAGGCCAGCGGGCCGACGTTCGTCGCGCTGTTCGGGTCGGCGTCGGTGTTCGGGAACCACGGGCCGAGCGACCCGTCGGTCAGCTTCTCGCTCAGCAGGAAGCGGTAGTCGAAGCCCTGCGGGAAGCCGCCGGCGCCCTGGTTGGCGCAGTCGTGGGCGTGCGAGCCCTTGTACAGCCAGCCGTTGACGACCTTGACCGCCTCGGTCGCGCCGAGGCACTGGTTCTTCCACTTCAGCGTGTTGGTCGCGATGTCGACCGCCCAGGTGCCGTCGAAGCAGCCGCCGCCGTCACCGCCGTTCCCGAAGTACACGGTGCCGCCGCTGGCGTCGATCGACTTCACCCGGGTCGTGCAGGACCCGTTCGGCGGCGGTACGGCGGACGCTCCGGGGAACGGCAGTACGGCGCCGGTCACCGGGTCGAGGCTGGTCGCGGTGTTCTGGTTGGTGCCGTTGACGGTGCTGAACTGGCCACCGGCGTACACCTTCGAGGCGTCATCGGCCGCGTCGACGGCGTACACGTCGCCGTTCACGGACGGAGCCCACGGCAGCAGCGTGCCGGTGTCGGTGGTCACCGCGGCGAGCCGGTTGCGGGTGAGATTGTTCACCAGGCCGAAGGAGCCGCCGAAGTAGACCGTCGTCCCGGAGACCGCGATCGTCTTGACCCGGAAGGACACGGACGGCTTCCAGTTCGCGACCAGGGCACCGGTGGCGGTGTCGAAGGCGGCGATCCGGTTCCGGGTCTGGCCGTTGACGGTGGTGAAGTCACCGCCGACGAAGATCCGCGAGCCATCCGCGGAGGCGGCCACCGCGTAGACCTGGCCGTTCAACACCGGGTTGAACGCGGTGACCAGCGCGCCGGTGCTCGCGTCGAACGCGGCCAGATACGCCTGGCCGACCTCACCGGTCCCGGCCGCGGCGCCCGGCGGACGGACGCTGGTGAAGCGGCCTCCGGCGTACGCCTTCCCGGCGGCGACCGCGATGCCCTGGACGCTGGCATTGGTCTGCCAACTAGAGCTGTTGGTCGCTGCGAGCGAGGCCTCGGTACCCTGCGCCGCCGGCGCGAGCGTCACGACCAAAGCGCCCGCGAGCAGAGTGCCCACGATCCCCAGCCGCGTGAACAGTCGTCTCTTCGTCATGCGTAGATGTCCCCCCTTGGACATGAAAGCGAAAACCCCAGATTCCCCCGAGAAGAGAGTAGGGCACCGGACAAGATGCTGTGATCACATTCCGGTGCCTATATCCTGAGGCGCTGGCAGCTAGGGAGTGAGGTAGCGGATGGAACCGGGCACCGTGGTCTGGCGGGAAACCGCTCAGTCACTGCTGCGGCAGAAGTGGCTGATCCTGGGCTGCATCCTGCTCGGATTGGCCGGCGCCTCGGTGTTCGCGCTCTCCCAGACCACTCGCTGGACCGCCTCGAGCCAGCTGGTGATCGGCCCGGCCGTGCCGCCGGCCCTGGTCGGGAAGCTGTCGGACGGCGCGGACAAGACCGGGCCGCTGGGCATGGACCTGCCGGCCGAGACGCAGGCCCGGGTGATGGCCAGCCCGACGCTGCTGGCCGCGGTGGTGAAGCAGCTCGGCATGCCGACCGACGACAAGACCATCCAGGATCTGGCCACCGTGACCCGGGTGAAGGCGGTCACCGACAACGCCTACCTGGTCACCACCGACGGCCCGACCGCGCAGAAGGCGGTCGACCGGGCCAACGCGATCTCGACGATCTACCTGAAGCAGCGCAACGACGAGGCCAAGGCGCTGCTCACCAACCTGGCCGAGCAGGCGCAGGCCCGCTCGAAGACGGCGACCACGCAGTCCCGCAGCCTGGTCAGCCAGATCGACGAGGCGGTCGGCCGCGGCGACAACCAGACCGCGGCGGCGCTGCGAGACCAGCGGGTCGGTCTGGCGACCGAGGCCCGGCAGGCCGCGGACGACGCGGCCGCGATGCTGAAGGCGCTCTCCACGGTCGGCTCCGGTAGCCAATTGGTGACACCGGCAACGACCGACACCGCCAGCTCGTCGCCGATCGTTGCCCGGGACATCCTGGTCGGCGGGATCCTCGGTCTGGTGCTGGGCTTCGGTCTCGCGCTCCTCCGGTCCCACCTGACGCCGTACATCCTGACTCGCGACCAGGCCGCCCGAGCGGCGAGCTCGCCGGTGATCGCGGCCTCCGAGGGGCATCGGCGGCGGTTCTGGCGCCGGGGTGCCCCGGAGCTTCCGCGGTACGAGATCACCGCGCTGGGCGCCGAGGCGAGTGGTGCGCTGGCGCGCCGCGAGCTGAACCCGCGTGCGTTCGCGGCCGGCAGTCCGGGCGCCTTGCTGGTGGTGTCGGCCTCGCCGACGCCGAACTCGGCCGGCATCGCGCTCGCCATGGCCGAGGCGAATGCCCGTGACGGCCGCGAGACGCTGCTGGTCCTGGCCGACATCGAGGGTACGCCGGTGTTGCCGCATCTCACCGGGCACGAAGGGCTCACCGACCTGGTCAATGAGCCGGCTGCGACCCGGGCGATCCGGGCCCGGAAGCTGTTCCGTCCGGGGACGGTCGCGGACCTGTACGTGCTCCCGCCCGGGCTGAACCACGAGGAGACGGCCGAGGCGGTCGGCCCGTCGCTCGTGCCGGGCATCGTCGCGGACCTGCCGCCTGGGTACTCCGTGGTGATCCACGGCCCGGCGTCGGTCGGGCGGCACGGGATCACCCCGCTGGCCGCCGCGGTGGACGCGTCGGTGCTGGTGGTCCAGGTCGGTCTCGACAAGGAGATGGACGTCGCGCGGCTGACGGGTGCGCTGCACTTCGCCGGTGCGCCGGTGCTGGGCGTCGTACTGATCGGGTCCTCACCGCAGGACGAGACGCTCGGGATCCCGCTGAACTACAAGTCGCTGGACTCGGCTGCGCCGCCGATGCGCTGATGCTCACCAGTGATCGGACACGGCTGGCCCCGGCGGTGCCGGGGACGGTCGAGGGCGAGATCGAACGGCCGGCCTGGTTCTGGCTGATGCTGTGGTGCCTGTTCGTGCTCGGCGTCCAGCCGTGGTCGTCGCGGGTCGCGGCGCCGCAGGGCACGACCGGGTCCACCAACAGCATCGCGAAGGGCGTGCTGCTCGGCGCGGTCTTCTTGATCGCGCTCGCCGCGACCAAGCCGGGGTTCCGGACCCGGGTGAATCCGGCCAGCTGGCTGTACGTGATGTACGTGCTGTTCGCCTGCGCGACCGCGTTCCTGCTGGCGCAGCCGATGGGGCCGTTGACCCGGCTGGCCCGGTTCCTGATCGGGCTGGTGTTCGTCTTCCTGCTCTGGCGGCCGTTGGTGCAGGTGCCGGAGCGGTTGGTACGGGCGCATTTGTGGGCCCACCTGTTGCTCGCGGCAACCGTCGTACTGAGTCTTGCTTATGCGCCGTCGCAGGCGTGGCGGCCGTTGAGCTCACTTGGGACCGGGTCGCGGCTGCAGGGCGTGATCATCCCGATGCTGCCGCCGCGGGTCGGTGAGGTCGGGGCGATCCTGCTCGGCCTGGCGCTGATCGGGCTGCTCTGCCGGAAGTTGTCGGCGCTGCCTGCGGTGGCGTTGATCGGCCTGGGTGGCGTCCTGATCGCGGCGAGCCGGACCCGGACCTCGGCCGCGGCGGTCGCGTTCGGGCTGGTGCTGGCGTTGATCATCACCCGGAAGACCTGGGCCGGCCGGATCATGAGCCTCGCGGCTCCCGGGCTGCTCGGGCTGGCGTTCCTGACCATCGGGTCGCTGCACACCTGGCTGCTGCGCGGCCAGGGCACGAAGCAGATCAGCTCGCTGAGTGGCCGTACGACGAGTTGGCAAGCGGTCATCGACGAGAAGGTGTCCACCCAGACCGCGATCATCGGCCACGGACTCGGCAACAAGCGCGTGCTGCTCACCCGCGGCGAAGGCGATGTCGACGTGATGGCGATCGACAACAGTTGGCTCGGCCTCTACTGGGAGACCGGACTGCTCGCCGTCGCGATTGTCGCGGTCGCGCTGATCGTCGCGTGGATCTCGGTCCTTCGCGCGCCCACGCCGTACATCCGGGCCTGTGGAGCCCTGCTGCTCGGCTACGTCACCGTTGCTTCGCTCAACGAGAGCGGCCTGTCCGACCTGTCGTCGATGACGGTGCACCTACTGGTGGCGGCCGCCATCTGCGACGCCGACCGCCTCCGACAACGAAGACGGGCGTTAGCTACTCACTGAGTCCTGGTCGAAGCCGGACTGCTGCCACTCGGACCAGGTCATCGTCTTGCCGTGGTAGGCGAAGTGATCGGCGCCTTGGTAGCTGTTGCGGCGGAACGTGATAGCGCCGGGTTGAGTGGGGGAGCGCTTGTTCTCCACGACGCCGAGGGACGCGCTTGCGTCCGTCATCACGACCAGGTTGCCTTCGACAAGTACGTTGCGGAGGACGTACGTGCCGCGGGGGCCGTCTCCGCGGGTGCGTGACTGGATCGACAGCGCGTTGCGGTTGTCCTTGATCAGGTTGCCGCGGACCTGGACGTCGGCGGACGTGTTGACGTTGATCCCACCGCCGTCCCACAGCGTGCCGCCGGAACCGCGGCCGGTACCGAACCCGTTGTGCTCGACAACGTTCTGGTCGATGACGGCCGAGTAGCTGATCTCGTACCGGATCCCGTCCGCCGCGTTGTCCCGGATCCGGTTGCCGCTGATCCGGCGGTCGTACTCCGCGATGTCGCTCCAGATGCCGATCCCGCGGTTCGCGACCACGTCGTTCCCGCTGACCTCGCCGGACGACCGGGTGGACTTGATCCCGCCGGACTCCCAGTCCGCGATCCAGAAGCCGTCGGTGTTGTTGCGGGTGACCAGGTTCGCGGTGATCTTCACGCCGGCCGACTTGTACTGGCCGATGCCGAGCTGGCCGTTGTCGGCGACGGTGTTGCGGCTGAGCTCGGCGTTGTCGCCCTCGATGACCATGATGCCGACGGCGTGGGTCCAGCGGACCTCGTTCGCGGTCACCTTCCAGCCGGGCCCGACCTGCAGTGCGCCGGCCTGCGGGCGGCTGGCGAAGTGCTCGATGGTCAGGCCGGTCACGGTGACGTCGTCGGCGGTCTTGTCGATGGCGGTCTGGGTTCGGGACATCTCGACCAGGTGGCCGTCGGGGTTGTCGGCGACGTACAGGGCGTTGGTGCGGTAGTCGCCGAAGAAGGTGCCTGGCTTGAGTTGGCTCAGGCTCATGACTCGGGTCAGGTGCTTGCCGTCGGTGAAGAGTTGCTCGCCTGGTTGGCAGGGCTTGGTTTTGTCGTCCTCGCACTGGCCTTTGAGCGGGTACGCCTTGGGGAGGACGTTGCGGACGACCCAGGCGTTTGCACTGCGCTTCCAACCGCTCAGCCGAATGGATCCGCTGAGGATCGCGCCGGGGTCTCCTGCCAGGGTGTCGCCCTTGCGGGGCTCGATCGGGCGGGTGATGCGGTGGATGCCTTTGGCGAGGCAGAAGGTGGTGGCGGGTGGTGCGGCGTCGATGATCGGCTGTGGGTCGGTCCCCACCGGGATCGCGGTTCCCTTGCAGGGTTTCGCCGTACTCGGGCCTGTTGGTCCGAGTACGGCGGCCGCTGCGGCTGGGGGAGCGGTGGGGACGGTGACGGTGGTCGTGGCTTGCGGAGGCTTGCTCGAGTCTTTCGAATCCGAGCAGCCCGACACCACCAGCAGCGCGACTCCAACGGCCGCGACAACCCCACGCCTCATCCAGGTCCCTTCACCCGCCCCCGGCGAACAGATCTGCGTGAGACTACAGGGTTAGAGGTACGTGTCCTTGGCGAGGTCGTACGCCAGGGCCTTCGCGACCTGGAGTGCGTCGTCCTCGTCCAGTCGGTGCTGTACGACGAGGTTGGCCAGGTAGCCGGCGTCGATCCGGCGGGCCAGGTCGTGCCGGGCCGGGATCGACAGGTACGCGCGGGTGTCGTCGACGAAGCCGGACATGTTGTAGAAGCCGGCCGTCTCGGTGACGAGTTCACGGAAGCGCCGCATGCCGTCGGGGCTGTCGAGGAACCACCACGGGGCGCCCAGCCGCACCGCCGGGTACACGCCGGCGAGTGGAGCGAGCTCTCTGCTGTAGACGGTCTCGTCGACGGTGAACAGTACGATCCGGAAGCCGTCCGCGTGACCGAATCGCTCCAGCAACGGCCGCAGCGATCGCGTGAACTCGGTCGCCACGGGGATGTCGTGCCCCTGGTCCGGCCCGTACGTCGCGAAGATCGCCGGATCGTGGTCGCGCAGTACGCCCGGATGCAGCTGCATCACCAGCCCATCCTCGGCCGACATCACCGCCGACTGGTAGAGCATGTGTCCCGCGAACGCGGCCGCATCGTCGGCGGTGACGTCACCCTTCAACGCTCCTGAGTAGATCCGGGCCGCCTCCGCATCCGACAGCGGTACGGCGGCCGTGCTCAGGTGACCGTGGTCGGTGGCCCGTGCGCCGGCTGCGACGAACGCCTGCCGGCGTTGGCGGAGAGCCTCTAGGAATCCGTCGTACGTCGTGGTGTCGATGTCGGCCAGTGTGCCGAGTTGGGCCACGAGGTCGGGCCAGCCGGCGCGGTCGGGATGTGCGACGGCGTCCGGTCGGAAGGTGGGGACGACTCGGCCGGGGAGGTCGGCCGCGAGCTTCGCGTGCTGGGCGAGGTCGTCGGTGGCCGCGTCGGTGGTGGAGATCAGCTCGATGTTGAAGCGGTCGAGGAGGGCCCGCGGTCGGAACTCCGGCGCCGCCATCCGGGCGACGATCTGGTCGTACAGCTCGTCTGCGGTCTCGGCCGATGGGTGGACGGTCAGTCCGAGGACCTCGGCGAACTCGTGTTCCAGCCAGTAGCGGCTCGGGGTGCCGAGGAAGAGGTGCCAGTTCGCGCAGAACTCGCGCCAGATTTCCCGGGGCTCGGCAGTCTGCTTGCCGTCGCGGCGGGGTAGGCCGAGCTTGTCGGGGGAGACGCCCTGGGAGATCAGCATCCGGGTCACGTAGTGGTCCGGGACGACCAGCAGCTCGGCCGGGTTGCCCAGCGGCGCGTCGGTCGCGAACAGCCCGATGTCGACGTGGCCGTGCAGGCAGAGCAGCGGCAGGTCCTTCGTCGACGCGTGGATCCGGCGGGCGACGTCGCGGGCTTCGCCGGCCGGGAAGGCACGGTCCGGATGAGGCTGCAAGGCCTTCGGCATGGTTCCTCCGACTGGATGGTCTGAAACAACTCTGCAAAGGATTGCAGCCGCAGCTTTTGAGCACAAGGGCGTGTCCATCGGAGCATCGCTTGACACGACCTGCAACCGATTGCAGACTCGACCCGACCCCTGAGGAGATGACCATGGCGGCGACGATCCGGGAT
This sequence comes from Kribbella kalugense, assembly GCF_004365875.1. GTDB lineage: Bacteria > Actinomycetota > Actinomycetes > Propionibacteriales > Kribbellaceae > Kribbella > Kribbella kalugense. The sequence goes on along the minus strand of NZ_SODF01000001.1, from coordinate 2,447,334 downwards.
GTGGCGCGGCTGGCCGGCGTATCGCCGTCCACAGTGTCGCGGGCGATCTCGCTGCCCGGGATGGTCAACGCGACCACCAGGGCCCGAGTGACTGCCGCGGTCGAGCAGCTCGGCTACGAACCGAACCGGGCCGCCCGCGGCCTGATCACCGGCCGCACCGGCACCATCGGCCTGGTCGTACCCGATCTGGCCAACCCGTTCTTCGCCAGCATCACCAAGGGCGTCCAAGCCCGTGCCCGCCAGCACGACGTCGCCGTCTTCGTCGCGGACACCGACGAGGACCCGGCGGCCGAGGCCGGACTGGTACGCGCGCTGTCCAAGCAGGTCGACGGAATCGTGCTGTGCTCGCCGCGAGCCACCGACGACGAGCTGACCGCGATCGCCCAGGACACCACCGTCGTACTGGTCAACCGCACTGCCGAGGGGATCCTCGGGATCACCTACGACAACGAGGACGGCATGCGCCAGGCCGTCGCCCATCTCGTTGCCCTCGGCCACCGCCGGATCGCCTGGGTCGGCGGACCGGCCACGTCCTGGTCGACCCAGCACCGAGGCTTGGGCCTGCGCAACGCGGTCGAGGAGTTGCGCGCGAGGCTGGTGCCCGTCGGCAACTTCGCGCCGACGTACGAGGGCGGCATGGCGGCTGCAGACCAGGTCCTCGCCACGAGGGCTACAGCCGTGGTCGCCTACAACGACCTGGTCGCGATCGGGCTGCTGGCCCGCCTACACGCCCGCGGCATCTCGGTCCCCGGCGACTTGAGCGTGGTCGGGGTCGACGACATCACGATGTCCCGGATGGCCCGGCCGGCGCTGACCACGGTCCGGCTGCCGAAGCAGGAGGCCGGCCGGATCGCCGTCGAGTTGCTGCTGGCGATGCTCGACGACCCGGAGAGCTCGGTCGGCACCCAGGGCACCCTGCATGGAGAACTCATCGTTCGGGACTCCACCGGACCAGCGCCATACAACCGAAAGGTGCCGTAGCTTGAGCAGGCTCAGCCTCACCAACCTTCCCGTCGCACCCGCGGTCGACCCTCGGTCGTTGTCGGTCGGCGTCGTACACCTCGGACTGGGCGCGTTCCACCGGGCCCACCAAGCTGTCGTGACCGAGCGGGCCGCGGTCGCCACCGGCTCGACGCGCTGGGGAATCGCCGGCGTCAGCCAACGATCCACGACTGTCCGAGACCAGTTGGCGCCGCAGGACGGCCTGTACTCCGTCCTGGAGCGCGGGCTGGGTGATCCGTCGATCCAGGTGATCGGCAGCATCCGCGAAGTACTGACCGCACCCGAGGACCCCGACGCGGTCGTCGCCCGGATCGCGGATCCCGCAGTCTCGGTGGTGACGCTGACGGTGACCGAGAAGGGGTACCGCGCGGCCGGCAGCGGGCTCGACCTGAACGATCCGGAGATCCAGGCTGATCTGACTGGTCGCCCACCGCGGACGGTCGTCGGTCAGTTGGCTGCCGGGCTCGCGCGGCGCGATGAACCACTCACGATCGTGTCCTGCGACAACCTGGTTGCCAACGGCCCTTTCTTGCGCCGGCTGGTGACCGAGTACTTCGATGCGCTGGGCAAGGTTCCGTCAGCATTCGAGACGACCCGGTTCCCGGCCAGCATGGTCGACCGGATCGTGCCGGCCACGACCGATGCGGACCGCGATGAGGCGGCCCGGCTGCTCAGCGTTCGGGACGAAGCCGTGGTGGTCGCGGAACCCTTCCTGCAATGGATCATCGAAGACGACTTCGCCGGCGCCCGGCCGGCCTGGGAGCAGGGCGGCGCGGTCCTCACCGCTGACGTCGCGCCGTGGGAACAGGCGAAGCTGCGGATGCTCAACGCCACCCACTCGATGCTCGCCTACCTCGGCGCCCTCCGCGGCTACGAGACGATCGCCGAAACAGTCCGCGACGAGGAGCTCGAGGGACTCGCCCGTCAGCTGATGACGGACGACGTCGTACCGACCCTCTCACCGCCCGACGGACTGGACCTGGCCGCGTACGGCGAGTCCGTCCTCGAGCGGTTCGCGAACCCGGCCCTGAAGCACCGAACCCGCCAGGTCGCAATGGACGGCTCGGTCAAACTCCCGGTCCGCATGCTCGGCACGGTCCGCGACCGCCTGGCAGCCGGAGCCGAGCCCCGGACCATCTCGCTGGCCGTCGCCGCCTGGATGGTCTACGTACTCCAAACTCCAGACCTCGACGACCCCCAGTCCGACCGCCTCAAAACCGCAGTCGCCGCCACCTCCAACCCCACTCAACTCGTCGACGCCTTACTAGCCGTCGACTCCATCTTCACCCCTGACCTACGTGACTCGACCCTCTTCCGCGAGCTTCTGATCAACCACGCAACCGCCCTGACCAACTAACTCACGGCGGGCAGGATTGTCAGGGCGCCGGTTGCGTCCAGGATTGCTCGGCCGATGGTGAAGGCGCTGGCGGTGTCCTGGCCGGTGCTGCGCCACTGCTGGGCGGTGTACCACTGGCCGGTCTGCTGGAAGCGTTCGGCGGCGAGGCTGTCCAGGATGTAGGTGTTGTCGTCCAGGGTGACCTCGCCGGCCGGGATCGCGGCGCCGGAGTTCTGCACCATGCCGGTCGCGGTGGTGCCGCGGAGCATCGTCACCTTGTTGCCGGAGACAACGATGTCGCGGAGCACGTTGGTGCCCCACGGGCCGGAGCCGCGGGTGCGGGACTGGATCGTGATGCCGTTCACGTTGTTCGCGACCACGTTGTCGCGGACCTGCACGTTCGACGAAGTGTTGATGTTGATGCCGCCGCCGTCCCACAGCGACGTACCCGAGCCGCGCCCGGTGCCGTAGCCGTTGCCGCTGATCGAGTTGTCCTCGATCACGCCGTTCCGGCCGATCTCGTAGCGGATTCCGTCGGCCGCATTGTCGACAATCTGGTTGTTGCTGAACGTACGGCTGTCGTCGTACGCGTCACTCCACAGCCCGACGCCGCGGTTGTCCTGGATCAGGTTGCCGGTCACCCAGCCGCCGCTGGACCAGGTGGTCTTGACGCCGCCCGATTCCCAGTCGGCGATCCAGAAGCCGTCGGTGTTGTTGTCGCTGATGTCGTTGGCCGAGATCGTGCCCTTCAGCGTGCTGTACTGACCGACGCCGAGCTGGCCGTTGTCGTGAATCTCGTTCTTCTCGAGTACGGCGCTGTCCGCGTTGATCAGCATCGCGCCGACCGCGTGGTTCCAGCGGATCTCGTTGGCGTACACCCTCCAGCCGAGGCCGAGCACGACCGCGCCGCCCTGTGGGGGAGTGGCGAAGTGCTCGACGGTCAGCCCGCGCACGGTCACGTTGTTCCCGCCGGGCTCGATCGCGGTCGGTGTCTTGGACATCTCCACCGCATGACCGGCCGGGGAATCGCCGAGATAGATCGCGTTCGCGGCGTAGTCCGCGTAGAAGGTGCCGGGGGCAACCTTGTCGCGAGTCGCCACGCGGGTCAGGTGTTTGCCGTCGTAGAACACCTGCTCACCGAGGTAGCAGATGTTCGCCTTGTTGTCCTCGCACTGCCCGGTCAGCGGGTACGCCGGGGGCAGCGCGCCTGTGGTCAGCCAGTCGCCGTTCGACGCGGTCCACTTGGTCAGCCGGATCGACCCGGTCAGTACGGCGCCCTGGGAGCTGGCGAGCACCTGGTTGGCCTTGGGGTGGATGGTCTCGCCGATCCGGTGGACGCCGGACGTGAAGCAGAACGTCGTACCGGCCGGCCAGTCGTCGACGACCTGAGCGGCGTCGTCGGTGGTCCTGATCGTGACGCCGGCACAGGCAGGCGCCAGCGCGGGGCCGGCGCGGAACGTGCCGTCGGCAGGCGGCGTCGCGACGGACGGTGTCAGGACATCGGCAGATATCAGAGCGTGGGCAGGCAGGGGGCCGGGGGCAACCAGACTGGTGCCGATTGCAACTACTGCCAGAATTGCCGGACGTGCTGTTCTCATTGCGGAGCCTCCGGTGGCACAGGTAGCCCTGAGCGCACCCCCCATGGCGCGGCTTCGCTTCGCAGATTACCCCTACATCACGTAGTCATGGCAATACGTAGCGCACAAACATGTTGCGGTGAGCAAGCGATCAGTTCGCGAGACTGTTCAGTTCGCGAGGAAGGTGCCAATGGCATCGAGCCCGGCGGACTGCCACCCAGCCGCGGTGAGCTTGGTCCCGAACCGGGCGAACCGCTGAGTCGCCAGGTCGTCCAGCACGTACTTGTTGCCGCTGAACACGACCTCACCCGCCGGTACTGCGGCCCCGGCGTTCTGGACCATTCCGGTGGACTGGGTCCCGCCGGTCATCTCGATGGTGTTCCCGGTGACCTGGACGTCGCGGAGCAGATAGGTGCCCCACGGGCCGCTGCCGCGGGTCCGGGACTGGATCGTGACGCCGTTGACGTTGCCGGACACCCGGTTGCCCTTGATCACGATCCCGGACGACGTGTTGATGTTGATACCGCCGCCGTCCCACAGCGACGTACCCGAGCCGCGTCCGGTGCCGAAGCCGTTGCCGGTCACGGTGTTGCCCGAGATCGTGCCGTTCCGGCTGATCTCGTAGCGGATGCCGTCGGCCGCATTGTCGACGATCTGATTGCCGCTGATCACCCGGCCGTCGTCGGCGACGTCGGCCCACATCCCGACGCCCTTGTTGGCCTTGATCACGTTGCCGCTCACGGTCCCCGAGGAGCGGGTGGACTTGATCCCGCCGGACTCCCAGTCGGCGATCCAGAAGCCGTCGGTGTTGTTCGAGCTGATCACGTTGCCGGTGACGGCGGCCGCGGCCGAGCTGTACTGACCGAGGCCGAGCTGACCGTTGTGGTGGATCAGGTTCTTGTCGACCTTCGCGTTGTTCGCCTTCACCAGCATCACGCCGACCGCATGGTTCCAGCTGACGTCGTTCGCGAACACCTTCCAGGCCGGGCCGGAGACGAGCGCGCCGGCCTGCGGTGCGCTGGCGAAGTGCTCGATGGTCAGGCCGCGGACCTCCACGCCGGTCGCGCTGGACTCGATCGCGGTCGCGGTTTTCGACATCTCCACCGCGTGCCCGACCGGGTTGCTGCCCAGGTAGATCGCGTCCGCGGCGTAGTCCGCGTAGAACGTGCCGGCCTTGACCGCCGAGGCGCTCGCGACCCGGGTCAGGTGGACGTCGTCGAAGAAGAGCTGCTCCCGGAGGTAGCAGATGTTCGCCGTGTTGTTCTCGCACTCACCGCTCTTGCCGTACGCCGCCGGCAGCGCACCCCGAGCCACCCAAGAGGACCCGGACTTCGTCCAGCCGGTCAGCGGAACAGACCCGGTGAGTACGGCGCGCTTCGAGCTGGCTAGCACCTGGTTCGCCTTGGGGCGGATGGTGCTGGTGATGCGGTGCAGACCGGCCGCGAAGCAGAACGTCGTACCGGCCGGCTTGGAGTTCACGATCGACTGGGCGTCCTGGCCGGGCTCGATCACCACGCCGGTGCACGGTCCGGCGACGGCCGGGCCGGCCTCGTCGGAGCTGACCGTCGGCTTGGCCGGGAGCTTGGGCTCGACCGGCTTCGTCGGTGTGGCCGTCGTCTTCGTCGTCGGCTTCTTGGTGGGGTGCGTCGTCGTGCCGGGCTTCTTCGAGGGCGCAGCTGTGCTCTTCGGCTGGGACTTGCCCGGAGTTGTGGTGGTCTTGCCCGGCCGGTGCGAGGGGAGCACCCGGGACGCGGCTTGCTCTGCGGTCTGGGACTTCGCCGCGGTGGTCGCCTTGTTCTCGTTCGCGATCACCGGCATGGCGACCGTAACGACAGCCAGCGCGGCAGCGATGAGCGCTGTGAACCACAACTTCCTCAATGCACTCTCCTGGGAGCGGGAAAACCAGGTGTAGCCAGTTGCGTGACGAGGCCAAGACATAAGGTAGTGCCATGCGGGTCGCCATGTTGCACAACCGTTACCGGACCGGTCAACCCAGTGGCGAGAACACGGTTGTCGCGCAAACGGTTGATTTGTTGGGTAACTCAGGACATGAGATCGACCTCTACGCGCGAAACAGCGACGATATCGCCCAACTGAGCCGGAAAGATCGCGCACTGTTACCGTTTCGTTCCGTTTGGTCATTTTCGGCGGAACGCGATTTAACACTTCTATTGCAAGAGCAACGGCCCGATGTGGTGCACGTGCACAACACTTTTCCGTTGTTCAGCGCCTCGGTACTGCGGGCGGCGTACAAGCTGGACCTCCCGGTCGTCGCGACCCTGCACAACTTCCGGCTGCTCTGTGCGAACGCGGTGCTGCAGCGCGACGGAGGCCCATGCGAGTCGTGCGTGGGCAAGCTCCCGCTGGCCGCGGTCCGGCACAGTTGCTACCGCGAGTCGCGCGTGCAGACGTTGCCGTTGGCGATGAGCATCGGCGTGCACAACACGCTCCACACCTGGCAGCGGTACGTCGACACGTTCGTCGTACCGTCCGAGTTCGTCCGCGATCGGTACGCCGCGGCCGGCTTCGACCCGGAGCGATTCGTGGTCAAGCCGCACGCCGTACCGCACTCCGGTGAGGTGCGGAGTGGTGCGGGGGACGGTGTCGTGTTCCTCGGGCGGCTGTCCGAGGACAAGGGGTTCGCGGATCTCCTGCAGGCGTGGGACTCCTCGCTCGGGAAGCTGGTCGTCGTCGGCGACGGTCCGCTCCGCGCCGAGGCCGAGGAACGGGCCCGGAGAGACCTGTCTGTTCAGGTGCTTGGTCAACTACCGTGGCCGGCCGGCATGGAAGTACTGCGATCCGCGCGCGCCGCCGTCGTACCGGCGCGTTCCTATGAGAGCTTCGGACTCGTGGTGGTGGAAGCGTTCGCGAACGGTGTGCCGGTGGTCGCCTCCCGGCTCGGAGCGCTCGCGGAGCTGGTGGACGACGGCGAGACCGGTGCCCTGACCGTCCCGGGCGATCCGGAGGGACTGCGGAAGGCGATGGGGTTCGTCACCGATCCCGAGACTTCGATAGCCTTCGGCGAACGAGCCCGGCAGGTTTACCTGGACCGCTTCACCCCGGAGCGTGACCTCGTAGCCACGGAGAGGATCTACACCGATGCGATCGCGCGCCACGCCGACAGCGGCCGGGCGCGTCGGGGACGCTGGGCGCGTCGTGCGTGACGGGTATAAAGTTTCGCCTCAGACCGCTGTCGGGGGACAGCAGCAGGGGACAGAATTTGTGTTGGGGGATGGCAGTTTGGGCAACGTGGGCAGCCCACCGCGGGTCGGATGTGTGGCCGGGGTCTTCGACCTGTTCCACGTAGGTCATGTCGACGTGCTCGAGCGAGCCCGTCGGCACAGTGATCGACTGGTAGTTGCCGTGCTGTCCGACGAGTGGGCGATGGACGCGTGGGGAGCCCGGCCGTTCGTGCCGTTGCTCGAGCGCGCGCAGATCGTCGAGCACCTGCGGTGCGTCGACGAAGTAGTTGCCGTGGACGACGTCCGGCCCGAGTGGCTGACCGGCGTACTGGGGGTACAGACCGTGTTCGCTGCCAGCGCCACCGACGGCGTGCTGGGCGTGGATGAGCTCGACGGGATTCCGCCCGGGCTGATCACCGTTCTGCCTGCCGGTCGCGGGTCTCGCAGCCCGATCCTGCGCGCCGCGATCGACCAGCGGCAGTCGCGCAGCTCCGTCGCATGAGCTCACTTCGGCAAACGGTCGCGCAGCTGTCCCAGGCGCAGAAGCCGTCGGCCGGCACTCCGGCGTACTCGCGGTTCGTGAACCGGCGGATCGGCCGGGTGTTCGCGGCAGCGGCGTACCTCGGCCGGCGGACGCCGAACCAGGTCAGCCTGGCTTCCGGTTTCTGCTCGCTGGTGGGGATCGTGCTGATCGCGACCGTGCGACCGTCGTTCCTGCTTGCGCTGATCGTGACCGTGCTGCTCGTGCTCGGCTACGGACTCGACTCCGCGGACGGGCAGCTGGCCCGGTTGCGCGGCGGCGGCTCGCCGCTCGGGGAGTGGCTCGACCACATGATCGACGCGGTCAAGATCGTCTTGCTGCACAGCGCCGTACTGATCTCGTTCTACCGGTTCGATGCCTTTGACAACGAGTTGGTGCTGCTCGTCCCGCTCGCGTACGTGTGTATGTCGTCGGTGCTGTTCTTCGGGCTGATCCTGATCGACCAGTTGCGCCGCCGGCACGGCGAGGCCGCGAAACCCAACCAGCGCGGCGATTCGGTGTTCAAGTCGTTGCTCATCGCACCGACCGACTACGGCGTGCTCTGCCTGGTCTTCCTGGCCTTCGGTACGCCGAGGCTCTTCGTCGTACTGTACGGCGCTCTGCTGGTGCTGAACCTGGTCTTCCTCGCGGCCGCGGTCGCCAAGTGGTACCGGGAGATGTCGGTCCTGGGGGTGCGGGCCTGATGGCGATCGTCGGCTACGCGCCCGGGGTGTACGACATGTTCCACATCGGGCATCTGAACATCCTGCGCCGAGCGCGTGATCACTGCGATCACCTGATCGCCGGCGTGGTCGAGGACGACGTGGTTGCCCGGATCAAGGGCCGTCCGCCGGTCGTTCCGCACCAGGAGCGGATGGACGTCATTCGAGCGCTCGACCTTGTCGACGAGGTGGTCAGCGACTGGTCCAGCGACAAGTTCGAGATGTGGAAGCAACTGCGGTACGACGTTCTCTTCAAGGGCGACGACTGGAAGGGAACCGAAAAGGGGACGAGACTGGAACGGCTGCTGGGTGAGGTCGGCGCACAGGTGCACTACTTCCCGTACACCGCATCCACCTCCAGCACCGATCTGCGCAGGCTTCTGGAGGGGATGAGCTGATGCCGGGCCGGCCGAAGGTACTGCTCAGCGCGTACGCCTGCCGGCCGTCGGGCGGGTCGGAGCCGGGCGCCGGGTGGGCGTGGGCGAAGGCCGCCGCGCGGGACCACGACGTGTGGTTGCTGACTCGCGGCAAGTTCGTGCACGAGATCAACGAGGAGCTGGCGATCCGGCCGGTGCCCGGACTGACCGTCGTACCGCTAGAGCTGCCGCGCTGGGTCCTGCGGCTGCGGCGACGGCCTTCGGACGTGTACTGGTACTACCCGTTGTGGCAGGGAGTCGCCCGCCGCACGGCGCAGCGGTTGCATGCAGAGCATTCGTTCGATGTGATCCATCATTTGACCTTCGCCGTGGACTGGATGGACGCGGGCGTGGTGGAGGAGTCGTCGGCGAAGGTGATCTGGGGCCCGGTCGGCGGGTCGACCACGGCGCCGCTCTCGATGTCGCACTGGCTCGGGCCGCGCGGTGTGGTGGGGGAGCTGGTACGGCGTGCCTACACCGGGACCCGGCGCCGCTTGACCGGACGGCGGATGGCGCAGACCGCTGACCTGATGGTTGCTCAGAACAACGATGTCGCCGAGGCGTTCCGGCCGTACGCCCGGCAGATCGTCGTACAGCCGAACGTGGCGATCCGGCGCTTCACGGCATCCGGTCCGTATGAGCCGTTCGGTGCCCCAGGCATCAAAACCGCGCTCTTCGTCGGACGCTTGATTCCGTGGAAGGGCGTGCTGCTGGCGATCAGTGCCTTGGCTCGCCCGGAGGCGTCGAACTGGGAGTTGCGTGTCATCGGCGACGGACCCGACTGGGGTCGCGCCGAGGGTCTCGCTTGGGAGCTCGGCGTCCGTGACCGGGTCGAGTTCATGGGCGCACTGCCACGCGAGGACGTGCTGGCCGCGATGTTCCGGGCCGACGCGCTCATCGCGCCCGCGCTCCGCGAGGCGGCCGGCTGGGCGGTCACCGAAGCCCTCGCTTCCGGTTGCCCGGTGGTCTGCGTCGACCGCGGCGGTCCTGCCGTCATCGTCGGCCCCGACGAAGGCGTCACCGTCCCCTGGCAAGGCGACGTAGTAGGCGGACTGGCCAAGGGGCTCGCGTCGCTACATGGACGCATCACGCCGGTGGACCGCTGGGGTCCCGATCGGCTCCCCGACATCCTCGCGGACTGGTATGCACCAGCCCGCGTATCCCACTAGTCAGTCGCGAGCGGTCTTGCCGGGAAGCGCGAGCATCCGGTCCAGAGCGAGCTTCGCGTATTTCTCGGTGTCGGCGTCGACCTTGATCGGGTTGACCACCTGGCCGGCGACCAGGTTCTCCAAGGCCCAGACGAAGTGCGGCAGGTCGATGCGGTTCATCGTGGCGCAGTAGCAGACCGTCTTGTCGAGGAAGACGATGTTCTTGTCGGTGTGCTGCTTCGCCAGCCGCTGGACCAGGTTGAGCTCGGTCCCGACCGCCCACGACGTACCAGGTTCGGCGGTCTCGATGGTCTGGATGATGTACTCCGTCGAGCCGACCAGGTCCGCCTTCGTGACCACGTCGTGCCGGCACTCGGGGTGGACGATCACGTTGACGCCGGGGACCCGCGACCGTACATCGTCGACCGACTCCGGGGTGAAGCGGCCGTGCACCGAGCAGTGCCCGCGCCACAGGATCATCTTCGCCGCGGCCAGCTGCTCGCGGGTCAGCCCGCCGCCCGGCTTGTGCGGGTCGTAGACCACGCAGTCCTCGAGCGACAGACCCATCTGCAGTACGGCGGTGTTGCGGCCGAGGTGCTGGTCCGGCAGGAAGAGCACCTTCTCGCCCTTCTCGAACGCCCAACCGAGAGCGGTCTCGGCGTTGCTCGACGTACACACGACGCCGCCGTTGCGACCGCAGAACGCCTTGATGTCGGCGCTCGAGTTCATGTAGGTGACCGGCACCGTCACGTCCGCGACACCGGCGTCGGCCAACGCGTCCCAGGCCGCCTCGACCTGCTGGATCCGGGCCATGTCCGCCATCGAGCACCCGGCCGCGAGGTCCGGCAGGATCACCGTCTGCGAGTCGTTGGTGAGGATGTCCGCGGACTCGGCCATGAAGTGCACACCGCAGAACACGATGTACGGCGCGTCCGGCCGGTTCGCGGCGTCGCGGGCGAGCTTGAACGAGTCACCGGTGACGTCCGCGAACTGGATCACCTCGTCGCGCTGGTAGTGGTGCCCGAGCACGAACACCTGGTCGCCCAGCGCCGCCTTCGCCTTCAGCGCCCGCTCGACCAGATTCGGGTCGGAGGCCGGCGGAAGAGCTCCGGGGCACTCGACTCCGCGCTCGGAGTGCGGGTCGGTGTTCTGCCCCAGAAACAGCAACGGAAGGGACTTCGAGCCGTCTGCGATCGTCGTCACGTCAGCCATCGTCCCACGCAACCCGACCGCCGCCGCGTGGTACCCGTCACTGCCCACAGTGTGAAATTCACGCCAACCGCGGCACATCAAAGTACGTCGCCCCCCGCACCCCAAACGCCACCGGCAGCACCCCCCGATGATTAGCAATCACCGTCAACCCCACCACCTCGGCCGCGGTGAACCATCCACTCTCCGTCACCTCCGCGGAGCACCCCGCCTCACCGCCGACCGCCTCCGCGCGGAAGACGACTCCGATGATCTGCACCCGATTCCCATCCGGATAGACCACGACGACATCCGGATCGGAGTACACCCCGAGCAGTTCGGTCACCCGCACCGACAACCCGGTCTCCTCGAGCGTCTCCCGCTCCGCAGCCTCCGCCGGCCGCTCACCCGGCTCAACCCCGCCACCCGGCAGACACCACTCACCGTTGTCACTCCGCTTCGTCAGCAGCAACCGCCCACCATCCATCACGGCCGCAGCCGCCCCAATCCGCAGTTTCGCGGTCGCCCCGATCCGCTCCCCGAACTCATGCCGCGTATACCCCGCCACCCGCGATTCTTCATCCATCCCGCAATCCTTCCCGACAGACGACTACGGGAGGGGTGGGCCGCTTGGGGGCCACTCGACTAGTTCGATTCGGTAGCCGTCGGGGTCGGTTAGCCAGGAGATCTTTGGGCCGTCGGGGCCGCCCGGGAGTTCGAGGGCGCCTGGTTGCAGGCCGGCTGCGGTCAGGTGGGCGATGGTTTCGGGGAGCGAGTCGACCTCTATCGCGAAGTGCTGGAATCCACTGACCTCGACTGGACCGTCGGCGGGGTGGTGGGCGAGTTCGAGGGACACCGACTCCTCCGCAGGTAGTCGGAGCCAGACCAGGGTGGAGCCGTCGTCCAGTGGGATCGTGCTGAGCTTCAGGTAGCCGACGGTGGTGTAGAAGGCGAGTGAGCGTTCCAGATCACTCACGCGGAGTGCGAACAGGATCGTCTTCATGCCTCCGATCCAACTGTCACCGCGCCCGGCCAGTCAATCAGCGGCCTAACGACAGGAGGTGTGGGGTGATTGCGGTGGATTCGCGGGCTGCTCAGGCGGGCGGGGCGATGTACGTATATGACTACGTCCTGTCGTTACGCCGCCAAACGGACGGCTCGCCTGGGTTCAGGGTGGGGTGGGGGAGGATGTCGGCATGCGGATCCTGATTGCGCCGGACAAGTTCGCGGGCACGTTGACGGCTGTTGAGGCGGCTGCGGCTATCGAGGAAGGGTGGCGGCGGCGGGATCCCGGGGCTGAGGTGCTGGTCGCGCCGATGGCTGACGGCGGGCCTGGGTTCATCGACGTACTGTCTGCGGTCGTAGACGGGACCCTGCTCTCGGTCACCGTTCGGGGACCGCTCGGCGAGGACACGCCGGCGACGGTGTTGCTCGCAGGCGAGACGGCGTACGTCGAGACTGCGCAGGCGTGCGGGTTGCACCTGGTTGAGCCGGAGGACAGGCGGCCCGAGGAGGCGACGACGTACGGCGTCGGTCAGCTGATCGCGGCCGCGGTGGACGCCGGCGCGAAACGCATCATCCTCGGCCTCGGCGGCTCCGGAACCAACGACGCCGGCGCGGGGATGCTCGCCGCCCTTGGAGCAACTGCCGTGGGCGGCTCGCCGGAGGACGGGTCGGACGGCGGTGCGGACGGCGAGCGCGGCGGTCGGTCTGACGGTGGGCGGTTGGATGGTGGGGCGGCGGGGCTTGTGGGGTTGAGTGCGGTTGATTTGGAGCCGGCTCGGGATCGGGTGGCGGGGGTTGAGTTCGTTGCCGCTAGCGACGTCGAGAATCCGATGCTCGGGTTGCGGGGTGCGACGAATGTGTTCGGGAAGCAGAAGGGGATCGCCGACGAGCGCAAGCCTGCCGTCGACGGCTGGCTGACGCATTTCGCCGAGCTGGCCGACCGGAAGACCGCGGACCAGAAGGGTGCGGGTGCCGCAGGCGGGCTGGGCTACGCGCTGCTACTGCTCGGCGCCGAGCGAGTGTCCGGGATCGACCTCGTAGCCGAGCTGACCGGCCTGAAGCAGAAGGCGGCCCAGGTCGACCTGGTGCTGACCGGCGAGGGCGCGTTCGACTTCCAGTCCCGGGACGGCAAGGTGATCGCCGGCGTCGCGAAGGTCGCGAACGACGCGCTGCGACCCTGCGTCGTACTGGCCGGGAAGGTGCTGATCGGGTCCCGCGAGATGCGTTCGATGGGGGTCGAGTCGGCGTACGCGCTGGTCGACGCGGTCGGCGAGGAGCAGGCGTTCGCGGACCCCCACGGCTCGCTCGCTACGGTTGCGGAGCGGGTCGCCCGCACCTGGGCCCGCTGATCACTCAGTGGCGGGGTAGTTGATCTGCGAAATTGGTGTGCGACCATGGGAATGAGCGCGGACCGGCCGATGTTGGTGCGTGTTGACAAGAGACTTCCGTGCTGACGAGCTGTACGTCGGCACTTGAGCAGATGACTGGAGTCAGGAATGACTGAAGCGCAGACCGAGCAGGCCACGGCCACGGGTGTTCTCCTCTCCGACGGGGCCGCCGCGAAGGTGAAGGCGCTGCTCGACCAGGAAGGTCGCGACGACCTCGCGCTGCGGGTCGCCGTGCAGCCGGGCGGATGCTCCGGGCTGCGGTACCAGCTGTTCTTCGACGAGCGTCAGCTCGACGGTGACGTGGTCGCGGACTTCGGCGGCGTCAGCGTCGTCACGGACCGGATGAGCGCACCGTACCTGAAGGGCGCCTCGATCGACTTCGTCGACACCATCGAGAAGCAGGGCTTCACGATCGACAACCCGAACGCCACCGGCTCCTGCGCCTGCGGCGACTCGTTCAACTGAGCTAGCCCCGAAAGCCCCTGGCACCCGACCGGTGTCCAGGGGCTTCGGCATGTCCGGACTCTGACACGAACGGTCCCAACGTGTAAGCGAACGCTTGTTGGGTACCGGCTACCGCGTGTGGGACTACATAACTGAGCGTCATTCACAATTGCTCTACCAGAGCTACCAGCACCTGAGCCTGGTCATCCAGTGCGTGCTGCTGGCCACCGTGATCGCGGTCGGCCTGGCAGTCGTCGTGCATCGCAACCCCCGGGTCGCGTCGCTGGCCGGCGCGCTGAGTGCGGTCGGCCTGACCATTCCGTCGTTCGCGTTGCTGGGTCTGATGATCCCGCTGGCCGGGATCGGCACCGCCACCTCGGTGATCGCGGTCACCTTCTACGCCTGCCTGCCGATCCTGCGGAACGCCGTCGTCGGCCTGGCCGGCGTCGACGCGACGCTGATCGAGTCGGCCCGCGGGATGGGGATGGGGGCGATCCGGACGCTGCTCCGGATCGAGCTGCCGCTGGCGTGGCCGGTGATCCTGGCCGGCGTCCGGGTCTCGGCCCAGATGTCGATGGGGATCGCGGCCATCGCGGCGTACGTGCTCGGCCCCGGACTGGGCAGCTTCATCTTCACCGGCCTCACCCAGATCGGTGGCAAGAACGCTCTGAACTCCGCGCTGGTCGGCACGATCGGCGTGGTCCTGCTCGCTCTGATCCTGGACGCCATGCTGCTGCTCGTCGGCCGCCTGACCACCCCGAGGGGTATCCGTGCCTGAAACCGAACCAGCCATCAGCGGCGTCGACATCGAACTGACCGACGTGGTCAAGCGGTACCCGGGCCAGCGCAAGCCCGCCGTCGAGGGCCTGTCCCTGCACATCCCGGCTGGCGAGATCGTGATGTTCGTCGGGCCGTCCGGCTGCGGCAAGACCACCTCGCTGAAGATGATCAACCGGCTGATCGAGCCGACGTCCGGCAGCATCCGGATCGGTGGCGAGGACGTCAGCGGGCAGAACGACGACGACCTGCGCCGGCGGATCGGGTACGTGATCCAGGGCGGCAGTCTGTTCCCGCACATGACCGTCACGCAGAACATCGCCCTGGTCCCGGGCCTGCTTGGCTGGGACAAACGGCGTACGGCGGAACGCGTCGACGAACTGCTCGAGCTCGTCGGCCTCGACCCGGATCGGTACCGCAACCGCTACCCGCGGGAGCTCTCCGGCGGCCAGCAGCAACGCGTCGGCGTCGCCCGCGGACTGGCCGCCGACCCGCCGGTGATCCTGATGGATGAGCCGTTCGGTGCGGTTGATCCGATCACCCGGCAGCGGCTGCAGGACGAACTGCTCAGCATCCAGGAGGAGCTCCGCAAGACGATCGTCTGCGTCACGCACGACTTCGACGAGGCGGTGAAGCTCGGCGACCGGATCGTGATCCTGACCGAGGGTGCGCACATCGCCCAGTACGACACTCCCGAGGCGATCCTGGCGAACCCGGCGGACCGCTTCGTCGCGGACTTCGTCGGGGCGGGCGCTGCTTTGAAGCAACTGACGCTGAGCCGGGTCAGCGAGATCGAGTTGGGCCAGCCGACGGTTGCGGAGATCGGCGATTCGGCGCCTGAGGTACTGCGGGCTGCCAGGCAGGCGGGTGATGAATCGGTCGTCGTACTCGATCTTCGGCGCCGACCGGTGGACTGGATGTGGACCTCCGATCTGTCGGACATCGACCACGTCCCGCAGCCGCATGAGGACACGGACCTGGTCACGATCGACCGGCGCGCCACGCTGAACGACGCGCTCGACACGATGCTGATGTCCAGCCACGGCAGCGCGGTCGTCACCGGCCGACGGGACGAGTACCTCGGCGTCGTCGACTTCCAAGCCGTACTGGCGCGAATCCAGGACGGCAACGGCCAGGACAGCGACGAACAGCCCGAGGAGGTCGCGCAGTGACGGTGACCCAAGACCTTCAGCCGAAGGAAAACCTGGCTGATGCCAAGGCCGCGGCCGCAGGGCTCGCTGCGACTCGCGCACGCCGCCCGTCGTGGGGCCTGCTGATCGGCCAGCCGTTGTTCGTCGCGATCCTCGTCGGGGGCTGGGCGATCTGGCGGTCCCAGGCCGAGCTCGACTCGATCGAGCAACGGCAGCTCGACTGGAAGCTCGTCGGCCAGCTGACCATCGAGCACCTCGAACTCACGGCCGTAGCCACAGTCATCGTGCTGCTGATCGCCGTACCGCTCGGCATCGCGCTGACCCGGCCGCGCTTGCGCCGAGCCGCCCCGCTGGTCGTCGCGGTCGCGAACGCCGGCCAAGCGGCGCCGGTGATCGGCCTGATCGTGCTGCTCGCGATCTGGCTCGGCTTCGGCTTCTGGACCGCGATCCTCGCGCTCTGTCTGTACGCGATCCTGCCGGTACTGCGGAACACGATCGTCGGCCTGCAAGGCGTCGACCGGACGCTGGTCGAGGCCGGTCGCGGGATGGGCATGTCGAACGTCTCCGTCCTCGGCCGGATCGAGCTGCCGCTCGCGGTGCCGGTGATCATGGCCGGCATCCGGACCGCACTGGTCCTCGTCGTCGGTACGGCGACCCTCGCGACCTTCATCGACGCCGGGGGACTGGGCAGTCTGATCACGACCGGCATCCGGCTGCTCAGGTACCCGGTGCTGATCAGTGGCGCCGTACTCGTCGCGGCCCTGGCGCTGCTGATCGACTGGGCGGGCCGAGTGCTGGAAGAGATCACCCGACCGAGGGGGCTCGGATGAAACGCCTGACGGCATTGGCCTGTGCCGTCGTGCTCGTGATCAGCGGATGTGGACTGGGGACGAGCGGCGGCTTCGTGCCGGACGGTGCGCTGCAAGGTCCGCTGCGCTCAGTGAAGAGCCTGGACGGCCTGACGATCGCGATCGGGTCGAAGAACTTCCAGGAGCAGCTGATCCTCGGCAAGATCGCCGCGATCCTGATGCGGTCGGCGGGCGCGCACGTGCAGGACCTGACCAACATGCCCGGCAGCGACACGTCCCGGCAGGCGATGCTCGGCGGCCAGATCCAGATGGCCTGGGAGTACACCGGCACCGCCTGGATCTCGTACCTCGGCCACGACACCGGCATCCCGGACAAGCAGAAGCAGTACGACGCGGTGGCCAAGGAGGACGCGGAGAAGTACGGGCTGATCTGGCTGAAGCCGGCGCCGATGAACAACAGCTACGGCTTCGCGATGACCCGGAAGGAGTCCGATCGGCTGCATCTCACCAAGCTGTCGCAGGTCGCGTCGTTGCCGGTCAAGGAGCGGACGTTCTGCGTCGAGTCCGAGTTCGCGAACCGGAACGACGGGTTCGAGCCGATGCTGAAGCACTACGGGATCCCGCTCGGTTCCGCCGTACCGCGGAACAACATCCGGACCCTGGACACCGGTGCGGTGTACGCCGCGACCAGTCACGGGGACTGCCGGTTCGGGGAGATCTACACGACGGACGGGCGGATCAAGTCGCTGGATCTCGTGGTGCTGCAGGACGACAAGAAGTACTTCCCGGCGTACAACGTGGCGCCGGTGATCAGCAAGAAGGTGCTGGACAAGTACCCGCAGCTGCGGGACCTGCTGCAGCCGGTGTCGGACAAGCTGACCGATCCGGTGCTGATCGACCTCAACGCCCAGGTCGACGTCGACGGCCGCGAGCCGGCCGACGTGGCGATGGACTGGCTGGTGAAGGAAGGCTTCGTCAGCCGCGACTGACAGCCCGCCCGAGCAGAGCGGCCCGAGCGAAATCGCTCGGCCGAACTGTCTGTTAAGAACCGCTCGACTGTGAGTTACGCCTTGTGGTTCACGAATGCACATGGTTAACATCCGGATTGTCAACAAAACTACGACCTTCCCGTGAGGCGTGTTGATTTGCGTGCGGTGGGCACTCGGGATGAGGCCGTCAGACGACAGGAGGAAACCGTGGACGCCGAGACCCAGCCCGCCAAGGGCTCCCAGCCGCCCCGGGCAACGCCGACAGTCGAGGTAGAGCAGTCACCCGCAGTACTCAGGAAGGCGATCGCCGCCTCAGCGATCGGGAACGCGACCGAGTGGTTCGACTACGGCATCTATGCGTACGGCGTGACCTACATCTCCGCCGCGATCTTCCCGGGCGACACCCAGAGCGCAACGCTGCTCGCGCTGATGACGTTCGCCGTCTCGTTCCTGGTCCGTCCGCTCGGCGGCCTGGTCTGGGGTCCGCTCGGCGACCGCCTCGGCCGCAAGCACGTCCTCGCGATCACGATCCTGATGATGTCGGGCGCGACCCTGTGCGCCGGCCTGGTGCCGTCGTTCCACACGATCGGCTACTGGGCGCCGGCTCTGCTGGTGGTACTGCGGATGATCCAGGGCTTCTCGACCGGCGGTGAGTACGGCGGTGCCGCGACCTTCATGGCCGAGTACGCACCGAGCCGCAAGCGCGGGTTCCTCGGCAGCTTCCTGGAGTTCGGCACGCTGTCCGGCTTCTCCGCCGGTGCGCTGCTGATGCTGTTCTTCACGCTGGTGCTCAGCGACGACCAGATGCACTCGTGGGGCTGGCGCCTGCCCTTCTTGGTCGCCGCGCCGCTCGGTCTGGTCGGGGTCTACCTCCGGTCCCGGCTCGAGGACACGCCGGTCTTCCGGGAGCTCGAGGCGAAGGGCCAGAAGGAGGAGCAGACCGCGACCCAGTTCAAGGATCTGCTGGCCGGCTACTGGCGTCCGATCCTGCGGCTCGGCGGCATGGTGATCGCGCTGAACGTGGTCAACTACACGCTGCTGACCTACATGCCGACGTACCTGGAGAAGGAGATCGGGCTGAGTTCGGACCAGTCGCTGATCGTGCCGATCATCGGGATGCTGGCGATGATGGTGTTCCTGCCGTTCGCGGGCCGGATGTCGGACCGGGTCGGCCGCAAGCCGCTGTGGTGGGCGTCGCTGGCCGGGCTGTTCGTGTTCGGTACGCCGATGTTCATGCTGATGGGGACGAACCTGGCCGGCGCGATCATCGGGTTCGCCGTGCTGGGGCTGCTCTATGTGCCGCAGCTGGCGACGATCTCGGCGACCTTCCCGGCGATGTTCCCGACGCACGTCCGGTACGCCGGCTTTGCGATCGCGTACAACGTGTCGACGTCGCTGTTCGGTGGTACTGCGCCCGCCGTCAACGACTGGCTCACCGAGAAGCTGGGTAACTCGCTCGTTCCGGCGTACTACATGATGGCCGCCTGTGTGATCGGGGCGATTGCGCTCGTGAGGGTGCCGGAGACTTCACGGTGTCCGATCAACGGCACCGAGATCCCGGGCACCGAGGACGCCCCGCCGCCGGTGGCGTTGGAACCCGAACCCGCTAAGGCCTGAGCCGGGCGCCGGCCCGCTGCTTTCCGGAACTAATTCGCCATCTAGCGCGAGAAAAGTTCCGGAAAGCGCGGGTCGGCGCGCCGGTCAGCCTCAGCGTCAGCCGAGGACGGCCGTGACCGCGTCGGACCAGAGGCCGGCGGCTTCGTCGATCTCGTCGGGGGTGACGACGAGGGCCGGGATGAAGCGGACGACCTGGCCCCAGGCGCCGCAGGTCAGCAGCAGGAGACCCCTCCTAGCTGCCTCCTGCTGTACTGCGGTCGCCGTCACCGGGTCGGGCTTGCCGTCCGCGTCGCGGAACTCGTTGCCGATCATCAGGCCGAGCCCGCGAACGTCGGTGATCTGCTCGTGCTTGTCCGCGACCAGTTGCAATGCCTGCTTGAGCTGGGTGCCGCGGTCGGCCGAGTTCTGCACCAGACCTTCGTCCTCGATCACGTCGAGGGTTGCCAGCGCCGCGGCACAGGCGACCGCGTTCGCGCCGTAGGTACCGCCCTGTGAACCCGGCCAAGCCTTCTCCATCAGTTCCGACGATGCTGCGATTGCAGACAATGGGAAGCCGGACGCGAGGCCCTTCGCGGTGACGAGAACATCCGGTCGCGAGCCGAAATGGTCGCCGCCCCAGAACTTGCCGGTCCGCCCGAAGCCCGTCTGCACCTCGTCAACCACGAGCAGGATCCCGTGCGCGTCGGCGCGTTCCCGCAGTCCGGCGAAGAACCGCTCGTTCGCCGGCACGTACCCGCCCTCGCCGAGCACCGGCTCGACGAAGAACGCCGCGGTGTCGGCCGGCGTACTCAAGGTCTGCAGCACGTAGTCCAACTGACTGAGCGCGAAGTCGGTCGCCTGCTCGACCGGCCAGCCGAAGTGGCCCGGGTCGGGGAACGGCGAGACGTGTACGCCGGACATCAGCGGGCTGAACCCGGACCGGAACTTGGTCCCGGATGTGGTCATCGAGGCCGCCGCCACGGTCCGGCCGTGGAAGCCGCCGTGGAACACGATCACGTTCGGCCGACCGGTCGCCTGGCGGGTCAGGCGGAGTGCCGCCTCGATCGCCTCGCTGCCGGAGTTCGCGAAGAACATCCGGTCGAGGCCGCGGGGGAGAACCCCGCCGAGCCGGTCGACCAGCGTGAGCAGCGGCCGGTGCATGACGGTCGTGTACTGCGCGTGGATGATCTTGCCGACCTGCTCCTGGGCGGCCGCGACGACGCGCGGGTGGCAGTGCCCGGTCGAGGTGACGCCGATGCCGGCGGTGAAATCCAGGTACCTGCGGTCGTCCTCGTCGAACAGTTGCACGCCCACGCCGCGGGCGGCGACGACACCGGTCGCCTGTTTCAGGATCTGCGAGAGCTCGGCCACGGACTTCCCTCCAGTTGTCGGATCGTTGACGAGTCGAATGGTAGATTGTCGACAATCAGCGTATCTCAGGTGTACGGGTCGGTGAAGGGGTGCGAATGAGCGACGAATCCAGCGTGATCGAGGCCGTCGAGAAGCGGCTGTTCATCGATGGGAAGTGGGTCGAGGCGACCCGCGGTGCGACGTTCGACGTCGTCGATCCGTCCACCGGCGAGGTGCTGTGTGCGGTCGCCGACGCATCGCCGGCCGACGGGCGGGCCGCGCTCGAGGCCGCAGTCGCGGCGCAGGCGGACTTCGCCCGGACCTCTCCGCGGGACCGGGCCGACATGCTGATGGCGGCGTACGAGCTGCTGATGGAACGGGCCGACGATCTCGCTCTGCTGATGACGCTGGAGATGGGCAAACCGTTGCCGGAGGCGCGCGGTGAGATCGCGTACGCGGCCGAGTTCTTCCGGCATTTCGCCGGCGAGGCAGTTCGGATCGACGGCGGCTACCAGACCGCGCCGGCCGGGAACGCGCGCTTCCTGATCGCAAAGCAGCCGGTCGGTCCGTGCTTGCTGATCACGCCGTGGAACTTCCCGATGGCGATGGGGACCCGCAAGCTCGGCCCCGCGATCGCGGCCGGCTGTACGAGTGTGATCAAGCCCGCCCACCAGACCCCGCTGTCGATGCTCGCGCTGATGGGCATCCTCGCCGAAGCCGGCGTACCGGCAGGTGCGGTCAACTGTGTCACCGCGATGGACGCGGGCGGCGTGATGGAGCCGCTGATCCGGTCCGGCCTGGCTCGCAAGCTCTCCTTCACCGGCTCGACGCGCGTCGGCCGGGTCCTGCTCGAACAAAGCGCGGAGAAGGTACTGCGGACTTCGCTCGAGCTCGGTGGCAACGCGCCGTTCATCGTCTTCGAGGACGCGGATCTGGACGAGGCCGTGGACGGTGCGATCGCGGCGAAGATGCGCAACATGGGCGAGGCCTGTACGGCGGCCAATCGTCTTTTTGTCCACAATTCGATCATTGACGAGTTCGGTCGTCGGCTGGCGGACCGGATGGGCGCACTGACCGTCGGGCGTGGCACCGAGCCGGACGTGAAGGTCGGTCCGCTGATCGACGCGGCCGGGCTGGAGAAGGTGCGGTCCCTGGTCGCGGACGCGGTCGGTCGTGGAGCGACCGTGCTGACCGGGGGAGAGGTTGCTGCAGGCAACGGGTACTTCTACCCGCCGACAGTGCTGACCGGCGTACCGCGTGACGCGGCGATGGCCGACCAGGAGATCTTCGGGCCGGTGGCCCCGTTGACGCCGTTCAGCACCGAGGAAGAGGTGGTGGAGGCTGCGAACGACACGGAGTACGGCCTGGTCGCCTACGTCTTCACGAACGACCTCCGCCGCGCGCTACGGGTGGCAGAGTCGATCGAAACCGGGATGGTCGGCCTCAATCAGGGCGTGGTGTCGAACCCCGCGGCGCCGTTCGGTGGCATGAAGCAGTCGGGCCTCGGGCGGGAAGGCGGTGCCGTCGGCATCGACGAGTTCCTGGAGACGAAGTACATCGGCATCGCCGTGTCTTGACGGACCTCAGCGGTTGACGAGGCGGGTGATGGCGTCGTCCATGTGGGCGATCAGGAGCTGGTCGGTCCAGGTTTCGTTGCCGGTGCGGATCGCTTCGGCTAGTGCGTAGTGCTCGGCGACGCGGGTGTCGGCGGCTGAGTAGGTCTGCTCCAGGGCGTGGATGCACATCCGGGTCTCGGTGATGAACGTCTGGTGCATCCGCACCAGTCGTGGGCTGCCGGACAGCTGGACGAGCCGTTCGTGGAAGGCGATGTCGAGTTCACTGACCGCGGCCGGATCGCCCTCGGCGACGGACATGTCGTCGACGATGTGGAGCAGCTCCGTACCGGGTCCCTCGGTCTCGCCGCGGAGGATGTTCCGGGCCGCGGCGCGCTCGATCGCCTCGCGCGCCAGGTACATGTCGCGGACGTCGGCCGGCGTCATGTCGATGACGAACAGGCCGCGGTTGCGGATCGAGATCAGCAGACCCTCCTGCGTCAGCCGCTGCATGCCCTCCCGCAGCGGCCCGCGGCTGACCCCGAGCTTGCGGGCCAGGTCGGCCTCGCCGAGCTGCGTGCCGGGCTTGAGCTCGCCGTGACCGATGGCCATCCGCAGCTTGTCGGCGATGATGCTCGGCGTCGACTCCTGCGCCAGCGGCTCGATGTAGTTGGTCACTCCGACTTCCCCCTTGTGGTCCCGCTGAACAGCGTCCCCAGATTTGGCAGATACGGTACCGGGCCGACCAACTCGAGCCCTTTCCAGACCGTCACCTGGTTCGCCGTCAGTACGGGTTTGCCGACTGCGGCCTCCAGGTCGTCGATGATTTCCAGCGTGTGCATCGCGGTGTCGGGCACCAGGATCGCCTCGGCGTCGGGGTGGTCGGCGGCCTTCACCATCGCCACCACTCGCTCCGGCGCGAGCGTCCCGACTTCCGCGGCGGTGATGATGCCGTGGCTGCCCATCGACACCACCTCGACGCCGCCGCCGGTCAGGAACCGGACGAAGTGCTGCGCGACGTCCTCCGGGTACGACGCCGCGACGGCGACCCGGTGGATGCCGAGCCGATTGCACGCGTCGACGAACGCGAGCGAGGTCGACGACGCCGGCACACCGAGCGCCTGAGCGACACCCGAGGCCTGGTTGCGAGCGCCCTCCGGCCCGAACACGAAGCTGCCCGACGTGCACGCCCACATCACCGCGTCGGGCTGGGAGGAGGCGAGCTCGGCAGCGCCCTCGGCGAGCCGCTCCGCCCGGCCGAGGTCGAGCAGGGCGTCGACCCGGTGCGCGTCCTCGCCCACCGAAGTGATCACGACCGGCAGCTTCACCGCTCCGTCGAGTCTGGCCTCGAGCGTCGGGTAGTCGTCCTCAGCACTGTGTCCGGGATAGAGCAGCCCCACCGTGACCATTCGACCTCCTGGCTGATGCGCACCGAAATAGGTAGATTGTCGACAATGCTAAACCCTCAGTACGACGTCGAGCGGTTGGTCGGGGCGTTGCGGCGCGAGCTCCGCGGGGTGGTCGCCGACGATCGGCGGACCCGGGCGCTCTACGCGGCGGACGGCTCGAACTACCGAGCCGTGCCCGACCTGGTCGTCGTACCCGCCGATGCCGACGAGCTGGCGTCGGCCGTCGCACGGACCGCCGCGGCCGGAGCTCCGGTCGTCGTCCGGGGCGGCGGTACGTCGATGGCCGGCAACGCGATCGGCGGCGTCGTGATCGACGCGTCCCGGCACGTGAATCGGATCCTCGAACTCGATCCCACGACCCGGACCGCGGTCGTCGAGCCCGGCGTCGTACTGACCGATCTGCTGGCCGCTGCGAAGCCGCATGGGCTCGCGTTCGGCGCCGACCCGTCTTCCGCGAGCCGGGCGACGCTCGGCGGCATGATTGCCAACAATGCGTGCGGAGCACATTCGGTCGCCTGGGGTACGACGGCCGACAACCTGCGCTCGCTCGAGGTGGTCCTTGCCGACGGCACCCGTCTTACCGCCGACTCCACCGCAGACCGCGCAATCGCCGCCGCCCGCCCCGGTCGTGAGGGTGAGCTCCATCGCGCCCTTCAAGGGTTTGCTGATCGGCATGAGTTGCTGATCCGGCGGCGGTTTGGGCAGTTCACGCGGCAGATTTCCGGATATGCGCTGCATCGACTGCTCCCGGAGTACGGCTACAACCTCGCTGGCCTGCTCTCCGGCAGTGAAGGCGGTTTGGCCGCGACGCTGCGCGCTACCGTTCAGCTGACCGAGTTGCCCAAGGCAAAGGTTTTGTGCGCGCTCGGTTTCGCCGACTCGATCACGTCGGCCGACAGCGTTCCCGTCGTACTGCGTCATGGGCCGCTCACGATGGAGTCCATCAACAGTGATCTGGTCGAACGTCTCCCGACCGAGGTCCGCGACGCAGCGATCCGAGCCGGACTCCCGGCCGGCAACGCTTGGCTGCTGGTCGAGATCGGCGCCGAAGATGAGACCGCCGCGGCCGATGCGGCACGCGTGATGCTGGAGGAGTTGCGGGACTCCGGATCGCCCGCGACCGCGTCCCTCGTGACCGACCCGAAGTCACAGGCGGTGCTGTGGCGCTGCCGGACGGACGCTGCTGGTCTGGCGACCCGTCGCGCGGACGGCGCCGAGGCGTGGGGCGGCTGGGAGGACGCCGCCGTACCGCCGGAGCGGTTGGGTACCTATCTCCGCGGGCTGGACGAACTGCTCGGACGGCACGGCCTGTCGGGTGCGTCGTACGGGCACTTCGGCGAGGGCTGCATGCACATGCGGATCGACTTCGACCTACTCAGTACGCGCGGAATTGCGACGTACCGCGAATTCGTCGAGCAGGCCGCCGACCTGGTCGTCGAGCTCGGCGGCTCGGTGTCCGGCGAGCACGGCGACGGGCGGGCGCGCGGTGAGCTGCTCAGCCGGATGTACGGCGCTGACGGGGTCGCGCTGTTCGCGGAGCTGAAGCAGATCTGGGATCCGAGCGCGGTGATGAACCCGGGGATGATCGTCGAGCCGCCGCCACTCGACCTGGCGATCCGGCACGACGGTCCGGCCAAGGATCGGCATGTGGCCACGCTGTTCGACTACCCGGAGGACGGGCACGATTTCGCCCAGGCGCAGCGGCGGTGCGTGGGGATCGGGAAGTGCCGGCAGAGTTCGGGCGGCGTGATGTGCCCGAGTTATCAGGTCACTCGGGAGGAGCTGCATTCCACGCGGGGGCGGGCGCATCTGTTGTGGGAGATGTTGCAGGGCGATGTGATCAAGGACGGTTGGCGGTCGACCGAAGTACGTGACGGGCTGGACCTTTGCCTGTCCTGCAAGGGATGTCTGTCGGACTGCCCGGTGAATGTGGACATGGCGACGTACAAGGCCGAGTTCACCCAGCACTACTACGCGCGGCGGCCGTGGAAGCGGCCGATGTCGCATTGGTCGATGGGCTGGCTGCCGCTGTGGTCGCGGCTAGCGTCGCGGGCGCCGGGGATCGCAAATCGATTTGCTGGTCTGCAATTGACCAAGCGGCTCGGTGGGATCGCGGCCGAGCGGGAGGTGCCGGCGTTCGCGAGCGAGAGTTTCACGCAATGGTTCGCGCGACGCGGTGGATCGACGGGCGGGCAGAAGGTTGTTCTGTGGCCGGACACGTTCACGAACTACCTGGCGCCGGAGATCGGCCGGGCCGCGGTAGCTGTGTTGGAGGCCGCGGGTTTCGAGGTGGTACTGCCCGCGAAGCCGGTCTGCTGCGGCCTCACCTGGATCTCGACCGGCCAGCTCACGACCGCGCGCCGAGTCCTCGATCGATCCCTGGCCACGCTGGCACCTCATCTCACGGCCGGTACGCCGATCGTCGGCCTCGAGCCCAGTTGTACTGCGGCTCTCCGCCACGACGCACCTGATCTTCTTGCCGACAATCCCCTTGCCGCTGCGGCTGCCGCGAGCACGCGCACGCTCTCCGAACTACTTGTCGAGGCCGACTGGAAGCCGCCGCAGGTCGGGGGAGAGGCGCTCGTGCAGACGCATTGCCATCAGCATGCGGTTCTCGGGTTCGACGCCGACCGCACGCTGATGGCTGCGGCCGGCATCGAGGCGACGGTGCCGGATTCGGGTTGCTGCGGGCTGGCCGGCAACTTCGGTTTCGAGCGTGATCACTACGAGCTGTCGAAGGCCGTCGGCGAACGGGCGCTGTTGCCCGCAGTACGGTCGTTGCCCGATGCAGCCGCCGTACTCGCGGATGGTTTCAGCTGCCGCACGCAGATCGCGCACGGCACCTCTCGCCGGGCCCGCCACCTCGCCGAACTGCTGGCCGCCGCTCTACCCGATTAGCTTGTCAGCCGCCCGACGCAAGCGGGCGACTCCTTCGTGGATGCGGTCCGGAGGGGTCGAGGCGAAGCACAGGCGGAACGCGTCGGTGAACCGGCCGCTGGGGGAGAACGCCGGGCCGGGGATGAACGCGACGCCCTCGGCGAGCGCGACCTCGAACAGTTCGGCGGTGTCGACGCTGTTCTCCAGCGTGACCCAGAGGAAGAAGCCGCCCTCGGGGTCGGTCCATCGCGCGATGTCGCCGAAGTACTTCGTCAACGCGGCGTGCATCGCCTCCTTACGACGCTTGTACTCCGCCCGCTGCGTGACCAGGTGATCCTCGAGGTGGCCGCCCTCTAGAAAGCCGGCGAGCAGTCGTTGCGCGGGGAGGTTGGTGCAGGTGTCCATTGCCTGTTTCGCGTTGATCAACAGGGGTTGTAGCTCCGGGTCGGCGTCGACCCAGCCGACCCGGAGGCCGGGCGCGATGATCTTCGAGAACGTCCGTACGGCGAACACCAGCGGATCGCCGGCGCCGAGCTCACGCAGCGTCGGCAGCTGATCGCCGGCGAACCGGAGCAGGCCGTACGGGTCGTCGTCGATCACCATCGATCCCCACTCGCGGGCCAGGTCGAGCAGTTGGTGTCGTCGTTCGAGCGAGAGCGTCGCGCCGGACGGATTCTGGAACGTCGGGATCGTGTAGATCGCCTTCGGTGTTCGTCCGTCGAGTAGGCGCGGCAGATTGTCAACAATCATGCCGTTGTCGTCGACGGGTACTTCGAGCAGCTCTGCGCCGTACGAGAGCGCGGTCGCGCTGCCGTTGGTGTACGTCGGTGACTCGACAACCACCAGGTCGCCGGGGTCGACGAAGATCTTGCAGAACAGATCGAGGCCCTGCATGCCGCCGGCGGTGATGGTCAGTCGGTCGGCCGTGGTCTCGTCGCTGGTCCCGCGCAGCATCTCCAGCAACGCCGCGTGCAGTGGCGGGTCGCCCTCGGTCGCCGCGTAGTCGTAGGCGTCTGGGCGACTCAGCTGTTCGGCGGCGATTGTCGACAAGATCTTTGTCGGCACGGCTTCGGCGGCCGGCGATCCCATCGCGAACCGGACGATGTCGTGGGTCTGCTTGTGCAGCAGCGACGTACTCGAGTCGATCACCGAACCCACCAGTCCGGCGGCACGTGCGGCGTACGGGAGTGCTGTCACAGAGTTACCTCCTGATCGTCAGTTCGTGGGACAGACCGGTCAGCCGTTCCACGCCGTCCGCGGTGACCACCACGGGTTCGGACAGCTCGTAGCCCCAGCCGTCCATCCACATTCCGAGGATCACGTGGAACGCCATCCCCTCGGCCAGCACCGTGGTCTCGCCGGGGCGCAGGCTGACGGTGCGTTCGCCCCAGTCCGGTGGGTACCCGATTCCGATCGAGTACCCGATCCGGGAGTCTTTGATCAGACCCTGCGCGGCGATCACGTCGTTGAAGGCCGCGTGCACGACGCTGCCCATGACGCCCGCGCGGATTGTTGACAATGTTGCCTGCATGCCATCAGCGACGATCTTGGCGGTCTCGCGCAGCCGTCGCGGCGGGTCGCCGAGCATCACGGTGCGCGCGAGCGGGGCGTGGTACCGGCCGAACACGCCGGCCAGCTCGATCGTGGTCGCCTCGCCGGCCTTGAACGTGCGGTCCGTCCAGGTCAGGTGCGGAGTACCCGCGGCATCGCCGGTCGGCAACATCGGCACGATCGCCGGATAGTCGCCCCCGTGCTCGGGGGTGCCGATCGTCTGCGCGGCAAGGATGTCGGCGACCAGGTCGCACTGCCGGAGACCCGGCTTCAGTTGGTCGAGCGCGATCCGCATCGCGCGCTCCGCGATCGTGCCGGCGATCCGCAGTTGACCCAGCTCGTACGGCGACTTGACCAGTCGGACCCAGTTGACCAGCTCGGCCGAGTCGACCAGCCGGTGTCCGGGCAGACCGTTGCTCAGGGCAAGGTAACCGCGGGCGGTGAAGTAGTGCGCGTCACCCTCGAACGCGACATCCGAACCGGCCGGGACCAGATCCCGGCAGAGCCCGGCGATCCAGTCATAGGGATGGACATCGGGCCGATGGACGAGGTCCTCGGGGTAGCCGTGGACCTGGTCCGCGCGCAGGTTGCATGTGTACGACGCACCCGCTGCATCCATCGCCCGCGCGAACAACTGGACCTCGCCGTCCGCGGGCACCAGCAGGCACTGTGGCGTATAGAACGACCAGGCGTCGTACCCGGTCAGGTAGAAGAGGTTCGCCGGATCGCTGACAATCAGCGCGCCCAGGCCGCGGTCGGCCAGGACGGCGCGGACCCGGGCCAGCCGGTCGGCGTACTCGGTGGCGCCATCCATCAGGCGGCCATCAATCGCTGACCGGCGCCGACTCCGCGGTGACCGGCGAGCTCCAGAGCGGACCACATCGTGACCTGGTTCGCGGTCAGCACCGGTTTGCCGAGCGCGGCCTCCAGTCCTGCGATCACGTCGTACGTCGGGAGGTTGGTGCAGCTGATGAAGACCGCTTCGGCGGCGTCGCTGTCGATGCTGCGGACGAGTTCAACCGTCGTTTCGTACGGCACGGACCAGATCTGCCCGATCAGCCCGAGCCCGGCGGTCCCGACCACCTCGATCCCGGCCTCGGCGAGGAAGACGGTCAGCCCGGCGGTGAGGTCGTTTGTGTACGGCGTAACCGTGGCGATCCGGCTGATTCCGAGACGGTTGAGCGCGAGCAACAGGGCGCCGCTGGTGGTCACGGCGGCCGGGGCGCCTGCGGAGACCATCGCCTGGACCAGAGCAGCCTCGCCGGTCAGTCCGGAGACGAAGCTGCCGAACGTACAGGCGTACGCGACCGCCAGCGGGCCGACCGGGAGAACGTCCATTGTCGACCGGGCGATCATCTGCGGATCTGAGATGTGTACGGCCATCTCGAGGGTCGCCGCCAGCGGTGCGTACGGCGTCCGGGTGACGTGCAGGGTGACGTCGTCGGGGACCCAGCGCCAGAGTTCACGGTCGAGCGCGAAGTCGTAGGGGGCGACCACGCCGATGCCGGTCTGCAGCAGCGGAGGGACCGGGGCCGGCAGCGGGTGGGTGGAGGGGCGCGTACTCATGCGAGTTAGTGTGCGGCCCCGGAAGATTGTTGACAATCCTACTGACGGATTCCTAGCCTCAATGCGTGCCCGCCTCCCCCCAAGACCCCACGACAGCCTCCGCGGGTCGCTCCGCGGCGCCCTCCGCGGACCGGCCCGTGGACCGGCCCGTGGACCGGCTGGCGGACCGGCCCGTGATCGCCGTGCTCTGCGAGCGCGCGAGCGACCGGCCGCCCGGAATTGACGACCTGCCGGTCGACTTCCAGTACTGCGCCGCGGACGGTCTGCGGGACGCCGTCCGGGGAGCGCGGGCACTGATGCTCTGGGACTTCTTCTCGACAGCGGTCCGGGACGTCTGGCCGTACGCCGACAACCTGGAATGGATCCACGTCACCGCGGCCGGAGTCGACACCCTGCTCTTCGACGAACTGCGCGACTCGCCGGTCGTCGTCACCAACGCTCACGGCGTGTTCGACCGCCCGATCGCGGAGTACGTACTTGGCGCGGTGATCGCGCACGCCAAGGACAGCCTCCGCAGCTTCGACCTGCAGCGCGACCACCGATGGCAGCACCGCGAGACCCGCAGCATCCTCGGCGCGAAGGCGCTGATCGTCGGGACAGGCGCGATCGGTCGCGCGACGGCTCGGCTGCTCCGTGCGGCCGGACTCGAGGTCCGCGGCGCCGGCCGGGTGGCTAGGTCGGACGATCCGGACTTCGGCGAGGTGGTTGCCAGCAGCAACCTGGCCGCCGAGGTCGGGTGGGCCGATCACGTGGTCATAGCCGCACCGCTGACGGACGCGACCCGCGGTCTGATCGATGCCGGGGTGTTCGCCGCGATGCGACCGGGCACGCACATTGTCAACATTGCTCGTGGTCCGATTGTTGACAATGCGGCCCTGCTAGCAGCCGTCGGGACCGGACGGATCGCGGCGACGCTCGACGTGTTCGACCAGGAGCCGTTGCCTGCAGATCATCCGCTCTGGGATGCGCCGAACGTGACGATCACCGCCCACATGTCCGGTGACGCGATCGGCTGGCGCGACACCCTCGCGGCACAGTTCGCCGCCAACGTCCGCCGCTGGCTGGCCGGCGAACCCCTGCTGAACGTAGTGGACAAGAAGCTCGGCTACATCCCGACAGGAGATCGATGACGCAGGCAACCGAACTGGTCGAAGGCTATCGGAGCAAGCAGATCTCGCCGGTTGAGGCCACGCAGGCCGCGCTGGACGCGATCGAGCGGTACGACGGTCAGGTGAACGCCTTCGTCCTGGTGGATGCCGAGGGTGCACTGGCCGCTGCGAAAGCGTCGGAGGCCCGGTGGCATTCAGGGGAGCCACTGGGCCCCGGCGACGGGGTGCCGACGTCGATCAAGGACGCATTGTGGACAAAAGGCTGGCCGACAATGCGCGGCAGCACAATGATCGACGCCGCGGGTCCGTGGGACGAGGACGCGCCGTCGGTCGCCCGGCTGCGTGAGACCGGTGCGGTGATTGTCGGCAAAACGACCACCCCTGAGTACTCCTGGAAGGGCGTCACCGACTCCTTCACGTACGGCGCGACGGGCAACCCGTGGGATCCGTCGAAGACGTCCGGCGGCTCGAGCGGTGGTTCGGCGACCGCGGTCGGGCTCGGCATGGGCGTGTGGTCGCTCGGCACCGACGGCGGCGGGTCCGTTCGGATCCCGGCCGCATTCACAGGCACGGTTGCGCTGAAGCCGACGTACGGGCTGATCCCGCTGTTCCCGCCGAGTGCGTTCGGGACGTTGTCGCACGCCGGGCCGATGACGCGGACGGTGCGGGACGCGGCGGCGCTGCTCGATATCGTGACCGGATTCGACTCGCGGGATTGGTCGGCGATGCCGACGCCGGCGACGTCGTTCCTGGCCGGGATCGACGACGGGGTCGCCGGGCTGCGGGTCGGGTTCTCGGCCGATTTCGGCTTTGTCCGCAACGATCCTGAGGTCGAGGCGCTGGTCCGGGCTGCGGTCGGAGTGCTGGCCGACGCCGGGGCCGAGGTGACCGAGGTGGATCCCGGGTTCGCCGATCCGATCGACGCGTTCAACGTGCTCTGGTGGTCCGGTGCCGCCAAGGTGTTGTCGGCGTACATTGTTGACAATCGGGTTGACCCTGGACTGCGCCGGGTCGCCGAGCTGGGTGCGGCATACACGGCCTCCGACTTCCTCGACGCGACCGCAGTCCGGATGGAACTCGGGACTCTGATGGGTCGCTTCCACGAGCAGTACGACGTACTCGTCACGCCGACGCTGCCGATCACTGCGTTCCCGCTCGGGCAGGACGTGCCGGACGGATCGACGTCGCCCGACTGGACGGACTGGACGCCGTACACGTATCCGTTCAACCTGACCCAGCAGCCAGCGCTCAGCGTCCCGTGCGGATTCACGAAGGCCGGTCTGCCCGTCGGTCTGCAGGTCGTCGCGCCTCGGCACGCCGACGCACTCACGTTGCGGGTCGGGCAGGCGTACCAGGCCGCGACCGATTGGCATCAGCGCACACCTATGTTGGAGGCCCAGTGAGCAAGTACATCACCGTCAGCCTGGACAAGCGCGGCGTGAGCTGTGTGGCGAAGCTGCTCGACGACGTGGCGCCGCGCACTTGTACGGCGGTGTGGGACGCGCTGCCGTTGTCCGCGCCGGTGTTCCACGGCAAGTACGCGCGGAACGAGATCTACGCTCTGCTTCCGGCGTTCGCCCCGGCCGATCCGGGCAAGGAGAACACGACGATCACGCCGATCCCGGGTGACCTGTGCTGGTTCTCGTTCGACTCCGATGATCTCGGCAATCCGGCGTACGGGTACGAGAACACGACCGGTACGGGTACGACCGGTGCGATTGTCGACCTTGCGGTCTTCTACGGGCGGAACAATCTGCTGATCAACGGCGACCAGGGATGGGTGCCGGGCAACGTTTTCGGGGCGATCACCGAGAATCTCGAGGAGTTCGCGGCGGCTTGTCAGGATCTGTGGATGGGTGGCGCGCGTGGTGAGACGCTCTCGTTCAATCGGCTTTAGATAAAGGGCTCCTGTAGTTCGGTGACCCAGTCGGCCGGGTCTTCCGGGGTGTCGAGGTAGAGCTCGCGTGCGGGCTCGCCGGCCCGATGACCATTGTCGTTGAACCAGCGGGCCAGTGCCTGCCAGGACGGCAGGACCTGGTCGATCGGTCCGCGGTGCACCAAGGTCGCGGCCCGTACTGCGGGCTGGTCGATCACCTCGAGTCCGTTGAGGTTGCCTCCGGCATCGACTGCGGCCGGGACTGTCGCTCGGACGACGACCTCGTCCTCGGATTCCTGATTGCGTTCGTACAGGCAGGTCAACCGGCCGGACGGGCGTACGTCGGCGTTGGCCAGTCGGCGACCGAGTTCCGCACAGAGCGGGTGCACCACTGGCGTGATGTCGTCCGGCGTGAAGCTCGCCGCCGTCGCGGTCAGACCGACGAGCCGTACGGCGGGTAGCTCCTTCACGACGACATCGGCCGCCGCGACGTCGCCCTCGAGACCGCGTAGCCGCGACTCGACCTGGGCGAGGCGCGCGTAGCTCTCGGCCACAGTCGTCTCCAATTCCGCGCGTCGCATTGTCAACAATGCGCGCATCTCGGCCGGGCCGAGGTTGTCCGCGATCATCGTGCCGACCTGTTCGAGGGAGAAGCCGAGATCTTTGAGCGCGACGATCCGGTTTAGATCGGCGAGCTGGCCGGCGGTGTAACTGCGGTAGCCGGTCGCCGGGTCGACGTACGCCGGGCGCAGCAGACCGAGCGCGTCGTAGTGCCGCAGCATCCGAATCGACACCCGGCCGTGCCGGGCGAACTCACCGATGGCGAACATGGCTGCAGTCAACCAGCCCGCAGTTGATCAGCCAGCAGTTCGGCGAACGTGATCGCCGTGTCGTCCTCATGCCACGGCCCGATGACCTGACCTCCGACTGGCAGCCCATCCGCCGTACGTCCGATCGGCATGCTGAGCGCGGGATGACCGGTCAACGAAGCGTGGGCGATCCAGAACACCTGCGCGTCGTACGGCTGCCCGTCGATCGTCGTCGAGCCGTGCGGGAACGCGACCGTGAAGCTGGTCGGGCAGAGGAACACGTCGACGTCCTCGAAGTACCGCTGCCATTTGGTGCGCGCGATCATCCGTCCGCGCTCGGCCGCAACCAGTTCGTCGACAGTCATCGAGCCTGGCTCACCGCCGTGCAACGCGAAGAACACCCCAACCTGCCGCCCAAACTCCTCGGCCTGCTCACCCGGCTCCACCCCATCCGGCCACCCCTCAACAACCTTCGCCCCACTCCGCGCCAACCGATCTACCGCGCCAGACAGCGCGTCACCAACCTCGCTGGAGACCGGCGCAGCCGGGTGGTCAGTCACTACACCAACACGGAAGTCTTTGAGCTCTCGATGCCGAGGCGGACCAAGCTCCCATGAGTACGGCGCTTCGGCCCGGAGTTGCCCGGCGTACGGCGCGTCGGGGCCGGCGGTTGCTCGGAGTGCGATTCGTAGATCGTTGGCGGAGCGGGCGAGGGGGCCGATTGTTGACAGATTGGGGAGTTCGCTCGGCAGGTACGGCGTACCGGGGACTTGGAAGCCGCGTTGTAGGACGAGGCCGTTCGTGGGCTTGAGTCCGTACACCCCGCAGTACGCCGCCGGCAGCCGAATCGAGCCGACCAGGTCCGAGCCGTACTCCAGGTACGTGAGCCCCGCGGCCAGCGCGGCCGCCGCACCGCCGCTCGAACCGCCCGGCGTCCGGCCGAGGTCCGCGGGGTTGTTCGTCCGCCCGTAGACCTCGTTCACGGTCTGCCCGAAGTCCGCGAGCATCGCGTGAACGTTGCTCTTGCCAACCACGATCGCCCCCGCCTGCTGCAGCCGTTCCACAACAGCCGCGTCCCGCTCGGCGACGTACTCCGCAAACGCCGGATTCCCCCAGGTCGTATGCATCCCCGCAACATCGAAGCAGTCCTTAACCGTCACCGGCACCCCATGCAACGGCCCCACCCCCCGCCTGCCACCCACACCCGCGCCCACCGAAGCGCCCACCGCCGCACCCACCGCCGCGTCAGCCCGCTCTAGCGCCGCGTCGGCCTCGTCCGCTGCTGCCAACGCGTACTCCGGCCGGACCTCCACCACCGCATTCACCTCGGTGTCCGCGGCGATCCTGGCCAACATCTGCTCGGCCACCTCACGCGAAGTCACCTGCCGCGTGCGAATCCGCTCTGCAACCTCTGCAGTCGTCATCATCATGCGGCTGGTCTACGACCTAACACAGTGTCAGAGTCAAGGCACAGCCCCGCCGAGGATCACCCGCCTCACGCACTCGTCGACCGAGGGACATTCCCTCCGAGCGCGCGAACGGGTAGGCGGCGGCCAGGCGCCGGTTCTCGCCGGCCCCGACCCGCAGGCCCTGGCTCCGCATCGAACCCCTCAGTTGTTGTGGGCCGAGACACCTTCTGGCGGCGTGAAACCTGAAATAGCAGGTCTCACGCCACGGCTTCCTGTCTCAGCTCCCCGCATCCTGTCTCCGGTCCCCACAAGTTGTCTCAGGTCATCAGAGGCGAGTCAGGTCAGCGAGCCGACTCAGCGACGGTTCCGCTGGAACTTGTGGCCGGTGCGTCCGGGTTCCTGCTGAATCGGCCCCTAGGTGAGGAGACGGAGTGCCGCGAGGGTGTACGTGCGGGCTGCCGTGAGCAGCTCCGCGACAGGCACAGACTCGTCCGCGCGATGGGCCTGCCCAGTAACCGAGCCCGGCCCAAGAACGACAACAGGTACGCCGAGATCCCGGTCGACGTACCCTCCGTCGCACGCCGCGGTCCACCCGGCCAGTGGCATCTGCTGACCGCCGCTGTCCAGCCGCGCGGCCTCAGTCACACGAACCAGCTCAGCGTCTGCGGGAGTCTCGAAAGCAGGCATCTCCATCGGCATGGCGAGCTCAACGGCGAGGCCGCGGTCCTCGAGCCGGAGCGCGTTCACGCGACGCCCGAGATCGGCGAGGACCTCGGCGGGGGACTCACCGGGAAGGAGGCGGCGGTCGGCGACGACCACGCACTCGGCGGGGACGATCGAGCCGCCAGTGCCACCGTTGATCTGGCCGACGCTCCAGGTCGCGGGTCCGAGCAGGGGATGGGGTGCGGTCGCGAGTTCCGCGTGCAGGCGTTCGATCTCCGCGACGACGGCAGCTGCGCCGTAGATCGCGTTGGCGCCGCCGTCCGGG
The DNA here is from genome assembly GCF_004365875.1 of Kribbella kalugense. GTDB lineage: Bacteria > Actinomycetota > Actinomycetes > Propionibacteriales > Kribbellaceae > Kribbella > Kribbella kalugense. The sequence goes on along the minus strand of NZ_SODF01000001.1, from coordinate 2,411,587 downwards.
TTGCCGGCGTGCGAGGCGCGGCCGTGTACGGCGACCTGGAGGTAGGAGTCACCACGGGCCGCGATGATCGTCTGCAGATCGGTCGGCTCGGCGGTGATGCAGCCGACGTACTGACGGGACGGCCTGCTGGACAACGGGCCGGCGGCTGAGCCACCCCTCGCCCCTGTCCTTTCCGCTTCGAGTCTATCGGCGAAGCCTCGATCCGAGTCCGAGTTATCCACAGCCGACCCGTTCGAGGCGATGTACGCGCGGATGCCTTTGCCGGTTTCCTCCTCGTCGACGACGGCGGCGAGTTCGACGGGGCCGGACAGCGTGGTGCCGCGGAGGGCGGCGAGGGCGATCAAGGCTGCGGCCAGGCCGCCTTTCATGTCGGAGGCGCCGCGGCCGTAGACCCGGCCGTCGCGGAGGAGTCCGCCGTGAGGGTCGACCGTCCAACCTTCGCCGACAGGGACGACATCGGTGTGGCCGAGGAGCAGCAGGCCGGGATTGTTGCCGCCGGCAAGCGTGATGGAGACGTTGTCCCGGCCCGGTTCGACGGACGACGTCGCGACGTCGAGCCCAAGGTCCCGAGCCGCCGCGGTGAGGACGGCCACTGTGGCGGCCTCCTCACCGGGCGGGTTCTGCCCGGGCGCGCGGACCAGATCCTGGGTGACCCGGACCAGCAGGTCCTCGTCGATCCGGTCCAGCACCTTCTGTTCGGCGGGTGTCAGGCTCATGCCCACCAACCTTAGGGCGCTCAGCTCCCGGACAAGTAGGCCCGCCAGCCGCCGAACGCCGTGATGTCACGCGCCGGGTCCGCGGCATCCGCCGTACAGACGAAGCCGAGTACCTGCTGACCGTCCGACAGCTCGAGTGGCCCGATAGCCAGCGGCGGATCGATCGTCGCCGCGAACCCGGCCAGCTCGGCCGACGGCAGTCGCCACACCTCCACCTCGATCCCAGGACCGTCAGCACCCCGCAGAGTCCGGGTCAGCCCGGGACGCGGTCCGTCGACGAGATACATCCGGTACGACGAAGCGGTCCGTGCCGTGAACGCGAGCCGGGCTCCCCGCCGTACCAGCTGATCGTTGAGCGGCTGTCCGGACAGGTGTGCGCCCGCGACCGCCAGCAGCACGTCGCTGTCCACGGAATGCGGCGGCACTGTCTCACCACACCACTCAGCCGCGAGGTCGATCAGCGAGAGGTCGTGACCAGCCGGCGCGAGGAGCTGAATCCCGAACGGCAGACCGTCGGCTCGATCCGAACCTGGGAACGCGACCGCGCACAGATCGAGCAGGTTCACCATGTTCGTGAAGCGACCGAGGCGACTGTTCACGCCGATCGGATCGGCCGCCACCTCGGCCAGCGTGGGATGCCCGGGCGTCACCGGCAGGAGCAGCGCGTCGACCTGCGTCCACAGCGGCTCACTCGCGCGAGCCAGCGTGGCAAGCCGGTCGAAGCCGGCGAACGCAGCGGCCGCGGTCAGCGCCGCGCCGCCCCGTACGATCGTCCGCACGGTTGGGTCGACCGCCGGATCGTCGTCGAGCTTGTCGCCGAAGGCCAGCCACCGCTCGGCCAGCCACGGCCCGGAGTACAGCAGGTCGGCCGCTTCGAGCAACGGCCGCACATCCACCTTCACGATCTCACCGAGGCGATCAGCCTCGGCGAGGGTCTCCTGCCAGGCCGCCTCATGCAGCGGATCCAGCTCCAACCCCACATCCGGTACGCCGATGACGCGACCACCCCGAGGCCGAGGCAGCTCGTCCGCCCGGCGCGACCAGGCGTCGTCCGGGTCGTAGGCGACCATCACGTCGTACGCCGCCCGCGCTGTGGCCACTGTCCGAGCCATCACGGTCACGCAGTCGAGCGATCGGCAGGCAGGTACGACGCCGCGCGCGGACACGAGCCCACGACTCGGCTTGATGCCGATCAGCCGGTTGAACGCAGCCGGTACCCGCCCGCTCCCTGCCGTGTCCGTGCCGAGCGCGAAGTCGACCTGGCCACTCGCCACAGCGACCGCACTGCCCGAGCTCGATCCGCCTGAGACATGGCGTTCGGAGAAGACCGAGTGACAGGCGCCGTACGGCGATCGCGTGCCGACCAACCCGGTCGCGTACTGGTCGAGGTTCGTCTTCCCCAGCGGTACGGCGCCGGCGGCGATCAGCCGATCGACAACAAACGCATTGTCGACAACAGGACGCGAGTTCCGCGGGTCCCCAGCCGTCGTCGGCACGCCCGCGAGGTCGATGTTGTCCTTGAGCGCCATCGTCAGCCCGTGCAACGGTCCGGGCGCCGGCTCGATCGGGTCGACCCGGGTGATCCACTCGTTGTTCATGCGCCCCACCGTGCCCGTTCGGCGTCAAAGGCGGCGCGGCGTCTGGCGCGCAGCGTCGCGATGTCCACAGGTGCCTCCTGCTCGATCCGTCGTACGTCGGCGATCGAGAACGTCGCCGGTGCGGTCTTCAGATCCGCCCGCCCAACGGCGATCTCGGCTCGTTCGTGGGCGAGTTGCTCCGCGGTGACCGGCGTGAACCTGATCAGGTCGAACTGCCTCAGCAACCAAGGCTGCTCGTCGGCGGGGGAGAGCCGCCAGACCGGGACCGTGCGCCCGACCAACTGGTACCCGCCCGGTCCCTCCATCCCGTACACGCACAGGTAGATCCCACCGATCCCGACCGCGTTCTGCGGCGTCCAGGTCCGGGCCGGGTTGTACTTCGTGGTGACGAGCCGATGCCGCGGATCGATCGGTACCGCGACCGGCGCGCCGAGATAGACGTCGCCGAGACCGACCACCAGGTACGTCGCGGCCTGGATGATCTCGAACACCTCGTCCCGGGCGTCGAGATCGTTGACCCGCCGGATGAACTCGACGTTGTCCGGGCACCACGGCGCGTCCGGGCGGACCGAAGTGGCGTAGCGGCGCATCGCCTCGTGCGCCTCCGGGTGGTCGAACGCGATCGGCAGCACCACCTCTCGCGCCGGCAGCACCACCGTCTCGGGATCGTCCAACCCAGCAGCGAGGAACGCGAGCCGCTGCGCGAGTGCGATCAGCGTGAGCCGAGACGAGTCGACCGCCACGAGGAGAGACCGCACGCCTTCGACGATCTCCGCGACGCCGACCGGCTGGTTGTCCCGCAAGGCCTGCGCCAGCAGGTGGATCCAGACGCGGACAGTGAGGTCGAGCTCGGCCGGTCCTGCTTCGACGAGCAAGTGCCGCTCCCCGGCGCACCTGATTGTGTACGGCGGCGCCGTGGCGGACCGCTCGCCGTGGTGCAGGACCTCGGGGCGGTCCGGCGCACCGGTCCAGGGAGCGACCGACCTTGGCTCCTGGCGCAGGTCGGTCAGCCAGCGACGCCGATCCTCGATCGCCTGCGTCGCTGCAACTAGTGTCACGGGGACTAGTTGCACTGAGTCGCCCGCGCGGAGTTGACCGAGCATCCACCGGTCGGCCTCGATGACGACCGCGGGTACGACGAATCCGCCGAGCGACGGCCCGTCTTTGCCGACGATGACCGGGGTGTCACCGGAGAGCATGATGCCGCCGACCGGGTACGCCGAGTCGTGCACGTTCGACGGATGCAGACCGGCTTCACCACCGTCGGTCCGGGCCCAGCCGGGGGTCGGACCGATCAGCCTGACCCCCGTCCGATCGGATCGATGGTCGACAATCCAATCGTTGGCAAAAAACGCGTTGGCCCCTTCGGCCGTGAGATGTTCCGGCGCGCCGTGGGGTCCGGGGATGACGCGCAGCTGCCAGGAGTCCGACATCGTCGGCAGCTCCACCGAGAGCGGGGTGAGCAGGTTCTCCCGCCGGCCGAGCGGAAGCCGGTCGCCGGCCGCGAGCGGCTTGCCGTCGTGGCCGCCGAACCCGCCGAGGATAAAGGTCGAACGGCTGCCGAGTACGCGCGGCACGTCGAGCCCGCCCTGGATCGCCACGTATCCGCGCATCCCGGGACCGTCGAGCTGGCCGACGTCCAGCACAGCACCGGCCGGCCACCGGACGACCATCCCTGGTCTGATTCGCAGATTGTCGACAGTCGCATTGCGGACAGCGCCGCCCACGCAGATCAGTCGATCCTCGTCGCAGGTCAGGACCGGTCCGGCGAGCACACACTCCAGTCCGGCCGCGGTGTCCGGATTGCCGACGGCGGCGTTGACCAAGGCGAAGGCGAGTTCGTCGGCGGCTCCGGACGGCGGTACGCCAACGTCCCACAGGCCTGGCCGGCCGGCGAGATCCTGCACTGTGGTTTGAGTGCCTGGGGCAACAACTGTGATGAGGGCCAACGTCACCACCAGCCCAGTAGCTGGATCGGCGTGGGATTCCAGCCGTTGCAAGGATTGTTGACCTGCGGACAATTGCTGATCAGCACGAACAGGTCGCGGCTCGCCGTCAACTCGACGTACTTGCCTGGGGCGGACAGACCGTCCTCGAAGGTCAGGCCGCCGCTCGACGTCACCGGCACGTTCATGAAGAAGTTGACGTTGTGGGTGAGCTGACGCTGGCCGATGCCGACCTTCGCTCCATACCGCAGGAACGTCTGTCGGCAGGCATGCTGATGCCGGGTGAACTCGCCGTACCGGATGACGTTGCTCTCCTGTGAGCACGCGCCGCCGACGGTGTCGTGCCGGCCGCAGGTGTCGTCGGTGATCACGGCGAGTTCGTCCCGCCTGGTCGAGACCAGGCGGGACCCGGTGGTCAGAAACACTGCCCGCTGCTCGCGGATCGTGTCGAACGCGGAGTAGCGATTGTCGATGTCGTGGGCGTCGTAGAACAACGTGTCCACGGCCTGATTGCCATGCAGGTCGACAATCTGCAATCGTCCGCCCGCCGGCACGGTCACGAGTGCGCCGTCGCCGGCTTCCACCACGGTGTCGAGGGCAACGGTCGTTGCGGTGACGGTCATCCGATCAGCTCCCGAGTCAGCCGCAGCGCGCGGACCGCTTCGTCGCGGAGGTCGGGATCCTTCACGTTTGCAGGGGTTTCGAGCTGCACTGCGACACTCGCGGCGGGCTCGTCGGACAGCGGATGGGGTGCGGTCGAGATGAAGATCAACAGGTCTTGGTCGGCTCGGAGCGTGACCGTGTCACCCGCGTGGGCGTGGTCGGGAATGAACGCGAGCGACGCGCGGGGGTCGTCCGCGACGGCGACCTTGCTGAAGAAGTTGATGCAGGCGTGCAGGTCGGTCTCGCCGAAACCGTGCTTGATGAGTTCGAGAAGGAGGAGCCGGCTGGGGAACGCGCCGGTGAGGCAGTCGTGCCAGTCGAGGCTCGAGGCAGTGACGGTCGCCAGTGCGAGGCCGCGGTCGGACATCAGCACCATGCCAGGCTTGATGCGTGCCGACATCTGGGACTTCAACGTGTCGGGGATGTTGAGGCGATCGAGGCGGTCGGCGCCGATGATGAGCATCGACGCGTTCGCGCCGTCAGCCAGTGCGGTCAGTGTGATGGTGCGGCCCGCACGAACCGGCGCAGACCACGCGGCATCCCCCGGGATCTCGTGTGCATGCGCGATCATGCGCTGGCTCCTTCTGCTTCCACTGCCGGGGTGGCGGTGCGCGTGGCTACGCCGATCGAGGCGTAGTACGCGCTGCGTTGGGCGCGGAAGGCCAGGAGTCCGCCGGCGGCGACGATGGCGAGCGTGATCAGCGGAAGGTAGTGCAGGTACCAGCCGTCGCCGGCCGGGTCGTACACCTCGGCGCGCGGCCAGCCGAGGTTGATCGCCATCGCGAGCCCGTAGGCGACCGCGACAATGTTGACAATCAGACCGAACCGCCCGAGCGAGAACAGCGGCCGGCCGTTCTCATCCACACCGGCGGGCAGTCCGCCGCCGGTCAGGCGTCGTACCAGGAACGGCGTGGTGACCATCAGGTACGCGACGTAGAGCAGCATGATGCAGACGCTGGCGAGGCCGAGGAACAGGCCCGCGTTCCCCACGTTCACGACCAGGCAGAAGGCGGCCAGCACACCTGGTACGACGGTCGCCGCTACCGGTGTACCGGTGCGCTCGGACACCTTGCGCAGTTGACGCGAACCCGGCAGGACGTTGTCGCGTGCCATCGAGAAGATCATCCGGGCCGCGGCGGTCTGGATCGCGAGCGTGCACACGCAGACCGCGAGCGCGACGTCGAGCAGCAGCAGCTTGCCGGGCGTCGTACCCAGCCGGCTGGTCAGCACGTAGGGGAGACCCTGGGTGGCTAGGTTTCCGTCGGTCAGCGACGGCGCGGCCATCAGCGCCGCGACGATCAGGAACGCACCACCGATGCCGGAGGCAACGACCGCGCGGAGGATCGTCCGGGGCGTCGTCGCACGCGGCTTGTGCGTCTCCTCCGACAGCTCGCCCGCGCTGTCGAACCCGACCAGCACGTACGCCGCCATCAACGCCGAGATCAGCAGCGGTACGACGTACCCGGTCGTGCTGTCCAGGTTCGTGGTGTGCAGTACGACGGACGGACCGCGCTCGGCGCGGGTTGTCAACAATATGACGATCAGAACGACGCCAATCAGCTCACACGTCACGCCGACCGAGTTGACGAGCGCGGTGACCCGCACGCTGGTCGCGTTCAGCACGGTCGTCGCGACGAGCAGCAGACAGCCGAGGAGTACGGCGTTCGCGGCGCCGTCCTTCGACGCCAACGCAGAATCAGTGCCGACCAATTGGAATCCGGGCCAGACCGCGGGCAGCACGACCTGCAGCGCGATCGCAGCGGTGGCCAGCGTGATGATCTGTGCGATCACCATCGTCCAGCCCGCGAACCAGCCGACCACGGCGCCACCGAGACGACGAGCCCACTGGTAGATCGCGCCCGACAACGGATACCGCGCGGCGAGTTCGGCGAAGCACAACGCCACCATCAACTGGCCGGCCAGGACGGCAGGCCAGGTCCAGAAGAACGCCGTACCGCCGAAGCCGAAGCCCAGTCCGAACAGCTGGAAGACAGTGGTCAGGATGGAGACGAACGAGAAGCCGGCCGCGAACGACGCGTAGCTGCCGACCCGGCGTGAGAGCTGCTGGGCGTAGCCGAAATGGCCAAGGTCCCGTGCGCCCAATTGATCGGTGGTCAAGGTTTCGGGGTTTGCTGACATTCCGGCCTCCGCTGGGGATCAGGCCCGGAATGCACACAGCGCAGCCCGGGGCCATTCAAGGCCTCCCGGGCTTTTGTCCCGCCGTGGAACGGTGCCCTGCTGCGAGCACCGCCTCCCCTCTCGGACCAGTCCTACTGTCAGCTTGACCAGCAGCGGAACCCTAGGGGCGCCCCGCCGTCCCGGCGGGTCCTGACCAGTTCAGGGCCCGCCGGTTTCAGCAGTCGTCCTCACTTGTAACGCGGAAGTAAAGAAAATCTCTCACTGTTTCCGGCTCACAGCCCGTCGCGGAAACCTTCACGCCAGGACGCGTACCCGGGCTGCCAGCCGAACGTCTTCTTCGCCAACGTGTTGTCCGCACCGCGGATCTCGGTGAACGCCGCGACCCCGACGTCGCCGACCGCGAGCCGGCCCACCCACGAGGGGACGTGCCGCGGCGCCTTCGCCCCAAGGATGCGAGCGAACTCCGGCAGCCAGACCGCCGCCTGCGCCGGGTCGTCGTCCGCGACCTGGAACACCCCGGTCACCTCACTCTCGACCGCCTTCACCGTCGCCGAAGCCGCGTCGTCGTAGTGGATGAACGACCAGACCCCGGCGCCGTCGCCGATGATCGGCAGCCGGCGCTTCTGGATCAGCTCCACCATCGAGCCGCCCTTGCCGATGTCACCGGTCGGCCCGTAGAAGCTCCCGTACCGGAGCGCGACGCCCTCGATCCCGTCGGCGTTCAGGACCGCCGACTCGAGGTGCTTGATCCCGGCCATCGTCTGCTGCTGCGCGGGCACCGGGTTCGGGTCGAGCGGGTCCGCCTCGGTCTTGGTCGCGGATCCGCCGTGCTGCAAGTTCCAGCCGGCGTACGACTGGACGACGAGCCGTCGTACGCCGGCAGCCTGGGAAGCGGCGAGCAGGTTGTCGGTGCCTTCGATCCGCAGCCGGTTCGTCATCGCGAAGCTGTCGTCGAAGTGCTTGAAGTCGATCCCGCCCTTGAGCGCCGTCATCTGATGTACGACGACCTCCGGCCGGACCGACTCCACCGCGGCGCGTACGGCGGCCGCGTCGAGGCCGTCCGCGAGTACGGCGTCCGCACCGAACGCCCGTACGCCGGCCGCGCCGGACTCGGACCGGGTCATCCCGGTCACCTCGTGCCCGGCCGCGATCAGCTGCGGTACCAGCGACCGGCCCAAACCGCCGGTCGCGCCTGCCACCAAGACCTTCATCTCATCCTCCGTCGTCGATGATTACGACTCGGAGGACACGCGCCGCCCCCAGCTCTGTGACATGACCCCGGTCACACCTCCGAGGTCAGCGTGAACTCGGTCGGCCCGAACGAGACGTTGAGCTTCCCGTCGACGGTCATCGTGTCGCCGTCGACCCGGCAGGTGAGTGTCGCCACGAACGGGGACTCGACCCACCGGAAGGTCGCGACGAACGCATCGCCGTCGCCGTACGCACTCGTCACGACGCGCTCGCCGATCTCGGGGCTCGCATCTTCGACCGTGCCTTGAGCCGTCTGCTCGCGCCACTCGCCCGGCCCGCAGACCAGGTCATGCGGACTCCCGTCGCTGAAGTCACGGAAGCCGAAGGTGCCAGTGCCGTCCGGATCCAGCCGCACCGCAGCCAGTCCAACCGGGTTGGCGGCGTCGAACTGGTAGCTCTTCCCGTCCCCACCCGTCGGCGCCGGACCGCTCGGCGCGACCAGCTCCAGCTTCTCGGGACGAGCAGTCGGCGTGACCTCCTTGCCCTCGAGGGCCGGCAGCAGGTGATCCCAGACCGTGTTCAGGATCGCCTGCATGTCACCGGTCGAACTGGTGATGATCAGCGTTGCGTCGTACTCCGGGAATCCGATGACGAACTGCCCGAACGCGCCGTCGCCGCGGTAGGTGTTGTGCCTGCCGCGCCAGAACTGGAAGCCGTACCCCTGCTTCCAGTCCGGGTTCTCCTGGTTGTCGTTGGCAACCTGCTTCGAGGTGGCCGCCTCGTACCACTCGGCCGGGACGAGCTGCTTGCCCTGCCATTCACCGTGCTGGAGCAGGAGCTGCCCGAAGCAGGCCAGCGACTCGGTGTTGATGCTCAGGCCCCAGCCACCGGTCACGATGCCCTCCTTCGACACCTGCCAGGTCGCCTCGGTCGCACCGAGCGGCTCGAACAGCCGCGGCCGCAGGTAGTCGAGCAGGTTCTCCCCGGTGAGCCGCTGCACGATCGCCGACAGCATGTACGTCGCGCCGCTGTTGTAGACGAACAGCGTGCCCGGCTCGTGCGCCACCTCGAGACCGAGGAAGATCTTCACCATCCGGCGGTCCCGGCTGAGCGCCTCCACGGTGTCCTGCGAGTGCCCGGTCGTCATCGTCAGCAGGTGCCGGACCTTCATCGCGGCCAGGTTGTCGCTGATCGTCTCAGGCAACTCGTCCGCGTCGAAGAACTTGATCACCTGGTCGTCCAGCGTGAGCAGCCCCGCGTCGATCGCCAGCCCGACGCCGGTCGAGGTGAAACTCTTCGACACCGAGAACAGCAGATGCCGATCCTCCAGCCGGTACGGCGCCCAGGCCTCCTCGAGCACCACCTGCCCGTGCCGCACCAGCATGACGGTCTGAATCTCCGGCTGCCCGGCGTCCAACGCGCTCACGAACGCGTCGAGCGCTACGGTCGACAGCCCCTGGGCTTCTGGCGTACTCCGTGGAAGTCTGCTCATTCTCAGCACGCTATCTCTCCGAACGGACAAAAATCAGGTGAGTTCTGCCAGGCGGGCAGCCGTGATCGTGAATCCTGTCAAGGTCGACGCCGACCCGTTCCGCCGTACCGTCGAGACCGCGCTGACGGAGCGGGGGTACGAGTCTCCGCTGTGGCTGGAGACGACCGAGGACGACGCCGGGGCCGGGATGGCCCGGCAGGCGATCGACGAGAAGGTCGATCTGGTGCTGGTCGCGGGTGGCGACGGGACGGTCCGCGTGGTGTGCGCCGAGCTGGCCGGGACCGCGATCCCGGCGGCGGTGCTGCCCGGCGGGACCGGCAACCTGCTGGCCCGCAACCTGGGCATCTCCCTCGAGCTCGACGACGCGCTGTACGAGCTTCTCGACGGCTCGGAGCAGCGGATCGACAGCGTGCGGATCAAGGGTGACAACCTGCCCGACGACCGGTTCGTGGTGATGGCCGGCTTCGGTCTGGACGCCGCGATCATCGAGGACGCACCCGACGACCTGAAGAAACGGGTCGGCTGGGCCGCGTACGTCGTCTCGACGCTGAAGAACCTGAACCACCCGTTCGTCCGCGTCGAGATCACCGTCGACGACCAGCCGCCGGTACGCCGGCGTGCGCGCACCGTGGTGATCGGCAACGTCGGCACGCTCCAGGCGAACATCCCGCTGTTCCCGGACGCGACACCCGACGACGGCCGGATCGACCTCGTCGTCCTCGCGCCGCGCCGGATCAGCCACTGGCCCCGGCTCGCGCTCGGCCTGGTGATCAAGTCGTGGCGCGAGCGCGATGTCGAACGCTTCATCGGCACGCGCATCCAGGTCCGCGCCGACCGCGTCGTACGCCGCCAGCTGGACGGCGACGGGATCGCCGAAGGTACGTCGCTCGTCGCGGAGGTGGATGCGTCAGCGCTCGTCGTCCGCGTGCCCTGACGGCTGGACGTGGTGCGCTCAGGGCTGGGCGCGGTGCCCTGACGGCTGGACGTGCGTCAGCTTGTCGGGGTTGACGACGCCGTGGATCGCGCTGATCCGGCCCTCGACGACCACGAACGACCAGATCGCGACCGTGCGGTTCGACGGGTCGTGGATGCGGAGCGCCGGCTGGTTGCCGACGTGCACCGGTTCGGCGCTGAGTTCGGGGAAGTTGCCGAAGGCGCTGACCACCATCCGCCCGACCGGTAGCGCGCCGTGGAGTGGGTGGGGGAGTCCGATCGCCTTGCCGCCTCCGTCCCCGGTGAATGTGACGTCGGGCGCGAGCAGTTCGACCAGGCCGTCGAGCTCGCCTTCCTGGGCGGCAGCCGTGAAGCGGCGTACCAGCTCGTCGCGTTCGTGCGGTGAGGCGTCGAAACGCGGTCGATTGTCGGCAATCCGACGACGGGCGCGGACGGCGAGCTGGCGGCAGTTGGCCGGCGTCTTGCCGAGGATGTCCGCGAGGTCGTCGTACGAGTAACCGAAGACGTCGCCGAGCAGGAAGACCGCTCGCTGGTCGGGGGAGAGGCGCTCGAGCACGACCAGGAACGCGGTGGACAGCGAGTCCGAGAGCGCGGCACGGTCGGCCAGATCGACGTACTCGTCGACGGCCGGCTCCGGCAGCCACGGCCCGAAGTACTCCTCCCGCTGCCGCCGCGCCGACCGCAGCTGATCGATCGCGAGTCGGGTGGTGACGGTGGTCAGGAACGCCTTGGCCGACGTGACCTCAGGCTCGCGGTGCAGGCGCAGGTACGCCTCCTGTACGACGTCCTCCGCGTCACCGAACGTGCCCAGCATCCGGTAGGCGATCGACAGCAGCAGCGGTCTGAGTTCCTCCATCACACCTTCACAGACGATCGACCAGTCTTCCCCGTGACAGTGTTGTCGATTGTCACAGGAATTGATTGTCGATCGTCTGCAATCGACATGAACACGATCACCTGGATCTTCACCGGCGTACTCGCCGTCGTCTTCACGATCTCCGGCGTCCTGAAGTCCACGATGTCGCGCGCCCGCCTGATCGCCACCGGTCAGACCGGCATCGCACCGTTCCCGATGCCGCTGGTCCGCCTCGTGGCTGTCTGCGAACTCCTCGCCGTAGCAGGCCTCTTCGCTCCGTGGCTCACCGACACAGCCCGAGTCCTCACCCCACTGGCAGCGACCGGCCTGGTCATCGTCATGATCGGCGCCGCCACCTCCCACTCCTCCCTCCGAGAACCCCGCTCCACCGCCGCCAACACCATCTTCCTAGCGCTGGCCGCCTTCGTAGCAGCAGCCCGATTCGCCTCCCTCACCTGAGACAGTGGGCCTATGCAGGCATACCTCGACTCGTTGGTAGATGACGGCGCGGCCGGAGTGCTGCTGCACTACCGCTCCGGCGACCAGACCTGGATCGGCTCCAGCGGCCGCTCCCAGCTGGACCCGGACCGTCCGGTGGATCCGGACGGATGGTTCCGCGTCGGCAGCGTCACGAAGACATTCACAGCCGTCGTCGTGCTGCAACTGGTGGCTGAAGGCAAGCTACGACTGGACGATCCGGTCGGCGAGTGGGTGCCCGGCGTACCGGATGCGATCAGCCTGCGGCAGCTGCTGAACCACACGAGCGGCCTGTACAACTACACCGACGACCTGGCCGCCGACCGGCATCTTCTTGACCGCTACCTGCACCGAGACCCAGCGGAGGCGTTGCGCACCGGTCTGACGAAGCCGAGGCTGTTCGACCCAGGCGCATCGTGGTCGTACTCGAACACCAACTACATCGTGCTGGGCCTGCTGATCGAAGCGGTGACCGGAAACGCGTACGGCGATGAGGTACGGACGCGCGTCCTGCAGCAACTCGGGCTCGAGCGGACACTCTTGCCGGGCGATGACGTGGACCTGCCTGAGCCGCACGCGCGTGGGTATCTGGAGATCGCTGGCGAGTGGGTCGACCTCGCGAGGTTCAATGCGTCGCAGGCGTGGGCGGCGGGGGAGATCGTCTCGACGGCCGCCGACCTCAACCGCTTCTACGCCGCGGTGCTCGGTGGAGAGCTACTCGGGGAGCCCGAGCAGGAAGCGATGCTGACCGTGGTGCCGGTCGACGACTCGTTCGGGTACGCGCTGGGAATCGAACGCCGCCGCCTGCCGGACGGCCAGGTTGTGTGGGGGCACACCGGCGGGATCTTCGGCTTCCAGACCCTCAGCTATCACGCGGCCGATCTGTCCCGGCAGCTGACGTTGTCGTACACCGGCACCACTCTGGCGGTCCCGGAGACCGGCCAGGTGCTGGCCGGTCTCCTGACCTGACTACCGCTGGAGAAGTACGGCGACAGTGCGCCCGGGGACTGTGGCTGTGCCGGTGGTGGCGGTCCAGGTGGTCTGCTTAACCACGGCGTCGGATCCGTTCGCTTGGACGGGGGAGAGGGACAGGTTGGCGCCGGTTAGCGCCGGAACCTGTTGAGTTACAGGGGATCCTGTCGAGTTGAAGACGACCAGGGCGCCCTTCAAGGCCGGATCGACGTTCGATCCCACGGTGTCGTCGATGCGCATGGTGATGACGCCTGGAGTGGTGCCGCTGACCGGGAAGCTGAGCTTCTGGTTGATGAGGTCGGCGGTGCCCAGGCGGAACAGCGGAGTGGAGAAGCGCAGCTTGAGTAGGTCGGCTGCGGCGGTGGAGGCGGTCGCCACGTCGGCTGCCGTCGGCTTGAGGGCCGGGTTGGCGAGGAGTGGCTTCATGTACGGCCACTTGGCCTCGTTGTCGGCCTTCGGTGGGAGGCCGTGGCCGAAGCCGTTGTCGGCGCCGGTCCAGTCGAGGGTGTTGAACCAGTCGCCTGAGTCGAACGAGTTGCGGTCCAGCGACTTGCTGCGTAGCAGATCCGCACCCGCGTGCCAGAACGACGGCGTCTGCGCCAGTGCGGTCGTTGCCAGTGACAACGTGTTCATCCGGATCCGGTCCGGCATCGGCAGGTCGGTCGGCAGCTTGTACGTCAACGTGTCCCACAACGTTTCGTTGTCATGGGCATCGACGTAGCTGATCACCTCGTCCGGCTGATCGGCGTACCCCGCCGGTGAGCCGTTGTAGTCGATCTGATCACCACGTACGTCGGCACCCGATGACACCGACTTGAACGTGAACGACCGCAGGTTGCCGGCCAGCCCGAGCTGCACCAGGTCGGTGTCGTGCGCGAGCCGCTTCGCCCGCTCGTCCGGCGTACCGTTGATCGGGTCGCCGTTCGGGTCGCTCGCCTCGCCGGAGCCGAAGCCCTGGATCCGCGGATCGTCGTCGAACGGGCCGCCGCCGCGGACCGCGTCGCGCATCCGGTCGGAGAACGTGCCGATCCCGGTCCCGCCGAGATTCCCCTGGCGGGCTTGGACGAACAGCGCGTCGTTGGCGACCTCGCCGAAGTTCCAGCCCTCGCCGTACAGATAGATCGACTTGCCGTCCACGCCGTCCTTGGCCAGCGTCAGCTTGTTGAGCGCGGCCCGGATGTTCAGCATGTTCGCCTTGCTGCTGTGGCCCATCAGGTCGTAGCGGAAGCCGTCCACGTGGTAGTTCTTCGCCCAGCTGACCGTGCCGTCGACCATGATCTTCTCGGCCATCGCGTGCTCGGTGGCGATGTTGCTGCAGCAGGTCGAGTTCTCGACCACCCCGGTCGCGTCGAGCCGCTGGTAGTACCCGGGCACGATCTGATCCAGCACCGACGTCGGCGCCTGACCGGCCGCCGGTGTGTGGTTGTAGACCTGATCGAGTACGACGCGCAGCCCGGACTGATGTATTCCGCCGACCATCGTGCGGAACTCCGCCACGCGCGCCAGACCGTCCTTCTGAGTTGCGTAGGACCCCTCCGGCGCGAGCCAGTGATAAGGGTCGTAACCCCAGTTGAACCCGTCCTTCGCGGCCACCGCCGTCACGCATGCCTGCTGCTGATCCGAGTCCGGCGGCAACGCCTTCAGGTCGCACGCCGGCGTCTGCTGCCCGGTCTCCGGGATCGACGCAATGTCGAATGTCGGCAATAGGTGCACGGTGTTGAGCCCGGCAGCCTTGAGCGCACGCAGATGCTTGGTCCCGTCACCGTTGTCCGCAAAGGCCAGATAGGTACCGCGGTGCGCGGCCGGAACCGTGCTGTCGTTGATCGAGAAGTCCCGGACGTGCAGCTCATAGATGGTCGAGTCGACACCGCGCGCGAGCTTCGGCGACGGCGTGCTCGACCACAGCGCCGGCTTCCCGGCCGGATCGTTCAGATCGGCGGCAACGGAGTACGTCGAATCCGTGGTCAACGCAACGGAGTACGGATCGGTGACGACGTTCGTCTCCACCTTCTTGGTGCTCGGCGCGTACACCTTCACTTCATAGCGGTACGGTGCGTTCTTCCACGACCGTGGTCCGCTGACGGACCAGGACCCGTCGTCGTTGGGCTTCATTGGCACCCGCTGCGATCCGACCAGCAACGAGACGTTCTGCGCGGTCGGAGCCCACAGGGTGAACGTCGGTGCGCCGCCGTTCCAAGTCACGCCGTACGACCGTTTGGTCGCGCTCGCATAGACGTCGTCGAGCACACCCGGGATCTGCACACCTGTTGCGTCGAGCAACCGTCCGTCATCGTCGTACTGCGCCAGCCCGAGCTGACCCTTCAGGATCTTGCGCACGTCCGCGTTGTCGAGCCGAAGCGTCGTGTAGCCAGGTTTCACCTCGCGAGA
This sequence comes from Kribbella kalugense, assembly GCF_004365875.1. Classification (GTDB taxonomy): domain Bacteria; phylum Actinomycetota; class Actinomycetes; order Propionibacteriales; family Kribbellaceae; genus Kribbella; species Kribbella kalugense. Next base: position 2,396,195 of record NZ_SODF01000001.1, on the reverse strand, counting down.
GTCGTATCGCAGGTTTGTTGACAATCCGCCGATGTCGGTCGCATCGACCTTCAGCGAGCCGGTGTCCGACCAGTGCAGCCGCCAGCGATACCGCTCCGGGTGGTCGACCGCCGGTACGGCGAGAGTGTTGCGGTTGAGCCAGTACGCCTTCGCCTGACTCAGGTCCGGCTGCGCACCCGGCTTGGACGTGGTCACCGTGAACTGGTGGGTCGCGAGCACGTACGAGAACGTGACGACCAGCCCGTTACTCGGCACTGTGACCGGCACGTTGTCGGCCGGGTAGCTCTCGTCCCAGGACAGGTTGTGCGCGACCTTCGCCTCATAGTTGCCCGCTCCCAACTCACTGGTCGACCAGGTGTACGTCCCGTCACCATCCTCGTCGGTCAGCCACGGCCGCATGCAGGTCGGATCCCAGTCGGCCGGACAACCCAGCTCGGACTGGAACGACCCGGGCACGGTGATGATCGGTCCCTGTGCGCTGGACGTGACGTAGTGCCGACCGTGCTCGTAGTAGAAGGTCACAGGTGTACTGGGCGCGGTGTAGGAGATGTTCGCGCCGTTCAGCACGCCGCCGGCACCGTAGTTCTCGTCCCAGGTCTTGTTGATCGCCGCCTTGTACGCGTGCTCACCAGCCGGGATCGTGTACGTGCCCTTCCACACCTTGTCCTTCGGGTCCAGCGTCAGCTGCGCCTGGTCGCAGTCCGGCGACCAGTCCGCCAGACAGCCCATCTCACTGTTGTGATCGCCCGGCACAGACACATTGGCCGGCTGTACGACCGGACCGGTCCCGCCTCCACCACCACCGGCTGCAGGAGCGTCGCCGACCACGCCGTACGACCCAGACACCGAGTAGTTGCCCGAGGCATCACGTAGTACAGCGCGGTACTCGAGCAGCGTCCCCTTCGGCAGCCCGGACACGTCCTGGAACACCCGGTACGGCGCGTTGTCGTCGGAACCGAGCCGCTGCCACGCCGTCGTACCCACAGGTCGGTAGCCGAAGGTCACGGTCGCCGGAGTGTTCTCCGGTACTGCAGCGGCGATCTCCGCACGCCCACCGACCGTGGCGCCGAGCTCCGGCGAGCTCATGTAGACAGCAGGCGCCTTAGCGCGGGACGGAACCTTGGACTGGGCCTGGTAGACCGTCACGGACAGCGGGGCCTGGCTGAGGAGCACCCTGCCCTCACGGTCGGTCTTGACCGACTTGGAGCCACCGTAGACCGGCTTGAGCCAGGTGTTCGGCCCGTACGTCGGAATGGTCGCGGAGGCCGCGGTCTTCGAGTTGTTGGCGACTACTAGGTACTCGACGTTGTCGCTACCCAGTCGGCTGAACGCGTACAGGCCGTTGCTGTTGGACGAGTACCGCTCCACCTGCCGTCCGTCGGACAGCGCCGGGTACTTAGCCCGCAGCTTCGCCAGCTCCGCGATGTGCTTGTACATCGGCGAGTTGACGTCGTACCGGTCCTTGCTGCCGATCGTCGTCGTACCAGTGCCGTCGACGACCTGGTCGTCCGCGTAGTCGGCGGTCTTGGTCGCGAACATGTCCTGCCGCGCGTCCTTGTCACCGCCCGGACCGGTGAAGCCCTGCTCGTCGCCGTAGTAGATGACCGGCTGGCCGCGGGTCAGGTACATCAGTGAGTGCGCGAGCTTGTCCCGCGCGAGCAGGTCCTGACCGGTCGCACCACTCTGACTCAGGAACATGCCGACGCGGCCCATGTCGTGGTTGCCCAGGAACGTGGGTAACTCGTACGCGTTGGAGTCCGTGTCGGTGTAGTAGTCGTCGTCGGCGTAGAGGTCCTGCAGCTTGGTACTCGGATCGCCCTTCGCGTAGGCGACCGCGTTCTGCTGGAACCCGAAGTCGAGGGTCGCCTGCAGGTCGCCCTTGGTGGTGTACGTCGACATGAACTGCGGGTTCGCGTCGAACACCTCACCGAACATGAAGAAGTTCTTCGACCCGGCGCTCTTGGCCGCGGCCAAGATCTGCGGGGAGAACTTCTGCCAGAACTCGATGTTCACATGCTTGACGGTGTCGATCCGGAAACCGTCGATGCCGAACTCGGCCCAGGTCTTGTAGACGTCGATCATCCCGTCGCGGACCTTCGGCTGCTCGGTGAACAGGTCGTCCAGCCCGACGAAGTCGCCGTACTCCGCGCTCTCACCGGCGAACGTCGAGTCGCCGCGGTTGTGGTACAGCGTCGGGTCGTTCAGCCAGGCCGGCACCTTGACGGTCTCGTCGGCCGGCGTCCGGAACACCGGGACGTTCGGGAACGACGTGTTCTTGTCCAGCGTCGGGAACGTGTCACCACCCGCATAGGTCTTGTCGTCGAAGACGTTGCCCTGGGCATCCTTGTACGGCGTCGTCGACTTCGGGATGTACCCGTAGTTGTGGGACTGGAAGTCGATCACGTCCGCGGTGTGGTTGGTGATGATGTCGAAGAAGACCTTCATCCCCTTCTTGTGCGCGAGCTGGATCAGTTCCTTCATGTCCGCGTTCGTGCCCACGTGCGGGTCGACCTGAGTGAAGTCGGTGATCCAGTAGCCGTGGTACCCGGCGCTCACGTCGGCGCCGGAGCCCTGCACCGGACGGTTCTTGAACGACGGAGTCAGCCAGATGGACGTCGTACCCAGGGACTTGATGTAGTCGAGCTTCTGCATCACGCCGGCCAGGTCGCCGCCGTGGTAGAAGCCCTTGTCGGTCGGGTCGAGTCCGGTTTGCAACCGGTCGCCGGTGAGCCCGCCCGCGTCGTTGGACTTGTCGCCGTTGGCGAACCGGTCCGCCATCAGGAAGTAGAACCGTTCCTTGGTGAGGTTCGGTCGCAGGCTCGGCGTCGCGAGGGTCTTGTCCGCGGCCGTCACGGTCGAGCCGGCCAGGTTCACCGGCTTCACCGTCACAACGTGACTAGTGTCGTCGTAACTAAACTGGAGCTTGGCCGGGCCCTGGATCTGCAACGGGATGTTCGCGCCGTTCAGCACTCCGCCGGCGCCGTAGTTCTCGTCCCAGCTCTTGTTGACCGTGATCTTGTACTCATACGCGCCGGCCGGCACGTCGAACACCTTCGTGTACGGCGCACCCACTCCGAGACTGCTCGCATCACACCCCGGGTCCCAGTCGGCCGCACACCCGAGCTCACTCTGCAACGACCCGGTCACCGTGATGACCCGATCGACCGCCACCTGCGCCGGCGCCGGTGACGCCGTACCCAGCCCCAGCACCACCACCGCAGCCGCGGTGAAACCTGCCGTCCAACGCCTGAACCCGCGCATCCCGGTCCCCTCCCGCCGATCCACCTGCCGGGGACGCTAACCAACGGTTCGCCGCAGCGGAAGAGGTCGACGCGTCAGCTCAGACGCGGACCACCTCACCGTGGTTACTGCCCTCCACGGTCCGGACGTAGCCACGAGCCACCTCGGCCACCGGAGTACCGATCGACGGGTCCATCTCCAGGGCGATCAGCGTCTCCCGCACCCAGCCCGGACTGATGACGTTGAGCCGGATCCCACGCGGCATCTCGATCGACGCCGCCCCGACGAACGCGTCCAGTCCGCTGTTCACCAGATAGGTGAGCGAGCCACCTGGAATGGGCTCACTGAGCCTGCCACTGGTCAACGTCACCGATCCGCCGTCGCGTACGTACGGAAGCGCCCGACGCAGCAGATTGACCTGTCCGACCAGCTTCCCGTCCAGACCGCGCCAGTAGTCGACATCAGACGAGCTGGCGAGCGCCGCCAGTGCACCACTGGCCGCACAACTGATCACCGCGTCCACCTGACCGACCGCGGCGAACATGGCATCGATCGACGCGACATCCGCCAAGTCGACCCGCACCTCCCCACGCCGCGCGGCCCGCACGACCTCATGGCGCTTGACCAACTCCTTGACGACCTCACTCCCGATGGTCCCGCTTGACCCGATTACCAGAATCCTCATGCCAGTCAGCCTGCGGTGCAGCGGCGTACCAGTCCCAGAGCCCTGCTGGGGGCACACCTGACAGGTACAGGCTCGGATGACCGCAGTAGGTGAGACTGGAGACGTGTACACCGACCTGGGCGAGTTCCTGCGCTCCCGGCGGGCGCGGCTGCAGCCCGAGGACGCCGGGCTTTCGTCGTACGGCGGGCGTCGTCGGGTGCCTGGTCTGCGGCGGGAGGAGCTTGCGCAGCTCGCTGGGGTCAGCGCCGGCTACTACACGCGGCTCGAACAAGGGCTCAGCCCCAACGCGTCGGACGCCGTACTTGATGCTGTCGCGCGGGTACTGCGGCTGGACGACGACGAGCGGTCTCACCTGTACACGCTCGCCAGGCCGAAGCCGACGAGCCGCCGCCGTACGCCGAAGCCGGAGCAGGTACGGCCCGGAGTGCTGGTGATGATCGAGTCATTCGGAGACGTGCCTGCGCTGGTGATGGGCAGGTTCCTCGACGTCCTCGCCTGGAACCCGATGGCCCACGCACTGCTCGCCGGTCACCTCGACCCCACCGCACCGAGCCGTCCGAGCGATCGGCCGAACATCGCGCGGCTACTGTTCCTGGATCCCCACCTGCGCGAGCTGTACGTCGAATGGCCGCAGAAGGCGCGGGCCACTGTCGCTGACCTCAGGCTGATCGCCGGACGCTATCCCGGCGAACCTGAGCTGAGCCGGCTAGTCGGTGACCTGACGCTCGGCAGCCCGGAGTTCGCCAAGCTCTGGTCCGGCCACCCGGTCGGCGACTGCGGCGGCGCCACCCGGACCTACCAGCACCCGTTGGTCGGGCGGATGGAGCTGATAACCGAGCTCCTGGTCCTGCCCGACGACGGTCAGCGGGTGGCGATCTTCAACGCGGAGCCGGGTTCCCGTTCCGAGGCGGCGCTCCAACTGCTGGCCGGCGAGTGGTCAGCCGACGAGTGACGGGAGGGTGGTTTCGATGGGGGTGTGGAGGACTTTGGTGGCGTGTTCGTCGTACGGGGTGGGCTGGGCGTTGAGGATGACCAGAGGCTTGCCTGCGTTCAGGGCCAGGTCGCAGAGGCCGGCGGCCGGGTAGACCTGCAGTGAGGTGCCGACGGCAAGGAACAGGTCGGCGGACTCGGTGGCGGCGACGGCTCGGTCCAGGACGGCCCGGTCGAGGGACTGGCCGAAGGAGACCGTTGCGGACTTCAGGATGCCGCCGCAGACCTCACAGGCCGGGTCCTCGTCACCGGACTCGAGCCGGGGGAGTACGTCGGCCATCGGGATGCGCCGGTTGCACTGGAGGCAGTCGACGTACCAGACCGTCCCGTGCAGCTCGTGGACGAGCTCCGGCGACGATCCGGCCTTCTGGTGCAGCCCGTCGACGTTCTGGGTGATCAGTCCGGTCAGACGCCCCTGTCGCTCCAGCTCGACCAGTGCGAGGTGGCCTGGGTTCGGCTCGGCTGTCCAGGCCGGTACGGCGAGACGGTGCTTCCACGTCGCCACGCGGACCTCGCGACTCCCGACGTACTCGTCGATGTCGAACATCGCCTCCGCAGCCGGGTCCTTCGTCCACACCCCCTCCGGCCCACGAAAATCAGGGATCCCAGAGGCCGTAGAGATCCCCGCCCCAGTCAGCACGGCGATGCGGTCAGCGTTGAGCACAAGATCGAACATATGCCCTTGACCTTGACACAGGGGCAACCCTGATCGTCAAACCCATGCTTCCCTACACCGGCTCCGGACCGTACTGCTACAGCAACAGCCTCGCGATGATCCTCGGCGACCAAGCGCCCACTCCAGCGGTCATCGAGGTACTCACCGGCTCACCCTTCGGTGTCCAGCTGATCTCCGGCCGGGTGCCGCTCTTCGATCCCTACGGGTGGGATCCGGACCTCGGACTCGACGCTGCGATCGAACTGCTCGGCTGGACCTGCGACGCGAGCGGCGCCTCGTCAGCTGACGAGGCACTCGACCGATTGCGTACGGCGCTGCTGGACGGACCAGTGCTCGTCGGACCGGTCGAGATGGGCCTACTGCTGCACCAACCAGGCGCCGGCACACCTATCGAGGCTGATCACTTCCTGGCCGTGCTTGCGGTCGACGGCGACAGAGTGCTGATGCACGACCCGCATGGCTTTCCCTACGCGACGCTTCCGCTCGATGCCTTTCTGGCGGCCTGGCGTGCCGAGTCCATCAGCTACCGGCGGTACGGCTACGGGATGCGGTCCGGCTTCCAGCGGGTCCGGGAGGTGACGGCGGACGACGCGCTGCGAGTATCCATGCCCGCGGCCAAGGCGTGGCTGTCGCTCCGGGACGACGTACAGATCTCGCCTGGGACCGTCGGGAACGAGGCAGCGCTCGAACGCTTTGCCGAGATGATCGAGCAGGGTAAGGACGAAGCGGTGCGCGGAATGATGACGCACTTCGCGGTCCGGGTCGGCACGCGACGGCTGGTCGACGCGGCGACAGCGACGGCACGGATCGGGCTGCTGGACGCGAGCGCGATCCTCGACACCCAGGCGCGGTTGGTCGGCAGCCTGCAGTACGAACTCACCGCCGGCTCACCCACGGCCGCCGCAGCGACCGTCCGCAAGCTGCAGCCCACTTACGCCGAACTGTCCCGGGCGCTCTGAGTTGGGGCCGGTGCAGGCCGAGCTGCCTGTCAGCTGAGTCGGCGGACGACGTATTGGTTTTCGTCGGCTGACACGAGCTCCTGGGAGCGCATCCGGCACCAGGCTGGGATGTCGGTGGCGGCGGCCGGGTCGTCGGCCAGGACGGTGATTGTGTCGCCTATGGCAACGGTCGGTAGCGTCTTGGCCAGTTTGATTACCGGGAGTGGGCAGAGCAGGCCACGGCAGTCGAGGTCGACGTTCACATGCCGACCTCCGCCCGGATCCGCTGCACGATCCCTGGCAATACAGCGCAGAAGCGGTCGATGTCGGCGTACGTCGTACTGCGGCCGAGTGAGATGCGCACGTTGCCGTGGGTCAGCACACCCATAGCTGCCAGGACATGTGACGGTCGCAGGGTGCTCGACGTACACGCGGACCCGCTGGAGACCGCGAAGCCCTCCGCATCCAGAGCGGTCACGATCGCCTCGCCGTCCACGTAGAGACACGAGAACGTGAGGATGTGCGGCAGGCGGTCCTCCGGATCTCCTACCACCTCCACATCGGAGATGTCTGCGGCCACACGGCGCCGTACCTCATCGATCCAGGCCCTGTGCTGCTTGTCGAGCTCAGCTGCTTCACTGAGCCGGGCCTGCAAGGCAGCGGCCGCAGCCAGTGCGTTTGGCACGTTCGGGAAGCCAGGGGAGAGCCCGTCCTCCCGCTCGTCCATCGGCCAGGCCGGAGTGATCCGGGTGCCCTTCCGCACAGCCAGCAGGCCCACACCTGCCGGACCACCCCACTTGTGCGCACTAGCAGTCAGCACAGACCAGCCCGCGGGTACGGCGTCATGCCCCACCGAGGCCGCCGCGTCCACCAGCAGCGGTACGTCGCCACACGCCTCAGCCAAAGCGCTGATCGGCTGCCGAGTACCCACCTCATGGTTCGCCGACTGCACAGCAGCCAGAGCCACACCTGGTTGCCGCACCGCCGTACTAAAGGCCTCCAGGTCAACCCGACCCTGCATGTCCACGCCAACCTCAACGGCCGACTCTCCACCAGAGTGCAGTACGGCGGAGTGCTCGACAGCACTGTGTACGACGGTCTGCCCGACCCGACTCCGGGCAGCTCGCACCGCGGTCAGACCGGCCCGGATGGCCGTCGTACCCGAGGTAGTCAGGTACAGGTCGTCCGGCCGTACTCCGATCGCGTCCGCCAGGACAGCGCGGGCGTTGTCGAGCAGCAGTCGTGCGGTCCGTCCCTCGTGGTGCAGACGGACCGGATCGGCCCAGCCGGAATCCACTGCCGACAGCAACATTTCCCTTGCTGCCGGGTGCAACGACTCGGCCGATGCCGCGTCCAGATACGCACGCTCACTCACAGAGGAAACGCTAAGCCCTACCTATGCGCAGAGACGCGAAAGGTGTCCAGTAGTGTTTGGTCGTCAGTCTCACTTGGGAAGGGAAAGGCGCCCCGTGGGTTCGAACGGCACGCCCGGAGTGGAGGAGCGTTCGGCAGTTTCTGCCGGCGCCACACGTCCGGCGAAACGACGCCTGCTGGTCGGTACGGCGGTGGTGCTCGGCACCCTGCTGCTGACCGGTTGCTCGTCGGAAACCACTGAGCAGTGGAAACGACTCGGTCTCCCCGAGGGCGCGTCGGACCGGACCGAGGCTGTCCGCAGTCTCTGGATCGGTGCCTGGACCGCTGCCCTGATCGTCGGCGTGATGGTCTGGGGCCTGATCCTGTGGGTCAGCGTCCGGTACCGCAAGCGCAACGAGGAGGCCCCGAGGCAGGTGCGGTACAACCTGCCGCTCGAGGTGCTCTACACGCTGGCTCCGTTCGCGATCATCGGTGTGCTGTTCTTCTACACCGTCGAGCACGGCAACCAGGTCACGAAGATGAGCGCCAACTCGCAGCACACCGTCAACGTGGTGGCTCAGCAGTGGCAGTGGACCTTCAACTACAAGGACACGGTCGACGGGCAGCAGGGTGTCTGGGAGACCGGCACCATGGACAAGCCGTCCACCCTGTGGCTGCCGGTGAACGAGTCGGTCCAGTTCGACCTGACCTCGCCGGACGTCATCCACTCCTTCTGGGTGCCGTCGTTCTACTTCAAGCTCGACGTCATCCCGGGCCGGACCAACAAGTTCGAGCTGACCCCGACCAAGATCGGCACCTTCGAGGGCAAGTGCGCGGAGCTCTGCGGGCTCTACCACAGCCGGATGATCTTCAGCGTCAAGGTCGTCAGCCGCGACGAGTACGACACACACCTCCGTGAGTTGGCCGCCAAGGGCCAGACCGGCGCCGCCACCGGAGGCTCCGACGCCACCACCATTCCCGGTACAGGGGAGGGCGAGAAGTGACCGACTACGCCGAGCGCACCGGCGCCATCGGTAGCACCACCGCACTGCCGCGGCGGCGCAGCAAGGGTCAGATCCTGGTCAAGTGGATCACCACCACCGACCACAAGATCATCGGGCACATGTACCTGATCACCTCGTTCGCGTTCTTCCTGATCGCCGGCGTGATGGCACTGGTCATCCGCGCCGAGCTGGCCAAACCGGGCCTGCAGATCGTGAACGAAGAGGTCTACAACCAGCTCTTCACGATGCACGGCACGATCATGCTGCTGCTGTTCGCGACACCGCTGTTCGTCGGCTTCGCGAACGAGATCATGCCGATCCAGATCGGCGCCCCGGACGTCGCGTTCCCGCGGCTGAACATGTTCAGCTACTGGCTGTTCCTGTTCGGCGGCCTGATCACGATCAGCGGTTTCTTCACCCCGGGCGGCGCGGCCGACTTCGGCTGGTTCGCCTACGCCCCGCTGTCGAACGCGGTCCGCTCGCCGGGCATCGGCGGCGACCTGTGGATCATGGGTCTGTGGATGGCCGGTCTGGGCACCATCCTCGGTGCGGTCAACTTCGTGACGACGATCATCACGATGCGCGCTCCGGGTATGACGATGTTCCGGATGCCGATCTTCACCTGGAACATCCTGGTCACGTCGATCCTCGTGCTGATCGCGTTCCCGATCCTGGCTGGTGCACTGCTGGTCCTGGAGGCGGATAGATCGCTGGGGGCGCACGTCTTCGATGCCGCGAACGGCGGGCCACTGCTGTGGCAACACCTGTTCTGGTTCTTCGGGCATCCCGAGGTCTACATCATCGCCTTGCCGTTCTTCGGCATCATCACCGAGATCCTGCCGGTCTTCAGCCGCAAGCCGGTCTTCGGCTACATCGGTCTGGTCGCCGCGACCATGGGCATCGGGGTCCTCTCGGTGGCGGTCTGGGCGCACCACATGTTCGTCACCGGTGCGGTGAACCTGCCGTTCTTCTCCTTCATGACGTTCCTGATCGCAGTACCGACCGGCGTGAAGTTCTTCAACTGGATCGGCACGATCTGGGGCGGGTCGGTGTCGTTCGACACCCCCATGCTCTGGTCGGTCGGCTTCTTGACCACCTTCCTCTTCGGCGGTCTGACCGGCATCATCCTGGCCTCGCCGGCCCTGGACTACCAGCTGTCCGACTCGTACTTCGTGGTCGCGCACTTCCACTACGTCGTGTTCGGGACCGTGGTGTTCGCGATGTTCGCCGGGTTCTACTTCTGGTGGCCGAAGTTCACCGGCCGGATGCTCGACGAGCGGCTCGGCAAGCTGCACTTCTGGCTGCTGTTCATCGGCTTCCACACCACGTTCCTGGTGCAGCACTGGCTCGGTGTCGAGGGCATGCCCCGGCGGTACGCCGACTACGGCCCCAACGAGGGCTTCACCACGCTCAACGAGGTGTCGAGCATCGGCGCGTTCATCCTGGGCATGTCGATGCTGCCGTTCTTCTACAACGTCTACAAGTCGCGCAAGTCGCCGAAGGTCGGTGTCGACGACCCGTGGGGCTGGGGACGCTCGCTGGAGTGGGCGACCAGCTCGCCGCCGCCGCGGCACAACTTCGAGAAGCTGCCGCGGATCCGGTCCGAGTCGCCGGCCTTCGACCTGCACCACGCCGAGCTCGCACTGGCGGAGTACCCGGACAACCGGGCCGGCTCCGACAACCTGCTCGACGCGGGTGAGGACCAGGGTCGCGTGGAGCATCTCGAGGAGATCGCCGATAGCGAGACCGAGGGGAAGGACAAGGCGTGAAGGTCGAAGCCTGGGTCTTCGGGATCCTGAGCGTTTTCGTGGTGGTCGTCACGCCGATCTACTGGCTGATGTCGAACGACCCCACCGGTACCACCGCGCTGGTGATGACGTTCTTCCTGTCGCTGCTGGTGGCGTTCTACCTGAGCGTTACCGCTCGCCGGATGGACGCCCGGCCGGAGGACCGCAAGGAAGCGGAGATCGTCGAGGGAGCCGGCGAGCTCGGCTTCTTCCCGCCGTACTCCTGGTGGCCGCTGTGGTGCGCGATGACGCTGGCCGTTGTCGTGCTCGGAATCGTCTTCGGCTGGTGGCTGTTCATCGCCGGCGTCGGGATCGGCATCGTCACGCTGAGCGGGTTCATCTTCGAGTACTACCGGGGTGACCACGCTCACTAGTTGAGCGCCGTACGAAAAATGCCGTCCGGGAACGAACCGGGCGGCGTTTTCGTGCGTCTGTAGGAGTGATGTGAGGACGGACCGTTGTGGTCCGTACCAGTTCGGTGGCGATGCGGTGCAAAGAAATGTCGCTGCGGCAGGTTACCCTTACCGCGGTTTGACTAAACAGGGGAGTGCTGGGGAATGGTGAGCGGTTCGGTGAGGAAACACGGCCTTGCCGTGGCGGGGATCTGCGCGCTGCTGCTGGCAGTGACGGCGTGCAGCGACACGAAGGCCAACGGCAGCGGAACGACCGGTCAGTCGACGACGAACCCGTCGACGTCGCAGAGCAGCTCTCCGGGCGCCTCGACATCTCCGGGCGACTCGACGACCCCGTCGGAGACGCCTGCGGCCAGCATCTCGGTCGTGCCCGCCAAGGGCGCGTCCTCGGTGCAGCCGGACAAGCCGGTGACCGTGACCACGACGGCCGGCAAGCTGGCCGAGGTCACGCTGAAGGACGACGACGGCGACAAGGTGGCCGGCAGCTTCAACACGGAAAAGACCCAGTGGACTTCCACGGACAACCTCAAGCCGGGTGCGTCGTACACGGTGAGCGGCTCGGCCGAGGGCAGCGACGGCGGAACTGTGCCGATCAGCTCGACGTTCAAGACGCTGAAGGCGACCAAGAGCCTGAAGGCCTCGGTCGTCCCGCTGAACGGTGAGACCGTCGGCGTCGCGCTGCCGATCCAGATCTACTGGAACAACCCGGTCAAGGACCGCGCCGCGGTCGAGAAGCGGCTGAAGGTGACCACCTCGGTCCCGGTCACCGGTACCTGGCACTGGGTGAACAGCAAGCAGGTGAACTACCGGCCGATGAACTACTGGCCGGCCGGCACCAAGGTGTCGGTGAACATCGATACGCAGGGCGTCAACGCCGGTAACAACACCTGGGGCACCTCCAGCCGGAAGATCGCCTTCAGCATCGGCAAGTCGGTCGTCAGCAACGTCAACGTCAAGAAGCACTCGATGACCGTGACGATCAACGGCAAGTTGGCCCGCACCATCCCGATCACCGCCGGCAAGGACGGGTTCACCACCCGCAGCGGCGTGAAGGTGATCATGGAGAAGTTCACCACCAAGCGGATGGACGCGGCGACGATCGGCATCAAGCCGGGCGACCCGAACTACTACAACATCAGCGACGTGAAGTGGGCTCAGCGCGTCACCAGCTCCGGCGAGTTCATCCACGGCGCCCCGTGGTCCGGCGGCGCCCAGGGCAGCGCCAACGTCAGCCACGGCTGCGTCGGCATGAGCCTCGCGAACGCCCAGTGGTTCTTCGACCAGACGCTGCGCGGCGACCCCGTCACCGTCACCGGCACCACCAAGCACATGGAGCCCGGCAACGGCTGGACCGACTGGAACACCACCTGGGCCGCCTACAAGAAGGGCTCGGCCCTGTCCTGACCCATCAGCTGTCAAGCGCAACCCCTTCCCGCATGCTCGCGGGGAGGGGTTGCGTCTTGTTCAGGCCAGGTACTTCTCGAGTTCGGGGAGGATCTCGTCTGTGTGGAGGGTGGGGAGGGAGTGGTGGGTTGCGTTGGGGAGGTGTACGACGGTTGCGGATGGGGTGAGGGTGGTTACGCGGGCGGTGAGTTGGTCGGGGTTTTGGCTTTTGCTGCGGCCGGCGATGAAGACCAGGGGAGCAGGGCTGAGGGCGCGGAGCTGGGCGTCGGTGGGGCGCTTGGTGCGGACGAATGGCGTTGAGGGTTGCTCGGCGGCCAGGCCGGCCAGCTCGAGCACCAGGGGGTCGACGGCGAGGCCCTGAGTCTCCCAGCGGAGGAAGGACTCCGTGGTCTTGCGTGACGGGCGGAGGAGGCTCGGTACGGCGCGGAGGATGTACGGGACGCGCAGGCCGAGGTAGCCGTCGGTCGGGTCGAGCAGGGCGAGCCGGTTCACGCGGCCAGGGTTCGCGATCGTGAAGGTCAGCGCGATCCACGAGCCGTACGAGTGTGCGCACAGCGCCGCCTGCTCGATCCCCAGACCATCGAGCACGTTCGTCAGCCAGGCATGCAGATCTGCCGGGGTCTTGGGCTTGCGTCCGGTGTTGGTACTGCGGCCTGCATCGACGATCACGTCGATCGCGTAGACCCGGTAACGCTCGGCGAGCCGCGGTGCGACGGCGAACCACACCGCCGACGTCGCGCCGTGTCCTGGCAGCAGTACGACGGGCGGGCCGTCGGCGGGACCGCAGGCGTTCACATGCGTCGTACCGAACTCGTCCGTGAGCTCGAGCTGCTCCACCGGGACACCCCAGCGAGCGAGGAGGGCGTCGTACGCCTCGTCGAAGGTCATGGTGCCGAGGATAGCTCACTGAGTGAGGTAGATTGAGGGCATGCGTGAAGGAGTGATGTCCGGGGATCCGGAACGGGCGGCTGCGCTCGAGTTGGTGCATCGGCTGCGGGAGGTCGCGTTGCGGCTCGAGTTGGCGGTGGGGGAGTTCGCCAGGACGACCGGGCTGCACGGGACCGACGTACGGGCGCTGGTGCGGCTCCTGGACGCCGAGCGTGCCGGAGTCGAGGCGACCCCTAGTTGGCTCGCTCAGCAGCTTGGAATGACCTCTCAGGCGACCACAGCCGTCATCCACCGCCTGGAGTCCGCCGGCCACGTCGAACGCCTCAGAAGCCGCACAGACGGCCGCAGCTCCCGCCTCCAGGTCTCCGACACCGCCGTAGACCTCGGCTGGCAGTTCTTCGGCCCGCTGCTGGACCCCGTCATCGCCGTCACGAGCTCCCTCACCCCGGCAGAGCGGACGATCGTCGGCAACTACCTAACCGCAGTCGCCGAAGCGATCGAAGGGCCTCCGGCAGAAAGCCGGAGGCCCTTCGGTTGGAGCTGAACCTTACGAGCGGTCGCTGGTGACCTCTCGGTAGGTCTCGGTGTCTTCCGTCAGCTCGTGGATCTCGTCGGAGTCGTGCGCGTGCTCGTGCGCCTCTTCGAGTTCCTGAGCGGTCGGCTTCTGGATTGCGTCGGCGAAGTAGAACCGGGACAGCCGGGCGCGGACCTTGTTCAGGGCCCGGCGCGGTGCGCGGACGCCGTTGTCGTCGGTCTCCGGACCGATCTCGAACGGCACCTGCCGATCCCGTGCGGTGATCGAGTACGCCTCGTACGTCGAGATCGGCTGGTGCTTCTCGGTGTACTTGCCCTCGGGGCCACGCACGATGACGCCGGTCTCCAGACCGTGCAGGAGCCGGTCCCGATCGGCCCGCTGCAGCGAGATCGCCCAGCGGCGGGCGATCCAGAAGCCGAGGATCGGCCCGAGGATCACCGCGAACCGGAGGAACCAGGTCACGTTGTTCAGCGAGAGGTGGAAGTGGGTGGCGATCAGGTCGTTACCACCACCGATCCACAGCATCGCGTAGAAGGTGATGAACGCGACGCCGATACCGGTCCGGGTCGGCTGGTCCCGCGGCCGGTCCAGCAGGTGATGCTCACGTTTGTCGCCGGTGATCCAGCCCTCGATGAACGGGTAGAGCGCGACCACCGTGACGAAAAGAGGTGGCACGATCAGCGCCGGTATGAGCAGGTTCCAGCTCAGAGTTATGCCCCAGAAGTGTGACTCGAAGCCGGGGAATATTCGGACCGAGCCTTCCAGCCAGCCCATGTACCAGTCGGGCTGCGCACCTGCGGTCACCTCGGCCGGGTTGTACGGGCCGTACAGCCAGACCGGGTTGATCTGCATCAGTGCGCCCATCAGCGCGGTGATGCCGAACACGACGAAGAAGAAGCCGCCGGCCTTGGCCGTGTACACCGGGAACAGCGGGTAGCCGACCACGTTCTTCTGGGTCCGGCCGGGACCGGCGTACTGCGTGTGCTTGTGGTAAACGACCAGGAAGAGGTGGGCCGTCACCAGGCCCAGAATTATCCCCGGTATCAGCAGCACATGGACGATGAAGAATCTGGAGACGAAGTCGTCGCCGGGGAACTCACCGCCGAAGATGAAGAAGTTCAGGTACGTGCCGATCACGGGCGAGGCCTGGATCATGCCGTTGGTGATTCGTAGACCGGTACCGGACAGCAGGTCGTCGGGCAGACCGTAGCCGAGGAAGCCCTCGATGATGCCGAGGAACAGCATCCCGAAACCGATCAGCCAGTTCAGCTCACGCGGTTTGCGGAACGCGCCGGTGAAGAACATCCGGAGCAGGTGCACCATCATCGCGGCGATGAACAGAACCGCCGCCCAGTGGTGGATCTGCCGGACCAGCAAGCCGCCGCGGACGTCGAAGGTGATGTCCAGCGTGGAGGCGTACGCCTCCGACATGTGCAGACCCTTGAGCAGGCTGTACGAACCCTGGTACTCGACCTCGGTCATCGAGGGCTTGAACCAGAAGGTCAGGAAGGTGCCGGTCAGGATCAGGATGATGAAGCTGTAGAGCGCGATCTCGCCCAGCATGAAGGACCAGTGGTCGGGGAAGACCTTCCGCAGGTTCTTCTTGCCGATCTTCGCGATGCCGAGGCGATCGTCGACCCACTTGACCGGTCCAGGGAACTCTGTGCTTGTTGACACTGTTGTCACCCTCGTTCGAAGAAGCTCGGGCCGACCGGCTCGGTGAAGCCGCTCTGCGCAACCAGGTAGCCCTCACTGTCCACTGCCAACGGTAGCTGAGGCAGCGGTCGGGCCGCAGGACCGAAGACGACCTTGGCGCTGTCGGACAGGTCGAAGGTCGACTGGTGGCACGGGCAGAGCACGTGGTGCGTGGTCTGCTCGTACAGCGAGATCGGGCAACCGACGTGGGTGCAGATCTTCGAGTAGCACAGGATGCCGTCGATGCCCCAGTTCTCCCGGCCGGGCTTGGTGCGGATCTCGCTCGGCTTGATCCGGACCACGATCACCGAGGCCTTCGCCTTGGCGTTCTGGTACTCGGTCGGGTTCTCCTCCTGCAGCGGGGCCAGGTTGGCCGGCGCCGCGTTGACCAGCTGGCCGACGACCAGGTCGGACGGCTTGATCGGACGGTCCGTGACGTCGTTGACGACGCGGATGCCCTTCGCCCAGATCGTGTTGTACAGCGACCGGCCCGGCAGCGGACCGAGATCGCGGAGGAACACGATGGCCGGCAGCCCGAGAGCGCCCATGGCGCCGATCAGCGAGTTGCGGATCATCTTGCGCCGGCCGAAGCCGGACTCGGCGGTGCCCTGCTTGAACGCCTCGGTGATCTCGGCGATCTGCTCCGGCGAGGAGTGCGCGGCGTGCCGCTCCTCGGAGATCTCCTCGTCGACCATCAGCTTCTTGGCCCACTGGATCGCGCCGGCCCCGATCAGGAACAGCGCCAGCCCGATGCACAGGCCCATGACCATGTTGTTCGCGTTGCCGGACAACGGGCCGAACACCAGGGTGGAGTCCCGCGGAATCGCGAAGTACGCGACACACGAGCCGAGCACCAGCACGGTGGCCAGCCCGAACATCGTCGATACCTGGCGCTCGACCCGGTCGGCCGCCTTCGGGTCGATGTCGGTGATGCGTGGTTCGTGCGGCTCCAGTCCCGGGTCCGGGATCGGCTCGGCGACCTCGACCGCACCATGCGCTTCCTCGGCCTTCACCGCGGGAAGGTTCTTCTCTTCGCTCATTCGGCCTTCGCTCCCTTGGCCTTGACGCCCTTGGCGCCGATCCAGACCGCTACGCACACCAGCAGACCGATGCCGACGAACCAGCCCCACAGACCCTCCGAGACCGGGCCGAGCCGGCCGAGGCCGAAGCCACCCGGGTCCTTCTGTGCCTGCAGCGCCTTCAGGTAGGCGATGATGTCGGCCTTGTCCTGCGGCTGCATGACCTGGTCGGAGAAGACCGGCATCTGCTGCGGGCCGGTCAGCATCGCTTCGTAGATGTGCTTCTCACTGACGCCCATCAGCGACGGCGCGGACTTGCCGTTCGGCAGTGCGCCACCGCGGCCGGCGAAGTTGTGGCAGGCCGTGCAGTTGGTGCGGAACAGCTCGCCACCGCGGGTGACCTGGTCGTCGGTGGCCTTGCTCACGTCGTACGAGTCCGACGCCGGCACGGCCGGGCCGGGGGCCAGCGAGGCGACGTACGCGGCCAGGGCCTCGATCTCGGCCTCGGAGTACGCCGGGGCCTTGCGCGGGATCTGCGCACCGGGCTGCATCGCGGGCATCCGGCCGGTGCCGACCTGGAAGTCGACCGCTGCGGCGCCGACGCCGATCAGCGACGGGCCGGCCATCTTGCCCGCGCCGTTCCCGCCGCCCTCGGCGCTCAGGCCGTGGCAGCTGGAGCAGCCGACCGAGAAGAGCTTCTTGCCCTCTTCGATCTGCTGGGACTGGGCCGAGTTGTCCGCCACCGCGTTGTCAGGGGCGAAGGCGGCGTACGCCGAACCCACTGCCAGGAGGCCGAACAGGAGCACGACGAGGCCGGCGGACCGGTGCCGTCGTCGCGCGGAGAGAAAGCGCGCCGGTGACAAGGAAGATCTCTTCTCACTCATTTGAGCAGGTAGATGGTCGCGAACAGGGCGATCCAGACCACGTCGACGAAGTGCCAGTAATACGACACGACGATCGCCGAGACGGCCTGTTCGTGGGTGAACTTACGAGCCATGTACGTCCGGGCCAGGACGAACAGGAAAGCGAGGAGGCCGCCGGTCACGTGGAGCGCGTGGAACCCGGTCGCCAGGTAGAACACCGATCCGTACGCCGTGGACGAGATCGTCAGGCCCTCGTGCACCAGCCCGGTGTACTCGGTCACCTGGCCGGCGACGAAGACCGCGCCCATCAGGTACGTGAGGATGAACCACTCACGCATACCCCAGTTGCGCGGGTTCGCCAGCGAGCCGACCCGGCCCACCTTGCCGTGCTCGGCGGCGAACACACCGGCCTGGCAGGTGAACGACGACGCGACCAGGACGAAGGTGTTCACCGAGGCGAACGGGACGTCCAGGAGCTGCGTCGACACCTGCCACAAGTTCTCCGTACCCGGAGCGGCGGCAGCGGTCGTCACGGACCGGATCGTGAAGTACGCCGCGAACAGGGCGGCGAAGAACATCAGTTCGCTCGAGAGCCAGACGATCGTGCCGACACTGACCATGCTGGGACGGTCGTGGTGTCCGTGTTCACGAGACGCTGGGAGCGCGGTTGCAGTGGCCACGCGGTCATTATGTCGGTCCTGGTATCAACTGACACGACCACCCCCATGCATGTCGGCAACTAATGGTTTCTACTGTGGAAGCGTGCTTCCCCTCCACGCCACACCCGGCGACCAGATCGAGCCGCTCACGCCGCTCCGGTTGCTGACTGCCTGGACCTTCGAACCGGTGTTACTCGGTGTGATCGTCATCTTCGGCGGGCTCTATCTGTACGGCGTCCACCTGCTGAAAAAGCGGGGTGACAAGTGGTCCAAGGGCCGCACGTTCGCGTTCGTCGGAGTCGGCCTCGGCAGTGCCGTGATCGCCACCCAGTCGGCGCTCGGCACGTACGACACGGTGCTGATCAGCGTGCACATGGCTCAGCACATGGTGCTGTCGATGCTGACGCCGTTGATGCTCGCGCTCGGCGCGCCGGTCACGCTCGCACTTCGGACCCTGCCGCAACGACCGCGGAAATGGTTGCTCTCCGTATTGCATTCCCGGGTCGCCAAGGTGCTGTGCTTCCCGCTGGTCGGCTTCACCCTGTTCGTCCTGAGCCCGTGGGCGCTCTACTTCAGCGGCTGGTACGACGCGACTCTGCACTCGCCCGTGCTGCACGACCTGCTCCACATGCACTTCATCCTGGTCGGATCGCTGTTCTTCTGGCCGCTGCTCGGTATCGACCCGGTGCCGGGCCGGGTGATCTACCCGTTCCGGTTGATGCTGACGTTCCTGACCCTGCCGTTCCATGCGTTCCTCGGCATCACGATCATGTCGGCGAACAAGCTGATCGCCGAGGACTGGTACACGAGTTTCGGGCGGTCCTGGCCGCCCTCACCACTGCGTGACCAGTACATCGCGGGCGGTCTGCTCTGGGGCTCCGGCGACCTGATCGGCGTGGTGTTCTTCGCCGTACTGTTCGTCCAGTGGGTGCGTGAGTCGCAGCGCGAGGCGCGCCGCGAAGACCGGCGCCTGGACCGGTTGGAGGAACAGGCTCGCCGGGCCGGACAGGCACCCCGGTAGCATTCCGGTTGTCCAGTCTTCTTTGAACAAGCTTGGGATGGATCGATGAGTTCAGAGCGTCCGCTGAAGGTGCTGCTCTACAGCGACGACCGTACGACGCGGGAGTCCGTCCGCCTGGCCCTCGGCAAGCGGCCGGCCGCCGATCTGCCCGAGCTCGAGTACGTCGAGTGCGCGACCGAGCCGGCCGTGATCAAGACCATGGACAAGGGCGGGATCGACCTGGCCATCCTGGACGGCGAGGCTGTCCCGGCCGGCGGCATGGGCATCGCCCGGCAGCTGAAGGACGAGATCTTCCAGTGCCCGCCGATCATGATCATCACCGGCCGTCCGCAGGACGCCTGGCTGGCGACCTGGTCCCGGGCCGAGGGCGTCATCTCGCACCCGATCGACCCGGTCCGCACGGCCGAGGTCACCGCGGACCTGCTCCGGCAGCGGCTGAACAAGCTGCCTGCGACCACCGCCTAGGCAATGGCTGACTACACCTGGCCCCAGGTGCTCGGTCCGCTGCTGCGGCACGAGGATCTGGAGGCTTCGGCTACCGCGTGGGCGATGGAGCAGATCCTGTCCGGGGCGGCGTCGCCGGCCCAGCTGGCGGGGTTTGTCATCGCGCTGCGGTCCAAGGGCGAAACGGTGACCGAGGTCGAGGGCCTGGTCGCGACCATGCGCGAGTTCGCTGCCCGGATCACCGTCCCCGGCCGGACGCTCGACGTCGTCGGCACCGGCGGTGATCAAGCCCACACCGTGAACATCAGCACGATGTCCGCGATCGTTGCGGCCGGCGCCGGTGCGAAGGTCGTGAAGCACGGCAACCGCGCGGCCTCATCGGCCTGCGGTGCGGCCGACGTACTGGAAGAGCTGGGGATCCCGCTCGATCTGACCGGGCCGCAGGTCGCCGAGGTGGCGGAGCGGGCCGGGATCACCTTCTGCTTCGCGTCCGCGTTCCACCCGGCGCTGCGGAATGCGGCGGTGCCGCGGCGGGAGCTCGGCGTACCGACGACGTTCAACCTGCTCGGCCCGCTGGCGAACCCGGGCGACCCGTCGTCGCAGGCGGTCGGCGTCGCGGACGGGCGGGTCGCTGGACTGGTGGCCGGCGTACTCGCGCGGCGCGGGATCGACGCGCTGGTGTTCCACGGTGACGACGGTCTCGACGAGCTGACCACGCGGACGACCTCCCAGGTGTGGTCGGTCGGCGGCGGGAAGGTCGAAGGACCGATCGTGCTGGATCCGCGCGAGCTCGGGATCGAGCCGGTGTCGGCGGACGCGCTCCGGGGCGCGGATGCGACGTACAACGCGAAGGTCGTACGGGCGCTTGTCGACGGGGAGCCGGGGGCGGTGCGGGACGTCGTACTGCTGAACGCCGGGGCCGCGCTGGCGACGTACACGCCGGAAGAGGGCAGCGTGACGACACGGATCCGGGCCGGGATGGACCGGGCGGCTGAGGCGATCGACTCCGGGGCCGCGAAGGAGAAGCTGGACCGGTGGATCGCTGCTTGCGCCGAGGTGCGCGGCTAGACGTGTTGAGGGCCGGCGGGTGTCCCCGCCGGCCCTTTGCTACTTGTTGATCGTGATCTGGCTGACCTTGTAGCGCCAGACGTTCTGCCAAGCAGGGGTCGAGCCGGCGATGTCGGCGACCGAGACATCCGCCGTACCGTCGCCGCGGTCGATCACCGCGATCATCACCGTCGAGAAGGTCTCCGGCAGCTTCGGCACCTTGACGATGACCTTGGCAACGATCTCGTGGCCGGTGTGGCCGTTGACCGTGATCACCTTGTGGGTGGTGCCGGGCATCAGCTTCGCGTTCTTGTCGTACAGGTTCACGATCGCGCGGGAACCGACCTGCACCGCGGCCTCCTTGAGGCCGGCCGGGGTGTTCTTGTACGGGATGTCCGGCGGGAGCTGACCGAAGGCGGTGAAGTTGCCCCAGCTGCCGCCCTTGCCGTCGTAGTTGGTGTGGATCGTCAACCAGATCGCGGCGCCGCCCCACAGACCGGCGCGCTCGTCGGTGTTGCCCCACTTCGAGCTCATGATCGGCATCGAGTCGTTGTTCGAGGCAACCATCTCGGTGCCGAGCACCTTGCCGAACGGCGTCGGCGTCTCCGACGGCTTCACCGACGGGCTGACCGTCTCGATCGACTTCCCACCCGACGGCAACGCGACCGGTACGACGGCGTCCGCCTTCGTCCAGATCCAGCCGACACTCAACCCGGTGGTAGCGAGCGCCGCCACCACCAACACAATCGCCCCAATCATCCGAGCCCGCCCACCAACCCCGACCGACCCACCATCCCCACCAGGCAACCGCCCCCCAGCCGCCGGCCCACCACCATGCCTACCGACTGATCCAGCCGACGACCCAACACCCTGCCCAGCGACTGATCCAGCTGCGCCCGGGCCTTGCCCGGTCGCGCGCGAGATCGTCTGTCCGAAGGACTGTTGCCCCGGGCCCCCGGTCTGCTGCGGCTGACCAACCTGCGGTCGACCGTGCTGCGGACCCGCCTCTTGCGTCTGCCACCCAACCTGCCGCTGCCCGCCCCGACCCTGCCCGGCTTGCTGCTGCCCGCCCCACATCGGACCAGCGGGCTGCTGCCCAGGCTGCTGCTGTTGCCCCGGCTGCCCATGCCGACCCTGAACCGGTTGGCCCTGGCCTGGCTGCGGTTGCCCGGACCATGCCGGACCTGCCTGTCCTTGCCCCGGCTGGGGCCGGCCCGGTTGTGTTTGCGGTTGGCCTGGCTGCTGGCCGGCGTACTGCGGACCTGCCTGTGGGCCAGCGTGTTGTGGGCGCGCTGGTTGCGGGCCTTGCTGCTGTGGCTGCTGGGGACCCGACTGCTGTTGTTGCTGTGCTCCCCACAGTTGGGGGCCGGCCTGCTGGGGACCTTGCTGGGGCCGCGGACCCGACTGCGGCCCTCGGTGCTGCGGAGCCGACTGCGAGCCTGGCTGCTGTTGTGGTCCGGATTGCAGCGGCGGCTGCGGTTGCTGACCTGCCTGCGGCCGCTGGTGCTGCGGACCTGATTGCGGCCCGGGCTGCTGCTGACCTGACTGCGAAGCTGCCGGCTGCTGACCTGGCTGCTGCGGGCCTGATTGCCATCCCGCTTGACCCGGTTGCTGCTGTCCCGGCTGCTGTGCGGCTGGGGGTTGGGCGGTCCGCGGTTGTTGTTGGGCTGCGTGTTGTGGGCGGGTCGGCGGCGGGGGAGGGGGTGCGGGCGCGGGTGACTGGCCGAACAGGGCATCCGACGAACCGGCCGAAGGGCCTGGGCCTTGGGTGGGGTTCAGGGCGGGGGGTGCCTGCGGAGTGCCGGCCAGGGGGTCGCCGGAGGTGGCGTCGGCAGCGGGACCGCCTGGCGTGCCCGGTTGGGTGCCCGGTGCCGCAGGCGGTTCGCCGTTGCGCCCGGCTTGACCTGGCTCGACTGGCGTCTGGTCTTCGTTCTCAGCCAACGTTGATTCCCTTGTAGGCCTGGATCTCGGCCGCCTTCAGATCCGGGCGGTTGTTGGGGATGCCGCTGATGTAGGCAACCGCCGTACCGTCACCGAGGTCGAAAACGGCCACCGTCAGGGTAAGTACTCGATCGGTCACGGCCGCCGACTTCGCGGTCACGCTCTGCTGGAAGAACCAGCCCGACTTGTCGGTCCGCTTCACCGCGCCGTTCGCGATCGTCCGGTACGTCACCGGGATGCTGCCGTACATGCCGGTCCGCAGCTGGACCGACAGGTTCGCCGCGGTCGCCTTGGGGTCGCCGTTGAATCCCGACCCGGTACCGAGACCGCCGACGAAGATGTCCGCGCTCCAGTCGTCGCCGCCGTTCACCTTCTCCTGCAGGACGATGTGCTGCCCGCTGGAGTTGAGCAACTGCTGGACCAGGCGCTTGCGGTCCGACCACGGCGGGTTCCTCCGTGGGAACGAGATCGCATCCGACGAGATCCGGCCGGAACCCTCGTGCAGCTTCGGGTTCTTCGACTGGCCTGGCTTGGCGCTGCTCTGGCCCGTTGGGGAACCG
Source organism: Kribbella kalugense (assembly GCF_004365875.1). Lineage (GTDB taxonomy): Bacteria > Actinomycetota > Actinomycetes > Propionibacteriales > Kribbellaceae > Kribbella > Kribbella kalugense. The sequence goes on along the minus strand of NZ_SODF01000001.1, from coordinate 2,373,033 downwards.
GTCGGCTGCGTCGCGCCGGTGGGGTTCGGGTCGGCCTTCTTGTCGTCACCCGGCCTGGTGATCAGGAAGACGGCGGCCACGATCAGCAGCACGAGCGCGATCCCGCCGCCAACAATCAACGGCAGTTTCGCACCGAACCCACCGCCGCCACCGCCAGGGCTCTTCGACTTCTTCTGGCCCTTCTCCCGCTTGCCCACGCCGGTGCTGAGGTCGGTCTGCCCGCCCCAGGACTCGTTCCCGTCCTCACCCCAGGCACGCGGTCCCTGCTGTTCCCCCCAAGCCTGCTGCCCACCACCGGCTCCACCCTGCTGCAGACCCTGCGGACCACCAGCCCCTTGCTGTACGCCGCCTTGCCGTACGCCGTTCTGCTGGCCGGCGTTCTGCTGAGGAGCCCACTGCTCTGGCGCGGTCTGCTGCCCAGCACCCCAGGACTGCCCGGAGCCTTGCTGCTGGTCCCCGGCCCAGGATCCGCCATCGCCCTGCTGACCGTTCTGCTGGCCATTCTGTTGACCGTCGGTCCACGACTGAGTGCCGTTCTGCTGCGTGGCACCCCAGCTTGGCGAGGCCGTCTGCTGGCTCTCGCCCCAGCCGTTGTCGCTTTGCTGGCTTTCGCCCCAACCGTTGTCGGTCTGCTGGCTTTCGCCCCAACCGTTGTCGGTCTGCTGGTCCGCGGACTGCTGGACGGGCCAGCTCTGTCCGCCCCACGGCTCGTCGCCGGTGTGCTGACCGTTCTGGGTCTGGGCAGTCGCCTGCTGACCCCACGGACCCGAATCTTCTACGCCGTGCTGGTCGTCAACACCCCAGCCGTTGTCGCCGGCTTGCGCGTGCGAGTCGGTCCCCGCCGCACCCTGCTGCGCACCCCAAGCCTGCCCCTGCTCGGCTTGCCCAGCACCCCAACCTTGACCCTGCTCCTGCTGACCACCCTGCGCCGCGCCCCAGCTCTGCTCGGGCTGACCGGACTGCGCTGCGCCCCAGGTCTGCTCTGGCTGACCCGACTGCGGTGTGCCCCAGGTTTGCTCGGGCTGTGCGGGCTGCGGTGTGCCCCAGTTCTGGTTTGGGCCGTAGGGGTTTTGGGGGTCGGGGCTCTGCGGCTGGTCGGCCCAGAGTTGGACTTGGTCGGGTGGCTGGGTGGCGTTCCAGACTGGTTGTTCTTGGGTGGCGTCGTCTGGCTGCGGCATTGACCAGAGTGGGGCGGCGGTGGTCTGTTCCGGTGTTTGCAGGTCGTCCTCGTCCTGGGCTTCGACGCCCCACGACGGCTGATCACTCGCCTGGTCCTGCTGGTACTGCTGAGAGTCCGACTGATCGCCCCAGTCCGGCTGCAGTTGCGCAGCGGTCTGAGCTGCATCCGCGTCCAGCTCCGCGTTCTGCAGTTCCGGGCTCCGCACGTCAGCCGCAGCGCCGTCAGCTGCAGCCACGTCAGCTGCCGCCGCCTCACCAGCCGCCGCGTCAGCGGCCGGTACCTCATCCTCGCCTGTGTCGGCTGCCTGTACGTCGGCGTTCGCCGCCTGGACGTCTTCCTTTGGGGTCGGGGCGAACCTCGGTTGTGCGGTCCAACTGACGTCAGACCATCCCTCCCTCGAATCGGCACCCGCGTCCGCTTCGGCCGCTGGCTGGATTGGGGCGATGACGGTCGGCTCGTCCGCCGGCTCTGGCGCGAGCTTGAGGGTCCAGTTGCCGGCCGGCTCCTCTGGCTGTACTTCGGGGGCCGCTACGAGCTCCTGCTCGTCCGTGACCTCGCGTTGGGTCCAGTGCTCCGGGGGAGCGGGCGCGATCTCGGGCGCACCCCAGGTCGCGCGTGCACGCTCGGCTGGGGTCGGCCCCTGCTCCTGAGCGGACTCCTCTGGGGTCACTGCACGCAGGTGCGGTCCGTCAGACTGACCGGTCGGTGCCGCGTTCCGCAGTTGGGGAGTGGGCGCCGGCTGCCACCACCCGCCACCGTCGGCCTGCTCCGACTGAGCCTCCGGCTGAGACACCGGCGTACCCGTGCGCGGCCCCTGCACCGACCGCAGCCCAGGACCAGCCGACTGCTGCCGAGACACAACCGGCTCCTGCCGAGGCGCAGAGGTCTCCTGCCTGGGCGCGACCGTCTCCGGCTGAGCAGCAACGGGCTCCTGCCTGGGCGCAACAGTCTCCTGGCGAGGCGCGACCGGCTCCTGCCCGGGCGCAAAGGTCTCTGGCGTGGGCGCAACTGGCTCCTGCCGGGGTGCGGCCGGGGCGGGCTGGGTGGGTTCTGGGGCCGGGCGGACCTGGGTGGGTTCCGGGGTCGAGGGGGGCTGGGGGGAGTCGTCAGGCGCCGGGTCGCGGTGGGTGTCTTCGTGTTCGGTTTGGTTGGTCCACTTCTCGCCGTTCCAGAAGCGGATGATGTTCGGCTGGCCGGTGGGGTCGGGGTACCAGCCGGCGGGCGGGTTGCTCATCCGCGTCCTCGCTCGGCGGTCGGCTCGAACGTACGACGCGCAAACGCACGAAGTACGCCGTTGTCGGCACGGAACTGGCCCCGGACGTTCATGTGTTCACCGTAACTTCAGCTCGTGTCAGTCGGACCGATCGGACCGGTGCTCAGACACCGTCGGTTTCACCGAGGCTGAAGGCCGCCTCCAGATCGTGGCTGGAGTACGCACGGAACGCGATGTGCGTCTCGGTGCTCAGTACGCCGGGCACCCGGTTCACGTGCTCGGGGATGACGGTGGCCAGGTCGTCGTGCCGCGCGACCCGGACCAGCGCGATCAGGTCGAGCCCGCCGGTCACGGAGTACACCTCGCTGACGCCCTCGATCGCCGCCACCTGCTCGGCGACCTCCGGGATCCGTGCGACGTCGGCCTTGATGAACACGATCGCGGTGACCATGCCGTCCTCTCCTCAGTACTCACATCTCAACCCGCTGAAGCATAGTGCGGTCCAGGCCCGCCAACGCCCTCGCCGTCGGTTCGTCCGCGGGCAGGAACGCCTCCATCCGCAGTTCCGCCACCGTCACGTCGATCGCCGTACCGAACCTGGTCAGCGTCGTGACCAGCCGCAACTCGCCGTCCTCAGACCGGAGCCGCAGCGGTACGGCGAACCCGAGATGATCCGGCCCGGTCACCGGACGCGGCGGGACCAGCGCGGTCAGCTCCGAGATCAGCGCGTCCGCCTCGGGATCCGGCACGAGCGCGGCCTCCCGGGTGAGCGCGTCGATCACGTGCCACGACCACTCGGCCAGATTCACGATCCGCGGCGCCAGCCCGGCCGGGTGGAGGAGCAGTCGGGGCACGGACACCGGCGGCTCCAGCAGGTACGGCGCGACTCCGGCGACGAACGCGTCGAACGACCGGTTCGCGAGCACCAGGTCACCACGCCGATCCACGACCACGGCCGGGCTCGGCCGGTGCCCCTCGAGGATCCCGGCCAGCGCCGTCCGGATCGCGTCGAGACTGGGTGAGTCGTACGGCGTTTCGTCGTACGCCGGCGCGAAGCCCCCGGCCACCAGGAGCTGATTGCGCTCACGCAGCGGTAGTTGGAGCGACTCGGCGAGCCGGATGATCATGTCCCGACCGGGCGTCGACCGGCCGCTCTCGATGAAGCTGACGTGCCGCTGCGTCGTCCCCGCGCGGACAGCCAACTCGAGCTGACTCACGCGTCGACGCGTACGCCACGATCGCAGACCCGCGGACAGCTCTGATGTCATGCCCTCAGTTCTAACCCACGCCACCGACAGTCCATACCCAGCAGGGAATTGTCGGACCCCCGACCCGCTCGGCAAGGTCGTGGTGTGAACAACAACAACTCAGCAGAAGACCTGGCAAACCGCTACCTGGCAGTCTGGAACGAACCCGACGCCGACGCTCGCCGGCAGGCGGTGGAGGAGCTGTGGACCGAGGACGGCGTACATCTGCTCGAGCCGCCCGAGGAGATCGTCAAGCGCGCCACCGAGATCGGCGTCACCGCGACGCTGGAAGCCCGCGGCCACGCGGAGCTCTTCACCCGCGTGACCAGGGCGTACGACGAGTTCGTCGCGCCCGGGCAGTACGAATTCGTCCGGCACGGTGACGCCGCCGTACTGCGTGATCTGGTGAAGCTGCGCTGGGCCATGGTCCCGGCCGGCGGGGGAGAGACGCTTGCCATCGGCATCGACCTCATCCACCTCGGTCCAGACGGCCGCATCGTCTCCGACTATCAGTTCGTCGAGGCCTAACCAACGCGCGCAGGTCCCAGCGGGCGGAGGTGGCGACGGCGTTCGGTGGGGTGGTGGTGGGCGTCGGAGCGGGAGTTGTCGAGGCGGGTCAGGTGTCGGCCGGCGCCGCTGACCGGGCAGGTCCAGGTGCCGTCCACCTCGACCAGGCGGATGCCGGGGAGCTCGAGCCAGCGCAGGATCAGCTCGATCTCCTCCGGCGACGCCGCCGCGACCGGACCGATACCCGGCAGGACCGTCTCGGCTGACGCGCGCAGCATCTCCAGATGCGGCCGCGGGTCCGTGCCCCGCGGACTGAACCCGGCCGCCGCGAGCCGGCCGCGGCGGATCACATGAAGCTCCCAGCCGCCGTCCTCGGTACGCCGGGCCGCGCAGATCTCGGCGCACCCGGTCACCGACGCCATCCGCTGCATCCGCGCCGAACTCCGCACGAACGCACTCAACCGATCCCGATGTACGGCGGCGTCCTCGAACCGCTCGTCCGCCGACAGTCCGTCGATCCGCCGGTCCATCGCCTCGACCACGGGCGTCGGATCCACGGTCAGCGCCGTCCGCAGTGACGCCACAAACCCGCCGTACGAATCCATCGAGATCCGGCCGTCGCAGGGCGCGACGCAGCGGCCCATCTCGGCCAGCACACACGGCGACAGCTGCGGATGCCGCGACATCCGCGCCGTGCATTGCCGGATCGGGAACGCCTCGTGCAGCGCGGCCATCGCCCGCTCGGCCGTCTTCCGCGAGCTGAACGGCCCGAGGTACCCGGCGTCGTCGTCACGCACCTGTTTGACCAGCGACAACCGCGGAAACGGTTCGACGGTGACCTTCAGCCAATGCTGCCGCTCCGGGAACTTCGACCGCCGGTTGTACCGCGGCTTGTGCTCCGCGATCAGCCGCAGCTCGCGTACTTCGGCCTCCAGCGGAGTCCCGCATTCGATCCCGCGGACGCCGGTCGCGATCCCGACCATCTCGCCGATCCGGTTCCGGGTCTCCGACGCGGTGAAGTACGACCGGACGCGAGTCCGCAGGTCCTTCGACTTGCCGACGTACAGCACCTCGCCACGATCGTCGGTGAACAGGTACACACCCGGTGCGTGCGGCAACGACTCGGCCAGGTGGCGCTTGGCCCGCACGGCCGGCGCGACCCGGGACGAATACGTCTGCAGGTCCTCCAACGTTTGCACGCCCAACGACCCGACCCGCTCGAACAGCCCGTGCAGTACGTCGACTGTCGCGCGAGCGTCGGACAAGGCCCGGTGGTTCGGTGTCGTGGTGGTGCGGAACAGCTTGGCCAGCGTGCCGAGTTTGCAGTTCGGAGCCTCGTCCGGGGTGATGACCCGGCGAGCCAACAGCGCGGTGTCGACGACGGGGAAGTCCGGCCAGTCGTACCCGTGCACGAGGCTCTCGTGCTTCAGGAAGCCCATGTCGAACGGCGCGTTGTGGGCAACCATCACGCAGCCCTGCGCGAACTCCAGGAACGCGGGCAGCACCGACTCGATCCGCGGTGACGAGGCAACCATCAGGTTCGTGATGCCGGTGAGTACGGCGATGAACGGCGGGATCGACTCGGTCGGGCTGACCAGCGTCTGGAACTCACCGATCAGCTCGCCGGCCTTCACCTTCACCGCACCGATCTCGGTGATGCCGCCCTCGCCGGGCGGATTGCCCGTGGTCTCCAGGTCGACCACGCAGAAGGTGATGTCGCGCAACGGCGTACCCAGGTCGTCGAAGCTGTGCTGGACGCCGCGGATCGGCAACATCGAATCCGCGGTGTCTGCACGCCCTGGGCTGCTCATGCCCACGACGCTAAGAGCCGCCACCGACAATTCCGCAGGTGACACGCCTGCGAGTCGACTAGGCTCTCTGTATGCGTACACAGGCGACTACCGTGAATCCGGGCCGGACGCCCGTTCACTGTGGTCTGCATCACCGGCCGAGCAGCAGCTGCCAGGCCGTCGTTCCAGCCGGACTGCGGACCGGTGACTGAGGCCGGCACCGCCGCGAGCTCCGCCGCTACGACTTTGCCTGAACCGGTCCGGCAACGCGTCCTGACCCTCGCCGCACACGCACTCGGCCAGCTCACCGCAACCGACATCCCGGCCCCACTCCGCCGGTTCGCCAGCTTCGCGCCGGCGAAACGCGCCAAGCTGTCCGCGTCGGTGCTCGGTCCGATCCTGGAGACCGACGAACACTTCCGCCGGCTGACCGCCTTCGAGGTACGGCGTGAGCACCCGGAGCTCGGCGATGCTGTCGCCGAAGGTGTCCCGGTCCCGGCCGCCGACCCGGTAGAGGTCGCAGCCCTCGCGTACCTGCTCCGCCCGGACGACTGGGAGCAGCGCATCGCCGCAGCCGCCCAGGTCCCGGTGGAGAACCCGCGCGCCGACGAAGAAGCCGTCCATCGGCTGGCCGACCAGCTCGATCAAGCCCGCACCGAGACCCGTCAGGTCCGCGAACGGCTTCGTGAACAGGTCAACGAGCTCAAGGGCGAGAACGTCACGCTCCGGCGCAAGCTCAACGAGGCCCGGCAGCGGATCGCCGGTCTGCAGACCGACCTCGAGCAACGCACCAAGGAAGCCGAGACCGCCGACGAACGCGTCGACGCCGCTCGCGCCGAGGTCGAGCGGGACCTGCGCAAGCTGCGGACCCGGATCACCGAACTGGAAGCGGTCGAGCACGCGGCCCGGCGTACGGCGGGACAGGAGCGGGAGCTGGCATCGACACGCACCCGCCTGCTGCTCGACACGTTGCTCGAGGCAGCGAGTGGGCTGCGTCGCGAGCTGGCGTTGCCGCCTGGGGGAGAGCTCCGTCCTGCCGACACGGTGGCCGGCTCGGAGCCCGATGCAGCCCCGATCGGGCGTACGGCGCCTGAGGACGACCCGGCGTTGTTCGACGAGTTGCTCGCGTTGCCGCAGGTTCACCTGATCATCGACGGCTACAACGTGACGAAGACCGCCTGGCCGAACTCGCCGCTGCATTCGCAGCGTCAGCGGCTGGTGACAGCGCTCGGCGCGTTGGTGGCGCAACGCCGGATCGAGGTCACGGTGGTTTTCGACGGCGCCGAGCTGTCGGGACCCGTACAACTGAATCCGCCACGCGGTGTGCGGGTGCGGTTCAGCCCGGCCGGTGTGATCGCCGATGACGTGATCAGGCAACTTGTCCGCGCCGAGCCGCCGGGACGCCCTGTGGTGGTCGTGTCCACCGACCGTGAGGTTGCCGACAGCATCATCAAACTCGGCGCCCGCGCACTGTCCGCATCCAGCCTGATCGCACGCATCGCACGCACCTGACGACAGTTGGTCGACGGAAACTGTCGGCGGGCCTCTCTAGCGTCCTTCTCAGCCGGATGCAAGTCCGGGTGCTTCCCCACTTGGAGGATGTTGTGCTGATCGACTGCGACGCTTGTGTGATGAAGGGTCCGGGCTGCCAGGACTGCGTGGTGACGGTCGTTCTCGGGTTCGCCGCCGAACGGTCCGGCAGCCTGCGGATCGACGACGACGAGAAGGCCGCCCTGGACGCCCTCGCCGAGTCGGGCCTGGTCCCACCGTTACGCCTAGTACACGCCGTCAGCAGTGTCGAGCCCGATACTGCTGCCGAAAACCCTGCCGGCGAAGGCGAAACGGCCGTTTGGTCCGGATGATTCTTCGTTAAGAATCGATCAAACCCGAGGGGCGAATTGCACTGGTCACGAAACGGTCACTACTGTACGTCTCGTTGCCTCAGGGTGTCGGCCGTTCCGGCCGACCGGGCAGCGGCAAGCCGAGGGAGTGATCCGGCGGAGCCCACGGACTGAGTCCGTGGTGAGCCTGGTCAACGGGGACGGCGCGAGCAGAGGAAGGGACCGACCGGGCTGTGTCCATCGGACGCATCAACCGCACCAAGGGAATCGCCCTCGCCGCCATCACCAGCACCGCTGTCGCTGCAGGCGTGATTCTGATCCAGGGAGCGGCCAACGCCGATCCCGCGCCCACCCTCGATCAGGCGAAGAAGCAGGTCGCCGAGCTGCAGCACCAGGCCGAAGTGTCCGGTGAGTCGGCGAACGAGCTGCGCGGCCAGATCAGCGCCTCGACCGCCCGGGTGAAGGCGCTGCAGGCGGGGATCGCCAAGCAGCAGGCCCAGGTCGACGGTGTGAAGCGGCAGATCGGATCCCTCGCGGTCGCCGGCTACCAGACCTCGGGCATCTCGACGACGGCGCAGCTGCTGCTGTCGACGAACCCGGACCAGTTCCTCAGCCAGGCGTCCACCGCCCAGGCTTTCGCAGGGCAGCAGAACTCGACGCTGCGTCGCTACCAGGTCGCGCAGGGCAAGCTCACCGACCTGCAGGCCAGCGAGCAGACCGAGCTGGCCGCGCTGCAGTCGGTGCAGGCGAAGCAGGACGCGTTCAAGAAGCAGCTCCAGACCAACCTCGACTCCGCCGAGAAGGTCCTCGACAAGCTCAGCGCCGCCGACCGCAAGCGGATCGAGGAAGAGAACGCCAAAGAGGCCGAGAAGGCGCGCAGCGAGCGCCCGACCCGCAGCGGCGACCGGGAGTCCGACGACAAGGACATCCCGAACGTCCCGGCCAGCGGTCGTGCGTCGATCGCGGTCAGCGCGGCTCTGTCCCAGCTCGGCGACCCCTACGTCTGGGGTGCCGACGGCCCCAGCTCCTACGACTGCTCCGGCCTGATGATGTACGCCTGGGCCAAGGCCGGCGTCTCCCTGCCGCACTCGTCGAAGGAGCAGCAGAACTCGGGCCGCCGGATCAGCAAGGACCAGCTGATGCCGGGCGACCTGATCTTCTACTACAGCCCGACCAGCCACGTCGCGATGTACCTCGGCAACGGCCGTATCGTGCACGCTCCCCGGCCGGGCAAGAGCGTGGAGATCGCCCCGATGGACGAGATGCCCTACAACGGCGCCGTTCGCCCGGGCTGACCTGCGACCTTGACATACTCTGCGGCTCCGGGGGATCCCTTCCTCCGGAGCCGACTCATTGATGCCGTAATGTCGGAGGAGGCCGGGTGTCCCGCCTGACTGGGGCAGGTGAGCAGCGAAGGGCCGAGGTGATCGACGAACACGGCGACACGGTTCCGCTGCCGGTGACCCCTCCGGCCGGTGACTCTCAGGAGCCGATCGACCACCGGCAGCCGCTGTACGTCACCCGTGCGGGCACCGGAAGCAGGCCGCCGTTCACGCCGATCATCAAGAAGGTCGCCCTCGGGCTGGCCGTCTGCCTGGTCATCGGCGGCGGGTACGCCGGACTTCGGCGGATCGCCGACGCGCCGGCCGACCCGAAGGCGCCCGGTGCGCACCCGCAGGCCACCTCGGCGACCCCCGACCAGGCCCAGGACGGGGTACGACGTGCTGTCGCCGGCGAGGCCGTGCTGCAGAAGATGACCGACGCGGTCGAGAACGACAACCGGACCGAGTTCCTGGACACCATCGACCCGAAGGCCTCGGCGTTCCGGACCAGCGCGCGGACGATCTTCTCGAACCTGAGCACGCTCCCGCTCGGCACGTTCCAGTTGCGCTACGTGAGCGACGACACCGGCGCGTTGACCCCGAACCGGACCGCCGAGCTCGGTGGCACGCAGTCCTGGCTGGCGCAGGTCGAGGTCTCCTGGCAACTTTCCGGGTACGACGTCAAACCGGCCCGGGAGACCCTGCCGGTCACGTTCGTCACCCGCGACGGGACGACGTACGCCGCCTCGTTCTCGGAGCGATTCGCGGCCGGGCAGCGCCGACCGATCTGGGCGCTTGGTCCGGTGGACGTGGCCAAGGGCAAGCACAGCCTCGTGGTCAGCCTGGACTCGGAGGCCGAGGCGAAGAGTTACGTCGCCGTCGCCGACAAGGCGGTCGAGTCGGTGAGCAAGGTCTGGGGCAAGAACTGGCGGCAGAAGGTGATCATCTACCTGCCCGCCAAACAGGATCAGATGGAGGGCATCCTCGGCGCCGCGCCGAACACGTACACCCAGATCGCCGCCGTCACGATGGCCGAGCTGGATACGCCTGCCGTCGGCGCGCCGGTGCGGATCGTGGCCAACCCGAAGCTGTTCGAGGAGCTCGGCAAGCAGGGCCGCCGGATCGTGCTGACGCACGAGACCACGCACGTCGCGTCGACCGCGACCGCCTCGCCGGTGCCGTTGTGGTTGGCCGAGGGGTTCGCGGACTACGTCGCGTTCACCGCCGTACCGGTTCAGGACGAGTCGGCGGCGAAGGAGCTGTTCAAGGCGGTCCGGGCCGGGAAGGTGCCGACCGCGTTGCCCACGCCGGAGTCGTTCGCGGCGTCGGCGACCGAGCTGCCGCAGGCCTACGAGGCGGCGTGGCTCGCTTGCCGGCTGATCGCGGAGCGTGAGGGGCAGGCCAAGCTGGTGAAGTTCTACCTGGCTGTGCACACCTCGAAGAGCACGACCGGTCTGGCCGACGCGTTCAAGTCGGTGCTGGGGATGACCGAGGCCGAGTTCGTCGCCGAGTGGCAGAAGTACCTCGAGAGGCTCGCTGGTGCCTAAGAGCGCGCCCCGCCTCGCCGCCGGCCTGCTCGCGCTCGCCCTGGTCTTCACCGTCGCCGTCACCACCCCGTGGCACCTGATCGACCTGCCGAAACCCGACGCCGCGCTGGACTTCACGTCCGCCGAGATCGCCCGTCAGAACGCGTTCCGGCACGAGATCCTGCCGTGGTCGACGGCATCGTGGATCATCTCGACCCTTGTGCCGCTGGTGATCGGCTTCAGCCCACTCGGCCGCCGGATGTACGACGGTCTGCGCGTTCGGCCGTGGGTCATCGCCGTTCCCTTGACCGTCGCCGGCGTCGTCCTGATCACGAGCCTGCTCACCGTTCCGACCGACGTGATGGCCGAGCGGGTCAGCCTGAAGTACGGCCTGTCGGTGCAGAACTGGCGGCTGTGGGTCTGGGACCGCGGGCTCAACTGGGCGCTCACCTCGCTCGGGCTCGCGGTCATCGCGGTTGTCCTGATGGCGTTGGCGAAACACTGGAAGCAGGGCTGGTGGTTGCCGGGGGCAATCGCCGCGGCGCTGCTGGTGCTCGGTGTGTCGTTCGCGTACCCGGTGCTGGTCGAGCCGCGGTTCAACCACTTCACCTCGATGCCGGCCGGTGCCCAGCGCAACGAGTTCCTGGCGCTCGCCAAGCAGGACGGCGTACCGGTGAAGGACGTGCTGGTCGCGGACGCGTCGAAGCGGACGACCGCTTTGAACGCTTACGTTTCCGGCTTCGGTTCGACCCGTCGGCTGGTCGTGTACGACACGCTGCTCAAGGACACTCCGCCGGCCCAGGTCCGGCTTGTGGTCGCGCACGAGCTCGGTCACGCCGCGGAGGACGACGTACTGCACGGCACGCTGATCGGCGTCCTCGGGACCGCGTTCGGGATCACGCTGCTGTATTTGTTGCTCGGGGCACGGATGTCCGATCCACGTCGGGCCGCGATGCTGGTCGCGCTGGTTGCGGCCGGGACGGTGCTCGCGAGCCCGGTGCAGAACCTGGTCAGCCGGAAGATCGAGGCCCGCGCCGACTACCACTCGCTCCGGCTGACGAACGACCCGCAGGACTTCGTCGCGATGCAGCACGACCTCGCCGTGCAGAACATCGACGGCCTCGACCCGAGCCGCTGGCGGTACTGGATGTTCGCCACCCACCCGACCCCGCCGGAGCGGATCGCGATGGGCCGGGCCTGGGCGACGCAGGATGGCCACCCGGTTCCGCCCCTGGTCGGGCGATGACCGTCCTGGTCGTCACCAACGACTTCCCGCCACGCCAGGGCGGGATCGAGACGTTCGTCCGGTCCCTCTGCGACGAGCTGCCCGACCCCGTCGTCTACACGTCCCACGAACCCGGCGACACGGCGTACGACGCAACGCTGCCCTTCCCGGTGATCCGCGACCGGACGTCGATGTTGTTGCCCACGGCCCGCATCACGAAGCGGGCCGTCCTCCTGCTGCGCGAGTACGACGCGGATCGGGTGCTGTTCGGCGCGGCCGCACCACTCGGGTTGATGGGACCAGCGCTGCGCCGAGCGGGCGCGCGACGGATCGTGGCGATGACCCACGGCCACGAGACCTGGTGGGCCGGCGTACCGGGCACTCGTCAGGCCCTGCGCCGGATCGGTGACGCGGCCGACACGATGACGACGGTGTCGTCGTGGTGCGCGGACCGGATCACGCCTGCGCTCTCACCGGCAGCGGTACGACGGATGCGGCGGCTGACGCCCGGGGTCGACACGAGCCGTTTCTTCCCGAACTGCGGGGGAGAGCAGGTCCGCAAAGGCCTCGGCCTCGAAGGCATCCCGGTCGTCGCCTGCGTCTCGCGACTGATCCCGCGGAAGGGTCAGGACACCCTGATCCGCGCCTGGCCGCACGTCCTGGCCGCCGTACCGTCCGCGATCCTGCTCCTGGTCGGCGGCGGCACGGATCGCGAACGGCTCGAGGACTTGGCGCTGGCGGTCGGGGTTCGGTCGTCGGTCGTGTTCACCGGGCCGGTGCCGTGGGCCGACATTCCGCCGTACGTCGATGCTGCCGACGTGTTCGCGATGCCGTGCCGGACCCGGCGGCTCGGCCTCGAACCGGAGGCTCTCGGCATCGTCACGCTGGAGGCGTCCGCGACCGGGAAGCCGGTCGTGGTCGGCGACTCCGGCGGCGCCGGCGACACCGTCCGGCACGGCGAGACTGGATACCTGGTCGACCCGTACAACCCGGCGCCGACCGGCGTACGGATCGCCGAACTCCTCACCGATCCCGCTCGCGCCCGGGCGATGGGCGCGGCCGGCCGGGAGTGGGTACGACGAGACTGGTCATGGAGCCGCAGTGGCGCCGTGCTGCGCGAACTCCTGGACGTCTAGAAGCCCCAGTCCGCGAACGGTTCGAAGTCCGGTGTGTTCGTGATCCGCTGCAAGTGGGTGCCGTCCCGCCGGGCGGTGTAGATGTCCTCCTGCTGATCGATGGTCAGCGAGACGACGATCCTCGAACCGTCCGGTGACCATCCGGGCGCGAAGGCGTGGTACGCCTTGCCGCCGGTGTCGAGAGTGATCGAGGTCAGACGCGCATCCTTGAGCCGGATCAGCGACAGTCCACCTTCCGCGGTCGCGAACAGGATGCTGCGACCATCAGGCGACCACCGGGCCGTCGCCAGCTCATGCCCTTGCGCCAGTCCATACGGCGTCAGTTGGCGAAGGTGACGACCGTCGGTGTCGACCACGAACAGCGCCGTGTCCTCACCCCGGAACCGAACGATGACCGCCTGGTCGCCGTCGGGTGAGTAGTCGCCCGCGACGTCCGACCCGCCGTACGGATTCGTCGTCAGCCGGATCGGACGACCGCCGTCCGACGAGCGGATGCTGAAGACGCCGGGCTTGTCGCCGCCGAATCCGCACAGGATTCGCTTGCCGTCCGGCGACCAGGCACCGCAGAGCATGTCGTCCGGTGCGCCCGGTGGTTCGAGCATCCGGAAGCCGGACCCGTCCGGCCGCACGGTCGCCGGCCGGAACGGCAGCAGCTCGCCGGCAGCGTCGAAGCGCAGCAGGTTCGAGATCAGCAGCTTGCTGCCGTCGGGTGACCACCGCCCCGACCCGAAATCCTCGACGAGTTCCGGCATCGGCACCTTCCGTACGCCGGATCCGTCCGCCCGGGCCACGAACAGGTTCGCGCCGCCGGACTCGAGCTGCCGGCTGAACACGATCCGTCCGTCATTGCTGTGCGGGGCGCTGGACCCGCACAACGCCAGCATCAACGAGATCGAGACTGCTAGTACACGCTTCATCGGTCGCCTCATCAGTAGCCGGGGATCTCGAAGGTCTGGGTGCGGTTGCTTTGCCGCAGGGTCACCACGACGGTCCCGCCGAGGTGGGTGAAGGCGCCGCGCACGGTTGCACTCGCCGTCGTCCCGGCCGGAGTGCGGACGGTGAACGTGCCGTCGATGCCATCAGGTGTCCAAGCGGTCGCTCCGGAGACCGAGACGTCCCGGGTGAACCGCGCCGCGTCGTACACGAACGGGCTCTCCGAGCTGTCGTCGTACGTCACCGTGCCACCGCGGAGTCCGCCGGCGACGAGACCGGAGATCGAGGCTTGGTGCTGGAGGCCGTCCATGACGGTCCACGCTGTGACTGTGGCGAGTCGGCGTACGTCGGTCGCGGCGGCCGGACCGCCGGTCTGCCGGGCAGGTGGGGCCGTCGCGGCGGTGAGCGGGAAGCTGCCGGGCATCCACCAGCCCGCCGGCGGGGTGCGAGCACAGGACGTGTCGCCGACGGCCAGTGTCTCGATGAACCGCTGCAGCAAGACGGTCCCGCAGGAGCCGGTGAACCACGTCGAGTGCCCGACAGCGGCCAGCTCGACGTACGTCGACCCGACGAGGACCTGCGACGCGATCCGGCCGGCCTCGGGCGTGACGCCGACGTCGTACTCGCCGGTCAGGATCAGAGCCGGTACGCGAACCTTCGTGCCGCTGGGATAGCTCGGCCGGTCCTCCCAGCTTGATGCGATGCACGGCAGCGGCTGGAAGCCCAGATAGCCCTCGTGATCCCAGGCGGCCTTCGAGATCGGTCCGTAGTGGGCCGGTTCGGCAGCGAACGCGGCGGCGTACTGCTGGAGCCGTCGGGCCGGCCCCGCGTCCTTGTCCCACTGTGCGGGCTGGTCGACGCACATTCGGGCGAGCGCGTGGCCGTTGGAGAACTCTCGCGGATCGCCGGTGTCGAAGCCGTTCGCCGGATCGACGTCCGCCGCCAACCGCAGGAGTGGAACGGGATCACCACGCTGGAGCGCCACCGCGGCCTGAGTGATCTCTCCCGGGCCGACGAAGCTACCGCCGTTGAAGGACATGATCGCGGTCGCGAGCAGGTTCTCGGTCACGGTGATCCGGTGCGGGACGCCGTGCGAGTCGACGCCGACACCGCTGACTGGCTTGCGCCGGAGCCGGTCCGCCAGCCAGGCGAGCGAGGCGGCCGGGTCGGGGTTGGCCGCCGCGCAGGCCGGGGAGCGGCCACAGACCGCGTTCACGAGAGCGGGGTAGTGCTTCGGCTGATAGGCGTAGAAGGGGTCGGTGCCGACGGTGAGCGCCGGTGCGCCGAGGGAGATCGACCGGACGTTCTGCTTCCAGCGCGTCGCGTAGGTGACCATGTCGTTGGCGGCGTAGGAGGCGCCGACCAGGTCGATGTCGCCGTACGCCAGCGCCCGGCGTACCTGCTCGAGGTCGTCGGCCACATCCGTTGTGCTGTAGAGATTCGCGGTATCGCCGAGCTGGTCGTGGCACTTGGGCGCCGAGGCGTAGAACGGTCCGCCGTGCTGCCAGTCGGGGCAGTCGATGGCCGCGGACAGTCCGACCCCGCGCTGGTCCACGAAGACCAGATCACGGGTCTCCGCGACGGTTGCCAGCAAGTCGACGTACGCGTACTTGTCGGACAAGCTGATCGAAGCGCCGGGACCGCCCAAGGTGATGAACACCGCGCCGGGCGGTGTGGCGGCGGGACCGGTGTGCGGGAAGATCTCGACATGCAGCGGCACCGTGCGGCCGTCGGGATGCCGGCGGTCGAGCGGCACCGCAAGCGTGCCGCAGCGGAACGCCGGATCATCCGCGCACGGGCCGAGCTCGAGTCGATCGGTGCGAAGTGGTGTGGGTGCGGCGGGCAGGGCGCCTACGGCAACGAGTGCGATACAAGCGGTCAGCGACAGTACGATGCCGCGGAGACGACGTCTTCTGATGGTCGGCATGGCCGGATCCCCCTCCCGCACGGGGCGTACCCCCGCCTGCTGGCCAGCCAATCAGCCGGCGCGCGGACGCCGCATCGGGGCGGCCACCACACCGCGATTGAGGGTTGGCCCTGATTGACGGGTGGTCCGGTGGGCCTGACGATGTGGGGATGGGGGCGGCGCGGATCCTCATCGTGGACGACCATGTCCTGTTCCGGAGCTCGGTCCGCCGGATGCTGGAGTCGCAGGGTTTCGTCGTGATCGGCGAATCCGGCGACGGCAGCTCGGCGATCACGGCCGTTCGCACGCTGCGACCCGACGTGGTGCTGCTCGACGTCCAGTTGCCCGACATGAACGGCTTCGAGGTGGCCCGGCAGCTGGCCGAGGAGCCCGACGCGCCGGCGGTGATCCTGACCTCGATCCGGGACGCCTCCGACTACCGCACCCGTCTGATCGGTACGCCGGCGCGCGGCTTCATCCCGAAGGCCGAGCTGTCCGAGTCGAGAATCACTGCTCTGCTTGCGAGAGCGCAATGAATCGGCGAGTGGTCGGCGTGGTCGTAGCGGTTGCCGGAGCTGTCGTTTGCGTGTTGTTGTGGCGCGCCGGACAGGCCAGCTGGCAATGGGGTCTGCTGCCCTGGCTGTATCTGGTGGCCGGTCTGATCGCGTGGGACCGGCAGCCGCGCAACCGCACCGGCGTCCTGCTCATGCTGACCGGCGTCGCCTACCTGATGTTCCTGTTCGAAGGCCCGCATGTCCCGCCGCTCTTGTGGACGATCGGTGTCGCGTTCGAGCTGGCCTACCTGCCGGCCCTCGTCGCGGTCCTCCTGTCCTTTCCCGGCGGTCGGCTCACCCGTCGGTGGGAGCAGTGCGCGGTCCTTGCGGCCGTTGTCGCCATGCTGTGCTGGACGACGATCCCGATCCTCGGCACCGACCCGTCCGACCTCGGCTGCTCGGACTGTCCGCCCGGCCTCAACCTGGTCCACGCGAGCCCGGACGTCGTCAGTCGGCTCGACCGGATCTACGCGGCGTTCCCGGGGCGCGTCTACTTGATGGTGCCGATGCTCGTCGGCCTCGCGGTGGTGTGCGTGGTTCGGTGGTGGCGAGCGAGCCGTCCGCTGCGGCGGATCTCGGGTCCGGTGCTGGTGGCCGCCGTACCGCTTCTGCTCGCTCTGAGCGCCCAGATGATCGCCAACTCCCTGAAGCTCTACGACACACATCCAGACGTCAGCCACGCGATCAACCTCGTCGCGATGTACGCCGGTCTCGTGCATCCCGTGGCGATCCTGATCGGACTGTCACTCGGGTGGGCGCGGCAGGCGCGGATCGGTGAGCTGGTCACGGAGCTTGCCGAGCACTCCGGGCTGGACCTGGTCGAGCGCACAATGGCGCGCGTACTCGGCGATCCGTGTTTGGCCATCGGCCGGTGGGACCCGTCGGCGCGGCGATATCTGATCTCGACCGGTGCCGACCTCCCGGATGCAGGATCCGCTCAGTCGACGACGTACCTCGAGCATGACGGTCGCCCGATGGTTGCCGTGGTCCACGATCGCGCGTTGCTGGATGGTGGCGAGCTGCTGAGCTCGGCCGGCGCGGCCGTGCGGATGGCGATTGACAACGATCGGTTGAGGGCCGAGCTGAGCACTCAGCTGGCGGAGGTACGCGCGTCCCGGTCCAGGATCGTGGTTGCCGCAGACAACGAACGTCGACGGCTCGAGCGGGACCTGCACGACGGCGCGCAGCAACGCCTGGTGTCGTTGGCCTTGGACGCGCGGATGGCAGCCGCGAAGCTGGAGGCCGGCGATGATCCGGCCGCCGCGGACTCGGTGGCGGCGATCGCGGACGGGTTGACCACGGCCCTGGCCGAGCTACGCGAACTGGCCCGGGGGATCCATCCGTCGATCCTGGTCGACGAAGGACTGGTGTCCGCGTTGCGCTCGTTGAGCGAACGGTCCGCGGTGCCCGTGCGGCTGCTCGCCGTACCGCCCGGACGGATCGAGCCGGCCATCGAGGCGGTGGCGTACTTCGTCATCTCCGAGGCGCTCGCCAACGCCGCCAAACACGCCTCGGCCGAGGAGGTGTCGGTCGCCGTACGCCGAGTCGACGGGCGGGTGCTGGTAGAGATCCGTGACGACGGCAAAGGCGGCGCCGATCCGGAGGGATCTGGGCTGCGGGGTCTCGCCGATCGGGTCGCCGCCGTCGACGGGCGGCTCCGGGTGGACAGTCCGCCGGGTCGCGGAACCGTCGTATTCGCGGAGATCCCATGCGTGTCGTGATCGCCGAGGACTCGCTCCTCTTCCGCGAAGGTATGGCTCGGCTGCTGACCGAGGCAGGGTTCGAGGTGGTGGCGCAGGCCGGGGACGCCGACGAGCTGCGGATCCTGGTCGAGCGGCACCGACCGGACGTGGCGATCGTCGACATCCGCATGCCACCCGGGTACGGCAAGGAGGGTCTGACCGCCGCGCAGGAGATCCGCAGCCGCTACCCAGGCACCGCCGTACTCGTCCTCTCCCAGTACGTCGAACCGCAGTACGCGATCACGTTGCTGTCGACCGGAGCCACCGGGACCGGCTACCTGCTCAAGGATCGCGTGGTCCAGCTGACCGACTTCACCGACGCGGTACGGCGGGTTGGACGCGGCGATCTGGTCATCGATCCGGCCGTGGTCGCGCAGATTCTGGACCGGCCACGGAGCCCGGTCGACCAACTGTCGGGCCGCGAGCGAGACGTTCTCGAACTGATGGCGCAAGGCCGGTCGAACCAGTCGATCACCGACTCGCTGGTGCTCAGTCCGAAGACCGTCGAGGCGCACGTCCGGTCGATCTTCCACAAGTTCGGTCTCCCGCCGGCGCCGGACGACCACCGCCGGGTCCGGGCGGTATTGATGTTCCTCCGATCGGCAGATCGTGTACTCTGACCGACATGCACCGGATGTTCCGACTTGCCGCAGCCGTACGAGCTCTTCGCTCTCCGGCTGCCGCTGCCTGACATCTTCGAAACTTCCACCGGCGACCGGAAACGGTTCGCCGGTGTTGTTGTTTCTGCTACCCGGTGGTCTGGTTCCGGTCCGATCTGACAAGGACCAGAAAGATGACCATCAGCAGGACTTTCATCGACTTCTTCATCGACCGCGACCACGTCCCGACCACCGGGTCCACGCTCATCCCGCGGCTGGGTGATCCGGTGCTCTTCACGACCTCGGGGATGCATCCACTCACGCCATACCTGGAAGGCGAACCCCATCCGCTGGGGCGCAGACTCGTGGGCATCCAGCGATGCCTGCGAACCACCGATCTCGACGAGGTGGGTGATCGGACCCATCTGACCGTGTTCGAGATGCTGGGCTCGTGGTCGCTCGGGGACTACGGGAGCAGCGAGACCCTGAAGTGGGGCTACGAACTGCTGACCACCCGCTTCGGCCTCGACCCGCGGCGGATGTACGTGACCGTGTTCGGCGGTGACGAGCAGGTGTCGCTGGACCAGGAATCGCTGCGGACCTGGCAGGAGCTCGGCCTGCCGATCGAGCTGACCACCGACGACAACTGGTGGTCGAACGGCCCGACCGGTCCGTGCGGCCCGGACTCGGAGATCTTCGTCTGGACGGGAGACGGCGAGCCGGAGGGTACGCCGACCACGGACGACCGCTGGGTCGAGGTGTGGAACCACGTGATGATGCGCTACCGCCGTCTCGACGACAACTCGCTCGAGCCGCTCAAGCAGCAGAACATCGACACGGGCCTCGGCCTCGAGCGGCTGACGATGCTGCTCGAGGGCAAGCGGTCCGTGTACGAGACCTCGTTGTTCGAGCCGTGGATGCGGACCATTCCGAAGCTGTGGAAGCTCGACGAGCGGTCGCAGCGGATCGTGATCGACCACCTTCGATCGAGCATCGTGATCGTCGGCGACGGCGTGCACCCGTCGAACACCGGCCGCGGGTACGTGCTGCGCCGGCTGATCCGCCGGATGCTGACCACACTGTGGCGCGACGACGATTCACGATCGCTGTCCGACGTGCCGATCGAGCTGTTCGAGCACACGTTGAACCACTTCCACCAGGGCGAGACGGTGACGCTGATCCGGCGGATCCTGATCGACGAGGAGATCCGGTTCAGCAACCTGCTCGACCGCGGCCGGAAGGTGCTCAGCCACGAGCGCTTCCACAAGTCACTCGACGAGACCGACTACGAGTACCTGCACGAAACCCACGGCCTCCCGCGAGAGCTGGTGGACTCCCTCCGGTGAACACCGAGACCTGGGACAGGAACCCGGGACCTGGGACAGGTTGTGGGGAGTGGGGACAGGAAATATCAGGTCTCAGGTCCCCAGACCTTGTCTCAGTCCCCGGTTCCTGCCTCAGGTCAGATGCCGCCTGTGTCCAGGTCCGGGGCGGAGTCCGAGGCGTCGGAGTCCGGATCCCCGGGTCGACCGTCCAGATTCTGCGCCGACGATCTGCAGCTGGACAGGTAGTACACCTCCGATACGCCGTACGCGCGATCACTTCCACGCTCAGGTGTACTACGAGCCGCCTGACACTACCTGTCCACCTGCCGCCACCCCCGGTCCCGGCGGCCTAGGAATGCCCTCACATCACCCTCATACGGCAGGAGTGCCATTGGGGACAGGCAGTATCAGATTTCTGTCTCCGCTGGTTGTCTCAGGTGACGTCAGATGCCGGCTGGGTCCAGGTCCGCGGGGCGGGGGGTGGCGCCGGAGTCCGGAGTATCGGAGTCTGGGATCTCCGGGGAAGCGACCTTCCCGACCGACGACTGGGCCACGAACGCCCCGGCCAGCACGATCACGCCGCCGATGATCTGGTTGGTCCGCAGGGTCTCGCCGAGCAGGATCAACGCGAAGATGCAGGCCGCCACAACCTCGACGTACGCAACCGCACCCGCGATCGGTGCCGAGAGGCGCTGTACCGCGGCCGCGCCGGCCAGGTAGGCGACGACCGTACTGACCACGATCAGCCAGGTGGCCATCACCCAACCGGGTGCGTGCCGATGGCCGATCGCGATCGTGTCGACCAGCACGTGCCACGGCGTACCCCAGGGCGCGGCGATGAACGTCAGTACGACGGCACCGACCACGCTGCCCGCCGCCGTCATCACCAGCGGGTCGGCAGCTCCGGTCAGCTTGTCGATCAGGATGAAGTACGTCGCCTGGCACGCGGCGGCACCGAGTCCGGCGAGCAGACCGATCGGGTCGATCTGCAGGCCGGACCAGATCTCGGCCACGGTCGCGAGGCCGACGACCGCGATGCTGACTCCGACTGCGGCAGATCGCGGTACGGCGACCTTCTGGCCGAACTTCAGCCAGGCGACCACCAGCACCGGGCCGGAGAACTCGAGCATCAGCGCGACCCCGACCGGCAACCGGCTGGCCGCGACGAAGAACAGCGTCTGGCACCCGGCGATGCCGGTCAGGCCGTAGAGCACGAGGGCCTTCCAGGACGCTCGAGCCGCGCGCAGACCGGCGCGGCCGCGGAAGACCAGCACCAGCGGCACGAGCAGCGCGGCGGCGCCGAGGATCCGGAGCCAGGCCGCCTGTTCAGGGCTGAAACCGGCCCCGATCAGAGCCTTGGCGAACGGTCCTGAGCCGCCGAACGTGATCGCGGAGAAGATCGCGAACCCCAACCCCACCGACTTCGTGCTGTACATGGGCATAACGGTCTCATGCCCATTACAGAACTGTCGAGAGAGATCTCAGAGGACGTTCACCGCGCGGGCGGCGATGATCGCGATGGTGAGCAGCGCGATCGCCGACTGGACACCCATCAGCATCTTCAGCCGCGCACTCAGCGGCAGCGTGTCGGTCGGGCTGAACGCGGTCGCGTTGGTGAGCGAGACGTACAGGTAGTCGGTGAATCCGGGCAGCCAGCCCTTCCAGCCGGCCAGGTCGACCGTCATCTGCGGGAACAGCAAGTCCTCCCGCTCGACCTCGCGGTCGTGCTCAGGGGCGCGGGCGAACGGGCCGCCGCGGTCGATCTCCCAGTACCAGACGGCGAACGCGACCACGTTGGTCACCCAGATCAGCAGCGCGCTCTTCACCAGCACCGAGCCCTCGTTGGCGTCGCCGTTGTTGAGGAAGAAGATCATCCCGGCCAGGTAGTACGTGTTGGCCGCGACCAGGACGCCGAGCAGCGCCAGTTCGACCCAGCGCAGCCAGGGCTCGTCGCGACGCAGGTGGAACGGGTTCATGTAGATCAGGGGCAGCAGCATGAGACCGCCGAGGACCGGCATCAGCCAGCGCGGGAGGGCATTGATCTGCGTCGGCACCAGCACCTGCAGGATCAGGACCGCGACCACGGCCAGCGAGGCCGGCCATCGCCGGGTGTGGCGCGTTCTCGTCTTCACCTCAGCATTCTGACGCCCATCGGTTCTCATCCGACGGAGGCGTCGACGACGGCCTGTCCCGTTTCGGTACGCCGGTAGTGGACCTGGTGCCCGGTACGACGCCGTGTCGCGAGCCCCGCGTCGTACAGGGCAGAGAGGTGTTCGGCGACCGTGGCGAGGGCGAGCCCGTACTGGGACGCCAGAGCGCTGGTCGTGGCCGGCGGATCGAGGGCGACGAGGAGGGCGGCGCGGGTGCGGCCGAGGAGGCGGGCCAGTGGATCCGGGGGAGCGGGCGTGTCGGACCAGAGGCGGGCGGCTCCGCGGGCCGGGTAGACCAGAGTCGGGTGGTACGCCGGGGCGACAACCATCACCAGGTGCGGCCAGGCGAAGACCCCGGGGACCACCAGGAGGCCTTGGCCGGCGAGGTCGCGGTGATCTGAGGCTTGCCGGGTGGCGACCAGTCGATCGTCCTCCCAGGTGAGGGTCGGGTGCAGGTCGTCGAAGAGGCTGGCGAGGCCGCCGTCGGTGAGTTGCTGACCGCGGTAGGCGATGTCGTCTTCGAGCACACGGCTGATCAGCGGCCAGTCGGGCTTCACCAGGATCTCCCAGGCGCTCTCGATCGCATCCGCGAGCCGTTCCCGGGTGCCGGCGAGGTCCTCCAGCATCCGGTTGATCGCCGGTGCGGCTGGGTTGTTCAGCGTGTCTCGGCTCTGGACCAGCTCGCTCCGGACCCGGTCGAGCGGCGTACTCCGGACCCGGGCGATCTCGGTCGCGAACTTCGCCCGCGATGCCTTGGGCGGCGGGGTCAGGAAGTCAGGGGTGAAGCCGACCCGGGGCTGTAGGGCCTTCAACTCGCGGAGATCCAGCGAACGCGAGGCGTCCCGTTTGGCGTCCACCCACTCGCCGTACAGCGGCCGGTGTTTCGACCCGTTCAGCACTCGCACTGCCGACATCGTCTCCCACAACGGAGAGGTACCGAACCGGCAGCGCACGGTGTCGGCCTGCGTGAATCGCAGGACGATCATGAAGGCGAACTTTCGGCCACAACCAAAACTCTACTCCGAGTGGTCTATTGTCGTGCACGCTCTCCGCGTGAGTTCTTACGGAGCTGTCCTGCGCGTTCCCGGCATGCGCGCGGTGTTCGGCGCGCACGCCGTGTCGATGCTGGGGACTGTCGGTGCGCAAGTCGCCCTGTCGATTCTGGTCTTCGAGCGGACCGGGTCGCCGCTGTTGTCGGCGCTCGTCCTGGCCTGCTCGTTCCTGCCGTACGCCGTGGGCGGCGGGCTGTTCTCGTCGGTCGCGGACCGGTTCCCGGTACGGCGGGTGCTGGTGGGCTGTGATCTGGTCAGCGCGGCGTGCATCGGGCTGATGCTGACTCCGGGGATGCCGGTCGGCGGGCTGCTCGGGTTGCTGGTGGTGACCGGGATGGTGGCGCCGATCTTCGCCGGAGCGCGGGCGGCCAGTCTCGCGCACCTGTTGCCTGCCGACGTGTTTCCGATCGGGAGGTCGTTGCTGCGGACAATCAGTCAGGTCAGTGTGCTGACCGGGTTCGCGCTCGGCGGGATCGCGGTGGCGATGGTCGGCGCGAACTGGCTGCTCGCTGTCGACGCCGTCACGTTCGTCGCGTCGGCGATCCTGATAGGCGTCGGTACGCCGTACGCCCCGCCGGGTGCGCGCACGAGCAACCCGGTCCGCGACTCGTGGTCCGGGTTGCAGTACCTGTTCGCGAACCGCAGGCTTCGCGCGCTGATCCTGCTGACCTGGGCGGCGCCCGCGTTCTCGTCCGTCCCGGACGGGCTGGCCGTCGCGTATACCGCTCAGGTCGGCGTCGCCGCCGCGTTTGCCAGTGCGCTGTTCACTGGTTACGCGGTCGGCTCTGTTCTCGGCGAGCTCGTCGTCGCGCGGTTTCCCCCTTCCACGCGGCGACGGCTCGTCGTCCCGTTCCTGCTGACCAGCCAACTCCCGGCGATCGCGTTCCTGACCGAACCGGGCATCCCGGTGGCGGCGGTCCTGCTCGCGGTCTCCGGTGCCGGCTACGCCTTCAATCAGGGCATCGATCCGCTGATCCTGGAGTCGGTCGAGCCGTCGTACCGCGGCCGCCTGTTCACCGTCCAGACCAGCGGCCTGATGGCGATCCAGGGCGTCAGCATCGCCCTCGCCGGCGTGGTCGGTTCCTTCCTCGCGCCCAACCTCACGATCGCTGCCGCAGGCATCCTCGGTACGGCGACCACCCTCCTAATCGCCCGTCAGGCCCTCACCACGGGGCCACGTCGTCCAGTGAGCCAGGTCCTCTGAAGACTCCGGTCGGGCCGTTGGCCGGCAGCATTGCGAGCTCGACCGGCACTGCTGCTCCCTCCGCCACGGTTCGTTCGCCGCGCGGTACTACGGCCATCGTGTTGAGGTCCGTCGGGACGAGACCGGGGGTTGCGGCGTTCACCTTGATGTCGTCTGCGCGCAGTGCGCTGGCGTAGACCAGGGTGAGTGCGTTGAGCGCTGCCTTCGACGAGCTGTAGGCGAGCAGGCCTTGCGTGGCGAGGCGGCCGTCGAGTTCGGAGAGGAGGTTGACCGAGCCCAGGCCGCTCGACAGGTTGACGATCCGCGCGTTCGGCGACTGCCGGAGCAGCGGTACGAACGCATGGATCGCGGACACTACGCCGAACACGTTCACGTCGTACGCCGTGCGTACCTGCTCGGCTGTGATGTCGGCGACCGCCGTACCCCACTCGGCCACGATGCCCGCGTTGTTCACCAGCACGTCCAGCCGGCCGGAGTCCGCCTCGACCTGCTTCGCGGCCGCGTCGACCGATTCCACATCCGTCACGTCGAGCTGCACGAACCGCACATCGAGCCCTTCGGCCACCAGCTCGGCCGCCGCCTCAGTGCCAAGCTCGGGGTTTCGTGCCGCCAGGTACACCGTCAGGCCGCGCATTCCGAGTTGCCGGACGATCTCGCGGCCGATGCCTTTGTTTCCGCCCGTCACCAGGGCGACTTCGTTCTGATTCATGCTCCCAGTCCAGCGCGGCCCGCCGCCGCAGACCAACACCGATCAGGTGGTTCGCCATACCCTGGAGGTATGCCGGAACCAGAGATCCGCGAACTGCGCTATTTCCGTGCGGTCGCGGAAGACCTGAACATCACCCGGGCCGCCGAGCGGCTCGGGATCGCGCAGCCGCCGTTGTCCCGGGCGATGCGTCAGCTCGAGCACCGCCTCGGCGTCGACCTGTTCGACCGCTCAGGTCCGCGACTCGTCCTGACCGAGGCGGGGGAGACCCTGCTCAAGGAGTCCGGCCCGGTCCTCGACGCGCTCGACTCCGCGGTACGCCGTACGCAGCGAGCGGGCCTGTCGTCCGGCGGATTGATCGTGACCGCCAAGCCCGGGGTCGCGACCGAGCTGCTGCACCGGATCGTCAGCGAGCTGCGCGAGCATGACGAGCAGCCGGAAGTTCAAGTCGTGGTCAGCGGGTTCGGCGAGCAGGCGGACATGATCCGCGACGGCCGTGCGGACGTGGCTTTGGTCAGTCGGCCGTTCGACGACCACGGGCTCGAGACCGAGCTGCTGTACACCGAACCGCGGGTCGCCGCGCTTCCGGTCGACCACGAGCTGGCCGGGCGTGACGTGCTGGTCGCCGACGACCTGGCCGGCATCCCGGCGCCGCGCTGGAGTCGATCCAACGTTGCTGAGCGCAACTACTGGTCGGCCCGGCCGGACGATCCGGTCGACGGCCCGATCGTCCAGGACTCGTCGCAGCTGCTGGAAGTGGTCGCGTTCGGGCAGGCGGTCGCACTCGTGCCGCAGTCGATGGCTGAGCGCAACATCCGGCCGGACGTGGTCTATCGGCCGGTGGCCGATGTCGAGGCGTACCGGATGCTGGTGGTGTGGCCGGCCGGCAGCCGCTCCCGCGAACTCGCCAGGTTCGTCGAGGCGGCGATCAGGCACTCGAGCGGACGACCAACGGCGCCGTAACGAGCCGGCCCGGCGCGTCCGGTTCACCACTGATCTCCCGCAGAGCGCGGTCGAACAGACAGGTCGCGATGTCGCGCAACGGGATCCGGGCCGTCGTCAGCGGGGTGTCGAGCATGCTCGCGAACGGGAAGTCGTTGAACCCGGTGACGGCGACGTCCTCGCCGACCGCGATCCCGCGTCGTTGCAGCGACCGCATCGCCACCACGGCGAACGCGTCGTTGTCCGCAACGAACACGTCCGGCGTCTCGACCTCGTCGACGTACGCCGCAACTGCTTCAAGTGAAGCGAACGATCGCACCACGGTCGACGG
Organism: Kribbella kalugense; assembly: GCF_004365875.1. Classification (GTDB taxonomy): domain Bacteria; phylum Actinomycetota; class Actinomycetes; order Propionibacteriales; family Kribbellaceae; genus Kribbella; species Kribbella kalugense. The sequence continues at coordinate 2,346,602 of NZ_SODF01000001.1, read as the reverse complement.
GAACTCCCGGACGAAACCGTCCCGCCGTTGATGCACCCACGGCAGCGCACTGTCCGTTGCCAGATACACCGCCCGCTTCCGGCCGGTCGACTGCAAGTGCTGCGCGATGCCGGCCATCGACGTCTCGTTGTCCACGTCGACCCAGCACTGCCGCTGCGTGGATCCGGTCCGCCCGAACGCGACGAACGGGAATCTGCGTCGGCTGAGGAACTCGATCCGCTCGTCGTGCGGCATCGTCTCCAGTACCACGATCGCGTCCACCTGCCGGGCCGCGATCAGCTTCTCGTACAGCGCGATCTCGGTTGACCCATCAGTTGGGGTGGTGACATGTACGCCGTACCCGGATAACGCGGCCGCCTTCACCAGACCGCCGAGCAGGCCGTGCAGGAACCCACCGAGACCAGGGTTCTCCTCGTCCTCGAAGTACAGCGGCAGGCCGATGACCTGACTGCGTCCGGACGACAGCGCACGGGCCGCGTGGTTCGGTATGTACCCGAGCTCGTCGATTGCGGCACGCACGGTCCGGACTGTCGGTTCACTGACCCGGTGCGGCGCGTTCAGTACGTTCGACACCGTCATCGCCGACACCCCGGCCAACCGGGCGACGTCCGCGACCGTCGTACGCCGCAGCTTCTCTTCAGCCAATGGATCCCCTTTTAGTTACGCACGATCCGGGCCATCCCACCGACCGGTACGTCGACCACCCACACCCCAGCTGGAGTCGTCGTCGCACGGTGCACCTCACGGCCCGAGCAGTCAGACACTACGAGGTCGACCGGCCCACCGTCCGCACCTCCGACGTAGATCCGCCGATCTGCTCCACCGTTGACCACAACCGTGCACGACTCCGTCACCGACACCACAGGGTTGGTGAACACTGCCACCACGGTCTCGGACTCACCAACGGCACGAACCTGCGTGTAGCGCGCATCCGGCCGCGACGGCAGCAGTAGGCCGTCCAGCAGTACGTCGGCGTGGTCTCGCATGAACCCGAGCCAGTAGCGGACCACCTGCTCGTGCTCCGGTGACAACGCGTCCAGCTCCATCGAGACTTGCGGCGTACTGAACAACGCGTTGATGAACTGCTGCGCGACGTTCTCCACGGAAGCCGACGCAGGCCAGAGCAGCATGTCCGAGTGCACCGCGCGGTCGCCTGCCAACAATCGACAATCGACTGTGCGGACGCGGTTCTCGACTGGGTCGAGCGCGCAGTCGCCGGCGCGCAGGAACGTGCCGAACTGCCACAGCCGCGGGTTCACGTAGTCCTGCCGGAACTCGATCAGCACGTCCGGACGCAGCCGCTTCAACTCGTCCGTGATCGCTTGCAACAGCAGCTCGACGCCTTCGTCGACGGACTCGCAGTCCGCGTCCGGCGCTGGGGGAGGGGAGTCCCACGCCCACGAGTCGATGAAGTCGATCTTCAAGCCATCGATGCCCCAGTCGCGGACCGGCCGGATCGCGCACTCCAGCAGGTGCTCGCGGACCTCGGGGTAGCGCGGATCGAGGACCGCGGTGACGTCGGCGTCGGCGAAACCGAGGATCCGGTGCTGCAGCCGATCCCACGCCTTCGAGTACACGCCGATCAACGGCGGCGCGATCCACAGCACGTACCGCAGTCCGAGTTCGTGCACCCGCCGTACGTGCTCGGTCATGTCGGGGAACGTCTGGCTGGTCGGCTCCCAGTCACCGCAGTACGCGTACCCGCGCCGGGTGTCATCGGTCTGCCAACCATCGTCGACAATCACCGCAGCACAGCCGTACGCCGCTCCCGCGCGGGCGTGCCGCTCGACCGACTCGGCCGAGACGTGCTGGTGATCGCTGTACCAGGTCGAGTACATCGCCTCCCGGGCGACCGGCGGTACTGCGGCGATCCGGTCGCCGAGCTCAGCCGTCCACTCGCCGGTCACGCCGCGAAGCGCGTCGGCGAAGTGCTGCCTGCGGGTGTCGACCCGCAGCGTGAAGCTCCCGCCCTCGACATCGGTCACGGTGAGCTCGACCAGCTGCTCGGCGGTCTCCTCGTTCACGCCGACCGCGAAGTCGCAGCCGCGAACGCTTGCCGACAAGGAGATTGTCAACAAACTGCGATCACTGTTGTCGACAAGTGCGGCGACCGGCGCCGAGCGGACCGAGCGGATGTCGCGGTGCGCACCCCAGTCGGTGGGCAGCTCCCGCCGCGAACCCTGCGTCGCCCGCCACAACGTCACCGCGGTCTCCGCCGGCCATGTCCACCGCAAGGTAACCGGCCCACCGGCAGCACCGACAGTCACGTCGTACTGCAGGAGGCCAGGCTCGTCGGCCGGGCGCTCGGTCAGGGTTCCGCCACCGGCCAGCTCGCCGGTGCGCCGCGTGCGGCCGTCGGGAGAACGGATCTCGAAAGTCGTCACGAAGCAGGACTATAGCGGTAAAATCGATCCCCCAGAAGGTATTGACGTTATTGGCTCACGTCTCTAGTTTTAGCGCTAATATCCGATTTCGCGAGGAGACGCAGTGCTGGCTGTCAGCTCCGACCTGGGGTACGTCGAGGACGCCTTCGGGTGGGCCCGGAAGCGGGCCCTGGACTGGGTCCAGACCGAGGCCGAACCAGGCAACCTGCCGTCGTACTGGGCCGGTTACCCGTCCCGGCCGATGTTCTACTCGCGCGACGTCTGCCACCAGGCGGCCGGCGCGCACCTGCTCGGGCTGGACGCGGAGAACTTCGCGATGTTCCGGCACTTTGCCCGCTCGGCGACGCCGGCCCGGAAGTGGTTCCCGATCTGGGCCTTCCACTTCGACGGGCGGATCGCCGCCCTCGACTATCACAACGACGAGCACTTCGTCCGGGAGATCCCCGCGGTGTTCGACCTGTGCTACCGGGCGCTGGAACAGTACGACTGGACCGGTGACCGCCGCTGGATCGACGACCCCGACCTGGCGGCGTACTACCGGCACAGCGTCGGCGAGTTCGTCGAGGCACACGATGCCGACGGCGACGGCATCCCCGAGGCGGGCGGGACCGCGGACATCTTCCTCGGCACCGCCACCTACAACGAGCGCGAGGCGCCCCTCTTCATCGCGGGCGACGGCCTGGCAACGCAGTACGCGGTACTCCGCAAGCTCGGCCTGGACGCCGAGGCCGACCGGATCCGGGCCACGTACGACGAGTGGTGGAACGGCGACCACTTCGCCCGGGGCGTGACCAAGGACGGGCTGGACTTCGACTGGGGACTGGAGTCGCACACTCTGGTCCCGTTGTTCGGGCTGAACGGCGACGAACGTTTCCTCGACTACCTCGAGACCCAGATGGAGTCCCACCCGCCGCTCAACATCGAGTCGCTCAGCTACTACCCCGAGCTGCTCTTCAAGTACGGCCGGGACGAGTCGGCCTGGCGCTGGACCAAGCATCTGATCGACAGCCGCGACGACTACCCGGAGATCTCGTTCACCGTCGTCGAGCACCTGGTCGCCGGGCTGCTCGGCCTGCGACCGGACGCGCCGAACGCCGTGCTAACCGTCGAGTCCCACCTGCCCGCCGAGATCGGCGTCCTCACGGCCGACCACGTTCCGGTCGGCGACTGGGACGTCAGCATCCACCAGGAAGGCCGGCGTACGACCGAAGTCACCGTGCACAGCGGACCGGGTCCGCTGACCGTGACGGTCGGAACCGAGTCCCACTCCCTCGAACCGGGTCAATCCGCCCGGGTGACCAAGGACCCCTCATGAAGAAACTCCTCCTGCCCACTGCGATCGCCGTTCTTCTGGCCGCCGGTTGCGCGACCGGCAACGCCCCCGCCTCGAACAAGGCAGCTGACAACTCTGGTGAGATCAGCTTCTCGTTCTGGGGCACGAACTCCGAGGCCGCCTCGCTGAAAGCAATCGCGGCCGCCTTCGAGAAGGCCAACCCGGGCACCAAGGTGACCACGAACTGGATCCAGGCCGACTACGAGCAGAAGCTGCAGACCTCGATCGCGGCCGGTACCCAGTCGACGGTGATGGAGATCAGCAACACCAGCCTGGCCGGGTTCGCGCCCAGCTTCGCCGAGCAGACCGTTGACCCGGGCAAGTACGTGCAGCCGAACATCTCGGCCGCGATGCAGTACCAGGACAAGTACTACGCGATGCCGTTCGCCGCCAAGCCCAAGGTGATGGCGATCAACACCGACGCCTTCAAGGCTGCTGGCGTACCGTTGCCGAGCGCAACGACACCGCTGACCCTGGACGCGTTCAAGACGATTGCCGCCAAGCTGTCGCACGGCGACGGCAAGGCTCGCGTGTACGGGTCCAGCAACCTCTGGTACCGCGGCTGGCTGACCGCGGCCGGCGGCGGCTACTACAACGCCGACGCGACCGCGTGCACCTTCGGCGACGGAACCGGCGTACAGACCGCGCAGTACGTCGTCGACATGCAGAAGAACCGCTACTCGCCGACCTCGACCGACGTCCAGGGTCAGGACCAGGCGCAGTGGTTCGCGGCCGGCCGGCTCGGGACGTTCAGCGACTTCGGTCCGTGGACGGTCGCCGACTTCGCCAAGATCAGCAAGCCCAACTGGACCCTCGTGCCGGTGCCCGGTAAGGGGTTCCCGATGGAGGTCGACGGGCTCGGCATCGCGAAGAACGCGAGCGGCAAGAAGCTCGAGACCGCGAAGAAGTTCGTCGAGTTCGCCAGTACGCAGCAGGTCGCTCAGGACCAGCTGATCCAGGGCAACACCGCACTCGGCGTACCGATCATCGCCGCCTCGACGCCGACGCTGGAGAAGGTGCTGCCGGCCGAGCGCAACCTGGCCGCGTTCACCACCGCACTGAAGAGCGGCGAGGTCGGGCCGTCCGTCGCCAAGGAAGCGCAGATCTCCGGTGACGCCGAGAAGGGTATGAACAGCTACACCGCGCTCGGCACCGGCAAGGACGACGTCGCGAAGATCCTGCCGCAGCTCGCCGAGAAGTGCACGCAGGCCCTCAAGAAATGAACCCAACCATCGGCTTGATCCGCGACTGGGCGGCGTCCTGGGGCGTGCCCGCGGCCCTGGTGCCGCTGGTCCCGTTCCTGCTGCTGCTGATCGTCCTGTACGCCGTCATCGGACTGGCGGCGTACGGGGCGCAGCGGCGCTGGCCGCGGGCCGACAAGACGATCGCGTTCTGGCTGTTCGTGTCGCCGTGGCTGATCGGGTTCTGCCTGTTCACGGTCGGGCCGATGGCGTCCTCGGTCTACGTCAGCCTGACCTCGTGGGACCTGATCACGCCGCCGCAGTTCGTTGGTCTCGCCAACTACAGCGAGGCCTTCCAGGATCCCCAGGTCGGCCAGGCCTTGAAGGTCACCCTGCTGTACGCCGTGATCAGCGTGCCACTGCAGACCGCGCTGGCGTTCCTGGTCGCGCTGCTGCTGAACTCGGAGCTCTGGGGGATGCGGTTCTTCCGGACCATCTGGTATCTGCCTTCGCTCGTCTCGGGCGTCGCCCAGATGGTCTTGTTTCTCTGGGTGTTCAACCCGCAGTACGGCCTGGCGAACGACGTACTCGCGCACTTCGGCATCCAGGGACCCGGCTGGTTCAACGACTCGTCGTGGGCGTTGCCGACGGTGATCCTGATGAGCCTGTGGACGGTCGGCGGCGCGATGGTGATCTACCTGGCCGGGCTGAAGGACGTGCCGACGAATCTGTACGAGGCAGCGGCGCTCGACGGCGCCGGTCCAGTTCGGCAGTTCTGGCATGTGACGTTGCCGCAGCTGTCGCCGATCATCCTGTTCAACGTGCTGACCGGCATCATCGGCTCGCTGCAGATCTTCACCCAGGGCTTCATCGCGAAGGGCGGCCCGAAGGACTCGCTGCTGTTCTTCGTCTACTACCTGTACGACAACGCGTTCCAGAACTTCCGGATGGGCTACGCGTCCGCCCTGGCCTGGATCCTGTTCGTCGTGATCCTCGCGCTGACCGCGGTCACCCTCCGCGGCAGCGCGTTCGCCGTGTACTACGAAACCGAGATGACCCGGAAACGGAGACGTCGATGACGCGGCGCAGCATCCAGAACTCGGTCATCCCGTACGTCGTTCTGGTCCTTGGATCCGTGGTCTTCGTCTACCCGTTCCTCTGGATGATCGCGACCTCTTTGCGCTCGCTCGCGGGTGTCGGCAGCTCGGGTGCGAGTGTCTGGCCGCACGAGTTCCTTTGGAGCAACTACAGCCGCGCGGTGACGTCGTTCCCGTTCTGGCGGTACGCGCTGAACTCGGTGCTGACCACGGTGATCCCGATCGTGGGGACGGTGCTCTCTTGCTCGCTGGCCGGGTTCGCGTTCGCACGGCTGCGGGTGCGGTTCGCCGGCGTGCTGTTCGCCGTCGTACTGGCGACCATGCTGCTGCCGGGGGAGGTGACGATGGTGCCGCAGTTCATGCTGTTCAACAACCTCGGCATGGTCGACACGCTGTACCCGCTGATCCTGCCGGCGTTCTTCGGATCGCCGTTCTACATCTTCCTCTTCCGGCAGTTCTTCGCCCGCATGCCGTCCGAGCTGGCCGACGCCGCGGTCGTCGACGGCTGCGGCTGGTTCAAGACGTTCTGGCTGGTCTACCTACCGCTGGCCCGCCCGGCCGTGGTCGCCGTCTCGATCCTGCTGTTCATGGGCTACTGGAACAACTTCCTCGGCCCCGCGATCTACATCAACTCAGACAAGTGGAAAACCCTCCCCCTAGCCCTAGCCGGCTTCCAATCCGTCAACGGCACCGACACCCCGTTGCTAATGGCAACGTCCGTCCTGATCACGATCCCCTGCCTAGTGATCTTCTTCGTAGCCCAAAAACAGATCACGAACGGCATCACGTTCAGTGGTGGGAAGTGATGCCGATCGCTGCCGGGCGGTAGGCCGGGAGGGCGTCGGCGAGGGTTGGGTAGTGGTCTAGGGGGCGGTTGGGGCCGGTCGCTCGGATCAGGTCGGCGAGCCATTGGGCGGCGCCGGAGGCTCGTAGCCAGCCGCCGTGTTCGACGGCCAGTTCGTGAGCGTCGGCGAGTACGTCGAGGCCGGCCGCCTCCATCGTGGTGACGCGACGTAGGTCGACGACGAGGCGTGACAGCTTGGTGGTGATCACGTGCTGCAGTTCGCCGGCGAGCGTGGGCAGTGTGCCGACGTCGATCGGGCCGGCGACGCGGACGACGGCGCAGTCGCCGACGGCGCTCCAACTACAGACGAAGGCCCCACCCACGACTTTCGGCGAACGAGCGGAGCGAGCCACCCGGGGTCCAGGAGATGGTTTCATGTCATGACCTGTACCCACCGGCTAACGCTGGGTCAGTCTCGGCCGAGAGGTGAACTGATGGCACGCTGTTTGCGGTGACAAATTTGCACATGGTGGCAAAAATGTTCCGCAAAGCGGCCTGGCTCCGGGGTCACCAGGCAAATGCCCTCGAACCATGTGCAGCTCGACAGTACGTATACGCCCACTACCTCGCGATCGAGGCAGGCGCAGGCGGGCAGCCGATCGCAGTGGGCGTATACGTACTGTCGAGCTGCTGACTCCACGCCAGGAGCCGACGCCACCATGCGGCCGACGCGGGGGTTAGTCGCGGCCGAGGATGCCTTGTTCGTAGCCTTTGGCTACGGCGGCTGCCCGATCGGTGACGCCGAGCTTGGTGAAGACGTGGCTGAGGTGGGTCTTCACGGTGGCTTCGCTGATGAACAGTTCGCGGGCGATGTCCCGGTTCGGCGTACCCTTCGCGACCAGCTCCAGGACTTGCCGTTCGCGCGCGGCCAGCGGACTCGGTGCCGGTGTGCGGACCGCCGAGACCAATCGGGAAGCGACGGCGGGGGAGAGGACCGTGCGACCCTCGGCTGCCTGGCGGACGGCGTTGAACAACTCGTCCTGCGGCGCGTCCTTGAGCAGGTAACCGGTGGCGCCGGCCTCGATTGCGGGCAGGGTGTCGGTGTCGGTGTCCCAGGTGGTCAGGACCAGCACCTTCGAACGGATGCCGCGACGCGTCAGCTCAGTGATCGCGTCCAGCCCACCACCGCCGGGCATGCGCAGATCCATCAGGACCACATCCGGGTCGAGGTCCGCGGCCAGCTCGACCGCCTCGACGCCGTTCGAGGCTTCGCCGAGCACCGTGAATCCCTGTGCCGACTCGAACATTCCGCGCAGGCCGTTCCGGACGACCGGGTGGTCGTCTACCAGGATCAGCGAGATGTCGTCAGGCATGGAGCACCAACGGTACGCGAGCCGACACCGCCGTACCGAAGCCTGGTTCGGCCTCGACGGTGAGTGATCCGGCGATGCGTTCGGCGCGGGCGCGCATGCCGTCGAGGCCGAAGCCGCCGGTGCGGGTGCGGGCCGGAAGCGACAGCGGGTCGAAGCCCTTGCCGTCGTCGCGTACGTCCAAGGTGACCTCGCTGTCCATGAAGCTGAGTGTGACGCCGACGCGGGTCGCGGCCGCGTGCTTGGCCACGTTCGCCAGCGCCTCCTGAGTGATGCGCAGGAGGGTCGCCGACACCTCCCCGTGCAGGTGTTCCGCCGTACCGGTTACTGTGAACTCCGCCCGTACGCCGGTCTGCTCGGCCCACTGCTCGACCACCTTCCGCAGCGCGACGGGCAGGCCGTCGTTCGACAGACCGACCGGGGCGAGGTTGTGCACCGAGCGTCGGGCCTCGCCCAAGCTGTGCCGGGCCAGGTCGGTCGCGCGGTCGACGTGGTCCTTGACGGCCGCCGGGTCCGAGCTGTTCGCGACCACCTGAAGCTGGGCGATGATGCCGGTCAGACCCTGCGCGATCGTGTCGTGGATCTCCGCGGCCAGCCGGCGGCGTTCGTCGGCGATGCCCGCCTCGCGGGCCTGGACCAGGAGCTGGGCCTGCAGCGCGGCGTTCTCCTCGTGCGCCTGCTGGAGCTCGAGGATGGTGTCGGCCCGGTCGCGGGACCGCTGCTCCTCCTGCTCGGCGAAGTGGGTGACGAGTGTCAGCATCACGTTGTTGCCCAGCAGGAGTACGGCGAACACGATCCAGCGCATCCCGCCGTCCACCGGGATGCCGGCGGTCTGCGACCCGGCCACGGGGACCGAGCAGGCGAACAGCGCGGCCCGGCGCCGGCGACGGCCGCGGATCAGCTCCTCGACGTCGAAGTACCCGGCCACGGCGAAGAAGGCGAAGAACGGGTTGACCAGCGTGAGACCGAAGCCGAGCGCGTACCGGACGCCGTAGTACCCGGCCGAGAGACGGCTCGGGCCGCGCTCGGTGCGGTCGCCCCACAGCAGCTGGAGCACGACCGCCGCAACGACCCCGGCCGCGGCCAGCGCCTGCCTGGTCGCGGTCGGGGTGATGAGCTGCGAAGTCGCCGCCGAGAGCGCGGTACCGATCGCGAGCAGGCCGTACGGCATCCACCGGCGGAAGGCCTTCTTCCGCCGGTCGATCTGCGCGTCGGCCGTGGTCACGGCACTAGTTTGCCTTGCCAAGAGCACGGTCCTACTCCCAGCGGAACCACCGTGCCGCCGCGGCGGACAGCACGACCGCCCACCCGGCCAGTACGCCGAGGTGCGACCACGACGGCCAGGCACCCGCGAAGGCCTGGTCCAGGGCGCTGGCCGCGGCCCCGAACGGAGTGAGGACGACGATGTGCGCCATCAGGTCGGGCATCGCCTTGACCGGGATCCAGAGGCCGGCGCAGAACATGCTCGGGAAGAAGATCCCGGTACCGATCGCCTGCGCGACCTTCGCGGTCCGGGCCAGCGCGGTGACGAGCGCGCCGAGGGAGAGTGCGGCGGCCGCCGTGAGCAGCAGGGCCAGCGCGTAGCCGAACGCCTGTCGCGGCAGCGCCACGTCGAAGGCGAGCCGGCCGATCGTCAGGCAGATCAGGGCCGAGACCAGGGCCGCGGCACCGTTCAGCCCGAACTGGGCGCCGAGCAGGGCGGACGGCTTCACCGGAGTTGTTGACATCCGGCGCAGGATGCCGCGTTCGCGGTACCCGGTGATGACCGTGGGCATGGTCTGCAGCCCGATCATCACCAGGGCGATCAGTACCAGGACGGGGACGTACAGGTCGATCAGCCGGAGGCCGCCGAGGCCGTCGTCGGGCTTCCGGAAGGACGGGATGCTGCCGAGGATGATCAGCAGCAGCTGCGGGAACGCGACCACCCAGAACAGGGCGCCGGGCTCGCGGCGGAACAAACGCGCCTCGGTGCGCAGGACGGCGGCGTAGGGGGTGGCGTGCCGCTCGGGCGCGGTCTGGACGGCGGTGCTCATCGGTGGGCTCCAGTCAGGTCGAGGAAGGCGTCGTCCAGCGTGGCGTCGGTGACGCGGAGCTGATGCGCGGTGATGCGGTGCCGGGCGAGCAGCGAGAGCACGGCGGTGACGGTGTCGTCGGTGCCGCGGAGGATGAGCCGGTCGTCCTTGTGCTCGACCGACGCAAGCGCGGGCAGGGTCGCCAGGTCGGTGTCGTCGAGCGGTGCCGACGGCGTGAACGAGATGATCGTGGACCCGGACGCCTGGCTGATCAGCCCCTGCGGGGTGTCCAGCGCGGTGATCTTGCCCTGGTCGATCAGAGCGATCCGGTCACAGAGGCGCTGCGCTTCCTCCATGAAGTGGGTGACGAGCAGGACCGTCACTCCGCGGGCACGGACGTCCTCGACGACCTCCCAGGTGTCGCGGCGGGCGCGCGGGTCGAGCCCAGTGGTCAGCTCGTCCAGCACCACGACTCGCGGGTTGCCGATCAGCGCGAGCGCGATGAACAGCCGCTGCTGCTGGCCGCCGCTGAGTTTGCCGAACCGGGCGTCCAGCCGGTCGGTGAGGCCGAGCCGCTCGACGAGCACCCGCCAGTCGGCCGGGTTCGGGTAGAAGGCCGAGTACAGCTCGAGCGCCTCGCGGACGGTGAGCTTGTCCTGCAGCCGGCTCTCCTGGAGCTGCGCGCCGAGCACCTGGGTGACGGCGGCGTGGTCGGCGACCGGGTCGAGGCCGGCGATCCGGATCCGGCCGCTGTCCGGGACCCGCAGGCCCTCGATGGACTCGACGGTGGTGGTCTTGCCGGCACCGTTCGGCCCGAGGATCCCGAAGATCTCACCCTCGCCGACGCTGAAGGACACGTCGTCGACGACCGTCCGGCCCCCGTAGGACTTGCGCAGGTTACTGACTTCGACGACCGGTGCGCCCGGTGTCCCGCTGCTCGTGATCATGACTAGAGCCTCGCGGAACCGGCACCCCCGCCACATCGCCCAACGAGCTCGCTCCAACATCATCCAAATGGCTGATGCCGGGGGTCAGCCACTCACCTGGTGTAGAGGGCCTCGACGTCGGTGCCGTACTTCTCCATCACGATGTGGCGGCGGAGCGAGAGCTTGAGGGACAGCTCGCCGGTTTCCTGGGTCCAGTCGATCGGCAGGATCGAGAACTTCTTGATTGCCTCGGCGTGCGAGACGCTCGCGTTGGCCTCGTCGATCGCCTTCTGTACTTCGGCGATCAGATCCGGATCCTGGGTCAGCGAGGCGACGTCGGTCGGCTTCCCGCGCTCGGTCGCCCACGGGACGATGGTCTCCGGGTCGATCGTGATCAGTGCGGCGATGAACGGCTTGCCGTCGCCGACCACCATGCACTGGCTGACCAGCGGGTGCAGCCGGATCTGGTCCTCGAGCAGCGTCGGCGCGACGTTCTTGCCGCCGGCCGTCACCAGGATCTCCTTCTTCCGGCCGGTGATCCGGATGAACCCGTCGACGTCGAACTCGCCCAGGTCGCCGGTGTGGAACCAGCCGTCGGCGTCGATCGCGGCCGCGGTCGCCTCGTCGTTCTTCCAGTAGCCCTGCATCACCTGGCCACCCTTGAAACACAGCTCGCCGTCCTCCGCGACGCCGACCGACACACCAGGAAGCGGCCGGCCGACGGTGCCGATGCGGATGTCGTCGGGCAGGTTCACCGAGACCGCGGCGGTGGTCTCGGTCAGGCCGTAGCCCTCGAGGACGGGCGCGCCGATGCCGCGGAAGAAGTGGCCGAGCTTGTCACCCAGGGGAGCTCCGCCGGACACGGCGTACGCCACCCGGCCGCCGAGGACGGCCCGCAGTTTGCTGAAGACGAGCCGGTCGAACAGCATGTGCTTGGCCTTCAGCCCGAACGACGCGCCGCCCTTGTCCTGCGCCTGCGAGTACGCGATCGCGGTGTCCGCGGCGGCGTCGAAGATCTTGCCCTTGCCCTCGGAGTGCGCCTTCTGGCTGGCCGAGTTGAAGACCTTCTCGAACACCCGTGGCACGCTCAGGATGAACGTCGGCTTGAACGCGCCGAGGTCCTCGACCAGATTCTTCACGTCGGCGCTGTGGCCGACCTTGACCCGCTGCATCACGCAGCCGACCTGGATGATCCGGGCGAAGATGTGGGCCAGCGGCAGGAACAGCAGAGTGCTCGCGCCGTTCGTGTCGAACAGGTCGTCGAGGATCTTCACCGCGGGGTTGAGTTCGTCGAGGAAGTTCGAGTGGCTGAGCTTGCAGCCCTTCGGGCGTCCCGTCGTACCGGAGGTGTAGATCAGCGTGGCCAGGTCGGACGGCCCGACCGCGGTACGGCGCTTGTCGAACTCGGCGTCGGTGACCTCCTGGCCGAGCGCGGTCAGCTGGTCGACGGCGCCGGCCTCGATCTGCCAGATCTCCTGCAGCGCGGGCGCCTCGGCCCGGGCGGACTCGACGACCGCGCTGTGGGTCGCGTTCTCGACGACGGCGACGACTGCCTCGGAGTCGGTCAGGATCCACTTGATCTGTGAGGTCGAGGAGGTTTCGTAGATCGGCACGGTGACCGCGCCGATGCTCCAGATCGCGTAGTCGACCAGGGTCCACTCGTACCGCGTCGGGCTGAGCAGGGCGACCCGCTCGCCAGGCTTCACACCGGCCGCGATCAGGCCCTTCGCGACGCCGGTGACCTGCTGGGCGAACTCGGCGGCGGTCACGTCCTGCCAGCCACCGCCCGCTACCCGCCGGCTGAACACAGCAGTGTCAGGATAGGAGGACGCGTTCGCCCAGACCGGGTCGCTCAGGCTCCCAGTAGCGGGTTCGGTCACAGCAGGAACGGTGTACTCACGCATCCGCGTCTCCTCAGTCGGTCACGAATTGTCGACTTCCGGCGCACGCTACAGTCACCTACCCACAAGTAGCCAGGTTTATGTGACCCACGGAACTAGGTCCAGCTATGCCAGTGCTCGACATCAGTTGCGACGACTTGGTCGTTGCGGATCAAGCCTACGTCGCCGAGCGGCTCGGCTCGGACACCCTCTGGCGCGAGTGGTGGCCGGACCTCACCCTGACCCCGTCCGAGCGCCGCGGCCTGGAAGGTGTCCGATGGCTCGTCACCGGCGCCGCCATCGGTACGGCGGAATGGTGGTTGGAACCGGTCCGTGACGGGGTCGTCGTGCACTGGTACCTGCGTGTCGACCCGGCCCGCGCGGTCCGCGGCCAGGCCCTGGCCAGGCTGAAGGAGCGGTACGTCGCGGCGTACCGGGAGCACCTGTGGCGGTTCAAGGACGAAGCCGAAGCGGGTCGTCCGGCGGGCGAACGCCGTACCGGATCCGAACCCGCGATAGTCTCCGGTGAGGACAGTGGCAGTCCTGTGCACCAGACCCGACCGGCGAAGAGGTGAATCGATGGCGGAACAGACCACCTCGACCATCCAGATGAACGCGACCCCCAAGGAAATCCTGGCGGTGATCGCGGATTTCGCGGCATACCCGGAGTGGGCCGACTCGATGCGCGAGACCGAGGTGCTGTCCACCGACGAGGCCGGCCGGCCGAACAAGGTGCGGTTCAAGGTCGACGCCGGCGCGATCTCGGACGAGTACACGCTGGCCTACGTCTGGTCCCGCAACGAGGTGACCTGGACGCTGGTCGAGGCGAAGATGGTCAAGGGCATGGACGGCGCCTACGTGTTGAAGGACCTGGGTGCGGAGGGGACAGAGGTGACGTACCGCTTGGCCGTGGACGTGGCGATCCCGATGATCGGGATGCTGAAGCGGAAGGCCGAGAAGGTCATCATCGACACCGCCCTGAAGGGCCTCAAGAAGCGCGTCGAGTCCTGATCCAGTGACTCGGGTACTGCTGTACACAGGTAAGGGCGGCGTAGGGAAGACCACCTCCGCTGCCGGGACGGCCACGCTCGCCGCGCTGCGCGGGCTGCGCACGCTGGTGCTGTCGACGGACGCCGCACACTCGCTGTCGGACGCGTTCGACTCCGAGGTCGGCCAGGAGCCGACGGAGATCGACGACCTGCTGTTCGTTCAGCAGATCGACGCCCAGCGCAAGTTCGAGCGGTCCTGGGGTGACATTCAGAACTACCTGCGCTCGGTGCTGCACATGGTCGGTCTCGACCCGATCGAGGCCGAGGAGCTGACCGTGCTGCCCGGCGCCGCGGAGGTGCTCGCGCTGCTTGAGGTCCGCGACCACGTCCGGTCCGGTCGCTGGGACGTGATCGTCGTCGACTGCGCGCCGACCGCGGAGACACTGCGGCTGCTGGGGCTGCCCGAGGCACTGAACTGGTACCTGGACCGGATCTTCAACGCAGAGCGCAAGATGATGCGGACCTTCCGGCCGTTCTTGAACCGCGGGTCGAGCATCCCGATGCCCGACGACACGGTCTTCGACGCGCTCCGGCGGTTGCAGAGCGACCTCTCCGATATCCGCACGCTGCTGGCCGGCCCGGACGCCTCGGTGCGGCTGGTGCTGACGCCGGAGGCGGTCGTGGTCGCGGAGGCGCGGCGGTCGCTGACCAGGCTTTCGTTGTACGGGTACCGCGTGGACGGTGTCGTAGCCAACCGGGTCTTCCCGGCGGCCGGTGCGGACACCTGGCGGCGGCAGTGGGTTGCCGCGCAGCGCGGGATTCTCGAGGAGGTCGCGGACTCTTTCCGGCCGCTGCCGATCTGGGAGTCGCCGTACCGGGTCTGTGAGCCGGTCGGCGTCGAGGAGCTGGCCGCGTTCGCGGTCGAGATGTACGGCGGCGATGACCCGTTCGCGCGTGCCACCGACGAGACCTCGTTGTGGGTGGATCGGCACATCGACACCGACGGCCGGACGTACACGCTGACGATGCCGTTGCCCTTGGCATCGGCCAGCGAGCTGGAGCTGGCCCGGCACGGGGACGAGCTGATCATCACCGTCGGGTCGTACCGGCGGGTGCTGCCGTTGCCGGCGGCGCTGGCCCGGGGCGTGGTCGCGGGTGCGCGGCTCGACGAAGGGCGGCTGCAGGTGCGCTTCGCGCCACGGGAGAGTGCGCGGCCGGTGGCGCCTTCGGAGATGCCGAGCGGGTCGGGGCCGTTGGAGTCCGCGCAGGAGCTGGCGCAGGGCCTGACGGCCGAGTTCCACGAGCAGCTGGCCCTCCGTGAGGCCGCGATCGGGGACGGCCGGTGAGTAGGGAACCGGTCGGTTCGATCGCAGAAGAGGCCGCGAAGCTGTTCGCCGTACTGCAGAACGCCGCTGGGGACGAGCCTCCGCCTGCGGACTCTGCGGATGAGAAGCATGAGCACAAGCTGGGGCCGGACTGTGTGTGGTGTCCGGTCTGCCAGTTGATCCACCGGGTGCGGAACACCAGCCCGGAGACGATCGAGCAGCTGTCGACGGCCGCGGCGCAGGTCCTGGGCTCGTTGAGAACTCTGCTGGAGGCCGCGGCGGACGCGGCCCGGCAGTCGCGGGAGGACGCAGCGCCGCGATCCCCGCAACCAGACGAGGAAACGAACCGGCCCCGGGTGGACCGGATCGACGTGAGTGAGGACCCCGAGCCATGGGACTGACGATCGGCATCGATGTCGGCGGTACGAAGATCGCCGCCGGCGTGGTCGGTGAGGACGGCGTGATCGGGGCCCGCACGCATCGTGACACCCCGGCGGACGACGTCGACGCGACCGCGGCGGCGATCTGCGACGCGGCAGCCGAGCTGATCGCCGGTCACGACGTGGAGGCGGTCGGGATCGGTGCCGCCGGGTTCGTCTCGTCGGACCGCTCGACCGTACTGTTCGCGCCGAACCTGGCCTGGCGCGACGAGCCGCTCGGGGCGCGGGTCGGCGAGAAGCTGAAGATCCCGGTGGTGGTCGAGAACGACGCGAACGCGGCGGCCTGGGGCGAGTTCGCGTTCGGTGCGGCGAAGGACGTCGAGCACATGGTCTGCATCACGGTCGGCACCGGGATCGGTGGCGGCGTCGTGGTGGAAGGCGAGTTGCTCCGTGGCGCTCATGGTGTCGCGGCCGAGCTCGGCCACATGCGCGTCGTACCCGGTGGGCATCGGTGCGGGTGTGGGGCGCGCGGCTGCCTGGAGCAGTACGCGTCCGGGCGTGCGTTGGTGCGCGAGGGGCGTGCGGGTGCCGAGTCGGGTTCGCTCGCGGCGGTGCAGATGCTCAGCGTCTGCGGGATCACCGACCCGGCGGAGCTGACCGGGCCGATGATCACCGAGGCCGCGATGGCCGGCGACCCGTGCGCGGTGGAGTTGCTCGAGGACCTGGGCCGCTGGCTCGGGGAGGGGCTGGCGAGCCTCGCGACGATGTTCGACCCGACGCAGATCGTGATCGGAGGCGGGGTGAGCGCGGCGAAGGAGCTGCTGATGAAGTCGGCTCAGCTGGCGTTCGAGAAGAACCTCCCGGCCAAGTCGAACCGTCCGCACGCCTCCTTCAGCCTCGCCGAGCTGGGTAACGACGCCGGCCTGATCGGCGCCGCCGACCTGGCCCGCCGGCCGGCTCCGGCGCCCGAGAAGACACGGTGATTGTCCTGACCAGGGATACTGGACTGGGGACCGGGGGTACCGCGAGGAAGGTCGAACCTTGGCTCTGACACAGGCTCTGACGATCGGGATCGACATCGGCGGCACGAAGGTCGCTGCCGGAGTGGTCGACCCGGAGGCCAACATTCTGGACCGGTTGCGGCGGGACACGCCGACGACGGACCCGAAGGAGACCGAGGACGCGATCGCGGAGATCGTCCGCGACCTGGAGTCCCGGCATGACGTGATCGCGGTCGGAATCGGCGCCGCCGGGTTCGTCGACGGGACGCGGTCGTCGGTGCTCTTCGCGCCGCACCTCGCCTGGCGGCACGAGCCGCTACGGGATGCGGTCGAGCGCCGCCTCGGTCTACCGGTCGTGGTGGAGAACGATGCCAACGCGGCCGCGTGGTCGGAGTGGCGCTTCGGCGGCGGGCAGGGCGAGAGCCATCTGGTCTGCGTGACGCTCGGGACCGGCATCGGCGGCGCAATCCTGAACGACGGCGCCTTGCAGCGCGGGAAGTTCGGCATCGCGGGCGAGTTCGGCCACATGCAGGTCGTCCCCGGCGGTCATCGCTGCGAGTGCGGGAACCGCGGCTGCTGGGAGCAGTACGCGTCCGGCAACGCGCTCACCCGCGAGGCCCGCGAGCTGGCGCTGTCCGGCTCGCCGGTCGCGCACAACCTGCTGCGTGCGGCCGGTGGCGATCCGCGGAAGATCAACGGACCGATGGTGACCGAGCTGGCCAAGGACGGCGACCCGGTTGCGGTCGAGCTGCTCGAGGACGTCGGCCGATGGCTCGGCATCGGCCTCGCGAACCTGGCCGCCGCGCTGGACCCCGGCACGTTCGTGATCGGTGGTGGCGTGTCCGATGCGGGTGAGCTGCTGCTGGCACCGGCTCGCGAGGCGTTCAAGAGGACGCTGACCGGTCGCGGGTTCCGGCCGGAGGCGCGGATCGTTCGCGCGGTGCTCGGCCCGGAGGCTGGCCTGGTCGGTGCGGCCGACCTGGCGCGCGAAGAGGCGACCTGGTTGCGCCGGGTTCGGGTCAAGACGACCGCGGTGACGGCGAAGACGGCGGCTGCGCGTGGCCGGTCGACCCGCTTGGACAGGGCGGCTCGGAAGTCGGCAGGACGCCGTACCGGGATGCGGGCGGCGGCGCAGGACGCGGACCTGCACCCGGCTGATCTGAACGGCGACACCGACGGATGAGTGACAGCCCGCCGCTGCGGGTGTTGTCGTACAACGTGCACCGCTGGGGCGACGACCGTACGGCGCTCGCCCGGGTGGTGAAGGCGTGCGCGCCGGACGTGATGCTGGTGCAGGAAGCGCCGACCTGGTGGGGGACTCGGCGGAAGCGTCGCGCGATGGCGGCGACGTTCGGCATGCGGTACGTCGCGGCGTCGGCCCGGAACGCGATCCTGGTTGCCGACGGCATCGATCTGACCGGCATCCGCGGCCGGCGGATCTGGCGCCCGTTCATCCGCCGCCGACTGAACTTCATCGCCACCCAGCTCCCCGGTGGCGCGGTCGGCGGTGTAGTTGTCCTGGGCTCGACCCGACTAGCTGTCGTCGTTTGCCACCTGGGCCTGCATCCCCGTGGCCGGGTGCATGAGATCGCTCAGGTCCTGACGCTGTGCCGCTCTTTCGGTACGCCGTACCTGCTGGCCGGCGACGTCAACGAAGAGCCCGACGGCCCGATCTGGAAACGCCTGGCCGAGGAAGGCCTCGTCGACCTGGACGCCGGCCCGACCTTCAACTCCACCACGCCCCACAAACGCATCGACGCCGCCGAACTCACACCTGGGCTGAACGGCCGCCGCCGCCACATCCCGGCAACTCGCGAGGACCTGGCCGCCGCCTCAGACCACCTGCCGCTCCTGGTGGAAATCAGGTCCTGAATCAGCGGTTGCGGCGGTTGAGGAAGGCGAGCATCGCTTCCTGGGCCGCGGAGGAGCCGAACAGGCTGGCCGACAGTTCCGCGAGATCCTTGCCGCGGGCATCGATGTCGGCGAGCAAGTCGCGGTTGAGCAGCTTCTTGGTCTCGCGCAGCCCTTGCGGAACGCCCTTCAGCAGAGACGCGAGCACGGTGTCGACGGCCTCGTCGAGGTCGCTGTCGGGGACCGTCAGCGTGAGCAGGCCGAGCCGCGCCGCCTCGAGTGCGTCGAACGCGTTGCCGGTCAGGAAGGTGTACGCCGCCGCGCGGTCCGTCAGCCGTGGAAGGACGGTCAGCGAGATCGTCGCCGCCGCAAGCCCCAGCCGTACCTCGGTCAACGCGAACGTCGCACTCTCCCCGGCAACACTGATATCGGCCGCCGCGACCATCCCGATCCCGCCCGCCCGAACCGGCCCGGCCACCCGCGCGACCACCGGCTTCGGGTTCGCGACGATCGCCCGCTGTACGTCGACCATCCGCTGCGCCCCGACGCCCATCCCCACCGTCGTCGCCTCGGACAGGTCTGCACCAGAACAAAACACATCCAGCGCCGACCGAACTACGACCACCCGCACCGCATCGTCCGCCCCGGCCGCGTCCAGCTGCTCGAGCAACTCACCCGTCAACTGCTGCGACAGCGCGTTCTTGTTGTGCGGCGAGTCGAGCGTGATCGTCGCGACGCCGTCGGCCACTTGCAGGTGTACGAGTTCGGTCATGGACCCCATCCAACACCGTGCCGGCGAATCACGCTCGCTAGGCCTTCGGGACTAGGGGGTCGCCGTGGCGGTGGACGATTTTCCAGCCGTCGGGCTCGTCGCGGAAGATCATCGTGGCGCGCAGGATGTGCGGGTGGTCGCCGGGACGGTCGGCGTACTGGACCGTGCAGCGCTCGATCGTGACGGAGTACGCCACCTCGGCGCCGGCGTGCTTGTCCAGGTATTCGAACTCGACCTTCGCGCCGCTCGGCCGGAACTGTGACGACGCCCACTCGTAGCGTGGGCCGATCTCGGACCAGCCGACTTCCTGGCCGCCGAAGCCGCCGAAGATCGAGGTCTGCTCGCTGTGTGACACCAGCGGCAGCCACAGCGACGGGTCGCCGTTCACGAACGCGGTGTTGGCCTCCTCGAAGCGGCGCAGGAACGACTCGAAGTCCTCACTCACCATGACACCAGCCTGTACGCCGACAGGGTCACTTCAAGTCGGCGTACGACGGCGACAGCTCGCGGGCCAGGTGCTCGATGAACAGGCCGACGTCGGTGACGATCCCGCGCGCCTGCGACGAACCGCGGTCGGCGAGCTTGGTCACGGTGGCCGGGTTGATGTCCACGCAGGTCAACGGGATCGACGCCGGCAGGATGTTGCCAGTGGCAACCGAGTGCAGCATGGTCGCGGCCATCAGGCAGTACCCGACGCCGTCCAGTTCGGCCCGCATCGCACGCTGACCCTCGAGTACGTCGGTGTAGACATCGGGCAGCGGCCCGTCGTCGCGCACCGACCCGACCAGCACGAACTTCCCGCCCTTCTTCACCAGCGCGTGCATCACGCCCGAGGTGAGCACGCCCTGCTCGACAGCGGCCTTGATCGACCCGGCCTTGCGGATCGTGTTGATCGCGCGGATGTGGTGCTCGTGCCCGTGCTCCACCCCGCGACCACGGGCCAGGTCGACGCCGAGCGACGTACCGTACAGCGACGACTCGATGTCGTGGGTCGCGAGCGCATTGCCGGCGAACAGCACATCGACGTACCCGGCCTCGACGATCGCGACCATCGCCGGCGCGGCACCGGTGTGCACGATGCCCGGGCCGCCGACCCAGAGGACCTTCTGACCGTTCGCCTTCGCCTCACGCATGCCGTCCGCGACCTGCTTGACCAGGACCCGCTGCGGCTTCTCCGACGACACGTCCGACTCCATGAAGCCGAACCCGTCCTCGGTGCTCGTCACGATCGGGGGAGTGACCCGGACGCCCTGCGCGCTGGTGATGATCCGCATCCCGGCGCGGACGTCGGACATCGGGATCGTCCGTACGACGTCACCCTCGACGATCAGCCCGCAGTCCATCTCCGGGTTCTGCACGAGAACCCAGTGGCCGCCGAGCCGCACGCTCGTCGGCAGGTTCGTGGTCGAGTAGAACCCGTCCGGGAACACGCCGTCCTGCGAGACCTCGGTGATCTCCGGCGTACCGGGGTCGACCAGGTTCGCGCCCTTGGTCTGGATCCGCATCAGCAGCCGCTGCAGCGACTCCTCGTCGTCCGCGCCGACCGTCATCCGGACCGTGGACGGGTCGTCCTTGTCGTAGCCGAGGTCGAACTTGTCCAGCGTGTACTCGCCGCCGTACCCGCGGATGTCGTCGAGGACCCGGGACAGCAGCCCGGAGTCCATCAGGTGGCCGGTGATCTCGACGGTCTCGGTGACCTGCACGGGGTACCCTCCCTCGGGACTCGTCGGATTGTCCGACGATCCGAATGCTAGCTCAGACGACCGCCCCGTCGTCGCCGCCGTCTCCCGGAGGAAGACGGTCCTTCATCCGGAGCACCAGCGTGAGGAATCCGCCGATGAATCCGGTCACGGCGAGCGTGGTGATCCGGCCGGTGCCGAAGTCGAGCACGGCGGCCGCGATCAGCAGCAGCGGACCGCCGAGCAGACCGAGCCAGGCGAGCCGGCTGATCCAGTCCAGCCGCGGTCCGCGCGGCGGCTCCGGCGGGACGAAGTGGTCGTGCGGGTCGTCGGCCTTCTTCGCCGGCTTGGTGTCCTCGTCGTCCTCGTCCGGTGTGTCCTGGACGGTGAGCCCGGACGGTACGTCGATCAGCGGTTCGTACTTCTCGTCGACATCCTCGCTCGCCGGCCACCGCGGGACCGGGTCCTCGCCGCCGTCGTGGCCGGGCGCGGACGGCTGGCCGAACTGCTCGACCAGCGACTGCCACTCCGCGTCCTCGGTACTGCGGTCGATCACCGGGCGGGCCTTTTCGACCTCGGCTGCGTCGACGAAGATCTCGTCGTACCCGACCGGTATCCGGACCGATTCCTCGGGCTCCTGCGGCTCCTCGGGTGCACGGGCTTCGCTCTGGTCCGGCGTACGCGCCTCGCTCTGGTTCTCGCAGTACGCCGCGATGCCGGCCGCGGCGAGTGCGTCCAGCACCGGCTCCGCGATCAACGGGTCGATCCTCCCGAGCGACGTGTACGACGCCGCCGTCAGTCCGTTGTCACGCATCGCTGCTGCCGCCCGGGTGCCCGTTCTCGCTGAGCCGGCGGATGAAGGCTGACGTGTCCGCGAAGATCCGCGGTGCGTCGTTGTCCAGAGTTGCCACGTGATAGCTGTCCTCGAGCAGGGTCTGGGTCACATCGCGGGACGAGATCGACGACAGCACCGTCCGCCCCGAGCTCGGCTCCACCACATGATCGACAGTACTGCGGAACAACAGCACCGGCTGCGTGACTTCGGCCAAATCCGCACGAGTCAGCTTCCAGAGCTTCGACAGCGACAGCAGTGCGCGCAGCGGCATCCGGTCATACCCGTACTCGTCCG
Organism: Kribbella kalugense; assembly: GCF_004365875.1. Classification (GTDB taxonomy): domain Bacteria; phylum Actinomycetota; class Actinomycetes; order Propionibacteriales; family Kribbellaceae; genus Kribbella; species Kribbella kalugense. The sequence goes on along the minus strand of NZ_SODF01000001.1, from coordinate 2,324,509 downwards.
CGCCCTGCTTCTTGATGTCGTTCGTGATGCCTGGGAACGACGGAACCAACCGCGACAGCACCGGCAGCACCGCCAGCCGCTTGTCATCGGTCCGGACCGACGGGTTGATCAGGACCAGACCAGATATGTCGACACCGTGCTGCTCGGCCAGCCGCAGTACCAGACAGCCGCCCATCGACAGGCCGACCAGGAACACCTGGTCGTGCTCCTTGCGCAACCGGTCCAACTCTTTGTCGAGTACGGCGTACCAGTCCGGCCAGCCGGTCGTGTTCATCTCTTGCCAAGTGGTCCCGTGTCCGGGCAGCCGCGGTACTGCGACGCCGTACCCCTCAGCGGCCAAGTGCTCGCCGAACGGGCGCATCGAGACCGGCGAGCCGGTGAACCCGTGACTCAGCAGGACTCCGACAGCGGCGTTCTCCCCGGTCCCCGGGCTGCGAAACTCCGCCGCGTGGGCTTGCACTGGCACGCTCGACTCCTCGCCGCTCACGGTCCTCACAGACGCCCGGACCGATCAGGGTCCGAGCGTCACTCAATGGTCGCATCAAGTACCTCGTCAAGACACGTCTGGCACGACGAGGTACAGGCTGCTTCCAGTCTGCATCCAGGTGACAACACGGTGAGCAACACCCACATTCCTGGCGGTGACATTGCCTGAGGGGGAAGCTGGAACGTAGTGTCCGCACCGGAACGGTCGGCGCGCCGAGGTTGTCGCCTGACCGCCACCGGCGGGCACTGGTGCCGGAAGAGGGTACGGCCGAGGATGGCTGGTGAGGGTTGCCGGGCCGCTTTCGGGCACAGTCGGGTGATTGTCGGGCGAGTGACGGAGGTCGAGACGGATGCTGTACTTGTTCCTCAGACGGTTCGTGGTCGCACCACTGATCAACCTGCTCTTCCGGCCGAAGGTGACCGGCGTCGAGCATGTGCCGACCTCCGGGCCGGCGTTGCTGGTCAGCAACCACCTCGCGTTCTCCGACTCGATCTTCCTGCCGGTCTCGATACCGCGGCAGATCGTGTTCCCGGCCAAGTCGGAGTACTTCACCGGCCCCGGCCTCAAGGGCAAGCTGGTCGCGACCTTCTTCCGCTCGGTGGGCCAGATCCCGATCGACCGGTCCGGCGGGCGCGCCTCGCTGGCCGCGCTGAACACCGGTCTCGGCATCCTCGAGAAGGGCGGCCTGTTCGGGATCTACCCGGAGGGCACCCGCTCGCCCGACGGCCGCCTGTACAAGGGCAAGACCGGCGTGGCCCGGATGGCGATCGTGGCCGGCGTCCCGGTCATCCCGGTCGCGATGATCGACACCGACAAGCTCCAGCCCTCCGGCCGGATGAAGCCGAACCTGTTCTACCGTGAGCCCGGCCGGCTGCTGCCGCGGAAGGTGCGCCCGGGCGTCGCGTTCGGCAAGCCGCTGGACTTCTCCCGCTACGAGGGGATGGAGCGCGACCGGTTCGTACTCCGTTCCGTCACCGACGAGATCATGTACGCGCTGATGGAGCTGTCCGGCCAGGAGTACGTCGACATGTACGCCGACAAGGCCAAGGAACTCATCAAGGCCGGCGAATCGGTCGACGCCCACCTCCGCCTCGGCGACACCAAGGCCAGCTGACCCCTTCGCTCAGCGACACGAACCTCGGCTGACCGTTTTCCCGCCTGCCGCCGGAGAGGATGGTCGGCATGGATTCCGTGGACACCGACCTGAACGTTCTCGGCGAACCGCTCGAGGAGTGCGGGACCGACCCGGTCACCGGCTTCTACCGGGACGGCTGCTGCACGAGCGGCCCCGAGGACCTCGGCAGCCACACGGTCTGCGCGGTGATGACGGCTGAGTTCCTCGCCCACCAGGCCGCGATCGGGAACGACCTGATCACCCCGCGCCCCGAGTTCAACTTCCCCGGCCTCGAACCCGGCGACCGCTGGTGCGTAGTCGCCGCCCGCTGGCTCCAGTCCCACCACGCCGGCGCCGCCGCCCCCGTCGTACTGGCCTCCACCCACGCCCGAGCCCTAGAAACCATCCCCCTAACCGTCCTCAAAGACCACGCCGTAGACGTCCCCACCGACCCCAGCTCTCTCACCTGACTTCGAGGGTTGGGGAGGATCGTGTGCCCGTATCGGGCCGAAATCCTCCCCACTCCGGTGAAGTGACCCGCGAGGTCAGCGAGCAGCCGGGGGAGCAGGGGCGGGGTGAGCCGGGCCAACCGCGGTACCGGAGAGTGGCGGTCACCTGTGCGGCCGCGTCGCAGGGGCGACTGACGAGTTGATAGCCGAAGCGCAACGTCACTTTGCCGCTCGTCGCTGCCGCGTTGTCCCTGGTCATGTCGCGCCAGCGGCTCATGACGTCCGCGTGCCCGGCCTGCCCGTCCAGCTCGACGATGACGTCGTACGGCACATACTCGGCGTCTCGATAGACGGCGACTCCCGTGGTCGAGTCCCGGACCTGTCGTTGGGCTCTCGGTAGGCCGTGGGCGCGTTCGACGCGTCGGAGGTATGCGTGCTCGAGGAAGGAATGAACGCCTTCGGCGGCGTCACCGAGGATCCTCCGGAGAATCCGGCGTCCGGGGAGTTGCGGCAACGAGTCCAGCTCAGCCAGTAGCCGCACGGGCGTGGTCATGCGCTGCCGGCACGCGTCGAGCAGTACGGCGGCTCGCCGAGCGACATCTGGCTCTGCGCCCGCAGTCAGCAGCAGCGCGACGTCCAGCCGCACGCTGCGTGGTTCGCGAGACCCGTGCAGGAGCGAGATCAGGTTGCGATGGCGACTGATCGTGATGCCGGGTCGCGGATCGACCCGCCGACCATACGGTACGGCGAGCTGGACCCGATCGTCTCGCCAGTCACCGGTGACGGCGTACCGGCGCAGGGCAGTTTCACCGGTCAGCGCCGCCCCCGGTCCCAAAGCCAGGTAGGCGGCCCACATCCTGGTCTCCCACGGCAGAGGTCCGGTGAAGTCGACGTACACGCCGGTGTGGACCCGTTGCAGCTGCCGCAATCGGCAGCCCCGCCGCAATACCTTGTCTGTGATCCCGTCCGCCATCGCCTGCGCCCGTGTGAACGCTCCCGCCTGCAGTCGCCGCACCTCCGCCAGCGACCGCGCTAATCCCTCGTCACTCATACCTCAAAACATGCACCTCCCCACCCGGTCCGCCGCCCGCGACCTCTCACCTGTGGACAACCACTGTGGGGAGGATCTCCGCCCGTCTCGGGAGGGAGATCCTCCCCACTCCGGGCTCGTCGAGGGTGGGGCGGTGCGCGGGGCCGGCGGGGGGATGGGTGAGACGGGGGAGGTCGGGGTGTGGGGGGCTGGCTTAGGCTGGCGGTATGCAATTTGCGACGTTGACGGCTGGGGAAGTGCCTGGGGTTCCGAGTCTGGACGAGTTGCGGGGGCTGAAGCCGCTGCAGCAGCCGGAGTGGCCGGATGGGGCCGCGCTGGACCAGGTGATGCGCGAGCTCCGGACCCTGCCGCCGCTGGTGTTCGCCGGCGAGTGCGACGACCTGACCACGAAGATCGGGGCGGTCGCCCGCGGTGAGGCGTTCATCCTGCAGGGCGGCGACTGCGCGGAGACGTTCGCCGGTGTGACCGCGGAGAACATCCGGGCCAAGCTGCGGGTGCTCCTGCAGATGTCCGTCGTACTGCAGTACGCCGCCAGCGTCCCGGTCGTGAAGATCGGCCGGATCGCCGGGCAGTACGCCAAGCCGCGCAGCTCCGGTGAGGAGACCAGGGACGGCGTCACGCTGCCGTCGTACCGTGGCGACGCGGTCAACGGTTTCGACTTCACCCCCGAGTCGCGGATCCCGGACCCGCAGCGCCTCCGCGGCGTCTACAACGCGGCCGCCGCGACCCTGAACCTGACCCGCGCCTTCACCACCGGTGGGTACGCCGACCTGCACCAGGTGCACGCCTGGAACACGGACTTCGTGAAGTCGTCCCCGGTCGGCCGGCGTTACGAGCAGCTGGCGTCGGAGATCGAGCGGGCGCTCGCGTTCATGCGGGCCTGCGGCGCGACCGCGGACGAGTTCCGGACCGTCGACTTCTACGCGTCGCACGAGGCGCTCATCCTCGAGTACGAGCACGCGCTGACCCGGATCGACTCGCGCACAGAGCAGCCGTACGACGTCTCCGGTCATCTGCTCTGGGTGGGGGAGCGGACGCGGCAGCTGGACGGCGCGCATGTCGAGTTCCTCGCGTCGTTGAGCAACCCGCTCGGCGTGAAGATCGGTCCGACCACCACGCCGGAGTACATCCGGGCGTTGATCGACAAGCTGAACCCGAAGGGGATCGAGGGGCGGCTCACGTTCATCACCCGGATGGGTGCGGGCAAGATCCGCTCGGCGCTGCCGCCGTTGCTGGAGGCCGTTCGCGATCACGGCTCGCCGATCGCGTGGGTGAGCGATCCGATGCACGGCAACACGTTCGAGACGCCGAACGGGTACAAGACCCGCAACTTCGACGACGTGATGGACGAGGTGCAGGGCTTCTTCGACGCGCACGAGCAGGTCGGGACCTGGCCGGGCGGCGTACACATGGAGCTCACCGGCGACGACGTCACCGAGTGCCTCGGCGGCGGCGAGGAGCTGGTCGCGGAGGACCTCGTGAACCGGTACGAGACGGCCTGCGACCCGCGACTGAACCGGCATCAGTCCCTCGAGCTCGCCTTCCTGGTCGCCGAGCGTCTCCGGGGAGCGAAGGCATGATCGACCTCCGCTCCGACACCGTCACCCGCCCGTCGGCGGACATGCTCGCCGCGATGACCTCGGCGCCGCTCGGCGACGACGTGTACGGCGAGGATCCGACCGTCAACCAGCTCGAGGAGACCGTCGCCGACCTGCTCGGGCACGAGGCCGGTCTGTTCACCGTGACCGGCTCGCTGGCGAACCTCCTCGGCGTACGGGCACTGGTTCCGCCCGGCGGCGAAGTTCTCTGCGAGTCGAGCGCGCATATCGCCCGGGCCGAGCTCGGCGGGCACGCGGCCGTCAACGGGGTCACCACCCGGACGTGGACCGCGCCGTCCGGGCAGATCGACCTCGAGCAGATCCGCGCGCTGATTGCACCGGACCTCGGCCCGTACTTCGTCGTCACCTCGGCCGTCTCGGTCGAGAACACCCACAACTTCGGCGGCGGCGCGATCCAGCACGGGTACGACGCTTTGGCGGACGAACTCGAGGCCCGCGGACTGCCGCTGCACCTGGACGGGGCCCGGCTGTGGAACGCCGCTGTTGCTACCGGTCGCACTCCCGCGTCGTACGCGTCCCGGGCCGCCGCCGCGAGCGTCTGTTTGTCGAAGGGTCTGGGCGCTCCGGTCGGGTCGGTGTTGGTCGGCTCGACGGAACTGATCCGGGAAGCGCGAGTCTGGCGGAAGCGTCTCGGGGCGGGGTGGCGACAGGCCGGCGTACTGGCTGCTGCGGGGCTCTATGCGCTTGAGCACAACGTCGCCCGGCTGGCCGAGGACCAAGCGAACGCCCGGGCGATCGCGCAGGTCCTCGCGGACGCCGCTCCTGGGTCGGTCAAGCCGGATCAGGTTGAGACGAACATCGTGGTGGCCGACCTGGCCGCTACCGGGAAGACCGTCGCCGAGGTGGTCGAGTCCGCAAAGGCTGAGGGCGTCTTGATCGGCGGCGTCGGTGCCACCCAGCTCCGAGTCGTCACCCACCTGGACGCTTCCGCGGAGGACTGCCGCAAGGCGGCCGCAGTTCTCGCCTCGATCCTCAGCTGAGCCCTCGCGGCTGCTCTCGCCATTGCCCTGGTCGTGAGGGTCCGCGGTGGTGCCAGGTAGGCTGCCGATGTCGGGGTTCGCAGCGTTCGGGGAGAGCCGTGCGAGAGATCGTCGTGTTCAGCGGAAGTGCCCACACTGGTTTGGCGGAGCGGATCTGTGCCGATCTCGGCGTACCGCTCGCACCGGTGGAAATCCATCGTTTCAGCAACGACTGCCTGCAGGTACAACTGCAGGAAAACTGTCGGCAGCGGGACGTTTACATCGTGCAACCGCTGGTGCCGCCGACGCAGGAGCACCTGATGGAGCTGCTGCTGATGATCGACGCCGCCCGCGGTGCCTCGGCCGAGCAGATCACCGCCGTGATGCCGCACTACGCGTACGCACGGTCCGACAAGAAGGACGCCTCCCGGATCTCGATCGGCGGTCGCCTGGTCGCGGACCTCCTCGTCACGGCCGGCGTCGACCGCGTCCTGACGATGGCCCTGCACGCGCCCCAGGTGCACGGCTTCTTCTCGGTCCCGGTCGACCACCTGACGGCGATCGGCGTACTCGCGGATCACTTCCGCAACCACGATCTGTCCAACACGGTCGTGGTCAGCCCCGACCTCGGCAACGCGAAGACCGCGACCCTGTTCGCCCGGCTGCTCGGCCTACCGGTCGCGGCCGGCAGCAAGCAGCGCCTGGCCGACGACCGGGTCGTCATCGACGCGATCGTCGGCGACGTCGCCGGCAAGCGAGCCATCATCCTCGACGACGAGATCGCCACCGGCGGCTCGATCATCGAACTCCTGGACCGCCTGAAGGACCTCGGCTGCACCCAAGCTGCCGTTGCCTGTACGCACGGATTGTTCGCAGGGCCTGCGGTCGACCGGCTTCGCTCGCACCCGTCCATCACCGAGGTCATCAGCACCGACACCGTGCCGCGCCCCGATGGCTTCCCCGAACTCCAGGTCACCTCGATCGCCGGCCTGTTCGCCGAAGCCATCAAACGAATCCACGACGGCGAATCAGTCAGCAGCCTCTTCGACGGCGTAGACCCAACCCACGCCCCACCCCAACCCAAACTCCCGTTCTAATCCTGGGAAATGTGGTCGACCCCGCATCCTCCGCAGGCGCTTCCTTCGTCGCTCCGCGCACCTGCAACGCCCGCACCCACCCGCCCCCGGCTCAGCGCCGGTGCATCCTTTCCGGCTCCCGCCGGACTTTGCGGGCTGCCGCCCGCGTGTGACTACTCGGCCGGCGCCCCGCTCAATCGGACCGCGATGACCGGAACTGCGGACCCCGTGTCCCCGCGCTGGTCATGGACGAGGTGCGGTGGGGTTACAACTGGTCAGAGTTCAAGCCTCCAGTTGCCGTCGGGGCTCGTGAGGCTGTTCCGGTCGGTGCCGAGTTCGACGGCGTCTGGACTGTTACGCCTGTGCTGGGGCGGCCAGGCTTCTGAAGGTGATCAGTATGAAAGGGATGGCGAGGAGGACTGCGCCTGCGACGGCTGCGCCTGTGCTCGGCGTTCTGGTGCCCGAGTCCAGAACGCCGTAGCGGATCAGGAACGCGAGGCTCAGGTTGACTGCGCCGACTGCGAAGATCGTCTGAGCGTCATTCCATTTGTCTACGTCCAGCAGGGTTTTCGGTAGGTTGCTGATGCCCGCGACAATCAGTCCTGTCGGAACCAGAGCGATGTACATGCTCAGCAGCAGCCACAGAATCTCGCTGAACTTGCCGCTCCAACTGTCCTTGCCGGTCACCAGCGCCACGATGCCGACGACCGCCGAATAGGCTCCTAACGCCTTCAGTACCTTGTCCATGCCGCCCCCTTGTTCCGATGGCATGCGCCATCCATGACGGCATCGGCCAAGCCGTTGCCGCCGCCCGCCCCCGGGAATGAGGCTCAGTGTGACACCCGCTCCCCGGTCAGGCCACGATCAATCCACAGAGATTGCGGCCGGCTCCGTGGATTGCAACCGTTTCTTGATTCGGCGCGGCCTTCGCCGAAAGTCACCGGGACGTCCGTCTTGGGCAGGCTCGGTATCGAGTTCGCTGCTTGGGCGACCGAGATCGCGGCGACTGTGGTGGAACCTGGCGTGCGGCTACCTGACTAATCTGACGGCGATCCGGCAGTGAGCGCGTCGGTGAGGGTGTCGATGGCGGACAGGCCGGCGGCGGTGGCGAGGTTGTGGCGGGCGGCGATGGTGTCGGGGGAGTAGTAGCTGACTCGGGTTTCTCCGGCGTCGTCCCAGATGAGGACCTTCAGCGGGAGGTCCAGGCCGGCCAGTGGAGCGGCTTCCATGATCGGGGTGCCGGCGGCAGGGTTGCCGAAGATGATCAGCACGGTGTCGCGGAGGCTTAGTCCGGCCGTCTGGGCCGCGGCCGCCTGGTCGATGACCGCGAACACCATGACCCCCTTGGCATCGAGGAGCCGACGGAATCGCTCGGCGACCTGAGCTACCGACCCGGCGGCCGTCTTGGTCACCACGCCGTACGCCGACATCTCAGTCTTCATGATCACGTTCCTCCTCCAGGTCTCGCGCCTTCACCGTCGTTAGGCCCCGGATGCTACGCCGGTAAGGAAGTTGGCGTCACCGTCGTCGATTCGTGGACCGCCTAGCTGACGTGCGGCCGCGTGCGATGCTGGCGGGGTGGAGGATGGGCTGATCGCAGGGCTTCGGTTGCCGTCGCCGGTGGTTGAGATCGAGGAAGATCGGCTGGCGGCCGCGGGCGTGCGGGTTCTGTTGAAGCGGGATGATCTGATTCATCCGGAAGTGCCTGGGAACAAGTGGCGGAAGTTGAAGTACAACCTCGCGAGTGCTCGGGAGCTGGGGTTCGGGACTCTGCTGACGTTTGGTGGGGCGTATTCGAATCACATTCGGGCCACTGCTGCGGTCGGGCAGTACTGCGGCTTCACCACGATCGGTGTGATCCGTGGTGAAGAGCATCTGCCGTTGAATCCCTCGCTTCGGTATGCGGCCTCGCGCGGAATGCGGCTGACGTACGTCGACCGGACGACGTACCGCGCGAAGACGTCGGAGGCTGTGGTCGAGGCGCTGCGTGAGGAGTTCGGCGACTTCTACCTGACTCCCGAGGGCGGCAGCAATGCCGACGCGGTGCGGGGATGTGCAGAGTTGCCGGCGGAGCTGGATCCGTCGGTCGACGTCGTGTTCTGTGCCGTTGTACCGGAGGAACGCTTGCTGGTGTGGCCGCAGGAGTGCGGCCAGATCAGTTGGTGGTCGGGGTTCCTGTTCTGAAGGGTGGCGCGTTCCTGGAGGGCAACGTCGTCACGCTTCAGGAGCAGGTGTACGGCGCGCGTGCCGGGTCGTGGCGGCTCGAGTGTGATTACCACTTCGGTGGTTATGCGAAGCGGACGCCTCAGCTGGACGAGTTCATCGACGACTTCGAGGCGCGGCACGGTCTGCGGCTGGATTGGGTGTACGAGGCGAAGATGATGTACGCGCTGTTCGACCAGGTCGCGCGCAGCGCGTTCCCGCGCGGTACGACGATCGTTGCGTTGATCAACGGGTCCGGCGAGGTGCCTAGTCGGCGGGGGTGAGGTTGTTGGCGGTGAGCCAGTCGTCGATGTGGGTCATGGTGGTTTGGAGGATGGTGCCGAACAGGAGCATGTGGTCGGCGTTGAGGAGTTCTTGGTAGGTGGCGTTGGCGTACTTCGAGGCGGTGGCGCGGCAGACGGCTGGGACCACAGTGCGGTCCTCGGAGCCGCCGAAGATCAGGACCGGGCCGGGGATGGCGGCGTAGTCGACGCGTGATGCTTTCCGGCGATCGAGTTGTGGAAAAGCCATCTCGCAGTACGCGCGCCCCGACTCACAGACCAGGTCCGCGAACAGGGCTCGCGAATCCTCCTCGGTCTGCGTGATCCGACCGCCGACGTGGAACTTCTCCCAGGTCGGCACGAGCGGCTTGGTCCACGGTCGCGGCTGGAGGTAGTGGCTCAGGAACAGCCGGCTCATCGACGGGTACATTGCGAAGATCCCGGCCCCCGGAGCTGGGCACACGCCGATCAGACCGGCGTGCGGAGTCCGGGCCGCAACGAGTTGGGCCAGCAACCCACCCAGCGAATGCCCGAGGATCAACGGCGGCGAGTCCAGGGCCTCACACACCGAGACCAGATCGTCGGCGTAGTCGGTCAGACTGAGCGGCGCGATCTGCGCCGATCCTTGCTGCAGCGGCAGCTCGTGATGGCGCAACGTCGGCGTATGCACAACGAACCCACGGTCCTCGAACGCAGCCCGGGCCTCCCGGAAATGACTCCCGCGGCCCCAGGTCCCGTGAATCAGAACAACATGCTCCACAACGCTCATGCCGCCGAAACCTATCCGACGGAGCACGCCGCCGCACGTACCCCGCGCAGTTCTAGTTGCTCTCAGCCACGGAAGTCCGGCGGGCAGTTCCGCGGTGCAGGGCCAGATGGCCGCCGAGGAAGCCCGCACCCGCCATCACCAGGTTGCCGGCAGCGGCAAGCCTTGTACCTCGCCGGTGGTTGCCACGCAGACGCGCGACGAGCGAGCCGGCGAAGAGGAACGTCGCGGTGTCCATGCCGAGCGCGTGGACCGCACCGATCCTGCGTTCATCACCTGACAGTTTCCCCCAGTCGGCGGCGCCGGAGAGAGCCGTCGGCAGCGACGCCAGCAGTCCGAACCCGGTGAGGAGCGTCGCCCCGCGACGCGACTCGGACCCACCAGCGAGGTCGAGAAGGGACGCGCCGATCCAGCACCCAGTGGTCACCTCGGTCAGCGACGGATGCAACGAATGACCGAGTACGTCGGTGTGCAACGGGGTGTGCTGCACCCACTCGATCAGTGGCTTGTAAGCCAGCTCCTGGGCGTGGGCGATCCGCTCGGAGACAGGGCTGTCGCCGACCATGCGGACTGCACGTTGCGGCCAGGATCTCGATGCCACGCTCTCAAAAGTACGCTCACCCCTGCCACCCCTGGAAGCTCTGGCGCGGGGACGCGGGCCACTCACCAAGTGCGCGCGGCGCCGGGTGCTCACGCTCGGGGGACGGTCCGAGGGCGGGGTTGATGAGTGATGCAGGTCCGCGGCGTGGCCCGGCTTGGCGGGGCGAAGGCCAATAGGATTGCGGTTATGGCGGACACCGTGCGGATCGGGGTTGTTGGGGCGGGGAGTATTTCGGTTCGGGGGATCCTTCCGCATTTGGGGCTGCCTGATCTTGCGGGGCGGGTGACGCTGGCGGCGGTTTGTGATCCGGTGGCGGGGCGGGCGGAGGCGGCGGCCCAGAAGTTCGGAGTCGAGCGGGCGTTCACGGAGTACGAGGATCTGCTGGCTCGGGGCGATGTTGACGCCGTCACGATTGCCTCGCCGATCGGGTTGCACTACGAGCAGGGCAAGCTCGCGCTGCAGGCCGGCAAGCACGTGCATTTCAACAAGACCATGACGATCACCGTCGCCGAGGCGACCGAACTGATCGAGCTCGCGGCCGCCAACGACCTGCGGATCGTTGCCTCGCCCGGGGAGATGCTGCGCCCGCATCACGTGCGTACGCGTGAGCTGATCGCCGACGGCGCCATCGGCACGTTGTCCTGGGTCAGCTGCGGCGCGGCGTTCGGGACCTATCACGAGAACGAGTCCGTTCGCGGCGGCAGCGACGTACTGAGCAACATCGATCCGTCGTGGTACTTCCGGAAGCCCGGTGGCGGACCGATGTACGACATGACGGTGTACGCACTGCACACCGTGACCGGGATCCTCGGCCCGGCGAAGCGAGTGACCGCGATGTCCGGCGTACGGATCCCCATGCGTGGCAACGTCGAGACCGATGCCGACGACAACACCATCGTCTTGATCGACTTCGGCGACAACCTGTACTGCGTCGCGACCGGGACCGCGGCGGGGCCGATCCGGGGCGGTTTCGGCGGTGCGTACTACGGGACGGAAGGCACGATCGACGGCCTGCTGCTCAACGGCGAACCGTTCGACTTCCCCGACCGCAACCCATCCGAGCTCGCGCCCCGCGGCCCGGGCAACCAGGCGCTCCTTCCGCACGTGACCGGCGCGCATCGCGACATCGAGGAGCAGCACGTCTACGAGGACGTCATGCAGCTCGTCGACTGGGTTCGCGAAGGCAAGCCCTCGATCGTCACCGCCGAACACGCGCGCCACGTCATCGACATCATCGAGTCCGCCTACCAAGCCTCCGCCACCGGCCAGACCCAGGACCTCACGACCACCTTCTAGACCGGGAACATCCGGCCGACAAAAGCGTCCCACCCCGCGGCCGGCAGCGATCGATACAGCACCGGCAGGACTCGCGGCGCAACGCCAACCTTGTACCGCGCACGCGGCCGGCTCGCGGTCGCGGCGCGCACGATCGCCTTGGCCACGTCCTCCGGCGACGACATCCCAGGCGCCCCGGCGCGGTTGAACCGAGCCATCCGATCGCGGTGGTTCCGGCGGAATCCGGCGTACGGACTGTCGGCGTACTGCGGCCAGCTGGCCTCCTCGGTCGCGGCGAAGTTGCTCACCACCCCACCCGGCTCCAGTAGTACGACACGGATGCCGAACGACCGCGTCTCGTACCGCAGCGCATCCGACATCGCCTCCAACGACCACTTGGTCATCGCGTACGCACTGACCCCGGGGAAGGCCATCAGCCCGCCCGCGGACCCGAGGTTGACGATCCGCCCACTGCCGGCCGCGCGCATCGCGGGCAGGACCAGTTGGGCCATCCCGATCAGCCCGAACACATTCGTCTCGAACTGCTCCCGCAGCAGCTCGAGCGACACCTCCTCCACCGGACCCGTCTGCGCATAGCCCGCGTTGTTCACGAGTACGCCGACCGCGCCGTGCTCGGCCTCGACCCGCTTGACCGCCTCGACGCGCGACTCCTCGTCGGTGACGTCCAACGCCATCGTCCGGCACCCCGCCGCGGCGAGCTCGTCGAGCGTTTCCGGGTTCCGCGCGGTCGCCCAGGTCGGCCGACCGGCGCGCGCGAACGCGAGTGCCGTCGCCCGCCCGATGCCGGACGAGCAGCCGGTGATCAGCACCGGTGAGTTCATTCGCCCGAACACCGCAAGCTCATCCTCGCGACCGCGTTGCGCGCGCTCGGTTAACCCTCGCAACAGGCTCGGTGCAGCCACTCGGGTTCGTGCCACCAGTAGTCGGCGTCGTGGGCGTGGGCGTGGGCTTGGTCCCGGGTCAATGGTTGTGGGGCGTTGGCGGTGTGGACCGCAGGTTCGACTTGGTTGCTGGCGGCAAATGGTTTGAGCAGGTCGTCGACGGTGTGAAGCCGGCCGGCGATCATGACGCGATCGACTGCGGCGGCGGCGCGGATGTCGGCGAGGGGATCGCCGGTGACGAACGACAGGTCGGCCTGCGCGCCGGGTTTCACCACGCCGATCTTGTCCTCGAGGTTGAGCCACTTGGCCGGGTTGTGGGTCGCCGTGGTCAGCGCCTCGTACGGCGTGAATCCGCCGGCGACCATCGACCGCAGGTTGGCGTGCAACGAGACGGCCATGTTGTCCAGCGGAGTGTCGGTGCCAGAGATGACCAGGCCGCCGCCGCGGTGGATCCGGAGGACCATGTCGACGTTGCCGCGCAGGAGCTCGCGGGTGGTGACGCCCGCGGGTCCCTTCGCGGTGTTCACCTCGGCCATCAAGAAGTCGTACTCCCAGAACGGATAGAGCGTCGTCGTACGACGGTCCGTGAGCAGCGACGGATCATCTACATGCGCCATCGTTGAATTGAACAACGTTGGGGTGACCGACAATCCGGCGCGAGTGAACAGCGTGACCACATCGGCGTACGCGCGGCCGAGCCGGCTGACCGTGTGCGAGTACCCGAGCCGATTCGTCGCGCCGGTGTGCTCCATGCCGTCCATGCCGAGGTGCTCGGCCGGGTAGAGGTAGTGCGACGACAGTTGAAGCCCAAGCCGGTGTACGGCGGCGATCACGCGCCGCTGGTACTCGATCGGCAGCCGCACATAGGTCTTGACCAAGTCGTACGCGAGCCCCTCGACCCGATCGAGCTCCAGACCGAGCTGCCGCACCGACAACGTCGGCCGCATGAAGTTGTAGTACACCCGCGACCCGTCGATCGCCTCGCCGGTCGCGAAGTACCGCGGCCCTCTGAGCGTCCCGTTGGCGAGAGCCTCGCGAGTCTCCTGCATCTGGTACGCCGGATCGCCGGGCGACCGCGTGGTCGTGATGCCGTACGCGAGCCACAGGTTCCCCTGCCGCGCACCCCACGCCCGTCCGCGCAGATGCCAGTGGTTGTGCGCATCGACGAGTCCCGGCATCACCGTCAGCTTCGACGCGTCCACGTCGGCCCGGCCGTGATGCGGGCGTACGGCGGCGATCTTCGAGCCATCGAGTACTACGTCGACGTTGCGGAGCAGCGTGGTCGCGCGGCCGTCCCACAAGGCGCCGGCGTGGATCGTGACGTGCTGCCTCACCGTGGCCCGCCGATACTCCAGATCGATCCGGATCGTCTCGGGTTGGCTGCCGTTGATCGTTGTCCTGCGCAACTTTCCGTTCGACAGGTAGAGCAAGGTCCGATCGTCTTGCCAGACAGGCGAGTCGGTCACTTCGCTGGTGATCGCACGCGGCTCGCCAGTGAAGCGGCCTCGATTGTCGACCGGTGCGACGTAGAGCAGGCTCTCGACGACGAAGGCCAGGTGGGTGCCGTCGGGGGAGAAGACCGGGCCGTCGTCGCCGCGGGTGGCGAGCGAGCGGAACGGCATCGGCTCGACGTACTCGAGAGCAGCAGTCGCGACATCGACGTACAGGAGTTGGCTTGTGCCCTCGCGGAACCGCTTGGAGAACGGCTTGACCGCGGCCAGGACGAGAGTCCCGCCGTCGTGCGACCAGCTGACCCGGCCGGGCTGGAAGAGCGTCGGCGTGAGTTGCCGGACCTGCCCGGACGCGAGGTCGAGGACCCAGGCGATCCCGTCCTGGTCCTGGTACGCGATCCGCTGGCCGTCGGGCGCGAACCGTGGTGCGGTCTGGGCGCCGGGCAGACCGGAGAGCTTCGTGTCGGCGCCGGTCGCCAGGTCGTGCAGCCAGAGGTCCGCCGTACCGTCGCGATCGCTTGCATAGAGCAACTTCTTGCCGTCGGGCGAGAAGTCCGGATCCGAGTTGAAGTAGCCGTCGGCAACCAGTTTGCGCGGCTTCCCCTTACCGTCGGTCGACGCCAGCCAGAGTGCGTTCAACGCCCGGAACGCGAGCCACTTGCCGTCCGGCGAAACGGTCGGTCCAGCGATCCCGCGGACCGGCCGCTTGGCGGTCGACTCGAGGTCAGGCACCTTCGGCCGAGGCCGCTTCGACGTCACCGGAACGGTCGCCGCGAACGGTACGACGGCATCCCCGCCGCCGACCTGGTAGCGGTGAACGGTCCCGTCAGCGCTGTAGAACAGGTCGGTCGCGGACGCCCACGACGGCGGCAGCGCGAAGACATCCTTGCCTGTTGTGACTTGCTGATTGTCAACAATCAGATCACAGGACGGTCCAGTCAGCCGAACGTAGGCGAGCTTCCCGCCCACGGAGTACGACGGCCCGAACAGGCTGATCCCGGTCTGCGCCGCGACCAACGTCGTACGCGCACCCGTCGTCAGATCGAGCTCGACGATGGAGCTGGCGTCCACGGTGAAGGCGACTTTCGTACCGTCCGCAGACACGGCTGGCTCGGCCTCATCGCTCGCATCGTCGGTCAGCGCCACGATCGCGCCGCTCACGAGATCGAGTCGGTGAACGCCATAGCTGCCATTGCCGCCGCGATCCGAGGAGAACACGATCGATCGGCGGTCGGGACTGACGTACGGCTCGCGGTGGTCGTACCGCCCGGTGGTCAACTGCCGCAGCCCGCTGCCATCTGGTCGGATTGTCCACAAATGGAAGTTCCCATCGCGGTACGACTGGAACACGATCGACTGTCCGTCCGGCGACCACCGCGGCCGGGTCGCGTCCTGCAGGTCGTCGGTGAGCCGGCGCGAGGTTCCGCCCGCGGCCGGCGTCACCCAGATCGCCGTCACCAGGTCGAATGCGAGCCACTTCCCGTCCGGCGACACCGACACCATGAAGTTGGTGCCTTCCGCCAGCGAGGCCTGGCTGCCACCCGCTGGTAGTCCTGCATGGGCCGGCAGTTGGACGGCGCCGGCCGCCGCGACCCCTCCGCTCAGCTGCAGTGCGCGACGCCGCGAAATACTCCAGAAGCCCGGGTTCTCGGTCATGATCCGGTCCAATCCCTAGGGGCGGTGGGACCCCTCAGAATCTGCCAGCACCGTTCGTATCGCACGATCCTGACCGGCGCGTCCCGCGCTCAACGGCCGCTAGCGTGCGACGAACGGCGAGCGTCTATCGTCTGCGGCATGCAATCTCTGTCTCCACGGGCCCGGGCGCTCGGTGCGGCCGTGCTCTGCCTGGTGATCGCCGTCGTGGCCGGACTCGCGGTGGACAGCCGGCTCGACCGGCACTGGATCCTGCGCGGGCTGACGGTGTTCCTCGCGGTGTGCTGCGCCAGCCTGCTGCTGACCGATCAGACCCGTCGGCTCCGGCAGATCGTGACGGCGATCGGGCTGGCGATGTTCGGGCTGATCATCCCGGTGTCGCAGACGACCTGGTCGAAGCCGCCGGAGATCAAGTTCGCCCTGCAGGTCGCGACCGACGCCAAGCAGGCGGCCGAGAAGGCATCCAGCAGCACCGTCACGGTTGCCGACGTGAAGGCCGCGGCCGAGGCGCGCGGTGGCGGCGTCGGCTCACTGCCGACCGAGAAGAACACGCAGGTGCGTGGCGCGGACGCGTTCCCGATGATCGTCCGCGCCAAGCGCGACCAGGGCCGCCCCTGGGCCTGCGTGTCCTTCTCTCACGGCATGACCGCCACGGTCCGCCCCTGCTGATCAGCGAATCGCGGTCGCCGCGTCGAACCAGGCGGCGGGGTCCTTCGGGCTCTTCGTCAACTCCATCGACGCGGCCACCCGCTTCAGCTGCTCCATCGACGGCTTCGCGGCGTAGCTGCTGATCACGACCGCGACGCCGTTCGCTTCGAGGCGAAGGGTGTTCAGCGGTCCCGACAGGGTGACCTTCGTCGGGTCTTTCTTCGAGTACGTGATCTTCGCGTTGGTGTAGTACGCCTTCATGCCATGGATGACGGCATCCGCCTTGCCGCCCCGGATCTGGGTCATCTGGTTCCAGAACTTGCTGGTGTCGTACCTGATCGACAGGTCGTCACCACGAGCCGGGTCCCAGGGGTTGCCTGACACAAGTCCGGCCGGCTTCAGCACCGGCGGCACGTAGCCGGTGGCCGGATTGCCGTCGCTGAGCAGCGCCGTGAACTCCTCGCCGGATCCGGGGATCGCATTGTCGTACGGCTCGTAGTGGATGAGCTGCGGCGAGAGGCCCTTCGGGAGCTCACCGAGCTTGACCGGGGAGCCGAGCCGGCCAGCCCGCGGCGAGATCAACTTGGCGAGGCTCACGGCAGGTTGTAGCTCAGCTGTCGGCACGATGTCGGCGCCTTGAGGGATCAGAGTCTCGCAGCTGAGCAGCGCCCATAGTCCATCGATCGGTTCCCACGCCAAGACTTTGCGCAGCTTGGCGGACAGCGGGAAGCTGTAGTTCGACGGCGGGGGCATGAACGGCTTCTTCCCGTCCAAGGTGACCACCCGGGCCGTGTGCTCGCCGATGGGGACCGTCGGGCTGCCGGCCGGGATCGTCGAAGGGTCGAAGTCGCCGTTGCGGTGCAGCTGAAGCTGGCAGAACGGCGCCTGGGTCCGCACAGTGGTGTCGACCAGTTCGTAGTCCTGGCGGTTGGCGGTGAACCGTTGGTCGACCGCCTTGAAGTTCTTCGGCAGATTCAGGTCGACCCACCGCGACCAGGCAGTGTTGCCCTTGACCTGAGCCGCCGGACCCGAGTCGTCAGAGATGACATGCGGTACGACGACCGCCGCGATTGCCACGCTTGCGGTGACGACCGCCGTACAGATGATCGCAGCGGTACGACGGGGTCGGCGAGGTCCGCGGGGTTGCAAGCCGGCGCGGATGTCGGTCGGATGCGGTGCCTGGTCGGCCAGGTGCTCGAAGGCATCGCGGAGGGATTCTTCAGTACGCATGGTGGACGTCCTCCGTCACACGGTTGCTGGTGAATTCGATGCGCAAAGTGGCTAGAGCTCGTGAGGCGTGCGCGCGCACGGTGCCTGGCGAGCAGCCCAGGGTCTCGGCGATCTCGGCGTCGTTCAGTCCGCCGAAGTACCGCAGTACCAGGACGGCTCGTTGACGCCGGGGGAGTTTGGCCAGCTCGCCGAGCAACTGGTCACGGTCGGCGGTGCGTTCGGCATGGTCGGGGGTGCTGGCCGGCTCGATCTCGGCGCTCGGCACGTACCGCGACCACTTGCGCCGCCAGGACAGGTACTCGTTGACCACCATCCGGCGCAGGTACGCCTCCGGGTTGTCCAGCCCGCCGATCCGGTCCCATTTCCGCTGGGCCTTGATCGCCACGTCCTGTACGACGTCCTCGGCCAGGTGCGGAGTACCGCACAGCACGGTCGCGAACCGCAGTAGCGGCGGCAGACCGGACCTGGTCCACTCGTCGAAGGTCACGTCGCCCCCTGTCCCGGCCGGTCGGTTGACCGGCCTACACCAGTACAGACGACGGTACGGACCGATCTGCTGAGTCCACTTCATGGGCAATCGATTTCTCAGCGGACCCGGGCGGGCCTAGGGTCGCGGGTATGACTCTTGGGAACCTGACTGGCATCAGTGCGCTCGCCGACGTCGAGTCGCGCTCCATCAGTGCGGAGAACCCGACCGGCGAGCCCGGTCAGGGCGGGCGGCGGACCGAGGGGACCGGTGCGAACGCGGCCCGGGACCTCGGTCAGGGCTGGAAGGTCTCGCCGTCGATCGAGCTCGGGCCGGGGGAGACCGCGACGCTGGCGGACATCGCCGGCTCCGGCTGCGTCACGCACATCTGGCTGACCACGCACGTCGACCACTGGCGCCGGCTGGTGCTGCGCGCCCACTGGGACGGCGACGAGGCGCCGGCGATCGAGACTCCGGTCGGCGACTTCTTCTGCTCCGGCTGGGGCAAGTTCGCCCAGGTGAACTCGCTGCCGGTTGCGGTGAACCCGAACGGCGGTTTCAACTGCTACTGGGAGATGCCCTTCAAGGAGCACGCCACGTTCACGCTGGAGAACACGCACGACGAAAAGGTGGTCGTGTACTTCCAGGTGGACTACTGGCTGGGCGCAGTACCGGATAAGTCGGCGTACCTGCATGCGCAGTGGCGGCGGAGCAATCCGTTGCTCAGCAGGACGGTCCACACGCTGCTGGACGGTGTCGAGGGTCCTGGTCACTACGTCGGCACCTACCTCGCCTGGGGAGTCAACAGCACCGGCTGGTGGGGTGAGGGTGAGGTGAAGTTCTACCTGGACGGCGACGACGAGTTCCCGACCATCTGCGGCACAGGTACCGAGGACTACTTCGGTGGCGCGTGGAACTTCGACGTACCTCACCTGGGCGGCTACACGGAGTTCAGTACGCCGTACCTCGGTATGCCGCAGGTGATCCGGCCGGACGGGCAGTACCAGAGCCAGCAGCGGTTCGGGATGTACCGCTTCCACCTGCCAGACCCGGTTCGTTTCAAGGAGAAACTGCGCGTCGACGTACAGGCACTCGGCTGGCGGTCCGGTGGACGGTACCTGCCGCTGCAGGACGACATCTCGTCGACTGCGTTCTTCTACTCAGGCAAGACGAGTACCGCGCGACCAGACGCGCCCACGCACGACGTGATGGAGATCTGCTAAGGAACGGGCAGGGGGTTCCGTAGAGCCGAGTCGGCGAGCACCACCAGCGCCGCGGTCCACGCGAGCGGCGCCTCGCCGGCCGGCTCAAGATCCCGATTCACCTTCTCGGGCAACGCACCAGTGCTGGTCCGGTGCTGATCGAGCCAGGTCAGCAGGCGGTCCGCCGTGGCGTGATCTCCTCGCGCGGCCGCGCTCAGCGCGAACAACGCGGTCTGCGGCGTCCAGGACACCCCGTCCGCCCGCCAGTCCTCGCCAGGTGTCACGCCGCCGTTGGGCTGCGTCAGTACTGCGTTTGTGCGCTCGATCGCACTCGTCACGTTGGCCCGGGCCGGCGCGAACGGCGGACCGAGCACGGTCACGATCGCGTCGGCGCCGCCGTCGATGCCGATCGGTTCGAGGCCTGATTCCAGGAAGCTGGTCGCCCGCGCGGGGGTCCGGGGATAGTCGGGCCCGAACACCCGATCGGTTGCCTTCGACAACGTTTCGGCCGCGGTCTGCCAGCGGGCGGCCTCGGCTGGATGATGCTGATCGGTGGCGATCCGGACCGCCGACCGTAGTCCGGTCAGTAGCGGTGCGATCGTGCCGAGGGTCAGCTCCTTCTCGCGGCGTTCCCAGTAGTCCGACGACGGACCAGGCAGGCCGTTCGGGGCGAGCTCGGTGACGATCTGGTCGGCCGACTCCCTGACCAAGTCCCAGTACTTCTCGCCCGCGTGGCAGAACCAGGTCGCCCAGATCACCCACCCGGAGCCGTCGAGCTGTGGCGGCCGTCCGTCGTCGACCCGGCCGCCGGTCTCGGTGTACCGCGCCTCCCAACGACCCGTCGACGGCCGGACCCGGTCCAGGAACCCCAGTACGTCGAGAGCTTCGTCGTACTGCCCGATCGCGCAGCGGGCGACGGCGACGAACGACGCGTCCCGGGGCCAGACGTACCGCCATGGGCCGTTCCAGCCGGCCAGCGTGGCGCCGTTCGGCAAGGTGAGCCCGTCGAGGTCGGCCAACGCGTGCCGGACCAGGTCGTCGTACTTCGGGCTGCCGCCGCCGAGTGACGATTTGGCGGACGTCGCTGCCCGACCGGGAATGCCGTCGGCGACGAGGCGGGGCTGCGGGTTGCGGATCAGGTTGCTGATCGTGCCGGCGGCCAGAATCGTGAGCAGGAGGGCAATCACGACGTACGGGAACCAACCGTGCCGGCCGCCTTCCCGCATGATCCCCTCCTACTGAGCCAAGTGCTGCACTTCCGCCTCGAACTTCCGCCGCGGCGCCAGCTCGACCAGATACATCGCCGACAGCACCAGCGCGCCACCGACCAGCATCCGCCAGGTCAGGCTGTCAGAGCCGAACAGTACTGCGAACGTCGAGGCGAACACTGGCTCCATTGTCATCGCTATCGCGGCTCGCGTGGGAGTCAGGTGTGCCTGTGCCCAGGTCTGGACGATCAGGGCAAGCGCTCCGGCCACCAGAGCCATGTAGACCACGCTGACCCAGTCGCGGCCGGTGCCCGGGACCGAGAACCCGCCAGGTATGGCGCCGATCGCGCAGACGCAGGTGATCACGATCATCTGCAGCGACGACAACCCGAACGCATTCTGCGGGGTCGACCAAGCACCCAGCCCGATGATGTGCAGCGCGTAGAGCCCGGCGGACGCCAGCGTCAGCAGCTCGCCGTGGCCCATGCTGAGCCCGCGCAGCGACAGTACGCCGAGACCCACAGTGGCGAGGATCACGGCGAACCAGGCCCAGCGGCCGATCTTGTGTCGCAGGATGACCGCACCGAGCAGCGGCGTGAAGACGACGTACATGCCGGTGACGAAGCCGGACACGCTGGCCGAGGTGTGCCGCAGGCCCTCGGTCTGCACCAGCTGCGCGATGCCGTACGTGATGCCCAGGGCAACGGCCCGGCCGCGGTCGAGGCGGCTTAGCTTGGCGATCGCAGGCGGGTGGACCAGCACCAGTGCGACCGAGGCGATCAGGAACCGCAACGCCAGGTAGTCGGCGACGTCCATCCTGGTGAGCAGGTCCTTGGTCAGGAAGAACGTCGATCCCCACGCCGCCGCGACCGCGAGCAGGGCGAGTACGGCGACACGTGGGTGGTTCACGCCGCTCATCTCATCAGACGCCTTCAACAGAAGGCAAAACGGCCTACAGCACCGTGATGATGACTGTGCTCCCGGGCTGGGCCTTCTTGCCGGCGCTCGGGCTCTGCGCGGCGACAATGTTCAGGCCGAGGTTGAACGGCGCCTTCTGCACCGTCACCTTGAAGCCCGCGTCGGTGAGCAGCTTCTGCGCGTCCGCGGTGCTCTTCCGCTTGACGTCCGGTACGTCGACCAGCGGCGGGCCGAGCGACACCACCAGCGAGACCTTGTCCTTGGCGAACAGCGTGCCACTGTTCGGGGTCTGGCTGATCACGTTGCCCTCGGCGACCTTCTCGTCGTACTGCGTGCTGCGGCCGACGGTGAAGCCGAGTTTGCGCAATGCCTTGCTGGCGTCGTGGTAGGACTTGCCGGTCCAGTCGGGCACCGCGATGGGCCGTTTGCCCTTGCTGACGGCGAAGTTGACCGCAGCGCCCGGCTTGACGACCGTGTTGAACTTCGGGCTGATCGCGATCACCCGGCCCTGCGGCACCGTCTCGCTGTAGACCTCGCTGATCTGCCCGGTGACCAGCTTGATCGGCGACAGCGCCTGCTGTGCGGCGTCCAGCTGCAGACCGACCAGCTGCGGCACCCGGTAGCGCTCGGGACCCTTGGAAACGGTGAGTCCGATATCACCGTTCTTGCGGATCCGGTCGCCGGCGGCCGGGTCGGTCCGCATGACCTCACCTAGGCGGACGTCCTCGGAGTAGTCCTGGTTGTCGAGGCTGGTGCGCAGACCGGCCTTCTCCGCCTCCGCTGCTGCGGCCGCGGGAGCCATGCTGACCAGATTCGGCGTGGACGTGTAGCGGTGGATGCCGTAGTACCAAGCTGCGGTGCCGATGCCGATCGCGGCGGCCAGGATGAGGATCAGTGCCAGCGGGCCGCGGCTTCGGCGCCGCTCTGGTGGCTGAGGCTTTGCTGGAGCACCAGTAGGGCGGCCCTGATTCACCGGTACGACGATGGTGTCGTGGCGGAGCGTTTCGGGCTCTCCGCGCGTATAGCCGTCGTCGTACCCGCTGTCCTGCCGGATCTGGTGGATCGGCACAGTGAGGTCACCGGTCAGCTCGGGGTCGTCCGGCAGCCCTTCGTCGAGCGCACTGCGGACCCGGTGCACCTGCCGGCTGAACACCCGCGCGTCGGTCGGCCGCAGGTCCCGGTCACGTGCAGTCGCACGCTGCACGAGCGCATCGACGTACGGCGGGATGCTGGGCTGCTCCAGCGATGGAGGGGGTACGTCGGCGTGGACATGTGCGTACGCGACCTGGATCGGGGTGTCGCCGGAGTGTGGCTTGTTGCCGGTGAGCATCTCGTACAGGACGATGCCGGCCGAGTACACGTCCGAGCGGGCGTCCGCACTGCCGTCGGTGACCAGCTCCGGCGCCAGATACGACACTGTGCCCATCAGGAGGCCCTGGGTGGCGGTGTTGCCGCTGGCGCTGACCGCACGGGCCAGACCGAAGTCGGCGACCTTCACCGCGCCCTTGTCGGAGATCAGCACGTTCTCGGGCTTGATGTCGCGATGCACGATGCCGGCGTCGTGTGCAGCCGACAAAGCGGACAGGATCGGCGTGAGCAGGTCCAGCGCACGGGCAGGGGAGAGCGGTGCCTGCTCGCGGATGACGTCACGCAGAGTGCGTCCCGGCACGTACTCCATTGCCAGGAACAGCGTGCCGTCGTCGTCGCCCTGATCGAAGACGGCCACCACATTTGGGTTCGAGAGGCGGGCCGCGGCCCGGGCCTCCGCCACGAACCGGCGGGCGAACTGGGCGTCGTCACCGAGCCCGTCATGCATCACCTTGAGTGCGACGGTCCGGTCCAGCCGGGTGTCGAGGGCCCGGTAGACGGTGGCCATACCGCCCTTCGCGACCCGCGCGTCCACACGGTAGCGACCGTCGAGCACACGCCCGACGAGGCGGTCGCTGACCTGCATGTCCACGTCATCCGTCACTTGCGGTGAGCCGCCTCTCCAAACGTTCTGCTCAGAGAGTGTAGATAACGCCTCAGCGTGACTGGGCCAGGCTCACCGCAGAGGGTCCCACCCGCGTTCCAGCTGGCCCTTGATCCGGAGCACGTTCTTCACGTAGAGCTTCGTGTCCGGGTACACACCGTTCTTCTTCACTCCGCCGAGACCCTGGTAGTACCCGGCGACCGCGAGGTCCAGTCGGGCCGCACCGGTCAGGCGGCTGAGTAGGACGACTCCGGCGGTGACGTTGTCCTGCGGCTTGAGCAGGTCCAGCTTCCGGCCGACGATGCTCGAGGCGAACTTGCCGGTCGACGGGATCACCTGCATCGTGCCGATCGCGTTGGCGGGGGAGACGACCCGCTGCTTCCAGCCGGACTCCTGCCAGCTGACCGCGAGTGCGAGCTGCGGGTCGACGCCGTACCGCTTCGAGGTGGTGACGATCAGTGACCGCATTTGCGACCGGGTCGGCAGTTTGCGCTTCTTCAGGATCGCCCGGTTGCGGTTGGCCTGGGCGACGATGTGGTCGGCGTACGTGCGGCCGGCGAAGGTGTTGTCGGTCCGCGCCTTCGGCTTCTTCGGGTGCAGCTTCACCGGGACCTGGAGCGGCTTGCCCGCGTAGATGCGGTCGCCGGACTTGAGTCCGTTCGCGGCGCGCAGGTTGGCCTGGGAGCACTTGAACCGCTTCGCGATCCCGGAGATCGTGTCGCCGCGCTTGACGACGTACGTCACCCGGCCGAGCTGAGAACGCTTCGCCGGGGCTGTCGTAGTGGTCTTGCCGGGCACTCTCAAGACCTCGCCCGCGTAGATCGCGTTGCCGTTGCCGGGCAGCTTGTTCAATGCGACCAGTGTCTTGACCGACGTGCCGTAGCGGTCGGCGATGAGGCTGAGGGTGTCACCTTGTTTGACCTTGTAGCCGCCGAACCCGGGTGCGCCGGCCGTGATCACGGCCGCGGCCAGCACCGGTACGGCGAGTCCGCTCAGCACTCGTAGGACCTTGTGCATAGCAACCATCTCCCCGTCTGACGTCCTGTCGACCGTAAGCGCTGGTACGGATGTGACAACAGGGGACCATGGGGTGCGTGTTACGCCTGTAATGCAATGTTTACAATTCAAGCCTGAACTACATTGTTGTCTTTCACAAGCATTCCGGTTGCTGCGGGCAACTGTGAGTCAGTGCCCGAACCGGCTGGCGAGGAAGGGTTTTCCGAGGTCCGGCAGGGTGCCGGTACGCACGGTGTCGGCCAGCAGCTGTGCGGTCACCGGTGTCAGCAGCACGCCGTTCCGGTAGTGGCCGGTTGCCCAGAGCAACCGATCTAGCCCGGACGGACCGAGCACCGGCGCGTTGTCCGGTGTGGCCGGTCGGAGGCCCGCGATCGCTTCGACCAGCTCGAGCTCGTCGGTGATCGGCAGGACGGTCCGAGCGTCGCGCAGCAGCGCGAACACACCGCCGGCCAGCACTCGAGTGTCGTAGCCGAGCTCGGTAGTGGTCGCGCCGACCACGATCTCGCCACCTGGTCGCGGTACGAGATAGACAGAGAAGCCGCGGGCAGTTGCTCGGACGGTATGCCGAAGTGCAGGGCGGTAGGCCTCTGGCACTCGCAGTCGGAGCACCTCGCCCTTCACCGGTCGCACCGGCGCCCGGAACTCCTCGGGTACGCCGGCCAACTGCGACGACCACGGTCCAGTCGCAGCGATGACGTGACCGGCATGCACGGCGTCGCCGTTCTCGAGCTGTACGCCGACAGCCGTCGTACCGGAGGTGATCACGTGAGCCACGCGTTCGCGGATGAGCTGGACGCCGGACAGGTCGACTGCGCGGAGGAGGGCGGCGACTGCCTGCCTGTTGTCGACGGAGTGGTCACCGGGAACCCAAACGCCGCCGGAGACGCCAGTGGCGAGCAGTGGTTCGCGACGACGGGCGTCGCGACCGGACAGCTCCTCCACCTCGAGCCCGAGCCGCCGCTGGTAGTCAGCAAGCCGGCGGAGAGCAGCTGCGTCGTCGACGTCGTACGCGACCGACAGGGTGCCGGTCCGGTGGAGACCCGCGGAGAGTCCGGTTAGTTCCTCGAGCTCGGCGGCGAATGTGGGCCAGGCGTCGACAGAGGCCAGGTTGAGGGCCAGCAGCTCATCCTCGCCGTACTCCACCTCGGTGACCGGCGCGAGCATGCCGGCCGCGACGTTGGAGGTCTGGGAGCCGGGCGTGGGGTCACAAATAGTCACCTGAACACCGTCGGCAGCAAGCCGCCAAGCAGTCGCCAGACCAATCAGCCCGGCACCGATGACAACCACATCTGATGTGTGCTCAGGCATGCCGTAAAGCCTACTTCTGGTGGGCATGGCAGGCTTTGGCTTGTGACTGACCACACCGACCGCCTGGACGCTGCTCGGCTCTACCTATGCACGGACGCACGCGAGAAGCAGGGTGATCTCGAGCAGTTCCTGGACGCCGCGCTGGCTGGTGGCGTGGACATCGTGCAGCTCCGGCAGAAGGAGATGGAGGCTGCCGACGAGCTGGCCGCGCTGGAGGTGTTCGCGGACGCGTGCAAGCGGCACGGCAAGCTGCTGGCAGTCAACGACCGCGCGGACATCGCGTTCGCGGCCGGAGCCGACGTACTGCACCTGGGGCAGCGTGACCTGCCAGTGCATGCCGCCCGGGCGATCACCGGACCCGGGCCGATCGTCGGGCGTTCGACGCATACGTTCAGTCAGGTCAACGCCGCGGTGACCGAGCAGGGGTCGGACTACTTCTGTGTTGGGCCGACCTGGGAGACGCCGACCAAGCCGGGGCGTCAGGCTGCCGGTCTGGAGCTGGTCTCGTACGCCGCTGGTCGCCGTCAGTCGAAGCCGTGGTTCGCGATCGGTGGGATCGACCTGGAACGGCTGGACGAGGTGATGGAAGCAGGTGCGACGCGAGTGGTCGTCGTACGCGCCATCACTGCGGCCGATGACCCGGGTGCGGCGGCAGCCGAGTTCGTCCGGCGTCTGCAGGAGGCCGGGTGATCAACAACCAGAAGGCCGCGCGGATCGTGGCGATCGTGGTGATCGCCATGCTCGTGATCACTTTGGCGGCGTCGCTGTTCGGGTGCAGCGCGAGTACGAAGACCAGGTCGTCCAGTGACGTCGATGCGGCCAGCGGCCTGAAGATCGTCGCGGTTGCCGACATGCCGAAAGAGGCACAGGACACGCTGAAGCTGATCGACCAGGGCGGCCCGTACCCGTACAGCCGCGACGGTGTGGTGTTCGGGAACCTGGAGAAGATCCTGCCGAAGCACGACCGCGGCTACTACCACGAGTACACCGTGACGACGCCGGGGGAGAAGGACCGTGGTGCCCGCCGGATCGTGACCGGCAACGCTGGTGAGCGTTATTACACGGACGATCACTACAAGTCCTTCCGCACGATCGCGGAAGACGGGGGAACTTCATGAGTGGGTTACGTGCGTTGCTGGCGGAGGGGCTGCGGCCGGGCGTCTACCGCTGGCAGTCCGCTGCAACTGTGGACGAAGTACGCCGCGATGCAGTCGCCGCGGGGTTCGGGTTCGTACACCTCGACACCGGCGAGATCCACGACAAGGCAGGGTTTCTGGACCTGTGCGCGACCGCGTTCGACCTGCCGCGCTGGTTCGGCCGGAACTGGGACGCGCTGGCCGACTCGCTCAGCGATCGGTCCACCGGCTCGCCCGAGGTCGTCCTGTGGACCGGTCTGCAGCACCTGCTCGAGCACGACCACGACACCGTCGACGTCGCCCTGCAGATCTTCGCGGAGGACACGACCAATTCCGGTCAGCTCCGGGTGCTCATCGATGAGCCGGCCGGTGCGAAGACACCGGACCTGCTCAGCTCACTGCCGGTCCTTTAGGAGCTCGGTCAGTTCGTCCAGATCCTTGGCGAACAACAGGTTGCGGCCCCGGTTGCTCTCCCGGACCCAGTCGGCCAGCGGCTTGCTCGCGGCGACCCGTGCAGAGATGTCGCCGACGACCGCCAGCCCCATGTGGTACGAGACGAACTTCTGGGTGATCGCACCGGCCCGACCGGTCTTCAGCTCGAAGAACTCGCCACCCAGCTGCTCCGGCATGAACGCGATCCACTCGGCCTGATGCGCGTAGTACGCGTCGACGATGAGTTGTACGGCGTCGCTCTCGTTGACGACTGCCGTGTCGCTCACGAACACCCGGGTGCCGGCCAGCTCAACCATGTGCCTAAAAATACCCTAAATGCCTCTAACGAGCCAATTATAGGGAATTCTAAGGAAGCTGCCGTAGCCTGGTGGGCATGGCTCAGGAGCTGTACTCGGTCGAGCAGGTGGCGAACCGGCTCGGTCTGCACGTCCGCACGATCCGGAACTACGTCCGCGACGGGCGGCTCAAGGCCGTGCGGATCGGCAAGCAGTACCGCATCACCCGCGAGGACCTCGAGGCATTCACCGGCACCCCCACTGCCGTCATCGACGTCGACCGGTCCAGCAGGCATGTCGAGGCCTCCAGCATCGTCCACATCGACGCCGTCGACCGCGCCACCGCGGACCGCATCAGCACCCACATCCTCGGCGCCCTCAACCAGCCGGAAGCCGTCCACCTGAAGGCCGAAACCATCTACGACGAGGACCGAGCCGTCCTCAAAGTCATCATCCTCGGCAACCTTCCGGCCACAGCCGAGCTTCTCCGCCTCATCGCCTTACTGGCCGACGACTAGACCTGGCGCGAGGTCGCTGCGATGGCCAGGTCGGTCAGGGCCTTGCGAGTCGTATCGTCGGCGAGCTGAGCCCGGTCGAGTGAATCGAGCGCGTCCTCGGTCCGGTTGGTGATCAGGTCTTCGCAAGCCTGTACGGCGCGGGAGTCCTGGAGGATCTCGCGCAGCAGCTGGATCTCGTCGTCGTCGAGGTCCGGACGACCGAACAGCCGGTTGAACTCGGACAGCTGGACCTGCGACGCGTGGTCGATCGCGTACGCGATCAGAACCGTCCGCTTGCCCTCGCGGAGATCGTCCCCGGCCGGCTTGCCCGTCAGCGCCGGATCACCGAACACACCGAGCAGATCGTCCCGCAACTGGAACGCCTCGCCCAACGGCAGCCCATAACCCGACAGCGCCGAGATCAACCGCGAGTCCGCCCCGGCCAACGCCGCCCCGACATGCAGCGGCCGCTCGATCGTGTACGTCGCCGACTTGTACCGCAGTACTCGCAGGGCCAGATCCATGTCCGACTCACCACTCGCCTGCGCGAGCAGATCGAGGTACTGCCCAGCCGTCACTTCGACCCGGACCGCGTCGAAGTACTGCTCGGCTCGCGCCAAGGCAGCCGCGTCGAATCCGGAGGTGTGGAGCAGCTCGTCGGCCCAGATCAGACACAGATCCCCGAGCAGGATCGCCGCACCAATTCCGAAACCGACCGGATCAGCACCATGCCCGGTCTTCTCGGCCCGCTCACGCTGCAAGGCCTCGAACCGGCGATGAGCAGCCGGTGCACCCCGGCGTACGTCGGAAGAATCCATCACGTCGTCGTGGACCAGGGCGCTGACGTGCAGCATCTCCAGGCTCGCCGCGGCGGTCAGAATCGGCAGCGCCGGATCACCGCCCGCGGCCCGGAAACCCCAGTAACAGAAGGACGGACGCAGCCGCTTGCCGCCGCTGGTCGCGTCCCGCGCGGCCTGCACCTGCTCGGACAGCTCCGGCCCGATCGCCGCCAGCCGCTCCTCCTGCCGGTCGAGGAACCCGCTCAGCGCCCGCTGGACCTCGGCCGCAATGTCCACATCGCCATCCACGTCTCGGAGCGTAGTCGGTGGGCTGACGGGAAGGGCCACCGCGGGTAACCTGAGCGGCATGGCCAATGGTCTTCCCTCGACGCTTCCCGGCGGTACGCCGACGATCCGTGAGCTGCTCGCGTCCGGAGACCGGTCCTTCTCGTTCGAGTTCTTCCCACCGAAGACGCCCGAGGCCGAGGAGGTGCTGTGGCGGTCGATCCGTGAGATCGAGCAGCTGCGGCCGACCTTCGTCTCGATCACGTACGGCGCCGGCGGGACGACTCGGGACGGCACGATCCGGGTCACCGAGCGGGTTGCGCAGGACACGTCCCTCACTCCGCTCGGTCACCTGACCTGCGTCGCGCACTCCCGCGACGAGCTGCGTTCGGTGGTCGGTGCGTATGCCGGCGCCGGCGTACGCAACATGCTCGCGCTCCGCGGCGACCCGCCCGGCGGACCGAACCAGCCCTGGGTCGCGCACCCTGAGGGCCTGAACCACGCGGTCGAGCTGGTCGAGCTGATCCGGTCCCTCGGCGACTTCTGCGTCGGTGTCGCCGCCTTCCCGGACAAGCATCCGGAGGCGGCTTCGCTGGAGGCGGACGCGCAGGTGCTCGCCGCCAAGTCACAGGCCGGCGCCGACTACGCGATCACCCAGATGTTCTTCGGCGCCGACGACTACTTCCGGCTGGTCGATCGGGCCGCGGCGCTCGGCTGCGACATGCCGGTGCTGCCGGGCATCATGCCGGTCACCAACATCAAGCAGATCCAGCGGATGGCCGAGCTGACCGGTATGGCGTTGCCGACGGCCGTCACCGATCGGCTGCTCGCCGTCGAGGACGAGCCGACGGCAGTCCGCGAGGTCGGTATCGAGCTCGCGACCGAGCTGTGCGAACGCCTGCTGGCCGGCGGAGCACCGGGCATTCATTTCATTACCTTGAACAGATCCACAGCAACCCGACAGGTCTTCCTGAACCTCACGTCATCGGTCGTATCCTGACGCAATGGCTGACCCGTCGGACCTGCTGATCGACCGCACTCTCGTCCTGCTCCGGCACGCCAAGGCGGTGCCACCGGAGTCGATGCCCCAGTCGCCGGACTTCGACCGACCGCTGGCCGATCGCGGCCGTGCCGACGCCAGCGCGGCCGGCCGCTATCTCGTTGCCCAAGGCATCGAAGCGGACCTGGTCCTGTGCTCGCCGTCGAAGCGCACCCGCGAGACCTGGAAGCAGGTTGCCGACGCCGGCGTGACCGCGACCGACGTCTGGTACGACAAGCGGATCTACGATGCCAGCACGGAAGAGCTCCTCGACGTCATCCACGACGCCCCGCCCGAGGCCCGCACCGTGATCGTCGTCGGCCACGCCCCCGGCATCCCGTGGCTGGCCGACGAGCTCGCCCTCGACGGCACCAGCCCCGAGCGAGTCGAGCTCACCCAGAAGTACCCCACCTCTGGCCTCACCGTCCTCCACCTCACCTGCCGCTGGCTCGACCTGTCAGCCGACGATGCCGACCTCGTGTCGTACGTCGTACCGCGCGGCTAAGGCAGCCAGTGGGTGGTGCTGTTGACGGTGATGAGGCGTTGGGTGGCTCGGGTCAGGGCAACGTAGAGGGCGCGGACGCCGCCTAGCGTGTCGCTGACGATGCGGTCCGGCTCGACGACCACCACAGCGTCGTACTCGAGGCCCTTGGACTCCAACGGCGTGACCGACACCACCCGTGGGTCGCCCAGCTCTGCGAGCACCTGGTCGACAGCGGGGCGCAGCTTCGGCGGCACGATGACGCCGACCGTGCCCTCGACCAGCTGGCGCAGCTCGGCGGCCGCATCACCGGCGGCCTCCGCGACCTTGCCGTCGTCGAAGATCCGGTGCTCCGGCTCCACTCCGGTACTGCGGACTGCGTTCGGCAGATCCGCGTCTGGGATGGACTGCCGGATCACCTCACCGGCGAACGCGTAGATCTCCGCCGAGTTCCGGTAGTTCGTGGACAGCCGGAACGTGTGCCGCTGCAGGTGCGACAGCATCGAGTCCATCGCGGCCCGTGCCTCATCCGGGTCCGGCCAGGAGCTCTGCGCCGGGTCGCCGACGATCGTCCAGCTGGCCTGCGGCCCGCGCCGGGTGACCATCCGCCACTGCATGGGGGAGAGGTCCTGTGCCTCGTCCACCAGCACGTGCGCGTACTCCTCCGGCTCCTCCGCGTCCCGCGCCGCCGCAGCGCGGGCTCGGCGCTCGGAGGTGGTCAGCACCTCGTTGACGCCGTCGCTCAGGCCTTCCAGCCAGTCGAACTCCTCATCGGTGTTCTCCACCGCCGGCGGGAGGCCGAGGAACGTGGTCAGCTCGTCCAGCAACGCAACGTCGGCAATGGTGAACTCGTCCGTCGACCGGATCGCCGTGGCGAGTGCGTCGACCTCTGCCGGGGTCAGGTCGTTCCGGGCCCAGCGCTGCAGCCGGCGTGGGTCGCCGAGCCAGCGCAGTACCGCCTCAGGCGTCAGCATCGGCCACCACTGACTGAAGAACGTCCGGAACGCCGGAGTGTCGCCAACGCGGTCGCCGAACGACTCACGGTCGCCGAATGGCCCATTTCGCAGGTCTTCGGGGAACCGCTGCCACAGTGCGGCGATCAGCCCCTTCCGCGCGTCGGCACCGGCCCGGTTGCGTGCAGTACGCCGCAGCGCGTTCCGGCGTACGTTGTCGAGCTGGTTGGTGTCGAGCTCGACCGTGGCGCCACCGATGTACACGCGCAGCGTGGTCGGCGCGTTCGGCACCCGGTCGCGGGCAGCTCGCGCCAGTATGGCGCGCATCCGCAGAGAGCCCTTGACCGACGCAGCCACGGCCTCGTCGACCGCAGTGGCCTTCACACCGTCGACCAGCTCACCGACTGCCCGCAGCGACACCGTGTTCTCACCAAGGCTCGGCAGGACCCGCTCGATGTACGCCATGAACGCAGCGGACGGTCCGACGACCAGTACGCCGCCACGTTCGAAGCGACGCCGGTCGCTGTAGAGCAGGTACGCCGCCCTGTGCAGCGCGACCACGGTCTTTCCGGTGCCCGGTCCACCACCGATGACGGTGACACCGCGTGCTGGTGCCCGGATCGCCTCGTCCTGCTCGGCCTGGATCGTGGCGACGATGTCGCGCATCGTGTGACCGCGGGCGCGGGACAGCGAGGCCATCAGCGCGCCCTCACCCATCACCGGCAGGTCCTCCGGCGCCCGCTCCGGCGCCAGCAGGTCGTCCTCGAGACCGGCGATCCGCGGACCCTTGTTCCGCAGTACTCGGCGCCGGACGACCTTCTGCCGGTCGGTCGGGGTGGCCCGGTAGAACGGCTCGGCCGCGGGGGCGCGCCAGTCGATCACCAGCGGCTCGTACTCCGCGTCCCGGACACCGATCCGGCCGACGTACAGCTTGTCGAGCTCGCTCGCGGCCGCGACCGGCGGCTGGTCGTCACCCTGGTCGGAGTCGAGCCGGCCGAAGACCAGGCCCTCGTGCTCGGCGTCGAGCTCGGCGATCCGGCGGGCAGCGGCGAACACGAGCACATCCCGCTCGTACAGACCGGTCTGCTCTTCGTCACGGACGCGGCCGACGTTCTGCGCCTGGCCACGCTGGTGACCCTCGACGGCGATTCGTGACGCCGACCGGGCGGCTTCCTCGACCCGGCCGTACACCCGGTCGACGTGTTGCTGCTCAGCCGCCAGCTCCGCCCGCTCCACGCTGTCAGGGTTGTCGTGATCGGCCGATGTGGGGGTTTGATCCACCGAGGTCCTCTCTACCGCCGGGAACCACCCCGACACAGAACACAGGAACAACCAATCTTAGTTGGCTTCCGTGTCCAACCCCACCGGGGTCTCAGGCCTTACCGATTGCGTCGGCCACAATCGCCGCGCCGAGTGTGGTGGCGGGCACACCGGAGCCCGGGTGCGCACCCGCGCCGACGCAGTACAGACCTTTCACCGGAGACACGTTCGAGGCCCGCCGGCGGGCGGTCCGGTAGCCCTCCCAGGCCACTCCGGCCCACCAGGACGGCGACGTCTGCCGCGACACCACGTTGTCCCGGACAGGCAGGCCGCGCGCGACCAGCAGGTCCAGTACGTCGTCGGTGGGGTAGCCGTGGACCAGCACCGACCACGCTGTGTGCCCGGCCGGCGCCGTACCACCAGTCCGGACGACTACGGTCGGCGTACCGTGCAGCACGGTCTCGAACGGCAGCTCCGGAACAGGGTCCTTCAGCCCGAGATGTACGACGTACGCCGCCTGGGCCTGGTGGGTCGTCAGGACCTTCTTGCGGGCCTTCTTGGCCACCGGGTCGTCGACGAAGGTCTCGTACAGCACGCGTGGGTCGACGTCGCTCACAACGATGTCGGCCGCCAGCTCGGTGCCGTCAGCGAGCCGCACGCCCGTCACTGCGCCGGCGGACGTCGTTACAGCGACCACCTCCGCGCTGGTGCGGACGGTGATCTTCCGTTCGCTGGCCCGCTGCACCAGAGCGTCCGCGAGTGCACCGAAGCCACCTGCGATCGTCCAGCGGCCGAACGTGCGTTCCAGGTATGACCAGACACCGACGTACCCCGGCGTGAGGGTCGCGTCCGAACCACCTTGCGCTGCGAAGTGCCGCAGTACCGCACGGGCCCGTTCGTCGCTCAGCTCGCGCTGTGCAACCTTCTCCAGCGACTGCCAGGGCTTGAGAGCGCGGATGGTCTTGATGGGCAGCTTGTCCTCGAGCGGTGGCTCTAGTGAGGTCTTCCGGAGTAGCTGCCAGGTGTCGCCGTACGCGTCGACCAGTGCGGTCCACTGCTCGGCCACAGCAACACCGGCGAGGTCTGTCCAGGCCTCCTCCTGCGCGCCGCGGTCACTGACCGGCAGGTCGAGCACAGAGCCGTCAGAGAACATGTGGCGGCGCGGCTCGGTCACCGGCTCCAGTTGGACCAGACTCTCGATCGGACGGCCACTCTTGCGGAACAGGTCGCGCAGTGCGGCCGGAAGCGTCGTGCTCGCCGCACCGGCATCCCAGCTGAAGCCGTCTGCCTCGATGCGGCCGAGGACTCCACCGAGATGCTCGTTCTGTTCGCAGATGGTCACCTCGTGGCCGAGCTTGGCCAGACGAACAGCACTGGCCAGACCGGCCAGGCCAGCTCCGACGACGATCACATTGGCCATCAGGCAGCACTGCTTCCGGTTGCAGGGGTACTTCGTTTCTCGCGCCAGGCTTTGAATCTGCGATAACCGCGTCGGATGAACCGGAACGCGAAGTACACCGCGATCAGTCCGAGGATCAGCAGGATGCCGGCGATGATGAGCGCGGCCACCGGATGGAAGGCGGCCAGCGACATCACACCCGCGACCGCCACATCCTCTCCGGAAGACGCGGCGATGTTCGTGACTGGCTCGGGGGAGGTGTTGATCGCGAGCCGCAGACTCGCCTTCACGCTGTGCGAGAGCAGCGCCACCAGACCGCCGGTGGTCGCGATGATCGCCTGGTGCAGCGTGCTCGCCTGGCCGGAGAGCAGCGCGGCCAGGATGGCGCCGATGGTCGGCCGGATGACGGTCGAGATCGCGTCCCAGGCGGAGTCGACGTACGGGATCTTGTCCGCGACGAACTCGAACGCGAACAGCACACCCGCTGCGATCAGCACCGGCGTCGTGGTCAGCGAGTGCGGCACGTCGTCGGCCCCCGCGAACCGGCCCAGCAGACCGAGAATCAGCACGCAGGCATAGGCATTCACGCCACTGGCCCAGCCGGCCGTGACCGCCAGCGGCAGCGCTTCCATCGATTCTGCTCCGTAACCGTCAGTGGCCGCGTGATTTAGTCAGTATCGAACCTTGTTACGTGAGTTTTGGTTAACCGTTGACTTCCGCGTCGCCTCGACTCACAGTGACTAGGCTGCCAGTCTGTGTGACCGGCATCCCGCCCTCGGGTTCAGGAGAACATCATGCTGCGTCGTCCGAAGATTCTTGCCGCACTAGCTGCGGTAGCGCTGCCGGCCGCCCTGGTCGGCGTGTCGTTGGGAGGTCCACCCGCCGAGGCCTCCCCGGCGCCGGCGCCGTCCGCGCCGTCGGCTGTGGCCGCGACTGCGTACAGCGCGGCCGCTGCGAAGTACGGCGTACCGGAGTCCGTCCTGCTGGCCGTCTCGTACGCCGAGTCGCGCTGGGACGACCACGCCGGCGCGCCGAGCACGTCAGGTGGCTACGGCCCCATGCACCTCACCGCACTGGGTGCGTCGGAGGTCGCGGACCTTTCCGGCAAGCAGAAGGTCGCCACGGCCGAGTCGCTGCAGACGCTGGACAAGGCGTCCAAGCTGACCGGCCTTGACGCCACCGCGCTGCGCACCGACATCACTGCGAACATCACCGGTGGCGCTGCGGTGCTGGCGTCGTACCAGAAGTCGCTCGGCCTGCCGCTTGGTGCGACGACCTCCCCGGCCGAGTGGTACGGCGCTGTGGCGTCGTACGCCGAGTCGGGGGACAAGGTCGGTGCCGCTGGGTTCGCCGACGACGTCTACTCGATCATGGCCAAGGGTGCGGCCCGTACGACGAACACCGGCCAGCAGATCGTGATGCCGGCCGTCGCAGCCGCCGCCAAGCCGGACAAGGCGCAGGTCAACAAGCTCTCGCTGCCGGCCGGAGTGCAGCCGTCGAAGTCGGACGTGGAGTGCCCGGCGTCACTCGACTGCGAGTGGCTGCCGGCGCCGTACTCGACCTTCGGTACGACGGGTGACTACGGCAACCACGACCTCGCCAACCGGCCGAAGACCGGCAAGATCGACTACATCGTCATCCACGACACCGAGGGCACCTGGCAGGGCGTGCTGAACCTGGTGCAGGACCCGACGTACGTGAGCTGGAACTACACCATGCGGTCGTCCGACGGGCACACCTGGCAGCACGTGAAGGCCAAGGACGTCGCCTGGCACGCCGGCAACTGGTACGTGAACATGCACAGCATCGGCATCGAGCACGAGGGCTTCGCCCCGCAGGGCGCGACCTGGTTCACCGAGTCGATGTACCGCAACTCGGCCAAGCTGGTGAAGTACCTGTCCGTCAAGAACAACATCCCGCTCGACCGGGCCCACATCATCGGGCACGACCAGGTGCCGGGCACGGTCCCGTCGACGGTCGCCGGCATGCACTGGGACCCGGGACCCTACTGGGACTGGGAGCACTACTTCGACCTGCTCGGTGCGCCGATCTGGGGCAAGTCCGTACTGCCGGTCCGCGCCGGCTCGATCGTCACGATCAAGCCGGGCTTCAAGGACAACGTCCAGGTCGTCAGCAACTGTGACGCCCCGGCCACCACCTGCACGCCGCAGGGCACGAACTTCGTCTACCTGCGCCAGTCGCCGGACGACAACGCTCCGCTGGTCAAGGACATCGGACTGCACCCGACCGGGATCGACGGCACCACAGACGTCTCCGACATGGGCTCACGGGCCGCAGCGGGTTCGCAGTACGTCGTGGCGCAGCGTCAGGGCGACTGGGTGGCCGTTTGGTACCTGGGCGCGCTGGGGTGGTTCAAGAGCCCGGCAGCCCATCCGGATGCGTTCTCGAAGCCCGGTCTGGTCGTGAAGCCGAAGGCGGGGAAGACGTCGGTGCCGGTCTACGGGCGTGCGTATCCGGAGCAGGCGGCGTACCCCACCGGTATTCCGTACCAGACGGTGACGCCGCTGCAGTACTCGATCAGCGCGGGTCAGGCCTACCCGGCCGCTGACCTGAACATCGAGACCGACTACTACCGGGCCGTGACGTTCGACGGGCAGCCGCCGACCGACCACGTCCAGGTGCTCGGCAAGGACAAGTACTACGAGATCTGGTTCGGCCACCGGATGGCCTACGTACGGGCTGCCGACGTGGACGTGCGACCAGCCATCTAATCTGGTTGCCGTGATCGACGAAGCCGTCCAGCAGGTGCTGGACGGCTTCGTCACGTCAGTGCGCAAAGTGGCTGCTGTCGAGGCGGTCTGGCTGCACGGCTCGCTCGCACTGGGCGACTACCAGCTGGGACGCAGCGACCTGGACGTGATCGTGGTGGCGTCGACGCCACCACCCGACGCGGTCGCCGATGTGCACCGCCAACTGATCCGCGACTTCCCGCTCGCCGCGAAACTCCATTGCTCGTACATGACCGACCTGGCCGACCTCTCGGTCCGGCACCCGACCTTCGCTCACGAGCGGTACTTCGACCGTCCGGTGACTCCGGTGACCCGGCGAGAGCTTGCCATCGGCAACCGCACGCTGTTCGGCCCGCCGCCGTCGGAGTTGCTACCGGCAACCACCGACGAGGAGCTGTTCGAGTTCATCCGCCGCGACCTGCGCGACTTCTGGCTCCCGGTCACCCGGAAACGGGCGAACTGGTACGCCGACATCTGGGTCGACCTCAGCCTGCTCACGATCGCCCGCGCGCACGTCACGCTGGCCACGGGCGACCTGATCACCAAGCGCGTGGCGTTCGACGTGCTGCCCCATCTCGGCGCGCCCGCGGACGTCGTCGAGGACATCAGGCGCCGCCGCTACGGGCCGGAGGTCCGGACCGGGCCGTGGTGGCGGCACACCCGCGCCGGGCTGACCCGACGATTCGTGCGTACGGCGATTCCCGCCGTACTCAGTTGACCGTGATCGGCGTGCCCTCGGTGAGCTTCAGCAGCTCGGCGTACGTCGTCGGGAAGACCGAGTGCGGGATGCCGGCGGCAGCCCAGATCACGTCGTACTGCTCCAGGGCGCTGTCGACGTAGGTCGGGACCCTGCCCGGGTGCCCGACCGGGGCGACACCGCCGATCGACTGACCGGTGTGCTCCTTCACGAACTCCGGCGTGGCCCGCTTCAGCTTCCCGATCCCGAGCTCGGCCGCGACCTTCGCCGTGTCGACGCGATGCGCGCCTGAGGTGAGGATGAGAACCGGGGCGCCGTCGCCGGCGAAGATCAGGCTGTTGGCGATTGCGCCGACCTCGCAGCCGAGCTCCGCCGCCGCGGCGGCCGCGGTCGGCACCGCCTCGTCCAGGATCACGATCTCGCCGGTGGCTCCGGCCGCCGCCAGGGCGTCGGCCACCTTCTGCACATTGGGATGACTGCTCACCCTTCGCAGCCTATGCGGACGCTCTCTGCCGGGCATCCCGGTTTCGCTCTGCGGAAACTGTCGGTGGCGTCCGGAAGCATGACTCACGTGCAGATGGAGAGATCGCCTCGTGAGCCCGGCGCGCCGGGCGGCCCGGCCGTTGACGATTGTCGGTGGGCGGCGATACGCTTCCAGTGTTCGAACAGATGTTCGATTACCTCGGGTCCGGTTTCGTCGGGAGACCGGGCCGAGGTGAGCCGGACAGCTGGACGGCTCCGGTGCGGAGTTGCGGCCGCATCGGAATCCGGTGGTCCCGGCGGGCCGGGCACCGGGGTGGACCTCGACCCCCACCCCGTGCCTACCCGCCGGGCCGTCGACTCAGCCGTCAAACAGGGGAAGCGTAATCAGAGGAGGCGATGGAACATGTGGGAGTTCGACGACGCTGTCGAGGTGCACTCGGTGTTCGTGGACGGCATCGAGACCCCGGACCAGTTCCTCTGGCGCGGTCGCCTCTGGCGGGTCTGCGCGCTCAGGTCCCAGTGGACCGAGACCGCCGCCTGGTGGGAGCGCGGCATCATCGGCGCCGGTGCCATCCACGACCCGCGCGCCCAGCGCCCCGCGCAGCCCGAAGTGCTGCCGGCCCGGATCGACGCGGCCATGGTCGCCGAGGCCTGCTCGGGAGTGCGCACCACCCGTCCTGCCCGGACTCACTCGGCCGGCGTGGCGGCGGCAGCGACCCCCCGTTCGCGTGCCGCCGCCACGCTCTCCTCCGGATACCCCGCAGTTGTGGACACGAGCCCGGCGGCGGTCGGGGTGCTGGATGCGGATTGGGGACCGGAGCGCACGGTGTTCCGGGTCGAAGCAGGATGCGGCCGGCACGGCCGCCGTGAGTTGTTCGATCTCGCCCACGACCCGGACTCGGGTCGTTGGCAACTGGAGAGGGTGACCGACCGATGACTGTTTCACCGGTGTCGCCGGCTGCCGCCGGCGCGGCCAGCCGAGAGCTGTTCCGGGCTCGTGCCGCATTGACCGAGGCCACGGAGACGACCGACCACCTGCTCCGCTACTCGAGCGCCCACGTCGCGGCGCTCCGGGTCGCGGCCGCGGTGCTCGCAGTCCGGGCTCGCCCGGTCCGCTCGGGCAGCCGCCGTCGGGTTCAGCGCAACGCCTGGGTGCTGCTGGCCGAGGTCGCGCCGGAGTTCGGCGAATGGGCAGCGTTCTTCGCTGCCGGCGCCGCCCAGCGCGCCGCGGCCGAGGCGGGCCTGGCACGTGCCGTCACCACTCGCGAGGCGGACGACCTGATCCGCGCGGCCGACATGTTCTACGACCAGGTGGAGGCCAGCCTGCGGCTGTCCACGACCCCGGTGCTCACCGCCACCACCGACCCGCAGTCCGTCCTGACCCAACCCTGGATGCAAGCCAGCTGACCCACCAGCCTTCACCAGCGTCTTCACCAGCACTGAGGAGATCCCGACCGTGAGCGAAACCTCGAGAGGACTGGGTACGGACCTGTGTGGTCGCGTGCATGCCCTCACCGGAGCCGAGTGCTACCTGCCGGACACTCACTACCCCCGCCCGCACCACGCCCTTTCCGGTGAAGCCTGGCACGACGGCCTGTGCACCCAGTGCGCCGGCTCCGGCATCCAGTCCGACGCCCTCTGCCCCGCCTGCAACGGCACCGCCTTCGAGCCCCTCACCCTCCCAGAGACCTATCAACCCGGCTGATCGGGTTCGAGTCACTCACCTACCGGCGCGGCTGAGGGTTCGAGCCGTTCGGATGGCTCGCTCGGCCCGGATGGGAACTAGGGTCGGGCGGGTGAGTGATCTTCCTGTTCTGGATGCTGAGGATCAGCGGGTGCTCGGGAGTCTGCTGGAGAAGCAGTCCACAGTTCCTGCGTCGTACCCCCTGACAGCCAACGCACTCCGGATGGCGTGCAATCAAGCCAGCAACCGCGACCCTGTCGTCGAATACGACCAAGGGACCGTAGAGCGGGCCGCGCGGTCGCTTCGGGATCGGGAGCTGTTGCGGATCGTCTGGGTCGACACCGGCCGTCGGACGCTCAAGTACCACCAGACCCTGGACGAGAAGCTCGGACTCGAGGTCGACGAGCGGGCGCTGATCACGGTCTTGCTGCTGCGCGGCGCACAGGCGCCCGGCGAACTGCGGACCCGGACCGAGCGGCTCCACAAGTTCGACGACCGGTCCGATGTCGAGGCGTGCCTGCGGCGGATGGCCGCCCGCCCCGAACCGCTAGTGCGTGAGCTGGAGCGCCGCGCCGGTCAGCACGACCGTCGCTGGATCCACCTCCTCGGTCCGATTCCCGAGGAGGAAGCAGTAGCGGTCATCGAGTCTGTCGACCGCGACACGGTCATCGCCGACGGCACCGAAGTGCGTGACGCTCGGGTGCGTTCGGCGTACGACGCTGTGGCGACGACGTACGCGGATGAGTTGCTGGACGAGCTCGACGGGCTGCCGTTCGAGAGGTGGCTGCTCGACCGGGTGATCGCCCACGCCGACGGTCGCCCAGTGATCGAGGTCGGTTCGGGTCCCGGCCACATCACGGCATACCTGGCCGATCGTGATGCGGATGCCACCGGCATCGATCTCTCGCCGGAGATGGTCGCCGAGGCGCGGCGACGCTTCCCCGACCGCAGCTTCGAGGTCGGAGACCTCCGTCGGCTTGGTCGCCCACGGACGAGTTCCGGTTGGGCGGCCGTTCTCGGTTGGTACTCGCTCATCCACTTGGCCGCGTCGGAACTACCGGATGCGATCGCCGCACTCAGCCGTCCGCTCGACCCCGATGGTTGGCTGGTGCTCGCCCTCCACGCCGGCGCCGAGGTCCGCCACGTCGAGGAGTTCCTCGGCCAGGAGGTCAACCTCGACTACGTCCTGTACGAGCCGAGTCAGATCGTGAACGTCGTAGAGGCCGCCGGCCTGACCGACGTCGAGTGGTACCTCCGCGGGCCGATCACCAGTCGCTCCGAAACCACGCGCCGCCTGTACGTCGTCGCCCGCAAGCCCGCGTGATCAGCAGCTGACCTCAGGCATGCGACCCGGGAGCAATCCGCGGGGTTGGGGTGGAAGTAGGGTGTGGCGCGGTGGGGTGGTGATGGGGGATCGGCTGGAGGGTTGATGGTGGATCGGCGACGGCGAAGCGTTCGGACCGCGTTGGTGGGCGAGGCGTTGCGCGTTGCGTTGGCCGGACGAGGACGTACCGATCCGGGAGCGGGACTGGACATCGTCGACCTTGGCGGCGGGACCGGTGGGTTCGCGGTTCCGTTGGCAGTCGAAGGGCATCGGGTGACAGTGGTCGACCCGAGCCCGGATGCGCTGGCGTCGCTGGAGCGACGGGCCAGTGACGAAGGTGTGAGCAAGTTGGTCCGCGGCGTGCAGGGTGACGCGACCGAGCTGCCCGGGCTGGCAGGGGAGTCGAGTGCGGACGCCGTACTGTGCCATGGAGTGCTCGAGGTCGTCGACGATCCGGTGCAGGCTTTGCAGGCGATGGCGTCGGTATTACGAGAAGGCGGCGTACTCAGTCTGCTCGTTGCCCAGCGCAACGCCGTGGTGCTGGCTCGTGCGCTGGCCGGTCACCTGGCCGAGGCGCGGATCGCGCTGCAGGATCCGGACGGGCGCTGGGGTGCGACCGATCCGATGCCGCGGCGGTTCGACGAGGCCGGGATCACGGCGCAGCTCGCCGACGCCGGGTTCATGGTGCACACGGTCCACGGTGTGCGCACGTTCGCCGACCTGGTGCCTTCCGCGTTCGTAGACTCCGAGCCCGGAGCCGCCGACTCCCTCGCCGAACTCGAGCGCGCCGCCAGCCAGCACCCCGCATTCCGAGCCCTAGCCACCCAACTCCACATCCTCGCCACCCGCTGACCAGATTCTCGCCACGCTGAGTGGTGCGGCGGATGCCGGCGTACCGGAGGTGGTTGCGACGGAGGGTGACGGGTGGGCTACCTGTGGCACGGTCAGGTGGTGATTCCTGTCTACCGGCTGTGAGCGACACGCCGAAGTACACGAGTTTGGGACCGGTCCAGTTGGGGCAGTTGCGGGACCGTGACGCGCTGGACAGCCGGTCAGGGTTTCGTGTCAGGCACGCGCGGCCTAGACTGAAGGCGGCCTATCGAGATCGCGCTCATCATGGAGGGATCGACGGTGCCCCTCTCGGAAGAAGAGCAGCGCCAGTTCGAGCAGCTCGAACGCGCCCTTGCTGCGGAAGACCCGAAGTTCGTTTCCGCCATGCGTGGGACCAATGTGCGCTTGTACTACAAGCGGCGGGCAGTGCTTGCCGGCGTTGGATTCGTGCTGGGCATCGTCGTGCTGATGACCGGCGCGATCATCCCGAACACCATTATCGGCGTCATCGGCTTCGTGATGATGGTCGCGTGTCTGTACATCGCGGCGCTCAGCATGAAGCGGATCAGCAACGCGGGGGAGTCCGACGACATCCCGCCGCCCCCGCCGACCAAACGGCACCGGACAAAACACGACTCGTCCGGCAGCTTCATGGAGCGGATGGAAGACCGCTGGCGCCGCCGCCGCGACGAGGACCTCTGACCCGCGCCTGAGCGCACCCAACTCTTCGACCACACCCGTGCCCTGGTGGGACGGGTGTGGTCGTTTCTACACCCAAGAACCACGCCGCGTTCCCGGTGTGCCCGTGAGCCGTGTCCCATTTGGCTGGTTGACCCACGAGCTCGTGGGTTCCTGACCGTGATTCAGGGTCAGGAACCCCCAACTTGGTGGGTCAGCCAGCCAATTTGCTGGGTCAGCCAGCCAATTTGCTGGGTCAGCCAGCCAACTTGGTGGGTCAGCCAGCCAAATGCCGGGGTGCCGAGGCGGCGGCCGTCGGCTGGCCGGAGACCTGGGGTCAGCGGCCGGCTGGGCCGGAGCGCCTCGGATGGCCTAGTTGGTGTGGGGGCGTTTGGGGAGGGCTAGGGAGCGGAGGCGGGCTAGGAGCAGGTCGAACTCGTCGAGGAGGTCGGAGGCTTCGGTGGAGCCTCGGCTTAGGTACCAGCGCCACGACGGCGGCAGCAAGCGCGCCCGCCAGCGGCGGCGGGCCGGCGCTTGGCTCCAGAGGGCCGTGCGTACGGCGGTTGCCTCGGGGCGGAGGTCGATGTCGAGGTTCGCGTTACCGGCGTACCGCAGTCCTTCGATTCCGCGCGCCAATCTGCGCGCGGCCGGATGCGTCTCCTCCGGGAGCTTCGTCATCAGCCATTGACCGGTCTGCCGTGGCGTCGAGACCTCGGACCAGTCCAGGCCCAGGTCGCGCGCGGTGTCCCGGACCT
This sequence comes from Kribbella kalugense, assembly GCF_004365875.1. Classification (GTDB taxonomy): domain Bacteria; phylum Actinomycetota; class Actinomycetes; order Propionibacteriales; family Kribbellaceae; genus Kribbella; species Kribbella kalugense. Next base: position 2,280,895 of record NZ_SODF01000001.1, on the reverse strand, counting down.
CGGCCCACAAGCCCTCGGCCGCTTGCCGGCCAGGAGGTCTCAGGAACCGCCGTCGGCGGGTCAGTACCCGGATCAGCCACGGGATGCACAGCAGCAGGATCACGCCGAGCCCCCCGGCTATCACCTGACCGCCGCCGTTGGTGAACCAGTTGCCGGAGCCAACGATCGGGATGCCGCTCTGGTCCGGCAGGTTCGGGTCGTGCCGCGGCTTGTCGATCCCCGGAGTCTCCGCACCGCCGGGCGTCGTCGCGACGCTGGTCGGCGCGGTCGTCGGGCTGGTCGGATCTCCGCTGGTGGTGACGGTCCAGTTCGGCGTGGCCGAGACCCGGGCGGAAGGCGTCGGCTCGAACCGGACCCAGCCGATGCCCTCGAAGTACAGCTCCGGCCAGGCGTGCATGTCGTGCATCCGGACCGTGTACTCGCCGTCCTTGCCGGCCTGCCCGGGCAGGAAGCCGATCCCGACCCGGGACGGGATCCCGATGATCCGGGCCATCAGCGCCATCCCGGTCGCGAACTGCTCGCAGTACCCTTCCTTGTTCTTCAGCAGGAAGTCCTCGAGCGCGGACATGCCGCTGCCCTTGGCGTTCGCGGTGCTGTAGGTGAAGCCACCGCCGCTGCGGAACCAGTTCTGGATCAGCACGGCCGCCTCGAACTTGTTGTTCGCGGCCGCGCCGGTGATCTCGTAGGTCTTCTGCTTGATGTCCTGCGGCGTCTTCTGCGGAACGGTGAGCGTGTACTCGTCTGGCGCGCCAGTGGTGATCGAGTCGTGCAGCTGCTCCGGTGTCGGCTCCAGGTCGTACGACGTCAGCTTGTACTTCTTGCCGCCGACGATCGAGCCGTTCGTCGAGACCACGTCGAGCGAGCCCGCGTCGTACTGCCAGTCTTTCTTCAGCGAGATGGAGCGCAGCGGGTAGGGGACCGGGACGAACTGGGACCGGAAGGTCCGGGTGACGTCGATCTCCATCGAGGTCTGCGGGACCTTGGTCAGGTCACCGGTGTAGCCGGGCGGCGGTGTCAGGTCGCCGCTGATCTTGTGCCCGTCGGAGCGCGGCGCGATCCGCCAGGTGTTGCCGTCGAAGAGGTCGAGTGCGGTCAGCCGCAGGTACGAGCCGCCCGACGGACCACCCTTGTAGGTCAGGGCGACGACGTTGTCGCCGCGCTTCAGGTTCTTGCCCATGTCCAGCATCGGATCGGTCGACGAGATCGAAGCCCCGATGCCGTTGCCGGTACCGCCGCCGGCCAGACCGTTGCCGATCACGCCTTCCGGCAGCGCCGGCAGCAAGGCGGGCAGCAGCGCGGCGATCGCGACCACGGTCAGCCCGATCCGTCGTCCGGCCTGCCCGAGCGCCGATGCCTCGACGGGCTCGGCCGCGTCGAGGTGCGAGACGCCGGAGATCCGGCGGCCCCAGCGGCTGAGCCGGCTGCGGCCTTCCGCGGACAGCAGGACGATGTAGCCGATCGCCGGCGGGATGAACAACAGAGCCGGCAGACCGCCGTGCACGGTCGCGGCCGGAACGGTGTACATGATCAGCAGCAGCAAACCGGACCACGCAGCCTGTCGCAGCTGTACGGCGATGACGTGGACCAGGAACCCGGTCGCGGCGATCACCGAGACCGCGAACAGCGTCAGATGCGTGTCCTGCGGCAGCGGCGCGCTGAACCGGTTGATCGAGTCCATCGCATCGACCATCTGCGAGTTGAACTCGACGACGGTGCCCTTCCAGGGGATCAGCCCGAACTTCATCGTCCCGTGCAGGAAGAACAGCGACAGCAGCTCCACCAGCACAAACAGCTGGACGATCGGTACGACGATCCGCGGGGTGCGCAGGTTCTGCAGCAGGACGCCGGTCCCGGTCACCACGGCGCACAGGAACGCACTGATGAACAGGAACGGCCCGGAGAACACCGGCGTCAGAACAAGCGACCCAAGTACGGTCGCTCCCCATGCAGCGATAGAGAGCCTGGCATGTCCTGTCATGCGATTCTTCCGCTCCGTAGTCCTAGGCCGGACCACACTGTCGGCAGGTGGTCGCCGCGGCGGACTCTGACTACTCGCCAGCCGTTCCGACGCAGCTCGTTCTCGGTGACGTCCGTGGCGGCGGTCAGCCGGGCCGCCTTCTCGGTCGCCTCGGCGCCGACCGCCCAGCTGGCCGCGTCCAGCAGCAGTGCGACGCCGGTCGCCTGGCTGGTCCGCCACCGGTTCAGGGCAGTCACGTCATCAGAAGTGCACGCGCCGAGGATCGCGATCACCAGACTCGGCTCCTGCGCATGCCGGTCGACGGTGAGGAGCGGGGCGATCTCGGCGTACTTATGTTCCTCGACGGTCGCGCACTCGGTCAGCAGTTGCTGCTGGGTGAGCGGCTGGTGCACCGACGCGGAAGTGCGGTGGGTGATGGCGGACAGCGTGGTCGGTCCGCCAAGCATGGTGGTGACATAACCGCGCCGGATCCTGTCGATGCCGGCCGACGCAGCAGCGCTGACCGCCCACTCCAGACTCGACGACGGTCCGTGCCCGTGGTGCGAGATCGTCCGCGCGTCCAGGAACAGCGCGCACCGGCTCTGCCAAGGCTGCTCCTCGCGGCGGACCATCAGCTCGCCGCGCCGTGCGGTCGACCGCCAGTGCACCCGGCGCAGGTCGTCGCCGTCCCGGTACTCGCGGACTGTCGCGTCCTCTTCACCGGCCGACGCGATCGCCCGCGGCCGGTTCTCGCCCGAGCCGGCCCGGTCCGCACCCAACCGGATCTCGGGCAGCCGGTAGACCCGCGGCGTGACCAGCAGATGCTGGCTACGGGTGAACGTCCGGCTCGTCTCGACCAGCCCGAACGGGTCGGCGACCGTCAGCATCAACGGCCCGACCTGGAACAACCCCCGTACGTCGGACTTGACCGGATAGGTGACGGTACGACGCCAGTTCGGACTGACCCGATCGACGACGAACCGCGGCCGGTGACCGAGCACGTAAGGAATACGGTCCTCAAGCAGCAGCAGACCGGCGGGCATCCGGCCCTGGTTGCTGAGGGTCAGCTCGACGGTGGCCTGCGTCCCGACCGGGACCTGGTCCGGCGCCAGACTGCGTCGTACCTGCAGCCGCAGCCGGGTCCGGCCGACGACAAGAGCCGCCACGATTGGCAGTGCCGCCAGCAGGATGCCGACCCGGAGCAGGTCCTTCTGGCCGAGCAGCAGTGCGCACAGCGAAGCAGTGAGACCGGCCGCGACGAACGCCCGCCCCCTGGTGGTCAGTCCGCGCATTGCCTGCCGCATGTCTCAGTCCCGGCGAGTACGGGGGAGGGCCACGCTGGACACCAACCCGGAGATGATGTCGGCTGCACCGCGCCCACCGAGATGCGCTTCAGCCGCTGGAAGCACCCGGTGCGCGAGGACCGGCACCGCGAGCTCCTGGATGTCGTCCGGCAGTACGAACTCGCGTGCGTCCAGTGCGGCTGCCGCACGAGCTGCTCGGATCAGGTGCAGCGTCGACCGCGGGCTGGCGCCGAGCCGGAGCTCCTGCGAGCGGCGCGTCGCACCGACCAGAGCGACGGCGTACTCCTTCACCGACTCGGACACGTGCACGGACTGCACTGTCTTCACCAGGCGGAGGATCTGCTGTCCGTCGGTGACCGGCTGCAGGCTCAGCAGTGGGTCGTTGGCGGCGTGCCCGTCCAGCATCCGCAGCTCGGCGGCCGGCTCGGGGTAGCCCATCGAGACCCGGGCCATGAACCGGTCGCGCTGCGCTTCCGGCAGCGGGTAGGTGCCTTCCATCTCGATCGGGTTCTGGGTCGCGATGACCATGAACGGCGCTTCGAGGTGGTACGTCGTGGTGTCGACGGTGACCTGGCGCTCCTCCATCGACTCCAGCAGCGCGGCCTGGGTCTTCGGCGAGGCGCGGTTGATCTCGTCGCCGACCACGATGTTCGCGAACACCGCGCCGGGCTTGAACTCGAAGTCGCGGATTTCCTGGTTGAACACGGAGACGCCGGTGATGTCCGACGGCAGCAGGTCCGGCGTGAACTGGATCCGGCGCACGGTGCAGTCGATCGACTTCGCCAGCGCCTTCGCCAGCATCGTCTTGCCGACGCCCGGCACGTCCTCGATCAGCAGATGTCCTTCGGCCAGCAGGACGGTGATGGCGACCTCGACCACGTCGGGTTTGCCCTCGATCACCTGCTCCATGGCCCGGCGGACGCGGCCCGCCACCTCGGACAGCTCGTCGAAGTCCCCGGCTCCTGCCAGCGGCGAGCTGGTCGCGGTGGTGCTCACTCTGTGTCCTCCCCATTCGTTGACTGCCGACACATTCTCACCCGCTGTAGGGGTCGGGCCTAGTCCGGCGGGGGTTTCGTTACCTGACGTTTCGATGTTCATCGGCGCACGCCCTCACGGCGGGTCGGTCTGTGGTGTGCAGCTGTCGCGTCCCTCCAAGCGTACGGGCGGGAAAAGCACTGCGCGGCCCGTACGACGTTCTGTCCACCCAGAAGGTTCACGACCAATCCTCCCGAGCGGTTCAACCTCACCCTCCGAGGCCGGCTCGGTGGAGCGAAGTGGAGGAGATCCGGCGCAGTGGAGCGAAGTGGAGGAGATCCGGCCCGGTGGAGCGAAATGGAGGAACGCGCAACGGCTGAGGCGGCAGCGACACGCAGGTTTGCGCCTGCGGATTCAGGCGGCGCGGGGGCGGAATGGGGCGGAAGTTGGTTGACGGTGGTGGAAAGTGGAGTAAGGTGGAGCGCAGTGGAACTGAAGTGGTGGAAACACCCGCCTGAGTCGGAGAGTCCGCAACGGGGAGGTGGAGCGTGTTCCTCGGAACTCACTTCCCCAAGCTCGACGACAAGGGACGGCTGTTCCTGCCGGCCAAGTTCCGGGACGAACTGGCCGACGGTCTGGTGATCACGCGTGGGCAGGAGCGATCGCTGTCCGTGTGGCCGGAGCGTGAGTTCGTCCAGCTGACCGAGCAGTTGAAGCAGGCTCCGATCACCAACAAGGGTGCGCGGGACTACCTACGGATGTTGTTCGCCGGTGCCTCCAACGAGATGCCGGACAAGCAGGGCCGGGTCACCATCCCGCCGATGCTGCGCGATTACGCGTCACTGGATCGCGACTGTGTCGTCATCGGGGCGATGAACCGGGTGGAGATCTGGAACACGGAGAACTGGAACCGGTACTCCGCGGAGCAGGAGCAGGCGTTCGCCGACCTCTCCGAGGAAGTGCTGCCAGGCATCTTCTGAACGCGACAGACTTTCCAGCAAACGAGTGGACGAGCGGTACCGCGAGCACATCGGCCGTCCGGTGAGATCACGGGTCCGACTTCCGACCAAGAGTGTTGACGCCACTTCCCCGGCGCCAAGGCTTCGAGGTACTTCCCCGGAAGGCGTACCCGCGATCTGACCGGACGGAGTCGTCTCCGGCCGTACCCATCGACAACTTGCACCACCGCACCACAGAAGACCTGCGGGGGCAGGGTCGCTCCCGCGGCGACGGGAAGGGTCGAGGATGAACGCTGCGGAGCGGCATGTGCCGGTGATGCTGGAGCGCGTGGTCGCGCTGCTGGCGCCGGCACTCGCGCATTCCGGCGCGGTCCTGGTCGACGCGACCCTCGGCCTCGGTGGTCACTCCGAGGCCTTTCTGCAGCAGTTCCCCGACCTCCGGCTGATCGGCTTCGACCGGGATCCGGCCGCACTGCGGCTGGCCGGTGAGCGACTGGCGCCGTACGAGGAGCGGATCACTCTCGTACACGCCGTGTACGACGAGCTGCCGCGAGCACTCGCGGATCTCGGTGTGCCGGCGATCGACGGGATCCTGTTCGACCTCGGTGTCTCGTCGATGCAGCTGGACGAGGCCGACCGCGGCTTCGCCTACGCGCAGGACGCGCCGCTGGACATGCGGATGGACTCGACCGGCCCGACCACGGCGGCCGACATCGTCAACACCTACAGCGCGGCCGACCTGGCCCGGGTCCTGTTCCAGTACGGCGAGGAGAAGTTCGCCCGCCGGATCGCGGATCGGATCGTCCGGGAGCGGGAGACCGAGCCGTTCACGAACAGCGCGCGACTGTCCGAGCTCGTCCGGAACGCGATCCCGCAGGCGGCCCGTCGTACCGGGGGACACCCGGCGAAGCGGACGTTCCAGGCGTTGCGGATCGAGGTGAACGGCGAGCTCGAGGTACTGCGTCGTGCCCTGCCGGCTGCCATCCGATCGCTGGCGCTGCACGGACGGATCGTCGTGATGAGTTACCAGTCGCTGGAGGACCGGATCACCAAGCAGGCGTTCGCCGCGGTGACGAAGTCCGACGTACCCGACGACCTGCCGGTGATTCCGGCCGGGCATGAGCCGTATCTGAAATTGCTGACCCGGGGAGCCGAACGGCCGACCGACGAGGAGGTCGCGGTGAACCCGCGGGCCGCCTCCGCTCGCGTGCGAGCGGCCGAACGAATCCGGGAGAAGGGACTGGTGGCCTGATGAGTACTGTCTTCAGCCCGCAGAAGGCGCGGGTGACGCCCGTCCCGGCGAAGAAGCGCTCCGAACCGCGACTGCGAGTTGTGTACGGGGCGCCGTTCCGGCCGCCGCGGATGCCGTTCGTCATTTTCGTGGTGTCGTTGCTGGCCGCCGGACTGGTCGGTCTGCTGCTGCTGAACACGCAGCTGCAGAGCGGGACGTTCGACATCACCCGGCTGAGCGGCCAGGCCGATCAGCTGCGCGCCCAGCAGGAGCAGCTGGAGAAGCAGGTCCGGACGCTGGAGTCGCCGCAGAACCTGTCCGACAACGCACTGCGGATGGGCATGGTGCCAAACCCGAACCCGGTGTTCCTGAGGCTGTCCGACGGCCGCGTGCTCGGCGTACCGGCGGAAGGTAAGGCCGGCACGGGTACGGCGATGTTCGGCCCAGGTACGCCGACCGGCACCGCCACCAAGAAGCCGCCCGTCGTGAAGCCGACGACGAAGACACCGGTCAAACCACCGGTTAAGCCGACTGGCACAACCAAGACGACTGGCACAACCAAGACGACAGGGACGACCAAGCCGCCGACGGGGACGACGAAGCCGCCGGCCACGACGAAGCCACCCGCCACGACCACACGGGGATGATCGGATGACGGATCGACGGGGAAACGAGCCGCCACGCAAGCGTGGTTCCGCAGCGGGCCGGGAGAACCCGCCGCGCAAGGCTCAACCCCGTCGTCCGTCCGCTACAGACAGTGGTCGCACCACCCCGCAACGCCCCGAGTCCACCCGCGACCGCCTGCTCCGCCAGGCGCGCGCCGAACAGCAGGGGCCGACTCCACGTCCGGTGAAGAAGGCAGCGGCGAAGCGGCCTGCTCCTAGCGGCGCGGCACCTCGCAAGCAGGCTCCGGCTAAGAAAGCACCAGCTAACAAGGCACCCGCTAAGAAGGCGCCGGTCAAGAGCACTGCGAAGCGGCCGGTCAAGAAGACTGCGTCCGCGCGCAAGCGCCCGCCGCAGAATCGGCCGCAGCCCCGGCCGAAGAAGCGGAAGGTGCACAAGCCACCGCGGATGCTGCGGCTCGGCCGCCCCGCCGTACGGCTGCGGATGACGTTCGGCGTGATGGCGTTCGTACTGTCGCTGTTCGCCGGCCGGCTCATCCTGCTGCAGGGTGTCGACCCGGACAGCTACGCGCAGGCCGCGACCAGGGAGAACACCCAGCCGTCCATCCTGCACGCGTCCCGCGGCAGCATCACCGATCGGAACGGCGTCGAGCTGGCGGTCTCCGAGGACGCGGTCGCGATCACCGCCGACCCGAGCCAGACCAAGCCTGTCGCGCAGCAGCTCGCGGCGATCCTGGCGCCGAAGGTCGCCGGTACGACGTACGCGAAGCTGGTCGCCGCGATGACCGGCAAGGGCCGCTTCACCTACCTCGCGCACCAGGTGAGCCCGACGACCTGGACCACGATCCAGGCCGAGATGAAGGCTGCGAACGCGACCATCGCCCAGCAGAACAAGACCAAGCCGCTGGACCAGGCGGCCCCGCTGCTGCTCGGCCTCTACACCGAGGACGACCCGATCCGGAGCCACCCGAACGGCAGCATCGCCGCGACCGTGGTGGGCGTGACCGGTGCCGACGGCAAGGGTCTGTCCGGGCTCGAGTACGGCCTGAACGACAAGCTGTCCGGCCACGACGGCAAGGCGATGTACGAGGTCGACACCAAGGGCAACAAGATCCCGAACGCGAACCACACGGTCGAGGAGCCGAAGCCCGGTGTCAGTGTGCAGCTGACCCTGGACACCGACCTGCAGTACTTCGCGGAGAAGCGGATCCAGCAGGCGGTCGAGCAGTACAAGGCCAGCTCCGGCACGGTGGTCGTGATGGACGTGAAGTCCGGCGAGCTGATGGCGATGGCCAACTACCCGACGTTCGACCCGAACAAGCCGTACACCTCCAAGGACCTGAACAACCCCGCGCTGGAGACCACCTACGAGCCCGGCAGCGTGCAGAAGGTCGCGACCATGGCGGCGCTGGCCGACGCCGGCCTGATCGACCTGAACACCAAGCTCCGGGTGCCGGGCAGCATCGAGGTGCAGCGGCGGACGATCAAGGACCACTGGGACCACGGCCCGATGAACCTGACCATCGCCGGCGTGGTCGCGAAGTCGTCGAACGTCGGCACGATCATGGCCGCGCAGCAGATGCGGATCCCGCAGTTCGTGAAGTACCTGCACGACTTCGGTTTCGGCGAGCCGACCGGGCTGAACTTCCCGGGCGAGAGCCAGGGCCGGCTGATGCAGGGCGACGAGTGGCCGGAGATCACCCGGTCGAACGTCGCCTTCGGCCAGGGACTGTCCGCCAACGCGGTCCAGATGGCCGCCGCGGTCAACACGGTCGCCAACGGTGGCGTCTACATGCCGCCGAAGCTGGTCCGCAACTACATCGACGCGAACGGCACAGTCACGCCGAACCAGGCGGCCGCGCCGCACCGGGTGGTCAGCGCGAAGGCCGCCAAGGAGGTCGCCACCATGATGGAGGCGGTGACCGCGAAGAAGGGCACTGCACCGCAGGCCGCGATCGACGGCTACCTGGTCGCCGGCAAGACCGGTACGGCGCAGGAGGTCGACCCGAAGACCGGCCGCTACGGCAAATGGGCCACTTCTTTCGCCGGATTTGCTCCGGCCGACAACCCACGGTTCGTGACGTACGTCGTACTGCACGACCCGAGCGACGGCGTTCGGGGTGGTGGTCTGCAAGGAGGACCGGTGTTCCGTGACGTGATGAGCTACGCGCTGCAGAAGTACGTCGTCCCGCCGACCGGCGCGAAGCAGCCCGAGATTCCGCTCACCTGGTGACGCAGGGTCAGGTAGGAGTCACAGGGTCCGGAGCGGTAGCCTCAGGGCCCGTGTCCACCCCTACCGCCGCGGGCGGCGCCGTAGCCGCGATCAGGCCACGGCATGTCGTACCGGTCGGCCTCGACGAGATCGCGAGCGTCGCGCACGCCGCGTCTCCCGGCAGCTCTGTGAACGTCACCGGCGTCTCCCTCGACTCGCGCTCGATCTTTCCCGGTGATCTGTACGCCGCTCTGCCCGGTGCGGTCACGCACGGCGCGGAGTTCGTCGCGAAAGCCCAGCAGGCGGGCGCTGTCGCCGTACTGACCGACCCGACGGGCGCCGAGCGCGCCGCAGCGAGCGGTCTGCCGGTGCTGGTGGTCGACAAGCCGCGGAGTGTTCTCGGCGCGGTCGCGTCCCGGATTTACGGCGAGCCGACCAGTGAGCTGCGGCTGCTCGGGGTGACCGGCACCAACGGCAAGACCACGACCAGCTTCCTGCTGGACTCCGTACTGCGTCACGTCGGCCGGACGGCGTTGATCGGGACGATTCAAACGCGCGTTGGGGACGAGGTCGTGAAGAGCGTCCGGACCACGCCGGAGGCCACCGACCTGCAGGCGCTGTTCGCGGTGATGCGGGAGCAGGCGGTCGCCTGGTGCGCGATGGAGGTGTCGAGCCACGCGCTGGCGATGGGCCGGGTCGACGGGGCTCGTTTCGCGGTCGCGGGGTTCCTCAATCTCACCCAGGACCATCTCGACTTCCACAAGACGTTCGAGGACTACTTCCAGGCGAAGGCCTCGTTATTCACCCCGGAGCGGTGTGATGTGGCCGTGGTGACGATCGACGACGAGTACGGACGCCGGCTGGCGGCGCAGGCCGTCGTACCGCTGGTCACCGTGTCGACGCTGGGCGATGCCGACTGGACTGTGGCCAATCGGCATCGGTCCGAGCACGGCACCACGGTCCTGGATATTCAGGGGCCGGGGGAGACGCTGACCGTGGAGATCGCGCTGCCGGGTGACTTCAACGTCGCCAACGCGCTGCTCGCGACCGCGATGCTCCGGCAACTCGACGTACCCGCCGAGGCGATCGCGGCCGGTCTGCGGACCGCGGCCGTACCGGGGCGGATGGAGACGTTCACCCGGCAGGACGGTCTGGCGGTGATCGTGGACTACGCGCACACGCCGGACGCGGTCGCGCTGGCGCTGAAGGCCGCGCGCAGCGCGACCAAGGGCAAGCTGTTCGCCGTCGTCGGCTGCGGCGGCGATCGCGATCCCGGCAAGCGGCCGGCGATGGGCGCCGCGGCGGCCCGGGCCGCGGACGTCGTGATCGTCACCGACGACAATCCCCGCAGCGAGGACCCGGCCGCGATCCGTGCGACCGCGCTGGCCGGCGCCCGGGAGGCCGTACCTGATGCCGACCTGCACGAGATCGGCGACCGCCGGCAGGCCATCGCGACCGCGATCGAGCTGGCCGGTCCCGGCGACACGGTCGTCGTACTGGGCAAGGGCCATGAGACCGGCCAGGACGTCGGCGGTGTGATCCACCCGTTCGACGACCGCGAAACCGTGCGTGAGCTGTTGGAGGCAGACCGGTGATCCCTGTCAGTTGCGGCGAGATCGCCGACGTCGTCCACGGGCAGTTGGCGGGCGTCGACCCGTCAGCGGTCGTGGACGGCCCGGTGGTGATCGACTCGCGGGCCGCGGAACCGGGTGGGCTGTTCGTCGCCCTGCCCGGTGAGCGCGTCGACGGGCACGACTTCGTCGGTACGGCGACCTGGGCCGGCGTCACGGTGTCGCTGACGGCCCGGCCGATCGAGGGCAGCCCCTGCATCGTCGTCGACGATCCGCAGCGGGCACTCGGCGACCTGGCCCGGTTCGTGGTCGACCGGCTTCCCGACCTGACCGTGATCGCGCTGACCGGTTCGTCCGGCAAGACCAGCACCAAGGACCTGATCGCCCAGCTGATCCGCCCGTACGGCGAGACGGTGTCGCCGGAAGGCTCGTTCAACAACGAGATCGGGCACCCGCTCACGGCGCTGCAGGCTTCTGCAACGACGAAGTACCTGATCGCGGAGATGGGCGCGCGGCACCAGGGCGACATCACCTACCTGACCGGGATCACGCCGCCGACCATCGGTCTGGTGGTGAACGTCGGTACGTCGCACATCGGCGAGTTCGGGACGCAGGACAACATCGCCGTCGCCAAGGGCGAGCTGATCGAGGCTGTCACCGCGGGCGGCACGGCCATCCTGAACGCGGACGACCACCGCGTCGCCGGGATGCGGAGCCGGACACAGGAGAAGGTGCTGACCTTCGGGGAGTCGCCGGAGGCCGATGTCCGGGCCGCGGACGTGAAGCTTGATGCGGAGGGACGGCCCGCGTTCATGCTGCACCTCGGCGGTTTCAGCGGGAACGTCCAGCTGCAGTTCATCGGCGAGCACTACGTCTCGAACGCGCTGGCCGCGGCCGCCGTCGCCTCAGCGGTCGGGTTGACGCCGGAACAGATCGCCGACGGCCTGAACGCCGCCACCCGGGTGTCTGCGGCGCGCATGGAGCTGACCGAGCGCGCGGATGGCGTGACGATCATCAACGATGCCTTCAACGCCAACCCGGACTCGACCCGAGCGGCGCTCAAGTCTCTGGTCGCCATCGGTCGGTCCCGCGGCGCGCGGACCTGGGCGGTGCTCGGCGAGATGCTCGAGCTCGGCGACGCCTCGGCCGACGAGCACGACGCGATCGGCCGGCTCGTCGTTCGGCTGGACGTGAACCGGCTGGTCGTGGTCGGCGCCGGCGCGAAACCGATCCACCTCGGTGCCTCGCTGGAAGGCTCGTGGGGCAACGAATCCACGTACGTCGACACGATCCCGGACGCGCTCGAGCTGCTCAGATCCGAGCTGCGCGCGGGGGACGTCGTACTGGTGAAGTCATCCAAGGGCTCGAAACTGCGGAGCTTGGCCGACGCCCTGCTGGAGGACGTGCAGTGATCTCGATCCTGTTCGGTGGCGCCGTCTCGATGGTGCTGACGCTGATCGGCACCCGCTGGGCGATCCTGTGGCTCGCCAAACGCGGGTACGGCCAGGAGATCCGCGACGACGGCCCGGCCTCGCACCACACCAAACGCGGTACGCCGACGATGGGCGGCACCGTATTCATCACGGCGACCATCATCGGGTACTTCGCGGCGAAGCTGTTCACGATGACGCCGCCGAGCGCCTCGGCGCTGCTGGTGCTGTTCCTGTTCGCCGGAATGGGCGCGGTCGGCTTCCTGGACGACTTCATCAAGATCTTCCGGCAGCGCAGCCTCGGCCTGCGCAGCAAGGCGAAACTGGCCGGTCAGACCTTGGTCGCGGTGATCTTCGCGGTGCTCGCGCTGCAGTTCCCGGACGACCGCGGGCAGCGGCCGGCGTCGCCGTTCATCTCGTTCATCCGCGACATCGGCTGGCTGGAGCTGCCGGCGATCCTGGTCATCATCTGGATCCTGCTGCTGATCGCCGGTATGTCGAACGGCGTGAACCTGGCCGACGGCCTGGACGGTCTGGCCACCGGCGCGTCGATGATGGTGTTCGGCGCCTACACGCTGATCTGCATCTGGCAGTTCAACCAGAGCTGCGCGACCGCGCAGGGCGTCGGCGCCAAGTGTTACGAAGTACGAGATCCGCACGACCTCGCCGTCGTCGCCGCTTCACTGACCGGTGCGCTGTTCGGCTTCCTCTGGTGGAACGCGTCGCCGGCCAAGATCTTCATGGGTGACACCGGTTCGCTGTCGCTGGGTGGCGCGCTGGCCGGCATGGCCGTGATGACCCGGACCGAGCTGCTGGTGCTGCTGATCGGCGGCCTGTTCGTCATCATCACCGCCTCGGTGATCCTGCAGGTCGGCTACTTCAAGGTCACCAAACGTGCCACCGGTGTCGGTAAACGAATGTTCCGAATGGCGCCGCTGCAGCACCACTTCGAGATGCTCGGCTGGGAACAGGTCAACATCGTGATCCGGTTCTGGATCATTCAGGGCCTGTGCGTGGTGATCGGCCTCGGGATCTTCTATGCGGAATGGGTAGCTTCATGACTCTCGAGACGCGTACGTCGGACGGCTGGGCGACGACCCGGTTCGTCGTTCTCGGATTCGGTACGGCGGGTTACGCCTGCGCCGACTCGCTGATCCAGGCCGGCGCCGAGCATCTCGTCGTACTCGACGATCGGGACAACGAGGCGCTGCGGGAGAAGGCGCAGATCCTCGAGACGCTCGGTGCCACGATCACCCTTGGCCCGGGCAGCACTGCGGAATTGCCCAAAGAGGTCGACGTCGTCGTGACATCTCCCGGCGTACCGCCGCATGCGCCGCTGCTCGCGCAGGCGGCCGAGCGGGACGTGCCGATCTGGAGCGAGATCGAGCTGGCCTGGCGGTTGCGCGACCCGGCCAACGCCGCGCCCTGGTTGTGCATCACCGGCACCAACGGCAAGACCACGACGGTTCAGATGCTGACCGCGATCCTGCAGGCTGCCGGTCACCGGGCCGTTGCCGCGGGCAACGTTGGGCTGCCGTTGCTCGAGGTCGTGATGGACCCCGAGCCGTACGACGTGATCGCGGTCGAGCTCTCGTCGTACCAGCTGCACTTCACGCAGTCGATGTCGGCGCACTCGGCCGCCGTACTGAACATCGCGCCGGACCATGTCGACTGGCACGGCTCGATGGCGGCGTACACCCTGGACAAGGGCCGCATCTACGAGAACTGCCAGGTCGCGTGCGTGTACAACGTCGCGGACCCGGAGACCGAGCACCTGGTCGAGGAAGCCGACGTGATCGAGGGCTGCCGCGCGGTCGGTTTCACCCTTGGTACGCCGGGACTTTCCATGGTCGGCCTGGTCGACGACCTGCTGGTGGACCGGGCGTTCGTCGAGCAGCGCGCGACCTCGGCGCTGGAGCTCGCGAGCTTGTCCGACGTCACGCCGGCGGCGCCGCACAACGTGGCCAACGCGCTGGCCGCGGCGGCATTGGCCCGGGCATTCGGCGTACCCGCGACCGCGGTTCGCGACGGGCTGCGTGGCTTCCGGCCGGACAAGCACCGGATCGCACACGTCGCGGAGGTTGCCGGAGTCAACTATGTCGACGACTCGAAGGCGACCAACCCGCATGCCGCGCAGGCTTCGCTGCTCGCGTACGAACACGTGGTCTGGATTGCCGGCGGTCAGGCCAAGGGCGCGACCTTCGACGACCTCGTGATCGCAGCCAAAGAACGGTTGCGCGCCGTCGTACTGCTGGGACAGGACAAGGACGTGATCGCCGAAGCTCTCGAGCGACACGCACCGGATGTTCCGAGGATCGTCGTCGAGTCAACGGACACTGGAGCCATGCAGATCGTGGTGGGGGAGGCGGCGAAGCTCGCACAGGTGGGTGACACCGTGCTGCTCGCGCCTGGCTGCGCGTCCTGGGACATGTTCGCCAACTACGGAGCCCGCGGGGACGCCTTCGCCGAAGCCGTCGGCTCGCTGGCCAACTGATCCGAGGTGATCGCGTGACGTCGATCGCGGATCAGTCCGAAGACAGGAAGAGTGGCGAGCGGGCCTGGGTCGCGGCGATCCGGGATGTGCTCGACCGGCCGCTGACGTCGTACCACATCGTCCTCGGCGCGACCGGGCTGCTGCTTGTGCTCGGCCTGATGATGGTGCTGTCGGCATCGAGTGTGCTGTCGCTGCGGGTGAACGGGAACAGCTACACGATCTTCGTCCGCCAGCTGATCTGGGTGGTCGTCGGCCTACCGATGGCGTACGTCGCCTCCCGGATGACGCCGCGGCACTTCCGCATGCTCGCGTACGTCGCGTTGCTCGGCTCGATGTTCCTGCTCGTGCTCACCTACATCCCGGGCCTCGGCGTCGGCGTGAACGGCAACACCAACTGGCTGAACCTCGGCGGACCGCTGCAGATCCAGCCGAGTGAGTTCGCCAAGCTGGCGATGGTGATGTGGTGCGCGGACCTCTATGCACGCAAGGAGCAGCTGCTCACCCAGTGGAAGCACTTGCTCGTCCCGATGGTCCCGGTCTGCGGTCTGGTGATCGCGCTCGTCGTCGGCCAGCACGACCTGGGTACGGCGCTGGTTCTGATGGCCGTGATGATCGGCATGATCTGGATCGTCGGCGCACCGACCCGGTTGTTCGTCGCGACGATCGCAGTGGTCGGCGCGGTGGCGACGTACTTCGTCAACGCGGAGAAGTACCGGATGGAGCGGGTCACGTCGTTCCTGGACCCGTTCTCGGACCCGAGGGGTGTCGGGTGGCAGGCGTACCACTCGTTCTACGCGCTCTCGACCGGCGGCTGGTGGGGCGTCGGGATCGGCAACAGCCGGCAGAAGTGGAGCAACCTGCCGGAGGCTCACACCGACTTCATCTTCTCGGTGATCGGTGAGGAGCTCGGCCTGGTCGGGTCGCTCACGGTGCTCGCGCTGTTCCTGGTGATGGCGTACGCCGGGGTGCGGATCGCGACCCGGAACACCGAGCCGTTCGTCCGCTATGCGGCGGCCGGAATCACCATCTGGATCATGGCCCAGACGCTGGTCAACCTGGGTGCCGTGATCGGACTGCTACCCATCGTGGGTATCCCGCTCCCGCTTTTGTCGTACGGTGGTTCCGCACTGCTGCCGACGCTGATCGCGATCGGCATGCTGTTGTCCTTCGCGAAGGCCGAGCCCGGCGCGCAGGCCGCCTTGAAAGAGACTCGGCGGCCCCGGTTCGGGTGGCTGCCTTCGCGGCGTACGCCGCACTACAAATGAACCCGCGGGAGCGTTGAAAGCTGTGCCCAGCATCGTCCTGGCCGGAGGCGGAAGCGCCGGCCACACCTCACCCCTGATCGCCACCGCCGACGCCCTGCGCCGGATCGACCCGACCGTCGAGATCCTGGCCCTCGGGACCGAGCGCGGCCTCGAGACCCGCGTCGTTCCCGAGGCCGGCTACCGGCTGGAGCTGATCCCGCCGGTGCCGCTGCCGCGTAAGCCCACCCCGGCCCTGCTCGCCGTGCCGGGGAAGATGCTGGCCTCGGTCAGCGCGGCCCGGCGGGTTCTCGACGAGGCCAAGGCCGACGTCCTGGTCGGATTCGGCGGCTACGTCTCCACCCCGGCGTACGTCGCGGCCTGGCGGCGGAAGACGCCGATCGTGGTGCACGAGGGCAACGCCGTACCGGGGATCGCGAACAAGTTCGCCGCCCGCTACTGCACCCATCACGTGAAGACCTCGTTCCCGGGCACCGAGCTGCCGCACGCGGAGTACGTCGGGCTGCCGATCCGGCGCGCGATCTCGACGCTGGACCGGGCCGCGCTCCGGGCCGAGGCGCGCCAGTTCTTCGGCCTGGACCCGGACGCGCCGACGCTGTTCGTGACCGGTGGGTCACAGGGCGCGCAGCGGATCAACGACTCGATCTCCGGCGCCGCCGCGGATCTGCAGGCGGCCGGGATCCAGGTCCTGCACGCGATCGGGCCGAAGAACAGCCTCGAAGTACCGCAGACCGGCCGGTATCCGTACGTCGTGCTGAACTACATCGACCGGATGGATCTCGCCTACGCGGCCGCCGACCTGGTCGTCTGCCGCTCGGGTGCGAACACCGTCACCGAGGTGTCCGGCGTCGGGCTGCCGGCCATCTACGTCCCGCTGCCGATCGGTAACGGTGAGCAAAAGCTGAACGCGAAGCCGGTGGTCGACGTGGGCGGCGGGGTGCTGATCGACAACGCCGAGCTGTCCGTTGACTGGGTCCGGGCGAATGTCCCGCAACTTCTGCACGACCGCGAGCGTCTGACAGCCATGTCCACAGCTGCCCGAGGTGTGATCCGGACCGATGCCGACGAGCGATTGGCGCGGATCATCCTGGATGTGGTGAGGTCTGCTTCGTGATCGTCACCGCTCCTGACACGCTCCTGCCTGCCGAAAAGCTGGGCAAGGTGCACTTCGTTGGTATCGGCGGAGCCGGCATGTCCGGTATCGCCCGGATCATGGCCTCCCGCGGTATCGAGGTGTCCGGGTCCGACGCCAAGGACGGCAAGGTGCTCGCCGCCCTCCGCGCGCTCGGCGCGACCTGCTGGGTCGGTCATGCCGCCGAGCACGTCAAGGACGTCGACACCGTGGTGGTGTCGACCGCGATCCGCGAGACCAACCCCGAGGTGGTCGCTGCCCGCCAGGCCGGGATCCCGATCCTGCCCCGGGCCGCCGCGCTCGCCTCGGTGATGGTCGGCCGCCGGACGATCGCGGTCGCTGGGACGCACGGCAAGACCACCACGACGTCGATGCTGACGGTCGCGCTGCAGCACTGCGGCGCCGACCCGTCGTACGCGATCGGCGGCAACCTGAACGAATCCGGCTCGAACGCCCACGACGGAACCGGCGACCTGTTCGTCGCCGAGGCCGACGAGTCGGACAAGTCGTTCCTGACCTACACGCCCGAGGTGTCGATCGTCACGTCGGTCGAGCCGGACCACCTGGACAACTACGGGACCGAGGCCAACTACCGGCAGGCGTTCGTCGAGTTCTGCGACCGCGTGCAGCCCGAGGGCTTCATGGTGATCTGCCAGGACGACACGGGCGCCCGGCGGCTGGCGGAGTACGCGCGGGACCGCGGCATCGACGTACGGACGTACGGCGAGTCCGAGGACGCGGATCTGCATGTCACCGAGATCACCGCGACCGGGGCGACGCAGTCGTTCGTCCCGGTGTACCACGGGCGGAAGCTGCCGGTCGTGAATCTGCAGCAGGCGGGCAAGCACAACGTGCTGAACGCGTCGGCGGCGCTGACGGTCGGGCTCGGGCTCGGGTTCTCCGCGGTCGATCTGGCCGAAGGGCTGGCGGCGTTCACCGGTACCGGCCGGCGGTTCGAGTTCAAGGGTCTCGAGGACGGCGTGCGGGTGTTCGACTCGTACGCGCACCACCCGACCGAGCTGGCCGTCGACCTGACCGCGGCCCGTCAGGTGGCGGGGGAGGGGCGCGTGATCGCGTGCTTCCAGCCGCATCTGTTCAGCCGGACCCGGATCTTCGCCACCGAGTTCTCCGAGGCGTTGGCGCTGGCCGACGAGGTCGTGGTGATGGACGTGTTCGCGGCCCGCGAGGACCCGGAGCCCGGTGTGACCGGGGCCCTGATCGCGAACCACGTGCCGCTGAAGCCTGAACAGGTACGGTTCGAGCCGTCGTGGTCCGCAGTACCGCAGCTGGTCGCGGATCTGGCCGAGCCGGGCGACCTGGTCGTGACGCTGGGCGCGGGCGACGTGACGCTGATCGGCCCGGAAATCGTTGGTTTGCTGGCCGAACGCGCTGCCGCCCGCGAGCCTTCCGAGGCATCGCGCACACCTGTGGTGGAGTAAAAGGGTGGGGTTTGTTGAATGAGCCAGAGCGTTGATCTGGCTCGGGCACAGCAGCGGTTCGCGCGCCGGCAACGGCTGGTGCGCTGGCGGAGTTGGTTGCCGTGGGCTATCGGCGGCGGACTGGTCGTCCTGGCCGGGCTAGTCGTCTGGTTGTTCTACTTCTCCTCCGTACTCGCGGTTTCCGGCGTCCGGATCAGTGGCGCGGACACGGTGCCGCTGGCAACGATCGAGCAAACGGCGGCCGCACCGATAGGTACGCCGCTGGCCAAGGTGGACCTGCGGTCGATCGCGGACCGGGTGCGGTCGATCCCGGCGGTCGCGGACGCTCAGGTGACGCGGGCGTGGCCGCGCAAGATCGTGATCGTCGTCACCGAACGGGTTCCGGTCGTGGTCGTCACCGACGGTTCGCGGTACGAGCTGGTCGACGCGACAGGTACGACGTACCGCACGGTGCCGGACCGGCCGGCCGGGCTGCCGGAGGCGAAGGTGACCGGGGTACGGCGAGACGTCACGGTGCACTCGGTCGTGACCGTGTCGGCAGCCTTGCCGGAGAGTCTGCGAGCCCAGGTGTCCTCGATCACGGCGGCCTCACCGGACTCGATCACCCTCAACCTCAGCAGTGGGGTCAAGGTCGTTTGGGGTAGTTCCGATGACAGTGCGCGCAAGGCCGGGGTACTGAGCGTGCTGATGAAGCGGAAGGCCAAGGTGTACGACGTGTCGGCGCCCGATCTCCCTGTGACAAAAGGGGAAAAGCGGTGACTGATCACATCCCGGACGCCTGCGGCGAGGCGCGTGGACTTTGGCTCGGAGCGTCCCGTACCGTGCGTCGTAATCTAAAGTTGACATAAGTCTAAGCATTCACTTGAGGTTCAGTCTTTTCGCTGGACAACGGGAAACGAACGAGGCGAGAGGCGCGGACGTGGCGGCACCGCAGAACTACCTGGCACTCATCAAGGTCGTGGGCATCGGCGGCGGCGGCGTGAACGCTGTCAACCGGATGATCGAGCACGGTCTGAAGGGCGTTGAGTTCATCGCCATCAACACCGACGCGCAAGCGCTGCTGATGAGCGACGCGGACGTCAAGCTCGACATCGGCCGGGAGGAGACCCGGGGCCTCGGCGCCGGCGCGAACCCGGCGATCGGGCAGAAGGCCGCCGAGGACCACGGCGAGGAGATCGAGGAGGCGCTCAAGGGCGCCGACATGGTCTTCGTCACGGCAGGTGAGGGTGGTGGCACCGGCACCGGTGGCGCGCCCGTCGTGTCCCGGATCGCGCGTTCGCTCGGTGCGCTGACGATCGGCGTCGTGACCCGGCCGTTCTCGTTCGAGGGCAAGCGCCGTGCGACCCAGGCCGAGGACGGCATCGCCGCCCTCCGCGAAGAGGTCGACACGCTGATCGTCATCCCGAACGACCGGCTGCTGACCATCTCCGACCGCGCCGTGTCCGTGCTGGACGCGTTCAAGCAGGCCGACCAGGTGCTGCTGCAAGGTGTTTCCGGCATCACCGACCTGATCACCACACCGGGTCTGATCAACGTTGACTTCGCCGACGTCAAGGCGGTCATGTCGAACGCCGGTTCGGCGCTGATGGGCATCGGCTCGTCCCGCGGCGAGGACCGCGCGGTTGCGGCGGCCGAGGCGGCGATTTCGTCTCCGTTGCTCGAGGCAAGCATCGAGGGTGCGCACGGCGTACTGCTGTCGATCGCGGGCGGCTCCGACCTGGGGCTGTTCGAGATCAACGAGGCGGCGCAGCTGGTGTCGGAGTCCGCGCACACCGACGCGAACATCATCTTCGGCGCGGTGATCGACGACGCTCTCGGTGACGAGGTGCGGGTGACGGTGATCGCGGCGGGTTTTGACGGCGGGATGCCGAAGCGGCGCGAGCAGGCGATGAACCAGGCTCGGCCGCAATCGTCCCGGTCGGGAGCGCAGAACTACTCGGCGCCGATGTCAGGCTCCAGTCAGCCTGGAAACCAGTCCGGTGGACAGGGTTCGGGTGGGCAAGCTTCGGGTGGTCAGCAAGGCGGCCAGCCTGGTGGGCAGTTCTCGGGCGGTCAGCAGGGTGCGGGTCAGCCTGCGCAGACCCCGAGTCAGCCGGCCGTCCCCGGTCAGCAGGGTGCGCCGGCCGTCAACGCGGCGCCGGGGAACCCGCCGGCGCCGACCGACGACACGGTTCCGGTGCCCGCACCGACCGAGCCGCGTTCCGGCGTCGGTACGACGAACTCCGCACGCCCGCCGGCTGGCGACCCGGTCCGTACGGTGCAGTCCGGTCAGCAGTCGGCCCAGCCGGCACCACACACCCCGGCCTCCCCGTCGACCCCGCACTCCTGGCCCACCCACGGCCCCAGCTCATCCGGCACCCCGTCCAACGGCCCCACGCAGTCCGGTCAGCCTGGTCAATCCAGCCAGCCGGCGCAGTCGGGTCAGCCGGGCGCAGCCAGCCGCCCGAAGAAGCCGGAGCCCGAAGAAGACCTCGACATCCCCGACTTCCTCAAGTAATCCCCGCCCTCCAGCAATCGAGCGCGAACCCACGTAATCAAGAGCGAACGTTTCAGGGGTCAACCCCCCAGCTGGACGGTTGCGGACCCGGATTCTCCGTCCGCAACCGACCATCTCCGGGGTTGACCCCTGAAACGTCCCCCGGCCGGCTCCGCGCTGTACGGCGGTGGGCGGGAGGTGGGTCAAGGTTCGGTGGGTGGCTGGGCCGGGAGTTGGCTCAGCCCTGGGTGGGTGGTTGGGGTTGGCGGGGTTGGTAGACGGAGATGACTACGCCGTAGCGCGATTCGCCGGGGCCGGCGTCGGTGAGGTTGCGGACCATTCGTTCGAGGGTCTCGGTGAGTTCGGTGGCCTGGTCGGCGGTGAGGCGGATGTTTCGCAGGGTGAACATCGGGTCGGGGTCGGCGGTCTCTAGCTCGGCCGCGACCGCTTGCAGCGCGATGGTGTTGTTCGCCCGCGCGCCTTCGCCGACGAAGCTGAACCGCTCCGCGGACCGTCGGTAGTACTGCTCGGTCCCGCCGCGCACCTGCCTCGTCTCGGCCACGTGCACCATCCCGGCATCACGCAGTACGCCGAGGTGGTGGGCGACGTTGCCCTTGGCAGTCCCGAGCGCGACGGCCAGCTGGCTGATCGTGGCCGCCTCCTGTCCGACTGCGAACAGCAAGCGATGCCGCAACGGGTGCCCGAGGGCCTTGAACTGTGCGGCCGTCGACACCTCCAGCTGGTCCCGGATCTCGGTCATGAATCAAGCGTCGAGAATTCTTGACGCTTTGTCAATCCGCATGCTTCACTCCTCCGCATGCAGACCGAAGAGATCCGCGCCGTCATCGGCCGCCTGGGCGAACTTGTCGCCGAGCACTACGTCTTTCCCGAGACCGGCCGTGAGGTGGCCGACCGTCTCGCCAAGCACTCGGCCGACGGCCGGTACGACGAACTCCAATCGCCGGACCAGCTCGCCGAGCGAGTCACGACCGACCTCCAGGTCGGCAACCAGGACAAGCACCTCCGGCTGAAGTTCCACCCCGACGGCCCGCCGGACGAGACCGATCCGATCGCCGAGGAACTGCACTGGCGTCGTCAGGCCGAGCGCGACGGCGGCGGGATCGCCCGGGTCGAACGGCTCGACGGCAACATCGGGCTACTGGACATCCGCCCGTTGCTGTACGACCCCAACCACGCCGGCGCGGCCTTCACCGCGGCGATGACGCTGCTCGCCTCGACCGACGCGCTGTTGATCGACCTGCGCCGCTGCGTCGGCGGCTCGCCCGATCAGGTCGCCTTCGTCTGCAGTCATCTGGTCGAGCCCGGCGAGCCGGTCCATCTGCAGGATCTGATTACTCGGTCCGACGGAACCAGGCGGCAGTTCTGGACCACGCCGTACGTGCCAGGTCCGCGGTTCGGCGGCATCAAGCCGATCTGGGTGCTGACCAGTTCGGCGACGTTCTCCGGCGGTGAAGAGTTGGCGTACGACCTGCAGCAGCTCGGCCGGGCGGTGATCGTCGGCGAGCGGACGAAGGGCGGTGCGCATCCGCGGCAGGGTTTCAAGGTGCACGAGCAGCTCGAGGCAACGGTGCCGGTGGCGCGTTCGGAGAACGCGATCTCGGGGACGAACTGGGAGGGCACCGGTGTCGCTCCCGACCTCGACGTACCCGCGGACGAGGCGTTCGAAGTGGCCTATCAGCGGGCGCTGGCTTTCGCTGGGTAACCTTCAGTCGTGTTCGGCTACGACGAGGTACTTTCCGCTGCCCGGGTCGCGTTCACCGATCGGTACGGCGGGGCCAGCAAGCCGCCGTACGGCGAATTCAATCTCGGTGGGTACGGCGAGGACGCCGAGCGGATCGCTGAGAACTTCCGCCGGGTCGCCACCGCGTTCGAGGTGGCGCCCGAGGCGGTCGTCCGGGTCAGCCAGGTCCACGGCCGCGAGGTCCACGTGATCGGTCCGGACGACGACCTGCCGCTCGATCGGAATCCGAAGGCGGACGGGCTCGTCACGACGCGATCCGATGTTGTGCTCGCCGTACGTGCCGCCGATTGCCTGCCGGTGCTGCTGGTCGGCGACGGCGTCATCGGTGCGGCGCATTCCGGCCGCAAGGGCATGTACGTCGGCATCGTGCCGGCGACTGTCGACGCGATGCGGGACCTCGGTGCATCGCGGATCACCGCCGTACTCGGACCGTATGCGTGTGGGAAGTGCTACGAGGTTCCCGAAGACATGCGGGCCGAGGTCGCGCAGCGCGTGCCGGCGGCGTACTCCGAAACGAGTTGGGGCACTCCCGCACTCGACGTGGCCGCTGGTGTGAAGTCACAACTCGTCGAGCTCGACGTCGAGGTTGTCGACGCGACCGCGTGCACGATCGAATCGGACAGCCTGTACTCGTACCGTCGCGAAGGGCCGATGAGCGGCCGGATGGCCGGACTGATCAGACTGGTGACGCAATGAGTGACCGCGCGAATGAGCTGCGCGACAACTTGCTGCAGGTTCAGGAACGGATCGAGAAGGCCTGTCAGGCGGCCGGGAGAGCGCGGGACGAGGTCAACCTCGTGGCGATCACTAAAACCTTCCCAGTCAGCGATGTACGGGCGCTGGCGGCCCTCGGTGTCCGCGACGTCGGGGAGAACCGCGAGCAGGAGCTCAAGGTGAAGGCGCCGGAGTGCCCGGACCTCATCTGGCACTTCGTCGGCCAGTTGCAGTCGAAGAAGGCCCGGTCGGTTGTGCGGAACGCTTCGGTCGTGCACTCGGTCGATCGGTCGTCACTCGTTGAAGCGTTGTCCAAGGCCGCAGTCGGCGAAGAGAAGACGGTGCGCTGCCTGATCCAGGTGAGCCTTGCCGCGTACGGATCGGCGGAGGCGGCGACCGGTGCCGGCCGGGGTGGCGTCGAGCCTTCCGCCGTACCGGAGTTGGCTGCGGAGATCGCGGCCGCGGACGGGCTGGAGCTCGGGGGAGTGATGGCGGTTGCGCCGTTGGGTTCGGACCCGGAGGAAGCCTTTGCCGGACTGCACGACGTAGCGTCCCGGCTACGCTCCGAACACCCTGGTGCCGACTGGATCTCGGCCGGGATGACCGCTGATCTGGAGGCGGCGATCAAGCACGGTGCGACACACGTTCGGCTCGGGCGCGCATTACTCGGTACGCGCACTCCACTGGGTTAGTGTCGACATCGAGCGGGTTTAGCTTCCGGCTCACTGTTGTCGTCGAACCGGATCGAGGTGCTGGAGGGCCATGAGCGGCGCGCTGCGCAAGATGGGTGTCTACCTCGGCTTGGTCGAGGACGGGGAGCGCTACAACGCGCGGTACGACGACACGTACGACGACGAGTACGAAGAGTACGACGACGACGCCGTCGACGGGGACTCCCACGAGACCGAGCCGGTACCTGCCGGCCGGGAGAGCCGCGAGTCTCGCGAGGACCGCGAGACCCCGAGCGGCGCCACGGTCAGCAAGTTCCCAGACCGGCGCGGGGTCGCGCCGTCCCCGGAGGTAACCGAGTTGGCCCGCATCACCACCGTGCACCCGCGCAGTTACAACGAAGCGCGCGTCATCGGTGAGCATTTCCGCGACGGCACGCCCGTCATCATGAACCTGACCGAGATGGACCACGCCGACGCCAAGCGGCTGGTCGACTTCGCGGCCGGGCTGATCTTCTGCTGCCGTGGCTCGATCGAGCGGATCACCACCAAGGTGTTCCTGGTCTGCCCGCCGAACGTCACGGTCGCCGCCGAGGAGAAGGAGAAGATCGCCGCGGACGGGTTCTACAACCAGAGCTGACGCTCTGGCTGGTCAACACCCTTCCGCCGTCTTCTACACTCATTGACGACATGGTTGCTCTAGCGCTCGTCCTCAGTGTTCTCAGCTGGGTGCTGCTCGCCTTCTTCCTGATCCTGGTGGCGAGGTTCGTGCTCAGTCTGATCGTCATGTTCGCGCCGCAGTGGCATCCGAAGGGACCGCTGCTGCTGTTCTTCGAGTTGATCTACTCGGTCACCGATCCGCTGCTGCGGCCGCTGCGCCGGATCCTGCCCCCGATCGGGGCCGGTGGGGTGCGGATCGACCTGTCCATGCTGATGTTGTTCGTCATCGTTTCGGTGGCGATGTCCATCAACTCAACGGCTTTACGCTCGTTGTAAGGGTGAGGAAGGCGCGGACTGGGTAGGTGGAGACTCGGAAAAACGGGGCTGTGTCTACGGGGCCGCTCCACCGGGCAGGACCGTTGTCACCCGCCCGGATTCCGTCATAAGACAACGAAGCGATAACGTGATCTACTGAGTCGCCGGGGTGTAGCACCACGGGGACTCCGCCAAGACACAGACAAACGAGGTGAAAGATGCCGCTGACGCCGGATGACGTCCGCTCGAAGCAGTTCACGCCCGTCCGACTACGGGAGGGCTACGACGTCACAGAGGTCGACTCCTTCCTCGACGAGGTCGAGGCAGAGCTCGAGCGACTTCTCGCCGAGAACGAGGAGCTGCGGGCCAAGCTCGCGGCGGCTCAGCGCGCGGGCGCGGACCAGCAGCGGCCGGTCGACCAGACCGCCGCGCTGCCGCCAGTCGTGCAGCAGCCCAAGCCCCCGGTCGTGGTCGAGAAGGTCGAGGAGAAGCCGCCGGTGATGCCGGTGGTCGCGGCTGCTGGTGCAGCTGCTGCGGCCGGCTCGGTCGGTGACGCCTCCAGCTCGGCCGTTCGGCTGCTGGAGATGGCCACCAAGCACTCCGACGACCTGGTCCAGGAGGCGAAGGACACCGCCGACAAGATCATCGGCGAGGCCCGCGCCAAGGCCGAGCGGCTCGAGAACGAGGCGCGTGGCAAGGCCGACCGGATGACCGGTGAGGCTCGCGCCCGCGCCGAGAAGCTCGACGGCGAGATCGCCGAGCGTCGCGCTCAGATGCTCGGCACGCTGGAGAAGCAGAAGGGTCAGCTCGAGCGCACGATCGACGACCTGCACGCGTACGAGCGTGAGTACCGCAGCCGCCTGAAGACGTACTTCACCGAGCAGCTGAAGGCGCTCGGCAACGGCGACGACACGCTCAGCCCGCGCAACGGCTTCCGCCCGGAGGCCCGCGCCCAGGCTCACGGTCACGGCGTTTAAAGACTCGGTGTCGTAAAACCTCGGAGTCGCGTTTCATCCCTCGAGGGGGCGGTGCTTTCCGGCAGCACCGCCTCTTCGGCATGTCTGGACCCTTTTGACTCAGGGTCCCTTCCCGGTAACGGGGAGTCAGGGCCAGACCCGAGGTTCCTTCCGGCCGCTGAGCGTCTCGACATCAGCAAGCCGAAGCCGGTACGGCGCAAGCCGTAGGAGTGAGGGTGACTCTGTATTGAATGCCGCGCCTCCGGCGCGGCGGGTCGTGGGGCTGTTACTCCCGGCCTTCCCTCGTCGCTCCGGTCGCTTCGCTCCCTGCGCTCCTCGGTCCAGGCCGGGAGGCCCCACGACCGGGGCCGGTCCAGCGGGGAACACACTCCAGAAGTCGTAGCCGAGTGGGGCTGGAGCGTCGCGGTACAGCTCCCAGACTCGTTGCCGCGTCGCGGCATCGGTGACCCACTCCGCCTCGCAGTCGGCGATGGCCACTTCATGACCGGGCTCCCAGTAGCTGCAGCTCAGATACGGGCTGTAACTGAGGTGCCGCACCTTGACCGGCGTCGCCCGGGTGACGATCCATCCGGTCAGCTGATCGTCGAGCTCCCAGATCGGGTGCAGGATCCGGCTCCGCGGCCGGTTGTCCGGACCGACCGTCGCGACCGTGCACCACACGATGCGGTGCGCTCTCTCGAGAAACTCCTTTTGCACAACCATGGTTGTAGGTTAGTCGATGCACAACCATGGTTGTATAGTTTGCCGGCATGGAGTTCGATCCGGCTGATGCCGACCTGTCCCTGGCATCACTGTTCGCCGGCTGGGCGTTGGCCGACGAGCTCCAGCGCCGACTTGCTGCCGACGGCTTCGAGGACTCGCGGTTCGCGGACGGCGTGGTGTTCCAGCATCTGGTCGCCGGCCCGGTGACGATCAGCACACTCGCCGAGAAGCTCGGCGTCACACAGCAAGCGGCTTCGAAGTCGATCGCCGACCTGTCGAACCGCGGCTACGTCAGTCGCCGCCCCGACCCGGCCGACGCCCGCGCCCGCATCGTCGTACTGACCGACCGTGGTCAGGCGGTCATCGAGGCCGCCCGCAAACACCGAGCCGCCCTCGATGCCGAACTCCGCCAAACCCTCGGCGACGCCAAGGTCGAAAAGGCCCGCCTACTGATGATCGACATCATCAACCACCTCGGCGCGAGCCCGTCGTTGCGGGCCCGCGCCGTCCGGCCGCCTCGTTAGGCCTTGGTGAGCCAGTAGGTGAGTTGGAGGTCCTCTTCGGTGCCTTCGGCAACGTCGACCAGGGGTTCGGACGGGGCCGACTGGGCGAGGTTGACGGCGAGGACCTCGCGGGCGATCTCGTCGGCGTGCTTGCCGAGGGCATCGGCCAGCTCAGGGTCGGTCGAGGTCAGCCAGACCTTGATCCGGTCCGACACCTCGAGGCCGGCGTTCTTCCGGGCCTCCTGCAACGTTCGGACCACCTCGCGGGCCAGGCCGGCCTGCCGCAGTTCCGGCGTGACCTCGAGGTCGAGGGCAACGGTCTCGCCCTGCTCGTTGACCACCGACCAGCCTTCCTTCGGTCGCTCGGACAGCAGTACCTCGGCCTCGCTCACCCGGACGTCCTCGCCGTCGACGACGACGCTTGCCGACCCGGTCTCCTTCAGCTCGACCGCGAGCCCGCCGGCGTCGGCGGCGGCGATCGCGGCCGCGACCACCGGCGTCTGCTTGGCGAACCGCTTGCCCAGCTCACGGAAGTTGCCCTTGGCTGAGAACTCGACCAGGTCCGCACCCGCGGCGGACAGCGGCTCGACCGTGCCCACGTTGAGCTCGTCGGCGATCTCCTGCAGCAGTTCCGGCGACAGGTCCGCGATCGCGGCCGACCCGACCAGGGCACGGGCCAGCGGCTGCCGGATCTTCACCTTCGCCTCGGCGCGGGCCGACCGGCCGAGCTCGACGACGCGCCGCGCCATCGACACATGCTGCGCGAGCACGTCGTCGATCAGCGTCTCGTCGTACGTCGGGAAGCTGGTCAGGTGGACGGACTCGGGCAGCCCGGGCGTGACTGGGCGGAATACGTCCTGCCAGACCCGCTCGGTGACGAACGGCATCAGCGGCGCCATCACCCGGGTGAGTACGTCGAGTGTCTCGTGCAGGGTCGCGAGCGCACTCGCGTCACCGGACCAGAACCGGCGGCGCGAACGGCGTACGTACCAGTTCGAGAGCACGTCGACGAACGAGTTGATCAGTACGCCGAGCCGTTGCGTGTCGAACTCGGCGTACGCCGCGTCCGTGTCCCGGACCAGCCGGTGCGTCTCGCTGACCAACCAGCGATCCAGCACCGAGCGGTCCTCGACCGCAGGAGCGTCGGCAGGCGACCAATCGGACAGCCGCGCATACAGCGCGTGGAACGCGACCGTGTTCCAGTAGGTGAGCAGCACCTTCCGGGTGATCTCGTTCAGCACGTTCGGCCCGATGCCGCGCGCCTTCCACGGCGACCCGGACGCGGCCATGAACCAGCGCACCGCGTCCGCGCTGTGATTGTCCATCAGCGGGATCGGCTCGAGGATGTTGCCCAGGTGCTTGGACATCTTCCGGCCGTCCTCGGCCAGGATGTGCCCGAGGCAGACGACATTGCGGTACGACGACTCGTCGAAGACCAGCGTGCCGATCGCCATCAGCGTGTAGAACCAGCCGCGGGTCTGGTCGATCGCCTCGGAGATGAAGTCGGCCGGGTAGGTCTTGGCGAACTTCTCCTCCGAGCCCTCCGCCCACGGGTAGCCCCACTGCGCGAACGGCATCGAACCCGAGTCGTACCAGGCGTCGATCACCTCGGGCACCCGGTGTGACTCGGCGCCACACGTCGGGCAGTCGAAGGTGATGTCGTCGACGAACGGCCGGTGCGGGTCGGTGGAGCTCAGGTCCCGGCCGGCCAGCTCGCCGAGCTCGGCCAGCGAGCCGACGCAGACCTGGTGGTCCTCGTCGCAGCGCCAGATCGGCAGCGGCGTACCCCAGAAGCGAGAGCGGGAGACCGCCCAGTCGATGTTGTTCCGCAGCCAGTCGCCGTACCGGCCCCACTTGACCGAGTCCGGGTACCAGTTGGTCTTCTCGTTCTCGCGGAGCAGTGCGTCCTTCACCTGGGTGGTGCGGATGTACCAGGACGGGAGCGCGTAGTACATGACTGGCGTGTGGCAGCGCCAGCAGTGCGGGTACGGGTGCTCGTACGGGACGTGCTTGAACAGGACGCCGCGGTCCTTGAGGTCCTTGACCAGGTCCTCGTCGGCCTTCTTGAAGAACTGGCCCCCGACCAGCGGTACGTCGGTGTTGAAGTGACCGGTCGTGTCGACCGGGTTCACCACCGGCAGGTTGTACTCGCGGCCGACCGCGAGGTCGTCCGCACCGAACGCGGGGGACTGGTGCACCAGACCCGTGCCGTCCTCAGTGGTGACGTAGTCCGCCAGTACGACGTAGTGCGCCGGCTCGTCGAACTCGACCAGCTCGAACGGACGCTGGTACGTCCACAGCTCCATCTCGCGGCCGACGTACTCGTTGGTGACCGTCCAGCCTTCACCGAGCTTGTCGAGCAGCGGCTTGGCGACTACTAGTGACTCGTTGCCGTCGGTGGCGACGACGTACTCGACATCCGGGTGTACGGCGACCGCGGTGTTTGAAACGAGTGTCCACGGGGTCGTCGTCCAGACCAGGAGCGACGCCTTGCCGGCGAGCGGGCCGGAGGTCAGCGGGAAGCGGACGTAGACCGACGGGTCGACGACTGTCTCGTAGCCCTGGGCGAGCTCGTGGTCGGACAGGCCGGTGCCGCAGCGCGGGCAGTACGGCGTGATGCGGTAGTCCTCGACCAGCAGGCCCTTGTCGTGGATCTGCTTGAGCGACCACCAGACCGACTGGACGTACTCCGGGTCCATCGTCTTGTACGGGTGCTCGAGGTCGACCCAGTAGCCCATCCGGACGGTCAGCTCGTTGAACGCGTCGACATGCCGCAGTACGGACTCGCGGCACTTGTCGTTGAACGCGGCGATGCCGTACGCCTCGATGTCGTTCTTGCCGCTGAAGCCGAGCTCTTTCTCGACCGCGACCTCGACCGGGAGGCCGTGGCAGTCCCAGCCGGCCTTGCGCTCGACCCAGAAACCCTTCATGGTCCGGTAGCGCGGGAACACGTCCTTGAAGACGCGGGCCTCGATGTGGTGGGTGCCGGGCATGCCGTTCGCCGTCGGCGGGCCTTCGAAGAACGTCCACGGCTGTCCGCCGGCGGACTGCTCGAGGCTCTTGGCGAACGTGTCGTGCTCGTCCCAGAGCGCGAGCACCTCGCGCTCCAGTGCCGGGAAGTCGACCTGGGCCGGAACCTGCCGCCAGGGGGTATCTGCCGCCATCTCTGCGTCCTTCGTCGCGTCCTGCTGCCGGACGAGGGACGAAGTGCCGGGACTTTACCCGGCTACCGCGCGGTACCACCCTCCTTGATGACCCAGAGTGCGGTCACCCACTTCCTTAACCACCCGCTGCCGGTTCTAATAGGTCCTTGCGGACCGTTCTTCCGGCGGCTCCGGGGTGATAGCCCCATCGTTGCCTTGCGGATCGCAGTTGTCAGTGTACGGCGTCGTACCGCATGACTACGAATCGTTAATCGATGGTCAGTTCGCGGTTCTCTGCGCACAATGCTGCTGCGTTCAGAGGGTTCAGAAGTGAGGGGGAGTTGAGCTTCAGGTGACTGACGGTAACGGCTGAGACAGGGCTGTGACGCGCGGAACATCGAGCGGACTTGAAGAACCGACTACCGTATGTCCACGGTCTGCGCGTCGGGCTGGCACGTGGTCAACACGTGGCCTACTGTCTTGCGACCAGTCCGCTTCAGTCTCCGACGAAGGCAGGGGGTAGCTGACCATGGCTACATCGGCACCCAAGAAGTCCGCCCCCCAACGTTCTGCTGCGGCCAAGAAGAGTGCCGCAAAGAAAACGTCCGAGCCGGTCCAGAAGACGACGGCACGGAAAGCGCCGGCGAGGACCTCGCCGGCCGAGAAGACTTCCGCGGTGAAGAAGTCGACGACGACCACCACCGCGAAAAAAGGTACAGCGGCTAAGACCCCTGCCAAGGAAGCCCAGACGAAGAGGGTGGCCATGAAGACGAACGAGAACAGGACTCCGGCGACGGCGCCGGGGAAGTCCGCTGCACACACGGCCGAGACCTTCAAGGTGAAGCCGGGCGAGGACCCGTGGACCGCGGCCGAGATCGCCGAGCTGCGTACCGAGCTGGAGAGTGAGGTCGAGCACCTCAAGGAGGAGATCCGCGACGCCGAGCAGGAGATCGCGGGGCTGTTCCGGGACGGCAGCGACGGCGCCGGCAACGACCAGGCGGACGTCGGCTCGACCACGCTGGAGCGGTACCACGAGCTGTCGGTGGCCAACAACGCCCGCGACATGCTGAACCAGATCGAGTTCGCGCTGGCCCGGATCGACGACGGCACGTACGGCGTCTGTGAGAACTGCGGCAACGCGATCGGCAAGGGTCGGCTGCAGGCGTTCCCGCGTGCGACACTGTGCGTGTCATGCAAAGAACGCCAGGAACGCCGCTGAACGACCCCGCCTCGTCCCATCAGGTGGAGGACGCAGACTCACCGGAACCGGCCGACGAACCGTCGGCCGGTTCTCCGTCGTCCCCGGATGGCCGGTCCTGGAAATGGATCGGGTTGTTCGGTGGGGTCGGGCTGGTGATTCTGGTGATCGACCAGATCACGAAAGCTTTGGCTCTGGCGCATCTGACGCCGGGGGAGCCGGTGAACGTGGTCGGGTCGCTGCTCAAGTTCAACCTGATCCGGAATCCGGGCGCCGCGTTCAGCCTCGGGACCAGTTACACGCCGTACATCTCGGCGGTCCAGATCATCGTCGCGATCGGTGTCATCTATCTGTCCCGACGACTCGGGTCGGCGGGTTGGGCAGTCGCGTTCGGGCTGCTGTTCGGCGGCGCGGTCGGGAACATCATCGACCGGATCTTCCGGGAGCCGTCGGCGTTCCACGGGCACGTGGTCGACTTCCTGCAGACGCCGCACTGGGCGATCTTCAACGTCGCGGACATGGCGGTGTCGACGGCCGCCGTACTGCTGGTGATCCAAACGCTGCGTGGGATCAAGCTCGACGGGACCAGGGAGCAGCGCAAGTGACTGCCCGGACCGTGATGGTGCCGGACGGTCTTGCGGGGGAGCGGCTGGACGCGGCGCTGTCCCGGCTGTTCGGCGTGTCCCGGACCAAGGCCGTCGAGATGATCGAGTCCGGCCTGGTCCAGGTGGACGGCGTACCCGCACCGAAGTCGTCTCGGGTCGCGGCCGGCGTACTGCTCGATGTCGAGCTGCCGGCGCCGCCGACCGAGGTGACCGTCGTACCGGAGACCGTGGACAACCTGCGGATCGTGTACGACGACGACGAGATCATCGTGGTCGACAAGCCGGTCGGCGTCGCCGCCCATCCGTCCCCTGGCTGGACCGGGCCGACCGTGATCGGTCATCTGGCCGGAGCTGGGTTCAACATCTCCACGAGTGGCGCGGCGGAGCGCAAGGGGATCGTGCATCGCCTCGACGTCGGTACGTCGGGGCTGATGGTGGTCGCGAAGACTGAGTACTCGTACACCGTGCTCAAGCGCGCCTTCAAGGAGCGGACGGTCAAGAAGATCTACCACGCGCTCGTGCAGGGCCATCCGGATCCGTTCACCGGCACCGTCGACGCGCCGATCGACCGGCACCCGAACCACGACTACAAGTTCGGCGTGGTCGCCGGAGGCAAGCCGAGTGTCACGCACTACGAGACCCTCGAGGCCTTCCGGTACGCGACCCTCCTGGAGATCACCCTCGAGACCGGCCGCACTCACCAGATCCGCGTGCACATGTCCGCGATCGGCCACCCGTGCTGCGGCGACCTCACCTACGGCGCCGACCCGGTCCTGGCCGAGCGCCTCGGCCTCAACCGCCAATGGCTGCACGCGATGCGGCTCGGCTTCAACCACCCCGGCACCGGCGAGTACGTCGAGTTCACCTCGAAGTACCCCGACGACCTGGATCAGGCTCTGGACCTGCTCGTCGACGCCCAGTGAGTGCCCGCCGGGCGTTGGCGATCGCTGCCATTGCGGGGCAGGGAGTCTTCATCGTCGGCGTGGCAGTCGGCAGCGTGATCGAGGGACACGGGTACAACGTCGCGCGCGACGACATCAGCGACCTGGCGGCGCTCACGGCGCACCACGCGACCTTGGCCCGTCTCAGCCTCGGTATCGCCGGCGTCCTCACGATCGCGTTCGCGCTGCTGGTACTGCGGCCTGCTCTGCGTACTGCCGATGGTCACGAGTCCGTCGGCGCCTGGCTGGTTGCCTTCTCGCTCGCCGGTTGGGACAACGTCAGCGACGCGTTCTTCCGACTCGACTGCCGGAACGCGGACGCCTGGTGTGTGTCGACGGCGTCCTTCGAGTCGTGGCACGGCAAGGTGCACATCACTTCGTACGTGGTCGCGGGCGTGGCGACGGTGATCGCGCCGTTCCTGCTGTCCCGACGGATGCGCGCGATCGACGGCTGGCGGGAGCTGGCCGGACCGACCCGGATCGCCGGCTTCGTCATCATCGCGGCGCTGGCCGTGACGGCGTTCACCGGCGGCACCGCGGTCCAGGGCCTGGCCCAGCGTTTCGCTCTCGTGCTGGTCTCGCTCTGCGTCGTGCCGCTCGCCGTCCGAGTGCTTCGACTGACCGGATAGCGGGCGGGTTGAGGACTCCCCGGAGAGCCCGTTCGGAAACTGTCCGAGGCTCGAACTAGGCTGCTCCAGTCACCCTCACTTACGCCCTGGGAGGTCCGCGCCGATATGGGGTCCAGCGACAGTTTCGTCCACCTGCACAACCACACTGAGTACTCCATGCTGGACGGCGCCGCGCGGATCGACGAGTTGTTCAAAGCCGCAGCCGAGCAGGGCATGCCGGCCCTGGCGACGACGGACCATGGCTTCGTCTTCGGTGCGTATGAGTTCTGGCGGACCGCGAAGAAGTACGACGTCAAGCCGATCATCGGCTGCGAGGCGTACCTCACGCCGGGGACCCATCGGACCGAGCGGCGCCGAGTGAAGTGGGGAGACGCCAGCAACAACAGCAGTGAGGATGTATCGGGCGGTGGCTCCTACACGCACATGACCCTGCTCGCGAAGAACACCGGGGGTATGCACAACCTCTTCAAGATGGCGTCGCTGGCCAGCCTCGAGGGCTACTACTTCAAGCCTCGGATGGATCGAGAGCTGCTGCAGACCTACGGCAAGGGCCTGATCGCGACGACCGGGTGCGTCGGCGGGGAGGTGCAAACCCGGCTGCGGCTCGGCCAGTACAAGGAGGCCGTCGAGGCGGCAGCGGAGTTCCGGGACATTTTCGGCGCGGAGAACTTCTACTGCGAAGTGATGGACCACGGTATCGACATCGAGCGGCGGACACAGGAGGACCTGCTCCGACTCGCCAAAGATCTCAACCTGCCGCTGGTAGCGACCAACGATCTGCACTACACGCACAAGGAACACGCCCCTGCGCATGCCGCGTTGCTGTGCGTCCAGTCCGCATCGACCCTGTCCGACCCGAACCGGTTCAAGTTCGACGGCGACGAGTTCTATCTCAAGTCGCCGGAGCAGATGCGCGACCTGTTCCGGGACCATCCCGAGGCGTGTGACAACACGCTGCTGATCGCCGAGCAGTGCGACGTCAGCTTCACCGAGGGCGAGGGCCGGTTCATGCCGCGCTTCCCCTGCCCGGAGGGGGAGAACGAGGAGTCCTGGTTCGTCAACCAGGTCGAGGTCGGGCTGCACGAGCGCTACCCCGGTGGGATCACCGACGAGATCCGCAAGCGGGCCGACTACGAGATCGAGATCGTCGTCTCGAAGGGGTACGCCGGCTACTTCCTGGTCGTCGCCGACTTCATCAACTGGGCCAAGAAGCATGGCATCCGGGTCGGTCCGGGCCGTGGTTCCGGCGCCGGTTCGATCTGCGCGTACGCGATGCGGATCACCGACCTCGAGCCGCTGCGGCACGGGCTGATCTTCGAGCGCTTCCTGAACCCGGAGCGGATGTCGATGCCCGACTTCGACATCGACTTCGACGACCGCCGCCGCCCCGAGGTGATCCGGTACGTCACCGAGAAGTACGGCGACGACCGGGTCGCGATGATCGTCACCTACGGCACGATCAAGGCCAAGCAGGCGATCAAGGACGCCGGCCGGGTGCTCGACTACCCGTTCGCGATGGGCGACCGGATTACCAAGGCGATGCCACCCGCGGTGATGGGCAAGGACGTGCCGCTGTCCGGCATCTTCGATTCTTCCCACAAGCGGTACTCCGAGGCCGGCGAGTTCCGCCAGCTGTACGAGGCCGATCAGGACGTCCGCAAGATCGTCGACACCGCCCGCGGCCTGGAGAACCTGAAGCGCCAGTGGGGTGTGCACGCGGCCGGCGTGATCATGTCCAGCGAGCCGCTGATCGACCTGATCCCGATCATGCGCCGCGACCAGGACGGCCAGATCATCACCCAGTTCGACTACCCGAGCTGCGAGACGCTCGGCCTGGTCAAGATGGACTTCCTGGGTCTGCGCAACCTGACGATCATGGACGACGCGGTCAAGAACATCGAGGCAAGCCACGGCTTCACCGTCGACCTCGACGCGCTCAGCCACAGCCTCGACGACGGCCCGACCTTCGAGCTGCTCGGGCGCGGTGACACCCTCGGCGTCTTCCAGTTCGACGGCGGTCCGATGCGAGCGCTGCTGCGGCTGATGAAGCCGGACAACTTCGAGGACATCTCCGCTGTCGGCGCGCTCTACCGGCCGGGCCCGATGGGTGCGAACTCGCACACCAACTACGCCCTGCGGAAGAACGGTCAGCAGGAGATCAGCTACCTGCACCCGGAGCTCGAAGAGTCGCTGAAGCCGATCCTGGGCCCGACCTACGGGCTGATCGTCTACCAGGAGCAGGTGATGCGGATCGCCCAGGAGCTGGCCGGCTACAGCCTGGGCAAAGCGGATCTGCTCCGCAAGGCGATGGGTAAGAAGAAGCGCGAGGTGCTCGACGCGGAGTACGTCGGCTTCGAGGCCGGCATGAAGGACAGCGGGTTCAGCGCGGCCGCGATCAAGACGTTGTGGGACATCCTGGTCCCGTTCTCCGACTACGCGTTCAACAAGGCGCACTCCGCGGCGTACGGTCTGGTGTCCTACTGGACGGCGTACCTGAAGGCGAACTACCCGGCGGAGTACATGGCCGCTGTCCTGACGTCGGTGAAGGACGACAAGGACAAGATGGCCATCTACCTGAACGAGTGCCGCCGGATGGGCATCAAGGTGCTGCCGCCGGACGTGAACGAGTCCGACTCGAACTTCACCCCGGTCGGCACCGACATCCGCTTCGGCCTGTCCGCGATCCGCAACGTCGGCGTGAACGTGGTCGCCGAGATCGTCGGCGCCCGCGAGGAGAAGGGCCGGTTCGCTGACTTCGTCGACTTCATCGACAAGGTGCCGCTGCCGGTCTGCAACAAGCGAGTGATCGAGTCGCTGGGCAAGGCCGGCTCGTTCGACTCGATGAACCACGCCCGGCGGGCGATCGTCGCGGTGCACGAGCAGGCCGTCGACGAGGCCATCGACCTCAAGCGGAACGAGGCGCACGGGCAGTTCGACCTGTTCTCGATGGGTGACGACGCCGAGGAGGGCGAGGGGAACAGCCGCCTCACCGTCACGGTCCCCGAGATCGAGGAGTGGGACAAGGCGACCAAGCTCGCGCACGAGCGGGACATGCTGGGGTTGTACGTGTCCGACCACCCGCTGTTCGGGGTCGAGCACGTGCTCACCAACGGCACCGACTGCACGATCGGTCAGCTGCTCGCCGACGAGGACCGTCCGGACGGCAGCCGGGTGACGATCGGTGGCCTGGTGACCGCAGTCCAGCGGAAGGTGAACAAGCGCGGCGACATCTACGCGATTGTCACCATCGAGGACCTGGAAGGTTCGCTCGAGGTGATGATGTTCTCCTCGGCGTACCAGCTGCACGCGCACCTGCTCAGCAACGACGCGATCATCCTGATGAAGGGCCGGGTACGCCGTCGTGAGGACCGGCTCGAGCTGAGCGGCGACGAGGTCGTCGTACCCGACCTGACCGAAGGCCCGAGCGGCCCGGTCGTCCTGACGATGCCGGTCAACCGCTGCACCCCACCGGTCGTCGATCAGCTGCGCGACATCCTGACGTCACACCCCGGCATGACCGAGGTCCACCTACGCCTCCAAGCCCGCCAGAAGACCACAGTCATGCGCATCGGCGACCGCTTCCGCGTGACCCCGACCTCGTCCCTGATGGCCGACCTGAAAGCCCTCCTGGGCCCGTCCTGCCTGGCCAGCTGACGGGTGCTGGGACGGATGCGGCACACTGGCGGCGTGAGTCAGGATCAGTCTCCTCAGTCTTCGCCGTATGTGGCGCCGCCTTCGATGAACCCGTTCGGGGCGCCGCCGGTGGCGGAGCGGGCGTTGCCGTGGGCGAAGGCTGTGCTGGTGACTGTGGCGGTGTTCCTGGTCGCCGGAGTGGTGGCCGGCTGGGCGTGGCAGCAGTTCTCGCCGTTGGCGCAGTACACCGTGGACGCGCAGGGCGGGTCGCTCGGTGAGGAGCAGATGACCCAGATCTTCGGGCCGGACGGGACGTTCACTGCGATCGGGTTCATTGCCGCGGTGGTGCTCGGCGGGGCGCTGTTCTTGTGGCTGCGCAACTACGGTCCGTGGTCGGTGGCGATCGTTGCCCTCGGCGCCTGTCTGGGCGGCGGGGTCTGCTGGGGTGTCGGCATGCTGCTCGGGCACGACCCGCTGGATGCGCGGTTGCGGGCGGCTCGGCCGGGTGATCTGGTCGCGGCTCCACTCGAGCTGCACACGTGGACGCCTCTGGTGTCTTGGCTGGTCGGCGCCGCATTGGTTTGCGCTGTGATCGCTGCCACGACGTGGCGCGCGGACCCGGTTGCAACCACTTCGCAACCTGCTGCGTCAGACCCTGCGCCACCGGTCCACTAACCTTTGCAGGTCCGGCGGGTGAGGCCACCGGAGCCAGCGAGGGAGCTTATGTCCGACCAGAACCAACCGCCCAACCCGCAGTACCCAGGCGCCGGCGGTCCGCAGCCGCAGTACGGTCAACCCCAAGGCCAGAACCCTTGGCCACAGCAGGGCAGGCCACAGGGTCCACAGCAGGGTCAGCAGTACGGCGCCCCGCACCAGGGTGGTCCTCAGCAGGGTGGCCAGCAGTATGGCGCCTCGCAGCAGAGCGGACCCCAGTACGGCGGTCCTCAGCAGGGCGGGCCGCAGTACGGGCAGCCTGGACAGGCGTCGTACGAGCAGATGCATGTCGGTGGTCAGCCGCCGCAAGGCCCCGGGTACGGCGGTCAGCCGCAGTGGCAGCCGGAGCCGAAGAAGAAGCGCGGCAAGCTGATCCCGATCGTCGCCGCACTCGCGATGGTGCTGGTCCTGGCCGGCGGCGGAATCTTTGCCTACGGCAAGCTTGCCGGCGGTAAGCAGCCGGCCGACGTGCTGCCCGGCACCGCCGTGGCGTACGCACGGATTGACCTGAACCCGTCCGCCGGCCAGAAGGTCGCGGCGATCCGGTTCATGATGAAGTTCCCGTCGGTGAAGGACAAGCTCGGCCTCACCGGTGACCAGGACGACCTGCGGCAGAAGCTGTTCGAGCAGATCAAGAAGTCCGCCGGCGACGATCTTGCGACTGTCGACTACGACAAGGACATCAAGCCGTGGCTCGGCGATCGGGCCGGCGTCGCTCTGCTACCGCCCGCTGACGGCAAGGACGACCCGGTCCCCGTGGTCGCGGTCCAGGTGAAGAACCAGGACGCCGCCAACAAGGGCCTCGACAAGCTGATGGCGAACGAGGACAAGAAGCCCGGCCGAGCGTTCAGTAACGGGTACGTGCTGCTGTCCGACGACCAGGCCACCGTCGACTCGGCCGTCGCCACCGCCAAGGACAACCCGCTGACCAAGAACGCCAAGTTCAGCGCGGACATGGACAAGCTCGGCGAGCAGGGCTTCCTGTCGGGCTGGGCGGACATGAAGGGCATCGCCACGATGACCGGCAAGGTCGACTCCGGTCAGCTGGCCGGCCTCGGCGACGCCACCACGGCGGTCGCGCTGCGGTTCGACGCGTCGTACGTCGAGCTGAAGGGCATCGGCCAGGGCGACAAGAGCATCAAGGTGAACTCGGCGGCCGACGCCGGCGACCTGGTCTCGAAGCTGCCGGACAGCACGGCCGGCGCGATCGCGATCTCGGGCGGCGACAGCCTGATCGACACCGCCTGGCAGCAGCTGCAGAAGACCGGCGGCGACAAGCTCAAGCCGATGATCGACCAGATCACCGAGGAGACCGGCCTGACCCTGCCGGACGACCTGAAGAGCCTGGTCGGCAAGAACCTCGCGGTCGCGGTCGACAAGGACGCCGCGAACGGCCCGAAGATCGCGGCCCGGATGGAGACCGACCCGGCGAAGGCCGAGACGGTCGTGCAGAAGCTGACCACGCTGCTGCGCCAGCGTTCGTCGGCCAACATCCCGATCGAGACCGCGAAGGACGACGACACCTTCGTCGTCTCGACCAGCAAGGACTACGCCGACCAGGTGCTGAAGGGCGGCAACCTCGGCCAGGCGGAGAACTTCAAGCAGGCGCTGCCCGACACCAAGGGCGCGGTGATGATCGGGTACGTCGACTTCGAGGCGGCCGGCTCGCTCAGTCAGCGGTTCGCCGAGGACAAGGATCTGGCAGCGCTCCGTTCGGCGGGCATCGTGGCCCGCTCGACGGGTGACGGCCAGGCCGAGTTCAGCCTGCGAGTCGTCGCCAAGTAGTCAGCTCGCCGAAGAAGCCCCGGACACTCGTCCGGGGCTTCTTTGCTGGGTGATGTCGAAAAGGCCGGATCGGGTTCTACCTCTTGGTGAAAGCACCTCTTCACAACCAAGGAGAACCACGATGAATCACATCAGCGAGATCCGGACCGTCGGCGTACCGGTGACCGACCAGGACCGCGCGGTGACGTTCTACACCGAGACGCTGGGGTTCGAGCTGCTGATGGACGCTCCGCTGCCGCAGTTCGGCGGCCGGTGGATCGTCGTCGCCCCGGCCGGCTCGGCGGGCGCGTCCGGAAGCGTTGCGCTCGTACCGGCGAGCGACGGCAACCCGGCCGGTGTCGACACCGGGATCCGGATGGGCAGCCCGGACGCCAAGGCGGCGCATCAGCATTTCCTCGACGTCGGTGTCGACACCGACGAGCTGCTCGAGTGGCCGGGCATCCCGCCGATGTTCAGCCTCCGCGACCAAGACGGAAATCGGCTCTACATCTCCGAGGGCTGATCAGCTCGGAAGTTGTACTCCGGTGAGCGAGGCGCAGGCGTCGAGGAAGGCGTCCTGCGTCTCGCGATCCGACGCCGCCGGATTCGTCCGGTGCAGCTGCCGGTGGTAGTAGTACCCACCGCTCGGCGTACTCGGCGCGATTGCCAGCCAGACCTGCGTCAGATGCGCCCGACTGAGATCGCCCGGCGCGCCTCGACCGCCCATCTTCGTCGCAACCCAGCCCGGATCCACCGCGTTCGACAGCACGTCCGGCCAGAGCCGGGCGACGGCGAACGCCAGGATCACGTCGTGGAGCTTGGAGTCCGAGTACGCCTGCGCTCCGCGCCACCGCCGCCGTACCCACTGCAGATCGTCGAGTACGACGTCACCGCCCTCGTGCATGCCCGAGCTGAGATAGATCAGCCGCTCCGGCCGGTCGATCAACGCGGTCAGCAGGTACGGCGCCAGCGCGTTGATCGCGAACACGTGCTCCAACCCGTCCACGGTCTCGATCCGCGGCTCCTGATATCCGACGGCCGCGTTGTGGACGACCACGTCGAACCGCCCCGACTCGTTAGCCTGCCGAGCCACGTCCCGCGTCTCGTCGATGCTCGCGAGATCGCCGACGAGCACAGCAGTCGCTTCGGGTACGGCACGAAGAGCATCGTCGGCACGCTCCTGGTTGCGAGCATGCAGCACGACCTCATGTCCTTGCGTAACCAGCTCTCGGGCAACCATCTGCCCGAGCCCGTCCGCGGAACCGGTGATCAGAATGCGTGTCACGAGACCCACTCTGCCTCACACCAGGACATGGCCGCCGTCGACGGTCACGATCGTGCCCGTCGCGTAGCCCTGGTTCATCAGGTAGACGTACGCCGCGGCGATGTCCGTGACCTCACCGACCCGGCCGACGGGGAGCAGCCGCGATGTCTCGTCGTACAACGTCTCCTGGTCCTCGACGGGCATGTTCGACCACAGCGGCGAGCGGACCACGCCGGGCTTGACCGCGTTGACGCGCAGCGGGGCGAGTTCGACGGCTAGTGCGCGGACGAGGGAGTCGACCGCGCCGCAGATGCTGGCCGCCACTGACCAGCCTGGGCTCGGTCGGTCGCCGGCGGCACCGGTGGTGAGTACGACGGAACCGCCTGGCCGGATCTTGGCCGCCGCGGCGCTGACCGCACCGAGTGCGCCGAAGTAGCGGAGCTCGAACGCCTTGCGAGCGCGGGCCAGGTCCATCGACGCGACCTCGATCAGGGCGAGCGACTCACCCGCGGTGTAGACGAGGTGGTCGAACGGGTCGAGGCCGTCGAAGAACGCCTTGACCGCCGCGGCGTCGGTGAGGTCGACCGCCTCGCCGGACGCGGTCGCGGGCAGTGCGTCCAGCGCTCGCTTCACCGACTCAGGGTTGCTGGAGGCAACGATCACGGTCGCGCCCTGGGCGGCGGCGAGCTGAGCGGTGGCGAGGCCGATCCCCGACGTACCGCCGAGGAGGACGACGCGCTGATCCTGCAGAGTCATGGGGACTGCCTTTCGTGGTGGGGATTCCCTTCCACGATGCGGTCGCCGGGCGGCCGCCGTCCAAGACCTGTTCGGGCCGCTGTAATACCCTGAAGGTATTATGGACCTCGATCTCCGCAAGCTCCGGTACTTCGTGGCCGTCGCCGAGGAACTGCACTTCGGCCGGGCGGCGGAGCGACTGCACATCGCGCAGCCGGTGCTGTCGCGGCAGATCAGGGCCCTCGAGGACGAGCTGCGGGCTCAGCTGTTCGTCCGTACCAAGCGCGCCACCGAGCTGACTCCGGCCGGTCGGCAGCTGCTCGACGACGCTCGCCCGCTGCTCGCAGCCGCGGACGCGACGCGCAGACGGGTTGCTCAGGCGACCAGGGGATCGAAGACGTTCACCATCGGGTTCATGCCGGGGCTGACCGTCACCGAGGCGGTCCGGTCCTTCGGGGCGACGCATCCCGACCTCGAGGTCGAGCTGATCCGGACCACCTGGTTCGACCAGGTCGCCGTACTGCACGACGGCCGGGTCGATGTGAGTGTCGTCCGGTTGCCGATCGATCAGGCCGGGCTGACCGTCCGCCCGCTGTTCGAGGAGCCGCGGGTCGCGACGTTGCCCGCCGATCATCGGCTGGCCGGCAAACCGGTCATCGACATCACCGACTTGGCCGACGAGCACCTGCTGCAGGACCCGGACGCCGTACCGGAGTGGCGCGATATCGCCCTCGAGCTCCGCACCCGGACCGCGAAACCGGTGCCGGTCATGCGCAGCGTCGAGGAGAAGCTGGAACACGTTGCCACCGGCCGTGGGATCTCGATCATCCCGTTGTCGGTCGCCACGTTCTACCAACGTCCCGACGTGGTCACGGTCCCGGTCAGCAATCTCGCCCAGAACAGCGTCTGCCTCGCCTGGATGTCGTCCCGCCGTTCAGGCCTGATCCAAGACTTCGCTGCCCTGGCGCCTTCCGTTCGATGGACTGCCTGATCGGGCAGGTCCGGTTGGCCCGCGCGGTGCCATGATCGAGGGATGAGAAAAGCTGGGGCGGCAATGCTGCTGTTGGCGTTGGTGGGCTGCTCTGGTGGGGGATCGACGAGCACAACCCCGGCCGCGGTGGGCTTTCCCAACCCGGCGACAGAGGCCCTGGACCCGGCGAAGGCCAAGGTCTTGCAGGACGTGCTCGCGAAGATCGTCGCGTTCCCGGACTCGCCGGCAGGGGCGCGGGGCGCGACCGCGGCGGTCATCACCGACAAGTGGGCCTGGTCCGGGGCGGCGGGAAAGGATGCGCTCGGGACGGCGTTGGTGCCGACCACGAGTATGGGCGTTGCGAGCATCACGAAGACGTTCGTCGCGTCGGAGGTGATGCTGCTCGCGAAGGCGAAGAAGATCGACCTCGACGCGCCGCTCTCGACGTACGTGAAGCACAAGCTGACCGCCAACAACGCGACCGTTCGGCAGCATCTCTCGATGACTTCGGGAGTGCAGGACTATCGACCCGAGGACTACCTCCGGATGGACAAGGTCATCGAGGCTGCGCCCAGCAGGCACTGGACGCCCGAGGACGCGCTGTCCTACGACAGCATGCCTGTCGGGGCAGCGAGCAGTCCCTACAGCTACAGCAATCCCAGCTACGTGCTGCTCGGCATGATGATCGAGAAGGTGACCGGTCAGCCGCTCGCCACCGTGCTCCGGCGGGACCTGGCTGCACCGGCCGGTCTGCAGCACGCCGCCTTCCAGGATGCGGAGAAGCCCCAACCGCCGGCCGCTCAGGACGTCAACGCAGCCTGTGGCAAGCCCGACGGCTACCTGCCGTGCCGTGCGATCGCCAGCCTGTCCGCGGCGAACGGCGGGATGGCCGCCGATGCGCCGACGATCGCGCGCTGGGGCTACGAGTTGTACGGCGACCGGGTGCTGCCGGCCGAGCTGGTCGATCAGATGACCACGGGCGACGGCGAGTACGGGCTGGGCACGATGCTGTTCTCCGAGCGGTTCGGTATCGGTACGGCGTACGGCCATCGTGGGGAGTCGTCCGATCACACCTGCGTGCTGGTCGTGGTCCCGGAGAAGAAGGTCTCGGTTTCCCTCATCCTTGCCGACGGCAACAAGAACGTCGACGGTGTGATGGCCGAACTGACCAAGGCCCTGCAACCGTTGCTGGGTTGATCAGCGGCGTACCCGGTAGCGGATGTGGGTCGCCTGCGGTGTGTCGATCACCCGGACGATCTCGAGCTCGATGCGCTCCGGCAGTACGTCGAACAACCGCATCCCGCTGCCGAACAACACCGGCACCTGGTCGATCTGCA
Organism: Kribbella kalugense; assembly: GCF_004365875.1. GTDB lineage: Bacteria > Actinomycetota > Actinomycetes > Propionibacteriales > Kribbellaceae > Kribbella > Kribbella kalugense. The sequence goes on along the minus strand of NZ_SODF01000001.1, from coordinate 2,236,596 downwards.
ACTCGTCGAGCACCCCGGCCGCCAGTGCGGTCTGGGCCGTGATCGCGCCGTGAACCAGCACGTCCTTGTCGCCGGCCGCAGCCTTTGCCTGGGCCATTGCGGTCTCGATGTCGCTCACGAAGGTGACCGACTCGTACTTCGAGGTCGCCGCCGGATCGTTGCTGAGGACGAACAGGGGTACGCCGTGATGGGCGCCACCGTAGTAGTCGACCTGTTCCGCCGTACGACGACCGACCACCACGGCACCGGTCGCCATCAACTCGTCGTAGATCACGCCGGCCTCGCCCGCCGGCCGGCCCACCTCGCCGTCGGCGTCGAGGTACCACTCGTGCAACCGCATGAAGTCGTCGCCGCCCGGGTTGCCCGGCCGGTCGTTCGGGCCGGCGACGTAGCCGTCGGCGGACATCGACATCAACAGCACCGATGAACCCATGTTCGTTCTCCCTCTGGAGGGCGCGGCCGATCCGTGCTCCTGCCTTCGCGTCGAAGAGCTCAGTCCGAATTCGACAGGGCTTCCAGTACTCCCTCGCCGTACTTGGCCAGTTTGTTGTCGCCGACGCCGCTGATCTTGCCCAACTCGGCCAGCGAGGACGGCAGATCGGTGGCGATCTGCCGGAGCGTCGCGTCGTGGAAGATGACATACGCCGGGACGCCCTGCTCCTTCGCCGCCGCCCCCCGCCACGCGCGCAACCGCTCGAACACCGGCGCCGCCTCGGGCGCGAGATCAGCCACCGCCTTCTTCTTCGCACTCGAGGAAGACCTCGACCGAGTCCGCTCCGGCTCGCGCCGCATCATCACCTCGCGGCGCCGCCCGAGCACCTCAGTGCTCTCCTCGGTCAGCACCAGCGTGCCGTAGTCGCCCTCGACCGCCAGCAGCCGCAGCGCCAGCAGCTGCCGGACCACCCCGCGCCACTCGGTGTCCTTCAACTCGCTGCCGATCCCGAACACCGACAGCTGCTCGTGCCGGAACTGCTTGACCTTCTCGGTCTCCTTGCCGAGCAGGATGTCGACCAGCTGCCCGGCGCCGAACTTCTGCCCACGCTCGTGCTGCAGCCGATAGACCGTCGACAACAGCTTCTGCGCCGCGATCGTCCCGTCCCACGACTCGGGCGGCGTCAGACACGTGTCGCAGTTCCCACAAGCCTCGCCGTGCTGACCGAAGTACGCGAGCAGTTGCGACCGCCGGCACTCGACGGTCTCGCACAGCGCGAGCATCGCGTCCAGGTGTGAGCCGAGCCGGCGCCGATGCGCGAGGTCACCCTCGGACGTGTCGATCATCTTCCGCTGCTGCACGACGTCTTGCAGGCCGTACGCGAGCCAGGCCGTCGACGGCAGTCCGTCCCGCCCGGCGCGGCCGGTCTCCTGGTAGTAGCCCTCGACCGACTTCGGCAGATCGAGATGCGCGACGAACCGGACGTCCGGCTTGTCGATCCCCATCCCGAACGCGATCGTCGCGACCACGACCAGCCCGTCCTCGCGCAGGAACCGGGCCTGGTTGGCCGCGCGGGTCCGGCTGTCCAGGCCGGCGTGGTAGGGCACGGCCTCGATCCCGTTCTGGGTCAGGAAGGCGGCGGCCTTCTCGACGCTGTTGCGGGAGAGGCAGTAGACGATGCCCGCGTCACCCTTGTGCTCGGTGCCGAGCAGGTCGAGCAGTTGCCGCTGCGGGTTGTCCTTCGGAACGATCCGGTACTGGATATTCGGCCGGTCGAAGCTCGCGACGAAGTGCTTCGCCTCGGACAGGTTCAGCCGGGTCGCGATCTCCTGGTGGGTCGCGTCGGTCGCCGTCGCGGTCAAGGCGATCCGCGGTACGTCGGGCCACCGCTCATGCAGCTCGGACAGCATCAGGTAGTCCGGCCGGAAGTCGTGCCCCCACTGGGACACACAGTGCGCCTCGTCGATCGCGAACAGCGCGATCTTGCCCTGGTCGAGCAGCCGCACGGTCGCCTCGACCCGGAGCCGCTCGGGCGCGAGGTACAACAGGTCCAGCTCGCCGGCCAGGAATGCCTGCTCGACCTCGCGCCGCTGCTCGTAGTCCTGCGTGGAGTTGAGGAATCCCGCCCGTACGCCGAGAGCCGTCAGCGCGTCGACCTGGTCCTGCATCAAAGCGATCAGTGGCGAGATCACTACGCCGACGCCGGATCGGACCAGGGCCGGGATCTGGTAGCAGAGCGACTTGCCGCCGCCGGTCGGCATCAGCACCAACGCGTCGCCGCCGGCGACCACGGTGTCGATGATCTCGGCCTGCTCCCCGCGAAAGGCGTCGTACCCGAAGACCCGCCGCAGGATCTGCAGGGCTTCGGAATCGGGCAGTCCGGTTGTCTCGCTCACCCCGGCGAGTCTAATGAGATCGACCGACGGATGCCGACTCGATCGCCGCAGCCTGTGGATTACTTGGAGATTTCACCGGCATACGTGCCGACGCTCCACAGATTGCCCTCGGGATCGCGCACCGTGAACCCACGCGATCCGTAGTCCGTGTCCTCCAGACCGCGGACGACGACCGCGCCCGCGCCGATCGCACGGCCGATCAGGCTGTCCGGGTCGTCGTGGACGAGATAGACCGACTGAGTCCGTTCGGCGAGTGCGGTGAATTCGTCCGGCTCTGCCTTGGCATCGGCGGATCCCATCATGATCCCGCCACCGGTCGGCCAGGCCAGCTCAGCATGGGCGATCGACCCGTCGGTCACCCCGGCGTACGACGCGATGACAGTGAAGCCGAGGCCTTCGGTGAGGAACTTCAGCGCGGCCTGCCCGTCCCGGTAGTGCAGCCCTGGCCAGACGCCGATCACGTTCGTTGTTGTGTTCATACCTCCGACTGTCGGTCACCGGCGGCCGGGAAGTCTTGAAGGTTTGGGAGTTCCTCGGTCATCCACTGGCGGGGTGAGCAGCCGGCGATGGTGCGGAACTCGCGAGTCAGGTGGGCCTGGTCGGCGTACCCGACGCTGGCTGACAGATCGGCCAGCCGGGTGCGTGGCTGTCGCCGTAGCTGTCCGGTGACGCGTTCGAACCGCAGTACTCGAGCCGCGACCTTCGGCGCCAGGCCGAACTCGGCGGTGAATCGGTCGGTCAGATGCCGCCGGCTCCAGCCGACCTCGGTCGCCAGCTCCTGTACGCCGATCGCACCGCCCGACGCGCAGAGCCGCTGCCAGACCCAGCCGACCTCCGGACGGACCGTGGCTGTCTCTCGCGCGCCGAGCTGCTGGAGTAGCGCGACCTCGAGGAGGTCGAACCGCCGCTGCCAGCTCGACTCCTCGCGCAGCCGATCGGTCAGCTCGCGGGCCGGGCGGCCGAGCACCTCGTCGAGGCCGATCACCGTCTTGGCGAGCTCGCCCGGCGGCAGGCCGAGCAACGCCCGCGCGGCCGGGGGAGTGAGTGAGAGCTGCACGCCGGCACGACTGGGTGTCTGGCCGATGTGCACCGCGGTCGAGTGCAGTCCGCCGACGAGGGCGTCGTACTTCTCCACCGGTCGACCAGGCCAGGCAACGCCCAGCGGATCGTCCAGCGTGATGACAAGAGTCAGGAAGCGCGAGGGCAGGCCGCGGTGCAGCTGTGGGGGATCGCCGTCGTACGCGTACCCGACGAGGTCGCCGACGTACGGGCGCAGGGCAGGCTGCACCGGTCGTGTGTGGTGCTCCATCCCTGCCATGAAGTCAGGCTAGATCCGACCACCGACAGAATCACCACTCCACGATTCGGGACCCGCGTACCGCCATCCGGACGGGCGTGGCAACATCGGTAGCGTCGTTCTACTGCGAGGAGATGTCGTCGTGCCTGCTCTGAGGTCCCGTACTGTCACCCACGGCCGCAACATGGCGGGCGCCCGCGCGCTCATGCAGGCCTCCGGGGTAGCCCGTGAGGACTTCGGCAAGCCGATCATCGCGGTGGCGAACAGCTTCACCGAGTTCGTGCCGGGTCACACGCACCTCGCGCCGGTCGGTCGGATCGTCTCCGAGGCGATCCATGCGGCCGGTGGGATCGCGCGTGAGTTCAACACGATCGCCGTCGACGACGGGATCGCGATGGGCCACGGCGGCATGCTCTACAGCCTGCCGTCGCGGGACCTGATCGCCGACTCGGTCGAGTACATGGTCGAGGCGCACTGCGCGGACGCGCTGGTCTGCATCTCGAACTGCGACAAGATCACCCCCGGCATGCTCAACGCCGCACTCCGGCTGAACATCCCGACCGTCTTCGTGTCCGGCGGTCCGATGGAGGCCGGCCGGGCCACGCTGGTCGACGGAACGGTTCGCAAGCTCGACCTGATCGACGCGATGTCCGAGGCCGTCAACGAGAACGTCTCCGACGCCGACATCCTGCGGATCGAGGAGAACGCCTGTCCGACCTGCGGGTCGTGTTCGGGCATGTTCACCGCGAACTCGATGAACTGCCTGACCGAGGCGATCGGCCTCTCGCTGCCGGGCAACGGTTCCGTCCTCGCGACCCACACCGCCCGCCGCGCGCTGTACGAGAAGGCCGGCGAGACCGTCGTACAGATCACCAAGCGGTACTACGACAACGACGACGCGACCGTGCTGCCGCGGAACATCGCGACCAAGGAAGCCTTCGGGAACGCGATGGCGCTGGACATCGCGATGGGCGGATCGACGAACACGATCCTGCACCTGCTGGCCGCCGCGCAGGAGGCCGAGGTCGGCTTCGATCTGGACGACATCAACGCGGTCTCCCGCCGGGTGCCTTGCTTGGCGAAGGTCGCGCCGAACGTGGCACCACAAGGCACGTACTACATGGAGGACGTGCACCGCGCCGGCGGCATCCCGGCCATCCTCGGTGAGCTGCACCGCGCCGGCCTGCTGAACGAGAACATCAACACCGTGCACAGCGACTCGATCGACGACTGGCTGAAGAACTGGGACGTGCGCGGCGGCTCGCCGTCGCCCGAGGCCGTCGAGCTGTGGCACGCGGCGCCGGGCTGCAAGCGGTCGGCGACCGCGTTCTCGCAGTCCGAGCGGTGGGAGACCCTCGACACCGACGCGGCCGGCGGGTGCATCCGCGACTTCGAACACGCCTACTCCAAGGACGGCGGTCTCGCCGTACTGAAGGGGAATCTGGCCGTCGACGGCTGTGTCGTCAAGACGGCCGGCGTGGACGAGTCGATCTGGACGTTCCAGGGACCTGCGGTCGTGTGTGAGTCGCAGGAGGAGGCCGTCGAGAAGATCCTGGCCAAGCAGGTGCAGCCCGGCGACGTCGTGGTGATCCGGTACGAGGGTCCGAAGGGCGGCCCCGGGATGCAGGAGATGCTCTACCCGACCTCGTTCCTGAAGGGCCGCGGCCTGGGCAAGGTCTGCGCGCTGGTGACGGACGGCCGCTTCTCCGGCGGTACGTCGGGACTCTCGATCGGCCACGCATCACCCGAGGCAGCATCCGGCGGCACCATCGCCCTGGTCCAGGACGGCGACCAGATCAAGATCGACATCCCCGGCCGCTCCATCGAGCTGCTCGTCTCCGACGACGAACTGGCCACCCGTCGCGTCGCGCTCAACGGCGTCTACGCTCCCCGCGCTCGCGAGCGCAAGGTCTCCCAAGCGCTCCGTGCGTACGCCGCAATGGCAACCAGCGCGGACAAGGGTGCCGTCCGCGACGTCAGCAAGCTGGGCTAGAGCTCGAGGTCGAACGCCAGGTTGATCGCCTCGGCCAGGAGGGGTTCCTGGTCGGGGTGGAGGTGGCCGATCAGGCGGCCGAGTTGCGACTTGGGGATGGTCTGGATGTTGTCGCAGGAGATGGCGCTCGGGTGATCGAGGCCGTTGTCCGGGCCGACCAGGACCTCGGTGGACAGGCCGCGGATCGTGCTGGTGATCGGGGCGACTGTGACGTTGGTGAGGCGTGGGCGGATGAGCTCGCGAGTGAGGACCACGACCGGCCGCGGCTTGTCGAGCCGGGCGATGTGGATCGGACGCATCAGTCGAGATCGCTGAGGACGGTGCCCGAGGCCGCGGTGGCGAGGCCGTCCAGGTCGTCGTACCCGCCGTGCTCGCTCAGGATGGCCAGGTCGCGGGCGGCCAGTTCGCGGCGACGCTCACGCTCCATCGCCCGGGCGACCACGGACGCCCGGCTCGTCGCCTTGTCGGTGGCGACGAGCTCGTCCATGAAGGCGACCAGGTCGTCCGGCAGCCTGACCGTGATCTGTTTGCTCATACCACGACCATACCGCGCTGGGATTCATTTCGGTAGCGTCGTCTGCTGCTGCAACGTCTCCCACAACCGCGCGGCCGCGTCCGTGTCCTGCGCGGCCGCCGACGGGTCGGTACGCCGCTCACGCGAGTAGTACAGGCCGGACTCATCCGCCACGTCCGGTGACGTGGCGAGCCAGACCAGGGTCTCCGCACCCTGTTCCGGCGTACGGGCGAACGGCTTGGTCATCGCCATCATCAGCTTCATCAGCCGGCCGTTGTTCGTGTTGAACCCGGTCGAGACCAGCCCCGGCTCGAAGGTGTATGTGCGGATCATCGGCACCCGCCGGCCCAGCTCCCCGCTCAGCAGGATCAGCGCGAGCTTGGTCTCGCCGTACCGCCGTAGCGATCCGCCCGTCAGCTTGGCGGAGGTCGAGAAGTACCGCTCACCACTCAGGTCGTCGAAGTCGATCCGCTTCGCCTTCTCGTGCTCGTCCGATGCCGTCCCGATCACCCGGGCCCAGGGCGAGAAGTGGCCGGCGAGCAGGGTGGTGATCAGGTACGGCGCGACCACGTTCAGAGCCCACGTCAGCTCGATGCCGTCCACCGACACCTGGTGGCTGCCGTACATCGCGCCGGCGTTGTTCACCAGCACGTCGATCGCCGGCGCCCGCCCTCTGACGTCGCGCACCATCTCCCGGATCGACGCCTGCGAGGTCAGATCCGCCTCGAAAACATCCGCCCCACCCAGCTCGCCCGCGACCCGCTCAGCCTTCTCCCGGTCCCGGGCCACCAGCCCGATCCGAGCCCCCTCCCGCGCCAATCGCCGTACCGCCGCCAACCCGATCCCGTTGGTCCCACCCGTGATCAGCACATACTTCTCGTCCATCCCCTGACTCCTCCCTAGCCCCGCCCGATCGCAGTCTAGGGACGCGACCGGTCCTCGGGCGTCACTTGGACGGAGGTCGAACCGTCAGTTGGGGGAGAGGGCCGACCAGGTGATGAGGTCGATGGCGGGGAGGGACGGGAGGGCGGCGATGGCGGCGAGTTCGCTGTCGATCAGGCCGACGAGCTGAGTCAGGCGGTCGGTGGCGTCCGGGGCCTCGAGGAGCTTCTGGCGTTCCGGGGTCATCAGTTTCATCGCGGCCGACATCAGGTACGACAGCGTGCCGGGGTCGTCGGGGAGCTCGCCCAGGTGCAGGCCGGGGCGGCTGATCTCGCTCACGGCTTCGGCGTACTTCCGGAACCGCTTGACCGCGACCAGCGCCGTGGTCAACGGGTCGTCGCCGAGGTCGTCGTCCAGCCACTCGACGTCCGCGACCAGGTAGTCACCGGTGCCGTCCAGCTCCGCCACCTTGAACCGCCGGTTGCCGGTCAGCGTGACCTCGACCGGCCCGTCGTCGTCCGGGTCCAGCGTGATCTCGGAGATCGTCGCCGCGCAGCCGGTCCCGTACAGCGACCGGAACACCCGCTCACCGAGCTCGTACCCGTCCCGGACCGCGAGCGCCCCGCAGACCAGTTCGCCGCCGTTCTCGACCAGGTCGCGGATCACCGCACGGCCCTGTACGTCGGTCACCGGAATCGCCAGCACCAGCCCGGGGAAGATCACCGTGTCGACAGTGAGCAGCGGCAGGCGGGAGTCCATATGGTCGAGCCTAGGGCATCACACCTGGTAACGGCCCGGCTTGTGGATACGGCGCGAGGTTGACGGGTCGTCACCACTAGACTGGCGGCATGATTCGCCGCGTCGACCTGCGGGGCCGAGTGGCGGCCGGAGAGGTTACCGACCTCCAAGCCGAAGTGAACGCCCTCGTCCCCCGAGCCGTGTTCGACGTCGAGAAGGCTCTCGACGTCGTCCGACCCATCTGCCTGGACGTCCGCCATCGCGGCCTCGAGGCGATCCGGGGGTACGGCGAGAAGTTCGACCATGTCCGCGTCGAGGACATCCGGGTCCCGGCCGAGGCGCTGAAGACCGCGCTCGAGGAGCTCGACCCGGTGGTGCGTAGCGCCTTCGAGGAGTCGATCCGCCGGGTCCGGGAGGTCAGCCAGGACGAGCTCACCGCCGACATCGCCTCCGAGCCCGCACCGGGCGGACGGGTGACTCAGCGGTTCGTCCCGGTCCAGCGCGTCGGGCTGTATGTCCCGGGCGGTCGTGCGCCGCTGGCGTCGTCGGTGGTGATGAACGTCGTTCCGGCTCAGGTGGCCGGCGTACCGTCGCTTGCTGTTGCATCGCCGCCACAGAAGGAGTTCGGCGGTCTGCCGCACCCGACGGTGCTCGCGGTGTGCGCGTTGCTCGGCATCGAAGAGGTGTACGCGATGGGCGGCGCGCAGGCGATCGCCGGGTTCGCGTACGGCTTCGACGGCTGCAAGAAGGTCAACCTGATCACCGGACCGGGCAACATCTACGTGGTCGCCGCCAAGCGGTTCCTGATCGGTGAGGTCGGGATCGACTCCGAGGCCGGCCCGACCGAGATCGCGATCCTCGCCGACGACACGGCCGACCCGATCCACGTCGCCGCCGACCTGATCAGCCAGGCCGAGCACGACCCGATGGCTGCCAGCGTATTGGTGACACCGAGCGAGACCCTTGCGGCGGCGGTCGAGGCCGAGCTCGCGCTCCAGGTTGCGACCACGTGGCACCAGGATCGCGTCACCGAAGCGTTGAGTGGTCAGCAGTCGGCCGTCGTACTGGTTGACGACCTCGACCAAGGCACCGCGGTAGCGGACGCGTACGCCGCCGAGCACCTGGAGATCCAGACTGCCGACGCCGAGGAGCGCGCGGGGCTGATCAACAACGCCGGCGCGATCTTCGTCGGCGGCTGGTCGCCGGTATCGCTGGGCGACTACTGCGCCGGCTCCAACCACGTCCTGCCGACCGCCGGTTGCGCCTGTCACTCGTCGGGCCTTTCGGTGCGTAGCTTCCTCAAGGCCATGCACGTCATCAACTACTCCCGCGACGCCTTGCACGAGGTCGCCGGTCACGTGGTCGCGCTGGCCCACGCCGAGGACCTGCCGGCTCACGGTGCCGCGGTGTCCGTCCGATTCCCAGGAGCGAACTGATGGGCCGCTTCGACGGGCTGCCGATCCGCGAGGAGCTGAAGAGCTTCGAGCCGTACGGCGCCCCGCAGCTCGACGTACCCGTCCTGCTCAACGTGAACGAGAACCCGTACCCGGCGAGCGAGGAGACGGTCGCGGACATCGCGGCCGCCGTGGCCGTCGCGGCCCGCGGGATGAACCGCTACCCGGATCGCGAGTTCCTCGACCTCCGCGCAGATCTCGCGGCGTACCTGGCCCGGGAGTCCGGCGCGCAGCTCGCCCCCGAGCAGATCTGGGCGGCGAACGGGTCCAACGAGGTCATGCTGCACATCCTGCAGGCCTTTGGCGGCCCCGGGCGTACGGCGCTGTCGTTCGCCCCGACCTACTCGATGTACCCGGAGTACGCACGGGACACGAACACCGGCTGGGTCACCGGTCGTCGTGCCGAGGACTTCACCCTCGACCCGAGCAAGGCCCTGGCCGCGATCTCCCGGCACCACCCGTCGGTCGTGTTGCTTGCCTCGCCCAACAACCCGACCGGTACGGCGCTGCCGATCGAGGTGGTCGAGGCGATCGCGGCCCGCACCGCCGCGTTGGGTTCGGTGCTGGTGGTCGACGAGGCGTACGCCGAGTTCCGCCGGACCGGGACGCCGAGTGCGGTCTCGCTGCTCCCGACGTACCCGAATCTCGCTGTCGCGCGGACGATGTCGAAGGCGTTCGCGATGGCGGGCGGCCGGGTCGGTTATCTTGCCGCCAGCAAGCAGTTCGTGGACGCGCTGCGGATCGTCCGGCTGCCGTACCACCTGTCCGCGGTGACGCAGGCGGTCGCGCGGGCCGCGCTGCGGCACTCGGACGAGCTGCTCGGCCGGGTCGAGCAGCTGCGGGTCGAGCGGGACGAGACGGTCGACTGGCTGCGGTCGCTCGGGCTGCGTGCGGTGGATTCGGACGCGAACTTCGTCCTGTTCGGCACGTTCGCCGATCGGCACGCGGTCTGGCAGTCGCTGCTGGACGACGGCGTACTGATCCGGGAGACCGGTCCGGACGGCTGGCTGCGGGTCTCGATCGGCACCGGCGAGGAGATGGCCGCGTTCCGCGCTTCACTGGAGCGCATTCTCAAGACAGACACGGGAAGGTTGTCATGACGCGCACTGCCCGGATCGATCGGGAGACGAGCGAGTCCAAGGTGCTGGTCGAGCTCGACCTGGATGGCACCGGTCGGGCCGAGATCTCAACGGGTGTTGGGTTCTACGACCACATGCTCAACGCGCTCGCCAAGCACGCGCTGCTCGACCTGCACGTGAACACGGTCGGCGATCTCGAGATCGACGCGCACCACACGGTCGAGGACACCGCGATCGGCATCGGCCAGGCTTTGAAGGAAGCGCTGGGCGACAAGCGCGGCATCCGGCGCTTCGGCGACGCGACCGTCCCGCTGGACGAGGCGCTCGTGCACTGCACGGTCGACTTGTCCGGCCGGCCGTACTGCGTGCACACCGGCGAGCCGGAGGGGCAGGTCTACGCGATCATCGGCGGCGACTACGCCGGCTCGCTGACCCAGCACGTGTTCGAGACGCTCGCGTTCAACGCTGCGATCTGCGTGCACATCCGGGTGCTGTCCGGCCGCGACCCGCACCACATCGTCGAGGCGCAGTTCAAGGCGTTCGCCCGAGCGCTGCGGGCCGCCGCCGAGCTCGACCCGCGGCAGCCGGGCATCCCCTCCACCAAGGGCGCTCTGTGAGCAAGAAGGTCGTCCTGCTCGACTACGGCTCGGGGAACATCCGGTCGGGGGAGCGGGCGCTGCAGCGCGTCGGCGCGGACGTCACGGTCACCTCCGACTACGAGGAAGCGCTGAACGCGGACGGCCTGCTGGTCCCCGGCGTCGGCGCTTACGAGGCCTGCATGACCGGGCTCAAGGCGGTCCGGGGCGACGTGATCGTCGACCGCCGGCTGACAGGCAGCCGCCCGGTGCTCGGCATCTGTGTCGGCATGCAGATCCTGTTCGCCCGCGGCATCGAGCACGGCGTCGAGACCGAGGGCTGCGACCAGTGGCCCGGCTCGGTCGAGCGGCTCCAGCCCGAGTCCGCCGAGCCCGTACCGCACATGGGCTGGAACACGGTCGACGTCCCGTCGGGCACCGCGCTGTTCGACGGCATCGAGAAGGAACGGTTCTACTTCGTCCACTCGTACGGCGTCCGCAGTTGGCAGCTCAACGACACCCGCGAATCGGTCGCCCCGCTGGTCACATGGACGACGTACGGCGGTGACAAGTTCGTCGCGGCCGTGGAGAACGGTCCGCTGAGCGCGACCCAGTTCCACCCAGAAAAGTCCGGCGACGCCGGCGCCACCCTCCTGGAGAACTGGGTCCGCTCCCTCTGAATACCTGCCTTCCTACCTACTGGGCGACTTTGAACAGGTCGTCGAGCTGGGTGTTGAGCTTCGTCAGCGAGCTGATCGGCGAGCTGCCGATGTAGACGGCGTCGAAACGTGGTGCCATCAGCGCCGCGATGTCGGCCGCGTTCGTCGTCACCGGGAACAGGAACGTCGTCTTGTCCACGACCTGCCGGGTGAACGGGGTGACATCGAGCTTGCGTTCGGACTTGTTGAAGGCGATCGCCAGCTGCGTGCCGGCCGGCCGGGCCGGGAAGACGACGCCGGACTGGCCGATGATGTTCTGGCACTCCGCCCCGGACAGGAACGCGACCCACTTGGCGGCGTTCTCGGGCTGCTTCGACAGTGTGGTGACCGAGTCGGCCAGGCCGTTGAACATCGACGCACGCTTGCCGCTCGGCCCGATCGGGGTCGGCGCCAGCCCGATGTCCAGCTTCTTGCCGGCGGAGTCGGTGAGCTTGGTGAAGCTGGAGATCATCCACGACCCACTGAGGCCGAGAGCCGCCGTACCGGACTGGATCTGCTTGTCCGTGCCGATCGCACTGGCGCCGCCGATCTCTTCGTAGCTGGGCATGTAGCCCTTCTGTACGAGACCGAAGTACCAGCTCAGGGTGTCCTGGAGAGCCGGCTGGTCCAGGTTGAACTTCGTGCCCCAGGGGTTCTTGTCGGTGGCCTGCCAGCCCGCGCTGCCGGCGAACGCCGACCACTGCGTCTGACCCCAGCCACCGCCACCGGATCCCTCGGAGGCGAGGCCGTGCGTCTTGACGTGCGTCTTGTCGAAGCCCGGCTGGTCGCCCCGGACCCCCTTCTCGTCGATGGTCAGATGTGCGACGAGCTTCTCGAACGTGCCGCCGTCCTGGGGATTCCAGGTGAGGTTCTGCAACTCGGCGGGATCCACGCCGCCCGCCTTGAGCGCGGCAGCGTCGTAGAAGATGGCAATCGTGTCCCAGTCCTTCGGGGCGCCGTACCGCTTGCCGTCCTGGCCCTTCCACAACTCCGCCAGGCCTTGCTGATAATCGCCGTCCTTGATGTCGCTGGTCGGGCCGAGGTCGTCGAGGGGACGGAGGACCTTCAGATCGACGTACTGGGCGAACTTCGACAGGTGGTCGGTGAAGACGTCGGGTGCGGTGTCGGCGATGAAGCCGGCGGTGAGCTTTGACCAGTACGCGTCCCAGCCGTACTGCGAGATGTGGATCTTCAGACCGGGGTTGGCCTTGGCGAACGCGTCGGCGCACTTCTGGTAGCCCGGCTGCTGGGCCGAGTCCCACAGCCAGTACTCGATGGTGCCGTTCGCGCTGCTGCCGGTCGTACCGCCACAGGCCGCCAAGGCCGTCACGGTGACCAAGGCGACCGCCGCGGTGCGGATCCGTTGCCGGAAGGTGATCATGCCGGGCTCCTCACTTGATCCCGCTGAAGCCGATGGAGTTGACGATGCGTTTCGCGAACAGCATGAACAGCACCAGCATCGGTAGGGCGGCGACGAGGGTCGCGGCCATCAGGCCGGACCAGTCGGGGCCGGTCTGCGGCGTCTGGGACTTGAAGACGCCGAGCGCGACGGTGAGGACGCGCGACTTATCGGTGTAGCTGACCATCAGCGCCCAGAAATACTCGTTCCAGGAGGCGATGTAGGTCAGGATCGCCAGCGTCGTGATCGGCGCGAGCGACATCGGGATGATCAGGCGGAAGAACACCCGCACCTTGGAGGCGCCGTCCATCAGTGCGGCCTCTTCCACCTCGCGGGAGATACCCAGGAAGAACTGGCGCAGGAAGAACACCGCGAACGGCGTCATGAACATCGTCGGCAGCGCGATCCCGAGCAGGGTGTCGACCAGACCGAGTTGCTTGATCAGCACGAAGTTCGGCAGCAGGGTGAAGATCGCGGGGATCATCAGGCCGGCCAGGAAGAACGCGAAGACCTTCTCGCGGTGCTTCCACTGCAGCCGGGCGAACGCGTACGCCGCCATCGCGGAGAAGAACACCTGCCCGGCGGTGATGAGCGTCGAGACGACGACGGAGTTGAACAGGTAGCGCCAGAAGTTGATCGCCTGCCCGGCGCCACCGGCGTCGATCGCCTCCTGACCGGTCTGCAGGCCGAAGACCCGTTCGAATCCGCCGGCCGAGGTCTGCACCGGGAGCAGGCTGCCGGATCCGGCGTACAGGGCGTTGTTGCTGGACAGGGCGGTGCGCAGCATCCAGTAGAAGGGGAACAGACTGACCAGGATCACGAGGATCATGAAGCTCCAGGCGAGCGCGCGGCCGAAGTTCAGCCGGCGCGGCTCTGCTGGGGGTGTGTCGCGTCGTACGGCGACGGGGCCGACGGTCGCGACCGTCGGGGTGGTGTCGGTAGCCATGCTGCCCTCACGCCAGATCTGAGGTCTCGGCCCGGGTGAGCCGGTACTGGAGGAATGTGACGACCACCAGGACGGCGAGCAGCGCCACCGACATGGCCGACGCGTAGCCGAACTGGAAGCGGCCGAACGCGACGTCGTAGATGTAGAACTGCAGTACCCGGGACGAGTCGACGGGTCCGCCGCGGGTCGCGATCGCCACCGTGTCGAAGACCTGGAAGGAACCGACCACGGTGATGATCAGCACCAGCGAGAGGATCGGCCGCAGCAGCGGCACCGTGATGCTGCGGAACATCCGGACCTCGCTCGCACCGTCGATCCGGCCGGCCTCGTAGACGGTCTCCGGGATCGTCTGCAACCCGGCGAAGATCAGCAGCGCGGTGTAGCCGACATGCCGCCAGACGTTGATGAACGCGATCGTTGGGATGACCCACGAGCTGGACGACAGGAACGGGATCCGGTCGACGCCGACGGCGGCCAGGATCGTGTTGCCGATGCCGAGCTGGTAGTCGAGGATCCAGAGGAAGACCATCGCGGCCACCACGTTCGAGACCAGGAACGGCGTCAGCACGATGCCGCGCAGCCAGGTCCGCTGCGTCAGCCGCTGCATCATCACCGCGATCACCAGCGCCAGTACCGTCTGGAGGCCGATGTTCAGGATCACGTAGTAGAGCGTCACCTTCAACGCGTTCCAGAACACCGGGTCCTGGACCATCCGGACGTAGTTGTCCAGGCCGTTGAACTGCGGCGGCGTGAGCAGGTTGAACTTGGTGAAGCTCAGGTAGATCCCGCGCAAGGTCGGCCAGACCAGGAAGACGCCGAAGCCGATCAGTGCGGGAAGGATGAACAGCAGCGCCAGACGGGTGTCGTCGCGCGGGCCGTTCCTGGCGCGGCCGGACTTCGCCGACCGGATCGAGGTCGTGGTGACCATTAGCTCTCCTTCGCCCGGGGACTGGTCGCCGGGGTCCGGGGCTATTTACAGTCAGATTGAAAATAAGCCATGCTGGCGACTGTGACAAGGGTCACAGGGCCGCTTTGTAAGCTGGGCGGATGGCAGTGACGGGCGCTTCTGAACGGTCAGCCGGTGAGCGAGGGCTGACCGCGGGACAGCTGGCTGTCACGCGCCAGTTGCTGATCCACGGGCCGGCGACCCGCGGCGACCTGGGCGACCGGCTCAACCTCTCCTACGCGTCGATGTCCCGGTTGGCCCGGGCTCTCATCGGTGGCGGCATCGCGACCGAGGACCCCGAGTCGGCAGCAGCGATCGGCCGCCCCCGGCACGTCCTGACCGCGGTGCCCAGTGCCCGGCACGTCGTCGGCGTCAAGCTCACCGGCGACACCGCGTACGGCGTCGTCTGCGACCTGTTCGGCGACGTCAAAGCGACCACGAGGGCGGCCCTGCCCCGGCCCGAGGAGGACGGCGTCGTGCCGGTCGCGGGCACCGTGAAGCTGATCGCCCAGCTGGCGAACCGGCTCGCGCCGAAGGTGCCGAGCGTTGACGGCATCGGGGTGGCTGTCGGTGGGGTGATCGCGGATCGTTCGGTCGTACGCGAGGGGACGTTCCTCGGCTGGCGGGACGTCGATCTCGGCACACCGCTGCAGGACCGGAGTGGTCTGCCGGTCATTGTCACCAACGACGTCACGGCGCTGGCTCGCGAGCAACTCTGGTTCGGTGCCGGCCGCACCCACTCGACCTTCGGCATCGTCACCGTCGGCGCGGGCCTCGGTGTGGGCGTGGTCAGGGAGGGCGTCGCCGTCGAGGAACTGATCGACAACGGTCATCTGCTGGCGCACTCGCCTGTCGACGGCAGCGGGCCTACCTGCACCCTCGGCCACCGGGGGTGCGTGGCGGCCTACCTCAACCGGGAGGATCTCGAGCGCCACGCCTCGGCGGCCGCCAAGCACCCGGTCACCCTGACCGACCTGGTCCGGGCCCGGTCCGGCGGCGACCCGGCCGCCGCTCGTCGGCTCGACGACGCCGCCCGGGCACTCGGACACGTCGTGGCGTCGTTCGCCGGGGCGCTCCAGACGACCTGCATCGTGCTGGCCGGCGAGGACATCGCCGCCTTCACCGACTCGCCCGCTCTGCAAGCGGCGATCGACGATCGACTCCGGCCAGGACCGTTGGAGACGCAGCGCTGCGCCCTTGAGGTCGTCGCCACCCCGCTGACCTTCACCGACTGGGCCCGCGGCGCCGCGGTAGCAGGCATCCAGCACGTCCTCGGCGCCTGAGTTGCGACTCAGTTCGCTCACTCTGACGGCGCGACGTACATCCATTCGCCGTTCTCGCGGGTGAAGCGGCTGTTCTCGTGCTGGGACCCGCCCGCGTAGTTCGCGCGGAACTCAACCGTGCCCTCGGTGTGGAACGCGCTGCCGCCGGTGCTGCCGAGGATCTCGAGGCCTGTCCAGCGGATGTTGTCGCTCAGCCGGAGTTGCGGTGGGCGGGTCGTGGAGTGCCAGGTGCGGAGCAGGTACGCCGTGTCGCCGACCACGAAGGCGGTGTAGCGCGACCGCATCAGCTGCTCGGCGGTGCTGGCCGATGCACGTCCTTGGTGCAGGCTGCCGCAACAGTCGTCGTACGTCGCGCCCAGACCGCACGGGCAGCGTTTGGCCATCAGACGAGGCCCGGGAAGGCGACCGGCGCGCCGCCCCAGGTGAGCTGGCTGCTCGCGGAAGTCAGCAGACCCTCGATCGCGAACGTCCGGACCGCCGGCTGCTCAGCAGCCTCGACCAGGTCGCCGTACACCGCAGCGATCCGCCGCTCGATCACCAGGACCAGCGCCGTCGCAGTGGCGGCGTTCGTGACCGCTTGGGGCAGGTCGTACGCCGGTTCGGCCACGACCGGAGTCTGGTTGGCGGCGACGAGCAGCGCCGTCAGGTGGTCGCGGTTGGCGCGATGCCGATCGAAGGCTTCGGTCGCGTCCCGGAACCGGGCGCCGCTGAGCTTCCCGCCGGCCACACCCACGCCGTAAACGGCGGCGTGTTCGCCGGCGAGGGCGGCTTGGAGAGCTTCGACCTGGTTCACGAAGCATCCTTCTTCTTCGGCGGGGTGAGCGAGGAACTCAGCTGGGTTTCGGCGGCGGCGATCATCGCCAGGGTGCGGGCGGAGGCGCCGGAGAGCTTGGCTGCGGCCGCCGCGTGGGTGGCGGCTGCGACAGCCTCCTGCTTGGCGATCGCGGCCAGGGCGGCTACGGAGGTGGCGGGTGCCGCCGGCGCCTTGGTGGTGGCCGCGGCCACGCCCTGGGTCTCCTTGAGCTTCACAAGGTGACTGGCGTGGTACTTCGCTCCGGCGGCCAGCTTGGCCCGCAGCGCGGGGAACTTGCGGCTGACAGTTGCGTAGAGCTGCGACAATTGAGTTACCTGGGTCGCTGCTGCGCTGAGCGCCGCAACGATGGCCGGGTCCACGGTCGGCGTCTCCGCCGTTGGTCCCGGCGATCCTGACGACGGCGTGCCGTTCACGGCTCCCGGCGTACCAGCGCCTGCCGCTGCGTCGTCCTTGCAGCCGGCCAGCGCGGCCGCGCCGGGAACGAGGGCGGCGGTCACGAGCATGGCACGTCGGGTCGGGCGGCGTTCAGGCACGGCGGAACGATACCCGGTGACCCGTCGAACCCCGGCCGGAGACGGGCCGATGACGTGCTGGGACGTGCCGGTGACCTGGACAGCAGGCCCGGCCGGATAGGGTGGGCTACTGCCCTCGGCTGGACCGCCGGGGGTGCAACGGGTGCACAACTGGAGAGAGGCAGGTCAACCTGTGAGCCGAAAGCCGAACCACGCGGGCCACACGGACACCACGAGCCTCGAGAACTTCCTGCGGCCGATCGTCGGGCAGTTCGGCTGCGACCTGGAGGCCGCGGATGTCACGCCGGCCGGTCGCCGCCGCTTGCTGCGCGTCCTGGTCGACCGCGACGGCGGGATCAGCCTCGACGACGTCGCCGACGTCACCCGGGCCATCTCCAAGGCGCTCGACGCCGACGACATCATGGGCGACGGCGCCTACACGCTGGAGGTCTCCAGCCCCGGCGTCGACCGGCCACTCACCTTGCCCCGGCACTGGCGCCGCAACATCAGCCGGCTGGTCGCTGTCACGCTGATCGCCGGCGGGAAGGTGACCGGCCGGATCAAGTCCGCCTCCGACGAGGCGGCCGAGCTGGACGTCGACGGCAAGTGGGAGACCGTCGCGTACGCCGACGTGGAGAAGGCCAAGGTCCAGATCGAATTCAACCGGGCTGCCGGCAACGACACTGAAGAAACACCTGCCGACGGCACGGTGGAGGAGAACTGACATGGACATCGACATGGCCGTCCTGCGGTCACTTGAACGCGAGAAGGACATCGCGATCGAGGTCGTCGCCGAGGCGATCGAGGCGGCCCTTCTGGTCGCGTACCACCGGACCGAGGGGGCCCAGCAGCACGCCCGCGTCGAGCTGGACCGCAAGACCGGGCACGTGACCGTCTACGCCAGCGAGCTGGCCGAGGACGGTACGCCGGCCCGCGAGTACGACGACACCCCGGCCGACTTCGGCCGGATCGCCGCGACCACGGCCAAGCAGATCATCCTGCAGCGGCTGCGCGACGCCGAGGACGAGGTCCGGTACGGCGAGTTCTCCGGCAAGGAGGGCGACATCGTCTCCGGCGTGGTCCAGCAGGGCCGCGACCCGCGGTCGGTGATGGTCGACCTCGGCAAGATCGAGGCCGTGCTGCCCGCGCCCGAGCAGGTGCCGGGGGAGAAGTACGACCACGGCTCCCGCCTGCGGGTGTACGTCGTCGGTGTCCGCAAGGGCTTCAAGGGCCCGCAGATCACCGTCAGCCGGACCCACCCCGGCCTGGTGAAGAAGCTGTTCGCGCTGGAGGTCCCGGAGATCGCCGACGGCACCGTCGAGATCACCGCGATCGCCCGCGAGGCCGGGCACCGGACCAAGATCGCCGTCCGGACCCTGAACCCGTCGGTGAACGGGAAGGGCGCCTGCATCGGGCCGATGGGCCAGCGGGTCCGCAACATCATGCACGAGCTGCACGGCGAGAAGATCGACATCATCGACCACAGCGACGATCCGGCCACTTTCGTCGGGAATGCGCTGTCCCCGGCGCAGGTTAGTTCGGTTGAGGTGATCGATGCCGCGGCCCGCTCGGCGCGCGTCGTCGTACCCGACTATCAGCTCTCGCTGGCGATCGGCAAGGAGGGGCAGAACGCCCGCCTGGCCGCCCGGCTCACCGGCTGGCGGATCGACATCCGCCCGGATACCGATGTGACTCGTGAGAGCGAGAAGGTAGACTGATCTCTCGGTCCGTCGACTGAGTCGCAGCCACACCCTGAGGAACACGTGAAAGTTGCTACAGACGCGCGCCCCGGCAAGCCGCGGGAGCGTACCTGTATCGGGTGTCGGAAGCGGTCCAGTCCGGCTGACCTGCTGCGGATGACGGTTTTCGAGGGACTTGTCCTTCCGGATCCCGATCGTCGGGCACCTGGCCGCGGGGCGCATTTGCACCCGGCGACCGAGTGCTTCGACCTCGCCGTCCGGCGCAAGGCGTTCCCACGGGCCTTCCGGGTCCAGGGGCCGCTCGACGTGACCGGGCTGCAGGAGTACGTCGCGCAGCGTGATAGGGAAGATGTAGAACAAAAGGCGGCCAACCGGCCGTCCACGGCGGTCTGACCGGACCGTCGTGACCGACATGAAGGCGGGTCATCGACTCATGACCACTCGATGAGTGTCGAACGATGAGTGCAATGCGATGAGCATGTACGTCAACTAACGGTCCGCGCCCCAGGCTCGGACCAGAGGGAGAGTAGTGGCAAAGGTCCGGGTCTACGAGCTCGCGAAAGAGCTCGGAGTTACCAGCAAGGTCGTTCTGACCAGGCTGAACGACATGGGAGAGTTCGTCCGATCGGCGTCCTCGACGATCGAGGCACCCGTCGTCCGACGGTTGGCGGAGGAGTTCGAGAAGAACCCGCCGAAGAAGCGCACGGCCAAGAAGGCCGCTGCCAGCACGTCTGCCGCGCCGCAGGCGACCGCACCGGTCGCCCCTGCGAGCCCGGCTCAGAAACCAGCACAGCCGGCCACGCCGAAGGCTCCGGCTGAGCGCACGCCTGCCCCGGCGCCGGCCGCGGAGGCGACGCCTGCTCCGGTTGCCGAAGCACCAGTGACTAGGGCTGACACGACGGCTGACACGAGGGCCGACACGACGGCCGACTCCGCTCCGGCGAAGGCCGCTCCGGCGCCGGGCGTCAAGCCTGGTCCGCGTCCGGGCCCGAAGCCGGGTCCGCGTCGCGACACCGCTCCGGCTGAGACCGCACCGGCTGAGACCGCACCGGTCGAGGCTGCTCCGGTCGAGTCCGCTCCGGCGGCGAAGGTGGAGACCCCTGCCGAGGCGCCGGCGTCCCCGGCGACTCCGTCGTTCGAGGCCCCGGCCGCGAAGGCGGCCCCGGCTGCGTCCTCTGCACCGGCTGCGTCAGAGGCGCCCGCGCCGCGGCGATCGGGCGGCGACAGTTCCGTCCGGCCAGGTCCGCGTCCGGCCCCCCAGCCGGGTGCAGGTTCGCGTCCGGGTGGCCAGCAGGGCTCCGGCCCGCGTCCGGGTGCGCCGCGTCCGGGTGCTCCGCGCCCCGGTGCGCCGCGTCAGGGTGGTCAAGGCGGCGGCCGTCCCGGTTCGCCGCGTCCGGGCAACAACC
This sequence comes from Kribbella kalugense, assembly GCF_004365875.1. GTDB lineage: Bacteria > Actinomycetota > Actinomycetes > Propionibacteriales > Kribbellaceae > Kribbella > Kribbella kalugense. Next base: position 2,216,032 of record NZ_SODF01000001.1, on the reverse strand, counting down.
CGTTCAGTTCGACCCAGGGCATGCAGCGCGGTGGCGCACGTCCGGGCCAGGGTGGCGGCGGTTCCGACCGGCCTGCGCCGAGCCCGGCCGGTATGGCGCCGCGTCCGCCGCAGGGCCGTGGCGGCAACGACCGCGACCGCGGTGACCGCGGTGGCAGTGACCGGCCGCGCCAGGGTGGCGTGCCGGGTGCACCGCGCCCCAACCCGGCGATGATGCCGAAGTCGTCCGCAGGCACGTTCACCGGTCGTCCGTCCGGACCCGGTGGCGGCGGTCCTGGTGGCGGTGGCGGCGGTGGCCGTGGTCGCCCAGGCGGCGGTTCGGGTGGACCGGGTGCCGGTCCGCGCAGTGGCGGCGGTGGCGGCGGCGGTGGCTTCCGTCCCGGTGGCGGCGGCCCGAGCGGCCCGCCCGGTGGCGGCGGTGGCCGTCCGGGTCCGGGCAACCGTGGTCGTGGCGGGACACAGGGTGCCTTCGGGCGTCCGGGTGGCCCGGCCCGTCGTGGTCGCAAGTCGAAGCGGGCCAAGCGCCAGGAATTCGACAACATGCAGGCCCCGGCGGTCGGCGGCGTCCGCGTCAAGCACGGTGACGGCGAGGTTGTGAAGCTGGCCCGTGGCGCGTCGCTGACGGACTTCGCCGAGAAGGTCGGCGTCGACCCGGCATCGCTGGTCCAGGTGCTGTTCCACCTCGGCGAGATGGTGACCGCGACCCAGTCGGTGAACGAGGAGACCCTCGAGCTGCTGGGGACCGAGCTGAACTACGACGTACAGCTCGTGTCGCCGGAGGACGAGGACCGCGAGCTGCTCCAGTCGTTCGACATCGACTTCGGCAACGACGAAGGCGACGAGGGCGATCTGGTGTCGCGGCCGCCGGTGGTGACCGTGATGGGTCACGTCGACCACGGTAAGACCAAGCTGCTGGACGCGATCCGGATGGCGAACGTCGTTGCCAAGGAAGCCGGCGGTATCACCCAGCACATCGGTGCGTACCAGGTCACGACCGAGGTCGACGGCCAGGAGCGGGCGATCACCTTCGTCGACACCCCGGGTCACGAGGCGTTCACCGCCATGCGTGCCCGTGGTGCGCAGGCCACCGACATCGTCATCCTGGTGGTCGCGGCCGACGACGGCGTGATGCCGCAGACGATCGAGGCACTGAACCACGCCCGGGCGGCGAACGTCCCGATCGTGGTCGCGGTGAACAAGATCGACGTACCGTCCGCGGATCCGGCCAAGGTGCGCGGTCAGCTGACCGAGTACGGCCTGGTGCCCGAGGAGTACGGCGGCGACACGATGTTCGTCGACGTCTCGGCGAAGTCCCGGATCAACATCGACGGGCTGCTCGAAGGCGTCGTACTGACCGCGGACGCGGCACTCGACCTGCGGGCCAACCCGAACATGCACGCCGAGGGCATCGCGATCGAGGCCAACCTCGACAAGGGCCGTGGTCCGGTGGCGACCGTGCTGGTTCAGCGCGGCACGCTGCGGGTCGGCGACTCGATGGTGGCGGGACCGGCGTACGGCCGGGTCCGGGCCATGCTCGACGAGCACGGTGACCCGGTCGAGGAGGCGACGCCGTCGCGTCCGGTGCTGGTGCTCGGTCTGACCGCCGTACCAGGTGCGGGTGACAAGTTCCTGGTGGTCGACGACGACCGGATGGCACGGCAGATCGCCGAGCGGCGGGAAGCGCGTGCCCGTGCGGCCGCGAACGCCAAGCGTCGCGCCCGTCGTACCCTCGAGGACTTCATGGCCTCGATGGAGAAGGGTGTGGCCCAGGAGCTGCTGCTGATCCTCAAGGGCGACGTGTCCGGTTCGGTCGAGGCGCTGGAAGACGCGCTGGTCCGGATCGAGGTCGGCGACGAGGTGAACCTGCGGATCATCGACCGCGGTGTCGGTGCGATCAACGAGAACGACGTCAACCTGGCCATCGCGTCGAACGCCGTCATCATCGGCTTCAACGTGCGGCCGGCGGGCAAGGCCGGTGACCTGGCCGAGCGCGAGGGCGTGGATGTCCGGTACTACTCGGTCATCTACTCGGCGATCGACGACATCGAGGCCGCCCTGAAGGGCATGCTCAAGCCGATCTACGAGGAGGTCACGCTCGGCCAGGCCGAGATCCGGGAGATCTTCCGGTCCTCGAAGGTGGGCAACATCGCCGGTTGCTGGGTGACCAGCGGCCTGTTGAAGCGCAACGCGAAGGTCCGGTTGATCCGGGACGGAGCGGTGGTCGTCGACAACACCGAGCTGTCGTCGCTGAAGAGGTTCAAGGACGACGCCTCCGAGGTCCGCGAGGGCTTCGAGTGTGGTCTGACCATCAACAACTTCAACGACATCAAGATCGGCGACGTCGTCGAGGCGTTCGAGCTCCGCGAGAAGCCGCGCAGCTGATGGTTCGGTGACGGCCGGGCGGCCCTTGAACGGGGCGCCCGGACCGTCGGAGTAGCGTCCGGGGAGACGATGTTCTCCCCGGACGTACTCATGAATGAGGGAGTGAGCCCTGATGGGTGAAGCAAGGGCGAAGCAGCTGGCCGACCGGATCCAGGTACTCGTCGCGGAGCTGCTCGAGCGCCGGGTCAAGGACCCGCGGCTGGGTTTCGTCACCGTGACGGACGCCCGGCTGACCGGTGACCTGCGCGAGGCCAGCGTCTTCTACACCGTGTACGGCGACGAGCAGGAGCGCGCGTCCACCGCGGCGGCGCTGGAGTCGGCGCGTGGTCTGATCCGGAGCGAGGTCGGCAAGGCGCTCGGGTTGCGTCATGCCCCGAGCGTGGCGTTCTTCCTGGACGCCGTGCCGGAGAACGCCGGCCAGATCGAGGAACTGCTGGAGAAGGCGCGGATGGCCGACGCCGAGGTGGCCAAGGCCGCCGCCGGTGCGAAGCCGGCCGGTGACGCCGATCCGTACAAGCACAAGGACGACGACGAGGACGACGAGGACTGAGTACTCCGTTGAGCGGCACGGACCACATCACGTCTCAGGCTGTCTCTCCGCCGCCGTTCACCTCGTCCTCGGACGGGATCGTCGTGGTGGACAAGCCTGACGGCATGACCTCGCACACGGTGGTCGCCAGGATTCGTCGGCTGGCCGGCACCCGGAAGGTCGGGCACGCCGGCACGCTCGACCCGATGGCGACCGGCGTACTCGTCGTCGGCATCAATCGGGCGACCCGGCTGCTCGGTCACCTGCAGCTGGCGGACAAGTCGTACGACGCCACGATCCGGCTCGGCGCATCGACAACGACCGATGACGCCGAGGGCGAGATCGTGTCCACGGCTCCTGTCGACGGAGTGACCTCCGAGGCGATTTCGGCGGCCGTCGAGGGGTACCGCGGCGAGATCTCGCAGGTGCCGTCGAAGGTTTCGGCGATCAAGGTCGACGGACGGCGCGCGTACGAACGCGTCCGGGCGGGGGAAGAAGTCGCGCTCAAGGCGCGGACGGTCACGGTCTCCCGGTACGACGTCCTCGACGTACGGCCGGACGCCGACGGGATCTCCGTCGACGTCTCGGTGGACTGTTCGAGCGGCACCTACATCCGCGCGCTGGCCCGGGACCTCGGTGCCGACCTCGGCGTCGGCGGCCACCTGACCGCACTCCGCCGTACCCGGGTCGGGTCCTTCGACCTGTCCGCCGCGCATTCGCTGGAGTCGCTGGCCCAGTCCTTCGACTGGCTCCCGATCGCGGACGTTGCCGCCGGCACCTTCCCGCGGTACGACGCCGACGACACCCAGGCAGCCGCGATCCGCACCGGACGGCCCCTCCCGGGCCTCAATCTGGCCCCCGGCCAGACCGCGATGTTCGACCCGGACGGCACCTTCCTGGCCCTCTACGAACCCCACGGCCCGCTGGCCAAACCCACTGCGGTCTTCGTGAGCTGAGAACTGTCGGTGCTTCGGCGTAGCGTGCTGAAGCATGAAATACGGGTTCGTGATGGCGTACGGCGATGCTCGGGACGCGGCTGAGTTGGCGCCCGTCGCCGAGCAGCACGGGTGGGACGGTTTCTTCGTGTGGGAGTCGATCTGGGGGATCGACGCCTGGGTGATGCTCGGAGCCGCGGCGATGACGACCGAGCGGATCCGGCTCGGGACGATGCTGACGCCGCTCCCGCGCCGGAAGCCGTGGGATGTGGCGGGGCAGGTTTCGACGGTGGACAACCTGAGCGGTGGGCGGGTGATCCTGTCGGTCGGGCTGGGCGTGACGGGCGACGAGCGGTTCTGGTTGTTCGAGGAGGATCCGGGCCGGAAGGTGCGCGCGGAGCTCATGGACGAGTCGTTGGAGATGCTGTCGCACCTCTGGCGGGACGAGCCGTTCGAGTTCACCGGGACGCACTACCGGTCGAGGAAGATCGCCGAGCTGATGCCGCCGGCGCCGCCGCCTCCGGTGCAGCAGCCGCGGGTTCCGACCTGGGTGGTCGGTGGGTGGCCGCGACCGAAGTCGATGCGACGAGCGGCGTTGCAGGACGGATGGCTGCCGGCGTATGTCGGTGACGGCGAGGTGACACCTGACGTCGTCGCCCAAGGCCTCGACTGGATCCGGAAGGAACGCCTCGCGCACGGCCTGACGATGGACGGGTACGACGTGGTTGCCGAGGGCACGACCGCCGCCGACGATCCCGCCGCCGTGGACGCTGTCCGTCCGTGGGCCGAGGCGGGCGCCACGTGGTGGATCGACGCGGACTGGTCGTCGATGGACCGGACCGTCGTTCGCCGAGCCGCCGAACGCCGCCTCCAAGCCGGCCCACCCCGGATCGACTGAGCACGTACGCTGGAGGGGTGCGTTCCCGTCCGACTCTGCAGTGGGCCCCTGGGCCTGAGGTGCTGGCACTCGAGCCGGGTACGACGGACGTCGGGCCGGTCGCGGACGTGGTCGCCGGCGGGGGAGTCGTCGTACTGAGTGGGGCGGGGATCTCCACCGAGTCGGGGATTCCGGACTACCGCGGCGAGACGGGCAGTCTCCGGACCCACACTCCGATGACGTACGGCGACTTCGTGGCCAGCGAGGCGGGCCGGCAACGGTACTGGGCCCGCAGCCACCTCGGGTGGCGGACGATCGCCCGCGCGGAGCCGAACGAAGGCCACCGTGCCGTGGCGGCCCTTCAAGCGCGAGGCTTCCTGAGCGGCGTCATTACCCAGAACGTCGACGGTCTGCACCAGGCCGCCGGCGCTCGCGACGTGATCGAACTGCACGGCAACCTCGACCGCGTTATCTGCCTGAACTGCGGTACAACGTCAGCCCGCGAGGTCCTCGACCGTCGGTTGCGCGAAGCCAACCAGGCGTTCACGGCCGAGGCGACCCGGATCAATCCGGACGGCGATGTCGAGCTCCCGGACGATGTCGTCCGGACCTTCGTCGTCGTCCCGTGCACGGTCTGCGGCGGAATCCTCAAGCCCGACGTCGTCTACTTCGGCGAGAACGTGCCGAGGAACCGCGTCGAGCGCTGCTACTCACTGATCGACGACGCGAACGCCGTACTCGTCCTCGGCTCGTCCCTCACCGTCATGTCCGGCTTCCGCTTCGTCCGCCACGCCGCCAAGGCCGGTACGCCGGTGCTGATCATCAACCAGGGACTGACCCGCGGCGATCCGTACGCGACGTACCGGGTCAATCTGCCGCTCGGTCAGGCGCTGACCGAACTGCTGCGAGAAACCACCGGGCCGAGCCACGCGTGAGGTGGCCCGGCCCGGAGTCCGCAGTACGGATTGGAAAGGGTCAGCGTTGCGCGCTGGTCCGTACGCGGTTCAGGGAGGCCTCGAGGGCCTGGGGTGATGCAGCTGCTTGCTTGGCCAGGGTGCGCGCCTTCGCAGCCCAGGCGGACTGCTCGGTCGCGGTCACCGTGGCCGGCGCACCAGTCAGCGTCTTGTAGGTCAGCGACGCCATCCCGGCTTCGCCTTCGTAGCGCGGGTGGTAGCTGATGGCCCGGAGCAGGTTGATGTCCTTGCCCTGGATCCACGCCTGCCCGTCCGGCGCACAGGCGTCGTGCCCGGTCGACGGCCCGAAGGTGTCGACGTACGTCGCTCCGCCCGCCGCGGCCGCGTTGGACACGGCCGCGTTGAGCGCCTGCTCGATCGAGTACAGGTAGGAGTAGTCACCGTCCGCGAACGGCAGAATCGACGGGCAGGTGCCGTGCTCCGGCGCGATCTTCGGGTAGCCGACCAGCACGATCGTTGCCTTCGGCGACCGTGCCTTGATGCCCTGGACAACGATCGCGATCCGGGTCTGGGTCTGGGCGATCTTCGCCTTGAGCGTGTCGACCCCGTCGACGGTGAAGTGCGCCTTGCACGGCGCTCCGGTCGGGTCCGAGGCCCGCAGGCCAGGGCAGGTGTCGATGATGCTGCCGAACACGCCGAAGTCGTTCCCGCCGATGCCGACCGTGACCAGGTCCGTGTCCGGCGTGAGCGCGTCGAACTGCGGCGCCGCCGTACCGAGGACTGTGCTCTGCGGCTGGGTCATATTGGTCGTGTCGGCACCGCCGCAACTCACGTCGTTGAGGCGACGCACGTGCAGCTTGGCCGCGAGCTGCTTCGGATAGTTGCTGTACGACCGGGCGCAACCGAGCGACAGCAGGTCCGCCAGCGGCACGAACGGCGCCGAGGTGTACGAGTCGCCGAGCGCGACGTAGTTCTCGAAACGTGGCGTCACTGTCGGCGCGGCAGCGGCGTTGGCAGCGGGCAAGCCGCCAAGCAGGACCATCGTCGCGCAGGCGGCGACCAGACGGCGGAGCTTCACCAGACCTCCCCAAGGGCTCAGCAGTGCGGCCCCACCCTAAGTTGAGTTACTGCATGATCACAAGGGGTGATGGTGGACCTGGTGCAGGGAATCCATCCGCGACATGGAATCCTGCTGTCATGCGTGTCTGGCACGGATTGGACCAGGTGAGCCCGGATCTCGGGCCGACGGTCGTCACGATCGGCAACTTCGACGGCGTACACCGCGGTCACCAGGAGGTACTCGCGCACGCCAGGGCGCGCGCGGCCGAGCTGGGCGGCCTGCCGGTGGTCGCGCTGACCTTCGACCCGCACCCGATGCGGGTGCTGCGGCCGGATCACGCGCCGCTGATGCTGAGCGAGCCCGAGCAGCGGGCCGAGGTGCTCGGCCGGTACGGCGCGGACGCGGTGCTGATCCTCCCGTTCACCAAGGAGGTGTCGGGCTGGTCGCCGGAGGAGTTCATCGATCGGGTCCTGGTCACCGCGCTGCACGCGAAGGCAGTCGTCGTCGGCGAGAACTTCCGCTTCGGCCACAAGGCGGCCGGGCACGTCGACACGCTGGTCCAGGCAGGTGCGCAGTACGGCTTCCAGGTCGAGGGCCTGAGCCTGGCCGGCGACGCGCAGCCCTGGTCGTCGACGTACGTGCGCGAGCGGCTCGCCGACGGTGACGTCGAGGCGGCTGCCGAGGCCCTGGGCCGACCGTTCCGGGTCACCGGAGTGGTCGTCGAGGGCGACAAACGCGGCCGCGAGCTCGGCTACCCGACCGCCAACATCCCCGCCGACCCGGGCGCCGCGGTGCCGCAGGACGGGGTGTACGCCGGGTGGCTGACCGTGATCACGCCGGCGCCCGGCGCTCCGGCGTACCCAGATCCGCTGCCGGCCGCGATCAGCGTCGGCAGCAATCCGACCTTCGACGGCGTGGACCGCCGGGTCGAGTCGTACGTGCTGGATCGCGACGATCTCGAGCTGTACGGCGCGACGGTGGCGATCGACTTCGTCGCCCGGCTGCGGGGGACTCAGATCCGTTTCGACAGCATCGACGAGCTGCTCGTGCAGATGAAAGCGGACGTCGACGGCGCTCGTGGCTTGCTTACCCGCAATTAGGGTGACGCGTCCACGGACTGATACTCTGGCTGCTGCCGTCTGAACGGCCGCGGACAGATAGTGCTCGGGTGAAGAAAGCCCCGGTGCGCCGCGCAACGGAAATCGAGAGGAAACCTGTGTCATCTGTTGATGCCGCAACGAAGAAGACGATCATGGCGGAGTACGCCCTGACCGAGGGTGACACCGGGTCCCCCGAGGTCCAGGTTGCGCTGCTGACGCACCGCATCGCGCACCTCACCGAGCACCTGAAGGAGCACAAGCACGACCACCACAGCCGTCGTGGCCTGCTGCTGCTCGTCGGCCAGCGCCGCCGGCTGCTGAACTACCTGGCGAAGAAGGACATCAACCGCTACCGGTCCTTGATCGAGCGGCTCGGCCTTCGCCGATGACGTCGCGAGGAGCGGCCCCCGAATCCCGGGTGGCCGCTCCTGGCGTATCCGCGCCCTGATAAGACGGGAGCGCGGGGCCTACAACTGAATACAGAAGCACGACGTACGAGGCGACGCGAAGCGCGTGGCGGGAGACGACCGGTCCTCGGTAGTGGCCTTCGGAAATTCCACACAGTTGGAACAGGATTCCGCGGGCCTCGATCGAAGACCGGCACCCCGGAAGCTCGCGCCTCGCAGTCGTCACACTGCTAGAGAGGGGTATCCCGTGTCGGGATCCACAAACGCGCCCATGGAGGGCGCAGAATTCGCCGAAGCCGTGATCGACAACGGCAGCTTCGGCACCCGCACCATCCGCTTCGAGTCGGGCCGTCTGGCCCAGCAGGCCGCCGGTTCCGCCGCCGCCTACCTCGACGGCGACACGATGGTGCTCTCGGCCACCACGGCCAGCAAGAAGCCCAAGGACCAGTTCGACTTCTTCCCGTTGACGGTGGACGTCGAGGAGCGGATGTACGCCGCGGGCCGCATCCCGGGCTCGTTCTTCCGCCGGGAGGGCCGCCCGTCCGAGGAGGCCATCCTGACCTGCCGGCTGATCGACCGCCCGCTGCGGCCGTCGTTCGTGTCCGGCCTGCGGAACGAGATCCAGGTCGTCATCACCGTCCTGGCGCTGAACCCGGACAAGCTGTACGACGTGCTGGCGATCAACGCCGCGTCGATGTCCACCCAGATCGCCGGGCTGCCGTTCTCGGGCCCGATCGGCGCCACCCGCGTCGCGCTGATCGACAAGCAGTGGGTCGCGTTCCCGACCCACACCGAGCTCGAGGACGCCGTCTTCGACATGGTGGTCGCGGGTCGCGTCACCGAGACCGGTGACGTCGCGATCATGATGGTCGAGGCGGAGTCCACCCCGGGCACGTTCGAGGCCGTCGCGGCCGGCAAGCAGGCGCCGACCGAGGAGATCGTGGCCCAGGGCCTCGAGGCTTCGAAGGCGTTCATCAAGACGCTGGTCGAGGCGCAGTCCGAGCTGGCCGCCAAGGTGTCCAAGCCGACCGGTGAGTTCCCGGTCTTCCCGGACTACCAGGACGACGCGTTCGCCGCCGTCGAGGCGGCCGCGACCGCGGAGCTGACCCAGGCCCTCGCCATCACCGGCAAGCACGACCGCGACGACGCCACCGACGCCGTCAAGGCCGCCGTGGTGGCCAAGCTGGCCGCTGACTTCGAGGGTCGCGAGAAGGAGCTGTCCGCAGCGTTCCGCTCGCTCACCAAGAAGCTCGTCCGCAACCGCGTGCTGACCGAGAAGGTCCGGATGGACGGTCGCGGTCTGGCCGAGATCCGGCCGCTCAAGGCCCAGGTGCGGGTGCTGCCGCGAGTGCACGGTTCGGCGCTGTTCGAGCGCGGCGAGACCCAGATCCTGGGTGTCACCACGCTGAACATGCTCCGGATGGAGCAGCAGCTGGACACGCTCTCCCCGGAGACGCGCAAGCGCTACATGCACAACTACAACTTCCCGCCGTACTCGACCGGTGAGACCGGCCGGGTGGGTTCGCCGAAGCGCCGCGAGATCGGTCACGGCGCGCTGGCCGAGCGGGCCCTGGTGCCGGTGCTGCCGTCGCGCGAGGACTTCCCGTACGCGCTGCGTCAGGTGTCCGAGGCGCTCGGTTCGAACGGCTCGACCTCGATGGGTTCGGTCTGCGCCTCGACGCTGTCGCTGCTGTCGGCCGGTGTGCCGCTGAAGGCCCCGGTCGCCGGTATCGCGATGGGTCTGATCTCGGGCGAGATCGACGGCAAGACGGAGTACGTCGCGCTGACCGACATCCTGGGCGCGGAGGACGCGTTCGGCGACATGGACTTCAAGGTCGCCGGTACGAAGGACTTCGTCACCGCCCTGCAGCTGGACACCAAGCTGGACGGCATCCCGGCCAGCGTGCTGGCCGGTGCGCTGACCCAGGCCAAGGACGCCCGCCTGACGATCCTGGACGTGATGGCCAAGGCCATCGACGCGCCGGGTGAGATGAGCGAGTTCGCGCCGCGGGTCATCTCGGTGAAGGTCCCGGTCGACAAGATCGGCGAGGTCATCGGGCCGAAGGGCAAGATGATCAACCAGATCACCGAGGACACCGGCGCCGACATCTCGATCGAGGACGACGGCACCGTCTACATCGGCGCGACCGACGGTCCGTCGGCCGAGGCGGCCCGGGCCGCGATCAACGCGATCGCGAACCCGACCATGCCGGAGAAGGGTGAGCGCTACCTGGGCACGGTCGTGAAGACGACCAACTTCGGTGCGTTCATCAGCCTGCTGCCGGGCAAGGACGGCCTGCTGCACATCTCGAAGCTGCGTCCGCTGGCCGGTGGCAAGCGGGTCGAGGCAGTCGAGGACGTGCTGTCGGTCGGCCAGAAGCTGCAGGTCGAGATCGCCGAGATCGACGACCGCGGCAAGCTGTCGCTGATCCCGGTCATCGAGGGTTCGGACGACAACAAGGCTGAAGAGAAGGCTGCCGAGTCCGCCGAGTGATTCGAGCAACCACCAGCACGCTGCTGAGCCCGGAGGCGGGCGGTCCGGTCAAACGGACCGTCCTGCCCTCCGGGCTTCGCGTGCTCTCCCAGTCGGTGCCGGGCTTCCGCTCGGTCACGTTCGGCGTGTGGGTCGGCGTCGGCTCCCGCGACGAGCCGGAGCAGCTGGCCGGCGCCACGCACTTCCTCGAGCACCTGCTGTTCAAGGGCACCGAGCGCCGCGACGCGCTGGAGATCTCCGCCGCCATCGACGCGGTCGGCGGCGAGATGAACGCGTTCACCGGCAAGGAGTACACCTGCTACTACGCGCGGGTGCTCGACTCCGACCTGCCGCTCGCGGTCGACGTCATCTGCGACATGATCACCTCCGCCACGCTGACTCCGGCGGACGTCGAGAGTGAACGCGACGTCATCGACGAAGAGATCGCGATGCACGCCGACGAGACGTCGGACCACATCCACGACCTCTTCGCCGAGCAACTCTGGGGCAAGTCCCCGCTCGGCCGTTCCATCACCGGTACGCCGGAATCCGTCGCCGGACTGTCCCGCCAACAAGTCGTGGGCTGGTACCGCCGTCGCTACAAGCCTTCCAACATCGTCGTCTCGGTGGCCGGCAACGTCGACCACGCTGACGTCGTGCGCCTTGTTCGTAAGGCGTTCGAGCGCCATTGGGTCACCGAGGAAGCCACACCCTCGCCGGTACGACGTGGCGGCAAGCCGGTTCCGACGTACAGCGGGGTGCAGGTCCATCACCGGGATGTCGAGCAGGCGCATCTGGTGCTCGGGATGCCGGGGCTGGTGCGTGACGACGAGCGCCGGTACGTGGCCGGCGTACTGCACGGGATCGTCGGTGGCGGGATGTCGTCGCGGCTGTTCCAGGAGGTCCGCGAGAAGCGTGGGCTGGCGTACTCGGTGTTCACGTTCGGTTCGGCGTACGCCGATGCCGGCATGGTCGGGGTGTACGCCGGCTGCCTGCCGAAGAAGGCTCCTGAGGTCCTGGACGTGATCCGGGCCGAGCTCGAGTCGATTGCCGGAGGCAACATCACGCCGGACGAACTCTTGCGTGGTAAGGGTCAGATGCGTGGCTCGGTCGTGATGGGGCTCGAGGACACCGGCGCCAAGATGACCCGGATCGCGAAGGCGGAGCTCGTGTACGGCGAGCTGCCGACGGTCGACGACATCCTGCACCGCATCGACTCGGTCACCCTCGACGACGTCGCCCGCCTGGCCGCCGACCTGTACGGCGGCACCCCCGCCCTCACCGTGATGGGCCCCTTCGACGAGAACACCACCGCCTTCACGCTGTAGCACCCGGGTGGCATCCCGCCGCAGTGAGCCGGACCGGCAGGGTTCGGTAGCCGCGGAGGACGAGCCGGTCGCGGCGGGCGGCTTGTCCTTCAGCCGTGATCGATGAGTAGCGCTCGACCAGGCGAGTGAACGCGATGGTGCCTTCGAGCCTGGCCAGGCTGTTGCCCAGGCAGATGTGAGCGCCGGCGCCGAAGCTCAGTGGCTTGTTGTCGGTCCGCGCCGGATCGAACTCGTCGGGCCGCGGGAACCGCGCCGGATCACGGTTCGCCGCTCCGAGCAGCAGGATCAGGTCGCTGCCGGCGGGCATCGGGACGCCGCCTGCCGACAGCCCCTCCGTGTGCGCAACCCGAGTCGTCAGCTGCACGGGGGAGTCGTACCGCAGTACCTCCTCGACAAAGGCCGCAGGGTCGCTCCGAGCGGTCGAGGTGAGCTCTGGCCGGTCGAGCAGGATCGCCAAGCCGTTGCCAAGCAGATCCGTGGTGGTCTCGAAGCCGGCGACCAGGAGCAGGATGAGGTTGCCGAGCAGCTCCTCGTCGGACAGTCGCCCGTCGCCGGCATCACGCGCGGCGACAAGTGCACTGACCAGGCCATCGGCGGCTGGATTGCGGATCAGGTGGGCGAAGTACTCGCCGAGCTCACGCGCAGCCGCGTCCGCGGACCCGTCGGAGGTATCGGTGAGTTCGAGCGCCGCCGTGAGGTCGGATGCGAGCGGCCGGAAGCGATCCCGCTCGGATGCGGGTACGCCGAGAAGCTCGCAGATGACCGTCACCGGTAGCTGGAAGGCGAACCGGTCCATGAAGTCGACCTCCGCCGGGAGACCGTCGATCAGGCCGTCGACTGCGGCTTCGATGGCGGGCTGCAATGCGGCGACGCGGCGGGGCGTGAAGACCTGAGAGATGAGCGACCGCATCCGGCCGTGGTCTGGCGGGTTGGCGCGAAGGATCGATCGCTGCATCAGCTCCAGCGACGGTTGGCTCGAGGGATTTGTGGGGATCCGGAAGCCCGGGTTCCGCAGTACTTCGTTGCTGGCCGCGTACCCCACGACCAGGAACGCGCTGTCCGTGATCGGCAGCACCGGACCGAGCCGGTGCGCCTCGGCGTACAACGGGAACGGGTCGGCGCGACCGGCCGGCGACAGTAGGGACTCGATGAGGTTCATGCGCGCCGCCCGAGGAGGATGTAGCCGACGGCGTACAGCGTCGCGCCGGCGAGTTCGAAGATCTGGATCAGGCCGAACCGCGGGCCTGACGTGAAGATGAACAGGCCACCGATCGTGTAGGCGAGAGCGCCGACACCGAGCAGTACGCCGGTCAGCCGTTGCCGCAGCGTCCAACCGAGCCAGAGATAACTCAGCGGGAAGATCAGCAACGCCGGGAACACGATCAGTGCCGCGGGTGTGTCGAGATCCGCGGGTTCGTGCACCATGCTCGGCGCGTACTCCGCCCGCACCGGGTTGTGCGAGCCGTCGAAGATGATCAACGCGAACCAGAGCAGGGTGCCGACCATTGCGGCGTACCAGGCTCCGAGGTCGCGGCGCCGGGTGATTTGGTTGCCCAGCGCAATCATGCTGGCCAGGCAGACGATCTGCAGCGCCAGGCCGGCTGCCTGGATGTCATGCGTCAGCCCGTAGCGCTCACCGACGGCGGCGATGCTCCAGCCGTCCCGGGCCGGATGCAACAGCGTCCCGAGCCAGAACACCGGCCCACCGATGAACGCGGTCAGTCGTGCGGTGGTGCGCAGTTGCCGGCGCAGGCCGGTCGGCGCCGGAAGAGTCTCGGTCATGATGGACCCCGGGTTTCACTAGAGTGTGCCTCTAGCGAATCACTAGTGACTCGCTCTAGTCAACTGGTAACCTGGCGGTCATGAACGTGAGAGCGGAGAAGGCGCAGGCCAACCGGCAGCGGATGCGGACGGCCGCGCAGACCCTGTTCAGCAGCCGGGGGTACTCCGCCACGTCGATGCAGGCGATCGCCGACGAGGCCGGGATGGCGGTGCAGACCCTGTACTTCACGTTCGGCACCAAACGCGCGCTGCTCGGCGAGTTGCTCGACATCGCGGTCGCCGGTGACGACGAGCCGGTCCCGACGCTGGAGCGGCCGCGGGTGCTGGCCGCCATCGACGATCCGGATCCGGTGGCGCAGCTGCACGAGCTGGCGGCGATCGCCCGGGAGATCTACGAGCGGGTCGCGCCGGTTCTCCAGGTGGTCGCGCATGCGGCGCCGGGCGATCCCGAGATCCATGAGCTCTGGATGACCAACAACGCCCAGCGCGCTGTTGCGATGGAGCGAATGATCACGGCGCTCGCCGCCAAGACGCCGTTGCGGGACGGGCTCGACGTCGCGATGGCGACCGATGTCGCGCTCGCGTTGCAAAGCCCGGAGATGTACCAGTTCTTCACCACCCGCCGAGGCTGGTCCCCGTCCCGCTGGGAGCAGTGGACCGCGGACGCCCTCGTGACACAGCTCCTCCCGCCCCGGTAGGTTGGGGTTCGTAAACGTCACCACGTGATCTGCCACTGGATCCCATCTGAACGGGCGGGGCTCGATTCAGGGATGGCACGCATTTGACGGCCGGTGAGGGCGCGCTGAATTCACCAGCGCAGCTCCGGCCTGCTCATGCGTAAAAGAGGATCCTCGTGCTGTCTCCGCTCCGCGCTGCCTTCCGTACCGCCCGCGAATCGCTGTCCGACGCCGTCCGGGTCACGCCGGGCTGGCTGTTGCTCTGCGCCATCCTGGTCCTGGTCCAGGCGGTCTTGCCTGCGGCGCAGGTCGTCCTGATCGAGGGCCTGATCGACCGTCTCAACTCCGGCGGGAACGCCTGGAGCGAACTGCTCGGCCTGACTGTCGTGGTCGGGGCGATGTATCCGCTGGCGCAGGTGACGAACATCGCCGGCCAGCTGATGATGTTGCGGCTCCGGTTGCACTACCGCGTCGAGCTCGCGCGGACCGCGGCCCGGCTGAGTCCGAGCCGACTCGCCGATGCCGAGGTGGTCACCGATCTGGAGGCCAGTCAGAACGCGACCCAGCCGATGAGCGACATGGCCATCAGGCCCGTGCAGGTGCCGGGCGCTGCCGTCACCTCCGTCGTACTGTGCGCCGCGATCTGGTCGATCAACCCGCTGTCGGGCCTGCTGGTGCTGGCCGCCTTGGTACCGACGGTCCTCGCGTTCACGCTGATCTCCCGGATGGAGTCGACGGGCTGGCCGAAGGTCGCAGTACACGACCGGCGAGCGGCGTACGCGACCGAACAGCTGATCCAGCAACGCTCCGGCACCGAACTAGCCGTCCTCGGCTCCGGCCCGAAGGTGGCCGACCTGATCGCGGATCGCCGGGCGAAGGCGACCCGGGTCCTCGATGGGATGATCCGTACGGCGATGAACCTCGAGCTGGCCGCCGCACTCGCGACTGCGATGCTCTTCGGTGGCGCGTTGATCGCGCTGGTGACCGGCGGAGCGGGTGGGGGAGCAGCGGCCGCCGCGGTGGCCGGAACGATCTCCGGCCTGAATGCGATCCGTCAATGCGGCTACGCGTTCGGGACCATCATCACGGTTGCGCCGCAGGCCCAGGTGTACCGGCGGTTCGTCCGCTCGGTGCCGGCGGGGGAGCCGCAGACGGTGGTGTCGCGCGTGGATTCGGTTGCCCTCGACAACGTCAGCTTCAGCTACCCGGGTGCATCCACCGCCGCCGTACGGAACATCTGCATCACCGCGCGGCGGGGTGAGCTCGTCGCGCTGGTCGGCCTGAATGGCGCCGGCAAGTCGACTGCGGTCAGTCTGCTCGTCGGCAGCCTCAGTCCGGACTGTGGGCGGGTCCTGATCGACGGGCGCGATGCGGCGCGGCTGACTGAGGCGGAGCGGCTTGGCCATTTCGGGCTGCTGGTGCAGGAGTTTGGGCGGTTCGAGTTCACCTTGCGTGATGCTGTCGGTCTTGGCTCGCCTGGGGTTGCCGCGGACGAGGAGGTTCGTACTGCGCTCGCCGATACGTTCGCCGCGGATCTGCCGCTCGACACCCAGTTGGGTCAGCAGTGGGGCGGGACCGGGATCTCCGGCGGCCAGTGGCAGCGGCTCGCGCTGGCTCGGATCCGGCTCCGTAACGCCGGCGTCTGGATCCTCGACGAACCGACGTCAGCCATCGACGCCGAGGCGGAACGCGAGATCTTCGCCGACCTGCGCCGTACCAGCGCCGACCGCGTCACCATCGTCGTCTCCCACCGAGCCTGGACCCTCCGCGAAATGGACCGCATCTACGTCATCGACGACGGCGCAGTAGTCCAGCAAGGCACCTACTCAGCCCTGATGTCCCAACCAACCGGCCGCTTCGCCAGACTCTTCGCGGCACAGCAAGAGTAAGGACCCGAACACTCAGCGCAGTCGCCGGCGCAGCACCGAGTGCGCATTTGTGAGCACATGGCCAATTGCTGGGATCTGCCGTGTCATCTGATGACTATGGTGGACTGATCTGATTAAGTGAGGGTTCCCTCCAAAAGTCAGGGCTGGTCGTCAGAGGTCTTGGCAAAGTAACGCCTGCGTTACGCGCCGCCGCAATGTAGCTGACAACGTTGACATGCGCAGTTTCGACCAGCAACCATGACGCTTGATCCGCCCGCCTAGCGGCCCTCCCGCCGAGGAAGTTGGTTCGACCGTGCGACGTCTGTCTGGAGTTGTGGGGGTAGCACTCGGCCTAGCGCTGGTGCTCGCCTCCTGTGGTGACGGCAAGAGCAGCAGTGGTGGCAGCGGCAGCTCGGGCAGCAAGAGCGAGGTCATCGCCGTCGCCGCCGACCCGCCGGAGTACATCAACCCGCTGAACGACAACGGCACGGCCGGCATCGGGGTCTCGATGGCGATCTTCGCGCCGCTCGTGACCACCGATCCGAACACCGGCAAGCTGCTGAACGTGATGGCCGACTCGGTCACGCCGGACAAGACCAGCCAGACCTGGACGGTCAAGCTGAAGCCCGGCAACACGTTCCAGAACGGCCAGCCGGTGACCGCCAAGGACTACGTGGACAGCTGGAACATGACCGCCGAGGGCTCGAACGCCTGGAAGAACAACGGCTTCTTCTCCAAGGTCGACGGGTACGACGCGCTGAACCCGCCCACCCCGGACGGCGCCACGCCGAAGCCGACCGCTGTGAAGACGCTGAGCGGCTTGAAGCTGGTCGACAACCTGACCTTCACGGTCAAGCTCAAGGTCCCGTTCTCGCAGTTCGGGCTGACCCTGCAGTACCTCGGCCTGGCCCCGCTGCCGGAGGAGGTCCGGAAGAACCCGGATGCCTACAAGCGCAAGCCGATCGGCAACGGCCCGTACAAGCTGGCCGCCGCCTGGAACGCCGGCGACGACCTCAAGCTGGCCAAGTGGGACGGCTACAAGGCGTCGGACGCGCCCGAGGCCGACTCGATCACCTACCGGTTCATCCCGAACGCGGACACGGCGTACAACGAGTTCCTGGCCGGCAACGTGGACTTCACCGACGTGCCGTCGACCAAGGTGAAGAGCTTCAAGACCGACGCGCCCGACCAGTGGGTGACCAGCGTCAGCTCCGGCGCGAACTACCTGGTGATCCCGGCCTGGGACCCGCGGTTCAAGAACCCGAAGCTGCGGCACGCGTTCTCGGAGGCGATCGACCGGAAGGCCTTCGCCGACCTGGTCGGCCTGTCCGACCCGGCCAAGGGCCTGATCGCGCCGGACATGAACGGCTACCGCGCCGACGCCTGCAAGTACTGCGACTTCGACGCGACCAAGGCCAAGCAGCTGCTCGCGGAGGCGGGCGGCTTCTCCGGCCCGGTGAACATCAACTACAGCACCACCTCGGCGACCGGGCAGATCTTCGCCGAGGCGATCGGCAACATGCTCCGGCAGAACCTCGGCCTGCAGGTGAAGTACACCGGCAAGCAGAGCTCGGAGATCACCGAGCTGGCCGACAGCCACAAGCTGGACGGCCTGCGGTTCTCCGGCTGGGGTCACGACTACCCGTCGATCGAGGACTACCTGACGCCGATGTTCAAGTCCAACGGTGACGCGAACTTCGCCCATTACAGCAACCCGGCGCTGGATGCCGTGCTGGCCAAGGGCGACGCCGAGCCGGACCCGGACAAGGCGATCAAGCTGTACCAGCAGGCCGAGGACATCGCGCTCGAGGACATGCCGCTGATCCCGCTGTACACCAAGTCGAACGCGTACCTGCACTCGGACAAGATCGAGCCGCGGGTGTCGAAGTACGTCGGTGTCTCGGCACTCTGGGCCACCTTCAAGTGATCCGTTTCATCCTCCGCCGAGTGCTGGCGGCGATCCCGATCGGGCTGGTCGTCACGCTGGGGGTCTACGCGCTCGTTTTCGCGATGCCCGGAGACCCCCTGCGTGAACTGGCCGGCGACAAACCCATCCCGGCCGCCGTGCTGGCGGCCAAACGCGCACAGTTCCACCTCGACGATCCCTTCATCGTCCAGTACCTGCTGAGCATGAAGGACATCCTCACCGGGCATTTCGGGACCACGTTCGCCGGCGCCGACATCGCCGACCAGCTCAGGCTCCGGATCCCGGTCACGCTGAAGCTGGCCACGATGAGCCTGGTGTTCCAGTGGATCGCCGGTCTGCTGTTCGGTCTGTACGCCGGGTTCCGGCGTAACGGCGTGGTCGACCGAATGTTGCTGCTGGCAACACTCGTCGTACTCGCGGTGCCCGGACTGGTGCTGTACTTCACCGGGCAGTACGTGTTCGGCGTCGAGCTGAAATGGCTGCCGGTCTCCGGTGCCCGGGACGGCTGGCCGATGTCGTACCTGCTGCCGGCGCTCTGTATCGGCATCAGCGGGTTCGCCGGGCTGGCCCGGCTGACCCGGACGTCGATCGTCGACACGGTGAACTCCGACTTCGTGAAGACGGCCCGGGCCAAGGGCCTGGGGGAGCAGCGGATCCTCTGGCGGCACGTGCTGCCGAACGCACTCCTGCCGGTGGTCACGCTGATGGGCATCGACTTCGCCGGCATCTTCGGCGGCGCGGTGCTGGCGGAGAGCATCTTCAACCTGCCCGGCCTGGGCCAGTTCATGTTCCAGGCGATCAAGCTCAAGGAAGGCGGAGTCGTGGTGCTGCTGTCGACGCTGGCCTTCCTGATGTTCATCGTGATCAATCTGATAGTCGACATCGTGTACGGCGCGATCGATCCGAGGGTGCGCAATGTCTGAGACCCAACAGGTCTTCGGGGCCGAGTCGCAGGACCTCGAAGGCGGGACCCTGTCGAACCGGGAGCTGCTCCGGGCGTTGCTGCGCAAGCCGCAGTTCGACATCTGCCTGCTCCTGGTGCTGACCTTCTTCCTGATGGCGGCGGTGCCGAAGGTGTTCACGCGGACGGATCCGCGGTTCTGCGAGCTGGGCAAGAGTCAGCAAGGCCACCAGCCCGGGCATCCGTTCGGCTTCGACATCCAGGGCTGCGACTACTTCGCGAACGTGATCTACGGCGCCCGGCCGTCGGTCCTGGTCAGTCTCGTCGCGGGGGTCGGCGGCTTCCTCGTCGCCGGTCTGCTCGGGCTGCTGGCCGGCTACTTCCCGGGCAAGGTGGACACGGTCATCTCGCGGGTGGCCGACGTACTGTTCGCGCTGCCCGGCCTGATCGCGCTGATCGTGATCCTGAACTCGGTGCCGAACCGGAGTATCTGGATCATTGTCGCGATCATCATGGTGACCGGCTGGCCGCAGGGTATGCGGGTGATGCGGTCGACGGTTTTCTCGGTCCGCAACCGCGAGTACGTGCTGGCGGCGAGGTCGATCGGGGTCTCGCCGGTGAGGATCCTGCGGAAGCACGTCTTCCCGAACGCGATGGCGCCACTGCTGGCGATGACGACGCTCGGCATCGGCGGCCTGATCGGACTCGAAGCCGTACTGACGTTCCTCGGGGTCGGGCTGCAACCGCCGTCGATCTCCTGGGGATCGCAGTTCGGCGTCGCGACTTCCTACCGGGAAACGCCGCACCTGTTCCTCTGGCCGGCGCTGTTCATCTCCACCATGACGATCTCGTTCATGATCATCGGCGACTCCATCAGAGACGCCCTAGACCCGAAACTACTGCGATGACTACTGGCGAAGTACTGCTCAAGGTCGATGATCTGACCGTGGAGTTCGACACTCCGCGGGGGCCGGTGCGGGCCGTGGATGGGGTGTCCTGGCAGGTGCGGGCGGGGGAGACGCTGGCGATCCTGGGTGAGTCCGGGTCGGGCAAGAGTGTCTCGACGCAGGCGCTGACCGGGATCCTCGAGATGCCGCCCGGCCGGATCCTGAAGGGTACGGCGGAGTACCGCGGCGCCGATCTGATCGCGATGACCACCAAGGAACGGCGCAAGATCGTCGGGGACCGGATCACGATGGTGTTCCAGGACTCGCTGTCCGCGCTGAACCCGGTGCAGTCGGTCGGCACCCAGATCGCCGAGTGCTACCGGGTGCACCGCGGGATGTCGAAGCGGGACGCGATGAAACGGGCCGCGGAGATGCTCGACCAGGTGCGGATCCCGGCCGCGGCGAACCGGGTCCGCGACTACCCGCACGAGTTCTCCGGC
This sequence comes from Kribbella kalugense, assembly GCF_004365875.1. GTDB lineage: Bacteria > Actinomycetota > Actinomycetes > Propionibacteriales > Kribbellaceae > Kribbella > Kribbella kalugense. The sequence goes on along the minus strand of NZ_SODF01000001.1, from coordinate 2,195,486 downwards.
GGGATGCGGCAGCGGGTGATGCTGGCGATGGCGCTCGCGCTCGATCCCGACGTACTGATCGCCGACGAGCCCACCACCGCGCTCGACGTCACGGTGCAGGCGCAGATCCTCGAGCTGATCGCGGAGCTGCAGGCCGAGCGAGAGATGGGCGTCGTGCTGATCACCCACGACCTCGGCGTGGTCTCGGACGTCGCCGACAACGTCGTGGTGATGTACGCCGGACATGTCGTCGAGCGAGCCGCCACCGCCGAGGCGCTCGAGCACCCCGTTCACCCTTATACCGAAGGGCTGCTGGGCTCGATGCCGTCGTCGGACCTGAAGGGCCAGGAGCTGCCGACGATCCCGGGTACGCCGCCGTCGCTACGGGCGATCCCGTCCGGCTGCGCGTTCCGGCCCCGGTGCCCGATCGCGATCGACGACTGCGCCCGCGAGATCCCGCCGCTGCTGACGGTCGCGCCGGGACGTGATGCCGCGTGCATCCGGCGTACGACGATCTCGGCCAACAAGGAGGCGGTCTGATGGCCGACGAGTTGCTCGTGGCAACCAATGTCGTGAAGCACTACGACATCAGCCCGGCGCTGAACTTCGGCGCCAAGACCCTGGTCCGTGCCGTCGATGGTGTCGACCTGACCCTGCGCAAGGGCGAGTCGCTCGGCATCGTCGGCGAGTCCGGCTGCGGGAAGTCCACCCTGGTTCGACTGCTCGCCGCCCTGGAGAAGCCGACGGCGGGGCAGATCGAATACAACGGCGTCGACGTCAGCAAGCTCAAGGGCCGGGAGCTGCGCAAGTGGCGGCAGAACGTCCAGGTGGTGTTCCAGGACCCGTACTCCAGCCTGAACCCGCGGATGCGGGTCGGTGAGATCGTCGCCGAACCGCTCGAGGTCCACCCGGACGTGTCCCGCAACCTGGACATCCGTACCCGGGTCCGCGAGCTGCTTGAGCTGGTCGGCCTGCGGCCGGAGGACGAGACCAAGTTCCCGCACCAGTTCTCCGGCGGTCAGCGCCAGCGGATCGGGATCGCGCGGGCCATCGCGCTGAACCCGGACGTGCTGCTCTGCGACGAGCCGGTGTCCGCCCTCGACCTGTCCGTCCAGGCGCAGGTCGTCAACCTGCTGATGCGGCTCCAGCGTGAGCTCGGTCTCAGCATCATCTTCGTCGCCCACGACCTGTCCGTGGTCCGGCACGTCTCCGACCGGGTCGCGGTGATGTACCTCGGCAAGGTCGCCGAGCTGGGCGAGCACCAGCAGGTGTACGACGTACCCGCGCACCCGTACACCCAGGCGCTGCTGTCCGCCGAGCCCGGTCTGGCCCGGCAGGGCCGGCAGCGGATCGTGCTGGCCGGTGACCCACCGTCGCCGGTGATGCCGCCGTCCGGCTGCCGGTTCCACACCCGCTGCCTGCGGGCCGAGGCCAGGTGCAGCACCGAGGTACCCGAGCTCCGGGAGATCCGGTCCGGTCAGACTGTCTCGTGTCATTTTGCCGAGGATGCGCAGACCGCCTACTCCCCAGCCTGAGTGGTACCTGGGAGATAGCTGTGGAGTGATGGCCTAGGGTGGCGGCCGTGGGTGTTTCCTCGGCGCGCAAGCGAATAGTGCTGCTCGTCGGGGTGATCGTGGTCGCCGGCGGGCTGGCGGCGTGGTGGATTCTCACCGCGGGCCGGGCCGCCAACGAGGGCTTCGACATCACCGACGAGGGCTACTACCTGCTGTCGTACCGGTGGTGGGACAGCACGCCGTTGGCGTTGACCGGGGTGCAGTACATCTACGGCCCGTTGTTCGAGTGGTTCGGGTACGACATCGTCAGGCTGCGGCTGTTCCGGTTGCTGACGGTGGTCGTCGTACACCTGCTCTTCGGCTACAGCTTCATGCGCTGGTTGCGCGGGCGACGGCCGAGAATGCCTGCCACGAAGCTGTGGGAGCTGGCGGGGATGGCGGTCATCCTGGCCGCGGGCGGGATGTGTTACGGCTGGCTGCCGCAGTCGCCCGGCTACAACGATGTGGTGCTGCTCGGTGCGCTCACCCTCGTGTCCTGCGTGCTGTGGATGGCTACAGCGGTCGATCGCGGTCAACCGGTGCCGTTCTGGCTGCCGGTGATCGCGGGCCTGGTGATCGGCCTGATGGTGCTGGCGAAGTGGACTTCGGTCGTGGTGATCGGGCTGATCGTGGTCGCCGCAGTGGTCGTGCTGGCCGGCCAGAGCTGGCGAGCCGTTGCCCGAGGCATCCTTTTCGCCGTCGGCGGACTCGCGGTGGTGGCGCTCGTCGTACAACTGTTCGTGGTCCGGCTGAACGTGGCCGTGCCGGGGATCGTGACCGTCAACAAGTTCATCGCAGGTACGTCGTACTCGCCGACCGAGCTGCTCCAGTTCTACTGGTCGAGCGGCATCAAGCTGCTCGGCAAGACACTGCGCGCACATGGCCTGCTCCTGCTCGCGACCGCGCTCACGGTGATCGCCCGTTGGCGCTGGCTTCGGATCGCCTCGGCTGTCCTGGTCCTGGCCGCCTTGGTTCTCTCGGTACGACGGGTTGTCGTCGACGGCGGCGCACTCGGTGGGTCCGCGAACACCGCGTCGTACCCGGTGACGCTGCTGGCCGCCGTACTGGTGGCTGTAGTGGCTGCGGCCGGCGCGTTGATCGCGGGCAAGGTCGGGGTGACGGACTGCTCGCGGTTGAGCCAGGAGAACACACGGACCTGGGTGATCCTCGGGCTGCTCGTGCTGCTGCCGCTGGTGCAGGCCTTCGGAACGAACACGCCGCTCTACACGATCGGCTTCAACGCCTTCGCCGCGTGGGCCGCGGTGATGATCGCAGTGCTGACCGGGATCTGGGCGACGCCGATCGTGGCACGAGCGACGCTCGGCCTCGTCCTGGTCGGTTCGCTGGTGGCGACCGCGTCGATCGCCTATACCGGCCTGTTCCGGTACCCGTACCGTTCGCCCGACCACTCCCAGCTGACCGCGGCGGCGACACTGCCCGCGTTGAAGGGCCTCTATCTGTCGCCGGTCACTGAGCAGAACTACAGCCGCCTGGCCGCCGACCTTCGGCCGTACACCGAGCCCGCCGGGCGGCCGATGCTGGCGTTCGACAAGATGGCCGGCCTGGTGCTGATGCTCGGCGGCCGTCCCGTCGGCGAGGCCTGGATCGCGCCGAAGGAGCGGGAGCGGACCGCGGCCGGCATCGAGCACGTCTGCCGGGACGGCCGCCCGTGGGACCCGTCCCGGCCGCCGCTGATCATCCTGAACCGGCCGATCTCGGACCTCGAGATCACCGCGCTGCAGGCCTGCGGGCTGGACTTCCACGCCGACTACGGACAGCTGGCGCCGGCGCGAGAGACGATCGGCCTGCAGGTGTGGGTGCCCAAGGCCGAACTGAGTGTCCGGAAGCCTGGATGAGATCCTGTTCCTCACATGACGGACGGGAAGGATGCGGATGATCAAGGTCGGTGTGCTGGGGGCCAAGGGCAGGATGGGCGCTCAGACGTGCCTCGCGGTCGAGGAGGCTGCCGACTGTGAGCTGGTCGCGCGGCTCGACCAGGGCGACGAGCTCGACGAGCTGACCAGATCGGGCGCCGAGGTCGTGGTCGACTTCACCCGGCCCGAGGTCGTGATGGACAACCTGGCCTGGTGCATCGAGCACGGCATCCACGCCGTCGTCGGCACCACCGGGTTCGACGACGAGCGGCTGGCGACGCTGCGCTCGCAGCTCGCGGCCAACCCGAAGACCGGCGTACTGATCGCGCCGAACTTCTCGATCGGCGCGGTGCTGATGATGCAGTTCGCCGCGAAGGCCGCGCGGTACTACGAGTCCGTCGAGATCATCGAGTTGCACCACCCGGACAAGGTCGACGCGCCGTCCGGCACAGCACGTCGTACGGCGGAACTCATCGCAGCGGCACGTCGCGAGGCCGGGTCCGGACCGATCCCGGACGCGACCACGACCGCGCTCGACGGGGCCCGCGGCGCTGATGTCGACGGGATCCGGGTGCACGGCGTCCGGTTGCGCGGCCTGATCGCGCACCAGGAGGTGCTGTTCGGCGACGAGGGCGAGACGCTGACGATCCGCCACGACTCGATGGCCCGCGTCTCCTTCATGGCCGGCGTACTCCTCGGCGTCCGCAGCGTCGGGACCACGCCGGGTCTGACGGTCGGCCTGGAACACTTCCTGGATCTCGATTAGATGACGGCAAAGCGGACGGCGATTCTGCTCGCGGTGGTTTTCGTCGCGTACGCCGTTCTGCTCGGGTGGCGCGGGGTGTTGCTGATCGGGACCGGTGATCCGGTCGCGATCGTCCTTGGGATCGCGGTCCTGGTCATCCCGGTGCTCGGTGCGTACCTGGTCTGGCGCGAGCTGCAGTTCGGCCGCCGGACCGAGGTGCTGGCCCGCGAGCTGGAGGCATCCGGCGGCTTGCCGGTCGACGATCTGCCGCGCCGGCCGTCCGGTCGAATCGATCGCGCCGCCGCGGACGAGGCCTTCGGGAAGTACAAGACCGAGGCGGAAGCCGCCCCTGATGACTGGCGGGTCTGGTTCCGGCTGTCGACGGCGTACGACGCCGCGGGGGACCGGAAACGGGCCCGCGCAACCATGCGAGCCGCGATCCTGCAGCACGACAAGAATTCGTGAGTTACCTGGGAGTCTGCTGTGAAGGACCCGGGGTGACTGACAACCCGGTGCGGATCGGGATACCTTCAAGGGGCTACGTGGCAGCCGCCACGTAACAAGGTCGGGCAACTGGGGTGGAGCCGTCCTGTGCCGTCAGACGGGTCTCGCCGCGGTGCGGACGACGTGCAGGGGGCTGGATTCGGTGGCCTGCTGCGCCGGCATCGGCGAGAAGCCGGGCTGTCGCAGGAGGGTTTGGCCGAACTCGCCGGACTGAGCGTCGACGCGATCGCGGCTTTGGAGCGAGGACGCCGGCGTGCGCCGCGGGCGCACACGCTACGCCTGCTCGCGGACGCCTTGCGGCTCGAGGATCCGGATCGCTCGCGGCTCACCGCCGCGGCCCGGAAAGAGGCGGACACCACCCGGACGCCGATGCGGCAACCGCCGGCGCCGACCAACCAGCTGATCGGTCGTACGACGGAGCTGACCGCGACGAGTCGCGTGCTGGGGCAGCGAATCACGCGTTTGCTTACCTTGACCGGACCGGGTGGAGTCGGCAAGACGAGACTCACTCTGGCGGTCGCGATCGACGTCGGGGACAGTTTCCAGGACGGTGTCTGCTGGGTGCCGCTCGCAGCCCTGACCGACCCGGCGGCCGTCGTACCGGCGATCGCGGCGTCGATCGGCCTGCATCCGTTGGAGAGCACGCGGCTGGTCGAGGAGATCGCCGAACAGATCGGCCGCAGCACGATGCTGCTGGTGCTCGACAACTGCTCGCACGTCGTTGCGACGGTCGGCCAGGTCTGCGCCGCATTGCTCGAGCGCTGCCCGAATCTGTCGATCCTCGCGTCGAGTCGTGAGCTTCTCCGACTCCCCGGCGAGAGCGTGTACGTCGTACCCGCGCTGTCCCTGCCGCACACCGAGGACCAGGTCGACTCGTCGGAAGCGGTGCAGCTCTTCGCCGAACGGGCGACCGCGCGCGGCTACGACTCGACCGGCCAGCTCGACCAAGTCGCACGAGTGGTACGTCGGCTGGAAGGCATGCCGCTGGCGATCGAGCTCGCCGCCGCACGGCTGAATGTGATGACGATCGAGGAGCTGGCCAACGAGCTCGAGCTGTCGTTCGGCATCCTGGCCGGCGGTTCGCGGACTGCGTCGCCACGTCAGCAGTCGATGACCGGCGCGATCGAGTGGAGCTACGCGCTGCTCACGCCGGCCGAACGAGACGTGTTCGCCCAGCTGTCCGTGTTCGTCGGTGGCTGGACGTTGAACGCGGCCGCGACGGTCATGTCCGGGCAGCCGTTCCCCGGACCTCAAGAGCGCGCCGAGGCACTCGACCTCACCGGACGGCTGGCCGACAAGTCACTGATCCGGGTGAGCCGCCGACATGGCGTCACGCGTTACTACATGCTGGCGGTGATCCGGGAGTTCGCCGCCGACCGACTCGTGGCCGTTGGCCGGACGGACGAGGCGGCCGAGCGGCACGCGCTGTTCTACCTCAGCCTGGCCGAAGAGGCCGAGGGACATCTGCGCCGTCCGGAGCACGCGGAGTGGCTCGAGCGGTTGGAGAGCGAGCTCGACAACCTACGGTCCGCGATGGCATGGGCTCTGCGGACCAGCTCGGTCTCCGAGGCGTTGCGGTTGGCCGGTGGGCTGTGGCAGTTCTGCTCGCTGCATGGCCACTACGCCGAGGGAAGCCAGTGGCTGGAGCGCGCGCTGACGCTGGCCGAATCGATGCCGGCCGAGCTGACGGCTGACCTGTCCGCCGCATCTGCCAAGGCGAACCTGGGCGCCGGATCGCTGGCGTTCCTCCAGTGCGAGTACGACGCCGCGACCGTCCGCCTGCAGATCGCGCTACGACAGTTCAAAGAGCTGGGCGACGACGCTGGTACTGCGTTGACGCTGCAGCGGCTCGGTGGAGTTGCACGCGAACGTGGCGACTACGAGGCCGCAGAGGACCTGCACTGCGAGAGCTACGACCTGTACGAGAGCCTGGGGGACCGGGCCGGGATGGCCTGGGCCCACAACCATCTCGGCTTCGTGGCCTGGCTCCGCGGCGATCTCGAGGTCGGCGCACGCCGGTGCCGCAAGGCCCGCGATGCCTTCCGGATCGTCGGTGACGGCGAAGGCCTCGCCTGGTCGCTGATCAGCCTCGGCGCGATCGCGCAGTACGGCGGTGAGCTTGTCGAGGCGGAGGACGTGCTGCAGGAGAGTCTCGCGCTGTCGCAGCGGCTCGGTTACCGCGAAGGTGTCGCCTGGTCGCTGAACCAGCTCGGCATCATCGAACGCCGGCGTGGCGTGACCGAGCGCGCCGTACACCTGCTGGACGAGAGTCTTGCCGAGCATCGCGATCTGGGCGACCGGTGGCGGTCGGCCAGTGTGCTCGAGGAGTTGGCCGCCGTTGCGCAGCAACGCGACCGGAGCGAGTACGCCGCATTCTTGCTGGGTGCGGCCGACGGGGTGCGGGAGGTCATCAACGTGCCCGTACCGCAGATCGAGAAGGCCGACTACACGGCGACCCGAGCTGCCGTCGAAGCGGCCTTGGAACGGCGGACTTTCCGGACGGCCTGGTCGTCGGGTCGTGCGGTGCCGCTGGCCGCGGTCGCCGACGGCTATCCACCACCGGGCTCGGGATCACGCGCGCTGATTTGAGACATGCCTCGCGAGACACCACGACCTGGGGGATCGACGGTGCCCCGCGAGGGATCTAGGGGCGCGGATCCAGATACGTGACCCGGCCGGCTGTGTTCTGTCTGACCCCCCAGGCAGTCCCCCCACCTCACAGCCGGCCGAAGCCACGTCGGCGGTGGTCGCCGTCATCGAGCCCTCCCGGTCGACGCCGGTTCCTCCGCGCTAACACAAGGTTGCCGTTATCACGCTCTGTCGCACAGGGACGGAACCCTGACATCGCCCTGACAAATTTGTCCTGACAACGAAAGCGCCGCCCGGAATTCGCCCACGGTGACCGGAATCTGCCCGTGCGTAGGGGAATTCCGGCGAATGTCAAACGCTCGTTCAGTGCAGATATCCGGAAACGGCTTTCGTGAATCCGGCGATCTGCCGTAAAGGAGCTCCCTTTGTGTATCCACCGGTCTCCTCGAGACCGGGCTCCTCGGTCGTGGGTGCGGGGATCCCTTCACCCGGGCAGCTGACGTCGGTGGCCGGCGCCTTGCCGGTGGTGAGGAACGTGTTGACGACCCGGTCCGCGCACCGATTCACCCCGCCGTACACACCGTGGTCGCCTTCGTTGGTGACGGTCAGCAGCCGCGAACCGGCGTACCTGCTGTGGGCCGAGACCGCGAGGGCGTAGTTCGTCGCCGGGTCGTGCACCGACTGAACCATCAGCGTTGTGGGCAAGCCTTTGCCGGTTGGGGTCGGCATGGTCAGGTTCGGGCGGTCCCAGTAGAAGCAGGGGTTCTCGGTCATCGTCCAGCCGACCAGCGGGAAGTGCGGGCCGAGGCGAGCGGCCAGCTGTTCGCCGTACTCGCGGCCTTGCGGCCAGGCCGTGTCGTTGCAGGTGATCGCGGTGAAGGTGGCGTCCTCGGCGTCGTCGCCGAGCTGATTGCCGCCGAGCTGGTTGCCGCCGGGGCGGAGTCCGACCGGTGCGCTGTTGGCGCGCCGTACGAGCTCCTGCTGGCGAGCCGTCGACAGTGCGTCCACCCGGCGCTGAGCGGCTTGCGGACCGCCTTTTGTCTGCGCGGCGGAAAGGTCGCGGAGAAATGCCAGATCGTCCGCCAGAGAATGAAAGTCCAGCTTTGTATACATATCGTTGGCGATCAGTTGGTCCAGCGTGTTCTGGTCGTACGTGACCTGAACTCCGGCGTCTAGGAATTCCTCGACCGCCGGCCGCTCCTTCAGCGCTCGTCGCAACCGCTCGTAGGTGCGGATGACCGCAGAGGGTGACGATCCCAGGTGCAGCAGCTCGTCGTACTTCGCTGCCCAGGTCGCGAAGTCCTCGCGGAACCGGCGCTCGAATGCCTGCGGCTGGGCCGCGAACGTGTCCAGCCAGGTCTTGGTGAAGTCCGTGTTCGAGTCGAGCACGAACCGGCCGACGTGGTCGGGGAAGTAGGTCTGGTAGTACGCCCCGAGCCAGGTGCCGCCGGAGTACCCGACGTAGTCCATCTTGTCGAAGCCGAGCAGTTGCCGGATCAGATCCATGTCCTGCACGGTCTGCGCGGTGGTGATGTAGGGGAGCAGGCCGCGGGACTGGCTCTCGCAGTACTGCTGACTCATCTCCGACGCCTCGGCGATCAGGCCGCGGGTCGCGGGGTCGCGGTCGCGGGCATCCATCGAGTAGCCGGGGCTGCCGTCGCAGCTGACGTTGGAGCTCGTGCCGGTCCCGCGGGGGTCGAATCCGACGGCGAGGTGGTCCTTGGCCAGCGGTGCCTGACTCGCCAGGTACGGCGCCAGGCCGAGGCCGGGGCCGCCCGGTCCTCCCGGGTTGCCGAACACGACCCGGCTCGGCGGGTGGGCGGGGGACGAATTGGCTGGGGCGACCTTGCTGACCGCGATCTGCAGGTCGTTCCCGGAGTACTGGTTGGCCCAGTCGCGGGGGACGGTGATCTTCGCGCAGTACGTGCGGAGCTCGGGATCACCGCACGGGATCCACTTCGGTCTTTGGTCGAGGTACTTGTTCGCCACACGATGCGGCTTGTCGACGACGGTGGCCGACTGCATCGACGCGGTCGCACCGGACCCCGGGACGAAGAGAACGGCAGCAGCGGACAGGCCCAGGCCGACGGCCAGGGTGAGGTACTTCATTGCAGACTCCAGCGGATGGCCTTGCGTGATCGGACCGTGACAATCTGTCATGTCCGCTCAGACGCGTCGAGCACCACCCCCGGCCCGTCGCCGATCTGCCCCGTGCTAGCTCCGGGCTAGCAGTTAGGCAGGCCCGGGGTCCGCGTGCAGCCGGATCTGCTTGATCCGGACCGACTCGTCGCCGTACAGATCCAGCTCGCGGTGCGCGCCGTCCGGCGCCCAGCCGGACTCGGTGTAGAAGGCCCGCAGGATGTCGTCGGTCGAGTTGACCCAGACGGTCACCCGGGTGAAGCCGTCGGCGCGGATCGTGTCGACGACCGCATTCAGCAGCCGGGAGCCGTGGCCGGCCCGGGTTGCCTCCGGCTGGACCGCGAGCTCGGCGATCACCGCGTCGCGCCGCGGGTCCGCGTCCGGGTCGTCCGACGGCGTGATGGCCGCGAAGCCGACCGGCGTGCGGCCGGCCAGCGCGACCATCACCCGGTTCCGCGCCTCGCCCGGCGACAGCAGCGCGGCCCGCCACTGCGCCGCGAACTGCGCCGGGTCCAGATCGGCGAGTACCTCGGCCGGCAGCAGCCCGGCGTACGACGACCGCCAGGCCGCGACCTGGATCTCGCCGATCGCGTTCGCCTCCGCCGGAAGCGCGAGCCGCACGCTCGTCTCGGCCACCGGACCATCACCGGACAGCTCAGAGCCCGACAGATCGGAGAGGTTGGCGGGTTCCGGCACGCCGAAGTCGCTCATACCCGCCATCCTCCCAAGTCAGTACACGAGCTTGCGCAGCAGGGTCTCGGCTGGGCCGCGGTAGGAGCGCTTGCTCATCGCGTACGCGCCGAGCACCGAGATGATCCAGACCCCGATCGCGACCAGTGCCGCGGTGTACGCCGTACTGCCGAACCGGAGGTCGAGCGTGAACGGTGCGAGCAGGACCATCCACGACACCGACTGGAACAGGTAGCCCGACAGCGACCGCTGACCGAGTGCGGAGATGGCGCGCACCGGCAACGAGATCTTGCTGATCCGGGCGACAAGCAGACCGAACAGGGCGACGTACCCGGGTCCGCCGAACATCCCGCCGGCCTGGGCGAGGTAGTCGATCGCGCCGACCGCCGACTCGTCGACGTGCAGCCAGCCGGCTCCGATCAGCGCGAGCGGCAGGCCTGTGAGGACAGTGATGCCCAGTCCGACCGCGGCGACCCAGGACAGCAGCTTGCGGTGCGCGCTCGGGTTTTCCAGGATCTGCTTGCGGGCGGCCCAGATGCCGAGCCAGACGATGACGATGAAGCCCAGCACGCTGGCGGCGTGCAGCGGGTACTCGTGCAGCCGGTCGACCAGGCTCCCGAAGTACGACGTCGCGGCGAGCGACGGGTTCGGCTTGTTGGTCAGCGGGTACGCGGGACCGGAGCTGTTGATGAGGGCGAGCACGGCCCGGACCGCCACGACGACGACCTCCAGCGCCATGAACGCCCAGATACCGAGGGCGATCCGGTGGAACTTGTCGCCGCGGTTGAGCAGGAACAGCGTGCAGATGATCCCGACGATGCCGTACGCGCCGAGGAAGTCACCGAAGTACAGCAAGGTCGCGTGCAGGAGGCCGAAGGCGATCAGCCAGGCGTTGCGCTTGAGCAGGATCCGCCGGACCGCGCCCGGGGTCGCGCCGGAGGACTGCTGCCGCCGGGCCAGTTGCACCAGGCCGTAGCCGAACATGATCGCGAACACCGGGTAGGCCCGGGCGTCGACGAAGGTGAGCTTGACGAAGTTGAGGATCCGCTCGAAGCCGTGCGGCGCGCTCTCCACGCCGGGCTGGCCGGCGAACGCGAAGTTGGCGCTGTTGGCCAGGCCGATCAGCAGCAGCATCGCGCCGCGGATCAGGTCCGGGGCGAGCGCTCGTTCCTTACCGGTGACCGGCCCGCGGTGATCGGCGGCCGGAAGAGTCTGCGTGGTCACGGGACACCCTTTCGAGAAACTGTTCAATCCATGAGCTGTTACTCGAAATACTCCCGGCTGCGCTCGGCCGCTCCCAGCGCGTTGCCACCCCTTCCTGGGGTAGGTCTAACACCCCTGTGTGACACTTCTTGTTGATCTGGAGAAAAAGTGTCACATCTCGGCTATGCTGCCGGTATGGACAGCTTCCAGGCGACCATCGACGCAGACGGCCGGATCGAGCCGCGGGACGCGATGCCGGACGGGTACCGCAAGACCCTGATCCGGCAGATCGCGCAGCACGCGCACTCCGAGATCATCGGCATGCAGCCCGAGGGCAACTGGATCAGCCGCGCGCCGTCGCTGCGCCGCAAGGCGATCCTGATGGCCAAGGTGCAGGACGAGGCCGGCCACGGTCTCTACCTGTACGCCGCTGCCGAGACGCTCGGCGTGGATCGGGCCGATGTGCTCGACCTGCTGCACAGCGGGAAGCAGAAGTACTCCAGCATCTTCAACTACCCGACCCTGACCTGGGCCGACATCGGTGCGATCGGCTGGCTGGTGGACGGCGCCGCGATCGTCAACCAAGTCCCGCTCTGCCGCTGCTCCTACGGGCCTTATGCGCGGGCGATGGTGCGGGTCTGCAAGGAGGAGTCGTTCCACCAGCGGCAGGGGTTCGAGATCCTCTACACGCTGTGCAACGGCACGCCCGAGCAGAAGGCGATGGCGCAGGACGCGCTGGACCGCTGGTGGTGGCCGTCGCTGATGATGTTCGGCCCGCCGGACTCCGCGTCGACGCACTCCGAGCAGTCGATGGCGTGGGGGATCAAGCGGCACAGCAACGACGAGCTGCGGCAGCGCTTCGTCGACATGACCGTCCCGCAGGCCGACGTACTCGGGCTGCGCGTTCCTGACGACGGCCTGTCGTACGACGAGGAGGCCGGGCACTACCGCTTCAGCGAGCCGGACTACACCGAGCTGTACGACGTGGTGAAGGGCAACGGCCCGTGCAACCAGGAGCGGCTCGCGCACCGGGTGAAGGCGCACGAGGACGGCGCCTGGGTCCGCGAGGCCGCGGCCGCCTATGCCGAAAAGCAAGCTTTGAAGGAGGCCGCGGCATGATCGAGCCGTTGTGGGAGATCTTCGTCCGGTCCCGGCGGGGACTGTCGCATACGCACGTCGGCAGCCTGCACGCGCCCGACGCGACGATGGCGTTGCGGAACGCACGGGACGTCTACACCCGCCGCCAGGAAGGCGTGTCGATCTGGGTGGTGCGGGCTTCCGACATCACCGCGTCTTCGCCGGACGAGAAGGACGAGTTCTTCGATCCGGCCGGCGACAAGGTGTACCGGCACCCGACGTTCTACCAGGTCCCGGAAGGTGTCGAGCACCTGTGACCGATCTGTTCGTGTACTCGCTCCGCCTCGGCGACGACGCGCTGATCTCCGCGCAGCGCACCGCCGAGTGGATCGCAGCCGCCCCGCAGCTCGAGGAGGACGTTGCCCTCGGCAACATCGGCCTCGACCAGCTGGGCCAGGCGCGGACGCTGCTGCAGTACGCCGGGACAGTTGAAGGCGCCGGCCGGTCGGAGGACGATCTGGCCTACTTCCGCGACGAGCGTGAGTTCCTCAACCTGCAGCTGTGCGAGCTGCCGAACGGGGATTTCGCTCATGCGATGGCGCGGTTGCTGTACTTCGCGACGTACCAGCAGTTGCTGTACGAAGAGCTGCTGAAGAGCTCCGACGAGATGCTGTCCGGGGTTGCGGGCAAGGCGGTCAAGGAGGTCGCGTACCACGTCGACCACGCGACCCAGTGGGTGCTGCGCCTGGGTGACGGGACCGAGGAGAGCCACCAGCGGATGCAGGCTGGGTTGGATGCGCTTTGGCCTTACACAGCAGAGATGTTCTCGTCGGACGAGTTGGTGCAGCGATTGGACGTTGCCGTCGATCCGTCGACGTTGCAGGACGAGTGGACGCGTCGCGTGACCGCAGTGATCGACGAATCGACCTGCGGCCGGCCAGAGTCGTCGTACCAGCACTCAGGCGGTCGCGAAGGCCGTCACACCGAGCACATGGGGTATTTGCTCGCTGAGCTGCAGCATGTGGCCCGTTCCCACCCGGGGGCGACATGGTGACCGACACTGCGATCTTTGAAGCCGTCGGTGAGGTCACGGACCCAGAGGTTCCGGTGCTGACGATCGCTGACCTCGGCGTACTGCGTGGTGTCCGGCATGAAGGCGACGAGGTCGTCGTAACGATCACGCCGACGTACTCCGGGTGTCCGGCGATGGATCTGATCCGGCACGAGGTGGAGCTGACGCTGCAGTCGCTGCACGTGGACGGACGGGTCGAGACGGTGTTGTCGCCGGCCTGGACGACCGACTGGATGAGTGACGCCGGGAAGGCGAAGCTGACCGAGTACGGGATCGCTCCGCCGACCGGTCGGCGGGCCGTTGGTGGACCGGTGTCGTTGAGTCTGAGTGTGCGGTGTCCGTTGTGTGGATCGCTGGACACGAGTGAGCTCAGCCGGTTCGGATCCACGTCCTGCAAGTCGCTCTGGCGGTGCAACAGTTGCCGTGAGCCCTTCGATCACTTCAAATCCCTTTGAAAATCCAACACAGCAAGGCGATCTGATGACGACGACTCTTGCGCCCAGGCGGCGCGCCGCCTTTCATTCGTTGAAGGTTTCGGCGCTCGACGCGATCACCGACGACTCGGTTGCGATCACGTTCGCCGTACCGCCGGAGCTGGCGGGGGAGTACGAGTTCACCGCGGGTCAGCACCTGACGATCCGGCGGCGCGGGGAAGAGGTCCGGCGGAGTTACTCGATCTGCTCGCCGGCCGGTTCCGGCGTACTGCGGATCGGGGTGAAACGGCTCCCGGGCGGCGACTTCTCGTCGTACGCCGCGCAGGAGTTGAAGGTCGGCGACGAGCTCGAGGTGATGACGCCGCTCGGCCGGTTCGGGACGAATCTTGATGCGGCCAACGCCAAGCACTACGCGTTCGTCGCCGCGGGCAGCGGGATCACGCCGGTGCTCTCACTGGTCGCGACGATCCTGTCGGTCGAGCCGTCCAGTCGGGTCACGTTGCTGTACGGGAACCGGACCGCGGGTTCGGTGATGTTCGCCGACGAGCTGGCCGACCTGAAGGACCGGTACGCCGAGCGGTTCCACTTGGTGCATGTGCTCTCGCGGGAGTCGACCGAGGTCGAGCTGTTCAACGGCCGCATCGACGCGGACCGGCTGCAGCGGATGTTCGCGACGATCTTGCCGCTGGCGTCCGTGGACGAATGGTTCCTGTGCGGGCCGTACGCGATGGTGGTCGGTGCTCAGGATCTTCTGTTGGCCGAGGGCGTTGCCCGCGAACACGTGCACGCCGAGCTCTTCCACGTCGGCGACGAGGCTCCGAAGGCTCCTGTCGAGGAGGCAGTGGTCGACGAGGACGCCGCAGAGGTGACTGTGATCCTGGATGGTCGCCGGTCGACGTTCTCACTCGGTCAGCATTCGAAGGCGGTGCTGGACGCGACGCTCGCCGTACGCAGCGATGCGCCGTTCGCTTGCAAGGGCGGCGTCTGCGGCACCTGCCGGGCGAAGGTGCTGGACGGCGCAGTCCGGATGGACACCAACTGGGCCTTGGAGCCTGACGAACTTCGGGCCGGCTACGTCCTGACCTGCCAGTCCCACCCGACCACCCCCACGGTCACGCTCGACTACGACGCATAAGCAAACAGCCGACCTCCCACCTGAAGGGAGGTCGGCTGTTGCCTGCCTGGGGGAGTTAGTCCGTGCCGGCTTCCATCGCGGCGCGGTCGAGGAGCTCGTCCTCTTCGGTGGCTTCGCCGCGGGAGGCGATGGCTTCGGCGCCGCCGGTGGTGAGTTCGCCGATCAGGTCGGTGGACGAGGCGAGCGCGGGGTTCGAGTTGCCGAACAGGCCGAGACCGGCGTACTGCTCGAGCTTCGACCGGGAGTCGGCGATGTCGAGGTTCCGCATGGTCAGCTGGCCGATCCGGTCGACCGGGCCGAACGCCGAGTCCTCGATCCGCTCCATCGACAGCTTGTCCGGGTGGTAGCTGAGCGCCGGGCCGGTGGTGTCGAGGATCGAGTAGTCCTCACCCCGCCGGAGCCGGAGCGTCACCGATCCGGTCACCGCCGTGCCGACCCACCGCTGCAGTGACTCCCGGAGCATCAGCGACTGTGGGTCCAGCCAACGACCTTCGTACATCAGCCGCCCGAGCCGCCGGCCCTCGCTGAAGTAGTTCGCGATCGTGTCCTCGTTGTGGATCGCGTTCACCAGCCGCTCGTACGCCGCGTGCAGCAGCGCCATCCCGGGTGCCTCGTAGATGCCCCGGCTCTTCGCCTCGATGACCCGGTTCTCGATCTGGTCCGACATGCCCAGCCCGTGCCGGCCGCCGATCGCGTTCGCCTCCAGCACCAGGTCGACCGCCGAGCCGAACTCCTTGCCGTTGATCGTCACCGGCCGGCCCCGCTCGAACCCGATCGTGACGTCCTCGGCCTCGATCACGACCGACGGGTCCCAGTGCTTCACGCCCATGATCGGGTCGACGGTCTCGAGCCCGGTGTCGAGGTGCTCGAGCGTCTTCGCCTCGTGGGTGGCGCCCCAGATGTTCGCGTCGGTGGAGTAGGCCTTCTCGGTGCTGTCGCGGTACGGCAGGCCGTGCGTGACCAGCCACTCGGACATCTCCTTCCGGCCGCCGAGCTCGTGCACGAACTGCGCGTCCAGCCACGGCTTGTAGATCCGCAGCTGCGGGTTCGCCAGCAGGCCGTACCGGTAGAACCGCTCGATGTCGTTGCCCTTGAACGTCGACCCGTCGCCCCAGATCTGGACGTCGTCGTCGAGCATCGCCCGGACCAGCAGCGTGCCGGTCACGGCCCGCCCGATCGGGGTGGTGTTGAAGTACGTCCGCCCCGCCGTCCGGATGTGGAAGGCGCCGCAGGCCAGGGCCGCGAGCCCTTCCTCGACCATCGCCGTACGGCAGTCGACCAGCCGGGTGATCTCGGCGCCGTACGCCGTGGCTCGGCCGGGCACCGTCTCGATCTCGGGCTCGTCGTACTGCCCGAGATCAGCGGTGTACGTGCACGGGATCGCACCCTTCTCCCGCATCCACGCAACCGCAACCGACGTATCGAGACCTCCAGAGAAGGCGATCCCGACGCGCTCACCGACCGGCAAAGAAGTAAGTACCTTGGACACAGGAAAAGTATGCACCCTTCTGCATGATTATGCAAAACGGTTCGGTGCCCGCGTGGCTGCTGTGGCTGATGGGGCTGGTCGGAAAGGATGGAGCCCGACGGTGAGGGGAGTGAGGCTCCGGATGATGGGGCGGTCGCATGCGTTGTCGGGGTGGTGCGCCGGGTTGGCGGTGGCGCCGCTCCTCGGTCTGACTTCGGTGGCGGAGGTGGTGCCGTTCGCCGCGGCAACTGCCGGGTACGCGTTGGTGCCGGATCTGGATCACCCGGGCGCGAGCGCGTCGCGGTTGTTGGGGCCGGTGACCCGATTGGTGTCGGGAGCGGTGCGCGCCTTCTCCGGTGTGCTCTACAAATTGACGAAGGGTCCGCGCGACGAGGAGAGCACGGGGAAGCATCGGCACGCGACCCACACGCTGGTCGCGGCGATCCTGCTCGGGATGCTGGCCGCGAGTCTCGGCGGTCGCGGCAAATGGGCAGTGCTCGGCGTCGCGGTGACCGGTCTCGTGCTGGCCGCGGATGCGTTGGGGGACTGGATTGTCCTTGCAGTACTGGCCGCAGCCGGATGGTCAGTCGTCGGTACGGCGCTCCCCGGTACGTCGACCACGGACGCGGTGCACGCCGCCGTACAAAGTGGTCTGAGCCAGATCGGCGGCTGGATCGGTGTCGCTGTCGGACTGGGGATGTTCGTGCACTGTCTCGGCGACAGCCTGACCCGTTCCGGTTGTCCGTGGCTGTGGCCGCTCCCGATCCGCGGCGAGACCTGGTACGAACTCCGTCTCCCGAGACCGCTCCGCTTCAGCACTGACAGTTGGGTCGAGCGACTCGTCGTCGCCCCGCTCCTGTTCGTTGCCGGCGTACTACTCCTGCCTGGGGCGTTCCAGGCGGTCGAGCGGCTCTTCGATGCGACCTCGATCTGGCTGGCAGGGCAATGATTTCTCGACAAAGAGTGATGGCGTTGCTACCCAAAGTATTCGCAGAAGTTTTTCCGGATTTTTTTGGTGGAAGCTGTAACGACTACCGGGCCGGGGCCGATAGGACGAGTGAGCCTGGTGGCTGCCCGGACCCCCGAGCGGACAGCCACCAGGCCTACCCATTTCTTCAGGGCTCGAGAGCGGTAATCTGAGGGCCATGTCCTCGCCAGAATCCACGCCTTCGTCGGCCCACTCTGCGGCCCGGTCCACTGCACTGCCGTTCGGCCGCTTGACGACCGCGATGATCACCCCGTTCCGTACCGACGGTTCCCTCGACCTCGACGCCGCCCAGTTGGTCGCGAAGCACCTGGTCGACGGCGGCAACGACGCCCTGGTGCTGAACGGGACCACCGGCGAGGCTCCGACCACGTCGGACCAGGAGAAGGTCCAGCTGATCGAGGCCGTCCGCGAGGCGGTCGGCGCCGGCATCAAGATCGTCGCCGGTGTCGGCACGAACGACACCGCGCACACGATCGAGGGCGCCAAGCAGGCCGAGGCCGCCGGCGCCGACGGTCTGCTCGTCGTCACGCCGTACTACAACAAGCCTCCGCAGGACGGGCTGCGCGCGCACTTCACCGCGGTCGCCGACGCCACCGGCCTGCCGAACATGCTGTACGACATCCCGGCCCGGTCCGGGGTGGAGATCAAGACCGAAACGCTGATCGCGCTCGCCGAGCACCCGCGGATCGTCGCGGTGAAGGACGCCAAGGGCGACCTGGCCGGGACCACCAAGGTGCTGGCGAACACCGATCTGTTCTACTACTGCGGTGCCGACGAGCTGAACCTCGCCTCGCTGGCGATCGGCGCGGTCGGTATCGCGAGTGTGGTTGCCCACGTCGCGAGCCGGGAGTACCGGCAGTTGATCGACGCCGTGGTGGCCGGCGACCTCGCCACCGCGCAGGACATCGACCGACGGCTGGTGCCCGCCGTCGAAACGATCATGACCAGGACCCAGGGTGCCATCATGGTGAAGGCCGCGCTCAAGCTGGCCGGCGTCATCGAGCACGCGACACTTCGGTTGCCGCTGGTTGAGGCGACCGCCGAGCAAGTGGACTGGCTCACCACCGACCTCAAGACGGCAGGACTGATTGTATGAGCCATCCCCATCCAGATCTCGACGCGCCCGGACCACTCGCTCCGGGCGCTTTGCGGGTGATCCCACTCGGCGGCCTCGGCGAGGTCGGCCGGAACATGACGGTGTTCGAGTACGACGGCAAGCTGCTGATCGTGGACTGCGGCGTACTGTTCCCGGACGAGAACCAGCCCGGCGTGGACCTGATCCTGCCGGACTTCCAGCCGATCCGGGACCGGCTCGACGACGTCGTCGCCGTCGTCCTGACGCACGGCCACGAGGACCACATCGGCGGGTTGCCCTACCTGCTGCGTGAGCGGGGCGACATCCCGGTAGTGGGTTCGCAGCTCACGCTCGCGCTGCTCGAGGGCAAGCTGAAGGAGCACCGGCACCGCAACGTGCCGCAGCAGACCGTGGTCGAAGGCGAGACCCTGCAGATGGGTCCGTTCGTCTGTGAGTTCGTCGCGGTGAACCACTCGATCCCGGACGCGCTCGCGGTCGCGATCAAGACGCCGGCCGGAGTCGTGCTGCACACCGGTGACTTCAAGATGGACCAGCTGCCGCTGGACAACCGGATCACCGACCTGCGCGCGTTCGCCCGGCTCGGTGAGGAGGGCGTCGACCTGTTCATGGTCGACTCCACCAACTCCGAGGTGCCCGGCTTCACCACGCACGAGCGCGACATCGCGCCGGTGCTGGACCGGGTCTTCACCAACGCGAAGAACCAGCGGATCATCGTCGCCTGCTTCGCCTCGCACGTGCACCGGGTCCAGCAGGTGATGGACGCGGCCGTGAAGCACCACCGCAAGGTGGCGTTCGTCGGCCGCTCGATGGTCCGGAACATGGGTGTGGCGCGGGATCTCGGCTTCCTGTCCGTCCCCGGCGACACGCTGATCGACATGCGCGAGCTCGACAACTACCCGCCGGAGCGCGTCGTCCTGGTCTCGACCGGGTCGCAGGGCGAGCCGATGTCGGCGCTGTCCCGGATCGCGGCCAACGACCACAACGTGGTCCAGCTGCAGCCGGGCGACACCGTCATCCTGGCGTCGTCGCTGATCCCGGGCAACGAGAACTCGGTGTACCGGGTGATCAACGGCCTGATCCGGCACGGTGCGAACGTGATCCACAAGGGCAACGCGCTGGTGCACGTGTCCGGTCACGCCAGCGCCGGCGAGCTGCTGTACTGCTACAACATCGTCAAGCCGCGCAACGTGATGCCGGTGCACGGCGAGATCCGGCACCTGCATGCGAACGCCGACCTGGCGGTCCAGACCGGCGTACCGCGGGAGAACGTGGTCGTCGTCGAGGACGGTGTGGTGGTCGACCTGATCGACCGCAAGGCCGTGGTGGCGGGCAAGGTGGAGTGCGGGTACGTGTTCGTCGACGGCTCGACCGTCGGTGACATCACCGAGACCTCGCTGAAGGACCGCCGGATCCTCGGTGACGAGGGCTTCATCTCGGTCATCGCCGTGATGGACTCGGTCACCGGCAAGCTGACCGCCGGTCCGGAGATCCAGGCCCGTGGTTTCGCCGAGGACGACACGGTCTTCGACGACCTCAAGCCGAAGATCGAGGCCGAGATCGAGAAGGCGATCGGCAGCGGTGTCGACGACATGTACCAGCTCCAGCAGGTGATCCGCCGGGTGGTCGGCAAGTGGGTCAGCGACACCCACCGCCGGCGGCCGATGATCATTCCCGTCGTGGTGGAGAGCTAGTCACCCGGTGTAACCTCTGCGCAGCAGACGAAAGGGTGGGCCGGCGATGAGTTTCAGCGGGGTGAACGGGACGGGTCAGCGCCGGCCCACGATGAAGGAGGTCGCGGCCCGGGCGGGAGTGGCCTTGAAGACCGTGTCCCGGGTGGTGAACGAGGAGCCGAACGTCAGCCCGGAGCTGACCGCCAAGGTCCAGGCCGCGATCAAGGACCTGAACTACACCCCGAACGAGTCCGCCCGGATGCTGCGCCGCGGCAAGACCGGGACGATCGCGGTGGTGATCCGCGATATCGGCGACCCGTTCTTCGCGTCGCTCGGCCGTGCGGTCGAGCTATGGGCGCGCTCGTCCGGCTCGGTGGTGATGATCGGGCTGACCGACGAGGACCCGGAGCGGGAGAAGGATGTCTGCCTGGAGTTCGTCGCCCGTCGGCCGGACGCGCTGATCATGGCGCCGATCGGGGAGACCCAGGAGTATCTGGCGCCGCATGTCGACGCCGGGATGGCGGTCGTGACGATCGACCGCCCGGCCCACGGCATCGAGGCGGACGCCGTACTCGCCGACAACGCCGGCGGGATCGACCAGGCGATCGACCACCTGGTCCGGCAGGGTCACCGCCGGATCGCGTACCTCGGCGACGACGAGCGGATCTTCACCGCCCGCGAACGCGTGGTCGCCTACCGGGCCGCGATGGCCCGGCACCGCATCGACGTCGACGAGGACCTGGTCCACCTGTCCGAGCCGACCACCGAAGGCATCGGCATCACCCTGTCCGCCGTCCTCGACCGGTCCGAGCCGGCCACTGCGTTGCTGTCGGCAAACAACATGACGACGGCAGAGGTACTGCGTGGTCTGGCCGGCCGACGGGACCGGGTCGCGCTGGTGTCGTTCGACGACCTGGCGCTGGGGGACCTGCTCAGCCCGGGCCTGACCGCGGTCGCTCAGTCGGCCGACGTGATGGCGCGGACCGCGATCCAGCTGATGACCGAGCGTCTCCCGGAGCCACACCGCCCCGGCCGCACGGTCCGGGTCCCGGTGAAGCTGACGATCCGCGGGTCAGGCGAGATTCCGCCCGCCTGATCGGAGATCGGCGGCCAGCGGGCAGTCGAACGGGTCGCGGGCCCGGAGGCCGACGTTGTTCAGGTAGTCGATCACGATCCCGTACGACGCGAACAGGCCGGTTTCGGCGTACGCGATGCCTTGCAGTTCGCAGTACTCGCGGACGATCGGCTGGACCCTTCGCAGGGTCGGTCGCGGCATGCTCGGGAACAGGTGGTGCTCGATCTGGTAGTTCAGCCCGCCCATCGCGAGGTCGGTGAAGAAGCCGCCGCGGATGTTGCGGGACGTCAGCACCTGGCGGCGGAGGAAGTCGAGCTTCATCGACGCCGGCACGATCGGCATGCCCTTGTGATTCGGGGCGAACGCGGCACCGAGACAGACGCCGAAGACCGCGAGCTGTAGGCCGAGGAACGCGGTCGCCTTCCCGGCCGGCAGCAGCACGTAGAGCGCAGCGACGTACGCCGCGATCCGCGCAGCCACGATCGCGGCGTCGATGCGATCGGTGCGGCTCGCGTCGCGGCGCAGCAGGTGCGTCAGGCTGGACGCGTGCAGGCCGACGCCTTCGAGGGTCAGGAGCGGGAAGAACAGCCAGCCCTGTCGGGCCGCGAACCACTGCCCGACAGGTCCACGTTCGGTGACCGCGTCCGGGTGGAAGGCGAGCACCTTCAGCTGGACGTCGGGATCCTTGTCGACCTGGTTGGGCGCGCCGTGGTGACGGTTGTGCTTGCTACGCCACCAGCTGACGCTCATCCCGAGTACGGCGCCGGCCAGGATCCGCGCGGTCCAGTCGTTGCGGGCGGCCGAGTCGAAGATCTGCCGATGCGCGCTGTCGTGGCTCAGGAACGCGACCTGCACCAGCAGCAGCGCCAGCACGAACGCCAGCACCAGCTGGAACCAGGAGTTGCCGAGCAGTACGACGCCGGCCGCGACGGCCAGCAGTCCGGTCATGACCACACTGATCCGGACGAGGTAGTAGCCGTGGCGCCGCCGGAGCAGGCCAAGCTCCCGCACGGTCTGGAGCAGATCCGTGTAGAGGCTGACGTACTCCTGCTGGCCGCTCATGTCGACCAGCGTGATGACGTGGCGTGAAGGCGGGTGTGCGGCCACATGTCGCGGCGAAGTCGGCTTGGCAAAGTGCTATCCCCGGTACTGTGCGGCGAGTGGGCACTCGAACGGGTCCCGGGCTCGCAGGCCGACATTGTTCAGATAGTCCACCACGATCCGGTACGACGAGACCAGGCTGACCTCGGTGTACTTCACGCCGTGCAGTTCGCAGTACTCCCGGACGATCGGCTGGACCCTTCGCAGGGTCGGGCTCGGCATGCTCGGGAACAGGTGGTGCTCGATCTGGTAGTTGAGGCTGCCCATCGCGAAGTCAGTGGCGACGCCGCCGCGGATGTTGCGGGACATCAGCACCTGGCGGCGGAGGAAGTCCAGCTTCATCGTCCTCGGGACGAGCGGCATGCCCTTGTGGTTCGGCGCGAACGATCCGCCCAGGCAGACTCCGAAGACCGCGAGCTGCAGTCCCAGGAAAGCGCCGGCCTTGCCGATCGGCAGCAGCAGGAACAGGACTGTCAGGTATCCGGCCAGCCGGGTGACCACGATCGCGGCCTCGATCCGTTCGACCTTGGTCGCGCCGCGGCGGAGCAGGTGCTGCACGCTGGCGACGTACAGGCTCAGGCCCTCGAGCGTCAGCAGCGGGAAGAACAGCCAGCCCTGGCGACGGGTCAGCCACGCCTGGAATCCGGTCCGCTTGGCCGCGTGCTCGGGCGTGAAGGCGATGACACCGATGTCGATGTCCGGGTCCTTCTTCAGCTGGTTCGGCGCCTGGTGGTGCCGGTTGTGCTTCGACCGCCACCAGCTCGCACTCATGCCGATCACGCCGCCGGCGAGGAGCCGGGCGGTCCAGTCGTTCCAGGCGGCGGAGTCGAAGATCTGCCGGTGCGCACTGTCGTGGCTCAGGAACGCGACCTGGGTGAGCACCAGCGCCAGCGCACCTGCCATCAGCAGCTGGAACCACGAGTTGCCGAGCAGGCCGAAGCCGACCCAGACCGCGACGAACGCGCCGAGGACTAGACCGATCCGAATGAAGTAATACCGACGGCGCCGTTTCAGTAGTCCGAGCTCGCGGACGGTGCGGAGCAGGTCGGTGTACAGATTTGTGTACTTGTGTTGAGCCCGTAAGGGGTCATGGTCTTCGGCAAGCAGCTGTGACATGAGAAACGCCCCGGTTCTGTGTAGTGCATCGGTCGATGCGCTACCAGGTCCAAGGGCAGCGTCACGAGAAGGTGCTGTCGCCCCAACAGAACCATGTCCGGTGGCCACATACAAGGCCGGTCTCGTGCGCCAGGAAACGAGATATCGCTTGGTGGGCCCAGCGGGCCGCAGTACGGTGACCGGAATCTCAGGCTCCGGCTCCATCGGAGGAGATCCGTGACACACCCTTCCGCTCAGGGGCAGCGTTCGCGACGCGGTCCCGGACGCTCCCGCACGGTGCAATGGGTCTGCGACCTGCTCCGGACCGAGCTGCTCAGCGGCGACTGGGCCGAGACTCCGCTGCCGGCCGAGGACGCCCTGATCCGCAAGTACGGCGTCAGCCGCGGCATCATCCGGGACGTACTGGCGATCCTGGCCGAGCAGGGCTTGGTCGAGCGGGTTCGCGGCGCCGGGACGTTCGCCCTGACTCCGAGTGCGCTGCAGCACGGGATCGAGGTGTCCCGCGACCTCGCCCAGGACGTGAACGCCGAGGGCACCCGGGTGGCGATCCGGACCACCTATGCGAGCCTGCACCCGGCGCCGGCCTTCATCGCCGAGCGGCTCGAGCTCGGGACCGGCGCCGAGGTGGTGATCCTGGAATCGGTCACCTCGCTGGACGGGTACCCGCTCAGCATTCGGTCCGCGTTCCTGCCGGCCGACCCGTTCGCCGTACTGCTTCGCGGTCCGGCGACCAGCCTCAACAGGTCGCCGTACGAATTGATCGCCGACGTGATCCACGAGCCGGTCGGCGACACCGAACTGCAGATCGGCTGCTCGATGGCCGATCCGATCAGTGCCGCCTCCCTGCAGGTGGACGTCGGGTTCGCGCTGCTGGACACCAGCCGGGTCGTCAGGGCCCTCGACGGCCGTCCGCTGGAGTACAGCGTGTCGCACGCGCGCTCGGACCGGCTCCTGTTCGCGACCGTGATGCGCGGACCGGCCGAGCGCTCGGTGGCCTCGTGAGGCTCAGGCGGCCAGCGTGCCGACGGGCGGTACGGCGAGGTGCCAGTCGCTGACCCGCTGCAGCGCGTCGGCGACCTTCAGCACGGTGCCTTCGGCGAACGGCTTGCCGATGATCTGCATCGACAGCGGCAGTCCGCTCGTGGAGAAGCCGACGGGTACGGCGACAGCCGGCAGGCCGGTCAGGTTCCAGTGACCGGTGAAGCTCGGGACCTGCAGCCGCTTGCTCGGGGTCAGCTCCGCGGCCCGCTCGGCCGGCGTCGGTGCGGCCGGTGTGATGATCACGTCGTACTCGTCGAGTAGCGCGGCGACCTGGCGGGCGAAGTACCGGCGGAAGCGCTCGGCCTGCGCGATGTCGCCGGCGTTGTAGAAGGCACCGCGGGCAAGCGTCGGCCGGGTGTGTACGCCGTAGTCGGTCCAGCGGTTCACCAGGTTGTTGCGGTGGTACGCGTACGCCTCGGCGACCAGGATGATGTGGTTCGCGTCCTTGGCCTCGGCGGCGTGGGCGAGCTCCACCTCGGACGAGGACGCGCCCAGTCCGACGAGCTGCTTGACCGCGCTGAGTACGGCGTCGTGCATCTCGGGATCGAGCTGCTCATGATCGAAGAAGTACGAAGTCGGCAAGGCGATCCGCAGTCCGTCGACCGACCCGTCCAGGAGCCCGGTGTACGCCGGGACCGGCTGCTGAGCCGAGTTCGGGTCAGTCACGTCGTACCCCGCCATCACCTCGAGCAGCGCGGCGCAGTCCCACGCGCTGCGGGCCATCGGGCCGATGCTGTCCAGGCTGAAACCGAGCGGTACGACGCCACTCTTCGGGACCCGGCCGAACGTGACCTTCAGGCCGGTGTGACCGTTGACCGCGGCCGGACCGCGAACCGAGCCGCCCGTGTCGGTACCCAGGCCGCCGAGAGCGAGACCGGCAGCGACCGCGATACCGGTGCCGGAGCTCGAGCCGGCCGGCGTGTGCTCGACGTTCCACGGGTTGTGCGGGACCGGGAAGCCTTTGGTTGCGTCCGGCAACCCGATGGCGAACTCGCTGGTGGTCGCCTTGCCGACGAACACCGCGCCGGCCTGGCGTAGCCGGCTCACCACCGGCGCGTCGACGCCGCCGTTCCAGTCCGGTGCGAGCACGCGGCTGTTCGCCGTGGTCGGCGTGCCTTCGAGCGCGATGATGTCCTTGATCGCGAGCGGGATGCCTTGCAGCGGTCCGTGGTCCTCGCCGGCCGCCAGCGCGGCGTCCGCGGCAGCTGCCTGGTCGAGCGCGGCCTCGGTGGTGATCTCGACGTACGCGCCAAGGGCTGGGTTGAGAGCCGTGGCTTTGTCGAGGATCTGCTGGGTCAGAGCGGTTGAGGTGATGCTTCCATCGCGTAGTGCGGCGGCGGCGTCTTTGATGGTGATGGGGAGCATTCAGGCTTCCTTTCCGGCGGGGTAGAAGTCGAGCGGGTCGAATCTGATCGCGGGCTCGTCCGCGCCGAGGTCCAGCAGGTAGAGCGCGTCGGCGCCCTGCCGGACCAGCGGGTAGTCGCGGACGAACGTGGCCAGTTCGGTGTCGGAGACGGTCAGTTGCGCGGCGGTGAGCAGCGCCGGGACGATGTCGGCGGGTTCGGGCATGGTGGGCCTCCTAAGGAGTGGTGTACAGATGGCAAGCGACGGTCCGGCCTTCGCCGACCTGGATCGGCACGGGCACGACCTGCGCGCAGAGATCGGTCGCGAACGGGCAGCGGGTCCGGAACCGGCAGCCGCTCGGCGGATCGATCGGACTGGGAATCTCGGTGCTGTCCGCGGTGTCGACCGGCTCGTCGCGAGTGCTCTCGGCCGGGTCGAGGGTCGGCACGGAGGACAGCAGTAGCTGCGTGTACGGGTGCTTGGGCTCGTCGTACAACTGCTGCGCGCTGCCCTGCTCGACCACCTGGCCGAGATACATCACCGCGACGTCGTCGCTGAGGTAGCGGACCACGTTGAGGTCGTGGCTGATGAAGACATAGGTCAGGCCGTACTCGTCCTGCAGGTCGCTGAGCAGGTTCAGCACCTGGGCCTGGATCGACTTGTCCAGCGCCGAGACCGCCTCGTCCAGGACGACCAGCTTCGGTTGCAGGGCCAGCGCCCGGGCGATGTTGACTCGTTGCCGTTGGCCACCACTCAGCTGGTGCGGATACCGGGACGCGTACGCCGCGGGCAGTCCGACGTCCCGCATCACCGTGGCCACTCGCTCCGCGATCACCGACTTGGACGCGCCCTGCACCTGCAGCGGGAATGCGATCGACTCGCTGATCGTGGCCCGCGGGTTGAGCGCGGACGACGGGTCCTGGAACACCATCTGCATCTGCTTGAGTTCGCCCGGCGTACGGCGTTTGCCGGTGAGCATCTGCTTGCCGTCGAAGACCAGTTCGCCGTCGTCGGCCAGGTGCAGCCCGACGATCACCCGGGCCAGTGTGGACTTGCCGCAGCCGGACTCGCCGACGATGCCGAGCGTCGTACCGGGCCGGACCGTGAGTGAGACGTGGTCGACCGCGGACAGGGTGGCCCGGCGGCCGCCGGAGCGGACGTCGAAGGTCTTCGATATGTCGATCAGTTCTAGTAGATCAGCCATTGCTCCTCCTTTCTCATAGGCGGCTGTCCATCGCTTCCCGCAGCGCGTCGCTGGCCAGGTTGAAGGCCACCGAGGTGAGGAAGATGAAGAAACCGGGCACGATCGCGACCAGCGGCGCGACGCTGACCATGCCGCGCAGGCTGTTCAGCATGTAGCCCCATTCGGGTGCCGGCGGCGCCGATCCGAGGCCGAGGAAGCTCAGGCTGGCGGCGATGATCATCGCCACCCCGACCAGCCCGGAGGCGTAGACGATGACGTCGTTCAGCACGTTGGGCAGCACCTGAGTACGGGCGACCCGCAACGTGCTCGCACCGCTCAGCCGGGCCGCCTCGACGAACTCCTGTACGACGACCCGCCGAGTGGCGGACTCGGCCACCCGAGCGACTGGCGGGACGAACACGATTGTCACCGCGATGATCGTGTTGGTCAGCCCCGGACCGAGCGAGGCGCCGACCGCGATCGCCAGCAGGATCGCGGGGAACGCGTACAGCATGTCCATCGTCCGCATCAGCACCGTCCCGACCGCGCCCCGCATGATGCCCGAGGTGACGCCGATCGCTGTCCCGATCAGGGCCGCACCGATCGTCGGCACGAAGCCGGCGAGCAGCGACAACCGGCCGCCGTACAGAACGCGGGCGAGCATGTCCCGGCCCTGTTCGTCGGTGCCGAGCAGATGGCCGGGGGAGCCGACGTTCTGCAGACGGTCCAACGGTTTGCCGATCAGCGGGTCCGCGCTGGTCAGCAGTGGTGCGAAGATCGCGCCGAGGACCAGCAGGAGAACGATGCCGGCAGCAACCACACCCACCTTGTTGGTGGCGAACCTCCGAAGGGTCGCCTGCCAGAACGACTGCGGTTGTTCGCTGGTGCGGGCCGCGTTCCACTCGTCCCGGCGGCGCGCCGCCTCGTCTCGGTCGGCAGCCGTCGTACCGGCGCCGAAGCTCTTGTCGAGCAGGGTCGGAACCACTGCTTCGGTCATGAGACCGCTCCTCTCACCCGGGGATCGATCCAGGCCTGGAGCAGGTCGACGACGAGGTTCAGCAGGACGAACGTGACCGCGATGACCAGCGTTGCGCCTTGTACGACAAGCAGATCGCGGGCCGAGATCGCCGTGAACACGAGGAGACCCATCCCGGGCCAGCGGAAGATCGTCTCGACCAGCACCGAGCCGCCGAGCAGGGCGCCGATCTGGACGCCGGAGGTAGTGAGCACCGGAGAGATCGCGTTCCGCAGGATGTGCCGGCGTACCTCCCACTCGCTCAATCCCTTGGCCCGCAGCGTTTCGACGAAGTCCGCCCCGGCCACGTCGACGATGCTCGCCCTGGTTACCCGGGCCGTGATCGCCATCGTGATCAGCGACCCGGACAACACCGGCAGAACCAGACTTCGCAGCGCCATCAGCAGCCCCGAGTCGAGGTTCGCGCCACCTGACGGCAGCAGCCGGAGCCAGCCGGCGAACACCGCGAGCAGGATGATCGCCAGGAAGAACGACGGGATGCTCAACCCGGACAGACTGAGTACGCCGGTGAGCCGATCGATCAACGTGCCCCTCCGGGTGCCGGCGACGTACCCGAGCCAGAGACCCAGGCTGATCCCGAACACAGCCGAGACAAGGGCTAGTACGGCGGTGTTGCCCCAGGCCTGCATGAGCAGGTCGGAGACGTCCCGGCGTCGCTGGGCGGAGTACCCGAGGTTGCCCTGGAGCGCGTCACCCAGCCAGTGCAGGTACCGCAGCGGCAGCGGGTCGTTCAGCCCGAGCTCGTCGCGGATCGCCTGCCGTTCGGCGGCAGACATGTCGTCGCTGACCAGCGAGGCCTCGGCCGAGCCGGGCAGCACGTTCATCAGCAGGAACACGATGACGGAGACACCGAACAGGATCGGCACCGCCATCGAGATCCGGAGTACCGCGACACGCAGCATAGGTCAGTCCTCCTCGACCGTGATCTGGGTGAAGTCCACCCACCAGGACTGGGGCTGGACGTAGCCGTGCACCTTGGGACTGAGCACGCGCAGGTTGAGGTCGTGCATCCAGAACAGGAAGTACGCGTTCTTCAGCGCGACATCCATCATTTGCTGGAGATAGCGGTACTGCGAGGCGACGTCGGACTGCTGACTCGCAGCTGTGAGGGCCGCGTCGATCTTCGGGTCGCACAGCCCGGCCGCGTTCGGCAGTCCGCCGGGGCGGTTGCAGAAGAAGGTGGCGCTGTAGCCGGTCGGTATCATCCCGGCCGCGGGGGAGGCCCAGAGGATGTCGATATCGCTCCACTGCTTGGCGTTCAGGCCGTCGAGCCCGATCGAGATGATCGTGTTCCACTCCAGCGGCCGCAGGTTCGTGTGCACGCCGATCGCGGCGAAGTCGGCCTGGAGCTTCTGCATCATCGTGTCCGGGTACATGTTCCCGGAACCACCAGTCGGATAGGCCATCGTGATCGTCAGCTGACCGGGTTGATAGCCGGCCTCCGCGAGCAGTTGCTTCGCCTTGGCGACGTCGTAGCTGTAGCCCTGCGTCGCCTTCGTGTACGACGGATTGCCGTCGTACACGTACTCCGTCGCCGGGTAGCCGACGTTGTTCAGCAAGGCGGCCGTGCCTTGCCGGTCGAGCGCGTAATTGAGTGCCTGGCGCAACTTCAGGTTGTCCTTGAAGGGCGTTCGGAACAGGTTGAACCGCGGCATGATGCCGTGTGGGTACTTGCCCATCTCGATCTGGTAGTGCTCGTTGCGCAACTGCTGGACCGAGTCGGGCGACGGGACCTCAGCCCAGTCGACCTCACCGGATTGCAGCATCGACAGTCGCGAGGCAGGTTCGGGCTGCGGGTACAGCACGATCCGGCCGAGCTTGACCCTGCCACCCCAGTAGTTGTCGTTGCGGGTGAGCTCCATCTCCTCACCGTCGACGTACTTCGTCATCCGGAACGGACCGGTGCCGGAGGCGTGCTGGTTGTAGTTGTCGTTGCCGTACTTCTTCACCACGGCAGGGCTCGGGAAGAAGATGCCGGCCAGGTCCCACACCAGCCACGCGTACGGCTGCGTGGTGGTGATCTGGACGGTCCGGGCGTCGACTTTGCGCCAAGACTTGAAGTACCGGAACGCGGCGGCCGCGCTCGCCGCTGACTTCGAGTCGTAGTACGGCGACGTCTTGGTGCGGAGCCGATCGAACTGGAAGATCACCGCATCCGCGTCGAAGGCCGTGCCGTCGTGGAAATGCACGCCTTGACGGAGCTTGAAGGTCCAGGTGGTCAGGTCCTTCGACGTCGTCCACGACTCGGCGAGGGACGGCTGCGGCGTCGGCAGGGTGGTGGACTGGTCCAGGTTCAGGCGGGTGAGACCGTCGTAGATGTTGTTGCCGACGAAGCGGTAACCCTCGTAGCCCTCGTTCGGCGGGGTGGACGGGAACGGGATGTTGCCTGCGGACATGGCGATCCGGAGCTCACCCCCGGTCGGTGGCGGTCCGCTCGCCGCTGCCGACGTACATCCGGCCAGGACGACGAGCAGCAGCGCGAGGAGGGCGTGTTTGAGACGGAGGCCCATGTTAGGAGGCCAGTAGGCAGCTGCTCGAGTGGCCGTCGCCGACGAGTTGCGTGATCGGACGGACGTCCCAGCAGGCGCTGACGGCGTACCGGCAGCGTGGCGCGAAGGCGCAGCCGGGCGGCAGTTGGTCGAGGCTCGGCGGCGCACCGGGGATCGCGTTCGGGCGGCGGTCTTGGCCGGCCCGGACGTTCGCCTCGATCAGTCCCTCCGTGTAGGGGTGGGATGGGCGGGTCAGGACTTGGGTGGCAGTCCCGTGCTCGACGAAGCGGCCCGCGTACATGACCGCCACCTCGTCGGCGAGCTCCGCGGCGACGCCGAGGTCGTGCGTGACGATGACCAGACCCATGTCGATGTCGCGCTGGATCTGCCGGAACAACCGCATCATCCGGGCCTGCACGGTGACGTCGAGCGCGGTGGTCGGCTCGTCCGCCAGCAGCACGGTCGGGCGGCCGGCGATCGCCATCGCGATCACGACTCGTTGCCTCATGCCACCACTCAGCTCGGACGGGTACGCCTTCAGACGGGCGGCCGCGGACGGGATCCGCACCAGCTCGAGCAGTTCGAGTGCCCGCTGCCGCGCCTGCGCCTTGTCCAGTCCCTCGTGATGCTTACGGATCGCCTCGACCAACTGCTTCTCCACCGTGTAGACGGGGTCGAGGGCGGTCAGCGGATCCTGGAAGACCATCGACACGTCGCTGCCGCGAGCGGTCCGGCGGTCCCGCGGCGACATCGTCTGCAGATCCCGGCCGCCGACCGAGATCTCCCCGGTGACCAAGGTGGTCGGCGGGTTGATCCCGATGATCGAGCGCAGCATCGCGCTCTTGCCGCTGCCGGACTCGCCGATCACGGCCAGCACGCTGCCTCGCGGCACGGTGAACGACACCCCGTCGACCGCGCGGACCGCGCCGTACCGGCCGCGGAATTCGGTGACCAGGTCCCGCACCCGGAGTGCGGGCGCTATCGCGGGTGTCGTTGTCCCGGCGGCCCGGGTCTCAATCGTCAGCGACATTCTCAGATTCCTTCCAGGGGGATTCTCCGGGTGCTTTCAACGGAGCGGATTCGATGCTGAAAGCCCTGTGACAGAAGGGTTTCCAGCATCGAAGATATGGCCGTCATGTTTCATTCGCCGACCATTCCGGTATCTCGCTCGTAAACGATCCCGGGAATTGTCACAGTGGAATTCAGGCGTCGACCGCGAGCCATTCCGCGAACGGGACGGCGGTGGTGAAGGCCTGTGCGGCGCGGAGCAGCAGCGCGTCGTCGAACATCTTTCCGACCAGCTGGATGCTCACCGGCAGCCCGTCGCGCTTCTCGCACGGCACGGCGAGCGCCGGGTGCCCGGTGAAGTTGAACGGCCGGGTGTTCGCGACCGCGCTCTGCGAGACCGGGCTGCGCATCGCGGTGTCGAGTGCCGTCAGCGGGTCGTCGATCGGCTCGAACTTCGGCGCCTGCGTGACCGTAGTCGGCATCACGAGTACGTCGACGTCAGCCAGCACCCGGTCGTACGCCGCGATGAAGCCGGGGCGGACGTTCTGTGCCTTCGCGTAGAGCCGCCCGGCCCAGTACCGTCGGCTGAACTCTCCGGTCAGCAAGGTGAGCAGACCGCGCGGATCCAGCAGTTCCTGCCCGTGCTGCCAGGCACTGGTGATCGCCGCGATCGTGTCCTCGGGGTAGTAGGTCCGGGTGAACGCGCCGTAGAAACCGGCACCCCGGATCGCCAGTGCTGCCTCGGCCGACATCGCCTGCTGCGCCGTGCCGATCGTCAGGTGCTCCGGAACGGACACCTCGCTGACGACTGCGCCGAGCTTCTCGAACACCTCGATCGCCTGTTGAACGGAGTCGGTGACGGCTTCAGTCGCGCCGTCGAATCCTTCCCGCAGTACGCCGATCCGCAGCCCCTCGACGTCATCGGTCAGTGCCATGGTTGCGTCGTACCGCTCGGGGACCTCGCGGGTCTGTCTCGGGTCCAGGCCGTCGTACCCGGCGACCGCCTCGAGTGCGAGCGCGGCGTCGCGGACCGACATCGTCATCGGGCCGGTGTAGTCGATGCTCTGGTCGGAACCGAAGCCGATGCCGAAGTGCGAGATCAGGCCGAACGTCGGCTTGTGCCCCACGGTGCCGGACCACGACGCCGGGATCCGGATCGAACCACCCTGGTCGCCGCCGAACGAGATGTCCACGTCGCCGTCGACCAGTGCGGCCGCGGAACCCGACGACGACCCGCCGGTCAGGTAGGCCGGGTTGTGCGGGTTCATCGGGCGGCCGAAGTCGCCGACGCCGCCGCCGAAGCCGAAACCACCGGCCAGCCCGTTCATCACGTTCTTGCCGACGACAGTGGCGCCGGCCTCCAGTGCACGCTGTACGACGGTCGCGTCGAAGTCGGGCGTGTGCCCGGACAGCACGTGTGCGCCGAACGCCATCGGCATCCCGGCCACGGCGATGTGGTCCTTGTAGCTGACCGTCCGGCCGGTGAGGATTCCCTCGGCGCTACCGGGGATCGAACACTTCCAGGTCCAGGCGTTGTGCGGGTCCTCGTCCGCTCCGGGGCGGTACCCGGGTTCGCGGGCGCCGGGGAATCGCGGCGGCCGGACCTCGGGGGTCCGGGACTGGACGAAGTCGTCGAACTCGGCCAGCATCCGGCCGAGGTGAAGGCGGAAGACCGCCGCCTCTTCGGTGCCCAGCGTCACGCCGAGCCGTTCGGCGGCGGCTTGCAACTCGGGCAGATCGGGAACTCGGTACATGGCAGCCTCCTCGATCGTTTGATGGATCGACGGTCGCCAGGCCCGGTTACGCCGTACGCCCAATCGCATGCGCACCGTGTTAAGCGGGTTCGCCGGACCGGCAATCGGGCGCTGACCTGCACGGATGCTTGGGCACCGGGTCGGCAACGCGGGTACTCCGCCGGGCCAGCGCCGCCGATCGGGCAAGTTGGCACCCAGTTCGCGCCGGTGTCACCTGGGCGTCACCCGTGGGGCGCACCTTCGGGTCATGAAACTGAGTCGCCGCCAACTCCTGGCCGCATCCACCGTTGCCGGTGCCACCCTCGCCGTACCTGGGGTGGCCGCTGCGGCCCCGAATCTCGTCCGTCGCGACCGGCCGGCTCTGCCGTCGGGGATCGCGAGCGCCGACGTGACGCCGTCCTCGGCCGTCGTCTGGTCGCGGACCGACCGGCCCGGCCGGCTCGTGGTCCAGCTGACCAGCAGCGGCCGGTTCGACCGGGCGATCCGCCTACGCGGCCCGAAGACTTCGGCCGACGACGACTTCACCGCGCGGCTGCCGCTGCGTGGACTGCGTCCGGGACAGCGATACGACTACCGGCTCGGCTTCGAGGACGCGCACGGCCGGATCGGCGAGACGCTGGACGGTTCGTTCACCACGCCGGGACGCAACCGGCCGGTGTCGTTCGTGTTCACCGGTGACACCGCGGGCCAGGGGTACGGCATCAACCCGGAGCTCGGCGGGATGATCGCGTACAAGGCGATGCACGACACCCGGCCGGACTTCTTCCTGCACTCCGGCGACAACATCTACGCCGACGGCCCGCTCCAGGCCGAGCTGAAGGTTGCCGACGGCACCGTGTGGAAGAACGTCGTGACCGAGGAGGTCTCGAAGGTCGCCGAGACGCTGGCCGAGTACCGCGGCCGGTACAAGTACAACCTGCTCGACGAGAACGTGCGCTCGCTGTACGCCGACGTACCGCTGGTCGCGCAGTGGGACGACCACGAGACGCTGAACAACTGGTACCCGGGGGAGATCCTCACGGATGACCGGTACACGGAGAAGCGGGTCAATGTCCTGGCGTCGCGGGCGAAGAAGGCGTTCCTCGAGTACCTGCCGATGGAGCACGTGTCGGGGCGCGACCGGATCTACCGCAAGGTCAGCTACGGTCCGCTGCTCGACGTGTTCTGCCTCGACATGCGCACGTACCGTGGCGCGAACCCGGTGCCGTCGACTGTCGGCCCGGTCGCGATGCTCGGCGCCGAGCAGGCCGCCTGGCTGGTCCGCGAGGCCGCGGCCTCGAAGGCGACCTGGAAGGTGATCGCCAGCGACATGCCGCTCGGCCTGCTGGTGCCGGACGCCGACCTGGTCGAGGCGGTCGCGAACGGTCTGCCGGGCGCTCCCGGTGGTCGCGAGCACGAGATCGCGTGGGTGCTGAGCCAGTTCAAGAAGCACAAGGTGCGGAACGCGGTCTGGCTGACCGCCGACGTGCACTACGCGGCGGCGCACCACTACGACCCGTCCCGGGCGGCGTTCACCGACTTCGATCCGTTCTGGGAGATCGTGGCCGGCCCGATCAACGCCGGCACCTTCGGACCGAACGCGCTGGACAGCACCTTCGGGCCGGAGGTCGTGTTCTCGAAGGTGGCCGATTTCCCGAGCCAGTCACCGGCCGGCGGCAACCAGTTCTTCGGCTACACCGAGATCGACCCGCGGACCCGTGTGTTCACCGTGTCGCTGCGCAACCTGTTCGGCCACGTCCTCTGGACCAAGGACCTCACCCCAACCCGTCACTGACGGGCCCGTCGTGCTCACCCGGCTCCGGCGCCTGTGCGGGATGCCGCCCACCGGAGCCGGTGAGTACGACGCAGTGTTCAGGTTAGGTTTGCCACATGACCTATCCGGAGAGCCGCCGCGACGACCTGGTCGAGACACTGCACGGGCGTGAGATCGCCGACCCGTATCGCTGGCTGGAAGACCCTGACTCACCCGCGACCCAGGACTGGGTCCGCAGGCAGAACGAATTCACCCAGGCCGAGCTCTCCGGCTACCCGGAGCGCGAGTGGTTCCAGACCACGATGTCCGCGATCCTCGCACGGCCACGCGCCGGTGTCCCCGAGAAGAAGGCGGGCTGGTACTTCGTCGGCCGCAACGACGGGACGCAGGCCCAGGAGGTGATCTTCGTGGCCGAGTCGCTGGATGAGCTCCTGTCCGGCGGCCGGGTCCTGATCGACCCGAACACCCTGTCCGCGGACGGCACCGACTCACTGGGCACGTTCACCGTCAGCCCGGACGGGAAGTACTTCGCGTACGGCATCAACGAGAGCGGTAGCGACTGGACGACGTTCCGGCTGCTCGACATCGCCACCGGCAGTCCGGTCGACGACGTGGTGTCGGAGGCCAAGTTCAGTGAAGCAGTCTGGCTGCCGGACAGTTCGGCGTACCTGTACCTGCACTACCCGACGAGTGGGCGTAGTGAGGGCACTGAGACCACCGCGCAGTCCGGTGGGCGGCTGACGCTCCACCGGGTCGGCACACCGCAGTCCGAGGACGAGCTGGTGCTGAACTTCCCCGGTGAGGACCAGTTGTTCATCGCTCCGGAGGTGTCCGATGACGATCGGTACCTCGTCGTCCACGTCACCGAGGGCACTGACCCCGGCACCCGGCTCTGGGTCTACCCGATCACGTCGGACGGGCTGGGCGAGCCGGTGAAGGTGGTGGACTCGTTCGACGACGAGATCGCCTTCGTGCGGATGTCCGGTGACCAGCTGGTACTGCGGACCGACCGGGACGCGTCTCGCGGTCGCGTGGTGCTGTCGT
This sequence comes from Kribbella kalugense, assembly GCF_004365875.1. Taxonomy (GTDB): domain Bacteria; phylum Actinomycetota; class Actinomycetes; order Propionibacteriales; family Kribbellaceae; genus Kribbella; species Kribbella kalugense. The sequence continues at coordinate 2,159,326 of NZ_SODF01000001.1, read as the reverse complement.
CGCTGGATGGCGAGTTCACTGACCTGATCCCGGAGGGTGAGGCGACGCTGCAGGCGGTCCGCGGTACGGCGGACGGTCTGGCCACGCTGACTCTTGTCGATGCGCAGCCGGTGCTGACGCTGTTTGGGCTGGATGGTTCCGGCAGGCGCGTGGTCGACGTACCTGGTGGGGGAGTGGTCGGCCTCAACGGCGGACCGGAGTACGACGAGCTGTTCATCGGACTGTCGACGACAACCGATCCCACGCTGTCGTATGTCGTCTCGACCGGGTCCGGTGACGTGCGTCCGCTGCCCGAGCTGGTCCGTGGCTCTGGCGGGTTCACACCGCCTCAGGTCACCGTGACGCGTCAGATCGCTCCAGGCCGCGACGTACCGTATTTCCTGATCACCCGGTCGGACCTGGACTTCTCCACCCCGCGCCCGACGCTGATGTGGGGGTACGGCGGGTTCCGCATCCCGGTCCAGGCCGACTACCGACCGGGCTGGCCGGCCTGGCTCGCTGCGGGCGGAGTGCTGGTCATCGCGAACCTGCGCGGCGGTGGTGAGTACGGGACCGAGTGGCACGACGCGGGGCGGCTGAAGAACAAGCAGAACGTCTTCGACGACTTCATCGCGGTCAGCGAGCACCTGCGCGACACCGGAGTGACCACGCCGGCCCAGCTGGCGATCCACGGACGCAGCAACGGAGGACTGCTCGTCGGAGCGGTCATGACGCAACGACCGGACCTGTTCGCGGTCGCACTGCCCGGTGTCGGGGTGCTGGACATGCTGCGGTTCCACAAGTTCACCGTGGGAGCGGCGTGGGCGTCCGACTTCGGTTTGCCCGACGATCCGGAGCAGTTCGAGGACCTGTTGGCTTACTCGCCACTGCATCGCGTCAGCGACGGTACGGCGTACCCGGCGACGCTGGTGGTCACCGGTGACCACGACGACCGGGTCGTTCCGTTGCACAGCCACAAGTTCATCGCGGCGCTGCAGCACGCCCAGTCCGGTCCGCAGCCGGTCTTGACCCGGGTAGAGGTCAACACCGGCCATGGCTTCGGAAAACCGGCCGCGATGATCGCGTCGGAGTGGGCAGACCTACTGGCGTTCGCTGCTCACCACGTAGGTCTAACGCCTCCTGAGCAGTAGGAGGGCTCGCTGCTGTTGGGGCTACCAGATCTGAGGGGCCTTGAGGTCGCGGGGATCGTCGCACGGCTGACAGCCGTGCGCGGTCTCCGCGTACTCGCTCTGCGGACCAGTGGTCGCCAGCGTGCGTACGGCGCTGACGAGCCGGTCCACGTGCTCGCGCGTAGTCCCGAGGCCGAGGCTGGCGCGGACCGCCGTACCGTGCTCGGGGGAGTCGGCGAGGAGGTGGCCGACGAGCGGGTGGGCGCAGAACTTGCCGTCGCGGACCCCGATGCCGTACTCCGCGCTCAGAGCTGCTGAAACGAGCGTCGAGGTCAGTCCGGCGACCGTGAAGCAGACGGTGCCTACGCGGTCCGCATCCGCGCCGAAGATCGAGTACGTCGTGACCTTGTCGATCTGGGCGAGCCCGGTCCGCAGGCGGGCCAGCAGGCTGCGCTCGTGCTGCTCGATCGCATCGCGGTGCTTGCTGATCGCAGCACACGCACTCGCCAGAGCAATGGCCCCGATGACGTTGGGAGAGCCGCCCTCATGCCGGGCCGAGCCGGTCGCCCACACCACGGTGGTGTCCGTGACCGCGTGGGTCGCGCCACCGCCGTACAGGTAGGGGTCGGCGGCGTCGAGCCAGTCGGAGCGGCCGATCAGCGCGCCGGCGCCGTACGGCGCGTAGAGCTTGTGACCGGACAGCGCGACCCAGTCGACGTCCAGGGTGGCGATGTCGACCTGGCGGTGCGGAGCCAGCTGCGCGGCGTCGAGGCAGACCCGCGCGCCGTGCGCCTTGGCCACCTTGGCGATCTCTGCGATCGGGAAGATCTCACCGGTGACGTTCGACGCGCCGGTGATGACGACGAGCCGCGGACCGTCCGGCGCCTGCCGGAGTGCATCCGCGACCTTCGTCACGGCGTCGGTCTGGCTCGACGGCGCGGCCAGGCGAACGGTCCGCTCAGCCGGCCAAGGCAGGAGAGCAGCGTGGTGCTCGGACTCGAACACGATCACCGTCGCGTCCGCCGGCACCGCGTGGGCCAGCAGGTTGAGCGCGTCGGTGGTCTGCCGGGTGAAGATCACCTGGTCGTCCTGACGTGCCCCGACGAAGGCGTGCACCTCTTCGCGAGCCCGCTCGTACCACTGGGTGGTGATGCGGGAGGCGTACCCGTTGCCGCGGTGCACCGAGGCGTACGACGGCAGCGCAGCCTCAACGCTGGCCCGGACGGACTCCAGGCACGGCGCGCTCGCACCGTGGTCAAAGTTCGCGTAGTCCGTCACCCGGCCGTCGGCCAGCGGGACCAACAGGTCCGAGCCGACCGTGGCGGGGATGCTGCCGGTGGCGAGCCGGCTGATCGTCGGCCGCGGAGTGGTCACACTGGCCGGTTCGAGGATGGAGAGGATCGACATGCTGCTGCTCCCGGGAAGTCCGCGCTTGCCGAGCGGGGTATCCGCACGGCCTGGTCTTCACCCGGGGCACCCCACCGCGGAGGAGGGTTGCCGGCCAGCGAGCCGGGGCTTGACGCTGACACTCATGACCTGCCGAGAACGGTAACGAACGGGCCACGGCCGGCGCCAGTGCCTATCTCGCTCAGTGAGACAGGCGGGCACATCGTGAGATGGCTACCTCGCGGCGGGCGCGGGACCGGTGGAACCGCGGATGATCAACCGGGTCTCGAGCTGCACCAGGGTCGGCTGTTCCCGGTCGGCGTCGTCGAGCTGCTCCAGGAGTAGATCGACGGCGACCGTGCCCGCCTCGGCGCCGGGCACGTGAATCGACGTGAGTGTGGGATAGGCGACATCGGACATCGGGCTGTCGTCGATACCGATCACGCTGACGTCGCGCCCCACCTGCAGCCGGTGCTCGGCCAGCCTCGCCATCAGGCCGAGCGCGATCAGGTCGTCGTACGCGATGACCGCGGTCGTCCCGCTGGTCTGCACCAGGTCGGCAGCGCGGACGCCGGCCTGGACCTGCGGCTCGAACGGGCCGAACTCGACCAGCTCAACGCCGTACTGCGTGCACGCCTCCTGCAGCGCGATCCGCCGCCGTTCGTTGGACCACGACCGGCGTGGTCCGTTCAGGTAGCAGATCCGACGATGGCCGAGCGCGGTCAGGTGCTGGACCGCCTGGGTGATGCCGTCGGAGTTGTCGATGATGACGCTCTGCGCACCCTCGACCTGCCGGTTGACGAAGACGACCGGCGACAGCTCGATGAACTCGGCCAGCCGTTCCTCCGCGGTCCGCGGCGAGACCAGGATCAGGCCGTCGACCTGCTTGCTGAGTACGGCGGCCCGCTCGAGCTCGTCGCTGGCGTGCTCGTCGGTGTCGGCCAGCAGGACCGCGGTGTTCTTCCGCCCGGCCCGCGCCTGCACCGCCTTGATGATCGGCGGGAAGAACGGGTTCGCGATGTCCGGCACGATCAGGCCGATCACCCCGGTCCGCCCGAGCGCGAGCGCCCGGGCGATCGGGTTGGTCATGTAACCCATCTCGCGGGCGACCCGCTGGATGCGTTCCCGGGTCTGCGGGTTCACCCGGTCCGGGTCGGACAACGCGCGGGACACGGTCGACAGCGACGTGTCGCACGCTTTCGCGATGTCGGCAAGAGTGACCCTCACCGTTCTCCCTCCGAGTGCCGAGCGACACCGCAAACCCTAGCGGAAACGCTTCCCATCTACTGGCCGGTGTCGAGACGCGCCGACGACTCGTCGTCGAGGAACAGCCGCACCTGCGGGGTGGTCTGCAGGATGGATGCCGGGCAGTCCGGGGTCACCGGGCCGGTCAGGGCGCGTTCGACCGCGGGCGCCTTGCGCGCCTCCGGCGTGACCACGAGTACGGCGCGGGGCCGCAGCAGCGCGTGGATCGTCAACGACAGCGCCTGCTTGGGTGTCTCCTCGAGCGACGGGAAATGACCCTCGCCGACCTGCTGCTTGCGGGCCGCGTCGTCGAGCGTCACCAGGTGGATCAGCTCGCGCGTCTCGAAGTCGGCGGGCGGATCGTTGAAGGCGAGGTGCCCGTTCTCCCCGATGCCCATCACGCAGATCGCCGGGTCGAGGGTGCGGAGCAGTTCGCCGTACCGCTCGAGTTCCTCCTCGATCGGCTCGTGGTCGCCGCGGACACCGTGGAACGCCTTCAGCGGCACGTGCGACGCCAAGTTGTCGTGCATCCAGCGGCGGAAACTGGCCGAGTGGTTCTCGTCCATCCCGAGGTACTCGTCCATGTGCAGAACGGTGATCCGGGACCAGTCGATGTCGTCGCGTTCGCGGGCCGCCTTGATGAAGCCGAGTTGCGAGTTGCCGGTCGCCAGGATGACGGCGAGCTCGTCCCGCTGCTCGAGCTCCGCCTTGACCGCGGCCGCGAAGTGTTCGGCGGCGGCCGTGCTGAGTTCGCCGGACGAGTCCGCGACGAACACCTCGAGCTCGCCGTACCGCAGTTCCTTCACCGTGGTGGTTCCTTTCCAGTCAGTGCGTCGATGTCGTTCCAGTGGCCGCCGACAGCGACGGCCCTGAGAGTCAGGTCTTCGGTGAACAGCGCGAAGTCCGCGTGGCATCCGGGCGCGATCCGGCCGACGTCGGCCAGACCGGCTGCGCGGGCCGGAACAACCGATGCCATCGCGACCGCCTCGGGTAGTTCGATCCCCAACGCCTCCAGAGCGATCGGGATCATCGCCGGCAACAGCGTCGTACTGCCGCCGAACGCTGTCCGGTCGAGCGTCATGCCGACGCCGTCCGAGACGACGTACTCACGCCGGCCCATCCGGTAGTGCTCGCCGTCCGGCAGGCCGGCGCCTGGTGTGGAGTCGGAGACCAGACACAGCCGTCCGCGCAGGCAGCGGTGCGCCAGCCGGAGCAGAGTCGGCGGGAGGTGCTTGCCGTCAGCAATCATTTCCACGGTCAGGCCGTCGGACGTCAGGGTTGCCTCCAGCAGGCCAGGCTGCCGCCACGGACCCCGTCGTACCGTGCTGGACTGGCCGCTGAAGATGTGGATCACGTGCCGTAGACCGGCTTCCTGACAGGCGAGCAGGTCCTCGTCCCGACCATCGCTGTGCCCGGCCGCAGGCACGATGTCCGCCTCGACGAGCCGCCGCGTGAGGGCGACGGCACCGGGCAGTTCAGGGGCGTAGCTGATCATCCGGATCGCTGCGGCCTGATCGAGCAGCCGGTCGATCGAGCCGTCGTCCGGAGATCGCAGGTGGTCCGGGTCCTGTGCGCCGCACTGCGCGCGAGCGAAGTACGGCCCTTCCAGATGCGCACCCGGTATGCGCGGCAGGCCCGGCTCGCCCTGGAAGGAGGCGATCGCATCCACGGCGGCCTCGATGTCTTCCAGCGGAGCGGTTGCAATGGTCGGAAGCACGGTGGTGACCCCGGCGGCCAGGAGGCCGGACAGAGCGGCCCGGGTCGCGGGCTTCGTGCCCTCGTTGAAGCTGTGCCCGCTGGCGCCGTGCGTGTGGATGTCGATCAGTCCCGGCGTCAGGATCCCGTCGCCGAGATCCCGGCGTACGGCATCCGCGGGGACCTGTGACGCCGGGACGATCGCCTCGATCCGGCCGTCGCGGACGAGTACGGCGTGGTCGTCGAGTACGGCGTCCTCGAGGACCACCCGCGGTCCGACGAGCGCTTCAGCGGGCATTTGCGGCGACCTTCACCTGAACGGCCGGCGGAGCCTCGAACCAGTCCTGGCCGGCGAAGTAGCGGAACATACCGAACCCTGTATCCCGGCACCGCTCGTCCCACACCAGATCCAGCTCGGTGTACGACGCGGCGCCGTGACCCGGGGGAGTGAGGTCGGGCCGTGACAGGAAATCGCTGCGCGGCCACAAGGCACGGTTGCGGAAGCACACGCCCTTCAGCAGGTTCTCCTCGAACCACGTCCGCTGCGACGGCATCGTCAACCGGTCCTCGATCCCGGGGCCTGCGACCACGTGGTGCCGTAGGTCGGTGCCGAGTTCACGGATCGTCTGCAGATCGGCAGGTCCGTCCGGCGTGACCACCGTGACGTCGAAGGTCGGATCGAGCATGACCCAGCGTCCCAGTCGCTCGCTCCACACCTCGCTGACGAAATGACCGTCGTACCCGTTGATCGAACCGGTCAGAACCGCACACCGCGCTGGGATCCCGAGTGCCTGACACGCCGCGGTCAGCACCAGGGCGTAGTGCACGCACATGACCACTGGGAGGTTGCCCGCATGGCCCTGCTCGCTCGCACCCCAGGAGAGGATCGTCGGTGGGTCCCAGGGCGTGTACTGGCTCGCCTCGCTGGTGTTGCGATACCGCCACGAACGGCAGACCCACGTGCTCAGCGCCTGCGCCGTGGTCAACGGATCACTCGACTGCAGAGCCTCCGCCGGCAGCTGCTCGAGGAACGCCCGTACGGCGGGATGCTCGACGTCCTCCCAGACCGGGGCCGGCGGCTGCGGGTCGTCGACCCCTTCAACACGCGCCCGGACCACGTAGCGCCCGGGTGCCAGGTGGAGGTGGCCGATGCGATCGGCCGACCAGGTGCCGCCGGCATCGATCGACAGCTCGTCACCGCCGACGGTCGTGTGGTCGACGCCGACGGTCCACGCGTCCATCGCATTGCCACGCGAAGACAGCGTCACCGACCCGGCGCCGGCATCGCGTGGAAGGGTCAGCTCGCGCCACGTCAGTACGGGGTCGTTGGTCGCCGGAATCGCGCCGACCGGAGTGTCGCCGATCTGGATCTCGAGCGGTGGTCCGTCCGCGCGATGCGACCGCGCCAGCACGTAGAGCGTCGAGGCTTCGCTATCGAGGTCGAGCCGACTCCGTGCGTACCGCCGGCCGTTCACCTCCTCGCCGAGGGTCGCCACGACCCGACCGGTCTCCTTCGCTACCAACCCGCTCATTTGCCGGCTCCCAGGGTGAGGCCCGCCATGATCCGGTTCGACAGCGCGACGAACACGATGAACGACGGGACGACGATGATCATGACCGCCGCGAACATGGCGGCCCAGTTGCTGTTGTACTGCATGGTCTGGCGCAACCCCATCAGGCCGACCGGCAGCGTCTTGTTCCCGTCCGAGCTCAGCAGCAGCTGGGCCAGCAGGAACTCCTGCCAGATCATCACGAAGTTGAAGATCGCGGCCGTGAACAGCCCCGGTGTCGCGATCGGCATCATGATTCGCCAGAAGATGCCCAGCTCGGAGCAGCCGTCGACCGCTCCGGCCTCCTCCAGCTCGGACGGGAGCGACCGGAAGAAGCCGGTCAGCAGGATGATCGTGAACGGTATCGACACACCGACGTACGTCAGGGTCAGTCCGGCCCGCGTGTCGATCAGTCCGATCTGCACCAGCAGGACGTACAGCGGAACGAGGATCAGCTGGAACGGCAGTCCCATGCCCGCGATGAAGTAGTAGTTGATCAGCGTGCTGCCACGGAAGGGGATCCGGGACAGCACATAGGCGGCTGGTGCCGAGATCGCCACCGTGATCACCACCGACACACTGGTGACCAGGACGCTGTTGACGAAGTAGATGCTCATGTGGGCCGTCGTCCAAGCGGCGCTGTAGTTCTTCGCCCCGTCGGCGGACGGATTCTTGGGCAGCGCCCACGGCGAGCCGAAGATCTCGACGTTGCTCTTGAGCGACCCGCTGAACAACCACAGCAGGATGAAGATCGTCAGGGCGGCCCACAGCCCGAGCACGACGTAGTACGGAAGGTTTCCGATCAGCCGGCCCGGCGTGAGTCGAGGCCTGTCCTGCTCGAGCGGGTGTTGCCTGGCCGGCGTGACGACCTGTGTCGCTGTATCCATATCAGTACTCGATCCGTTCCCGACGAGTGATGAGCCGCAGTACCGCCACGCCGGCCACGACGCAGACCAGCAGTACGACGCCGAGCGCGGTCGCGTAGCCGAGCTCGAAGACCGGGGTGTACGCGCCCACCGCCCGCTCCCAGATGAAGATGGTCATGGTGAAACCCGATCGCGGCGGGGAGGGGAAGGTGGTCGCCACGATGAGGTCGAAGATCTTCATCGCGGAGATCAGCCACAGCACCATGGCGACCACCAGGACGTCCCAGGTCATCGGAAGGGTGATGAGCCAGAACGTCCGCCAGTCCGAGGCGCCGTCCATCTTCGCCGCCTCGAAGTAACTCTTCGGGATCTTGTCGATCCCGGCCATCAGGATGACCAGGTAGAAGCCCATGTAGGTCCAGATCACCGCGATCGTCAGCGACGGGATGATCAGCTTCGGGCCCAGCCAGGTCTGGTCCAGCGACCCCAGCCCGACCGCGTTCAGGAACGCGCTGAGCGGACCCCAGGACCGGTTGTAGACGAACTGCCAGATCATCCCGACGCCCACCCCGGGCAGCACGATCGGGAAGAACATCAGCGCCCGGAAGAACTTCTTGCCGCGGATCTCGCGTTGCAGGATCGCCGAGAAGAAGAAGGCCAGCCCGAAGATGCCGGCCCCGCCGCCGATGGCGATCACGGCGGTGTTGCGCAGCGAGACCCAGAAGGTCGGGTCCGAGAGCAGGTGCCGGTAGTTCCCGAACCCGATGTAGGTCATCCGGGTGGTGAACCCGTTCCACTGGAACAGGCTCACCCGGACGGCGTCGAAGGCCGGGTACACGAAGATCAGCGTGTAGACAGCCAGTGCCGGGAAGAGAAACGGCACCACCACGCTTCTGCGTCCTGTACGTCTCACGGTCAGGTCCTCAGCTGCTCGGCGGGGTGTTGGTCGACCAGAACTTCTTCGTGCCGTCGGACAGGCAGCTGATGAAGTCCGACGGACCGGACTGCATCAGGAAGAAGCGGTCGTCACAGCGGTTGTAGACCTCGGTCATGTAGCCCGGGACGTCGTCGTTGAGACCGCCGCGCTGTCCCATCACCTTGTAGGTCTTCAGCACCTCGGCCTGCGCGAGGTGGGTCGGTGGCGTGGGCGCGTTCTTGGTGGCGGTCGGGAAGCCGGCCTTCGGCAGCTCGGTACCGGCGCCGGCCGCGGACGTCATGAACTTGACCCACTTGACCGCCGCGTCCGGATGCTTGGAGTTCTTCATCACCGCGTAGACGTTGGCCCAGTACTCGACCAGGTCGTTGCCCTTGCCACCGGCAACGTTCGGGAAGGCGAACATGCCCATCGAGAAGTCCTTCGGCGCCTGCGACTCGACCTCCTTCGGCAGCCACGCGCCCATCAGCATCATCGCGGTCTTGCCGTTCACCCACTGGGCCTGCGCGGCCGGATAGACCGAGCCTTCGAAGCCCTTCTGGAAGTCGCCGGCGTCCTGCAGCTGTCGGACCATGTTCGCCGCCTGGAGGAAGACCGGCTGCTTCCACAACTGCCCGGTCTTGTCGTACGCCGCCTTGCGGAACGCGTCGAGCCCGGCCAGCCGGATCGCCAGGTAGCTGAACCACCAGTTGTTGTAGAAGTCGAGGCTGCCGTCGGCGCCGAGCGGCGAGACGCCGGGGTCCTTCGTCTTGAGCGTCTGGATCAGCTGCAGGAACTGGTCCCAGGTCATCCCGGTGACCGGCGGTTTCAGGCCGGCGTCGGCCAGCATCTTCGCGTTGTACCAGAAGCCCGAGACGTAGACGTCGCGCGGAATCTCGTACACCCCGTCTTTCTCCGCGAAGGCTTCCACCGACCCGGGCGCGAACTCGTCGAGCCACTTGCCGGTCGTCGCGCCGTACGCCGGTTGCTGCAGGTAGGGGGAGAGGTTCAAGGCCTGGTGGGTGAGTACGACGGCACTGCGGACCCGGTCGTTGGAGTGGTCAACGATGTCGACCTGCTGGCCGGCGTTGATCGCGCCCTGCAGCTTGGTCAGGACATCGCGGCCGGCCCAGTTGATCTCGACCGTGATGTCCGGGTTCTCCTTCATGAACCGGTCGGTGGCGGACTGCATCAGCTGCTGCAGCGGTTCGCCGGTGCTGAACATGCTCCAGTAGACGATCTTGGTCTTGCCGCCGGAGTCGCCGCTGGACCCGCCGGCCGATACCGGCCCCGAACAGGCTGCCGCGGCGGCGGCCAGGGTCAGGGCAGCGACGATCGCCGTCGCGCGCTTGCGAAATCTCATCTCGAACCTCGATCTGGTTGCATGAGCAGTTGGGCGTTGCCGCTCAGAAGGGTTGCCTCGTCCTCCGGACGGAGCCGGAGGTCGCGGATCTTGCTCAACTGGAAGGTCTGCCAGTGCGGGTCGCCGAAGCCGGCGTCGGAGCCGAACAGCAGCCGGCCGGTGCCGACCTGATCGACCAGCTGACGCAGGCCCGCCGGTGGTGTCCCCGAGGGAATGACCCACAGGTTGTCCACCCGCTGCAGCGCCGCAACGGCTTCGACCCAGAGGTCGTGCAGGCCGCCGTGGCCGAGGATCACCGGAACGCCGGGATGACGCTCGGCGAACGCGGCGATCTGCAGCGGTGACGAGTTCGGTGGCGTGCCGTCATGGAACACCACCGGGATGCCGAGTGCCTCGAGCGCCGTACCGAGGTCGTCCATACACGGCTCGATCGGCGAGAAGCCTTGTAGCCAAGGGTGCAGCTTGAGCCCCCGTGCCCCCGCCTCGACGGCCCGGTGAAGTTCGTCCACCGCGCCGGAGAGATGAGGGAAGACAGTGCAGAACGGAACGAGCCGGTCCGGTGCCGCGGCGCAGAACGCCCGTACGACGTCGTTGTGGCGCGGATCGGGATCGTTCAGACCGGCGGTCGTGAACACCCAGGCCACGTCGACGCCATGGGTGTCGCACAAGGCCAGGAATCCCTCCGGACCCCGTCCGAGCTCGGGTGGGTAGAACGAGTCGGGCGGGAGATGGGTGTGCGCGTCGATGATCATGACGACGCACCTCCACCGAAGACACGCTGGGCGGTTCCGCCGAACACCTCGGCCGCGTCCGGTGCGGAGAGGTCCGCAGCACGGTGGTTGGCCAGCTCGAGACCGAGTGAGCTCAACGGCGCGTCGGACCCGAACATCACCCGGTGAGCGCCGTACGTCTCGACGAGCTGCCTCAAGCGAGCAGGCAGACTCCACGAGGTCTCGACGACGACGTTCGCGGCCAGGTGCGCTGCCGGTATGGCGTCGGCCTTGAGGTCGGTGCTGCCCGCGTGCCCCATCACGAACGTCACCTTCGGGAACGTGCGGGCCAGCTCCACGAGCTGCAACGGCTGCGCGTACGGCGGCGTACCGGTGTGAACGTAGACCGGGACACCCAGCGTCTGACACTCGGCGATCAACGGATGGACCATCGGATGGCAGAGCACGAAGCCCTGCAGGGCCGGATGCAACTTCAGGCCGACCGCGCCGGCGTAGACGGCGCGGCGGAGTTCAGCCACCGCCTGAGCACCGAACCAAGGGTTCACGGTTGCCATCGGCAATAGTCGGTCCGGATGGGTGGTCGCGGCGGCGAGCATGGCGTCGTTGCCGGCCCGGTTGTCGACGGCGATCTCGCGGTCGGTCGGAATCAAGACCGTCCTGGCGACGCCGTGCGCATCCATGTCCGCGAGCAGGTGGTCGAGGTCGTCGACGGTGTCGACGCCGCGACCGAGATGCCGGTGTCCGTCGATCACGTCAGTCATCGAGCTGACACCGCCACAGGTAGGACGAACGCAGCTGGTTGTCGTTCTCGCCCGCGTAGAACACGCCGTCCTCGGCCTCGACGAGCATGTGGATCTTCACCGCGCCGTCGTTGCGGGCGGGATCGAAGATCGGGCCGAGATCGTCGGTCCGGCCGGTTGCCCGGTCGTGACGGAACATCCGCGCCTTCCCGCGCCCTTCGGCGTCGATGCCCTCGTTACCGGCTCCGTAGATGTAGCCGTCGCGTCCCTGGACCAGACCGGCCAGTCGCCGGCCGGTGAACGGTTTGCCCAGTGATTCGACCCGCCCGGTCTCCGGATCCAGCGTGCTTAGGCCGCCGGCCGTCGTACCGACATAGATGAGGCCGTCGTCGGCCAGCAGCATGTGGTCGACCGCCGCGATGTCGCGCGGCCACGACTTCGACGGTCCGTAAGAGAACCACTCGAAGGCGTCCTGGTCGGGGTCATAGCAGAAGTACCGGATCGGCGTGGATCCGAGGTCGTCCTCGAAGGCCCTGTTCTCGCCCCACGTGCCCCAGAGGCGGCCGCGGGGATCGAGCACCGCGTTGTGCGGCTGACAGATCATCCGGGCGTTGCCGACATAGGCGAGCGTCCGGGTCTGCCCGGTCAGCAGCTCGTGCACGAACAGGTGCTCGGCCGGATAGGTGAACCCGTAGACCAGTCGCCGCTCGGGGTCGAACAGGATCGACTGGATGTACTGCCGTCGTACCGGGACGGCCAGCAGCTCGAACTCACCCTCGGCCGGCCGGTAGCGCAGCAGCTTCCCGCCGCCGGCCTGCCCTTGCTGGTCCATGTCGTGCAACATCGCGGTCGCCACCAGATACGAACCGTCGCGGTCGCGCTCGAGGGACCGATGGAACTTGGCGTCGAAACGGTCGCCGACCCGGTCGTACCCCAGCGACTCGAACTTCTGCGTGCCGGGCTCGAAGGTCCAGAAGATGTCGGTGTTGATCGACGTCAGGCCGAGATAGAGCAGCTCGCGGTCGGCGTCCCAGGACAGGCAGTCGAACGAGATCCAGTCGTCGCGGTACCGCGGGTCGGCCCGCAGGTCCTCGATCGACCAGCGGCCGGCGACGGCGCGGTGCCAGTCGTCGAACCGGCGGTCCCTGAGCGCGTGTGCCTGCACCTTCACGATGGCTCCCTTGATCGGCTGACTGCAAAAGACTACAAGCGCTTGCAGTCCGCTGGGAAGCCTGATTGGTCAAGATATTTGAGCGTAACGCTGGGAAGGCTCGACGTTTCGCCGCGGTTTCTCGGCAAGATGATGGGAGCGCTTGCAGTTCATCTTGCGGTAACAGACCGGGGCCGGTTCCGCCGTCCCTCGAGGTGCCGGGTTGGATAGTGCGATGACCTGGATCGCACCATCGGTGGAACGGCCCGACGGATCGTTGGTGGCGCCCGAGCGGGAGCTGCTCGCCGGCTACCTGGACTTCTACCGCGCCACCTTGCTGTTCAAGTGCGCCGGCCTGACCGCGGAGCAGCTGGCCGAGCGGCCGTCACCGCCGTCGAACCTTTCGCTGCTCGGTCTGATCCGCCACCTGACCAAGGTCGAGCGGATCTGGTTCCGGATTCACTTCGCGGACGAGCCTGCCGAGCCGCTGTTCGCTCCTGAGCTCGGCAAGGACGCGGACTTCGAGCTGATCGATCCCGCCGACGCACAGGCGGCGTACGACGGATTGATCGCGGAGTGGAAGCTGTCGGACGAGGCTGCTGCCGACCACTCGCTGGACGACCGCTTCGCCTTCGGTGGCACCGAGTCGACGCTGCGGATGATCTACATCCATCTGATCGGTGAGTACGGCCGGCACTGCGGACACGCCGACCTCTTGCGGGAACAACTCGACGGGACCACGGGGGCCTAGCGGCGTTCTAGAGTTCCGGGGTGCCGTTCACTCTTGCCCACCCCGCCGCCGTCCTCCCGCTGGTCCGCCGGCCGTTCGTGGCCTCGGCTTTGGTGGCCGGCGCAGTGGCGCCTGACCTGCTCTACGTCGACCCGATCTACCGGCTCGCCACGCAGCACATCAGCGGCAACTTCACGCTGACCCTCACTCACGAGTTCACGTCGGCGTTCTGGCTCGACCCATTGATCGCGCTCGTGCTCCTCGCGATCTACAACCTCGTCCTCATGCGCCCGCTCATCGCCCTCGCTCCAGGGGCGCTCGCCGCCCGCCTGCCGGCCGCGACTGCCCTCCTGCGTCCGGCCCTCTTCTGGAGCGCGGTGTCGGCAGTCCTCGGCGCGTTGACCCACGTCATCTGGGACTCCTTCACCCACGGCGACGGCTACTTCGTCCGCCAGTTCCCCGGCGTGTTCCGCGCCGAGGTGGTGGGGGCGTGGGACGTGAACCGCATCCTCCAGTACGTCAGCACGGTCGGCGGCTGCCTCGTCCTGGCGATCTGGCTCTACCGCTGGTACCGCCGTACACCCCCTTCGGTCACTCCCCGTGATCTCGTCGCGCCCTGGGCACGGTATGTCGTGATCGTCGCCGGGCTCCTGCTCGCCGCCACCGGCGCCGTCGTCGAGGTCGGCCGCGCAGACGGCGATCTGAGCGGTGAGACGGCGGTACGGCTGGTCCTGTCAGGCCTGGTCTCGGGCGGCCTCGCCGCACTTGCCTGGTACGTCGTCGTCTGGCATCTCGTCCGCTTCCGGAGGAGAACGGTCACGCTGTGACGCTACGGATGGGGCAGCGTGATCGGCGTGTGACACGTGGGACTCAAGGGATAGTCGGGGTAGCCTGATCAATATGGCGACCCGCACGTCTTCCCCGGCGCGGGCGCAGAAGTCGGCAGCTAAACGGCCGAGTACGGCCCGTTCGGCTGCTGGTGGACGCTCCCGTCCGTCCGGTGCCCAGAAGCGAGGGCAGAGCACGAAGCGCGGCGGAACATCCGCGGCGCGGACCAGCACGCCCAAAAACAGCGGACCGGGCCCGTTCGCGGCCGCCATGCTCGCGCTCTGTCGCGGGGTGGTGAAGGTCTGGATCGGCATCGCCCACCTGCTCGGCAGCATGGTGCGGGGGATCGGTCACAGCGCCCGCGACCTGGAGCCGGAGCACCGTCGTGACGGCGCCGGCCTGTTCCTGATCGGCCTCGCGGTCGTCGTGGCCGCGGCGATCTGGTGGGACCTCCCGGGCGCGGTCGGCAACGGCGTGCGCACGGTCGTCGGCGGCAGCATCGGCATGCTCGGCTGGGCACTGCCTCTGCTCCTGTTGCTCATCGCCATCCGCACGCTGCGTCACCCGGACCACAACGGACCGGCCGGTCGCCAGGTGATCGGGTGGACCGCTGTCTGCCTCGGCGTACTCGGCCTGATCCACATCGCGAACGGTCTGCCCCGGCCAAGCAACCCGGCCGACGGTCCGCTCAGTGCCGCCGGCGGCGCGATCGGATACTTCATCTCGTCGTTCCTGTCGGACCTGCTCACGCAGTACGTCGCTGCGCCGCTGCTGGTCCTGCTCTCGATCTTCGGCACCCTGGTGATCACCGGGACGCCGGTGTACGCGATCCCGCTGCGGTTCCGCGCGGCGTTCGACGTACTGATGGGACGTACGGCGCTGCCGGAGGACGCTCCGTCCGTCGTGGCCGCGCCGACCGACGACACGGTCCGGCTGACCCGCAAGCAGCGGCGCGCGAAGGCCGCGGAGCTCGACGAGGACGGCGAGCCGACGATCAAGCCGTACGACTCGCCGGTGCTCGAGGGCCGCGAGATCTCCAAGCGCACCCGCAAGTCGAAGGCGCCTGCCGAGGAGCCGGCGTACGACGTGGACGCGTCGGAGATGCCTGCCGCTGAGCCGGTCGAGGACGTGCCTGCCGCGGCCAAGGCGCCTGCGCCCGAGCCGCCGCCGCACACCCCGTTGCCGCAGCGGGTCGAGCAGCTCAGCCTGTCCGGCGACATCACCTACACGCTTCCGGACGGGCAGATGCTCAAGCCCGGCTCGGTGCACAAGGCTCGGACCAAGGCGTCCGACCAGGTCGTCGACCGGCTGACCGAGGTGTTCGATCAGTTCGGTATCGACGCGCAGGTCACCGGGTACACGCGTGGTCCGACAGTCACGCGGTACGAGGTCGAGCTCGGCTCCGCGGTGAAGGTCGAGAAGGTCACCGCGCTGTCGAAGAACATCGCGTACGCCGTGGCCTCGGCCGACGTACGGATCCTGTCGCCGATCCCGGGCAAGTCCGCGATCGGGATCGAGATCCCGAACACCGACAAGGAGATCGTCAGCCTCGGCGACGTGATCCGCTCGGCGAACGCGCGCAACGATCACCACCCGATGGTGGCCGGGCTCGGCAAGGACGTCGAGGGCGGCTTCGTGGTCGCGAACATGGCGAAGATGCCGCACCTGCTGGTCGCCGGTGCGACCGGGTCCGGCAAGTCGGTGTTCGTCAACTCGCTGATCACCTCGGTCCTGATGCGGGCCACACCGGACGAGGTGCGGATGATCCTGGTCGACCCCAAGCGGGTCGAGCTGAACAGCTACGAGGGCATCCCGCACCTGATCACGCCGATCATCACCAACGCCAAGAAGGCCGCCGAGGCGCTGCAGTGGGTCGTCCGCGAGATGGACATGCGGTACGACGACCTGGCGGCGTTCGGGTTCCGGCACGTCGACGACTTCAACAAGGCGGTCCGTGGCGGCAAGGTGAAGCCGCCACCAGGGTCCGAGCGGGTGCTCACGCCGTACCCGTATCTGCTGGTGATCGTCGACGAGCTGGCCGACCTGATGATGGTCGCGCCGCGCGACGTCGAGGACTCGATCGTCCGCATCACCCAGCTGGCCCGTGCGGCCGGCATTCACTTGGTGCTCGCCACCCAGCGGCCGTCGGTGGACGTCGTGACCGGTCTGATCAAGGCGAACGTGCCGTCCCGGCTTGCGTTCGCGACCTCGTCGCTGGCTGACAGCCGCGTCATCCTGGACCAGCCCGGCGCGGAGAAGCTGGTCGGTCAGGGTGACGGCCTGTTCCTGCCGATGGGCGCGAGCAAGCCGATGCGTATCCAGGGCGCCTGGGTCACGGAGTCCGAGATCCACGGCATCGTCGAGCACTGCAAGACGCAGCTCGAGCCGACGTACCGCGAGGACGTCACGGTGGCGGCCGGGCCGAGCAAGGACCTCGACGACGAGATCGGCGACGACCTCGACCTGGTGGTGCAGGCGGCCGAACTGATTGTTTCCACCCAGTTCGGCTCGACGTCGATGCTGCAGCGTAAGCTCCGCGTCGGTTTCGCCAAGGCCGGACGGCTGATGGACATCCTGGAGAGCCGCGGCGTCGTCGGTCCCAGTGAAGGTTCGAAGGCCAGGGACGTCCTGGTCAAACCTGACGATCTAGAGGACTTCATCAGCACCCTCCGAGGAGAGTGAGACGTGACCGCCGCGAGTGCACTGCCCAGGCAGGACCGATTCGACGTCGACCCCAAGCCCGTGCCGTTCACCGTCAGCGCCTCGCAGCGGGTCCACGGCGGCCTCGCTGTCGGCGCCGCGCTGGTCGCGATCGGCTTCGCCGCATCGGCGTCCACGAGTCCGACCGGAATCCTGCGCTGGATCGTCGCGGCGGCCTTCGCCGTCCTCGCCGTCATCTGCGCCCGCGCGCTGACGGTGGGGGACATGCTGGTCGCCGACGCCGTCGGCATTCGGCTGCGGATCGGGAACGAATGGATCGGCACCCGGTGGGAAGACATCGAGGAGGTGACGGTGCTGCAGCGCCGGCATCCGCTTGACGACGGACGGATCGCCGTACATCTGCAGGACCCCGGGCCGATCCTCGGTGCGATGCCGAGTTCGACTCGCAAGACAACCGATGCGAACCGTCGACTGACGGGATCCTCACTCGCGATACCGTTCGGGTTGACGGCTCGGCCGTCGAACGGGGAAGTGGTGCAGGCGCTGCACATGCTGGCGGATGCAAGGTGTCCGGTCAGGGAACAGCTCTGACTCGTCCGTGACCCCGTCGAGCCAGGACCGTTGACTTGATGTTGCCGGCTTGGCGACATCGATGGTCCGCACGATGACGAACGAGAGGATGGTGGGGACGTGAGCATCGGCAGCGATCTCACGGCGGCCCGCGTACGGGCCGACATGACGATCGAGCAGCTGAGCGCTGCGACCCGGATCAGAACCGGGCTGCTGATCGCCATGGAGGCCGACGATTTCTCCCGCTGCGGTGGGAACTTCTACGCCCGTGGGCACATCCGCTCGATCGCCCGAGTGGTGAAGGCCGACCCCGCTCCGCTGATTGCCAGCTTCGACGCCGAGCAGGCCGTCGAGGAGGAGAAGTCCCGCCGCGAGGAGCGCGTCGCTGCCAAAGGCCCGACGCTTCGTCCGGCCCGCCCGCGCTGGGCGATCGTGGTCGGCGCGATCCTGGTCATCCTGATGGGCTGGGGGATGGTGCGACTCTTCACCCTGCCCAGCGACATCGAGGCCAACGCGTCGAAGACGACAACCACCGCCACCGTCACGACGCCGACCCCCAAGCCGCCGGCGAAGCCCACGGTCCAGCCCACGACGAAGCCGACCACCGCCAAGCCGCCGGTCCTGAAGACCGCGCTGACTCTGACGGCGAAGGGCGACGGCACGTACCTGACGGTCCGCGACAAGAAGAACCGCCGCCTGTTCCAGGGCAAGCTCAGTCCCGGCATCGCTCAGTCCGTGACCAGCTCAGGCGACATCCGCGTGACGGTTGGCAATCCTGCCAACCTGATCGTCACGCTGAACGGCAAGCGCGTCCCGACCAAGCTGCTCAAGTTCACCGCGCACCCGAACGGGACTCTCAGCAAGACCGCGGCCTGACGCTCGCTAGGTCTCGTTGTGAGATCCGCCTGTGAGTTAGGTGGGGGACTGTACGGCGCGTCATACTCGTGGTGATGACTACGCCACCCACCACCGTCGCCCTGGTCACGCTGGGCTGTGCCCGCAACGATGTCGACTCCGAGGAACTGGCCGGCCGGCTCGAAGCCGGTGGCTTCCGATTGGTCGACGACGCCGCCGAGGCGGACACGGTCGTGGTGAACACCTGCGGATTCGTCGAGGCCGCGAAGAAGGACTCCGTCGACACCCTGCTGGCCGCCGCCGACTACAAGGACTCCGGCCGCACCCAGGCCGTCGTCGCGGTCGGCTGCCTCGCCGAGCGGTACGGCGAACAGCTCGCCGACGCCCTCCCGGAAACGGACGCGGTCCTCAGCTTCGACGACTACGCGGACATCTCAGACCGCCTCCGCTCCATCCTCGCCGGCACCAAGCACCAGGCCCACGTACCGCGAGACCGCCGCAAACTCCTCCCCCTGGCCCCCGCCGACCGCCACTCCACCCCCGCCCCCTCCCTCCCCGGCCACGGCGATGACGGGACCCGCGCCGACGCGACTGTCGGCTTCGGCGACCACATCCCGGAGCAGCTTCGGCGTACGAACGACGCCTTGCTTGCTGACTCCACGTCGGGTGCGGACGAGCCAACGGCCGGACTCAAGGGACGGTTCGTAACCGGCAAGCCGGAAGAGCTGAAGATCGACGCACCCGACCTCGCGACGGCTCCGGCGAGCGGCCCGCGGGTAATGCGACGACGCCTCGACGGCGGCCCGATGGCACCGCTGAAGCTCGCGTCCGGCTGCGATCGCCGCTGCGCGTTCTGCGCGATCCCGATGTTCCGCGGCGCCTTCATGTCCCGCCGCCCCGCGGAAGTACTGCGTGAGGCCGAGTGGCTCGCAGAAAACGGCGTACGCGAACTCTTCCTCGTCTCGGAGAACTCCACCTCCTACGGCAAGGACCTCGGCGACCTCCGCCTGCTCGAGACCCTGGTCGGCGAGATCGCCCAGGTCGCCGGCATCACCCGCGTCCGGGTCTCGTACCTGCAGCCCGCCGAGATGCGCCCGACGCTGATCAGCGCGATGACCTCCACCCCCGGAGTCGTTCCGTACTTCGACCTGTCCTTCCAGCACGCTGCCGGCCCGCTGCTCCGCCGGATGCGTCGCTTCGGCGACTCCGAGCGTTTCCTCGAGCTCATCGCCCAGGTCCGCGCCGCCGCCCCGACCGCGGGCATCCGCAGTAACGTCATCGTCGGCTTCCCGGGCGAGACCGAGGAAGACGTCGACATCCTCTGCGCCTTCCTGTCCCGCGCCGGCCTCGACGCGATCGGCGTCTTCGGGTACTCCGACGAGGACGGCACCGAAGCCGAGACGTACGACGGCAAACTCGACGAAGACACCATCGCCGCCCGCCTCGACCGCGTGACCCGCCTCGCCGAAGACCTCACCTCAGCCCGAGCCGAATCCCGCATCGGCGAACTCCTCGAAGTCCTCATCGAATCCACAGAACCCACCTCCTCCGCCGACGATCTCGAATCTGTCGAGGGCTTCGGGAGCGGGCTGGCTGGTGACGGGCGGACAGGGGAGGGGCGGGCTGCGCATCAGGGGCCCGAGGTGGATGGGTCGACGACGGTGACCGGTCTTCCGGACGGGGTGCGGGTCGGCGATCTGGTGTCCGCGAAGGTGGTGGCGAGCGACGGCGTCGACCTGATCGCCGAGTTCGCCGCGCTCGTGAGCACCCCGGACGCCCGTCCGGCAGCTAACCTGACGGCGTGACCAACCCGCCGACGAACCCGGCGCCACGCGCGGCCGGCAGTCATCTCCATGCGCCCAGCGCCTGGAACCTGCCGAACGCGCTGACCGTCCTGCGGCTGGTCCTGGTACCGCTGTTCGTCTGGCTCCTGCTCCGCGACGGCGGTGAAACCAACGGCACCCGACTGCTGGCCGCTGCCGCGTTCGTAGTCGCGATCGTCACCGACCGCTTCGACGGCGACATCGCCCGCCGCTGGAACCTGGTCACCAACTTCGGCAAGATCGCCGACCCGATCGCCGACAAGGCCCTCACCGGCGCAGCCTTCATCGGCCTCTCGTACCTCGGCGAACTCCCGTGGTGGGTCACCGTCGTGGTGCTAGTCCGCGAGTGGGGCGTCACAGCCCTCCGCTTCTGGGTGATCCGCCACGGAGTAATGCCGGCCAGTCGAGGCGGCAAGCTCAAGACCGTGCTCCAGGCAATCGCCCTGGGCCTCTACCTCCTGCCCTGGCAGGACTTCGCAGTCCTGCACTGGACCGCCATCGTCATCATGGCCGCAGCCGTCATCGTCACCATCGTCACCGGCCTCGACTACGTAGGCCGAGCCCTCCGCCTCCGAGCCGCCGCCAAACGCCCCCTCCCATAACTCACAAGTGCGTCTGCTTCGGCAGGGTGAGGATTTCGGCGCCGTCGTCGGTGATGGCGATCGTGTGCTCGCTGTGTGCCGTCAGGCAGCCCGTCGCACTTCGCAGCGTCCAGCCGTCGGCATCGGTGACGAGCTCATCGGTGTCCGCCATGACCCAGGGCTCCAGGGCCAGCAGCAGTCCGGGGCGCAGCTTGTAGCCACGGCCAGGCCTGCCGGTGTTCGAAACATGCGGGTCCTGGTGCATCGTCGATCCAACCCCGTGACCCCCGAACTCGGTGTTGATCGGATACCCCGCCTCTGAGAGCACCGAGCCGATGGCGTGCGAGATGTCACCAATGCGAGCCCCAGGCCCGGCAGCCGCGATCCCCGCGGACAGCGCGCGCTCGGTCGCGTTGATCATCGCAACGCTCTCCGCCGGTTTTGAGTCGCCGACGATGAAGCTGATGGCGGAGTCCGCAACGATTCCGTCTTTGGAGACGGCGAGGTCCAGCGACAGCAGATCCCCGTCGGCAAGCGTGTAGTCGTACGGCAGCCCATGCAGTACGGCGTCATTGACCGACGTACAGATGTAGTGACCGAACGGCCCGCGCCCGAACGATGGTGCGTAGTCGACGTAGCAGGATTTCGCTCCAGCCTCGACGATCATGGCCTCGGCCCAGCTGTCGATGTCGAGCAGGTTGGTACCTACCGCACTGCGACCCTTCATCGTCTGCAAGATGTCAGCCACCAGGGCGCCTGCCTCCCTCGCTCGGGGCAGCTCGGTGCTGTTCAGGATCTCGATCATGCGGAGGCCTTCCTCATCCAACAACTACTCAGCCAATAACTATCCCGGCCATATTATCCCGGTATTAGAATCGGAGCATGGTCAGGTTGCCGCTCACACCCGCAGAGGTCGAGCGCGGGCAGCGTCTCGGTGCATTGCTACGTCGCGCCAGGGGCGAACACTCGATGCTCGAGACCGCCCTCCGTGCCCGCGTCTCACCGGAGACCCTCCGGAAGATCGAGTCGGGCCGGGTAGCGACCCCTGCCTTCTCGACCATCGCTGCGATCGCCGATGTCCTCGGCCTCTCTCTCGATGCGGTGTGGGCCGCGATCAACCAGCCCGAACGCGGTGTCGAATCGACCAGCTCAGGTCACAAACTCTCAACCAATCTCCCCGGGTAGTACAGCTAAGCTTGCCGGCGTGTCGAGGCCGACCACAGGACCCGCGCACGAGGCGGCAAAGACCGCTCGCCCGGGTTCAGACCGATCCGCAGCGTCCCGGACGCTCGCCCAGAAGTACCGCCGGTTCGCCGAGGTCGAGGCAACCAAGACCTCACCGCTCGACGAACGGATCGCCCTCGCCATCAGCGAGTCCGACGAGGCCCTCGCCGCGATCGAAACCGCGCCCGCCCGCAAGCGCCACCCAGCCCTGATCCTCGCCGCCCTCCACGACCTAGCCCTCACCGACCACGCCCCCGCACTAGCCACCGCCTACGCAACAGCGTCTCAACCCGGCCACACTGCCCCCACAGCAACACCGGCACCGAACCCGGACGAGGCACCGGGACCAGAGCCGGACGCGCCACCGGGACTAGAGCCGGACGCGCCACCGGGACTAGAGCCGGTCGCGGCCGCGGGGCTGGAGTCGGTCGCCGCAGCGGGACTACGGCGTCCGGCCGGATCAGGCGCGTCGGAGTCCGGCGTGGGACTTGGCGCGGACGCTGACCTAGCGGCGGTTGCCGTCGACACGTTGGTTCGGATGACTGAGGCTGTCGTGTCCATTGCGGTACGTCGGAAGGTGCGCGCGAACGAGGTCGGACACCACGCCGTGCTGTATCCAGCGATCTCCGAGGTGGCACGCCGGGTTGGCGCAAATACGGTCGGGCTCATTGACGTAGGTTGCTCGGCCGGGCTCAACCTCAACGTCGACCGTGTAGGCATCACGTACGGCAACGGCCAATCGCTCGGCGACCCGTCGTCCGCCGTGCAGGTGTCAGCTTCGATCGTGGGCGACCGTCCCGTCCCGGCCCTGACCGTGCCGGAGGTCGTTGCCCGAATCGGCATCGACCTCGATCCGATCGACGTGACCGACGCGGACGAGGCGCGGTGGCTACGTGCCTGCCTGCCGCCGGACCAGCCGGAACGGATCGCGAGACTCGAAGCGGAACTGACGCTCGCCGCCACCAACCCGCCGCTCCTGCTGCAAGGTGACGCCATCGAGCTGTTGCCCGACGCCCTCGCCCGCGTGCCGGCAGACGCACTGCCCGTCGTCACCACGACCTGGGCGTTGTCGGACCTGCCGCTCGAGAGCCGTCTGCGCTTCCTGCAGCTCCTCGACGAAGCGGCGACCGACCGGCCGGTCGCGTGGGTGTCGGTGGAAGGTGTCGGAGTGGCGCCGTCGATCCCGACTTTCGGCGACCGCCGCGCCTCCGGCCACAGCATCATCGGACTCGCGGTCTTCGACCACTCGTCGCTGCACGCCGAAGCTGTCGGCCGCTGCTGGTTGCGGGGCCAGATGCTGGCCTGGCTGGCAGACTCGTAGTCCCGCCGCACCTTGAGCGGCAGGTCGGGAGCGCAGGAGGTGACGGGTGACCGGAGACGGCCTCGAGGATGCAGTTTTGCGATTGGTCGGGCTGTTGCAGGAGCGTGGCGTGACGCTCGCCACTGCTGAGTCGTTGACAGGTGGGATGGTTGGGGCGGTTCTGACGGATGTGCCGGGGGTGTCGGCGGTGTATCGGGGTGGCGTGGTCGTGTACGCGACCGATCTGAAGGCCAAGCTCGCGGGCGTGCCGGAGGACCTGCTGGCTGCTGTGGGGCCGGTCCACCCGGACACGGCCGCAGCCCTGGCCAGCGGCGTACGAGAGCGTCTGGAGGCCGACTACGGGCTCGCGACGACTGGTGTGGCCGGTCCGGACCCGCAGGCGGGCATCCAAGCCGGCACGGTGTACGTCGCCGCGGCCGGACCAGGCTCGGTGCAGGTGCGGAAGCTGCAGCTGACCGGCGACCGGGCGGCCGTCCGCCGGGGGAGCGTACAGGCCGTCCTGGAACTCGGAGCCGCCGTTGTGGCGGAAGAACTCGACTGAACAGGGTGTTGAGACCAGCATGGTGACAGGTAAGGCAGACTGGCACGGCGCACCGAAGGTGGACATTGCGAGGGGTAGTGACCCGGCAACAGGTACCGTTGGTTCCTACGGTCGCGCTACCGTGCGAGTAGACGTGACCGGACAGGCGGAAGGGAGAAACCTCATGGTGCTGGTTCGTGGCCTGCTGGGCGACGTGCTGCGGCGTAAGCGGCTGCGCCAGGGGCGCACTCTCCGCGAGGTATCCGCCGACGCCCGCGTGAGTCTCGGCTACCTGTCGGAGGTCGAGCGCGGCCAGAAGGAAGCCTCCAGCGAGCTGCTGGCGGCGATCTGCACGGCGCTCGATGTGCCGCTGTCGACGGTCTTCGCCGAGGTGAGCGAGGATCTGGCCCGCGAAGAGGCTCTGGTGCTGGCGCACCCGACCATCGAGCCTGCCGAGGTCGTGGCCTCCGCGGCCTGAGCCGCGCATCATCGAACGCCCCCGCCTGGCGTGGGGCTGCTGTCGGACGGCTGGATCAGGGCGATGCGAGTCGGCCAGATGAGCTGCAGAGCCGGCAGCGGTGGCTGGCCAGGCTGCCGGAACATCTGGTTCGCCGTGAACAAGTGGTGCGCCGAGTCAGGAAACCGCAGGAGCGCGGCCGCATCCGGAGGCGGAAAGAAGGCGGACAGGTCGTCGCCCTCGTCGAACACCGCCCCGCCCATCACCGCCCAGGCGAGCGGTTTGAGCCCCAGGTAGGCCGAGTCTGGCTCGGGGTCGAAGACGATGATCTCCGGGTGTCGGTACAGACTGAGCCCCAGCGTGTACCCGAAGGCCGGGTTGCGGACGCCGTCGCTCTCGACGTACTGCATCGTCCAGCCGTAGGTCAGGATGTTCCGCTCGATCTGCCACGAGTACTGGTCGTCGGTCAGGCCGCCGCATCGGTCGCACATCAGCTTCTCCTCTCGATCGAACATTTGTTCGATGCGTCAGAGAAGATATCCGCGTTGTCGTCGGCCGGCGCCGTTGTCCACAGGCCAGTTCTGTCTGGTTCGCGGATCAGTGCTCGGGTTGGCAGACAGGGCACCAGTAGGTGACCCGTTCGCGGGTCGCTTCGCCGAGCGACGCCGTCAGGATCGTCGTACCACAGCGTTGGCACGGCTTGCCGGCGCGTTCGAACACCCAGGAGCGTTGGCCCGGCCGGTCGATGCCGGTGCTGACCTGGGTGCCGTTGCGGACATTGGCCTTCATCAGCTTCCGGCTGAGGTCGACTGCGGCCGGGACGTCGACGGCCGAGATCGGGCGCCACGGATGCAGGCCGAGCAGGAAGCAGACCTCGATGCGATAGAAGTTCCCGATTCCCGCGAGATTCCTCTGGTCGAGCAGTGCCTCGCTGACCGTGCGCTCCGGATCGGACTCCAGGTTGGCGATCGCGACGGCCCGGTCGAACGACGGCGAGAGCAGATCGGGTCCGAGGTGCCCGACCACGCTGTCCTCGTCGCCGGTCGCGACCAGATCGAGCACCGGGAGGCGATAACCGACCGCTGTCCAGGGCGCTGTTTCGAGGACCACGCGGATCTGGTGATCGGGCCCGCCGTGCCACCGCTCACCTGGCCGGTACAGATGCCAGCTGCCATCCATCCGGAAATGGCTGTGCAGCGTCAGTCCGCCGGAGATCCGCATCAGGATGTGCTTGCCGCGCGCAACGACTTCGAGCATCGTCCGCCCGCTCAAGTCGGTCGTCGCCAATGAAGGCACGCGGAAGTCCGTACGAACGAGCTCCTGCCCGGCCAACGCCTGGTTCAGCCGCTTGCAAGCTCGCCAGACGGTATCTCCTTCAGGCATGGTCGCTCGCTCCGGCTATCAAGCCCGCAGACGCAGGCCGCGCGGCGTCGCATGGAAGCCAGCCTTCGCCAAGGCATCGCCGAACGTTGTGTGCCGGACCTGCTCACCATCAGCAGTCTCCACACTCAGCTTGCCGAGCTGACCGTCCCGGATCGACAACGCCAGCGCATCGACCGCCGGCTGGAGCAGATCTGGATCCTCAGTGAAGCTCAGCACAGTCCGCCCGCCGCGCTCGACGTACACAATCAGTTGCCCGTCGACCATCACGACCAACGCGCCTGCCTTCCGACCCGGGCGGTGACCGCCTGCGCTTTCTCGCTCGGGCCACTGCAACGCGGCACCGTACGGATTCGCCGGGTCGGAAGCCGCAAGTACGACGGCACGCGCGGTCAGCTCCTCGTCCTTCCGGCCACCGCCGCGCGAACGCGCACCGCCCGGCCCGAATCGTCCCGCAGGACCGAATGGGCTGTCCGATCCCGGCGTCGTCGTCGGCAACTCGGCGAGCGCCCGCAATCGGTCCACGGCCCCAGGCAGGGCGAACTGAGCGGCCCCGAGCCCGGCCACGAAGTAGCCGCGTCGGCATCGCCCGGACTCCTCGAACGCGCTCAGCACCTTGTAAACGGCGGCGAACCCGCCAGGCGTTCGCTCGGTCATCACCGAGCCGCGCGTCACGATCCCGTAGCGATCGAGCAGCGTCTCGGCCGCGGCATGCGCCCGCCGGGTCGTGTCCGAACTACGGGCCGGAAGCAACGACCATCGCCCACCGGCCGTCGGCGGACCGCTACGTGAGGGCATCGTCGGTCGGCTCGGACGTCCGGGCCGTGCGCGCGGCGTCGCACGGCGCGTCCGATGACTGCCTCGGCCGCCACCGACGAGCGATCGGACCGGTGTCAGGGTGTCATTGGTCAGATACCCGGCCCAGACGAGATCCCAGAGGACGCCGACCAAGGCGTTGTCCTCCACCACGCCGGACGCGGATCCGATCGCATCGCTCAACTGCCGGAAGAAGAACGCGCCACCACCCGACAACGCGTCCAGCACAGCCTGATGCGTTTCGCCCAACTCCACAGCCGGATCCGGATCGGGCAGCGTCAGATCGCAGTTGTCCGCGAGATGCAACGACACCCACCCGTCAGTCCCCGGCAACGAACCCGAACCCGCCCACACCACTTCACCGGTCGCCGTCAGCTCATCCAACATCGACGGCTGATACCCGGGCACCCGCGCCGGCAGCACGATCGACTCCAATGCCGACGCCGGCACCGCACACCCGGCGAGCTGCTCGACTGCTCCGAGAAGTACGTCGTACCCACGGCCGCGGCTGCTCGTGATCCCTTGCCACGCAGGCAGGAACCGGGCCAGCGCGGACGGATCGACGGGCTCGACCTCCTTCCGCAGCGCGGCGAGCGAACGCCGGCGCAGCAGTCGGAGGACCTCGCTGTCACACCACTCGAGCGCTATCCCGCCCGGCAGGAACTCGCCCTCGACAACTCGACCGGCCGCGCCCAAGCGCCGCAGCGCATCGGTGACAACGGCCACCCCGATCCCGAGCTGTGTCGCAAGATCGATCGCCCGGAACGGTCCGTGCGTCCGCGCATATCGAGACACCAGATCGCCAAGCGGATCGGCGACCGGCTCGGCGTGCGCCTCCGCGACCCCAGGCGGCAGCGGCACACCGAGCGCATCCCGCAGTCGGGCAACGTCCTCGACAACCGCCCACCGATGCTCACCGGCGATCCGCACTCGCACGACTCGGCGAGCGGCCGCCAACGAGGTCAACCAAGACTCAGCATCCGAACCGTCGACACACCGCTGCGATGCCTCCGGCAACGACAGCGGACCGACCATCCGCAGTACGTCGAACAGACCTTCGGCATCACGCGCTCGACGATCCTCGGCCAGTCGTTGCAGCTCGGCCTCAGTCCGCAGTACGACCTCGGCATCGAGCAGCTCTCGCAGCTCGGTCCGCCCGAGCAACTCGGCCAGCAAGCTCTGATCCAGCGCCAATGCGGCTGCACGCTTCTCCGCGAGCGGGCTGTCGCCCTCGTACATGAAGGCGCCCACATAGCCGAACAGCAGCGACTTCGCGAACGGCGACGCCTCGGAAGTCTCGACCTCGACGACCGAGATCCGACGCTCGCTGATCCCGGTCAGGAGATCCTTCAACGCCGGCAGGTCGTAGACGTCCTGCAAGACCTCGCGCAACGTCTCGAGCACGATCGGGAATGAGCCGTACTTGCTGGCCACACTCAGCAACTGCGCCGACCGCTGCCGCTGCTGCCACAGTGGAGAACGTCGGCCCGGATTGCGCCGCGGCAACAACAACGCCCGCGCCGCGCACTCCCGGAACCGGGCCGCGAACAGAGCCGACCCACCGACCTCGGTGGTGACCAGATCCTCGATGTCGGCCGGATCGAACAGCACCAGCTCCGCACCCGGCGGCGCCTCGTCCGTCTCCGGCAGCCGCAGCACGATCCCGTCGTCACCCGAGACCGACTGCGCATCCATCCCGTACCGATCGCGCAGGCGGGCTGCGATCGCGAGTGCCCATGGGCCGTGCACCTGACCGCCGTACGGCGAGTGCACGCAGACCCGCCAGTCGCCGAGCTCGTCCCGGAACCGCTCGACCACGATGGTCACGTCGTCCGGCACCCGGCTGGTCGCGTCCCGCTGCTCGGCGAGATACGACACGAGATTGTTGGCGGCGTACTCATCCAGGCCCGCGGTCCGCGCGCGCTCGATCGCCTTGGCAGCGGGCATCGACGCCATCTTGCGGACGAACGCGCCGGTCGCCGCGCCGAGCTCCGCAGGCCGCCCGACCGCATCGCCCTTCCAGAACGGCAACCTGCCCGGCTGACCCGGAGCGGGGGAGACGAGCACCCGATCGTGGGTGATGTCCTCGATCCGCCAGCTGGACGCGCCGAGCGTGAAGACGTCGCCGACTCGCGACTCGTACACCATCTCCTCGTCGAGCTCGCCAACGCGATGGTTCGTCGATTCGCCGACCAGGAACACCCCGAACAGCCCGCGGTCCGGGATCGTCCCGCCGCTCGTCACGGCAAGACGCTGTGCCCCAGGACGGCCGGAGATCTCACCACTCACGCGGTCGAACACGATCCGCGGCCGCAGCTCGGCGAACTCGTCCGACGGATACCGACCGGACAGCATGTCGAGCACCCCGTCGTACGCCGATCTTGGCAACGTCGCGAACGGCGCACAGCGGCGTACCAGACTGAACAGCTCGTCGACGTCGACCGAGTCGAGGGCGACGATCGACACGATCTGCTGAGCGAGCACGTCGAGCGGGTTGGCCGGGATGTGCAGGCTCTCGATCAGCCCGTCGCGCATCCGCTGCACGACCACAGCCGTATCAATCAGGTCGCCGCGGAACTTCGGGAACAGCACCCCACGCGACACCGCTCCGACCTGGTGACCCGCACGACCCACGCGCTGCAGCCCGCTGGCGACCGACGGCGGCGCCTCGACCTGGATGACCAGATCGACGGCACCCATGTCGATGCCGAGCTCGAGGCTGCTCGTCGCCACCACACAGGGCAGGCGGCCGGACTTCAGATCCTCCTCGATCAGCGCTCGCTGCTCCTTGCTGACCGAGCCGTGGTGGGCTCGCGCGATCAACGGCGGCGCTGCCAGCGATCCGCCCGACTGCGCCATCACTGCGGCGGGCGATCCCAGCTCCGGCAGCTCCAGCTCGGCCCGCTCGGCAGCGATCTCGTTCAGCCGGGCGGTCAGCCGCTCGGCCAGCCGCCGAGAGTTGGAAAAGACGATCGTCGACTTGTGCTGAGAAATGAGATCGAAGACGTGCTCCTCGACATGCGGCCAGATCGAGGCGTGCTGCTGCGGACCCGCTGCGGATCCAGAGCTCTCCACCTCGGTCGCGGCCAGCTCGGCCATGTCCTCGATCGGAACGACGACGCTCAGATCCCACTGCTTGGTGAACTTGGGTTGCACCACCGTCACCGGCCGCTCGCCACCGAGGAAGCGAGCGACTTCCTCGACGGGACGCACGGTCGCGGACAGACCGATCCGCTGCGCCGGCTTCGGCAGCAGGGTGTCCAGCCGCTCGAGCGTCAGCGCCAGATGGGCACCTCGCTTGGTCCCGGCGACCGCGTGCACCTCGTCGATGATGACTGTCTCGACCCCGCGCAGCGACTCCCTGCCCTGCGAGGTGAGCAGTAGAAACAGTGACTCCGGCGTGGTGATGAGTACGTCGGAAGGCCGCGAGGCGAACCTCCGTCGCTCACTGGCCGGCGTATCGCCCGACCGCACCGCGACCTCGACATCGATCGGCGCCTCGCCGAGTCGGCGCGCGGTCTCCCGGATGCCGATCAGGGGTGCGCGGAGGTTGCGCTCGACATCGACTGCGAGCGCCTTCAGCGGTGACACGTACAGCACTCGGCAGCGCAGCTTCGGATCGTCGGGCGGGGGAGTTGTGGCCAGTCGGTCGAGTGCCCAGAGGAAGGCCGCCAGCGTCTTGCCTGACCCGGTCGGGGCGACCACCAGCGCGTCCCGGCCCGCGGTGATGGCGTCCCACGCCTCGAGCTGGGCCGGGGTGGCCGCCTCGAAAACGTCGCCGAACCACGCCCGGGTCGCGGGCGAGAACCGGCTCAACGCGCTGGTCTTCTTCACGCCGACCATCTTGCCCGGTCCCGCCGACAGTTTTTTCGCGACCGCCGGTGGCTCAGCGTGAGGACGCGCGTTCCGTCCGATGTCCAGGTTGTCCCCATCGTCTGGAATGATCGGCGCCATGATCAACCGCGTACGTGCAGCGCTCGTCGTTGTGGCCTGCCTGGTCGCTCTGTCCGGGTGCGTGAGGCTCGACGCCGACCTGAAGGTCGGGTCGAACGAGACGGTCTCCGGCACCATGAAGATCGGGGTCGACAAGCAGCTGCTGCAGTCCAGCGGCGAGTCCCTCGACAAGGTCCGCCAGCAGATCGAGAGCGGCATCAAGCAGACGACGACGCAAGGCGTCACCTGCAAGTCGTACGAGGACGACAAGTACGTCGGGTCGAACTGCACCTTCGAGAGCGTGCCGTTCGACAAGATGGGCAGCTCGAGCGGCGACGGCGTCGGCTTCCGCAAGGACGGCGACAAGGTCATGGTCACGGTCAAGGCCGGCGACCTGGGTACCGTTCCGTCCGGTAGCACGCCCGAGGTGAACTTCAAGATCACCATGCCGGGCAAGATCCTCGAGCACGACGACGGCGCGAAGATCAGCGGCCGTACGGCGACGTACGACAGCCTCGACAAGCTCGGCAAGGTCTCGCTGACCTCTGAGGCCGGCGGTGGGTTCCCGACCTGGGCGCTGATCCTGATCATCGTTCTGGTGCTGCTGGCGATCGCGGCGGTCGTGTTCTTCATCCTGCGCAGCCGGAGGGCCAAGGGACAGCCGCAGGGCTATGGGCAGCCGTTCCCGGGGCAGTACCCGGGTCAGCCCGGTCAGTACGGCGGCCCTGGGCAGTACCCGGGTCAGCCGGGGTACGGCCAGCAGTACGGTCAGCCTGGTCCCGGTGGGCAGTACCCGGGACAGCCAGGTCAGTACGGCGGTCAGCCTGGGCAGTACCCAGGTCAGCCGGGGCAACCTGGTCAGTACCCAGGGCCGCAGGGTCAGCCAGGTCAGGGACAGCCGGGTCAGCCGCCGTACGGCGGTCAACCGGGTCAGCCTGGGCCGGGTGGTCAGCCTGGTCAGCCGCAGTACCCTGGGCAGCCTCAGCAGGGGCAGGGTCAATGGGGTCCGCAGCCGAGTCAGCAACAGCCGCCGCAGCAGGGTCCTGGTGGTTGGGGGCCGCAGCCTGGTCAGGGTCAGCCTGGTCAGCCGCAGCACGGGCAGCAGCCGCCGCAGCAAGGTGGTCCGTCGGCGCCCCAGCAGGGTCAGCAGGGCGGTTGGGGACCGCCGCCGAGGGACGATGACGGGCAGGCATGAGACTGACGGAGTTCTGGGCACGGATGGATCACCATCTCGGTCCCGCGTACGCACGGACCTGGGCCGAAACCCAGGTGGTCCAGGAGCTCGGCGGCCGCACGGTCGACCAGGCCCTGGCCGAGGGCGAGGCCGCGAAGGCCGTCTGGCGTGCCGTGTGGAAGCACCTCAACCTGCCCGCCAGCGAACGCTGATGCCCTAGGCAACAAACGTCCAGCCTTCTAGACGGTCCACCCGGTGCGGGCTGCCCATTCCTCGGCCGGTAGATAGATGAGGTCGCAGACCGGGTCTTTCAGGTCGCTGTAGTCGCCGATCTCGAGCCGGAGCGCGGCGGCGTGCTGCTTGAAGGTGGCGTACGCGCGTGCTGTCTCCGGGTGGCTGCGCAAGTAGTCGCGGAACAGGAGCGCGTAGCGCTGGTTGGCGCGACCGGCTACCCGTACGTGGAGGTTGACCCGCCGCCGGTACATCGGCTCGACCAGCATCCGTTTCACCCACTCGATGTCATCGGTGGGCAGACCGGGCACCGGGTGGTCGCGCCGCGGCGGGCGGAGCTCCCAGTCCGCGGCGACCATCCGTTCCGCCACGTCGTCCAGCTCGGGTTCCGAGCCGACCGTCACCTGGATGTCCAGGATGTCCTTCGCCGGCAAGCGGGGTACCGAGGTAGAACCGATGTGGTCGATCCGCTGGGCCAACTCGCCGAGCAGTCCGTCGATCACGTGTGCGGTGTTGTCGTACTGCGCCGGCCAGCTGTCGTCCGGTCGCGCGATGACGATCCCAGTCATGGGGGCGATCATTCCAGTACTGCGGTGTCGGATCCCAGCCAGTTAGACAGGTTTGACCCGGAACGCGCTGTTGGTGAGCAGGTCCGCCGCTTCGTACGCCGCCTTGCGGATGCCCTTGCGCTCGTCGAAGAACCCGCCGACCACGCCGATGCCCGGTAACTTCCCGACGAACCGGGCACCGAGGCTGCCGCGCGGACGCTCCTCGAAGACCTCACCGAGCCCGCCGAACAGCTTGCTGATCCGCCACAGCAGCCGGACGCCGTGACGCAGCCCGGTCTCCTCGGACTCGTCGCCGAAGCCGAGCTGCTTCGCCGCATCCCGGCCGGCCACGGTCGGGTCGTCGTACTTGAGTACGTCGTCCGGAGTGATCGGACGGTCGGTCAGGACCCGTGCGATGACCGCCGTACGGTCGGCATGCGCCTCAACGCCGTACTCGCGGCAGATCGCGCCGATCACCATCGCCTGCACGGCCGCGCCGAGAGTGTCCTTGATCGGGAGCCGGTCAGCGGCCGCACCGCTGATCCGGGGGAGCGCCGCGACGACGGCCGCGAATCCGCCCAGCCGGTCCACCCACCAGTCGCAACGCTCGGCGAGCGGCAGTTTCGGCCACTCGGCGTGCCCGGGCACCTTCATCCTCAGCAGCCGGTCGATCGCGAGGATCAGAGCCTTCTCGGCCAGGTTGGGCTTCTCCTGGACGGAGTACTCCGTCATGATGCTGCGGACCCCGAACGGGTCTGGAGTACGGAGCGCGTCGAGGACCGAGTCGATGCCGAACTCGACCCGGCTGAGGGCGAGAACGACGGCTGCATCGGGTACGTCGGGACGGTCGGTCACGACCGCCAGGGTAGGGAATCGGTGGTCCGAAGTGGTCGCCGGGGCAGCTTCGGCGTGTCAGTTGCGATTCGAACACGTGTTCGGGATACTTTGGTGCCCGGAAGGTGCCGGCAGGCGGTCGAGTTGTCCACAGATCCGAAGTGGCAGCGAAAACTGTCCGACGTGATGGATACCTTCTCTGGCGACACGAAATTCCTTCGGGCGGCTGGGACAGCGGCCCCGATTAGCAGATGGGTCAGGTGGCAGTCACATGGCGGGTGCAGCGAGTGCGGAGCGCGCGGTGGCCGATCGCGAGAAGGCGCTTGCGACCGCGCTGACGCAGATCGAGCGGCAGTGCGGCAAGGGTTCGGTGATGCGGCTGGGGGAGCAGAACAGGCCGCCGATCGAGGTCATCCCGACCGGGTCGATCGCGCTCGACATCGCGCTCGGCATCGGTGGTCTGCCGCGCGGTCGCGTGGTGGAGATCTACGGCCCGGAATCCTCCGGTAAGACAACGGTTGCCCTGCACGCGGTCGCGAACGCGCAGCGGGCCGGCGGGATCGCGGCGTTCATCGACGCCGAGCACGCGCTCGACCCGGAGTACGCGAAGAAGCTCGGCGTCGACACCGACGCGCTGCTGGTCTCGCAGCCCGATTCCGGTGAGCAGGCGCTGGAGATCGCCGACATGCTGGTCCGCTCCGGCGCGATCGACATCGTCGTGATCGACTCGGTGGCCGCGCTGGTGCCGCGGGCCGAGATCGAGGGCGAGATGGGCGACAGCCACGTCGGTCTGCAGGCCCGGCTGATGAGCCAGGCGCTGCGGAAGATGACCGGTGCGGTCAGCGGGACCAACACGACCGCGATCTTCATCAACCAGCTGCGCGAGAAGATCGGCGTCATGTTCGGCTCCCCGGAGACGACGACCGGTGGTAAGGCGCTGAAGTTCTACGCGTCGGTGCGGCTGGACGTGCGCCGGATCGAGTCGCTCAAGGACGGCACCGACGTGGTCGGCAACCGGACCCGCGTCAAGGTCGTGAAGAACAAGGTGGCCCCGCCGTTCAAGCAGGCCGAGTTCGACATCATCTACGGCCAGGGCATCAGCCGCGAGGGCAGCCTGCTCGACCTCGGTGTGGAGCAGGGCTTCGTCCGCAAGGCCGGTGCCTGGTTCACCTACGAGAGCGACCAGCTCGGCCAAGGCCGGGAGAACGCGCGGAACTTCCTGCGCGACAACCCCGATCTGGCCAACGAGCTGGAGAAGAA
Source organism: Kribbella kalugense (assembly GCF_004365875.1). Classification (GTDB taxonomy): domain Bacteria; phylum Actinomycetota; class Actinomycetes; order Propionibacteriales; family Kribbellaceae; genus Kribbella; species Kribbella kalugense. Next base: position 2,124,832 of record NZ_SODF01000001.1, on the reverse strand, counting down.
GATCCAGGAGAAGATGGGCATCGGCGCGATGCTCGACAAGCCGGCCGACGAGGCCGCCAAGGCCGAGGTTGATGTCGACTTCTGATCGGCCCTCCGCGGGCGGCAGCGTCCCCCGGCAGCCCACCGCTGCCGACGACGCTGCCCCCGCGGCGCTGTCTCTACCGCACGAAGAACGCCTGGCCCTGGCCCGCAAACTCCTAGCCGAGGGAACAGCCGCAGCGACGCCCCCCGGTGCAGCCGCTCCAGGACCGGCCGCTGACCGATCGCGTGCCCGCGGACTGAGTGCTCGTGAGTCGGATGCTCGCGGATCAGGTGCTGGTGAGTCGGGTGCTGGTGAGTCTGCGTTGCCTGAGCCGGGTGCGACTAGCGGTTCTGGCGCAACGAGCGGTTCGGGTGCAGCTAGCGGATCGGGCGTGGGCTCGGGGCGTGGGCGTCGTGCTCGGGGACGTGCTTCGGGCGCGAGCAGCTCTGACTCCGTGGGTGGTGCCGATGACTTCCTGAGCGAGGACGAGTCGGAGTGGAGTACTGCTCGTCGGCGCCCAGGTTCCATCAGACGAATCTCCGGCACCATCGACCCGTGGGACGAACCGGCCACCTCAGCCGACCAACCGGACGCCTCAGCTACCGCAGCTCGGCAGTCTGGCGAATCCGCCGGACGGGACTCGTCCTCACGCAAGGCACGCAAACAACCGCCAGCCAGTCGGCCGTCAGCGGATCGGCAACCGTCGGACCGGCAGCCTTCGGACCGGCAGCCTTCGGACCGGCAGCCTTCGGATCGGCAGGCGGCGGATCGGCCGACGTCGCGTCGCGCCAACTCGCGGCGTACTTCATCCACGAATCCGGTTGATCCTTGGGGCGATGAAGGCGAGCAGTCCGCCAACAGATTCAAGGCGCAGGCCGCGGACCGCCAGGCCGAGGCGCGCGCATTCGCGGACGACGCAACACCTCCACCCACAGCCCGCGCCAACCACAGCCGAGCGACTGAGCATGGCCAGTCGGCGAACACATCCGCACGCCCGGCCGCCCCTGAGCCGCCGGCTACTGCGGTTGCACGCAACGTCCCCACCGCCCCCGAGTCCTTCGACCTATGGGCCGATGAACCGTCCGTCTCCACAGACGACGTACACCCACCTCACACCAACAAGCCCGCCGAGCCATCCGCCAGGACAATCGCAGACCGGACCGCCGAGACAATCGCCGAGCCAGCTGCCGGGACGATCGCTGAGCCAACTACAGAGACAGTCGCTGAGCCATCGGCCGAGCCGACTGCAGCGCCATCCGCCGGGACAACCGCCGAGACAGGCGCTGTGGCATCTGGCGAGAAGCCTGGTGTGCCCGCAGCCGCTCAGGTGGTCCCCGAAGACCTGAGCACGCCGGAGAGCGAACTCGCCGAACCCGATCCCGTGACGCTTGCGGATGAGAGTGTGCCGGCGGGCCGAGGGGTGGCCGCGGATGGCGTGAGACTTGCTGGACAAGGCGTCGCAGGGGACGAGGTTGTGGCAGCTGACGAGGTTGCGGCGGACGGCCGCGCGGGCCGTGGGCGGCAGTCTGGTGAGGGGCAGTCTGGTGAGGGCAAGCCTGGTGGGGCGCGGCGGGGTGGGGGGCGGCGGAGTTTGGGGCGGCGGGCTGTTGGTGGGGGGTTTGGGGGGCGGGGGAAGAGGCGTTCGGAGGGTGAGGTGGGGGATTCGGGGGTGGGGGAGGATCCGGCGGCGGTGGCTCGGACTGTTTTGTTGGACAAGTTGTCGGGGCAGCCGCGTACTCGGGCTGAGTTGGCGGATGTGCTGGCTGAGCGGGAGATTCCGGACGAGGTGGCCGACGAGGTGCTGGATCGGTTCACGGACGTCGGGTTGATCGACGATGCCGCGTTCGCGAATGCGTGGGTGGAGTCGCGGCATCGGGGCCGGGGGCTCGGGAAGCGAGCCTTGGCGCAAGAGCTTCGGCGGCGTGGTGTGGATGACGAGCTGGCGAAGGACGCGCTCGAGGAGCTGGAACCGGAGCAAGAGGAGGAGACGGCTCGGACGCTGGTACGGCGGAAGCTGCGTTCGATGCGGTCGCTGGATCGGCAGGTGGCCATGCGGCGACTGCTCGGGATGCTGGCGCGCAAGGGGTACTCCGGTGGCATGGCGATGAGCATCGTCAAGCAGGAGCTGGACGCTTCTCACGACGAGTTCCCCCTCCTCGACCCGTCCGGGTTAGAGCCTGAGTAGGGGGAGATGACCAACTGCGGGCAGCCAGCGGTGCGTGCGGCGACGGCAGCGGATCGAGCCGGGATCCAGCGGTTGTTGCGCGAACTGCACGGCGACAGGGCGGACTCAACAACCTTGCCCGAGGTGCGTCAGCAGGCGCGGACCTTTGTCGTCGGCGATGACGACGAGCTCCGCGGTCTCCTCGTAGCGACGTTCGTCGACTACGGACACGAGCCGTACGGCGTTGTGGAAGAGCTCGTGGTGGATCCAGCAATGCGTGGCTCGGGGACTGGTACGGCTTTGCTCGCGCAGTGTCGGGCTTGGCTTGGAGGCTTGGGGGCCGAGGTGGTCTTCGTGTCGGCCATCAGCGAAGAGTCTGCCGAGTTCTACCTCCAAGCGGGCTTTGCGCGGTGCTCGGGTCCGTGGCTTTGGGCAGCAAACCAGGCCGAGTAGCCAAACACTCGCAGGTACGAGTTGTTTACCTTCGCTAAAGGTTGCGCTTAGGGACTGGTCCGGCAGTGTTAGGCCGACTGCCAGGCGGTTGTCACCTTGTGGGCGGAAGGTTCTTGACGGAATCACCGCCTACTTCGAGAGGTTCCGCCCAATGTCTGACTTCACTCGGCGCCGGTTTCTTGGCGGCGCTGCGGCGACCGCGAGTCTTGGTGCCGCGGCCGCGTTGATGCCCGCGAGCGTCCAGAAGGCCCTCGCCTCCCCGCCGCCGCGCCCGGCGCGGCTCGGCGACATCAAGCATGTTGTGATGCTCATGCAGGAGAACCGCAGCTTCGACCACTACTTCGGCACGTTGTCGGGGGTGGCCGGGTTCGACGACCCGCACGCGATCAAGCTGTCCACCGGGCGCAACGTCTTCTACCAGCCCGACACGGAGAACCCGGACGGCTACCTGCTGCCGTTCCACCTCGACACCCACTCGACCAACTCGCAGGCGATCCCGTCCACCAGCCACGCGTACTCGGTCCAGCACCAGGCCTGGAACGGCGGCAAGATGGACGCCTGGCTGCCTGCGCACCGCGCCGCGGACAAGGCCAACGGGCCGTACGTGATGGGGTACTACACCCGCGACGACATCCCGTTCCAGTACGCACTCGCCGACGCGTTCACGATCTGCGACCAGTACCACTGCTCGGTCCAGGGCCCGACCTGGCCGAACCGGCTGTACTGGCAGACCGGCATGGTCGACCCGGGCGGCACGCTCGGCGGCCCGATCACGTCGAACTCGCTGCCGAACGGTGCGTACCGCTGGACGACGTACGCCGAACGCCTCGAGGCCGCTGGTGTGAGCTGGAACGTGTACCAGGACCAGGTCGGTCTGAGCAGCTACAACATGCTCCCGCACTTCAAGCAGTTCCAGGACGCCACGCCCGGTACGCCGCTGTACGACAAGGGCATGAAGGTGTCGCCGCTCGGTCAGTTCGAGTACGACGCTCTGCACGACAAGCTCCCGACCGTGTCGTGGCTGATGACGGCCGGCGGGGTTTCGGAGCACCCGAAGGAGATGCCGGCTGCCGGTGCCGACTTCGTCGCGTCGAAGATCGCCGCGATCGCCGCGAACCCGGACGTCTGGAAGAAGACGGTCTTCATCCTGAACTACGACGAGAACGACGGCCTGTTCGATCACGTCGTACCGCCGACGGCGCCGGCCAGTACGCCGGACGAGTATGCGCTGGACCTGCCAATCGGTGGCGGGTTCCGGGTGCCGTGCATCGTGGTCTCACCGTGGTCCGCCGGTGGCTGGGTGAGCAGCCAGAAGTTCGACCACACGTCGGTGCTGCAGTTCCTCGAGAAGCTGACCGGCGTGGCCGAGCCGAACATCAGCCAGTGGCGTCGCAAGACGTTCGGTGACCTGACCTCGGTCTTCCGTCACGATCACATCAGCAAGCCGCCGGCGCTTCCGGAGACGGGCGCTCAGCTGAACCTGGCGACGTACGAGGCCGCGCAGTTGCCGGCGCCGACGTTCCCGACCTCGACGCAGGTCGTTCCGCACCAGGAACGCGGCGGTCGCCACCGCCTCTGAGGTGTACGCCGACGGCCGGGCAATCCTCACGCGGATTGTCCGGCCGTCGCGCGTCGGCCGGAGTAGCGTCTGCGGCATGGCGAGCTTGGAGGATGTTGCGCGGCTGGTCGGCCAGTTGCCGGAGACCGAGGAGACGACCCGGCACGGCATGCGGACCTGGGCGGTCGGCGGCAAGGGGTACGCGTGGGAGCGGTCGTTCAGCAAGGCGGATCTGAAGCGGTACGGCGACGAGACGCCGCCGGACGGGCCGATTCTGGCGATCCGGGTCGAGGACCTCGCGGAGAAGGAAGCGGTGCTGGCCGCGCGGTCGGGGGACGGGTTCTTCACGATCCCGCACTTCAACGGGTACGCCGCGGTGCTGGTCGAGCTCGACAAGGTGCCGGAGCACGTGCTGAAGGAGGCACTGCTCGACGGCTGGCTGGTGTACGCCCCGGCGAAGGTGGCGAAGGCGCACCTGGACGGGCAGTCGAAGTAAAACGATCGTTGGAACCCGACACCTGGTAACGGAGAGTGAGGGGAATTGAGGCCGGGCTGCGGCGAGGGGCGTTGACGGGTGCGGTGCGACGGTGTCTTATCCGAGGTAGGGCTGGTATTTGGACCGGTCCGTAGGCTGTGATTTTCCGTCGATCCGCCTCAGACACCGCGGAGGGTGCAATGAACGATTTCCAGGAACAGGCGAAGAACTGGCTCCGGAATGTCGTCAAGCAGAACCCGGACAAGATCAAGGCCGGCGTCGAGAAGGCCGGCGATCTGATCGACAAGCAGACCGGCGGGAAGTACGCGGAGAAGGTCGACGCGGTCCAGCAGAAGGTCGGCACGTTCGTGGACAAGCAGACCTCCGAGGAAGCCGCGGGTCAGGCGCCCGCCGAGACGACGTCAGAATCCACCACCGCCGGGACGGCCGAGAGCAACCAGCCGAACGGAACAGCGGACGGCAGCGCCGGTACGACGACGAGCGCACAGCCGGACGAGCCCGCCGAAGCGCCGGAGGCGCAAGCTCCCGCCCCGGACAGCTCGCCCGGCCCGAGCGCAGACACGGCCGGAAGCTCGGGCACGGCCGGAACCGACAGCGCGCTGCCCGGCCAGCAGCCGTAGGCAAGTCGGCACAGCACCTAAGCCAGTACGGCATCTAAACCATCTAGGCCAGCACAGCACCTAACTACGCACACAGTCGGATGGGTGCGTAGTTAGGTGCATTGTGGAGTGGACCAGTGTTCGAAGTGGTCTCATCTGGGTGGGTGACGGGCGAGAGCGGTCGCAGTGCTTGCGGTGATCAGGATCGGTGCGGGTGAGTGTCCGTCTTGACCGGTTGGTGGGGCGCGCTTAGCCTCGGGATCAAGAAGGGACGAATCCACCGCAACGGTGGCGGATATAAGCATCGGCGGGGTCGGTGAAACTACCGTCCGGCCGGGGAAAAGACGCAACCACGCTCGACCGAGCTGAAGGAAGGACGACGGCGCCACGTAGCGCAGTCGAATAGACGGCACCGCACGCAAACCCGAGACGGCCATGCGAGCGGCGTCACCGTAGTCTCCGGGTTCTCGGCGACTAACGGTGAGCAAGCGAGGCAAAGCAACGCTGGACGGCCGCACCCCGCGGCTCCACCAGTCCGCGATTAAAGCGACACCGCTTCAGGTGGCGCCGGCATTGCCGTACCTCAGTAGCCACCGGAGTACGCCGTACCCCGGTGGAGCCTTCAGCGATACCAGTGGCGAGTCCCTTCGACCGACGGCCACAGTCCCCGCGCGGGACTCGACGGAGAGGGAGACGCCGATGACTGCGATGTCCGTTGGCCTGGCCCTGATCGGATTGCTGATCGCCGGGCTGCTGGCCTGGATCGGCCTCACCCTCTCGCGCCGGAAGGCAGTCGACACCTCGAACGCGCAACTCGAGGCAGCGCAGCTGAAGACCAAACAGCTCGAGACCGCCCAGCTGGAGGCCGCACAGGTCGCCGCCGGCGCGAAGTCCGCGGCCGACCTGGTACGACGGCAAGCCGAGGAGGAGGCCGCCGTACTGCGGACTCGCGCCGAGACCGCAGAGCAGCGCGCCGAGGAGATCCGCCGCGGCGCCGAGGACCGCGCATCCGAGGTACGCCGGGATGCCGAGCAGCGCGCATCCGACGTACGCCGGGAAGCCGAAGCGGAAGCGCAGTCGATCCGGGACGACCTGCGCGAGCAGCGCCTCGAGATGGAACGCCGCGACCACCGGCTGACCGAACGCGAGGAGCGGGCCGACGAGCAGCACCGCGTGATCGAGGAACGCCAGCTCGAACTCACCGCTCAGCTGGCCGAGCTGGACCAGCGCAAGCAGGAGATCAAGGACCTCGAGGACGAGCGCCGCCGGATCCTCGAAGGCGTCGCGAACCTGACCACCGAGCAGGCCAAGACCGAGCTGGTCGCGTCGATCGAGGACGAGGCCAAGCTGCACGCGCACACGATCGTCCGCGAGATCGAGCGGCAGGCGCTCGACGAGGGCGAGATCAAGGCCCGCAAGATCATCACCGGCGCGGTGCAGCGGCTGGCGTCGGAGCAGACCAGCGAGTCGGTCGTGTCCGTCGTCCATCTGCCCAGTGACGACATGAAGGGCCGGATCATCGGGCGTGAGGGCCGCAACATCCGGTCGTTCGAGCAGACCACCGGCGTGAACCTGATCATCGACGACACCCCCGAAGCGGTGCTTCTCTCTTGTTTTGATCCAGTCCGGCGGGAGACCGCGCGGCTGACTCTGGATTCGCTGGTGCTGGACGGACGGATCCATCCGAGCCGGATCGAGGAGATCTACGAGCGCAGCAAGGGTGAGGTCGCCGAGCTGTGTCAGCGGGCGGCCGAGGACGCGATGGCCGACGTCGGGATCACCCACCTGCATCCGGAGCTGGTCCGGACGATGGGTCTGCTTCGCTACCGGACGTCGTACGGGCAGAACGTGCTCAAGCACCTGATCGAGTCGGCGCACATCGCGGGGATGATGGCGGCCGAGCTCGGGCTGGATCCGAAGCTGTGCAAGCGCGGCGCGTTCCTGCACGACATCGGCAAGGCGCTGACACACGAGTCCGAGGGCAGTCACGCGATCGTCGGTGCCGAGCTGGCGCGCAAGTACGGCGAGAACGACGACGTCGTGCACTGCATCGAGGCGCACCACAACGAGGTCGAGGTCCGCACCGTCGAGGCCGTGCTGACGCAGGCCGCGGACGCGGTCAGCGGCGGTCGACCGGGCGCGCGGCGGGAGTCGTTGGAAGCGTACGTACAGCGGCTCGAACGGCTCGAGGAGATCGCGATGCACCACGACGGTGTCGAGAAGGTGTTCGCGATGCAGGCCGGCCGGGAGATCCGGGTGATGGTGCTGCCGGACGCGGTCGACGACATCGCGGCACAGGTGATGGCCCGCGACATCGCGAAGCAGGTCGAGGAGGAGCTCACTTACCCGGGCCAGATCCGCGTGACCGTAGTGCGCGAATCCCGCGCGACCGAAGTCGCGAAGTAGCTACCAGTTCCAGCGGGGCATCTCGCGGAGCGGGTGGAGTTCGTCGTCGGTCTCGGCGTTGGAGTTCTGCATCGCGACCTGTGAGCCGAACTCGGCATGCGAGTTCCACGCCGCCCGAAAACGTTCGTCCGTCGGCAGGCCGGCCTTGTCGGCGGCGGAGATCATCAGTTCGACGAACCGCTGCCGCTGTGGCTCCGCGATCCGCAGCCCACGGTGGGTCGCGACGATGTGGTCGAAGCCGCCGAGTTCGCCGGTGTAGCGGGCGGGACCGCCGAAGACCTCGGCCATGAACGCGGTCAGGTGATCCACGTGCTCCGGGCGCCCGCTGCCGAACAGCGGTTGCAGGATCGGGTCGGCCAGGACCGACGTGTAGAAGATGTCGACCGCGCGGCGCAGTGCGTCGTCGCCGCCCAGGTGATCGTAGATCGTCATGATTACATGATTACCCGCCACCGCCGCGAGGGGAAGCTTCAGCGGAAGGCGGACTCGCCGGTCAGGGCCTGGCCGATGACGAGTTGGTGGACCTCGGACGTGCCTTCGTAGGTCAGGACGGACTCGAGGTTGTTGGCGTGCCGCATGATCGGGTACTCGCCGCTGATGCCGTTCGCGCCGAGGATCGTGCGGCACTCGCGCGCGATCGCGATCGCCTCGCGCACGTTGTTGAGCTTGCCGACCGACACCTGCTCGGGCCGCAGCGAGCCCTTCTCCTTCAGCCGGCCGAGGTGCACGGCGAGCAGGATGCCCTTGTTCAGCTCGACCGCCATGTCGGCCAGCTTGGCCTGGGTCAGCTGGTACGCCGTCAGCGGCTTGTCGAACACGATCCGGTCACCGGCGTACGCGATCGCGGTCTCGAGGCAGTCGCGGGCCGAGCCCATCGCGCCGAAGATGATGCCGAACCGGGCCTCGTTCAGGCAGCCGAGCGGGCCGGACAGACCGCGTGCCTCCGGCAACATCGCGCTGGCGGGCAGCCGGACATCGGAGAACACAAGCTCCGAGGTGACCGAAGCCCGCAGTGACATCTTCTGCTTGATCTCCGGCGCCGAGAAGCCGGGCGTCGATGTCGGTACGACGAAGCCGCGGACGCCGTCGTCGGTCCGGGCCCAGACCACCGCGACGTCGGCGATCGAACCGTTGGTGATCCACATCTTCGAGCCGTTCAGCACCCAGTCATCGCCGTCGCGGCGGGCGTTCGTACGCATGCCGCCCGGGTTCGAACCGAAGTCGGGCTCGGTCAGTCCGAAGCAGCCGATCGCCTCACCCGCGGACATCCGGGGGAGCCACTCGTCCTTCTGCTCGTCGCTGCCGTACTTCCAGATCGCGTACATCGCCAGCGATCCCTGCACCGACACCAGCGACCGCATCCCGGAGTCCGCCGCCTCGATCTCCAGACACGCCAACCCGTAGGCGACCGAGCCCAGCCCCGCACACCCGTACCCGGTCAGGTGCATCCCCAGGAACCCAAGCGCTCCCAGCTCCTTCGCCAACTCCCTCGCCGGAATCGACGCCGTCTCGAACCACTCCGGCAACGAAGGCCGCAACCGCTCGTCCGCAAACCGCCGAGCAGCATCCCGTACGTCGACCTCCTCGTCAGTCAGCAGCGAGTCGACGTCCACGAGATCCAGCGAAACGGTCATACCCGAACGCTAACGGTAGAACTCATTTGCTGTACCAAGGCCACCACCAGTGCCGCTTGCGGGGGTGGCGGACGACGATGCTGCCGTGGCGGGCTTCGCCGGTGACGCGGAGGCGGACGCCGCCGGCTCGGGGTGCAACGGCCTTGTTCTTGGCGCTGCTGTGGACCATGTCGACCTGGTCGATGTCGACGCTCCAGCCCTCGGGGATCACCATCACGACGGAGCTGTGCTTGGCGTGCGCGTCGACGTGGACCTCGGCCCAGTGCACGAGCGCGTCGGTGAAGTCGAGCTTCACCGACGAGTGTTCCGCGATCGCGGTGAGCCGCTCGGGCACGGTCCACGCGCCCTCGCGCTTCTGCGCACTGTGCCGCGCCCGGAGCGTCAGCTCCTGCGTACTGCCGTGCGCGACCGGCACCAGGTCGGCGGTCACGTTGCGCAGCTCGAGCTGCGTCTTCGCCGTGTAGATCTGGGTCAGCCGCTCGTCGAGCTCCTGGAAGTCCAGCCGCCCGTCGGTGTGTGCTTCCTGGACCACGGCGGCGGCACGCTCGCGGTCGTTGTCGGATGCCCGGTGACCGGGTGGCGGCTGCTCCAGACTCATGTGACCAAAGGTAGCGCCGCTACAGGTTCGACAGGAATCGTCCGAACACCGCCGACCAGGTCTTCTCCAGTTCCTCCGCGTACCGGTCGGCCTCCGCGACCACGGTCTCCGGATCGAACCCCATCGACCGCAGTCGCTCCGGGTTCCACCGGCGTACCCGATCGGCCGTGACCTCCGGGTGGAACTGGACGCCCCAGCTCCGGTCGCCGACGCGGAGCATCTGGTTCGTGCACCGCTCGCTGGACATCAGCAGTACGGCGTCCTCCGGCAGCCGGGTGATCTGGTCCTGGTGACTCTCGACCGCCCGCACCGTCGACGGCAGTCCGGCCAGCAGTACGTCGTCTGCCGCAGCCGGCAGCACCGTCAGATCGGTCACTCCCTTCTCCGGCAGGCCGTACTTTCCCTGGACCTCCCCGCCGAAGGTGTGCGCCAGCAGCTGCCCGCCCAAACAGATCCCGAGCACAGGCACCCGGTCGTGCGCGTCGCGCAGCAACTCACGTTCGGCCGGCAGCCACGGCGATCGTTCGTCCTCGTCCGGCAGCATCCCGCCACCGAGCATGATCAGCGCCGCATGGTCGCCGATGCCGGTCGGCACAGGTTCGCCGTTCCAGGCGTGGACGACGACCGGTGAGATCCCGCGTTCGTCGAGCCAGTCGAGCAACCGGCCTGGACCGCTTCCGCGATCGTTCTCGATGATCAACACAGTCACGCGGCAAAGCTACGCGGCACACCGGACACCGCCGTACCGGAGTCGCGATTCCTGGATACTGATGCACTGTGGGGGTGCAGATGGAGCCGATCAGCGGATTCGTGCGCGCCGTGGTGGGGGATGTCGCCTTCATCTTCGGCAAGGGCATGGTCAACGCGTACCTGCTGGCCCGCCGCAACGGCGTAGCCAGGCCGCAGCTGGACCTCCTGGTCCGGTCGCACGGTCAGTACGTGCCACTGTCCGTTCCCACCGGCACAGTGCCCGCCGTCGATCGACTGGTCGGGCTGGACGAGACCCGTCCGGCGCCACTGCTGACCGTTGAGTTCACCCCTGGCGACACCGGAGCTGAGGCGCACCTCACGGCCAACAGTCCGGTCCTGATCACGATCACCGACGTCAGCCACCGCGAGTACGACGCTGTGGTGCTCACGACCTCGCTCGGCGCAGCGGCGTACGCGCAACTGCCGCCCGGCTACTACCACGTGTCCGCTGTCGTCGTGGACGAGTACGGCGACCTGCTGCAGGGGTACGGCGCTCAGCACAACCTGCACGTGGAGAAAGGCGACGACCTGATCGTCTCGCTGTCGATCCGGACCGCCGGGGTCGGCGAGATCGCCACGGCACTCGAGACCGGGCCGCAGCCGGTGCTGGTCGGTCGGGACGGTGACGTCGTACCGATCCTGGACCTGGTCCGGATCGGGCGGGCGCCGGACTGCGACCTGATCATCGACCGCCAGGAGATCAGCCGGCACCACGCGGAGCTGCTGCGGATCGACGCGACCAGCTACGAGCTGCGGGACCTGGGCTCGACCAACGGGACACAGGTGAACGGCGTACCGATCCAGACCGCCATGGTCGGTCACGGCGACGAGATCCGGCTCGGCGCGCTCCCGTTCCGGCTCCTGCTGTCCTGACCTGGAACAATGGCGCCCGTGAACCCGCGCAGCGTCGTCATCCTCGGTTCGACCGGCTCGATCGGTACTACGGCGCTGGAGCTGATCGGTCGGAACCGGGACCGCTTCCGTGTGCTGGCGTTGTCCGCCGGCGGTGACAACGTCGGGTTGCTGGCGGAGCAGGCGCTCGAGTTCGGTGTTGAGGTCGTCGCGGTGGCGAAGGCCACGGTGGCGCAGGACCTGCAGTTGGCGTTCTACGCCGAGGCTCAGCGGAAGGGGTACGCACAGGGCGAGTTCCGGATCCCGAAGATCGTCACCGGACCGGACGCCTCCAGCGAGCTCGCGGCGATGCCGTGTGACGTAGTTCTCAACGGGATCAACGGATCGGTCGGTCTGCACGCGACGCTGGCCGCGCTGGACGCCGGGAACACGCTGGCGCTCGCCAATAAGGAGTCGCTGGTGATCGGCGGACCGATCGTCACGCGGCTGGCCAAGCCGGGGCAGATCATCCCGGTCGACTCCGAGCACAGCGCGATCGCCCAGTGCCTACGCGGCGGCTCGGCCGACGAGGTCGGCAGGCTGGTGCTGACCGCCAGTGGCGGGCCGTTCCTCGGCCGATCGCGGAGCGAGCTCGCGAACGTGACCGTCGAGCAGGCCCTGAACCACCCCAACTTCGCGATGGGTCCGGTCGTCACGATCAACTCCGCAACCCTGGTGAACAAGGGGCTGGAGCTGATCGAGGCGCATCTGCTGTTCGGGATCCCGATGGACCGGATCGACGTGGTCATCCACCGGCAGCAGGCGATCCACTCGATGGTCGAGTTCTCCGACGGGGCCACGATCGCGCAGGTCGGCGTACCGACGATGACGGTGCCGATCGCGCTCGCGCTCGGCTGGCCTGACCGGATACCGGACGCGTCGCCGCCGTGGAGCTGGACCGAGGCGAGCACCTGGACGTTCCAGCCGGTCGACGACGCCGAGTTCCCGTCCGTCGGGCTGGCCCGGGAGGCCGGGAGCCGGGGCGGGACCGCGCCGGCCGTCTTCAACGCGGCGAACGAGGTCTGCGTGCAGGCGTTCCGGGACGGCCGGCTGCCGTTCACCGGGATCGTCGACACAGTCGCCCGGGTAGTGACCGAACACGACGTACCCTCGTATGTGGAACTGTCCGTCGACGACGTGCTCGCGGCGGATGCGTGGGCCCGGGACCGGGCCCGGCAGATCACTGGAGTACAGGAGACTCAGCAGGCATGACCGTGCTTCTCACCATTGTCGGCATCGTGCTGTTCGTCGCCGGGGTCCTGATCTCCGTCGGGCTTCACGAGATGGGTCACATGATCCCGGCCAAGGCGTTCGGGATGAAGGTCACGCAGTTCTTCGTCGGCTTCGGCCGGACCGTCTGGTCGGTCAAGCGCGGCGAGACGGAGTACGGCATCAAGGCGATCCCGGCCGGTGGATTCGTCCGGATCATCGGGATGATGCCGCCCGCCAAGGGCCAGGACCCGACCAAGGTCCGCAAGGCGAACACCGGACCGATCCAGTCGATGGTCGAGAACGCCCGGTCCGCGGAGTACGAGACGATCGCGCCCGAGGACGACGGCCGGCTGTTCTACCAGAAGGTGTGGTGGAAGAAGCTGATCGTGATGGCGTCCGGGCCGCTGGTCAACGTGGTGATCGCGTTCGTGCTGTTCGGCGGCCTCTACATGCTCTACGGGACGCCGGTCGCGCAGACCACGGTCTCCACCGTCACCGACTGTGTCATCCCGGCCAACCAGGCGACCCCGGACCGCAAGTGCACCGACACCGACAAGGTGTCGCCGGCCAAGGACGCCGGGTTCCAGGTCGGCGACAAGATCGTGTCCTTCAACGGCACCCAGATCTCCAGCTGGGACCAGCTCACCCCGCTGATCCGGTCGAACACCGACAAGCCGGCCACGATCGTTGTCGAGCGCAACGGCGTACAGAAGACGCTGAAGACCAGCACGATCATGAACCAGGTGCAGGAGAGCGCCACCTCGGAGAAGCTCGTTTCGGTCGGATTCCTCGGGATCTCGCCGACCGAGAAGGTGGAGCGGCAGAGCTTCGGCTTCGTGGTCGACCAGATGGGCAAGCTCACCGTCAGCACCGTGCAGGCGCTCGGTCGCTTCCCGGAGAAGCTGGTCGGAGTGGCGAAGTCGATCGTTGGCGGCCAGCGCGACCAGGACAGCCCGATGAGCGTCGTCGGCGCGAGCCGGGTTGCGGGCGAGGTCGCCTCCAGCGACCTCGGCGTCGGTCAGAAGATCGCCACCGGGATCCTCCTGCTCGCCTCGCTGAACCTGTTCCTTGCCTTGTTCAACTTCATCCCGCTGCTGCCACTGGACGGCGGCCACATGATCGGCGCGATCTGGGAAGGCATCCGGCGCGGCCTGGCCAAGCTCTTCGGCCGTCCCGACCCCGGGTACGTCGATGTGGCGAAGCTGCTCCCGATCGCGTACGTGGCGGCCAGTGTGATCGTGGTGATGGGCGTGCTGCTCGTCATCGCCGACATCGTGAACCCCATCAAACTCTTCAACGGCTGACCTCCTCACCCAACGGTTAAGGACACATGAGCATCAACCTGGGCATGCCCGCGCTGCCACCACCCACCCTCGCGCCGCGACGCAAGACCCGTCAGATCAAGGTCGGTAGCGTGCTGGTCGGCGGAGACGCGCCGATCTCGGTGCAGTCGATGACGACCACGAAGACCCACGAGGTCAACACGACGCTGCAGCAGATCGCGGAGCTGACCGCGGCGGGCTGCGACATCGTCCGGGTCGCCTGCCCGCGGCAGGAGGACGCCGACGCGCTGGCCGAGATCGCGCAGCACTCGCAGATCCCGGTGATCGCCGACATCCACTTCCAGCCGAGCTACGTCTTCGCCGCGATCGAGGCGGGATGTGCGGCGGTCCGGGTGAACCCGGGGAACATCCGCAAGTTCGACGACCAGGTCAAGGAGATCGCGCAGGCCGCGAAGGACCACGGGACGTCGCTGCGGATCGGGGTGAACGCCGGCTCGCTGGACCCGCGGCTGCTGCAGAAGTACGGCAAGGCGACGCCGGAGGCGTTGGCCGAGTCGGCCGTGTGGGAGGCGTCGCTGTTCGAGGAGCACGACTTCCACGACTTCAAGATCTCCGTGAAGCACAACGACCCGGTCGTGATGGTCCGCGCGTACGAGCTGCTGGCCGAGCAGGGTGACTGGCCGCTGCACCTCGGCGTGACCGAGGCCGGGCCGGCGTTCCAGGGCACGATCAAGTCGTCGGTCGCGTTCGGCGCACTGCTGGCCAAGGGCATCGGCGACACGATCCGGGTCTCGCTGTCCGCGCCGCCGGTCGAGGAGGTCAAGGTCGGCCTGCAGATCCTGCAGTCGCTGAACCTGCGCGAGCGCAAGCTCGAGATCGTCTCCTGCCCGTCCTGCGGCCGCGCCCAGGTGGACGTCTACACCCTCGCCGAGCAGGTCACCGCCGGCCTCGAGGGCATGGAGGTCCCGCTCCGCGTCGCCGTCATGGGCTGCGTCGTGAACGGCCCCGGCGAGGCCCGCGAGGCCGACCTCGGCGTCGCCTCTGGCAACGGCAAGGGCCAGATCTTCGTCAAGGGCGAGGTCATCAAAACCGTCCCCGAATCCGCCATCGTAGAAACCCTGATCGAAGAAGCCATGCGAATCGCCGAATCCATGGAAGCCACCGGAGACCCGACGGTCACGATCAGCTGACCGTGGCCGATTATCTGGTGGTTAGTGCGGTTGTTGGGGAGGCTCGGTATGTGCCGGACGGGCTTCCTGTGGTGGTGACTGGGGTGGGGAAGACGGCGGCTGCGGTTGCGGTTAGTCGGGCGTTGGGTGGGCGGGATACTTCCGACCTGGTGGTGCTGAATGTTGGTACGACTGGGGCGTTGCGGGATGGGTTGTCTGGGTTGTTTCTGCCTAGCGTGGTGATCAATCACGACGTGAATGCGGAGGCGGTTCGGGCGATCGGGTTGGATCCGCAGGACGAGTTGCCGGTTGAGGGTGGCGACGGGACAGTGCTTGCTTCGGGCGACGTGTTTGTGACGGATCCCGTCGTACGGGCGCGGTTGGCGGAGCGGGCGCAGTTGGTGGACATGGAGGCGTACGGCGTCGTCTACGCGTGCCGTGAGTACGGCGTCCCCGTGCGGGTCGTGAAGCACGTGTCGGACTCGGCCGACGAGGCCGCGCTCGACTGGCCGGCGTTGGTGGACGCGAGCGCTAAGGTGCTGGGGGAGTGGGTCAGCGACTACGTGCGCTGAGCCATTCCAGTACGGCGATCTCCCGCACCAGCCACCGCATCACGCCGACCCCGCTCTCCAACACCCTACGGTTGGCCGCCAGCGCCGCGTCGACAGTCACCCATCGCGGCGTGAGCTCCAGCTCCGCCTCGTACCCCTCCAACTGCTGCCGACCGATCGACCTTCCGCCCGAGCAGGCGAAGTAGTACGACGTCATGCCGAACACGTCGTACTCCGGCTCGATCGCGGCGACCTCCTCCCGGGTCGTCGCCAACTCGGCTCCGACCGCAACCCCGTCGTACCCGCACTCCTCGCGGAGCTCTCGCCGCAGCGCGACCTCGAAGGACTCGCCGGCCTCGACGCCGCCGCCGGGGAACTTGTAGTCGCCGTGGCGCGAGCCGAGCAGTAGCAGCTCCGGTCCGCGGAAGAGCACGCCGCGGACCGCGGTCCGTTCGACCAGCCGTCCGCCAGGTGGGAGTTCGGGTGAACGGAACGTCGCCAGCAGCATGCGGGCCATTGTCCTGGACGGGGTCAGGGTTGTCGTCCTAGCGTCAGGGGTCCGCACGCCACTCGCCTGGAGGTTCGCATGACCGGTTCGTCACCCCTAGCGGCGCTCGTCGCAGCCCTCGCCGACGGGTCGGTCGAGGTGGTGGACCTGACGTCGCCGCTGTCCGCTTCGACCCCGGTGATTCAGCTGCCGCCGGAGTTCGGGCAGACGGCAACGTTCGCGCTGGAGGAGATCAGCAGGTACGACGATCGCGGGCCGGCCTGGTACTGGAACAACTTCACCAGCGGCGAGCACACCGGCACCCACTTCGACGCACCGAACCACTGGGTCACCGGCAAGGACCTCGCCGACATCGCGTCGGTTCCGGCCAACCGGCTGATCGCGCCGGCCGTCGTACTCGACTTCACCGCGGAGGTCGAGAAGAACCCCGACTTCCTCGTCGAGGTCGACCACCTCAAGGCCTGGGAGGCGGACAACGTACCGCTGCCCGCCGGCGGTTGGTTGTTCGTACGCACGGGATGGGCGGCGCGATCGCACTCGCAGGAGACGTTCCTCAACGCCGACGAGAACGGGCCGCACACGCCGGGCCTGTCGCCGGAGTGCGCGCGGTGGGTCGCTCAAGAGTCGCCCGTACTCGGGATGGGCGTCGAGACGGTCGGGACCGACGCCGGGAAGGCGCACTCGTTCGACCCGCCGTTCCCGTGCCACTCCTACCTGATGGGCAGCGACAAGTACGGGCTGACGCAGCTGCAGAACCTCGCCGAACTGCCGCCGACGGGCGCGGTCATCATCGCCGGACCGCTGCCGATCGTCGGCGGCTCCGGCGCTCCCGCGCGGGTGCTGGCGCTGGTCGAACGCGGATGAACGTCGCGGATGCCGTCGGCCGGGCGCTGGCGGCTGCCGGTGTCCGTCAGGTGTTCGGCGTGATCGGTTCGGGCAACTTCCACCTGACGAACGCGATGGTTGCCGGTGGCGCGCAGTTCGTTGCCGCACGCCACGAGGGCGGCGCGGCGACGATGGCAGATGCGTACTCACGGATGAGTGGGACGGTCGCCGCGATCTCGATGCATCAGGGCTGCGGCCTGACGAACGCGATGACCGGGATCGCCGAGGCGGCGAAGAGCGGTACGCCGATGATCGTCGTGGCGGCGGAGGCGACCGAGCCGCGGTCGAACTTCTACGTCGATCAGGACGCGCTCGCCCGCGCGGTGGGTGCGGTGCCGGTGCGCATCACCTCGGCGGAGACGGCGGTCGCGGAGGCGGTCGGTGCCGTGGAGACAGCCGTTCGCGAGCGCCGTACCGTGCTGCTCAACGTTCCGCTTTCCCTGCAGGCGTTGGAGATTCCCGCCGAGGCCGGCGAGACCGCGAGTGCGCCGCCGCCTTCGCGGGACGCGGTGGTGCCGGATGCCGCCGAGGTCGCCGCACTGACCGACCTGCTGCGGCGTGCCGAGCGCCCGGTCTTCGTTGCCGGGCGCGGAGCTCGTGGACTTCGACAGCCGCTCGAAGCGTTGGCCGAACGATCCGGCGCGCTCCTCGCGACCTCGGCCGTCGCGCACGGTCTGTTCCACGGCAACCCCTGGTCGCTCGGGATCTCCGGCGGCTTCGCCTGCCCACGTACGGCGGAACTGATCCGCGGCGCCGACCTCATCGTCGGCTGGGGCTGCGCGCTGAACATGTGGACGATGCGTCACGGTCAGCTGATCGCACCCGACGCGACCGTCGTGCAGGTCGACGACGACAAGTCCGCGCTCGGCGCGCATCGCGAGATCCAGCTCGGCATCACCGGCGACGTCGAGCTCACCGCCACGCTCGCCTTGGAGGCGTTCGGCGAGCAGCGCGTGGGGTATCGCACCGACGAGCTCGGGAGCGTGCGCTGGCGGGATGTCGGGTACGACGACACGAGTACGGCGGAGCGGATCGATCCACGGACGCTGAGTATCGCGCTCGACGACCTCCTCCCGGCCGAACGCGTGGTCGCCGTCGACTCCGGCAACTTCATGGGCTACCCGAGCGCCTACCTGTCGGTGCCGGACGAGAACGGCTTCTGTTTTACCCAGGCGTTCCAATCGATCGGGCTGGGCCTTGCGACCGCGATCGGTGCAGCGCTGGCGCAACCGGACCGGCTGCCGGTCGCCGCGCTCGGCGACGGCGGTGCGCTGATGAGCGCTGCGGAGCTCGACACCGTACGCCGGCTGGGCCTGCCGATGCTGGTGGTCGTGTACAACGACGACGCGTACGGCGCCGAGGTGCACCACTTCGGTCCGAGCGGATACCCGGTGGACACGGTGACGTTCCCGCCGACCGACATCGCGGCGATCGGCCGCGGGTACGGCTTCGAGGCTGCGACCGTGCGAACTGTCAATGACCTGACCGCGGTCAAGGACTGGCTGAACGGGTCCCGGTCGGCGCCGATGCTCGTGGACGCGAAGGTCGTTGCGGACGAGCCGTCCTGGTGGCTGGAGGAGGCGTTTCGCGGCCACTGAAGGTCGCAGCCTATCCTGGCTTGACCTTGACCCCAGGGGCAAGGTTTAGCGTCGGGGTGAAGGAGGCGGGATGCGGATCAGCGATCTGGCGGCCGAGGCCGGTGTGACGGTCAAGGCGGTGCGGTACTACGAGTCGCAAGGGCTGCTCAAGCCACGCCGGGAGGCGAACGGCTACCGGGCGTACGACGCGGACGACGTGGTCGTGGTGCGCGAGGTGAAGGCGCTGCTCAGTCTCGGGCTGACCGCCGAGCAGACGTACCCGTTCATCGAGTGCCTGCGGGCCGGCAACGAACGGGCGGACGTGTGCCCGGCCTCGCTGACGGCGTACCGGACCCGGATCGCGGACGTGGACCGGCGGATCGAGGAGCTCACCGATCTGCGGGCCCGGCTGACCGACCTCCTGACCGATGCCGAGAGCCGGAGGATGAATCAACTATGAGTGATCTGAACACCGTCGACGAGGCCACTTTCGAGGACGTCGTACTGCGGTCCGACAAGCCCGTACTAGTGGACTTCTGGGCCGAGTGGTGCCCGCCCTGCCACCAGATCGCGCCCGTGCTGGCCCAGATCGCGGCCGAGCGCAGCGAGCGGCTGAACGTGGTCAAGCTGAACTCCGACGAGAACCCAGCGATCTCCGCCCGCTACCGAGTGATGGCACTCCCGACCCTCATCCTCTTCCACCGCGGCGAAATGATCTGGTCCGTCGTAGGTGCCCGCCCGAAGGCCAAACTCCTGAAAGACCTCGACGAAGCCCTGACCCCGGTCGCCCCTAGCTTGGTGGGATGACTCAGGAGCACAGCGGCGGAGACGCGGGTAAGGCTTCGCTCAACGCGAGGATCGAGGCACGCGCCGCGGACCTGTGGCGGGAGTGGCAGCCTGGCGTTGAACAAGCCTGGGAGGCCAACCGGCCCACGACCGCGCCCCAAAGGACCCCCGACGTCAGCCGATAACCGCCACTCCACTCACTGCCGGGCAGCCACCCGCAGACGATTGGCTGGCTCCTGACTGCGCCGGTGCAAGCTGCAGCGCGTACCGCCGGGCCATCACAACTAGGGCCAGGTAGCGGCGGCCCCGCCTGGCCGGCTCCCGAGTGCGGCATTGTGATGGCGTGGACGCCCGCAGCCGCGGCATGGTCGGGGGCGTCAGAGTGCTGTCTGTTGGTGGAACGCAATCCGCCATTCACCGCTGACGTTGGTCCACACCGTGCTCGCGTACGACGGGAACTGCGCTTCGTTGCCATCGACAAGCACCGTCACCTCGACCCGGTAGGTCACGATCGCCGTGATCCCCGAACCAGGCCTAGCTGTTGAACTTGTAGAGCTCTACCAGTACGCCGTGGGGACCGGCGACGTACGCCGAGGTGGTACCCCAGTCCGTGTCGATCGGCTCTAGGACTACCTTGCCGCCGCGCTCGCGGATCTCTTCGATGTCGGCGCGTACGTCGTCGCTGCTGAATTGCAACAGCGTGCCGCCGTGTGCGCCGAAGTCGTCGACCATCGCCCCGGTGTGCAGCGCGATCGTGATCGCCCCGGCCTTCACCTCGGCGTACCCCTCGCCGGCGTTGCCGGAGATCTCCAGGCCGAGCACGCCGGAGAAGAAGTCCGCCAGGTCCTGGTTCTTCTCCCGGCTGTCGGTGAGCAGGCCGAGGTGGTCGAAACGGAGATTCATTGCTGGACTCCCTGCTGATTGACTGTTAGCCATCTAGAATGCTAGCAATATAGCCATGGCGGATGACGGTGGCAAGAAGGTGCAGTTCAACGTGTATCTGCCGCCTGGATTGGTGCGGCGGGTGAAGCACAAGGCGATCGACGAGGCGGCCAGTCTGTCGGCGTTGGTCGAGCAGGCGTTGACGGAGTACCTGGACAAGCACGGGGAGGCGCGGGGATGAACGACGTGGTGATGAGGCCGCTGCGGTTCACGGCCGATGTGGACGCGATGCGCGCGTTCCTCGAGACGCTGGGGTTGCGGTCGCGGATCGAGTCCGAGCGGGGCGGCTGGGTCGACATGCTGACCGGTCGGGGGATGGTCGCGCTGCACGATGCCGCGAGCAGTAGTACTGGCGGGCAGCCGGGGCAGACGAGGCTCTCGTTCGAGGCGGAGAAGATCGACGAGCTCAGAGACCGGCTGGAGCAGGTGGGGTTCGTCGACGCGACGGTCTTCGACGAGGCGTACGGGCGGGTGTTGTCGGTGACCGCGCCCGATTCGGTCGTCATCTGGGTCGACGAGCGGGCCGAGGACATGTACGGGTACAAGGTGCACGACGTACGTCCAGACGATCGCTGGTCGGTCACGCCGTACCTGACCGGTGCCGAAGAGCCGGCCTGGCGCCGCTTCCTCGAAGGCGTCGGTGCAACCGTCCGGTTCGGACCGGACGACGGCGAGTTCGCCGTCCGGCTGGACCTGAGCACCACCGAGGACCTGGACGACGTACAGGCCCGCCTCGACAACTATCAGGTCACCCGGACCGCCGCCGGCCTGGAGATCGTCGATCCGGACGGCCAGCTCGTAGTGGTGCACGGATGATCGCCGTACGCCGGGCCGAGCTCAACGACGTCGACGCCGTCCGCCAGATCGGTCTGAGCACCTGGCCGGTCGCGTACGCCGGACTGGTGCCGCAGGACTTCATCACCGACGGACTGGCCCAGTGGTGGTCGCCGGAAGCCGTCGAACGCGGTATCAGCAAAGGCATCACCCTGGTCGCGGCCTATCAAGACGAGCTCGTAGGCATGGTCGGACTCGGCCGTCAGGACGACTACTGGGTGATGTGGAAGCTGTACGTCCTCCCCGATCACCAGGGCAAGGGAGTCGGCAAAGCACTCCTCGACGCCGCGATCGCCGCCCTTCCGGAAGGTACGCCGGAGTTGCTGCTCGACGTCCTGGTCGCGAACGAGCAGGCGATCGGCTTCTACCGTTCACAAGGCTTCATCGAGCCCACGCGAACCCCGGACCGCGATCTTGGTGATGACCTGATGTGGATGGCCATTGACCTCGACCGGACCTGAAGTTGCAAGATTCGGCCATGACGGTGACGCCCGAGCGGCTGCGCGACGACCCGGACTTCCGGCGGTACTGGCTGGCTCGCGCCCTGTCGATCACCGGCTCGATGGTGACGGCG
Organism: Kribbella kalugense; assembly: GCF_004365875.1. Taxonomy (GTDB): domain Bacteria; phylum Actinomycetota; class Actinomycetes; order Propionibacteriales; family Kribbellaceae; genus Kribbella; species Kribbella kalugense. The sequence goes on along the minus strand of NZ_SODF01000001.1, from coordinate 2,102,940 downwards.
ATCGCCCTGCCGGTGCTCGTCTACCGGCTGAGTGGTTCGACCGTCCTCACCGCGCTGGTGACCGCTCTCGAGTCAGCGCCGTACCTGCTGGCCGGGCTGTTCGCCGGCGCGCTAGCCGACCGCTGGAACCGGCGGCGGACGATGGTCACCGCGGACTGCGTCAACGCTGTCCTCGTCGGGTCGGTGCCGGTCGCGCACCTGCTCGGCGTGCTGACGGTCGCGCAGGTCCTGGTGGTGGCGTTCACGGTGCAGGCCGTCTACACGTTCTTCGACGGTGCGAACTTCGGCGCGCTACCGGTCCTGGTCGGCCGCGCCCGAGTCGCCCAGGCGAACTCCGCGGTCTGGACGGCCTCAAGCCTGATCGAGCTCTTCGTCCCGCCGCTGACCGGCCTGACCCTCGCCGTACTCGATCCGGCCAGCCTGCTCACGCTCGACGCACTGAGCTTCGCGGCGTCCGCGTTCGCCGTCCGCGGGATCGTCCGGGCGATGTCCGAGTCGCGCGCCGGTCAGCCGCCGCTGCGGCCGCGGGTGGTCCTGACCGACATCGGTGACGGCCTGCGTTACCTGATCGGGCACGCCGGTGTGCGGACGATGACGATCGTCGGCAGCGTGCAGTCGTTCGCCGGCGGCGGGTTCATGGCGCTGATCGTGGTCTGGTGCGACCGCGTTCTGCACGTCGGTACGTCGGGACTCCGCTTCGGACTCGTCTGGGGAACGTGGGGGATCGGCGGGCTGATCGCAGCGCTGAGTCTGCCGCGGTTGCTGAAGCGGATGCCGCCCGCCGCGATCACGCTCTACGCGCTGCCGGTCTCGGCGCTCCTCGGAGTCCTCTCGCCGCTGTCGACACACTGGATCGTCGCCGCGCTCGCCTTGCTCGTCTGGGGCTCGGCGTACGTGCTGGTGATCGTGAACGCGATCTCGTACCGGCAGCAGGTGACGCCGGAGAAGCTGCTCGGCCGGGTCAACACGGCGGGCCGGATGCTGTCCTGGGGAGTCGGCTGGACGCTGGGTTCGGTGCTCGGCGGTGTGCTCGGTAACGCGTTTGGTCCGCGGACCGGGATGGTGCTGATGGGGCTGTGCGGATGCGCCGGTGTCGTCATCGCCTGGACCTCGCCGTTGCGCCGGATCGCGGCCGGGCAGGACGCCGACCTGGCCTGATTCGCGGCCCCATTGCATACGTCGGCGGCGATGATCCGCTAGGTTCTGCCCGTGGGCGTACGGGTTCTCGGTCCTCGCGACCTCGCGGCGGCGCGCGCGGTCATCGCCCGCGATCCGGTCATCAACGTGTTCGTCGACAGCCTCGTGCAGGCGTCCGGACTCGACCCGCGCCGCGGCGCCGAGGTCTGGGGGTACGTCGACAAGGGCGCCCTCGAGGCACTGTGTCATGCCGGTGGGAACATGGTCCCGGTCGGGGCGGACGACGCGGCGCTGCGGGCGTTCGCGGCGTACGCGATGCGGCGGGGCCGGAACTGCTTCCAGATCCTCGGGCAGGCACGTGCGGTCGAGCAGCTGTGGGAGATCCTTGAGCCGCACTGGGGTCCGGCCCGCGAGGTCCGCGACGACCAGCCGTTCATGGTGATCGAGGGGCTGCCGCTGATCGAGCCGGATCCGCTGGTCCGGGCGGTGGAGCCGGTCGAGTTGCCGATCCTGTACCCGGCCTGCGTGGCGATGTACACCGAGGAGGTCGGCGTACCGCCGCAGACCGGGCCGGACGGGACCTTCTACCGGTCGCGGGTGGCCGAGCTGATCCGGCTCGGGCGGGCGTTCGCGCGGATCGAGGACGGGCGGGTCGTGTTCAAGGCTGAGGTCGGGTCGGTCGGGACCGGGGTCTGCCAGATCCAAGGGGTCTGGGTCGATCCGGAGTACCGCGGCCGGGGGCTGGCCGCGCCCGGGATGGCGGCGGTGGTTGAACTGGCTCGCCAGATCGCTCCGGTGGTGACGCTCTATGTGAACGCGTTCAACCTGCCGGCCAGAGCGGCGTACGAACGCGTCGGTTTCCGGACCGTCGAAACCTTCGCGACGATTCTGTTCTGATACCGCGCACTCTCCGTGATCCCCGACGATCGGTTGTCGGGTTGGCTGGTCATCGTGCGAAGGCTCGCCGTTCTCCTGTGCACCAGTGCTCTCGTCCTGATGTCGTCGACCGGCCACTCGTCGGCCGCTCCACCGGTCGTCGTACTGGAGGCGACGTACTACGGCGGGTATCACACCACCGCGGGCCACGAGCAGCACAATGCGGCCGTTGCCGCGGCGCACCCGGATCTGGTGAAGCTCTACGACATCGGCGATTCGTGGAAGAAGGCGAAGGGACAGGGCGGGCACGACATCCAGGCCTTGTGCATCACCAAGCTCGCGGCCGGCGATTGCGCGTTGCACAGCACCGGGAAGAAGCCCAAGTTCGTCGTGCACGCGCAGATCCATGCGCGCGAGCTCGCGACCGGCGAGATCGCGTACCGGTGGATCGACCTGCTCGTCTCGTCGTACGGCGTGGACCCTGAGATCACCGCGCTGCTGGACACCCGCGAACTGTGGGTCGTGCCGATCGCGAACCCGGACGGAGTGGACGTGGTCGCGTCGAACCCGACGCGGCCGCTCCTGCAACGGAAGAACGTCGACGACAGCGCCGGCGGCTGCCGCGCGGGCTACCCCGGAGTCGACCTGAACCGGAACTCGTCGTTCCAGTGGGACGGTGATCAGGGCGGTCCCTGCGACGAGATGTACCCAGGTGCGAAGGCGGCGTCCGAGCCGGAGACCGCAGCGATCCAGGGCTTCCTGGCCAGGATCTTTCCCGACACCAAGCGCGGTGTCGACGACTCGGCCGCCGCGAGCACGACCGGTGTCTTCGTGACGCTGCACAGCTACGGCGACGACATCCTGGCTCCCTGGGGCTACACCGGCGCGGCCGCGCCGGACCGGGACGCATTGGTGGCCCTAGGCAACAAGATGGGTGGGTTCACGGGCTATCCGGTCTTCACCGGGGACGGCGGGATCGGGTACTTCACGCCGGGCTCGACCACCGACTGGTTGTACGGGACGCGCGGCGTGCCGTCGTACACCTTCGAGATCGGGCCGAAGGTGGGATGGTGCGCCGGGTTCCTGCCGGCGTACTCGTGTGTTTCCTCGACGTTCTGGCCGTTGCTGAAACCAGCGTTGGTTTATGCCGCTCAGGCCGCCGGGACGCCGTACGGGCAGCTACCGTGATTACCGTCGGGTAGGCTCCGGCCCATGGTTTCGCGAAGCACCAAGAGCCTGGCCGTTCTGTTCGGCGTGCTCGGCACGCTGCACTTCGTGAAGCCGGAGCCGTTCGAGCAGATCGTGCCTCGCGTGCTGCCGCGCAAGAAGGAACTCGTGTACGCCTCTGGGGTCGCCGAGCTCGCGTGCGCGGCCGGGCTGCTGCACCCGCGGACGAGGCGGCTGGCCGGGCTGGCGAGCGCCGGGCTGCTGGTCGCGGTGTTCCCGGCGAACGTGCAGATGGCCGCTGACCTGCGGAAGAAGGGGTCGCCGACCGCCCAGGCGGTCGCGTTTGCGCGTTTGCCGTTGCAGCTACCGTTGATTCGCTGGGCGCTCAAGGCTGCCCGCGAGTGACCTGTGGATAACGTGGTGAGAGCATGTCCGCCGGGCGGATATTCTCTGTGACGTCCTGATTCCTGTTTTTGCACGCTTGGAGACTCCCGTGATTTTGCGTATGTCGTCGCTGTTCCTCCGCACCCTTCGCGAGGATCCGGCGGACGCGGAGGTCCCGAGCCACAAACTCATGGTCCGGGCCGGCTACGTCCGGCGGGCCGCGCCCGGCATCTACACCTGGCTGCCGCTGGGCCTGCGGGTGCTGCGCAATGTCGAGCGGATCGTCCGCGAGGAGATGGACGCGATCGGCGCGCAGGAGCTGGTGTTCCCGGCGCTGCTGCCCCGCGAGCCCTACGAGGCCACCGGCCGCTGGACCGAGTACGGGCCGAACATCTTCCGGCTGAAGGACCGCAAGGGCGCCGACATGCTCCTCGGCCCGACCCACGAGGAGATGTTCACCCTGGTCGTGAAGGACCTGTACTCGTCGTACAAGGACCTTCCGCTGTCGATCTACCAGATCCAGAACAAGTACCGCGACGAGTCGCGGCCGCGGGCCGGCGTGCTGCGCGGGCGCGAGTTCGTGATGAAGGACTCGTACTCCTTCGACGTCGACGACGAGGGCCTGGCCGCGTCGTACGAGCTGCACCGCGAGGCGTACATCAAGATCTTCGACCGGCTCGGTTTCGACTACGTGATCGTGAAGGCGATGTCCGGCGCGATGGGCGGGTCGCGGTCCGAGGAGTTCCTGGCGATCGCGGAGAACGGCGAGGACACCTTCGTCCGCTCCGCGGGTGGGTACGCCGCCAACGTTGAGGCGGTCGTCGTCCCGCAGTCGGCGCCGGTGGACGCATCCGGCGTACCGGCCGCCGAGGTCGTGGACACGCCGGAGACGCCGACCATCGACACGCTCGTCGACGCGCTGAACGCGAAGCACCCGCGCGCAGACGGCCGCGACTGGACCGCCGCCGACACGTTGAAGAACGTGCTGGTGATGCTGGTGCACCCGGACGGGACGCGCGAGCCCTTGGCGATCGGCGTACAGGGCGACCGGGCCATCGACGAGAAGCGGCTCGGTGCCCAGGTGGAGCCGGCCGAGGTCGCGGCCTTCGAGGAGGCCGACTTCGAGAAGTACCCGTCGCTGGCCAAGGGCTACATCGGTCCTGGCGTGCTGGGCAAGGAGAACACCTCCGGTATTCGCTACCTGCTCGACCCGCGGGTGGCGCAGGGTTCGGCGTGGGTGACGGGTGCGGACAAGTCCGGCTTCCACGTGATCAACCTGGTGCACGGTCGCGACTTCACCGCGGATGGCACGATCCAGGCCGCCGAGGTCCGTGACGGTGACGAGGCGCCGGACGGTTCGGGTCCGCTGCAGGCAGCGCGCGGGATCGAGATGGGCCACATCTTCCAGCTCGGCCGCCTGTACGCCAATGCGCTGGACCTCAAGGTGCTCGACCAGAACGGCAAGCTCGTCACGGTCACGATGGGTTCCTACGGTGTCGGTGTTACCCGCGCGGTGGCCGCGATCGCCGAGGGCAACCACGACGAGCTCGGTCTGATCTGGCCGCGTGAGATCGCGCCGGCCGACGTACATCTGGTTGCCACTGGCAAGGATACTGCGATCTTCGAGAAGGCGGCCGAGATCGCCGCCGAGCTGGAGTCCCGCGGGCTGTCCGTCATCTACGACGACCGCGAGAAGGTCTCCCCGGGCGTGAAGTTCAAGGACGCCGAGCTGATCGGCGTCCCGACCATCGCGGTGGTGGGCAAGGGTCTCGCCGACGGCACCATCGAGGTCAAGGACCGCCGCTCCGGCGACCGCGCCGACATCCCCGTCGCCGACATCGTCGACCACCTGGTCAGCACAGTGCGCAACTGATCGTCGTTCTTCCGGCCCCGTTCCCGCTCAGGGAGCGGGGCCGGAAGTTTTTTGACGCGGCATGTCGAGGATCGTCTGCCGGCTCCGATCCCGGTGCGAGACGCCTGAGGGGGCGTCTGGGATCGAGGGAGTTGGCGATGAGGGAATCTGCAGTGGTTCGGGTCGGCCGGGGGATCGATGAGCTTCGTGAGGTGGTGGCGGGGGAGGTCCTCGCCGACGGCGATCCGGAGTACCTGGACGCCGGGCGCGTGATCATGAACGCAGGACGGCCGCGGGTGGTCGTGCGGTGCACGGGACCGGCTGATGTGGTGGCTGCATTGAAGTACGCCGAGGCTGAGGACCTGCCGATCGCCGTACGGAGCGGCGGACATCACGCGGCCGGCCTCGGTACGAACGACGGTGGCGTCGTGATCGACGTACGGCCGATGGACCAGGTCCAGGTGCTTCCGGACGACATCGTGCGAGTCGGCACCGGAGCTACCTGGGGTCACGTGGCCGAGCGACTCGCGAAGGTCGGGCTGGCGATCTCGTCAGGGGACACGGCGAGCGTCGGCGTTGGTGGGTTGATGGCGGGCGGCGGCATCGGCTGGATGGTTCGCAAGCACGGGCTGGCGATCGACAACGTGGTCTCCGCCGAGGTCGTCACCGCTGACGGTTCGGTACGCCGGGTTGACGCGGCGACGGAACCAGAGTTGTTCTGGGGAGTCCGCGGCGCCGCGGGCAGCCTCGGCGTGGTCACGTCGTACGACATCACCGCCGTACGTCAGCAGACCGTGCACTTCGGAACGCTGCTGTACCCGTGGACCCAAGCAGCGCAGGTCATGGCCGGCTGGGCGGAGTGCATGGCGGGTGCGCCCGAGGCACTCACGTCGTCGCTGCAGTTGGCGCCGACGATGATGGCCGACCGGCAGGTCCCGGTCGCTGTGATGGTCTGCGTTAGCGGCGACCCAGACGAGGTCCTCGAACCACTACGCAACCTCGGCACGCTGCTCACCGACAACGTCGCCGAGGTGCCGTACGCCGAAGTGTTCTCGGACATGTCGATGCCCGCGGACTGGCGCCCGCGGATCCGCAACGGCTTCTTCGACGCGTGGTCGCCCGACCTGACTGACCGTCTGCTCGAAGGCCGCCAGCGGATCCCGGGGTTGGCCATGGAGATTCGGGCACTTGGCGGAGCGTTCGGTGCGATGCCCGCGGATGCGACCGCGTTCGCCCACCGCGACGCGCAGTTCATGGTCAACTCGGTGCTGATGGGAACGCCCGAGCAGCAGGGCTCGCAGGCCGAGGACTTCGACGCGCTCTGGCAGACCCTGCGGCCGAACGGCGCGTATATGAACTTCCTGTCCAACCCGACGGACGCCGACCTCGACAGCTGCTACCCGGAGGCAACTCGCGCCCGATTGGCCGCACTCAAGCAGGCCGTCGATCCGGGCCACGTGTTCCGCAGCGCGTTGAGCGTGCCGCCGCGGCCGGAGTGGACCGGCGGCCGGCGTCACTTGATGAGGTGGGCGATGCGGTCGCGCAGATAGTTCTGCTCGGCAGCGTTCCGGGTGCGCTCCAGCGCGGCAAGGTAGTTCGACCGGGCCAGGTCCGGGCGGCCGGCGAGTTCGTGCAGGTGGGCGAGGACCGACAGGCGGCGATGGTGGTCGCCGAGGTACCGGTCGTCGGCCAGCCCTTCGACGATCGCGATGCCGGCGTCCGGGCCGTCGGTCATCGCGATCGCGACAGCGGCTCCCAGCGTCACCATCGGACTCGGATCGACCTGCTGGAGGATCCGGTAGAGGCCCGCGATCTGTTCCCAGTCGGTGGTCTCGACCGAGTCGGCCTCGCTGTGCACCGCAGCTATCGCAGCCTCCAGTTGGTACGGGCCGACGGCGCCGGAACGCAACGTCTCCTCCACGAGGCGGGTGCCTTCGGCGATCTCGTCGGCGTACCAGCGGGTCCGGTCCTGCCGGTCGGCCGGGATCAGGTTGCCACCGGGTCCTGTCCGTGCGTCTCGGCGGGCGTGGGTGAGGATCATCAACGCCAGTAGGCCGCTGACCTCACCGGAGCCGCCGACGGCGTGGTGCAGGAGCCGAGTGATCCGGAGCGCCTCCGCGGCCAGATCCACGCGCTGCAACGAATCGCCGGCGCTGGCCGTATGCCCTTCATTGAAGATCAGATAGAGCACATGCAGTACGGCGCGGAGTCGTACGTCGTACTCCTCGGCCGTCGGCAGCTCGAACTGTGCGTCCTTGAGCAATCGCTTCGCTCGGCTGATCCGCTGCGCGACCGTGGTCTCGCTGACGAGCAAGGCCGCGGCCACCTCGGCCGTGGTCAGACCGCCGACCGAGCGCAACGTCAGCGCGATCTGCGAGGCCGGCGTTAGCGCCGGATGACAACACAGCACGAGCAGCCGGACCGTGTCGTCGGCGTCCTCGCGGTAGTCGTCGGGGTCGTACTCATCGGCCGGCGCACGCAGGTGGTCGTTCAGCTCACGCTGCCGGCGCGCGTTGTCCCGCCGCCAGCCGTCCATCATCCGCCGAGACGCGACGCTGATCAGCCAGCCGATCGGCTGCTCGGGTACGCCTTTCGCCCGCCACTGCACGAACGCGTCGACCAGCGCCTCCTGCACGGCATCCTCACACTGATCGAAAACGCCGTACCGCCGCACCAGCGCAGCCAACGCCCGCGGCGCCGCCGCCCTGATCGCCGCCTCCAGTTCAGCGGTCACGACTCGTTGAGTTGCGCCAAGAAGTCGTCCTGGTCGAGGGTGATCTCCCGGAGCTCGACCCGCCGGAAGTTCACCAGCGGGATGTGGGTCGCGATCTCGAGCGCACGCTCCACCGAGGCGCAGTTCAGCACCATCGCGCCGGCCAGGTACTCCTTCGTCTCCAGCAGCGGACGGTCCGAGATCACCGGCGTACCGGCGACCAACTGAACGTCCTTGGTCGCCACTGCAGGATCGGCCAGGGAAAGGACCGAGACCAGCTCGCCGGTCTCCAGGAAGGCGCGCGCCGTCGCGGCGATCTGGTCGCGACCGCCGGACATCTCGATCAGCTGCTGCTCGGTGAACTGCGCGAGGGCCTCGGCGTTGTTGTGGATCAGCAGTAGGAACTTCACCCGGCCATTCTTCCCGACGCCGGTCTCACCCAGCGATGTAAGGGTTGAGTCGTACGATGCCCTTACCTGATCATCGGGTCCGTGAGGACGTACCGCTGTGCCTGATATCTCTTTGTGGACCCTGTTATTCCTGGTGATCGCCGCCTTCGCGGCCGGCTGGATCGACGCCGTGGTCGGTGGCGGCGGGCTACTGCAGCTGCCCGCGATGCTGCTCGGACTGCCGAACGCGTCACCGGCGCAGATCCTCTCGACCAACAAGATCTCGTCCCTGTGCGGTACGACGACCAGCGCGGTCACGTTCGGCGTGAAGGTCCGGCCCGACCGGAAGACCGTCGTACCACTGGCGATCCTGGCCGGGCTCGGCGCGGCGGCCGGCGCGTTGGTGGCGACGAAGATCCCGATGTCGTGGTTCAAGCCGATCGTGCTGGTGCTGCTGATCGTCGTGGCGATCTACACCGCGATGAAGCCGTCCCTCGGTGCCCGGACCGCGTTGCGGTTCGACGGTCGCGACCACTACGTCGCGGCGAGTGCGGTCGGCGTACTCATCGGGTTCTACGACGGCGCGGTCGGGCCGGGGACGGGGTCGTTCCTGATCTTCGCGCTGGTCGGCTTCCTCGGGTACAACTTCCTGCAGGCCAGCGCCAAGGCGAAGATCGCCAACGTGGCCACCAACCTGGGCGCGATCGCGGTCTTCGCACTGCACGGCGCACCGCTGTGGGGACTCGGCCTGATCATGGGCGCGGCCAACATGCTCGGCGGCCTCCTCGGCGCCCGCACCGCGGTCGCCCGCGGCAGCCGTTTCGTCCGCATCATCTTCCTGGTCGTCGTCTCTGCGCTCATCCTGCGCCTGGCGTACGACGTGTTCTGATGTACCTAAGAACGGGTAGTACACCCGCGATACGCCGTACGCGCGAGGACGGTCGCGCTCAGGTGTACTAGGTGCTACATGTGTACGTAGTGTCCTTCTGCACGGATAGGGTGTCGGCATGGTCGACTACAACGGTCGGATGGGCAGTGTGTACGTCGCGGGCCGGGGGATGCCGCCGGCCGAAGTGCGTCGCTGGACCGGGGCGTTCGCCACGTACCTGCCGGAGCGGCGTCCGCTGGATGTCCTCGACCTCGGGAGCGGGACGGGCCGGCTGACTCCAGGTCTGGCCGCGGAGTTCCAGGGGCAGGTGTACGGCGTGGAGCCGTCGGACCGGATGCGTGAGACGGCCGAGCAGTCGCCGCATCCGGGCGTGACGTACCTCAAGGGCAGCGCCGAGGACATTCCGTTGCCTGAGGCATCGGTTGACGCGGTGCTGATGTTCCTGTCGTTCCATCATTTCCCGGACCAGTTGCAGGGTCTGCGCGAGGTCTGCCGGGTGTTGCGGCCCGGGGGAGTGGCGCTGCTGCGCACGCAGTTCGCGGACCTGATGCCGGACCTGTTCTGGTACGAGTACTTCCCGTCCGCGCGGGAGGTCGACGCCGCGATGTACAGCTCGCTGGCAGACACGAAGGCGCTCGCGACCGAGGCCGGGCTGGCGCCGGCCGACGACGTCGTGGCGATCACCGCCGAAGAGCCGCGGACTCTGCAGGAGAGGTACGAGCGGCTCAGTCATCGCGCGCTGTCGACGTTCGAGCACCTGCCGGCGGACGAGATGGACGCGGGGTTCGCCAGGTTCGCCGAGGACGCGGAGCGGGATCCGGATCGTGAGATGCCCGTCTATTCCGCGACGACGCTGGTGCTCACTCGTCCCAACTGACGTTCAGGGCCGTCGGCTTGCGGAAGACGAGACCGGTCGGCGGGGGTGAGTCCGCAGCCAGTTGAAGGCCGGGAAGACGGACTACCGCTTCCAATGCGGTGAGCGTTTCGAGGCGGGTCAGGTGCATGCCGAGGCAGATGTGCGGTCCGCTGGCGAAGGCGAGATGCCGGCGGGCGTTGGCCCGGCGTACGTCGAACTTGTCGGGCGACTCGAACACCTCCGGATCGCGGCCCGCGCCGGCGAGCGAGACGGTGACCATGTCGCCGCGGCGGATCTTGGTGCCGGCCAGGTCGATGTCGCGGGTCGCGTAGCGGTCGACGACGGCGGCGGCTGGTTCGAGGCGGAGCGATTCCTCCATCGCGTTGGGGAGGAGGGACGGGTCGGCCAGGACCAGGTCGAGTTGGTCGCGGTGGCTGAGGAGATGCCAGAGGGCGTTGGTGATCATGCCCTCGGTGGTCTCGATCCCGCCGAACATCAGTACGGCGGCATTCGCGACGACCTCGTCCACACCGAGTCCGGCATGCGCGGCCGTCGCGATCAGTGAGTCCGCCGAGTCGATGCCTGCGGCAACGTGTTTGTGGAGCTCGGCGAAGGCCGCGGTGCCTTCGGCGGTGATCGGGTGGCCGGCCGAGACGCCGGACACGGAGGTGGAGATCGCGGTGTACCAGTCGAGCACCGTCGAGGCCGACGCCGGCGGCAGACCAAGCGACAACGCAACCACCGCGACCGACAACGGACCGGCAAGCGCCGTGCGAAGGTCCGAAGGTTGTTTCAGGGCTGCCATCAGTTCGTCGACGGTCTGCTGGACCGGACCGGTGAAGCGACGGCGGGTTTCCGCGAGGGTGAACGGGGACTCGAAGGGGTCGCGGTGTGCCTTGTGCGGACCGCCGTCGAGGGACAGCATCGACGGGCCGACCACTTGCGCTGTCGAGAACCGAGGATCGTCGACCGTGAACGTGTCCGGATCACGCAGGACCGCCAGCGCGAGTGCGCGGGACGTGACGACCCAACTGTTCAACGCCTCGATCCACCCGATCGGTCGCACCTGCGCGAGAGTCGGATGCGGGTCGGTTTCGAGTTGCGCGACAGTCACCACCAGACCAGCCTACGTATAGGACCACTAACCGCACTGGTATTGCTGAGACAGATCGGATCTCAACGACTCAGCGGGCCTCCGGGTTACGAATCCTTCAGGAACTCCCTCTAGGGTGTGGCCCATGTCAGTGTCAGATTCGTTCCCCACCCCACCGCCCCGGTCAGGCAACCTGGTGCTGCTGCCTGCCGTCGATGTGGCGGACGGGCAGGCGGTTCGGCTGGTGCAGGGCGAGGCCGGAAGCGAGACGTCGTACGGCGATCCGCTGGCCGCTGCGATGGCCTGGCAGGACGCCGGCGCGGAGTGGATCCACCTGGTCGATCTGGACGCGGCGTTCGGCCGCGGCAGCAACCGTGAACTCCTGGCCGAGGTGACCGGCAAGCTCGACGTACAGGTCGAACTCTCCGGCGGCATCCGCGACGACGACTCCCTGGCCGCGGCGCTGGCAACTGGCGCGCGGCGGGTCAACATCGGCACCGCCGCGCTCGAGGACCCGGAGTGGTGCGACCGGATCATCCAGCAGTACGGCGATCGCGTGGCCATCGGACTCGACGTCCGCGGTCGCACGCTCGCTGCCCGCGGCTGGACCAAGGAAGGCGGCGACCTGTACGAGGTGCTCGCCCGGCTGGAAGCGGCCGGCTGCGAGCGGTACGTGGTCACCGATGTCACCAAGGACGGCATGCTCCAGGGCCCGAACCTGGAGCTGTACCGCGACCTGTGTGCGCGCACCGACAAGCCGATCGTCGCGTCGGGCGGCGTCTCGAGCCTCGACGACCTCGAGGCCCTGAGCACGCTGGTCCCCGACGGCGTCGAAGGCGTCATCGTCGGCAAGGCTTTGTACGCCGGCGCGTTCACCCTGGAACAGGCACTCGAACTCACGCGTGGAGGCAACAAGTGAGTCTGGCCGACAAGCTCAAGGACAAGAAGGTCCTGGTCACCGGCGTCACCGGTTTCGTCGGTGAGGCCCTGCTGCACCGGATCCTCGGCGACCTGCCCGGGACCTCCGTGGTGGCGATCATCCGTCCGAAGGGTTCGCTGACCGGCACCGATCGGATGGCGCAGCTGCTGCGCAAGGACATCTTCAAGCCGTTCTACGGCGAGGGCACCGAGCACGCCGGCGCCGAGGCGTTGAGCGCGGCCCGGATCCAGGTGATCAACGGCGACATGTCCGACGTACCGGAGCTGCCGAAGGATCTCGACATCGTCGTGCACTGCGCCGGCGACGTCAGCTTCGATCCGCCGATCCATGAGGCGTTCACGACCAACGTGCTCGGCACCAAGAGCCTGCTCGAGCGGATCGTCGAGACCGGCCGCCCGGTCCACTACGTGCACATCTCCACCGCTTACACCGCGGGTCGTCGACGCGGCGCGATCCCGGAGGCGTCGGTCGAGCACAGCGTCGACTGGCGGACCGAGGCCGAGGCCGGGATGGCGATGAAGCCCCGGATCGAGGAGCAGTCCCGGTCCGCGCAGATGCTGGCCAAGTTCCGCAAGGAGGCCGAGCGGGAGCACCGCCGCGCCGGTCACCTGACGGCCGCGGCCGACACCGAGCGCCGCCGTACCGAGTGGGTCGCGAAGAAGCTGGTCGAGACCGGCACCGAGCGGGCCCGCAGCCTCGGCTGGACCGACTGCTACACATTCACCAAGGCGCTCGGCGAGCGGGTGGTGGAGGAGTTCTCCGGCAAGCTGCCGACCTCCATCGTCCGGCCGGCGATCATCGAGTCCGCGCTCCAGAGCCCGCACCCGGGCTGGATCGAGGGCTTCAAGATGGCCGAGCCGCTGATCCTGGCCTACGGTCGCGGTGAGCTGCCCGAATTCCCGGCCTCGCCGGACTCGGTGATCGAGATCATCCCGGTCGACCACGTCGTCGGCGCGATCTGCGCGGTGATGGCGACCGAGCCCGAGCTGAGCAAGCCGGAGTACTACCACATCGGCTCCGGCTCCCGGAACCCGTTGACCTTCGAGCAGCTGTACGCCGGAGTTCGCGAGTACTTCTCCAAGCACCCGTTCGACCTCGGCGAGCGTGGCGCGGTCCGGCTGCCGGTGTGGAAGTTCCCCGGCGGCGACTCGGTCGAGACGATGCTGCGGTACGGCGAGAAGGCGCACAAGATCGCCGACCGGATCATCACCACGGTGCCGCGGAGCGAACGGGTCCGTAAGTACGCCCGCGAACTCGACGTACAGAAGCGGCGCCTCGACTTCCTTCGCCGCTACATGGATCTGTACTCCGAGTACGCGCAGGCGGAGCTGCAGTTCATCGACGACAACGTGCTCGCGCTGCACAACGCGCTCGAGGGTGACGACCGGGAGAAGTTCGCCTGCGACACCTCGGTCGTCGACTGGCAGTACTACCTGCAAGAGCTGCACTGCCCGAGCGTCACAGAGTCGATGCGCCGGCTGGACGTCGTACGGAAGAAGCGGAACAAGGCGCTGGCCGAGTCTGCCGGCGTACTGAAGAAGGTCGAGCCGTCGCAGGACGAGCAGGTCATCGCCGCGTTCGACATGGACGGCACGCTGCTGTCGTCGAACGTGATCGAGACCTACCTGTGGATGCGGCTGCCCGAGCTGGACGGCCCGCAGCGGGTCGGCGAGATCGGCGCGATGCTCCGCAAGCTGCCGAAGCTGATCGCGGCCGAGCGCAAGGACCGCGGCACGTTCCTCCGCACGATCTACCGCCGGTACGCCGGTGCGGACCTGGAGGAGCTGAACCAGATCGTCGACGAGGTCCTCGCCGAGCACGTGCTCGAGAGGCTGAGCGGCGCTGCGGTACGGCGAATCCGCGAGCACCGCGCGGCCGGGCACAAGACGATCCTGATCACCGGCGCGGTCCGGCCGCTGACCCGGCCGCTGGAGCCGCTGTTCGACGAGATCGTCGCGGCCGAGCTGGCCGTCGACGACCGCGGTCGATGCACCGGATTCCTGTCCGGTCCGCCGTTGGTCGGTGAGTCCCGGGCCGCGTGGATCAAGCACCACGCCCGGCAGACCAACATCGACCTGTCCAAGTCGTACGCCTACGCCGACAGCCACTCGGACCTGCCGATGCTGTCGGTGGTCGGCAACCCGGTCGCTGTCTCGCCGGACGTGTCGCTGTTCCGGGCCGCCCGGGCCGCGCGCTGGCAGATCGTCGACTGGAAGACCCCGTCCACCTCGTCCCGTCTGGAGCTCCCTGGGGTGAACGCCCGATGATGCTCGCTCTTGAGATGTACCGGTCGCCGGCCAAGTTCCTGGCGGCCAAGGCGGTAGGCGGCCGCATCCCCGGCATCCTGACCGGGCCGGCCGCGCCACTGCGCCTGGTGACCATCAACGAGCCGAAGGCCGAGCGGCCGGGCTGGGCCCGGATCCGCCCGATCCTGTCCGGTATCTGCGGCTCGGACCTCGGCATGGTGACCGGCTCGACGAAGCTGTACTTCTCCGCCGTGGTGTCGATGCCGTTCGTACCGGGGCACGAGATCGTCGGCGAGCTGCTCGACGACTGCGAGGACCTGCCGAAGGGCACCCGGGTCGTAATGGACTCCGTGCTCACCTGCGCGGCCCGCGGTGTCGAGCCGTGCGAGAACTGCGTCACCGGGAACACCAACCGGTGCGACAGGATCACGGTCGGCCACGTGGCGCCGGGCCTGCAGACCGGGTTCTGCCAGGACACCGGTGGCGGCTGGGGGAACATGCTGGTCGCCCACCGCAGCCAGCTGTACGCCGTACCTGAGGCACTCACCAACGAGCGCGCAGTGCTGGTCGAGCCGCTCGCCGGCGCCGTGCACTCGGCGCTGCGGGCGAAGGTTCAGCCGGGGCAGTCGGTCTTGGTGAGTGGCGCAGGTGCGGTCGGACTGTTCGCGACGCTCGCGTTGCGGGAGCTGACTCAGGCCGGCCGGATCACCGTGGTCGCCAAGCACCCGAAGCAGCGCGAGTTGGCGCGGGCGTTCGGCGCCAGCGATGTGGTCGCACCCGACGAGGTGTTCCGCGGCGTACGGCGATCGACCGGAGCGTTCCGGCTCAAGCCGGACTTCGGTGCGGGCGAGTTCCTGCTCGGTGGCGTGGACGTCGCGGTCGACGCGGTCGGCAGCAAGGACTCGATCGACACCGTGCTGCGAGTCACGAAGGCCGGCGGCCGGGTGGTGCTGTCCGGGATGCCGGCCAGTGGCGCCGACCTGTCGCCGGTGTGGTTCCGGGAGCTCGAGGTGACCGGCACCTACGCGTCCGCGCGGGAGGAGCCGAACGGCCGCCCGGCGTTCGAGACCGCGCTGGAGCTGGCCGGACGGGCCCCGCTCGACGGGATCGTCGGAGCCCGCTATCCGCTGTACCGCTGGCGTGAGGCGCTGGACCACGCGCACTCCGCCGGCCGACTGGGAACAGTCAAGGTTGCTTTCGATGTGAGGGCCTCATGAGGGCCGCGCCGTACGTACGACGAGAGAGGTTCTGAACATGTCTCGGCCAGGATTCGTGCTTGAGGTGGACGACCGGACGCCGCCGCTGCTCGTGCACAACGGTGAGGGCTTCCTGCTGGAGCGGTTCCCGCTCGGTACCCGGGTGGTGTACCCGCCGGAGGCGCTGCCGCCGGTCCGGGACGTGGAGGAGGCGATCCAGAACGCGCTGCTGCACCCGCTCGAGTCCGAGCCGCTGCCGGAGCTGCTGCACGCCGGGATGCGGCTGACGATCGCGTTCGACGACATCTCCATCCCGCTGCCGCCGATGAAGAAGCCGGACATCCGCCAGCGGATCATCGAGGCCGTCCTGACGATGGCCGCCGATGCCGGTGTCGACGACGTCGAGCTGATCTCGGCGAACGCGCTGCACCGCCGGCTCACCCCGAACGAGCTGCGCGACATCGTCGGCGAGCGGGTCTTCCGGTCGTTCTTCCCGGACGGCAAGCTGTACAACTTCGACGCCGAGGACACCGCGAACCTGACCCACCTCGGTCAGACCAAGCACGGCGAGGACGTCGAGATCTCCAAGCGGGCGGCCGAGTCCGACCTGCTGGTGTACGTGAACGTGAACCTGGTGGCGATGGACGGCGGCCACAAGTCGACGTCGATCGGACTGGCGTCGTACAAGTCGCTGAAGCACCACCACAACAGCCACACGATGATCCACTCGCGGTCCTTCATGGACCACAAGGCCTCGAAGATGCACGAGTCGGCCTGGCGGATGGGCTCGGTGCTGACCCAGCACGTCAAGGTCTTCCAGATCGAGACCACGCTGAACAACGACATCTTCGGCGGACCGCTGGAGTTCCTGCAGAAGCGCGAGTGGGAGTGGTCGATCAAGGACCAGGCCTCGATGCTCGGCACCAAGCGGGCGCTCGCGGCGGCACCGTCCAAGCTGCGGCACAAGATCTTCACCGACGTCCGGTCCAACTACGGGCTGACCGGAGTACACGCCGGCAAGATCGAGCCGGTGCACGACAAGACGCTGGAGAACGTGCACCGCCAGCACCTGGTCGAGGTCCAGGGACAGTCCGACGTCGCGATCATGGGCGTGCCGTTCATCGGCCCGTACAACGTGAACTCGGTGATGAACCCGATCCTGGCCGCCTGCATGGGCCTGGGCTACTACTTCAACTCCTACCGGGGCAACCCGATCGTCCGCAAGGACGGTGCGGTGATCCTGTACCACCCGGTGGACTACGAGTTCAGCCAGCTGCACCACCCGTCGTACGTCGACTTCTTCGAGGAAGTGCTTGCCGAGAGCACCGATCCGGCCACGATCGAGGCGAAGTTCGAGAAGCAGTACGCCGAGGACCCGTGGTACATCCACCTGTACCGGACGTCGTACGCGTACCACGGCGTGCACCCGTTCTACATGTGGTACTGGATCTCGCACGCGCTGGACCACTGTGGCGACATCGTCTGGGTCGGCGCCAACCGCAAGACGGTCGAGCGGATGGGCTTCCGGTCCGCGTCGACGCTGCAGGACGCGCTCGAGATGGTCAGCCACTCGGTCGGCCGGTCGCCGTCGATCACCTACCTGCACAACCCGCCGCACCTGCTCGCGGACGTGCGCTGATGGGTACCAGCCTGGTGAAGTTCAGCCGGGACACCGCGCGCGACGTCAAGCAGGTCGCGCGCGGGTGGCGGTGGGGCCGGCGCCCGCAGGTGCCGCGGTCGGCCTAGCCGTACGTGATCCCGAAGGAGACCACGGTCTTCCCGACCAAGTGGGCCCGGAAGCCGGCCGCGATCGCGGTCCGCGACCTGATCCAGAAGGGTCCGCTGAACGCGGTCCTGAACTTCGAGGTCAGCCCGCAGGTCAGCGGTCTCGACTCGCTGCTGAAGCTCGACGGCCCGGCGATCATCGTCGCGAACCACTCGTCGCACCTCGACACCCCGTTGCTGCTGCTGTCGCTGCCGGACGCGATGCGCCGCAAGACCGCGTTCGCGGCGGCGGCCGACTACTTCTTCGACACCTGGTGGCGGGCGGCCGGGTCGGCGATCGTGTTCAACACGTTCCCGATCGAGCGCCGCGGCGGCAACCTGAGCTCGACCCCGGGCGACCTGCTCGCCGACGGCTGGAACGTGGTCGTGTTCCCGGAGGGCACGCGGTCGCCGGACGGCTGGATCCAGCGGTTCCGGATGGGTGCGGCGTACCTCGCCGTCGAGCACAACGTGCCGGTGATCCCGGTCGGCATCAAGGGCTCGTTCGCCGCGATGCCTCGCGGTCGCGGCTGGCCGGTCCCGGGCCGCCCGGCAGTTCACGTCCGGTACGGCGACCCGCTGCGGGCCGCTGAGGGTGAGAGCGCCCGCGACTTCGCGCCCCGGATCGCGTCCGCGGTCTCGGCGCTCCTCGACGAGGAGTCGACCACCTGGTACGAGTCCCGGCGCCGTGCTGCGATCGGCGCCTCACCGGCCCAGACCGGTCCCGACGCGGCCCGCTGGCGCAGGGTCTGGGAGTCGACCCGCCCGATGAAGTCCACCGACGGCCGCCGCCGCGCCTGGAAGTGATCTACGGGCTGTAGGCAACGAACCTGTTGCCTACAGCCCTTTCTCATTCGCCGGCAGCCGGCTCGGTGACGGCGTACCAGCCGACCAGCAAGTGCACCGGGATGCCGTCGGGATCGTCGTCCTCGAGGGCGTCGAACTCGGCCTGGAGAGCGAGCAATCGGCGCCGGAACTCCGCGGCGCGGTCCCGGCTCACGCGCCGCACCATCCCGCGCCCGATCAGCAGACCGAGCGGCGTCTGCGCCTCCGCGCCGATCGGGACCCGCCCGGCGCTCAGATTGGCGACCAGCTCGGTGCGGAACTCGCCGAACAGCGCCGACAGGGTGTCGGCGAACTCCCCGGACGCCTCGTCCGTGACCAGGTCGCGGCTGATCTCGAAGTCCAGCTGGGCGGTCTGATACCGCTGCTCCTGGATGCCGGACACCAGCCGGGTCTCCGCCACCCGGATCAACTCGGCCGCCTCGAGTTGCTTGAGGTGGCGGTAGAGCTTCGTCTGCGGTTCGCCGAGCGCGGCCGCGAGCTCCTTCGCCGACATCACCGGCGGCGCCGTGCGGTCGCCGCTCATCAGCAGGCGCAGGATCGCGACCCGGGTCGGATCCGACAACGCCCGCATCGTCTCCACGTCGGTGATCGCCCGGACCGGCTGCGGCTCCATGCTGACTCCTTCTAATTTACGTCTTGCGCAATGTTCGCACATCTGCCAATGTTCACGCCAACGTGAATAGGTGGGAGCCGAGGATGAACAACGAACTGCTGGAGCGCTTCGCCGACCTGGTCGTCCGGGTGGGCGTGAACGTGCAACCGGGCCAAGGCGTGGTGGTCAACGCCGACGTCGCCGAGGCCGACCTCGCCCGGCTGGTGGTCGAGAGCGCCTACCAGGCCGGCGCGCGGTGGGTGGAGGTGCTCTGGACCGATGCCGTCGTACGCCGGTCCGACCTCGAGCACGCCGACCTGGAGACGCTGACCGCCGATCGGCCGTGGGCGTTGGAGCGCACTCGCGGCTGGACCGAGGAGGGGATCGCCACGATCGCCTTGGTTGGTGCGACGGATCCCGAGTTGTACGCCGGGATCGACTCCGCCCGGCTGGCCGCCGTACGGATGCAGGAAATGATGGCCAGGCAGCAGGCCGTGATGAGCGGGCGGTGGCGGTGGACGGTCGTGGCCGCGCCGAACGCTCAGTGGGCCACCCAGGTGTACGGCGAGCCTGACGTCGAACGGCTCTGGGACGTGGTCGCCCGGGCGATGCGACTCGATGAGGCCGATCCGGTCGCGGCCTGGCGGGAGCGGTCGGCGGCGCTCGCGGCCCGGTGCGCTGCGCTTGACGCGATGCAGATCAGTGAGCTCAGGTACGTCGGTGAGGGAACGGACCTGACCGTCGGGCTGCTGCCTGATTGTCGCTGGACCGGTGGCTCCCTGGCCGACTCGGCCGGCGTCGTGTACCTGCCGAACATCCCGACCGAGGAGGTTTTCACCAGCCCGGATCGGCGTCGTGCGGATGGTGTGGCGCGGCTGGCGAAGCCGGTCGTGATCGCGGGGCAGTTGGTCGAAGGGCTGCGGCTCACGTTCGAGGGCGGCCGGATCACCGACGTTTCGGCGACGACGGGCGCGGACCTGGTTCGTGCACAGCTCGACAGCGACCCGGGTGCCCGCAGCCTTGGCGAGGTGGCCCTCGTCGACAAGGAGTCCCGGATCGCGCAGGCGGGTGTCGTCTTCCACAACACCCTCTTCGACGAGAACGCCGGCTGCCACGTCGCCTGGGGCCAAAGCTTCCCCTTCGCTGTCGAGAAGGGCCTCGAGATGACACCCGACGAGCGCTACACCCTCGGCCTCAACAACTCCACCGTCCACACCGACGTAGTCCTAGGCGGCGAAGGCCTAACAGTCACCGCCACAACCCCCACCGGCCCCGTAGTCCTCCTCCAAAACGACACCTGGCTACCCGCGACCTGACCGGTGTCGTCGGACGGTTCGGCAGGGTTCTCAGGGATGGACTCGCTAGGCTTGGCGGCGTGAGCCTTGCTGTGCGAGTCATTCCCTGTCTGGACGTCGATGGTGGGCGGGTGGTGAAGGGGGTCAACTTCGCTGACCTGCGGGATGCCGGCGATCCGGTCGAGATGGCGCAGGTGTACGACGCCGAGGGTGCCGACGAGCTCACGTTCCTCGACATCACCGCGTCGTCGGGTTCGCGGGAGACGACGTACGACGTGGTCGGGCGGACCGCGGAGCAGGTGTTCATCCCGTTGACCGTGGGCGGCGGCGTCCGCGAGGTGGCCGACGTGGACCGGCTGTTGCGGGCCGGCGCGGACAAGGTCGGGATCAACACCGGCGCGATCGCGCGGCCCGAGGTGATCCGCGAGATCGCCCACCGGTTCGGCAACCAGGTGCTCGTGCTCTCCCTCGACGTACGGCGTACTGCGGACCAGCCGAGCGGGTTCGAGGTCACCACGCACGGCGGCCGGAAGTCGGCCGGGCTGGACGCCATCGAGTGGGCGCAGCGTGGATGTGAGCTGGGCGCGGGGGAGATCCTGCTGAACTCGATGGACGCCGACGGGACCAAGCAGGGTTTCGATCTGGAGCTGATCAAGGCGGTCCGCGCGGTGGTCGACGTACCGCTGATCGCCAGCGGGGGAGCGGGGCAGCCGGAGCATTTCCCGCCTGCGGTCGAGGCCGGGGCGGACGCGGTGCTCGCGGCGAGTGTGTTCCACTTCGGAGACTTCCGGATCGCCGATGTGAAGAAGGCGCTTCGCGACGCGGGGATCGTGGTTCGGTGAGCACGCCGGCGCACGTCGAGCAGTCGGAGGAGCTGGTTCCGGCGATCGAGCAGGAGCTGTCGGCGCTGTTCCGCCGGTCGCGTTCGGCGTCGTTGCGCCTCGCCCGGCGCGTGCACCCGGAGATGGATGCGGCCGGTTACGCGCTGATCTCCCAGATCGAGATGGGGACCGGCGGGGGCGCCGGCGTACGGGCGTCGGATGTTGCTCACGTGCTTGGGCTGGACAAGTCGACGGTCAGTCGCGGCATCACGCAGCTGGAGACGCTCGGTCTGATCGAACGCGTCGGTGATCCCGACGACGGCCGCGCGCGGCTGCTCCGCCTGACTACCACCGGCGCCGAGCGGTACGACGCGATGCGGGCGCAGCGCCAGACCGAGTTCCGCACCATCCTCGGCCGCTGGAACCCGGCCGACCTCGCCGACCTGGGCCGCCTCCTGGCCCGCCTCAACGCCGACCTCGGCTGAGCCTCGACCCTCAGCTGAGAGCTGAGGTCTGACCCGTAGTCACCGGTTATCCACAGGGTGCGCATATGGTTGTGGAAACCAACTATTTGAGTATATAGTTGGGTTATGCAACTAGCTCAGCAACCCCTCGTCCCGGGGGTAGAGCGGGATGCGGCCGCCCAGGAGCTGCTCGAAGGAGTGAGCTCGCTGGTGCGCGCCGTGCGCTGTATCGAGCATCGGCATCTGACCAGCGAGAGCGGACTGCGGCGTTCCGACGCGAGTGTGCTCAAGGTGCTGATGAAAGACGGCGAGCAACGCGGCGGCGAGATCGCCGCCAAGCTCGGCGTCGACGCGTCGGTGGTGAGCCGGCAGGTGACCGCGCTGGAGGCCGACGGACTGGTGAGCCGTCGACCGGACCCGGCCGATGCCCGGGTCGGGCTGGTCAGCCTCTCGTCCCACGGAAAGGCCCAGCTGGAGGCCGTCTACTCGTCCTACACCCAGCAACTGCGATCCGCCTTGGCGGACCTCGACGACGACGCGATGATCGCGGCCGCAGCCACCATGCAGCGGGTCGCGATCGCCATCGTCGAGGCCAACAAGGTCGTGAGGCGTTCACAACCAACAGGAGACTGATGACTGTCACCGAGACCCGGCAGCAGGCGCCCGCTGCGTCGGAACTCACCCACCGCGAGATCCTCGAGATCCTGATCGGACTGCTCGCCGCGCTGTTCACGGCGATGCTCAGCTCGACGATCGTCAGCAATGCCCTGCCGACGATCATCGCCGACCTCGAAGGCACCCAGACGCAGTACACGTGGGTCCTCACCGCGAGCCTGCTGGCCACCACGGTGTCCACCCCGATCTGGGGCAAGCTCGCTGACCTGGTGAGCAAGAAACTGCTGGTCCAGATCGCGATCTCGGTCTTCGTGATCGGGTCCGCGCTGGCCGGCTTGTCCCGCACCGTGCCGTTCCTGATCGGCGCCCGCGTACTGCAGGGCCTCGCGATGGGCGGCCTGATGGCGCTGGCCCAGGCGATCATCGGCGCGGCCATCCCGCCCCGCAACCGCGGCCGGTACTCCGGCTACATGGGTGCCGTGATGGCGGTCGCGACCGTCAGCGGCCCGCTCATCGGTGGCGTCATCGTCGACACCTCCTGGCTGGGCTGGCGCTGGTGCTTCTACGTCTGCGTCCCGCTGGCTGTGATCAGCCTGGTGATCCTGCAGAAGTACCTGCACCTGCCGACGTTCAAGCGTGAGGTCCGGATCGACTACCTCGGCGCGATCCTGATCAGCGTCGCCGCGAGCCTCCCGCTGCTGTGGGTCAGCTTCGCCGGCACGGACTTCGCCTGGATGTCCTGGCAGTCGGCCTTGTTCGTCGGCGGCACGCTGCTGTTCGGCATCCTCGCCGTGGTGGTCGAGAGCAAGACGCCGGAGCCGCTGGTTCCGCTGAAGGTCGTCAAGCAGCGCACCACCGCGCTGGCGATCATCGCCAGCGTCGCGGTCGGTGTCGCGATGTTCGGCAGCGCGCTGTTCCTCGGCCAGTACTTCCAGATCGCGCGTGGCTACAGCCCGACCGAGGCCGGCCTGCTGACGATCCCGATGATGCTCGGCTCGTTCCTCGGGTCGATCGGATCCGGGCAGATGATCACCCGCTTCGGCAAGTGGAAGCGGTACCTGGTCAGTGGCGCGATCCTGCTGGTGATCGGTCTGGTCCTGCTCGGCACGATCGACCACGCCACGCCGTACTGGTACACCGGTCTCGGCATGCTGCTGATGGGCCTCGGCATGGGTATGACCATGCAGAACCTGGTCCTCGCCGTACAGAACACGGTCGACGTCCGCGAGATCGGCGCGTCGAGTGCCACCGTCTCGTTCTTCCGCAGCCTTGGCGGTGCGGTCGGCGTCGCGGTGCTGGGCGCAGTACTCGCGGCTCGGGTCAAGGACCTGATGATCGCCGGTCTGCTCTCCGGACCCGGTGGCGCCGAGGCGGCCCGGAAGCTGCAGGAGGGCGGTTCCGGTGGTACGAGCCTGCTGGACGTCAACCACCTGCCGCCGCAGCTGGCGACGCTGGTGCGGATGTCGTACGGCGATGCCACCGGACGGATCTTCATGATCGCGGCCGCGTGTGCCCTGGTCAGCCTGGTCGCGGTCTTCTTCATCAAGGAGGTCCCGCTCCGGCAGACCGTCGCCAAGGTCGACGACGTCGAGGACCTGGCGGACCGCGCGGTACACGACTAGGACACGACTAAAGCTCAGGTGGTTCCAACCCGCTCAGTTCGTGGGTGCGGATGATCGGTGAGCCGATCAGCCACAGCACGGACAGCAGGCCGCCGGCGGCGGAGACGAGGAGGGTTTCCCGGACACCGATCCAGGTGCCGAGGAACCCTCCGACGACCGCGCCGAGCGGCCTGACGCCGTAGTTGATGGTGCTGAACGCACCGGCGACCCGGCTCCGCATGTGGTCGTGCGTGACGGCCGCCTGCAGCGAGTTCAGCGGTACGTCGAAACACATCACCGCGAACGTCGCGACGAACATGCCCGCGGACAACGCGACCGCTCGGGCGAAGGTCGATCCCTGGGCAAGCAGAACGAACGCCATCGCGCTGGGGAAGACGACCGCTCCGGCCGCGATCACCCGTCCGGCCCCGAAGATCCGGCTCAGGGGCGCGGCGGAGACCGCGCCGAGAAGGCCGCCGGACGATCCGATTCCGAAGGCCAGACCGATCGTGCCGGCCGAGAGGCCCAACTCGCGGCTGGCGAACAGCACGAGCAGCGCCATCCCGATCATGTGGAAGAAGTTGACCGTGGTCGCGCAGCCGAGGCTGCGGCGTAGATACGGGTGGCGAAGCAGGTAGCGCATCCCGGACCGGGCTCGGGCCAGTAGCGGCTCCGGCGTCTCGTCGGCCTCGCCCGGCGGAACGTCGAGCCGGCTGATCTGGATCGCCGAGAACGCGAACGAGAAGGCATCCACGACGATCGCGACCGGTGCGGTCAGGGCCTGCACGAGTACGCCGCCGACCGCCGGACCGCCCATGAACGAGATCGACCGGGTCGCCGACAGCTTGCCGTTGGCCTCGAGGAACTGGTCCCGCTCGACCATCCGGACGAAGAACGACGCGTACGCGGTCCCGAACACGACTCCGGCCGTACCGGCCAGGATCGCGATCATATAGAGCTGGCCGAGGGTGAGCAGGTCCAGCCAGTACGCCACCGGGATCGTCAGCAGCAGAACCACGCGGGACACGTCGGCGGCGATCATCAGCGGCCGCTTGTCCCGGCGCTGGTCGACCCACGACCCGACGAACAGGCTGGCCAGGCTCGGCAGCCAGACCGCCGCGGTCAGGAACCCGACCTGGCTGGCGGAGGCGTCGAGCAGGGTGACCGCGATCAGCGGCAGCGCGAGCTCGGTGATCCGGTCGCCGAACTCGGACACGGTCTGAGCGGACCAGAAGGTCCGGAACCGGCGATCACGCCACAAGCTGGTGGCGGACAGTGTGCTCACAATCGTTCCCCCAAGGGAAAGCCTCACGTAGTTGCTTCGGGCAAAGAAATGCGCAGGTACCGGACCGGACGGGCGTCGTCCGGGGATTCGCCGGCGTCGCGGCGCTCGACGTACGGCGCCATCAGCTGCTCGATCGCGGATCCGATCGCCTCGGCTTCGGCCGGGGTCAGGACCAGCAGGGTGTTCGCCGAACCGGCCAGCCGGCTCCACTCGGGCTCGAGCTGAGGTTCGGTCTCGACCAGCCAGTGCTGAGCGGCCTCCAGGGCCTGGTTCATCGTCTCGGCCCGGAGCAGCCTGGCCGCTTCGACTCCGTCCGGGGTGTCGGGCATCCGGTACCGGAACCCGCGGGCGACCGCACTCCACCAGCGCTGCCGCCGATCCGACCCGGTCGGCGGGGGACCGTCGACCACCAGCCCGAACGTCGCCAGGTGCCGCAGATGCCAGCTGGTCACCGACGGCGAGGCGCCGACGTGCTCGGACAGTTGGGTGGCCGTGGCCGGGCCGTGGCGCTGCAGGTAGCTGAGCGCCGCGAGCCGGACGGGATGCGCCAACGCGCGCATGGCCTGCGGGTCGGTGATCTCGAAATCGCCGTACGGATTTCTGAGAGACATGTTTCGAGAGTAATCTCTCAGATCTCTCGGAGGCAACCTCTGTCGCTCAAGTTGGTACGGCGGGACACTGGCGACGTGCGGGACGCCAGTGATGCAACTGCTGCGGACCTGGAGGCCTTCTACTGGCGGACCTGGCCGCGGCTGATCGGCGTACTGGTGTCGATCGGGGGATCGCGGGCGGATGCCGAGGCGGTCAGCCAGGACGCGTACGTGAAGCTGCTCGGCCGGTGGGACGCGATCCGCCGGTACGACGATCCGGAGTCCTGGGTACGCGGGCTAGCTGTGCGCACGATGATCGGCCGGCTGAACCGGCGACAGGTGGTGGCCCGGGCGTTGGTCAGGCTCGGAGGCGACCCGGATCGCGGTCAGGCGGCGGGCGCGCTGGCCCGGATCACGCCGGAGCAGCGGGCGGTCGTCGTACTGCATGACGTGATGGAGCTGCCGGTCGAGCAGGTCGCCGTCGAGCTGCAGCTCGCGGACGGTGCGGTGAGGTCCCGCCTGGCCCGGGCGCGGCGGGCACTCGGGCCAGGGCTCGAGCTGACCGAGTACGTCGATGCGCGGACGCCGGAGGAGGCGCCTCCGCTCGAGGACGTCGAACGAGGCGTCCAGGAGCGGCGCCGGCGGAGGTACGTCGTACCAGCGGCCGTTGCGGCGATCCTGCTCGTGGGCGGCGTCGCCGGCGCTCTCGTTCACTCGAAGGCCGCTACCGAGCCGACGATCGGCCTCGAGATGCCGCAGTACATCGTCGACGGGCCGGCGCCACAGCACTACAAGATCGGTACGACGACGATCCTGCTGCGCGGCGAGATCGCCGTGACATCGGCGAGCGTGGATCCGGAGCACCTGTCGGTGCTGTCCGTCGGGGTCGAACCCGACGAGGTCGCGATCGAGCCGTGCCTGCCGAACACGGTCGTCCGGATCCTGGCCCAGGACGCGTACTCGGTCCGGATCGCGGCGTACCGGTACGGCCTCGGCCCGGATCAGAACGAAGGTCACCAATGTACGAATCCGGGGCCTGCGCCGACCGCTCTCCGGGTCGATCTGCAGTTCGTGCTCGGGAGCCGCACGGTGTACGCCGGCAGCACCGGCGAGCGTGTCGTACTGAGGCCTCGCGGCTGCCTCAGACCGGCTGGATCGTTCGCCGCCAGATGTCGCTGATCACTTCCGGGCGCATGCCGACTCCGGTGTAGAGCGCGACGGCGGGGGTCGGGTTGCCGGTGTCGACGTGCAGGATCGTGCCGGACCGTCCGGCGGCCGCGTCGACCGCGAACGCCTTGTGCAGAAGGAACTTCGCCAGGCCGCGACCACGGGCGGACGGCACGACGGCCAGCCGCCCGACGTACCCGCAGTTGTCGGTGCTGACGAAGTTGTCGTTGCACTCGGTCATCCCGACGGCCTGCCCGTCCAGCTCGACGATCGTCACCTGCGACCAGTCGAACGTCGACCGGCTCTCCCGCGACGCAACCCACACGTCGAACGGCCGCGGCAGCGTCCCGGGCTGCTCGGCGAACGCTTCCATCAGTACGGCGTGCGCCGCCCGCCGACTCGCCTCGTCCGGTGCTCCCCGCCGTACTACGACATCGTCCGGCACCGCGGGCGACACGACCGGTCCGTCGAAGTTGATCCGCATCCGCTGGACGGACGTCCCGATCGCGAACCCCCGCGCAGCAAGCACCTCAGGCAACAACCGGTCCTGACGGATCACACCCACCTTCAGCACAACCTCACGCACCCCGCCGGCTCGGCGTTCCGCCTGGTCCAGGAGCCAGTTCAGGATCGTCGGGCTCTCGCTCAGGATGTCGATGTTGACCTCTGCGCCGTCGGACATCGACACCGCGGTCGCCGAGCCCGCGAATGCGCCCTCCGCGTCGAGCACTACCCAGCCGTCGGTTGCGAGGTTGATGCCGGGGTCCCGTAGGTAGTTGGCCACATCCTCCGGGCTGTGTTTCGCAAACCCAAGCAGTGCGGAGGTGTACGCCGCGGACCGCTCGGCGATCAGCCCCGTGTCGTCCAACACCATCGGCCGAAACGTGTAGCCGGCGGGCAGACTCATGCGGCCGTTACCTCGCGTCGCCAGACCTCCATCACGAGCACTGCCTGCATCCCCACCGACAAGTACACGCCGAGCGCCGGCGTCGGGTTGTTCGTGTCGACGTGCAGGATCGTGCCGGTCCGCCCAGCCGCCGCGTCCAGCGCGAACTGGTCCCGCAGCAGGAACTTCGCCAGCCCCTTCCCGCGAGCCTTCTCGAGCACCCCGAGCCGGCCGATGTACCCGCAGTTCTCGTCCTCCACGAACTGGTTCGTGGTCGACCGCATCGCCACGACCTCGCCATCCAGCTCGAGCAACGTCAGCTGCGACCAGTCGAACGCCGAGAAGTTCTCCTGCGACGCCCGCCACTCCTCGAACGACCGCGGCGTGAACCCGAACTGCCCGTCAAAACTGCCATTCAGTACGGCGTGCCCTGCCCGCTGACCGGCCTCGTCCGGAGCACCACGCCGTACCGTGATCCCATCCGGAACCGATGGCGCCGCGACCGGTCCGTCGTGGTCGATCCGCATCCGGTGGAACGTCGTACCCGGCGCGAATCCGTAGCCAGCAAAGCGATCCCGGCGCGCGGTGTCGGCCTGGTAGACGACCCCGTCGAGCTGCACCGACGCGTGCCCGTACTCCCGGGCAAACTCTGCTGCCCGATCGACAACCCGATCGAGCAACCACCGCTCGACGACCGGATCGGCGGTCACGTTGTCCAGGTCCAACGACCGGTGGTCACCCTTGCCGAACACCGCGCCGTACCCGATCAGCCGGTCGCCGTCGAACACGAGCCAGCCGTCGGTCTCCGGTTCGAACCCGGGCTCGGTGAGCTCGTCCTCCGCGTCCTCCAGCGTGAAGTCGGCGTACCCGATCACCGAGGTGTTGTAGTCGGACACGAGCTCGAGGAACGCCTGCGCGTCCTCCTTCGACGGCGGACGGACGGTGTACGACGATGGCAGTACGGCGGTCATGCACTCATGGTGATGAACGACCGCCGTACTGTCGAACCGATTAGCAGGCCTTGGCCAGTTCCAGGTCACAGGTCGGCTGAGCGGACTTCAGCATCGGGACGGCGGCAGGCGGTGCCTGGTCGGACCAGGAGGCGAGCGTGACGCCGACCGCGTCCTCGATCGGGACCGGGCTGGTCAGGTAGTTGTTGCTGATCATCGAGAACACCAGCTTGCGGCCGTCCTTGTTCGTCACGTAGCCGGACAACGCCGTGACACCGGTCAGCGAGCCCGTCTTGCCGTGCAGGTTGTTCGCGGCGGGCGTGTTCCGCATCCGGTTGCGCAGCGTGCCGCCGGTGAACCGATCCGGGTTGCCCGCGATCGGCAGAGCGTCGTACCACTGCTTCCACCAGGTCTCCTTCTGGGCACCGATCAGTACGTCGGTCACCGCGTCGGCGGTCACGTTGACCTTGCGGGACAGGCCGGAGCCGTCGGAAAGCCGGATCCGGCTGGTGTCGACGCCGAGGCTCTTCGCGTAGTTGGTCACCACGTCCAGTCCGGCCGGCCAGCTGCCGTCGGCCTCGGCGACCGCGCCCATCGTCTTGACCAGGGTCTCGGCGTGCATGTTGTTCGAGAGCTTGAGGAACGGCGTGAGCAGTTCGCCGACCGTCATCGACTCGTCCATCGCCAGCCGGGTCGCGCCGGTCGGGGTGCCCGCGTTCTTGATGTGGCCGCTGACCGAGATGCCCTGCGCGGTGAGCGCTCGCCGGAATACGTCGGCGGCGTACAGCTCGGGCTCCCAGACGGTGATCCAGTCCTGCTCGACCGAGGATCCGAGTGGCATCGAGCCGCTGACCCGGACGACGTTCGTGCCGTGGTCGCGGTCGACGTTGACCGTGTTCGACGTACCCACGGCGCCGGTCGTCGCGGTGTTGATCACCTTGAGTACGCCGTTCGCCGGGACCGTGTTCAGCTTCAGCGGAGCCCCGGCCTTGGCGCCGGGCAGGCTTTCGATGATCGCCGTACCGGAGTCGTAGTCGGTGTTCGGGGCGAGCGTGAGCGCGGAGATCTGGGCGCTGTAGTAGAACGGCTCGTCGTCCCAGGACCAGGTGTCGCCGAGGCGGACGTGGTCGAAGTACGTGTCGTCGGCGATCAGGTTGCCGTCAACCCGTCGGACCCCGGCCGCCTTGAGCTGCTTGGCCAGGCCGACGTAGTCGGACTCCAGTGCGGTCGGGTCGCCGTACCCCTTCAGGTAGAGGTCACCGCGCAGCTTCCCACCGCGGACGGGTGCGGTGGCGAGTACGTCGGTGTGGAAGCGGTACGACGGGCCGAGTACGTGCATCGCGGCCGTCGAGGTGAACAGCTTGGTGTTCGACGCGGGCAGCAGCCGCTCGCCGCCGTTCCGGTCGTACAGCGTCTCGCCGGTGGTCGCGTCGCGGACCACGAGCCCGACCTGCGACCCGTCGTACCGGCTGTCGTTCAGCAGCCCGTCGAGCCGCTGCTGCAGCGCCGTCTCTTGTACTGCGGTCGGCGCTCCGGCCGTCTGAGCCGACACTCCGCCGACCACGGCTGCGGCCGCTGCCACGGCGGCGACCAACCCGCGTCCCGACACTCTCGGTAAATACTTCACGAGACACTCCCTCAAACCAGGCGGAAAACAACTAGCCGGAGTCTCCACCTCCGGAAGCCCAAGGTCCAGGGATTGGGGTCTCGCCTTCCAGGTGAATCGATGTAAAGGTTTGTCCTACAGGTATCCGCCCCCACCTGAGGAGTCTCCATGAGACGACTTCTAGTTGCTGCCCTGGCAGTGCTCAGCCTGTCCGCCTTCCTGTGCCCGCCGGTGCATGCCGCGACAACATCGGCCGTCTTCCCGAGCGAGATCATCGGTGAGGACTTCCCCGATCCGGACGTCTTCCAGCAGAACGGCACCTGGTACGCCTACTCGACCAACAACGGCCGCGGCACCGTCCCGGTCGCGACCGCACCGAGCGCGAACGGACCGTGGACCATCCGCGGCGACGCGATGCCCGGCGGCCCCTCCGCCGACTGGGCTCAGCCTGGCCGCACCTGGGCGCCGGACGTCTACCCGAACTCCGACGGCACCTACACGCTCACGTACGTCGCCTGGCACAAGGCCTCCGGCCGCCAATGCATCGGCGTCGCGACCGCGTCCTCGCCGCTCGGCCCGTTCCAGCCGGTTGGTACGGCGCCGTTGATCTGCCCGCTCGACCTCGGCGGCGCGATCGACCCCAACACGTTTGTGGCGAACGACGGCACCCGCTACCTGGTCTGGAAGAACGACGGCAACGCGATCAGCCAGCCGTCCACGCTCTGGCTGACCCGGACGGCGAACAACGGTCAGACCCTGGTCGGCGGCAACACCGCGATGCTCACCTCGAGCGGCGTTATCGAGGCGCCGGACCTGGTCCAGCGGGGGAGTCAGTACGTCCTGTTCTTCTCCGGCGGCGGGTACACCGACTGCAACTACCTCACGTCGTACGCGACCTCGACCAGTCTGAGTGGCCCGTGGACAACGGCATACCGGCCGTTGATGACGACGGCGACCTTCGACAACGCGGTCTGTGGGCCGGGTGGTGCTGACGTCGTCGGCGACAAGATCTTCCTGCACGGGTGGGTCGGCAGCCAGCGGCATCTGTACGTCGCGGACATCGGGTGGGCCAACGACTATCCGGTGGTCCGCGGGAGCCGGGTCCGGTACGAGGCGGAGCGTGGCACGCTGAACGACTGCAGCGTCCGGCCCAACGCCGCCGGCGCGTCGGACGGCAAGGTGGTCGCGTACATCGACTACGCCGACTCGTGGGTGGAGAACACCGTCTTCGCGCCGGTCTCCGGCAGCTACACCCTGCACGTCGGGTACGCCAACGGATCGGCTTCCACCGCCAGCCACGGTCTGGTTGTCAACGGCAACAACGCGGGCTCGGTGAGCTACCCGGTCACCGGCTGGGACAACTGGCACGAGAGCTCGGTGTCCGTGACGCTGAACGCCGGCTGGAACACGATCCGGCTGACGAAGGGTGACCAGTACACGGAAGTCGACTACCTCGAGGTGCAGTAAAAGCGTCTGCCCGACCCCGTACTCTCGTACTGGCAGAGAGCACGACGGGGAAGCAGGCAATGGCGAAACCACCAGAGCAGGTGTACGACGATCGACGGCGGCGGCCGGTGTGGCTGGATCTCCGCCGTACCGGCCGCGGCCTGCAGGCGATGCTGTACGGCGGTCTCGCCTCACTGATCTCGCTGGTGATCACGTTCTGGACGCTGCCGCAGATCAGCAGTGACGGCCGGCTGCCGATCTTCCGGCTGGTCGTCCTGCTGGCGGTGTTCTCGGTGCTGATGCGCTGGGTGCTGGCCGGGGTCGCGATCCTGATCGGCTCGCTCGGCGTCCTGATCGGCGGGCTGCTGTCACAGTTCGGAGTCGTCTACCTGGCCATCACCGTCGACCCCGGTGTGGACCTGCACGGCGGCGTCGAGGCGCCGCTGCTGGTCTCGATCGTGATGGCGTCGGTGAGCGCCTTCGTCGGCTGGGTCGCGTACGCCGGCAGTGACGACGCGTACGTCGCCGAGGTGATGCGGGTCGTGCACCGGCGGGCCCGGCGGATCCAGCCCGCGCCGAAGACCGGACTGCTGATCATCCAGATCGACGGCCTGTCCGCGCCGTTGCTGAACTGGATGGTCCTGGCCGGCAACCTGCCGAACCTCGGCGGCTGGATCCGGGACGGCAGCCACTCGATGCTGGCCTGGCACACCGGCGTACCGGCGACCACGCCCGCGAGCCAGGCCGGGATCCTGCACGGCGGCTCGAAGCACATCCCGGCGTTCCGGTGGTACGAGAAGGAGACCGGCCGGGTGATGGTCACCAACCGGGCCCGGGACGCGGCGGAGATCGAGGCCCGGATGTCCACCGGGCGGGGTCTGCTCGCGGACGGCGGCGTCAGCATCAGCAACAACTGGTCCGGCGACGCGGACAGGTGCGAGCTGGTCTTCAGCCGGGCGGCCCTGCCGAACAGTCGCAGCCGGGGCTACGTCCGGTTCTTCTCCAGTCCGCAGGGGGCCGCGCGCGGCCTGATCCTGTGCGTCGCGGAGATGATCAAGGAGCTGCACCAGGCCCGTCGTCAGCGCGTCCGGCACCTGGTCCCGCGGGTGAAGCGGGGCGGCGGCTACATCTTCCTGCGCGCGATCACCAACGTCCTGCTCCGCGACCTGAACGTCTCGCTGATCACCGACGAGCTGGTCAAGGGCACTCCGGTGATCTACTGCGACTTCGTCGACTACGACGAGGTCGCGCACCACGCCGGCCCGACCCGGCCCGAGTCGCTGCAGACCCTGGAGGGCCTGGACCGTGTGCTCGGTGCGCTGCAGCGGATCATCGACATCCTCCCGCACTCGTACGAGATCGTCGTCCTGTCCGACCACGGTCAGAGCCAGGGTTCGACCTTCGAGCAGCGGTACGGCCGGACCCTCGCCGAGGTGGTCGACGACCTGGTCGACACCACCAAGGAGCCGGTCACGGCGGTCGGTAAGTCCGAGGGCTGGGGTCCGGTGAACGCGTTCCTGACCGAGCTGTCGATGCGCCGCAGCGTGGCCGGATCGGTCACCCGGAAGGCGCTGCACGTGAAGGCCGGCGAGGTCGAGCTCGGCCCGAAGGACTGCGAGCCGCCGATCGCCGCCGACGAGCAGATGATCGTCACCGCGTCCGGCAACCTCGCGCTGATCTACCTCGCCACCACCCCCGGCCGGGTGCCGCTGGAGGAGATCGAACTGCTGCACCCCAAGCTCATCCCCGGACTCGCGACGCACCCCGGGATCGGGTTCGTGGTGGTCGACTCACTCGCCGAAGGCCCGGTCGCGATCGGGCGGGCCGGAGTCCACGTCCTGCGGTCCGGCCGGGTCGAGGGGGAGGACCCGCTGGCGGCGTACGGCGAGCTGGCGGCGGCAGCGCTGCTTCGGCAGGCCGAGATGCCGCACAACGGGGACCTGGTCGTGGTCAGCCGGCTGGACGACTACACCCACGAGGTGGCGGCGTTCGAGGAACTGGTCGGCTGTCACGGTGGCATCGGCGGCTGGCAGACCGACGCGGTCCTGGTACACCCGAGCCGCTGGGTGCTGGACGAGCCTCCCGTAGGCTCCGACGCGGTCCACGAGGTGCTGATCGACTGGCTGGAGAAGCTGGGGCATCGCAAGGACCTGAACGAACCGGTCGAGTCGAAGGTTGAGGCCTGAAGCGTGCGAATCACATGCAACTGACGTGGTGGGGGCACGCCACCACCACCATCGAGGCGAACGGCACGCGGCTCCTGACCGACCCGGTGCTGACGTCGCGGATCGCGCACCTGCGCCGGCGGCGTGGTCCGGCCCCGCTGCCCGAGGCGGGCGACTGCGACGCGGTCCTGGTGTCGCATCTGCATGCCGACCACCTGCATCTCACCTCGCTGGCGCTGGTCTCGCCGGACGCCGCGCTGGTGGTCCCGCGTGGCGCCGCGAAGCTGATCCACGCCGACAGCGGGCCGGCGTACTCGGACCGTTGCATCGAGGTTGCTCCGGGCAATCAAATCCAGATCGGCTCGGTCGAGATCACCGCCGTCACGGCCCATCACGACGGGCGGCGGCTGCCCTGGTCGTCGTACTCCGCGCAGGCGCTGGGGTACCGGATCGACAGCTCGCCGAGTGTCTGGTTCGCGGGCGACACCGATTTGTACGACGGGATGGCCGCGGAGGCCGGTCAGGTCGATCTGGCGCTGGTGCCTGTTGGCGGATGGGGGCCGTCGCTCGGGCCGGGGCATCTGGATCCGATCCGGGCGGCCGAGGCGGTTCGGCGAGTCGGCGCGGCGACGGCGGTGCCGGTACATTTCGGGACGTTCTGGCCGATCGGCCTCGACTGGGTCAAACCGGAGCTGTTCCTGCCGCCGGGGGAGAGGTTCCGAGCCGCGATGGCCGAGGTGGACCCTGCGGTAAAGGTGGAGCTCTTGGTGCCGGGCGAATCGGTTGAGGTGTCGGCATGAGCGGTGACGCCAAGTTCGACCTTTGGTATCTGTTCGCGCTGGCCGGTGCCGTCTTGATCGGGGCCGTGCTTCCGGTGCTGCCGACGGGCGCTGCGGTGTCGGCAGGCGCCGTACTGGCGTCGCACAGCAATCCGATCGGGCTGATCGGAGTGCTGATCGCGGGCGCGGCCGGAGCGTACGTCGGCGACCTGATCGTGTACGCCGGCTGCCGGTTCGGCGGCGAGCGGTTGGCGAAACGGATCGGGTGGCTGCGGGACAACGCGTCGCTGGACGCACTCCGGATCCGATTGGCCGAGCACGAGATCAGCGTGCTGCTGACCTCACGACTCATCCCGGGTGGTCGCGTGCCGGTGCTGCTCGCGGCCGGGCTGGCCGGCTATCCGTGGCGGCGGTTCGCGCTGGTCGACCTGATCGCTTCGTCGCTGTGGGCCGCGGTCTACATGGCGATCGGACTGCTCGGCTACGCGCTCTTCGACGAGCCGTGGCAGGGCGTGCTGGCAGCGATCGTGCTGGTCATCCTCACCACGCTGGTCAGCACCCTGATCCAGCGCGCCCGGCGTAAATCACACCCCAAATGAGGCGTTGCGGAGTCGCTCGATCGGCTCCGCGTCGCCGTCCAGCTTGACGTCGGCCACCTGCTGGCGCCCGGAACAGAACAGCACCACCTCACCCGGCGCACCGGTCACCGTGACCGACCCCAGCTCGGTGGGACGCTTCGCGACAACCGACGTACCGTCCGGCTGTGCGAGCACCACACCACTCGCGGCCTTCCGCAGCATCGACCGCGCGCCGAGCCGGAGCCCCTTCCACAGGCCCTCCTGCTGGTCGGCCGGCAGGGTGCGGATCTCGTACGTCGGCTGCGCCCGGCGGACGTCCTCGTGGTGGATGAAGTACTCGCTCGTGTTCAGCTGGTGACCGAGCTTCGGCAGCGCGAAGATCGAGATCGGCGGCGGCCCGTGCCGGAACTTGTCGACCACCTCGGTGAAGCTGTACCGCTCCTTGGCCCGCCTCATCCGGCGCGCGGTGGTCTCGGCCAGCGCCGGGATCACGAGCCCCGGGCCGACCATCGGATCGGCTTCCCGGATGTACAGATGGACCGCGAGGTCGTAGGTGTCCCAGCCCTCACACAGCGTGGGCTGATCAGGCCCCAACTGGTCGAGCAGGTCACTGAGCGCAAGTCGTTCTACCCGGCTGTAGTCGGTCACATACTCGATCGTAGTTGTCGGGTGTGAATGGCAGAATGTCAATCGTTGTCATGCCTGTGTCCCACGTTTGCACCTGATTGCCCTGGAGTGTGTCTTGCCTGTCCCGAAAGTCCCCGACAAGGGCAGCGTCACCCGGAGGGGGCTCGGGGTGCTGCGGGTCGCGATCTGGGAGGAGCCGGGCATCTTCGCGTTCTCCGTGCTCGCCAGCATGCTGTACGGCGCGATGACGGTGGCCGGTGGCTGGGCGCTCGGCTGGTCGACGGATCACCTGATCCGGCCCGCGTTCGAGCGCGGTGCGACGACGACCGGCGCGATCGTCACGCTGATCTCGCTGTTCATGGGGATCGCGATCCTGAACGCGATCGGCGTGGTCGGGCGACGGCTCGGGGCCGGCGTGATGCAGTTCCGGCTGCAGGCGACCTACCGGCGGCGGGTGACCCGGCAGTATCTGAAGCTTCCGCTCGAGTGGCACCACCAGCACTCGACCGGCATGTTGCTGTCGAACGCCAACGCCGACGTGGAGTCGACCTGGTTCGTGATCGCGCCGCTGCCGATGGCGATCGGCGTCATCGCGATG
The DNA here is from genome assembly GCF_004365875.1 of Kribbella kalugense. Classification (GTDB taxonomy): domain Bacteria; phylum Actinomycetota; class Actinomycetes; order Propionibacteriales; family Kribbellaceae; genus Kribbella; species Kribbella kalugense. Next base: position 2,066,527 of record NZ_SODF01000001.1, on the reverse strand, counting down.
CTGGTGTTCGCGACCATCGCGATGTTCGCGGCCGACGTCTGGCTTGCCCTCGTAGGCTGCCTGGTGTTCCCGCTGGTCTTCGTCGCGAACGTGATCTTCCAGCGCTACCTGCAGCCGCTCGCGACCCGGGCGCAGCAGCTCCGGGCCGACGTCTCCGAGGTCGCGCACGAGTCGTTCGACGGCGCGCTCGTGGTGAAGACGCTGGGTCGAGAGGCGGCCGAGACCGAGCGGTTCCGCACCCCGACGTACGCGCTCCGGGACGCGAACATCGCGGTGAACAAGGCCCGCGGCATGTTCGACCCGGTCATCGACGGACTGCCGCGGCTCGGGGTGCTCGCCGTACTGCTGGTCGGCGTTGGGCGGGTGCGGTCCGGCGGTGCGGATGCGGGTGACGTGATCCAGGTGGCGTTCCTGTTCACGCTGATCGGGTTCCCGATCCGGGCGCTCGGGTGGGTGCTCGGTGAGCTGCCGCGGTCGATCGTCGGCTGGGACCGGGTGCAGCGGGTGCTGACGGCCGAGGGCGGGATCGAGTACGGCGAGGCGCGGCTGACCTCGACGAAGGCGGCCCGGCTGCAGGTGGCCGGTGTGCGATTCGGGTACCTGCCGGAGCGCGACGTACTCGCCGGAATGGACTTCACCGTCGAGCCCGGCCGGACGGTCGCGGTCGTCGGGCCGACCGGCGCCGGCAAGTCCACAATGACCACGCTGCTCACTCGGCTGGTCGACCCGGAGCAGGGCGCGGTCAAGATCGACGGGATCGACCTGCGGGACCTGGCGCGGGACGAGCTGGCCGGCTCGGTCGCGCTGGTGGCGCAGACCGCGTTCCTGTTCGACGACACGATCCGCGGCAACATCACGCTCGGCGGGGACTACAGCGACGACGACGTGTGGGACGCGTTGCGGATCGCGCAGGGCGATGGGTTCGTGAAGGCGATGCCGGACGGGCTCGACACGAAGGTCGGCGAGCGCGGTACGACGCTATCCGGCGGGCAGCGGCAGCGGATCGCGCTGGCGCGGGCCTTGGTACGACGGCCGCGGCTGCTGATCCTGGACGACGCGACCAGCGCGGTCGACCCGCAGGTCGAGGCGCGCATCCTGGCCGGACTGCGGTCCGCGGTTCAGGACGATGCGGGGGCGGCGACGACTGTGCTGGTGATCGCGTATCGGAAGGCGACGATCTCGCTGGCCGACGAGGTGCTGTTCCTGGACGACGGCCGGATCCTTGCCCACGGCACCCATACCGAGTTGCAGGCTTCGACGGCCGCCTACCGGGATCTGGTCGACGCCTACGAGAAGGATGCCGAGCGCCGTGAGGAAGAACTGGAGGCGTCCGCATGAGCGCGGCTGAAGCGAGCCGGTTGGACCATGGCGACAATGCGGGCGGACTGCAGACCCTCAAGGAAGGTCTGAAGGTCTCGCCGGAGTTGGCCCGTGGGTGGTGGCTGACCGGGATCCTGGCGTTGACGATGACGGGCGGGCGGATCGTCGTACCGATCGCCGTCCAGCAGACGATCGACAAGGGGCTGTCCGGGGCGGGCGGTCCGGACATGTCGTACGTCGCGTGGATGTGTCTCATCTGCGCGATCGGCGTGATCCTCACCGCCGGTGCGTCGTACCTGACGACTGTGCGGCTGGCGGTCAACTCCGAGTCGGGTCTCGCGACGATGCGGATCAAGGCGTTCCGGCACGTGCACGACCTGCCGGTGCTGACGCAGAGCACCGAGCGGCGCGGCGCGCTGGTCAGCCGGGTCACGTCGGACGTGGACACGGTGTCGCAGTTCCTGCAGTTCGGCGGGTTCATCTTCCTGGTCAGCATCGGGCAGATGGTGCTCGCGACCGTGGTGATGTTCTTCTACTCGTGGCAGCTCGCGCTGGTCGTGCTGCTCTGCTTCATCCCGTTGTTCGCCAGCCTGAAGTACCTGCAGCGCGCGATGTCGGCGGCGTACGGCACGGTCCGGGCGAAGGTCGGCGAGATGCTGTCGGCGATCTCGGAGCCAGTGGTCGGCGCGCAGGTGGTCCGCTCGTACGCGATCGAGAAGCGCACGCAGGACCGGATCGACGCTTCGATCGAGGACTACCGGCGTACCGCCACGAAGGCGCAGGCGATCACCGGGCTGACGTTCTCGATCGGTGGTCTCGCCGCCGGTCTCGCGAACGCGGGCGTGCTGACGGTCGGGCTGCTGCTGGGCGTCGACGGGCACGCGACGCTGGGGGAGCTGCTCGCGTTCATGTTCCTGGTCTCGCTGTTCTCGGACCCGGTGCAGATCGCCACGCAGGTGCTGACCGACGCGCAGAGCGCCTTCGCCGGCTGGCGGCGGGTGCTCGGCGTGATCGCGACGCCGGCGGATGTGGTCGACCCGGGTGAGGCCGGCGTGAAGCAGGCGCGTGGACCGATCACGGTCGAGTTCGACGACGTCGATTTCGCTTATCCGGAAGGCGATCTGGTACTGCGCGATGTCGACGTACAGCTCTCGCCGCACCGGCGGGTCGCGGTCGTCGGCGAGACCGGATCCGGGAAGACGACGTTCGCGAAGCTGTTGACCCGGTTGATGGATCCGACGTCCGGGGCGGTGAAGCTGGACGGGGTCGACGCTCGCGAGATCTCCTTCGAGTCGCTGCGGGAGCGGGTCGTGATGGTGCCGCAGGACGGGTACCTGTTTGACGCGTCACTGGCCGAGAACGTGCGCTTCGGCCGCCCTGAGGTGACGGACGCTGAGCTGGTGACGGCGTTCGAGTCGCTCGGGCTGACGGACTGGCTGGAGTCGTTGCCGGACGGGCTCAATTCACCGGTCGGACAACGCGGCGAGTCGCTGTCAGCGGGGGAGCGGCAGTTGGTCGCGCTGGTCCGCGCGAACATCGCGGACCCCGACCTGCTCGTCCTCGACGAGGCCACGTCCGCTGTGGACCCGGGGACCGAAGTACGGGTCAACGCGGCACTCGAACGGCTGATGGCGGGGCGTACTTCGGTGACGATCGCCCACCGCCTGTCGACGGCCGAAGCTGCCGACGAAGTACTGGTGTTCGACGACGGAGAGATCGTCGAACGCGGCCCGCACGCCGAGCTGGTCGGTGCCGGCGGGGTCTACAGCCGGCTGCACGACAGCTGGATCGCTCAGCGAAGCGAGCTCTAACCGGACAGCGCGTACCGAAGAACGGGTCGTCCTCCCTGCCCTGGGCAATGGTCGCGCTCAGAGCTGGGTCGGAACCGGTACTACTACCCGTTCTTCGGTACGCGGCTATCTGTCGTTCTGTCGTTACGGGGTCGGTGCGCCGGGCTGCGGCACGAGCAGGAACTCGACACCGCCCTTGTCGTCGACCGCCGCATCCAGGATCTTGTCGTCGAGAGCGCTCGCAGCGTTGTGCTCGAGGAAGACCCGCGCACCAGCCTCCTCGACCACCTGATCGCCCGGTTGCGGCGCCTCCGTCGTGGTCACCGCCAGCGCCGGATCCGCCGGGTTGTCCTGCGAGATCCGCACCCCGGCCCCCTCCGGCGCGCCCTCGACCCCAGTGATGCTTTTGATCACCAGCGTCGCGTTCTCAGTCAGGGTCAGCACAGCCCACTCCATCCGTCGGTTAACACTTGAGCCCACCCCGTGCCCCCCACCCCATTCCCCAAACCCCACCCCCTCCAACCCCCGCCGCCACCCCCCAAACCCCAGCCCCGCCATACCGCAGCCCCCCCGCCACCCCACCCAACAACAACCCCAGCCACCACCCCGCCGCCTAACCCCACGGCCCCCAGACCCAACCCAGCCCAACCCCGGCAGCCATTCCGCGCCGTCACCCCACCCAACCCCGGCAGTCACGCCGCGCCGCCGCCCGCACGACCCGGCTCTCCCGCGGCGCTACTCCGGCCGAACCCCGGTCCGTGGCCGCCACCCCGCCGTACCGCAGCCTCGCGGTCGCGGGACGGCGACTTTGTGCATCCATGCCGTACGGATTCGCCCGAGGGGCACGGCAGTCGTGCACAAAGTGCCCACGAAAGGGCGGGAGGTGGCCGCCACCCGCCACCACCCGGCTCTCCCGCGGCGCCACTCCGGCCGAACCCCGGTTCGCGGCCACCACCCCGCCGTACCGCAGCCTCGCCATCGCGGGACGGCGACTTTGTGCATCCATGCCGTACGGATTCGCCCGACGGGCACGGCAGTCGTGCACAAAGTGCCCACGAGACGGCGGGTCGGGCCTCGGTGTTTGGGGCGTGGTTCGGGGGCTGGCTGGGGCGGGGTGGCGGGGTTGGCCCCCGCGAGGCCGCGGCCGCGTTAGGCGGCGCTGCGGGGTGGCGGCCAGGGCTGGGTCGGGTGGGGTTGGCCTCGCGCGGGCGTGGCCGGGTTTGGCGGTGCTGCCGGGTGGCGGCGGGGGCTGGCTGGGTTGGGCGTGGGGCCGGGGGGCCGGTTAGGGGGCGGGGCGCCAGGTGGGGGTGGGGTCGGTGCGGTGGGATGCGCGGGCGAAGGCGGTCTCGAAGCGGTGGATCAGGTTGGCGGGGCGGCGTACGGCGTCTTCCCAGCCGAAGTGGACGAGTTCGAGTCCCAGGTCCGCGAGGCGTTGGTCGCGCTCGAAGGACCGGCGGAGCAATCGACGACGTTCGCTCGCCGTGGCGGCTTCGAACTTCTCCAGTCCGTCGGCCTCGCCGACCGTACGGAACTGTGGCCACCAGAAGTCGACCCGTTCTGTCAGCCATCGGGTGCCGTTCCAGAACTGGACCTGCAGGATCGGCGTCTGCAATCCGCTCTCCACGAAAACCACACGCGCATAGGACTCGAGAGCCGATTCCGAACGTGGGTCCGACAGAGCAACAGCCGTCCGGGCGTTCCGTATCCCTGGCCAGCGGCGTTGGCGCGCCAGTACTGCCTCGAGGTCGGCGCGGCACACGCCTCGGCTCAGCACGTGATCGACTGTCGTGACGGCTTCGCGGACGGGGAGTTCTCGCGCGATGTCTACCGTGGTCCGCGCGTCGGTTGTGAGCCAGATTCCATCGCGCAGTTGGAGGTCCGCTTCGATGAGGCCGGCTCGGCGCAGTACGACGTCTGTACGTTTCAGGTTGCGGCGTGGACCGGGCTCGCAGGTCAACCAAACGGCGTCTGGCGACGGTCGACTGTCCTGGTTCGTCCAGACCCGGAGCCCGGCTACCTCGGCGGCGGTGAAATGACTGACCACTGACTTCGGATGTGCTGCCTGAGCGCAGGCGATGACCGCGATGCGAGGGTCGGTTCTCCCATTGACGTACCGCGCGTGCGCGTACCGAAGGTGACCGTTCCGCAAGAGCCGCTCGATCTCGTACTTCTGCAAGCCGAGCCCCAGCAACTCGCCCTGCCGCATCGGCCGCGTCGCCCGCCGAACCAACTCCTCCCGCACCCCCACCTCCAACCTCTCCACCCTCCAAATCCTCCCGGAACTACCCCCTTCCCCGCTGGCCCCCTGTGGATAACGCCACCTTGTGCACCGCTGCCGTACGGCGGCGCGCAAAACGTACGCCCTGGGTGCACAAAGTCAGCTTGGCGGCGGGCGGGCGGGCGAGGCCGAGCGAGGCGGGCCGGCGAGGCGGGGCGGCGAGGCGGGGCGGCGAGGCGGGGCGGCGAGGCGGGGCGGCGAGGCGGGGCGGCGGGGCGGGGCGGCGACGGAGGGGAGGTCGCTCGCTAGGCGGGCGTGGTGCGGGCTGGTGGCGTTCGCTCGCGGGCTCTGCCCGCGCGTCGGTGGTGCGGGGTGGCGGTTGGGGTGGGGTGGGTCGGCGGGTGGGGGAGGGTGTGTGTGTGGGGTGTCGGCGGGATGGTGTGGGATTGGGGGATGGGTATTGGTGTGGGTGTTGTGGGGGTTGGGGAACTGGGTGGGGTTGTGGGGGTGCTGCGGGGGTGGCAGCGGGAGGGGGTGGCGTTGCAGTTGCATCCGGGGGATTTGGGGTGGTTCTGGCGGTTCGGGGCGGAGCAGACGGCGGCGGCTACCCGGGTCTGGCAGCGGGACGGGGAGATCGTTGCGGTCGGGATGCTGGATGAGCCGGACTGGTTGCGGATGGCGATCGCGCCGGAGGCTCAGCGGGACGAGGAGTTGGCTCGGCAGATCGTCGAGGACGTTCCGGGCGTGCTGATTGACGGCAAGGTGACCGTCGAGACTCCGATGGGAGCGCTCGTTCAGGACCTGCTCTTCAAGGAGGGATGGACGGCGGACAAACCGTGGATCCCGCTCCACCGCAGTCTGGCCGGCTCGGTGCCGGATCCGGGGATGCGGGTCGACGTGATCGGTTCGGAGGAGGGTCACGAGCGGGCCGAGGTGCAGCGGGCCTCGTTCGACGGGTCGACGTTCACGACCGCTCGCTGGTTTGCGATGGCCGACGGGGAGCCGTACGCCGACGCGCGGTGTCTCGTCGTACGCAATGACATCGGTGAGTCGGTGGCCGCCGCGACCGTCTGGTCAGCCGGTGAAGGGCGGCCCGGGTACATCGAGCCGATGGGTGTCCATCGGATGCACCGCGGTCGCGGCTACGGCACCGCCATGGTCCTCGCCTGCGCTCGTGCCTTGCAGGAGATGGGCGCGTCGAGCGTCTACACGTGTACGCCGGCGTTCAACGTCGGCGCGGTCGCGACGTACCAGGCCGCAGGTCTCCAGCCGCTGCCGGAGATCCGGGCGCAGAACCGCGAGGTCTAGGCAGCAGTGTCGTCGGCGGCCCGCAGCACGCGCAGGATGTTGCCGCCGGCAAGCTTCGCGAGGTCCTCGTCGCTCCAGCCGCGGTCGGCCAGCGCGGTGAAGAGCCGCGGGTACGACGACACGTCCGGCAACTCGACCGGGAACTCCGGGCAGCCGTCGTAGTCGCCGCCCAGGCCGATGTGGTCGACCCCGGCCACCTCGCGGACGTGCTCGACGTGTGCGACCACGTCGGCCAGCGTGGTCGCCGGTTTCGGTACGCCGTAGATGTCGGCGAGCTTCTTCTGGTTCTCCGGGTTCAGCGGGTTCAGCCCCTGGTCCTGCGCGGCCTCGCGCGCCTTGGCGACCCAGTCGACGTACGCCTGCGAGGTGAAGTACGGCACGAAGGTCACCATGCAGACACCCTCGTTGCCGGCCAGCGTCTCGAGCACGTCGTCCGGCGCGTTCCGCGGTACGTCGCAAACCGCGCGGGCAGACGAGTGGCTGAAGATGACCGGCGCGCTCGTCACCCGGAGCGCGTGCCGCATGGTGTCGGCGGAGACGTGCGAGAGGTCGACCAGCATGCCGATCCGGTTCATCTCGCGGACGACCTGTTCGCCGAAGTCGTTCAGCCCGCCGAGCACCGGCTCGTCGGTGGCCGAGTCCGCCCAGGACACGTTGTTGTTGTGGGTGAGCGTCATGTACCGCACGCCCAGCTCTCGCATCACCCGTAGTACGCCGAGCGACTCACCGATCGAGTGGCCGCCCTCCATCCCCATCAGCGACGCGACCTGGCCGGCCTTGATCGCCGCCTCGACCTCGTCGGCCGTCGAGGTGAGCTGCAGGTCCGACGGGAAGCGCTCGACGAGACGCAGGACGAAGTCGAGCTGCTCGAAAGTACGACGTACCGAGTGCTGGTCCTGCGGCACCCACAGCGACCAGAACTGCGCGCCGACGTGGCCCGCCCGGAGCCGCGGCAGGTCCGTGTTCAGCTCCGGCACCGAACCGGCCAGGTCATGCGCGTCGAGGTCGTACTCGCACAACTCGTAGAACGCGATCGGCAGGTCGTTGTGCCCGTCGATCACCGGATGGTCCCGCAGCAGCTCCTCGACCCGCGCCTCAGTCGTCATGCCGCCATCCTGTCAGGCCACGTCCAGCAAGCCACGTCCAGATCGGCCTCCCGTGGTCAGGACCGTACCGGTGATCGGGGACAATGGGTTGGTGACTATCGACGAGTTGACCTTCGACGCGGCCGGCTTGATCCCGGCGGTGGTGCAGCAGTACGACACGCGCGAGGTCCTGATGGTGGGCTGGATGAACGCCGAGGCGGTACGCCGTACCGCGGAGACCAAACGGGGCACGTTCTGGTCCCGCAGCCGGCAGCAGTACTGGGTCAAGGGCGAGACCAGCGGCCACCGTCAGCACGTGAAGCAGATCCTCGTCGACTGCGACGCCGACACCCTGCTCGTCCTCGTCGACCAGGAAGGCCCGGCCTGTCACACCGGCACCCGCAGCTGCTTCGAGAACGGCGAGATCGAGGTGGCAGCGTGACCGTTCCGGACATCGAGACGTTCCGCGACTACGCGAAGGACCGCCGGGTCATTCCGGTGACGCGGCGGCTGCTGGCCGATGCCGAGACGCCGATCGGTGTCTACGGCAAGCTCGCGGCCGAGCGCGAAGGCACGTTCCTGCTGGAGTCCGCGGAGAACGGCGGAGTCTGGTCACGCTACTCGTTCATCGGCGTGCGGTCGTCCGCGACGCTGACCGAGCGGGACGGCGAGGCGATCTGGACCGGCAATCCGCCGGTCGGTCTGCCGCAGACCGGTGACCCGCTGAAGGCGCTCCGCGAGACGCTCGAGATCCTGCACACGCCGCGGCTGCCGGACCTGCCCCCGCTGACCGGCGGCATGGTCGGCTTCCTCGGGTACGACGCCGTCCGCCGGCTGGAGCGGTTGCCGGACACAACGACCGACGACCTCGGCCTGCCCGAGCTGACGTTCCTGTTCGCCACCGACCTGGCCGCCCTCGACCACGAGACCGGCGAGATCTGGCTGATCGCGAACGCGGTCAACTGGGACGACTCCGACGAGCGCGTCGACGAGGCCTACGCAGACGCGGTACGCCGCCTTGACGCGATGGAGCGCGATCTCGCGCAGCCCACCCCGTCGTACGTCGTCCGCGCGGACCGGAACGCCGAGCCGGATCCACATCGGCAGCGGTCAAGCGCGGAGTACCGGGAGGCTGTCGAGCACGCCAAGGAGGAGATCCGGGCGGGCGAGGCGTTCCAGATCGTCGTCTCGCAGCGGTTCGAGCTGCAGACCACCGCGAGCGCGCTGGACATCTACCGGGTGCTCAGAAGGTCCAACCCGAGCCCGTACATGTACCTGGTCCGGCTGGACGGCTTCGACATCGTCGGCTCGAGTCCGGAGGCGCTGGTCAAGGTCACCGAGAACAAGGTGATCCTGCACCCGATCGCCGGCACCCGCCGCCGCGGCGCGACTCCGGAGGAGGACCACGCGCTGGAGGAAGAGCTGCGCGCGGACGCCAAGGAGCGCGCCGAACACTTGATGCTGGTCGACCTCGGCCGCAACGACGTCGGCCGGGTCTGCGCGCCCGGAACGGTCGAGGTCGTCGACTTCATGACCGTCCGCCGCTACAGCCACGTCATGCACCTGGAGTCGACGGTGACCGGGCAGTTGGCGGCCGGCAAGACTGCGTTCGACGCGCTCACCGCCGCGTTCCCGGCCGGGACGTTGTCGGGGGCACCCAAACCGCGGGCGATGGAGATCATCGACAAACTCGAGGTCACCCGGCGCGGCGTGTACGGCGGAATTGTCGGCTACCTCGACTTCGCCGGTGACGCGGACACGGCGATCGCGATCCGGACCGCGGTGCTGCGCGGCGGGACGGCGTACGTCCAGGCCGGCGCCGGGATCGTCGCCGACTCCGACCCGGCGTCGGAGGACGCGGAGTGCCGGACCAAGGCGGCCGCCGTACTCAACGCGATCGCGGTCGCAGGAACGTTCAGCGACGTATGAGACCTCAACGGATAGTTGACCTGCTCGCCGTGGTGGCACTAGTACTGCTCGGCCTGTCTGGGTACCTGACCTGGGTGTCGGCCAATCCAGGCAACGGGCGAGTAGACGTGGTGTTCAACGGCTACACGATCACCAAGGCTCCGGTCACGCTTGCGCTCGCGTCGTTGGTGGCCGTGGTCGTCCTGAAGCTCGCAGGTACGGCGTTGCGCCGGGTGCTGGGCGCACTCGTGCTGGTGATGGGTGCGATCGCCATCGCCGTCGCGCTGTTCGTACGGCCCGGCGGCGAGGAGCTGAGCCGGCTCCGGCCGGAGCTCAGCGACGCGCTGGCCGACCAGGTCACCCAGTCCGGCGGCCCGGCACCGTGGTTCGCACTAGGCGGTGGTGTCGCCCTGGTCGCGGTGGGGCTGATCACGATACTGACGGCGCATCGCTGGCGGCGCGCCACCGCACGATACGAGCGTGATCCGGCTGCCTCACCGGCGGATCAGTGGAAGGCGATCGACGCCGGGGAGGACCCGACTCTCTGATCGCGGCGGGCTACCGCCACAATAGGACTGTCGACGAGGAGGAGTGGCGCCAACTATGGACAATACGACAGCAGACCAAGCGGCGACGCGGATCAGCGAGGAGGACGCTCCGCACGACCTGCACGGCAACAGCCCAGCGGCGTGGACCGCGGTGGTGATCGTGCTGGTCGCGTTCACGATCGGCGCCATCGCGATGGTGCTCGGGCCGAACTGGGTGCTGTTCTGGATCTCCGTCGGAATCGCTGTGGTGGGTGGGCTGACCGGCAAGGTGCTGCAGCTGCTCGGCTTCGGGGTCCCGGCTGACGGCGACCACTGAGGGGCGGACAGACATGACTGTGCTTGACGACATTCTCGCCGGGGTCCGGGAGGACCTCGCGGAGCGCCAGGCGCGGGTCAGCCTGGACGATCTGAAGCAGGAGGCCCAGCGCAAGCCCGACGCTAAGGACCCGATGCCGGTGTTCCGCGGTGACGGTATCGCGGTGATCGCCGAGGTGAAGCGGTCCAGCCCGTCCAAGGGTGAGCTGGCCGAGATCACCGACCCGGCCGCGCTGGCCGGGGAGTACGAGCTGGGCGGTGCCGCGGCAATTTCGGTCCTGACCGAGGAACGCCGGTTCAACGGCAGCCTGGACGACCTGCGCGCGGTCCGCGGCCGGGTCGACGTGCCGGTGCTGCGCAAGGACTTCATCATCTCGTCGTACCAGCTGTGGGAGGCCCGGGCAGCCGGCGCCGACATGATCCTGCTGATCGCGGCCGCGCTGGAGCAGGAGGCCCTGGTCTCGCTGATCGAGCGTGCGCACTCGATCGGCCTGTGCCCGCTGGTCGAGGTGCACGACGAGGAAGAGACCCGGCGTGCGGTGGACGCCGGAGCCCAGCTGATCGGCGTGAACAACCGCAACCTGAAGACCCTCGAGGTCGACCGGGACACGTTCGCCCGGGTCGCGCCGACGATCCCGACCGAGCTGGTCCGGGTGGCCGAGTCCGGGGTCCGCGGGCCGCATGATGTAATCGAGTTCGCGCGCGCCGGGGCCGATGTCGTCCTCGTCGGTGAAACCCTGGTGACCGGCCGCGATCCTCGCGCCTCGGTCGCCGACCTCGTCGCCGCCGGATCGCACCCCGCCATCCAGCAGCGGCACTAGAACGCCCGCCCGGTCCAAACGGCGCGGGGCCGAAACTGTCCCGTGCCGTAAAGCCGGGTTGGAAGGTTTGTCGGATGTCTACTGTGCTGCCCGACCAGTTCGGGCACTTCGGCCGTTTCGGCGGCAGGTTCATGCCGGAGGCGCTGATCGCGCCGCTCGACGAACTGACCCAGGCCTGGCGCGACGCCATGGCCGACCCGGAGTTCACCGGTGAGTTCGAGCGGATGCTGCGCGAGTACGTCGGTGCGCCGAGCCTGCTGTTCGACGCGACCCGGCTGTCGGACGCGGCCGGCGCCCGGATCCTGCTCAAGCGCGAGGACCTGAACCACACCGGCGCGCACAAGATCCGGAACGCGATCGGCCAGGCCCTGCTGACCAAGCGGATGGGCAAGCACCGCGTGATCGCCGAGACCGGCGCCGGCCAGCACGGTGTCGCGACCGCGACCGCGTGTGCCTACCTGGACCTCGAGTGCGTGGTCTACATGGGCGAGGTCGACACCGAGCGGCAGGCGCTGAACGTGGCCCGGATGAAGCTGCTCGGCGCCGAGGTGATCTCGGTCAAGAACGGCAGCCGGACGCTCAAGGACGCGATCAACGAGGCCCTGCGCGACTGGGTCGCCAGCGTCGACAAGACGCACTACATCCTCGGTACGGCGGCCGGCTCGCACCCGTTCCCGGCGATGGTCCGCGACTTCGTCCGCGGTATCGGTGACGAGGCCCGCGAGCAGTCGCTCGAGCTGCTCGGCAAGCTGCCGGACGCCGCGGTCGCGTCGGTCGGCGGCGGGTCGAACGCGATCGGCCTGTTCACCGCGTTCATCCCGGACGCGGACGTGAAGCTCTACGGCATCGAGCCGGGCGGCGACGGGTTCGAGACCGGCCGGCACGCGGCCACGATCACCGCCGGACAGGTCGGCGTACTGCACGGTGCGCGGTCGTTCCTGCTGCAGGACGAGGACGGCCAGACGATCGAGTCGCATTCGATCTCGGCCGGTCTGGACTACCCGGGCGTCGGTCCGGAGCACGCGTGGCTGGCGGAGACCGGGCGGGCGTCGTACCGGCCGATCACCGATGCCGAGGCGATGGACGCGTTCAAGCTGCTGTCCCGGACCGAGGGCATCATCCCGGCGATCGAGTCCGCGCACGCGGTCGCCGGCGCGCTGGACATCGCCAAGGAACTGGGGCCTGAGGCAACGATCCTGGTGAATCTGTCCGGTCGCGGGGACAAGGACATGGACACGGCGGCGAAGTGGTTCGGCCTGGGGGGTTCTGATGAGTGATGTGGTTGCCCTCGGCAAGGCCGGGGCCGCGATCCGGAAGGCGAACGACGAAGGCCGGGGCGCCCTGATCGGGTACCTGCCGGCCGGCTTCCCGACGTACGACGCTGCCGTGGACGGGGTCAAGGCGATGATCGACGGCGGGGTCGACGTGGTCGAGCTCGGCCTGCCGTACAGCGACCCGGTGATGGACGGCGTCACGATCCAGCGCGCCACCGAGATCGCGCGGGCCGGTGGACTGCGGACCCGGGACGTGCTCAGCACGGTCGAGAAGCTCGCGGCGTACTCCGACGTTCCGGTGCTCGTGATGACGTACTGGAATCCGATCGAGCGGTACGGCGTGGACCGGTTCGCGGCCGATTTCGCCGGTGTCGGGGGAGCGGGGCTGATCACGCCCGACCTGATCCCGGACGAGGGCGCGGAGTGGATCGCGGCCGCGGACAAGCACGATCTGGACAAGGTGTTCCTGGTCTCGCCGTCGTCGACCGACGCCCGGATCGCGATGACCACGGCCGCCTGCCGCGGTTTCGTCTACGCGACCGCTGTGATGGGTGTCACCGGCGCGCGCGACAAGCCGTCGGATCTCGCGGCGCCCCTGGTGGCGCGGGTGAAGTCGGCGACTGGCCTGCCGGTCGGTGTTGGCCTCGGGATCTCCAACGGCGACCAGGCAGCCGGTGTGACGGCGTTCGCGGACGCGGCGATCGTCGGCGCAGCCCTGGTCAAGGCGCTCGGGGAAGGCGGCCCGGCCGGGGTTCGCGAGCTCACCGAGGACCTGGCCGAGGGCGTACGCCGGGAACGCCGTACGACCGTTGATCGTTAGAACCGCTGTGAGTCGAACCAGAAGCGCGGCCCTGCTACTGGCCGCGGTGGCTCTGCTCGCCCTCGCGGGCTGCAGTGGCAAGGCCGAGAAGCCCGACAACCCCGGCGGTGCGATCATCCGCAGCAGCCAGGATCCGAACGGGTTGCGCGGTGCGACGCTCGACCAGCCGTACACGATGCCCGCGGCCACCCTGACCGACACCAGCGGGAACCCGTTCAACCTGGTCACCTCGACCAAGAAGCCGGTCACGCTGGTGTTCTTCGGCTACACGAACTGCCCGGACGTGTGCCCGACCGTGATGGCCGACGTGGCGTCCGCGCTCACCAAGCTCGACCAGCCGACGCGGGACCAGATCCAGATGCTGTTCATCACCACCGACCCCTCGCGGGACACCGGTCCGGTGATTCGCAAGTACCTGGACCGGTTCGACCCGTCGTTCACCGGGCTGACCGGCTCGCTGTCGTCGATCAAGGACGTCGCGAAGGCGGTCGGCGTACCGGTGGAAGGGATGCAGAAGCTTCCCTCCGGTGGGTACGAGGTCGGTCACGGAGCGCAGGTGATCGGTTTCGGCAAGAACGACAAGGCGAACGTGCTCTGGCTGTCGAACGCGGCCATCGGCGACCTGGCGCACGACTTCGGGAAGCTGGTCGACGACAACCAGTGAAGTTCTGGTTTCCCTGGGTATCCCTGATCGCGCGGCTGGTGCTCGGCGGTGTGATGCTGGTCGCTGGCGCGTTGAAGGTCACCGATCCCGAAACGGCGGCCCAGGCGGTCCGCGCGTACGACTTGCTGCCGTCGGCCCTCGTGGCACCGATCGGCTGGGGTCTGCCGTTCCTGGAGATCGCGATCGGGTTGCTGCTGGTCGTCGGTTTCGGTGTCCGCGCCACGGCCGCGGCCGCGGGTGTCTTCATGATCGTCTTCATCGCCGCGGTGTCGTCCGCCTGGGCTCGCGGCCTGTCGATCGACTGCGGCTGCTTCGGCGGCGGCGGTCAGGTCGCGCCCGGGCAAACGAAGTACCTGCAGGAGATCCTCCGGGACATCGGCCTGCTGGTGCTGGCCGGCTGGCTGTGGCTGAACCCGGTCAGCAAGTTCGCCGTCGTATCCGAACCACAAGGAGTCACTGCGTCGTGAGCACCACCAATCCGCTGCTCCAGAAGCCGAAGCGCCGGATCTCCACTGGGATCGTCGTGGTGATCGTCCTGGTCCTGGCTCTCGCCGCCGGCGTCGGGGTGCAGTACTACCGCGGTCACTCCAAGGTCGAGGTGAGCTCACCCGGCCAGACCGAGCCGGCCGTGATCACCGGCCCGGGCACGTCCGGCAAGGGCGTCACGGTCGGCAAGGCCGGCGCGAAGGTCAACATCGAGCTGTACCTGGACTTCCGCTGCCCGCACTGCGCGGAGTTCGAGAAGGACAGCGGCGCGACCATCGACAAGCTCGTCGAGGACGGTACGGCGACGCTGACGTACTGGCCGCTGAAGTTCGTCAATCCGGACGCGTCGGCCCGGCTGGCCAACGCCTTCGCCGCGGCGGCCGCGAACGGCAAGGCGCTCAGCTTCGCCGACAACCTGTACGCCGATTTCTCGAAATCCTGGACCTCCGGCCAGCTGACCGACCTCGGGACGCAGCTCGGGATCGGCGACGCGAAGTACCAGCAGGCGTTGCAGGACAACACGTACGGCGACTGGCTGGACTCCGTCTCCAAGGCGGCCGATGACCGCGGTGTGACCGAGACGCCGACCGTCTACGTCAACGGCAAGCAGTTGCCGACCGACCAACTGACCGCCGACGGCCTGCAGAAGGCCGTCGATGCGATCGCTAGCTGAGGCCCCATCGTGACCATGTGTTTCTGGCCGTGCACTGGTGGGTCGAGTAGCGTCTCCCCTTGCCATGTCTAGTCTGATTCCTGCCGTGATGGTTCCGGCGTTCATCCCCAGCCCGAGCCAGGGTGTCTGGCACATCTTCGGCCTGCCGTTGCGCGCGTACGCGCTGTGCATCCTGGCCGGCATCTTCGTCGGCTACTGGCTCGGCCGCCGCCGCTGGGTGGCGCGCGGCGGTTCGGCGCCGGTGCTGGCCGACATCATGTTCTGGGCGATCCCGTTCGGGCTGGTCGGCGCGCGGATCTACCACGTCGTCACCGATGCCGAGCTGTACTTCGGCGACGGCAAGCACCCGATCGACGCGCTGAAGATCTGGCACGGCGGCCTGGGGATCTGGGGCGCGGTCGGATTCGGCGCGCTCGGCGCCTGGATCGCCTGCCGCCGGGCGAAGGTGCCGTTCCTGGCGGTCGCGGACGCGATGGCGCCGGGGATCGCGCTGGCGCAGGTGTTCGGCCGGTTCGGCAACTACTTCAACCAGGAGCTGTTCGGCCGCCCGACGACCAAGCCGTGGGGCCTGGAGATCGCGCCGGAGCACCGGCCGCCCGGGTACGCCGACTTCGCCACCTTCCACCCGACCTTCCTGTACGAGGCGATCTGGAACCTCGGCGTGGTCGCGCTGGTGATCCTGATCGACCGCCGCTTCAAGCTCGGCCACGGCCGCGCGTTCTTCCTGTACGTCGCGGGTTACACCGCGGGCCGTGCCTGGATCGAGAACCTGCGGATCGACACCGTCAACCACTTCCTGGGGCTGCGCCTCAACGTGTGGACCGCGATCATCCTGTTCGTGCTCGCCGTCGCGGCGTTCGTCGTCAGCGCCCGCAAGCGTCCTGGTCAGGAAGACATCGCCACCGGCCCCGCGGCCGGCAAGCCCGCGGACGGCGAGAAGACCGACCCGGCCACCGAGCCGAGCGAAGCGAAGGCGGACGCCGACGAGCCGGCGCCGGACGAGGCGCACGACGCCTCCGTAGCGGACGCCGACGATTCCAGCCCCGCCTCGGCGGGGCCGGCTGCCGAGGCGAACGACAAGCCGAAGGTTGAAGTGAAGAACGGTTCCGAGTCTGATGGGTCCCGTGACTGAGACACCCGAGGTGTCGTCGGAGCATCAAGGTGATCACACCCACCGTGATGTGACCGGCGGCTGGCTGCGTCCTGCGGTGTTCGGCGCGATGGACGGCCTGGTCTCGAACTTCGCGCTGATCGCCGGCATGGACGGCGGCACCAGCTCGGGTTCGCAGTTCATCGTGCTGGCCGGACTCGCGGGCCTGGCCGCGGGCGCGTTCTCGATGGCGGCGGGGGAGTACACCTCGGTCGCGTCCCAGCGCGAGCTGGCGCACGCCGAGATCGAGGTCGAGCGCAAGGAGATCAAGAAGCACCCGATCGACGAGGAGATCGAGCTCGCCGAGACGTACCGCGCGAAGGGCCTCGATCCGGACCTGGCCAGCAAGGTCGCCAAGCAGTTCCACGCCAACCCGGAGCAGGCTCTCGAGGAGCACGTCCGCGAGGAGCTCGGCATCGACCCCGGCGACCTGCCGAACCCGGTGGTCGCGGCCGCGTCGTCGTTCATCTGCTTCGCCGTGGGTGCGTTCATCCCGCTCGCGCCGTACCTGCTCGGTGCGGGCAGCGTCGTACCGTCGCTGATCCTGGCGTTGACCGCGCTCTTCGTCTGTGGCGCGGTCGTCTCCCGTGTCACCAGCCGCTCCTGGTGGTACTCCGGCCTGCGTCAACTCCTCCTCGGTGCCGCTGCCGCCGCCCTGACCTACTTCGTCGGCACCCTCGTCGGCCCAGGAATCGGCTGACCGAGAGGTATCGCAGGCGCTACCTGCAGGGTCGATCCAGCGTGATGGTTCGTCCGGACCGGTCCGCCTAGCTTGAGCTCATGACCACTTTGCTCCGGCCTTGGCGGGCGCTGGCCTGCGTTGCGGCCATTGCCGCGGCGCTCGTCGTCGCCTTCGTGATGGCTCCGGCCGCGCTGGCGGGCACCGCAGCGACCTCCGACCTTCGCGGCGAGTCGCGACTCATCGGGGCCTTCCGCAATGCGTTCGTCGGGTACTGGAGTTCCGGCAACGCGGACTTCGGCTCCGAGCTGCAGCGGGTCGTCGACTACTGGTTTCGCTACCACGTAGCGAAGGCGGTGCTCAGTGGGGCGTTGCTGGTGGTGCTCATCGTCCTCGGCGTGCTGAGCTGGCAGGCGTTCCTCCGGGTCGGCGGTCTTCGGGCAGCCGCTCTCGCAGTGAGTGGTGTCCTGGCCACCGCTCTGGCGGTGGTCTCGCTGGCGGCCGTGATGGCCAACATCCATGGGATGGCGGCACCGTTCGGCTCCCTGCTGCCGATGCTGTTCGGCAGCCCTTCAGTTGGCTCGCTGCCCGACACGCTGGCTCAGATCAGGCAGCAGCTGGTCGACGGGCAGAACTCACCCGCCCTAGGCCCGATCCTCGACGACTACGTCAAGTTCCACGCGGTGATGGCCGTCGAGGGCACGATCGTGGTCATCCTGCTTGTCGTCGTCTCCGTCCTGCTGTGGCGGGGTTTCACGAGGACCGATCGGGCCGAGCGGCGATCGAGGCGAGTGCTGGCGGCGTACGGCGTCTTCATCCCGCTGTTGGCGCTCGTGCTTGCCGTCATCGTCGTGGCGAACGCGACCACGGCGGCCCATCCGCTACCCGGCCTCGAATCCTTCTTCGCCGGGGGCTGGTAGCGGCCTGCTCTCGGTGAACAGGCTGCTGTACGCATTCAGGGCGGGCTGGCCGCCGAGGTGGGCGTAGAGGACGGTGGAGTCCTTGGGGATGTCGCCGTTGCGGATCAGGTCGATGAGGCCGGCCATCGACTTCCCTTCGTAGACCGGATCGATGATCATCCCCTCCAGCTGACCGGTCAGCCGGATCGCGTCCAGAGTCGACTGCACCGGTACGCCGTACTCGTCGCCGGCCCAGCCTTCGAGCACGGTGATCTCGTCGTCCCGCAGCTCGCGACCCAGCCCGATCAGCTCAGCCGTCGCGCGGGCGATCCGCTCGACCTGGGCGCGGGTCTCCTGCAGCTTCGCGCTCGCGTCGATCCCGATCACCCGCCGCGGCCGGTCCTGCCCGGCGAACCCGGCGATCATCCCGGCATGCGTCGAGCCGGTCACCGAGCAGACGACGATCGTGTCGAAGAAGACGCCGAGCTCGCGCTCCTGCTGCGCCACCTCATCCGCCCAGTTCGCGAACCCCAGTCCGCCGAGCCGGTGGTCCGAGGCACCTGCCGGGATGGCGTACGGCGTACCGCCGCGGGACTCCACGTCCGCGAGGGCCTGCTTCCAGCTGTCCTTGAACCCGATCCCGAACCCGGCCGGATCGAGCCGCACCTCCGCGCCCATGATCCGGCTGAGCAGGATGTTGCCGACCCGGTCGTTGAGCGCATCGGGCCAGTTGACCCAGTTCTCCTGGACCAGGACGGCCTTCAACCCAACCTTTGCCGCGACCGCGGCCACCTGCCGGGTGTGGTTCGACTGGTACCCGCCGATCGAGACCAGCGTGTCCGCACCGCGGGCGAGCGCGTCCGGCACGAGGTACTCGAGCTTCCGGGTCTTGTTCCCGCCGTACGCGAGCCCCGAGTTGCAGTCCTCCCGCTTCGCCCAGACGCTCGCGCCACCGAGGTACGCGCTCAGCCGCTCGAGCGGATGCACCGGACTCGGCCCGAACAGCAGCGGGTACCTCGGAAAATCACTCAGCCCCATCAAGTTCCTCCACTAGGGTCAGCGGGATGTTCCCCGGTGAGATCGACGTCCTTCCGGCCAACTACCTCGACCAGCTAGGCACCATCTTCACCCGATTCACCACCCAGGACTCCGGCAACTTCTCGTACGGCGTACGGACCGGCGATGCCCGGTACTTCGTCAAGACCGCCGGCGACCCCGCCGCGTCAGACTCTTATCTCGGCTTCGCCGACCGAGTGTCCCTCCTCCGCAACGCGATCGAGCTCAGCCGCTCCGTCACCCACTCCGCGCTGCCCACCTTGCACACCGTCGTCGAGTCCCCGGGCGGTCCGCTCTTGGTCTACGACTGGCGCGACGGTGACCTTCTCCACGATTCCGCCGGACGTTTCCAAGCCCTCCCGACCGGGGAGATCCTCACCGCCCTAGACACCCTCTACGACCTGCACGCCGCCCTCGATGCGGCCGGTTGGGTCGAGGGCGACTTCTACGACGGGTCGTTGATCTACGACTTCGCAACCCATCGCCTGACGGTGATGGACCTCGACTCGTATCACCGCGGCGCCTACCGCAACACCATGGGCCGCATGTTCGGCTCGACCCGCTTCATGGCGCCTGAAGAACTCTCGCTGGGCGCGCCTATCGACACCCGAACCAACGCCTACGTCATGGCCCGCGCCGGCCTGATCCTGCTCCCGGACCCGCCGCCGGCGCTCGAAGACGTTCTCCTCGAGGCGACGACCGCGCGGTTCCCGAGCTATCAGGCGTTCCACGAGGCGTGGCTGACCGCCTCGTCGACGACGGCCGACAGCCTGAGCAAGCGCTCCAGGTGAACTCCGGGCTCGGGTTGATTGAGCGCCCACGCTGCACGCGCGACCAGGGTGACGGCAGCGGTCAGCACGGCACCTCGCCGTACGTCTCTGGCCGGCCAGGTGGCCGCGCTGCCGGTCTGGTAGGCGGCGACGAGATCCGCGATCGGTGTTGGGGTGAACTGCAGTAGGTACCCGAGGTCGAAGCCCAACGGGCCGATGCCGAACTGATCCCAGTCCACCGCGATGACGTCGTCGCCATCCGCCCGGAGCAGGTTGGGCGGATGCGCGTCGCCGTGGATGAGCTGCTTCGGCAGTCGATCGAGCTCGGACATCACCTCGTCCCGGTGCGTCCACAGCTGATGGCCGGTACGCCGTACGTGGGCGGGCAAAACCTCGGCCGTTTCGAGCGCGGCCCAGCCACCGTGCTGCTGATCATCAGCCAGCCGGTCGCGCATGATCCGCCGAGCGAACCACTGGGCAGGCTCCAGCCGATTCAGGGCGAACCGCCCGATAGCGGCGGCCGCGTCGACGGAGGTGAGCGGAGTCGTCTGAACGGCATCCGTCCAGAGCGTGATGCCATCCGGATCGCTCTCGACCTTCACACACCGCGGCGCGCGCAGCCCGACGGTCCGCTCGAGTAGACCACTACCGGCCACTTCGGCCTGCCGGCGCCAGTACGCGTAATGCCCCGGCCGCCCCTCACCGGGCACCAGCCGCTTGGCCACAAACCCCTCTGGCGTGCTCCACACGCCACCATCCGCCCGCCCATTCCCCACACTGAGCAGAACCCAACCACGCCCCGGCCGCCAAACCATCGAGCAGATCTATCACCCAATTGGTCCACTCCACCCACCTCTTCTGCCGATCTGGTCTCAGTGGGTGAATTTCTGGGTGGCGGGTGGTTGTGGGGGCGGTGGGCTGGGAAGATGGGGGCTAGTAGTGAGCGCTTGCTTACTGTGGGTTATCAAGGCGTTTCGCGGTGGACTGGAAGTCCAGCTGGCGGGCGTCATGAGGTAGTCTCGGGACACCCGGCTTGGGCCAATGTTGTCCCGCGGCCAGTTGTTGACCGTAGGACGACGGGAGCCCCTGAATGTATGGTCGCGCCCCCTTCCGGAGCGAGGGTCTCTACGACGGCACCCACGAGCACGACGCTTGTGGTGTTGCTTTCGTCGCGACTCTGACCGGTGAACCCAGCCACGACATCGTGGCCAAGGCCTTGACCGCCCTGCGCAATCTCGAGCACCGTGGCGCGTCCGGTGCCGAGCCCGACTCCGGCGACGGTGCCGGCATCCTGCTCCAGGTCCCGGACGCTTTCTACCGCAAGGTGTGCGAGTTCGAGCTGCCGGCGCCGCACAGCTACGCGACCGGTATCGCGTTCCTGCCCGCCGATCCCGACGACGCCGCCAAGGCGATCAACCGGATCGAGGAGCTGGCCGCCGAGGAGCAGCTGAGAGTGATCGGCTGGCGGGACATCCCGACCACCCCGGACCTGCTCGGCGCGACCGCGCGTTCGGTGATGCCGACGTTCAAGCAGCTGTTCGTCAGCGCGAAGGCCGGCCGGGTACTCGGCCTGGCGCTGGAGCGGATGGCGTTCCGGCTGCGGAAGCGGGCCGAGAAGGAGACGGAGACCTACTTCCCGTCGCTGTCCGGCCGGACCATCACCTACAAGGGGATGCTGACCACCGACCAGCTGGACAAGTTCTTTCCCGAGCTGACCGACCCCGACCTCGCCTCGGCGATCGGCATCGTGCACTCGCGGTTCTCCACCAACACGTTCCCGTCCTGGCCGCTCGCCCACCCGTACCGGTACATCGCCCACAACGGCGAGATCAACACCGTCCAGGGCAACCGGAACTGGATGCGCGCCCGCGAGGCCCTGCTCGCCAGCGACCTGATCCCTGGTGACCTCGAGCAGCTCTACCCGATCTGTACGCCGGGAGCCTCGGACTCGGCCTCGTTCGACGAGGTCCTCGAGCTCCTGCACCTCGGCGGCCGCTCGCTGCCGCACGCGATGCTGATGATGATCCCGGAGGCGTGGGAGAACGCCGCCGGCATGGACGCGAAGCGGCGTGCGTTCTACGAGTTCCACTCGACCCTGATGGAGCCGTGGGACGGCCCGGCGTCGGTGGTCTTCTCCGACGGCACCAAGGTCGGCGCGGTCCTCGACCGCAACGGTCTGCGCCCCTCGCGCTACTGGGTCACCGAGGACGGTCTCGTCGTACTCGCGTCCGAGGCCGGCGTGCTCGACATCGACCCGGCTACCGTCACCGAGAAGGGCCGGCTCGAGCCGGGCCGGATCTTCCTGGTCGACGTCGACGCGCACCGGATCATCACCGACAGCGAGGTGAAGAACGCGGTCGCCGCCGAGCATCCGTACGACGAGTGGCTGCACGCCGGCCTGATCCGGTTCGAGGACCTGCACGAGCGCGAGCACGTCGTCCACAGCCACGCGTCGGTGGCGCGGCGGCAGCAGGTCTTCGGGTACACCGAGGAGGAGCTGCGCGTCATCCTCACCCCGATGGCGAAGTCTGGCGCGGAGCCGATCGGCTCGATGGGAACGGACACGCCGATCGCGGTCCTGAGCGACCGGCCGCGGCTGCTGTTCGACTACTTCGCGCAGCTGTTCGCGCAGGTCACCAACCCGCCGCTGGACGCGATCCGCGAGGAGCTCGTGACCTCGCTGTCGTCGAGCCTCGGCCCGGAGTCGAACCTGCTGAACCCGAGCCCGGCCTCCTGCCGTCAGGTGGTCATCCCGTTCCCGGTGATCACCAACGACGAGCTGGCCAAGCTCCGGCACATCAACCTTGACGGCGACATGCCCGGCCTGGCCACCACGGTCCTGCGCGGGGTGTACGACGTCGAAGGCGGCGGCGAGGCGCTCCGGACGCGGCTCGACGAGATCTGCGCCGAGGCCGACGCCGCGATCACCGAGGGCGCTCGCATCCTGGTGCTCTCCGACCGGCACTCGAACGCCGACAGCGCGCCGATCCCGTCGCTGCTGCTGACCGCCGCGGTCCATCACCACCTGGTGAGGGAGAAGACCCGCACCCAGGTCGGTCTCGTCGTCGAGGCCGGTGACGTCCGCGAGGTCCACCACGTCGCGCTCCTGATGGGGTACGGCGCGGCCGCGATCAACCCGTACCTGGCGCTGGAGTCCGTCGAGGACCTCTGCCGTCAGGGCACTTACCTGCCGGGGATCGAGCCCGAGCAGGCTGTCCGCAACGTGGTGAAGTCGCTCGGCAAGGGCGTGCTCAAGGTCATGTCGAAGATGGGCGTCTCGACGGTCGCGTCGTACACCGGCGCCCAGATCTTCGAGGCGAACGGGCTGTCCCCGTTCCTGGTCGACATCTACTTCACCGGTACGTCGTCGAGGATCGGCGGCGTCGGCCTGGACGCGATCGCCGAGGAGGTACGCCGCCGGCATCTGCGCGCGTACCCGGCGGACGGGATCCTGCCCGCGCACCGCAAGCTGGAGATCGGCGGCGAGTACCAGTGGCGGCGTGAAGGCGAGCCGCACCTGTTCGACCCGGACACGGTGTTCCGGCTGCAGCACAGCACCCGGACCGGTCGCTACGACATCTTCAAGCAGTACACCTCCCGCGTGGACGAGCAGTCCGAGCGGCTGATGACGCTGCGCGGTCTGTTCGGCTTCAACTCGGACCGCGAGCCGATCTCGATCGACGAGGTCGAGCCGGTCAGCGCGATCGTCAAGCGGTTCTCCACCGGTGCGATGAGCTACGGATCGATCAGCGCCGAGGCGCACCAGACGCTGGCGATCGCGATGAACCGGCTCGGCGGCAAGTCGAACACCGGTGAGGGCGGCGAGGACGCCGACCGGCTGTACGACCCGACCCGGCGGAGCTCGATCAAGCAGGTCGCGTCGGGGCGCTTCGGCGTCACGGCGGAGTACCTGACGAACTCCGACGACATCCAGATCAAGATGGCGCAGGGCGCGAAGCCCGGCGAGGGTGGTCAGCTGCCCGGACCGAAGGTGTACCCGTGGGTGGCGAACACGCGGCACTCGACGCCGGGTGTCGGCCTGATCTCGCCGCCGCCGCACCACGACATCTACTCGATCGAGGACCTGGCCCAGCTGATCCACGACCTGAAGAACGCGAACCCGCAGGCGCGGATCCACGTGAAGCTGGTCTCCGAGGTCGGCGTCGGCACGATCGCGGCCGGTGTCAGCAAGGCTCACGCGGACGTCGTGCTGATCTCCGGCCACGACGGCGGTACGGGCGCGGCGCCGCTGACCTCGCTGAAGCACGCCGGCGGTCCGTGGGAGCTCGGCCTGGCCGAGACGCAGCAAACTCTGCTGCTCAACGGTTTGCGCGACCGGATCGTCGTACAAACCGATGGTCAGTTGAAGACTGGGCGGGACGTCGTCATCGCCGCGCTGCTCGGCGCGGAGGAGTACGGTTTCGCGACCGCGCCGCTCGTGGTTTCGGGCTGCATCATGATGCGGGTCTGCCACCTGGACACCTGCCCGGTCGGGGTCGCGACGCAGAACCCGGTACTGCGCGAGCGGTTCTCCGGCAAGCCCGAGTTCGTGGTGAACTTCTTCGAGTTCATCGCCGAGGAAGTCCGGGAATACCTTGCTGAGCTGGGTTTCCGGACCCTCGAGGAGGCGATCGGGCACGCCGAGGTGCTGGACGTCCACCGCGCCGTCGACCACTGGAAGGCGGACGGTCTCGACCTGGCGCCGATCCTGCACGTGCCGTCGCTGCCCGAGGGCGCGTCGCGGCACCAGGTGGTCAAGCAGAACCACGGCCTGGACAAGGCACTCGACAACGAGCTGATCCGGATCTGCCGGCCCGCCCTGGAGAACGGCGAGCCGGTACGGGCGCAGCTCGCGATCCGGAACGTGAACCGGACCGTCGGCACGATGCTCGGCCACGAGATCACCAAGCGGTACCGCGCGGCCGGCCTGGCCGACGGCACCATCGACCTGACCTTCACCGGGTCGGCCGGCAACTCGTTCGCCGCCTTCGTCCCGAACGGAGTAACCCTGCGACTCGAGGGTGACGCCAACGACTACGTCGGCAAGGGTCTGTCCGGTGGCCGCGTGGTCATCCGGCCGGATCGGCATGCGCGGTTCGATGCGGCCGACCAGATCATCGCCGGCAACGTGATCGCGTACGGCGCGACCTCGGGTGAACTGTTCATCAGTGGTGGCGTCGGGCAACGGTTCTGCGTCCGGAACTCGGGTGCGACCGCGATCGTCGAGTCGGTCGGCGACCACGCCTGCGAGTACATGACCGGTGGGCGCGTCGTCGTACTCGGCCCTGTCGGCCGGAACTTCGCGGCGGGCATGTCGGGCGGCGTGGCCCACGTGCTCGACCTGGACCACGCCCTGGTGAACCCGGAGCTGGTGGATCTGCACCCGGTCACCACGGACGAGGCCGAACTCCTGCACGACCTGGTACGCCGGCACTTCGAGGAGACCGGATCGGAACGGGCGGCCAAGCTGCTCGCCGACTGGCCCGCCGCCGCCGCCAGGATCACCACGGTGATGCCCCGCGACTACGCCCGGGTGCTGGCGGCCAAGGCGGCCGCCGAGCGGGACGGGCTGGACGAGGACGCCACCACGCGAGCGATGATGGAGGCCATCTGATGGCTGACCCGAAGGGATTCCTGACCACACCGCGGGAGGTCGCCGACCGTCGGCCGGTCGGCGAGCGGGTGCAGGACTGGAAAGAGGTCTACCCCGGCGGGCCCGGCAAGGCGCTGCTGCCGATCATCACCAAGCAGGCCGGCCGCTGCATGGACTGCGGCATCCCGTTCTGCCACAACGGCTGCCCGCTGGGCAACCTGATCCCGGAGTGGAACGACCTGGTCTGGCGGGACGACTGGTCGAGCGCGATCGAGCGGTTGCACGCGACCAACAACTTCCCGGAGTTCACCGGCCGGCTCTGCCCGGCGCCGTGCGAGACCTCGTGCGTGCTCGGCATCAACCAGGACCCGGTGACGATCAAGAACGTCGAGGTCGCGATCATCGACAAGGCCTGGGAGACCGGCGACGTCCGGCCCCAGCCGCCGGAATGGCTGACCGGTAAGACGATCGCGGTCGTCGGCTCCGGTCCGTCCGGCCTGGCCGCCGCACAGCAGCTGACCCGGGCGGGGCACACGGTCGCGGTCTACGAACGCGCCGACACCCCGGGCGGCCTGCTCAGGTACGGCATCCCGGAGTTCAAGATGGAGAAGCTCCAGGTCGACCGCCGGATCCAGCAGATGAAGGAGGAGGGCACGGTCTTCCGCTCCGGAGTCAACGTCGGCGTGGACGTCACCGGCACCCAGCTCAAGCAGCGGTACGACGCGGTGGTGATCGCGACCGGCGCCACCGCGGCCCGCGACCTGCCGGTGCCGGGCCGTGAGTACGGCGGCATCCACCAGGCGATGGAGTACCTGCCGCAGTCCAACCGGGCCTCGCTCGGTCAGGCCGTCGAGGACCAGATCGTTGCCACTGACAAGGATGTCGTCATCATCGGCGGCGGCGACACCGGCGCCGACTGCCTGGGCACGGCGCACCGGCAGGGTGCTCGCTCGGTGACCCAGCTGGAGATCATGCCGCGACCCGGCGACGACCGGCCCGGCAACCAGCCGTGGCCGACGTACCCGATGATCTACCGGGTCGCGTCCGCGCACGAGGAGGGCGGCGACCGGGTCTACTCGGTCTCCACCGTCAACTTCGAGGCGGATGCCGAGGGCAACGTCTCCGGGTTGAACCTGGTCGAGGTGGAGTTCAAGGACGGCAAGTTCGTGCCGGTCGAGGGCACCGAGCGGACGATCCCGACCCAGCTGGTGCTGCTCGCGATGGGCTTCCTCGGCCCGGAGCGGGAGGGCTTCCTCGAGCAGCTCGGTGTCGAGCTCGACGAGCGCGGCAACGTGAAGCGGGACAAGACGTACCAGACCTCGGTCGAGGGCGTCTTCGCCTGCGGCGACGCCGGCCGCGGCCAGTCCCTGATCGTCTGGGCGATCGCCGAAGGCCGCTCCTGCGCCAACGGGGTCGACACGCTCCTCACCGGGTCCTCGACCCTTCCGACGCCGATCCCGCCGACGGCCCGACCTCTCGCGGTCTGACGGATGCGGGCTACAGGCAACTTGTTTGTAGCCCGCAACCGCGCGCCAGAAGATGCGACGGCTTGAGCTCCGCAATAAGTTGGTGCACGTGGCTACCCGCCTCGTGACCCGAGCCCGGCTCCGTGCGATCGCACCGTGGGCCGGGTTGAGCGTGCTGTTCGTGCTGACCTCGGTCGTGGTCGGGTTGTTCGGGTTCGTGAGCGATTCCGAGCGGGTCACGATCGGCGCGCACGCGGCAACGGTTTCGCCGACGTTCGACGGGTACGCCACGCTCGACCTCGGCGCCGTGCTGCCGCGGCTGCGGATCCCGGCCAACACACCTGGCGGCATCGGCATCAACATCGACGTACAGGAGACCGACGCCGACAACCTCACCGAGCTGCTCACCCGCGACACCCTGATCGCGTCCCAGCCCGACGGTGAGATCGCGCGGATGAAGCAGGTCATCCAGCAGATGGCGGTCGACAACGCGGTCGCCGGAGCCGGATCCGGCCTGCTCGTCGTCGTGGTGGTGGCCACCCTCTGGACGGCGCTGGGGGCGCGACGCC
Organism: Kribbella kalugense; assembly: GCF_004365875.1. Lineage (GTDB taxonomy): Bacteria > Actinomycetota > Actinomycetes > Propionibacteriales > Kribbellaceae > Kribbella > Kribbella kalugense. Next base: position 2,039,115 of record NZ_SODF01000001.1, on the reverse strand, counting down.
GGCGAGAGCTGTGGCATCTGGTCCACCGGCACGAGCGCCGGTTCGAGCATCGGGCCATCGTCGTACTGGTCGCGATGCTGATCACGATCGCGTCGATCTACGGACCCGGACGGATGCGACCGGCCGACGTACCGCCAACGCAGTGGCAGCCGTTGGTCAAGCTGCTACCGGACCTGTCGTTCGACGACCGGCTGAAGTCGGTCGAGGTCGCGTCCGGGTTCTCCACCACCGGCGGCGTCGGGGTGATCCGGACCCTGGTCGAGACGTACCGGAAGTCCACCGAGCTGTACGGCGAGCTGAAGGACCGGGTCTCCGATGTCACCACCCAGATCCACCAGCCGAACAAAGACGAGACGGTCGCGCTGCTGGTCTCGGACCGGCACGACAACATCGGCATCGACGGGTTCGCGTCCGCGGTGGGTAAGGCGGCCGGCGCGAAGCTGCTGATCGACGCCGGTGACGACACCTCGTCCGGGCAGAGCTGGGAAGCGTTCAGCATCAACTCGCTGAAGCAGCACTTCAAGGACCTCAAGGTGGTCGCGGTGGCCGGCAACCACGACGCCGGCGGGCACGTCGAGGACTTCATGCGCAAGGCCGGGTTCACCGTGCTCGACAGCAAGCCGGTCGAGGTCGAGGGGATCCGGTTCCTCGGCGACAGCGACCCGACCAAGACCGGGCTCGGCAGCGCCGACACGCCCGGCGACGAGACGATCGACCACCAGTCGAAGCGGCTCGCGGACGTCGCTTGCGACCAGCCCGACGACAAGCGGATCTCGACGATGGTGGTGCACGACCCGTCGTCGTTCGCCGACACCGCCACCCGCGGGTGCGCGACATTGCTGTTGTCCGGTCATTTGCACCGTCAGGTCGGGCCTGAGCACACCGTGGTCGACCAGCGGGAGGTCACGACGTACACCAACGGGACGACCGGGGGAGCGGCGTACGCCTTCGCGCTCGGCTACACCTTGCGGAAACCAGGTGAGGTCACCCTCATCACGTACCTGAAAGGGCTGCCGGTCGGTCTGCAGACGGTCACCGCGCAGCCGAGTGGTGACGTGACCGTCGGGGCCTACACCCCCTTGTCTTCTTGACGATTCAGGCGATGTACCTGATTGCCTTCAGCTGTTAACTGTCCAGTAACGGGGGTGGACCAGCGGGGGCAGTGGTTTGCAGGAGTAGGGTTTTGTGACGTGCGTCGCGCAAAGATCGTTTGTACGCTCGGCCCGGCTACTGCCGCCCCCGAGCGCATCCTGGAACTCGTCCAAGCAGGTATGGACGTCGCAAGACTCAACCTGAGTCATGGCGCCCATGCCGAGCATGAGCGCATCTATCAGCGGATCCGCACCGCAGCCGCGGAGACCGGCCACAACGTCGGCATCCTGGTCGACCTGCAGGGCCCGAAGATCCGCCTGGCCGAGTTCGCCGAGGGCAAGGCAACGCTGACCTACGGCGAGCGGTTCACGATCACCACCCGGGAGGTGCCGGGTGACCAGACCATCTGCGGTACGACGTACGACGGTCTGGCGGGCGACGTGAGCCCCGGCGACCAGCTGCTCATCGACGACGGCCGGATCGCGCTGGTGGCCGAGGAGGTCACCGAGACCGACGTGATCTGCCGGGTCACCGTCGGCGGGCCGGTGTCCAACCACAAGGGCATCAACCTGCCCGGTGTCACGGTGAGCGTGCCGGCAATGTCGGAGAAGGACGCCGAGGACCTGCGCTGGGCACTGCACCTGCCGGCCGACATCATCGCGCTGTCCTTCGTCCAGCGCGCGGACGACATCCGGATCGTGCACAAGATCATGGAAGAGGAAGGTCACCGGATCCCGGTGATCGCCAAGATCGAGAAGCCGCAGGCGGTCGCCAACCTCGACGAGATCATCGACGCCTTCGACGGCTTCATGGTGGCCCGCGGTGACCTCGGCGTGGAGCTCCCGCTGGAGGAGGTCCCGCTGGTCCAGAAGCTGATCATCGACCAGGCCCGGCTGAACGCGAAGCCGGTGATCGTCGCCACCCAGATGCTGGAGTCGATGATCTCCGCCCCGCGGCCGACCCGGGCCGAGGCCTCCGACGTCGCGAACGCCGTACTCGACGGCGCGGACGCGGTCATGCTGTCCGGTGAGACCAGCGTCGGCCGGTTCCCGATCGAGACCGTCAAGACGATGTCGCGGATCGTGGAGTCGACCGAGGAACACGGCCTGAGCCGGGTCCAGGCGATCGAGTGGGAGCCGAAGACCAAGGGCGGCGTGATCGCCCGTGCGGCCGCGGACGTGGCCGAGCGGCTGGACGCGAAGTACCTGATCGCCTTCACCCAGTCCGGCGACACCGCGCTCCGGCTGGCCCGCTACCGCACCGAGGTCCCGCTGCTCGCGTTCACCCCGGTCCCGTCGGTCAGCGCCTGGCTGAGCGTCGTGTGGGGCGTGGAAACGTTCATCGTCCCCACCGTCGAACACACCGACGAAATGGTCCGCCAGGTAGACCAGCGCCTGCTGGAGCTCGGCAAACTCAACAAGGGCGACCTGGTCGTCATCGTTGCCGGCTCCCCACCCAGCATCCCCGGCTCCACCAACGCCCTCCGAGTCCACCGAATGGGCGACGCCATAGACGGCATAGCCCCCGCCTACCGAAGCCAAAACCCGTAACCAGCACGCACCGCCCGAGGCGGCCGGCCACCTGACCGCCCGCCTCCGCCCGAGCCATGAACCGGGGCCGGAGACAAGAACTGGGGTCTGGAGACAGGTTATTTCCTGTCTCCAGACCCCAAAGGGTGTCCACAGTCCCGCGAACTGCACGGAAGGCGACCCAAAGGCGCCCCGGCCTGATGCTCAGGCACGTTGTATAGGCGGCTCACCTACGACTTCGAGCCGATGAATTCGTCTAGTCTGCCTACCGCTTCTCGGCGGGCTACGGACAACGCGTTTCGGCGGGGCATGCGCCAAGGGATGTCCAGGAGGTCGAGAGCCCACTGGCACAGTTGCATGATGTCGGCGGACTCGTTGGAGAACATGTAGCGGGGATATTCGTGCCGCTTCTGTACGCCGCCGACTGTGCGACTCGTCCAGTTCGCGACCCGGCAGCCGTCGGAGTTGAACAGGCCGCGGAGGAAGAGTTCGGGGCACTCGGCAACGATCTCCTGCTGCCAGGTCGCCAGCTCGATGGTCCGGCGATGCTTGGGTCCTGGTCCGTGCTGCGGGAACAAGCACGGCCAGTGCTTCCAGTACGCAACCACCGACGTGTATCCGACGGCCTGGACGCGGTGCACCGGTCGGCTCGGGTGTACGGCGAGAATCGCGTCCGCCGTCTCGTCGATCAGCCGGGGGTAGGCGTCGTCACAGGCGATCCGGAGCGCGTACACGTCTCGGCGGTGCTTCGACAGGCAGCCGTCTCCGAGATACAACCCGAGCAAGTGCGCGTACGACGTACCCGGCAGCTTCCCGTTCGCGCACCGAGGACAGTCACTCGGGTACGTCCTACGACCCTCACGGTTCCGCCAGTCACGGAGCGTAGCTCGGCTGACGCCGAGATGCTTGCTGATCGAGTTGAGACTCTCACCGCCGGCCATTGCGGCTCGTGCGGTGGCCCGCGTCTCCTCGTCGTACATGACCCGAGGTTGCCAGCCACGACCGACAGATTCCGGCCACCTATTTGTGCCCTGGGTGGGATTTGAACCCACACTGTGCGGGTTTTGAATCCGCTCCCTCTGCCGTTGGGGTACCAGGGCTGATGCGCTCCGTGTGCGCTCGAAGATCCTAGCCCATCCGGTCGCTCGAACAGAAAACTGTCGGTGGCCGGCGGGAGCATTGGGTATGGGGCACTTCAGGTCGCGGGAGACGGTGGAGTCGGCGTTGCGGATGTCTGATGATGGCGTCCCCGATCGCGTCAATGCCGCGATCCACGGTGTTGCGTTGCGGACGATTCGGACGTGGCGGCGGCGTTATCAACGGGACGGCTGGATCCGCAAGGGGAGCGGATACCCGGCGACGCCGTGTCCTCGGTGTGACGGGGCCGAGCTCGACGAGGCGGCGTACGCGTTGTTGCTGGGGTGGTATCTGGGGGACGGATCGATCGCCAGGGCGCGGCGTGGAGTTTTCACGCTGCAGATCGTCAACGACGAGCGGTATGTCGAGCTCAATCAGGAGATTGCCGAGACGATTCGACAGGTCAAACCCGGCGCGAGTCCCTGTCTGCGGGGAGGTGACGGAGCGATTCGGGTTGAGGCGCGGTGGAAGCACTGGCCTTGTGTGTTTCCGCAGCATGGTCCGGGGCGGAAGCATCTGCGGAAGATCGAGTTGGAGGATTGGCAGCGGGAGATAGTTGCCAAGTACCCCGAACAGTTGCTGCGCGGGTTGTTTCATTCGGATGGGTGCCGGTTCGTGAACTGGGCAAGCAAGCCGGAGTCAGGCAAGCGCTACTTCTACGTTCGGTACATGTTCTCCAACGAGTCGGACGACATCCGGAAGATCCTGACCGACACGTTGGATCTGCTCGGGATTCCTTGGCGGCAACCGCGGCGGAACGCGATCGCGGTGAGCCGGAAGGAGGGGGTCGCCGCGCTGGATGGGTTCGTGGGGCCGAAGAGCTGAGGGGGGATCGCTAAGGTGTGCGGTGTGACTGCTAAGCGTGTGGTGATCGCTGAGGATGAGGCTTTGATTCGGATGGATCTGGCCGAGATGCTGGCTGAGGAGGGGTACGACGTCGTCGGGCAGGCGGGGGATGGGGAAGAGGCCATCCGGTTGGCGACGGATCTTCGGCCGGATCTGGTGATTCTGGACGTCAAGATGCCGAAGCTGGACGGGCTGAGTGCGGCCGAGAAGATCGCCGGTGAGCGGATCGCGCCGGTGCTGATGCTGACCGCGTTCTCGCAGCGCGAGCTGGTCGAGCGGGCCCGTGACGCCGGCGCCATGGCGTACCTGGTGAAACCGTTCTCCAAGGCGGATCTGCTGCCCGCGATCGAGATCGCCGCCTCTCGGTACGTCGAGCTGGCCGAGCTGGAGCGGGAGGTCGCGGACCTGGCCGAGCGGCTGGAGACCCGCAAACTGGTCGACCGGGCCAAGTCGATCCTGCAGACCAAGTTCGGGCTGTCCGAGCCGGACTCGTTCCGGTGGATCCAGAAAACCGCAATGGATAAAAGAGTTTCGATGCGGCAGGTCGCGCAGTTGGTCGTTGACGAGGCTGGCAGTAGCGAGTGAATCACTCTGTGCTCATCTGACTGAGCGGGCGTACAGCAACTACTTCTGCCCATGCTGCTTACCGCTGTAACGACCTCACAACACACGCTCCGTGACATCGCTTGAAGAGCCCCCAGAGGTCTAGCCTGCGGATGCTCGCGGCAAACGCGGGAGTCCGGGGATTCGCCGGACTATCCAGACATGGGAGGAACAGTGCACCAGCGTTCCGTAGTAAGGGTCGGCGCGTCGCTGATCGTTGCGTCGTTGGCCCTGACTGCCTGCGGTTCACGCAGTGGCAACGACTCCGGGGGGAGCTCCGGGGGCTCGACGAAGACTGCCAAGATCGGCGTGATCGCGCCTCTGTCGGGAGACTTGTCGGCACTGGGTCTGGGTATCCAGCACTCGGTCGAGCTGGCCGTGAAGCAGGCCAACGACTCCGGCGCGATTCCGGGCTGGAAGCTCGAGGTCGTGCCGAAGGACGACGAGGCCAAGCCGGACCCGGGTAAGAACGCCGCCACGGCGCTGGCCGGTGACGCCGACGTGATCGGCGTGGTCGGCACGCTGAACACCAGCGTCAGCCAGCAGGTCCAGCCGGTGCTCGCGCCGAAGAACATCGTCCAGGTCTCGCCGGCCAACACCGGCCCGGGCCTGACCCAGGGCGCCAACTGGCAGACCGCTCCGAAGCGGCCGTACCCGACGTACTTCCGTACCTGCACCACCGACGCGGTCCAGGGCCCGTTCGCGGCCCGCTACCTGTACGAGACCGCCAAGATCACCAAGGTCGCCACGATCCACGACAAGAAGGCGTACGGCCAGGGCCTGGTCGGCACCTTCACCGACGAGTTCAAGAAGCTCGGCGGTACCGTCGTCGCGGCGCAGACGATCAACCCGGACGACTCGAACTACCAGGCCGTGATCTCCGCGATCAAGCCGTCCGCACCGCAGGCGATCTACTACGGTGGTGAGTACCCGCAGGCCGGTCCGCTCTCGCAGCAGATGAAGGCCGCCGGTCTGAACGTCCCGCTGATGGGCGGCGACGGCATCTTCGACCCGAAGTACATCACCCTGGCCGGCAAGACCTCCGACAACGACCTGGCCACCTCGGTCGGCGCGCCGGTGGACTCGCTGGACTCGGCGAAGAAGTTCGTCTCGGACTACAACGCGCAGAACTACAAGGAGCCATACGCGGCGTACGGCGGCTACTCCTTCGACGCGGCCAACGCGATCATCAACGCGCTGAAGGTCTCGCTGAAGGACGCCAAGGACGTCGAGTCGGCCCGGCAGGCGACGGTCGATGCCATGAGCAAGGTTTCGTTCGACGGCGTGACCGGCAAGGTCTCCTTCGACCAGTACGGTGACACCACCTCCAAGGTGCTGACCGTCTACAAGGTTGCCGGCGGCAAGTGGGCCACCGTCGAGACCAAGGCGTTCGAAGACAAGTAAGCAGAGTCGACCTCATGTCTCGGGGGTGGGAGTGATCCTCCCGCCCCCGTGGCGTGTCATAACTGAGGCAGATGGGAGGTCGACGTGGACCAGTTCCTGCAACAGCTCGTCAACGGGCTGACCTTGGGCTCGCTGTACGCCCTGATCGCGGTGGGTTACACCGTCGTCTACGGCATCGTGCAGCTCATCAACTTCGCCCACGGCGAGGTCTTCATGATCGGCGCGTTCGGCGCGCTGACCACGTACTTGTTGTTCTTCAACGGTCATACCAGCGTCTGGATCCTGCCGGTGATGATCATCGGCGCGATGATCGCGTCGGTCGGCACCGCGGTGCTGATGGAACGTGTCGCGTACCGTCCCCTGCGGAACGCGCCACGACTGGCACCACTGATCACCGCGATCGGTATCTCGGTGTTCCTGCAGGAGTTCATCCGGCTCTTCTACGAGCAGCCGGGCTGGACCGTGGTGGTGTTCGCCGGTCTGGCGATCGCCATCGGGTACATCGTCGGTGGACGGCAGGCCAAGGTCCACCTGAACAACCCGATCACCAAGTGGTACGACCGTGCCCCGCTGCTCGGCGCCGCGGGCGGTGCCGTCGTGCTGTGGATCGTCGTACGGCTGATCAACACCGACGTGTCCGCGCTGTACGTCGTCGCCGCCATCGTCGGCGGTGCGATCATCGGTACGGCGGTGGGCGTGCTGGCCGGTCTGGCCGCGAAGAAGCACGCGCGGGTGCAGATCAACCTGCAGGCCGTGGCCGCCACGGCAGCCGCGACCGCGTTGTCGGCTGAGATCGGCTGGATCATCTTCAAGCTGCTGATCGACAAGGTCGAGTGGCCGAGTGCGAAGCAGCGCATCCCGTTCCCGCAGCTCGACGTGGTGACCGGTACGGCGCTGCAGGTCGGCGGCGTGACCATCCAGCGGTCCGCGGTCTTCACGGTCGCGGCCCTCGCGGTCTGCGCCGTGGTGCTGTGGTTCTTCATCAACCGGACCCGGCTCGGTCGCGGTATGCAGGCCGTGTCGCAGGACCCGGACACCGCCCGGCTGATGGGTATCAACGTGGACCGGATCATCGTGGTCGCGTTCGCCCTCGGTGCGGTACTCGCTGCCATCGCGGGTGTCTCGCAGGGTCTGCAGAACAACAACATCGACTTCCGGATGGGCTTCCTGGCCGGTCTGAAGGCGTTCACCGCCGCCGTGCTCGGTGGTATCGGCAACGTGTACGGCGCCGTTGTCGGCGGTCTCGTGCTCGGTGTGGTTGAGGCGATGGCCACGCAGTACATCCCGGGCCAGTTCGGCGGGAGTACCTGGAAGGACGTGTGGGCCTTCGTCATCCTGATTCTGGTTCTGGTCTTCAGGCCGCAGGGCCTGCTCGGCGCGAGGGTGGTGGACCGCGCATGACGGATGTCAAAACTCCGGTGCCGGAGGCAACGGATGCGCCGGCCGCGAAGCCGGAACGGCCGATCGCGTGGCCGCTGGGCATCGCCGGTGTGGTACTGCTGGTCGTCGGATCGTTCCTGTCCTGGAGCTACGACGGCCAGATCCTGAACGACCTGTCGATCAACTTCTATCCCGGTGGTCTGCAGATCCTGACGCTCATCGGCGCGGTGCTGTCGCTGGTGCTGCTGCTGGCCGAGAAGGGCCCGATGACCAGGCTGGGTGCCTGGCTCGACGCCACGCTCGGCATCCGGACGCTCGGCGCCGGTCTGTCGCTCTACATGGTGCTGATCCTGGTTGCGATCGGCACCGAGTCCGACGGCCTGATCAACGTGAACCCGGGCGGGTACATCTCGCTGGTGGGTGCGCTGCTGATCGCGGTCTCGGGCTGGTTGCTGCCGTTGCGGCAATTGCGGGACATGAGTGAGGCGAGGCTGCCGGGCGGCATCGAGATCCTCACGATCGCGGTGCTGATGGCCGCGGTGCTGTTCGCCGCGGCGTACGCGCTCGGTCTGCAGGACGCCTGGTCGTTCATCCTCTGCCTGGTGTTCATCGCCGTGATCGCGACGGCGTTGTTCCGGACCGGCACGATGACGTTCGTCAGTCACGTCGGGCAGCGGCACAAGAAGGTGCTCACGCTGGCCGCGTTCGTGGTGGCGTTCCTGTTCCCGTTCACGCAGAACGGGTCGGACGCGAACATGTCGATCGCGAACCAGGTGCTGATCTTCGGCGCGACCGCGATGGGCCTGAACATCGTCGTCGGTCTGGCCGGCCTGCTCGACCTCGGGTACATCGCGTTCCTCGGGGCCGGTTCCTACACGGCGGCGGTGCTGTCGAACTCGGCGTTCGCCACGGTCGGGTGGAAGCCGCCGTTCCTGGTCGTGATGCTGGTCGGCGCTGCGGTGTCCGCGACGCTAGGCCTGATCATCGGTACGCCGACGCTGCGGGTCTCAGGTGACTACCTGGCCATCGTGACGCTCGGCTTCGGTGAGATCTTCCGGTTCTCGATGGGCAACCTGGACGGCAACAACGGCCCGAACCTGACCAACGGTCCGAACGGTATCCCGGGTATCCCGGACCTGCAGATCGGCGGGTTCAACTTCGGCGACGAGCATTCGCTCGCCGGCATCGAGCTCGGCAGGTTCTCGAACTACTACTTCCTGCTGCTGATCCTGATCGGCTTCGTCATCCTGGTCTTCGCCCGGCTGAACAACAGCCGGATCGGGCGCGGCTGGGTGGCGATCCGTGAGGACGAGAAGGCCGCCGAGGCGATGGGCGTGAACGTCTTCGGGCTGAAGATCCTCGCGTTCGCGGTCGGTGCGTTCCTGGCCGGTCTGGCCGGCACCATCAAGGCCCACCAGGACGCGGCGGTAAGCCCTGATCAGTACCAGTTCATCGAGTCGGCGTTCCTGCTCGCCGCGATCGTGCTCGGCGGTATGGGCACCATCGCCGGTGTGTTGCTGGGAGCAACGATCCTGAAGCTGCTGCCGGAGAAGCTGCGGTTCTTCTCCGAGTACCGGCTGCTGATGTTCGGGCTGCTGCTCGTGCTGATGATGCGGTTCCGGCCCGAGGGGCTGGTCGCGAGCAGACGAAGGCAGCTCGAGTTCCACGAAGAGGACGAAGAGCTGGCCGTCGAAGTCGAAGAGCAACGCCTGGCCGTCGGGGAGGCGCAATGACAGTGACCGAGTCCCGGCCCGAGGCCACCCGGCCGATCGGCGAGCCGGTCCTGGAAGCCTCCGGCGTGACCATGCGGTTCGGTGGTCTGCTGGCGGTCAACGATGTCAACCTGACCGTCCGCGAGGGCGAGATCGTCGGTCTGATCGGCCCGAACGGGGCCGGCAAGACAACGTTCTTCAACTGCCTCACCGGTCTGTACAAGCCGACCAGCGGTCAGGTCCGGTTCGCCGGCGTACCGCGGAAGGCGCCGAAGGCACCGAAGGTCAAGAAGGGCGAGTCCCTGGACCTCGAGGCCGTGCCGGTTCAGGAGCTGGCGGCGCTGACGCCGTTGCCGCCGAAGCCGCGGGCGGTCGTGCGCGCGGGAATGGCCCGGACGTTCCAGAACATCCGGTTGTTCGCGAACATGACCGCGCTGGAGAACGTGATGGTCGGGCGGTACTGCCGGACCAGCGCGGGCGCGCTCACCTCGGTGCTCCGCGGGCCGAAGTTCCGGCGCGAGGAGGAGGCGACCCGGGCTCGGGCCCAGGAGCTGCTCGACTTCGTCGGCCTCGGCAAGTCCACCGAGCACCTGGCCCGGAACATGCCGTACGGCGACCAGCGCCGGCTCGAGATCGCGCGGGCGCTGGCCACCGACCCGAAGCTCATCCTGCTGGACGAGCCGACGGCCGGTATGAACCCGCAGGAGACCCGGCAGGCGATGGACCTGATCTTCAAGATCCGGGACTCCGGGCTGTCGGTCGTGGTGATCGAGCACGACATGCGGTTCATCTTCAACCTGTGCGACCGGGTGCTGTGTCTGGTCCAGGGGCAGGCCCTGATCGAGGGCACCCCGGACGAGGTGCAGTCCGACCCGCGGGTGATCGAGGCCTACATCGGCACCGGTGAGGACGACGACGAGGATGCTCCGCAGGACGCCGTACCGGATTCGACACCCGGGGAGGAGAAGCCATGACCGCGATGCTCGAGGTCAAGGACCTGGAAGTTGCCTACGGCAAGATCCTTGCGGTGAAGAAGATCAGCTTCAGCGTGGAGCAGGGGCAGGTGGTGTCGCTGATCGGCACCAACGGCGCCGGCAAGACCACCACGCTGAAGACGATCTCCGGGCTGCTCCGGCCGACGGCCGGCGAGATCTGGTTCCAGGGTGAGCGGATCGACCACGTGGCGGCGCACGACATCGTCACCCGGGGTCTGGCCCACTCGCCCGAGGGCCGGCGGATCTTCCCGCGGCTGTCGGTCGAGGAGAACCTGATGCTCGGCGCGTTCGCGCGCCGGGACCCGGCCGCGGTGCGGGCCGACCTCGAAGCGGCGTACGAGCTGTTCCCGATCCTGGGGGAGCGGCGCAAGCAGCCGGCCGGTACGTTCTCCGGCGGTGAGCAGCAGATGCTGGCGATGGGCCGGGCGATGATGAGCCGGCCGAAGCTGATGATGCTGGACGAGCCGTCGATGGGTCTGTCGCCGATCATGATGAAGCGGATCATGTCCACGGTGACCGAGCTGCAGCGGCAGGGTACGACGATCCTGCTGGTCGAGCAGAACGCCCAGGCGGCCTTGAAGCGGGCCGACTTCGGCTACGTGCTCGAGGTCGGCAAGATCGTGCTGTCCGGTAGCGGCAGCGACCTGTTGGTGAACGACTCGGTCCGTAAGGCCTATCTCGGCGAGGACTGAGACCCATGCTGCTGGTTCAGTTGCGGATGACAACGAGCAACTGAACCAGCAGCGGGGCAACGATCAACGCGGGCAGTAGATCGGCGACCGCGACCTGCTTGATCTTCAGCAGCCGCAGCGCCACCCCGATCAGCATCACGCCACCGGTCGCGCCGAGCGCGGTCACATGCGCATCCGGCAGTACGTCGCCCAGCAGCGCGCCGACCGCCGTCATCGATCCCTGTACTACGAGAACGACGAGCGCGGACGCGGCCACGCCCCAGCCGAACGACGCGGCGAACGCGATCGACGTGAACCCGTCCAGTACCGCCTTCAGATACAGCTGATCAGCGCCCCGGCCGAGACCGTCGGACAGCGAGCCGAGGAACGTCAGCGGCCCGACGCAGAACACCATCGACGCCGACACGAACCCTTCGACGAAGGTGCTCTGCCCTTCACCGCGGTCGAACCGGCGCTGCATCCACGAGCCGAAGCCCTCCAGCCGTTCCTCGATGTGCAGCAGCGAGCCGATGATCCCGCCGATCAGCATCGCGCCCAGCACGATCAGCACCGGGGCGCTGTCGCCGACCGCGTCGCTGAGCGCTTTGTCGCCGACGGTGAGTGCCGAGGAGATCGCAATCAGCAGCGTGACCAGGCCGATCGCGTCGGTGACCAGCTCCCTGGTCCGGTGACTGAGTCGATGCCCGACGAGTACGCCGAGTACCGATCCGACGAGCACCGTCGCAACGTTCACGACGGTCCCGATTCCGATGAACAACCTGGTCCCTCCGGACAGCTCTGGTCAGCTTTGCATGTGACCCCGGAGGGCCTACTGTTGCGCGAGGACGAGCGTATCGGCCCGTCCGTTCACCTCGGGGGTGGACCGGACCCAGGAGGTCGCTGTGGTGGCAGCCATCGAGGTGAGGGACGCCCGAGAGACCGACGCCGGCGCTCTGGTCGCGTTGTGGCGTGAGCTGACCACCGCCGGGCTGCCGTCCCGGTTGCCGGCGCCGCCGTCGACGGCCGCCGCGGAGGTTGCCGTCAGCAAGCACCTGGACGATCCGTTCGGCCGGCTGCTGGTGGTCGAGCTGGACGGCGACGTGCACGGTATGGCGTACCTGCGCCGGACCGCGGTCAGCCCGCTGCACGACGACACCACGGTCACGGTCGAGTACCTGCACGTCAGCGACTCCGCCCGCCGGCACGGTCTCGGCAAGGCGTTGATCGCGGAGGCGGTCGCTTGGGCCGAGCACGAGAGCTGCGCCCACCTCGCCGTCGTCGCGCCCGCGATCGCCCGCGAGGCGAACCGCTTCCTGGCCCGGCTCGGTCTCGGGCAGGCCGGTGTACTGCGGTTCGCGAACACGCTCACCGTCCGTCGCCGGCTCGCAGCCGAGCACGCGCCGAACCTGCTCGCCCTGCTGTCGTCCCGCCGATCGGCCTTCGCCCGCCGCGCACAGCTCGGCGTGATCAGCTCCCCGGCGGAGCCTGAATCAGCTGGCAAGTGATCCGAGCGGTGCAGACCCGCTTGTCCCGCTCGTCGGTGACGACCACCTCGTACGACGTCGTCGTACGGCCGAGGTAGATCGGCGTCGCGACCCCGGTGACCGTCCCCTCGCGGACCGCGCGGTGATGGGTCGCGTTGATGTCGACGCCGACCGCGACCTTCCCGTACGTCGCCGCGTGCAGTGCGGATCCGATCGAGCCGAGGCTCTCCGCGAGCACGCAGGAGGCGCCGCCGTGGAGGAGACCGTACGGCTGCGTGTTGCCCTTGACGGGCATCGTGCCGACCACCCGCTCGGGTGACGCTTCGCTGACAACGATTCCCATCAGCTGGAGGAGGGTGCCCTCCATGCCCATGCCTGGTCCGAGGTTCGTTTCATCTGTCACGGAAGCAGTGTGTCAGAACTGTCCATGGGACCCACTAGAGTCGGTGTGTGGCTCCAGATACAGGCACTTCTACGATGACCAAGGACACCGCGACCCCGGGCACCGGGCGACCGCGGATCCTGCTGCTGGACGGGCACTCGCTGGCGTACCGGGCGTTCTACGCGCTCCCGGTGGAGAACTTCTCCACCACCACCGGGCAGCACACCAACGCGGTGTACGGGTTCACCTCGATGCTGATCAACATGCTCCGCGACGAGCAGCCGACGCATATCTGTGTCGCGTTCGACGTGTCCCGCAAGACCTTCCGCTCCGAGCAGTACGCGGAGTACAAGGCCGGCCGCTCGAAGTCGCCGGACGAGTTCAAGGGGCAGGTCTCGCTGGTCAAGGAGGTGCTGGAGGCGCTCCGGATCCCGACCACCGAGATCGACGGCTGGGAGGCCGACGACATCCTCGCCACGCTCGCGACGCAGGCCGCCGAGCAGGGCTTCGAGGTGCTGATCAGCAGCGGTGACCGGGACGCGTTCCAGCTGGTCAGCGAGGACGTCACGGTGCTGTATCCGAAGCGCGGCGTGTCCGAGATCGCCCGGATGGACCCGGCCGCGGTCGAGGAGAAGTACGGCGTGACTCCGAGGCTCTACCCGGATCTCGCGGCGCTGGTGGGGGAGCAGAGCGACAACCTGCCCGGTGTGCCCGGGGTCGGTCCGAAGACCGCGGCCAAGTGGCTGAACCAGTTCGGCTCGCTGAACGACGTGATCGACCGGGTCAACGAGATCAAGGGCAAGGCCGGCGAGTCGCTGCGCGAGCACCTCGCCGACGTGATCCGGAACCGGCAGATCAACGAGCTGGTCCGCGACCTGACCCTGGACGTCACGGTGGACGACCTGGTCCGGACTCCGTGGGACCGCGAGAAGGTGCACACGCTGTTCGACAGCCTGGAGTTCCGGGTGCTGCGCGAGCGGCTGGTCGCCGAGCACGAGGAGGTCGACGCGACTGTCGACCACGGCTTCGAGCTGGACGGCGTGCAGCTGAAGCCGGGCGAGGTGGCTGCCTGGCTCAAGGAGCACGCGAGCACCGGTGAGCGCATCGGCGTCGCGGTGCAGGGGAGCTGGGGTGGTGGGACCGGCGAGATCACCGGCCTCGCGCTGGCGGGCACGTCGGGCCAAGCTGCCTGGTTCGACCCGACCGTGCTGACGCCCGACGACGAGTCGGCCTGGAAGACCTGGCTGGCCGACGAGAAGCAGCCCAAGGCGCTGCACGACGTGAACGGTCCGCTCCTCGGCTTCCTGGAGCGGGGCTGGACCCTGGCCGGTCTGAGTTCGGACACCCAGCTGAGTGCGTACCTGGTCCGGCCGGATCAGCGCGCGTACGACCTCGCCGACCTCACCGTGCGGTACCTCAAGCGTGAGCTGCGCAACGAAGAGGCCGAGAACGGGCAGCTCAGCTTCGACGACATCGAGGGCGGCCCAGCCGCCGACCACACGATGCTGCGGGCGCGCGCGATCGCGGACCTCGCCGACACCCTCGACGCCGAGCTCGAGAAGCAGGCCGGTACGGCGCTGCTCGCGGACGTCGAGCTCCCGCTGATCCAGGTGATCGCGGCGATGGAGCGGGACGGTATCGCGGTCGACCGGCCGTACCTCGAGCAGCTGGAGGAGCGGTTCGCCACCGGCGTACGGGAGGCGGCCACCTCGGCGTACGAGGTGATCGGTAAGGAGATCAATCTCGGGTCGCCGAAGCAGCTGCAGGTGGTGCTGTTCGACGAGCTGCAGATGCCGAAGACCAAGCGGACCAAGACCGGGTACACCACGGACGCGGACTCGCTGCAGGCGCTGTTCGAGAAGACCGAGCACCCGTTCCTGGCGTACCTGCTGGCGCACCGGGACGCGACCCGGCTGCGGCAGACGGTCGAGGGGCTGCTGAAGACGATCAGCCCGCGCGACGCCCGGATCCACACCACGTTCAACCAGACCATCGCGGCCACCGGCCGGCTGAGTTCGACCGACCCGAACCTGCAGAACATCCCGATCCGGACCGAGGAGGGCCGCCGGATCCGGCAGGCGTTCGTCGTCGGCGAGGGCAACGAGTCGCTGATGTCGGCGGACTACAGCCAGATCGAGATGCGGATCATGGCGCACGTCTCGAAGGACCAGGGCCTGATCGACGCGTTCAACTCCGGGATGGACTTCCACTCGGTGACCGCGTCCCGGGTGTTCTCGGTCGAGCCGGGCGACGTGACCCAGGCACAGCGGGCCAAGATCAAGGCGATGAACTACGGCCTGGCGTACGGCCTGTCGGCGTACGGGCTGAGTCAGCAGCTGAAGATCGGCGTCGACGAGGCCAAGGGCCTGATGGACGAGTACTTCGAGGGCTTCGGCGGCGTCCGGGACTACCTGCGGTCGATCGTGATCGACGCCGGCAAGACCGGGTACACCGAGACGATCCTGGGCCGGCGGCGGTACCTGCCGGACCTGACCAGCGACAACCGGCAGCGCCGCGAGATGGCCGAGCGGATGGCGCTGAACGCGCCGATCCAGGGGTCGGCCGCGGACGTGATCAAGATGGCGATGCTGAAGGTCGACCGGTCGCTGCGTGAGTCGGGACTGAAGTCACGGATGCTGCTGCAGGTGCACGACGAGCTGGTCTTCGAGATCGCGCCGGGCGAGCGGGAGCCGCTGGAGGAGCTGGTCCGCCGCGACATGGGCGCCGCCGTCGAGATGGACGTCCCGCTGGACGTGTCGGTCGGCGTCGGCCGCACTTGGCACGAAGCCGCCCACTGAGCCCGTGCCGGAGCTGAACCGGCCAGACCAGCCGAACCGGCCGTTTCGTTGGGATCTGGTCCGGCCGGATCAGCTCGGCTCGATGCTCGACGGCGTCGAGGTGCCGCCGCTGTTCTTCCTGGACGGCCTGATCGAGTGCGCGGCGCGAGTCCTCGGGCAGTGCGCCGACGGTGAGCTGCACTTCGTCGGCCGGTCGGTCGACAGCCTGTACGACCTGCTCAGCGGCGCGCTCGCGGACACCGGGTGGAGCTCCCGTCTGCACCCGCTCCCGCTGTCGCTCTACGGCCTCAGCGGGCAGGGTTTCACCGCCGAGGAGCTCCGCCAGCTCCGGACCAACCTGACCGCGGAGGGCCTGGCGCCGGCCGAGCTGATGCGCGGCCGGCCGACGGTCTTCGTCGACCTCGTCTACCAGGGCTCCACCTTCGAGAACCTGTACGCCGTACTGCGTGAGTGGATCGACGACGAACGGGCGCAGTGGGACGTGATCCGCCGGCAGTTGCGGTTCGTCGGCATCACCTGGCGAACGAAGACCAGCCCGAATACCTGGCGCTGGCAGCAGCACGCGGACTTCGCCGGCGAGCTCCCAGCCACCGCGATCCGCAACGTCTCCCTGGACGGGCGGCTCTGGTCGTACTTCGGCAACACCCAGCCGAAGACAGCCGAGTCGTTCCGCCGGACCCGCTGGTCCGACGCCGACGTCGCCGAACCGCGCCGGGCGGAGGAGACGCGGCTGGCGCTCGCCGAGGCGGTCCAGGTGGTGGCCGCCGGGCGGACCCCCGACGTACGGCGTGCGCTCGCCGACGAGCTCGGGCGGCAGCCGGCGATGAGCGAGCGTTGGCTACGGGACCTGCAGCTCAGTCTTCGGAAGTGAGGTAGAGCGGCTGTCCGTCGGGGGAGAGGGCGCGCTGGAGAAGCATCAGGTCGGTGTCGCGGAGCGGCGGTAGGCCGTCGAGCGGCCACCAACGGACGTCGACGGACTCGTCGTCGTTCACGCGAGCCTCGCCGCGGAGTGGGCGGCAGCGGAAGCACAGGTCGAGGAACTGGACCCGGTCGCCGTTGGGGTAGCTGGCCGGCGGGAACGACTCGACACTGAGCAGGCGCTCGACGGCGGCCTCGACCGCGGTCTCCTCGAAGATCTCCCGGACCAGGCCGACGGCCGGCTGTTCACCGGGCTCGAGGATGCCGCCGATCAGCGCCCAGTTGCCGGTGTCCGCACGCCGGACCAGCAACACCTGGTCCTGATCGTCGAGCACGACACCGGTCAGGCCGGTCAGCCAGAGCAGGTCGTGCCCGATCTTCTCGCGCAGGTCGAGGATGAACTTCGGGGTCGGCATGGCAGCACCCTACCGAAGCCGGGTTTGCAAGAAGTCACATGTGAAACGTTCAGCGGAAAGCGCTTGCTTGCAAGATCCTGACAGTGACCGGCCGATTCCGGCCGGTGACCGCCGACCTCTTCCGTGCCGCCGGGTTGTGTGTCATCCTCCCGGGCAAAGATCCGAGATCCTATCGGATATTCCCTAGCTGGCATCGGGAGGCGGGATGCACGAAGACATCCGGACCACGCCGGTCAAGCGGCGCGCGGTGGTCGCAGGTGCGCTCGGAATCGCGGCCGCAGGCGGCAGCGGTCTACTGAGCGGCTGCAGTTCAGGTGAGGCCGCCGCCGGTGCCGCACCGGACAGCCTGAGCGCACCACCCACCACACTCGGCCAGAAGAGGACTGGCATCATCTACCCGCCCGGGTACGTCGGACCGGTGGCCCGCGAGCGGCGAGCGATCGTCACCGAGCCGGCGACGTTCACCGTCGTCGTACCGCAGAGCCTGACGGTCGGCGACTGGGAGAAGAACGAGTTCACCCGCTGGATGGAGCAGCAGACCGGCATCCGGATCCAGTGGCGTCAGGTGGCCGGCAAGGGCAACGACGCCGAGACGATGACGAAGGTCAACGCGATGATCGCGGCCGGCGACGTACCGGACGCCTTTCTCGGCATCACCTTCACCCGCTCGCAGCTGTATCTGTACGGCGCGCAGAACCTGTTCGTCGACCTGAACCCGTACCTCGACAAGTACGCGCCGAACCTGCACCAGGCGATGAAGGACTACCCCGAGGCGCGCAAGTTGATGGTTGCCCCGGACAAGGGCATCTACAGCTTCCCGGACATCAACGACTGCTACCACTGCCGCGCCTCGAACGGCCGGGCCATTCTCAACACCGACTGGCTGCGCAAGGTCGGCCTGGACATGCCGACGACGACGGACGAGTTCCGCGAGGTACTCACGGCGTTCAAGAAGGCGGACCTCGCCGGCGGTGGCAAGACGATTCCGTTCGGCGGCTACAAGGATCAGCCGCTGGACACCTACTTCATGAACGCGTTCCTCTACAACCCGGGCGAGCCGTGGCTGGTCGTCGACGACGGCAAGGTCGGCGTCACCTACGTCAAGGACGAATGGCGCGAGGGCCTCAAGTACCTGCACGACCTGTACGCCGACGGCCTGCTGGCGAAGGACATCTTCACCGCGAACGAGGACCAGATCAAACGGTACGGCGACAACCCGAGCGGGCCGATCCTCGGTGGAGCCCGGGTGTACTACTGGGGCACGTTGATGACCTTGGACCTGGTCGATCCCAACGCCCGCTGGCGCCAGTACCAGACGATGGAGCCGCTCAAGGGCCCAGGCGGTGTCCAGATCGCGCCGTGGGACTACCTCGACGTCGGCCTCGAGGTCTCGACTCTGGT
This sequence comes from Kribbella kalugense, assembly GCF_004365875.1. GTDB lineage: Bacteria > Actinomycetota > Actinomycetes > Propionibacteriales > Kribbellaceae > Kribbella > Kribbella kalugense. The sequence goes on along the minus strand of NZ_SODF01000001.1, from coordinate 2,020,347 downwards.
CGTCACTCGCAAGTGCCGGCGGCCTGACCTGCTGGTCCGCTGGGCCGACTATCAGATGGATCTCGAAGTCGTACTGCGTTCGTACGCCGGTCCGGACATCCGCTGGTCGGCCAAGGGTGACAAGGGCATCAACGGCAAGCAGTCGGTGTACGGATTCGACTCCTGGAACACCGACGCGACCAAGGGCAAGACCTGGGACCAGTACGGCGTGATGTACCGGTCGGGCGACTTCCGGCTGGCTGAGCGGGTCAACCCGAAGAAGCCGACGTTCGAGTCACCGCTGTACGAGCAGACCCGGGACCAGCTGTTCCCGTTCAAGCAGCCGATGGAGCAGCAGTTCCCGCCCGTCACCTTGGAGGCCGACCAGGCCGCGCAGGACGCGGAGATCGGCCTGAACCTGAAGGGCGAGGTCACGTCGTCGATGGCGAAGTTCGTCACCGGGAAGCTCGACCCGGCCGACGACGGGCAGTGGAACGACTACAAGAACCGCATTAACAAGATCGGACTGCAGCCCTACCTGGAGATCCAGCAAGCCGCCTACGAGACCTACCAGGGGTGACGACCGTGGCCACAGCTACAGAAACAGCTCTGACCGGGGCACCCGCACCGGTCCGCGAGACCCGGTCCGACCGGATCGTGATGATCTGCAACTACACCGCGCTCGGCCTGTTCACGCTGGCCGTGCTCTACCCGCTTGTTTACGTGGTCAGCGCTTCGCTGAGCGACCCGAAGAACGTTGTCTCCGGCAAGGTCTGGCTCTGGCCGGTCGGGTTCAGCCTCGAGGCGTTCAAGGCGATCTTCGACTACGACTCGATCGTGAGTGGCTTCGGCAACTCGGTGATCTACGCGATCGGCGGTGCGTTGATCGCGACCGCATTGACGCTGTTGGCGGCGTACCCGCTGTCGCGGCGTGGGCTGCCGGGCAAGGGCATCATCATGGCGTTGTTCGTGTTCACGATGATGTTCAGCGGCGGCCTGATTCCGACGTACCTGGTGGTCGACCGGCTCGGGCTGCTGAACACCCGCTGGGCGATCATCCTGCCGGGAGCGCTCGCGGTCTGGAACATGATCATCACCCGGACCTTCTTCCAGTCGACGATCCCCGAGGAGCTGGCCGAGGCCGCGAAGGTCGACGGCTGCACCGACTTCGGGTTCTTCTGGCGGATCGTGCTGCCGCTGAGCAAGCCGATCATCGCGGTGAACCTGCTGTTCTACGCGGTTGCCCAATGGAACTCGTGGTTCAGCGCGCTGATCTACCTGACCAACGAGCACCTGTTCCCGCTGCAGATGGTGCTCCGGCAGATCCTGATCCAGAACAACTTCGATCCGTCCCAGGTCCGCGACACCGCCGAGCTGATCCGGATGAAGGAGTTGCAGGAGCAGCTGAAGTACTCACTGATCGTGATCGCGATCATCCCGCCACTGCTGATCTACCCCTTCGTGCAGAAGCACTTCGTCAAGGGCGCCATGGTCGGCTCACTGAAGGGATGACGTCATGACTACAGACACTCTGGTACGACGGACGCCCGCGCACAGTGCTGCCCGTCCGACGAAGCAGGCGCTGGGGCTCGGCGCGCGGATGCGCAGGCACTGGCAGCTGTACGTGATGCTCGCGCTGCCGTTGATCTGGCTGGCGATCTTCGCCTACTGGCCGATGTACGGCGCGATCATCGCCTTCAAGGACTACAACGTCGTCGACGGCATCTTCGGCAGCCGGTGGGTCGGCTTCAAGCACTTCGAACGGTTCGTCGAGTCGTACCAGTTCTGGCGGCTGATGAAGAACACGTTGATCCTGCACGTGTACGAGCTGTTCGCGACGTTCTGGCTGCCGATCCTGCTGGCGCTCGGGCTGAACATGGCCCGGCGCCGGTGGTACCGACGGTCCGTCCAGCTGATCACGTACGCACCGCACTTCATCTCGACCGTGGTGGTGGTCGGGCTGATCGTGGTGATCGTCGACCCGAACACCGGCGTACTGAACCAGTTCCTCGGTCTGTTCGGGATCGGGCCGATCGACGTACTGAACAACCCGGACTACTTCCGGCATCTGTACGTCTGGTCGAGTGCCTGGCAGACGATGGGCTTCTCGGCGATCATCTACCTCGCCGCGCTGACCAGCGTGTCGCCCGAGCTGCACGAGGCCGCGATCGTCGACGGCGCGTCCAGGCTGCGCCGGATCTGGCACGTGGACCTGCCGGCGATCCGCCCGGTCGCGGTGATCCTGCTGATCCTGAACATCGGGTCGATCATGTCGGCCGGGTTCGAGAAGGTCCTGCTGCTGCAGAACACGCTGAACCTGCAGACCTCGGAAGTGATCGACACCTATGTGTACAAGCTGGGCTTCGCATCCCAGGTGCCGCAGTTCAGCTATGCCGCGGCGATCGGCTTGTTCAGGTCGGTGATCGGACTGGTCCTCCTGGTGCTGGCGAACACCATTGCTCGGCGCTTCGCCAAATCCAGTCTCTGGTGAGCTAAGTGGCCTGGCGGTGCAGTCCGGCCGCCAGGCCGCCGGAGAGCAGGAGAGCGCAGGCGCTGGTCATCGCGACCAGCACCTTCACGCCGGTGAGGCCGGTGGCGATATGGGCGCCGAGCACGATGCTTGCTGCGACCGCCAGGACGACCAGGCCGGCCCAGATGCCCAGTGCGGCGCGCTTCTCCTGCTGCGCGATCGCGGCGTACACGACCAACTGCAGTACGGCGTACGCCGAGCCGGCCACTGCGAACATCCAGGTGTACGGACCGAGTGGCGCGTATTTGTCCTTGCCGCCGATGACCTCGACCACGACGCCGGGCAGGATCAGAGTGCCGATCACCGCGCACACGCCCAGGCCGGCGACGGCCAGTATCGCGCGCCGCAGCCGGACGGTGTCGCCGGGGGAGTTCGCCAGGGACGGGAACACCAGCACGATGACGAACTGCGGCAGGAACAGACAGGCCTTCGCGATGATCAGACCGGCCGCGTAGTACCCGCTGTCCTTCTCGTCGAGCAGGGCGCGAGCGAAGAGCACATCCGCATTGGCGAGCGCGAAGAACGCCAGCAGGGTGTGCGTGCCGTGCACGGTCTCCCGCAGTGCCTCCTTGACCTGCTCGCCGGTCGCACCGCTCGATCCACGCAGGAAGAACTGGCCCAGCAGAGCGGGTACGACGGCACCGAGCGCAAGGCCGGCCATCGCCCAGTCGAGCGACGGGTGGATGAGCAGCGCGCCGCCACCGAGCACCAGTCGGCCGATGCCCGTGGAGAAGTAAATGGCGGCCAGCTCGGTCCAGCGGTGGCTGCCTTGCAGGACGCCGAGCTGTGAGCCCATCAGTGTGAGGCTGCCCAGAGTCGGTGCGAGCAGCAGGATCGCGACGACCGAGTCGATGTGCAGCAGCCACATGAACAGCGGCGTCAGTACTAGGCAGAGCACGGTGAGTCCGAGAGCAGACCGACGGCCTGCCCGCAGCATCGCGTCGGCCAGAGAAGCCGCGCCGTCCCCGGTGTGTGTGGCGAGCCGACGAGCTCCGGCAGCCTGCAGTCCGAGTGAGGCGACGTTGCCGATCAGCAGCAGGCCCAGGAGGGCAGTGATCGCGCCGAACTGCTCCGGGATCAGCCGGCGGGAACCGATCAGCGTGAACCCGTAGGCCGCCACGTTCATGATCGCCATCGCGACCGCGACGACCGTGGCACTGCGCAGGAAGGCACTGCGGGGCGCCTGCGGTTGGGTGGTGCCCGACGTCATTCTGCGCTGCCTCGGATCGCTGGGTGATATTGCCGACCTCACGGTACGGCAACGATGCCGTCCGGAAGCCGCCGGATCCGTTAATGTCCCGCCGGTGGGGAGGCTGAAGACAGGCAGTGCGGAACAGGTGGTCTGGCGAGCGAGGCTCGTGCTGGGCTGCCTGGCTCTGATTGCCCTGTGCTTCCAGCAAGCCCCCGGCAAGATCGTTCCGGACAGCAAGCTCGAGCTGACGGCTGCACCGGGCAACTTCCTCTCGCGCGCACTGCACTTGTGGGATCCGCACACTGCGTTCGGCCAGGTCCAGAGCGACGCCTACGGCTACCTCCTGCCGATGGGACCGTTCCATTGGCTGCTGGACGCGCTGTCTGTGCCGGACTGGATCGCCCAGCGCCTGTGGTGGTCGCTGGTCCTCTGTGTCGCGTTCCTCGGTGTCTGGAAGCTCTGCAACGTCCTGCAGTACGGCGTGCCTTGGACGCGTCTCGCCGTCGCGTTGTTCTACGCGCTGATCCCGCGGACGTTCGGTGAGCTGCCGATCGAGGTGTGGCCGATGGCCATGGCCCCCTGGGTCTTGCTGCCTCTCGTCTCACCGCGTGCCCGGTCCGGCTGGTGGCGGGTCAGTTGGTCGGCTCTCGCGTTCGCGCTGATCGGTGGTGCTAATCCGGTCGCAGCGGCCGCCACGCTGATCGTGCCGGCGATCTGGCTGCTCAGTCGCGCGAAGGTGAAGCTCGCACTGGGCTGGCTCGGCTTCGTGGTCGCGGCGTCGCTCTGGTGGCTGATCCCGCTGCTGCTGGTCATCCGGTACGGCGATGCGCCGCCAGGCCCGCGCTGGCAACCGGCGATCGGTGTGGCTATCGGCCTGCCGCTGGCCCTCGCCGCCGCGCACTACCTGCGCCGGCTGGCCAGCCTGGCGGCGTCCCGAAGCATCCACCGTCGCGTCGTACCTGTGCTCGTCACCTGTCTGGCAGTGGCCGCAGCGGTGCCTGTGGTTGCCGCTCGACCAGACGGAGCGTTCACCACGATCCCGGCACATTGGCATGGGGCGGCGGCGTGGTTGGACGAGCAGGCCGCGCCGGGCAGTGTGCTGGTCCTGTCGAATACGACCGAGCCACTCGCCGCCCTGGTCAAGCGACCCATGGCTGCGCTCACGGATGATGTCCGGCGTCGTATCGACTCCGGCGTCGGTGACCAGACTCTGCGGCAGGAGCTCACCCGCGACGGCGTCCGATACGTCGTGGTGCGCAACGACCAGACGGACGGTGTGCCCGCGTTGGCGGTCCACGACAGTCTGGCCGACGCCGGCATCAAGCGAGTCGCGTACTTCGGCCCGGCCGGGCAGACCCGCCTCCCGTACCCGACTGTCGAGATCTACGACGTCGGGCCGACCACACCGGGCCGACTGCTCCCGCGGTCCCGGCTCGTCGCGGTCGGTGGCACGGTTGACGACGTACCGACCGTCGTGACTGCGCTCGGCGGGGGCGGAGGCGCCGTGCTGAGTGCGGACGCGGACGGCAAGCTCGACGGGCTGCCGTTCATCGAAACGGACGCCGGCGGTCAGGCGGTCGACCGGCAGCCGAGTGCGGTGGTACTGCGGAATCGGCAGATCGGACGGTCCGCCTGTCTGCATGTCGGCGTACGGGCGTTGTGTAGCAAAGGCCAGGCCCAGGCTGCGGATGAGTCGAACGGACTGTCCCGCAACGTGCAGTTGCCGTCGGCCGCGTCGTACGAGGTGCAAGGGACCGCCTTGGCGAAGGAGGGTGACGCGCTCGAGCGGCTGCTGTTCATGCCGGGTGCGATCACGGCAACGGCATCCTCGCGGGCGGTCACGGCACCGGAAGGGCGGCCAGGTGCGGCCGTGGACCGCGACACCGGGACCGGTTGGATCGCGGACCCGGACGACCCGGCGCCGAGCCTGACGGTGAAGTTGCCGGCGGCAAGGGATGTGCAGGGGCTGCGGTTCCGGTCCGACACCTACCTGGATGGCTCGCGGCCGGCCGAGGTGATGCTGCATTTCGACGGCAGCGTGCCGATCCGGGCCGCGGTCGACGCCGACGGGAACGTCCGGTTCGCGAAGCGGCACGCGCGGACGATCGAGATCGACTTCACCGCGACTAAGCCGTTGCAGGACGCTCGGCGGAGCCCGGTCGGCGTGACGGAGGTCGAGGTGCTCGGCGCGGACGACCTGCGCAAGGCAGTCGATCCGAATCGCCGGATCACGCCGTACTGCGGGAACGGGCCGACTCTCCGGATCGACGGCGTACAACTGCAGACGCAGGTCGTGGCGACCATGCAGGACCTGCTGCAACGACGGCCGGTCTCGTTCAGCCTGTGTGGACAGCTGACGTCCGTCCCCCTGCGGTCCGGGCGACACGACGTGGAGGTGCTGGCGAACCGCGGGCTCGTGCCGATCGAGACCACGCTGGCCAAGGCTGGGTTCGGTGACGTGTCTGTGACGCCGGTGCAGGGCGTGGACGTGTGGCGTCCGAACCCGGCCGAGCTGACTGTCGAGGTGCCGGACGCGGACCAGCAGTCGGTGCTGGCGGTTGCACAGAACTACAACGAAGGCTGGGAGGCGTACGACAGCAGCGGCCACAAGCTCACGCCGATCCGGATCGGCGGCTGGCAGCAGGGCTGGGTGGTACCGGCCGGACCCGAGCAGGTCGTCACGGCAGCCTTCATGCCCGACCGGGCCTACCGTGCCGGGCTACTGCTCGGACTGGTCGCGTTGCTAGCGGTCCTGGCCACTGCCGTGTTCTTCCGGCGTACTCCGAAGCGCAGCGCCGGCCGCTCGATCAGGCGGTAACTCGCGGCCGCGATCACGACCGATGCCACCAGCGTCACCGGCAGCTGTACGACGAACGGTCCGTGGAGCAGGCCTAGTACGACGAACCCGTACACCACCACGCCGTACGAGAGTTGTGCGGCGATCTGTGCCGGACGACCACCCAGCACGCGTACTGTCCGTGCGGTGGGGGTCAGGACCGGGAAGAGCACGCACGCCACGATGACCGTGTAGAGCAGGCTCTTGAGCAGTGCCTGGGCCGGTGTGGGCACGGAGTGGTCGTATGGCCCGGCTAGTGGGGTCGCGGCGATCAGTAGGAGGGCTGCGGCGATTCCCCAGAGCGTGCCGGGCACTCTGGTCAGCGTGTCGAGTGTCGACGGTCCGAGTCGACCTGTGGCGCGGGCGACCTGCCACAGCGCCAGACCCATGCCGACCGCGAACCAGCCGAGGTACCCGGGCAGCCAGAGAGCCGCCTGTGGGACTGCTGCCATCCAGACCGGTCCTATGACGGTCAGCGCGACCAGCACGAGGAGCCGCCAGCGGACACTGCGGCGAGTCGGTCGCTCGTACCCGGTCAGCAGCCTGCCTAGGCCGGGGAGGAGCAGGTAGAAGGGGAGTGGAGTGAAGACCGCCCACTTGAGGTAGGTGGTCGCTGGGTGCGGGACGAAGACGATCGACAGGACGACGGCGACCAGCAGGGCGGGGAGGATCCGCAGCGCCCGGCTGCGCAAGTAGGGGAGCGTGAGCGGCGGCAGCGTGCCGGAGAACCACGCGAGCACATGCGGCCGGTAGAGCAGGAACCCGGAGACCGCGCAGAAGATCGCCCAGCCGACATCCAACCTGGACACCACGCCGGCGAACGGCGCGTCCGTGTGCAGTCCGACCATTGCGGTCACCACTGCGACCGCAGCGATTGCACGTAGGCCGTCGACTGCTGGGAATCGGGTCATGTGCCCAGTCCTTTGTGTGCGGTCCAGATGGCCGTTCCGGGGACCAGCGGGCCACGCTCGGGCCCCCAGCCGCCCCAGACCAGCTCGTGTCCGGCGGGCCACTCCGGCTCGAGCAGATCGTCGACGACGAACCCAGCTCCGGTCAGCTCACGGATCCAGTCACCTGTGGTCCGGTGGTGCTCGGCGTACACCGGCGTACCGGAGGAGTCGACCTCGACGTACGGCGTCCGGTCGAAGTAGGAGTGCGTGATCCGCAGACCGGCGGGCGATGGGTCGTCCGGCATGGTCCAGCGGAACGGGTGGGTCACGGAGAACACCAGCAGGCCACCGGGCCTCAGCACGCGGTCGAGCTCGCGGAACGCCGTACCGACGTCGGCCACGAACGGGAGAGCGCCGAAGGCCGAGCAGGCGATGTCGAACGAGCTGTCCCGGTAGGGCAGTGCTGTCGCGTCGGCCGCGGCTGTGCGGACCGTCGTACCGGTCCGCGCGTCCAGCTCCTGGGCGATCCGCAGCTGCTCGACCGAGATGTCGAACGCGACCACGTCGGCGCCCTGACCGACCAGCCAGCGCGAGCACTGCGCCCCACCACAGCCGACCTCGAGGATCCGCTTACCCCGGACCGGTCCGAGCAGCTGGGCCGATGACTCGTCGACGCCTTCCGGGGACCAGATGAACCGGTCGTCACCGAGGAACTCGCCGTGCTCCTCCAGGTACTCGTCGGCCGCCGAATCCCAGTAGGCACGACTGGCCCGCGAGGCCTCCGCCTCGCTCAGCTCCACCCATACCGGCCTATTCACGCGCACACTCTAGTGTCGGGCGCATGGACGACTTCGCAGCCAGTGCCGTTCCTCTCACCGGGGGCTACGGCGGCCAGACGTTCGCGGTCAGTGCGGGCGGCGAGGACGCAGTACTCAAGCTGTACGTGAAAGACCCGGACCGGGCTGCCGTCGACGCTGCACTGCTCCAACTGGTCAGGGGCCTGCTACCGGTGCCACGGGTGCTGGACTTGAAGCGGGAGGGGTCGTACGACGACCCGCCGTACCTGCTCATGGAGCGGCTGCCCGGGGTCAATCTGCAGGTCTTTCTCGACACGGCCTCGGAGGAGCAGCGCCGGACGGTCGGAATGCAGCTCGGCGAGGTGCTGGCGAGGCTGAGCGGGATGCCGTTCCTTCAGTCCGGGATGTTCCGTGGCGGCGAGCTGGCAGTGGAGCCGTTCGGGCTCGGCGACCTAGAGCAGTACGCCGCCGGTCTCCGCCTCGGACTGGACCCGGAGCGACTTGCGGTCGTTCTGAACGAGGCAGAGGACCTGATGGCCGACGGCGTCGACCGGGTCTGCCTCGTCCACAGCGACTTCAACCCGAAGAACCTCCTGGTCGACCCGGCGACGGCGCGGATCACCGGGCTGATCGACTGGGAGTTCGCCCACGCGGGATCGCCGTACGCCGATGTTGGAAACCTTTTCCGGTTCTGCGAGGACCCGGTTCTGGCCGGCGCCGTGCTGGAGGTCCTGCGGGGAATGGGCCTGGGGGAGCGGCTCGTGGACCTCGGCCGGGCGGCCGATCTGTGGGCTCTCCTGGACCTGGCTTCCCGCGCGGCGGAGCACGAAGTCGCCGCTGCCGCGCACCGTCTGGTCTCCCGGATGGTGGACACCGGCACCCTCTCCGGAGGACGTCCGGCACTGGACGTCGTACATTGAGATCGATGGCACGTCGGGACACCTCGGCGGGCGGCCGGTAGGGACCGGGTGCCCCAGGTTGTGCTGCCTTCGTCAAGACCGGTATTCTGTGAGATGCGCTATGGGCCCGCGCGACCTCGGACGGAGCAGGCTCGTGCTCGCAGCAGTCGGTGGTGAATCTGTGCTCTTCAGGCAATCCAGCGGTTTGATGCGATCCAACGGAACTTAGCGCGACCGCACAACACCACCAGTCCACGGAGCAACCCACCACATGACGGCCAGCATCGAGGCACCTCTCGACCCCGCAGTTCGCACCACCCCGCAGGTAGCGGTCAATGACATCGGGTCGGAGGAAGACTTCCTCGCGGCGATCGATCAGACCATCAAGTACTTCAACGACGGCGACATCGTTGAAGGGACCATCGTCAAGGTCGACCGGGACGAGGTTCTCCTCGACATCGGTTACAAGACCGAAGGCGTGATTCCCTCCCGTGAGCTGTCGATCAAGCACGACGTCGACCCGAACGAGGTCGTCAACGTCGGCGATCACGTCGAGGCCCTGGTTCTCCAGAAGGAGGACAAAGAAGGCCGTCTGATCCTCTCGAAGAAGCGCGCCCAGTACGAGAAGGCCTGGGGCACGATCGAGAAGATCAAGGAAGAGGACGGCGTCGTCACCGGCACCGTCATCGAGGTCGTCAAGGGTGGCCTCATCCTGGACATCGGCCTCCGTGGCTTCCTGCCCGCCTCGCTCGTCGAGATGCGTCGCGTCCGCGACCTCCAGCCGTACGTCGGCCAGGAGATCGAGGCCAAGATCATCGAGCTGGACAAGAACCGCAACAACGTGGTCCTGTCCCGCCGGGCGTGGCTGGAGCAGACGCAGTCCGAGGTGCGGATGAACTTCCTCACCCAGCTGCAGAAGGGCCAGATCCGCAAGGGTGTCGTCTCCTCGATCGTCAACTTCGGTGCGTTCGTGGACCTCGGCGGCGTCGACGGTCTGGTGCACGTGTCGGAGCTGTCCTGGAAGCACATCGACCACCCGACCGAGGTGGTCGAGGTCGGCCAGGAGGTCACCGTCGAGGTGCTGGACGTCGACATGGACCGCGAGCGCGTCTCGCTGTCGCTGAAGGCGACCCAGGAAGACCCGTGGCAGCAGTTCGCCCGGACCCACCAGATGGGCCAGATCGTGCCCGGCAAGGTCACCAAGCTGGTTCCGTTCGGTGCGTTCGTCCGCGTGGAGGAGGGCATCGAGGGTCTGGTGCACATCTCCGAGCTGGCCGAGCGGCACGTCGAGATCCCGGAGCAGGTTGTCCAGGTGAACGACGACGTGATGGTGAAGATCATCGACATCGACCTGGAGCGGCGCCGGATCTCGCTGTCGCTGAAGCAGGCCAACGAGGGTGTCGACCCGGTCTCGGACGACTTCGACCCGACGCTCTACGGCATGACGGCGACGTACGACGACCAGGGCAACTACATCTACCCGGAGGGCTTCGACCCGGAGACGGGCGAGTGGCTCGAGGGCTTCGACGCTCAGCGCGAGGAGTGGGAGCGGCAGTACGCCGAGGCCCACACGCGCTGGGAGGCCCACAAGAAGCAGATCGAGGACGCCAAGACGGCGGACGTCGAGGCCGGCGAGGCGTCGACGTACTCCTCGGCGTCCGGTGGCGGCAGCAGCTCCGCCCCGCAGGACGACGCTCCCGTCGAGGGTGCGCTCGCTTCCGACGAGGCGCTGCAGGCACTCCGCGAGAAGCTGACCGGCCAGGGCTGATCAGTTCGACCCTTCGAAGCCCCCGCATCCTTCTGGGTGCGGGGGCTTCGGCTGTCCTAGTACGGTCTCTGCGTGGACGAGACGTCAGCACGCAGTCACACAGCGGAAGGGGTCGCCGCGTTGCGCGCGGCCGGCGCCCGCTCGACCGACCCGGTCCGTCACAACCCTGATCACCTCGCTGAGCGGCTCATCAGCCGCCGCTACCAGTTGCTGCTCCGGGTGCGCCCGCTGCGGGCGATCGCGCTGCTGTGGGCCGAGCGTGAGCTTGCCGGACTGTCGCTGTTCATCACGGCCCGGACGAAGCACCTCGACGCGATCCTGCTCACGGAGCTCGAGGCGGGCATCAAGCAGGTCGTGATCCTGGGCGCTGGTGCCGACACCCGGGCCTATCGGTTCGGTCCGCAGTTCCCGGACGTGGCGTTCGTCGAGGTCGACCATCCGGCCACCAGCGCGTGGAAGCAGGAGCGGGTACGGCGGGCTTTCGGGGAGGCCGCGGTCCGGTATGCCCCGATCGACTTCCACAGCCAGAAGCTGGCCGACGTCTTCGATGACCTGTCCGTGCCCACGCTCTTCATTTGGGAAGGCGTCACGCCGTACCTGACCGCGGACGCGATCGACGACACGCTCGCGACAATCAGCCGGTTCGCGCCGGCATCGAGTGTGGCGTTCGACTACGTCTACCGGTCCGCGGACGGGGCCGAGAAGCTCCGGGCGTACCTCGAGCGGCACAACGAGCCGCTGCGGTTTGGCCTGGATCCTGAGGACGTAAAGGACTTTGTCACGTCGCGCGGACTGACCTTGGTGAGCAACGCGACCGCAGAGGACCTGGTCCGGGACCACCTGACTGGTGCGGACGGCAAGCCGATCGGTCCGAGCCTGGAGTACTCCGGGATCGCGCACGCGCGGGTGAATCAGTCGTAGGGGCGGCGGATCCGGGGTTTGCCGAGGTCCGTGCCCCACTGGCCGCGGCCTTCACCCTTGAGCCGCATCTTCAGCTCCATCACGTGCGCGCGGGCGCCGCTCGCGGAGAAGAAGCCGATCCGGTACGGCTCGTTCGGAGCCCCTGCCTCCCACGCCGGCACCTGCTGCTCGCCGTACCGGACCATCCGGACCGGTGGGTCCTCGCCCGCCTTGATCCGGGCCGCGTCCTGGGCGCAGGCCGGCACGGTCCGGGTCGGCCCGTTGCGTGGTGTCCAGACCACGTTGCCGGTGGCCGGGCCATGCTGCGGGTTGAAGAAGCACGGCGTACGACGCTCTGGTAGCGGATCGCCCGCCACGCGGGCGCGGACACACGCCAGTGCGTAGCGTCCTGAGGTCAGGGTGTCCACGACCGCACTGATCGACTCGAACGAGCTGAGCCGGTCGACCAGCCGTTCGGCGGTCTCGTACGCGTCGAGCGCGGTCTGGTAGTCGTGCCGGGTCTCCGCATCGAGTTCGGTGCTCTCCAGCAGCTCACCGAACCGGGCCAGCTCCTCCCCGAACTGGACCACGTCCTCCTCAGCCATCAGCCGGACGTGACCGAGCTCCTCCACATCCCGTCGCCTCGACCACCACCCCATAAGCCATGCTAGGCCGCTCGATAGGGTGCTGGGGTGCTGAGAGTGGGACTGACTGGCGGGATCGGCGCCGGCAAGAGCGCGGTGTCGTCGCGGCTGGCCGAGCGGGGTGCCGTGGTGATCGACTCCGACGTACTGGCGCGGGAGGTGGTCGCGCGCGGGACCGACGGGCTGGCCGAGGTGGTGGCGGCGTTCGGTCCCGGCGTACTGACCGCCGACGGTGACCTGGACCGGCCGGCGCTCGGGAAGATCGTGTTCGGTGACGAGACCGCCCGGCGGACGCTGGAGGCGATCATCCATCCACGGGTCCGTGCCCGGGCGGCCGAGATCGAGCACGGCTCGCCGGCGGACGCGATCGTCGTACACGACATCCCGCTGCTGGTCGAGACCGGTCAGGCCGACAGGTTCGACGTCGTACTCGTGGTCGACGTACCGGTCGAGCTGCAGGTGCAGCGATTGACGTCGCACCGTGGGATGTCTGACACGGAAGCGAATCAGCGGATCGCCAGTCAGGCCTCGCGTGAGGACCGCTTGGCGGTTGCGGATGTTGTCGTGGACAACTCCGGCAGCCTCGACGATCTGGACCATCGGCTCGACAAGGTGTGGGAACAACTCGCAGGCCACGGTCCGGACACGAAAAGGTGACCCTTGCGCGGTAAATGATGAATCCGGGACCGGCTGTACGAGAATCTGTCCCGGTTCGGCCCAGGGTTGATCGGGGCCGGCCACCGACGGCGCGCCCCGCGCCGGTCCGGACGTCCGAGGTTGGGAGGATGGCGTGGTGTGTCCGCGCTGCAGCTCCGACGTCCCCGAGGTCTCGCATTTCTGCCACCACTGTGGCAACGACATGCGTACCGGGGATGCCGAGCGCAAGAAGGCGTACGCCGCCAGGCCGGATGAGCCGGTGGCGTCGTTCAAACTGGTCTCGACGATCATGCCGCAGGGTTCCGGCCAGCAGCCGTACACCTACAAGGTCGCGCTGGGCATCGCCCTGCTGCTGACCGTGGTGACGGCGGCGCTCGGCGCCCTGCCGGTGGCGATCATGATCGCGGCCTTCGCCATCCCGATCGTCTACATCATCTACTTGTACGACGTGAACCTCTGGGAGGACGAGCCGATCCCGGTGGTCGCCGCGGCCTTCGTGCTGACCGGCGTACTCGCGGCTGTCTTCACCTGGCTGTGGAAGGACAAGCTGACGCTCTCGCTGGACACGATCGGCGGTAACAGCGCCGGTCCGTCCGGGCGGGACCTGCTGATCCTGCTTCTGCTGGTGCCGGTGGTGTCGGAGCTGATCCGGCAGATCGGCCCGCTCTACCTGGCCTCACGGCCGCGGTACGACGACCTGATGGACGGCTTCACCTTCGGTGTGGTGGCCGGTGTCGGGTACGCCTGCTTCGAGACGCTGGTGCTGCACTGGGGCTGGATCAGCGGCGGCTTCGCCGGTCCGGGCAGCAGTGCCGGCACGTGGATCTCGATCGTGCTGCTGCACGGCTTCATCAAGCCACTGGTGTACGGCTCGGCCACCGGCCTCGCGGGTGCGGAGTTCTCCGGCCTGGGCGAGGGGTACGACGGGTTCACACCGCGCTGGGTGTTCGGCCTGCTCCAGGCGATGGTGGTCAACGCACTGTTCCAGGGCGGGGTCTACCTGCTCGGTTTCGTCGGCGGCCACGGTTCGACCGTCGGTTCGATCCTCGGCGTGGTCTGGGGCCTGCTACTGCTGGGTGCGCTGATCATCCGGGTCCGGACGGTGCTCCACAAGGGTCTGCTCGAGGCGGCGCTGGAGTCTGCCGCCCGGGGTGGTTCCAACCACGCGTCGGGCGACCTGGCGTTCTGCTCGCGCTGTGAGATGCCGCTGCTCCCGCACTCCGACTTCTGCTCCGCCTGTGGCAACTCGGTGCGGTCTGTGCCGAAGTCCGCTCGCGGGGTGACAGCACCGACCGGCGCCGGTGGGTACGAAGCGACGACTGGGGAGACGCAGGCATGAGCAACCAGCAACCGCCCTACGGTGGCGGCCAGGGCGGCCAGGGCGGACAGCCGCCGTACGGCGGTCAGCCGGGGCAGCAGCCTGGTCCGCAGGGCCAGCCTGGGTACGGTCAGCAGCCGCCGCAGGGGCAGCCTGGGTATGGGCGTCCGCAGCAGCCGCCGCCGGGCTACGGGCAGCCGGGTCAGCCTGGTCCGCAGGGCCAGCCCGGTCAACCGCCGTACCCGCCGCAGCAGGGTCAGCCTGGGCAGGCGCCGTACCCGCAGCAGGGCCAGCCGCAGCAGACCTTCCCGGGTCAGCAGCAGTACCCGCAACAGCAGCAGCAGGGCTACCCCGGTCAGCAGCAGTACCAGCAGGGGTACCCGGGCCAGCCGCAGTACGGCGGCCAGCAGCAGTGGGGTCAGGGTCAGTTCGGTCAGCCTTCGCGCAAGCGTGGCGGCGGCAGCAAGACGCTGCTGCTCGCGGGCGGCGGCTTCGCCGTGGTCGCGGTCATCGGCATCATCCTGGCGCTCGTCTTCAAGGGCGGCGACGACAAGAAGGCGGACCCGGGCCCGGTCACCCAGCCGACGACCGGCCAGAGCACCGAACCGACGAACGTCGACGAGGGCATCGAGGTCGGCCAGGGTGTGTACGTGAAGCCGCAGCCCGGCTACATCCGCAAGAGCCTGACCGGGTTCGACGGGGTGTACCTGCTGAAGCAGGGCGAGGCGTACTTCATGGTGAACGCCTGGAAGGCCGAGGCCGGTGAGAACACCGACACGGTGCTGCCGAAGCTGCTGTCCGCGGAGACCAAGGACCTGACGTCGGTGAAGACCGGCCAGCCGAAGGTGAGCAAGCCGGGACCGGACGACAAGACCACGGTCAAGGTCCTCACCACGCAGGAGTTCGACGCGGTGTCGACCAGCCAGAACGGCAGCCTGCCGGTGGTCGGCTTCGTCGGCGTGATCGAGCGTAACGACGGCGTGATCACGATCATCCGGGTGTACGGGCGCAAGGACAAGATCGCCACCATCCAGCCGGACTCCACGGCGATGCTGCAGTCGGTGGTCAAGAGTCAGTGAGCGGAAAGCGCGACAAGGGTTCCAGCGGCAACCCCTGGGTCAACGACCCCGGGCCGGAGCCGGACGCCGAGCCGGAGGAACAGCTCCCGCCGTCGCCCTGGGACCTCGAGGTGCCACCGCCACCGTCACCCTGGGACGGCGGGTCAGCGCAGGGACCAGGCCCGGGACAAGCTCCCGGTCCTGCTCCTGGCCAGGGTCCCGGTCCGGGTTCTGGTCCGGCGATGGAGACCTCGTCGGCGTGGGGTGACAAGGTCGGGCCGCCGTCGCTGCGGCGGCCCCCGCCGGAGAAGAAGAAGAAGGGCTTCCCGCCGCTGCTGATCCCGATCGGCGCCGGCCTGGTCGTGGTCGCGCTGGTCGCGGTTGCACTGGTGCTGCTGTCCGGCGGTGGCGACGACAAGGCCGACCAGAGCAACACGCCGAGTACGCCGGTGGGTACGCCGACGGCGCCGAAGTCGTCGTACCAGCCGCCGTCGAACGCGATCGCGGTCGGCTTCGGCGTGTCGCTCGTACCGGTCGCAGGCTGGAGCCTGGTCACCCAGGAGACCCAGGGCAAGCAGGTCGCGACCTATGCACCCGACGGACAGCCACGCGGGTTCTTCTGGGTCCGGCAGAAGGAGAAGGTCACCGCGCAGGCGTACCTGCTGGGGATCGTCGAAGGTGAGACCGAGGAAGAGGTCGCGCAGCTCGGCAACGTGCGGAACCTGCCGTGCCCCAAGGACGTCTTGGTGGAGTGCGTCGCGATCGACTACACCTCCACGGCCAAGGACAAGACCGGCGCGGACGTGAACGTCAAGGGCACCGTCGAGGTGTACCGGCGCAAGGACGGCGTGGTCACCGCGCTGGACTACCGGACCCGGGTCGACTTCGCCCAGAAGGCCGATGCGGACGCCGCGATCATGAAGAAGTCCGTGATCGACAGCATGTGACGGATCCCCAGAACTACCGCGAGGAAGAAATATGAGTCAGCAGTACGGTCCGCCGCCAGGCCCGCCGCCCGCACCTGCTCCCGCTCCGGCGGGCTGGGGTCCCGGGCAGCAGGGCCGGCCGGGCAGTGCCGCAGGTGGGTCCGCGGGTGGGGCCGCAGGTGGTGGCTGGGGTCCCGGGCCGCAGCGGCCACACGAGCCGCCGAAGTCGAACCGGACGCCGTGGATCATCATGGCCTGCGCGGTCGTCGCAGTACTGCTGGTCGCTGTCGGCGTCGTACTGCTGGTGAACGGCAATGGGAACGACAAGCCGGCGGCCCAGCAGACGCCGGATCCGGTGGGCTCGCTGTACACGCCGTCGCCGACTCCGACCCCGAACGACTCCAAAGGCCCGAACGACCTCGGTGTCGAGGTCGGCTGGGGGGTCTGGTTCACGCCGTCCAAGGGCTGGCTGCCGGACTGGGACAAGTCGAAGAGCGGGAAGAACTACATCCTGCAGCAGTTCAGCGCACGCGGGCTGATCGACGGGTACTACTGGGTCCGCCAGACCGAGCTGTACAACGCCAAGAGCTTTGCCGAGCACCTGGTCGACGTCGAGTCGAATGGCATGCAGGGCGTCCGGATCGGCAGCGGCGTCGCCTGCAAGCCGGCCAACCCGAACATCAAGGCCTGCTACGCCCTGTCGTACACCGGAGTCTGGGTCGGCAAGAACGGCGCCAAGGTCTCGATGAAGGGCTTCGTCACCGCCTACCAAGACAAGTTCGACCGAGTAACCGCCACGGACGCCGCCCTGGAAACCCGCGTCTACGCCCGCCGAGTAAACGAACTCATCTACATGAACAACAGCGTGGTCAAAAGCTTCTGACCTGGGGTTTTAGAAACTGTCGGCGGCGGGCCGTACGGTGGGTGGCATGAGACAGGTGTCGGATCTCCAGCGGATGGTCGCCCCGTTGAAGGTGGTGTCGGACTTCGATCCGGCAGGTGACCAGCCCGCCGCGATCGCGGACCTCGAGCGGCGGATCAACGCCGGCGAGCAGGACGTCGTACTGCTGGGCGCGACCGGTACGGGTAAGACCGCGACCGTCGCCTGGCTCGCCGAGAAGATCCAGCGCCCGATGCTGATCCTGCAGCCGAACAAGACCCTCGCCGCCCAGTTCGCGACCGAGCTACGCAACTTCTTCCCGGAGAACGCGGTCGAGTACTTCGTCTCGTACTACGACTACTACCAGCCCGAGGCGTACGTCCCGCAGACGGACACCTACATCGAGAAGGACTCCTCGATCAACGAGGAGGTCGAGCGGCTCCGGCACTCCGCGACCTGGTCCCTGCTGACCCGCCGCGACGTGGTCGTGGTCGCGACCGTGTCCTGCATCTACGGCCTGGGCTCCGCGGACGAGTACCTGAACCGGATGATCCACGTGAAGGTCGGCGACGAGATGGATCGCGACGGCCTGCTCCGCAAGCTGGTCGGCGTGCAGTACGCCCGCAACGACCTGGCAGGCACCCGCGGCACGTTCCGGGTCCGCGGCGACACGCTCGAGGTCTTCCCGGTCTACCAGGAGCTCGCCGTCCGGGTGGAGTTCTTCGGCGACGAGATCGAGCGGGTGATGACGCTGCACCCGCTGACCGGCGAGGTGCTGAGCGAGGAGGAAGAGCTCTACATCGGCGCCGCGACGCACTACGTGACCGCGCCGGAGCGGATGGAGCGCGCGATCACCTCGATCGAGGCCGAGCTGGAGGGGCGGCTGGCCGAGCTGGAGCGCGGCGGCCAGTTGCTGGAAGCACAGCGGCTCCGGATGCGTACGACGTACGACATCGAGATGATGCGTCAGATCGGGACGTGTTCCGGCATCGAGAACTACTCGCGCCACACCGACGGCCGCGAGCCCGGTACGGCGCCGCACTGCCTGCTGGACTACTTCCCCGAGGACTTCCTGCTGGTCATCGACGAGTCGCACGTCACCGTCCCGCAGATCGGCGGGATGTACGAGGGCGACATGTCTCGCAAGCGGACCCTGGTCGAGCACGGGTTCCGGCTGCCGTCGGCGATGGACAACCGGCCGCTGCGCTGGGAGGAGTTCCTGGAGCGGATCGGCCAGACCGTCTACCTGTCCGCGACCCCGGGGCAGTACGAGCAGGACAAGTCCGACGGGTACGTCGAGCAGCTCATCCGGCCGACCGGTCTGGTCGACCCCGAGGTGATCGTGAAGCCCACCAAGGGCCAGATCGACGACCTGATCCATGAGATTCGCGGCCGGGTCGAGCGGAACGAGCGGGTCCTGGTCACGACGCTGACCAAGAAGATGTCCGAGGACCTGACCGACTACCTGCTGGAGATGGGTATCCGGACCAGGTATCTGCACAGTGAGGTCGACACCCTGCGCCGGGTCGAGCTGCTCCGCGAGCTGCGGATGGGTGAGTACGACGTCCTCGTCGGCATCAACCTGTTGCGGGAGGGCCTCGACCTGCCCGAGGTATCGCTGGTCGCGATCCTCGATGCGGACAAGGAAGGCTTCCTGCGTTCGGGCCGGTCGCTGATCCAGACCATCGGCCGTGCGGCCCGAAACGTGTCCGGCCAGGTGTTCATGTACGCCGACAAGATCACCCCGTCGATGGAACAGGCGATCGACGAGACGAACCGGCGCCGCGCGAAGCAGACCGCCTACAACGTGGCGCACGGCGTCGATCCGCAGCCGCTGCGGAAGAAGATCGCCGACATCACCGACATGCTGGCCCGCGAGGACGCCGACACCGCCGAGCTGCTCGGCTCCGGCCGGAACCAGTCCCGCGGCAAGGCTCCGGTCCCAGGCGGCGGCAAGCTGAAGGCGGGCGAGAAGGCGAAGGAACTGGCCGGCGGCCTCCCGTCCTCCGACCTGGCCGACCTCATCCAGCAACTCACCGACCAGATGCACAACGCGGCCGCCGAGCTCCAGTTCGAGGTAGCCGCCCGCTACCGAGACGAGATCTCCGAACTCAAAAAGGAACTCCGCCAAATGACCAACGCCGGCGCCAAATAGCTCCGGTCTCAGGTCGACCCGGATCCACGACTCGGTTGGCTCTGGTGCTCCTACCGGATGACGGTGTGTTGGGGGGACTCGTTGGTGGTTAGGGTGAAGATGTCTGGGCGGGCGTAGTGGCCGTTGGCGTCGAAATCGAAGCGGGCGCGGTCCAGGTCGTTGAGGTCGAGCTCTGCTAGCAGGATGCCTTCTCCGTCACGTAGTGGGCCGGCGAGGATGTTGCCTAGTGGGGAGATGATCACGCTGCCGCCGTTGATGAGTACGGTGTCTGGCGCATCGCCCTGGATGGGGTGGAGGTCGTCGGGGAGGTCGGCTCGGGTCAGGTACTGGTTTGCGCTGATCACGAAGCAGCGGCCCTCGAGTGCGACGTGCCGCATCGTCGCCTGCCACTGATCCCGGTCGTCGACGGTTGGTGCGCACCAGAGCTCGACGCCCTTGGCGTACATGGTCTGCCGGAACAGCGGCATGTAGTTCTCCCAGCAGATCGCCGCGCCCAGCACACCAAAGTCCGTGGGTACGGCGGGCATCGTCGAGCCGTCGCCCTGACCCCAGAGGAAGCGCTCGGCCGCGGTCGGCATGAGCTTGCGGTGGTGCGCGACGACGCCGTCCCGTGGGTCGATGAAGACCGCGGTGCAGTACAGCGTCCCGCCGGCTCGCTCGATCACCCCGACGACGAGATGGACGCTCAACTCGGCCGCGAGTTCGGCCAGCCGCGCGAGCTCCGGACCGGCCAGCTCGACGGCGGCCTCGCGGTACCGCCGGAAGACGTCGCGGCCTTCGGGCGACCGGGATCCGACGGTCACGCCGAAGTCGAGTCCCTTCGGATACCCGCCGAGGAACGCCTCCGGCAGTACGACGAGCCGAGCGCCGGCCGACGCCGCCTCGCGGATGTACCGCTCGGCCTTGGCCAGCGTCGCGGGAGTGTCGAACAGGGTGGAACCGGCTTGTACGGCGGCGACGACAACGGAGGTCATGCCGAGCAGCGTAGTTCTGTCCCCGCCGAGGTCTACTGTGCATTTCAGAGCCACCAGGGGAGGGACCATGTTCGACCACGTGTCGCTGCAGTGCGATGACCTGACCGCGAGCCGCGCCTTCTACGAGACCGTGCTGGCGCCCCTCGGCATCAGCGTGTCGATGGACTTCGGCGACGTGCTCGGGCTGTCGGCGGAAGACGGCGTACCGAAGTTCTGGCTGGGGAAGCAGACGACCGGGGGCAGCCAGCGCGAGATCCATGTCGCGTTCACGGCCTCCAGCCGTGCCGTCGTGGACAGCATCTATCACGCGGTCCATAAGTTGGGAGCCGAGATCCTGCATGAGCCGAAGGAGTGGCCTGAATACCACCCGGGCTACTACGCGGTCTTCATGCGCGATCCGGACAGCAACAATGTCGAGGTTGTCTCTCACAGCTGAGGAGGAGCAGGACGTGGCGAGGCTGAGCGGGAGCGAGATTCTCGAGCACTGTCTGGCGAAGCCCGGGGCCTGGCAGGACGAGCCGTGGGACGGCGATGTCGTCGCGAAGGTCGGCGACAAGATCTTCGCGTTCCTCGGCGGTGGCGCGTCGGTCGGGCTCAAGTGCGGCGCCAACCGGGAGGAGGCCGACGAGCTGGTCGACACCTACCCGGAGGACATCAGCAAGATGGCCTACATCGGCCGATCGGGGTGGAACACCGTCCGTCTCGGCGGCAAGGTTCCCGACGACGAGATCCTCGAGCTGATCGACACGTCGTACGAGACGATCGTGGCGAAGCTGCCCCGTCGGTTGCGCCCGGCGTAGGACCGAATGCTCCACGGATCTCGATGATCGTGTTCTATTCTCGACATCTGTGACCGCGGATCCGTTCGACCAGCTCGATCGCGGGCTGCTGCATGCCTTGCACATCGACGCCCGAGCACCGTTTCGTCGGTTGGGCGACGTCCTCGGCGTCTCCGATCAGACCGTTGCTCGCCGCTACGCCCGCCTCAGGGAGAGCGGCGCCCTGCGCGTCACAGCGCTGAGTCATCCGGGCCGGACCCAGGAGGTTCAATGGTTGCTGCGGGTGCGCGCTGTCCCGAGCGCGGCCGGTGAGGTCGCCGACGCACTCGCTCGGCGCCCGGACACCAGTTGGGTGAACCTGTGCGCGGGCGGTACCGAGATCGAGTGCACGGTGTACGGCGACGACGTCGGCCCGCTCCTGCTCGACGTACTGCCTCGGACCCGGCAGGTGATCGACGTCGAGGCTGCCGAGGTTTTGCAGGTCTTCTACGGCGGAGCCGGTTCGCCGTACGCCAAGGCTGGTCCCTTGCGCCCGGAGCAGATCGCGGAGCTCCAACGGCAGGTGCCCGAGCCCGATCCGACCGCCGAGGTGGTCACGCTCGATGAGCTCGACCGCCGGCTCCTCGACGTACTGCGGAGCGACGGCCGGGCGCCGATCGAGCGGCTCGCCAAGGTCTGTGGGGTGTCCGCGCCGACCGTACGGCGCCGCCTGCGCACCCTGGTCACCACCGGCGTGATGAGCTTCGACGTCGACGCGGATCCGCGGCTGCAGGACGTGCCCGCGCGGGCCATGCTGCGGCTGGCCGTGACGCCGGATCGTCTCGACGCGACCGGCCGCGCCCTCGCCGGGCACACCGAGGTCGCCTTCGTGGCGGCAACCACCGGATCGACATCGCTGTTCGCCGCGATCGGCAGCCACTCGCCCGACGGCCTGTACCGCTACCTGACGACCGAGATCGCCGGCCAGTCCGGCGTCACCCAGGTCAACCTGACGCCGGTACTGCGCACGGTGAAGGCCGCCTCGATGCACTACGGCGTACGGCGCTCTGTCGGATAACGACACCGGACCGCCGCTAGCTGTCGAGATCTGAACAACTTCCACAAACCTCACGCCACTTCGAGCGCAGCCTCCACATGCTGGTCGACGACCAATCGTGAGGAGCTCCCTGTCCATGACCACTCTCGTCATCGGTGCCCGTGGCGCCATCGGCCGGCACGTTCTCGACGGGCTGCGCGCGGCCGGTACGCCGGTCCGCGCCTCGGTCCGCGATCTCGCCAAGGCCGACTTCGGACCCGGCATCGACGTCGTCCAGGCCGACCTGACCCAACCAGACACGCTGCCCGCGGCCCTCGACGGCGTCACGCAGGTCTTCCTGTACGCCGAACCGCGCGGCGCAGCCGACTTCGGTAAGGCCGCGCTGGTGGCCGGCGTCGAACGTGTCGTGCTGCTGTCCTCGGGCAGCGTTCTGGTGCCGTGGGCAACTTCCAACCCGATCACGGTCGAGCACCGGATGACCGAGGACCTGCTGACCGGCAGTGGGCCGGAACTGGTTCCGATCCGGCCGCTGGTGCTGGCCGGCAACGCGCTCGCCTGGGCGTCGTCAATCAGGTCCCGGCGTACCGTCCGGCTCGTTCATCCCGGCTCGGTCTCGGCGCCGATCCACGAGCGCGACATCGCGGCAGTCGCTCTCGCGGCTCTGTCCGGCGCCGAACCGCAGGAGGTCTCCGCTCTGCTGACGGGTGCCGAGCCGCTGACTCTGAGCGACCAGGTCGCGCTGATCGCCGAAGCGGTGGGCGAGCCGATCACCGTCGAGGAGATCGGCGAGGGGCTGGCCCGCGAGATGTTCGGTGCGGGCGAGTCGCCGGAGATCGTCGACGCGATCCTGCACTTCGTACGCCGCGGCACCGAGGAGGGCGGCTGGTTCAAGACCACGACGGCCGAGCGGGTCCTCGGCCGCCCGCCGGTCTCGTTCGCCAGCTGGGCGCGCGACCACGCAGCCGACTTCCGCTGACCGACCAGGCTGGGGTGAACGCTCGGTCACCACCGGCAGTGACGGTTTGCTGATCAAGGTGTGACGATTTCGACAGGCGGACACGGTGTCGTTGATTTGGTGTGTCGGTCGTCGACCCGTCAGAATGGTCGTAGATGAAGGGGAGTATTCCTTCGCGGTGGCATCGTCATCACGGTCAGGCTCGGTCCTGACCCGGTGCCTCCGGCCTGACTGGCTGTAACCGGTCAAGCGGAAGAGACCTTCGGAGTGACTGTCTATCTGAGCTCCGGAGGAATTCTATGCACGTAGCTGACTACGTTTGGTACATCACCGTCGGCGTGCTGCTCGCACTGCTGGCGTTCGACGTCTTCGTTATCGGCCGTCGGCCCCACGAGCCGACAACCCGCGAATCGGCGACCGCGATCGCGTTCTACATCGGTCTCGCGGTGGTCTTCGGCCTCGGGGTCTGGGTGTTCTCCGGCGGGCAGTACGCCGGTGAGTTCTTCGCCGGCTGGCTCACCGAGTACAGCCTGAGTGTCGACAACCTGTTCATCTTCCTGATCATCATGTCCAGGTTCGCGGTGCCGAGGAGGTACCAGCAGACAGCGCTGCTGATCGGCATCATCCTGGCGCTGTTCTTCCGCGGCATCTTCATCGCGGTCGGCGCGGCCGCGATCAACGAGTTCTCCTGGGTCTTCTACATCTTCGGCGCGTTCCTGGTCTACACCGCGATCCACCTGGCCAAGCAGGGTGAGAACGACGATGACGACTTCAAGGAGAACGCGGTCATCCGGTTCGCGAAGAAGCGGCTGAACGCGACCGACGAGTACAACGGCGTCAAGCTCACGCTGAAGAAGAACGGCAAGCGGTTCGTCACGCCGATGGCGATCGTGATCATTGCCCTCGGCACCACCGACCTGCTGTTCGCGCTCGACTCGATCCCGGCGATCTACGGCCTGACGCAGGAGCCGTTCCTGGTCTTCGCCGCGAACGTGTTCGCGCTGATGGGTCTACGCCAGCTGTACTTCCTGCTCGGTGACCTGCTGAAGCGTCTGGTCTACCTGTCGCTCGGCCTGTCGGTGGTGCTCGCGTTCATCGGCGTGAAGCTGGTCCTGCACGCCATGCACGTGAACGAGTTGCCGTTCATCAACGGCGGCCACCACATCGAGTGGGCGCCGGAGATCCCGATCTGGTTCTCGCTCGGCTTCATCATCGTCACCCTCGGCATCACCACGGTGGCGAGCCTGCACAAGTCCAGGAAGACGAAGTCCGAAGCGCCGGCTGAAGACCCGGCGCCGGAGAACCACACCAACTAGAACCGGGCGGCAGCTACCAGCGTCGCGCGGCGTTCGTCGGTAAGCGGCTCGTTCTCGAGCCGCTTACCGGTCTCGGACGCATGCAGCATTCCGGCCTCGGACACGAACCCGACGTGGTGCACCGGCTTGCCGTCGCGAGCGAAGAAGTACAGGTCACCCGGCTGTGCCTCTTCGATCGGAATGTTCTCCAGCGTGTCCGCCTGGTCGTGCGCATCCCGCGGCGTCCGCAGACCGAGTACGCGACCCACCGTGTGGATCAACCCGGAGCAGTCCAGCCCGTGCGCCGACGTACCGCCCCACAGGTACTCGAGTCCGAGGAACAGTTCACCAAGTCGCAGCCGCTCCTCAGCTCCCGACGGCTCCGCAGCAGACCGCAGTACGGCGTCAGCGAGCCAGCCGGACCCACCGTCGGGCGTCGCCACCCGCGTGTACCCATCGGCGTGCTCCATCGACGCCAGCACGGTCCCGAACGACAACTCGGCCAGCGCCTGACCACCAGGCTCGGCCAGCAGCGAAGCGGTCGGTACGGCGATGGCGATCGGGTCGGACGCGCTCTCCGGCAGCTCACCCAGGTGGCTCGACGGAATCCAGCCCGGATACCCCAGCTCGTCCTGGGACGACGGCTGCCACGGCGCGGTGATCTCGGACCAGCCGTCCCGCTCCGAGCGAACCAGCACAGGCTCGGCAAACAGCAACTGGGTCAAGGTCCGGCCGTGGAGGCCGAGCCGGGTCTCGGTATCCATCGACTTGGCCCAACCTGCGACGTCGGGCTGTGCGGCGGTTGCCGGCGCGTCGATGTCACGCGGTGCGTCCGGCGAGGTCCAGACCGTACTGATCGGGACGTTGATGGCGGCTAACTTCATGCGGTCAAGCCTGTCACGCCGAGGCCGGGATCAGAAGGCAGGTGGATCAGCGAGCCGTCGTACCGGATCCCGCCGGTCACCGGCGCTTCGCGCAGCCACCAGGCCGCATCCAGGTCGTTGACCGCCGTCGTCGGGTACGCCGAGACGAGTGCGGCGGCCGCACCGACGCCGACGTGGCTCTCCATCATGCAGCCGACGATCGCGCCGAGACCGTGCTCACGGGCGAGCTCGAGCAGCGTGCGCGCTGGTGCCAATCCGCCGCATTTCGCCAGCTTCACGTTCACCAGGTCGGCCGCGCCCATCCGGATCACTGCGACCAGATCGCGTACGCCGTACACGGACTCGTCGGCGAGGATCGGCGTACTGACCCGGTCGGTCACCCACGCCATCCCGTCGAGGTCGGCCGCCGCGACCGGCTGCTCGACGAGCTCGATCGCGCAGTCGGCGTCCTCCAGCGCCCGGATGACCGTGACCGCATCGCGGCGGGTCCAGCCCTGGTTGGCGTCCAGCCGCAGCCGCGGTTCGGAGCCGATCGCCTCGCGGACCCGTCGTACCCGCTCGATGTCGCCGGCCGCATCGGTGCCGACCTTGATCTTGAGTACGTCGAACCCGTCCGCGACTCGATCCCGCCCAGCAGCCGCCAGCGCCGCCGCATCGCCGACCGACAACGTCACATCGGTGCGTACGACGTCGACCGTCGACCCGAGGAACCCGTGCAGCGTCTGCCCGCGCCGGCGCGCCGCGAGGTCATGCAGCGCGACATCGACGGCATCCTTGGCTCCGAAGTTGCCGACGGCAGCGCCCTGCACCCGGCGCAGCGCCTCGGTCAGGTCGTCCGGGCCGAGCCCGTTCAGCGCGGTCGTGATCGGTCCTTCGACACAGGCCTGCGAACCGGCCAGCGAATCGCCGGTCACCTTCCAGACCTGCGGAGCCTCGCCCCAGCCGCTCAGCTCGCCATCGCTCACCTCGACCAGGAGCGACTCGACGTGTGTCGCCGTACGGAGGGCAGTGACAAACGGGGTGTGCAGCGGCGCGGAGACCAGGTGCGTCGTGATCTTCACCGGACGGTCTCCAGGTCGTGCCGGTGGTTCCAGGCCTCGAGCGCGATCCCTGCGATCAGCTTCTGCGCCTCGGAGTCCGGCAGGTCGGACGTCGTACACGCGACCACCACGAATGGGTCCGCGTCGGCGGGGCGGACGATGCCGCCGTCGTGGCGGATCCGGGTATCCCAGCCGTTCTTGTGCTCGACCCGGGTACCGGTCGGCAGCAGGGCCGGGATCTCGCCGTTCCACTGGTTGCCGGCCAGCAGGTCGCGCAGGTAGTCGCCGGAGGCACCTTTCTGATTGCCCACCGCAACGAGTACGCCGGCCAGTCCGGCCGGGCTCATCAGGTTGCTGATCCCGGCGCGTTGCGCGGCCCCGTCGTCGATGCCGCGCTGGATCTTGGACGCGGGGGAGGGCGAGCCGGGCAACGTCGATTCGATCAAGGCGGCGTGGGCCGCGGGGGCGCCGACCTGTTCGAGCACGAGGTCGGTCGCCAAGTTGCTGGAGCGGGTGATCATCTCGGTCGCGAGCCAGCCGAGCGGCACCGCCGTACCGAGCTTGGTCCAGGTCGCCGGCGCCTCGTCCTCGTCCGGGTCCACCCCGAACCGGCCGCCGGCCGCGGACGCGAAGTCGTTGTGCACGGTCACCGGCTGGTCCAGCGCCAGCTCACCGGCCTCGACCTTGCGCATGATCGCCATCGCCACCGGCAGCTTCATCGTGCTGGCCGAGTAATGCGGCCGCTCCGCATGGTGTTCGAACACCGGTACGCCGTCCAGCCGGCCGAGCCACACCCCGAACTCCCCACTCCCGGCGACCCCCTGGAGCAGCTCCGCGATTCCCATGCCACTCACCCAATCACAAACCCCCACCTGGCAGACTGCCAAGGGTGTCCCGGGCAATCGGTCTCCTCCTCGGCTTCGCCGCCGACCGCGTCCTCGGCGATCCGCGCCGCTTCCACCCGGTGGCCGGCTTCGGCCGGACCGCGGCGGGCCTCGAACGGCAGCTGTACGCCGACTCGCGTCTCGCCGGGACCGCGCACACCGCCGTGCTCGTGGGAACCACCACAGTCCTGGGCGTCGCGCTCGAGCGGCTGACTCGCAAGCATCCGATCCTGCACACCGCGGTCACCGCAGCCGCCACGTGGACGGTGCTGGGCGCCCGCAGCTTGGAGCGCGAGGCGGAGACGATGGCCGAACTGCTCGAGGAGAAAGACATCCCGGGTGCTCGCGACCGCCTGAGTCACCTGTGTGCTCGTGATGCCACCGAGCTGGAGTCGGACGAGTTGGCTCGGGCGACGGTGGAGTCGATCGCCGAGAACACCTCCGATGCCTGTGTCGCGCCGCTGCTGTGGGGCGTCTTCGGCGTCCCCGGGCTGCTTGGCTATCGGGCGGTGAACACGCTCGATGCGATGGTCGGCTACAAGTCACCGAAGTACCAGAACTTCGGCTGGGCGTCGGCGCGGCTGGACGACGTGCTGAACCTGGTTCCCGCGAGGGTGTGTGCGGTGCTGACCGGGGTCGTGGCTGGAAGACCGCGCGAGGCGCTCGCGGTGTCGCGGCGGGATGCGCCGAAGCATCCGAGTCCTAATGCCGGGCCGGTCGAGGCGGCGTTCGCGGGTGCGCTCGGGCTGACGCTCGGTGGCACGAACAGCTACGGAAGCTGCGCAGAGGACCGCGGCACGCTCGGCGACGGACCGGCGCCGGCGGTGGACGACATCCGTCGTACGGCGGCGCTCGCGAGACGAGTCGGAATCGCCGCCGCCGGCCTCGCGGCACTGGCCGCTCTGCTGCGCGAGGCGCAAGGCGCCATACACAGCCGACGGAAGGGAAAACGATGGGGTTGAGTCATCGGCCGTTGCGGATTGTGTTGGTCAGGCATGGGGAGTCTGAGGCGAATTTGGATAAGACGATCTACGAGCGGATCCCTGACCACGCCGTTCCGTTGACGCCGCACGGGCATGAGCAGGCGGCCGAGACGGGGAAGGGTCTGCGGGAGCTGTTCGAGAACGAGCCGGTCCGGGTCTACGTCTCGCCGTACCTGCGGGCTCGTCAGACGCTGGACTCGCTCGGGCTGGACGACCTGATCAGCAGTCAGCAGGAGGAGCCGCGGCTACGCGAGCAGGACTGGGCCAATCTCCAGGACACCGCGGACATCGAGCAGCAGGAACAGCTCCGGAACGCGTTTGGGCACTTCTTCTACCGGTTCACCCACGGCGAGTCGGGTGCGGACGTGTACGACCGGGTGTCGACGTTCCTGGAGACCATCCACCGTGACTTCGAGGTGGCCGACGCGCCGAGGAACGTGTTGCTCGTCTCACACGGCCTGACCATGCGGCTGTTCTGCATGCGCTGGTTCCACTGGTCGGTCCCGTTCCTCGAGTCGCTGCGCAATCCGGCGAACGCCGAAACACGCGTCCTGCTGCGGCAAACCGATTTCCGGTACAAGCTGGACCGGCCGTTCGAGCAGTGGACGCCTTACGAACCGACGGAACGGGAGCGATCGGCATGGTTGTAGCGCAGACGCGGGACACGGTCCTCGAACTGCTGGCGAGTCTCACGCCGGCCCAGGTCGAGAAGATCCGGGCCCCGTTCGACATTCCGGACCATCAGCAGTGGACCTACCTGCCAGGACCTGTGCCAGGCCTCGCGCTGACCGAGCTGACGCCGACGCAGCAGAAGCTGGTCGAACGGCTCGTCGCGACCGACTGCAGTGACCGGGGCGCGGCCGATGTCTGGGCGGTTCTGGACGCGGAGGTCGTGTGTCGTGGGCTGCCGGACCTGCCGCCGTCGGGGGAGTGGGAGGGCGCGACTGTCGCGGACCGGTACTTCCTCCGGGTGCTCGGCGACCCGAACGGGACCGATCCGTGGGCCTGGCGGCTGAACGGCCACCACCTGGCGCTGCACGTGACGCTGGTGGACGGAGCGATCGCGTTCACCCCGCAGTTCATCGGCTCGAACCCGGCCGAAGTCCGTACCGGCCCGAAGGCAGGCCGACGCTTCCTGGCCGCCGAGCAGGACCTGGGCTTTCAGCTCTTGCACGCCCTCGAGCCGGCCCAACGTGAGATCGCGGTCGTCTCACCCGAGGCTCCGGACGACCTCCTGACCCGCCACGACCCGGTCGCCGACGCGTCGATGCTGCACCGCGGTCTGTCGTACGGCGACATGAACGAGGACCAACGCCAGGTGCTCAGCCTGCTCATCGGCCAGTACGTCGGTCGTGCCGCCGGGCCGATCGGGTTGCAGACCTGGCAGGACATCACCGAGCACGGCATCGAGCAGCTGACGTTCGCCTGGGCCGGAGAGACCGAGCCTGGTGTCGGCCACCGGCACTACTACTCGGTCGCCGGCCCGAGCTTCCTGGCCGAGTACGACAACACCCAGGACGACGCCAACCACATCCACTCCGTCTGGCGCGACCTCCGCAACGACTGGGGCACCGACCTCCTGGCGGCGCACTACGCATTCCACCAGTGAGTCGCGTTCGCACCGTCGACTAGAGTCACGACCGTCAATCGATGGCATCAGCAGGAACCCGGTGTGAGTCCGGGACGGTCCCGCCACTGTGACCCGCAAGGGGAGTCAGGAACTGCCGCCGTCGTACCTGAAGTCGGGGCGTGGATACCCCGGGAAGGAACGGTCGCGCATGGCTGCCAATCTTCTGCTGCTCTCCACCGCCGACACCGATCTGCTCGCCGCCGCGGAGGCGGACGCCGGCTGGAAGGTCGCCAACCCGGCCCGCCTCCAGCTGGCTGAGCTGGGGCCGCTGCTGGACGCGGCCGAGGTCGTCGTCGTCCGGCTGCTCGGCGGTCGCCGCGCCTGGGAAGAAGGACTCGATGCCGTCGTCGCTTCCGGCAAGCCGGCCGTCGTGGTCAGTGGCGAGGCCGCGCCTGACGCCGAGCTGATGTCGCTGTCGACCGTGCCCGCCGGCGCGGTCACCGAGGCGCTCGCTTACCTCCGCGAGGGCGGCTCGGACAACCTCCGCAACTTGGCCGGCTTCCTGCGGGACACGCTGCTGCTGACCGGCGACGAGTTCGATCCGCCGCAGGCGCTCCCGGCGTACGGCGTGCGGGGTACGTACGTCGAGGACGAGCGGCCCGTGGTCGGCATCGTCTACTACCGCGCGCACGAGATCTCCGGGAACACGGCCTTCGTCGACGCACTTGCGAATGCGGTCGTCGAGGCCGGCGCCCAGCCGTTGCCGGTGTACTGCGGCACGCTGCGCGGGCTCGATCCGGCCGAGAACGTCGGGCTCTTCGATCTGCTCCGGAAGTGCGACGTACTTGTCACCACACTGCTCGCCGCGGGTGGTGCGGTGGCGGCGAACGCGAGCGCCGGCGGTGCGGACGACGCGTGGGACGCCGGTGCGCTGGCGTCGCTCGACATCCCGTTGCTTCAAGGCCTCGCACTGACCTCGACCCGTGAGCAGTGGCTCGAGAGCGACGCGGCGGTCAGCCCGTTGGACGCGGCGACGCAGGTCGCGATTCCGGAGTTCGACGGCCGGTTGATCACGATCCCGTTCTCGTTCAAGTCGTACGACGCCGACGGGCTGGCCCGGTATGCGCCGGACCCCGAGCGATGCGCGCGGCTGGCCGGGATCGCGGTCGCTCACGCGCGACTCCGGCACGTGCCGGCCGCCGAGAAGCGGATCGCGCTGATGTTGTCGTCGTACCCGACGAAGCACGCCCGGATCGGGAACGCGGTCGGCCTGGACACGCCGGCCTCGGCCGTGGTTTTGCTGGGGCAGTTGGAGCAGGCCGGGTACGACCTCGGCGGCCTCGACCTGAGCGAGCTGCAAGGTGCTGAGGGCGCTGACGGTCTGATCCACCGGCTGATCGCGACCGGCGGGCACGATGTCGACTGGCTGACGGACGAGCAGTTGGAGAACGCGGTCGCGAAGGTGCCGCTGTCGACCTACCAGCAATGGTTCGGCCGGGCTCCGGAGTCGTTGCGCAAGGCAATGACTGAGGCGTGGGGTGAGCCGCCTGGTTCGCTGTACGTCGATCCGTCCGGGGCCATCGCCCTGGCCGCGCTGCGGTTCGGGAACGTCGTGCTGATGATCCAGCCGCCGCGGGGTTTCGGTGAGAACCCGGTGGCGATCTACCACGACCCCGACATGGCCCCGTCGCACCACTACCTGGCGGCGTACCGCTGGCTGGAGGCCGCGCCGGAGGACGGCGGCTTCGGCGCGCAAGCCGTCGTACACCTCGGTAAGCACGGGACGCTGGAATGGCTACCTGGCAAGGGGATCGGGATGTCGGCCGGCTGCGCGCCGGACGCCGTACTCGGGAACCTGCCGATGGTCTACCCGTTCATCGTCAATGACCCGGGTGAAGGGACGCAGGCGAAGCGACGGGCACACGCGACCGTTGTCGACCACCTCGTGCCGCCGATGGCGCGGGCCGAGACGTACGGCGACATGGCGAAGCTGGAGTACCTGCTCGACGAGTACGCGACCGTGTCCGCGCTCGACCCGGAGAAGGTGCCGACGCTGCGGGCGCAGATCTGGACGCTCATCCAGGCCGCGCAGTTGCACCACGACCTGCACACTGACGAGCGGCCCGAGGACGAGGCCTTCGACGAGTTCGTGCTGCACCTCGACGGGTATCTGTGTGAGATCAAGGACGTGCAGATCCGCGACGGGCTGCACATCCTCGGTGGTGCGCCTGATGGTGAAGCGCGGGTCAACCTCGTGCTCGCCGTACTGCGGGCGCGTCAGCTCTGGGGCGGCTCGTACTCGATCCCTGGGCTGCGGACCGCCCTCGGGGAGACGTTCGGTGTCGACGAAGCCGAGTTGCTGGCGAACCCAGGCCGCGCCGCGGACCTCGCCGAGCTCGCAACGCTCGCGGACCTGCCCGCGGTCTCCGGCGCCGACGGTGTCGACATCCTCGAGGCAGTCGCACGGAAGCTCGTCGTCAGCATGGAGACCTTGAGCTGGGACGCCGCGAAGGTGCCGGTCGTCGTCACCGAGGTGCTCGGCCGTCCGTCGGACCAGGTCTCGCAGTCGCTGACCTTCGCGGCAACCGAGGTCGTCCCACGGCTCGCCCGGACGGGTGACGAGCTGACCAACGTACTGCGGGCCTTGGACGGCCGCTTCATCGAGGCCGGGCCGTCCGGCTCGCCGACCCGCGGTCTGGTCAACGTGCTGCCGACCGGCCGCAACTTCTACGCGGTCGACCCGAAGGCGATCCCGAGCCGCAACGCCTGGGACGTCGGCGTCGCGCTCGCCGACTCGCTCCTGGCCCGGCATCAGGCCGAGACGGGGGAGTGGCCGCGGTCCGTCGGCCTGACGATCTGGGGTACGTCGGCCATGCGCACCCAAGGCGACGACCTCGCCGAAGTGCTGTGGCTGCTCGGCTGCCGCCCGGTCTGGGACGAGGCCTCCCGTCGCGTGACCAGCTTCGAGGTGGTCGGCCTGGAGGAGCTCGGCCGGCCGCGCATCGATGTGACGATCCGGATCTCCGGCTTCTTCCGGGACGCGTTCCCGCACGTGGTGGCCCTGCTGGACGAAGCCGTACGTACGGTCGCTGCCCTGGACGAGCCGGCCACGGACAACTTCCTGCGCGCGCACGTGGACGCTGATGTTGCTGAAGGCAATGACCTGCGGTCGGCCACCGCGCGAGTGTTCGGGTCGAAGCCTGGCTCCTATGGAGCTGGGTTGCTACCGCTCGTCGACGCGCGGAACTGGCGGACCGACGCCGAGCTGGCCGAGGTGTACGCCGTCTGGGGCGGGTACGCGTACGGCAAGGACCTCGACGGCGCGGAGGCCCGCGGCTCGATGGAACGCGCGTACGCCCGGATCCAGGTCGCGGCGAAGAACGCGGACACCCGCGAGCACGACATCATGGACTCCGACGACTACTTCCAGTACCACGGCGGCATGATCGCGATGGTCCGGCACCTGACCGGCTCCAACCCGAAGGCGTACGTCGGGGATTCCGCCGTACCCGCGCAGGTCCGGACCCGGACCCTCGACGAAGAGGCGAAGCGGGTCTTCCGGGCCCGGGTGGTGAACCCGCGGTGGATGGCGGCGATGCGGCGGCACGGGTACAAGGGCGCCTTCGAGATGGCTGCGACCGTCGACTACCTGTTCGGGTACGACGCGACCGCGGGCGTGGTCGACGACTGGATGTACGAGACGCTGACGACGGAGTACGTCGCCGATCCGGAGATGGCGGAGTTCTTCCGCAAGTCCAATCCGTGGGCCCGGCACGGGATCGCAGAGCGGCTGCTGGAGGCGGCCCAGCGCGGGCTGTGGGCGGAGCCGTCGGACGAGGCGCTGGAGACGCTGCGCAACGCAGTACTTGAGACGGAAGGTGACATCGAGGACCGCGGCTGATTGGGTAGAGGCATGCCGCCTGACCAGCTCAGAGTCCTGATCACCAACGACGACGGCTATCTCGCACCGGGGATCCGCGCGCTCGCGCCGGCCATCGCCGCGCTCGGGTACGACGTCGTCGTGGTTGCGCCGCTAGTCGACGAGAGCGGCGTTGGATCCGCTCGGGCCAGGATGGTCGGCCGCCCGATCCGGACCGAGTCCGACGAGGAGAACGGGGTCACGTTCACCGGGATCGACGGTACGCCGGCACTCGCGGTGACGCTGGCGAACGTCGGCGCGTTCGGACGGCCGCCGGACCTGGTGCTGTCCGGGATCAACCGCGGGCACAACATCGGCGTACCGATCTTCCACTCCGGCACCGTCGCCGCCGCGCTGACCGCGGCCGAGCAGGGCACGTCTGCCGTTGCCATCAGCATCGACTCGGAGACCCCGTCGTACTGGGAGACCTCGGCAACAGTCGCCGCCGAAGCCCTCGCCTGGATCGCCGCCGAGCCGGCCGGCACAGTCGTCACCATCAACGTCCCCGACCGCCCGCTCGACCAGCTGGCCGGCGTCCGGCACGCCTCCCTGCACCCGATCAAACGCTCCCGGGTCATCGGCACAAAGGCGCCGACCGGCGAGCCGATGATCGAGATCGAGCCGGTCCAGCCCAACCCGGTAGCCGGCTCCGACGAGGCCCTCCTAGCGGCCGGATTCGTCACCGTCACCCCGATCGTCGGTATCCGCGAGATCAAAGACGACGCAGCCGCCACGGCCTTGGCCAAACGCCTGGCCTGAGGTGGCTAAGGGGGTACGTCGCGGATCTGAGGGGGAACGCCCGATGTGGTGACCGGTGGTCCGGTCGCACGGTGAATACAGACGGCGATCCGCGCCGTGAGGAGGAACCGTGAAGCACATCTGCACCTTCATCGCAGTACCCGTCGTGGCTTGCGGGTTCGCCGTGGCCGGCGCGGTCCAGGCATCGGCGTACCCGATCGACCCGGAGGACGACTACCGCACGCCTGTCGTGGTTGTCCACGACCCGGGAGCGACGATCCAGGTCGACGACGCCGTCACCGAGGCCGTGCAGGCCGGTGCGAGCGCCATCGGTGGCGCCGGCATCGCCCTGGCAGTCCTCTGGGCCTATCGGCGTCGTCATCCAGCGCAGGTTCACTGACCCGGCGGCCGTCGCTCAGCCAGAGCGGCGGCCGCCACCCGGCTCGTCGTCCCGGTCTTCCGAAGAATGTTGGACACGTGCACGCTGACCGTCTTGTCGCTGATGAAGAGCTCCTTCGCGATCTCACCGTTGGACCGGCCGGCCACCAGGAACGACAGCACCTCCCGCTCGCGCTCGGTGAGCGCCGCCAACCGTGCGTCGCCGGCATCGTGCACGACCGGGATCGGCGCGCTGAGATCGATCTTCGATCGGCGGGCCAGCGACTCGATCTCGGTCTGCAAGGGCCGGGCACCGAGTTCGACCGCGCGGAGATGCGCGTGTCGTAGCAGATCGGCCGCCTTCGACGGTGGCCAGCCGCTCGTCAAGCTCGCTTCGGCGCAGCGCCACTGGGCCACGGCCTCGTGCCAGCGACTTCCCGCCGTACTCGCGGTTTCGATGACCTGACGCCAGAGGTCGGATTGATCCGCGGTGTTGCGGCAGCGGGCCAGCTCGGCCGCCACCAGCGCCCGTTTCATCGCCTGAGCGTCCACCCCGCCGAGGGCGTGGGCGAACGGCTCCCACGCCCAGTCGGCAAGAACGCTGTCGACCGACTCCGAGGCCGCAAGGCCGTGCTGACCGGCGTCCCGGGCGGTCTCGGCCGCTGCGAACGCATACACCGGAAGCGCCTCGTCGTCGTCCGGCTCGGGATATTCGGGAACGGACAGCCGGGGGCGAGCCCAGCTCACGGCGTCGGCGACGTGACCTTCGGCGCTCATCAGTTCGATACCGGCGACGGTCATCACCGGGCGGAGCGGGTTGAAGTCCTCGGAGACCAGCTCCAGGGCCCGATCGAAATGCTGCCGCGCCTCCTCGATCCGCCCCGATCGGACCGCCAGCAGGCTCGCGGCCAACCTGATCCCTGCTCCGGGGATGCCGTTGCAGCGTGCCGCCACGGCTGATCGCAGCATCGCCCGGCACTCGTTCCAGCGGCCGAGGTCGATCAGCTCGAGGGCGGCCTGGTAGGCGAGGAAGTAGGCCCAGATGCCGGCGCCGGCTGCGACGGCGTCCTGGTAGGCAGCGCGCGTGACGTCAGCTGCGTCGCCTCGCCGGCCGAGCGCGTGCAGGGCGTCGAAGCGCCAGATGCCGGCGTTGACGGAGGTGTCGAGATCGCCGCAGGACCGTGCCAACTGCTCCGAGCGATCCGCGTCGGCGAGCGAATCCAGCGGCGCTGTCCTGTCGTACACGGCTGCGCGGGCGCAGAGTGCCCTGCCGAGAGCCGCCGGCGAGCCCGACCGCAACGCGACCCGGACGGATTCCTCCGCATGGCCCGTGCTGTCCGGCATGCCGTACATGTCCTCGTACTCCGCCAGCTCGGCGAAGGCTCTGGCGCGCCCAGCGCTGTCCGGGTTGTCCTCGGTCAGTGCAATCGCGGCGTGGATCTCTTCCAGGTCCGCCGAGCCGGGAGTTGTCGACTGCCAGCGACCGTTTGCCAGCACGATCATCAGCTCGCAGGCCAGCTCCGGGTCCTGCGCTTGGTCCAGCAGGCTCAAAGCCTCGGTGAGAAGCGTCACCACAACGTCCGGCCGGCCGGCTCGATCGCACACCAGGCCCGTCCGTCGTAGCAGTCCGATCCTGTCGTCGAGCGTTCCGCGGACGGCCGGTGACACCGACTGCCAGACCGCACACGCCCGGCGGAGCTCGATCGCCTCTTCCGAGGGTGCCCGCAGTCGCGCTGCCTGATCCGCCGCAACGAGTGACCAGCGATACGTGGCATCGATGTCGCCGGCCTTCTCATGGTGGACGGCGAGGTCAGCGGCCGTCACCTCAGTGGGCCGCTCGTCCAGCACCCGGATGTAGCGGGCATGGAGGTCGGCGGCTTCGTCGGGCGACAGTCCGTCGTACAGCACCTCGGCAAGCAGCGGGTGCCGGAACCACCAGGTGCTACCACCGGCGGCGGTCGCCACGCCGCGATCCTGCGCCTCCGACAGCCAATGACCGATCAGGTCCGCCTTCAGTCCATGGCCGGCGGCGACCTCGGTCAGTACGGCGGATGACGTCGGCCGGCCGCCGACGGCGAGGATCCTGGTCACCAGCCGCGCCTCGTCGGACAGGCTGTGCCAGGCGGCGAGCAGGGCTTCGCGGAGCGCCACCGGGACGATCGCGGGGAGGGTGCGTTCCGATCCGGACAGACCGCGGACCATCAGCTCGATCAGGTACGGATTTCCGTCCGACCTGGCCAGAACCTCGGCGACGAGCCCGGGGTCAGGCGCTGTCCCCAGCAAGCCTTCGATCTGAGCGCTGGTGGCATCCAGGTCCAGTGGCTCCAACCGGATCTCGCTGTACAACGGCATCCGCCGCATGTCCGCCAGCCAGGCATGCAGCGGATGACCTTCCGGTCGCTCCTCGGTCCGGCTGGTCGCGATCAGCACCAGCGGCTGGTCCCGGAAGCCGGCGATCAGGTACGACAACACGTCGAGCGACGCGACGTCGGCCCACTGCAGATCATCGACGACCAGCACGGTCGGACGTCGTTTCGCGATCCGGTTGGTCGCCAGATCGACCAGGACGGGCAGCCTGGTCGTGGCGACTGTGCTGCCTCCGAGCGAGGGCAGTAACGCAGCCAGCCCGTCGAGCCCGTCGAGCACCTCGGCTCGTTCGCCGGTATCCGCCCGAGCCAGCCAGTCCTGCAGCAGTCCGATGATCGGCGCGAACGGAACCGAGGCGCCGCCGAAGCGCACGCAGGAACCCCAGAGGACCTGGAGCTGCGAACCTCCGCAGGTCTCACGGATCAGTCGCGTCTTGCCGATGCCGGCTTCGCCATGGACGACGATCGCGCGCGGACGTCCGGCCACGGCATCACGCAGTACTTCGCCGAGAAACTGTTGTTCGGCAACGCGTCCGGCGAAGCGATGATCGGGCCGTAGACCCCCCATGCATACCCAGTGAACACCTCAGCCCCACTTCGCACCACCCGTCCCAGCTTCCAAGCGTTTGAGTGTTTTGAAGGCATAACTTCGGCGTCTTGCGGCGCATCTCAGTTGGTGTCCGAAGGGGGACATCATGGAGAGTTTTCGCCTTGTCCAGAGGCCGATTCGAACTGTTCTCGCAGCAGTTGCCGTCGCCGCGGTTGTCGGGGGAGGGGCCAGTGCGCCGGCGCTCGCCGGTAACCAGTCGGGTGACTCGATCGACCTGGTGTCGATCACGCCGGGCGGGGTCGGCGGTGATGGTGAGTCGGCCGCCGGGACGCAGAAAGGGCTGGGGGTGTCGGCCCACGGGCGGTACGTCGTCTTCTCGTCGTACGCCACTGATCTTGTGCCCGGCGACACCAATGGTCAGCGGGACGTGTTCGTCCGGGACCTGGTCCGTGGGCGGACGACCCGCGTCTCGGTCGGCGATGGTGGCGTGCAGGGGAACGGCGAGAGCCGGGAGGGGTCGATCTCGGCCGACGGCCGGTACGTCGCCTTCACCTCGTTCGCCTCGAACCTGGTCCCCGGTGACACGAACGGCGGCGAAGGCGATGTCTTCCTGCGCGACCTGAAGACCGGGCGTACGACGCTTGTCTCGGTGGGCAGCCAGGGTCAGGGCAACCTGAGCTCGATCGGGTCGGAGATCTCGGCCGATGGCAGCCACGTGGCGTTCACGTCGGCCGCGACCAACCTGGTCGCCGGCGACACCAACGACACCCAGGACGTGTTCGTCCGCGACCTCCGGACCCGGCGGACCGAGCGGGTCTCGGTGAGCTCCGACGGGGGTCAGCTCGACGTCTTCTCGAATCTGTCCGCGATCTCGGGCAATGGGAGCCTGGTCGCGTTCGGGACGCCGGCCGAGCTGGTGCCGGTCCCGCCGTCGCCGCCCAGCACCGACATCATCCTGTACGTCCGCGATCGCACGGCGCACAAGACCCGACCGGTCTCGCTGGGTGCGACGCATGACCCGCGGTCCATCATCGTCGAGGCCGCCTATCCGAGCTTCTCGAACGACGGCCGGTACGTCGTCTTCACCCAGATCTCCTGGCTCGGCGTCGGCATCGACCCGATCCCGAACGTCTGGCTGCGTGATCTGCGCACCAACCGGCTGCAACTGATCTCGGCCGATGCTCAGGGCAAACCTTCGACGGCCGTCGGTCCGGTCTTCCGCAGTGGCGTCTCCGCTGACGGGAGGTATGTGACGTTCTCGACACCAGCGCTCCTGACGAGTGGGGATTCAGGCATCCTGGCGGACGTGTTCCGGCTCGACCGCAAGACTGGCTCCCTGGTCTGGATCACCCGTGCCCAGGACCAGACCGACCCGTTCGGAGGCCGGATCGGCAGCGTCGGCCCGGCCATCTCGGCCGACGGTCAGCACGTGGCGTTCGAGTCCGACGACAAGCAACTGGCGGCCGGCGGCGGCATGTTCGGCCGCGACACCTACCTGTGGAACGCGGTACGGCCCAGGTGATCACCCGCGCCCCGGGAGGTCGGCCAGGTGTGCCATGATCGGCGCGACGGCTGTGGAGGAACACCGGTGACTGGCTGAGGCTGGGAGTCCGGGGCGGTCCCGCCACTGTGACCGGGAGGCAGTTCGCTGCCTCCCGGAAGCCAGGACATCCGCGGTCGTCCGCCGGGTCGCGGTCTCCGCGGTACGGCGTACCAGCCGTAGCGGGCGTGGACACCCGCTCGACGAAGGGACCCACCGCCGATGCGGCCTGCAGCTTCCACCGGATTCCCGTTCACCGCCGTGGTCGGCATGGAGGACCTCCAGCTCGCGCTGATCCTGGCCGCGATCTCGCCGGCGATCGGCGGCGTGCTGATCCGGGGCGAGAAGGGTACGGCGAAGTCGACCGCGGTCCGCGCGCTGACCGAGATCCTGCCGCCGGTGGACGTCGTACCTGGTTGTCGCTTCTCGTGTGACCCTGAGCGGCCGGACGCGGATTGTCTGGATGGTCCGCATACGGGCGAGGAGACGGTACGGCCGGCGCGGCTGGTCGAGTTGCCGGTGGGGGCGACCGAGGATCGGGTGCTTGGTTCGCTGCATCTGGAGAAGGCGTTGGCCGAAGGCGTTACGGCGTACGAGCCTGGTCTGCTTGCGGCGGCGAACCGGGGGTTGCTGTACGTCGATGAGGTCAATCTCCTGCATGACCATCTGGTCGACGTACTGCTTGATGCTGCCGCGATGGGGCGGGCGACTGTTGAGCGGGATGGCGTCTCGGTGACCCATCCGGCGCGGTTCGTGTTGGTCGGGACGATGAACCCGGAGGAGGGTGAGCTGCGGCCGCAGTTGCTCGACCGGTTCGGTTTGACGGTGGACGTGGTTGCCAGCCGGGATCCCGCCGTACGCGTGGAGGTGATGCGGGCGCGGCTCACGTACGAGGCTGGTCCGGAGGACTTCGTCGCGCGGTACGACGGTCCGCAGCGGGAGCTCGCCGAGCGCATCGTGAAGGCGCGCGACCTGCTGTCGGAGGTGATCCTGACGGACTCGGCGCTCCGGCAGATCGCCGAGATCTGCGCGTCGTTCGACGTCGACGGGATGCGTGCGGATCTCGTAACGGCGCGTACGGCGGTGGCGCACGCGGCCTGGTCTGGTCGCACCGTCGTCGAGGTCGAAGACGTACGGGCGGCCGCCAAGCTGGCCCTCCCGCACCGGAAACGCCGCAACCCGTTCGACGCCCCGGGCCTGGACGACGACCAGCTGGAAGAAGCAATCAACAACAGCACCCCGCCTGAGGATCCGGACGACGGACCTGAAGATCCCGGCGGCGGGCCTGGCGGAGGAGTAGACCCCTCCGAATCATCCGAGGGTGAACCGGGTGAAGCGGGGGAAGCGGCAGTTGGTCCGGCTCCGAGCGGTCAGGTCGCCGGCAGTTCGGAGCCGTACAAGGCTCGGCTGCTGAGCGTCCAATCTGCTGGTGCGGGAGTGGCCGGGCGGCGGTCTCGGGCTATTACTGAGGTTGGGCGGGTGGTGGGTGATCGTGCGCGCGCCGGGCGGGAGTCCGGGCGGCCGCACTTGCTCGCGACTATTCGGTCTGCGGCGCCGCATCAGCGTGCTCGGGGGCGGGTCGGCGCGGGGCTCGCCGTACGTTCGTCCGATGTACGACTCGCCGTACGCGAAGGGCGTGAAGGCAACCTCGTACTGTTCTGCGTCGACGCTTCCGGGTCGATGGGGACGAAGAAGCGGATGGGCGAGGTGAAGACCGCGATCGTCTCGCTCCTGCTTGATGCGTACCAGCGGCGTGACACCGTCGGCCTGGTCACGTTCGGCGGCGCGACGGCCACGGTCGCCCTCCCGCCGACGGGCAGCGTAGAGACCGCCGTACGACGGCTCGAATCCCTCCCGACCGGCGGTCGCACCCCGCTCGCCGAAGGGCTCCTTCAAGCAGCAGAAGTACTGCGGATTGCCGCAATCCGCGATCCCCGTCGACGTCCGCTCCTCGTGCTCGTCACCGACGGCCGCGCCACCCACGGCGAGAACGCGTTCGCCCGCGCCCGCCAAGCCGCCGGATGGCTGGCCCAGCACGGGATCGCGACCGTGGTGGTGGACTGTGAGCCGCATCGTGGCGTCCGGCTCGGGTTGGCGGGGGAGCTCGCGGCCGACCTCGGCGCCGAGTACCTCGATCTCGGAGACGTTGCTGCTGGCAACCTTGTGCGTACGGTCACCGATCGGAAGGTGGCCTGAGATGCCGAAGGGACAACCGGTCGCCGTACCGGACGACGGTCTGACCACGCGCCAGCGCCGTACCCGGCCGTTGCTGATGGTGCACACCGGTGAGATGAAGGGGAAGTCGACCGCCGCGTTCGGGATGGCGTTGCGGGCCTGGAACCAGGGCTGGAACCTCGGGGTCTTCCAGTTCGTGAAGAGCGCGAAGTGGAAGGTCGGCGAGGAGAGCGCGTTCAAGGCGCTCGGTGAGCTGCACGAGTCGACCGGCCAGGGCGGGCCGGTCGAGTGGCACAAGATGGGCGAGGGATGGAGCTGGTCCCGCAAGGCCGGCACCGAGGAGGACCACGCCGCCGACGCCCTCGAGGGCTGGCGCGAGATCCAGCGCCGGCTCGCCGCGGAGACGCACGATCTGTATGTCCTGGACGAGTTCACCTATCCGATGAAGTGGGGCTGGGTCGACGTGGACGAGGTCGTCGACACTCTCGTCAACCGCCCCGGCCATCAGTACGTCGTGATCACCGGCCGCGACGCGCACCCGAAGCTGCTCGACGCCGCCGACCTCGCCACCGAGATGACCAAGCTGAAGCACCCGATGGATGCAGGCCAGAAAGGCCAGAAGGGCATCGAGTGGTGATCCCGCGGATCGTGCTGGCGGCGCCGTCGTCGGGTGCGGGGAAGACGACGGTCGCTGTCGGTCTGATGGCGGCGCTGCGGCGGGCCGGGCATACGGTCGCCGGGTTCAAGGTCGGGCCCGACTACATCGACCCTGGTTTCCACGCGGTCGCGACTGGTCGGCCGGGGCGCAACCTCGACCCGATGTTGTCGGGGGAGGAGCGGGTGGCTCCGTTGTTCGAGCATGGCTCGGCGGGGGCGGACATCGCTGTCGTCGAAGGCGTGATGGGTTTGTACGACGGGGCGCTCGGCACGGAAGGGTTCTCGTCGACGGCGCATGTCGCGAAGTTGCTGAAGGCACCGGTCGTGCTGGTGGTGGACGCGTCGGCGGCCGGGCGGAGTGTCGGTGCGGTCGTCCAGGGGTTTGTTGCCTTCGACACCGAAGTACGGATCGTCGGCGTGATCCTGAACAAGGTGGGGTCGGATCGGCACGAGACCGAGGTCCGGGCAGGTATCGCGCCGACCGGAGTGCCGGTGCTCGGGGTACTGCGACGTGACACCCGCCTGACCGTCCCCAGCCGGCACCTCGGCCTGATCCCCGCCAACGAACAACGAGACCAGGCCGAGCGAGCTGTCGACGCAGCCGCCGAACTCGTCCACCAAGGCGTAGACCTACAAGCCGTAGTCACCGCAGCCAAGTCCGCTACACCTCACGAAGTCATCCCTTGGAATCCGAGCACGGAGGTCCCGCCGCCTGGACCTGAGCTCAACCGGCCGGTGGTTGCTGTTGCCGGTGGCCCCGTTTTCTCCTTTCACTACACGGAGACGACCGAGCTCCTGACCGCCGCCGGTGCCGACGTCGTCACCTTCGACCCGCTGACCGATCCGTTGCCCGAGGCAACCGCCGCGCTCTACCTCGGCGGCGGCTTCCCCGAGCTCCACGCCGAAGCCCTGTCCGCGAACACCAAACTCCGCGACCAGGTAGCCGCCGAGGTCGCCGACGGCCTCCCCGTCATCGCCGAATGCGCCGGCCTCCTCTACCTCTGCCGCGAACTCGACGGCCACCCGATGACCGGCGTACTCCCCGCGACCGGCCGAATGACCACCCGCCTGACCCTCGGCTACCGCACAGCGATCGCCGCCACCGCGACCGACTTCTTCGCCGAAGGCCGCCGAGTCCGCGGCCACGAGTTCCACCGCACCGCGATCGACCTAGACACCGACGTACACCCCGCCTGGTACCTCCCCGACGGCATGGAAGGCATCACCCTCCCGCACGTCCACGCGTCGTACCTGCACCTCCACTGGACCGCCACCGCCGACGTCCCGGCCCGCCTGGTCGCGGCGGCCCGCCGATGAACCTCGTCATCGGCGTCGGACTCCGCTCCGGCACGCCGTACGCCGAACTGAGCGATCTCGTCACCAGCGCCCTGCACGACCTCACAGGCAACGTGCACCTAGTAGTGACACGCAAGGGCAGAGAAACAGAGCCCGCTCTCCAACAGCTGGTCGAGCAACTAGGTGCCGAGCTGCGCATCCTCTCGACCGACGAGCTGGCCGACCAACCGGCACCAACCCCGAGCATCCAAGTCGAGGATCTGACAGGTACGCCGAGCGTCGCCGAAGCAGCCGTCCTCGCAGTCGGCGCGCAGCTCGTGGTCACCAAGCAGCAGAGCGCGAACGCGACGGTAGCGGTCGGCCGCCTGCCCGCACCCGGCTACCAACCAGCGGAGCGCGAGATCGTGCACCGCGTGATCGCCGAGCGACGCGATGTACGCCGGGGATTCCTCGACGTACCGATCGACGACGCGTTGCTCACCAGGGTCCTGGAAGCGGCGCATCGAGCGCCGAGTGTGGGCCTCAGCCAGCCCTGGGATTTCCTCGTCATCAGGGATCTCGCGACCCGCCGCAAGGTGCACGATCTCGCGACCGCCCAGCGGGACGCGTTCGCCGCATCGCTTCCGGACGATAGGCGGGCTGCTTTCGACGGCCTGAAGATCGAAGCGATCCTCGACACCCCGATGAACATCGCGGTCACGTGCGATCCCGGCCGCGGCGGACGACACGTGCTGGGGAGGCACGCGGATCCCCGGACTACTTGGTTCTCCGCCGCGATCGCGATCCAGAATCTCTGGCTGGCCGCTCGAGCTGAAGGACTCGGCGTCGGCTGGGTCTCGTTCTTCGAACCGGCCGAGGTTGCCGGCGTCCTCGACCTGCCCGCACACATCGAGTTGGTCGGCTATCTCTGCATCGGGTACGTCGACGAGTTCGCCGCCGCACCGGAGCTGGTCCGTTCAGGCTGGGCCAAACGCCGTCCATTGGCGTGGGCGATCCACCACGAGGAGTGGGGCCGCCGCGACGCGTCGATCGTCGATGACGCGTTGCAGGCCGGACAGAACGCAGTACCGGCGTCTGGACAGAGAGTCAGAGTGATCGTTGGCGGTGATGCGACGCAGTTGGACGAAGCTGATGCGCTCGTTGTCG
The DNA here is from genome assembly GCF_004365875.1 of Kribbella kalugense. Taxonomy (GTDB): domain Bacteria; phylum Actinomycetota; class Actinomycetes; order Propionibacteriales; family Kribbellaceae; genus Kribbella; species Kribbella kalugense. Next base: position 1,975,753 of record NZ_SODF01000001.1, on the reverse strand, counting down.
ATCTCCATGCAGACAAGCCGCGAGCCGACTTCGGTGTGTTGTGGCGACCCGCGCGTACGCCGGCCGAGGCGGTCGAGTTCGGAGTCGAGATCGCGCGCGACCTCGCACTGCAGGGCGTCGGCCAACTCGTCGTACAGCTTGCCGAAGAGTCGGAGTGCGCGGAGGCACTCGCCCGCGGCTTGAAGGTCGGTGCGTCGGCCTGTGGTCTGACACACTCCACCCCATGAGTTCTGAGGCACCGATGTACGTCCCCGCCTTTTCGATGAAGCAGCGCGTCACGTTGATGGCGAACAAGTACGAGCTGATCACCACCAACCCGGACGGGAGCGACGGGCCGCTGCTCGCGTTCGCGCAGCAGAAGCGGATGGCTTTCAAGGAGCAGGTGACGTTCTACACCGACGACACCAAGACCCAGCCGGTGTTCTCGTTCAAGGCCCGCAAGACGATCGACCTGGGTTCCGGGTACGACGTGTTCGACGCAGGAGGCCAGTCGATCGGCTGGTTCAAGAAGGAGTTCGGCAAGAGCCTGCTCCGGTCCAGCTGGCAGCTGAGCGCGCCGGGTCTGGACGCGGACGGCACCGAGCGCAACCCGACGATCGCGGTCCTCCGGCGGGTCTGGGAGTTCGTGCCGTTCGTCGGCGAGATCCCGCTGCCGTTCATCTTCCACTTCGACTTCACCGACCGGTCGGGCGGTCAGCCGGTGCTGTCGGTGGAGCGGAAGGTCTCGATCCGGGACCGCTACCGGATCACCGTGCAGGACCAGCGGCTGGACTTCCGCGTCGCGGCCGCGATGACGGTCGCCCTGGACGCCCTGCAGTCCCGCTGAGACGTTTCTGAGTCCGGCGTACGACCACGGTCGTACGCCGGACTCACTCTTTTGGGTGAACGGACCCCGAGACACTTGGTTCAGCCCGGTGCGGGTGCGAGTCTTGGTCACATGGGCGTAGCGCAGCGCAGTCGACGGTGGTTGGTTCCGGTAGCGACAGTCGCGGTAGTGGCAGGGGTGGGGGCACTCGGGCCGGTGGTCGCGGACGCCTCGCCGAAGCTGCCGACCATCACCGCACAGGATCTGCTCGCCAAGGTGCAGACCGCGAAGGTCGACGGCCTGAGCGGCACGGTGCATTCGTCCACCGACCTCGGCCTGCCCGCGATCCCGGGCATGGACGGCGCGGACGGCATGCAGGGCGCCAGTCAGGTCCTCGCCCTGATCAACGGCGACCACACCGCGCGGGTCGCGTTCGCCAGCCCGGACAAGGCGAAGGTCTCCATCCTCGACGCCCAGGCAGAGCGGCTGTGGACCAGCGACGGCACGTCCGCCTGGGCATATGACTCGTCCAAGCGGGAAGCCACCAAGCTGACCCTCCCGGCGCACTCGAAGGCGAAGCCGGAGAAGACACTGCCGCAGTCCTACGACCCGCAGGCCGTGGCCAAGCAGATCCTCACCGCGATCGACCCGACCACCAAGGTCCAGGTCAGCGGCACTGAGAAGGTCGCCGGGCGGGACGCGTACAAGCTGCGCCTGGTGCCGAAGACGGACAAGTCGACCGTCGGCTCGGTGACGTTGGCGATCGACTCGAAGACCTGGGTCCCGCTGGACGTGACCGTGATGCCGCGCACCGGCAACGACCCGGCGGTCGAGCTGGGCTTCACCTCGGTGTCGTTCGACGTACCGTCGGCGAGCTCGTTCACGTTCACCCCGCCCAAGGGTGTGAAGGTGACCGACGAGAAGGTGCCGTCGAAGGCCGAGCGCCCGCACAGCATCCCGCAGAGGCCGGGCAACCCGAGTCTGATCAAGCCGACGAAGCCGGGTACGGCGAACGCCGGCAAGCCGACCGTGATCGGGACCGGTTGGGACAGCGTGGCGATGATCCGCGGCGCACAGACCGGCGGACTCACCGGCGGACCGCTCGGCCAGCTGCTGGCGAAGGCGCCTTCCGTGCAGGGCTCGTGGGGTACGGGCAAGATCGTGACCAGCAAGATGATCAGCGCGCTGATCACCGACGACGGCCGGGTCTTCGTCGGCCTGGTCACGCCGGACACTCTGCAGGCCGCCGCGGCGAAGGCTCCCCGCTGACCGTGAGCGCACCGGTCGTCACCCGCGGGCTGACCAAGCGCTTCCACGGCGGGCAGGTGGCGGTGGACGCGGTCGACCTCGAGGTGCCGGCCGGGAGCGTGTACGGCTTCCTCGGCCCGAACGGGTCGGGGAAGACGACGACGATCCGGATGCTGCTCGGCCTGATCGCGCCGACGTCCGGTGAGGTCGAGCTGCTCGGTGAGCCGATGCCGAAGGCGCACCTCCGCGTCCTGCCCCGGGTCGGAGCGCTGGTCGAAGGACCGGCGTTCTACCCGTTCTGGTCCGGCCAGGCGAATCTGCTCCGTTTCGACGCGGCCGACCGCACCGCCGACCCGAAGACCCGCAAGGCCCGCGCCGGTGAGGCGCTGGAGCGGGTCGGCCTGTCGAACGCGGCCAACAAGAAGGTCCGCGCGTACTCGCTGGGTATGCGCCAACGGCTCGCGATCGCCGTCGCGCTGATGCAGCGGCGCGAACTGCTCGTCCTGGACGAGCCGACCAACGGTCTGGACCCGCAGGGCACCCGCGAGGTCCGGCACCTGATCCGCGAGCTCGCCGGCGACGGTACGACGGTCTTCACCTCGACTCACCTGCTCGCCGAAGTCGAGCAGGTCTGCACGCACGCCGCGGTGATGAGCCGCGGCAAGCTGCTGCGGCAGTCGACGGTGGCGGATCTCCGCTCCGAGCTCCGTCCACGGCTGATCGTGCGTACGCCGGACCTCGGGGCCGCGGCCGAGACCCTGCAGGGGATGGGCGTGACCGAGCTGAAGACATCCGAGGAGACCGTCGAGGGTGACCCCGGCGAGCTGCCGATCGAGAAGTTCGCGGCGGCGCTGGTGGCTGCCGACGTACGCATTCACGGCTTCGGGCTGGAACGGCCGAGCCTCGAGGACGCCTTCGTGGCGCTGACCGGGGAAGGCTTCGATGTCGCCGAGTGAAGCAACTGCAGACGCTGCGGTCGCAGTACGGCCTAGTGCCGGGCGGCACACGTTGGCGTTGTTCATCTCCGAGCTGCGGCTCGTGTTCGGCCGGGCCCGGACCCAGGTCGGGCTCGGGGTGCTCGCGGCCGTTCCGTTGCTGATCGGGATCGCGATCAAGATCACCGGGTCCGAAGGTGGCACCGACGGGTTCATCGGTCAGATCGCCGGCAACGGGCTGTTCCTGATCGTCGCCAGTCTCGGGCTGTCGCTGCCGTTCTTCCTACCGACCGCGGTGACCGTGATTTCGGGGGAGTCGCTGGCCGGCGAGGCCAGCCTCGGCACCCTGCGCAGCCTGCTCACCGCCCCGGCCGGACGGTCGCGGTTGCTCGCGGCCAAGATGGTCGCGCTGGCCGTGTTCTGCCTGGCCGCGACGATGACGATCTGGATCTCCGGCCTGATCGTCGGCTTCATCCTGTTCCCGGTCGGCGACGTACTGCTGCTGTCCGGTTCGACGGTCTCGCTCGGCAACGGCCTGCTCCGGGCGTTCGGGATCGCCATCGTGATCTCGCTGTCGCTGCTCGGGCTGGCCGGTATCGGCCTGTTCATCTCGTCGCTGACGTCCACGCCGCTGGCCGCGATGGCGGCGACGTTCGGCACGTTCGTCGTACTCGGCATCCTGACCGCGATCCCGCAGCTGCACGCGATCCATCCGTGGCTGCTGATCTACCGCTGGCAGTCGTTCGCCGACCTGCTCCGAGATCCGCCGTACTGGCACGAGATCGTCCGCAACCTGCTTCTGCAAGCGGGCTACCTGGCCGTCTTCTACACGGCAGCCTGGGCAAGGATCACGAGCCGCGACATAACCTAGCCCGGTGGAGCCTGACCTAGTTGCCGTCCTGCGCTGCCCGGTCTGTGCTGACGGGCTCGCGCTGGACGACCGTACGGCGCGTTGTCCGCGCGGGCACGCGTACGACCTGGCCAAGCAGGGCTACCTGAATCTGTTGCCCACGGCCTCGAACGGGATCGACGGCGACTCGGCCGCGATGGTCGGCGCCCGCACGGTCTTCCTCGGCACCGGGCACTACGCGCCGATCCGCGACGCGCTGATCCTCGCCGCCGACCTCGGTGAGGACGACCTGGTCGTGGAGGTCGGCGCCGGCACCGGCTACTACCTGTCCGGTGTCCTGGGTCTGGCTCCGCGGCGGCGCGGGATCGCGCTGGACGTGTCGAAGTTCGCCGCCCGGCGCGCAGCGAAGGTCAATCCACGGATCGCGTCCGTGGTGTGCGACGCATGGCGAGAGCTTCCGCTGATCGACGGGTCGGCTCAGTTGATGCTCAACGTGTTCGCCCCACGCAACGCCGCCGAGATGGCTCGGGTACTCGCGCCAACCGGTCGACTGCTCGTGGTCACGCCGAACCAGCAGCATCTCGCCGAACTGGTCGACGTACTAGGGCTGGTCAGCGTGGATGAGGACAAGGAGCGGCGGCTGCACGAGTCGCTCGCGGGGGAGTTCGTCCGTACCGGCAGCGAGCTCATCGAGGAGACGATGCGGCTCGACCATACGGCCGTCGAGCAGTTGGTGCTGATGACGCCGAGCGCGCGGCACGTGAACTACCGCGAGCTCATGCAGCAGATCGCAGTACTCCGGGAGCCCACGATCGCCACGCTGTCGGTCACCCTCTCGACCTGGGAAGCGGACCCCGGTCACTGATCAACGACCTGACGCACGCCGGGGCCCGGCCGAAACCAGGCCCCGAGCGGCAGTTGGTGAGTGGCGGCGGTCCGGTCAGGCCGCGTGGCCGATCAGTTGGCGGGCGACGACGGTGCCGTGGTTCTCGGCCTCCACGTGCGCCTCGGACTCCGAGACCTTGGAGGCGTCGATCAGCTCTTCCATGCCCGGGGTGACCGGGGCCAGGGTGAGCTCGGCGGCGGCAGTGCGGATGTTCATTCCGAACAGGTCGGCGAAGACCCGCTCGAGGTACGGCGTGGCGTGGTCCCAGCCGTGCTTCGGCGTACCCGGGGCGTAGCCGCCACCGCGGGCGATCGCGAAGATCGCCGGCCGACCGGCCAGCGGGCGGGAGCCGAAGGCGAGGTCGCGGTCCATCAGCAGCAGGTCGATCCAGGTCTTAGCGTTCTGGGCGATGCCGTAGTTGTACAGCGGTACGGCGAGCAGGATCGCGTCGGCGTTGGTGATCTCGGCCGACAGTTCGGCGGCGATGGCCTTTGCCTCGTCGAGCGGCATCCGGTCGGAATCCGCGACCGGCTCCTGTCCTACCTGGGCCGCGGCCAGCGTCGGCCACACGGTCGCGGGCAGCGGGTGCTGACCGAGGTCACGCCGTACCACGACACCGTCCGGGTGCTCCGCGTTCCAGGCGGCCTCCGCGCTGTCCGCCAGGGCGCGGGACACCGAACCGTCCAGCCGGATGCTGGCATCGACGCGTAGCAGGGTGCTCATAAGTTCTGTCTCCATCGAGTTGAGGGGGCGTGCTCGTGTTGAGCTGCTTCGAAGATAATCTGTCAGACAGAACATATTCAAGTCAGATCGTATTCCGGGTGGCATACACCACGTACGATGGAGCCATGTCCAGTACTTCGCCCGAGGTCGCGGCCCGCGTCGCTCGAGGGATCGAGCCATCGGCCGCCGGCGCTGCGCCGGTGGAGGCCGACCTCGGCTGGCAGCTCGGCGTCGTGTTCCGCCGGTACGCGAAGACGTCCGCGGCGGCGCTGGAAGGCCTGCCCGGCGGCCCGCGGGGGTATCAGGTGCTCGCGACGACGAGCTCCGAAGGCCCGAAGCGGCAGCTCGATCTGGCCGCGCAGCTCGGCGTCGACCGGACCGTGATGACCTACCTGCTCGACGACCTGGAGAAGGCCGGCCTGGTGCAGCGTCGGCCCGACCCCGCCGACCGTCGCGCGCGCCTGATCGCGCCGACCGAGCAGGGCTTCGAGACGTTGTGCGACCTGGAGCGCCGTCTGCGCAGCACCGAGGAAGAGGTGCTCGGCATCCTCGACGAGTCGGAGCGCGCCAGCTTCCGGATGCTCCTGCAGCGCGTGGCGATGAAGGCCAACGCCGTCGACCCGCTGCACAACGCCTGCTCGCTCGCCGAAGCGGACGACCCCGCTAACACCTAGCTCAGCGGGACGAAGCCTGATTCGTAGGCCCGGATGACTGCCTGGGTGCGGTCCCGTGCGTTGAGCTTGGACAGCACGTTGGCGACGTGAGTCTTGACCGTCTGCAGCCCGAGGATGAGCTCTTCGGCGATCTCGGCGTTCGACAGACCGCGCGCCATCAGCCGGAGGACCTCCTGCTCCCGCTCGGTCAGCTGGTACTGGTCCAGGCCTCGCGGCGGCTGCGCCCCGACGTGGGCCAGCGCCAGCGCCCGGATCGCCTCCGGGAACAGCAGCGACTCGCTCCGCGCGACCGTCCGGATCGCCGCGATGATCTCGTCCGGCGGGGTCCGCTTCAGCAGGAACCCGGACGCACCGGCCCGCAAAGCGTCGTACACGTAGTCGTCGTTCTCGAACGTCGTGACGACCAGCACGCGCGGCGCCGGGTCGAGGTTCTCCAGCAACAGCCGGGTCGCCTGGATGCCGTCCACCGCGGGCATCCGGACATCCATCAGTACGACGTCGGCGCCGGTACGACGAACTACCGGGAGCACCTCCGCGCCGTCACCGGCCTCGCCGACGACCGTGAGATCCGGCTCGGCGTTGATGATGGCCCGCAACCCACTCCGGATCAGCGGCTCGTCGTCGACCACGACCACCGACAGGTTCATCTCATCCCTTCGTCATGCTGATCGGTAACCGGACCGCGAGGCGCCAGGCCTCACCGTCGGCGGCCGCTACCGGGCCGGCGTCGACGGTGCCGTGCAGTACGGCGACTCTTTCATGGATCCCGGCCAGTCCACGGCCGCCGCCGGTGTGGTCCGACTTGCCGTTGATGGGGTTGGTCACCGATAGCCGCAGGCCGGAGGTGTCCAGCCGGATCGACAGATCTACCTCGAGCTCTCCGGCTGGCCGTCCCGCGTGCCGGATCGCGTTCGTGAGGCCCTCCTGGACGATCCGGTAGGCCTCCCGGGACACTGCGGCCGGCAGCTGGTCGAGATCGCCCGACCGGTCGACCTCGACCGTGATCCCGCCGGCTCGGGTGGCCTCGACCAGTCGGTCCAGGCCGCCGAGCGTGGCCTGTGGCGTGGTCCGGGAGCCTGGTCGGCGGTCGTCGCGGAGCAGGCCGAGTACGTGGTCGAGATCCGCGAGCGCCGCCCGCGCCGACGTCTCCATCGCGGCCAGCGCGGTCTCGGCGAACTCTGGGTCGGTCGCCAGCACTCGACGAGCAGCCGCTGCCTGAATGGTGACGAGGCTGAGCGCGTGCCCGACGCTGTCGTGCAGCTCGCGGGCGAGACGGTTGCGCTCGGCAAGCGTTGCGGTCTGCTTCTCGAGCAGCTCGATCCGCTCCGCCGCGGTCGGGCCGAGGACCCGCGGCGCCAGGTACGCCAGCAGCGCGCCGACCGCAGCCGACAGTAGGAACAGTCCGGCGAGACCGCCGATCGCGGCCGCGGGCATCCAGAGATCGGTCCAGTTGCCGTGGATCTCGTACGTCTTCCCGGGGACGATGTCGCGGGTCCCGGCCGAACGGAACGGCGCCGCCAGCCAGATCGCCCCGATGCCGAACACGATCGTACTGAGGATCCCGACGACCCCGCCGGCGACCAGGTGCAGGCAGAACCAGATCACCGTCCGCCGCCGCTGCGGCCAGGTCCGGGCCGGCCCGAGCGGCCGCTCCTCGAACCGCACCGCGAGCAGCGACTCGACCGCGATGCCCTCCACCTCGCGGACCGCGGGCAGCATTCCGAGCACGACCGGCGGCACCAGGCCCATCAGCACCCAGATGATGCCGGTGGCAACCTTCGGCAGCCCGAGGCCGTTGACCACCGCACCGAGTGCGCTGTCCACCAGGATGAACGCCAGTACCAGCGCCGCGCCGAGCAACAGGTACACCCAGCGCAGGTACGTCGACGTGCGCCACAGACTGCCGATCGCCCGGCCGACCGCACGCCATCGCCGTCTCTTCACCGGCGCCGTCACCTCCGTCACGGTCTCATCGTGTCAGGGCCGGGACGGTGTCACCTCCCTCCCCGGAGTGATCGGAGGAAAACCTGTGCTCCCGGCCCGCCGGAGTGGGCTGGCTCACCAAGAAGTTGAGGGTTTACGTAAATTTGACGCTGCCCGGGCCGGTTCAGCCCTTGGGGGCGTCGCGATCTGCTGCTCAGGCAGGTACGGTCTGTGGTCGGGGCGGGTGCCCGTCCGGCTACGGACAGGTATGGGGAACGGCTCCAGGACGGGTGGCCAGCATGCACTGCGAGGACCCGGCACGGCGGACGTTAAGTCCCCGTGAAGACCCCGCGGGCGGATTGACCACCTTTCTATATTTGATGTTTGATCAAATATCGGGACGAGAGAGGTCGATATGAGGTTGAGGCGTTCCGTCATCGCGGTGATGGCGGTCCTGGGGCTCGCTCTGGTCAGTGCGTGCAACGGTAGTGACAACAACAAGCAAGCCGACAGCGGGCTGCAGAAGGTCAGCTACCTGACGTCGTTCAACACCTTCGGCCGTGAGGCGTACGCGTACGTCGCGCTGGACAAGGGCTACTTCAAGGACGCCGGCTTCGACGTCAAGATCAGTCCCGGAACCGGCACCGTCGACGTGATGAAGCTGGTCGCCGGCGGTCAGGCCGACTACGGCATCGGTGACTTCACCGCGATCGCCATCACGCTGGCGAAGCAGAAGCTGCCGGTCACCACGGTCGGGATGATCCACCAGAAGTCGATGGCCGCGATCATGTCGCTGGAGGGCCTGGGCATCAAGACGCCGCAGGACCTGCCCGGCAAGCAGATCGGCGACCAGCCGGGTTCCACCAACACGGTGATGTTCCCGGTCTACGCCAACGCGGTCCACATCGACCCGAAGTCGGTCACCTTCCTGCCGTCCCCGCCGCCGGCCCTGCCGAAGCTGCTGGCCGCCGGCAAGGTGCAGGGCATCGGCCAGTTCGTGGTCGGCAAGCCGCTGATCGAGAAGGCGGACCCGAAGCACCGCAAGGCCGTCACGCTGTCGTACGGCGACGTGCTGCCGCAGCTCTACGGCAACGCGATCCTGACCCGGTCGGACCTGGCCAAGGACCACCCGGACCAGGTGAAGAAGTTCACCGGCGCGCTGCTCAAGGGCCTGCAGGACACCGTCACGGACCCGGCCGGGTCGGCCGCGATCCTGAAGAAGTACGTGCCGGACACCGATCTCGCGGTCGCCACCGCCGAGCTCGACATCATGAAGGACTTCACCAAGCCGAAGACCTTCAACGGCCCGCTCGGCGATGTCACGGTGGACCGGGTGAACACGATCATCTCGCTGCTGGAGCAGTCCAAGGCGATCGAGAAGGGGTCGATCACCCCGGCCGACGTCGTCACGATGAGCCTGGCTCCGAAGAGCTAGGGGTGTCTGACCACAGATGATTCGCCTGAACGGTGTGGGGCAGGTCTTCGACGGGCGCGAGGGCTCGGTGACCGCCCTGGAGGAGATCGACCTGCACGTTCGTGGCGGTGAGTTCGTCACGCTGATCGGCCGGTCCGGTTGTGGCAAGTCCACACTGCTCCGGCTGATCGCGGGACTGTTGGTTCCGACGTCCGGCTCGGTCCAGGTGGCGGGTGAGCCCGTCACCGGACCGCGCCGGGACGTCTCGTTCATGTTCCAGCGCCCGGCCCTGCTGCCGTGGCGTTCGGTGCTGTCGAATGTGATGCTGCCGGTCGAGATCGACAAAGGCCGCGGTGGCCGCGGCAAAGCGGAGTACCGCGATCGTGCTCATCAGCTGCTCGAGCTGGTCGGGCTGCAAGGGTTCGAGCGGCGGTTGCCGCACGAGTTGTCCGGCGGCATGCAGCAGCGGGTGTCGCTGTGCCGGTCGCTGATGCGGGATCCGCAGGTGATGCTGATGGACGAGCCGTTCTCCGCGCTCGACGCGCTGACCCGGACCGAGCTGTCCGAGGAGCTGCAGCGGATCAAGATGGAGTTGTCCACCACGATCGTGTTCGTCACGCACTCGATCGAGGAGGCCGTCGTGCTGGCCGACCGGGTGGTCGTGCTGACGCCTCGGCCGGGCCGGATGCGGGAGGTCGTCGACATCGACATCCCACGGCCACGCAGCCTCGGCCAGGACGCGCACCTCACCGAGGTGGCGGCGATCAGTGGCCGGCTGCATGCGCTGCTTTCGGAGAAGGCCGACGTACGTCCGGTCGACGAGGTGCCGCGATGACGAAGCGATCCTGGCTGACCAGCTCTCCGGTCGCCGCCGTCGTACTCCCGATCATCGGCCTGGTGGCCGCGATCACGCTGTGGTGGGGCGCGACGGTGGTGTTCTCGATCGAGCCGTTCCTGCTGCCGGGGCCGTGGGACGTGCTGGTCAAGTTCTTCGACCAGCCGGGTCAGCTGCTGTCGGAGACCGGTACGTCGCTGCTCGAGACGATCGAGGGTTTCCTGCTCGCGATAGTGATCGGTGTGCCGATCGCGCTGGTGATCGTCCGCTCGGTGATCCTCGAGCGGCTGGTGTACCCGCTGCTGCTGATGGTGAACTCGATCCCGAAGGTCGCGGTCGCGCCGCTGCTGGTGGTGTGGATGGGCTTCGGTCAGTGGCCGAAGGTCGTGATGGTGCTGCTGATGTGCTTCTTCCCGATCGTCATCTCGACCGCGCAGGGGATGAAGTCGACCCCGACCGAGCTGGTCGAGCTGATGCGGTCGCTGAACGCGACCCGGACGCAGGAGTTCTTCAAGCTCCGGCTGCGGTACGCGATGCCGCAGATCTTCACCGGGTTCAAGGTGGCGATCTCGCTGGCCGTGATCGGTTCGGTGATCGCCGAATTCGTTGGTGCCACCAAGGGACTCGGGTACGTGATCCAGCAGTCCGGCGCGAGTGCGGACACCACACTGGCGTTCGCCGCGATCGCGCTGCTCAGCGTGATGAGCATCATCCTGTTCTACGGCCTGGTGCTCCTCGAGCACATCTTGTTGCCTTGGGCCCAGGAGAAGCGGTGACAGTGCTTTTGGCCGGGCCTTCGGCGCCGGCGTGGTCATCGGGCTTTGACTCCCGGCCTTCCCTCGTCGCTCCGGTCGCTTCGCTCCCTGCGCTCCTCAGTCCAGGCCGGGAGGCCCGATGACCGCTCAAGCTTCGGACGCGGATCGTCGCGTGCTGGTCCGGCCGGACTGGCTGGCTGCCACGGTTTCGAGCGTTTTCACGGCGCTCGGGTTCGAGCTGGCCGACGCGAACGAGATCGCTTCCGCGCTGGTCGAGGCGGACCTGCGTGGAGTCAGTTCGCACGGCGTGATGCTCGTCCCGATGTACGTCGAACGCCTGAACGCCGGCGGCGTCACCCGGGAGCGCGAGCTCGACATCCTGTTCGACGCCGGCGCCGCGATGGTCGCCGACGCACGCGGTGGGATGGGGCAACTGTCCAGTCCGCAGGCGATGGGGCACGCGGTCGAGCGCGCCGGCCGGTACGGAATCGGCCTGGTCTCGGTCCGCAACGCACACCATTTCGGAGCCGCCAGCCGCTGGGCCATGCAGGCCGGCAAGGCGGGGTGTATCGGTATCGCAATGTCGAACACCACTCCGCTGATGCCGGCTCCGGGCGGCGCCGAGCGGATCGTCGGCAACAACCCTCTGGCGGTCGCGGTGCCGACCAAGGCCGGCGTGGAGATCGTGCTGGACATGGCGTTGTCAGCGGTTGCCCTGGGCAAGATCCGGCTCGCGGCCTCGGCCGGGCGGTCGATTCCCGAGACCTGGGCGACGGATGCCTCCGGTACGCCGACCACGGACCCGGACGAGGCCGTGCTCGGAATGTTGCTGCCGGCCGCCGGTCACAAGGGCTTCGGTCTGGCCTTGATGATCGACGTACTCACCGGCGTGCTGAGCGGCGGGGGCTGGGGCGATCAGGTCCGCCCGCTGTACCGCGAGCCGGACCGGCCGAACGACTGCGCGCACTTGTTCCTGGCGATCGACCCGGAACTGATGGGCGGCGTGGAGAGCTTCCGCCAGCGCTCGTCCGGGCTGGCTGCGCGGGTCCGGGGGAGCGCGACGGCTCCGGGCGTGAGCCGGCTGCATCTGCCGGGGGAGATCGAGGCCGAGCGGGCGGCGTACCAGCGGCGGCATGGCGTCCAGATCGAGCGGTCGGGACTGGACGGGCTGCTCGAGACGGCGCGCGCGGTCGGTGCCGTCGTACCGGCGGGAGGGGTGTTGAGCTGATGGGGAAGACACAGGTTTCGACCGAGGCGCTGCGGAGCCCGAACGGGGTGTTCTCGCAGGCCACGACGATCGAGGCGACCGGGCGGCTGGTGTTCGTCTCCGGGATGACCGCGCGGCGGCCGGACGGCGAGATCGTCGGCGTCGGGGACGTTCGCGAGCAGACCCGGCAGGTGTGCGAGAACGTGAAGGCCGCGGTCGAGGCGGCCGGCGGCACGCTCGCCGATGTCTGCCGGGTGGACGTGTACGTGCGCAACATGGAGGACTTCGCCAAGATCCACGAGATCCGGGCGCAGTACTTCACCGAACCCCTGCCGGCCTCGACCATGGTCGAGGTCAGCAAGCTCGCGCACCCCGACTACCTGATCGAGATCAACGCGATCGCCGTGATCGCATGACGGGGGTGAGTTCCATGCGTGGCGTCGAGTGGACCTGAGATGAAGTACGTGATGGTGGAGTACGCCGGTCGGGAAGTGCCCGGCGTACTCGACGGGGATTCGGTGCTGTTGCTGTCGGCAACCGATCTGACTGACGTCATCCTTGGATCGGCCGACATCGTGGACAAGATCCCTTATAGCGAAGGGATCTTGCGGGCGCCGTTGCGGCGGTTCCGGCGGGACATCCTCTGCACCGGGTGGAACTACTGGGACCACTTCGAGGAGAGCAAGGGCAAGCGGGAGGGGCAGGACGTGGACCGGCCCGAGCACCCGACGTTCTTCACCAAGGGCCCGGACGTGGTGATCGGCCCGTACGACGACATCGCCTGGGACCCGGCGATCTCGGCCAAGTGGGACTACGAGGCCGAGGTCGCGCTGGTGATCGGCAAGACCGGCAAGAACATTCCGGTCAGCACCGCCCTGGATCATGTCTGGGGCTACATGCTCGCGAACGACGTGTCGCAGCGGGACCTGCAGCGTGCGCGCGGCGGGCAGTGGCTGAAGGGCAAGAGCATCGACAACACCATGCCGCTGGGACCGTGGATCGTGACCGCCGACGAGGTGGGCGATCCGCAGGACATTCACCTGCAGTGCTTGGTGAACGGCGAGGTCCGCCAGGACGCGTCGACGCGGCAGATGGCGTACGACATCGCCACGCTGATCAGTGAGCTCTCGTTCGGTATGACGCTGCGCCCCGGCGACCTATTGCTGACCGGTACGCCGGCCGGCATCGGCAACGCCCGCGAACCACAGGTGTTCCTGCAGGACGGTGACGAGGTCGTCACCCGCTCCGACAAGCTCGGCATATTGCGTAACCGGGTGACTCGCGCATGAGCGGGCCGTTGGAGCTGCTGCCAGGTGGAGGCAAGGGTGGGCGTCGTACCCTCGCCGAGCACGCGGCCGCCGAACTGCACCAGCTGATCCTGTCCGGCGAGCTGCCGAGCGGTACGCCGTTGCGCCTGGTGGAGCTGGCCAGTCGGCTCGAGATGAGTCAGATGCCTGTCCGTGAAGGGCTCCGGCGGCTGGAGGCGCTCGGGCTGGTCGAGATCATCCCGCACCGCGGCGCGTGGGTCCGTGACCTGTCGCTGTCGGACCTGCGGGACACCCACGAGACCAGGCTGGCGTTGGAGAGTCTCGCCGTACGGGCGGCTGCGACACGGTTCACCGACGAGGACCTGGCGAAGGCAGCGGCCGCACTGGCCGAGCACTTGCGTCTGTCGCGGGCTGAGGACTCTGCGGGTGCCCGTGAGGCCCATGCGGACTTTCATTTCGCTATCTACCGAGCGAGCGGCTCGCAGTGGTTGCCGCGAGCAATCGAGCCGGTCTGGCAGAACAGTGAGCGCTACCGGTTCGGGAGCCGGCCGACGGCGTTCCTGATCGAGCGGAGCCGGCAGGAGCACCAGGCGATCCTCGATGCGTGCGTGGCGCAGGACCCGGACGCGGCCGAGCTGGCGTTGCGGAGCCACCTCGCCGGTGCGTTCCAGCGGATCACCGAGACGATGACGTCGAAGCAGAAGGAGACGTCATGAAGGTGAGCTTCGACGCGACCGGTGAGGTCGTGGTGATCACAGGTGGCGCGCGTGGCATCGGTGCGGCCCTGGCGCAGGCGGTGAACGCTGTCGGCGGTACGGCGGTCGTCTTCGACGTCACGCCGCCTGCTGACGGCGTCGAGTACGTCGAAGTGGACGTGGCGGACCGGGGTGCGGTCGAGGCCGCGGTTGCTGGCGTGTTGGAGCGGTACGGGCGGATTGACGGACTGGTCGCCGGTGCGGCTGTGCAGCCGCGGTCGACGGTGCTGGCGATGGATGCGGCCGAGTGGACGCGGACGTTGCAGGTGAACCTCGACGGCGTGGTCTGGACGTGTCAGGCCGTCGTACCGCACATGGTGGCGAGGCAGTCCGGTTCGGTGGTGGTGTTCACGTCCGGGATGGCGTCGACCGGGTTCGCGGGCGCTTCGGCGTACACGTCGAGCAAGGCGGCGCTGGTCGCGTTCGCCAAGTCGCTGGCTGTTGAGGTGGCCGGGGACCGGGTCCGGGTGAACGTGGTCGCGCCGGGGGTGATCGACACCGAGCAGTTCCGCAGTGCGAACGCGGGTGCGGACCGGGAGCACTGGCACGACACCATAGGTATCGGTGACGCCGACGACGTGGTCGGGCCGTTGCTGTTCCTGCTGTCCGACGCGGCCGCGATGACCGGGTCGGTCCTGACCCGGGAACGTGTCTTTGCCAAGCTCACAAGCTTTGTGGAGTGAACGAGTGACTGAACAGCTGCCAGTAGCGGTGGTGGGCGCCGGACCGATCGGCCTGACCACCGCTCTCGGTCTGGCGCACTACGGCATCCCGTACGTGCTGCTGGAGGAGGACGCGGTCCTGTCGTCCGACACCAAGGCCGGTACGACGCTCAGCCGGACACTGGAGATCTGGAACCGGTACGGCGCGGTCGACGGCATCCTCGGTGCCGCACTGCGGATCGACGAGATCGGTGACATCGACCGGGCCACGAACACCCCGCGGGCCTCGGTGCAGCTGGCCGAGCTGGCGAACGACACCCAGTTCCCGTTCGTCATCAACCTGCCGCAGCAGAAGATGGAGCCGCTGCTGGCCGCGGCCCTGCCGGAACCGGTGCGGACCCAGCATCGGATGACGTCGTTCGAGGTCCGTGACGACCGCGTCGTGCTGCAACTGGAGACGCCGGACGGTCCGCAGGAGCTGGAGGCGTCGTACCTGCTGGCCTGTGACGGCGGGCGTTCGCAGATCCGCGATGCGCTCGGGGTGAAGGTTGTGGGGGAGACCCTGCCCGAGCGGTACATGCTGATCGACGTCGTGGTGGACCTGGACGTCAACAACGCCAGGGACTACCCATACCTCGCGTACTTCGCGGACAAGTCCGAGTGGATGGTGCTGATCCGGCAGCCGGACAACTGGCGGTTCCTGTTCCCGCTGGCGCCGGGTGCGGATGCGCCGGACGACGAGGACCTGCTGGTGAAGGTGAAGCAGTTCATCGGTGAGGTGGACCGGATCGAGCTGCTCGGCTCGGTCGTCTACAACGTGCATCACCGGGTGGCTGAGCAGTGGACTAAGGACCGCAGAGTTTTCCTGATGGGCGATGCGGCGCACCTGATCACGCCGATGTGGGCGCTCGGCCTGAACACCGGTGCGCTGGACGCGTCCAACCTGCCGTGGCGGCTGGCCTGGGTACTGCGTGGCTGGGCCGACCCGTCGTTGCTGGACGGGTACGAGCAGGAGCAGCGGCCGGTGGCGATCGAGGGCTCCGGTGAGATGGCCGAGGCCGCCCGGAAGTACATGTCGTTCCAGCGTGGTGCCGTCACCGAGGGAACGGGTGCATGGGCCACGGCGTACAACAGGACTCTGCTCAGCGTGCGGCTGGACGTTGAGGGGGTCGGCGATTGGTCGATGGTGGCCACGTCCGCTACGCCGCCTGCCGTGCGGGCTGGTGACCGGGCGCCGGACCTGGTGCTGCACAGTCCGACCGGTCGAACCACGATCCACGACCTGTGCCGCGACTCGTTCGTGGCGCTCTACTTCACCGACGTACGCCGTCGGCCGGAGATCCCGGTCAACCAGTCGCCGGCGTTGCAGCACTACGCCGTCTCGCGGTGGGACGCGCCGCACGACTCCGGTCTCCGGGACCGCGCCCTGTTCGACCCAGGCAGCGTTGCCACCAACAGGTACGGCGTACCGCCGGAGAGCGTCGTACTGATCCGGCCGGACGGTCACATCGCCGCTGTTGCTCCGATGGCCGCTGGTGTGGCTGAGCAGCTCTACACGCACGTGACTGGTCGGGAGGTGCCATGACCGGCTTTGACGTGCCGCTGCAGGAGATCCTGCTGCAGACGGACGACCTGGAGTGGGTGGAGAAGTCGCTGGCCGGCTTGTCCCACAAGATGCTGTGGCGGGACCCGGAGACCGAGGCATCGATCGCCCTGGTGAGGTTCGAGCAGGGCTCCGGTATTCCGTCGGAGCACAAGCACGCGTCGAACCAGTTCATGTTCTGCCTGTCCGGCCGGTACGTGTACCTGCCGACCGGGACCACGCTGACCAAGGGCAGCTTCTACTGGAACCCCAAGGGTGTGGTGCACGGACCGACGCACGCAGAGGAGACCTCTGTCCTGCTGGAGGTGTACGACGGGCCGCACTACCCGGAGCGGCCGGTCTTCTACGACAACGACGAGGACGCCCGCTGATATGGCCGGATGGGACGTCCACACCCACCTGATCCCGCCGACCGTCCTGTCGGCGGCGCACCGGGGTGAGTTCGGGCTGTCCGTCGACAGCGGCTCGCTGGTCGTCGACGGACAGCGGCTGCCGCTGCGTCGGCTGGCCGACCCGACCGCACTGCTGCACTGGATCGCCGAGCAGTCACTGGACGGCGCTGTGGTCTCCGTCCCGCCCGCGCTCTTCCGGTACGACGCCGGTGTCGAGTGGGCCGAGCTGGTGAACCAGGGGCTCCGGGAGCTCGCCACACCGCAGCTGCGCGTGCTGGCGCACCTGCCGTTACTCGACCCGGCCGCACCGTCCGTGGCTGCCGGTCTGGCCGGCGAGGGCGTCTTCAGCGGATTCGCCCTTGGTACGCCGAGTTACGCCGGGCTGGATCCGGTCTGGCGGGTGCTGGACACCGTGGGCGCGTTCACGCTGATTCACCCCGGTGCCAGTGACGACAAGCGGCTTGACTCGTTTTACTTGTCGAACCTGCTGGGGAATCCGTACGAGACCGGAGTGGCAGCGGCTTCACTGGTCTTCGCGGACGTGCCGGGGAGGTTCCCGGGAATCCAGTTCTGCTTGTGCCATGGGGGTGGTGTGACGGCGGCCGTTGCCGGCCGGTGGCAGCGCGGGATCGACACGAACCGGCCCGGGATCGAGCCGGTCTCGTTGCCGGTGGCCGAGGCGCTGCGCCGGTTCTACGTCGACGATCTGGCCCACGACGACGCCGTACTGGAGCTGCTGACGAAGACGTTCGGGCCCGAGCGGGTGCTGGCCGGGAGTGACTGGCCGTTCCCGATGGGCAGCGACGGGGTGTGCGCCGCGCGGTCCGCGGCGGCAGAGGTGCTGACCCGGCCGCTGGCGAAGGAGGTCGCCGCGTGGTGAGACGGGTTTTCGGTCTGATCGAGGTTGTGATCAGATATCAAATCGTGAACGGGGATGAGGCGTGAGTACACGGGGGACTGTGTTGCACAGTCATGGACCAGGGGAGCAGCTGAAGGCCGAAGAGGTCGAGCTGACCGCTGGTCCAGGTGAGACGTTGGTCGAGATGCGGCTGGCTGCCGTGACCGCACTGGATCGGTCGACACTGGCCGGCAAGCAGCCGTCGGTGCCGTTCGTGCCTGGCTCTGAGGGAGCAGGCGTGGTCCTCAGCTCGGACGTTGTCGACGCTGGGACGGCTGTGGTCGTCCGCGGTGAAGGTGTCGGGGTGACGAGGCCCGGTGTGTGGGGCCGGTACGCCGTCGTGCCGGATGGCGCCGTACATCGGCTGCCGTCGTCGTTGGAGCCGGCAGCTGCTCTGGCGTTGCTGACGCCGGCGTTGACTGCGCACACCGCAGTACGGCGAGTGGCCGAGATTCTGAAGGGCGAGACCGTGGTGGTCACCGGGGTGACCAGTCTGGTCGGCCGGATGTGCGCGCAGGTCGCCCGGTCAGCCGGTGCGGCTCGGGTGGTCGGTCTGGTGTCGATGGAGGCATCTGTCGACAGCACGACCGCACTGGTGGATCAGATCGTCCGGGTCGATGGTCTGGGCCAGGTCGGACGGGAGCTGCAATGGTGCGACGCGGCGATCGACACCATGGGCGGTCCGGTGACCGGTGGGGTGCTGGGGCACATCGCTCCGGGCGGGCGGATTGCCGTACTGGGCTACAACGCCGGTGAGTTCACCACGATCGATCTGCACCAATTGGTCGGCCGCGACCTGCGGGTGCTGCCGGTGAACCTGCAGCGGACCGCACTGGCAGCGGACGCGGTCGGTCAGGCGCTGGCCGACATCGCACCGGCGTCCTGGCGAGCGGAGTACGACGTGGTGCCGGCAGACCGGGCCGGTGACGCGCTGGATCGGCAAGCGGGACGGGTGTTGCTGGACCTGACGGCCTTGCGCTGACCGGCTGCTGCTGGCCTAGACCACTCGTGTTTGTTGGGCTTTGAGCTGAGCAATCCGTGATCGAAGGCCCTCAGATACCCGCCTGGCGGCTACGGTACCTCCAGAGCTGAATAGGAGAGAGGCAGCCCGCTACTGATGATCCGAAGACTCGAGCTCACGCCTGGGGGGCCGACCGGCCGTCGTACGCTCGCCGAGGAAGCCGCCGCTGAGCTACATGAGCTCATCCTGTCCGGCGAACTTCCCAGTGGTACGGCGCTCCGGCTCGAGGAGCTCGCCAAACGGCTCGACATGAGCCAGATGCCGATCCGGGAAGGGCTGCGCCGGATGGCCGCACTCGGACTGGTCGAGATCATTCCGCACAAGGGCGCCTGGGTGCGAGAGCTCTCGATGGAGGACTTACGCGACACTCACGCGACCCGGCTGGCGCTGGAGTCGCTGGCGGTTCGTGCAGCCGCGACCCAGTTCTCCGACGCGGACGCGTCGACCGCGCGGGACGCTCTGGCCGAGCATGTCCGGCTGTCGAAGCTGGGCGACAACATCGCGTCCCGGCAGGCACACACCGAGTTCCACTTCGCCATCTATCGGGCCGGCGGCTCGCGGTGGCTGCCGCGGGCGATCGAGCCGGTCTGGCAGAACAGCGAGCGCTACCGGTTCGGCTCCCGGCAGACCAAGGCCCGGATCGAGCAGACCCGCCGGGAACACCAGGCGATCCTCGACGCGTGCGTGGCGCACGACGAGCAGGGCGCTGAGGCGGCGCTGCGCGAACACCTGGAAGGCGCGATGCAGCGCATCACCGAGACGATGGAGCGTCGCTCGGCCAAGCACTGAGCTCTTCGAAGCGGTCATGCTGCCAGCCGGTCGCGTCGAAGACCGCGCGAAGCAGCAGGCCGTCACTGCTTGCCCGGTGAACGCCGATCAACTCTTCGAGCGGTTTGCTCCCCAGACCGTCGTAGTACTCGTCGAGCGCCTGTCGTCTCCGCTGTTCGGACGCTCCGCTCAGCTCCTCGAGCGGTGTGCCGTCCTCGCATCCTTTGACATGTCCTGAACCGACCTGCTTACCCGGTGCGAGCTGTTGGATCAGTTGCTCGCCTGCGCGCACATCTTGTGCTCTGACGCGGGCGCCGAGCGTGCGGCAGTGGACGTGCTGGAGTGCTCGCTGGACTGCCTGCGAGATGGCGATGTGGTCCGGGTGACCGGTTAGTCCGTCTCTGCCCACTGTGAGGATGAGGTCCGGTTCGATCTCTCGAACCGTTCTCTCAACCTCATCGGTCGGTGCCGCGGCTGCCAGTGTCCGCGGGCCGTTGAGGCCGCCGTCGTCGATCCACTGGCTCTCCGTGCCGAGCCAGTCCCACTCGTCGATCCCGAGCAGCCCGCAGGAGGCGGTCAGGTGGTCGGCTGCTCCGTGCATGCCGGCAGTGGCGACGCGGAGTACGACGTACCAGCCCTGCTCGCTCAGCACGGAGGTGGCGGCACCTGTGGCGAACACCTCGTCGTCCGGGTGCGCGTGGACGACGAGCGCTGTCGGCATCAGTCAGCTAGGCGGGCCGGGAAGCCGCCGGTGGCCAGTGGGCTCCA
Organism: Kribbella kalugense; assembly: GCF_004365875.1. GTDB lineage: Bacteria > Actinomycetota > Actinomycetes > Propionibacteriales > Kribbellaceae > Kribbella > Kribbella kalugense. The sequence goes on along the minus strand of NZ_SODF01000001.1, from coordinate 1,955,363 downwards.
GCGTTCCGGGGTGATCCGGATCAGGCATTTGCCCTGCTTCACCATCGCCTCGCGGTACTCGTCCCAGTCTGGGTGCTCACCGGAGATCGCACGGTAGTAGTCGACCAGCGGCTCCACTGCGTCCGGCAGCTCGATCACCTCACCACTGCCGTCCACCTGAACCCACGCACCGCTCCACTCGTCCGACAGCACGACCACACTGGCCTTGCCGGCCCGCTTCACGTTCGTGCTCTTGGCCCGCTCCGGGTACGACGAGATGACGATCCGCCCCTCCGTGTCCACACCACCGGACACCGGCGAAGCCTGCGCCGTCCCGTCCGCCCGGTAGGCGATCAGCAGCATGTGATGACGGGGCCGCACAAACTCCAGCAGCCCCTCGAGGTCGACCTTGGTATTGGTAGCAATAGTCCGCGGCATACCTCCACCCTATGCGTCCCGCTGCAGGTCCGACGGGGTGAGGAGGTGCTCCAGCTCGTCGTCGCTGAGCTGATTGATGAGGTGCTTGAGACGCTGCGCCTGGGCGGTGGTGGGAAGCTCACCGGCGAGCAGGTCGGGGAGGACGAGTTCGTAGCCGGCGCGGGCGCGGGGCGTGTAGCGGTTCCTGGTCCGGGCCACGGCCGAGGACACCCGGATCGCGTGCTCGTTGCCCGGAGGTACGGCGGGACGGTCGGTCTCCCGCGCTGCGAAACGGAAGCCGTTCGCCAGGTCGCAGCTTGCACAGCCCGCGTCGCCGGCTCCGAGAGTGGCGCCGCAGTCCGGGCAGGTCAGCTGGTTGAGCGCTCCGTCGACGATCCGCCAGTCGAACTCGGAGGTGTCCTGCAGGACGACCTCGGCCAGTTCGCGGGCTTCCGTCGTACCTTTGCCGACGCCGGACTCCGCGCAGAAACTGTCCCAGGCTGCGTCGATACTGTCCTCGACCTGTCGCAGCGCGGTGGTGAACCGCGGGTGTTCGACGCGTCGCATACCCGGGAATCTAACCAGTTCGCGGGCCTGTGGACGACCGGATTGACATGTTCGAACAGGTGTTCGAACATGGGTCTATGACGGGGAGCAAGGCAGCGACGAGCCGGGTCACGGCGCTCGATCAGGCACGCCTGCTGCTGGCTCAGGTCAAAGCCCGGAAAGCCCCCGAGGACGACATGGACGAGGGGGACGAGGGTGTCCGGCTGGCTCCGGTCGCGGGTCGGGTGCCGTCGGTGGCGCGGGTGCAGCAGGCGCTGGACACGGCCGAGGTGGATCGGGAGCTGCCTACGCATCCGGCGGTGAGCGAGTTGCTGGCGGGGGCGAGTCTGCGCGGCGGTTCGGCGTACTCCGTGCGTGGCAGTGCTGCCCTGGTGATGGCGCTGATGGCCGGTCCGTCGGCGGAGGGGGCCTGGTGCGGTGTCGTCGGCGTGCCGTCGTTCGGTGCCGAGGCGGCGCGCGGGCTCGGGGTCGACCTGGAGCGCCTCGTGCTGGTTCCGGACCCTGGCCGGGACTGGCTCAACGTCGTCGCCGCGCTGGTCGACGCGCTGACCGTGGTGGTCGTCCGCCCGCCGGGCGAGGTGACCTCGGGGGAGGCGTCCCGGCTCGCCGCCCGGCTCCGGACCCGCGGCGCGATGCTGATCGTGTCCGGTTCCTGGCCCGGCAGCGAGGCCAAGTTCGAGATCGAGAGCAACACCTGGACCGGCCTCGGCGACGGCGAGGGTCTGCTCACCGCGCGCCGGGCGACGGTCGTGGTGACCGGCCGGCGGACCGCCGTACACACTCGTCGTCACCAGCTCTGGCTGCCCGCCGCCGACGGCACGATCCGTTCTGCCGAGCCGGCTAAGTCCAGCTGGCAGGAAGAGTGGCCGGACCAGATCGGCGCGGTGGGCTGATGGGCGGCCGTGGACTGACTCGCACGATGGTGATCTGGGTGCCGGACTGGCCGGTGGCGGCGGCCGCGGTGGCGACCGGGCGGTCACCGGACGAGCCGATCGTCGTGCTGGAGAAGGGGAAGGTGCTCGCCACCTCCGCCGCCGCCCGGGCCGAAGGGGTGCGGCGCGGGCAGCGGGCTCGGGACGCGCAGTCGCGGTGCCCGGAGCTGGTCGTGCTGAAGTACGACCCGGTGATCGACGCGCGCGCGTTCGACCCGGTGATCGCTTGTTTGGAGGCGATCATGCCGGGCGTGCAGGTGATCCGCCCGGGGATGTGTGCGTTGAAGGCGCGCGGTCCGGCGCGGTTCTACGGCAGCGAGGAGGCGGCGGCGGAGAAGCTGCTCGATCGGCTGGAGACGTACGACGTGCCGGGCGGCCGGGTCGGGATCGCCGACGGTCCGTTCGCCGCGGAGCAGGCGGCCCGGGCGAGTTCCGCGCGGATCCGGGTGCAGGTGGTGCCGCCCGGTGGATCACCGGAGTTCCTTGCGCCGTTGTCGGTAGACGTGCTCGAGCAGCCCGAGCTGACGGACCTGCTGCGCCGGCTGGGGTTGCGGTCGCTGGGTGCGTTCGCCCAGCTGGCCGGGACCGAGGTGCTGACCCGGTTCGGTCCGAGCGGCGCCTTCGCCCACCGGCTGGCCTGTGGGTACGACGATCGCCCGGTGACCGGCCGGGTGGTCCCACCGGAGCTCACCCGGACACTCGACTTCGAGCCGTCGGTGGACCGGGTCGACCAGGTCGCGTTCGCGGTCCGGGCGATCGCCGACGAGCTGATCGCCCGGCTGACCGAGCTCGGCCTGGTGTGTACGACGCTGCGGGTCGAGGTCGGCACCGAGTCCGGGCGGATCCACGAGCGGGAGTGGCTGCACCCGCGCTGGTTCACCGCGGCGGACGTGGTCGACCGGGTTCGCTGGCAGTTGCAGGGGAGCGGTACGGCGACGAGCGAGCTGACCTCGCCCGTGGTCCGGATCCGATTGATCCCGGACCAGGCGGATCCGGTCGGGGCGCATGTCGACGGGTTGTGGGGCGGTGGGCCGGACGAGCGGATCCACCGGGCGTTGTCGCGGGTGCAGAGCATGCTCGGTCACGGTGCGGTCGTGTCGGTGGTGATCGGCGGCGGGCGAGGGTTCGCGGAGCGGCAGACGCTGATCCCATGGGGCGATCCGCCGGTGCCGGCCCGGCCCCCGGACCAGCCGTGGCCGGGGGCGATCACCGATGCCCGGCGCTGGCCGACCCCGGCGCCGACCACGATCTTCCCGGAGCCACTGGCCGCGGAGGTGTTCGGGGTGGACGGGGCCAAGGTCTCGGTCAGCGCCCGCGGTGAGCTCTCCGCCCCACCGGCCGCGTTCCGCCTGGCCCCCGCCCCACAAGTTGCCGACAGCAACAAGCTGCACCCGATCACCGCCTGGGCCGGCCCCTGGCTCAGCACCGAACGCTGGTGGGACCCCAGCACCGAGTCCCGCCAGGCCCGCTTCCAGTTCCAGACCGCCGACACCCGCGCCTGGCTCTTCACCCTCCACCAAACCACCTGGCAAGCCCAAGCCACCTACGACTGAATTACGTGAAGTCGATCCGCATCACGGTGCGGCGGAGGGTGGGATGGGTGACCTGCTTGAAGCCGGCTTCTTCGAAGGCTTGGTGGGGGCCTACGTGGAGCTCGCCCCAGGTGATGGTTTTGCCCGGTTGGGTGAGCATCGGGTAGGCCTCGAGCGCGCGGGCGCCGCGGGTGCGGGCGTGGGGGATGGTGGCGCGCGCCAGATGGTAGGTGAGTCCGCGGCCGCGGAAGCCTTTGCGGACGACCATGCAGGTGACGGCCCAGACGCTTTCGTCGTCCTTGTCCTCGGTGCGGTCCGCCCACGGGATCCGAGACGTCCGCAACTTCGGGTACGCCGTTCGCGGTTCGACGGCAACCCATCCGGCCGGCTCACCGTCGATGTACGCGATCAGTCCGCTCGTCGACTCCGCGTCCGGCGTACCGCACGCGGTCTGGTCCTGCAGTCGCGTCATCCGCTCGTCCAGCGTCGAGTCCCGCCAGATCCATCCCCGGATCTTGAACCGCTGACACTGGCACTGCCCGGCATCCGCCGTACCGAACACCTCCTGCAAGTCCTCCCACGGCGCCTCATTCGCCGGTACGACGCTTACCTGCGACTCCTCGATCACCCGCATGCCAGCACGCTAACCCCACTTCCGGAACCCGCGATCAGGCGACGTGGATGGCGGGAGGGGCGGCGAGGGCGAACAGGTTGTCGAAGACTGCGACCCGGTCGAACTGCAGCGCGTACGCCCGTGCGCGCCGCTCGGCCTCCGCTCGCTGCTCGGGGGTCCAGTCGCACACGACCTCGTCGAGCACGGTCCGCAGCGTGGCCGGGTCGTGCTGCGGCACCAGCAGGGCCGTGTCACCGACCGCCTCGGGTACGCCGCCGGTCGCGCAGGTGATGACCGGTCCGCCGCCGGCGAGAGCCTTCTCGACCAGCGCGATCCCGAACGTTTCGACGAATTCCGGCTGCTCGCGGGTCGGCAGTACGAACGCCGCGCTCCCGGCCATCAGCGCCGGCTTCTCCGCGTCGTCCACGTCGGTCAGCACCCGCACCCGCTCGCCCAGCCCGGCTGCCGCCACCCGCGCCACCACCTCGGCTTCCTGCGGCCCGCGCCCGGCCAGGACCAGCTGCACCCGCTCGGCCGACCGCGACCCGGCGTAGGCGTCGATCAGGTCGTCGATCCCCTTCGCCGAGGCGATCCGGGACAGGAACAGCACGTACCCGTCCCGGGAAAGGCCGCGCCGGGCAAGGGTCTCGGCGATCCTGTCATCGGTGAGCGACAGGTATGGCCAGGAGTCGACCGCCGGATAGGAGATGGCGATCCGATCCCGGCACTGCTGCGCGAACGTCGTACCGTGCATGCTGTCGAGGGTCTCCGCCGAGGCCACGATCAGCTCCCTGGTGTACTCCGACACCGCCACGCACTGGTCGGCCTCCAGGTAGACCGACAGGATGTGCGCCGCCGCCCCGAACCGGCCGCTGTTCACACATTCGCGCACCACGTTGGTGATGTCGGAGCCCACCGCCTCGGCCACCGTGATGACCCGTGCGGGCCCGATCCGGCGCGCGACCTGGACGGCCTCCTGTACGGCGATCGCGTGCGGGCTCAGGTACAGCGACATCGCCACTGTCGGTACTCCGTCGCTGAACAACTCGACCAGCCGCCCGATCAGCCCGGACAGGTAACGCCCGTCCAGAACCCGGTAGTCGCCAACGGGATCGGGCCGCTCCACGGTGATGCCAGGGCTGTACGGCAGCACGCCGTCGAGTGGCTTCAACGGCAGCCCGGCCGCCTCCAGCGCGTCCAGCGGCCAGGTCACGATCCGTACGTCGTCGAACCCGCGGGTGAGCGCCACCTCCGCGAGGCAGCGGGCCTCACCGGAGTGCCCACAGATCACCGGGTCGGCGCGAACAACGATGACCAGGCGGCGGTTGGGTTTGGACGGGACGAGTGTGTCGTCGGCGATGATGTTCATGCCTCACCTCCAGCGGTGTGCAGTGGGTCGGATGTGGATGGTGGCCTGATCCGGGTGCCCCAGCCGGAGGGCCGGGGGCCGAGCTCGATGTGCAGGTTGCGGATGTGCCGCAGTTCCCGGCCGGAGATCCAGGGACGTTCGAGTGTCTTGCCGTCCACCGTGATGGATTGCACGTACGAGACCGGTCCGCCTGCCTCGACCGGCTCGAACCCTGTGGTGGTGATCGACAGCTCGCCCTCCGGCAGCCGGGTCGTGGACTCCGCCACGGCCGGCGCGCTCACCAGGAACAGGTTCTGCCCAGCCACCGGGAACAGCCCGAGCGTCGCCCACACGTACCAAGCGGACAGCCCGCCGGAGTCGTCGTTACCCGGCAACCCGCCCCGGCCGGTACCGAACTGGTTGGCGATCGCGGCATGCACCACCTCGGCGGTCCGGTCCGGCCGTCCGGCGTAGTGGTAGGACCACGGCGCCTCGTAGTCCGGTTCGTTGTTCAGGCCCTCGAACCGGCACAGGTCGTACCCGGCGCTCATCTCGGCCACGCTCGGCGCCACCCCCGGCTGGGTGACCGGTGCGGCGCCGTACCCGAAGAACCGGTCGAGCAGCCCGATGAACGCCTCGTCACCGCCGGCGAGTGCGATTCGGGCGTGCATGTCGTGCAGCAGCCGGAAGGAGTAGTTCCACCGGCCGCCCTCGTAGAACGTCGAGTCGCGCAGCAGGCCGGTGCCCGGGTCGTACGCCGCCCGCCAGCCATGAGAGAGGTCGCGCATCTGCCGGGCCAGCGGCCGGTCGCGCACCTTGCGGGCGATCGCCGCGGTGCAGTGGTAGGCGTACGCCAGGTCGAGGGTGTGGCTGATCGGGTGCGCCACACCGTGCACCAGGTAGTCCTCGCCGTACGTCCGGCGCAGGTCCATCTCCAGATGCACCATGGCCCAGTCCCAGTCGATACCAGGCAGGTCCAGCTGGCACAGGTCGGCCAGGAAGGTGTGGGCGAGCGCGCTGCCCTGCCGGGAGAACCGGTCGGCGCCCTTGGCCATCCGGTAGCCGATCGGCAGGTTGCCCTCCTGCTCGCAGATCGACAGCAGCGAGTTGGCCAGCGCGACCGAACGCTCCGGGAACAGCGTGGTCATCAGCGGCAGCTGGGTGCGGTAGATGTCCCACATGGTGCAGATGTCGAACGCGTACGGGCCTTCGGTCGTCCACGGGCTCTCGTCCGGGGCGAAGCACGGCTTGACCAGCGAGTGGTAGAGCGCAGTACCGAAGACCGTTGCTTGGTCCTCGGACTCGGTCTTGATCGTCACCTTGCCGAGGTGGTCGCGCCAGGTGGCTGCTGTGTCGTCGCGCCGCCCGGCGAAGGTGGCCTGAGTGTGGCCGACGTCTGCATACAGGTTGTCGCGGGCGGTCTCACACCCACGCAGCGAGAACCCCAGCCGCACCTCGACGGTCTGCTCGGCGCGCGACGGACCCATGAACATCAGTCCGAACGGGCGCAGGGTGGTCGGCCGGATGTAGTCGAAGTCGAGCCGGGTGCCGCCGGGCATCAGGCGCCGGTCGTACCACAGCAGCTGCCGCCAGCCAGGCGCGTCGACCTCCAGGTGCACGGCCAGCGGCACCCCCTCGACGTGGATCTCGCCCTGAGCCACCCCCGGCCCCAGCATCGCCAGGTGCGCCTTCAGCGGCACGGTCTGGCTGTGCGGGATGGCCAGCCCGCCGGTCGAGGCGTCGATGACGATCCGGGCGGCGTCATGCGCCGGGAAGGTGTACCGGTGGACGGCCGACTTGGGACCGACCGTCACCTCGCAATGCACCCCCGAGCTCAGCGTCGCCGCGTAGTAGCCGGGCTCGGCGACCTCGTCCAGCAGGTCCCACGTGGTGCCCAGGTCATCGAGCGGGCCGAGCATCGGCGTGACCCGGAAGTAGTTGTAGTACTTGCGGATCGCGCCGGTACCGGACTGCTGGAAGTGAGTGAAACCGGAGGCGACCGGGCGGTCGTACAACAGGTCGGGCACGCCCTCGGTGTTGAAGTCGTACAGCCCGTAACCGGTCGGGTAGGCACCGGAGTACGGCGTGGCCGACACCATCCCGAACGGGTGCATGGCGCCCGGGTGGGTGTTGCCGACCTGCGGTTTGGGCCACCACCAGTTCGCGGCCAGGCCCTTCGGCGTGGGCAGGTCGGTGGCGCCGGTCCCGATGAACGGGTCAACGTGCTCGTACATGGGGCTCACCGCCTCGCGCGGCTGAAGTGGACTCTCAAAGTAAGAAGCGCATGTTTCAGCCGTGTGTTCGAAGGAAACGGGCAGGTTACGACCGGCCGGTCGGCTGGCAGCAGAAACGGGTGATCGGGCCGCGCAGCCCGGGCTACGCTCCGAGGCATGACTGAGCTTGCGGCGACGTTCCAGCAGGAGGCAGTAGCAGAGGCCTATCAGCATCGGCCGCCGTACCCGGACGAGGTGTTCGACCGCCTCGAGGCGCTGATCACCGACGAGCCACGACGCGTCCTCGACATCGGGGCTGGCGAAGGCGCGATCGCCCGGCCGCTGGCGCCACGGGTCGAGCACGTCGACGCGATCGACTTCTCCCAGCCGATGGTTGACGCCGGCAAGCAACGCCCCGGCGGCGACCACCCGAACCTCAGCTGGCAGGTCAGCCCGATCGAGACCGCCGACCTCGACGGACCGTACGCGTTGGTGACGGCCGGTGCGAGCGTCCACTGGATGCCGTGGGAGGAGACGTTCGCCCGGATCGTCCCGCACCTGACCCCGAACGCCCAGCTCGTCGTCATCGAACATGGCCCCGTCGACATGCCGTGGTGGGACGGCGTCATGCAAGCCATCGAGCGGCATTCACGCAAGAAGAACCACGACCCGAAGTTCAGCGTCGTCGAGGCGATCCGCGAGCGTGGCCTGCTCGATCTCAGCGGTACGGCGCGGACCGCACCGATCACGTACCGCCAGAAGGTCGCCGACTACGTCGAACAGTTCCACTCGACGTCCAGCCTGGCCCGCGACCTGATGACACCCGAGGAAGCCGCCGACTTCGACACGACCGTCGAGGAAGCGGTACGGCCGTACGCGAAGGACGGCGTACTCGAGCTGAAGATCGAGGCTGAGCTCAGCTGGGGGCGTCCGCGAGCCTAGAGGCACGCGACTGCAAGTAGCGCTGCTCGGGAAGACTCTGAGTGAGCCGCGCGGCGAGCTCGTACGCCTGCCGCGCGGCAACCGCGGAGCCGGACAGCTCCAGCAGGTGAGCACGGACCGCCGCCAACCGGTGGTGTCCCTGCAAAGCCGGGTCCACATCGTCGAGCAACGCCAGCCCGGCGGCCGGGCCGTGGACCATGGCGACCGCGACGATCCGGTTCAGCGTGACCATCGGGCCCGGGGCGGTCGACTCGAGGAGTTCGTACAGCATCAGGATCTCTTGCCAGTCGGTCTCATCTGAAGACTTAGCCGAGTCGTGGACCGCCGCGATCGCCGCCTGCAGCTGATAGGGCCCAACCGGCGCTGCGGCCAACGTAGACGTGATCAACTCGGTGCCCTCGGCAATCGCCGCCGCGTCCCACAGCGTCCGGTCCTGCTCCGGCAACGGCACGAGTGCCCCGTCCGCCGTCGTACGAGCGGGCCGCCGCGCATCCGTCAGCAGCATCAACGCGAGTAGCCCGGCCACCTCACCCTCCGCCGGCAGCTGCGCCCGCAACAGCCGCGTCAGCCGGATCGCCTCCGCGCTCAGCTCGACCCGATGCAGCGACGTACCGGACGATGCCGTGTATCCCTCGTTGAAGACGAGATACAGCACATGCAGTACGGCGGCCAGTCGCTCCGGCTGCTCGGACGCCGGCGGCATCGCGAACCGCGCACCCTGAAGCTTCGCCTTCGCCCGGCTGATCCGCTGCCCGATCGTTGCCTCCGGCACCAGAAACGCCCGCGCGATCTCGCCGGTGTTCAGACCGCCGACCGCGCGCAGCGTGAGCGCGACCTGCGACTGCGGCGTCAGCGCCGGGTGACAACACAGCATCAGCAAAGTGAGCGAGTCGTCCTCGGAAAGAGCAGGCTCGGGCGGGGACCAGGACCCAACAGTCTCCTCCCGCCGCGTCCGGGCTGCCTCACTCCGCAGTACTTCGATCCGCCGCCGGGACGCGACCGTGATCAGCCAGCTGCGCGGGTTCGCCGGAACACCCTCACTGGGCCACTGCAGCGACGCGGCGAGCAGGGCCTCTTGTACGGCGTCCTCGCACGCGTCGAAGTCGCCGTACCGCCGGACCAGCGCCGCTAGCACCTGTGGCGCCTGCTCCCGCAGCAGCTCCTCGGGAATCACATGAACGCACCGAGGTCGCGCACCGGACGGACCTCCACCACGCTGTACGGCGCCTCCGGGATCTGCGCGACGATCTCCACTGCGCGGTCCATCGAGTCGCAGTCGAGCAGGTAGAACCCGGCCAGCTGCTCCTTCACCTCGGCGAACGGCCCGTCGGTCGTCATCGGCCGGCCGTCGCGGACGAGCACCTGTTTGGTCAGCCCCGGATCGTCCAGCGACTCGGACGCGACCAGCTCGTTGTGGACGGCGAGCGCCTCGTGCAGGGCGGCGTACCCCGCCATGCCTTCCTTCTTCTGTTCATCGGTCAACGAGTCCCAGACGGCACGGGACTCCGGGTTGCCGTAGATCAGTACCAGGAACTTCATCTGGACAGCCTAAGCATCACCCTTCCGTATCGATCGGATCACCGGTTCGCAGCAGGCGTAGCGGTTCGGATGGACACGCGTTCAGCAATCAGGGGAAAGTCGGGGCATGCCCCGGCATGGCCGGACGTAAACCTGTCCGGGTGCCCCAGTACAGTTACGACGGGTATCAGGGTGAGAGAGGGAGGGGTCGCGTGCCGGACGTAGAAGTGTCCGACCGGGTTTGGACGATCCCGAACGCACTCAGCTTCCTTCGGTTGCTGGGGGTGCCGCTGTTCCTGTGGCTGGTCCTCGGACCCAAGGAGGACGGCTGGGCGCTCCTGGTGCTCGCGATCTCCGGGTTCACCGACTGGGCCGACGGCCAGATCGCCCGCCGGATGAATCAGACCAGCCGGCTGGGCCAGATGCTCGACCCGGTGGCCGACCGGCTGTACATCTTCGCGACCGTCATCGGCCTCGCATTGCGCGACATCATCCCGTGGTGGCTGGCGATCGCGCTGCCGTTGCGGGACGTGCTGCTGACGCTGACCCTGCCGGCCCTGCACCGGCGCGGCTTCAACGCGCTGCCGGTGCACTTCCTCGGCAAGTCCGCCACGTTCTGCCTGCTGTACGCGTTCCCGCTGCTCCTGCTCGGCGACGGCGACACCACCCTGAACCTGCTCGCGCGGGTCTTCGGCTGGGCGTTCGCGATCTGGGGGACCGGGCTGTACTACTGGGCCGGCGCGCTGTACTTCGCCCAGCTGCGGCACCTCGTCCAGACGGTGAAACCGATCAAGGACGCGGCCGGGTAGATCCGTGACACAGCAATCCCCCCAGCAAACGACGCCGAAGCCGCGGCGTGTAGACGCCTCGATGTCGCTGCTGAACAACCTGATGGCGCACCCGATCGACGAGGGGTACGCCGTTGCCGCCCGGACCCGGCCCAAGGACGGCGGCAAGAAGTTCCGCTCCCGGCACCGGGTGATGCTCGTCGCGGCCACCGTCGTACTCGGATTCCTGCTCGCCGTCGCCGCCTCGCAGAACTACCGCAGCGCGCCGGAGGCGGAGAAGCAACGCAACGAGCTGGTCGACCGGATCAACCAGGCCGACTCCCGCCTGACCGGCCTCCGCAACCACCAGTCCGACCTCGCCGATGAGGTACGCCGTTTGCAGGCGAGCGGACTGAGTAATGACAGCAGCGGGGCGGCGCTGCAGCAGAAGCTGGACGACCTCGAGCTGCAGACCGGGGCGGTCTCGGCGACCGGCCCCGGGCTGAAGGCGGTCATCGATGACGCGAAGGACGCCGACGCCAAGGAGGGCCGCCTGCTCGACGTCGATCTGCAGCAGCTGGTCAACGGCCTGTGGACATCCGGCGCGGAGGCTGTTTCGGTGAACGGTCACCGGATCACGTCGCTGACCGCGATCCGTGGCGCGGGCAGTGCGATCACCGTCGACTACAGCTCGCTGACCCCGCCGTACACGGTGCTCGCGATCGGGGACACCTCGACCATGCCGGCCCGGTTCGCGCAGAGCTCGGGCGGGCAGTGGGTGCAGTACCTGGTCAGCAACTTCGATGTCCGGATGACGATCACGACGGAGGACTCCTTGCTGGTGCCGGCCGATGCGACCATCGCGTTGCGCTACGCGAAAGTGGGATCGAGATGATCGCCGTACTCGGGCTGGTGATCGGCGTCGTCGTCGGCCTGCTGGTCGCGCCGGACGTGCCGGACTGGGCGCAGCCGTACCTGCCGATCGCGGTCGTGGCCGCGCTGGACGCGGTGTTCGGCGCGCTCCGGGCGTTCCTGGACGGGATCTTCGACGACAAGGTGTTCGTCGTCTCGTTCGTCTCCAACGTGCTGATCGCGGCGCTGATCGTCTACCTCGGTGACCAGCTCGGCGTCGGCTCGCAGCTGTCGACCGGCGTGGTCGTCGTCCTTGGCATCCGGATCTTCACCAACATGGCCGCCATCCGCCGGCACATCTTCCGGGCTTGAGTATGAGCGACGACAAGCCTGAGAAGCCCGCCGACGCGGTCGAGCCGCCCCAGCCGGAGGCACCGACTCCGATGCCGAAGCCGAAACCGAAGACGCCCAACCTGGCGTTGCGGCGGCTCCGGACCGGTTTCAAACCGTCCCGCGGGCAGGCGATCGTCGCCGTCGTACTGGCGCTGGTGGCCTGTGTGGCCGTGGTCCAGGTCCGGGTGAACCGGGCCGACGACGGCTACCAGAACGCCCGCCGCGAGGACCTGATCGCGATCCTGGACGGCCTCGGGCAGAACACCCGCCGGCTGGAGAGCGAGATCGCCGACCTCGAGGAGCGGAAGAATTCGCTGTCGTCCGGCGCGGACAAGGCACAGACCGCCCGCGAGCAGGCCGAGGCCCAGGTCCGCACCCTCGGCATCCTGGCCGGTACGCTGCCCGCGACCGGACCCGGGGTCCGGATCACGCTGAACGACCCGCAGGGCAAGATGACCTCGAGCAACCTGCTGGACGCGATCGAGGAGCTGCGTGACGCCGGGGCCGAGGCGATCCAGATCAACGGGTCGGCCCGGGTGGTCGCCAGCACCGACTTCGTGGACGACCCGCCGGGGATCCGGATCGACGGTCAGAAGGTCAACTCGCCGTACGTCATCGAGGCGATCGGGGAGTCCCACAATTTGTCCGAGGCGGCCAACTTCCCGGGCGGTCTGGTCAGCGAGGTGACCGGTCCGCAGGTGGGTGGAACGGCCGAGGTGACCGAGCTCACGACCGTCCCGATCACCGCCTTGCACGCACCGGAGGAGCATCGTTACGCTCGCCCGGCGCCCAGCCCGACCAAGTAAGTACTTGAGTGAAAGAGGAACGAAGGTGTACCCCGAAGATCTGAAGTACACGGCCGAGCACGAGTGGCTGAAGGCCGGCGACGACGGACCGGTGCGGGTCGGCATCACCGACTTCGCGCAGGACCAGCTCGGCGACATCGTCTACGTGCAGCTGCCCGAGGTCGGCAGCACGGTGCGTGCCGGCGACGCCTGTGGCGAGCTCGAGTCGACCAAGAGCGTGAGCGATCTGTTCGCTCCCGTCAACGGCACCGTGACCGCGGTGAACGAGGCGCTGGCCGACCAGCCGGACCTGGTGAACAGCGACCCGTACGGCGAGGGCTGGCTGCTCGACATCGACGTCGAGGACGCCGCCGAGGTGGCGGCGCTGATGGACGCCGACACCTACCAGGGACAGCTCGACCAGGCCTGACAACCGCCTGATAGGTTTTGGGACCTCAACCGCTGGTCGAGGGTTGAGGTCCATGTCCACACTGTTATTACGGGGTCTATCGAAAACGTCGCCGGACCGCCGGCGATCGGGAGGATCACAGCATGCCGTTCTGCAACCAGTGCGGGCACGAGAACTCCGAGGGCAGCCGCTTCTGCTCGCAGTGCGGAGCGATGCTGCCTGGCGCTGACCGCCCGGCGGCAGCACCGGCCACCCCACCGGCCCCGCCGGGCCAGCCGCCGGTGCAGCAGCCGGTGCAGCAGCCGACCCCGGGCGTCACGGACACCGCGATGCTGACCCCGATCGGCGCCGAGCCGGAGCCGGAGCGCGGCGGCGAGCCGCTGTCCGCGGACGACGAGGCTGCCGTCGGTGCGCTTCCGGCCGGGTCCGCCCTGCTAATCGTCCAGCGTGGTCCGAACGCGGGCAGCCGCTTCCTGCTCGACGTCGACGTGGTCACGGCCGGCCGGCACCCGGACAGCGACATCTTCCTCGACGACGTGACCGTCTCCCGCCGGCACGCCGAGTTCCGCCGGGACGCGTACGGCGTCAAGGTCCGCGACGTCGGCAGCCTGAACGGGACATACGTCAACCGCGACCGGATCGATGAGGTCCAGCTGAGCAACGGCGACGAGGTCCAGATCGGTAAGTACCGGCTGGTGTACTACGCCAGTGGCCAGGCCTGATCCCAGCGCGGACAGCCGTGGCATCGGGCAGGTGCTGCGGCTCCTGCAGGCCGAGTTCGCCGACGTCACGATCTCCAAGATCCGGTTCCTGGAGTCCGAGGGCCTGGTGACGCCGGGCCGGACGGCGTCGGGCTACCGCAAGTTCAGTGCCGCCGACGTCGACCGGCTGCGGTACGTGCTGGCCGCGCAACGCGACCAGTACCTGCCGCTGAAGGTGATCAAGGAACATCTCGGCGCGATCGACCGCGGCCTGAGCCCCGCCGCCGCGGGTCCTCCGGTCGCGCCGAGCTCGTTGCCGCAGACCCCCGGTCAGCCGGTCGCGGACGACTTCGGGGCCGCGGGCACCGAGCTGCGCCTGACCCGGGAGGAGCTGCGGTCCGCCGCGGGTGTCTCCGCGGAGCTGCTCGGCGAGCTGGAGAGCCATGGCCTGGTGGTGGCTCGCGGCAACCACTACGACGGCGACGCGATCGTGATCGCCAAGGTCGCGGCCGACCTGGCCGGATACGGGCTCGAGCCCCGGCACCTGCGGGCCTTCCGTACGGCGGCCGATCGGGAGGTCGGCCTGATCGAGCAGGTCACCGGCCCACGGCGTACCGAGCAGACGGGGGAGTTGGCCGCGCTGACCGTCCGGTTGCACACCGCACTGGTCCGTTCCCGCCTGCCGCGTCCGTAGCGAACCCCGCGGGCCTGCCCGGGCCTTCCCCTCGGAGTAGGCTGAAGGTGTGCGCGAAGTCGACGTGGTCGGAGTCCGGGTGGAGATGCCCTCGAGTCAGCCGATCGTGCTGCTGAAAGAGGTCAGCGGGGAGCGGTACCTGCCGATCTGGATCGGTGCTGCCGAGGCGAGTGCGATCGCGTTCGCGCAGCAGGGCATGGAGCCGCCCCGGCCGCTGACCCACGATCTGTTCGCCGAGACCATCCGGGTGCTCGGGCACACCCTCAGCCAGGTCCGGATCGTGAACCTGACCGACGGCGTGTTCGAGGCGATCCTGGTGTTCGACGACAAGACCGAGATCTCGGCGCGTCCGTCGGACTCGATCGCGCTCGCGCTGCGCACCGGGACCCCGGTGTTCTGCGCCGACGAGATCCTGGCCGAGGCCGGGATCCCGGTTCCGGAGAGTGAGACCGGCGACCCGGACGAGGTGGTCGAGGAGGAGGAAGTCGAGCGCTTCCGCGAGTTCCTCGACCAGGTCACACCAGAGGACTTCGACAAGAGCTGAGCCTTGGTGGCTTCAAGACCGCCTTGGTAACGATTCGTACGATGGTCGCGACACGCTCCCGGCTCGGTGCGGTTGTCGTTGACCCGGTTCGGGCGGCGGCTTACCGTGAAGGAGTCGTGGGGTGCTGTCACTCCACGGAGATGGCTCGTTCCACTCGGTATCCAGGGAGGCTCAGGCGTGACACGCACCGGCGACACGGATCTGACGGCGCAGTCGACGTCCGACGCGCACGCCGAGGCTGTGGCAGCTGCTACAGCCACCGCCGGCGTCCAGGGTCTGCTGTTCGACGACGACCTGCGGCCGATGCCGGAGGATGTCGGGTTCCGGGGTCCGACGGCCTGCGCGGCGGCCGGGATCACCTACCGGCAGCTCGACTACTGGGCCCGGACCGGCCTGGTTTCCCCGTCGGTGCGGCCGGCGACCGGTTCCGGGACGCAGCGGTTGTACGGGTTCCGTGACGTCCTGTTGCTGAAAGTGATCAAGCGGCTGCTTGATGCCGGGATCTCGCTGCAGCAGATCCGGACCGCGATCGCGCATCTGAGCAAGCGCGGCTTCGACGACCTGACCCAGATCACGCTGATGAGCGACGGCGCGTCGGTCTACATGTGCTCCTCGCCGGACGAGGTGATCGACCTGCTGGCCGGTGGCCAGGGTGTGTTCGGCATCGCGCTCGGCGGTGTCTGGCGCGAGGTCGAGGGATCGCTCTCGGAGCTGCCCACAGAGCGTGCCGACGGTCACGACGAGGGCGACTCCGACGGCCACGCGGGCGACGAGCTCGCCGCCCGCCGTCGCGCTCGCATGACGGGCTGACATAGCTTTACCTTCGTGCGCCCACTCACTGCCGACTCGCTCCGTGGTGTGTGGGCGACGTTGTTGCTGCCCCTGAACGCCGACGACTCCATCGACTTCGCCCGGCTTCGAGCCCAGGCCGAAGTACTGAGCGCGAGCCACGTCGACGGGTTGTACGCGCACGGCACAGCCGGCGAGTTTCAGACCCTGACCGAGGACGAGTTCGACCACGTCAACGAGCTGCTCGCCGGCACGGGCAAGCCGTTCCAGATCGGCGCGAGTCACCCGTCCGCGCAGGTGCAACTGTCCAGGGTCCAGCGCGCGGCCGCTCTGGAGCCCGGTGCGATCCAGGTGATCGTCCCCGACTGGCTTCCGCTGAACGCCCATGAGGTCTTCGACTTCCTCCGGCGAACCGCCGAGACAGCCGGCGATGTCCCGCTCGTCCTCTACAACCCGCCGCACGCGAAGACCGCCGTCGGGCCGCAGCAGTTGCGTGAGCTGGCCGAGGCGGTGCCGAGTCTGATCGGGCTGAAGACAGCCGGCGGCGACAAGGCCTGGTTCGATCAGGCGCTCAAGTCCGGGCTGGCGATCTTTGTCCCCGGCCACTTCCTGGCGAGTATGTCGTCACTCGGTGCGCACGGCAGCTATTCCAACGTGGCCGCCCTCTCGCCGAACGGGTCGGTCGCGACCGCCACCGACCTGGATGTCGAGCGGCGGATCGGCGAGTTCTTCGCGGCACACGTCGTACCGCTGCAGAAGGCCGGGCTGTCGAACCCGGCGCTGGACAAGTTCCTGGCCGCGGTCGGGGACTGGGCCGACGTCGGCACGCGAGTCCGGTGGCCGATGCAGTCGGCGACCGCGGAGCAGGTCGAGGCGGCCCGACCGGTCGCTCGGCGGCTGCTGCCCGAACTGTTCGCCGATTCCTGGTAGCCTCGGTGCAGCCGTACACAGCACTCGGGAGAGACCCGTTGAACCGGGCGCCGAAGGGGCAATTCCTCCCCGGAACCTCTCAGGCCCATGGACCGAGTGCGTCAGGCGACTCTGAAGCACCCGTTGTTGAAACTGACACGGGCGTGACAGAGGGGGAGGCGACCGGAAGCATTGTCAGCAACGGAGCCTCTCATGACCGAACTCTCTGCGATCTTCGCCGACCGCCACATCGGACCACGCCCGGACGAGGTCGCCCGGATGGTGCAGCTTCTCGGGTACGCCGATGTCGACGCGCTGGTCGACGCCGCCGTACCCGCCTCGATCCGGTCGGCCGAGCCGCTCCGGCTGCCCGAGCCGGCCTCCGAGGTCGACGCGCTGACCGAGCTCCGCCAGCTCGCCGCCCGCAACAACGTCGCCACCTCGATGATCGGCCAGGGGTACTTCGGCACCTTCACGCCGTCCGTCATCGTCCGCCGCCTGGTCGAGAACCCGGCCTGGTACACGGCCTACACGCCGTACCAGCCGGAGATCTCGCAGGGCCGGCTCGAGGCCCTGCTGAACTTCCAGACCGTCGTCTCCGACCTGACCGGCCTGCCGACCGCGAACGCGTCGCTGCTCGACGAGGGCACCGCCGCCGCCGAGGCGATGACGCTGGCGCACCGGTCGAACAAGAAGAGTAAGTCCGACCGCTTCCTGGTCGACGCCGACTGCTTCGCCCAGACCATCGCGGTCGTGCGGACCCGGGCCGAGGCGCTCGGCATCGAGGTGGTCGTCGCCGACACCACGGACGGTCTGCCCGAGGGCGACTTCTTCGGCTTCCTCGTGCAGTACCCGGGCTCGAACGGCGTCGTCCGCGACCTGAAGCCGCTGATCGAGGCGGCCCACGAGCGCGAGACGTTGGTTGCCGTCGCCTCCGATCTGCTCGCGTTGACGTTGCTCGAGGCACCGGGTGAGGCCGGCGCCGACATCGTCATCGGATCCTCGCAGCGCTTCGGCGTACCGCTGTTCTACGGCGGTCCGCACGCCGGGTTCATGTCCGTCCGGTCCGGGCTGGAGCGGTCGTTGCCCGGTCGTCTCGTCGGGGTCTCGGTCGACGCCGACGGCGCCCCGGCGTACCGGCTGGCGCTGCAGACCCGCGAGCAGCACATCCGCCGCGAGAAGGCGACTTCCAACATCTGTACGGCGCAGGTCCTGCTGGCCGTGGTCGCCTCGATGTACGCCGTCTACCACGGACCGGACGGCCTTCGCGCGATCGCTGAGCGGGTCCACAACTACGCCGGCAAGCTGGCCGCGTCGCTGCGTGCGGGTGGGGTCGAGGTCGTGCACGACGACTTCTTCGACACCGTGCTCGCCCGAGTGCCGGGTCAGGCCGCCGACGTGGTGGATGCCGCGCGGCAGAACGGGATCTGGCTGCGGCTCGTCGACGCGGACCACGTCGGCATCTCCTGCGACGAGAAGACCGACGTCGCCACGCTGACCCGGGTCTGCCAGTCCTTCGGTGTGCAGTACGACGACACGCTGAGCGCTGCCGCGATCGCAGTACCGCGAACCACGGAGTACCTGACCCACCCGGTGTTCAACACGCACCGGTCCGAGACGGCGATGCTGCGGTACCTGCGCAAGCTGTCCGACAAGGACTACGCGCTGGACCGCGGGATGATCCCGCTCGGGTCCTGCACGATGAAGCTGAACGCGACCACCGAGATGGAAGCAGTCACCTGGCCCGAGTTCGCGGACATGCATCCGCTGGCGCCGATCGAGGACGCGGCCGGGTACGTGAAGCTGATCGGTCAGCTGGAGCGCTGGCTGGCCGAGGTCACCGGCTACGCGAAGGTCTCGATCCAGCCGAACGCCGGCTCGCAGGGTGAGCTCGCCGGTCTGCTGGCGATCCGCGGGTACCACCACGGGCGTGGGGATCTCGAGCGGAACGTCTGCCTGATCCCGGCGTCGGCGCACGGTACGAACGCCGCGTCCGCGGTGATGGCCGGCATGAAGGTAGTCGTTGTCAAGGGCAACGACGACGGCACGATCGACCTGGACGACCTGCGGGGGAAGGCTTCTGAGCACGCGGCCAAGCTGGCCGCGATCATGATCACCTACCCGTCGACGCACGGCGTCTACGAGGAGAGCGTCCGCGAGGTCTGCTCGATCGTCCACGAGCACGGCGGTCAGGTGTACGTCGATGGCGCGAACCTGAACGCGTTGCTCGGCCTGGCCAAGCCTGGTGAGTTCGGTGGCGACGTCTCGCATTTGAATCTGCACAAGACGTTCTGCATCCCGCACGGTGGCGGCGGCCCGGGTGTTGGCCCGGTCGCGGTCGCCGCGCACCTGGCGCCGTACCTGCCGAACCACCCGCTGCTCGACCAGGCCGGCCCGGAGTCCGGCGTCGGCCCGATCAGCGCGGCGCCGTTCGGATCCGCGGGCGTACTGGCGATCTCGTGGGCGTACATCCGGATGATGGGTGCGTCCGGGCTGACCGATGCGACGAAGGCCGCCGTACTGACCGCGAACTACGTAGCGAAGCGGCTCGAGGGCGCGTTCCCGGTGCTGTACACCGGCGAGAACGGGCTGGTCGCGCACGAGTGCATCCTGGATCTGCGGCCGATGACCAAGGAGACCGGGATCAGCGTCGACGACGTCGCGAAGCGGCTGATCGACTACGGCTTCCACGCGCCGACGATGTCGTTCCCGGTGGCCGGCACGCTGATGGTCGAGCCGACGGAATCAGAAGATCTAGGGGAACTGGATCGTTTTTGCGACGCGATGATCGCGATCCGGCACGAGATCGACCGGGTCGCCGCGGGGGAGTGGCCGGCCGCCGACAACCCGCTGGTCAACGCACCGCACACCGCCGAGTCGGTCATCAACGACAAGTGGGAGCACGCCTACACTCGCGAGGAGGCCGCGTTCCCCCGCTCGGTGGACCGCGCCTCGAAGTACTGGCCGCCGGTCCGCCGCATCGACGGCGCCTACGGCGACCGCAACCTGATCTGCTCCTGCCCAGCACCGGAGGCCTTCGAGTAATGTCCTTGCGCTCTGACACCGCCGCTGCTCTGTACGCCGAGATCGCGGCGGCTCAGAGCGAGGGGAAGTTGCCGTCGGTCAATGCCGGAGTGGTCCGGGACGGGGAGCTGGTCTGGACCGGGTCGCGCGGGCGGTTCGCGACGGCCGACGGGGCGTTGCCCGGTGCGGATGTGCAGTACCGGGTCGGGTCGATCACCAAGACGTTGACGGCGATCCTGGTACTGCAGTGCCGGGACGACGGACTGCTTGGGCTGAACGATGCCATCGGCAAGCATCTGCCGGGGATCGCGTTCGGGGACCGGACGATCCGGCACCTGCTCGCGCACAGCGGCGGGATGAACGCGGAGCCCGAAGGTCCTTGGTGGGAACGGAATCCCGGCGTCTCGTTCGACGAGCTGACCGCGGCGATGGACGACTCGCAGGCGGCCGGGTCGGCGGACCAGCGTCATCATTACTCGAATCTCGGGTACGGGTTGCTGGGCGAGATCGTGGCTCGGTTGCGCGGGTCGACCTGGCTCGAGTTGGTGCAGGAGCGCATCCTCGATCCGCTCGAGATGCGGCGTACGTCGTACTTCCCGACGGGAGCTGCTGCGCAAGGGTTCTCGGTGCATCCGTTCGGCGGGCAGCTGGTGCCGGAGCCGGCGTACGACTCGGGGGCGATGGCGCCAGCGGGGCAGTTGTGGAGCACGATCGAGGATCTGGCCCGGTACGCGTCGTTCTGGATCGACCCGGTGCCTGAGGTGCTGAGCCGGGACACGATCGACGAGATGGCGGCTCCGGTGGCGTCGGATCCACGGGAGGGGCTGACCGCGTCGTACGGGCTTGGTCTGCGGTTGATCGCTGACGACCCGCATCTGCTGATCGGTCACACCGGCTCGATGCCCGGGTTCCTGGCCGGTCTCTTCGTCGACCGGGTCCGCCGCGTGGGTGCGGTGACTCTCGGCAACGCGACGTACGGGCGGGTGGCGTCGCTCGCACCTGACCTGGTGCGGACGCTGACGGCGTACGAGCCGCCGATCGCGCAGGAGTGGGTGCCCGAGCCGACGCTTGCCCAGGGCACCGACCTGCTCGGCCACTGGTACTGGGGCAACACGCCACTCACAATCTCCGTCTCCGCCGGCATCCTCCAACTCTCCGGCGGCCTCACCACCCGCCTCTCACCCCTGGCCCCCGACCTCTACCAAGGCCGAGACGGCTACCTAGCCGGCGAAAAACTCCACGTAATCCGCACCAACAACACAATCTCCCACCTCAACATCGCCACATTCGTCCTGACCAGAACCCCGTACGGCGCCTAACGTCCGTCCGCAAACCCATCAGGTATACCATTTGCTATACTTCGGCTATGGCGATGCAGGAGTGGGATGTGTACATCGTCAACGAGGTGCGTGCGTGGATCGAAGGCTTGGACGGCGCCACGCACCGGCGGGTTGTGCAGGCAATCGATGCGCTGGCTGAGGTCGGCCCCGGGCTCGGACGACCGCTTGTCGACACGATCACCGGGTCCCGGCTGCCGAACCTGAAAGAGTTGAGACCGGGCACCGTGCGGATCCTGTTCGTGTTCGACCCATGGCGATCCAGCGTCCTGCTCGTGGCTGGCGACAAGGCAGGCAGATGGAAGTCTTGGTATGACGAGGCGATTCCTGTCGCGGAGCACCGTTACGAGATCTACCTGAAGGAACGGCAGGTCGAAGAGGAGGACGAGCGATGAGCAGTTACGTAAGATGGCGAGACATTCGCGAGCAGGCGGTTGCGCGCGCCGGTGGTGAGGAGAGTGTCGCGGCCGGCAAACAGGAGCTCCTTGCGGAGGTCCAGGGTCACCGCCTGGCGGAGATCCGGCGGGCTCGTGGGCTGACGCAAGCTCAGGTTGCCGAGCGGATGGGGGTCACCAAGGGCCGGGTTTCTCAGATTGAGCAGGGCAAGATCTCCGGACAAGAGGTTCTGCTCCGCTACGCGGTCGCGCTCGGTGGCCGTCTGCATCAGGCGATCTACTTCGACGACGGCGACATTGCTGCGATCGCCTGACCATCCCGACCCGGTGAGGCTACTAAGGTGTGACGCACTGCATGGAGTAGATCAGGGGTAGATCACCCGGCTGCTTACCGGGAGGGCGCAGGTTCGAGTCCTGCCTCCATGTCTCTTCTCGAGGGAGCGGGGGTTCCGGATGGCGGAGGAGGCGTGGGAGACGGCCTCGGCCGGCTACGCGATGGGCCGGCTGGAACAGGCCCTTGAGCGTGCGTTGACCGCCGACGATGCCGAGGTACGCCGTCGTGCCGCTGCCCGGGTCGATGCCTGGCGCAACGTTCTGGACGGGATGGCGTCCGGTCGCCTGACGATCGGATCGAGGACGCCGGTCGCGGAGACGCCTGCCTGGGTAACGCTTGAGGTGGCCCACGGCGGGTTCGCAACCGGGCGGTATCTGGCGGAGACGCCGCTGCGCGAGGATGAGTCGGCGCGACTGCCCGAGGACGCGCCGGGCGAGACCGACCGGGAGCGCCTCAACCTGTGGTTCCTCGGCGACGACGGGCTCGCCGAGCTCGGCCAGGCGCTTCGGACCGGGAACTACCGGATCGACGTGCCGGAAGAGTCGGCGCTGCTGGTCGTCGCCTGGTTGCTCGAGCGCGAGCAGCACGCCGCGGCGCTCGACCTCGTGTCCGAGCTGCGGCCGCTGATGCATCGGCTCCGGTTCACGCCGACGTTCAGCCCGTCCTCGACCCCGTCCGGGGCGGTGGTGCGGCTGCAGCCGGTCGCCGAGGTGCGCAGTACGTTGCGGCAGGCAACGGTACGGCCGCAGATCGCCGCGATGCTGGAGACTCTGCGGGTCTGGAACCCGCTCTACGACCGCCTGGTGGCGTTGTGGTGCGACACCGTCGACGACGAGCTGCCCGAGTTGACCGCCGACGGTGCGGTCGTCGGTGGTTGGCCGTGCCAGGTCTGGCCGGACGACTGGGTGGAACGGCGTTCCCAATGGCTCGACGAGTTCCGGGCTGCTGCTGAGGTCCATCGGCATCCCGGGGACAACTTCGCTCGGCTGCAGGCGGCGCTGGAGCGTTGTCCGTCGGACAGTTCGGCGCTGAGCGGTCGTGAGGTCGGCTGGATCCGTCGCGCGCTGGCCAACACGATCCAGGCGCACGGCGCGCCCGGATCGGAGGCTCGGGCAGCGCTGCGTGCGATGCAGAGTACGGTCGCCGCGCGGCCGACGTACGCGACCTTGGCGCACGTGCTGAGCTGCCGGCTGGATCGTTTTCCGGACGACGGTGGGTTGCCGACGCTCGACGCGATCGACGGTGAGGTGACCGCTGACGAGGTTCCCGCGGCGGCCGGCTCAGCCATGCCGGCGCACTTGCTGGCGAAGGCAGCGCGTGCACTCGAGGCTCCGATCGGTGAGTTGGTCGATCGCGGCGTGATCAGCTCGGGAGAGGTGCTCGCGAGGGTTCTGCCGCAGATCACGTCCCAGTTGCTCGCCGCCAACATCGAGGACCCGTCGCTGGCCGCCGCCTACGCCCAGACCTACGCGGCCTTTCGGCGTCGGCGCAGCCTCTTGCTGCTCAATCTCGAGCACCAGGTGCGCTTCGACGAACTTCCTTGGATTGAGGCGGTGGCGCCGCACCGCGATCGGCGTACCAAGGTGACCCGAGCCGCGGCGCAGTCGCTGCGCGAGACGACGGTCGTGGCTCTCACCGCGTTCCCGCAGGCGATCCTGCCGAATCCGCTCGTCCGGGAGTTCGGCGCGCTCGCCTCGCAGGCGGAGCTGAAGATGCCGCTCGTCGAGGAGGTCGCGGCCGACATCTTCATGGGGACGTTCACCCAGAAGTGGCGGACGGCGGCGTCGGTCGCGAGCCGGGTGCTGTTCGGGACGCTGTACGCGCAGTACTACGACCTGCCGCCGTCTTGGCCGACCTTGGAGCAGCCCCGGTACAAGCGCTGGGGCAAGGCGACCGCGGACGACTTCGCGGACGTGTGCCGCCAGCGGTCGCAGGAGGCAGCCAATGGCGGCGGTGGGTACGTCGCTCAGAACGGGACCGTGCTGGAGCAGAGCCAGATCCTGACGACGCACAACCTGGCCGCGCTGGTCGACGGGCTGCAGTTGACCGACTGGCTGCGGGAGGTGGCACCCGACCTGTCCGACCGCGCGTTCACCTGGGCGTTGCAGCGGCAGACCCAGCCGGTGACGACGTGGATCTCCGAGTTGCAGGGCATCAAGAACACGGCGTACGCGTGGCGGCAGGCGATCTTCTACCTGAGCTTCTGCGACCGCGCCGTACGACGTGACGTGCTGGCGCGACTCGAGTCGCGGGCCGATGCGCGCCTTGCACCGGCCGTCGAAGGTCTGCTGCAGGTGGCCGCGGGGGAGCGCTTCGCCGCGGAAGGCCGGACGGCCGGTGGCGGGCGCCGACTGCTCGGTTGGAGCGCCGGGCCGCATTGGTTGGCGCGGCCGGTTCGTGAGGATGTTCACGTCTCGGGTGGCTGAGTTGACACGGTGAGTGAGCCGGGCAAAAGTTAGGTCTGCCTTAGTAAGGCTTGCCTTACTCGACAACTTCCCGGGAGATCTGGATGTCGCAGCCCGCGCGTCTGACCGCGCTGCCCGCACCCGTCCGCGATCCGTTCGCCGACCGTTGGCCGCTGGCCTCGACGGTGTCGGATCGGGAGCGTGGACCGTTGCCGCACGGCTCGCCGGGAGCGGTACTGCGCCGGGCCGCCGAGGTACTGGGTGAGCCGCGGATCCCGTCGACCGGGGTAGGGGAGTCCGCCGCGCTCGACCTGATCGCGGGGCTGCTGGACCAGAACGGAATCGACCTGAGCCACCCGCACGCGGCGGCCCACCTGCAGCCGCCGGTGCTCCAGGTCGCGGTGGACGCGGACGCGCTGGCGTCGGCCTCGAACGCCTCGATGGACACGTACGACTCCGGTCCGGCGACGCTCGCGATCGAGCAGTGGGTCGTGAAGGCGCTGGCCGGCCTGGCCGGATTCGGCCCGGAGGCGGACGGCGTACTCACGCCAGGCGGCTCGATCTCGAACCTGCTCGCGGTCCTGATCGCCCGCGACAGTGCGGCCGCTGCCGCGGGGGTCGACGTACGGCGGAACGGTCTGGAGGGGCTGTTTCGGCCGGTCGTGTTCTGCTCCGAGCTCGCCCACTTCTCGGTCCAGCGAGCCTGTGCCGCCCTCGGGCTCGGTGAGTCGGCGGCGATCACGATTCCGTCCGACGAGAACTTCCGGATGCGCACCGACATACTCGCGGACGAGTTGGCCAAGCCTGGCCGTACGCCGGTCGCCGTGATCGCGACGGCCGGTACGACGGACTTCGGATCGATCGACCCGATCGCTGACGTCGCCTCGTTGGCGCGCGCGCATGGGGCTTGGGTGCATGTGGACGCGGCGTACGGGTTCGGGGCGCTGTTCTCCGAGCGGCTCGCGCCGTTGCTGGCCGAGCTGCCGGTGGCGGACTCGGTCACGCTGGACCTGCACAAGATCGGCTGGCAGCCGGCCGCGACCAGCGTGCTGCTGGTGGCCGACCGGACCCGGTTCTCCGCTTTCGACCGCTCGGTGGATTACCTGAACCCGGCCGACGACATCGATTCCGGGCTGGACGGCCTGCTCGGCCGCAGCCTGCAGACCACCCGTCGCCCGGACGCGGTCAAGGTCGCCACCACGTTGACGGCTTACGGACGGTCCGAACTGGGAACGATGCTCGACACCTGTCACGAGCTCGCGCACGCCGCCGCGGCCAGGGTCGTTGCCGACAGCAACCTCGAGTTGCTGGCGCCGGTAACCCTGACCACGGTGCTGTTCCGGGTCGCCGGGCAGGGGCTGGAGCCGGTCGTGCTGGACGCGCTTCAGGGTGAGGTCCGGCGCCGGTTGCTGACGTCCGGGCGGGTGCTGATCGGCCGGACGAAACTGCCGGCCCGCGACGGCCGCCCGGCCGCGGTCGCGTTGAAGTTGACGCTGCTGAACCCGAACGCCACCGCGACGGACATCGAGGACCTGCTCGACCAGGTCGTGGCCACCGGCCTCGACGTCCTGACCGGAGAGGGAGCGGCGTGAGTATTGCGGTTGCTGCGCATCTGAACGCGATCCTGCGGTGCTACACCCGTGAATCGTCCGTGCCGGTGGCTGTCGGACCATTATCGCTCTCCGTGGGCGCGACGGTGGTCACGGCGCGGGTAGAGCATGCGTCGCGGACGGGGTTGCATCAGTTCGCCGACGTGCTGGTGGACGGCGTACCAGCTGTTCCTGAGGACTTGGTGCGGGTGCTGTCCGTGGACGCCGATCCGGCGGAGATCGACGATCTGGTGGCGCGTACGGCGGAGTCGGTGCGCAATGTTGGGTTGTTTCTTGAGGGAGCCGAGTTCGGGCCGGGCCGGTTTCTGGAGTTCGAGCAGGCGTTGCTGTTCGGGCATCTGAATCATCCGGCGCCGAAGAGCCGGGACGGATTGAGCGGTGCCGAGTTGGCGGCGTACTCGCCGGAGCTCGGTGGCCGTTTCGCAGTGCACTGGTTCGAAGCCGACGCCGAATTGGTGTCGTCGGACCAGGTGGCCGGCGCGCCCTCGCTGCAGGGACTGGACGCTGTGCAGCTGATGGGCGCGCTGGCCGGTATCACCCCGTCGCCGGGGCGGGTGCTGATCCCGGCCCACCCGTGGCAGGCGGAATCGTTGCTGCATCGTCCGCGGGTGGCTTCGCTGGTCGCTTCCGGGCGGCTGAAGGCCTTGGGTCCGCACGGGCCGGAGTGGTACCCGACGTCTTCGCTGCGAACGGTCTTTCACCCGGACCAGCCGGTGATGCTGAAGCTGTCGCTCGGTCTGCGGATCACCAACTCGCGGCGGGAGTCGACACCGACCGAACTGCGCCGCGGGCTGGAGATCAACCGGCTGCTCGACGCGGCGTACAACGCTGGTACGGCGACCGCCCACCCGCGGTTCGTGATCGTCAGGGACCCGGCCTGGGTCGCTCTTGACGAAGGTGGACCAACATTGACTGGTCTTGACGTTGCTGTACGAGAAGTGCCAACAGACGTCAACAGTTACGCATGTTTGGCGGGTCTCGTCGCGCCGCGTCCGGGCGGGGTCAGCCGGTTGAGTGTCTACGCGGCGGAGGATCCGGCCGGCTGGGTAGCGGCGTACATCGACAATGTGCTGGTCCCGATGCTGCACCTGTACGCCGAGACCGGTATCGGGCTCGAGGCGCATCAGCAGAACACGCTGGTGCGGCTGGACGGAGCTGGGCGGATCAAGGGTGGTGCGTACCGCGACAACCAGGGGTACTACCTCGCGTCGTCGTACCTGCGTGGTCTGCTCGGGGTGACCGGGCTGCGTGACTCGACGCTGGCGGTGGTCGACGATCCGATTGTCGATGACCGGCTGACCTACTACCTGCTCCACAACCAGGCGCTGGCCGTGGTTGGTTGTCTGGCGGCCGACGGGGTCGCTGACGAGTCTGAGCTGCTCAGTGTGGTGCGAGAACGCCTGACGCACGCGTTGCCTCTGCTGAAGGCTGCTGGACCGGACGGTGATCGGCTGGCGCGTCGGTGGCTCGAAGCGGAGACCCTGCCGTGCAAGGCGAACATGCTGACGCGGCTGCGCGGTATCGACGAGGTAGTGGCGCCGTTGGACGCCCAGTCGGTGTACCTCGACATTCCGAACCCGCTGCGGTGAATCTGGACAGCGGCTTCGAGCTGCGCCCAGCTGTGCCCGCCGACGCTGCCCGGATCGCAGTGTGGATGTCGCAGCCGCACATCCAGCGCTGGTGGCAGCAGGACTGGTCAGTCGAACGTTGGGCCTCCGAGATCTCGGGGCAGGCAGCAGGTGAGCACTCGGTGCCCTGCATTGCCGCGGTCGACGACGATGACTTCGGCTATGTCGAGCTGTACCGCGTGCGCCTCGACCGGCTGGCGGAGTACTACTCGTACGACGAAAACGACTGGGGAGTCCACGTCGCGATCGGCGACGGGACCCGGGTCGGCCGCGGCCTTGGACGCCAACTGCTGCGTGCGCTCGCCGATGCGGTGCTGCAGGCAGACCCAGCCTGTCGCCGTGTAGTGGCCGAGCCCGACATCGAGAACACCCCGTCCATTCGCGCCTTTGGCGCGGCGGGCTTCGTCCAGCACGGGGAGCTACAGCTGCCCGACAAGACAGCAGTACTGATGGTCCGCACCCGGACTCTGGAGGCGTGAGATGTACGACGTGATTGCGATCGGCTGTGGGCCGTTCAACCTCGGCCTGGCCGCGCTGGCCTCCGAGGTGAGGGATGTGGAGCTCGCCGTGCTGGACAGCCGGCCTGAGTTCACGTGGCACCGAGGGCTGATGTTCGAGGACGCGATGCTGCAGGTGTCGTTTCTGGCGGACCTGGTGTCGTTGGTCGAGCCGGCGCACCACCTGTCGTTTCTGTCGTATTTGAAGGACAGTGACCGGCTATATCAGTTCTATGTGCGGGAGAAGTTTCACCCGACGCGGCGTGAGTACGAGACGTACCTGCGGTGGTGTGCTGCGCAGCTGGACTCGCTGCACTTCGGTCATCACGTGCGGGACGCGGTGTGGAACGGCTCTGCGTTTGAGCTGACCGTGGAGCGCGGCGACGCCGTGGAGACCTTCGAAGCGCGCCACCTGGTAGTTGGCGTCGGCACAGAGCCGTCTGTGCCCGCTGCGCTGGCTGGGCTGCCTGAGGAGCGTTTCCTCCACTCTGCGGACTACCTGTTCCGGCGGGACGACCTGCTCCGCTCGGGCCACGTGACCGTCGTCGGCTCGGGCCAGTCCGGTGCTGAGTGCTTTTTGGACCTGCTCCGCTCTGACGGTCCAGCAGTGTCGTGGCTGACGCGTACGGCGGCGTTCACGCCGCTGGACTACTCGAAGCTCGTGCTCGAGATGACCACACCGTCGTACGTCGACTACTTCCATGGACTGGACGAGCCGGCGCGCGACCGACTGGTGAAAGACCAGTGGCGCCACTACAAGGGCATCTCGTCGGAGACGCTGGAGGACATCCACGACGTTCTCTACGCACGCGACCTGAGCGCTCTGCCCGCTGAGCTGCAGGTCGGCGTGGGCGTCGTGGCCGCGGTCGCCCGCGCTGACGGCCTTGAACTGACAATGCTGCACGCCGACAGCGGCAAGACCTTCCAGCACAGCACGGGCGCAGTAGTAGCCGCCACCGGCTACCGCAACCGCCCCTTGCCCTTCATGGAGTCGCTGCAGTCGCAGATCGAGCACGACGCCGCTGGCCGCTGGGTGATCAACCGCGACCACAGCTTGGCAACTTCTGATGCTCTGGCCGGCCGCCTTTTCGTGGCCAACGCGGACCTGCACTCCCACGGCGTAGCGGCCCCGGACTTAGGCATCGGCGCGATCCGGAACGCCGGCATCCTGAACAGCATCGCCGGCCGCGAGGTGTTCCGGCTGCCCAAGTCGACCGCCTTCACGACGTTTGCGATCCCCGGATGAGTGACCTCTGGACGTCGTGCTCTTCGCAGCTTTTGGCGAAGCTGATCTCCCAGTTCTGCACCGAGGGTCTACTGGAGCCCGTCGACAACCGGTTGGACCTCGGTCCGGTGTCGTACACGTTTGAAGCAACCCGTGGTGGCTTCGGCAGTTGGCGAGTCGATCCGGCGTCAATCCGTCGTACCACGGCCGGAATCCTCGGCAACGACGAGAGCGAGCTCGCCACCGACCCGATCCGGTTCTTCGTCGAAGCAGCCGACGTACTGGACCTCGACGGCTCGACCATCGCCGGCTACCTAGCCGAACTAACAAGCACACTGGCAGCCGACGTACGCATGGCGTCGACTGCTCTGCCTGTGGGCGAGCTGCTCGACCTCCACCACAGCCGCCTAGAAGGCCACCTGACCGGCCACCCGCTCCTGGTTGCCAACAAGGGCCGCCTGGGCTTCTCCGCTTCCGACAGCGAGCGCTACGCCCCCGAAGCCCGTACTCCGGTGCGCCTGACCTGGCTCGCCGTACGCCGAGGCCTGGCCGAATTCCGCGGTACGCCGGACCTGTCGGAGCACGCGGTGCTGGAACGCGAACTGGACCCATCGGTCATCGAAGCCTTCCGCGCCGAGCTGGACGACCCCGACACCTACGTCTGGCTCCCATGCCACCCCTGGCAACTGGACCACGTCATCCGCACCCAATGGGCCCGCGAACTAGCCACCGGCGAAATCGTCATCCTGGGGGAGGGGCCGGACGACTACCTGCCCACCCAATCCATCCGCACCATGGTCAACATCTCCAACCCGGCGCGCTATCAGGTAAAGCTCCCCCTGAAAATCCTCAACACCTCCGTCTACAGAGGCATCCCGCCCCACTGCACCCTCGCCGCCCCCATGATCACCCAATGGCTCCGAGGCCTCTGGTCCCGCGACGAAACCTTCCGCACCCTAGGCACCGAACTCCTCGGCGAAGTCGCCTCCGTCACCGTCCCGCACCCGCAACTGTCCGCCCCGGGCATCCCCTACCAATGGACCGAAACCCTCGGCGTCATCTGGCGAGACCCCATCGACCCCCGCCTCCGCCCTGACGAAACCGTCTGGCCGCTGGCCGCCGTCTTACATCCCGGACTAGCCCAGGAACTGATTATCCGATCCGGAACCGATCCCCAGACCTGGCTGAGCCGCCTCCTCTCTACCCTCCTTCGGCCCTTGCTCCACCTCCTCCACCACTACGGCATCACCGTCAACCCACACGGTGAAAACCTGGCCGTCATCTGCGACCCTTCAGGGCTGCCCAGCCGCCTCGTCATCAAAGACCTCGTCGACGACATCAACGTATCGACCGACTTCATACCGGCCCGGGGAGGCGAACCCGATTCGCACGCACGAGTCCTACCGAGAAAGCCCTGGAAGGTTCTTCGGCAGTACATCGTCGACGCGTTGCTATTGGGCGTTCTAAATCCGCTTACCGCAGAGCCTCTCATCCCCGAGAAAGAATTCTGGGGATTGGTTCGGGGGGAAATAGACCGTTATGTTTCCGCTCATCCGGAACTTGCTGCGCGATTGTCTGAAACAGCATTCTCGGGGAAGAATTTCCGGCGATATCCCTTGAATGGATATCGACTCGCTCTCGGTTATACGGACCTGGATACGAGACCTACGATCCCCGAGGCCGGTGTCATGCCGAACCCTCTGCACGAGGCGCAACCGATCGTGCCCGCAACCCCCTGACCGAACAGATCCCTGCGGGGAGTGGTGCGGCGCCTTGCGAAGGACCTAGCCGAACCGGTAAAACGCCTCATGCATTTGCTCCGTGCAGGTGATGCGTGAGATGTCCGCACCTACGGTTGAGCACTATCCGTCACAACACTCAGGTTGGCCGTCACTCTTCGTCAGCAATCTAAGTGCATCGACCGATCTCGGCGCTCAGGTTCGTCAGTCAGATACGGTCGGTGTTGGCGTCGCTACTCATTGTCCTCTAGGCTCGGCTGTCGACAGCATTGATCGGTCAGATGGAGTCAACGGGGACATGCTCGACGATCATGGCGTCCCCGGCATGGACGCAGTCAGGGGCCTTCTGCCGGAAATGGATGCCGCGAGCCGTGCCGCCATGCCTCCGCAGCCGGACACTCAGCTCGCGCCTGCGGAAGGAATAGTGCCGGCGCGGCAGACGACTCTAGTCGGCGACCGACTGTCGACCCCCCCGGTATTTCGTCGGCGGTTTGTCGAGCAATTGCGCAGGCATCGAAGTGTTCTTCTTGAGGCGTGGTCGCCGGAAACAGTTTATCCTGGAACTGACGCAATGCAGCTAACTGATCAGCCCGCGTCAAAGGGCCAATGCGGCGTGAGTTCTGCGTGGCTGCTTCCGAGGCTCAGTTGGTTACGGCGTTTCCGTGCCACCTACTGTGTTGGCTATGTCGTGTTTGAGGGAAGAGACTCGGGGAGCGATGTCCTCCACTGCTGGATCGAGATCGGCGGCACACGGTCGGGCAGGCGCCTTGTCATCGATCTGACCTGCGATCAATTCGACGACCTCAGCGACCGGGACCTGGTCTGTGAGCCTTACAAGACTCTGGTCAACCAATCGATTGAATACAGAGCCGGCAGTCGGATGCGTTTCAACGACCTTCGTCACGACCCGGTCTGGCACCGGTACGAGCGTCTTGATGCGGATATCCGTCACTCCACGCAGCAACGGCTCGCCCTCTGATCCCGAACAGTTGAGCGGAGCTCGGGTTGGTCCCGGTCGCCGTGAGTGCGGCCGACTAGACTGAGCTGAAGCTGATCGCGGACGGTCGGCTGGGAGGCACAGTGAGGTTGTCCAAGCCTGGCCAGGCGCCCGAGGCAATTCCGGCGATGTGCCATGTTGGGACGGTGTCTTCGGGGCCACGCCGCTCGCGTCAGTTCTTGACGCTGGCCGAGTGCCGCTCGACCCGGCCCGCATTTGCTGAGCTGGTCGAGGGCGTAGCAGGACTGCGAGACGTTCCAAAACGGACGCTCAGTGTCCGGACGCTGCTGCACCTGCCACGACTGGCTGGGCCGGGCGGGGCCATTCGGCGCAGCGACGTGATCGCCGAGCTCAGACTTAACGCGAATAGGCTGCAGACTGATCATCAGGCGATCGCGCACCTCGTTCCCAACGATGAGATTCCGCTCGCTGACCTGCACTTCGTGGAGCTAGGACGCGGCGTCGCGGATCAGATTTTCAGTCGTCTCCACTACCTGCGCAGCGCGCGCTCGGGCTCGTTGAACTTCGCGCTCGTGGACCCGGTGCATCGGCGGCCCGTGACGTTGTGCAGTGTGTCCCTGCTGGAGTGGGCCCGCGTCGCCCGCCAGCTTCGTACACAGTTCGATGTCCCGCCCGACTCGGCGTGGGAGGTGTCGCGTGTCTACTCCTTCGCCGTGGCCCCGACGAACGCGATTTCGTTTCTGCTTGCGAAGGTCCGGCAGGCCCTGCGCGCGGTCAAGGACGCGAGCGTGATGACGACCGCGGTCGATCCGAACCTGGGGTTCGGCGGCGCTAGCTATCGCGCGGCCAACTGGCAGCGATGGATGTCCGTCCAGGCAAGGCCGTACCTCTACGTCGACGGCATGTACGCGAGTCCGCGGCAGCTTCGGCTCCGTTTCGGAGGGGCAAACCTGTCGGACTTGCGTAGAGCCAATCCGGCTAATCGATTCGAGCAGAGTCGAGTGCCGCTGCTGGACTCATGGATCTTCTGCTGTCGCCTGGATGGCACGACTGAGACCATCCCGCCGGAAGGTCAGCGCCGCCTCCGTCGGTGAGACGGCTCAGGCCGTAGCAGGGTTGTGCTGGTGGCGCGTGGAGCGGGTCAGCAACCTCTCGATGCGTTTGCGGTCGGGCATCGAGTCAGAGGAGCGGAAGCCCGAGGCGGCGCACGACATGGCTGCCGATGCCCAGATCGCGACCTCATCCGAGAATTTGCGGTCGTTCTCGATCAACTTGGCTGTGAGCGATGCGCAGAAGGCGTCCCTCGCGACTGACGTCTCCTTGTACATCGTCGGAAAGGCCTGCACCTGTGTCGCCTCTTCGGTCAGATGCGAGTAGATCGTGCAGCCGCCGTTCACCAGGAGGCACAGCGTTTCCACGCCGAACGCGACAAGCTTCCGAGCAATCGGATCGGGGCTGAACGGGACTTCGCCTGCTGACGCGAATTGTCCGAGTTCCCATGGGTGCGCTACGAGGTAGTCGATCTGTGCGAGCGTCTCGTGGCTGATGCGTTCGTCGGTGTACGGCTGGCCAGGGGTGACGACCACCAACGGGCGGTTGCCAGGTTCACGGTGCGCGATTGCCAGCGTTCGCTGCAAAGTCTCGCGAGGCACCTCGAAGGTGGCCATGAGCACGTCGCACCCGACTAGTTCGCGGGCTCGATCATCGATGTCACGCGGGGCGAGGAACACCTCACGCTGATTTCGCCAGTTGACGGCGATGCTGTCGCCGAGCTCCTTCTCCAGCACACCGGTGAACGGAGTGCTCGCGTCCTCAACATGCTTGATCAGGGACGTGTCGACGCCCTCCGACTCGAGTTGTTCAAGGATGTCCTCGCCGAAGCGGTCGTCGGGTACCGCTGCGATCAGCGAAGT
The DNA here is from genome assembly GCF_004365875.1 of Kribbella kalugense. GTDB lineage: Bacteria > Actinomycetota > Actinomycetes > Propionibacteriales > Kribbellaceae > Kribbella > Kribbella kalugense. Next base: position 1,921,394 of record NZ_SODF01000001.1, on the reverse strand, counting down.
CTCGAGACCCAAGCGGGCGGCGGCGATTGCTTGCATGAGGCCTTTGCCACCTGGGGAAAGGTCGAAGTCGTATGCCTCGGTCGACGTTTCCGAGTCAGGCAGCGACTTGATGCGGAACGTCGCATCCATGACTGCGCCGCCGACGACGATCACCCTGCCAGAGCGCGCCGCGTCATCAGCCGCTGTCAGCTCACGTGTCGTGACAGGTCTCGCTCCGGCCGAGTAGCCGTCCGGGTGGACCAGTTGGTTGACCAGTTCGCGCAGTACCGCAGGCTCGGTGGTGCCGCGAAGGGCGCGGTCGGCTGGGGCCTCGGATGTCGTGAGACCGAGGGCGCCATGCAGGTAGTGCCAATTGTTCAGGAGAACCTCGCGCCGGCGACCGAGCGAGGTGTGATACAGCGATCCAATGATTCGCTCATCAAGACCGACGGCGGCGTACGTGCTCTTGTGAACGCCGAGAGCGAGGATCGCGTCGGCCACGATCTGTTGTGTTCCGTGCAAGCGCTCACGAACCGTTGTGAGGACCAGATCGAAAGCAGCCCGTGCGATGTCGGTGTCGCGGATATCGGCGCAGCGCGTGGCCGCGAGGTCGAGCAAAGGGAGCGTCGGACCGAATCGTCCGGCGTGCAGGCGGTCGATGGTCAGGCCATCACGGGTGCGGAGTTTTTCGAGCACGCTCACGAGAAGCAGCGCCTTGGCCGGCTGCTGGTCGTTGTCATTCGTCATCGAGCTTCACCTGTCTGGTGCCTAGTGGTCCCCGTGACCGGCTGACCGATGTGATGTCCGGCCACGGGGTTGTTGGCTGAGATTCTCAGCGTGGCTGGGTTGTATTGGGCTCCGTTACCGGTGCAGGAGCCTCGACATCACCGTGGACGGCGCCAACCACGGTGATGACGCCGACGCAGATGGCTGTCATTGCTGCGGCGGCCAAGACGGCGAGGACCTTCTTCCAATGCTTCGCTGCAGTGAGGAAGACGCAGAAGATCAGCAGCATTGCGAGTACCTGATTACCGGCCATGGTGTGTGTCCCTCGATCCTTGACCTCGCGGGTTCGGCGAACTCCGGATTGGGTCCTGTCGACTCCGCTGAAGACGCTTTTGGCGTCTTTCTTTAAAGGATCGGTTGTGCAGTCGAGATGTCGAGTGGCAGTTTTGGGGCCGCATTTGGCACTGAGGCCCGCGCTGATCGGCAGCCAGCGGTCATTGGTTTGCCAATCTGCCGGAGCGCTCTGCCAGTTGGCAAGTCAGGACATATCCGGTGGGGCGAACTGGCGGCGGTATTTTTCGTCGACTGTGGCTCGGCGGGGGTGGGTGGGGGTCTGGTGGTAGGTCTCGGTGAAGCTGGCCATCGCGGCGGCGGCCCAGCGGATCGTGTCGCTGGTCAGGGTGCGGTCTTCGATGAGGCGGGCGGCGAGGGCGGCGCAGAAGGAGTCTCGGGTGATGGCGGATTCCTTCAGAACCGAGGGCGGAACAGGGATCTGCTCGGGCGACTTGCCGCGTTCGTAGATGCTCCCACCGCCGGTGTCGCCGAGGAGGCAGAGGGATCTGAGGCCGAGGCTGAGCAGGCCGTCGCTGAGGAGCTGAGGGTCGAACTTCGCTTCGACGGAGAATGCGAAACCCTCCAGCTCCCACATGTGCGCGACCAGGTAATCGACGTGTTTCAGGAGGGGGATCAGGAGCTGACCGTCGGCGTACGGCTGGCCTGGCGTGACGATCACGACCGGACGGTCCGCTCCGGTGGTGACCAGGTCGAGGGTGTGCCGGAGGACCGATTGCGGGAGCTCGAAGGTCAGCAGTAGGACGTCACATGAGGCGAGAGTCGTCGCGTGCTGGTCGATGGTCGGTATGTCCAGCTCGACGCCGTCGCGCCAGACTGCGGCCGAGCTGTTCCCGGCGGGGAGTTCGAAAATGCCCGTGGTCGGCGTTCGGACGGTGGGCCTGTCGATGTGCTTAAGCAGCGAGACGTCGACACCTTCGCGTACCAGGTGGGATTCGATCTCCTTGCCGTCGTCGTCGCTCGCAATGGCGGCGATCAGGGACACGTCGAGGTCCAAGTGGGCGGCAGCAACTGCTTGACTGAGCCCCTTGCCCCCAAGAGTGCGGGTATAGCTCATCGCCATCGCAGAGGTTCCGGCCTCAGGGGTCGAGCCGAGCCGCCAGATGTGGTCGATGGCGGCTCCGCCGACGACGATGACCTTTCCGGTGGCGGCGGCGTCGACAGTTTGCGCGGTTGAGGTCGGAATCGGTTCTCCGGGCTCTGAGACCTCGATGATCGGCCTAGGATTCACCAGCAGAGAGGCGAGCTTCTCGAAGACCTCATTCTCCATCCGCGACCGCAAGGTGTGCTCGCCGGGCGGATCTGAGAGCGGTTGCTCGCCGATGGCCTGATGCAGAGCACGCCAGTGCTGGACAAGAGCCAGCCGACGGGCAGTGAGCCCGCCGGATCCGAGTTGGTGGACAGCTCGTTTGGGCACGTCGTGGGACTTGTAGGTCTTGAGATAGATCCCGAGTTTGAGGATCGCGTCGGCAATGATGCGGTCGGCCGGAGTGTCCAGTTCCTGGATCTGCTCGGTGATGACCTCGAGTGCTGCGTCGGCGGGTTTGTGGCCGGTTTGGACTGCTTGGTTCTGGACGATGGGGAGCCGGACGAGAGGTTGCGCGGCTCGCGTCGCGAGGCGTTTGGCGGTGAGGCCGTCGTACCGCCTGAGGGACTCGAAGACAGGGACCAGGTAGGAGGCTTCGGTCGGTCCTTGGATCAAGTGGTCGGACATGCGTCCCCCAACGCAGCTAGACAGCAATTCCAGTATGCGGTTCGCAGCTTTGGTGGGGGCGATTGTCAGCGCGTCCTAGCAAGCAATTGATTCAGCGCAAGGAGGCGACCCAGCGGGCGGCTTGTTTGGTTTGGGTTAGGCGGCGTTCGTAGGTGGCGCCGGTGGTGAGGAGGATTGCGCCGGCGGTGGCGAGGGTGATCCAGCGGGGGATCAAGGGGGCTACTTCGAGGAATTGCCAGATTCCTATTTTGGCCAGTGCTGCGGCGCCGATGAGGAAGGGGGACTGGAGGGAGAGGCGGGTGCCGATGAGGAGGATCAGGAGGGCGGCGGCTACTACCAGGGTGACGCGGAGCCAGCTGTCGTCGGTGTTGGCGATGAGGGTGGAGGGGGCCAGGCCGATCAGGAGGCCGGGGCCGAGGAAGAGCCAGCTGGGTTTGTTGCGCCAGGCAAGGGTTCCGACGGCGAGCAGGATGATGGCGGGTGGGACGGTGTACCACTCGAGGGTGGTGGTGCCGGCGCCCAGTACGAAGGTGGTGTTGGCAATGATGAGGAAGAGGGCAGCGATCAGCAGGGCCGGTCGGCGCGCCGGGTGCATGCCGTAGGCAACTAGTGGGGCGGCGGTGATGGTGAGGACCACGTCGGTGGCGGTGTCTGCGGAGATCAGGATCGCGGTGATCTCGGCCAGGGCGGCGGCGCAGGTGGCGGTGGTGATCAGGGTTCGTTCCAGTGGACGGCCGATGTGGCGGCAGGCGATCGAGGTGCCGGCGGCGCCGACGACGGCGAGCGTGATCGCCGCGGGCCAGCGGTCGATGTACATGTCCGCGGTGAAGAGGATGATCGCGAGCTGCGCGCCGAGGCTGGCTACGGCGGCGGCCGCGACTGGGTCGATGACCTTGCGAAGGGCGGCCAGGACGGACAGTACGGCCACGATCACGGCGAGGTAGCCGAGTTGGCGGATGTCGTCCAGCGCCAGGCAGATCGCGATATCCATGACGGCGACGGTGATGGTCGCGGTGTGCAGGATGAGGGCGAGTTTGCCGGTACGGCGGGCAACGATCAGCTCGGTGATGACCAGCGCTGTGGCGAGAGCTGTGGTCAGCCAGCGGCCTGCGGTGGGGAGCGTGGTGGCGACGGCGAAGGCTGCGGCTGCGGCGCAGACGGCCTCGCCGAGGCCGGACGGGATCGCGGTGGGCAGCGGACGCTTGCGCAGGATCGCGATGCCTGTTGCGGCCGCGAGACACACGACGGCAGCGGTCGCGACCGTTTTCAGAAACTGGGTCGGCGGGTTCACGCCGTACGTGTCAATGAAGCCGACGAGGGTGCGGGTCATGCCGGTGACGAGGATGCCGCCGAGGACGACGGCTGCGGTGATGGCTCCAGTACGGCGGACGATCGGGGTGCCCTTGGCGGTCAGGATGAGCGTGAGTACGACCTGAGCCAGGAGGGCGGCGAGGATGATCGGGAGGCTCGTGCGGTCGATCAGAATCAGCGGAAGTGGGAGCTGACCGGCGATGACGGTCGTGACACCGTAGGTGACAACCTTCGGGGCGAGGCGGGTCATCAGCAGGGTGAGTACGGCGAGGGAGCCGAAGACGATCGCGCTGTAGGTGAAGCCGTCGATGGGTGGGATCAGGCCGAGGGCGCGGGCTCCGTACAGGTCGACGGTGAGGAGGCCGGAGCCGAGGATGGCGAGGGCTTCGGCGGTGCCGGCGAGGGTACGGCGGGATGCCGGGACTGAACCGGCCAGTGCGAGAGCGGCGAGGGTGGCGATGATGCCGGCCTGGGCGGGGACGGGGAGGCTGTCCCAGTTGACGGCTAGGAAGGTGACGCCCGCTGCCAGGAGGAGGAGTACGCCGAGGGCCAGGAGGGTGGCCTGGGGGCTCAGGCGGCGGATCCGCGAGGGCTTGCTGGGCGGTTGCGGGAGGGGGTGGGGTGCGCCGAAGCGGGACTGGTAGGGCGGTCGCGTGCCCGACGGCGGACGGGTGGAGGCAGCGAGCGGCACCGAAGCAGGAGGAGGAGCGGGCTGCATGAGAGGAGCAGGAGGTGTTGTGTATACGGGGGACAGGGGTTGTGGGTAAGGCTGTGGATAAGGCGTGGGGAGAACGCTGAGTTGGAGCGAGGTGCGGCACGTCGGGCAGGTGATCGTGGCGGTGGGCATCGAGTCCTCCTGAAGGTCGATACCACTGTCCCGAGCTGGAACGGCTTGCCGCTTGAGTACGTCTACTCAAAGTTGTGACGTAGGCTGCTGCGGTCTGTCGATCGTCCAGATCGGTGTGACGAACACGGGGAGCAACATGAATACTGGGCATGTCGAGCTCGCGAGGGCTCAGCAGGAACGGTGGGAGTCGGCGTACGCGCGGCACCCGCAGTTGCACGGGTCGGAGCCATCGGCCGCGGCGCACCGGGCCGCCGAGGCGTTCGGTGCCGCGGGCATCGATGACGTGCTGGAGCTCGGCTCCGGGCACGGGCGGGACGCGCTTTTCCTGGCCAGGCAGGGATTCAGCGTGCACGCCACCGACTTCAGCGAGGCGGCGCTCGACCAGTTGCGGCACGAGGCGCAGCGGGAGGGGCTCGACGACCGCGTGACGGCGGCGCTGCACGACGTACGGGATCCGCTGCCGCCGGCCGATGCGACGGTCAACGCGGTGTTCGCGAATCTCCTGCTGAACATGGCGTTCTCGCCGTCCGAGCTGCGATCACTCGTCGCCGAGACGCACCGGGTTCTGCGTCCTGGCGGGCTTTTCGTGTACGCCGTGTGGTCGACAGCTGACCCGTGTTCGCAGCACTGGAAGCAGCTGGACAACGGACTGTCGATGAACGACGGCTTCGTCGGGCGGTTCTTCGCCGAGTCGCTGGTGGCCGAGCTCGGCGAGAACTGGCAGCTCGACGACGCAACGCCTTACGACGAAGGTCAACGCCGGATGCTGCGCGTCACGATGACGAAGCCCCAGAAACCCCAGAAACTCCAGCCGGAAAGCTGAAGCCGGCTCTAGGTGTTCCGGTTCCGAACTGGTCAAGTTGACCGCGGTACCGGCGTGCCAGATTGCGGTGTGGTCACCAAAGCGAAAAGTTGCATTGACGAACCCGACCGGTTCCGACAGGCTCGGTCCGCGTCTCACCTTCGACCATCGGAGATACAGCAATGCAGTGGTACATCGACGTTCTGAAGAAGTACGCCGTGTTCGACGGCCGGGCCCGCCGCAAAGAGTACTGGATGTTCGTGCTCTTCAGCGTGATCGTTTCGATCATCCTGTCCATCCTGGACAAGATCCTCGGACTGGACTACGGCTCGGGCAACTCGGGCGGCTGGCTGTCGTCGCTCTACAGCCTGGCGGTCCTGCTGCCGACGATCGGCGTGGCCATCCGGCGCATGCACGACACGAACCGCAGCGGCTGGTGGATCCTGATCAACCTGATCCCCTGCATCGGCTGGATCTGGTTCATCGTGCTGGCGGCCGGCGAGGGCGTAGCCGGTGACAACCAGTACGGTCCGGACCCGAAGGCGGCCGAGCGTGGCCAGGGCTTCGGCGGACCGGCCGGACCGGCGGAGCCGGGTTACCCGACCGTCTGATCCGAGTTCAGACCGCAAGCACGCCCCGCGAGTTTTCGCGGGGCGTGCTGCTGTTTCAGCTGGCCTGGCTGACGCTGGACATGTTGAAGTCGGGCACCAGCAGCGGCGGCGTCGCGGTCCGGGAGAAGAAGTCGCCCCATTCCCGGGAGTACGACGGGACTGTGGCGCCGGCCGTGGTGAACCGGGAGAGCAGGTCGACCGGGCTCTCGTTGAACCGGAAGTTGTTCACAGCACCGGTCACCTCGCCGTTCTCGACCAGGTAGACACCGTCGCGGGTCAGACCGGTGAGCAGCAGCGTCTGCGGGTCGACCATCCGGATGTACCAGAGGCAGGTCACCAGCAGACCGCTGTCGAGACCGGCGACCAGGTCGTCGGTCGAACCGGCTCCGCCGTCGACGGACAGCACGTAGTTCTCGATGTCCGGCGTGGCCGTCGGTACGCCGATCAGTTCCGCCGTACGACGGCTTGTCATCAAGTGCTCGAGCTTGCCGCCGCGGATCCAGTCCGTCGCCGTCAGCGTCAGCCCGTTGTCGAACACGCTCGACGATCCACCCGACGAACGGGCCACCGCGAACGCGAACGCCTCCAGACCGGCGAGCGCCGGGTCGGAGTGCAGGTTGACCGGCTGCGGCGACACGGTGTCACCGATCCGGGTGCCGCCGCCGGGCTTGGAGAACACCGTCTGGCCCTCGAACGCGTCCCGGCCGTCGAGCTGCCAGAACAGGTACGTCATCAGGTCCGCGACCGCGGCCGGCGGCAGGATCGTCGGGTGCCGGCCCGCGTCGGCCGAGACCGTCCGCTTCGCCCAGCCGAGGCGGCGCGTGAGTTCGGCGTCGAGCGCGAGCGGGTCGACGTCGGTGAAGTCGCGGGTCGCGGTGCCGACCCAGGCCGAGTGGCTGAGGTCGGCGTTCTTGCCGGTCGAGGAGACGTAGCCGCGGGGGAGCGCCTGGCGCAGCCGCAGTCCGGTCGACGAACCGACGTACAGCGTGACGACCTCGTGGTTCGCGAAGCCGTACAGCCGGCGCCGCTCGAGTTCGGCGCGCTTCAACGACTCGCCGAGCGACGGCGCGAACTTCTCGTACACGCCGACCGTGGTCTCCTCCGGTTCGAGGGCCCAGTCGTCGCTCACCGTGCCGTCCACGAGCGGTCGCGCGTCCTCGGCCGGTCCGGCGGCGCGGGCGGTCGCGATCGCGGCGGACACGATCTCGCGCAGCGAGTCCTCGGTGACGGACGAGCGGCCGATGACGCCGGCCGCCGTACCCTCGCCGGAGCCGACCGTGGCGATCACAGTCACGCTCGAGCCGCGCATCGCGCCGTTCGTGGTCAGGGTGTTGTTTGCCCAGCGCAGGTTGGTGCTGGAGGTCTCGGCGACGAGTACGACGCAGCCGTCGGCCCCCTCGGCCGCGGCCAGGGCCAAACCCCGCTCGATCGTGTCCTGCGGGGTGAGCTGAATCCCGTTCACCGGCCGGCCTCCTGCGTGGTGTTGAGAATGCGGACGCTGCGGAACAGCGCGGACGGGCAGCCGTGCGTGACCGCGCCGGACTGCGAGGGCTCGGCCTTCCCGCAGTTCAGCGCGCCGCCCAGGAGGTACGTCTGCGGGCCGCCGACCGCCTCCATCGAGCCCCAGAAGTCGGTGGTCGTCGCCTGGTACGCGACGTCGCGGAGCTGACCGTCGAGCTTGCCGTCGGTGATCTTGTAGAACCGCTGACCGGTGAACTGGAAGTTGTACCGCTGCATGTCGATCGACCAGGACTTGTCGCCGACGATGTAGATCCCGTTCTTCACCTGGCTGATCAGTTCCTCGGTGGACGGACCGTCCGGCGCGGGCTGGAGCGAGACGTTGGCCATTCGCTGGATCGGGATGTGGCCGGACGAGTCGGCGTACGCGCAGCCGTTGGAGCGCGGGGTGCCGAGCAGGTCCTCGTTCTTCTTCGCCATCCGGCGGTCGACCTGGTAGCCGACCAGGATGCCGTCCTTGACCAGGTCCCACTGCTGGCCGGCGACGCCCTCGTCGTCGTACCCGACGGTGGACAGGCCGTGCTCGGCGGTGCGATCGCCGGTGACGTGCATGACGGGCGAGCCGTACTTCAGCGTGCCGAGCTTGTCGGTCGTGGCGAAGCTGGTGCCGGCGTAGTTCGCCTCGTAGCCGAGGGCGCGGTCCAGCTCGGTGGCGTGGCCGATCGACTCGTGGATGGTCAGCCAGAGGTTCGTCGGGTCGATGACGAGGTCGTAGACGCCGGCCTCGACGGTCGGCGCGGCCATCTTCTCGGCCAGCCAGCCGGGGATCTGGGCGAGCTCGTCGTCCCAGTTCCACCCGGTGCCGGTCATGTACTCCCAGCCGCGGCCGGCCGGTGGGGCGCAGGTCGACATCGAGTCGAAGCGATCCTCTGCGACCGCGTGGGCGGTGATGTTCGGACCGATCCGGACCCGTTGCTGGGTGTACGACGTACCCGCGGTGTTCGCGTAGTACTTGCACTCGTGGATCGTGGCGACGTGGACGCTGACGTGGGCGACACCGTCAGCCTTGAGGAGACGGTCGCTGTAGTCGGTGAGCAGCGCGACCTTGTCGGCCCGGGAGACGGTGAACGGGTCGATCTCGTACGACGAGGTCCAGGTGACGTCGTCGTACACGGGCTCGTCGGCGAGCTCGATCGTCTCGGCGTTGATCGGGCGGGACACCTGCGCCATGTTGACGGCCTGCTCGGCGACGCGGACCGCCTCGTCCTCGGTGAGGGCCACGCCGGCGGCGAAACCCCAGGTGCCGTCGTGGATGACGCGGACCGCGAGGCCGAGGTCTTCGTCGTCCTTCGCACTCTCCAGCACACTGTCGCGCAGGGAGATCGACTCGGATCGGATCCGCTCCAACCGGAACTCGGCGAAGGTCGCGCCGAGGTCACGGGCGCGCTGCAGCGCGGCGGCGGCCAGCTGATGACGGGGGAGGGCGAGGAAGCTCGCATCGACTTCAGGCACGATTCCGACCTTATACAGGGAACCCGACAATCCTTGGCGGTGTAGTGACAATGACTGGAAGTTGACAGGAGGCGTGGATCAGCCAGAGCGACGAAGCTGAGATCTTGGCTCGGGTGCGGCGCGGTGAGTCGGCCGCGTACGGCGAGTTGGTGGATCGGCATGCCCGGATCGCGAAGCGTACGGCGGTGTTGGTGGGGGCGGGCGCTGACGCGGACGACGTGGTGCAGGAGGCGTTCGTCAAGGCGTATCGGGCGCTGAGTGGGTTTCGGGACGGGGCGGCGTTCCGGCCGTGGCTTTTGCGGATCGTCGCCAACGAGACGCGGAACGTCGTACGGGCGCGGGGACGCCGGACGCGGCGTGAGGAGCTGGCTGCACCGCTGGACGTCGTACTGGATCCGGCTGACGCAGCTGTCTCGCTGGAGCGGCGGACTGAGCTGCTGGCCGCCGTACGTGAGCTGCCGGAGCCGATGCGGCTCGTGGTGACCTGCCGCTACCTGCTGGATCTGGATGAGCAAGAGACCGCCGTAGTGCTCGGCTGGCCGCGCGGGACGGTCAAGTCGCGCCTGCACCGTGCACTGGGAAGACTCCGCGACGCCCTACCGGACAAGGAGGTGCAGCGATGAGCCTCGAAGACGAACTGCGCGCCGTCGGGCGGTCTGCCGTCGTACCTCCGGTGGACGACGCCCTGACCGCCGCAGTGCTCACACGCGTTGCTGACATCCCACTGCGGAAGCGTCTGAGGGACAGGTGGCGGGCATTCCTCGCCGGCTTCCTGGTACTGCTGGCTGGCCTCGCACTGACCCCACCGGTACGGGCGACAGTTGCGGAGTGGCTGCGAATCGGTGGAGTCCAGGCGCAACCCGTCGGCAGCGGTCCGAGTACCGCGCCACCTGTGCCAACTGTCGCCGGCCACCTGTCGTTGGAGCAGGCTGCGCAAACAGCCGGCTTCACTCCGAAGCTTCCGAAGGAGCTGGGTGCGCCGACCGGTGTGGAGGCGTCCAAGGGGTTCATTGCGACGAGCTGGAGCGGCATCCGGCTGGAGCAGTTCCAGTCCGGTATCGAGCCGATGTACATCAAGCAGTACTACGGCACGGGCGACTACATCTCCGACATCAACGCCTTCTGGTTCAGCACGCCGCACGACCTGGTGCTGGTCGACAAACGCGTCGTACGCATTGCCGGGCCCACCCTGGTCTGGGAGCACAGCGGCGTCACCTTCCGCCTCGAAGGCGTCGATAGGGCTCGTGCGGTGGCACTGGCAAGCGGAACCTCCTGAGCAGCAGCGGTGTATCAGCAGTGAGTCCTCGTCGACAGGGAGAGCTGCCATGGTCCGCCGTACCCTCGCACTGGTCGCAGCACTGGTTGCCACACTGTTCGCCTTCACCGCCGTCCCAGCGCACGCGGGCGGTCCGACCAGCGTCCTGCTCAGCTCGCCGCCACACGTGACCGCCGTCGGATACGACGACCAGCGGTACTACGACCTGCAGGAGCTGGTCCAAACCGCGCCGAAGGGCGACACCGCCGATCCTGCACACGAAGCCGGCAGATTCGTCCGGGCCACGTGGCTGATCCACGACATGACCGTGTGGCGGATCGACATCATCTATCCGGACGCGCCCGGCGGCCCGTGGATCTCCACGCAGGAGTTCAACGGAACCACACCGTCGAAAATCACCTGGCACCTTCCCACCGACCCTGCGCGGCTGCGTGGGTTGCTCGACTCGTTCAAACTCCTCGACGCCAAGTTCGACGGCGGCCCCACGCTCGACGACGGCTATTCCGGCGCAGCCGAACCCGTCACAACACCTGCGCCCACTCAGGCGGTCGCCACGGCCTCGACCAGCCTCTTCACCGGCTGGCGCTGGATCATCCCCGGCGTCCTCGTTGGCGCTCTGACTTCCCTGGTCGGCGTGCGCTTGCTTCCCAAACGCCGTGACTGGCAGCTAACCGACGTGGAGTGATGATCTCTCTCTACTTCGCTGGTGTATACCTGTTTGGTCGTGCTTGTGCGGGGTGAGGTTTCCCCTTGTGGATAAGGGGTTTCCGGCTCTGTTCGATTTGCCTGCGGCTCGGCCGCGGAGTAATCTCGAACACATGTTCGAGGATGATTTGGATGCGTTGCCGACGGCCGACCTGCTGGAGTCGGCCGCCGAACTCCGCGCCCTGTCCCACCGCGCCGAGGCCCGGCTCCTCCAACACGCCCTGTCCTACGCCGACCGCTACCACCCCTCCGCCCACCCCGACCGCGCCGGCCGCCGCCCCGGCCGCCGCCCCGGCCGCCGTACCTGCGACGGCCGCGAGCGCACGGTCGTACTCGGCGGCGACGGCTGCCCAGAGATCCTCGAGTTCGCCATCGCCGAATTCGGCGTCATGCTGGGCATCTCGCCCCGGGTCGCAGCCGACTACCTCGGCCAGGCGCTGGCGCTGCGGCACCGATTCCCCTTCCTGTGGGCCCGGGTCCTGTCTGGTGAGGCGACTCCCTGGAAGGCCTGCCGGATCGTCGCCGACTGCAAGAAACTCTCCGCGGAGGCAGCCGCCCGCGTCGACAGGCGAGTAGCCGGGCTGGTGGACTCGATCACCCCGGCCCGGTTGGAGAAGATCATCAAAGCCGCGAGGATGCACGTCGATACCGACCAGGCCCGCGCCGAGGCCGCCGAGAAGGCGCGCGAGCGGGGCGTTTTCATCGGCCAGTCGAACGAGCATGGCACCAAGACCATGTTCATCAAGGCCGCGGCGGGTGCGGTGGCCCGCAACGACGCGACGCTGGCCGCGATCGCGGAGGCGTTGAAGATCTTCGGCGACACCCGCAGCATCCAGACCCGCCGCGCGGAGGCAGTCGGCATCATCGCCGATGCCCGCTTCACCGAAGAACTTCTCACCCAAGCCCGCGCCCACCGCCTCATCAACCCACAGCCAGACCCCGCCGACACCCCGGACGCGACGAGGCCCGACCCGGATGTGCCGGGCCGCTCAGGTACGCCGGACCCGACCACGGCTGCGGTCCGAGCCCGGTGGAGTGATGAGGATGAGGACCTGCTGGACGATTGGCCGGACAGCTCGGATGAGCTACGCCCGGAGGACGAGATCCACCCGGACGATCCCCACCCCCGCAGCACCGATGCCGCCAGACCCGACGCCACAGACGCGGAGCCCGAGTCTGAGCAGGAGCCCTCGGAGCCGGAGTCGGCGTCGGAGTCGGAGTCGGCTGGACCGTCCGGTCCGTTCCTGCACATCGAACCCGACGACGGCCGGCCCATGGACCCCGCCGCCGAGCGAGCCCTGCGCGCCCGCCTGGCCCGGATCAAACACGATGCCTATACCAACCAACCCCACTCCGACTCCGGCGGTAGTGGTGGTGTGCGGGTGCGGCCGGGGCAGACTGAGGTCTATGTGCACCTCACCGATCTCACCCTCGCGACCGGGAGCGGTGTCCTGCGGGTCGAGGCGCTGGGTCCGATGCTTGCCGAGCAGCTCGCCGAGTTGGTCGGGTACGGCCCGTACACCGTGAAGCCAGTTATTGATCTGAACGATGCGGTGAGTGTGGACGCCTACGAGATCCCCGACCGGATCCGTGAACGCGTCAAGCTCACCCACCCCGTCGAGGTCTTCCCGTTCGGCACCCAAGAAACCCGCCGCTCCATGGACCTGGACCACCTGCGCCCCTACGACCCTCTCGGTCCACCGGGTCAGACCTCGACCAGCAATCTCGCGCCGTTGGGACGTTACCCCCACCGGGTGAAGACCCACGCCCACGGCTGGAATGTGCAACGTGTCGACGACAAGACGCTGGCATGGAGCACGCCTCACGGGTTCCGCTTTCACGTCGACCCCACCGGCACCCACCGAGTGCCGCCGCCCTCACCGGACTAGACCCACGTCGGATCAAAGCCGGGCCGACCGACCAATCCCGTCAGCGGGCCTCGGGTGGGGCGGCTAGCTCGAAGCCGGCGAACAGGCGCCCGCCGTGGGCGGCGAGGATGTGGTCTACGGCAACGATCAGGCTGTCGTCCTCCGCGCGTACGCCGTCCATCAAGGCCGCAGCGTGCTCAGTGCCGTGCGCGCGGTCGTACGCGACCACCTCACGCAGCAGACCCTTGCCGGTTCCGGACCAGTGGCGGGCGCCGGTCAGTAACAGGCGAGCGGCGTCTTGCCAGAGGACGGAAGCGATGGCGGTGCGTTCATCGCCGGAGGCGTCAGCCAGGTCGTCCAGGAGGTTGGTGATCGTGTAGCGCAGCAGATCGAGCTCATCCGTCGAGAGTGGTTTAGGCCCAGCGGCCACCTCTGCCAAGAACGACTGCTGCAACCGCGCCCCGCACCCGTCTGTGTCCAGCAGTACGACGGACTCGCCGACGAGTCGCATCATGGTCGGCTGGCGGCGCTCCTGGTCCTTGTCGGCGAAATGGCGCAGCGACTTCTCGGTGTGGACGAACAGCTCGACCGGCCAGCCGCCGTACTCCAGCGACTTCCGCATCGGCGCCGGAGCACCGTCCAGCAGCACAGTGATGTCCAGGTCGGACGTAGTACTCGCGTCGCCGCGGGCCACGCTGCCGCCGAGCCAGGCGGCTCGGGCGTCCGGGTACAGCTCCAGTACTAGTTGGCGTGCGACGTCCATCAGGACAGTGTCAGCCAGCGCAGTAGTTCGCGGAACGCATTTTCCGGCGGGATGTGGCCGCCCACGTAGTACTTGCGTTCCGCGTGAGGGATCTCGGCGGCCAGGAAGTCGACGTACTTGCCGGCGCGTTCGTCGGCCGAGCCGTGCCAGAGGCTGACCGGGACCCGGATGTCGCCGAGCTCGAAGCCCCAGGGCGTAGCGAAGGCCACGTGGTCGTCCAGCCAGCCGTCGTGGCTGGTGACGAAGGTGGCTGTCACCCGAGCCATCGCCGCGGGGTCCTCCCGAGCAGGCGGACCCGGCTCGGCCCCCGGCTGAGGTGGGATCTCCGCGCCACCCGCCTCGATCGCGGCCATGATCGTCCGGGCCGTCTCCTCGAACCCGGGCCGGAGGTCCCCGTGCACCGCACGCCAAGAGGTCCGGTTACGCCGCGGGTCCTCCCGTTCCTCCTCCTCGGTCGGCTCCGGCCCGTCCACCAGAGGGGGCGAATTGCTCCCGATCACCGCGCACCTCGTCACCCGGTCCGGCAACAGCGCCGCACACGCCAACGCGTGCGGCCCACCGCCGGAGCCGCCCGTGACGGCAAATCTGTCCCAACCCAGCGCATCGGCCACCGCGACGGCATCCTCGACCACCGACGCCACAGTGCGTCCTGGCTGACGGGTCGATCCGCCGTAGCCGGGGCGGTCCGGAGTAGCCACTCGCAGACCGGACGACTCGATGGCTGCCAAGGCGTCCGGCCGCTTCCAGCGGGTCGAAGGCGTACCGCTGAACGAGAGTGCCGGCATCCCGTCCTCGTCGCCGAAGACGCTGTAGAGAACTATCCGGTCGCCGACCCGCACCATGTCGTCCACCAGCGGAGCGTAACCACCCGACAGCAGCTATCCGAATTCACAGTTACCGACTCGAGATTCTCGGGATTCGAGATGAGTACCAGGTGGTGGGAGGATGCGGCCTAGGTTTTGTCGGCTGTAAGAATCAAACCAGTCGGGAGTGCTTGTGAGTTCCTCGGTCGCCGGGACCGTTTCACCTACCCGGCAGGCGTTGCGCCGGGTACGGCGTGACCGCAGTGCGCGGGTCGGTGTGATCGTGGTCGTGTTGCTGATCGTGATCGCGGCCGCCGCGCCCCTTCTGGTGCGGCTCGCCGGGCAGGACGCGACGACGTACCACATCGACCTGCTCGATCCCGCTCGCGGGAACGCGCCCCGCGGTGCGCTCGGTGGGGCGAGCGGCACCCACTGGTTTGGCGTCGAGCCGCTGACCGGCCGGGACCTGTTCTCGATCGTGGTCCTCGGCCTGCGGACGTCGCTGGTGATCGCGATCACGGTCACCGTGATCACCACCGTGATCGGCACCCTGCTGGGCATCAGCGCGGCGTACTTCGGTGGCTGGTACGACGCGATCGTGTCCCGGCTGCTGGACTTCCTGTTCGGGTTCCCGCAGCTCGTCTTCATGATTGCCCTCGGCATCATCGTCCCGGCGAAGGTGTCCCGCCCGCTGTTGCTGATCGGCGTCCTCAGCGTCTTCGGCTGGGCCGGTCTGGCCCGGCTGATCCGCAACCAGGCCCGCTCATTGGTCACCCGCGAGTTCGTCGAGGCCGCGCGCAGCGTCGGCTCGAGCAGCTGGATGGTGATCACCCGCGAGCTCCTGCCGAACCTCCTCGGCCCGGTCCTGGTGATCGCCACACTGGCCATTCCGGGGTACGTCGGTGCGGAGGCGGCACTGTCGTTCCTCGGCGTCGGCGTACCACCACCGACACCGAGTCTCGGGCGGTCGATCTCGGACTCGATCGCCTGGGTCTACACCGGCGCGGACCCGTGGTTCCTGCTGTTCCCCGGCGCGATGCTGTTCCTCGCCGTGCTCGGCTTCACGCTCCTCGGTGACGGCGTACGAGATGCGTTCGACGTCCGGTTGCGGAGGACGAGCTGATGCCCGACCTCGTCTGGTTCATCGTCCGGCGGCTGTTCGCGGCCCTGATCGTGATGCTCGCACTGAGCCTCGCCGTCTACCTGGTCTTCTACGCGATCCCTGCCGACCCGGCCCACCTGGCCTGTGGCAAGCCGTGTACGCCGGACCGCCTAGAGCAGGCCCGTCACTTCATGCAGCTCGACCAGAGCACGTTGCAGCAGTACCTGAACTTCTTGAAGGGCATCGTCGCCGGCCGTACGTTCGGTGACGGTGCGGCGGCCGTGCACTGCAACGCCCCCTGCTTCGGGTACTCGTTCCCGCTCGCTCGCCCGGTGACCACGCTGATCATGGACCGCCTGCCGATCACCGCTTCGATCGCGCTCGGCGCCGCCGTATTGTGGCTGCTCCTCGGCGTGTCGCTCGGCGTGATCGCGGCCCTTAACCGCGGCCGGATCCTGGATCGGCTGGCTGTCGGGGTGGCGTTGCTCGGGGTGTCGACGCCGTCGTTCCTGCTCGGTCTGCTGGCGATCCTGGTGTTCGGGTTCTGGCTCAACATGGTCCCGGTCAACGGCTACGTTCCGCTGACCGAGAGTCCGGTCGACTGGGCCTGGCATCTGATCACACCGTGGATCGTGCTCGCGATCCTGCAAGCGGCGTCGTACATCCGGCTGACCCGGTCGCAGATGCTCGAGGAGCTGAATCTCGACTACATCACCACGGCCCGGGCGAAGGGCGCCGGTGAGCTGCGGGTGGTCGTGACGCACGGCCTGCGTGGTGTGCTCGTGCCGGTGATCACGCTGTTCGGCCTCGACCTCGGCGGTCTGCTCGGTGGTGCCATCCTGACCGAGAAGGTCTTCAGCATGCAGGGCCTCGGCGACCTGCTGATCAGCGCGGTCGGTCAGCTCGACGTGGCCGTGGTCGTCGGCGTGACGCTGTTCTCGGCCTTCCTGATCATCCTCGCGAACTTGGTGGTGGACGTAGTGCACGGTGTGCTCGACCCGAGGGTGAGCCATGGCTGAGCCAGTCCTTGAGGTGCACGACCTGCACGTCACGTTCAGCACCGAGGGCGGTCTGGTCCCCGCCGTCGACGGCATCGACTTCGCCGTCGCGCCGGGGGAGACGCTCGCGATCGTCGGCGAATCCGGGTCCGGCAAGAGCGTCAGTTCGGCCGCGGTGATGGGCTTGCTGCCCTCGAACGCCGACGTGACCGGCGAGGTGCTGCTCGACGGCCGGGAGCTGATCGGCCTGCCGAACGACGAGCTCCGCAAGATCCGCGGCAACGACATCGCAATGGTCTTCCAGGACGCGCTGTCCGCGCTGAACCCGTACTACAGCGTCGGCTGGCAGGTCGCCGAGGCGTACCGCCTGCACCACGACGTCTCGAAGAAGAAGGCCCATCAGCGGGCGATCGAGATGCTCGACAAGGTCGGCATCCCGGACGCGGCCCGCCGGGCGGACGGCTACCCGCACGAGTTCTCCGGGGGAATGCGGCAGCGGGTCGTGATTGCTATGGCGTTGGTGAACGACCCGAGAGTGCTGATCGCGGACGAGCCGACGACCGCACTCGACGTCACCGTGCAGGCGCAGATCATGCAGCTGCTGGAGGACGTCCAGGCGGAGTTCGGTACGGCGATGGTCCTGATCTCGCACGACCTCGGTGTGGTCGCCGAGGTCGCGGACGACGTCCTGGTGATGTACGCCGGACGTGCGGCCGAACGCGGTACGGTCCGCGACCTGTTCTACCGGGCCGCCCACCCGTACAGCCTGGGGTTGCTCGGCGCGATGCCGCGGGTCGACGTACCGCCGAAGCTGCGGCTGACCACGATTCCGGGCAGCCCGCCGACGCCGGGGTCGATCACGACCGGCTGCGCGTTCCAGCCGCGCTGCGCCTACACCGACCGGGTCGGCGAGCGCTGCATCACCGAGCGGCCCGAGCTCACGCCGCGCCCCGGCGAGGGCGACCACGAAGCGGCGTGCCACCTGGGGCGGAGGCCGTCGGATGTCTGACGAGCTGCTGAACCTCAAGGACGTGAAGAAGTACTTCGGACTTCGCGGTGCACCGTGGCGCAAGGCGCAATCGGTCCGCGCGGTCGACGGGGTCAACCTGGTCGTCCGCAAGGGCGAGACGGTCGGCCTGGTCGGCGAGTCCGGATCCGGGAAGTCGACGCTCGCCCGGGTCGCCACCCGGCTCCTCGACCCGACACAAGGCCGGGTCGAGATCGGCGGCACGGATGTCACCAGGCTGCGCGGTCGCCGGCTCCGGCCGATCCGCCGCCAGATCCAGATGGTCTTCCAGGACCCGCAGGCGTCCCTGAACCCACGGCAGTCGGTGGGCACGATCCTCAGTACGCCGTACCGCGCGCAAGGGATCCGCCCGACCAGGGCTCAGCTCGTCGAACTGCTGGAGCAGGTCGGGCTCGCCGAACAGCACCTGGAGCGGTATCCGCACGAGTTCTCCGGCGGGCAGCGGCAGCGGATCGGGATCGCCCGGGCGTTGGCGATGAAGCCCGGTCTGCTGGTCTGTGATGAGCCGGTGTCCGCGCTCGACGTCTCGGTCCAGGCCCAGGTGCTGAACTTGCTCGCCGACCTGCGCGACGAACTCGGCCTGTCGTACGTGCTCGTTGCCCACGACCTGGCCGTCGTCCGTCAGGTCGCCGACCGGATCGCCGTCATGTACCTCGGCACGATTGTCGAAGAGGGTCCCGCCGCGCAGGTGTACGAGGCGCCGGCGCACCCGTACACGAAGGCTTTGCTGTCCGCCGTACCGGTGCCCGAGCCGGGCGTCTCCCGTGATCGCATCGTGCTGACGGGCGATGTCCCGACGCCGATCAACCCACCGTCCGGATGCCCCTTCCGGACCCGGTGCTACAAGGCTGAGGACGTCTGCGCGACCGAACGACCGGTGCTCGAGCCCGTCCAAGGTTCGACCGAACACCGGGCCGCCTGCTACTTCCCTGAGCCCCCCACCTCTGAGAGGAAACAATGAAACGCATATCGCGAGCGGTCGCGTTAGCGGCCGTGCTGGCGCTGGCGGCGGCCGCCTGCAACGCCAACGACAAGTCCACGGCGGGTAGTGGCAGCACCGCGGCCGCAGAGCAGGGCGGAACCCTCCACTTCCTCAGTACCGCCAAGGAAGTCAGCTACGACCCGGCCAAGAGCCAGAACCTGGGCATCAGCGGCATCCACCTGGTGCTGCGCGGACTGACCTCGTGGAAGACCGACCCGAGCAAGCCGACCGAGCTGGTTCCGGACCTGGCCACCGACACCGGTCAGGTCAGCGACGGCGGCAAGACCTGGACCTACAAGCTGAAGTCAGGCCTGAAGTACTCCGACGGGTCGCCGATCGTTGCCGCTGACATCAAGTACGGCGTCGAGCGGTCGTTCGCTCCGGAACTGTCCGGCGGTCTGGGCTACCACAAGTCGCTGCTGGTCGGCGGCGACAAGTACCAAGGCCCGTACAAGGGTGGCGACCTGGCCTCGATCCAGACGCCGGACGACACCACGATCATCTTCAAGCTGAACAAGCCGTACGGCGACTGGCCGTGGATCGTCAGCATGCCGGCCTTCTCGCCGGTGCCGAAGAAGGCCGACACCGACCCGGCGCACTACGGCGAGAAGCCGATGGCCAGCGGCCCGTACCAGGTCCAGTCGTACACGCCGGGCTCGAAGCTCGTGCTGACCCGGAACCCGAACTGGGACAAGTCGACCGACCCGGCCCGCACCGGCCTGCCGGACTCGATCGTGACCGACATGGGCCTGCAGCCCGACGTGGTCAACCAGCGGCTGATCGCTGACGCCGGCGACGACCAGTTCGCCGCCACCACCGGGACGTCGGTCCCGGCCGCGCTGATCCCGACCGTCACCGGCAACCCCGCGGTGAAGGCCCGGGTGGCAACGTCGACGTCCGGCGCGCTGATGTACCTCGCGATGAACACGCAGCGCCCCGCGCTCGCCAAGCCCGAGGTCCGCAAGGCGATCCAGTACGCCGTCGACAAGCAGGCCGTCCAGGTCGCCGAGGGCGGTCCGGAGTTCGGCGGTGAGCTCGCCACCACCCTGATCACGCCGGGTATCGACGGCTTCAGCAAGTTCGACCTGTTCCCGGCGCCGCCGGCGGGTGACCCGGACAAGGCCAAGCAGATGCTCGCGGCCGCCGGCGCCGCCAACCTCAACCTGGTGCTGGCCGCCGACAACACGACCGGTCTCGGCGTGGCGCAGGCGATCCAGCAGGGCCTGAAGCGGGCCGGGATCACGGTCACGATCAAGCCGCTGGACAGCGAGCCGCTGTCCGACCTGATCACCGGGAACAAGCCGGACTTCGACCTGACCGTGTCGAGCTGGCTGCCGGACTTCCCGTCCGCGATCGGCAACATCCAGCCGCTGTTCGGGACGTCGGAGATCGGCAACGGCGGGTACAACATCTCCCGCTACTCCAACCCGGCGGTGGACAAGGCGATCGCCGCGGCGACGGCCGAGTCCGACCGGACCAAGGCGGCCGGGCTGTGGGGTGCGCTGGACAAGCAGATCATGGCCGACGCACCGGTCGTGCCGCTGATCTACGCGCGGAACGCGTTCCTGCACGGGTCGAAGGTGCAGAACTTCTACCTGCCGCAGTACCCGCCGTACCCGAACACGCTGATCCTCGGGCTGAGCAAGTAAGTACTCAGGTCCGTCCTTCGGATTCCTGAGCGTCGAAGAGGGTCGGCTGGGACTCGGCATCGAGTCCCCAGTCGGCCCTCATCACCGTGTAGCCGGCCTTCTCGGCGGCGGCGATCACCTTGACGTCGTCGTCGACCAGGACGGCGATCGGGCGTTGCTCGGCGAGACGTTTCAGCCGGCCGAGCTTCATCAGCATCGACGGGCGGCGGTCGGTGTTGCCGCGCATGTACACCTTGCCGTCCGGGAAGCCGTTGTCCTTCAGCCACTTCTCCGTGTCCCGCCGGATCCGCTCCGGCCGCCCGGTCAGGTAGACGATCACATGCTCGGCCGCCAGCGTGGTCGCGACCGCCAGGCCTTCCGGCAGTACGGCGTCCTCCTTGGCGTGCGTGAAGAACGAGTCCCAGTCCTTCGGCTTCCGCTCGATGAAGTGGATCCGCTGACTGGTGTCCGACAACGTCGCGTCGATATCGAGTACGGCGTACGGTCGATCGTCATCCATGCCGACCAGCTTCCCAGGTCGCGCGATCGACGCCGTACAGCACCTCGCCGAACTCCGTTCCTGGCAGCGGGTCGTCGAAGTACTCGTGGTAGATCTTCAGGAAGCGCAGGCCGGAACGCCGCATCACTGCCCGCGAGCGATGGTTGACGGCCATCGTGTCTGCCACCACCTGCTCCATGCCAAGGCTGAAGGCGTGAGCGATCAGCGCCTTCGTCCCCTCGGTCGCATATCCCTTGCCCCACGCGGCCTTGAGCAGCCGGTAGCCGACGCCGGCAACCTTGGGGTCGGCGGTCGGCTGCAGGCCGAACCATCCGACGAAACCTGCTGCTGATTCAGCTTTGAACGTCCCCAGTTGCGGATGCTCGGCGTACACCTTCAGGATCTCCGGCAGTACGACGTTCTCGATCTCGTCCCGCGGTGTCGGCTGACCGGTCAGGAACCGCATCACCTCGGGGTCGGAGTCGAGCTCGACCAGCAGCTCGACATCAGCCGGCGTAAAGCGGCGAAGCGTCAGCCGCTCGGTCTCCAGGTACGCGTGCACCTTTGGATCGTAGGCTGTTCGCATGTCTCAGGTCTGGTTGATTACTGGTGCCAATGCGGGGTTCGGGCGGGCGTTGACGGAGGAGGCGCTGGCGGCAGGGCACACCGTCGTCGCGGCCGTCCGGCGACCGGAGGCGATGGACCTCCAGCACGAGCGGTTGTCGGTGGTGAAGCTCGACGTGACGGACAGCGCTGCGATTCCTGAGGTGGTCGAGCAGG
Source organism: Kribbella kalugense (assembly GCF_004365875.1). Classification (GTDB taxonomy): domain Bacteria; phylum Actinomycetota; class Actinomycetes; order Propionibacteriales; family Kribbellaceae; genus Kribbella; species Kribbella kalugense. The sequence continues at coordinate 1,899,652 of NZ_SODF01000001.1, read as the reverse complement.
TCGGACCGATCGACGTACTGGTCAACAACGCGGGCCGCGGCATGGTGGGCGCGGCGGAGGAGACAACCGACGAGGAACTGCGTGGGTTGATGGAGTTGCACTTCTTCGGGCCGGTTGCGTTAACCAAAGCGGTGCTGCCGGGGATGCGGGAGCGGAAGAGCGGGACCATCGTCCAGTTGAGCAGTCAGGGTGGGCGGTTCGCGTTCGCGGGGATCAGTGCGTACAGCGGGACGAAGTTCGCGCTGGAAGGTTGGTCGGAGGCGCTCGCAGTCGAGACCAAGCCGTTTGGGATCCGAGTGCTGATCGCCGAGCCGGGTGCGTTCCGTACGTCGTTCAACGAGCCGAGCGCACCACATGTCGCCGAGATCAGCTCCGTGTACGAGGGCCCCGTCGGCGCCGTCCGCGACGCACTCTCCAACGGGAACGGCACCCAGCCCGGCGACCCGGTCCGCGCCGCGCAAGCCATCCTGACCGCGGTCGCGAGCCCCGAGCCCCCGCTGCGTCTGCCGCTCGGCTCGGACGCGGTCGAGGCGCTGCAGGGTGTGTACGCCGGTGCGCAGAGCGAGCTCGCCGGTTGGGAGAGCCTTTCCCGGAGCGCCGACTTCCCGGACTGACACCCTGTAGAGCCCCGGAAACTGTCCGGAGTGTGGGCGGTGTGGGGCGATTGTGTGTGTTGGGTTGGGCGGTTGTCGGCGGCGCGGGTTAGCGTTCATTCCGCAATGGACGAGTCGATCACGTTTCTGCACAGCTCGGACTGGCAGCTGGGGATGATGCGCCGGTTCCTGGGGCCGGACGGCCAGGCCCGGTGGGGTCAGGCGCGGCTGGATGCTGTCGCACGGATCGGCGAGGTCGCGGAGCGGACCGGGGCGGCGTTCGTGGTCGTCACCGGGGACGTCTTCGAGCACAACCAGGTCGAGCGGCAGACGATCCTGCGTGCTTGTGAAGCGCTCAAGCGGATCCCGGTTCCCGTCGTCCTGCTGCCCGGCAACCACGACGCGCTCGAGCCCGGCTCGCTGTGGACCTCGAGCCAATGGCAGGCGCATGCACCGGAACACGTGACGGTGCTGACCGAAACGACGCCTTTCCAGATCATGCCGGGCGTCGAGATCGTCGGCGCACCCTGGCGTTCGCGCCGGCCGCTGTCGGATCCGGCCGCGCCCGGATACGCCGACCTCACGGCCGATCCCGGGATGATCCGGATCCTGCTCGCGCACGGTCAGCTGACGAGTCTGTCCGGCGGCATGTCCGACGTACCGACGATCGATCAGACCGCGCTCGAGGCCGCGGTCGCGGACGGTCGGTTGCAGTACGTCGGACTTGGCGACCGGCACTCGACGACGAAGGTGACCGACCGGATCTGGTTCTCCGGGACGCAGGAGGTCACGTCGCCCGAGGAGGACGCGCCGGGGAACGTGCTCAAGGTGACGATCGGCTCCAACGGCATCGACGTCGAGCCGGTGCGGGTCGGCGCGTGGCACATGGTCGATCACCGGGTCGAGCTGTTCGACGAGGAGTCGATCCAGGCGCTCGAGGATTGGTTCGCGGAGTTGCCGGACAAAGAGCGGACGTACGTGCGACTGGCTGGTGACGGCTCGTTGGCGCTGCCGTTGCTGAGCCGGCTGGACGCGATGATCGACGCGCAGGGCGAGGTGTTCGCGAGTGTCGAGCGGTGGGCCAAGTTCTGGACTGTGCGACCCGCTCCGGATGCGGCCGACCTCGAGTCGCTGCAGCTGAGCGGACCGGCCCGCGCTGCGATGGAAGAGCTTCGGCAGGCGCTGGCCGGTGGCGATGAGGATGCGGGTGCAGCGTTGTCGTTGATGCACCGATTGGCGCGGGACGCGGGATGAGATTACACAGCTTGGCGCTACGGGACTTCCGTGGCGTCAAGGACCGCATTGTCCGGTTCCGCGCGCTCGGCACCACGGTCGTCGTGGGCGACAACGAGGTCGGGAAGTCCAGCCTGGTCGAGGCGTTCGGGCTGGTCTTCGATCTGCCCGACGACTCGAAGTCGACCCGGATCCGCGACATCCAGCCGGTCGGCCAGGACGTCGGCCCGGAGGTTACCGCCGAGCTGAGCCTCGGCGGTCTCGAGCTGACGTACACCAAGCGCTGGCTGAAGGACCGGTCCACCGAGCTGACCATCGTCCAGCCTGACGGCCGGCGGCAGTCCTGGACCGGTCGCGAGGCGCACAACGAGGCCGAGCGGCTGTTCCACCAGAACGTCGACCCGGTGCTGTGGCAGACCTTGATGGTCAGCCAGGGGCAATCGTTGGTGCTGCCAACGCCAGCCGACGCGGAGCCGTTGATCACCGCCGTGACCGCCGAGTCCGGGACTCCTGTCGACGGTGCGTCGATGCCATTGGTGACCGCGGTCGAGCACGAGTACCTGCGGTACTGGACGCCGCGTGGCAAACCGACCGGGGACTACGCGAGGTCCGCGAAGACGGTGTCGTCGGCCGAATTGGCCGCGGCGCAGGCGTTGCAGGCGATGGAAGAGGTCCAGTCCGACATCCGCCGGGCCGAGCGGCTCAACCTCGACCTGTCCGATGTCGACACTCGGTTGTCCGATCACCTGAAGTCGGTCGAGGAGCTGCGCGAGCGCAAGAAGGCGACCGACGAGATCCTGCTCCGCCGCGACTCGGTCCGCTCGCGGGCCGAGACCGCGCGGGCCCGGCTGGAGAACCACACCCGGACCCGGCTCGATCGCGAGCGGATCCTGGACGAGGTCGAGCGCTTCACCAAGATCGAGGCCGAGCTGGCGGTCCGTCGTACCGATGCCGAGCTGGTCGCCAAGACCGCGGCCGAGACGGTGCAGGCGGCGGAGACGGCGCTGACCGAGGTCGTGGAGCTCAAGGACCTTCGCCGTACTGACGTGCAGGCGGCCGAGCGGCGCGTCTCGGATCTGGTGGATCGTGCCGAGCTCGATCGGTTGATTGGGCAGCAGACCGAGCTGGTCGACGTACGCGCGCGGATCGCGGCGGCCGGGACGATCCTGGACCGGATCAAGGTCGACGACGCGATGGTGGCGGCGCTGGAAGATGCGCGGGCGGCGGTGGTCGAGGCCCGCGCGGCGCTCGCGGCCGGCGTACCTGAGGTGTCGGTACGGCGTCTTGGCGCGGAGCCGGTCGAGTTGTCGGGGACCGGGCTGGACGGACTCGTGCCGTCGGAGCTGGGCTTCGACGAAGCGACGGATGTGCTGGTCTCGGGTGAGCTGAGGATCGGCGTACCCGGTCAGCTTGAGGTGACTGTGCGGGCCGGCGGTGAGGCGGCGACGCTGCGGTCGCGGGTCGACGACGCAGTACGACGTGAGAAGGATCTGCTGAAGCGGGCCGGCGTGAAGGATGTCGCGGCCGCACGTGAGTTGCTGCGGAAGGCGGACACGGCGACCGCCGAGCTGAACGAGGCCCGCCGGACGGAGAAGTCGCTGACCGCCGGGGGTGATCCGGGGGAGCGGATCGCCGTACTCACCGCGCGGCTGGGCCCCGACGACGAGGACGAGGAAACAGGGAAGCCCGCGGTTGAAGGCGTTCCGGGGCAGATGTCGTTGTTCGAGGAGTTCGCTTCACCGCATGACACGCTGTTCGACGACTTCGAGGTGCCCGAGCCGGAAGAGGGCGATCTTGCCGGTGCGCAGCGGGCGCTCGAGGAGGCCCGGGACGGGCTGGCCGAGGTCGAGCGGTTGCTGGCCGACGCGGAGTTCGCGGCGGCGCAGGCGCGGAAAGCGGCCGACGAGGATCGGTCCGAGGCCCAGAACGCGCGGGCCCGATCGGAGCTAGCGGGTGAGCGGCTGGCCGCCGCGGTCGAGTCGCTCGAGGCCGCGCGGGCGTTGCTCGACGACGCCGGGGTGGCGACGGCTGAGACCGAGGCAACGTCTGAGGTCGAGGCTGTGCTCGAGGAGCTGACCGCCGTACAAGAGCAGGCGGACGAGGCCGGGGCCGATCAGGTCGCGGGCGAGCTGACGCACGCGCTGGCGGTCGCGACGCGGCTGCAGGGTGAGCGGGACACGTTGCGCGATGCGTTGCGTACGACGGAAGGCCGGCTGGAGCAGTCCGGGCGGGACGGGCTGGCGACCCGGCGGGACGTGGCCGACCTGGAGTTGGCCGCCGTACGCACGGAGCACGACAGCCTGCAGCGACGGGCCGAGGCGGCGCGGCGGGTGCACGAGACGTTGAGCCGGCATCGGGCCGAGGCGCAGACGAAGTACTCCGAACCGCTGCAGAGCCGGATCGAGTCGCTCGGACGCAGTGTGTACGGGCCCTCGTTCCGGGTCTGGCTGGACGACGATCTGGCCGTCGCGGAGCGCGAGCTGGACGGCATACGGCTGCCGGTCGAGGCGTTGTCGACGGGTGCTCAGGAGCAGTTGGCGATCATCACCCGGCTGGCCATCAGCCACCTGGTCAGCACCGGCGAGGGCAGCGTGCCGGTCATCTTCGACGACGCCCTCGGCTGGTCCGACAAGGCCCGCCTCCGCGACATGGGCGCCCTCCTGGGCCGCGCCGGCGACCACGGCCAGGTCATCATCCTGACCTGCATGCCCGACCGCTACGAATACGTCCCCAAAGCAACCTTCATCAAGCTGGACGCGTGATGCGCTCCGGGGCTGAGTAGACGACGCAGCGTTGGCCTCGGGTGAAGCCGGCGACGGTGATGTTGAACTGGCGGGCTAGTTCGACGGCGAGGCTGGAGGGGGCGCCTACTGCCACGATCATGCCGATGCCGGCGGCGGCGGCCTTCTGGATGATTTCGTAGCCGGCGCGGCCGCTGACCGCGAGCACGAGACCCTTGCGGCTGTGCTGGTTGAGAACGGTCCAGCCGACGACCTTGTCCACCGCGTTGTGCCGGCCGACGTCCTCTTTCACGACGATCTTGCGGCCGTCGGCGGTGAACAGACCGGCCGCGTGCAGGCCGCCGGTGCGGTTGAACATCGGCTGGGCTTCGCGGAGCAGATCGGGCAGCTGGCGTACGACGTCGACCGGGACCTCGACCGGATCGACCGGGGCGTACGCGCGATCGACGAGCTCGTCGAGACTCTGCTGGCCGCAGACACCACAGGCGGCCGACGTAACGCCGTACCGCTGGGGTGGTTCGCGGTCGGGGGGACCGTCGAAGGTGACCGTGACGGTGTTGAACTGCTGCTCGCGGGTCAGGGCGACATCGGTGCAGTAGGCAACGGTCCGGATCGCGTCCGGGCGGACGGCGAACCCTTCGCCGAGGCAGAAGCCGGCCGCGAGCTCGAAGTCCGCGCCAGGGGTACGCATGGTGACGACCAGCGGCTCGGGCGGTCGTCCCGGCCACTCCAGCCGCAACTCCAGCGGCTCCTCGGTGGTGACGACATCCTCCCGCCGGGACGTCCGGTCACCATCGAGCACCTCAACCTTGAACCTGGTGGTCGGCCCTTTACCCATGCATCAACAGTAGGCGTTCACCACCCACGGCGTACGGCGAGCCAGTCGAGGAACGTCCAGGCCGTCAGCCGCTGGTGCTCGCGGAGAGCCGGCGTACAACCAGGCGGAGGCGGGGCGTCGGTGTTCTTCATCATGTACGCCGTGATGACCGCCATGAAGACGTCGAGGTCATCCTTGGGTACGTCGGCCGTCAGCGGGCTGCTCGTGATCGCGGCGAACGTGTCGATGCCGTGGTACTGCGCAAGCGGGAGCAAACCGACCCAGTCCACCCACCGCGGGCCGAGCGTCAGCCAGTTCCAGTCGACCGTCCAGCAGGCACCGTGCGGGTCGATGAGCAGATTGTCCGGGCGAAGGTCGGAGTGGGTCGCGGTATCGCCGACCAGGACCTCCGGACCTGCGGCCGCCAACTCGGCGACCTCAGGCAACACCCGAGGCGACCACTCCTGCAAACCGCTGGGCAGCGGCAGGTCGCCTGTCAGGATCCGCTGCGGCACGGTGAGGTCGTCACCCACCAGCTCGCCGAACATCCGCAATCCGTCCAACGGGCTCGGCCGCAGTGCCACCGCCATCTCCTCACAAGCGGCGGTCACCCGCGCGAAGTCCTCGCCGGTCCAAGGACTGCCTGGCATCCGCCCGTCGACCCACTCGGAGACGACAGCGAACCAGTCGCCGGTGTGTGCGGTGGTGATGATCGCCGGGGCGCGCACCGCGTTCGGGAGTCGAGGGACGACCTCGGCCTCACGCTGGTACGCCTCGAAGTCGTGGGTTGTGTCCGGCGCGGCCTTGATGAAGACATTGCGACCATCGGACAACTGGACACGCGCCGCGAACCCTCCGGTGAAGCCCGAGCTGACTGGACGGGACACGGCCGCGATCTGGGTGCCCAGGGCAACGGCCAGCGCGTCGTGGAGAGCCGTCGGCAGCGAACTCCAGTCGGGTCGCTGGGACGTGGCGGAGTAGTCGACGTCGGGCGCGCGGCTCATGTCCATCAACGATAGAAGGGACGGAACCGTGGCGCTCGTGGTTTAGCGTCGAGCCATGGTGCTGCAGTTGCTCGATCTCGTCGGGATCTTCGTGTTCGGGATCACCGGGGCGCTGGTCGGCGTACGGAAGAAGCTGGACGTGTTCGGGATCCAGGTGCTGGCGCTGGTCACCGGCCTCGGCGGTGGGTTCATCCGGGACGTGCTGATCGGCCAGACCCCGCCGGCCGCGCTTCGCGACTGGCGTTATCTGGTCGTCCCGATCGTGGCCGGGCTGCTGACGTTCTTCCTGCATCCGGGGATCGGCCGGGTCGAGCGACTGGTGAACATCTTCGACGCGGCCGGCCTCGCGCTGTTCTGCGTGACCGGCGCGCTGAAGGCGATCGAGTTCGGCCTGTCCCCGTTCTCGGCCGCGCTGCTCGGGACCCTGTCCGGCATCGGCGGCGGGGTGATCCGCGACGTCCTTAGTGGCCGCGTCCCGGTCGTGCTCCGCTCCGAGATCTACGCCACCCCGGCCCTGCTCGGCGCCGGCATCGTGGTCGTCGCGTCGGCCCTCGAGTACCACGCCCTCTGGGTCCCGATCGCCGCCGCGGCGACCTGCTTCACGATCCGGCTGATCGCGATCCGCCGCGGCTGGAACGCGCCGCTACCCCGCAACTCGTGACGGCGGCGCCCATCCGTTGACCACGGCAAGCAATTCCAGATACCGCTCCCACCGCGGATCAGCAGTACGACGCAATTCGATCAGCCGGCCCCGCAACTCCGGGTTCGCCCACAACAGGTCGTCCCCGGCCAGAACGCGGTAGCCCGCGGCCATCCGGCGTACCGAGGTTCGGAAGTCGTCCTCGGAGACCAGCGCGGCGAGCTCCAACCAGGCCTCGAGCTGTCGCGGCTCGGCGTCCGAAGGGAGTACGGGCGTGAGGTTCTGACGGACCGCGGCGAGAACAGGGTCGTCGCCGAGGGCGTCGGCCAGGAAATCGGCGATCAGCGTTCGGCGCGCTTGCTCGAACTGTGCAGTCATGTCGGTGAGCTCCTCGGGAGTCGAGTGATGATGAGCGACCACTGATACGACGGCGTGCTGCGCCTGTAGCGCTCGGATCTGCACGGCGAGTGCGTCGGCGTGAGCCGCGAGTACGTCGGCCAGCATCCGCTCCCGCTCCAGCACGGTCCGCACCGTCTCCAGATCGAGCCCCAGAGCGCGCAACGTGCGGATCAGCTCCAGCCGAGCGACCGCAGTCGCGTCGTACCGTCGATGGCCGGACGCCGTACGACGTGACGTCAGCAGGCCGAGGTCGGAGTAGTGCCGCACGGTCTTCACCGACACCCCGGCGAGCCGCGCCACCGCACCGATCGAGTGGTCCATGCCCTACACCCTCACATCTCCCGTAAGAGGAGATACAAGCCTAGTTGTGAGCGAACCGCTCTTTCGGCCGGGCGAAGGTGATCGAGATCGCGGCGACGATCGCGCACGCGATGCCGACCAGGAACGGCACCCAGTAGGCATCCGACGGCCCCCAGACGTCGACAGCATGTCCGGCCGCCGCGTTGCCCGGGGCAACACCGAGCAGGATGCCGGTGACGGTCCAGGTGATCGCCTCGGTCAGCCGCTCGGGCGGGACCCATTCCTCGACACAGGCGGTGACCGCGACCATCGTCGGAGCGATCGTCATCCCGCAGCCGAACAGCACGACACCGAGCATCAGCACGCTGTTGACCCAGGGGAGTGGCGCCAGCGTGATGGCGAGCGCGATCGTGCCCAACAGCAGCCGCCGTTCGACCGGAGCGCGCCAGTGGACCGAGCCGTACCAGAGTCCGGCCAGCAGGCTGCCGAACGCCCAGACCGCGAGTACGACGCCGGCCAGACCGGCCTGACCCTTCTCGGTCGTGAACGCCACCGTGATCACCTCGGCGCCGCCAAGGGTCGCACCGAGGCCGAGACCGATCAGGCTGAGCAGCGTGATCGAGAGCCAGGGGAGGGGTGCCTGCTCTGACCCGTCCGACTTGCCGCGTCCGGGCGGATCGGAAGCGCGCAGCGACGCGAGCCAGAAGCCGCCGGCCAGGCCGAGTACGCCGGCTGCTGACAATGCGGCGTACGGGCTGACTTGCGTCGCTAGGGCGGTGACCAGGACCGGGCCGACGATGAAGACGACCTCATCGCCGACCGCCTCGAGTGCGAAGGCTGTCTGCAGTGCACGACCGCGGCCGAGCAGATGCGTCCAGCGGGCGCGGGCGAACGTGCCGACCTGGGGACGGGCGCCTCCGGCAACGAACGACAGCACATACAACGCCCAGTCGGCCGCGTCGGCACGCACCGCGACGAGCAACGCGGCCAGAGCCACGGTGCAGGCCGTCGAGCCGATCAGTACCAGTGCCCGCTGACCGAACCGGTCGACGAGCCGCCCCTGGACCGGACCGGTCAGCGCACCGGCGATGACGGCCACCCCGGAGACCGCGCCGGCCAGACCGTACGAACCGCTCTCGCGGGCGATCAGGATGACGATGCCGAGGCCGACCATCGAGATCGGCATACGCCCGAGGATCCCGGCGGCGAAGAAGGCGCCAGCACCGGGCCGGCGCATGAGATGAACGTAAGGCTTGAGCATGAGAGACCGGGAACACCCTAGCCGTCACTCGTCTGAGAAGCTTGGAATATGTCGAGTGCTGGTTCCCCGTACGACGCTGTGCTGCTGCTCTCCTTCGGTGGTCCCGAGAAGTCCGAGGACGTGCTGCCGTTTCTGCAGAACGTCACCCGCGGCCGGGGCATCCCTGACGAGCGGTTGAAGGAGGTCGGGGAGCACTACTACGGGTTCGGCGGCAAGAGTCCGATCAACGACCAGAACCGCGAGCTGCTCAAGGCGCTGCGGGAGTCGTTCGACGAGATCGGGCTGGACCTGCCGATCTACTGGGGCAACCGGAACTGGGCGCCGTACCTGACCGACACGATGCGGGAGATGGCCGCCGACGGGGTACGCCGGGCCGTCGTGATCGTGACGTCCGCCTATCCGTCGTACTCCGGCTGCCGGCAGTACCGGGAGAACCTCGAGGACGCCGCCCGCGAGGTCCCGGACGCGCCGCGGATCGACAAGCTCCGGCACTACGCGAACCACCCCGGCTTCGTCGGTGCGTTCGTCGAGTCGACGGCTGACGCGCTGGGCCGGCTGCCTGAGGGGTCGGCGATCGCCTATGTGACGCACTCGATCCCGACCGCGATGAACGCGACCAGCGGACCGGACGGCAACGGGTACGTCGACTGGCACCTGGACGTCGCCGCGGAGATCACCGCGGAGCTGGAACGGCGGACCGGCCAGGTACGGCGTACCGACCTCGTCTACTGCTCGCGGTCCGGACCGCCGCAGGTGCCATGGCTCGAGCCGGACGTCAACGACCACCTGGAGACACTGGCCGCTGATGGGGTGCCCGGGGTGGCCGTCGTACCGATCGGGTTCGTCAGTGATCACATGGAGGTCATCTACGACCTCGACACCGAGGCCGCGAAGACGGCCGAGAAGCTCGGCCTGCCGATGGCGCGCGCCGCGACCCCGGGGACGGACGAGAAGTTCGTCACGATGCTCCGCGACCTGGTCGTCGAGCGGGCCGCCGCCGAACGCGGCGAGCAACCGGCCAGGCCCTGCGTCGGCAAGCTCGGCCCGGCCTGCGACGACTGCCGCCACGACTGCTGCCCACCCTTGCGTCGACCTACCGCTAAGGAATCCGTATGACCTCCGAGAGCCCGCAGGATCTGCTCGAGCTGGCCGTGGAGGTGGCGGAGGAGGCGGCGGCGATGATCGTCGAACGTCGCCGCGGCACGATCACGGTCGCCGACACCAAGAGCACCATCACCGACGTCGTGACCGCGGTCGACCGCGAGTCCGAGGAACTGATCCGGGCCCGGGTCCTGCAGGCCCGGCCGGACGACTCGTTCCTCGGCGAGGAAGGCGACGACGTGAACGGCACCAGCGGAGTGCGCTGGGTCGTCGACCCGATCGACGGGACGGTCAACTACCTCTACGACATCCCGACGTACGCCGTCTCGATCGCCGTGGAGTACGCCGGGGAGACGGTCGCCGGCGTGGTCGTCGACGCTCCGAAGGGGGAGGTGTTCACCGCGACGAAGGGCGGTGGCGCGTTCGCGGACGGCAAGCCGATCCAGGTGTCGGGTGAGACCGAGCTGGGCAAGGCGCTGGTCGGGACCGGGTTCGGGTACGACCCGGCGCGGCGGCAGGTGCAGGCCGAGGTGATCCAGCAGCTGATCAGCAAGGTCCGCGACATCCGCCGGATCGGGGTCGGCGCGATCGACCTCTGCTACGTCGCGTGCGGGCGGCTGGACGTCGTCTTCGAACGCGGACTGAACCCGTGGGACTACGGCGCGGGTGCCCTGATCGCGTCCGAGGCCGGTGCGACGGTCGGTGGGATCAACGGGGCTCCGGTGTCGCCGGAGATGTCGATCGCGGCGAGTCCGGCGCTGTTCGGGCCGTTCCACGACCTGCTGGCCGCTGCGGACCCGTTGCGCGCCTGAACGTCGGTGAGTGCTCGTTTCTGCGCAGTATCGCGCAATAATGAGCATTCTGGTGTTCGGTCCTGACATTTATGGCGACACGCAGGCCACAGCATGGACCCAGTCGTGCATCGCGGCGGTTTATAGGGCACAATCCCGTCCTCGGGAGCGGTGATTGCCGATCCCGGCCTGACTGTCAAGGGTTTCGGGGGACGAAGATTCAGCGCGGTGCTCCGCTGCGGAATTTCTCGACCGCTTCACCCGTTCAAGGGCTCAGCAGGCAACACCACGGGTACGAAGAGGGCAGGGAACACCATGGCGACTGATTACGACGCCCCGCGCAAGACGGACGAGGAATCCTCCGAAGAGTCGATCGAAGAGCTGAAGACTCGCCGTCACGACAAGAACTCCGGCAAGGTCGACGAGGACGAGGCCGAGGCGGCGGAGAGCTTTGAGCTGCCCGGCGCGGACCTGAGCCACGAGGAGCTGGCGGTCCGGGTCCTCCCGCGCCAGGCCGACGAGTTCACCTGTTCGAGCTGCTTCCTGGTTCACCACCGCAGCCAGCTCGCCGAAACGAAGAACGGGCAGCTGATCTGCCGCGACTGCGCAGCCTGACACCAGCGCCCTACTTCGTGCTAAAGCAGCGGGACCGCTTCCCAGACCCTGGGAAACGGTCCCGCAGTGCTACCCAAACCAAGTAGCGCCGTGCCGCCAACCAACCCGCGGAGCGCACCTGCCTCAACCCACCCCGAGCGCGGCTGCTCCACAACACCCGCCGAGCGCAGCGAGGCGGTTCTTTTTGTTTTTGGCTTTTAGTCGTCTGACTTCTCGATGCTCTTCAGCAGCGACCCGTCCGCCGCGGCCTGCTCGTAGCCGGGTGGGGCGTAGCCGGTGGACTTGAGCCAGTAGGCGGCCGCACGACGCTCGGCGAAGAGTCGAGCCGCGGCCGCAGCGGCTGCACTCGCGGCGGCCCAGGTGATCACCTCGGCGTATCCGCCGTCACCGTTCTTCGGCGGCTTCCCGCCGGACCCGAGTTTCCAGGCCGTGCTGACCGCCTTGCTCGCGGCCAGGCCGACCGCCAGCGTGAACGCGGCCTGCACCAGCTTCCAGCCGATCTTTGCTCCGACCACTGCAAACCCTCCTAAACCGACTGCCTGATAGTCAGGATCTTCCCACGCTGTGCCCACTCAGCGCGGCAGCCAGTCGATCCGGGTGCCGCGTGGCGATCAGCCAGTACGGCGCCGGGTCGCCAGGATCCGTGATCTGCACCCGGACCGCTCCCGGCACGTAGCTCCGCAGTACCAGGTACGCCTTCGGGTCGCAGTCCCGTCCGAACGCCCGCCGAGCGTCCTCCCCGGTCAACGCCTCGACCGTCCCCAGGTACGTCCGGTTGATCTCGGCCCGCCCGGCCCGGAGCCGACGGTCGTCGACCTCGACCCGCGCACCGCCGTACCGAACGAACAGCAGCACCAGCAGCACCGCCGCGAGCCCGCCGACGAGCGCGCCGACGAACACGTTGACCGGCACCGCGACGATCACGAACAGCGTGATCACAGCGGCGGCGCCGATCAGCCACCAGGCCACCGGGACGCGCAGACTCTCGCGATAACCACCCACAGAACTACCCACAGGCCCAGCCTGGCACGTACCCGGTCGGACCCGCTCGATAGGGTCGCCTCTCGTGACCGAGGTACTGATCCAGCGACTCGACCCCGACCTCCCAATCCCGTCGTACGCGCATCCCGGCGACGCCGGCGCGGACCTGGTGGCGGCGGCCGACCTCACCCTCAAGCCGGGGGAGCGCGGCCTGGTCGGCACCGGCATCGCGATCGCCCTGCAGGACGGGTACGCCGCGTTCGTGCACCCGCGGTCCGGGCTGGCCGCGAAGCACGGCGTCTCGATCGTCAACGCGCCCGGCACCGTCGACGCCGGCTACCGCGGCGAGATCAAGGTCTGCCTGATCAACCTGGACCCGCACGCGGAGGTGACTGTGCGCCGAGGCGACCGGATCGCGCAGCTCGTCGTCCAGCAGGTCGAGAAGGCCCGTTTCGTCGAGGTCACGTCGCTGCCGGGCTCTGCCCGCGGGGACCAGGGACACGGGTCGACAGGTGGTTTCGGCGATGTGACACGCTGAGCAGGTGCAGCCGTTGACCTGACGGATGCGCGAGACTACTGCGCTGTGTGACGGGGCTCTGTTATGGGCCGGGCAAAACATCAAGGAAGCAGGCAACAGCAGTGATCTTCCGCCGCAAGGGCAAGAACGACGACCCGGAGACGACCGACGTCGGCGCCGAGGACGAGACCGGTCCGGTGGACCCTCGCGCCGAGGGTCCGTTCGATTCGACCGAGGTCGACGCGTCCGTGCTGGAAGACGATGAGCGGATCGACCTCGGTGCGCTGGTCGTCACCGGGATGCCGGGGATGGAGCTTGGCCTGCAGGTCGACGAGCAGAGTGGCGTCGTACAGGCCGTGCTGCTGATGCTGGAGGATTCCGCCCTCGAGCTGCGCGCCTTCGCGGCACCGCGGACGAGCGGCATCTGGGACGAGGTCCGGCAGGAGATCGCCGCCGAGGCCAGCCGGATGGGCGGTACGGCGACCGAGACCGACGGCCCGTTCGGCACCGAGCTGGTGCTGGTCGTCCCGGTCGAGGACCCCGAGGGTCAGATCTTCAGCCAGACCTCCCGCGTCATCGGCGTGGACGGCCCACGCTGGCTGCTCCGCGGCACCGTGCTCGGTCGCGCCGCGGTCGAGGCCGACGCCGCGCTGCCGATGGAGGAGACGCTGCGCAACACCGTCGTCGTCCGCGGTGAGGAGCCGATGGCGGTCCGCGAGTCGCTCCCGCTGACCCTTCCGCCGGGCGCCCAGCCGAGCCCGACCGAAGAACAAGCCTGACCGGACTACACTCGACATCATGGGTAGCAGCAAGCCCGAGGGGCTGTGGAAGCGTGCCTTCCGCGGCCTGGCCGGGGACCGTGATCAGCAGGACGCGGAGGTCCTTCAGGACTTCGCGCACGACTGTGGTGCGCGCTCCATCACTGGCTGCCACGATCGGGAACTCGTCACGCTGTACGGCACGTTGCGGACGATCACGTTCAGCCCGCGAGGCGGCGTACCAGCACTGGAGGGTGAGTTGTACGACGGCACCGGCACGGTCAAGCTGATCTGGCTCGGCCGGCGCAAGATCGGCGGCATCCACGCCGGCTCGGAGCTGATCGCCTCCGGCCGGATCGGCGTCGTCGACGGCGACCGGGTGATGTTCAACCCGCGGTACGAGCTGCGTCCCCAGACGGCCAATGGCTGAGCCGACGTCGCGCCGCGACCAGCTCGACGAGGACCTCAACGAGAAGCTGGTCGAGATCCTCAAACCCGAGCTCGAAGCCGCAGCCACCGAGCCGCCGGCCACTGAACCTCCGTCCGACAAGCCTGCTGAAGAGCCCGCGAAGCCGGCGAAGTCCACCGACAAGGACTTCTTCCATGCACTCGGTGGTTGGGGCGCGCTGCTCGACATCGGGCTGCCGTGGATCGCGTTCCTGGTCATGTACGCCGCGACCGACCACAAACTGCAGCTCTCGCTGATCGTCGCCGTCAGCTGCGCCGGCGTTCTCGCCGTCGTCCGGCTGTTCCGCCGGCAGGCGCTGCGCAATGTCATCGGCGGCTTCATCGGCGTACTGATCTCGGCGTGGGTCGCGAACCGCACCGGCAACGCGAAGGACTTCTACGTCCCCGGCCTGCTGACCAACCTCGGGTACGGCGCCCTGTACCTGATCACCGTCCTGATCCGCTGGCCGCTGTTCGGCGTCCTGTACGGCGTGATCACCCAGACCGGCACCGCCTGGCGCCGTGATCCCGCGATGCTGAAGGGCTTCTCGCGGGCGACACTGGTCTTCGTCGGGCTGTTCGCAATCCGCCTGATCGTCCAGGTCCCGCTGTACTTCACCGGCAGCCTGAACGCCCTCGGCATCGCGAAGATCGGCCTCGGTCTGCCCTTCTACGCACTCGCGATCTGGTTCGCCTACGCCGTACTCCGAGGCTCGATGCCCCCCGAGAAATGGGACGAAGCCCGAGACAGCATCACCCACCTCCTCCGCGGCAACAAAAAGTAGTACGCCCCTGCGTGCATCCCATCCGGCTGACGCCGGATCGTGCCGACTGCCGCCGGCGACTTGCGGGCTGCCGCCTGCGGATCGCTCGCTTCCGCTCGCGTGCGACTACCTGGGCCGGCGCCCAACTCGGGGACGACCGTCACGGCGTGGATCGTGGTGCCGCTGCCTCGCGCTCGGCGTTCATACCCAGGCTCGCGCCCGGGCCGCCAGACACTCGATCGTGTTGTCGAGAATAATCTGAGAGATTACTCTCGAAACATGTCTCTCACGGTGTGCCGGGCCGCGCAGAGTGGGTCCGGAAGCCACTCGGTAGAGGTTGGAGGACAGATGGCAGGCAGGACGAAAGACCCGAGCAGACCGACTGCCGCCGAGAGGTTACGGCTCATGGGGCCGGACGACTGGCACACAGACCTCGATGCGCTCGCCGGCGGCCTCCTAGAGCGGCACCGCAATCCTTTCCACACGATCTCGCCGGAACAGTTCGACGCCACAGTGGCTCGCCTGCACGATCGCATTCCAGACCTGTCCGGCACCGCGATACTCGTCGGCTTCGACGAGGTAGCAGCAATGATCGGCGACGGCCACACCCGCGTCGAGACCGACGATCACTACCGACGCTTTCCGCTGGAATTGTTCTGGTACGGCGACCAGTTGCGCGTAGTCAAGGCACTCACTGACGACCCTCGAGTGCTCGGCGCCCAACTGGTTGCGATCGGTGGCATCGCCGTCGAGGAGATCGACCGGCGAGTCCAGTCACTCATTCCACAGGGCGAGAACGCCTGGCACGAGCGCGCCCGCAGTGCGGATCGACTCACCCGCGCCGACGTACTCGTTGCCCTCGACTGCCTGCGTGACACTGCCGCCGGCGAGTTCAGCTTCGTCGGCCAGGACGATGCGTCTTTTACAGCCGACGTGGCATCCCTACCACCTGGTACGGCGCCGTCGTGGCCGGCCCCCTCGCCGGACGCCCCGCTCAGGATGCGGAGCCCCGACGAGCCGCTCGCCTACATCGCACTTCCCTCAAGCGACGCGACGTACGCGAGCTTCCGCCGCTACGACGGCCTCGAACAGGCTGCTGGGCTACTGATTGCGCACCTGCAGGACACCGCACCAACCCGACTGATCCTCGACCTTCGCGACAACGGTGGCGGCGACTACACCCTCGCCCGTCACAACCTCATCTATCCGATCTGGAGGCTGCCGACCATCAACCGACCCGGCGGTCTGTACGTACTGATCGGCAGGAACACCTACTCCGCCGCGATGGTCACCGCCACGGATTTCCGCCGCGAAACCGAAGCCATCCTTGTCGGCGAGCCCACCGGCGCCCGGCCCGTCGGCTATCAGGAACTTGGCACCTTCGATCTACCCCGATCGGGCCTGCGCGCGCACTGCGCAACCCGGCGCTACCGCTTCTCCGACACCGATACCGCCGCCGTCTTCCCAGACCAGCGAATTGATCCAGATTGGAACACCGACAGAGCCGGACACGACACCGCCATCGAGTGGTGCCTCGCGCACCCAAATAGCAACCACTCCACCAACAGAACCAAGTGACCGGAGGCGCTCTTGGCTACTCCGACTTGCGGTGGTGGGGGGAGAGCATGTCTTCGAGTTGTTCTTCGGTTTCGTCTGCGGCTACGAAGAGGAGCTCGTCGTTCAGTTCGAGGGTGCCTTCGGGGTCGGGGCGTAGTACTCGGCCCTCGCGGAGGATGACGACCAAGGCGGTGTCGAGGGGCCAGTCGATGTCGCCGACTCGTTGGCCGATCATCGGGGAGTCTTCGGGGAGGGTCAGTTCGACCAGGTTCGCGTCGCCCTGGCGGAAGGTGAACAGGCGGACCAGGTCGCCGACCGACACCGCCTCCTCGACCAGTGCGGACATGATCCGCGGGGTCGAGACCGACACGTCCACACCCCAGGCCTCGTTGAACATCCACTCGTTGCGGGGATGGTTGACTCGGGCAACGGTTCGCGGGACGCCGAACTCGGTCTTGGCGAGCAGCGAGACGACCAGGTTGACCTTGTCGTCACCGGTGCTCGCGATCGCCACCTGGCAACGCTGCAGTGCGGCCTCCTCCAGCGAGGACAGCTCGCACGCGTCGGCCAGCAGCCACTCGGCGCGCGGCACCGACTCGGCCTTGATTGCCCGCGGGTCCTTGTCGATCAGCAGTACTTCGTGGCCGTTCTCCAGCAGCTCGGCGGCGATGGAACGACCGACGTTCCCGGCACCGGCGATGGCTACCCGCATCACAGCTCCTCAGGCTTCGTGCCGAGCTGGGACTCGATGGTGGCTGCGTCCCGTTCCGGCATCACGACGTGGACCAGGTCGCCTTCCTGGATGACCGTGTCGGCCTTGGGCAGCATGCCTTCGCCGAGCCGGGTCAGGAACGCGACCCGGGCGCCGGTGGCCTTCTCGATGTCGAACGCGAGCCGGCCGATCCACTCGGCGTGAACGTGTACCTCGGCCAGCCGGATCGTGCCGGACGGATCCCGCCACTCCGGCTCGGAGCCCTCGGGCAGCAGCCGGCGCATCATCTGGTCGACCGTCCAGCGGACCGTACCGACGGTGGGGATGCCGAGCCGCTGGTAAACCTCGGCGCGTCCGGGGTCGTAGATGCGGGCCACCACGTTGGAGATGCCGAAGTTCTCGCGAGCTACCCGGGCGGCCAGGATGTTCGAGTTGTCGCCGTTCGAGACGGCCGCGAACGCCTCGGCGTCCTCGATCCCGGCCTCGATCAGCACCTCCCGGTCGAAGCCCATCCCGACGATGGTGCGGCCGGTGAAGTTGGGGCTGAGCCGCCGGAAGGCGTCGGCCGACTGGTCGATGATCGCGACCGTGTGGCCGCGTCTCTCCAGGCCACGCGCGAGCATCGACCCGACGCGGCCGCAGCCCATGATGACGACGTGCACTGAGTGATCACTCCTTGCCCCCACCGGGGGGCCGCTGGCTCGGTTCGGCAGGGATAGACGCTACACCGGACCGGGGTGCCCTCTAACATCACCGGTGTGACTCCCGCTCTAGGCGATATCGGCAAACGGCTGCTGCTCGGTCGCAAACTGCGCAGCACCCAGCTGGGTGAGACCCTGCTGCCGAAGCGCATCGCCCTCCCGGTGTTTGCGAGCGACGCGCTGTCGTCGGTCGCGTACGCCCCCGACGAGGTCTTCCTGACGCTGTCGATCGCCGGGCTGGCGGCGTACAGCTTCTCCTGGAAGATCGGCCTGCTGGTCGCGTTCGTGATGCTCGTCGTGGTCGCGTCGTACCGGCAGAACGTGCACGCCTACCCGTCCGGCGGCGGTGACTACGAGGTCGCGACGGTCAACATCGGCCCGACGGCCGGGCTGACCGTGGCCAGCGCGCTGATGGTCGACTACGTGCTGACCGTCGCGGTGTCGATCTCTTCCGGGGTCCAGAACGCGAAGTCCGCGTTGCCGTTCCTGGCGGGTCACGAGGTGCCGTTGGCGGTCGGCCTGGTGCTGGTGCTGACCGCGATGAACCTGCGCGGGGTCCGCGAGTCGGGCGGCGTGTTCGCGGTTCCGACGTACATCTTCATGTTCTCGATCATCGGGATGGCGATCTGGGGCCTGATCCGGCTCAGTGCCGGCAACCTGCCGATGGCGGAGAGCTCCGGCTTCGAGGTGCACGCCGAGTCGGGCCACGAGGCCTTCACCGGGCTGGCCGCGGTTTTCCTGCTGGCCCGGGCGTTCTCGTCCGGGTGCGCGGCGCTGACCGGGGTCGAAGCGATCAGCAACGGCGTACCGGCGTTCCGCAAGCCGAAGAGCAAGAACGCGGCGACCACGCTGCTGCTGCTCGGCACGATCGCCGTGACGATGCTGATGAGCATCCTGTTCCTGGCCAGCAAGATCAGGCTCCGGTACGCCGAGGATCCCGCCACGCAGCTGTACCGGGACGGGCGGCCGGTCGGGGACAGCTACACCCAGAAGACGGTCATCGGTCAGATCGGCGACTCGGTCTTCTCGAACTTCACGCCCGGCTTCTACGTGGTGATCGGCGCGACCATGCTGATCCTGGTGCTGGCCGCGAACACGGCGTTCAACGGCTTCCCGGTGCTCGCCTCGATCCTGGCCCGCGACGGCTACCTGCCCCGCCAGTTGCACACCCGCGGCGACCGGCTCGCCTACAGCAACGGCATCATCCTGCTGGCGTTGTGCGCGGCCGCGCTGATCATCGCGTTCGACGCGCAGGTCACCAAGCTGATCCAGCTCTACATCGTCGGGGTGTTCGTCAGCTTCACGCTCAGCCAGTTCGGCATGATCCGGCACTGGACCCGGCACCTGAAGACCGAGACCGACGCCGTCAAGCGGCGGAAGATGATGCGCTCCCGCGTGATCAACGCGGTCGGCCTGACCATGACCGGCATCGTGCTGATCATCGTGCTGCTGACCAAGTTCACCCACGGCGCCTACATCGCGATCATCGCGATGGCCGCGCTGTTCGTGCTGATGAAGGGCATCCGCCGGCACTACGACACGGTCCGCAAGCAAATGTCCGCGGAAGGTGACGAGCCGCTGATGCTGCCGTCCCGCGTGCACTCGATCGTGCTGATCTCCAAGCTGCACAAGCCGACGCTGCGGGCGCTGGCCTTCGCCAAGGCGGCTCGGCCGTCCACGCTCGAGGCGGTCACGGTCGACGTGGATCGGGAGGAGGCCGACGCGCTGCAGGCCGAGTGGGACGCCCGCGGGATCCCGATCCCGTTGAAGCGGCTCGCCTCGCCGTACCGGGAGATCACCCGACCGATCCTGCAGTACGTCCAGGACATCCGGAGGCAGTCCCCGCGGGATGTGGTGATGGTCTACATCCCGGAGTACGTCGTCGGCCACTGGTGGGAACACATCCTGCACAACCAGAGCGCACTGCGTCTCAAGGGGCGGCTCTTGTTCACACCTGGTGTGATGGTTACGTCAGTTCCTTATCAGCTGCTCTCGTCGCAGGGAGCCGAGGAACGGCAGGATCGGGTGGAACGGGTAGCCGGCCAGGTACGGCGCGGAGCCCGCAAGGCGTCAGGAGATCGGTGACAGACGAAGACAGTCTGGTAGGAGCGGTAGTCGAGCTGGAGGTAGGGCCCGTCGCGCACGGGGGGCACTGTGTCGCCCGGCACGAGGGGCAGGTGGTGTTCGTCCGGCATGCGCTGCCGGGGGAGCTGGTGCATGCCCGGATCACGGAGCAGACGGCGAAGTACCTGCGGGCGGACGCCGTGCAGGTGCTGACGCCGTCCCCGCAACGGATCGAGCCGCCGTGCCCGTACGCCGGCCCTGGCCTGTGCGGCGGCTGCGACTTCCAGCACGCCAACATCGTCGAGCAGCGCCGGCTGAAAGCGACTGTGGTCTCGGACACGCTGCGGCGAATCGGCGGGATCGAACGGACCATCGTGATGGAGTCGCCGGGTGACGACGGGCTGGGCTGGCGGACCAGGATGCGGTACGCCGTGGTGGACGGGCGGCCGGGGATGTACGCGCACCGCTCCCACGACCTGGTGCCGATCGACCGGTGCCTGATCGCCCATCCGGGTACGCCGGACGTGCTGTCGGATCGCTGGCCGGGCGTGTCGTCGGTGCAGGCTGTCGTGTCGTCCGAGGGGAAGACCGCCGTACAGACCGATCGGGAGCCTGGTGAGCGCCTGGTCGAGGTCGTCCGTGAGCGGCGGTTCCTGGTCGAGGCGGGTGGGTTCTGGCAGGTGCACCCGGCGGCGCCTGAGACGCTGCTGGACGCCGTACTGAGTGGGCTGGAGCCGGCTGCGGGGGAGACCGCGCTCGATCTGTACTCGGGTGTCGGGCTGTTCGCTGCATTTCTGGCTGAGGCCGGCTGCGCGGTGCTCGCGATCGAGGGTGACAAGGACGCGGTCCGGAACGCTCGGCGGAACCTGCGCGACCTCGAGGGCGTGACGCTGGAGAACGGCGACGTCGACCGCGTCCTGAATGCGGCCGCCGGGCAAGGGCTCGAGCAGGTGGACCTCGTCGTACTCGATCCGCCTCGGACCGGCGCCGGGAAGGACGTCGTACGTCGGGTTGCGGCGCTCGGACCGCGGCGGGTCGCGTATGTAGCGTGTGATCCGGCGGCGTTGGCGCGGGACCTGAAGACTTTTGGACGGCTCGGGTACGGGATCGCGTCGCTGCGGGCCTTCGATCTCTTTGGCATGACACACCACATTGAATGCGTCGCAATACTCGAGCCTGTGGACAGTGAAGTGGCCAGTCCTGGGGGCCTCGGGTAGCGTTCTGGCCTGGATTCCAATGCGCTGGAGACCTGATGCCACTCGTTGACCTGGACGAACCTGACGAGTTGCGGGCCCGCTGGGCCGCACTCGCCGCGGTCGCCCATGCCACGGGCTTCGACCGGCGGTGGTACGCCGACGACGACGGGTACCACCACCAGGACGAGACCGCCTCGGTGCTGCGGATGACGCGGCTCACGGACGGGCGAGTGGTGCTGTGGGGGTTCCACACGCAGTACAGCGCGACCGCGGGCGCCGATCTGCTAGCCGGGTCGCCGGACTGGATCGGGCAGCCGGAGGTGCGGCAGCGGCAGGCGGCCGGCGAGCTGGGGTTCGTGTACGGCGCGTTCAACGGGACCTGGGCGCGGGCGTCGTACCCGGGGGATCCGTGGCAGCCGGTCGACGACGGGTTCGAGCCGATCGGCGGTTGGATCAGGTCGGACGAGGCTGCGGCCGACGAGATGATCGAGTGGGTCGCCGAATGGGCCGACTACCTGGGCGGGCTCGACGAACTACGCCCGTACGGCGTCGAACTGATCCGGACGGCGTTCTCGGGGATCACGGCTGACGCGTTGGGTGCTTTCTTCGCGCCGTTCGGGATCGACCCGCGATCTCCGGTGCAGCCGGACCTGCCTGCGGGGGTCGCGGCGGGGGAGGATTTCAGCCGAAACTTTGCAGTACCGGCAAGTTTCCCCGACGACCCTGACACGGCCGAGGTGTCGGTCGTTGAGGATGTCGTGATTGGAGCACCCGACAGCCGCCCCTCCGGGGACGAGGAGTCGTACGTCGTCCCACCCGGCATCAGCCCGTTCACCGGCCAGCCGATCGACGACCCACCACGCGCGGTCGTCGGATACGACGACCCGGCCACAGGTCACGACTCCGCAGGTCACTCCGTTAGTCGTGACTCCGCTGGTCGTGACGCTGGTGGTCGTGACGCTGGTGGTCGTGACGCCGCCGGGCGTGATGCCGCTGGGCGTGATGCCGCTGGTTCTGACGGCGCTGGGAGTGGCGCAGCCGGGCGTGACGGAGCTGGGTATGGCGCAGCTGCTTCTGACGGTGCTGGGCGTGACGGAGCTGGGCGTGACGCCGCCGACGACTACGGCGTCACGGGCAAGAAACAGGGCTGGCTCCGGCGCCGCAGGCACGACGCCGTACCGGAGGACCACGCCCCCTCGACGTACCCCGCCGGGCCAGCACCCGGCACCTACGTCCCGGACGACGTCGACGGCAGCGGCCTGCCCACCCCGCCGGTGTCGTACGACCCGATCCTCCCGTCCGCCGAACCCCCACGCGTAGGCGGCGGCCGCTACGAAGGCGACGACTTCTACAACAGCCTCTTCGCCGACGCCCCAGCCGCCGCGGCCCCCGCCCCCGACGAACAAGACTGGGAAACCGCCGAACAACCCAACTGGTCCACCCAGGAACCCACCAGCGAATACAACCCGTTCGCCGAAGACACCGCCCCCAACGCCGCCCCCGAATGGACCGGCCCAGCCTGGATCAACGGCCAATGGGTAGAAGACCCCACCACCCAGCCGGCCCCCAACGCGACCCACCCCGGCACACCCGTCCACCCGGACCAGCCCGACGCGACCGCCCACCCGGCTAACCCCGACGCGACTCTCGGCTCGGCCCGCCCCGGCGCGACACCCGGCTCGGCCCAGCCCGATGCGACTCTCGGCTCGGCTCACCCCGGCGCGACCCAGCCCGGCCGCACGGCCCGCCCAGCTCAACCTGGCGCAGACTCTCACCCCGGTCTGTTCAGCCAGTCCGCCCCCGCCCTCCAACAGCCAACCGCCCCACCCACCGACACCCCGCCCGCAGATTCCCCCTTCGCCCCGCCCGAATCCGCTGACGACGTCACGCCCGCCCGCCCGTACGCCCCGCCCGCCGATCTCGAAGACGACGACGCCCCCACCGCCGAGATCGACGCCGTCCTGGACCCATCAGCCAACGAAGTCCTGGACTTATCAGCCAACGAAGAGGAAGAGCCAGCCTCCTTCACCGGCCCATCCCCCTTCGCCCCAGCAGCCCACTCCGAGCCCACCCCCCGCCAGCCCGAGTACGCCGACCCCGCCGGCCCCCAGCACCCCACCAGCCAGGCCCACTACGCCGACCACCCGTCAACCCGAGACCCACAGACTCAACACCCGACCGCACAGCCGTCAACCAACCGCCCCACCCCCGAACACCAGCCCACCGACCACCGCGCCACCACGGCCCGCGCATCCGACCACCCGACAAGCGGAGCGCCCACAACCGACCGCCGTACAACTGAGCGTCAGCCTCTCGACCCGCGCGCAACCACGCACTGGGCATCCGAAGACCCGTACCTCCAGGCCTCCGGCCAACACACCCCACCAGCCCAGCCCAGCCAGTACCCCGCCGCCCCGCAGTCAGCGGACCAGCACACCGCGGACGAGCAGTCGTTGGACCAGCGCTCCACAGACCCGCAGTCAGCGGACTGGGACTCCACGCACCGGCAGACGACGGACGAGGACCCCACAGGCCCGCACTCGCCGCTCTGGGACGCAGAGAACCGCCCAGCAGCCGCCCAGCACCCCACCGACCGCCAGTCGGCGGAGCGCCACACCGGGAGCCAGCAGCAGTCGGAGTACGGGCGCACGAAGACCCAGCCCAGTCGTCGGCAGGCGGGGGACTGGCAGGCGACGGACGAGGACCCGACAGGCCCGCAGTCACCGGCTTGGGAGTCTGGGAACCGGCAGTCAGCGGACCGGCAGCCCATCGATCGGCAGCCCACCGTCCGGCAGGCGACGGACGAGGACCCCACTGGCCCGCAGTCGTCGCTCTGGGGATCGGAGAACCGGCAGGCAGCGCCCCAGCAGCCGACCGGCCGGCAGTCGGCCGAGCGGCATGGCGCGAGCCACGAGTCGGCGGTGTACGCGGAGGCTGACCAGCCGGGGGTGTACGCGGAGGCTGACCAGCCGGGGGTGTACGCGGAGGCTGACCAGCCGGGGGTGTACGCGGAGGCTGACCATCCGGCGGTGCGCGACGACGCGGCTTCCGGCGATGCGCTCGGCCGCCGCGAGTGGGCGGGGGATCAATTCGATCCGGAGACGCGAGGGCCGGATCAGCTGTCCGCGGATGTGGATGCGGACGACCAGACTGCGGAGATTCCCGCGGTGGTTGACGAGCCGAGGGCCGCTGAGGCGTCCGACGTACGGTCGGCATCTCGGGAAACGCTCGGGCGTGAGGTGGACGGCGCTGGAGCCGAGGTCGACCGGCGCGCGTCGCGGTTCGATGCGGTGGATGACGACGAGGACGAGATCTTCGGCCGGCGAGCGCATGAGGTTGAAGCTCAAGTAGAGCCTGACCCTTGGCGGCAACCGCACCCAGAATCGCGGCCCGGCGCAGCTTCCGTGTCGTTGCCGGGTCCTGGACCGAGCCCAGACCCGTTCCCCGGTCCAGGCCCGAGCCCGAGTCCGGAACCGTTCCCCGGTCCTGGACCTAGCCCGGAGCCGTTTCCTGGTCCTGGGCCAAGTCCGGACCCGTTCCCGAATCCTGGACCGCGCCCCGAGCCGAGTCCTGGTCCTGGACCGAACCCAGATCCCTTCCCGGGCCCTGGCCCGAATCCGGAGCCGTACCCAGGTCCTGGGCCAAACCCCGAACCGATGCCTGGTCCTGGGCCGAGCCCTGAGCCGTTCCCAGGTCCCGAGCCAACGCCGGTGCCGGATCCGGAGCCTGAGCCGTTCCCTGAACCCGAGCCTCAGCCGGTGCCTGACCCGGATCGCGAGCCGTGGCCGCAACCGCATCCTGACCCGGAACAGATTCCGCCGCCGGAACCCGAGCCGAACCCGAACCCGGAGTTGGGGCGCGAACCTGAGCTGCCTACCTGGCCGGAGTCCGCGCCCGAGGAGGCGCAGGTAGCTCGCCTCGAGGGCAGCTGGGACATGTACGCCAACGGCTCGGCACCCTCGGCCAACGACACCAACAGCAGTCCCACCGGTGGCGTCTCGAGCACGACTGCCGCGAATGGCCTGGCCCCGAATGGGCTCACCTCGAACGGGACTCGCGCGGACGGACTGCCCGCGAACGGCAACGGGGTCAACGGCCTGGCCGCGAATGGCACTGCCGCCAACGGGCTCGCCGTCAACGGGACCGCCGGGAGTGGGCTGGGCTCGGACAGGCTGGCCCCGAATGGGACGGCGGCTAACGGTCTGGGCCTGAACGGGGCCGCTGGGGTGGGGGCCGACGCGCGAGACGGCTTCGTCGCGGATCCGGAGGATGAGGAGCCGACTGGGTTTGTGCCGGTGGTGGGGGATGACGAGCCGACCGGGACGATGGAGGCGGTTGGGTTCGGCGAGTTGGCTGTGGCGCCGGACGACGACGCGGCCTCTCAGGTGGGCGCCCAAACGGCGGCTGTCGAGCGGATGTCTATACCCGGGCTCGGATTGGTCGGGGGTGGAGGGCCTCGCGTTGTGCCGCAGCCGGGGTCGATTGAGGAGGCTATGCGGACTGAGCTCGAGCGGCCCCGTCCGCGCCCGCAGGAGTCTGATGCGGTGCTGGCGTTGCGGGCCTGGTGCCGGGCTCGTACGGCGATCGTGCCGTCGGGGTTCACGATTCAGGTGCAGGTGCTCGATCCCGGTGCGCCGTCGTACCGCTTCGATCTGGAGCCGCCGGAGGTCGACGACCCGGAGTATGCGTCGGACAAGCTCAGCGGGCTCCTCGGCGATCTCTGGTCGACCGAGCAGCAGAGTGACCTGGGCGGCTGGCTGTTCGCCCGGATCGACGCGGCTGGGCGGACGCTGCGGATCGACCGGTGGTACGACCAGGTGCCCGACTGGTGGGACAACCCGATCGAGCCCCGGCTCGACGTCAACGGGCTGGTACGCCGTCTGTACAGCCGCGGTCCGCAGTGGCAACCGTCGTACCTGGAGAAGCTGTACACCAGCGCAAGATAGCGTTGGCGCCATGCTTCTCAGGATCTTCACCGAACCTCAGCAAGGCGCCTCGTACGACGACCTCCTGGCGGTGGCCCGCAAGACCGAGGAGAACGGGTTCGACGCGTTCTTCCGGTCCGATCACTACATGGTCATGGGCGACAGCGACGGTCTCCCGGGCCCGACGGATGCCTGGATCACGCTGGCCGGCCTCGCCCGTGAGACCAAGCGGATCAAGCTCGGCACGCTGGTCAGCTCAGCGACGTACCGCAACCCCGGCGTACTCGCGATCTCGGTCGCGCAGGTCGACCAGATGAGCGGCGGCCGCGCCGAGCTCGGTCTCGGCGCCGGTTGGTACGAGGCGGAGCACAAGGCGTACGGACTCGACTTCCCCGACACCCCCGGCCGCTTCGACCTGCTGACCGAGCAGCTCGAGCTGATCACCGGCCTGTGGGACACCCCGCTGGGGGAGAAGTACAACTTCGAGGGCAAGCACTACCAGCTCACCGACTCACCGGCCCTGCCGAAGCCGGTCCAGCAGCCGCACCCGCCGATCATCGTCGGTGGCGCCGGCAAGAAGCGGACGCCGTCCCTCGCCGCGCAGTACGCCGCCGAGTTCAACGCAGGCTTCCGTAGCGTCGAGGAGACCGAGGTCCTCTTCAAGCGCGTCCGCGCCGCGTGCGAGGCGGAAGGCCGGGACCCAAAGACCCTCAACCTGTCGACCGCGCACACCGTTGTCGTCGGCAAGGACGACGCCCAGGTCAAGCAGCGCGCCGACGCCATCGGCCGCGACGTCGACGACCTCAAGGCCAGCGCCATCGCCGGCACACCAGCCGAAGTAGTCGACCGCATCAGCCAGTACGCCGCCATCGGCTCCCAACGCCAGTACGTCCAGATCATGGACCTCCAAGACCTGGCCCACCTCGACCTCATCGCCGCCGAAGTCCTATCCCAGGTCTCCTGAGCCAGGAATCGGGGCCTTGGACGGTGTCTGGTGGGCTGAGACAGGTTATTTCCTGTGGCACGCCACCAGTGCTTGTTCAAGCCCCCGGTTCTGGCTGGCGGGATACCGGAGGTGGCTCGATGTCGTGTATCTTGATGTCGAGAGACTTTGTGTCGGGAGGTTAGGGGAACCTGACCTCGCGGCCGGTCGACGCGCTGGGCAGGATGGGCGCAGCGGACACGGACTGGACAGAGGAGCGGGTTGATGGCGAGCGTCGACAGCTTCGGTGCCAAGGGGGCACTCGAGGTCAACGGGCAGTCGTACGAGATCTTCAGGTTGGCGGGTATCGAGGGTGCGGACACGCTGCCGTACTCCTTGAAGATCCTGCTGGAGAACCTGCTGCGCACCGAGGACGGCGCGAACATCACCGCCGAGCACATCACCAAGCTCGGCAACTGGGACGCGAACGCGGCCCCTGACACCGAGATCCAGTTCACTCCGGCCCGGGTGATCATGCAGGACTTCACCGGTGTGCCGTGTGTGGTCGACCTGGCCACGATGCGCGAGGCGGTCGCCGAGCTCGGTGGCGACCCGACCAAGGTGAACCCGCTGGCTCCGGCCGAGCTGGTGATCGACCACTCCGTCATCACCGACGTGTTCGGCCGCGCGGACGCGTTCGAGCGCAACGTCGAGTTCGAGTACCAGCGCAACGGTGAGCGCTACCAGTTCCTGCGCTGGGGCCAGACCGCGTTCGACGACTTCAAGGTCGTCCCGCCGGGCACCGGCATCGTGCACCAGGTGAACATCGAGCACCTCGCCCGGACCGTCATGGTCCGCGACGGCGTGGCGTACCCGGACACCTGCGTCGGCACCGACAGCCACACCACGATGGTCAACGGCCTCGGAGTGCTCGGCTGGGGCGTCGGCGGTATCGAGGCCGAGGCCGCGATGCTCGGCCAGCCGGTGAGCATGCTGATCCCGAAGGTCGTCGGCTTCAAGCTGACCGGCTCGGTGCCGGCCGGCGCGACCGCGACCGACGTGGTGCTGACCATCACGCAGCAGCTGCGCAAGCACGGCGTGGTCGGCAAGTTCGTCGAGTTCTACGGCGAGGGTGTCGCGGCGGTGCCGCTGGCCAACCGCGCCACCATCGGCAACATGAGCCCGGAGTTCGGCTCCACCTGCGCGATCTTCCCGATCGACGACGTGACGCTGGAGTACCTGCGGCTGACCGGCCGCAGCGACGAGGACGTCGCCCTGGTCGAGGCGTACGCCAAGGAGCAGGGTCTCTGGCACGACCAGTCCGTCGAGCCGCGCTTCTCGGAGTACCTCGAGCTGGACCTGTCGACCGTCGTACCGTCGATCGCCGGCCCGAAGCGGCCGCAGGACCGGGTCGCGCTGAGCGAGGCCAAGGAAGGCTTCCGTGGCGCGCTGACCGACTACGCGACCGAGGAGACCGAGGTAGACCCGTCGGAGACCGGCAGCTTCCCGGCCAGCGACGCGCCGAACGGCCACGGTCACGTCGACGACGCGCCGCACACCCCGCACGGTGGCCCCGGCCGTCCGTCGAAGAAGACCAAGATCACGCTGAACGGCGCGGAGACCGAGCTCGACCACGGCCACGTCGTGATCGCCAGCATCACCTCCTGCACCAACACCTCGAACCCGTCGGTGATGATGGCCGCCGCGCTGCTCGCCAAGAACGCGGTCGACAAGGGCCTGTCGAGCAAGCCCTGGGTGAAGACGTCGCTGGCGCCGGGTTCGAAGGTCGTCACGGACTACTACGAGAAGGCCGGCGTCACGCCGTACCTGGACAAGCTGGGATTCCAGCTGGTCGGCTACGGCTGTACGACGTGCATCGGCAACTCGGGACCGCTGCCCGAGGAGGTCTCGGCCGGTGTCCAGGAAGCCGACCTCGCCGTCGTGTCGGTGCTGTCCGGCAACCGGAACTTCGAGGGCCGGATCAACCCGGACGTGAAGATGAACTACCTGGCGAGCCCGCCGCTGGTGATCGCGTACGCGCTGGCCGGCACGATGGACTTCGACTTCGAGACCGATGCCCTGGGCAAGGACACCGACGGGAACGACGTGTTCCTGAAGGACATCTGGCCGGCCACCGACGAGGTCGAGCGAGTGATCGCGAGCTCGATCAGCAAGGAGATGTTCACCAAGGACTACGCGGATGTCTTCGCCGGTGACGAGCGCTGGCAGTCGCTGCCGACGCCCGAGGGCAAGACGTTCGCCTGGGACGCTGAGTCGACCTACGTGCGCAAGCCTCCGTACTTCGACGGCATGGCGAAGGACCCGTCGCCGGTGACCGATATCGCCGGCGCGCGCGTGCTGGCCAAGCTGGGCGACTCGGTCACCACCGACCACATCTCGCCGGCCGGTTCGATCAAGGCCGACAGCCCGGCCGGCAAGTACCTGGCCGACCACGGTGTGGACCGGAAGGACTTCAACTCGTACGGTTCGCGTCGCGGCAACCACGAGGTGATGATCCGCGGCACGTTCGCGAACATCCGGCTGCGCAACCAGATCGCGCCGGGCACCGAGGGCGGCTTCACCCGCGACTTCACGCAGTCCGATTCAACTCTGGCCGACGCGCCTGTTACGTCGATCTACGAAGCCGCGCAGTCGTACGCCGAGGCCGGTACGCCGCTGGTCATCCTGGCCGGCAAGGAGTACGGCTCGGGTTCGTCGCGCGACTGGGCCGCCAAGGGTACGGCGCTGCTCGGGGCGAAGGCCGTCATCACGGAATCCTTCGAGCGCATCCACCGGTCGAACCTGATCGGCATGGGCGTGCTGCCGCTGCAGTACCCGGAGGGTGAGAACGCGGAGTCCCTCGGCCTGACCGGCGAGGAGACCTTCGACATCACCGGCGTGACCGCGCTGAACGACGGCGACGTCCCGGAGACGGTGCACGTCAAGGTCACCGCGGCCGACGGCGGCGTGAAGGAGTTCGACGCGGTCGTCCGCATCGACACCCCAGGCGAGGCCGACTATTACCGCAACGGCGGCATCCTGCAGTACGTGCTGCGGTCGCTGATCGCGAGCTGACGACGAGGACGGCTGGGGCGTCGTCGACGCCCCAGCCTTCCCCCCAGCTGACTGGTCGCGCTGCCTGGAGCTACCGGACGACCTGATGGTCCGGGCGCTCGGCGCCGGTCCGTTGGGCTGGGGCGCTGCCGGCGGTGGACGGCGTACCGGTGGGTGATGCCTGCGGGCTCAGCACCTCGTCCGGAGTCAGCTCTCGGGTGGCTGCCGGCTGTTCGGCTACGACGTCCCGTTCAGGCGTACTGGATCCGAGCCTGGCCAGGCTTCTGCCCGCGGTGACCAGCACCCCGGCGGTGTCCTGACCGATCGCGTAGCCCCACTTCTCGGCAGCCTCGATCGTGCTGATCGTGTGGACCTTCATGGTGCTGAGTCGGGCCCACTCACGTCCTGCCGCGCGCTGAACTTCGGTGACGTTGATCTCGAGACCCCTGGCGTCGATCGCGGCGAGTACGCCGGGCTGCTGCGCCTCGGCCACCACGCTCACAGCGAGGCCGAACCGGTCCGTCTTCACGCTCTGCACCAAGGTATTGAACACGAGCTGCCGCGGGCGGTCGGTCGCGTCTGCGAGCCCGTCGGCCAGGCCGCGGGCAGCGGCGGTCGGCGCGGTCGAGACCTGGTTGAGCCGGAACACCGAGCTAGCCAGCAGTCCCGCCGTCGGCCCGTGGCCGACGAGAGCGGTCTCGGGCGGGTCGGCCTCGTAGGCGTCGCCCAGCCCGTTGGCAGCCATCACCGCCTCGGTGATCTCGTACGTCAGCTGCTCGTTGAGCGCGCGGTCCAGGCTGCGATCACCGGCCGGCAGCGCCCGGTCGAGCGGCTGGTCGAGGGGCCGGTTCGCCCTCGGCTTGAGTCCGGTCGGCCCGGCCATCCGCAGTCCTTCGTAGATCACGCTGTACGCCGCGTCCCGGGTCGCCTTCGGGTTCCACCACCGGTCGTGGCCACCGCCGATCGCCCGGTGCAGCGGTGCGATCACGTGCCGCGGGTGCAGGTGGATCGTGCCGTCGACGTCGGCCCGGCTGCGCGTCCGGCTGGTCGTCGCAAGCACGCCGACGTTGCCGTTCCACCACTGGTTCTTCGGGGCGCCGACGGCTTCGTGCGCGGAACGGATGAGTCCGGCAACGATCCGGTAGTCCTCCGAGGCCGGGTCGAGCAGTCGTACGTCGGGCATCCAGGCACCGTCCTCAGTGAGTTTGTCGCTGGCTCGGTGAGCGTATTGACGGCTGGGGTCACGGGAATCGGAAGTTGTCGGTGGCTCGCGGTTTACTGAGGTCATGAGGGACTCACCGCGCGAAGTCGTCCGTGCTGCCTGCGCGGAGTACGGCGAGGACGTCGTGATCGACTGGTGCATTGCCTTCCTCACCGGGGAGATCTCGGGGGAGGCGGCGTACGGCGCTGAGTTGCCGAAGCTGATCGCGATCACCGGGTCGGACAACCCGGGTGGGTGGAAGGCCCCTGTTGATCCGGTCAACTACTACTGGATCCGGGTTTGGGCCGCTCGGGTGTTCCTGTATGTGTGGCGGGACGACCTCGTCGGCGTTCTGCTGCAGGCGGCGGGCGATCCGGCGTGGCGAGTCCAGGAGCACGTTGCCAAGATCACCGCACAACGCGAGCTCGGTCAGCTCGTCGACTCGCTGCTCCCGATGCTCGAGCATGACCTGCCGCGCGTTCGGGCGGCGGCCGTTCGTGCGGTCGGGGCCGCGGGCGAGTTCGAGCACGCCGACGCGATCCGCCCACTTGCCGACGACCCTGATCACACAGTCCGCGCCGCCGTAGAGCGCGCCCTGTCCAAACTGGAGGACCGCCTTGACCGACCCGTCCACTAACCACCCCGGAACCACCGACCGTCCCGGAACCGCTGTCGGTCCCCGGCCGGCTGGATCGATCTCGGCTCGGCCTGCGACGGCTGCTGACGGCGCGGCGGTGGGGGAGATCCACGCTGCGTCGTGGGGAGCGGCGTACGCGCCGTTGTTTCCGGAGGACGTCGCGAAGGAAGGCATCGAGAGCCGGAAGACCCGCTGGCACGCGCGGATCGCGGACGGTGAAGGCCTGATCATGCTCGGGTTCGTCGGCGAGCGACCGCTGGCGATGTCGTGGTCCAAGCCGTCCGAGACCCGCCCCGGATTCACCGAGATCCTCAGCTTCTACACGCACCCCGACAGCTGGGGGAGCGGCGTCTCCGCCGCGCTGATGGACGCCACTCTCAAGACCCTTCGCACAGACCGCGTGCATCTGTGGACGTTGCGCGACACCCCACAGTCACGCCGCTTCTACACGAAATGCGGCTTCACCGAGACCGGCGCAACCCAGACCCGCGACTTCGGCGACGGCAACCCCCTCGCCCAGGTGGAGTACGAGCTAAAGGACGGCGCGTAGCTTGCCGGCGTATTCCTCGGCCTCGGCCTCGTCGGCGTACTTCGTCCGTGGCCAGAAGAAGCCGCGCAGCCCGTCGCCCTTGGTGCGGGGGACGACGTGGACATGCAGATGCGGCACCGACTGCGACACGACGTTGTTGGCGGCAACGAACGACCCCTGTGCGTCGAACGCGGTACGCACGGCGTCCGCTACCGACCGTGCCGCGCCGAAGAGCGGGACCATCAGCTCGTCAGGCAGCTCGACCAGCGTCGGGATATGAGTCCGCGGCACGATCAGCGTGTGCCCTTTGAACACCGGCCGTACATCCAGGAAGCCGACGACCTCCGGGGTGTTGAGCACGATCTGCGCCGGCGTCGTACCCGCGATGATCGAACAGAAGAGACAGTCCGCCACCGGCTCACCCTAGCTTTTCGTCGACGAAGCACCAGCGCCAGGTCTCACCCGGCTCGAAGCTGCGCATCACCGGGTGCTTGTACTCGTCGTAGTGCTTGCTCGCGTGCTTCATCACCGACGAGTCGCAGCACCCGACGTGACCGCAGCCCAGACACAGCCGCAGATGGACCCAGTTCCCGCCGGTGGCCAGGCATTCCTCGCAGCCCTCCGGAGTGTTCGGCGTGACCACCAGCGGCGCCTCGTCGAGGTGCTCGCACAACCCGCCCGGCAGCATCTTCGGCTTCAGGTCCTCCGAGCGCCCGCCGACGTCGTCGTCCTCGTCCCGGTCCAGGATCGACTCCTCGATGTCGAGCGCGTTCTGCGCCCGCTGCAGGACCTCGTCGGCGACCAGGCCGGCGTCGCGGACCTTCAGGATGTGTGTGCGTTCCGCGTCCAGCATCGCGATCCGCAGCCGCCGGTACGTCTCGCTCGGCGTCTCGTACTCACTCTCCGGCCGCCCAAGTCGCTCCCACGCGGCCTGCGTCCGCGCCTCACCCCGCTGACGCAGGATG
Source organism: Kribbella kalugense (assembly GCF_004365875.1). GTDB lineage: Bacteria > Actinomycetota > Actinomycetes > Propionibacteriales > Kribbellaceae > Kribbella > Kribbella kalugense. Next base: position 1,866,227 of record NZ_SODF01000001.1, on the reverse strand, counting down.
TCGAGCACGGCCGGCGGGTCGGACGGCGTGGTGATCTCCTCGAGCTTCTCGATCGCGGCCCGATGAGCCCCCTGGAGTACGGCGGCCTCCTGCAACGCATCCTCGGCCGGATCCGGGCCAGGCAATTGCAACCGGCGTACCAGCCAGGGCAGCGTCGAGCCTTGGACGAGCAGCGTGCCCGCGGTCACGGCCAGCGCGATGAACACGAGTACTTCGCGATGCGGGGTGTTCTCGGGCAGCGTGAAGACGGCCGCCAGCGTGACCACGCCGCGCATCCCAGCCCACGACACCACGATCAGGGCACGTCGCGAAACAGGCCCCGGGCGGGACGGACCCAGGAAGCGCCGCGACAGCAGCGTCGTCGGGATGACCCAGATCGGCCGGAGCAGGACGACCGCGAGGAACACAGCGACAGTCGTCACCGCGATCAACCAGGCTGGTAGCGGGCTCGCGCCCAGGGCGTCGAGGATCCACCGGGTCTGCAGCCCGATCAGCAGGAAGACCGTGTTCTCCAGCAGGAACTGGAACGTCCGCCAGTTGGTCCGCTCCGACATCCGCGACTTGGCCGACTGGATGATCGGCGCCTTGTGGCCGAGCAGCAGCCCGGTGACGACGACGGCGAGTACGCCGGACGCGTGGACGTAGTGGTTCTCGGCCGCGATGTAGGCGATGAACGGCGCGGTCAGGCTGAGCGTGGTGTCCAGGACCGGGTCGGTGAACTGGCGGCGGATCTTCGCCAGCACGAACGCGACGATCAGGCCGACGAGGACACCACCGCCGGCCGCGCGCAGGAAGTCCAGGCCGACGTGCAGCACGGTCGGGGCCACGATGGCAGCGGCGAGCGCCGTACGCAGGCAAACCAGCGCGGTCGCGTCGTTCATCAGGCTCTCGCCCTCGAGGATCGTGACGATCCGGCGGGGGAGACCGACCCGCCTGGCGATCGCGGTCGCGGCCACCGCGTCGGGCGGCGCGACGATGGCGCCGATCGCGAACGCGGCCCAGAACGGCAACGGCTGCTGACCGATCGACTCCGCCACCCGGCCGAGCAGCCACCAGGCGACCACGCCGACGCCGAGTGCGGTGAACGCGACCAGGCCGACCGACAGCAGCCCGATGGACCGGCGGTGCTTGGAGAAGTCGACCAGGCTGGTCTTGATGGCGGCCGAGTAGAGCAGCGGCGGCAGGAAGCCGACCAGGACGACCTCGGGCGCGAGCTCGATCCGGGGGATGAACGGCAGGTATGACACGGCGATCCCGATGACCACCAGCAGCAGCGGAGCCGAGATCCCTATCCGCCGCGCCAGCGCGGCACCCGCCGCGACGACGGCGACGAGGGCGACGAGCTCGATCGCGATATGCACGCGCACAGTGTCGCAGCGGAGGACCGTTTTCCGCTCACTGGTTCGCGCACGGCTGAGCGCAGGGTCTGGTCAGTCGAGGGGCAGTCCCATAACGTGTGAGCAGCCGATCACCAGGAGTCATCGATGCGTCGTCGTGTGCTTGCTCTGGCGGGTGTGATTGCTCTGCTGCTGTCGCCCGTCGTTCCGGCTGCAGCGGCCAGTACGGTGACCAATGGGTGCGTGGCGTCGGTGCCAGAGCCTGGTACGACGACGCCGGTACGGATCTGCTACTCGCTCTTCAAACCGTCCACCGCGTCGGCGCAGCACACCGTGCCGTTGATCTTCCACAGTCACGGCTGGGGTGGCAGCCGGACCACGGATCCGGCCGCGTTCAAGGACTGGCTCGACGCGGGCTTCGGGGTGCTGAGCTTCGACCAGCGCAGTTTCGGCGAGAGTACGGGCGTCGCGCACGTGATGAACCCGGACTACGAGGGCCGCGACGTCGTGAAGCTCGTCGACCTGGTCGCCGGCCTCGACTGGGTGACGAAACAACGGCCGGGTGACCCGTTGATCGGCGCGATCGGTGGGTCGTACGGCGGCGGATACCAGTTCGCCGGCGCGTTCACCGAGCTACGCGACAGCGGCCGTACCCGGTTCGACGCGCTCGCTCCGGAGATCACCTGGTGGGATCTCAAGCAGAGCCTGGCGCCGCAGGAAGCGGCCCGGACGATGTGGCTGTCGATCCTGTTCGCGGGCGGCGGCACTCACCTCCCGCCGGCGGTGTCGGCGGCGTTCGTGGCGCTGATCGCGACCGGCGCCTGGCCTGCCGGGAAGGCTGGCCGGGATCTCGACGCGTTCTTCGCGCACAACGGGCCGGCGTGGCACGTGCAGCAAGGGCGCAAGCTGGACATCCCGGTCCTGTTCGGGCAGGGCATCTCGGACAACCTGTTCAACCTGAACCAGGGCCTGGCGAACTTCGATCACGCGCTGACGGCTCGATCGCGGGCGCGCTCGATCTTCGTCGGATACAACGGCGGTCATACGCTGCCGAGCGTCGTACCGCCCGGCTATGCGACCGCTGGTGACCCGTGTTCGATCGCGCTCGGATCGCCGACGTTCGCGAGCCTGTCGATCCGTTTCATGCAACTGCAGCTGCTGCACAAGTCGACCGGGCTGACCGGCTTTGGTACATACCACTTGTCGACCGCGGACGGTCGTTGCCTCACGCAACAGAATCTGACGCCGAACAAGAGCTTCCGGCTCGGCAAGATCGTTGCCCCGACCGGCGTCGGCCTGCCGGTGAACCTGCCGATCGCGAAGGGACCGATCACCATCGCCGGTACGCCGAAGCTGACTGCGAACGTCTACACGGTGATCCCGCAATCGGCGGCGTACTTCGCGCTGAGCGTCGGCACGAGCCCGTTGACGGCGAAGGTCGTCCAGAACAACACCATGCCGCTACGTGAGAAGCGCACCGCACGCGGCGTACGGCGGACGATCGAGCTCCCGGCGATCGCGGTCGACGTACCGGCAGGTCAGAACCTCTACCTGACCGTCGCCCCGGTCGCCGACATGTACGCCGGTCAGCGCGGACCGCTGCCCGGCGTCATGATGCTCAAGAACGGCACGCTGGCCGTCCACCTGGCCCGCTAGCGGATCTTGTCGAGGTAGGTCTTGTAGACGGTGAGGAAGGGCTCGTCGGTGGACACCGCGCGTACTAGCCAGTCACAAGTCTGCTGTGCGGTGGCGATCACGTCGGCCGGGTAGCCGTACTGCACCTGGTGCTCGGCGAACTCGTCCTCGTCGTCGACGAACACGGTCCCGTCGCGACGCTTGATCACGTCCAGGTCGAGATCGATCATCGTCACCACGTCGTCGGAGAACTCCACCGGCGTGGTGATGTCCGCGTAGATCTCGGTGTACCGCGGCTCGTCGTTGAAGATCGCCGTGAACCACTTGTCTTGCGGAAACAGCTGCACATGCGCCTGCTCCTGCGTGATCGTCGGCTCGTCCCCGCGCTGTGACACCGATCCGGCCGGCGCTCCGAGCCACACGCCGTACTCGTCCTCACCCAAGAAACGCATCCACTGATGCCAGTGCAACTTCTCGTCGAACTTCCGGTACACGACCCTGACATCACGCATGGCCCATAACTTATCCCGCCTGGGGGGCGGGTTTGCGCGACTGCAGGTTTATGCAACTTTGCTGTGGGGAGTGGACCAGTCGCGCAATGCGACGGAGCATGGTGGGGTGCCGGCCCAAGGCCGTCATTGTGATCGGCCCTTGTCGGCTCAGGGGGGCTCCTAGCCGACGGGGGCCGGTTGCCGCCTGAGCGGGGGTTTACAGGCTGCGGATTTGTTCGAGGTAGGGCTTGTACGCCGTGGTGAAGGGTTCGGCTGTGGTGATGGTGGCGGCCAGGTGGTTGCAGGTGGCTCGGGCGGTGGCTATGACCTGGGGTGGGTAGTTGTACCGGACCTGGTGCGCCTGGAACTCGTCTTCGTCCATGACGTGGACGGTGCCGTCTCGAAGCAGGCGGATGTCGAGGTCCAGGTCGACGGTCGTCACGGAGTCGACGCCGAACTCGGCGGGCATGGTGATGTCGCAGTAGATCGCGGTCTGGTGAGGGGTGTCGTTGAACAGCGCGCTCCACCACTGGCCGTACGGGAACAGCCGGACCCGGTGGTGGTCGATCGTCGTCCAGCTGCCGTCCGCCCGCTGGCCACGGGTGCCGGGAAGCGAGCCGACCCAGAGGCCGTGCTCGTCCTCGCCGAGGCGGACCGCCTCGACCAGGCGATGCGGCTGTCCGTCGTACTTCCGGAACAGCGTCCTCACCATCTCCATACAATTACCCTAAGTGAGACGCACGCCACGTCGAACCAGCCACTCCCGGGAAGCGTCTTGGAGTGTGAGATTGGCCAATGCCGGGTTCAGCACGCCGTTCCCGAGTTCGGATTCCGGGCACGGCGTGCATAGACTCAAGCATTCGAGGAAGACCTGCGGGAGGAGCTCGATGCGCGTGCTGGAGACGGTAGGAGGTCCGGCGGACCTCAAGAAGCTGACTGATCAGCAGCTCACCGATCTCGCGGCGGAGATCCGGGACGTGCTGGTCGAGACCGTGTCCCGGACCGGCGGTCACCTCGGCCCGAATCTCGGCATGGTCGAGATCACCCTGGCGATGCACCGCGTGTTCGACTCCCCTCGGGACCGCCTGGTCTTCGACGTCGGCCACCAGGCCTACGTGCACAAGCTGGTCACCGGCCGGGCGCCGAGGTTCGACACGCTCCGTCAGCAGGGCGGCCTGTCCGGCTACCCGAACCACGCCGAGTCCGAGCACGACATCATCGAGAACAGCCACGCCTCGACCGCCCTGTCGTACGCCGACGGCCTGGCCAAGGCGTACCGGCTGCGCAAGGAAGACCGTCACGTCGTCGCGCTGATCGGTGACGGCGGCCTGACCGGCGGGATGGCCTGGGAGGCGCTGAACAACATCGCCGCCGCCAAGGACCTCAAGCTGATCATCATCGTCAACGACAACGGCCGCTCGTACAGCGACACTGTCGGCGGCCTGGCCACGCACCTGACCACTCTGCGCACCAACCCGCGGTACGAGAAGGTCCTCGACCTGATCAAGAAGAACCTCGGCCGTACGCCGTACGTCGGCCCGCCGATGTACGAGGTCCTGCACGGGATCAAGAAGGGTCTGAAGGACATGCTCGCCCCGCAGGGCATGTTCGAGGACCTCGGCCTCAAGTACGTCGGACCGGTGGCCGGTCACGACCGTGAGGCGATGGAGGACGCGCTCCGCAGCGCGAAGGCCTTCGGCGGCCCGGTGATCGTGCACGCGGTCACCAAGAAGGGCTTCGGCTACGCGGCCGCCGAGCAGGACGAGGAAGACAACTTCCACCAGATCCGCCCGGCGAACAAGCCGCGCGGCTGGACCGACGTGTTCAGCGACGAGCTGGTCAAGATCGGGCACAGCCGCCCGGACGTCGTCGGAATCACCGCGGCCATGCTGCACCCGACCGGCCTGGCCGCGTTCGCGGAAGAGTTCCCGGACCGGACCTTCGACGTCGGGATCGCGGAGCAGCACGCCGTGACCAGCGCCGCCGGTCTGGCGCTCGGCGGCATGCATCCGGTCGTCGCGATCTACGCGACCTTTCTCAACCGGGCCTTCGACCAGGTGCTGATGGACGTCGCGCTGCACAAGTGCGGTGTCACCTTCGTGCTCGACCGCGCGGGCGTCACCGGTGACGACGGCCCGAGCCACAACGGCATGTGGGACATGTCGATCCTGCAGGTCGTCCCCGGCCTCCGGTTGGCCGCGCCGCGCGACGGCAAGCGCGTCCAGGAGCTCCTCAACGAGGCCATCGACGTCAACGACGCCCCGACGGTACTTCGCTATGCCAAGGGCGAGGTGTGCCCGGACATCGAGGCGATCGACCGGGTCGGTCAGATCGACGTACTCAAGCGATCCGGCAACGACGTACTGCTGGTCGGCATCGGCGCGATGGCGGCGACCGCGATGGATGTCGCGGAGCGGCTGGAGGCGCACGGCTTCGGGGTCACCGTGGTCGACCCGCGCTGGGTCAAGCCGGTGGATCCGCAGCTGGTCGACCTGGCCGCGAGCTTCAAGCTCGTCGTCACGATCGAGGACAACGGCCGGGCCGGCGGTTGCGGCTCGATGATCGCCCAGGCGATGGGCGACGCGGGGATCGAGACCCCGATCCGGGTCTTCGGCATCCCGCAGCAGTTCCTCGATCACGCCAAGCGGGCCGTCGTACTGCAGGAGATCGGGCTGACCGGGCAGGAGCTGGCCCGCGAGATCACCGAGCTGCTCTCGGAGCACCACGGTGACGCTCTGAACGCGCCGGATCCGGCCGGCGACCGCCCCGGCAACGCCTAGGCACCTCACACAGACGGAGGTGCGGGACCGTGGCTGAGGGAGGGCGGCACAGTCGGCACTCCGGCACGCGGCGCTCCTCGCGAGCGTGGCCGGTCCTGTTGTCGCTCGTCCTGATCGCGGCCGCAGGAGCGGGCGGTCTGGCGCTGCACCGCTCGAGCCAGCGCGACGACAGCTCCTCGGACACTGCGACCACCGCGCCGAACATCGACCTCGAGGCCCGGTCCGCGGCCGTCAACGAGGTGCTGACGCGACGCGCCCAGGCCGTGCTCGCCGGCAACGAGAAGGAGTTCCTCGCCGACGTCGACCCCGCGAACACCCGGCTGGTCTCGGGTCAGCGGACCCTGTTCACCAACCTCCGCGAGTTCGGCTTCGCCAAGCTGACGTATCAGCAGCTGGCCCAGCAGTACGACGACAGCATGGTGCAGAAGTACGGCCCGTCGACGTACCTGGTCGCCGTCGCGATGACGTACCAGATCCGCGGCATCGACCTGGGCCCGGTCCGCGCGATGCTCGGCTACACCTTCACCCAGCGGCCGAACGGCACGTGGATGCTGGTCTCCGACTCCGACCTCGACAAGCGCCTCCCGCGCGGCTCGCACGAGGAGGCGTGGGACACCGGCCCGGTCCTGGTCAAGCGGGCGCCGCGTGTGCTGGTGGTGGTCGAGAGAGGCCAGGACTCGCTCGCGAACAGCCTGATCTCGATGTCCACCAGCGCCGTCCAGGCCGTCAGCAAGAGCTGGCCCGGCGGCTGGAACGGGTCCGGCGTGGTGATCGCGCTCGACGACAAGATCGTCCGCGGCGCCGACTACACCCAGCCGATGAACGCGGAGGACGCGCTCGCGATGGCGACCTTCGTGTACCGCACGTTGCCCGGCGAGGTCACCGGCGCGGGGGAGCGGGCCGACTCGTACGTCGTCATCAACCCGCACAACCGGGACAAGGTCGACGCGCGCACGCTGGCCCACGAGTTCACCCACGTCGCGACCGCGCCGTACGGAGCGTTCGCCCCACGCTGGATGGTCGAGGGAGCCGCGACGTACGTCGAGTTCCTGCCGATGGCCGGGCAGAAGGATCTCGCGATCACGCAGTACCGCCAGGACGTCCGGACGAAGTACCTGGCGAAGGCGACGGGTCTGCCGCCGGACGCGACGTTCTTCGACCACGCGGACAGTGCGTATCCGCTGTCGTGGCTCGCGCTCGACTACCTGTTCCAGCGGTTCGGCGGGACCGAGGTCGGCACGCTGTACCGCGAGCTGGCCGCGATGGGCTCGACCCAGAAGGAACGGGACCGGATCATGCTCGAACACGTCGGGATGACCGAGGCCGGACTTTTCCGCGCCCTGAAGGCTGCCGCGGCAGCATAAAGCCGCGAGGGTCGAGTAGGGTAGCCCGGCTGCGACCATCGGGTACTCGGAGGGGAACCACCCGAAGTGAGTGCAAACACGCCTGATTCTGGGCCTGAATCTGGGCCGCCGCCGACCCGCCCCGGTCGTTGGCTGGGACTTGTCCTGGCGGTGGCTCTGGTGTCGGGCGGCGTGGTCTACACCGTTGAAGAACGCGAGCAGGACGCCCGCAACCGGCCGGCCGCCACCCGGACAGTCAGTCCGCCCGCGGCGAAGGCGAGCAAGCCGTCCCGGGTCGCCGCCCAGATCGCCGCGCGCCGGGTCGCCATCGACACGATCCTGCTCCGCCGTGCCCAGGCTGTGGAGGCCGGCAACGAGAATCTGTTCCTCGCCGATGTCGATCCGGCCAACAAGAAGCTGCGCGCCGAGCAGAAGATCCTGTTCGCGAACCTGGTCGAGATCGGGTTCAGCGAGATCGGCTACAGCCAGGCAGAGGAACGCTTCAACCCCGCGGTGGTGCGGGCACACGGCAGTACGACGTACCTCGTTCGCGTGCTGATGCGCTACCAGATCCCGAAGATCGACTTCACGCCGGTGACGACCGAGCTCGGCTACACGTTCGTGGACCGGGCCGGCCGTTGGGTGCTGACCGACGACAACGACCTGGACAGCGACCTCGGCCCGGGTGCGCACCGCGAGGTCTGGGATCTCGGCCGGATCGAGCTCCAGCGTGGGCCGCGAGTACTGGTGGCTGTCGAGAAGGGCGACACCAAGCGCGGGCGGGCGATCGTCACGGCGGCGACCGAGGGCCTCAACGAGGTGACGGCGTACTGGCCGCGCAGGTGGAATGGATCGGTCTTCATCATCGCGCTCGACGAGACCGATGTCCGCGACGCGCGGTTCGCCGACGAGGACATCGAGTCGGCGGCCAGCACGGGCTCGACGTTCTCGTCGCTGCCCGGTCAGGACACCGCCGACGGTACGGTCGCCGGCGGCTACATCGTGATCAATCCGAACGAGCGCGACCGGGTCGACGAGATCCTGCTGTCGCACGAGATCACCCACGTCGCGACCGCGGACCTCGGCGGGTACGAACCGCTCTGGCTGGCCGAAGGCGCCGCGGAGTACGTGTCCTGGAAGGGCATCGAGGCGATCAGCGGACCGGCCGAGGTGGCCAAGTGGGAGCAGGAGGTCATCGACGACGCGATGCCGCAACTGACCTCGCTGCCGAGCGACGCCGGCTTCTACCAGAACTCCGCCGACGTGTACGGCGTGAGCTGGCTGGCGGTCCGGTACCTGGTGCAGCGGATCGGGCTCGACAAGGTCGAGGACCTGTACGAGGACATGGCGATGAACGGCACCGACCAGGCGTCCCGGGACCGGATTTTGCTCAGCCGGAGCGGGCTCACCGAAGCGACCCTGTGGACCTCGCTGGCAACATACACGCCACAACGCTGAGTGGCGGATTGACCTCATCGCGTCAGAGGGGCAATCTCGTAGGGGTTTTCGTCCACCTCGAGGAGGCGCAGATGAGTCTTGTGCGGAAGAAGACGATCGAGCAGTCGATCGCTGATACCGACGAGCCGGAGTACCAGCTCAAGAAACGCCTCACCGCCATCGACCTGACGGTCTTCGGCATCGGCGTCATCATCGGCGCCGGCATCTTCACCCTGACCGGCCGTGCGGCCAAGCTGTACGCCGGTCCCGGCATCGCACTGTCCTTCGTGCTGGCCGCCTTCTGCTGTGCGCTGGCCGCGCTGTGCTACGCCGAGTTCTCGTCCACCGTGCCGGTGTCCGGTTCGGCGTACACGTTCTCGTACTTCTCCCTCGGCGAGATCTTTGCCTGGATCATCGGCTGGGACCTGCTGCTCGAGCTGATGCTCGGGGCAAGCGTCGTCTCGCAGGGCTGGTCGACGTACGCCAAGCTCTTCCTCGACGAGATCGGGTTGGGCTGGCCGGACTCGATCGGGCCGGACAGCCATGTGAACGTGCTGGCGATGCTCCTGGTGCTGGTGCTGGCGACGCTGGCGACGATCGGGATCAAGGAGTCGCTGCGGGTCAACCTGGTGCTGGTCGGGATCAAGCTGTTCGTGGTCCTGTTCGTGATCATCGCCGGCCTGTTCTACATCAAGAGCTCGAACCTGACGCCGTTCATCCCGCCGAGCATCCCGTCGCCGAACGCGCACGTCGATCTCACCACGCCGCTGATCCAGGCGATCTTCGGCGCACCGTCGACGTTCGGCGTGATGGGTCTGATCTCGGGCGCGTCGCTGGTGTTCTTCGCGTTCATCGGGTTCGACGTGGTCGCGACCACGGCCGAGGAGGCGAAGAACCCGCAGCGCGACCTGCCGCGCGGCATCATCGGTTCGCTGGCGATCTGCACCGTGCTGTACGTGCTGGTCTGCATCGTCATCACCGGCATGGTGAAGTACACCGACATCAGCGGTGAGGCTGCGCTGGCTGAGGCCTTCCGTTCGGTCGGCCGCGGCGGCTTCGCGACGTTGATCTCCGCCGGTGCGGTCGCCGGTCTGACCACCGTCGTACTGACGCTGATGATCGGCGCCGCCCGGGTCGTCTTCGCGATGAGCCGGGACCACCTGATGCCGCGTCAGCTCGGCAAGACGCACCCCAAGTGGGGTACGCCGTACCGCCTGACCATCGGGATCGGTGTGGTCGTCGCGATCATCGCCGGTGTGACCCCGATCGGGAAGCTCGAGGAGATGGTGAACATCGGCACGCTGGCCGCGTTCACCCTGGTGTCGATCGCCGTACCGCTGCTGCGGAAGAGCCGGCCGGACATCAAGCGGTCGTTCACGGTGCCGTGGAACCCGGTGATCCCGATCCTGGCCGCGGTCATCTGCGTCTACCTGATGCTGAACCTGTCGCTGGAGACCTGGCTGCGGTTCGCGATCTGGATGGTGCTCGGCTTCGTCATCTACGCCTTCTACGGCTACAAGCGGAGCCGGGTGGGGCTGGAGGAGAAGACCGGCGAGGCTCAGAAGGCTTGACCGGCTCCCCTCGGACGGTCGGTTAGGATCAGCCGATCGTCCGAGGGGGACCACAGCAGATGAACCACCCGAAACGCCTGCTTGCGGGCGTTGCCGCGCTGGCGCTGACCGCGTCCGGCGCGGTTGTCGCCGTCCGGGCCTGGAACGGCGAGGCGGGAGCACCTAGCGCGATGGCCGTGGAGGCTACCCGCGCTCCCACAACGCAGGTCGTTGTCGTCGACACGAAGGCGATCAACGTTGTGCTGGCTCGTCGGTCGGCCGCCGTACTCAAGGGCGACCTGAAAGGCTTCCTGGCCTCGGTCGACCCGAAGCAGGCGGACCTGGTCGCGCGCGAGCGGCTGCTGTTCGTGAATCTGCGGAAGTTCGGGTTCAGTTCGCTTCAGTACTTCACCGCCGATGCGTTCCGGCCGGTGCCGAACCTGGTCGCGAAGTTCGGGCCGACGACGTACTCGACCCGGGTGATGATGCGGTACCAGCTGACCGGGCTGGATCCGCGTCCGGTGCAGACCGATCTCGGGTACTCGTTCGTCCGACGGGCCGGCGCGTGGGTGCTGGTCGACGACACCGGGACCGACGAGTTCCTCAGCTCGGACGGGCACCGCCAGCCGTGGGACTTCCAGGAGGTCCAGGTGGTACGGCGCGGTCCGGTCGTCGTGGTCGTGGACAAACGCGAAGCCAGTCTCGGTACGAAGGTCGCGCAGGTCGCGGAGAAGGCGGTCAAGTCGGTCCGCAAACACTGGAAGCGGCCGTGGAACGGCGCGGTCCTGGTCGTCGCGATGCCGCAGGACCGGGTGATGTCGACGATCTGGACAACCGGCACCGGGGACGGCTGGACGATCGCGGCGAAGGCCGTGACGCTGTTCGAGGGCGAGCAGCTCGGCAAGCCGATCGGCCGTCCGATCGGCAGCCGGATCGTCGTGAACCCGGCTCTGCGCAAGCGCCTCGACAAGGACCTACTCGTCCACGAGATGACGCACGTGGCGACGTCGACGCTCGGCATCGCCACCCCGATCTGGATGGTCGAGGGCCTGGCCGAGTACGTCCGCTGCCGGTCGATCGAGGACGATCCCCACTGGACCGTCGACCCATACCGCAAGCGCGTCAAAACGGCGTACCTCCCGAAGCTGACCGCACTCCCCGACACCACAGTCTTCGACACCAACGCAGACCGCGCCTACGGCACCAGCTGGTGGATCGTCGAGTACCTGGCCCACAACCTAGGCGAAAAGAAACTAGCCACCCTCTACACCGAAATGGCCCAACACGGCGACTCGGTCCTGAAGAAAGACACCGGCCAAACCCCAGCCCAAATCGTCGCCGGCGCAAAGAAATTCAAGGGCTGAAAGCGGGCGGGGACCTGAAATTACAGGTCCCAGCCCGCCGTTGCCTGTCTCAGGTCAGGTGAGGCTGGCTACGCCTCGGGGGAGGAAGCGGGTGCCGTTGACTTTTTCGGAGATGCCGGTTCGGTCTAGGTAGGGGGTTATGCCGCCTAGGTGGAAGGGCCAGCCGGCGCCTAGGAGGAGGCAGAGGTCGATGTCCTGGGCCTCGGCTACTACGCCTTCGTCGAGCATGATCTTGATCTCTTCGGCGAGGGCGGTGAGGGTGCGGTTGCGGAGTTCGTCGGCGGTGGAGGGCTTGTCGCCGACCGATACCAGGGCCTCGACCTCCGGGTCGACGACCGGCTTGCCCTCGGGCCAGGTGTAGAACGAGCTCTTGCCTGCGGCAACAACCTTCGCCAAGTTGGATGAGACGGCGAACCGGTCCGGGTACGCGCGGTTCATCGTCTCCGCCACGTGTAGCGCGACCGGGAGTCCGACCAGCTGCAGCAGGACGAACGGCGGCATCGGCAGGCCCAAGGACGACAACGCCTTGTCGGCAAAGGGAATCGGCGTACCTTCGTCCACCGCCGCGCTGACCTCGCCGAGGAAGCGGGTGAGCAGACGGTTCACCACGAAGGCCGGTGCGTCCTTCACCAGCACGCACGACTTCTTCAGCTTCTTGCCGACCGCGAAAGCCGTCGCCAGCGACGCGTCGTCGGTCCGGTCCGCGCGGATGATCTCCAGCAGCGGCAGCACCGCGACCGGGTTGAAGAAGTGGAACCCGACCACGCGCTCCGGGTGCTCCAGGTCCGCCGCCATCTCGGTCACCGACAACGACGAGGTGTTCGTCGCCAGGATCGCGTCCGGCCGGATGATCTTCTCCAGGTCGGCGAAGATCGTCTTCTTCAGCTGCAGTTCCTCGAACACGGCCTCGATCACGAAGTCCGCATCCGCGAACACCGAGCGATCCACCGACCCGGTGACGAGCGCCTTCAGCTGGTTCGCCTTGTCGGAGCGCAGCCGGCCCTTCGCGAGCAGCTTGTCGATCTCGCCGTGCACGTACCCGACCCCGCGGTCCACGCGCTCCTGGTCAAGGTCCGTGAGTACGACGGGAACCTCGAGCCGCCGTACGAACAGCAGCGCCAGCTGACCCGCCATCAGGCCCGCGCCGACGACGCCGACCTTGCTCACCGGCCGCGCCAGCGACTTGTCCGGCGCACCGGCCGGCCGCTTGGCCCGCTTGTTCACCAGGTCGAACGCGTACAGCCCGCTCCGCAGCTCCTCGCTCAGGATCAGGTCGGCAAGCGCCTCGTCCTCGGCCGCGAACCCACGGTCCCGGTCGTTGTCGCGAGCCGCCGCGATCAGGTCGAGTGCCCGGTACGGCGCCGGCGCCGCGCCACTGACCTTCAGATCGGCAAACGCCTTGCCCCGGGCAACAGCCGCGTCCCAGGCATCGCCGCGGTCGATCTCCGGCCGCTCGACCACAACGGAACCCGTCAGCACCTTCGAAGCCCAGAGCAGCGACTGCTCGAGGAAGTCGGCCGACTCCAGCAGTACGTCGCCGATGCCGAACTTCACCGCCTCCGGCCCGCTGAGCATCTTGTTCTGGTTGAGCGCGTTCTCGACGACGACCTTGACCGCGTTGTCCGCGCCGATCAGGTTCGGCAGCAGGAAGTTGCCGCCCCAGCCCGGGATCAGGCCGAGGAACACCTCCGGCGTCGCGAGCATCCCAGCGGCCACCGACACGGTCCGGTACGTCGCATGCAGCGCGACCTCAAGCCCGCCGCCGAGGGCCACACCGTTCACGAACGCGAACGAAGGCTTCCCGCCGTCGATCAGCTTCCGCATCACGCCGTGCCCGATCTTGCCAAGCGCCAGCGCCTGCTCCCGCTCGGTCAGCTTCGGTACGCCGGTCAGATCGGCACCCGCGGCCAGGATGAACGGCTTGCCCGTGACACCGATCGCGACGATCTCGTCCCGGGCCAACGCCGCGTCCAGAGCCTCGTTCAGCGACCCCAGACCCTTGGGCCCGAAGGTGTTCGGCTTGGTGTGGTCGTGCCCGTTGTCCAGCGTGATCAGGGCCATCGTGCCGGCCTTGTTCGGGAGTACGACGTCCCGCGAGTGCGCGAGCGTGACGACCTCGTCCGTCGACAGCGCCGACGCCGAGTCGATCAAATCCTGCAGGCTCACTTCGAGGTCCCTTCCCAGTTCGGGTTCTCCCAGATGACGGTTCCGCCCATGCCTAGGCCGACGCACATGGTGGTGAGGCCGTAGCGGACCTCGGGGCGCTGCTCGAACTGCTTCGCCAGCTGGTTCATCAGCCGTACGCCGGACGACGCGAGCGGATGTCCGTAGGCGATCGCACCGCCGTACGGGTTGACCCGCGGGTCGTCGTCGGCGATGCCGTAGCGCTCCAGGAACGCCAGCACCTGAACGGCGAACGCCTCGTTGACCTCGAAGGCCTCGATGTCGTCGATCGTCAGCCCCGCCAGCTTCAGCGCCTTGTCGGTCGCCGGGATCGGGCCGACGCCCATCACCTCGGGCTCGACACCGGCGAAGCCGTACGAGACCAGCTTCATCTTCGGCGTGAGACCGAGCTCCTCGGCGGCCTCAGCCGACGTCAGCACGCACGCGGTCGCGCCGTCGTTGATGCCGGCCGAGTTGCCGGCGGTCACCCGGCCGTGCGGACGGAACGGCGTCTTCAGTCCGGCCAGGTCCTCGACCGTCGTACCAGGCCGCATCGGCTCGTCGGTGGTCGCGTAGCCCCAGCCCAGCTCGGCCGAACGGGTCGCGATCGGGACCAGGTCGGGCTGGATCAGGTCGTTCGCGTAGGCCTTGGCGGCGCGCTCCTGGGAGGCGGCGGCGAAGGCGTCCGCGCGCTGCTTGGTGATCGTCGGGTACCGGTCGTGCAGGTTCTCGGCGGTCGACCCCATCACCAGGGCGGAGGTGTCGACCAGCTTCTCGGAGATGATCCGCGGGTTCGGGTCGACGCCCTCGCCCATCGGGTGCCGGCCCATGTGCTCGACACCGCCGGCCACGACCACGTCGTACGCACCGAAGGCGATGCCGGCCGCGGTGGTGGTGACGGCGGTCATCGCGCCGGCGCACATCCGGTCGATCGCGTACCCGGGGGTGGTCTGCGGCAGGCCGGCCAGCAGGGCCGCGGTCCGGCCGATGGTCAGGCCCTGGTCGCCGATCTGGGTGGTGGCCGCGATCGCGACCTCGTCCACCCGCTCCGGCGGGAGACCCGGGTTCCGCCGCAGCAGCTCCCGGATGCACTTGATCACCAGATCGTCGGCGCGGGTTTCGGCGTACTGGCCCTTGGCCTTGCCGAACGGGGTGCGAACGCCGTCGACGAACACGACATCGCGGATCTCACGGGGCACGAGGGCCCTCCTCTGGGGGTCGGGAAAGCTAACTCGATGCTACCCGTGAGTAACAGAACCACCAAAGTACCCGCGCGTGTGCGGCTGCTCACAAGAGAAGGAGGTGAGGGCAAGCCGTGGCGGATGGCGGGGAATCGGCGCATGCTGGTGGCAGGTAGCTATGGGGAGCCGTTCAATGAACAACCTTGATCTCGCCGTACCGGTCCTGAGCCGGGGCAAGCACCGCAACCCTCGCAAGGGCGCCTGCTTCATGGAGTTCGCCTCCTACCTGGCCGGCGAACCGTGGTCCGACCATCCAGGCTGCACGCATGCGCTGCTCGCGGGCGTCGCGCGCGACGTCAACGACTGTACGACGGACTCCGGGCGGTCGCGGCTGGCTCCGCTGATCCCCTCGGTGATCGGGCTGACGCCTGAGGACCCGCACGTCGTACCGCGGGTGACGGCACGCTGCATCCAGCACGCGTTGCCGATCGTCTCGCAGGAGCGCCAGTACATCCTGGCCGTGGCGTTGCTGGTGGGGGAGAAGCAGTTGGCCCTGCTGGACGGACGGCCGCTGGACGACATCGAGCCGGACTCGCTCGCGGTGCTGAAGTCGGTCCCGTCGGCGACGAAGTGGGCTCGTGCGTTCACCGGACGCTCGCGCCGCGCTACGCCTGACTTCGCCCGCCGTACGGCGCCACGCGCGGTGTCGTGCGCGGTCGAAGGCATCTCGCAGGCCTGCGTACCGAACCCGGACGACCGGCTGTACCAGTTGCTCCTCGACGCCATCGCCGAGACCAAGTCCTGGATGCCGGCACCTGCACCGAAGGCGGTTCCCAGGGAGGTCGTACGCTTCACCGTGTGACCTTGGAGATCGACACCGGTTCAGGTTCATTGCCAGTCCACGAGTGGGGTTCCACAGACGCCGACGCGCCCGGTGTGCTGCTTCTCCAGGAGATCTTCGGCGTCTCCGACTACATCAAGCAGCGTGCGGCGGATCTGCACGCCCTTGGGTACTACGTGATCGCGCCGGAGATCTACTGGCGGCTGGACGACACCGAGCTGGACGAGTCCTCGCCGGAGCTCCTGCCGCGGGCGATGGGAATCGTCCAACGCCTCGACTGGGATCAAGCCGTCAAGGACGCCGTTGCCGCCCTGGAGTACCTGCAGGCGCGAGGCAAGGGTGCCGGAGTGGTCGGCTTCTGCTTCGGCGGCGGACTGGGCTTCAACGTCGCGGCCGTGGCGGCACCGGACGTGCTCGTGAGCTACTACGGCTCCGCGCTGAAGCAGTTGGGCGACCTCGCACCACAGGTGACCGTGACCAGCCTGCACCACTTCGGCAACACCGACGCGTACCTGGACGTCGACGAGATCGTCCCGATGCTGGGTGATGCCGAGATCCACCGGTACGACGATGCCGGTCACGCGTTCGACAATCCGCTGCCTATGTTCCACAACGCTGACGCGTCCGCGCTGGCATGGCGTCGTACCGAAGACTTTCTTGCCCGTCATCTCCCAACCTCCCAAGGATCAGAATGAGCTTGTACGACATCCCGTTGACCACCCTTTCCGGCGCTGCGACCTCGCTCGGCGAGTACAAGGGCAAGGCTGTTCTCGTTGTGAACGTCGCGTCGAAGTGTGGACTGACGCCGCAGTACGAGGGTCTTGAGAACCTGCAGAAGAAGTACGCGTCGCGTGGCTTCACCGTGCTCGGTGCCCCCTGCAACCAGTTCGGCGGCCAGGAGCCGGGGTCGGCCGAGGAGATCGAGACCTTCTGCTCGACGACGTACGGCGTCACATTCCCGATGCTGGACAAGCTCGAGGTGAACGGCGATGGCCGGCACCCGCTGTACGCCGAGCTGACCCAGACACCGGACGCCGAAGGCGAGGCCGGCGACATCCAGTGGAACTTCGAGAAGTTCCTGATCAGCCCGGTCGGCACGATCGCCGCCCGCTTCCGCCCGGGCACCGTGCCCGAGTCCGACGAGGTCATCGCCGCGATCGAGACCCAGCTCCCGAAGAACTGACGCCACCCGTCCCCACCACCTGACGACGCGGCGGAGACACCACCCCCACCCCCGAGCGAAGCGAGGGGTTGGGGGTTTCTTCATGGCTTTCATTGCAACAACTCTTTCGAAAGAGTACTTTCGATGCATGCCGAACCCGCATCGCCGCCTGAGCGATCCCCGTGAGCTGAACGCGCTGGCCCATCCGGTCCGGATGGCGATCATCGAACTGCTGTCGGTCAGCGGGCCGCTGACCGCGACCGAGCTGGCCGACCGGCTCGACGAGACGCCGGCCAACTGTTCGTGGCATCTGCGCAAGCTGGCGCAGCACGGCTTCGTCGAGGAGGCCGAGGGCGGGAAGGGCCGGCAGCGGCCGTGGCAGGTGCCGGGGCTCGGATTCCACTGGGACGAGGAGCACGGGGCCGGGTCGATCGACGAGCGGCGGGCCGCGCAGGCGTTGTCCGAAGTGGTGATGGGCCGCGCGATCGACCGGTTGCGGGAGGCGCAGGAGCGCGCGCCGGAGGAACCCGAGGAGTGGCGGGCGGCGACCAGCAACACCGAGATGGTCGCCTGGCTGACCGCGGACGAGCTCAAGGAGATGAACGAGGCGATCGAGGCTGTGCTCGACCGCCATGTCGAGCGGCTGACCGATCCGAAGCAGCGGCCGGCGGGTGCGCGGCTGTGCGAGTTCGTCTCCTGGGGCGTCCCGGTGTCCTTCCCGGGGGTCGAGCCGGCATGAGGAAGCTGTTCGCCCAGCCCGGGTTCCCGCGCCTGTTTGCTGGCCTGAGTACGTCGATGCTCGGCGACTCGGTCATGCTGCTGGTGCTGAGCATGTGGGTGAAGACGCTCACCGGCTCCAACGCGCTGGCCGGCCTGACGTTCTTCTTCATGGTGCTGCCGGCGCTCGGCGCCCCGCTGCTCGGCGTGTGGGTGGATCGCCTGCCCCGCAAGGCGATCCTGGTCTGGGGCAACTTCGCCAGCGCGGCCGCGGTCCTCCCGCTCGTGCTCGTCCGGGACGCGAACGACGTATGGCTGATCTGGGTCGTCGCCTTCCTGTACGGCGTCTCGTTCGTCGTACTGCCGGCCGCGCTCAACGGCCTGCTCAAGGAGCTCCTGCCGGACGAACTCCTCGTCGACGCCAACTCCAGCCTGGCCACGATCAAGGAGGGCTACCGGCTGTTCGGGCCGCTGGTCGGTGCCGCGATCTTCGCGACGGCGGGCGGCTGGCTGGTCGCGGTCATCGACGCGACCACGTTTGCGCTGGCCGGGCTGCTGATCGCGACGATCAAGGTCACCGAGACTCCGGCGCCGGTGAAGAACACCTTCCGCGAGGACGTCCTCGGTGGCGTCCGGTTCCTGTTCGGCGATCGGGTACTGCGTCATGTCCTCGCCGGGCTCGCGATCTCGATCCTCGTCATCGGCTTCTTCGAGTCGTCGATCTACGCCCTGATGGATGCCTTCGGCAAACCACCGACGTACTCCGGCGTCTTCGTCACCTGTCAGGGCGTCGGCGCGATCATCGGTGGACTGACCGCGAGCCGTGCCGTACGACGGCTTGGCGAGATCGCCGTCTGCCTGGTCGGCCTGGTCGCGCTGGCTGCCGCGACCATCGTCTGTGCTGCCGCGCCCACCATCATCGTGGTGCTGATCGGCGCGGGGATCTGTGGTCTCGGGTTGCCGTGGACGTTCGTGTCGTTCACGACGTTGATGCAGCGCCGCTCACCGGGTCATCTGATCGGCCGGGTGTCGACCGCGGTCGAGGTGCTGCTGTCTACGCCGCAGGCGATCTCCCTCGCGCTGGGCAGTCTGCTCGTCAGTCTGCTGAGCTACCGCCAGATCTTCGTGATCATCGCGACCGTGATCCTGCTCGGCGCGCTCCAGATCGTACTGACCCTCCGCGACCAGCTGCGCCCGGACCTGACTCCAGCGGAGTCCATCTCCGGGGTTGACCCCTGAGATGGTCGGTTGACCCCTCGTTCGTAGGGGTGGCAACCGACCAGCTCAGGGGTCGACCCCAATGCCGCTCAGCACGCGCGACCCGCAGTCCTGGGCAAGCGGCGAACCGAGGGGCCACGCTGTTTGCGGTGACAAGTTTGCACCTGGTGGCAAAAATGTTCCGCAAAGCGGCCAAGGCCCGGGATTGCTCACGCAAGGGCTCCGCAGCCACTCGTGCCGGAACGGACTGCCGCCTTGGGGAGGATTACCCTCCGAATCCGGCACACCATCCTCCCCAACCTCGGTGCATCTCAGCGCCGCGATCGCGATCCGGCTCGCGACCTTGCCGAACGACGGACCGCGCGGCGGCTTCTTCGACGACGAAAGCCGTGTGTTCTGGTCACAACCGGCTAATCGAGCGGCTTCGCCGGGGCCTCTGAGGTCATTGCGTCGGTGAGGACGTCGGCGGTGAGGGCGATCTGCCACTGGCGGGCGTGGTGTTCGCGGAGGAAGCTCGTGACCACGTCTAGCGTCACGTCCTTGGGCGGTGACCAGGCCAGCCGGCGGATCGTGTCGGGGGCGAGGAGGTTCTCCGTCGGAAGGCGGTGAGCCTCGGCGATCTCGGCGACCGCGCTCCGGGCGGCCGACAAACGAGCCGCGGCATCCGGGTCCCGGTCGGCCCAGGCGCGGGCCGGCGGCGGGCCGTCGTACCTCGGGCCTTGCTTGGGGAGCTCGGAGTCGGGCAGGCGGCGGGCGTGGTCGACCGCTTCCCACCAGGTCCGCATGTGACGGTGAGCGCCGCGGCCCTTGAAAGCAGTCAGTTTCTGCAGCGTGTCGCGGTCGGCCGGCATCGCAGATGCAGCCTCGACGATCGCGGCGTCCGGCAACACGCGGCCGGGGGAGATGTCCGCGGACTCGGCGATCTGGTCGCGTGCTTCCCACAGGGCGCGGACGACGGCCAGGCTGCGACGGTTGCGGACCCGGTGCATGCCCGACGTACGGCGCCATGGGTCCGGCCTCGGCTCCCGCGGGGGAGCGTCCAGGATCGCGGCGAACTCCTGCTCGGCCCACTCCCATTTGCCCTCGCGGCGCAGCTCCTGCTCGATGGCGTCCCGCAGCTCGATCAGCATCTCGACGTCCAACGCGGCGTACACGAGCCAAGGCGCTGGGAGCGGCCGGGTGGACCAGTCGGCGGCCGAGTGTTCCTTGCGCATCCGATAGCCGAGCACTTCGCTGACCAGCGAGGCGAGCCCGACCTTCGGGTACCCGAGCAGGCGGCCGGCCAGCTCGGTGTCGAAGACCTGACGCGGCACCATCCCGACCTCGGCCAGGCAGGCCAAGTCCTGGTTGGCCGCATGGATGATCCACTCGGTGTCGACGATCGCGTCGCCGAGCGAGGACAGGTCACCGAACGGGATCGGGTCGACCAGCGCCGAGCCGGAGCCGACGCGCCGCAGCTGGACCAGGTACGCACGGTGGGAGTAGCGGTAACCGGAGGCGCGTTCGGCGTCGACGGCCACCGGGCCGGTGCCGCCCTGGAACGCCTCGACGATCTCGGTCAAGGCGTCGTCGGTCTCGACCACCTCCGACAGCCCGTCCCTGAGCTCGAGCAGGGGCAGTTCCTTCTCAGCCGGTTCGTCCGGTGCCGTCGGCTGGGTTTCGGCTGGGCTCATTGGCCCCGCTGTCCGCGCCGGGTCGGCATCGCGACCACCCCCGGCGGAACCGGCGGCAAACCCGCCGCCGTGCAGAGCACCTCGCCCCAGGCCTCGGCATGCCGGGTCACGTCCACCAGTCCAGCAGGTCCGGGCACGGGGCTCCAGGACGCGCGGATCTCGATCTCCGCCGTCGCGTCGTCGTCGGCCATCCCGCCGAAGCTCTCCGATACCACCCTGGTGACGGTACCGCTAGGCGCCAGGAAGTCGGCGCCGCGGTCGGCCAGCGCCTCCATCAGCCAGGTCCAGCCCACGCCGCCGAGCAGCGCGTCGGTCACCATCTCCGGTTCGACGGCGGCTCGCACGTACGCGACACAGCGGAAGGTCGACTGCCATGCGTCGTTCCCGGCCGGGTCGTAGAGGATGACGAGCCGGCCGGTGGCGACATCGTCGCCGTCGACCGTCACGTCGGCGCTGACCGCGGCCGCGTGCGGTGCGATCCGCTGCGGTGCGGGCATCTCCTCGACGAAAACCTCGGGCCGGAACCGGGCACCTCGTAACTGCGAGACTGCCTCGGCGAACTCCGCGGGTGGCGCGTCGACCTGCTTGCGGGCACCCATGCTTGGCAGCCTACGACCGATCACTCACCGACGCCTGTTTAGACGCGCCGGTGACAGCCAGTGTGTAACCGGCGCACGACCGTTGAAAGCCGCGTGGGATCATCCCTGTGTGTCTTCGACGTCGCCGCTGGATCGTTCGCCGTACCTGCTAGCTGCCCGGGGGGAGCGTGCGCCGCACACCCCGGTGTGGTTCATGCGCCAGGCGGGGCGCGCGTTGCCCGAGTACCACAAGGTGCGGGAGGGCATCACGATGCTCGAGTCCTGCAAGCGTCCCGACCTTGTCGTCGAGATAACGCTGCAGCCGGTCCGCCGTTACGGCGTCGACGCGGCGATCTTCTTCTCCGACATCGTCACCCCGCTCCAGTTCGCCGGTTACGACATCGAGATCAAGCCCGGCGTCGGCCCGGTGGCGGCGGACCCGATCCGGGACGCCGCCGGGGTGGCGGCGGTCCGCCCGGTCACCGCGGCCGACGTGCCGTTCACCACCGAGGCCATCCAGCAGCTCGTCTCCGACCTCGGTGGTACGCCGTTGATCGGGTTCGCGGGCGCGCCGTTCACGCTCGCGTCGTACCTGGTCGAGGGTGGGCCGAGCAAGGACTTCGCGAAGACCAAGGCGATGATGCACGGTCAGCCGGACCTGTGGCACGCGCTGGCGGACCGGCTGGCCGAGGTCGCGATCGCGTTCCTGTCGGTCCAGGTCGAGGCCGGCGCGTCGGCGATCCAGCTGTTCGACTCCTGGGCCGGTGGGCTGTCGCCGCGGGACTACGAACGGTTCGTGCTGCCGCACTCCGCCAAGGTGTTCGAGGCGCTCAAGCCGTACGGCGTACCGCGGGTGCACTTCGGCGTGAACACCGGCGAGCTCCTCGGCCTGATGAGCGCTGCCGGCGCCGACGTGGTCGGAGTCGACTGGCGCGTCCCGCTCGACGAGGCAGTACGACGAGTTGGCCCGAAGCCGCTGCAGGGCAACCTGGATCCAGCCCTGTTGTTCGCCGGCTGGGACGCGATCGAGCCCGAGATCGACCGCATCCTCGAGGAGGGCAAGGCGGCGCCCGGCCACATCTTCAACCTCGGCCACGGAGTGCCGCCGAACGCCGACCCCGAGGTGCTCGCCCGGGTGGCGAAGTACGTACAAACCCGGAGCGCTGTGTGATCCGTCTGCCGGACCACCCGGTGACCCTGGAGCTCCTGACCGCTGCGCACGCCGATGCCGTGCTCGCCTTCGAGCAGGAGAACCGGGCGTACTTCGCGAGCTGGATCTGGGATCGCGGCGACGAGTACTTCGCCGAGTTCGCGGCCCGGCACGCGGCGATGCTCGCCGAGCAGGCGACCGGCGCCTGTCGCTTCCACGTACTCACCGACGACTCCGGCGCGGTGGTCGGCCGGGTGAACCTGGTGGACCTCGAGCACGGGTCGGCCGAGCTCGGCTACCGGATCGCGGAGAAGTGGGCCGGTCAAGGGCTCGCGACCGAAGCGGTCCGGGCGATCATCGGGGTCGCAGCGACCGAGTACGGGCTGACAGTTCTGCGGGCTGGCGCCTCCGATCACAACGGGGCGTCGCAGGCGGTGCTGACCCGGGCCGGGTTCCGGCCGGTCGGGACGAGCAGCACGAGCCTCGGGCCGGGGAAGAAGTACGAGCTGATGCTGGAGGGCGTGTGAGCCGGGTCGTCGTGGTCGGTGGCGGGATCAGTGGGCTGGCGGCGGCGTACGCGCTGGCGACCGGGCCGAATCCGCCGCAGATCACGGTGCTCGAGGGGTCGCCGCGGCTCGGCGGGAAGCTGGCCGGGGCCGAGATCGAGGGCGTGCCGGTCGACCTCGGCGCCGAGTCGGTGCTGGCCCGGCGTCCCGAGGCGGTCGATCTGATCCGGGCGATCGGGCTCGGTGACGACTTGGTGCATCCGGCAACGACATCGGCCGGATTGTGGGTCGGCGACCGGATCCGGGCGATCCCGCCGACGATCATGGGCGTCCCGGTCGATCCGTCCGCGACTGCCGACGTACTCGGGTCCGCCGCCGCCGAGCAGGTGGCACATGAGGCCGACCTACCGGCGCCGGCGCTCACCGAGGACGTGGCGATCGGGCGGTTCGTTGCCGAGCGGATGGGGTCCGCGGTCACCGACAAGCTGATCGACCCGCTGCTCGGCGGGGTGTACGCCGGGAAGGCGGAGGAGATCTCGCTCGCTGCCGCCGTACCGGATCTGTACGCCAAGCTGCGGACCGCCCCGAGCCTGCTCGCTGCCACTGCCGATCTACGCGCACTGGGCCAGAAGCGAGCGGGCCAACCGGTGTTCGCCGGTGTGGTCGGCGGGATCAACCGGATCATCGCCGCGCTCGAGCAGGATCTGACCGCGCGCGGCGTGGACATCCGCCGCAAGCTGACGGTACGACGGATTTCGCGCACGCCGGACGGGTTCGCGCTGGAGGCCGGACCGGTCCCCGCGCCGACGTTGCTGACGGCTGATGCGGTGGTGGTCGCGGTGCCCGCAGCGCCAGCGGCCAGGATGCTGACCGAGGTGGTGCCGGCGGCGTCGACCGAGCTGGCGACGATCGAGTACGCCAGCATGGCGATCGTCACGCTGGCCGTCCGGAAGCGCGACTGGCCGGCCGACGCGACCGGGTCCGGATTCCTCGTGCCGTCCGTCGAAGGTCGGACGATCAAGGCGTCGACCTACTCGCACGCCAAGTGGGCGTGGTCGGGCGAGGCCGGGGGAGACCTGGCGGTCCTGCGTACGTCGGTCGGCCGGCTCGGTGAGGAATACGTGCTGCAGCGGTCCGACGAGGAGCTCGTAGCGCTCGCGGTCGCGGACCTGCAGAAGGCGATCGGCCTGCACTCCGAGGTGGCCGGGTCCCTGGTGACGCGGTGGGGCGGCGGTCTTCCGCAGTACGCCGTCGGTCATCTGGAGCGGGTCGATCGGGTCGAGGCCGCGGTGGCCGACGTACCGGGGCTGGCTGTGTGCGGAGCGGCGTACCGCGGTGTCGGGATCGCCGCCTGCGTCGCGTCCGGTGGCAAGGCGGCGACCCGGGTGCAGGAGCATCTCAATGCATTGGAGACAATGGCGAAGTGACTGGTACGCCGAAAGCCCGAGAGCTCAACAACGTCATCCGGTACACCCTGTGGTCGGTCTTCAAGGTCGAGACGCCGCTCGGTGATGCGGACCGGGACGAGCTGACCGCCGAGCTCAACGACCTGGTCGGCAAGCTGGCCGGCGAGGACGTGGTGATCCGCGGGATCTACGACATCGAGGGTTTCCGGGCCGACGCCGACTTCATGATCTGGTGGCACGCGCCGACCTCGGACGCGCTGCAGCAGGCGTACCATGCGCTGCGCCGGTCGCGGCTCGGGCGGCACCTGGTCCCGGTCTGGTCGCAGTTCGCGCTGCACCGGCCGGCGGAGTTCAACAAGAGCCACATCCCGGCGTTCCTGGCCGACGAGGAGCCGCGGGCCTACATCTGCGTGTACCCGTTCGTGCGGTCCTACGAGTGGTACCTGCTGCCGGACGAGGAGCGCCGGTTCATGCTCGCCGAGCACGGCAAGATGGCGCGCACCTACCCGGACGTCCGGGCGAACACGGTGGCGTCGTTCGCGCTCGGCGACTACGAGTGGATCCTCGCCTTCGAGGCCGACGAACTGCATCGGATGGTCGACCTGATGCGCGACCTCCGGGCCTCGACCGCGCGGCGACACGTGCGGGAGGAAATCCCGTTCTACACCGGAAAGCGCACCGAGCTCAGCGAGCTCGTGGCTAACCTGGTCTGATGCATCGCAAGGCGTTTCCGGTGTTGTACGTCGCTGACGTACGCCGGTCCGTGGAGTTCTACGCGCTCCTCGGCTACGAGTCGACGTACCAGTTCCCGCTCGAAGGCGAGCCGCACTACGTCGGCCTGGAGCGCGGTGACTCGTCCCTCGGCCTGTCCGACGCCAACTGGCCCGAGGCCCAGCTCGGCATCACCGTGGGTACGGCGCCACGCTTCGAGCTCTTCGTGTACGTCGACGACGTCGAGGCCGAGGTGGAACGCTTCCGCGCCGCCGGCCACCCCGTCCTCCAGGAACCCGCAACCATGCCGTGGGGCGAACGCCAGGCGTACCTGGCCGACCCCGAGGGCAACCCGGTCGCACTGGCGACCCCGGTTTAGGTCCCCGGCTTCTGCAGTAGGTAGTCCTCGGCGCGCATCGACGTCGGGGGCCTGACATCGGCCGGGATCAGTTCGCGGAGGTCGCGCTCGGTCAGGCGGTCCGGGTCGCTGGACGACAGCCGGATGGCCTGGTTGGAGACGGCCTCCTCGAGGACGTTCCGGATGAAACGACCGTTGCCGAAGCTGTGCGCACGGGGCGCGGGCGGGATGACGGTGCGGACCTTGTCCAGCACCTCCTCGCCGTAGATCATCCCCTTCTGCCGCGCCTGCAGCTCGAAGATCGCGACCAGCTGATCGGTGTCGTACTCGCTGAACGACAGCAGCTTCGGGAACCGGGACGCCAGACCGGTGTTGGACTCCATGAACCGCTGCATCTCGCGGTGGTACCCGGCGACGATCACGATGCAGTCGTTCCGGTGGTCCTCCATCAGCTTCAGGATCGTCGCGACCGCCTCGAGACCGTAGTCGCCCGGGGTGTTCTCCGGGGTCAGGCTGTACGCCTCGTCGATGAACAGCACGCCGCCGAGCGCCTCGCGGAACTTGGCCGCGGTCATCGGGGCGGTCGCACCGAGGGCGGGGCCGACCAGGTCGGAGCGGTCGACCTCGACCACGTGGCCCTTCTCCAGAACGCCGAGCTGGTGGTAGATCCGGCTGAGCAGCCGGGCGATCGTCGTCTTCGCCGTACCGGGCTTGCCGACGAAGACCATGTGCCGGGCCCGGTCGTGACTCGGCAGGCCGAGCTCGGCCCGGCGCAGGTTCGTCTTCACCTCGGCGACCATCCGGCGTACGGCGTCCTTCACCGACTCCAGGCCGATCAGCGAGTCGAGCTCGGCGAGCGGGTTGTCGCTGAAGTCCAGCGGCGCGGGGAGCGGCTCGTCGAGGGTTCCGCCGGAGGCCGGCGCGGGATGTGCAGTGTCATTGGCGTCCTTCTGGACGTCCTTCCAGGCGGCCGACAGCGACGCGTCCTGCTCCGCCGCGGCCTGGCTTTCCAGGGCGCTCCAGCGCTCCCGGTCGAGCATCCGGAACAGCGTGCTGAGGTCCGGCACCTCCGGCTCGGGCCACGGCTCCCTGGCCAGCACACCCGACAGGTGTACGGCGACCCGCGCGGCGGCGGCGCCCCAGGACCGGGCCAGCGGCGACTGCCCGTTCCGGATGGCGCGGGCCATCCACTGGTTCACATGGCCGTGCCAGGTCTGCAGGTTGAAGGTCGGGTCGATGTCCTGGAGCGCCTTGTGCACGTCCACCGCGGCGGAGCCGAGGATGTTCGCGACGGGCTGCGGGATGCCGCGCAGGCCGGAGGCCAGGATCAGCTCGGCCAGCACCTGCGCGAAATCCCCGGCGTACTCGTCCGGGCTCAGCATCAGCATCCGGGCGTGCGTGTCCCGGACCGAGTTCAGCGAGTAACGCAGCGCGGCGGTCGGGCCGGCCAGCTCGGGCAGTACGGCGCGCTCGGAGTCCTTGAGCCCTTCGGTGCGCCAGTACTTGACGATCTCGTCGTACTCGCCGGAGATGTGCAGTTCGGTCGCGTCGCGGTTGGCCAGCACCCGGTCGAACGCGGCGGTCAGGGCCTCGGCCCGAGCGGCCATCGGGGGAGCGTCGACGAAGAGGCGGACGACGTTGCGGGACAGTTGCAGGGCATGCTTGCGCCCGTTCTCGCGGAAGCCGCGGGCGCCGGCGATCGCCTGCAGGTGCCAGTCCGTCGGTGCCACGTAGGTCACGTGCCCGCTGCCGCCGAGGCGGGACGACGGCCGGTAGAACTCGTGCGTGAGCTCGGCCGACAGGTCGGCGTACTCACCGTGCAGGACCGGGATCCACCCGGTCAGCAGCGGCGCTGCCTGGTGGGTGAACCAGACCGCGGCCGGCGTGCCCTTGACGAAGTCCGGGAACGCCTCGGGGCGCAACGGCCGCAGTGCGTCGGGGTCGTCGGCCCAGGCCCGCAGCTGAGCCCGGATCCGGGCCGTCCACTCGGCCGGCACCTCCCACGGCTCTGCCACGGCCAGCACATCCAGAACCCGCGGTCTACGGATGTCGTCAGCCACCAATTTCCTTCCCCAGGAGCCACCAGCCGGCCCAGTCTAGAACCAGACCGGGCGACCGGTGCCGCAGGCTCAGGCCGGGGTGAGCGTCATGCTGATGCTGTTGATGCAGTAGCGCAGGTCGGTGGGCGTGCCGTAGCCCTCGCCCTCGAAGACGTGACCCAGGTGGGAGCCGCAGTTGGCGCAACGGACCTCGGTCCGCTTCATCCCGAGGTCGTAGTCCTCGATGTACTCGACCCGGTCCTCGGCGAGCGGGGCGAAGAACGACGGCCAGCCGCAGTGCGAGTCGAACTTGGTCTCGCTGCGGAACAGCTCCGCGTCGCAGGCCCGGCACTTGTACACGCCGACCGTCTTGGTGTCGGTGTACTCACCGACGAACGGCCGCTCGGTGCCGGCCTTGCGCAGCACCTTGAACTCGGCGGGGGAGAGCTGCGCCTTCCACTCCGCGTCGGACTTCTGTACGGCGTACTGCTTGATGTCATCTGTCACGTCTTAAGTATCGGCGACCGGGCAAGGAAAACCCCGCCCGGCCGCCGCACGTAAGACTCCCGCAATCCTGCGATGTCACCGCACCCAGGAGGGCAACGGGATCAGCTTCACCACCTGCGGGTCGTGGTCGGAGATCTGGTCCGGGAACTCCGAGTTCATGTGCACCACGTCGTACGACGCGGTCGGGCGCAGGTTCTGCGAGATCAGGATCTGGTCCAGGATCTGGCTGTTGCCCTCGAACACGTAGCTGTACCGCTCCTTCAGCGGCAGTGTCCGGGGCAGGTCGACCAGCGCGGTCTTGCCCGAGCCGACCAGGAGGTCCGCGGTCTGTGACCAGTCGAAGTCGTTCAGGTCACCGAGCACGACCACGTTCGCCCCCTTGTCCTTGGCGAAGATCTGGTCCGCGAACCCGCGAACCGCCAGCGCCTGCTGGTGCCGCTTCTCGGCGGTCACCTGCACCGGCGGCTGGAACCGGCCCCAGAGCGGGTCGTCGCCGCCTTTGGAGCTGAAGTGGTTGACCACCACGAACAGCGACTGCCCGAGCCAGGTGAACTCGCCGGCCAGCGGGACTCGGGTCGCCTCCCAGGCCGGGTTCGCCGGGTCGACGCGGCCCGGCGACGAGCTCAGGTGCGGCTTGCCGAACCGGTCGGTGGTGATCGTGGTCGCGACCGTCGAGCCGCCACCCGGGCGGTCGACGAACTTGACCGGCTTGTCCGTCCGGTACAGGAACGCGACCCGGATGTTGCCGCCCGGCTCGCCACCCTCGGCGTTGTTCACCGGGTCGATCTCGCGGTAGGTGTACTTCGGTCCGCCGGCCTTCTGGATCGCGGCGACGAGCGTGTCCAGGGTGACGTTCGCGGCCGTCGTACCGGAGTTCGTGGCGCCGTCGTTGTCCTGGACCTCCTCAAGCCCGAGGATGTCCGGCGAGGCGAGGTTCTTCACGACGGCCTGCGCGAGTCCGTCGAACTTGGCCGGGCCGTCGGACGGGTCCAGGTTCTCCACGTTGAACGTCGCCACCGACACCTGCAGCGGCGAGGACGCCTTGGTCGTCTCCCGCTTCACGCCACCGTCGATCACGGTCGGCGTCACGGTCGGCTGGAACTTGAAGTTGCCGAACGAGTAGTCCAGAACACCCGTCACCAGACCGGCCAGCTTGTCCCCGGTCTTCGCATCCGGGATCGGCGCCAGTACGTCGTCCAGCAGCACTCGCTCCGGGTTGCTGTCGTTCTTCTGCAGCAGGATCCCGCCGCGCACGGTGCGTACCCCAGCCCCGGCGGGTACGACGGACAGCTCGCGGAACGAGCTGGTCGGGCCGGTGACCTGCGGCTGGTTGATGCCCAGCCACATGCCCTCCAGCGACTCCCAGAAGTCGAGGCCGTCCTGGGCCGGGTCGAACGCGGTACTCGTGGTCTCCACGTCACCGCTGGAGTCGTTGTCGATCACGGTCGACGGCGGCACCCGACCGCCCGGGCCGACGATGGTCGGCGCGGGTACGGCGGCGGTCCCGGTGACGGTGATCTTCGGGTTGGTGATCTCGGTCGTGGTCAGGTTCGTCGTACCGCCGGAGCCGCCGGGGCGGAACTCGGCGACCATGCCCGCGACCGTGACGGCGTCACCGACGGAGACGGTCGGCGCGGAGCTGGTGAAGACGAACACGCCCTCGCTGGTGGACGGGTTGTCGTCCGGCTGGGTGTCCTGGAACCAGAACCCGTTGGTGCTCTTCGCGGTCACCACACCGGTGACGTTCTGGACCAGCTTGCCTTCGAGCGGCGAGCGGTGCGCGGCGCCCTGGATGTCGTGGATCTTCGCGTCCACCGGGGGCTCGGCCGGACCACCGGTCAGCGTGCCCGGCGACGGGTTGCCCGCGACGAAGTCGGCGCTGTTGTTGTCGGTGTCCTGCTTCGGGTCGGTCCGGGAGTCCGAGGTGGAGTTCGACAGGCCCGGCGCGGGCGTGGTCTCGGAGTCGGTCGCGGTGCCGTAGCCGACGTAGTCCTTCACGCCGGCGTCCGCGTGGCAGGTCGCCCCGCAGGCGAGCGCGGTCTGGTTGGTGACGACGGCGATCTTGCCGGCCGTCGCGGACATCGCGATGGTGCCCTCGACGTTCGCGGTCGGCATCGGCTGACCGTTGCCGGCGCCCGCGCCCTCCTGGACCAGGTAGGCGGCGCCCGGCGCGATGCTGCCGGTGAGCTTGGTGACCTGCCAGGTCGCGCCGGCGGCCGAGGCGTACTGGACCGACCAGCCGCTGACGTCGACCGCGGCCGAGCTGTTGTTCGTCAACTCGACGAAATCGTTCGTGTACGGCGCACCGGAGTTGCCGCCACCGCCATACACCTCCGTGACGACCACGTCGGTGGAAGCGGCGTCAGCCGGTCTGGCGACGAACGCGACGGCACCGGTCAAGGCGAGACTCGAGGTGACCACGAGGGCGCCCAGGCGGCGTCGTGATCGGATCAGGGCAGACATGGCCCGGATTCTCACACCGGGACGTCAGCGTTCCAAGGGCCAACACATGAACACCCGGGGTGCGCACGAAAGGCACGGGTGATCATTCGCCACGCAGCGCGATCAGCCGGTAGACCTCCAGCGGCTCGGCCTTGCCCTTCAGCGTGAGCATCCCGAGCGATTCGGTCAGCGCCGCGGGCAGCAGCGCCTTCGTCGCCGGGCCGATCGCCACGCCGCCGCCCGGGGCCTTCCCCTCGATCCGGGAGGCGACGTTCACCGTGTCACCGATGACTGTGTGGGTCCGGCCGCCTTCGGTGCCGAGCAGGCTCACCGACGCGATCCCGCTGTTGATCCCGACCCGGAACCGCGGCCAGTGCGGATGGGTGGCCAGGACCTCGGCCGCCGCCTCCTGCAGCGCCAGCCCGGCCGCAGCCGCCCGCTCCGCGTGATCCGGCTGGTCACCGCGCTTGTTGAACGTGACCATCAGCGCGTCCCCGATGATCCGGTCCACGTCGCCGCCGTGCCGCCCGACCACCGACGGTACGACGACCTTGAAGTACGTGTTCAGCATCGCCGTGACCTCGGCCGGATCGTGCTGTTCGGAGAACGTCGTGAAGCCGGCGAGATCCGCGAACAGCACGCTCAATTCGCGCTGCCCCGACACGGTGTCCTGCTGGTAGAGGTCGGCGAACCGTTCCTCGTACCACTGGATCCGCACCCCGGCCACGACCAGCCCGAACGCGGCCAGCAAGAGCACGTGCCACTCCCACCACGACAGCGCCCAGTTCTTCGCGAACACCAGCGCGACCATCGCCTCGCCGAGCAGCACGAACGCGGAGATCATCGACAGCAACATCAACGACGGCCGCGCCCACCAGATCCGCAGGTAGCGGGCGGCAGCCACGCCGTACAGCAGGATCGTTGGTACGGCCAACGCTTTCAGGATGCCGTCGGCAACTTCCGGGACGGACGTGTCGTGCAGCGGTGGCAACCGCAGTACCGAAGCGACTGCCCACAAGGCCATCAGCACCAGCAGGCCGGCGCGCAGCCAGCGACCCCACCTGATGCCGGAGACGGTCAGACTCGACAGGAACGCGAACACCGACGCGAGAGCCACACCGATCGGCGTGGCGAGGGTGAAACCGGCGTTCGGCGTGTCCAGCAAGACCTTCGGTGTCGCCAGCGCATGGAGCCCGAGGAAGCCGGCCGCGGACAGGAACGCCAGCGAGACGAACAGCACGCGGGCGTCACCGCGCCGCAGCGCCGCCGCTCCGGTCGTGTAGGCGAGTCCGGCGCTGAGGGCTGCCGTGAGCAGCACCAGCCAGAAATGGGTCGGATGGTGTTCCCAATGCACGTCGTACCGCGGGGTCTGCAGCAGCACCACTAGCCCGGCGAGCGGCACCAACAACACCAGCGCGGTCAGGGCGACCATCGCTGGCGTGTAGGCGAACGGCCTGTGAGTTGGCTGGTTCACGGGACCGTGAGGTGGGTGTGAATCTGCGAGACGACCACCGAGCCCTCACCGACCGCCGAGGCCACCCGCTTCACCGACTCGGATCGCACGTCGCCGACGGCGAACAGCCCGGGCACGGTGGTCTCGTAAGGCCGCGGAGGCCGGCTCTGCTGCCAGAGCTCATGCGCACCGGCGTCCGAGCCGCTGAGCACGAACCCGAGCTTGTCGCGCGCCACTTCGTCCGGCAGCCAGTTGGTCCCCGGCACCGCGCCGATCATCACGAACAGCCCGTCGAGCGGGATCGTCTCCTCCTCGCCGGTACGCCGATCCCGCAGCGTCACCTGCTGCAGCCGCCCGTCGCCGCCACCGTCGGCGACCTCGCTGGACGCCCGTACGGTCACGTTGTCCGCCGCATCGATCGCGTCGATGAGGTACTGCGACATGCTCGCCGAAAGGTCCTCGCCCCGGATCACCAGCAGCACGTGCCGGCAGTAGCGGGCCAGATGCAGGACAGCCTGTCCGGCCGAGTTCCCGCCGCCGACCACGGCCGCGTCCCGACCCATCAGCCCGTGAGCCTCGGACACACTCGCGCCGTAGTACACGCCGTTCCCGAGCAGCTTCTCCAGCGACGGCACCTCGAGTCGCCGGTACGACACACCCGTCGCCAGTACGACGGCCCGTGCCGTCACTTCGCCCACATCGCCGATCACTGCATGGAAATGACCCTCACCCATCTCCAGTCGCTCGACCGACCGCATCAGCACGAAATGCGCCCCGAACACCCACGCCTGCTGGTACCCGCGCTGCGCCAGCTCGGACCCGCGAATACCCCGCGAGAACCCCAAGTAGTTCCGGATCAGTGAGCTCGTCCCCGCCTGACCGCCGATCGACTCTCGCTCCACCACAAGCGTCCGCAAACCCTCGGACGACGCGTACACCGCCGTCGCCAGCCCGGCCGGACCAGCCCCGATCACCAGGACGTCGAACGAGCGATCCTCCGACGCCAGGGCCGTTGGCACCCCCCACGCCTCCGCGATCTCCGCATCGGTCGGGTCGTGCAGTACGACGCCACCGATCGCCGGCATCCACACCAGCACCCCGGCACCCGGATCCGGCTCGTCGATGAACTTGAGTGCGTCGTTCGCCAGCGCCGTACCGCTCTCGCGGAACGCACTCGGGATCCCGTTGCGGGCCAGCAGACTGCGGACGGCCTGACCGCGGACCGAATGCTCGGCGGCGATCACCACTACTTCCCGCAGGTTCGCGACCTCGTACCGCGACCATTCCTGGATGAACTCGGCGACCGTGCGATGGAACAGCTCGTCGCGCGTGGTCCACGGCTTGAGCACGTAGTAGTTGATGTCGCCTACCGACATCGCCGTCAGGATCGCGGACGCGGTCGCACGGTCGGCCCACGCGCCCCACTCGATCAGCAACGCCCGGCGCGCGTCCGGGTGCGCGGACCGCGATGTCGCGAGGATCTGCGCCCGCTCCTGGGCGTCGAGCGCGTCGTCGACGAGGACGACGGCAACCCGCTGTCCCCACTCGTGCGCTTGCTGTAGGCAAGTGATCGCGGCGGCTGCGGTCAGCTCGCCGCGGACTCTGAAGTCGACGCCGAAGGCCCGCTCCAGTTCGCTTTCGCACCGTTCCAGACGCTCCGGGTCAGCGTCGACGACGAGCAGCAACGGCCTGGCCGCATGCAGTTGCGGCCGTCGCTGGTCTGAAGTTCCCCCGGGTTCCCCACCCATGATTGCGACGGTAGGTCCGCACAAACCCGGTGGCAATGGAATAAGGGGGACAAAGCGTTTGATATCCGCCGGTCCTGCCCGCCCCAGTGGGACAGGACCGGCGAAACCCTCAGTTGGTCAGTTCACCGCGACAGCGGACCAAGCGGCGGCAACGGTTGCCCGCTCGATGCTGCTGGCGCCGTACAGGTCGGTGGCCGCGTTCAGCGTCGCGGTCCGTGCCTGCGCGTACGTCGTACCGCTGGTCATGTACGTCGTCAGCGCGCGGTACCAGATCTTGCCGAGCTTGTCGTGGCCGATGCCGGTGACCGACGAACCGTTGCAGGTCGGTGAGTTGTGCGGCAGGCCGCCGATCGTCTTGGCGCCGGTGCCCTCGGCAAGCAGGTAGGCGAAGTGGTTCGCGATTGCCGACGAGTAGTGCACGTCGAGGTTGCCGACGTCGGAGGTGTAGCAGTCGGGGGACTGGCCGTCCCGACTCGGCTTGTCCATGAACCGCAGCGCCGGGCGGTCCTTCATGATCTCCTCGCCGATGTAGTAGTCGCCCGGGTCGGAGGCATTGTTGGAGTAGAACTCGACCAGCGTGCCGAAGATGTCGCTGGTCGCCTCGTTCAGGCCGCCGGACTCGCCGGAGTAGGTCAGCGCGGCAGTGTGCTCGGTGACGCCGTGGGACATCTCGTGACCGGCCACATCGATCGAGACCAGCGGACCCGCGGCAACGTTGTCGCCGTCGCCGTACGTCATCTGCTTGCCGTCCCAGAACGCGTTCACGTAGTTCGTGCCGTAGTGCACGCGGCTCGGGACGCCCTTGCCGTCGCCGAAGATGCCGTTCCGGCCGTGCACGTTCTTGTAGTAGTCGAACGTGGTCGCGGCGCCGTAGTGCGCGTCGACGGCGGCGGTGGCGCGGTCAGTGTTGAGGCCGGTGCCCCAGTGGTTGTCCGCGTCGGTGTACTTCGTCGGCGTCGGGCAACCGATCTGGAGGATTTGGCACAGGATCGAGTCGGTCTGGTTCTTCGCGTCCGCGGTGAAGCCGCCGCCACGGGTCGCGTCGGTCAGCGTGAAGCCGCCGGTCACCGCCGTGGTCTCGAGCGGCACGGTCCCGCTGTAGAGGCTCTTGCCGTCACCGGTCGCCGTCTCGATGTGCTGCTCGCTGATCAGCTTCGCGCCGGTCAAGGCATCGACGGTCGTGGTGACGAGGCTCGGCGTACCGTCCGCCTGGGTGCCGGCCGTGGTGACCAGGTAGGCCAGCCGTGGCGCGCCCTTGCGGGCCTCGATCACCAAGCTCGGCTTGCCTTCGGCCTTCAGGCCCTTGGTGAGTGCCTTCGCGGTGGCGGTCGCGACGCTGAGCTTCGGCGTACGGGCGATGTTCGCGCTGCTGCTCAGGGTCAGGCTGGCGCCCTTGAACGCGCCGTCCTTGGCCTGGTGTACGACGACGTCGCCGCCGAGCACCTGCAGTCCGCCGATGGTGCGGTCCATCCGGACGTGGCTGGAGCCGTCGGGGTCGACGATCACGTCCTTGACCACGAACGCGTCGGCCGTGGTGGCGCGCAGCGCGGTCAGGTTGCTGGTGATCGCAGCTCTGGCCTTGGCAACGGCCGCGGCAGGAGTGGGGACAGGGGATGCAGTCGGCGCGCCAGTTGCTGTGGTCGCGCTGGTCAATCCGAGGGCGGTAGCGGTCACCACTGCGGTAGCAGCGGCGATCAGGGCGGATCTGTTCATCCTCGCGCTCCTTGTCAGGTGTCCCGGGGGCCTCACGCCCCAGGAACGAGGTGCTGGAACGTTACCGCTCGGTCACCTACCGTGGCCAGAGGTTGGGAAAAGTCTCCTTTCCCGTGCGGCCAACGGAAATTCCGCGGATTTGTCCGGGGTGGGCGATACGGTCACCGCATGGCGAAGAGCACAGCCGTGGTGGTCACCGTCGGCGACCGCGAGGTCCGGGTCTCCAGCCCCGAGCGGGTCGTCTACGAGGCGACCGACTGGGCTCCGGAGGTCACCAAGCTTCAGGTCTGCGAGTACTTCATCGGTGTGGCTCCCGCGTTCATGCGCGCCTCGGGCGACCGTCCGGTCGCGTTGGAGCGCTGGCCCGGCGGATGGCGCGAGGGTATGACGCTGTCGGTGGACGCGAGCGGCCGTCAGACCGGAGACGGCTTCTACTCCAAGCGCCTCCCGAAGGGCGCGCCGGACTGGCTCGAGACCTGCCGGATCCTGACGCCGAACGACCGCCCGATCGACGAGCTCTGCCTGACCGAGCCGGCCGCCGCGGTGTGGGCGGCTCAGATGGGCACGTTGACCTTCCACCCGTGGGCCGTTCGCCGCAGCGATCTCGACCATCCCGACGAGCTGCGCCTCGACCTCGATCCACAGCCCGGTGCGACCTTCGCGGATGCCCGCCGGGTGGCCGATGTCGCCCGTGAACTGCTCGAGGAGCTCGGTCTGCGCGGGTATCCGAAGACCAGCGGCAACCGGGGCATCCACATCTACGTCCGCATCCTGCCGCAGTGGACCTTCGACGAGGTCCGGCATGCCGCGATCGGCCTCGGCCGCGAGCTCGAGCGACGCGACGACGGCGTCACCACGGCCTGGTGGAAAGAGGAACGCGGCGAGGCGTCGATCTTCCTGGACTTCAACCAGAACCTCCGGGATCGCACGGTCGCGGGCGCCTGGTCCCTCCGGCCGCGGCCGGGTGCTCCGGTGAGTACGCCGATGTCGTGGGAGCGGCTCGCCGACGTCGACGATCCGCGTGCGTTCAACCTGCACACGGTTCCGGAGTACCTGACCGATGGCGATCCGTGGGCTGACATGGACGAGACGGCATACCCGCTCGATCCGCTGCTGCGGCTGTGGGAGGAGCTCCCCGGCGGCGAGCTGAACTTCCCGCCCGACTACCCGAAGATGCCGGGGGAGCCGCCGCGCGTCCAGCCGAGCAAGAAGGTCGCGGAGCACTGGGACGAGCAAGGCAACCGGGTCGCCCCTGACTGACACTTCATGAGGCTGTCTCGTCGGATAGGCATCAACACGCTTATTCGCTAGGAGATACCTGTTATGGAAGCTCGTCTGGATCTGTTCACGAACCCGGTGCTGGGCAAGTTCATCAAGCACCTCAACGCGGCCGCCCGGGTCGCGCTCGACGCCGGTGTGCCGCTCGCCACTCTCGAGCTGGTCGAGTTGCGGGCCAGCCAGATCAACGGCTGCGCCGTCTGCGTCGACATGCACGCGAAGGAGGCTGCACACCACGGCGAGACCGCGGTCCGGATCAACCTGGTGGCGACGTGGCGCGAGGCCACCGTCTACACCGACGCGGAGCGCGCCGCGCTGGAGCTGACCGAAGCCGGCACCCGGATCGCCGATGCCGCCGGCGGAGTCTCCGACGACGTCTGGCTGAACGCGACCAAGTACTACGACGAGAACCAGTTGGCCGCGCTGGTCGGCGCCATCGCCGGCATCAACACCTGGAACCGCCTGAACGTGATGACCGCCCAGCCCGCAGGTGACTACGTCGCCGGCCAGTGGGGCTGATCAGCTAGTTCGCAGCTCAGATAGTTCGCAGGGCCCCGCCGTCGATCGGGATCATGGTGCCGGTCAGGTAGGAGGCGGCGGGGGAGAGGACGAAGGCGGCGACCCGGCCGAACTCGTCGGGCGTGCCGTAGCGGCGCAGCGGGATGGTCTTCTCGGACGCCCGGCGGGCGGCTTCGGCGTCGCCGCCCTTGGCGTCGAGCTCTTTCAGGCGGTCGGTGGAGATCCGGCCGGGCAGGAGGCCGTTGACCCGGGTGCCGTTCGGGCCGAGCTCGTCGGCGAGAGTCTTGGCGACCATCGCCAGGCCGGGCCGGAGGCCGTTGGAGATCGCCAGGCCGGTGATCGGGGACCGCACCGACGACGACAGCACGAAGGCGATCGACGTACCCTCCGATCCGGCCCGCGCGACCGCGCGAGCGATCCGCAGGCTGCCGAGGAAGACACTGTCGAACGCCGACCGCCAGTCGTCCTCGTCGGAGTCGAGGGCGGTCCCGGGCCGCGGGCCACCGACGCTGATCAGTGCGCCGTGCAGCGCGCCCCATTTTGCGATCGCGGTCGCGGCCAGCCGTTCGGCGCTCTCCGGGTCGGCGTTGTCGACCGGGATGCCGACCACGTTCTCGCCGAGCTCGGCGGCGGCGCGGGAGATCGACTCCTCGTTGCGGCTGGAGATCACCAGCCGCGCGCCTTCAGCAGCCAGCGCTTTCGCCGTGGCGAAGCCGAGTCCGGCGCTGGCGCCGGTGACGATGTAGGTGCGATCGCGCAGTCCGAGGTCCACAGCTCCATCCTGCCCCACCGCACCGGGTCGCGCACCTCGAGAGTTCGGGGCCGACGGCAACTCGGCTGTCGTTGCGCAGGGCAACGAGAGTTAGTCGCGAACGGCGGCGTGCGCCTCGGGGCGTTCGGCGGCCTCCGGCTGGGGCTCGGCCGGCTTGTCTTCCGGTTTGTCCTCGGGCTTGTTCTGCCGGGTGAAATAGACGAGTCCACCGAGGGCCATCAGCGCGAAGAAGAACCACTGCAGGGCGTAGAAGAAGTGCGGCCCGTCGTCGATCTCCGGTCCCGGGAAGGAAAGGAACGACGCGTCGTTGGCCGGCTGCTGCTGGCTGATCGTCATATAGCCGTCGTACAGGTCCATCCCGAGGACCTTGGCGAAATCCGGTCCGTTGATGAGTCGCGCCGTACCGTCGTCCGGTACGCCGCCGTTCGTGCTGCCGCCGCGTTCACTGCGCTGCAGCCGTCCGGTGACGGTCACCTCACCCGTCGGTACGGCGGGGACGTGAAGAGGCATCAACTCCGAGCTCTGCCGGGGAAGGAAGCCCCGGTCGACGAGCACGGCCTTCCCGTCGGCCTGGACCAAGGGCGTGACGATCTCGAAGCCCGGTCGGTCCGCGATGTTCCTGTACTTGAGGATGATCTGCTTGGAGGCGTCGTACCGTCCGGTGACGACCGCGGTCCGCCAGGCGTGCTGGTCGCCGATCAGGCCCTGCGGGCCGACGATCTGGTCGATCGGCGCCGGTGCCGCGGCCAGGTTGGACCGGGTCACCTCGTTCCGAGCCTTGCGTTCTTCGAGGCGATGCAGCTGCCAGCGACCCAGCTCCACGCACACGACGGCGAGCAGGATGACCGCCAGCGCGGCGGTGATCCAGCGGACGTTCATCAAGCGACGCACGTCTCGAACTTAAGGCATCGCCTGAAACCGCCGACGCGCGGCACGTAGGCTGGGGCCTGTGACAGCGATCCAGGAGGCTACTCAAACAGGCCTGGCGGACCGGTATGGCCGGGTCGCCACGGACCTGCGGGTGTCGCTCACGGATCGCTGCAATCTGCGCTGCACGTACTGCATGCCGGAGGAAGGTCTGGACTGGCTCGGCAAGCCTGAGCTGCTCACCGACGACGAGGTGATCCGGCTGGTCTCCGTCGCCGTGACGCACCTCGGCGTCAACGAGATCCGCTTCACCGGCGGCGAGCCGCTTTTGCGGCGTGGTCTGGTCGGAATCGTCGCGCGTACGGCGGAGCTCGCACCGCGCCCCGAGATCTCGCTGACAACCAACGGGATCGGGCTGGCCCGTCAGGCGCAGGCTCTGAAGGACGCCGGCCTGGATCGGGTGAATGTGAGTCTCGACACCATCGAGCCGGGCACCTTCCAGGAGCTCACTCGCCGGGACCGGCTGAAGGACGTGCTCGCCGGTCTGGAGGCAGCGCACGAGGCCGGTCTCACGCCGGTGAAGGTGAACGCTGTCCTGATGCGCGGCGTCAACGATGAGCAGGCGCCGGAGTTGCTGGAGTTCTGCCTCGACCGCGGCTACGAACTGCGGTTCATCGAGCAGATGCCGCTCGACGCGCAGCACGGCTGGAGCCGGGCGACCATGATCACCGCCGACGAGATTCTTGAGCTGCTGTCCGGTCGCTTTGCTCTGACTCCGGTCGACGCGTCGACGAGGGGGAGTGCGCCGGCCGAGTCGTTCGTGGTCGACGGTGGACCGCAGACAGTCGGGATCATTGCCTCCGTCACCCGACCGTTCTGCGGCGACTGCGACCGGGTCCGGTTGACCGCCGACGGTCAGGTCCGCGACTGCCTGTTCGCACGTGCCGAGTCCGACCTACGGACGGCGCTGCGGTCCGGTGCGGACGACGATGAACTGGCCGACCGCTGGCGGAGCGCGATGCGGAACAAACTGCCCGGTCACGGCATCAACGACCCGAGCTTCCTGCAACCGGCCCGGCCGATGTCCGCCATCGGCGGTTGATCAGCGAATCGCCTGCACTTCCGGTCCAATCCGGAAATGTACTTTTTCGCTATCAACCATTCACTCGGTGAATGGCTCGACCTCGCGCAGGAATGACCTCCGGGCCAGGAAGTCGGACAAGCTCTCCTTGTGTTCGTCACAGGCGAGCCAGGTCTTGCGCCGATCGGGGGTGTGGATCTTCGGGTTGTTCCACAGCAGCGACCACGTGGCCGGCCTGCCGCATCCCCTTGCGGAGCAGACGGCTGGTGCTGCTTCGTCACTCATCCGCTGATGCCATTCCTCTGCATTCCTGATGCCTCAATAATCAATAGCCTGGACAAAATGAAGCGACGTCGGACAGCCACGGGGGGAGCCGTCCGACGCCGCATCAAGTCCCTGAATTTCACTCATGAACTTCAGAGCACGCGGGAGATTCTGACACGGATCAGTGCAAATTTTCCAGTCCCGGCCGAGATCACTTTTCGGTGTCGGCGCGAGGGTCCTCTTCTTGGGGTACGACGACAGTCGGACGCTCACCGATCGACGGTCGTACCGGTGCCACGTACGGGTCCGCGGCGGGCTGTGTCGACGACTGATGCGCGTTCGCCAGCACCACCGCGAAGTACGGTAACGCGATCGCCCCGACGACGAACAACCAGCGCCACGGCGACGGGGTCAGGACGGCGGCAATGAAGCAGCCGATCCGGATCGACATCATCCACGCGTAGCGGACGATCCGGCTGTCCAGATCCTCGGACCGGCCCGGCTGTGCACTCGTCACCGAAATGACGGTCTCGCCGGTTCGCTCACGATGTCTCGACATCTATCCTCCTCAACAGGACCAACGGTACGCCGCGCCGCCCGCCCGGGCGCAGCCAGGATGGAAGGAATGTCGCAATGAGCGATCGGACTTACCGGGTCACCGAGATCGTCGGTACCTCCAAGGAGGGGCTGAACCAGGCGATCACCAACGGAATCGCCCGGGCCGGCGAGACGCTGCGTCACCTCGACTGGTTCGAGGTCACCGAGATCCGCGGCCATGTCGTGGACAACCAGATCGACCACTACCAGGTCGGTATGAAAGTCGGCTTCCGGCTCGAAGACTCCTAAGTCGGGGGACCCGGGCCTGGTGGGATAGCGTTCCTCCGACCGACGATGTGAGGAGGGCTTGTGGGCAGGTCTGTGCTGGTGACCGGTGGTAGCCGGGGGATCGGTCTGGCGATCGCGACCGCGTTCAAGGAGGCCGGCGACGAGGTCGCCGTCACCTACAACACGAGCCCGCCGCCGGAGGGCTTCCTCGGGGTGAAGTGCGACATCACCGACCAGGAGCAGGTCGACGCGGCGTTCGACACCATCGCGGAGCAGCAGGGTCCGGTCGAGGTGCTGGTGGCGAACGCCGGCATCACCCGGGACACCCTGCTGCTGCGGATGTCCGACGACGACTGGGACTCGGTCATCCAGACCAACCTGACCGGTTCGTTCCGGGTCGCCCGCCGGGCCGCGAAGGGCATGCTGCGGCTGCGCAAGGGCCGGATCGTGTTCATCTCCTCGGTGGTCGGCCTGCTCGGCTCACCGGGCCAGGTGAACTACGCGGCCAGCAAGTCCGGCCTGATCGGGATGGCCCGCTCGATCGCCCGTGAGCTCGGCAGCCGCGGCATCACCGCGAACGTCGTCGCGCCCGGGTTCGTCGAGACCGACATGACCGCGGTCCTGCCGGAGGAGACCCAGAAGCAGTACCTGAGCCAGATCCCGCTCGGCCGCTTCGGCCGGACCGAGGAGATCGCGAAGGCCGTCCGCTGGCTGTCCTCGGAGGAGGCCGGCTACATCACCGGCGCAGTGATCCCGGTCGACGGCGGCATCGGCATGGGCAACTAACTCTCACTTCAGAAAGGGAAGCCGGTGGGCATCCTCGACGGCAAGCGGATCCTGGTCGCCGGAGTCACGCTGGACTCCTCGATCGGTTTCGCCACCGCCAAAGTGGCGCAGGAACAAGGCGCCACCGTGCTGATCTCGAACTTCGGCCGGGCGCTGAGCATCACCAAACGGATTGCCAAACGCCTGCCGACCGAGCCGCCGGTGCTGGAGCTCGACGTCACCAACGCGGAGCACCTGGCTGCCCTGCCGGACGCGATCCGTGAGCACGTCGACGGTCTGGACGGCGTCGTGCACTCGATCGCGTACGGCAACCCGGAGACGATCCTCGGCGGCAAGTTCCTCGACGGACCCTGGGACGACGTGGCCCAGGCTGTCCACGTGTCGGCGTACAGCCTCAAGTCCCTTGCGGTCACCTGCGCGCCGTTGATGGGCCGCGGTGGCAGTGTCGTCGGGATGACCTTCGACGCGACCGTCGCTTGGCCCGGGTACGACTGGATGGGTGTGGCCAAGGCTGCTCTCGAGTCGACCAGTCGGTACCTCGCGCGTGATCTCGGTGCCCAGGGCATCCGGTGCAACCTGGTCTCGGCCGGTCCGCTGAAAACGCTGGCTGCGAAGGCGATTCCGGGCTTCGAGAAGTTCGAGGGGCCATGGCTGGACCGCGCGCCGCTCGGCTGGGATCCGACCGACCTCGAGCCGACCGGCCGCACAATCGTGGCCCTGCTGAGTGACTTCTTCCCTTCGACCACCGGCGAGATCATCCACGTCGACGGTGGCTTCCACGCGATGGGAGCGTAGGGTTTGGCCACCTCGCTGGTTGAGCTCCGTGTTCTCGATGGCGCCAACCTCTACTTCAGTCGTGCCGCGGTCAAGCTGACGCTGGACGTGTCCGCACTCGTCGACGCTCCGGCGCCGGCGGCAAAGGCTTATGGACAGGCGATCGGTCTCGGCACCACCCGGCCGGGCCGGATCGGGTCGGGCTTCCGGCAGCGGTTCGCGATCCGCGTCGTCGGTCACGTCGTACGGCGAATTGCGCGGGAGGCCGGGATCGGCCGGATCGGCGTCCGGGTTCGCCCGGAGTCCGACGTACGCCGGCTTGTCGTGGCCTTCCCATGGGCGCATGAGACCCGGGCTCGGGCACTCGGGGCCGCGATCGTCGAGGTCCTGGACGCGTTCGGGGCCGAGGATCTGACTGAGTTGATCGCGTCCGTGGGGACGCGGGTGCGGGACGAGCCGGCGGGCAACCCGCCGCCGACCCTGCGCCCGAAGATCCCGGTAGTTGCGGTGACCGGGACGAACGGCAAGACGACCACGTCGCGGATGATCGCGCACATCGGCCGGGCCGCCGGACTGCACGTCGGCTGGTCGAGCACCGACGGTGTGTACTTCGACGGCGAACTCGTGAAGTACGGCGACTTCTCCGGACCGAGCGGCGCCGGACAAGTGCTGTCCCAGCCCGGCATCCAGCTCGCGGTGACGGAGACCGCTCGCGGCGGGATCCTGCGCCGGGGGATCGGGGTCGCGTACAACGACGTCTCGGTGGTCACCAACGTCAGCGCGGACCACCTCGGCCTGGGCGGGATCGACACCGTCGACCAGCTCGCCGAGGTGAAGGCGGTCATCACCCACATCACCCGTCCGCGCGGCTGGTGCGTGGTGAACGGCGACGACCCGCGGACGTTCGCGATGCGGCTCGGTTCGCCGGCCAAGTGCTGGGTGTTCTCGCGCGAGCCGGACTCGCCGTCGATCCGGGCGGTCC
This sequence comes from Kribbella kalugense, assembly GCF_004365875.1. Lineage (GTDB taxonomy): Bacteria > Actinomycetota > Actinomycetes > Propionibacteriales > Kribbellaceae > Kribbella > Kribbella kalugense. The sequence goes on along the minus strand of NZ_SODF01000001.1, from coordinate 1,822,576 downwards.
TCGACGAAGGCGGCCGGGCGACGACTGTCCTCGACGGATACGTGACCGTGCTCGATCAGTCGCGCGACCCGGAGCCGTTGCTGAAGGTTGTCGACGTACCGATGACGCTGTCGGGGTTGTCGCACTACAACGTCGAGAACACGCTGGCCGCGGCGTCGGCGGCGCTCGGGCTGGGGTTGCCGCGGGCCGCGGTGATCGAGGGGCTGAGCACGTTCGCACCGAACGAGAACAACCCCGGCCGGATGAACATGTACTCGCTGCGCGACTTCACCGTCGTCATCGATCTCGCCCACAACGAGGCCGGGCTGGAGGCGCTGCTCGAGATCATGAACGGCGTCCGGCCGGAGGGCGGGCGGCTGATGCTGGCGCTCGGATCGCCGGGGGACCGGGCCGACGACATGGTCGCCGCTCTGGGCGCGATGGGTGCGCGGGGGACCGACCGGGTGGCGATCGGCCACAAGAGCGACTACCTGCGCGGACGGCCGCCGGCTGAGCTCGAGGCGGTGTTCCGGGAGGGTGCTGCGTCGGTCGGCGTGGACGACGTACCGGCGTACCCGACCGAGCTCGAGGCGGCCCAGGCACTGGTCGCTGAGGCGCAGGCCGGGGATGTCGTCGCGGTGATGTCTCTGCAGGATCGGGCGAGTCTTGACGGCTGGTTGCGGTCCGAGGGAGCTACTGTCGACACACCGGAGATCTTGAAGAGCAAGGTCGAGAGAGCCCAGCACTAAGCCCCTCCGCCCGAACGGTTGGGGTGGAACGGGGTTTGTGATGCGCTACCTGTGGTCGATCCCGGCCGCGGTGGTCGCCTGGTTCATCGGCGGCTTCTCCGCGACGTACCTGAAAGGGCTGCCGGACGGTGCGACGTACTTCGTGCCGCCGCGGGTCGACCTGCTGCTGCTCGGTGGGTTCGCCGGTGGAGTGCTCGCCGGACTGCTGATCGGCCGGGTGCGGATCGCCGTACCGGTGCTGCTGGTCGTTGCCGCGGGCATGTGGTGGCTGACCGGGAACTCGTTCTCCGACCGGGACATGCTGGTCACGTTGCTGGTGGCAAGCGCTCTGGGTGGGCTGTTCGGTGCCCTGGGCACCAGAAGCTCGGTGCTTGCAGCGTTCGCACTCGCGCTGCCGGTGGCGTGGTACGCCCAGCGACCCGCTGAGCAGCTACGCGACTGGCAGTGGATCTGGCAGCTCAACGGCCTGCTGGTCGGCGCCGGGCTCGCGCTGCTGCTGTACTTCGCCTGCTGGAAGCGCGGCTGGCGGTCAGTGGGGTCCTGGATTCCGCTGGCCGGGTTCTACCTGGTCTGCAACGGCTTCGTCGAGGCCGTGCAGGTGGTCGCCCGCTCGAACGGCAAGCCGATGGACGCGGTTGGGGACGCATCGACCGAGGCCTTCTTCCAGTCCTTCGCACCGCTGCTGCGGGAGTACTGGCCGTGGATGGTGGTCGCCGTACTGCTCGCGATCCCGATGGTGGCGCTCAAGCTCCGCGCACTCCCGCCACCACCGCCACCCCCCGACCCGTACGCCGACAAGTCGAACGACGCCGTACTCTCCGACGACCTCGACTGGATCGACGAGCAGGAGGCCCATCGCCGCCTCCTGCCCCGTCGCCAACCGGTGAACTAACTGGGGACGGTGACCTCGCCGGCTTCCTCGTCCGGGAGGACGAAGTCCGGGTCGCCGCCTTCGTCGCCGGACCGTGCGCCGGCCTGGGCGAGGTGGGACACCGACTCGAGTTCGGCCAGGACCGACTGGTGCTGGTCGACGCACAGTACGACGAGGTCGCCCGGGTTGGAGCGGCTGAGGGCGTGCCGGACCGCGTCCAGCTCCTCCAGGACGGTATCGACCTGACGGCAGCGGGCGCCCTGCTCCATCGCGGTATGCACGCCGGTTGCGATCAGAGCGGCTGCTTCGCCACGTTTCCGGCCGCGGAGGCGGGCGTCCTCGCGGACGATGACCACGTCGAAGTGCTGCGCCGCGACCTCGCCCAGTTCGCGGATGTCGTCGTCGCGCCGGTCGCCCGCGGTCGCGATCACACCGATCCGCGACGGCCGTCCGAGCTCCGACGACGCGCTCAGGCTTTCACCGATCTTGTCGACGAAGTCCCCGAGCATCCGCATCGCCGGCGCGTTGTGGCAGTAGTCCACGATCACCGTGCGGCCGTCGACGTCGATCTCGTTCAACCGGCCCGGCGACAGGTAGTACGACGTACTGAACGTCCGCAGCCCCTGCCGGATGTCGTGCAACGACGCACCGGCCGCGAACGCCGCCGCGGCGGCCGCCATCGCGTTCTGCACGTTCATCATCGCCCGCCCACCGAACGTTGCCGGCAGCAAGTGAGTCCACGCCAGCTGCATCGACCGCCGCCCGTGCCTCACCACGATCATGTCGCCCAGGTCGGACCGCTCTAGCACCACCGCGCGACCACCCCGCCGGCAGTGCCCCTCGATGTACTCGCGGACCTCGCTGCCCGGCTCGGCCATGCTGAACCACACGACCTGACCCGAACATTTCCGGCGCATCTTCCGCACCAACGGGTCGTCCGCGTTCAGTACGGCGTACCCCGTCCGCGGCACCGCCTCGACCAGGACCGCCTTCACGTCCGCGAGCTGCTCGAGGGTGTCGATGCCACGCATGCCAAGGTGATCCGGCTGCACGTTCAGCACCACGGCCACGTCATTGCGCTCGTACCCGAGCCCCTCGCGCAGGATCCCGCCGCGCGCCACCTCGAAGACCGCGAAGTCGACCCGCGGGTTCTGCAGCACCATCCGGGCGGACTTCGGCCCGGACGCGTCCTGCCGGATCACCAGCCGCTCGTCGATCACGATGCCGTCGGTCGACGTCATACCGACCTTGCGACCGAGCCCCTTGAAGACGTGGCTGATCATCCGCGAGGTGGTGGTCTTGCCGTTCGTCCCGGTCACCGCGACGATCGGGATCCGGCTGGTCGCACCCGGCGGGAACAGCATGTCCACCACCGGCTTCGCGATGTACTGTGGCTCGCCGATCGTCGGGTTCGTGTGCATCCGGAACCCGGGCGCCGCGTTCACCTCGCAGATCGCGCCGCCGGTCTCGCGCACCGGCTGGGTGATGTCCGGGCAGATGAAGTCGATACCGGCGATGTCGAGCCCGATCATCCGGGCCGCCTCCTCGGCGATCTCGACGTTCTCCGGGTGCGCCTCCCAGGTCCGGTCGATCGAGATGCCACCGGTGGACATGTTGCCGGTGAGCGTCAGCTTCACCATCAGCTCTTCCGGCGGTACGTCGTCCAGCTCGAAACCCTGGTCCCGGACGAGCTGCCGTGCGGCCGCGTTGATGGTGATCCGGGTCAGGATCTTCTCGTGACCGACACCGCGGCGCGGGTCGGCGTTGGTGATGTCGACCAGCTCGGCCACGGTGTGGATGCCGTCGCCGACCACGTGCGCGGGCACGCGTTCGGCGATCGCCTCCATCCGGCCGTTGATGATCAGGCAGCGGTAGTCCTTGCCGGTGACGAAGTTCTCCACGATCACGGACCCGCGCCGGGACTGCTCGGCCGCGATCGGGAACGCCTCCCGCAACTCGTCCGCGTTCTGCAGGTTCAGGCAGACGCCGCGGCCGTGGTTGCCGTCGAGCGGTTTGCAGACCACCGGGTAGCCGATCTTGTGCGCGACCATGACCGCCTGGTCGACCGTACGTACCGACTCCGACCGCGGCACCGGCAGACCGGCCGACGCGAGCAGCCTCGTGGTCAGGTCCTTGTCGCTGGCGACGTCGACCGCGATCGAACCGGTCTCGGACGTCATCGTGGCCCGGATCCGCTTCGCGTGCACGCCCTGACCGAGCTGGACCAGGCTGGCCTTGTTCAGCCGGATCCACGGGATGTCCCGGGACACCGCCTCGTCCACGATCGCCTGCGTTGACGGGCCGAACGCGGTCCGCTCGGCCTGCTTGATGAACCGCTCCAGCCCGGTGGTGAAGTCGAACGCCGGCTGTGCATTCTTCATTTGGGGCTGGACCAGGTTGTTGACGAACCGTACGGCGAGTTCACCAGCGGCGAGTCCGACCGCCTCGTCGGCGTACGCGTAGACGATGTTGTAGATGCCCGGCGATCCCTTGACCTGGCGCGTCTTGCCGCGCCGCATGTCGTGGCCGGCTTCCTGCTGGAGCTGCAGCGCGACGTGCTCGGCGATGTGCCCGAGCCAGGTGCCTTCCTGCAGTCGCTCGATGAACCCGCCCCGCCGGCCGCGCGAGCAGTGGTGCTGGTCGAGCCGGGGCAGGTAGGTCAGCAGCTGCTCGGTGAAACCGGGGATGGTGTTCGACGGGAAGTTCTCCAGCGAGCCGAGATCGACGACCAGGTGGATCGCGGGCTCGTAGCTCCAGACGTTCGGCCCGCGGTAGACGCGGGTCTCGATGATCTTCAGGTCCGGAGCGGGGGCGCCATGCGTATCGGTCATGTGGTTCCGTTGTCTGTTTGCGTGCGGTCGGGGAGGTCGGAGTCGGCGCCGGCCGCCTGTGTTGGTCTGGTCAGGGGCTCGGTCGCCTCCGGTCTGGACTCCGCGGCCCCGATCGACGCAGCAGACTTCTTCGCCGTACGGCGTCCCGCGCGCTTCTTGCGCTCCTCGTAGTACCGCGGTGACACGCCCTCGGCCGCGATCTCCTTGGTCAGCTTGCGCAGATCCGCCTCGGCGGCCGCCATCTCGGCGATCTCCGCGGCCGGCGGTTGCGGACCGAACGACAACAGCACCCGGTTCTGCAGGTCGAACGTCGCGGTCGCAGGCAAGACATGCAGTACGACGCCGGACGCGAGAATCGGCTCGGATCGCTTGGCGGAGTGGGCGTTCGACGTGATCCGGCCGCCGTCGAAGATCGTCACCGCACCACGGCCGACGACCTCCAGGTGAGTGCCGCGGACGACCGCCGCGGTGTCCTCGTCCACGCCGATCCCGAGCAGGCCGGGGGACTGGGCGACGAGCGACAGCAGCCGGCCGTACCGGTTCCGCTGGGCGAAGTGCTGGTCGACGATCGCGCCCTGGACCAGTCCGAGACCGCCGGACAGCTGGCTCATCCGCTGCCGCGGGGTCGCGCCGGAGCGGCCGAACGCGATCATGTGCTCGGCCAGGATGCTCGCGCCGGCCGACGTACCGCCGACCGCGGCACCGCGCGCGTGGGCGGCGGTGACCGCCCGGCCGAACGCCGTACCGGTGACGACGCCGGCCAGCTTGAGCTGGTTACCGCCGGTCATGAAGATGCCGGTCGCGTCGTTCAGCGGGGCGATGAAGGCCGGGTCGTCGGCGTCCTCGCGGTTCTCCGGGCGGACGCCGACCACGCTCGCGGCACCGAGCGCCGCGAACAGCGCCCGGTACACGTCGATGACGTCGGGCCCGAGCGCGGACGCGGTGGGCACCACCACGATCCGCGCCTTGGCTCCACCGGCCGCCTCGACGAACTCCTGCAGCACCATCCGCTTCTTCAGCTTGTCCTCGGCGCCGCCGATCGCAAACAGGGCTCCAGGCCCACCCTGCAGTTCTGACATAGCCGAAGAATAAGCCGTACCGCCCCACCACCCCCGCCACTCCCTCCACACGCCCCATCCCTCCCCCTCCCGCCACCTCCAACTTTGAGAGGCCACCGACCGTTTCTGCGGCCGATTTGTGGTTGGTGGATTCTCAAAGTCGACGTGGCCAGGGGGTTATCCACAGGGTGGCGTTCGGTGCGAGCGGGCGGGTGAGGTGATGAGGGACGATGGCGCGATGGATCGATTGCCCGGGGGAGTCCGCGATCGGCTGACGGTGCTCGTTCGGAGGCCGCAGCCGCGGCAAGTCCTGATCGAGGCCGGCCTGCGCGACTCAGACCTGCGGCGACTGGTGCGCCGGCAAGTGTTGCAGCACCATCATGGGCACTATGTCGACGGCAGGCTGAAGGAGGCACTGGCGCGGTTCGCCTGCGCGCAGGCGCTGCACCCGGGTTCTGCGGTGAGTCACTTCAGTGCGGCCCAGCTCTCCGGACTGCGCACCTGGACGGACAGTCGGCGTCCGTCCCACCCGCCGCTCGATGCTGCGTGGCTGACCAGGCCGCCCGAGGCCAAGCGCAACCAGCGTCGCAACGACATCGTCGTACGACGTGCCACTCTGGCGCCGGCCGATCTGTCCAGGTTCCTATGGTTGCCGGTCACCAGTACGGCCAGGACGGTCGTGGATATCGCCCGTGCGCTGCCGCTCCGTGAGGCGATCGTGACGATCGACGACGCACTGCGCAGCGGTGTCTGCGCCGCCGATCTCGAGGCGGTCGTCGAGCAGCAGTTCCAATGGCCGGGCATTCGCCGGGCGCGGACCACGATCGGTTTCGGGGATCCGAGAGCGGAATCGGCGTTGGAGTCGATCGCGCGGGCGGTCTTCGCGGCCGCGGGACTGCCTGCGCCGATCCTCCAGGCCCAGTTCTGGGACGGCACCGGCTGGATGCTTGAACGCGTCGACTTCTGGTGGCCGTGGTTCCGGACGGTCGGCGAGGCCGACGGGCTGGCGAAGTACGACGCTGATACTCCTGAGGAGCGACGTCGGCAACTGCGGCGCGGTCATCGGCGTGACCAACGACTGAGCGATCGTGCCGTGGAGCTCGTGCACTTCGGCTGGGAGGATGCTCTCGATCCCCACTCGGACGTGATCGCCCGCCTCCGTGCAGCCTTCGCCAGAGGGAGCGCACGCCCCGGCGACTGCCCGCCGTGGCGAGCCCCCGACCCGCGCGACCTGACCGCCTGGCTCCACGCCGCCTGATCCCCGCACCTCCCGCGCCGCACCCCACCTCGCACGCCCTCCCCACGACGCGCCCCCAACCTCGCGACTTTGAGAAGCCACCGACCGTTTCGGGAGCGAATTCTTGGTTGGTGGGTTCTCAAAGTCGGAGAGGAAGAGGTGGTCAGTGACCGAACGTGAACCAGTTGAGGTTGACGAAGTCGGCTGGTTGACCGCTGGTGAAGGTCAGGTAGACGTCGTGGACGCCGGTGACCGCGCTGATGTTGGCAGGGACCGATCGCCAGGACTGCCAGCCACCCGTGTTGCCGACCGCGAAGCTGCCGATCGGAGCGTTCGACCGGCTGTCCAGCCGGACCTCGACCAGGCCGCTCACGCCACCTGCCGCGCCGGATGCGACCCGGCCGACGAACTGGTGTGCGGCCGAGCTGCTGAAGTCGACGCCTTGGTACAGGGCCCAGTCGCCGTTTCCGATCTGCATAAGGTTCTGGCCGCCACCGGAGTCGGTGGTCGTCTCGACGCCCATCCCGCCCTGCTGCTGGAAGGACTCCGCCTGGAGGGTGCTGTACGCGCTGCCGCCACCGCCGGGCGGGGGAGAGGTCGGCGGCGGTGAGGTGGGCGGAGTGCCGCCGCCGCCCTTCGACGACACGGCCACGTAGTCCACGACCATCGGCTTGTCGGGCACGGTCGAGGCTCGCGGGGTCGGGCCGTTGAGGGCGTCGGGGAACGCTCCGCCGATGGCGACGTTCAGCAGGACGAAGTACCCCGCGTGCGAGGTCATGTTCGCCCACGTGTCGGCCGGCAATTGACCCTGGCTGACGGAGTGGAACTGCTGCCCGTCGACGTACCAGCGCAACTGGTTCGGCGAGACGCTGGTGTCCCACTCGAAGCGGTAGGTGTGGAATCCGGCCTGGCAGGTCGCGCCCGGGCACGCGCGATTGTTGGCGATCCCACTGGTCTCGTTGCACGGGCCGCCCGGGTTCACGCCGCAGTGCAGCACGCCCCAGACCGAGTTGATCCCGTTGACGTTCTCCATGATGTCGAACTCGCCGATCCCCGGCCAGTTCCAGTAGTTGCCGCGGTACGGCTGGCCCAGCGCCCAGAACGCGGGCCAGTACCCGAGCGCGGCGTCGCCGGTGACGTTCGGCATCTGGATCCGGCTCTCGATCGCCAGCACCCCACCGGCCGGCGGCTTGAAGTCGCTCCGCTGCGTCTCGACCCGGCCGGACGTCCAGTTGCCGGCGCTGTCGCGGCGCGGCGTGATCCGCAGGTTGCCGCCGCCGTCGAGGGCGACGTTGTTCGTGCTGTTCGTGTAGTTCTGGATCTCGCCGGTGCCCCAGTTGCCCGGGCCGCCCGGGTAGCCGTGGCCGGTGTCGATGATCCAGTTGGCGCCGGACGGGAGGGTGCCGTTCGGTCCGTCGAAGTCGTCACTCCAGACGGTGCTCCAGCCGGACGCGGGCGGGGGGACGCTCGCCTGGGCGGCGACCGCGAGGCTGCCGGCGATCAGGATCGGCGCGGCTAGTGCTGCCAGGAGAGTACGGCGGTGGGTACGGCGACGTGATTGGTTCGGGCGGGAACGCATGGTCGACCTCCACAGTCGAGGCCGGCGCCTCACCAGACCGCCGGCCGGGGGATTGACCCAATGAGAGCGCTCTCATCTCCAGGTGTCAACACCTTGTGTCAACAGCTCGTCACAGCTGGGTGCGATACACCGTTGTACTGCGCCGGACCCGCATGCCGAGGCGCTCGTACATCGCCAGCGCGCCGGTGCCGGAATGGGTCCACAGGATGCAGGTGGTCCGCCCGTTGCGGAGGAACTCGGCGCAGGTTCGGTCGAGCATTGCGCGGGCGATGCCCTTGTTCCGTTGATCGGCCTGTACGGCGAGCTGCTCGACGTACCCCTCGTCGCCGTCCAGCGCGATGACCGCGCCGACCAGCTGATCGTCGGCGTACGCGAGGGTCGAAGCCTGCGGGAGGAACGTGGACCGAGCGACGGTCAGCTCGGCCCACTCGTCGTACGACTTCGCCCGCGGCTGGAACGGGGCGAACGCCTGCTCGATCAGCTCGTGTACTTCGTGACTGCGAGCCGGATCGTATGCATCGAGCCGGATGCCTGGGGGAGCAGGTGATTGCGGCGCGGTCGGACGTTCGAGCAACCAGTTGGTCGCGAGCACCTCGTACCCACGGGACCGGAGCATGTCGGTGCCGGCCTGATCGGAGTCGTCGACGATCTGTGCGAGCCAGTCGGTGCCGATCTCCCGGGCCCGCGCCTCGGCCCAGTCGAGCAGCTGGGTGCCGAGTCCGAGTCCGGCGTACGACGGATGGACGTCGATCTTCGCGTGTCTGCCGCCGTGCACCCAGACCCAGCCGGCCAGATCACCGTTCGGCGCCGTCGCGACCCGGGTGTCGAGCTCGAGCTTGATCAGCGGCCGCCGCAGATCCGCCGCGACAGCGTCCGGCACAGCTTCCACCTGTCCATGCCAGGACCGCTCTTCGGCCGCGATCAACTGATGGATCGCAGGTGCGTCGTCAAGCGTCGCCGGCCGAGTCGAGAACTCCATGAACCGATACTGCCGCATCCAGCCCAGGTGGCCGGGAAAGTTGCAGCTTGTTGCGATCAGGCGGGGTCCCCGGCGTCGGCTGTTTCCACCTCTTCGCGGGTGATGCCGAGGAGGTAAAGGATCGTGTCCAGGTAGGGGACGCTGACGTGGGTGTCGGCGGCCGCTCGGACGACCGGCTTGGCGTTGAAGGCGACGCCGAGGCCGGCGGCGGCGAGCATGTCGAGGTCGTTGGCGCCGTCGCCGATCGCGACCGTCTGGGTGAGCGGCGTACCGGACTCCTGGGCGAACTGACGAAGGGCGGTCGCCTTGCCGGGGCGGTCGACGATCTCGCCGACCACGCGACCGGTGAGGTGGCCGTCGACGATCTCGAGCTCGTTGGCCTTGGCGTAGTCGATGCCGAGCTCCGCGGCCAGCTTGTCGGTGATCTGGCTGAAGCCGCCGCTGACGATCGCGAACTGGTACCCGAGCCGCTTCAACGTCCGTACCAAGGTGCGGGCGCCCGGTGCGAGCTCGATCGCGGCGTACACCTCGTCGAGCGAGGTGGCCGGCAGTCCTTCGAGGGCAGCGACCCGATGTCGTAGCGACTCGGCGAAGTCGAGCTCGCCGCGCATCGCCTGCTCGGTGACGGCGGCGACCTCATCCAGCCGGCCGGCGTGGGCGGCGAGCATCTCGATGACCTCGCCCTGGATGAGCGTCGAGTCGACGTCCATCACGATCAGCCGCTTGGCCCGCCGATACAGCCCGCCGTCCTGGACCGCGATGTCCAGCCCTTGCCGGACGCCCTCCAGCGCGAGGACAGTCCGCAGCGTTTCCGGATCGACGCCGGAGACCGCGATCTCCATCGCCGTGACCGGGTACCGCGCCATTCGGCTGATCCGGTCGATGTTCGCGCCGGTGTCGGCGATCCGGCCGGCGACCGCGGCCAGGCCGGCGGCGGACAGCGGGCGCCCGATCACCGTCACCTGGCTACGGCCCTTGCGCCGCGGCTCATTGTCGCCGAGACCCTTCTTCACCGAGATCTCGACGTCGAGGATGTCGGCGAGCGCCTTCAGTTCTTCCTTGAGGTTCTTGTGGTCACGCGGCGCGGACAGCAGTACGCCGAGCACCAGACGGCCTCGCAGTACGACCTGCTCGGCGTCGATCACCTCGAGCCCACGGGTCGCGATCGTCGACAGGACGGCCGACGTCAGTCCCGGCCGGTCGGTCCCCGTCAACGTCACCAGCACCGTCGGCCGCTCGGCCGCTTCAACCTCACCGGGATCAGTCATCGCACCCCGAACGCTACCTACTTGAGATGACGGTCCGGTATCCGGTCCAGATCTCAGGCGTGAACGGGCGGCGCGCACGCCGCGACGAGGGCTCGGCGGGCCGCGGCGGCCAGCTCGAGGAGGGCTCGGCGGCGGGCGTCGGCCTCGGCGCCGGTGACCGCGGAGCCGTCGTCGTCCAGGGCCGCGTCGGCGATCGCGAGACACCGCCGGGCGGTCGCCGCGGTCTTCACCGCGCGCGGTTCGTAGCCGGGGGCAAGGTCGTCGCCGCGGCCACGGCCGATCTTGCGGATGTCGATCAGCGCGTCCGCGACCTCCGGCTTCCAGCGCGCGACGTCGAGCGCGGCCAACGACTCGGCGGCGTCGATCAGCGCCAGCCGCAGACCGCGATCCGCTTCACCGAAGTCGGCCAGCACTGGGCTCGCCGCCGGCAGCACGGACCATTGCACAGCAGGACCGACGTACGACGGAACGAGTCCGAGCTCCGGTCCCGTGAGTACGACGGCCTCTCCGGTCTCCAACGCGGCCTCGTTGAACGAAGGCGGTCCGGCCAGACCGATCGGGTCGCCGGGGACTGGGAGTGCGAGGTGGGCCTGCGTCGTACCGGCGGCGCGTAGGAGGTTCAGCGCGACCGGGAGGGTGGCCGGCTCGGGGTGTCCGGCCAGGCCCGCGACGTGGTGCCCGACGTCGTCGCCGAGGATCTTCTGCGCGGCGGTGTCGGGGTCACAGGCTCCGGTCAGCATCGCGTTCGTCCACACGGTGAACCGGACCGAGGCGGAGGTCGTCAGCACGCCCGCAATACTCTCACCACCCGGAGACAACTCGCGGACGGCGACCCCGTAGGTTTTGTGCATGACTGCAGTGGTGGAGCTGGCCGGGGTGACGATCGTCCGCGGTGAGGCGCGTCTGCTCGACGGGATCGACTGGACGATCGACGAGGCGGACCGGTGGGTCGTGATCGGGCCGAACGGTGCCGGCAAGACGACGCTGCTGCAGATCCTCGCCGCCCAGATCCACCCGACCGCCGGTGTCGCCGGGCTGCTCGGTGAGGTGCTGGGTGCGGTTGATGTGTTCGAGCTGCGGCCGCGCATCGGACTGACGAGTGCCGCTTTGGCCGACCGGTTGCCGAAGAGCGAACGCGTGTCCGACGTTGTGGTCTCCGCGTCGTACGCCGTCCTCGGCCGATGGATCGAGCAGTACGACGACCTGGATCACCAACGCGCCGGGGCGTTGCTGGCCGAGCTCGGGATCGGGCACCTGGCCGACCGGACCTTCGGCACCTTGTCGGAGGGGGAGCGGAAGCGGGTGCAGATCGCCCGTGCGTTGATGACCGACCCCGAACTGATGCTGATGGACGAGCCCGCGGCCGGCCTGGACCTTACGGGTCGCGAACAGTTGGTCCGGTCGCTCAGCGCGATCGCGACCGCGGTCGGCGCCCCGGCGATGGTCCTGGTCACCCACCACGTCGAGGAGATCCCGCCCGGCTTCACCCACGCCCTGCTGCTCAAGCAGGGCCGCATCGTCGCCGCCGGCCCGATGGACGAGGCCCTGACGGCCGAGACCCTCAGCGACACCTTCGACCTGGCCCTCACCCTCAAACAAGAAGACGGCCGCTACACCGCCCGCGCCCTCTAACCCACCCGCGCCCGCCACCGCCCGCCACCGCCCGCCACCGCCCGCCCGGACGCGTACCCCGCCCGCTCCAGCCCCGCGCATTTGGCTGGTGGACCCACGAGCTTGGGGGTTCTACACCCTGGTTCAGAGTGCAGAACCCCCGATCTGGTGGGTCAGCCAGCCAAATTCGTGGGTCTGCCAGGGAAATGGCGGTGGAGCCGGAGGGGAGGTCGGCGCGTCCAAACATCTGCTTGCGGGCCCCGACGTGGATAGGCTTGGGAAATGATGGATTGGCTGCGGGACAACATGTGGGCGGCGTGGCTGACGATCGCCGCCGTCCTGGGTCTGGCCGAACTGGCATCGCTCGACTTCACCCTGCTGATGCTGGCCGCGGGTGCGCTCACGGCCGCCGGGGTGGCGGCGTTCTTCCCCGGACTGTTGTGGCTCCAGATCGTCATCGCGTTGATCACCGCCGGCGCGATGCTGGGCGCGATCCGGCCGATGATCGTCCGCAAGATCCATCACGGCACCGAGCTCAAGACCGGCTCGGCACACGTCATCGGCCGCTCCGGGATCGTGGTCAAGGAGATCCACCCCGACGGCGGTGGCTCGATCCGGCTGAGCGGTGAGCTCTGGACCGCACGCCCGTACGACGAGGTGTCGACGATCGCCCCGGGGACGCGCGTCGAGGTGATGTCGATCGACGGCGCGACCGCGGTCGTGTACCCGATCGGCGAGCCGCTGCACCACGACCTGGACCTCCCCGAACCGACCCAGAACCCGAAACCGACCGAACCGCCGCAGACCTGACCGCGCTCCGGCGGTTGAGTGGTCCCCTCGGCGCAGTAGTGTCGAAGGTGAGGGACGGTTGAAGTAACTGCTCGATCAGGCATCCGACGCGCCGGGAACCGGTACGGCGCCTGCCCCGTCGATACGGAAGACTGTCCGTCCTGAGGGTCCGTTCGAGTGGAGGGTCAAAGTGACCGCGTTCCTCATAGTCCTGGCACTGGTCGCCTTAGTGGTGATCGTGACCTTGGTCAAGTCCGTCCGGGTGGTGCAGCAGCAGACCGTCGGGATCGTCGAGCGGTTCGGCAAGTTCAAGACCGGGCTGCAGCCGGGCCTGAACCTGTTGACCCCGTTCGTCGACAAGGTCCGCTACACCATCGACATGCGCGAGCAGGTGGTCGCGTTCCCGCCGCAGGGTGTCATCACCGAGGACAACCTGATGGTGTCGATCGACTCCGTCATCTACTTCCAGGTGAACGACCCGGTCCGGGCGACGTACGAGATCTCCAACTACATCCAGGCGATCGAGCAGCTGACCATGACCACGCTGCGAAACATCATCGGTGGCATGGACCTGGAGCAGACGCTGACCTCGCGTGAAGAGATCAACGAGAAGCTCCGCTACGTGCTGGACGAGGCGACCGGCAAGTGGGGGATCCGGGTCAACCGGGTCGAGCTCCGCTCGATCGACCCGCCGCCGTCGATCCAGGACTCGATGGAGAAGCAGATGCGCGCCGACCGTGACAAGCGCGCCGCGATCCTCACCGCGGAAGGTATGCGGCAGTCCGCAGTATTGTCCGCCGAGGGTCAGAAGCAGTCCGCGATCCTCACCGCCGAAGGTGACAAGCAGTCCCGGATCCTGCGGGCGCAGGCCGAGCGGGAGGCGCGGATCCTGAAGGCGCAAGGTGAGGCGCAGGCCATCACCACGGTCTTCAACGCGATCCACGCCGGCAAGCCCGACCAGGGTCTGCTCGCGTACCAGTACCTGCAGATGTTGCCGTCGATCGCTCAGGGCGACGCGAACAAGCTGTGGATCGTGCCGAGCGAGATCGGCGACGCGCTCAAGGGTCTCGGCAGTGCGGTCGGCCAGGTGGCCGGCATCACCCAGAAGGCCGAGGGCAACTGGCAGGCGCCGGAGCTGTCCAACGGCGAGGTCGCGGAGCTCGACTCCGGCGCGGCCGCGCCTGCGGCGGTGGCCGAGGCCGACAACGCGGTCCGCGAGGCGATCGCCGCCGCCGAGTCCGCCGCCGTGGGCAACCGCGGTACGGTCCCGACGACTCCGGCCGTCGCACCGACTCAGGACCTCCCGACGCAGGAGCCGCCGGCCGCAGAGCCGCCGCAGCGCTGACGTAAAGAGCACGAGGGCCCTTTCCCAGATCGCTTGGGAAGGGGCCCTTCTGCGCGATAGAACGATGTTCAACCATCGGACAGATCTGCGCGGGAGCGGTCAGGTGCGTAAAGTCGGTCAGCGATGACATGGTTCGAGGCGGTCTTCGTCCTGCTGGCGGGGATGGGCGCAGGGACGATCAACGCCGTGGTCGGGTCCGGCACGCTGCTCACCTTCCCCGCGTTGCTTGCCGTCGGCATCCCTCCGGTGCTGGCGAACGTCAGCAACACCGTCGGTCTGGCGCCTGGTACGGCGGCCGGCGCGATCGGCTACCGTCGCGAGCTCGAGGGTCAGCGCGGCCGGATGCTCCGGCTGATCCCGGCGTCGCTCGCCGGCGGCATCGTCGGGGGAGTGCTGCTGCTCACGCTGCCCGACTCTGCCTTCCACGCCGTCGTACCCGTGCTGATCCTGCTCGGCTGTCTGTTGGTCGCGTTCCAGCCGTTGCTGTCGCGGTGGATCAGTGCTCCGTCGCACCTGCACCGTGGTGCATGGTGGGTGATCCCGGCCGTCTTCGCCACCGGTGTGTACGGCGGGTACTTCGGTGCAGCCCAAGGCGTTCTGTTGATGGCGATCCTCGGCCTCGGCCTGGACTCGAACCTGCAGCGGATGAACGGCTTGAAGAACGTGCTGGCCACGGTCGTGAACACCGCGTCGGCGATTCTATTCATCACCGTGCACGACATCGACTGGCTCGCGGCCGGACTGATCGCGGTCGGGTCGACCATCGGCGGTTTCATCGGCGCCCGCTACGGCCGCCGGCTACCACCCATCGCACTCCGCGGCCTGATCGTCTGCATTGGCATCCTCGCCATCGTCACGATGGTGTTCTGACCGCTAATCCAGCTAGTAGCAGATCAAGCCCGTAGTCGAACTGTTCGTCGCCGCCTGTCGTCCGGGCCAACTCGGGCGCCAGCTCAACCACTGACGGGAACTTGCGGGCCGACAGGGACTCCATCGACGCTCGCAGCCGTCGCCAGGCCTCCGGATCACGCCGTTCGGCCGCCATCTGAATCTCCCACGACGTCGAGCCGAGCACGTAGGTGAACAACGTCGTGTGCGTCCGCGCCGCCGTCTCCGCGTCGAACCCGGCCGCCAGCAGTACGCCGAGCAGCCCCTCGGCGACCCGCGCCGTCTCGTGCCCGCTCAGCGGCCGTCCGGCGAGTAGTTGCACAAGGCAAGGATGTTGCAGCATCAGCAGCCGCAGCGAGCGGCAGACCGCCCTGACCTGGTCCGGCCACGGCGCACCGTCCGGTACGGCGGGCAGCAGACCCATCAAGTGATCCCGGACCGCGTCGTACAGATCGTCCTTGTTACGGAAATAGGTGTAGAGCGCCATCGGTCCGACACCGAGCTCGGCGGCCACCCCGCGCAGACTGAAAGCATCCGCGCCCTTGACCTCCATCAGGTCCAGCGCGGTCCGCACGATCAGGTCGGCGCTGAGCGTGTTCCGCGGCGTCCTGGCCATGTGACCCACCTCCCTTCGATCTCCCTAACGTACAGTGTATAGTACGGTGTATGCGAGCCATTCAGATCACCGAGTTCGGCGGACCCGAGGTCCTCAAGGTCAGCGATGTCCCGGAGCCGGTCGCCGGCGACGGACAGGTCCTGATCACGGTCGACCGCGCGGGTATCAACTACGCGGACACGCACCAGGTCGAGAACAGTTACCTCTCCAAGACCGAGCTGCCGCTGATCCCGGGCGGCGAGGTGGTCGGCCGGACGACGGACGGTCGCCGCGTGGTCGCACTGATCGGATCGGGTGGGTACGCCGAGCAGGCCGTCGCGCACGCGCCGTACGCCTGGGACGTGCCGGAAGGCGTCACCGACGGCCAGGCGCTGTCGCTCGTGCTGCAAGGCACCACCGCCTGGCACCTCCTCAAGACCTCCACCCACCTGCAGCCGGGTGAATCCGTGCTCGTGCACGCCGGTGCCGGCGGTGTCGGCTCGCTCGCCGTCCAGCTCGCGAAGCTGTGGGGTGCGGGTCGCGTGATCGCGACCGCCTCCACCGAGGACAAGCGCAAGCAGGTCCTCGAGCTCGGCGCCGACGCGGCGATCGACGGTACGCCGGAAGGCCTGAAGGACCGCATCCTCGAGGCGAACGGCGGCAAGCCGGTCGACATCGTGCTCGAGATGGTCGGCGGTCAGACGTTCGACGAATCGTTCGCCGCGCTGGGCCGCTTCGGCCGCCTGGTCACGTTCGGCTCCGCGTCCCGGCAGGCGGCCGCGCCGATCGACCCGAGCCGGTTGATGAAGGGCTCGAAGACGATCGCCGGCTTCTGGCTGGCCGACTGCTTCGCGAACCCGCAACTGCTCGGCCGCCCGCTGGCCGAGCTGTTCGACCTGACTGCCAACGGCAAGCTCGTCCCGATTGTCGGCGGCGAGTACGCCCTGTCCGAGGTCGCCACCGCCCATGAGGACATGCGGGCGCGACGTACCGTAGGCAAGTTGCTACTCGATCCCACTCGCTAAGGAGAAACAGATATGACGATTGCTGTTGAGAAGGTTCTGTACACCGCCCACGCGACCGCGCACGGCGGCCGGGACGGCAAGGTGGCCAGCGACGACGGCAAGCTCGAGGTCGTCGTCGCCCCGCCGGTCGAAATGGGTGGCACCGGCAAAGGGACCAACCCCGAGCAGCTGTTCGCGGCCGGTTACGCGGCCTGCTTCCACAGCGCCTTGAAGGTCGTGGCCCGCAGGGCCCGCCAGGACGTGGACAACTCGACCGTCACGGCCGAGGTCGGCATCGGCCCGATCAACGGCGGCGCCGGCTATGGCCTCGAGGTCGCGCTGGTCGCCAGCCTGCCCGGCATCGAGCGCGCTGTCGCCGAGGAGCTCGTCGCCAAGGCCCACGAGGTCTGCCCCTACTCCAACGCCACCCGCGGCAACATCAAGGTCGACCTCAAGGTCGCCTGACCGAGCCGTTTCACCAGGTAGCGAGCGTCTCGGTCGACGCCCTGAATGCTGGCCGAGGCGATCGCGTACTGGAAGTCGAGACCCAGGAAGAACAGTCCGGGTACGTCGGCCGACACGCCCCGCTCGTGCCGCGGCCGGCCGTCGTCCTCGAACACCGGCAGGTCGATCCAGCTGTGGTCCGGATCCGAGCCGGTGCACCACACCACGGTCCTGACATCGTCGAGTACGTCGCCGTCCGCGGTGACCGGCCGTCCGTCGCGAACCCCGTCGATGCGGCCGAGTCGCTCGATCCCGGCCGCGTCGAGGTGGTCGAGTTTGTTCCTGGTCAGCGGCAGCCCCTTCTGCACCGCGTTCGCGATCGCCTTGCGGCCCATCGGCGTACGGCGGGTGAGGACGTACTTGAACAGGAACATGACCACCGGCGTGAAGACATGGCCGACGGTCGAGTCGATGTCGACCGGTACCTGACCCGGATGCCGGCCGGCGAGCAGGGTCCGGTGGGTCTTGACCGCGTCTAGCGCGATGTCGGTCCCGGAGTTGGCCGCACCCACGACGAGCACGGTCCCGTCCGCGAGCTGGTCGGTATTCCGGTACTCCAACGAGTGCAGTTGCCGGATCGACGGATCGAGCTCATCGGCGTACGACGGCCGCCGCGGCGTCGAATGCATGCCCGCGGCAACGACCACCTGATCAGCACGCCAGTCCCCAGCACTGGTTTCGACCAGGAACCCTTCCTCGTCCCGCGACAGCCGCGTCACGCGTACGCCGGTCCGCACGGGCAGCTCATGATGTACGGCGTACTGCTCGAGGTAGTCGGCCATCTCGTCGCGGCTCGGGCAGTCCCGGGTGCCGATCCGCAACCCCGGGAGGCTCGCATACCGCGGCAAGCTGAACAGCCGCAACGAGTCGTACCGCTCCCGCCAGCAGTCGCCGACCCGGTCGTTCTGTTCGAGGATGACAAAGTCCTCGCGCAGGCAGTAACCCATCGCCAGACCGGCCTGGCCCGCCCCGATCACCACAGTCCCAACCCTGTCCATGACCTCACGGTAGGGGTCAGAGGCAAGGCGCGACATCCGCCGATCACGCCAATTCAGGCCGGCGGCGACTGGTCATTTCTACCCATCCGACTGATCTGCTCCCAGCTCTTGCTGGTCAGCCGATGGTCGTACGCCCAAGCCGTCGCCGCTGCCCGGCTGGACACGCGCAGCTTGGCGAAGATGTTGCTGATATGGCGAGCAACGGTCCGCTCGCTGAGGAAGAGCTGGTCCGCGATGGCCCGATTCGTCGCGCCGGTCGCGAGCACCCACAGCACCTCGACCTCCCGAGGAGTCAGCCCGGTGCCGTCGAACGGCCGGGTCAATTGATCCAGCGCAGTCAGCTGCTGGATCGCGCCCAATCGTTCGAACACGGTCCGCGCGCCATCGAGTTCCATCTGCTCCGCGTCGACATCACCGAGCGCCCGGCACGCCTGGCCGACCAGGAGCCGGGTCCGCGCACCCTCGTACGGCATCTCCAGCCGCTGCCATAACCCCCACGCCCGCCGCAACAACGGGATCGCACCCTGCGGATCACCACACGCGACCCGCACCGCACCTTCGGAGTACGCCGCCAACGCCTGCAGGTACGGCGAATCCGCGCGAGCCAACTCGTTCAGCTCTGAGGCCGCCTTGCGAGCGGTCTCGCGGTCAGCCCGTTCGATCGCGAGCTCGACCCGGGCGGCCAGCAGCAGCGGACGGTTCGACGAGAAGGCATCCTCTGCGAGCGCCCGATCGAGTCCGGCGATCGCGGCATCGGTCTGACCCTGCCAGGCACGGAGTAATGCGAGACCAGGCTGCACGTCCATCCCGTCCGCGGCTGCGGTGAGATAGGCGCGTTCGGCGGCCTCGAGGCGGCCGCGGTGCCGCTCGACCTCGGCGAGCTGGTACCAGGCCGAGCCGACCGTACCCGGCGACAGTCGACGGCACGCGTCCTCGGCGGCATCGACCGCCTCGGTCCAGGCGCCGCGCAACTGCAGGATCTGCGCGCGGTGCACCAGACAGGTGCCGCGGTACGGCACGAGTCCTGGCTGGTCGTCGCACCAGCCGGTCAGCGCCTGCGTCCACTCCTGCGCGCGGCGGAAGTCGTACATGTGCATGCAGAACGCGATCACCGAGCAGTACGCCAACCCGGTGACCTCCGGACCGACGCGGCTGCCGGTCACGTGCACCATGGCCTCGTCCATCGCCTTGAGCGCCTCGACACCACGACCGAGCATGGCAAGGCAGCTGCCGCGACCGAGCGAGGCGAGCACGATCGCGTCCGGCTCGGTCGCCCAGCCGAGGTTCTGCTCGAACAAGGGGAGTGCCGCAGCGGCGTCGCCGGAGTTCATCAGCAAGGCGGCGTTGGCCATCGTGAGCAGTCCGGTGAGCTGCGGCTTGCCGTCCGGGATCAGCCGCTCGATCCGAGCCTGCCAACCGGCCGCCCGGGCGAGCTCACCCCGCTGCTGCAAGTGGAACCCGAGCCAGAAGCCGCTCCGGATCGCCGCCTCGATCTCGCCGCGAGCGAGATGTGCCTCGTGCGCTCGCTCGCGGTAGGCCGAGACCTCGTCGTCGTGACCGAGTACGAAGGCGGCGACGGCCAGCCGGTCCAGCTCGGCGGGCGCGAGCGGGGCGCGCTGATCAGCCGCCGTCAGCTCGGCGTACTCCGCGGGCCAGTCGTGCTGCTCCATCGCATCCTGTCTAATGCTGGGCCAGGTCCAGCACCGTTGCTGTCGGCAACTTCGCCAGCTCG
This sequence comes from Kribbella kalugense, assembly GCF_004365875.1. Lineage (GTDB taxonomy): Bacteria > Actinomycetota > Actinomycetes > Propionibacteriales > Kribbellaceae > Kribbella > Kribbella kalugense. Next base: position 1,802,559 of record NZ_SODF01000001.1, on the reverse strand, counting down.
GTGCCGTCGAGCAGCAGCTTGGACCCGCGGATCCCGCTGCCGATCACGACCGGCCCGGCCTGGACGACCGCCTCGTCGACGAGCACCGGCCAGTCGGCGGGCAGTCCGATCGGCGTGATCCCGCCGTACTCCATGCTGGTCCTGGCGACCGCGTCGTCCTGCGCGGTGAACGAGATCTTCCGCACCCCGAGGTGCTTGCGGATCACGCCGTTCACGTCCGCCCGGTCGGTGGCGAGCACCATCACCGCGGCGTACGACTCCTCGCCGGCCCGCTTGCCGAGCACGACCACACAGTTCGCCGAGGCGGCCATCGGTACGTCGTACTCCGCGCAGAAGGCCGCCGTGTCGGCCAGCTCCGCGTCGATCGCCGCGGCGTACGCCGTCATGCCGGCGACCGCATCGCGTACCGGCGCAGCCAGCAACTCCGGCACCTCCAGAGCGGGCTGCCAGTCGAGCTTGCCCATTACCGGCGCCGTCATTCGGGGGCCTTCACGAGGTCGGCGTACTCGGTGTGCTCCTCGAGGTAGTCCTTGTAGAACGGGCAGGCCGGCTTGACCCGGAGCCCGAGGGCGCGGGCGTCGTCGAGGGACTTGGTCGCGATCCGCCCGGCCACCCCGTGGCCGCGGAAGTCGGGCAGCGTCTCGGCGTGCAGGAAGGTGATGACGCCCGGGTGCAGCTTGTAGTCGACGAACCCCATCAGGTTTCCGTCGGCGTCCTGCGCCTCGTACCGGCTGCGCTCCTTGGCGTCCAGCACAGTGATCTCGTTCTCCATGCCGCAACTCTAGGCCGTGACTGAGGGTTTGGGTTTTGTCACCCTTGGGGTACGGGCTCCGAAGGACCACGTGCGGGAGGAGCAGGGATGAGCGAGCACGCGTTGGAGCACGGCAGGGCGATACCGAGTCTCGTGCCGGCCCGGATGGACCGGCTGCCGTGGACGCGGTTCCATTGGATGATCGTCGTCGGTCTCGGCGTCTCCTGGATCCTGGACGGACTCGAGATCCAGCTGGTCTCGCTGGTCGGGAACGTGCTGAAAGAGCCGGAGACCCTGCACCTCAGTACGTCGGACGTCGGCCTGATGGCCTCGGTCTATCTGGGCGGCGAGGTGGTCGGTGCGCTGCTTTTCGGCCGGCTGACCGACAAGCTCGGCCGGCGCAGCCTGTTCATCGTCACGCTGCTGGTCTACCTGATCGCGTCCGGCGCCGCCGGTCTGTCCTGGAACCTCGCGTCGTTGCTGATCTTCCGGTTCGTCGCCGGGATGGGCATCGGCGGTGAGTACGCCGCGATCAACTCCGCGATCGACGAGCTGATCCCGTCCCGGTTCCGCGGCCGGGTCGACATCGGCGTGAACGGCACCTACTGGGCCGGCGCGCTGATCGGTTCCGCGGTCGGTCTGGTGTTCCTGAACAAGGACATCGTCCCGATCGAGTGGGGCTGGCGGCTGTGCTTCCTGATCGGCCCGGTGATGGGACTGATGATCATCTACCTGCGCCGGCACATCCCGGAGAGCCCGCGCTGGCTGATGACGCACGGCCGGGTCGAGGAGGCCGAGCGCACCGTCGACGACATCGAGGCGACCGTCCGGCGGCAGGGCGGCACCCTGCGCGAGGTCAGCGACGACGAGGCGATCGAGCTGGTCGACTACCCGCCGGTGACGTACCGCGAGATCGCCCGGGTGATGCTCCGCGACTACCGCAGCCGCTCGTTCCTCGGGTTCTCGATGATGGTCACCCAGGCGTTCCTCTACAACGCGATCTTCTTCACCTACGCACTGGTCCTGAAGGCGTACTTCGGCCTGAACGACTCCAGCGTCGCGCTGTACTTCTTCCCGTTCGCGATCGGCAACCTGGCCGGTCCGCTGCTGCTCGGTCATCTGTTCGACACCATCGGCCGGCGCAAGATGATCCTCGGCACCTATTCGCTGGCCGCGGTGGTGCTGTTCATCACTGCGTTGCTGTTCAACGCGGGCACGCTGAACGCGGCGTCGCTGACCGGCCTGTGGTGCGTGGTGTTCTTCTTCGCCTCCGCCGGTGCGTCGTCGGCGTACCTGACGGTGAGTGAGATCTTCCCGATCGAGCTGCGGGGTCAGGCGATCTCGTTCTTCTTCGCGATCTCGCAGCTGACCGGCGGTGTGATCGCGCCGTTCCTGTTCGCCTCCCTGATCGGTAGCGGCGACAACCCGGCCCGCGGTCCGTTGACGGTCGGTTACATCATCGGCGCGGCAGTGATGCTGATCGGCGGTCTGATCGCGTGGTTCTTCGGTGTCGACGCCGAAGGCCAGTCGCTGGAGAGCGTCGCCAAGCCACTGTCGGCCACCACCGGAGGCACCCGGTTCCAGGGACCGGCGCCTCGAACGCCGAGCATCGATCGGCCGCCGAAGCGCGAACCCTAAGATTGCGGCGTGGGTTCACTGCTCGTCGCTGGTACGACGTCCGATGCCGGGAAGACGACTGTGGTCACCGGCCTGTGTCGCTGGCTGGCGCGGCAGGGTGTGCGGGTCGCGCCGTACAAGGCGCAGAACATGTCGAACAACTCGATGGTCTGCGCGGACGGCACCGAGATCGGCCGCGCGCAGTGGATCCAGGCCGTCGCGGCCGGCGCCGAACCCGAGGCCGCGATGAACCCGGTCCTGCTGAAGCCCGGCAGCGACCGCCGCAGCCACGTCGTCCTGATGGGCCAGCCGTGGGGCGAGCTGACCTCGCGCGGCTTCCTGACCGAGCGGGCCGAGCTGGCCAAGGCGGCGTTCGCGGCGTACGACGACCTGGCGTCGAGGTACGACGTGGTGATCAGCGAGGGTGCGGGCAGCCCGACCGAGATCAACCTGCGGCAGTCCGACTACGTCAACCTCGGCCTCGCGCAGCACACCAGGGCGCCGGTCGTCGTGGTCGGGGACATCGATCGCGGGGGAGTGTTCGCGTCGATGTTCGGCACGGTCGCGTTGTTGGATGCCGCCGATCAGTCGCTGGTCAGCGGGTTCCTGGTGAACAAGTTCCGCGGCGACGTGTCGCTCCTGCAACCGGGGATCGACATGCTCACCTCGGTGACCGGTCGGCCGACGTACGGCGTCCTGCCGTGGCTGCCCGATCTCTGGCTGGACTCCGAGGACGCGCTCGATATCCCGGTACGGCGGACTTCGCCGACGGATCTGTTGACGGTCGCGGTGGTCCGGTTCCCGCGGATCAGCAACTTCACCGACCTCGACGCGCTGGCGGTCGAGCCGACCAACAGCGTGTTCTTCACGACCAGCCCGGGCGAGGTGCGTGACGCCGATCTGGTCGTACTGCCGGGCTCGCGTGCGACCAGCTCGGACCTGGAGTGGATGCGGTCGCTGGGACTCGCGGACGCGGTGGCTGCGCGGGTCGCGGCGGGGCGGCCGGTGCTCGGGATCTGCGGTGGCTACCAGATGCTCGGGGCAACGATCTCCGACCCGGACGGGGTCGAGTCGGGTGGTGCGTACGACGGTCTCGGGCTGTTGCCGGTGGCAACGGTGTTCGCCCGGGAGAAGACGTTGGCGCGGCCTACGACTACGGCGTACGAGATCCACCACGGGGTGGTCGACGTGACTGCCTCCGCTTTGGAGTTTCCGGGCGGCTGTCGGGTCGGGAGCACGTGGGGGACGATCTGGCACGGGCTGCTCGACGACGACGCGGCGCGGCACGCGTTCCTCACCGAGGTCGCCGGGCTGACGGGCAAGCCTGCGCCCGACGGTTCGGTCTCGTTCGCCGGGCTGCGCGAGGACCGGCTGGACCGGCTGGCCGACATGATCGAGGAGTACGCCGACACCGCAGGCCTCATGCGGTTGATCGAGAACGGCGCACCGCCCGTCCCGTTCGTCCCACCAGGAGCGCCGTGAAGACCGAACTGCAGAAGTATCTCCAGGACACCCGGGCGTTGATGCTCGCCAAGCTCGACGGGCTGAGCGAGTACGACCGGCGACGGCCGCTCGTGCCGTCCGGGACCAATCTGCTTGGGCTGGTGAAGCACCTGGTCGGTATCGAGTACGTGTACCTCGGGACCAGCGTGGGTCGCCCGCCGGCCGACGTACTGCCGTGGGAGGCGGACGGCTCGGTCTGGGAAGGCGCGGACATGTGGGCCAAGCCGACCGAGTCGACGGAGTACCTCACCGGTCTCTACCGGGAGGCCTGCGCCCACAGCGACCGCTCGATCGCGGAGTTCGAGCTCGACCAGCCGGCCGAAGTACCGCATTGGTCCGAGGACAAACGCAGTACGACGTTCGGCGCGTTGCTGATCCGGGTCGTGGACGAAACGGCGCACCACGCCGGCCATGCGGACATCATCCGCGAACTGATCGACGGCCAGGGCGGCAAGGACGCGGACCTCCTCGACGAGACCGGCTGGTCGGAGTACTACACGACAATCCAGCGCGCCGCAGAGACGTTCGAGCGGCGCACATGACGTCCATCCTTGTCACCGGCGGTACTGGCACGCTTGGTCGGCCGACCGTGGCCCGGCTGGCCGATCGCCAGGTCAGGGTGCTCAGCCGGAAGCCTGGACCCGATCGCGTCGTTGCTGACCTCACCACCGGCGAGGGTTTGGCTGCGGTCGCCGGATCGGACGTGATCGTGCACCTCGCCACCAGTCTGGGCAGCAAGGACGTTCAGCAGACCCGCAATCTGCTGGCCGCGTCTGAAGGCGTGAAGCATCTCCTGATGATGTCGATCGCAGGGATCGACCGGATTCCAGTCGCCTACTACCGTCACAAGTTGGAGGCCGAGCGACTGGTCGCCGAGTCCGGCCTGCCGTACACAATCTTGCGAGCGACCCAGTTCCACAATCTCGTCGACCGCGTCCTGACCGTCCAGCGGTTCCTGCCCGCGGTCCTCGCGCCGGCCGTCCCGCTGCAGCCGATCGCGGTCGACGACGTGGCTGAGCGGCTCGCGGAGCTGGTCGACCAGCCGCCGGTCAACGGACGAGCCGCTGACATCGGCGGTCCGGAACGACTGTCGGTGCCCGAGTTGGCGCGCCTCTGGAAACAGGCTCGGGGTGTGCGCCGCCCGGTGGTTCCACTCAAGCTTCCGGGCCGGATCTTCCGGGAGTATGCGAACGGCGCGGCAACGGTCGACGGACCGGCGTACGGTCGCACCACCTTCGCGGAGTACCTCAGCACGTTGACTTGACGACTGTGACAGTTGCACTGTCACAATAGCGTCCATGGGTCCACTCGAGGGCGTGAAGGTGGTCGAGCTGGCCGGGATCGGTCCGGCGCCGTTCGCGTGCATGATGCTGGCCGAGCTCGGCGCCGAAGTACTGCGCATCGATCGCCCCGGCGGCGGCCCGTCCCTCGGTCCACCGGAGCTCGACCTGCTGAACCGCGGTCGCCGGAGTGCGGCCCTGGACCTGAAGCAACCCGCGGCGGTCGACGTCGTACGGCGGCTTGTCGCGCAGGCCGACGTACTCGTCGAAGGGTTCCGGCCGGGCGTTGCCGAACGGCTCGGGCTCGGGCCGGACGACTGCCACGCGATCAATCCGCGGCTGGTGTACGGGCGGATGACCGGCTGGGGCCAGGACGGTCCGCTTGCCCAGACCGCCGGGCACGACATCGACTACCTCGCACTGTCGGGTGCGCTGCATCTGATCGGTCGGGCCGGTGGGCCGCCGCAGGTGCCGGCGAACCTGCTCGGTGACTTCGCCGGTGGCTCGCTCTACCTGGTGATCGGCGTACTCGCGGCGCTGCACGAGGCGCAGCGCAGTGGTCAAGGACAGGTCGTGGACGCGGCGATCGTCGACGGCTCGGCGCATCTGACCACGATGCTGCTCGGCGCGCTGGCGGCCGGATCCTGGCGGCAGGAGCGCGGGACGAACCTGCTCGACACGGGCGCGCCGTTCTACGACGTGTACGAGACGGCCGACGGGAAGCATGTCGCGGTCGGGGCGCTCGAGCCGCAGTTCTACGCCGAGCTGATCGACAAGCTCGGTCTCGACGCACCGGATCGCAACGACCCGGCCCAGTGGCCCGAGCTGCGCAAGGTCCTTACCGAGACATTCCGGCAACGCACACAGGCCGAGTGGGCTGACCTGTTCGACGGCTCGGACGCCTGCGTCACGCCAGTGTTGCCGCTCGCCGCCGATCACCCGCATCTCGTTGCCCGAGGCACCTTTGTGGACCACCACGGAGTCCGGCAGGCCGCGCCCGCACCACGCTTCGACCGTACGCCGACCAGCCTGGACCGACCGCCCGCCCGACCGGGCGAACACACCCGGGAGGCTCTGGCCGACTGGGGAATCACCGAGATCGACAACCTGCTGGATTCCGGCGCCGCCGTACAGAACTGAGAGGAACACCGCCCGTGGAACGTCAGCTCTTCGACGCCGATCACGAAGCCTTCCGGGAGACCGTTCGCGCCTTCTGCGAAAAGGAGATCGTCCCGCACCACGACAGCTGGGAGGACGCCGGGATCGTCCCGCGCGAACTGTGGACCGCCGCCGGTGACGCAGGCCTGCTCGGCTTCATGATGCCGGAGGAATACGGCGGGGGTGGGGTTCGGGACTTCCGGTTCAACACCGTGCTGATCGAGGAACTGACGCGAGTGCGCGCGAGTGGGGTCGGCTTCACGATCCACACCGACATCAACTCGGCGTACCTGCTGGACTATGCGACCGACGAGCAGAAGGCGCGCTGGCTGCCCGCGTTCTGCTCCGGGGAGACGATCACCGCGATCGCGATGACCGAGCCGGGCGCTGGGAGTGATCTGCAGGGCATCCAGACCACCGCGCGCCGCGACGGCGACCACTACGTGCTGAACGGGCAGAAGACGTTCATTTCGAACGGAATCCTCGCCGACCTGGTGATCGTTGTGGCCAAGACCGATCCGGACGCCGGTGCGCAAGGGATTTCATTGCTCGTCGTCGAGCGCGGCATGCCCGGTTTCGAACGCGGGCGGAACCTGGACAAGATCGGCCTCAAGGCACAGGACACCGCGGAACTGTTCTTCGACGACGTCCGGGTGCCGGCGGAGAACCTGCTCGGCGAAGAGGGCAAGGGCTTCGTCTACCTGATGGAGAAGCTGCCTCAGGAAAGACTCACCATCGCCGTGGTCGCGGCCGCCGCCTGCGAGAACATGCTCGCCGACACTCTGCGCTATGCGAAGGATCGCAAGGCCTTCGGCCGCCCGATCGGCTCCTTCCAGAACAGCCGCTTCGTACTCGCGGAGCTCGCCACCGAGACCCAGATCGCCCGGGTTTTCGTCGACCGCTGCATCCAGGAACTGATCGCCGGCACGCTGACCGTGGCCGAGGCCGCGATGGCCAAGTGGTGGACGACCGAACTCCAGAAGAAGGTCGTCGACCGTTGCCTCCAACTCCACGGCGGCTACGGCTTCATGACGGAGTATCCGATCGCGAAGGCGTACCTCGACACCCGCATCCAGACGATCTACGGCGGCACCACCGAAATCATGAAGGAAATCATCGGCCGGACGATGGGCGTGTAGACGCAGAGGAACCCGTCGCCCGGTGCGCACGCGGGTGGCGCCGTTGCGACGGGGTCCTGCGCCTGATCATCAGCCAGGCGGTGCGAGCGTCCTGTGCTGATCAACCGATGTCTCGCACCCAACCCCTCCCAGCGGAGCGACACACCAGGCGCCGAGGTCTTGGGCATGCCCGAACAGGCAGGTTCAGCGTAACTGGTCTAGCTGTACGTGACCACAGTTTGTTGCGATTACCCGGTCGGCCGAGGCAGCCTGAGCCTGGCCTGAACGATGTCATCGGCAACATCGGTCAGCCGGCGGTTGTTGGCCCGGGCGTACGAACGCATCAGGGCGAACGCCTCGTCGACACCGATATCGATGCTGTGGCTCAGGAATCCCTTCGCCTGCTCGATCAGGATCCGGCTGTTCAAAGCGGTCTGGAGCTGTTCGGTGACGATCTCCTGGCGCGCCAGCGCACGCTGGTGCACGATGCCGATGGTGGCCGCGTCGGCGAGCGCCTGCCCCAAGGTGATGGTGTCGGTGTCCAGTTGCCCGGTGGACTGGCTGAACAGATTCACCGCGCCGAGCACCGTGGACCGCAGCCGCATCGGAAGTGCCTGCACCGACAGGTAACCGGCGTCGACAGCGGCCCCGGTGAAGCGAGGCCAGCGGATGCGGGCTTCCCGGAGGTCCGCGACCTGCACCGGATGTCCGGTGCGGAACGCGTCCATACACGGGCCTTCGGAGTTCTGGACCTGGGTCAGCTCGACCATCCGCGCCTCCTCGCTGGAGGCGGCGACCAGGTTCAGCGCGCCGTGATGATCGGCGAGCAGGATGCCGCAGGCCGATACGCCCAGCAACTCACTGCAGTGCGCGGCGAGCCGGTCCAGGAACTCGATGATGTCGAAGTCGTCGACGAGAGTGTCCGACAGCTCGATGAACACCTCGCGCACCCTACGGTCAGATGCAATCATCAGTCCTCCTCCTGTTCCTTCTCGTCCTGTCCATTGTCTGTCGCGTGGGGATGGGATCGTCCGTTCGTCGGCGGCCAATTCGGAGCGGTCCTGGGTGGGGCACCGCCGGCAGCGAGGTCACTGTCCAGCTGAAGGCGGTCGGCCATCACATCGATGGCGACGGTGTGCAACGACATTCCACTGCTGTAGGCGTGAGCACGCAGGCGGGCGAGCGCATCGGTCACACTGATGCGCTGCTGGGACGCGAGCCGGCCGGCGGCCTGGTGGACCTCGGCCCGCCGGGCGGTGAACGCAGTCTCGATCACCTCGCCCAGCTCCGCGCTGACACCTTGGCGATGGTCCAGAGCGAGCACGAAGATGGCGTCGGCGAACACCAAGGCGTCCGCTACCTGGTCACTCTGCAGCGGTCCCGGCTCCCGCCGGTAAATGGTTAGTACGCCGAGCCTGGCCGCGCCGGCTGTCACCGGGAAGGCGAAGACGCCGCGGAAACCCCGGTCGGCACCGGCCGCAGCGAACGCCGGCCACCGCTGCCCGGCCTCGAGGCCGGCCAGATCCGCTTCGAGCACCGGCGAACTGGTCGCGGCCGCGTCGCTGCTCGGCCCTTCGCCCAACTCGAACTGCAGCTCGTCCAGTTCACCGATCACCACGTCGGTGGCCAGCAGCGGCTCGAGCAGACCGCCGTTGCGGCTCATCGCCAGACCCGCACCCGCGGCAGAAAGGGCCTGCGCGCAAGCAACCACAGCGTGCTGCAACGACAGGGCAGCGCGATCGCCGTCAGCGACGGCCCTGATCGCCCCCCAGACCCTTGCACTACGGTCGTGATCCACCCGTCCCGCCCACCCTTGAACCGCCACTGGGCGGATGGTCCACCCTAGCGGCCGGATCATCGAAGCGTTGCTGATCGCGCCGCGCGTCATCGTCAATACTTTCCGCAGCCGCGTCGGGCCTGGTCTCTCGACTCGTGGGTCTGGTCGTCCCCAGGCACCCCCAGTACCCGATACTGCCATCCTTACTCGCCCCAGCGCCTGCGGTACTCCCGCCCGGCGCGTCGGAGTGGTTGACTGCTTCAAGGAGTCGAGGGAGGTCGTCATGAACATCGTGTCGCCTGGATTCACCGGTCGCCGGCGAGGTGGAACGGAGCTTCCGCCGGGGCAGTACCTGACGCACGAGTTTCCGGTCCTGTCGGCAGGACCGACACCGCACGTCCGGACCGAGCACTGGGAATTCACCGTCACCACCGAGTCCGGCGAGATGTACCGGTGGGACTGGCCCGCGCTGATGGCGCTGCCGGCCGAGGAGATCACCAAGGACATCCACTGCGTGACCCGCTGGTCGAAGCTGCAGACGACCTGGAAGGGTGTCTCGCTCGACACGCTGCTCGCGGACGTCGAGACCGGCGCGGACTACGCGATGGCGCACAGCTACGGCGGCTACACGACGAATCTGCCGCTGGAGGACCTGCTCGACGGACAGTCCTGGATCGCCTACGAGTACGACGACGAGCCGCTGGACCCCGAGCACGGCGGACCAGCCCGACTGCTCGTGCCGCACTTGTACTTCTGGAAGAGCGCCAAGTGGGTCCGCGGACTGGTGCTGTCCGACACCGAGGACCTCGGCTTCTGGGAAACGGCCGGCTACCACGAGTACGGAGACCCATGGAAAGAACAGCGATACGCCGGCGACTGACGTGGCAGGTTGGCACGGTCACCGACGTACGGCGTGAGACGGAGACCGCTCGGACGCTGGTGCTCGAAGTACCTGAGTGGCAAGGGCATCTGGCTGGGCAGCATCTCGACGTCCGCTTGACCGCGGAGGACGGATATCGGGCCTCGCGGTCGTACTCGGTCGCTTCTGCCTGGACTGGTGACACGATCGAGCTCACCGTGGAGCAGGTGCCGCGGGGCGAGGTGTCGCCGTACCTGGTCGACGTCTTGAAGGTCGGCGATCCGCTCGAGATCCGTGGGCCGGTCGGTGGCTGGTTCGTGTGGACGCCCGAGCAGGAAGGGCCGGTGCAGCTGATCGGCGGGGGATCGGGAGTCGTTCCACTACGGGCGATGCTGCGTGCCCATGCGGCGGCCGCGAGTACGACGAAGGCCCGGTTGCTGTACTCCGTGCGTCGTCCGGAGTCGGTCATCTACGTCAGCGACTTGAAGGAGCTGGCCGCGTCCGACGATGTCGACGTACGGCTTGTGTACACGCGGGAAGCGCCGGCGGGGGAGCCGCGGATCGGACGGATCGACGCCGACCTGATCTCGCAGTACGCCTTCAAGCCCGAGGACGGCGCGACGACGTACGTCTGCGGGCCGACGCCGTTCGTGGAGACGGTGGCGGACCTGCTGGTCGCGGCCGGGCACGACCCGGCGAAGGTGAGAACAGAACGGTTCGGACCGACAGGAGGCCCGCGATGAGTGACTACTTGGACGGCAATGTGGCGGCCGGCCCGTTGAGCGAGCTGTTCGCGGTTGACCTGACCGCGGCCATCGCCCAATGCAACGGCTGTGGCCACACCACGGTGTTCGCTGAGTCCCGCGTGTACGCCGACGCGCCGGGCCTGGTCGCCCGCTGCGTCGGCTGCGATTCGGTGCTCCTCCGCATCGTTACCACCCCCAACGACACCTACCTCGACCTCCGAGGCCTCACCTACCTGCGAGTGCCCACCACGTGATGGGTCGCTGAGCCCGCACCGCCGAACCCCAGCCAGGTCGCCTGGCTGGGGTTTCTTTCTGTGGCCAGGTCTTGACAGCGTGTGCGCTCCTGCGATTCTGTATCACGGTTCGATGAGAAATTAACAGGATTCTCTGAGAGGAGCCGTCGGATGAGGCGTGTCGGAGTGTTGGCTGTCGCGGGACTGATGGTGCTGGCCTCGGCGGGCTGCGGGTCCGGTGGCGGCACGGGTGGCGGCGGTTCCGACGCGAAGATCGCCTTCCTGATGCCCGACATCGCCTCGACCCGGTACGAGCTGTTCGACGCACCGCTGTTCACCGCGAAGATGAAGGAGCTGTGCTCCGGCTGCACGGTGCTCTACCAGAACGCGGCCGCGGATCCGGCCAAGCAACAGCAGCAGGCGAACTCCGTACTCGCCCAGGGCGTGAAGGCGATCGTGATCGATCCGGTCGACTCCGCCGCGGCCGCCTCGATCGTGCAGACGGCCCAGGGGCAGGGCGTGCCGGTGATCGCCTACGACCGCCCGATCCCGGACAAGAAGGCCGACTACTACATCTCGTTCGACAACGAGAAGATCGGGCAGATGATCGCCCAGTCGCTGGTCGACCACCTGAAGGCGACCAAGGCGACCGGCGGCATCCTGCAGGTCAACGGCTCACCGACCGACGCCGCGGCCGGCCTGATCAAGAAGGGCATCCACAGCGCGGTGGATCCGAGCGGCTACAAGCTCCTGGCTGAGTTCGACACACCGGGCTGGCAGCCACCGAAGGCGCAGGAATGGGTCGGCGGCCAGATCACCCGCTTCCCGAACCAGGTCGCCGGCGTGGTCGCCGCGAACGACGGCACCGGCGGCGCGACGATCGCCGCCTTCAAAGCCGCCGGCGACAAGGTCCCGCCGGTGACCGGGAACGACGCCGAGCTGGCCGCGTTGCAGCGGGTGATCTCGGGCGACCAGTACAACACCATCTCCAAGCCGATCAAGATCGTCGCCGACGCGGCCGCCACCGTCGCCCACGAATTTGCTCAAGGCAACAAACCGGCCGGCAAGACGACCTTGTTCGACACGCCGTCGCAGCTGTTCACGCCGACCGTCGTGACGCGGGAGAACATCGCCGAGGTCCTGAAGGAGCCGGGGTTCGCGGTGAAGATCGCCGATGTCTGTACGGCGGAGTACAAGGCGGCCTGCACGGAGCTGGGGCTGAGCTGATGGCGACGCTGCAGCTCAGTGGTATCAGCAAGAGCTTCGGTGCCGTCGCGGCCCTGACCGAGGTCGACCTGTCCGTCGACGCAGGCCAGGTGGTCGCGATCGTCGGCGACAACGGCGCCGGGAAGTCGACGCTGGTGAAGGTGCTGTCCGGGGTGTACGCCCCGGACGCGGGCACGATCGGGTTCGAGGGTCGGGAGGTGACGATCCCCGGACCGGCCGCGGCGCACCGGCTCGGGATCGCGACCGTGTTCCAGGACCTCGCCCTCTGCGAGAACCTGAACGTGATCGAGAACCTCTTCCTCGGTCAGGAGCTTGGCCCGTTCCGGCTCGACGACGTGGCCATGGAGGTCCGGTCCTGGGAGCTGCTCCGGCAGTTGTCGGCGAAGCTCCCGACCGTACGGCTGCCCGTCGCCGCGCTGTCCGGTGGTCAGCGTCAGACCGTCGCGATCGCGCGAAGCCTGCTCGGCGATCCGAAGATCATCATCCTCGACGAGCCGACCGCAGCGCTCGGCGTGGCCCAGACCGCTGAGGTGCTGAACCTGATCGACCGGCTCCGCGAGAACGGCCACGGCGTGATCATGATCAGCCACAACATGGCCGACGTACGGGCGGTGGCCGATCAGGTCGTCGTACTGCGTCTCGGCCGGAACAACGGGGTGTTCGACGCCCGGAGTACGTCGTCGGAGCAGATCGTCGCGGCGATCACTGGGCTCGAGGACAACGTCGTCTCCCAGCGCGCCGCCCGAGTCGAAGGAGCTGACCAGTGACCGCTGCCGATCTGTCCGACGAGCGGCTCCGGCAGGCGACCGGCCTGCGCGGGTCCGCGTCCGCCCTGGTGGACCGGGTCCGGGCCGGTGAGCTCGGCATGGTCCCGGTGGTTGCCGGGCTGCTGGTGATCTGCGTCGTCCTGCAGATCCTGAACCCGATCTTCCTGTCCAGTACCAACCTGGTGAACCTGCTGATGGAGTGCGTCCCGGTCGGGGTCATTGCCCTCGGCATCGTCTGCGTGCTGCTCGTCGGCCAGATTGACCTGTCGGTCGGCTCGATCAGCGGACTGTCCGCAGCGATCATGGCGATCCTGTTCGTCAAAGACGGCTGGCCGGCCTGGCTCGCGGTGCTGGTCGCGCTGGTCGCCGGGTGCGCGATCGGAGTGCTGTACGCCGAGATCTTCAACCGGGTCGGGATCCCGACGTTCGTGATCACGCTGGCGGGACTGCTGTCGTTCCTCGGCCTGCAGCTGAAGGCGCTCGGCGCGATCGGGTCGGTGAACCTGCCGTTCGACTCCGGTCTGGTCGAGTTCGCCCAGCTGAAGTTCGTGCCGCCCTGGTTGTCCTACGTGTTGGTGCTGCTCGCAGCGGCCTGGCTCTTCGTCGTCGGCTTTCTCCACGCGGCGAAGCGTCGTACGGCGGACCTGTCCGCCAGGTCGACGCGGTTCCTGCTGATCCGTAGCGGAGTACTCGCGGTCGGGCTCGGCCTCGCGGCCTGGTACCTGAACCGGACGCGGGGGATCGGCTGGATGTTCGTCCTATTCGTCGCGCTGGCGTTGATCCTGCACTATGCGCTGACGTCGACGAAATGGGGCAAGGCGGTCTACGCGGTCGGCGGCAACGTCGAGGCCGCCCGTCGCGCCGGTATCAACGTGCGCCTCGTCTACACGTCGGTCTTCGCGATCTGTACGACGCTTGCCGCCTTCGGTGGTGTGCTCGGCGCGGCCCGGCTCGCGGCGGCCAACCAGGCGAGCGGCGGAGGTGACGTCAACCTCAACGCGATCGCCGCAGCGGTCATCGGCGGCACGAGCCTGTTCGGCGGCAGGGGTACGGCGTTCGCCGCGGTCCTCGGTGTGCTCGTCATCCAGGCCATCTCCAGCGGACTGACGTTGCTCAGCCTTGACTCGTCGTACCGGTTCTTCGTGACCGGTGTGGTGCTGTTGCTTGCGGTCGGCGTGGACTCACTGGCTCGTCGGACGCGCACCAGCCACGGTCGTGCTTAGCGGGGTTTGTTCTGGGTGCGGCGGATGGTGTCGCGCTGGGTCTCGCCGACGGCTCGTTCGTAGGCGAGGACCAGGCCCTGGATGGTGACCGGTTTGAAGCGTTCGACGAGTTGCTGGATGTGCTCGGGCGGGCCGCCCGAGTCGCGGTAGTGCGGCCAGACCTTGGTGCGGAACACGTCGGTGAGTTCCTCGGCGATCGCGCGGCCGTGCTCGGTGAAGATGCGGCCCGCGTCGAGGACCGCCTCGACCGGGAGGTCCAGGTCGAGCAGCTCGACGCCGAGGCTGAGGTGTGCGGTCGCGACCTGGAACACGTCCTCGTCCGGCGTCGGCTCGACCACCCCGAGCGCGACCAGCATCTCGATGTCGTCGTCGTTGAGCTCCCGGCCGGTACGCCGTACCAGCGTCGCTCGGTCAAGCGTTTCAGGAAGATCCCGCATCCACGGGGTCAGCAGGGTGCGATGCAGCGCGATGTCCTGCGGCGTCGCGTTGACCGGGATCCGATCGAGGTAGCCCTCGATGGCCTGCAGCGTGAACCCGTGCGCTTGCAACTCCCGCACCAGATCAAGCCGCGCGATGTGCTCGGGACCGTAGTACCCGACCCTTCCGCGTCTGATTGGTGGCGGGATCAGACCTCGACCCGCATAGAACCGCAACGTGCGCACAGTCATTCCGACGCGGGCCGACAGTTCATCAACTGTCAGCGTGGCGCCAAGCCCTTCTGACACAGCCCCCGAGACTTCCGACATGGCGGAGATCATAACGACCCGCACTTGACCATCATTACAGTGCTGCTGTCACAATCGGCTTCATGAGCAGCGAAGCGTTTCTGTACGACGCGATTCGGACACCGCGCGGCAAGGGCAAACCGACCGGCGGGCTGCACGAGGTCAAGCCGATCCAGCTGATCACCGGCCTGCTGCACGAACTGCGGACCCGGCATCCCGACCTGGATCCAGCCGCGATCGACGACGTCGTACTCGGTGTCGTGACTCCGATCGGCGACCAGGGCATGGACATCGCGCGCACCGCCGTACTGATGGCCGGCTACCCCGAGACGACCGGAGGCGTGCAGCTGAACCGCTTCTGCGCGTCGGGGCTCGAGGCCGTGAACCAGGCCGCGCAGCGAGTGCGGTCCGGCTGGGAGGACTTCATCCTCGCCGGCGGTGTCGAGTCGATGTCGCGGGTGAAGATGGGGTCCGACGGCGGCGCGTGGGCGATGGACCCGGAGACGGCGCTGCAGACCGGCTTCATCCCGCAGGGCATCAGCGCGGACCTGATCGCGACCCTGGACGGCTTCTCCCGCACCGACGTCGACACGTACGCTGCCGAGTCGCACGCCCGGGCCGCGAAAGCCTGGGCCAACGGGTACTTCGGTCGTTCCGTCGTACCGGTGGTGGATCGGAACGGGCTGCAGATCCTCGACCACGACCAACTGGTCCGGCCGGGAACGTCCGTCGAGACGCTGGCCGGGCTGCCGCTGTCGTTCGAGGCGATCGGGGAGCACGGCGGGTTCGACTCGGTCGCGCTGGAGAAGTATCTGACCGTCGAGCGGATCAACCACGTGCACCACGCGGGCAACTCGTCCGGGATCGTCGACGGCGCCGCGCTGGTTGCTGTCGGCAACGAGAAGGCCGGCGAGGCCCTCGGTCGGGCGCCGCGCGGCCGGGTGGTCGCTGTCGGCGTCAGCGGTGCGGATCCGACCATCATGCTGACCGGTCCGGCGCCGGCCGCCCGGAAGGCGCTGGCGCGGGCCGGGCTCGAGGTCGACGACATCGACCTGTTCGAGATGAACGAGGCGTTCGCGGCCGCGGTCATGCACTTCATGAAGGATCTCGGCGTACCGCACGAGAAGGTGAACGTGAACGGTGGCGCGATCGCACTCGGCCACCCGCTGGGTGCGACCGGGGCGATGCTGATCGGAACCCTGCTGGACGAGCTGGAGCGGCGCGAGCTCCGCTACGGACTGGCCACCCTGTGCGTCGGCGGCGGGATGGGCGTCGCGACGATCATCGAGAGGCTTGCGGCATGATCGAGTGGAAGAACGACGCGGGTGTCGTGACGCTGACGCTGAACGACCCGTCCGCGTCCGCCAACACGATGAACGACGCGTACGTCGAGGCGATGGGCCGGACCGTCGAGCGGCTGGTGGCCGAGAAGGCGCTGCTCAAGGGCGTGATCGTGACGTCGGCGAAGTCGACGTTCTTTGCCGGCGGCAACTTGCAGCTGCTGTCGCAGATCCAGCCGTCGGACGCCGCCGAGGTCTTCACAACCATCGAAGAGGTCAAGCGGCAGCTCAGAGCCCTTGAAACGTTGGGTGTTCCGGTGGTTGCCGCGATCAACGGGTCGGCGCTCGGCGGCGGGCTGGAGATCGCACTCGCCTGTCACCACCGGATCGTTGCCGATGACAACCGGATCGAGCTCGGCGTGCCGGAGGTGACCCTCGGCCTGCTGCCCGGTGGCGGGGGAGTGACCCGGACGGTCCGGATGCTCGGTCTGCAGGACGCGTTGATGAAGGTGCTGCTGCAGGGTCAGCGGATGAAGCCGGCGCACGCGCTGAGCGTCGGCATCGTCGACGAGGTGGTCCCGGCCGACGACCTGGTCGACGCGGCCCGTCGGTGGATCACGACGTACGACGGCGACTCCAAGCAGCCGTGGGACCGCGACGGTTACAAGATCCCCGGCGGTACGCCGTCGTCGCCGAAGCTGGCCGCGTTCCTGCCAGCCTTCCCGGCGAACCTGCGCAAGCAGCTGAAGGGCGCGCCGTACCCGGCGCCGCGGGCGATCATGAGCGCGGCTGTCGAGGGCACCCAGGTCGACTTCGAGACCGCGTCCAGGATCGAGTCGCGGTACTTCGTCTCGCTCGCCACCGGCCAGATCGCGAAGAACATGATCCAGGCGTTCTTCTTCGACCTCCAGTCGATCAACGCCGGCAGTTCGCGGCCGTCCGACGTACCGAAGTACTCGGCGCGGAAGGTCGGGGTGCTCGGCGCGGGAATGATGGGCGCCGGAATTGCGTATGCGTGCGCGAAGGCCGGAATCGACGTTGTGCTCAAAGATGTTTCGTTGGAGGCTGCTGCGCGCGGAAAGGAATATTCCGAGAAGCTGCTGGCGAAACAGGTCGCGAAAGGCCGGACCTCCGCCGCCGACGTCGAGGCATTCCTGAGCCGGATCACGCCGACCGGGGATCCGAACGACTTGGCCGGCTGCGACTTGGTGATCGAGGCCGTCTTCGAGGACACCGGGTTGAAGCAGAAGGTGTTCGCGGAGATCGCCGGGGTGGTCGAGCCGGATGCACTGCTCTGCTCGAACACGTCGACGCTGCCGATCACCTCGCTCACCGACGGGATCGACCGGCCGGACGACTTCATCGGCATGCACTTCTTCTCGCCGGTCGACCGGATGCCGCTGGTCGAGCTGATCGTCGGCGAGAAGACCTCGGACCGGGCGATCGCCCAGGCGTACGACGTCGTACGGCAGATCAAGAAGACGCCGATCGTGGTCAACGACAGCCGGGGATTCTTCACCTCGCGGGTGTTCGGCACGCTCGTGATGGAGGGCGCGGCGATGGTGGCCGAGGGCGTCGATCCGGTGATGATCGAGCGGGCGGCGACTCAGGCCGGGTTCCCGGCGCCGCCGTTGGCGATGCTGGACGAGGTCACGCTGACGCTGCCGCAGAAGATCCGGGACGCCGCTCGCGCGGCCGGTGACAGCGCGGGTGCGTTCGACGACCATCCTGGGATGGCGGTGACGGATCGTCTCGTCAACGAGTTCGACCGCCGGGGCAAGGCGGCCGGGGCTGGGTTCTACGACTACCCGGCGGACGGGCCGAAGCGGTTGTGGCCTGGGCTGTGGGAGCACTTCCGGCAGCACAACGACGTACCGCTGATCGATCTGCAGGAGCGGATGCTGTTCGCGATGTCCTTGGAAACCGTGAAGTGTCTCGAGGAGGGCGTGCTGCGATCGGTGCCGGACGCCAACATCGGCTCGATCTTCGGCATCGGCTTCCCGCCGCTGCACGGCGGCGCGCTGCAGTACATCAACGGCTACGGGCTGAGTGCCTTCGTCGAGCGGTCCCGCTCGCTTGCGGCGGCGTACGGCGCACGCTTCGAACCGCCCGCACTGCTCGTGAGCAAGGCCGAAGCGGGTGAGGTCTGGGCGTAGTCAGGTACGAGTCAGGCCACCGGGCCGCTGCGCGCGCGTCACTGGTCCGTCCTGCGCACCCCCGCTGCCACCGCGGGTCTCCACCGGTTGCGTCGCCCCAGGGTTCGGCAGGTCGCCCAGCGCGACCCGGACCGGATCGGCGGTCACTGGATCAGCGGTCACTGGATCAGCGGTCTGTTCCGCTTCCTTGCGGGCGAGTTCGAGTTGATGGTCGATCGCATTCGACCAGAGTTCGAATGTGGCGTGATCGACGATCCTGTCGACCCTTTCTGGACCGTTAGGAGCCTGCGGAGCGACCGTTTCCAGCTCGCCGAGGCGCGCGCCGAGGTGTCGGCTGACATCGCCCGGCGTCATCCCGGTGATGTTGCTGTAGGCATCGACGACGATCCCCGCGGACATCACGTGATACGGACTCACCCGGAGGGGAAGCAGGTCATCCCTTCCAACTTGCCGGGCGGCCGCAGCGAAGTTCTCCCGTAGCTTGCGGGCGGCCGCCGGGTAGTGGCCGGTCTCCGGCTCGGTGGAGTATCGCAAGAGCGGCTCGAGCCGCTGGTCGCCAAGCGCCTCGATCCTGCTGCTGACGGCATCGTCGGCGGCTTCCAAACGGAAGGCCTTGGACAGAGCGTCCTCGCTCGGACCGGCGCGCCTTTCCGGTTCGAGCCGACCGTGTTCCAGCAACAGGTTGCGCAGCGCCTGCCGGACCCGGATCTCGTCGCCGGCAAAGGGATAGTCGGAGGGCTTGTTCTGTGCGTCCCGCAGACACATCTGCCACACCGGCTGGTGCGTGGTCGCGTACAGCTTGCGGTCGGTCTCCCAGGGCCGCTTCGTCACCTGGCCGGTGCTGTCCGGGTCCTCGATCCGCGCGACCAGTCGCTGATATCTCGTCATGGCGCCGGCAGCCACCTCCGGAGAGTTCCGGCTGAGAGCTTCCCAGTCTTTCCTGTCCTGCCGTGGAGTCATCTCCGCCGCCCTTCGCAACCAGCCGTGTCGCGCTCCATCCAACCCCCGGCGGAGGTCATCCGAGCTGCGGAGCGAGCAGGCACCCAATTCCACAGAATCGAACAAATAACAGCGCGCCCGGTCTTGCGCCGGGCGCGGTTTTGAGCCATTGTTCTGGCACTTCTACAACGATTGACCTAGGCGTCAGCGGCGTGGCTGCTTCCGATCGGGTGGCGATCATGCCAGAAACGACCTGTGTCGAACGCTGTCGTTGTGTTGGACCCTGTTGTACCGTGTGCGAAATCGGAGATGCTTAACGCTGTTAAGTAACTCGGAACCGTGCGTCGTACCCCTGCGACGTTCCCTCTCGGGAAGGTGGAATACATGCCTGCTCATGTTCCGAACGCCGGTCTGACCCGGCGGGATCTGCTCAAGCGGACCGGTGGTCTGGCGGCACTCGCCGCGTTCACCGCGGCCTGTGGCGGCAATACCGGCCGACCGTCCTCGGGCGGCGGAAGCGGCGGGTCGAAGGTCAACCTGTCGCAGTGGTACCACCAGTACGGCGAGACCGGGACCCAGCAGGCGGCGACGAAGTACGCCAAGGCCTACACCGACGCGAACGTCAGCGTGCAGTGGACCCCTGGTGACTACGGCACCAAGCTCTCCTCCGGTCTGCTGTCCAACAAGGGCCCGGACGTGTTCGAGAGCCAGCTCAACATCGGCATGGTGAAGAGCAACCAGGTGGTCGCGCTGGACGACATCATGGCCGACGTGAAGGACGACTTCCAGCCGGGCGACCTGGCCACGAACACCGTCGACGGCAAGATCTACGGCATCCGGATGATCGTCGACCCGCAGGTCATCTACTACAAGAAGAGCCTGCTGGACAAGGCCGGGATCAAGCCGCCGGAGACGATCGACGACCTGATCTCCGCGGCCAAGGAACTCACCACGAACAAGGTGAAGGGCCTCTTCGTCGGCAACGACGGCGGTCTCGCCCTGGGCGGCCCGGCGCTGTGGTCGTCCGGCGGCACCTACCTGACCGACGACCACAAGCCCGGCTTCACCGGCGCTCGCGCGGCCCAGGCGTTCGGGAAGCTGCACGAGCTCTACGCCAGCAAGAGCATCCTGCTCGGCTCGCCGACGGACTGGACCGACCCGAGCGCGATCAACCAGGGTCTCGCGGCGATGCAGTGGATCGGTATGTGGGCCGTGCCGGGGATGCAGAAGGCGCTCGGCGACGATCTCGGCGTGTTCGCTTTCCCCGCGCTGGACGCGCAGGGCAAGCCGGCCGTGTACTCCGGTGGCTGGACCCAGTTCGTTTCAGCCAAGAGCGCGAACGTCGACGCGGCGAAGAAGTTCGTCAAGTGGCTGTGGATCGACCAGTCGGCCGACCAGGAAGACTGGTGCCTCAACTACGGCTTCCACATCCCGCCCCGCAAGAGCCTGGCTGCCAAGGCGTCGAAGCTGCAGAGTGGTGTCGCGGCCGAGACGGTCAAGCTGACCGCCGACTACGGCCACACCGACAACCCGGCCTGGACTCCGAAGATGGGTACGGCGTTCACCGATCTGCTCACGAACGTCATCAAGAAGGGAGCCGACCCCGCCGCGGAGATCAGTAAAGCCGAGAAGACCGTCAATACCGAACTGTCGCGGCTGTTCGGATGAGCGCTCCGGTGACAACGTCCCGGGCCGAGGACGCCGCCACCGCTGGTGAGCGGCGGCGTCGTCGGCGTCCTGGGCGGCAGAAGGGCATCGCCGGGAACGCGCTGTGGTTCTGGATCTTCGTCGGGCCGTTCGTCCTCGGTCTGCTGGTCTTCTCCTACCTGCCGATCATCTGGAGCCTGGTCCTCAGCTTCTTCGAGGCCTACAACACGGCGACGCCGTCGAAGTTCGTCGGGCTGCAGAACTACATCGACATGCTGAAGGACCACAACTTCCTGTCGAGCCTCGGCACGTTCACGATCTTCGCCGTGTTCATCGTGCCGCTGACGTTCATCCTGTCGCTGGCGTTGGCGTTGCTGGTCAACCAGGTGAAGATCGCCCGGGCGTTCTTCCGGTCGGTGTTCTTCCTGCCGACCGCCTGCTCGTACGTCGTGGCGTCGCTGATCTGGCGGCTGTCGATCTTCAACGGCGTCCGGTTCGGTTTGGCGAACACGATCCTCGGCTGGTTCGGGATCGACAACATCGCCTGGCTGTCCACGGTCAGTCCGCCCTGGTACTGGCTGCCGATCGTGACGGTGCGGCTGTGGTTGCAGCTCGGGTTCTACATGATCCTGTTCATCGCGGGGCTGCAGCGGATCTCGCCGACGTTGTACGAGGCGGCGTACGTCGACGGGGCGAAGCCCGGCTGGCAGGTGTTCCGCTACATCACGCTGCCGCAGCTGCGGGCGACGTCGATCGCCGTACTGATCCTGAACCTGATCGCGGCGTACCAGGCGTTCGACGAGTTCTACAACCTGATCGGGAACGTGAACTACGCCCGGCCTCCACTGGTCTACCTGTACGGCATCTCGCTCGGCTCGATCCAGGACCTCGGCCACGGCTCGGCCGGCGCGCTGATCCTGGCCGTGATCATCATGATCGTGACCCTGCTGCAGGCCCGGATCTTCGGCTTCGGAAAGGCGGGTGACTGAGATGGCAGTCTCCGAGCGTACGACGGGAACTCCGCAACCGATCGGCTTCAGCCAGACGGCGTTCGGCCGGGTCGGGATGGTGCTGCGCTGGATCGCGCTGTTCATCGCGGTCGTGCTGTTCCTCTTGCCGTTCTATCTGATCCTGCGCAACGCGCTGTCCACGGAGGCGGACATCACCGCGCCCTCGTGGACGTTGTTCCCGTCGCATCTGCAGTGGGGGAACATCAAGGAGCTGTTCGACGACACCCAGGTGCCGATGGCTCGGGCGCTGTACAACTCCGCCGTCGTCGGGATCCTCGGGACGGCCGGACAGTTGCTGTTGGCATCTATGGCTGGGTATGGGCTGGCGCGGATTCCTTATCGGCATGCGGACAAGATCTTCTACGCGATCGTCGCGACGTTGATGATCCCGGGCGCGGTGACGTTCATCCCGTCGTTCATCGTGGTGTCTTCGCTGGGGTGGGTGTCGTCGCTGCGGGGTCTGATCATCCCGACGCTGTTCAGCGGGTTTGCGGCGTTCTTGTTCCGGCAGTACTTCCTCGGGTTTCCACGGGAGCTGGAGGAGGCTGCTCGGGTGGACGGGGCCGGGTACTTCGGTGTGTTCTGGCGGATCGTCGTACCGAACTCATTGCCGTTCTTCGCGGCGTTGGCGGCGATCACCTTCATCGGCAACTGGAACTCGTTCCTCTGGCCACTCGTGATCGGTCAAGACTCGTCGTCGTGGACGATCCAGGTGGCGATGTCGACGTTCATCACCGCCCAAACCATCAACATCCACGAACTCTTCATGGCGGTCGCCGTCTCCATCCTCCCGCTGGTCCTGATCTTCGCCTTCCTCCAGCGCTACCTGATCCAAGGCGTAACCCAATCCGGCATAAAAGACTGACCCACCACCCGCCGGCAATCGGACACCGCTCCGCGGCGGCTGTCCCATCGCCGCCTCCGGCGGTCCGGGTCTGGGGCTGGGGCGTGATCTTTGCGGAACATGTTGGGCGGCTGGTGCGATTTATGTTCCGGAAAGCCGTGGTGCAACGGGGTTGGTGTACCGGCGGACGGGTGGTGTTGGTGGGGTGGGTAGTGCACCTGAGCGTAGATGTGTGTTCGTGTACGGCGTCTCGCTGGTGCTCTACCCGTCCGTCGGTACGTGGCTTGGTGTGCGGTCGGCGAGTTTTAGGGTGATGACGCCGGTGATGATGACGGCTAGCCAGC
Source organism: Kribbella kalugense (assembly GCF_004365875.1). GTDB lineage: Bacteria > Actinomycetota > Actinomycetes > Propionibacteriales > Kribbellaceae > Kribbella > Kribbella kalugense. Next base: position 1,779,355 of record NZ_SODF01000001.1, on the reverse strand, counting down.
CCGCCTTCGCCAAGGTGAGGGTTTCGTTGAAGAAGACGGGGCCGAGGAGGGCTGCGCCGACGGCTCCGATTCCGGCCCAGACGGCGTACCCGATGCTGACCTCGATGGTGCGGAGGGCGAGGCTGAGTGCCCAGAGGGTCAGCAGGAAGAACACGACGGCTACGGCGGACCACCGCAACACGGTGAACCCGTGGCTGCCGCCGACGGAGAGTGCGTAGCCGACCTCGAACGCGCCGGCCAGCAACAGAGTCATCCACCCAGTGCGCCGCATCAAACGGTTCCGGAGAGTTGCAGGCCTGCGACGCCGGCGATGACCAGGGCGATACCGACGGCCTTGCCCACGGTCAGGCGCTGGCCGAACAGCAGCGCGCCGAGCAGCGTGATGCCGACTCCGGCGAGGGAGGTCCAGAGTGCGTACCCGACGCCGACGTCGAAGGTGAGGAGGGCGCGGCTGAGGAAGTACGTGCCGAGGCCGCCGGTGACGAGAGTGGCGGCGGTCCAGCCGCGCTCGGTGAATCCTTGGGCCTTGCCGGCGCAGAGTGCGACGGCGATCTCGAAGACGACGGCGACTGCTAGGTAGAGCCAGTGCATGAGGTTCCTTTCAGTGAACGGTCACCTCATCAGGGTCAAACTTCACACTGGTGTGAAGTGCAAGACTGGTTCCCATGCGCATCGGAGAGCTCGCGGACGCCACCGGCGTGAGTTCGCGTTCCTTGCGGTACTACGAGGAGCAGGGCCTGATCCGATCAGGGCGTACTGCGGGCGGCTGGCGAGAGTTCGACCAGTCGATGGTCGAACGCGTCGTCATGATCCAGCACCTGCTCGCGGCCGGCCTGTGCAGCGCGACCATCGCCGAGCTCCTACCCTGCCTGGAAGCGCCGCCCGCCGAGCGCACCGGCGTACTCGAGGCACTCCTGGCCCAAGGAGTCGAACGCCTCGAAGCCAAACGCCGCGAAATCAACCGAGAACTAGAAGTCCTCCAAGCCCTCCGCCAGGACGTCAGTATCCCCGCCAACCACTGAGCCGTCATACCGGCCTGAGCTCAGTTGTTGTTGGCGGGTGGTTCGGTGGGACATGACTTCGGCTCGATGGGTGGTGGAGTGGGTCAGGGCTTGGGTGCGGGTGGTTGGGGGGAGGTGGTCTACGTAGACGGTGCCGGCTAGGTGTTGGGTTTCGTGGATGAGGCAGCGGGCGAGGTAGCCGGTTGCGTCGAGGGTGAAGGGGCGGCCTTCGAGGTCGTCGGCGTGGAGGGTGACGCGGGCGGGGCGGGGGAGAGGTGCGTTGGCGCCGGGGACGGAGAGGCAGCCTTCGGTGCCGTCCTGTTCGCCGAAGAAGGCTGACAGTGGTACGACGCGCGGGTTGAAGGCGTGACCGACGTGGCGGTCGCCGTACTCGTCGGTCAGGTCGTACACGAACAGCTGGGCATCCACATCCACCTGGTTCGCGGCCAGACCGCAGCCCTCGGCGACCCACATCGTGGTGAACATGTCGTCGATCAACCCGCTCCACCGCTTGGCGCCGAATTCGGTGACCGCCCGGCACGGACGGTGCAGGATTTCCTCGCCGTACTCCGTGATCCGCAGCGCCGTCCCACGCCGTACCTCATCGATCAGCTCGGGCAGTCGGCGACTCGGCCGTCCCTGGATGTACGTCGGCATGCAAAGACCATAGTCTGCAAAGTCTGAGCTTTGCAAAGATCCCAGTCGGCTAAGCTGCGACCATGCCCGAGCAGCGCAGTACCCCGAACCGCCGTGACGTCGTCCGCGCCCATCCGCTGCGGGAAGCGCTGCTCGGCCTGATCGATCGGGACGGTACGACGACGTCCACGGTCGCGGCGCGGGAGCTGGGGGAGAGCACGGGCTCATGCTCGTTCCACCTCCGCCGGCTGGAGGCGCTCGGTCTGATCGAGCCGGTGCCGGGCGCGGTGGGCCGGGTCAAGCCGTGGCGGCGCCTGCGCACCGAGCAAGCGACACTCAACCGCGAACTGGAGGACAGCGCCTACGCAACCTGGCTGGCCGCCAAGACCTCCGACGACGAGGACTTCGCCTTCAGCGAGGTCGTTACCCTCGCCGACGGCGAACTAGCCGAACTCCGAGCCCGCCTCCACCGAGTCCTCCACGACTTCATCGGCAGCGAACCCACCTCCTCCTCCGCCACCACCACCACCCCCACCGCAGTAATCATCCGAGCCTTCCCCCTCCACGAGCAGTAATCCGGGGGAACCGTTGCCTGGCTCGTAGCGTCAGGGCTGGGGACGACATCCGCACCGGGCAACCTCTCGCCCGGTGAACCGACCCGGGATGTGGAGCCCATGACCTACCAGCCGCCAGAACAGAACCCGCAGTCCACCGGCCAGGCCCACCCGCAGCAGCAAGGCGAGGCCGGGTATTCGCAGGATCTTTGGCCGGATTATGCGCGGGAGCCGGAGCAGGTGCGTCCTGTGCCGGTTCCGGAGCGTCCGGCGGGGTCGGGTGTGATGGGGGTGCTTGCGTTGGTGCTCGGGCTCGTCGCCCTGGTCGTGCCGTTCCTGCCGATGGATATGAGTGGCTTCCGGCAGTACGCCGCCTTGCCGTTCGCGGTCCCGGGGATCGGGCTCGCGATCGCCGGCCTGAGCGGTCGTCGCCGCGGCAAACCTCTGGCCGTCGTGGGTGCGGTCCTCTGCGCGATCGCCCTCGTGCTCGGACGGATCATGCTGGCCAACTACTGACCGGCCCCGAGATCGTCAACCGGTGCCCCTCGGCCAGCACCAACGTGAAGGTACGCCGGTACCACGACGTGTCCTCGGGCGCCGTCGAGTCGACGAGGCCGGCCGTGATTGCGGCGTCGTAGAGACGATCGACGAGTACGCCGACGTCGATCGTCATTGTGGCGGGGGAGATTTCGCCGGATGCACGTCGTACTTCGAGGCTGCTCTGGCCGTTCCATTCGGTGAAGCCGAGGAGCGCGAAGCCGTCGAGCTCGAAGCTGACCTGCAGACCGAGCAACGAGCAGAGAAGGCGGACGGTGCCGGGGACATCGCGGACCTCCAGGGTCGGAGTGACTCCGAACGTGGTCGGATCGGTCGGTTGTGCGGCCCGGCCCATCACGACCGATTGCGCGATCTCGCCGTACTGCGTCCTGGGCAGGCGGCCAACGACGTCGAGGCCGGCGTGGCGGGCGACGGCGATCGAGCGGACGTTCCGTGAGTCGATCCAGGCCTCGATCCCGGTGATCGATGCCTGCTGCAACAGGTGATCGACGACCGCCCGAGCCGCCTCGCTCATCAGACCGGCGCCCCAGTGGTCGCGCCGCAGATACCAGCTGATCCCGCGGATCGAGCTGCCCTGATCCGAGAACACCCCGATCACCCCAACCGCATCCTCATCCGGCCGAACCCGCAGTACCCAAGTCCAGCCGCTGTTGCCCCCAAACTCACGCTCCAACCGCTCCCGCGACTCGGCAGAGGACGTCGCCGGAGTTATAAACCCACCGCGCGCCCACTCCGGATCCGAGAACATCGCGTGCAACGCCGCCAGATCCCGCTCCAACTCGAACTCCACCAGGTCGAGCCGGGCCGTCGTGAGCATTGCTCTCCTAGAAACAGGTCATCAGGTGGCGTGTTTGATGACTACGGTCGAGGTTATGCGGATTGTCACGCGCGAGCAGGTCATCGCGTACCGGCTGCACGTCAATCATCTGACCCGTCGACTCCCGGCCGGTTTGCACGAGCAGGCGGCGTACGCCGGGTTGCAAGACACGGCGCCTCGGGACGCGCTGCTCGGGCTGCACGCACGGATGTCGGAGTGCACGCCGTCGGACTGGGAGCACCCGTCGTTGATCCAGACGTACAGTCCGCGGGCGGCGGTGTACGTGCTTCCGGCACGCGACTTCGGGGTGTTCACGCTCGGCCGCCTGCCGCTCGACCCGGCCGCCGCGGAGCGGATCGAAGTACTCGCGGAGCAGGTGTGCGAGACGTTGGGCGGGCGTGAGCGGCGCGGGGCCGGGGTGCACGGGCTGCGGGAAGCGTGTGCCAGCGGGCGAATCGCGGTGCGCTGGGACACGACGTCGCTGTGGGCACGAGAGGTGCCAAAGCCGTCCATCGAGGTCGCCGACGCCCGGCTGGAACTATGTCGACGGCATCTGCACTACTTCGGACCAACGACCCCGAAGGCGTTCTCGTGGTGGTCCGGGTTGTCGCCCGCGGACGCCAAAGCCGTCTGGAGTTCGCTGGCCGACGAGCTCCTTGAGGTCGATTTCGACGGCGTTCCCGGGTGGATTCTTCGGACGGACGAGGAGTGCCTGCGGTCCGTGCCGTCACCGCGTGGAGTTCGGCTGCTGGTCGCCTCGGACCTGCGGTTGTTCGGTCGGGACCGCGACGCGCGCTTCATCGCACCCGGTCTGCGGGCGCTCACGCCGGTGGCGGATTCCTTTCATCCGAACGGGTTGATGGTCGACGGACGCATCGTCGGGGCGTGGGGCCGCAAGGGCGGGCGGGTCGACGTCGTGTTGTCGGACACCCTCAGCACAACGCAGTACGACGCCTTGGAGGCCGAGGTCGCATGTCTGCCGGTGCGGGATGCGAGCCTCTCAGTCCGCTCCGGCGACAATTGGTAGATGCCAGTTCCTAGTTACTTGTCCGTCGGGGCGCTCTGAGATGGGCGAACTGCCGGAGATTCGCAGGTGGGGCGCACATCGGGTGGTGTTGATCGTGCTCCGCCTACTGGTGCTGGCTGCGGTGGTGGTGAGCCTGATCGAGCCGATGTTGTGGCCGGCGATCCCGCTCAGTCTGGTGGTGCTGCTCGGGGCTATGCGTTACGAGCTGCGGCTGACCGACGACGAACTGGTCTTTCGAGAGCTGATCGGATCCCATCGGATCCCTCGCGTAGAGATCGAGTTCGCGAAGTTCGACTACAAGCCCCTGGGCGTCTACCTCGACATCCACCGCCGCAACGGCCAGATCGACCACCTGCGCTTCCAGCCGAGGATGACCTCGACCGAGCTGACCGGCGACCCCGCGACCCCGGACAGCGCCGCCTACCAGATCACCCGCTGGGCCGCCCAGCCAGGCGACTGACGGACCGAACCTCATCCGGTTGGGGGGATGCGCGCAACCGGCCGTCGGGACAGCATCCAGGTGCGATCCGCCGCCGGCTCGGTGGCGGCCGCTGCCCGAGAGGAGATGTCAGGATGGCTGCGAAACGAGGCGGTGCGGCCATGACCGGCTTCGTCGTGTTCGCCGGCGCGCTGCTCATGATGACCGGATTGATCAACGTCTTCGAAGGATTGATCGCGCTGTTCGCCGACAAGCGTCTGGTGATCACGCGGGAGCACCTCATCATCGTGGGCGTGACGGGCTGGGGATGGATGCTGGTGATCTTCGGCCTGCTCCTGATGGCCGTCGGCGCCGGCCTGCTCTGGGCACAGACCTGGGCCAGGCTCACAGCCATCGTGCTGGTCTGCCTGCACGCCGTCACCCAGATCGCCTGGCTCGCCGCCTACCCCGTCTGGTCGCTACTGATGATCGCGCTGGACGTCCTCGTACTGTTCGCCCTCACCGCCCGCTGGTCCGACGTACGCAACGAGCTAGACCGCCCAGCCGCCCCAACCTGGACCGGCCAAGAAGCAGCCGACCTAGCATCCGCCGAACGCCGCCGCCCCCCACTCGGCTGACCCTGGTAGATCGGAGGCTGCGGGTCGACAATGGGCCAGGTCGGCGCTGGGGGAGGCGCCGCAAGGGGGGAACATCATGGGGATCAATCGCGGCTCGTTCGGCACGAAGGCGTTGGTGGCGGCGGGGTTGCTCGTCAGTTGTGTGGGGTGTGTGATCAATGCACCATCGGCGTCACCGAGCAAAGCTGTGGTACCAGAGGAGTCCGCTCAGGTGCCGACACCCAGCGTGCTCGTGACAGCGCCGCCGAGACCCGCTCCGACCAGCCCGGCTCCGGTCCGTCACGCGCTCACCGGTCCCGGAACGTACACCTTCACCTACCAAGGCGCGGTGGGCACGATCCAGGTCCCCGCGAACATCAAGGACCCACGATTGGAGCCGTACGGCGACTATCGGCGGCTCGCCGGTGCGCGGCCCATCACGTACCTGATCGCGCAGGTGGACAATCGGTCGGACGACACGATCAACATGTACGAGGTTGTCGTCGTCACCGCGGACGGGCAGCAGATCGAGGCGACGCCCATCAGTGATTTCATCGACACCTGGCGGGACTCGTTCGCCGGCGAAAACGGCAGCGTCAAGAACTACAACCTGGGGATTGAGCTCTCGACCTCGAGCAGCTTCGACCTGTATCCGGGCGCCAAAGGGACCGCGTTTCTCGGTGCCAAGGAGCCGATCACGACGGTCAAGCGGGTCTTTGTGTACCCGGCGGGCGCATTCGACCGGGTCGAGGCTCGGAGATCCAAGTAGCGGTGGCGCGGTTGCGGAGGGGCCGACTCGAGTGAGGCGGCCCCTGCGTACTACTCCGGGATTTGGTAGGTCGGGGTGAGGATGGCTCGGGCTAGGGTGTGGAAGGCTAGGTTGAAGCCGACTACGGCTGGGGTGGCGTCGGAGTCAACGTCCAGGGCTTCTACGTCGATGGCGTGTACGACGAAGTAGTAGCGGTGGATCTGGTCGCCGGGGGGCGGGGCGGCGCCGCCGAAGGCCTTGGCGCCGAAGTCGTTGCGGACGTGGAAGGCGCCGTTGTCGAGGCGTTCCGTGGTGCCCGCGCCGGCGGGGAGCTCGGTCACGGTGACGGGCAGGTTGACCAGGTTCCAGTGGTAGAAGCCGGAGACGATCGGCGCGTCCGGGTCGTAGCAGGTGACGACGAAGGCCTTGGTCTCCGCCGGGAACCCGGACCAGCTGAGCTGCGGCGACGTGTTCCCGCCGGCGAACGCGTGGTCGTCGGACAGCGGCTCGCCGTCGGCGACGTCGGTGCTGGTGAGGGTGAACGAACCGGCCTTCGGCAGGAGTTCGTACGGGTCCGGGGCGACGGGACGATCGAGCGACATCTGTGTTCCTCCGGGATCTCGCGAGGTGTGGTGATTCCGACATTACTGTCCAGATCCACGGGCACCGACCCGGGGATGCGAAGATCGGAGGAGGTTGCAGCACGTACGAGTAGGCAAGCGAGTGGAGGACGCGGTGGAGGAGTACCTGGAGCGGATCGGGCCGGCCGATGCCGTCGCGATGCGGGCGGCCGAGGAGCGGCATGCGCGGCTGACCAAGCCGGCGGGGTCGCTGGGGGTGCTCGAGGAGTTGTCCGTTCGGGTCGCCGGCATGACGGGGAGTTGCCCGCCGCCGGTGCCTCAGCCCGCCGTGGTGACGGTTTTCGCGGCGGATCACGGCGTACACGCTCAGAACGTCTCGCCGTGGCCGCAGGAAGTGACCGCCGCGATGCTGGCGAACTTCGCCGCCGGCGGTGCCGCGGTGAACGCGTTCGCGACCAACAACGGGGTCGACGTACGGGTCGTGGACGTCGGCGTCGCCACGTCGGTGGACCAGCTGGACATCGTCCACGCCAAGGTCCGCCCGGGCACCCGCGACCTGTCCCAGACCGACGCCCTCACCGAGGACGAGGCCAAGGCAGCCATCGCCGTCGGGTTCGACCTCGCGGACAAGCTGGTCCAGGAGGGGTACCGCTGCCTCCTGACCGGCGACATGGGCATCGCCAACACGACCGCGTCCGCCGCCCTGATCGCGACCTTCACCGGGGCGACCGCCGACGCGGTCACCGGCCGTGGCACCGGGATCGACGACGCGGCGCTGGCACACAAGACAGGCGTCGTACGGTCGGCCCTCGCGCTGCACGCCGTACCGCCGACCGAGCCGCTCAAGGCCCTCCAGGCGTACGGCGGTCTTGAGCACGCAGCCCTGGCCGGGTACATCCTCGGCGCCGCGGCCAACCGCACTCCGGTCATCCTCGACGGCGTGATCGCGGGCGCCGCCGCGCTCGTCGCGCAGGCGTTCCACCCGGCCGTCATCGAGTACTGCGTCGCCGGCCACCGGTCCGCCGAGCCCGGTCACGCCGTCGCGCTGAAGCAGCTCGGCCTGCAGCCGCTGGTCGACCTGGACCTGCGGCTCGGCGAGGGCACCGGCGCGGTGCTCGCGTACCCGATCCTGACCTGCGCGGTCCGCGCGCTTGCCGAGATGGCCACGTTCGAGGACGCGGGGATCACTTCGTGACTCAGCAGTACCTGTCCGGTCTCGTCCTCGACGGACGGCGCGTGGTCGTCGTCGGCGGCGGTGGGGTCGCCCAGCGTCGCCTGCCGCGGTTGCTCGAGTCCGGGGCGCAGATCGACCTGATCTCGCCGTCGATCACGCCGACGATCGAGGGTCTGCTCGGCAACCCATCGCTGAACTGGATCGAGCGCGGGTACGTCACCGGCGATCTCGACGGCGCCTGGTACGTCGTGGTGGCGACGGATGATGCCTCGGTCAACGATCAGGTCTCGGCGGAGGCCGAGGAGCGTCGGATCTTCTGTGTGCGTTCGGACGACCGGTCCCGCGCGACTGCGTGGACTCCGGCGTCCGGGCAGCACGACAACGTGACCATCGGGGTGCTCGGCGGTGGAGATCACCGGCGGTCGGCCGCCGTACGGGACGCGATCCTGGAGGGACTGCGGACCGGTGAGCTGGCTGCGCGTGATGTGGATCGGCGACCGGGGGTGTATCTGGTCGGCGGGGGACCGGGCGATCCGGATCTGATCACGGTGCGCGGGCGGCGGTTGCTGGCCGAGGCGGATGTGGTCGTGGCGGATCGGCTGGCGCCGCAGCAGTTGCTGGACGAGTTGCATCCGGATGTGGAGCTGTTCGATGCGGCGAAGTTGCCGCGTGGTCGGGCGGCTCAGCAGGAGGAGATCAACCGGATCCTGATCGATCGCGGTCGTCAGGGGAAGGTCGTCGTACGGCTGAAGGGCGGCGACCCGTACGTGTTCGGTCGCGGTTTCGAGGAGGCGCTGGCGTGTGCGGCGGCCGGAGTGCCGTGGACCGTGGTGCCGGGGATCACGAGCTCGATCTCGGTGCCGGCGGTGTCGGGGATCCCGGTCACGCATCGCGGGGTGACGCATGAGTTCACGGTGGTGTCGGGGCATATCCCGCCGTCGCATCCGGACTCGTTGGTCAACTGGGACGCGCTGGCGCAGTTGCGTGGGACGCTGGTACTGCTGATGGCGGTGGAGAATCTGCCCGCGATCACCGAGCGGTTGATCGCCGGTGGGCGGTCCGCGGAGACCCCGGCGGCGGCGATTGCCGACGGCACCCTTCCCGGACAGCGGATGGTGACGTCGGATCTGGCGGGCATCGCCCAGGCGATGCAGGACGAGGGCGTCGGCGCCCCCGCGATCGTTGTCATCGGCAACGTAGTCGACGTGGCTCGTCAGGCACGATGAATCTCGTCCAAGTAGCTGATCCAGCCGACCATCGGCTCGCGGATTACGTGCAGTTGCGGGAGGTGAATCTGCGGCGGCTGCTCGAAGAAGAACACGGGCTGTTCATTGCTGAGGGCGACAAAGTGATCCGGCGGGCGGCGGATGCCGGGTTCGAGCCTCGGTCGTTTCTGCTCGCGCCGCGGTGGCTGGACTCGCTGCAGGACGTTCTCGAGAAGTGGCCGGACAAACCGGTGTACGTCGTGTCCGAGGAGCTGGCCGAGCAGGTCACCGGATTTCACGTGCACCGCGGCGCGTTGGCGTCGTACAAACGTCGCGCGGCCCAGCCGCTGGGCGAGCTGCTCGAGCAGGCGCCGAGCCGGATCGCGATCTTCGACGACATCGTTGACCACACCAACGTTGGAGCCGGTTTTCGGGCCGCTGCGGCGATGGGCGTCGGGCTCGTGCTGGTGACGCCGACCTGCGCGGATCCGCTGTACAGGCGTTCGATCAAGGTCTCGATGGGCACGGTCTTCCAGGTCCCGTGGACCCGGCTCGAGACCTGGCCCGGAGCCCTCGACGTACTCCAGGAGCATGGGTACGTCGCCGCCGCGATGGCCCTCGCCGACGACTCGATCACGCTCGACGACCTTGCCGACCGCGACGACGCCAAGCTCGCGCTGATCTTCGGCACCGAAGGCCACGGCCTCAAACCGCACGTGCTCGAGAAGGCCGACCTGACCGTGCGCATCCCGATGGCGGACGGCGTCGACTCGCTCAACGTGGCATCGTCGGCAGCGGTCGCGTTCTACGCAACCCGGCGACGCTGAGGTGAAGCAAGCCATGCGTATGACGGAGCGCCTGGTACTACGTCCGTTCCGCGAGGAGGACCTGGAGCCGTGGGCCGCACTGAACGCGGACCCCGAGGTCACGCAGTACCTCGGCGCGCCCTTGGACCGGGCGCGTTGTAACGAGATCGCGGCCGCGGTCAACGCCCGCTACGAACGGGACGGCTTCGGCTTCCTCGCAATCGAACGGCGGACGGACCGGGCATTCCTCGGCGCGGCTGGCCTGAGCCGTGAGCAGTGGTACCCGGACGATCTCGAGATCGGCTGGCGGCTGGCGCGTGCCTACTGGGGTCACGGCTACGCGACGGAGGCGGCCGCGGCCTGGATCGAGCTCGGCTTCACCGAGCTGCAGCTGCCGCGGGTTATTGCCGTGACCGATACGCCGAACGTCCGTAGCATCGCGGTCATGCGCCGGCTCGGGATGAGCTTCGACCACGAGGCAGTCCTGACCGACGACGGCGAGCAGTTCGACGCGACCATCTACTCGTTGACGGCGGAGGCATGGAGAGCAAGCCGAAAGTAGTACTTGTCACCGGGATGCAGGCGGCGGGGAAGTCGACGGTGGCACCGCTCTTGGCCGCGCGGCTCGGCCCGCCGGCCGCAACGCTCGACGGGGACGTGTTCTACCGCGGAGTGGTCGCGGGGGCCGAGCAGATGACACCTGAGCCGTCGGCGGAGGCGGTGCAGCAGCTGGAGTTGCGGTACGACGCGAGTGCACTGGTCGCGCAGCACTACGCGGACGCCGGGTTCGACTTCGTCTGCAGCGACATCGTGCTGGGGGAGCACGTCGAGCGATGGTTCTCGCGGCTCAAGGGTGTCGAGACCTATCTCGTCGTACTCGTGCCGTCGGTGGAGTCGATCGTCGAGCGGGAGCTCGCCCGCGGCGGCGGGAACGCGTACCGGGACTGGCAGGAACCCGGTGGGACGCTGGCGGACGCCGTACGCGCGCTGCAGGCCGGGCTGGACGACATTCCGCGCCGGGGTCTGTGGCTGGACACCACTGGTCAGACCCCGGCCCAGACTGTCGACGAGATCGACCTGGAGAAGGCCCGCTGGTAGATCAGGTGGCCGGCGTGTCCTCGTGCTCGTCGTCGTGCTCGATCATCGGCGAGACCGGCCAGTCGCTCGGGTAGTCGGGAGCGAACTCCTCGGCCTCGGCGTACAGGCGCTTCTTGTACTTGCGGGAGATGCGGTCGCCGAACACCATGCCCTGGGTGTGGTCGGTCTCGTGCTGCAGGCAGCGCGCCAGCAGGCCGTTGCCCTCGAAGCTGACCGGCTTGCCGTGCTGGTCGACACCGACAACCTTCGCGTAGTCCGGACGGGCGCACTTGGTGAACGCCCCGGGGAGCGACAGACAGCCCTCGTCGCCCTCGTCCAGGTTGCGGTCCTTGCCCTCCGGTACTTCGAGCGCCGGGTTGCACACGACGCCCTGCACCCGATTGCCCTCCTTGTCGGGGCAGTCGAACACGAACAGCTGCAGGTCGACGCCGACCTGGTTCGCCGCGAGGCCGACGCCCTCGGCCGCGTTCATCGTCGCGACCATGTCGGCGACCAGCGTCTGCAGCTCGGCCCCGAAGTCGGTCACCGGCTGATTGACCCGATGCATCACGTCCTCACCCCACCGGGTGATTGGCCGCACCGAACCGTCCTGAGGCAACGTAGACATGGCGGAAATCCTACCCAGACACCGCTGCGTCCGAAGAACTGCCGCAGTTCTTCGGACGCAGGCGGGTGTGCTGACTACTTGGCGTTGGCCTCGTCGCGCCAGGCGACCCAGTCGCGGAGCAGGCCGAGGTCGTAGTCCGGGCCGCCGGCGTGGACGGTGAAGAGGCGGGTGCCGACGTCGAGCAGCTGCTTGCCGATGTCCTCCGGCTTCTTGTCGCCGACGGCGACCGAACGCTCGATCTCGCCCGGGTCGCGGCCGATCGTCTTGCAGTGCTCGTCCAGCACCGCGTGCTTGTGTGCGATGGTCTCGGCGTCGCCGAAGCCGTGCCAGATGTTCGCGTGCTTGGCGACCAGCTTCAGCGTCTTCTTCTCGCCGCCGCCACCGATCAGCACCGGGATGTCGCGGGTCGGCTTCGGGTTGAGCTTCTCCCAGCGCGCCTCGATCCGCGGCAGCGCCTCGCCGAGGGCGTCCAACCGGCCGCCCGCCGTACCGAACTCGTAGCCGTACTCGTCGTAGTCCTTCTCGAACCAGCCGGACCCGATGCCGAAGATCAGCCGGCCGTCACTGATGTGGTCGACCGTGCGGGCCATGTCGGCGAGCAGGTCGGGGTTGCGGTAGGAGTTGCAGGTGACCAGGGCGCCGATCTCGACCCGCTCGGTCGCCTCGGCCCAGGCGGCCAGCATGGTCCAGCACTCGAAGTGCAGGCCCTCAGGCTCACCGCTGAGCGGGTAGAAGTGGTCCCAGTTGAACGCGACGTCGACGCCGATCTCCTCGGCCGCGGCGACGGTACGCCGGATGTCGGCGTACTGGGCGTGCTGGGGCTGGATCTGCAGACCGATCCGTACCGGGAAGGCGCCGTACGGACGGTCGGTGGACTCGGAAGCTGTCATGGTGAAGATCCTATCCGCCGTTACGGAGGACCCTCCGGATAGGTCCGGAACGAGGAGGTACGGCGAGATGCCTGACGACAGTGACGTCGACGAGTTCGCGCGGCTGTTCACGCGGTTCCTGGAGCGCATGCAGCAGAGCGGGCCGCGGAGCAACCGCGAGAGTCTGCGGGACCGGCTCCGGACGCATCTCGGCGTCGACCCCGAGCAGGTGCCGGTGGTGTCGTCGAGCTTCCCGCCGTACGACCTGCCGAACGTGCAGCGGGCGATCGAGGCGTGGTTCGACTCGTTCGACGTGCTGGGGCTGGCGGGGTCCAACCGCGGTCATCACTCGCTCGGTGAGCTCCTCGAGCTGGCGGAGTACGACCGGTTCGGGATCGGGGCGGTCGACTACCAACGGCTGCAGATCGATGTCGACGAGGAAATGGACTGCGTCGCGTTCGGGTTCTACCTCGGGGTGCGGGGCGAGGACCGGTACGTCGCTCTGCTGCGGGCGGCGAACCCGCAGTACGGGCGGTCGAGCGTGGACCTCGAGATCCTCGCGGTGGAGAAGGCAGCGGGCGACCGGTTCCTCGGGGCGTTGCCCGAGTTGATCCGGGAGCACAACGTGTTCCGGGGCAAGGTGGTGTCGTTCGAGGGGCACGAGTTCGGGCAGGGCGTCGGGCCGTTCCGGTTGCATCCGCGGCCGGGGATCACCCGCGCGGACGTCGTACTGCCCGACGGCGTACTCGAGCGCATCGAGCGGGAGGTCGTCGGCATCGCCGCGCATCGGGAGGCGCTGCTGGCCGCGGGTCAGCACGTCCGGCGGGGCGTCCTGCTCTACGGGCCGCCCGGCACGGGCAAGACCCACACCATCCGGTACGTACTGTCGCAGTTGCCCGAGTTCACCGTCGTACTGCTGGCGGGGACGAGCATCCACTTCATCTCGCAGGCGTGTGCGCTGGCACGGATGCTGCAGCCGGCGCTCGTCGTACTCGAGGACTGCGATCTGGTGGCTGAGGCGCGGGACTACTCGCGGGGCGGGGAGAATCCGCTGCTGTTCCAGGTGCTGAACGAGATGGACGGGTTGGCGCAGGACGCCGACGTGGCGTTCCTGCTGACCACGAACCGGGCGGACCTGCTGGAGCCGGCGCTGATGCAGCGGCCCGGCCGGGTCGACATGGCGGTCGAGGTGCCGCTGCCGGACGCCGACGGGCGAGCGCGACTGCTGCATCTGTACGGGCCGGGGCTGGAACTGCCGACCGAGCTGGTGGACGAGATCGTCGACCAGACGGCCGGTACGACGGCGTCGTTCATGAAGGAGCTGGTACGCCGGACCGTCCTGCTGGCGGCCGAGGCGGGTGCGGAGCCGGGAGCCGATCATTTACGGGCCGCGGTGGCGGAGCTGCTGTCGTCGCGCGACACACTCACCCGACGGTTGCTCGGCGCAACGAACGGCGAACCGCACGACGACGGATCCGGCGGAGGACAAGCCCCGGCTGAGCCGGGGGTGGCAGGGCCGGGTGCCGGGGCGGGTGTGATGCCGCGGGGTGGGGCGATGCCTGGGATCTATCGGGGATGATCAGCTGAAGTAGGCCGCAAGGTGGTTGAGCATGGTGGCGACGCCGGGCTTGATCGGCACCTGCTGTTCGTCCGTCAGACCGACGCTGCGGTAGTCGAGCTGGGTCTTGTCGGCCGGGAGTTCGGTCAGGTCGACGGTGATCTCCTCGGCCGGGTCGTCGAAGTGCAGTACGACCTGGTGCGGGAGGTCCAGCTCGCCGTACCGGAGCGTGAACGGGACCTCGACGTCGCCCTCGCCGACGAAGACGGCCGAGATGAGGCCGCCGGCCCGGACGTCGAGTGTGACCCGGTCGGACGGGGTGGTGAAGCCTTCGGCGAGGAACCAGGCGGCGAACGGTTCGGGTTCGGTGAAGGCGCGGACGACCTCGGCGGGCGGTGCGTCGACGACCTGCTGCAAGGTGAACATCTCTGGGTCTCCTCGGTGTTGGGCTGACTCCAGAACTGTGCCTCGACGCCCTTACGGTTTGTTTTCGGTCGGAAGCTGGTCGGCGTAAACGGCGGCCCAGTCGCCGAGGGCTCGGATCGGGACGAGCAGGTCCTTGCCGGCGGTGGTCAGGGAGTACTCGACGCGCGGCGGGGCCTCGGCGTACCGGTGGCGTTCGACCAGGCCGTTGTGTTCGAGGCGGCGGAGGGTCTCGGTGAGGACCTTCTGGCTGATGCCGCCGATCTGCTCACGGAGCCGGCCGGGGCGGGCGGGGCCGTCGGCCAGCGAGTACAGGACGACCATCGGCCAGCGGCCACTGATCAGGTCGGCGGCGACCCGCGCCTGGCAGTCGGCGAAGAATCTCGGCTCCACCCGTCCATTGTGCGTCGGCCGTTGGGCACCAGGAAGTGCGCATCGAACTCTCTACGGTCGAGGCCATGCGAATAGGAACACTGGGCAACGGGTTGATGGCCGAGGCGCTGGCCGGGCAATGGGTCAAGGCTGGGCACGAGGTGATGGTGGGCGGCCGCGATCGTGGGCGCGCCGAGGAGGTGGCGAAGCGGGTCGGCGGTATGGCGGGATCGTTGCCTGAGGCAGCGTCGTACGGCGAGGTCGTGCTGCTCGCCGTACCGGCCGAGGTCGCGGTCGAGGTGGCGCGGGTGGTGCCCGCCGGGCGGACGTTGATCGATTGCTCGAACGCCTTGGATTACAGGGATTTCACGCTGGCGCGGCCGGCCGTGGCCGAGGCAGTCAGTCAGGCGGTGCCGGGGGTGCAGGTGGTGAAAGCATTCAATCTGGCGGCTGACGCGGTGTGGCGGAATCCACCGGCGGGGCTCGGCGTGCCGATCTGTGGTGACGATGGGCTGGAGGTCGTGGCTGAGCTGGTCCGGGATCTCGGGTGCGAGCCGGTCATGGCCGGTGGGCTAGTACGCGCGAAGTTGCTGGAGGCAACGGCCGCGCTGGCGATCGGGATCTGGGTCGCCGGGGGAGACGTCCGAGGCATGTTCCCACCGCTGGAGGCAGCCTTCGGAACCGTCCCACCCGGCTAGTGCGGGCCGGTGGCGAAGAGTTGGTTTAGTTCGGCTTGGGGGATTTGGTTGGTGGCGAAGGTGATGGTGCCTTTGGTGGCGAGTTCCTCGGCGCTGCGGCGGATGAAGCCGAGGGCTGCTCGGGCGATGCTGCCGCCCAGGCTGATCCGGGTGACCCCGGCCGTCTGCAGGTCCGCGACGTTCAGCGTCGACGTACCGAGGCCGATCACGACGTTGAGTGGTCCGTCGATCTCCTGGACCAGCGTGCGGATCGTGTCCAGGTCGTTCACGCCAGGCACGTACAGGCAGTCCGCCCCGGCCGCCCGGAAGCGGTTCGCGCGTTCGATCGAGTCCGCCAGCGACGTCGGCGTACGCAGCAACTGTCCGTCGGTCCGTGCCGTGAGCACGAAGTCGTCGCCCGCAGCCTCGCGAGCGGCGAGGATGCGCTCGACGGCGAGCTCGGCGTCGTACAGCTCACGCCCGTCGTAGTCCTCGATGTTCCCGCCCGCCAGACCCGCCTCGCGGGCGAGCGTGATCGTCTCCGCGACCCGCTCCGGCTCAGCGCCGTACCCGTCCTCGAGGTCGCCATTCACCGGTACGGCGCTTGCCGCGGCGATCTCGCGAACCCGGTCGAACATCGCCTCCCGCGACACCGCCGGCGCCCCGTCGGGCAGCGTGTGATCACCCTTGGCCAGCGAGAACGCGATCCCCGCACTCGTCGTCGCAATCGCCGGGAAACCGGCCGCAGCCAGGATGACCGCGCTCCCGGCGTCCCAGGCATTCGGCATCACAAACCGACCGTCGTGCAGCTCGCGGAAAGTCATACCCCGGAGTCTGTCACCCCGACCCTTCGGCGCTGACCGAACTGTCAGGACACCTTCGAGGCAGCGGCCTCGTCGAGCAGCCAGAGGGTGCGGTCCCGTCCCTTCGGCCGGGCCGCGGGGACGTCACCGTCCTTCAGCGCCTGCGCGACCGCGTCGGCCTTGTCTTCACCGGACACCACGAACCAGACCTCCCGCGACCGGTCCAGCCGCGGGAACGTCAGCGAGATCCGGGTCGGCGGCGGCTTGGGGGAATCATGGACGGCGACCGTCTCGACGTCTAGCACCTCGAGCTGCGGATAACCGGGAAAGAGGGACGCCACATGCCCGTCCGGACCGACGCCCAGCATCAGTACGTCGAACTTCGGTGACCCCGCGGCCGCCAGCTCGTCCGCGTACGCCGCCGCCGCAACCTCGGCGCCCTGACCGGTGTCGGCGGGCATCGGGTGCACCCGCGCCGGGTCGACCTCGACGTGCGACAGCAGCGCGTCCCGGGCCTGCGTCTCGTTCCGTTCCGGGTCACCGTCCGGCAGGAAGCGCTCGTCACCCCACCAGAACTCGACCCGCTGCCAATCGATCTCGACCCCGGCCGGCGATTCCGCGACGGCCTTGTAAACGACGGCGGCGACCCGGCCGCCGGTCAGCACGACCTGGGCGACGCCACCGGTGCTCTGGGCATCGACGACCCGGGTGATGAACCGGGACGCGACGGCGTACGCGAGTTCGGCTGCGTCGGCATGGATCAGCAGCTCGGCCTGGTTCATCGCTTAGCCACCTTCTTGCCCCCGGCAACCTTCCTGGCAACCGTCTTCTTCGCCACAGTCTTCCTAGCCGCAGTCTTCTTGGCAGCAGTCTTCTTGGCGACGGCCCTCTTAGCCGGAGCCTTCTTGGCGGCGGTCTTCTGAGCGGCCGTGCCCTTGGCGACAACGTTCTTGCCGGCCGCGGTCACACTCGCCGCGGTCGACTTCCGCGCCGTCGCGTCGACCTTCTTCGCGTCGGCCGGGAGCTTGTCGCGCTCGACCATGCACGCCAGCGTCTTCGCGTACACATCGTCCGGATCCAGCCGCCGCAGCTCCTCGCTCAGCAGCTCGGACGTCGTACGCCGCTTCAGCGCCACCGGCCGATCCGGCTGACCCGGCACACTGAACGTCGCGATCGCACCGTCCGGCCGGGTCAGCGCGATCGCCCCCGACGGCGTGAACAGGCGTACGGCGGTAACACCCGGGCCACGCGAATTCCGCTGCTCGACCGGCACCTTCAGCCGGGACTGCAGCCACGCGGCCATCAGGTCCGCACTCGGGTTGCCCCTGGCGGCCGCGACCTCGGCTCCCGTCACCTTGGTCGGGTACTGGTCGAGCGCCGCAGCCATCAGCGCCCGCCACGGCGTCAGCCGCGTCCACGCGAAGTCGGTGTCGCCAGGCTCATAGCCCTCGGCCCGCGCGCTGTAGTCCACCGAAGCACGCCGCGTCGCGGCCGCATCCGTCACCCTGCGTCGGCCGAGCCGACCCAACGGATCGTCGGCCGGAACCTTCGGCCCGCCACCCGGCCACCAGACGATGACTGGGGAGTCGGGCAGCAGCAGCGGCGTGATGACGGACTCCGGCACCTTGGCCAGCTCACCGTGCAGCCGCAGCAGCACGGCCTCACCCGGAACGCCCTCGCCGATCCGCACCTCCGCGTCCAGCCCGGACGGGCCGCGACCGGGCCGCAGGATCGCGACCAGGACCCGGGACGGGTGCTCGCGACCGGCCTCGTTCGCCGCCTTCATCGCGTCGTGGTGGGATGCCTCGTCGACGACGACCACGATCGTGCCGACCATGCCCATGGCCGGCGAACCGGCGCGCCGGCGGGCCTGCAGCAGCGCGGACGCGATGCCACTCGACGTGGTGTCGGTCAGGTCGATGATCATGGCCGCCTCCAGGCGCGTCCGTCGCGGGCGAGCATCGCGTGCGCCGAGTCCGGCCCCCAGCCGCCGGACGCGTACTGGTCCGGTGCGCCGTGCCGGGCCCAGTAGTCGAGCACCGGGTCGAGGATCTTCCAGCCCAGCTCAACCTCGGTGTGCTGCGGGAACAGCGGCGGATCACCGAGCAGTACGTCGAGGATCAGCCGCTCGTACGCCTCAGGAGAGGACTCCGTGAACGAGCCGCCGTACGCGAAGTCCATGTTGACGTCGCGGATCTCCATCGACGTACCGGGCACCTTGGCGCCGAACCGGACGGTGATGCCTTCGTCCGGCTGGATCCGCAGTACCAGGGCGTTCTGGCCGAGCTCTTCGGTCTCGGTCTTGTTGAACGGCAGGTGCGGCGCGCGCTTGAACATCACCGCGACCTCGGTGACCCGGCGGCCGAGCCGCTTGCCGGTGCGCAGGTAGAACGGGACGCCGGCCCAGCGACGGGTGTCGACGTCGACCCGCAGCGCCGCGAAGGTCTCGGTGGCCGAGTGCTTCGGAATGCCGTCCTCTTGCAGATATCCCTTGACCTTCACGCCTCCGGCCCAGCCGGCCGCGTACTGACCGCGGGCGCTGTGCAGGTCGAGGCGCTCCGGCAGCTGTACGGCGTTCAGCACCTTCTTCTTCTCCTGGCGCAAGGACCACGCGTCGAAGCTGACCGGCTCCTCCATCGCGACCAACGCGAGCAGTTGGAGCAGGTGGTTCTGGATCACGTCCCGGGCAGCGCCGATGCCGTCGTAGTACCCGGCGCGGCCGCCGATGCCGATGTCCTCGGCCATCGTGATCTGCACGTGGTCGACGTAGTTGCTGTTCCAGATCGGCTCGAACATCGCGTTCGCGAACCGCAGCGCCAGGATGTTCTGGACCGTTTCCTTGCCCAGGTAGTGGTCGATCCGGAAGACCGACTCGGGCGGGAACACCGACTCGACCACCTGGTTGAGCTCGCGGGCGCTCTTCAGGTCGTGGCCGAACGGCTTCTCGATCACCACCCGCCGCCACGAGCCCGGCTTCTCGTCGGTCAGCCCGTGCTCGGACAGCTGCCGGACGACCTCCGGGAACAGCCCCGGCGGGATCGACAGGTAGAACGCGTGGTTGCCGCCGGTACCGCGGGTGACGTCGAGCTCGTCCACCGTTTCCCGGAGCCTTTCGAACGCCACGTCGTCGGTCAGGTCGCCCGGCACGAACCGGAAACCCTCGGAGAGCTGCTGCCAGACCTCCTCACGGAAGGGGGTCCGGGCGTGCTCCTTCACCGAGTCGTGCACGATCTGGGCGAAGTCCTGGTTGGTGTAGTCCCGACGGGCGAACCCGACCAGGGCGAAACCCGGGGGCAGCAGCCCCCGGTTCGCCAGGTCGTAGACCGCCGGCATCAGCTTCTTGCGGGCCAGGTCGCCGGTGACGCCGAAGATCACCAGGCTGCAAGGCCCGGCGATCCGCGGCAGCCGCCGGTCCTGCGGGTCCCGCAACGGATTGACCGGGCCAGGCGCTTCGTCGAGCTCAGCCGTCATGAGCCGCTTCCTCCGTGAGTTGGGATGCCGAACAGTGAGTGCTAGTTGAAGAGGGACAGGAGCTGCTGTACGCCGTTCGCCACGTCGGTCAGGTGCAGGCGGAGGACCGGGCGGCCGCGGTCGGCCAGCACACCGGCGTCACCGGCGGCCTGCGCCGAGATCAGCGTGCCGAACGTGAACGGACGGTCGGGGATCTCCACGTCCTGCGGGTGCGCCCCGGTGATCTGCAGGTACACGCCCTCCGGGTGACCGCCCTTGTGGTACTGACCGGTCGAGTGCAGGAACCGCGGACCCCAGCCGAACGTGACCGGTCGCCCGGTCTTGCCGGCCAGCGCCGGACGTACGGCGATCAGGTCAGCGTCGCGCTCGGAGTCGAGGTACGCCATCACTGCGACGTACCCCTTCGCGTCGAGCTTGCCCAGCAGCGCGTCGACCGCGCCCTGGAGCGAGTCGACACCGTCGAGCAGGCCCTCGGAACCACGGACCTCGACAGCACCCTCGGTGAAGGCTGCCGCCTCCGGCTTCGGCTGCGCGTCGAGCAGACCGCGCGCTGCCTTCTTCGCGCTCTCGACGTCCGGCTGGTCGAACGGGTTGATCCCGAGCAGGTAGCCGGCCACCGCGGTCGCCGTCTCCCAGAGCAGCATCTGACCGCCGAGCGAGCCCGACGTCAGCGCCGTGGGTACGCCGCTGGTCGCCTTCTCGGCGAGCAGCGCGTTGGTCAGGTCCGCCGCCTCGCTGCGAAGCTCCGGCGCGCCGACCTCGACGGCGACCGGCAGTACGCCGGTGCCGTTCTTGCCGGTGCTCTCCGCAATCAGCTGCTCGGCCCAGTCCGGGAACCCGACGATGTCCGACCCATCAGCCGTGATGATCGCCTTGTCCCGGCCCGCGCTGGCCGCGAGTACGGCGCCCAGCCACAACGCCGGGTTGTCCGTCGAGTCGGCCTGCAGCTCCGGCGCCGCCTCGGCCGCCTGGTCGAGCAGCTCGGCGATGTCCGCGCCGGCCAGACCGGACGGCACCAGGCCGAAGGCCGTCAGCGCGCTGTACCGGCCGCCCACGTTCGGGTCGGCCAGGAACGTCTTGCGGTAGCCCTCGTCCGCCGACAGCTTCTCGAACGGCGAACCCGGGTCGGTGACGACGATGATCCGGGACGCGGCGTCGATGCCCGCGTCGGTGAAAGCCTTCGCGAAGGTACGCCGGTGACTGTCGGTCTCGACCGTCCCGCCGGACTTGCTCGACACCACGATGACCGTCTTCGACAGGTCGCCGTCCAGCGCCCGCTTGACCACACTCGGGTCGGTCGAGTCCAGTACGACCAGCTCGACGCCGGCCGTCCGGGTGATGACCTCCGGAGCCAGCGACGAGCCGCCCATACCGGACAGCACGATCCGGTCCAGGCCCTCGGACCGCAGGTCGGCCAGCAGCGCCTCGACCTCGGCCAGCAGCGGCCGGGAGGTGTCGTGCAGGTCGACCCAGCCGAGCCGGATCGACGCCTCGGACTCGGCCTCCGGACCCCAGATCGTCGCGTCCTTCGCGGCGATCCGGGACGCGATCTTCTCCGCGACCAGCTTGTCGACGACCTCGGCCCAGTCGCCGTTCTGCGTGCTTACGGTCGGAGCGCTCACTTGGCAGCACCCTTCAGCGCCGACGTGACGGTGTCCTGCAGCTCCGACCAGGACGCGTCGAACTTGGCCACGCCCTCGTCCTCGAGCACCTGCACGACCTCGTCGTAGGAGATGCCCAGCTTCTCCAGGTCGTCGATCACCTTCCGGTCGCCGGCGTAGTTGCCGCGGACCGTGTCACCGGTGATCTGGCTGTGCTCCTCGACCGCCTTGATGGTTGCCTCAGGCATCGTGTTGACGACGCCCTTGGTGACCAGGTTGTCGACGTACAGGGTGGGGGAGTACGACGGGTCCTTGGTGCCGGTCGACGCCCACAGCGGACGCTGCGGCTTCGCGCCGGCGGTCTCGAGCTCGTGCCAGCGGTCGGTGTCGAAGATCGCCTCGTACGCCTCGAACGCGAGCCGGGCGTTGGCGATCGCGGCCTTACCCTTCAGCGCCTTCGCCTCGTCCGTGCCGATGGCGTCGAGCCGCTTGTCGACCTCGGTGTCCACCCGGCTGACGAAGAACGACGCGACGCTGGCCATCTTGGTCACGTCGTGGCCGTTCTCGACGGCCTGCTCCAGGCCGGCCAGGAACGCGGCAGCGACCGCCTTGTAGCGGTCCAGGGAGAAGATCAGCGTCACGTTCACGCTGATCCCGGCGGCCAGCGTCTGGGTGATCGCCGGCAGGCCTTCCTTGGTGGCGGGGATCTTGATGAAGACGTTGTCCCGGCCGACGATGTCCCACAGCAGCTTGGCCTGCTCGACGGTCTTCGCGGTGTCGTGCGCGAGCGTCGGCTCGACCTCGATCGACACCCGGCCGTCCTGGCCCTCGGAGTCGTCGTACGCCGGCTTGAACACGTCGGCGGCGTTGCGGACGTCGTCAGTGGTGATGACGCGGATCGCCTGGTCGGTGGAGACACCGTCCTTGGCGAGCCGGGAGACCTGCTCGGCGTACGCCTCGGCGTCCGAGATGGCCTTCGCGAAGATGGTCGGGTTCGTGGTCACGCCGACCACGTGCTTGTCCTCGATCAGCGCCTGCAGGCTGCCGCTGGTCAGCCGCTGCCGGGACAGGTCGTCGAGCCAGATGGAGACGCCCGCGTCGGCGAGTTCTTTCAAGCGATCGTTCATAGCTCCGATGCCTTCTTCCGAGAATGTTCTGTTGTGGGTGTCTTCAGTTGGCCAGGCGGGCGTCGGCCGGTCCGACCGGGCCGGAGGCGGCACGGCCGGGCGGCACACCCGGTCCGCTGATCTGCGCGGCCACGGCGATGCTGTCCTTGGCGGCCTGGACGACCGCGTCGGTGGTGATGCCGAACTCGTCGTACAGCGTCTGGTACGCCGCCGAGGCGCCGTAGTGCTCCAGGCTCACGCAGCGGCCGGAGTCGCCGACGATGTCGTGCCAGCTCTGCGCGATCCCGGCCTCGACCGAGACCCGGGCCCGGACGTCGGCCGGGATGACCGACTCGCGGTACGCGTCGTCCTGCTCGTCGAACCACTCGCGGGAAACCATCGAGACCACCCGGGCCTTGACGCCTTCCTCGGCCAGCTTGGCCCGTGCGTCGACGGCAAGCTGGACCTCCGAACCGGTCCCGATCAGCACGACGTCCGGCGTACCTTCGGTGTCCAGCAGCACGTAGCCGCCCTTGTGGACGTTCTCCGTGGTGGCGAACCCGTCCGCGCCGCGCGGGTAGGTCGGCACGTTCTGCCGGGTCAGCACCAGGCCGGCCGGGCGGTCGGTGTGCTCGAGGATCGTGGCCCAGGCGGCCGCGGTCTCGTTCGCGTCACCGGGGCGGACGACGTCCAGGCCCGGGATCGCGCGTAGCGCCGACAGGTGCTCGATCGGCTGGTGGGTCGGACCGTCCTCGCCGAGGCCGATCGAGTCGTGCGTCCAGACGTACGTGACGGGCAGCTGCATCAGCGCGGCCAGCCGGACCGACGGGCGCATGTAGTCGGAGAAGACCAGGAACGTTCCGCCGTACGGGCGGGTCAGGCCGTGCAGGGCGATGCCGTTCAGCACCGAGCCCATCGCGTGCTCGCGGATACCGAAGTGCAGCACCCGGCCGTACTCGTCGCCGGAGAACTCCTTGGTCGCGTACTCCGGCGGGATGAAGGACGGCTGGCCCTTCGGGGTGGTGTTGTTCGAGCCGGCCAGGTCGGCCGAACCGCCCCACAGCTCGGGCAGCTCCGGCGCCAGCTTGGTCAGCACGTCGCCGGAGGCGGCGCGGGTCGCGACACCCTTGGCGTCGGCGTCCCAGCTCGGCAGCGCGTCCTTCCAGCCGGCCGGCAGCTCCCGCTTCTGCAGCCGGGCGAGCAGTTCGGCGCGCTCGCCGTTGGCGGCCTTCCAGGCCTCGAAGCCGGTGTTCCACTCGTCCTCGAGGGCCTTGCCGCGGTCCAGCGCTTCGCGGGTGTGCGCGATCACGTCGTCGGCGACCTGGAAGGTCTGCTCCGGGTCCCAGGCGAGCACCTTCTTGGTGGCGGCGACCTCGTCGGCGCCGAGCGCCGAGCCGTGGATCTTGCCGGTGTTCTGCTTGTTCGGGGCCGGCCAGCCGATGATCGTGTGCAGCCGGATGAAGCTCGGCTTGTCCGTGACCGCCTTGGCCGCCTCGAGCGCGTCGTACAGGGCCTGGACGTTCTCCTCGTAGCCGGAGCCGCCGTTGGTCCAGTCGACGTCCTGGACGTGCCAGCCGTACGCCGCGTAGCGAGCAGCCACGTCCTCGGACAGCGCGATGTCGGTGTTGTCCTCGATCGAGATCTTGTTCGCGTCGTAGATGACCGTCAGGTTGCCGAGCTTCTGATGGCCGGCCAGCGAGGAGGCCTCGGACGAGACGCCTTCCTCGATGTCACCGTCGGAGGCGATCACGTAGACCTGGTGGTCGAACAGGCTCTCGCCCTTCGGCGCGTCCGGGTCGAGCAGGCCGCGCTCGCGGCGGGCCGCCATCGCCATCCCGACCGCGTTGCCGACGCCCTGGCCGAGCGGGCCGGTGGTCGTCTCGACGCCGTCGGTGTGCCGGTACTCCGGGTGGCCCGGGGTCTTGCTGCCCCAGGTCCGCAGCGCCTTCAGGTCGTCCAGCTCGAGGCCGAAGCCGGCCAGGTAGAGCTGGATGTACAGCGTCAGGCTGGAGTGGCCCGCGGACAGCACGAACCGGTCGCGACCGGCCCAGTGCGGGTCGGCCGGGTTGCTCCGCATCACCTTCTGGAACAGCAGGTACGCCGCGGGTGCCAGGCTCATCGCCGTCCCGGGGTGTCCGTTCCCGACCTTCTCGACCGCGTCCATCGCGAGCACCCTGACGGTGTCGACCGCGCGCTGGTCGAGCTCGGTCCATTCAAGCTTGGGGCTGGTCTTCTCCGTCACGCCGACGGCGCTCCTCTCGATGGTGATCTTCCCGGGGTGAACTTCGGGGTGCCTTCTCAGGATGAGCCTACTGTGGCGCACTCCGTCCTTCGCGCACCGCACAACTGTTTGTCAACCGTTCTCCAACTTTGCCTGTTCCCGGACGGACACCCGGCAGGGGAGGGGGGTGCGAGATCCCTCCTACGGGGCGTCGTAGACTGCTGAATCGTCAGCGCCGGAGGTTCGGCGTCAACCCACTTTGTTCGAGGTGTTCGTGACGGCCGTCGACCCGCGTCCCGCCGCGACGACGTCGTACCCGACGCCGCTGCCGGACGCTACTGCTGTGGTGAGTCCGTCGGTGCGCGACGTGGTGAAGGCGTACGTCGGTCTGACCAAGCCGCGCATCATCGAGCTGCTGCTGATCACCACCGTGCCGGTGATGTTCCTGGCCGCCGGGGGAGTCCCCGGGCTCGAGGTCGTCGTGGCCACTCTGATCGGCGGCATCCTGGCCTCCGGCAGCGCGAACACGATCAACTGCGTGCTCGACCGCGACATCGACGAGCAGATGCGCCGGACCCGGCGCCGCCCGTTGCCGCGGCACGCGGTCAGCCCTCGGTCCGCGACGGTCTTCGGTGTCGTGCTCGGTGTGCTGGCGACGCTGGAGCTCGGCTTCTTCGTGAACTGGCTGTCGTCCGGGCTGGCGCTCGCGGCGAACCTGTTCTACGTCTTCGGCTACACGATGCTGCTCAAGCGCCGGACCGTGCAGAACATCGTCTGGGGCGGGATCGCCGGGTGTTTCCCGACGCTGATCGGGTGGACCGCGGTCACCGGCAAGCTCGCCTGGACCCCGCTCGTGCTCTTCCTGGTGGTGTTCTTCTGGACGCCGCCGCACACGTGGGCGCTGGCGATGCGCTACCGCGAGGACTACGCGTCGGTCGACGTACCGATGCTGCCTGTGGTGGCGACCCCGGTGGCTACTGCGCGGCAGATCATGGCGTACTCGGTGTTGATGGTGGTCACGTCGATCGCGCTGTGGCCGGTCGCGAGCACCGGGTTCGTGTACCCGCTGGCCGCCTTCGTGCTCGGTTTCGTCTTCCTCCGCGAGGCCCGGCGGTTGTTGCTCCGGGCACACACCGGCGCCGACGGGGCCGCCCTCCGGCCGATGCGGTTGTTCCACTTCTCGAACATCTACTTGGCCTTGCTCTTCATCGCCGCGGCCATCGATCCGCTCCTGCACTGAGATCCGGCACTGAGCGTCGCCCGCCGAGCGCTCGGAGTTTTCCCGTTGACCATTTCGTGACGTCATGTTGCGATGGGGTCGCCTGTGGAGGGGGTTCCACGCCTGGGGAGGCGCCACAGCAGGGGGAATCGCATGGGGGTACGAACACGTATTGCCACGCTGGCGGCACTCGCACTGGCCGGTTCGGTCCTGGTGGCCGGGCAGGCTGACGCCGGTAACCAGCACTCCAGTTTGAAGCCGTTGGCAACGGGTCTGAACGGGCCGCGCGGGGTTTCGACGTACGGGCACAAGGTCATCTACAGCGTGACCGACGGTTCGGTGTACGTGACCGACGGCCGCAAGAGCGTGAAGCTCGGTACGGTGCCGGGCACTGGCGGGTTCCCGCCGGCGATCGACACCAACAAATGGGGTACGACGTACGCACTGACCGGTGCGGGCGGCGAGCCGGGTCAGCCACCGGTGCCGGGCAGCGCGACGCTGTACCGGATGCGGTACGGCAAGGCGCCGGTCAAAATCGCCGACATCGCGGCGTACCAGGCGCACGACCCGGATCCGTACAACCAGGCCGACTCGCCGACGGAGTCCAACCCGTTCGGGGTCGCGGCCTTGAGCGACGGCACGGTGCTGGTCTCCGATGCCGCCAACAACGACCTGCTCAGGGTCTGGCCGAACGGTCACGTCAAGACGGTCGCGCGGCTGAAGCCACGCACGGTCAAGGTGCCCGCCGGTCTCGGTGACGAGGCTCCGCCGGCCGGTACGCCGTTCGTCGCCGAAGCAGTGGCCACCTCGGTCACGGTCGGTTCGGACGGTTACTGGTACGTCGGCGAGCTCCGTGGCTTCCCGGCGACACCGGGGACGTCGGAGATCTGGCGGATCAGGCCGGGCTCGGTGGGCGCGGTGTGTGACCCGGTCAAGCCGAACAGGGGCAACTGCCAGCGGTACGCCGACGGTTACACGTCGATCGTCGATCTGGCCGGTGGTCCGCACGGCACGCTCGCAGTGGTCGAGCTGGACAAGGCGAGCTGGCTGAAGTTCGAGATGAGCGGCCCGACGCACGGTGGGCTGTTCCTGCAGTACCCGGGCAAGAACCACCGGGCCGGCTACAAGCGCGAACTGGTGAAGGATCAGTTGACCCTGCCAGGCGGAGCGGGCTTCAACCGGTGGGGCGAGCTGTTCGTCTCCGGACCGGTCTTCGGCCCAGGTGCTGTTTACAAGGTGCGGTACTGAAAGGTGCGGAACGCCCGCTCAGGTCGCGGGCCGTTCCGCGCTCGCCGTACACGGCTGTGACCAGCGCGATCAGCAGTCCGGCCAGGAACATGTGAACCAGTACGACACCCCACGGCAGACCGGTGAAGTACTGCGTGAAGCCGACCACGCCCTGGAATAGCTCAAGGGCCAGCAGCCAGGCGGCCAGCTTCCGCAATGTCCGCGAGGTCGCGGTGACCCGGGTCGCGATCACCAGCGCGATCGTGATCCCGAGCAGCCCGAAGACGACGTCCGAGTGCAGTTGAGCGACCAGCTCCGGGTCGAAGCCGTTCCGGCCGGTGTCCGGATCACCCGAGTGCGGGCCGGCGCCGGTCACAATGGTGCCGAGGGCAACGGTCAGCCAGACCGCCACCACAGCAGCGGTAGCGAGGGCGCGAACCACCGGGGGAGTGTGCGGATAGGGGCTGGTGCGCGACCGGCGCATCATCGCCACGGTCAGTGTGATGATGATCGGCGAGACCAGGAAGTGCGCCGAGACGATCCACGGGTTCAGGCCGGTGAGCACGCTGATGCCGCCGATCACCGCCTGCAGCGGGACACCCAGGGCCGCGGCCGTCGCCAGCCGGCGCAGGTCGTGCCGGATCGGACGGTAGCGCATCACGACCAGCCAGGTGCAGATCGCGATCACACCGACCACGAACCCGAGCATCCGGTTCGTGAACTCGATCGCGCCGTGGTAGCCGAGTGCGGCGTGCGGAACGTACGACTCGTCGGTGCAGGACGGCCAGGTCGGGCAGCCGAGACCGGAGCCGGTCAACCGGACCAGACCACCGGTGACCACGATGCCGATGTTCGCCACCACCGAGGCCCAGCCCCAGCGCCGGACCACGTCCAGGCTCGGCGCGGGCACCAGTCGCCAGAAGGCATTGACTGGCTCGGTCTCTCGAGGCGGGGTCTCCGTCGTCATCACCGGCATACTCTAAAGGTCAGTCCCATCGGAACGTCCGGGACACCAGGTAGCCCAGCACGCCGGCCCAGAGCGCCAGCGACAACGCGGCCGCCCACGGGATCACTCCTTCGACGGTCGAGTTCGCCAGCCCGTTGGCCAGCGCGGCACTCGGCAGCAGTCGTACGACGCCCTGCATGCCGGCCGGGTACTCGTCGACCGGAGTCATGATCGCGCCGCCGACGAGCAGCAGCAGATACAGCAGGTTCGCGGCCGCCAGAGTCGCCTCGGCCCGCAGTACCCCGGCCATCAGCAGACCGAGGGACGCGAAGGCCGCCGTACCGCAGAGGACGGTCAGGATCACGCCGAAGACCGCGTTGAAACCGCCGGTCGGCTTCCAACCGAGGGCGAACCCGGTGCCGATCAGTACGGCGAGCTGGATCAGCTGGACCACCAGGACCGCGCCGATCTTCCCGGCGAGCAGGCCGGTCCGGGACAGCGGCGAAGCGCCGAGTCGTTTGATCACGCCGTACCGGCGCTCGAAGCCGGTCGCGATCGCCAGCGAGGTGAAGGACGACGACAGGACAGCGAGCGCGAGCACCCGCGGTACGGCCTGGTCGATGGCCGGCCCGTCGCCGAGGGGGAGCCGGTCGCCGAGGCCGGTGCCGCCCAGGAGCAGAAGGAGTCCGAGCGGGATCACCAACGCCAGCAACAACTGCTCGCCGTTGCGGACGAGCAGCTTGAACTCCATCCGGCTGTGCGCGAACACCTTCCGCGGCCACGGTGCGCTGCCCGGCTGCGGGGCGTAGGTCGCCATCAGTTCTCCCGCTTCGGGGCGGTCAGTTCGAGGTAGACGTCCTCGAGTGACTTGGTGTGGTGCTCGGTCAGGGAATCCGGTGTGCCGGAGGCGATCACCTTGCCGGCCGAGACGACGTACACCTGGTCGGACAGCTGCTCGGCCTCGTCCATCGCGTGCGTCGTGAGTACGACGGTCACGCCGTCGTCGCGCAGATCCCGGATCAACTGCCAGATCTCCCGCCGGCCGTGCGGGTCCAGCCCGGTCGTCGGCTCGTCGAGGAACGTGATCTCCGGCCGCCCCAGGATCGCCAGCGCGAATGACAGCCGCTGCTTCTGCCCACCCGACAGACGGCGGTACGGCGTCCTGCCACAGCTGCCCAGGTCGAGTCGCTCGACCAGTGCCGGGATGTCGAGCGGGTGCGCGTGCAGCGAGGCGACGTACCGCAGCATCTCGACCGCGCGAACGCCGGACCAGGCGCCGCCTTCCTGGAGCATGACGCCGATTCGCGGCATCAGCTCCTCGTGGTTCGCGATCGGGTCCAGTCCGAGCACCCGGACCCGGCCGGAATCGGGTCGCCGGAAGCCCTCACAGCTCTCCACGGTCGTGGTCTTGCCGGCGCCGTTCGGGCCGAGCACGGCCGTCACGGAGCCGGCGGATACGGTGAGACTGAGACCGTCCACCGCGGCCTTCTCGCCGTACCGCACGACGAGGTTGTCGATCTCCACCGCAACTGGCACAACGGCAGCATAGAGAACGGTCCGAAGTGACCTCGCTCACGGTCCTGGTCGTGGCCCCGCGTGGTCGCGTGAACCGGTTAGGGGAGCCTTATTTGAAGGCCCCGGGGAATTACGCGACACTGATGTTGTGAAAACTTCCGCGACCACCCCTGCGCCGAGCGGCTCCGTGCCGTCCGGAGCCGGTGTGACGCGGGACGAGTCCACCCGGGACCGGGTGGCCCGGTCGATCCTGACCAACGGTCCGTCCAGCGCCGCCGTGCTCGCGGAGCGCCTGGAGCTGACCCCGGCAGCGGTCCGCCGGCACCTCGACCACCTGCTCGACGAGGGCCTGGTCGAGTCCCGCGAGGAGCGTGTCTACGGCCCCCGCGGCCGCGGCCGCCCCGCGAAGGTCTTCGTGCTGACCGACACCGGCCGGCACGCGTTCCACCAGGCGTACGACGACCTGGCGGCGACCGCGATCAGGTTCATCGCCGAAGCCGGCGGTGACGAGGCGGTCGGAGAGTTCGCCCGGCGCCGGTCCGCCGAGGTGGAGCGACGGTACCGGGAGCTGCTCGAAGCGGTTCCCGACCAGAAGAAGGCGGAGGTGCTCGCCCAGGCGCTCACCGCGGACGGGTACGCCGCGTCCACGGCGAAGGCCGCACATGGAGAGCAGCTCTGTCAGCACCACTGCCCGGTCGCCCATGTGGCCGAGCAGTTCCCCCAACTGTGCGAGGCCGAGACCGAGGTGTTCTCGAGACTCCTCGGCAAGCACGTGCAGCGACTGGCCACCATCGCCCACGGCGACGGTGTCTGTACGACGCATATCCCGGGTACCAACCCGGTTCCCCCTGTATCCGACGGCGAAGCTGCGAGGACTACACGATGACGCAAACCGCTCACCCCGAACTGGAAGGCCTCGGCAACTACCAGTACGGCTGGGCCGACTCCGACGCCGCCGGTGCGGTCGCCCAGCGCGGCATCAGCACCGACGTGGTGCGGGGCATCTCCGCGCTGAAGAACGAGCCGGAGTGGATGCTGGACCTGCGCCTGAAGGGCCTGAAGCTCTTCGACCGCAAGC
This sequence comes from Kribbella kalugense, assembly GCF_004365875.1. GTDB lineage: Bacteria > Actinomycetota > Actinomycetes > Propionibacteriales > Kribbellaceae > Kribbella > Kribbella kalugense. Next base: position 1,748,422 of record NZ_SODF01000001.1, on the reverse strand, counting down.
CGATGCCGTCGTGGGGCGCCGACCTGTCCGGGATCGACTTCGACAACATCAAGTACTTCGTCCGGTCGACCGAGAAGCAGGCGACCAGCTGGGAAGAGCTGCCCGAGGACATCAAGAACACCTACGACAAGCTCGGCATCCCGGAGGCGGAGAAGCAGCGCCTGGTCGCCGGCGTCGCCGCGCAGTACGAGTCGGAGGTCGTCTACCACCAGATCCGTGAGGACCTGGAGGCGCAGGGCGTCATCTTCCTGGACACCGACACCGGCCTGAAGGAGCACCCGGAGATCTTCAAGGAGTACTTCGGCTCCGTGATCCCGGTCGGCGACAACAAGTTCGCCTCGCTGAACACCGCGGTCTGGTCCGGCGGCTCGTTCATCTACGTGCCCAAGGGCGTCAAGGTGGACATCCCGCTGCAGGCCTACTTCCGGATCAACACCGAGAACATGGGCCAGTTCGAGCGGACCCTGATCATCGTCGACGAGGACGCCTACGTGCACTACGTCGAGGGCTGCACGGCGCCGATCTACAAGTCGGACTCGCTGCACTCCGCGGTGGTCGAGATCATCGTGAAGAAGGGCGCCCGCTGCCGCTACACGACGATCCAGAACTGGTCGAACAACGTCTACAACCTGGTCACCAAGCGCGCCACCTGCGAAGAGGGCGCGACGATGGAGTGGATCGACGGCAACATCGGCTCCAAGGTGACGATGAAGTACCCGGCCGTCTACCTGATGGGTGAGCACGCCAAGGGCGAGACCCTGTCGGTCGCGTTCGCGGGCGAGGGCCAGCACCAGGACGCCGGCTCCAAGATGGTGCACAACGCGCCGTACACCTCCAGCTCGATCGTCTCGAAGTCCGTGGCCCGCGGTGGCGGCCGGACGTCGTACCGCGGTCTGGTCGAGGTGGCGCCGGGTTCGCACCACAGCAAGTCCACGGTCCGCTGTGACGCGCTGCTGGTCGACACGATCAGCCGTTCGGACACCTACCCGTACGTCGACGTCCGCGAGGACGACGTGGCGATGGGGCACGAGGCGACCGTGTCCAAGGTCAGCGACGACCAGCTCTTCTACCTGATGAGCCGGGGGATGGCCGAGGACGAGGCGATGGCGATGATCGTCCGCGGCTTCATCGAGCCGATCGCCCGCGAGCTCCCGATGGAGTACGCGCTGGAACTCAACCGGCTCATCGAGCTGCAGATGGAAGGGGCCGTCGGCTGATGTCGTCGTCTGACACCCTTGTTGCTACCGGCAACAAGGCGCACTCCCACGGGCCTGGTTCCCCGGTCCCGCTCCAGGCCCGCAGCGAGCGGCCGACGTCGTACGACGTGGCCGACTTCGCGGTGCCGAACGGACGCGAGGAGGAGTGGCGCTTCACCCCGGTCAAGCAGCTCAAGGCCTTGTTCGACGACGCGGCCGGCAGCGAGACCCCGAAGATCGACACCAGCGGTCCCGAGGGTGTCGTGTTCGAGACCGTCGCGGCCGACTCGCTCAAGGTCGGCAAGCCGCAGGACCGGTCCGCCGCCATCGCCTGGAACCACGCCGGCGAGGCGCTCGCGGTCCGGATCCCGGTCGAGGCCGAGCTGACCGAGGCCGTGCACGTGAACGTCGCGAGCCTCGGCGCCCGCGGCTTCAGCCACCTGATCGTGGACGCCGGCCGGCACAGCAAGGCGATCGTGATCATCGATCACACCGGCGCGGGTGAGCTCGGCAGCAACGTCGAGATCGTCGTCGGCGACGGCGCCGAGCTGCGCGTGGTCAGCATCCAGCAGGGCGACAACGAGTCGATCCACCTCGGTCAGCACGACGCGCTGGTCGGCCGGGACGCGAAGCTGCACCACGTCGTCGTGACGCTGGGCGGCAAGATCGTGCGGATCGCCACCAACGTCCGGTACGCCGGACCTGGCGGCGACGCCGAGCTCCTCGGTGTGTACTTCGCGGAGTCGGGTCAGCACCACGAGAACCGGCTGTTCGTCGACCACGAGGCCGTGCAGTGCAAGAGCAACGTGATCTACAAGGGTGCGCTGGCCGGTGACCACGCCCGCTCGGTCTGGATCGGCGACGTGCTGATCCGGGCGGCGGCCGAAGGCACCAGCACCTTCGAACTGAACCGGAACCTGGTCCTGACCGACGGCGCCCGCGCCGACTCGGTGCCGAACCTGGAGATCGAGACCGGTGAGATCGAGGGCGCGGGTCACGCGTCCGCGACCGGCCGGTTCGACGACGAGCAGCTGTTCTACCTGCAGGCCCGCGGCATTCCCGAGGACGCGGCCCGGCGGCTGGTGGTGTCCGGCTTCTTCAACGACATCATCGGCAAGATCGGCGTACCCGAGGTCACCGAGCACCTGCACGAGGTGATCGAAGAGAAGCTGGCCCGGACCGCGGAGTTGAGCGCGTCCGCCAAGGCGGTCACAGGCCAGTGAGCGACACGTTCGAGCGCGCCTGCGCCGCCGCCGACGTACCCGACGAGGGAGTGATCCCGGTCGAGGTCGGCGGCGTCGAGGTCGCGGTGGTGAAGAGCGAAGGGCAGTTCTTCGCGGTGCGGGACGAGTGTTCGCACGCGCAGATCCAGCTGTCCGAGGGTGACGTCGGCGAGTGCGAGATCGAGTGCTGGCTGCACGGCTCCCGCTTCGACCTGCGCACCGGTGAGCCGACCAGCTTGCCCGCGTACGACCCGGTGCCGATCTACCCGGTCCGGCTGGACGGCGACGACGTACTCGTCGACGTGAAGAACCCCCTGAACCAGAAATCCCTGTAGAAGCGACGGAGATAGAAGACCTCATGGCGACACTCGAGATCCGCGACCTGCACGTGTCGGTCGACACCGAGAACGGCCCGAAGGAGATCCTGCGCGGCGTCGACCTGACCATCGCCGGTGGCCAGACGCACGCGATCATGGGCCCGAACGGTTCCGGCAAGTCCACGCTGGCGTACTCGATCGCCGGCCACCCGAAGTACAACGTCACCAGCGGCACCGTCACCCTCGACGGCGAGGACGTGCTGGACATGAAGGTCGACGAGCGCGCCCGGGCCGGCCTGTTCCTGGCCATGCAGTACCCGGTCGAGGTGCCTGGCGTGACCGTGTCGAACTTCCTCCGCACCGCGAAGACCGCGATCGACGGCGAGGCGCCGAAGCTGCGGACCTGGGTCAAGGACGTCAACAAGGCGCTCGCCGACCTGGACATGGACCCCGACTTCGGTCAGCGCAACGTCAACGAGGGCTTCTCCGGTGGTGAGAAGAAGCGGCACGAGATCGTCCAGCTGGAGCTGCTCGACCCGAAGATCGCGATCCTCGACGAGACCGACTCCGGCCTCGACATCGACGCGCTGAAGATCGTCTCCACCGGCGTCAACCGGTTCGCGGAGAAGGGCGACAAGGGTGTTCTCTTGATCACCCACTACACCCGGATCCTGCGCTACATCACGCCGGACTTCGTGCACGTGTTCGTCGACGGCAGGGTTGCCGAAGAGGGCGGCCCGGAGCTGGCCGAGGAGCTCGAGGCCAACGGGTACGAGCGCTTCCTCAAGGCAGGCGCGAAGTGACCGACGCCCGGACATTCAGCAGTCCCTTGGACCTGCAGTCGGTCCGGGCGGACTTCCCGATCCTGTCCCGCGAGCTCGCGGGCGGATACCCGCTGGTCTACCTGGACTCGGCGAACTCCTCGCAGAAGCCGCTCCAGGTGGTCCAGGCGATCGAGGACCATTACCTCAAGCACAACGCGAACGTCGCCCGCGCCATGCACCAGCTCGGTGCCGAGGCAACGGCGGCGTACGAAGGCGGCCGGGACAAGGTCGCGGCCTTCATCGGCGCGCCGTCCCGGGACGAGATCGTCTTCACCAAGAACGCCTCCGAGGCGCTCAACCTGGCCGCGCACACACTCGGCGCCTCGCTGAAGCCGGGCGATGTCGTGGTGGTCTCCGAGATGGAGCACCACAGCAACATCGTCCCGTGGCAGCTCGCCTGTGAGCGGACCGGCGCGACGCTGAAGTGGTTCGGCGTGACCGAGGACGGCCGGCTCGATTTGTCGAACATCGACGAGCTGCTCACCGAGCAGACCAAGGTCGTCGCACTGACCTGGGTCTCGAACGCGCTCGGCACGATCAACCCGATCACGGACATCGCCGCCAAGGCGCACGCGGTCGGCGCGACCGTCGTCGTCGACGCGTCGCAGGCCGTCCCGCAGTTCCCGGTCGACGTCTCGACGCTCGGCGCGGATCTGCTGGCCTTCACCGGTCACAAGGTGGTCGGCCCGACCGGCATCGGCGTGCTCTGGGGCCGGTACGACCTGCTCGCCTCGCTGCCGCCGTTCCTCGGTGGCGGCGAGATGATCGAGATCGTCCGGATGACAGGTTCGACGTACGCCGCTCCGCCGGCCAGGTTCGAGGCCGGTACGCCGCCGATCGCGCAGGCCGTCGGTCTCGGTGCGGCTGTGGACTACCTGTCCGGGATCGGGATGGACAAGATCGCGGCGCACGAGCACGCGATCGTCGAGTACGCGCTCGAGGGGCTGAAGACGGTTCCAGGGCTGACGATCCTCGGGCCGACCGACGCGGAGAACCACGGCGGTGCGATCAGCTTCGCGCTGGACGGCGTACACCCCCACGACGTGTCGACGGTGCTGGACACCCGCGGCATCGCGGTCCGCGCCGGGCACCACTGCGCGCGTCCGGTGCACGAGCGGTTCGGAATGCAATCGTCGACCAGAGCGTCTTTCTACCTGTACACGACGCCCGAGGAGATCGACGCGCTCGTCGACGGCCTCGGATTCGTCCGGTCATACTTCAAGGTGGACTGATATGCAGCTGGACAGCCTCTACCAGGAGATCATCCTGGACCACTACCGCACCCCGCACCACGCGGGCCTCGCGGACCCGTACGACGTGGAGGTGCACCACGTGAACCCGTCCTGCGGGGACGAGGTCACGCTCCGGGTCGAGCTCGACGGCGACACCGTGACGGCGGTGACGCACCAGAGCGTCGGCTGCTCGATCAGCCAGGCGGCGACGTCGGTGATGTCGGACCTGGTCATCGGCAAGCCGGTGGCCGAGGGGATGGCGACGTACGAGAAGTTCCTCGAGCTGATGCAGGGCCGGGGAAACGTCGAGCCGGACGAAGAGGTGCTGGAGGACGGCGTGGCGTTCGCCGGCGTCGCCCAGTTCCCCGCCCGGGTGAAGTGTGCACTGCTGGGCTGGTCGGCGTGGCGGGATGCCACGGCACAGGCCCTCGCCGCCAACGAAGGAGCAAAGAATGCCTGACCAGACCGATGAGAAGATCGAGCTGCCCGAGGTCGACCTGGAGGCTGCTCAGGCCGGCACGACCCCGGCCAAGGTCGAGGACGTGACCGAGGCGCTGAAGGACGTCGTCGACCCCGAGCTCGGCATCAACGTGGTCGACCTGGGCCTGATCTACGGCATCACCGTCGACGACACCAGTACGGCGATCATCGACATGACGCTGACGTCCGCGGCCTGCCCGCTGACCGACGTGATCGAGGACCAGACCCGGATGGCGCTGGAGGGTCTCGTCAACGACTTCCGGATCAACTGGGTCTGGATGCCGCCGTGGGGTCCGGAGAAGATCACCGACGACGGCCGCGACCAGCTGCGCGCCCTCGGCTTCAACGTGTGAGTAGCCACAGCTCCGTCTGCTAGCATTGACAGCAGTAGATGGAAGGGGGTTGCTGATGGCTACGCTCACAGTACGGAACGTGCCTGAGGAGACACACCACGCGCTGAGAAGGCGCGCGGCTCAGCACAACCGGTCGATGGAAGCAGAGGCGCGTGCGATCCTCGAAGCCGCGGTCGACGTCCCGCCGAACTTCATCGAGGACTGGTTGGACTCCGCGGAGGACCTGCGCGGTGAAGCGCTGGAGCTCCCCGAGCGGACCGCACCCCGTGAGATCGGCCCGGCGTGATCGTTGCCGACACCAACGTTCTCTCCGAGCCGCTGAACAAGGCCCCTGATCAAGCGGTGGTCAGCTGGTTGCGAGACAACGGGCCGAACCTCGCCCTCACCACCATCACCGTGTCCGAGCTCTTGTACGGCGTGCAGCGGCTGCCCGTCGGTCGTCGCAGGACCGGTCTGGCGGCGGCCGTCGACAGGCTGATCGCATCGGCGCGGGAACGCCTCCTGGTCTATGACGAAGAGGCTGCCCGACTGCACGCGGACCTTCGTGTCGCACGGGAGGCGGAAGGAAGGGTGACATCGCTCGAAGACGGGATGATCGCCGCCATCGCCCTCGCGTACGGCGCTCAGGTCGCGACCCGGAACGTTGCGCACTTCGAAGGATTCGGGCTTGAGGTGGTGAATCCGTGGGAGATCCCTCCGGCTGTCTAGCTGTACTACCTTCGGCAATGTGACTCGTATCGTCTCCGTTTCGCCGGAGCGGTTGGACAGGTGGCTGACCGGCTTCGGTGAACGGCACGGTGACGTCGAATACAACGTGACGCCGACGAGCGTCACCTTGTCTGCCGATGACGGTTCCTCGGCCGTCGTCACCGTGCCGTTCGAGCCTCTCGCGGTGTTGACCCGCGAGGGGCTCGTCGCGCATGTGCTGGCCGATCGGCGTCTCGGCGTACTGCTGGTGCGGCGTGGCGGTTACGGGGCCGGAGTGTTTGCCGGCGGCAAGCTGGTGGACTCGAAGGTCGGGTCGCGGCATGTGCAGGGGACGACGAAGGCCGGCGGCTGGTCGCAGCAGCGGTTCGCTCGCCGGCGTGACAATCAGGCGCGGGAGGCGTTCGCCGCCGCGACCGAGGTCGCTGTCCGGATCCTCGCGCCGGCCAAGCTCGACGTACTCGTCTGCGGGGGAGACCGGCGGGCGATCGACACCGTGCTCGAGGATCCGCGGTTGAAAGAGTTGCCCGGACTCGTGCGGCCGCCGTTCCTCGGCGTACCGGATCCGAAGCAGAAGGTGCTCGAGCAGGCCGGCATTGATGCGCGCGCGATCCGCATCGAGGTTGATCAGGTGTAGCTGTCCCGGACCACGAGCAGGCGGTCCAACCGGAAGCGACCCGGGTCGAGCTCGCGTTCGGCGCGGCCGGCGTCCGTCCAGAACGCCTCGTCCGGGACGGTGTCCTGGCTCGGCGGGATGAACTTGAGGACCTCCTCGACCGCCTGCCGGGCGAGTGCCATCGCGGTCAGCGCTCCCTCGGACCGGTCGTTCACCGCGACCTCGCCGGCGATCCGGTCGGCGACCGCGAGCCACTGCCCGGCGTCGATCAACTCGGACGGTTCCGGTCCGCCGAAGGTGTCGCGGATGGCGTGCTCCGGCGGCGAGAAGGTGTACTCACGCTGCGCGCCACAGCCCACGCATTCGCCTGTGTAGGTGAAGGCCTCCTCCTGCCAGTCCGCTTGATCTGATCCGCAGTCCGGGCACGGGATGAGGTCGAGGTAGAGCGAGACCTCGGTCGATGTCCGGGCGATCGCGTACGGCGGGTCGTAGGTACTCAATCGATCGTCATCCCCGTCCCGGGATTGGACATCGTCGTTCGGTGCGGTGGTACGCGAGCGGTCTCTTCCTCGGTCCGGGTACGGCGGATCCGCGAGTCGGTCTCGGCGAGCACCGACGCGGCGATGCCGTGCTGTTGGAGTGCGTCGACGACCGTTCCGGTGAACGGGCCTGACTGCGAGGCGTACAGCTCGCGGAGATCGACCCGGCCTTCGGCCAGTTGCGCGAGCCGCGGGTGCAGCGTCGCGAACGCAGCCCCGAAGCCGTCTCCGCCGGTCATCGTGCCGTCGGGATTGGCGACGTACACCTCCCTCTTGCGGCCCGGTTCGCGGACCGTGAGCCGCACCTTCACGCCGTCCTGGCGGGCCCGGTCGAGAGCGTCGACCATCGGCTGGTACGGGTGCTGCTCGTCGGCCACCACCTGCATCGCCACGGTCCGGACCCGGGCCGGCCGCGGCTGCTGCGCCGGATCCCAGCCGGCCAGCGCAGGTTCGCCGGCCTCCATCCGGGCCCGCATCGCGTCGTACTCGTGCCGGAACATCGTCAGGTACGCCTCGCCGGACGCCGCGCGGTGCACCGAGTCGGAGCGCTCGACCCGCGGACGGTTGTTCCGGCTGATCCGGCGGCGTTCGAAGTCCAGGTGGTAGTCGACGCTCACCTTGACCGTGACGACCTGCCCGGACTCGTAGGCGCCGGTCTCGTGACGGGCGCCGACCGTACCGGTGTCCTGCTCGCTGACCCGGCGGCCGGTGGTCAGGCTCGACGTGAGTTCGCCGCCGGGCGTGGTGCCTCCGATGGTCCGCGATCCGGGGAGTAGCCGGTTGCTCCGCGCGGTCAGGTTGCTGACGCGCAGCTCACGGGAGTTCTCGCCCAATTGGGTGGTCGACTCCGGGTCTGGGTCCGAGACGAGCTCGACGCCCGAGACCTCCGCGCGGACCCGGACCGCGACCACCCGCGAGCTCTGCCCGGGAATGGCGAGCGGGACGAGTTCGTACCCCGACGGCCCGGCCATCTCCTGGAACGCGACCATCCGGTTGCTCGCGCCGAGCAGGGACTCCAGCGTGGTCTGATGCAGCCGGACACCGGCCTCCCGGAGCATGTCGGCGCGGCCGAGACGGGCGCAGGCGGCGTCGAACAGGGTGTTCTCCTCCGCCTCACCGGTCCGGTAGGGGACCGTGCCCTCGACGAGGTAGTTGTCCGGCAACGTCGCTCGCCGATGATCGGAGACCCCCATGGGGTCCGGGGCCGAGTCGAGTACTGCCGCCGGGACCGAGAGACTCAGCCGTCCGGAGGCCTCCCGGCGGGTCGTCGATCGCCCGGCGGCACCAGGTGTTGCCGAGTCCTCGACCTCGATCACAACCTCGTAGTCCCGCTCGACGCGGGCCGTCGTGATCGACAGGCCGGTACTGATGCGGGTGTTGAGCTCGCTGCTCGACGCGGTGGTCGACGTACCGAGCTCCGCGCCCACTGCGGCGTTGCCGGCGACGCCGTCCGAGCCGTCTACGCCTAACGTTCCGTCGTACGCCGTGCCTTCGGTGACGCTGCGGTTGCGTTCCCGCATGTTCCACAACTGGATCAGGCCGAAGCCGTTGCCGGTCTGCCCCTCGGTCCCGCCGGCCTCGGTGGTCACCGGCCCGGTGAACCTGAGCTTGATCCGGACCCGGATGTTGCGCTCGCCCGCACCGTCGCGGACCGGGAGCTCACGCACGAAGCCGCGCGGGTCGAGCATGTCGTCCAGCTGATTCCGCCAGCGGTCACCGGCCAGGTCACCGCGCAGCGCACTGGTCAGGACCGGGTCGTCCAGCGCCCACGGCGAATGCTCCTCGACGGCGGCGCACACCTCACGGAACAGGTCGCTGTCGTTGCCGTCATGGTCCTGCAGCGAGGACCGCTCGACCTGCGCGCCACCCATGAGCCGCTCGTAGTGACGCGGTGGCCGGACTTCGACCCGCTGCCGGGCGAGCTCCTCGGCGTCGACCAATACGGCGTCGATACGCTGATCTGGCGGCCCGGCGAGACCCGTTACCTCGCGGACCTTGTCGATCAGCCGCTGGTCGGTGTGCTCCACGGCCAGACCGTCGGCCCCGGCCTTCTCGATCAGGTAGCGCCGTACCAGCGCGGTCGTGGTGCGGCGCGGGAGGTCGAGGTTCCCGTCGAGCAGTCGCTCGACGGCATCGGAGACCTGATACAGCGGAAGGTCCAACTTGTTCTGCCCGTACGACTGCAGCGCGTCGCGTTCGGGCAGCGTGAGTACGACGGCTCCCGTCTCCAGCGGGATGACGCGCGGGTTGGCACCGCCGGACCGGAGCTGCGCCTCGAGGACGAGATCGCCCCAGAACTCGTAGTGCCGCCCGTCGCGCATCAGCGTCCGCTCTACACCTGTCGTGGCCGACTCGGACCCGGCCGAGGAGACGGTGGTCGTCCGGCTCAGGCCTCCCGCCAGGCCGAGCGAGCGTCCGTCGGCCGCCACGCGACCGATGCCGCCGTCGACGCCGGCCGTCGCGCCGCTGGAGACACCCGAGGTACTCGCGGTGCTCGCCAAGGTCACGTGGAGCTCGGCCAGGATCGGGCTCCCGTCGCCGACGAACTTGAGGTTCTCGACGCGGGTGGTGACGCTCAACGTGGTCCGGCGTGGGCTGAGTCCGCGCCGCCGTACTGCCTCCAGCGGGTCGGAGGGCGCCGGGCTCACGGCCAGCCCGGTGCGGTACTCGGTGCTGAGCAGTTCGGGCCGGGAGATCAGGTTCCGTGGGGCGAGGAAGGCGCCGAGGTGGTGCAGCGCGGAGCTGTCGCCGCGCCCGAGCTCCGGCGCGGCCTCGGTCAGCCGGCGGATCGGGTCGCGCGCGTCGACGTGCTGGATGGTCGCGGTCTGCAGCAGACCGATGTCGACCCGGCCGGGTACGGCGGGTGAGGGCGGCTCGACCTCGGCGCAGAACTCGCTGTCGAGGCAGACCCGGGCGCTGCCCTCCGCCGAGACCAGCGGCACCGATCCACCCTCGTCGGTGATCTCGCTGATCCTGATCGTGTGCGGTACGTCGAACACCGAGACCTGCGAACTCGACTCGGAAACGGTCATCCGGTACACGCCCCGGCTGGACGACCACCCGAGGATCCGGCCCAGTGACGAGCGGCCGAGCGAGATCCCGGCCTTCGGCGTGGCTCCGGACTGTCCGGGGGAGGGCTGGTTGCTCAGCCCGAGCCGGGCCGACCACGGCACGCTCTTCGACCGGCTGCTGGACCGGCCCGACGTACTCACACCGATGTCCACGTTGACGACCATGTCGTCGTCGGCGACACCGATCGGCGTCGCGCGGTCGAAGTGCTGCTCGATTTCGATCCGGTAGGAGCGCACCCGTGGCGAGTGGCCGGTCCGGTGATCGGTGAGCTGGAAGGTCAGCCCGCCCTGCGCGGCGTGGTCGTACCCGGTTTCCAAGCGGTGCTTGGCGAGTTGCTGGCACGCACGTTCCCAGTTCTCCGGGCGGCTGAGCTGGGCGGCCGGGTCCTCATCGGCCAGGCCGGCCGGGATCGGCTGGCCGTGATCGTCGAGCGGAGGAATCATCGACTCGTCGTCGAGGTGCGCGAGGAAGCCTTCCAGGGCTTCGTCGGCGCCGGTGAGCTCCCGGATCATCGCCGGCCCGGCGCCACGCAGCTGACCGGGTCCGTTGCCGAGCCACACCGGCAGCCGCAGCGGATTCTCGACCGGATGCGGGTCTCCACGCAGCAGCAACCGGCCGTCGGTGCCGTGGCGTAGCTTGTCGTTCTCGTCGCGGACGAGAGCCGCGGCAGGTACCGGAAGCCCGTACCGGAACGCGTCCCGCTCCGCCATCCGCAGGCAGGCGTCACCCTCGCCCTCGGTCGTGAACGATTCCGCACGGTCGAGCCGGTGCACCGTGACCTTGTGCCGCAACCCCAGCTTCACACCGACGGTCGGCGCGACCCGCTGGGTGCTCCAGCGGCTGCCGAGGTCGGCCGTCGACGCGGTGTCCTCCTGGCCGGTGCTTCGTCCCGCGCGGAGTCCCGGGGCGAGATCGGCGGTGGTCGGTCCGACGTCGGAGAGCGCCGTACCGCCGATCGCAGCCGTCGCAGTGACTGTCCGGGAGGAGCTGAACCCCTGACTGCCGGAGGTGCCCGAGTTGCCGACGCGCCATACCTCGAGCTTGTGGTCGGGTGAGCTGTCGCTGATCAGCTCCGCCGACTCCAGGTCGGCCACGGTCTCCAGCTGCGCCCAGGCCACCGGCCGGCCGCCGTTCGTGATCAGTCTCCAGACACCGCCGGGCCTGGTGGTCTCGTCCAGCCGGATCATCGCGTCCTCGGCGACCAGACTGCGCACCCGGTCGTGACCGACCCGGTCGAGGGATCCGAGCCGTCGCCGCAGCTCGGCGACCGTCCGGTCGCACAACTCGTCGAGACCGTCGACCCGGGTGGCCATGTGCTCGGGCATGGCGGTACTACGTTCGGCCGACAGCCCGAGCGTCTCCAGATCGGTCTGGTTCGTGGGCGGCGGGACCGTGTAGGTGTGGATGTACCCGAGGTCGAGCGTGGCGTTGTCGTGGTCCGCGCCGGAGTCGACGACGTGAGCGGCGGACCAGTCGGCGGTCGCCGACTCCCGGATCCGCCAGGTCCACCGCGGCCGCGCTGACCGGTACCGCAGGAACTCCCCGCGGAGCGCCTCGACCGCACCGCTCTGCGCGAACTCGGTCGCCCCGCCGGCGACCGTCAGACCGTGCCCGGTGGAGACCTCGGCTCCGGGCGAGACGATCCGGGCAGCGGCCTTCAGCATGCTGGAGTCCGGCAATGCCCGGGTCACGACGCGGAGGTTGGCCCCGAGCGTCTTGTCGGAGTACTCATTGGCGGCGGTGGCGACGTTGAAGCCGCCCTGGACCACCTGTCCGACCTGGGCCTCGTCGAGGTTGATCGGACTGTCCAGCAGCTCCTGCAGCTCGCCGGGATCGAGCTTCAGGTGGAGCTGGACGAGGTCGTCGACGTCGGCGCGGGGGTTGTTGCCGATCGTCAGCACGAAGCCGTCCGGTGACAGAATCCGCCGGCTCTCCGCGCGCAGTGTCCGGTGCAGGACGTCCGGGGTGAAGCGGTACGTCGCGTTGCGCTCCGCGAGAGCCTGGTTGAGCTCCTGGCAGAGCGTCGTGAGGTGGGGGAGCCGCCCGGACGGGAGGCCGTTGTGCTGCACGTCCGCCGAAGGCAGCGTGGCCGCGCTGGCCGCCTCATACGCCAGCACCTGGTCTGCGGCTGCCTGCACTGCATCCAGCGATATGTCCGGCGCCGCGAGCAGGGCTCGGTAGGCATCGGCGGCGGCACGCGCCTGGTCTGCGGCGGCAGTGCAGTCCACCGCGATCTCGGTGTGCCGGTCGGCGCTCCGGAGTCTGGCGATCGCTCGAGTGCGGAGCCGGCGGGCCCGCTCGCTCGCGGACGCGTCCTGTGCGGAACTCTGCTGGTCGGCCTCCTCGAACAGGTCAGCCGCCTGCTCACCGGCCAGATCCGCGCTCTCGGTCCGCACCTCGGCCCGGTGCTCGTGGTCAGCCGCCGCAGCGTCGAGGTCGGCGATCTGACGGAGTACGTGGGCCTCGAAGCGGTCTCGCGGCGTCGTCGCCGGAGTCGGCTGATCCGGTACGACGACCTGCAGCCCGGCGGCCGGGACAGTCGGGGCCGGGTGCCCGCCACGCCGGATCGCCCACGACAGCTTCGTCAGGTCGCGCTCGACGTCACCGAGCGGCCGAACGCCGGCACCGTCGCGAGTGTCCTGCCATTCCGCGCTCAGCTGCCGGAACTCGTCGTACTGCGCCTCTGCCCGGCGGTCACCTTGCTCCGCGTAGGCCCGCATCCCTGCACGGGTGTCCCGCACGATCTCGCGGATCCAGCCGAAGAACCCGGTCCGAGCAGCACTGTCACGCCGAGCACCATCGCCGGCGCGGTGGTTGCTGCCGACTGGGCGGCGTGGGCGGTCAGGTGCTCGCAGCGACGGCGGCGGGGGAGTCTGCGGCCGCAGCAGGCGCTCCGCGTCGCGGTTCATGGACCGTGCCGCGGTGATCAGGTCCGCCGCGAGCGGCCGACCTGTGGTGCGGCGCCGGGCACGCACGTTGGTCAGTCGCCGTAGGTCGGCATCGGTGGCCAGCTCGTTGCCGTCCAGCACGTCCTGGAGCAGGGCCTGGGTCTCGGCCCGCTGCGTCGCGGGCAGGCCAGGCAGGTCCAGCAGGGTGTCCAGCGCGCGGGTCGCGCCATCGGCCCGGGACCCGCCGCGGGCTCGATCGAGCTCGGCGCCGACGAACGCCAGCGCCTCGGCGAACAGCCGGTCGTCGGTGACATCGGTGTCGGCCCGCCGGGTCAGCCGGCGTACCAGCCTCCGCAGCACCTTCGCGGCCAGCCGGTCGCGCGAGTGCCGGAGCCGGAGGGTGCCGTCACGAAGGGCGATCGCCTCCGGCGCCACCACGCCGAACGCCAGCCCGAGCGCTCGGCGAGCGCGGTCGCGTGGGCCGCCCTCCGTGGTCACCGCAGTCGTCAATCCAGCTCTCCCCGTTCAGCGCCGGGTGCCTTCGGGCACTGGCCGTGATCGGGGAGAGTAGCAACCGGATGTTCAACTTTTCGCCATGTTTCTCGGCAGTAGAGTAACTATCTTCCGGTGGCCTTTGTCACATCATGAATTCCTGTACAGCGCGCGGAAGTCTTCGAGCGTGCCGCGGTAGTACTCCAGGTCGTCGTACAGCTTGGCGCGGCTGACCAGATGCGGGTGCCGGGCCTTGGCCTGTTTGCCGTACTCGGTCCAGATTTCCGCGTCCGGCACCTCGTCGGCGCCGTCCGGCAGGAACTTGATCGCCTCGGAGACGGCGTCGGCGGCGAACTCCCAGTTCAGCTCGACCGGGGAGCGATCCTGCCCGGGTGCGCCGGTGTAGGCCAGGTCGGCGTCCAGTGCGCGCCGGGCGAAGGTCGCGGAGACGATCGCCCACTGCGCCGCGTCGATCAGCCGCGACTTCCCCAGCCCGAACCAGGCGCCGACCGTGGTGGCGGCGCGCTCGGAGGCGTACGGGATGACGATGTCACCGGCCTGCGACGCGAACGTCCAGGCCTCCGGGCCTTCGGTCACGTTCACCCCCGGCTGCGGCCCCGGCGCCGGGACGGCCGGCAGGTCCGGGTCCGCGGCGGTCACCAGGCCCACGTAGACCTGGGCCTCGGTCAGGGTCCTCGCGGTCAGCATCGGTTATCTCGCTCCTGTGTCCCTGAGTTCCCAGCCCAGCTCGTGATAGGTGTCGCGGGCGATCAGCAACCGCTCCAGCCGGAACCGCCCGGGCTCCGCCTCGCGGACCGCTTGCCCTTCCGGCGTCCAGAACTCGTCCTCCGGTACGGCGTCCGCGCCGGCCGGCACGAACTTGATCACCTCGGCGACCGCCGCCTGCGCGACGGCCAGCACCTTACCGGCCTCGGCGGGATCGGTGGGGACCACCGCGGCGGCACTGTCGGCCACTTGCAGCCACTGGCCGGCGTCCAGCAGCTCGGACGGTTCCGGACCGCCGAACGTCGGCCACCCCTGCACCGGGGTCTCGCTGGCCGGCAGACCGAACAGGTACTCGCGTTCCGCGCCGCAGCCCGGGCAGGTCGCGGAGTAGCTGCTGGCGAGCTCACCGTCGACCGAGACCAGTGCCTGCTGCCAGGGCGCGTCGAGAGACCCGCAGTCCGGGCAGGGATGCAGCTCGAGGTACAGCTGCGCCTCGTCCCGGGTCCGCGCCACCGCGAATGCCATACCGCCCCTCTCGTGCCAGCTCGTGGTCCGGACCCATCATCGGTGTCACGGTCCGGTCAGCGACGGCCCGTGGCCGGTTGGTGCAATGGTCCGCCCGGCCGCGCCGCCGTTCGACGTACGCGCACCCTGACTGGGCGCGGGCGCCATCGTCGCCTTGGCGGTCGTGTAGTCGAAGGCCTTCAGCACATCCCGCGGTACGCCGGACTTCTCCAGCTCGGCGGCGACCTTCGCGCTGAAGGGGCCCTCCGGTGACGACGTGTTGTACAGCTCCCGCAGGTTGACCCGGCCTTCGGCCATCATCACCAGGTTCGGATGGAGGGTGGCGAACTCGGAGGCGAATCCACCGTCGGCCACTCCGAGCAGCGTCGCCGGCCTGTCCTTCTGCGGGGGCAGCGCCTGGTACTTCCGCTCCGTGCCGTCGGCCTCCCGGACCAGCAGCACGATCGGCTTCCGCTCCGCCTTGGCTCTGTTGATGGCGTCGAGCAGCGGCCGGTACGGCTGGTACACCGCCGCTCCGGACTCGTCGCGTCCGTACTCGGTCGCGACGACGTCCGGCCGCCCCAGCTTCTCCGGCACGGCCTGCAGCCGCGAGTTCGCCAGTACGGCGTCCATCGTGGCGCCCTGCTCCATCTGCCGCAGACCCTCGAGGTACCGGTGCCCCAGCATCCGCACGAACATCTCGCCGTGCGCCAGCTCCGGCAGCCGGGTGGTGCTCTTGGTGACCGGCTCGCCGCGGCCGTTGTCGGTGGTGGTCCGGACCGTCGCGTCGTACACCAGCGGGATCCGGACCGTGACCATCTGGCCCTCCAGGAACCGGCTGCCCTCGAACCGGGTGCCGTTCGCGTCCGAGGACTGCTCGTTGACCTGCTCACCCATCGAAGCGCTGACCGAGGCCACACCGGCGTCGAATCCGCCGGTCGCCTTGAGCGGTGTCCGCCGGTTCCTGGCGCTGCCGGTGCCGTACCGGAACTGCTCGCGCCAGACATGGCCCTCCTGGCCCGGCAGGGAGTCCCCGTCCAGCTCCCAGCCGACCGCTCTGGCCTCGACGTGGACGCTGATCATCGTGTTGCCGTTACCCGGCGGCGCCATCGGTGGCAGGTCGACGCCGCCGTCGAGCAGCCGTCCGACCTTGGCCTTGAGCGCGCTCGCCTTCAGCATCGGCCGGATGACGTGGCGGTACGCCGCCGTACCGCGAACCCCGAGCACGTCGGGTCGCCGGAGGTAGGCGGTCAGGTTCTCGTACAGCTGGTCGCGCTTCCGCTCGCCTCGTCCGTGCGGCACGGAGCGGAGTACCTTCGCGCCCTCCGGAATCTGGATGTTGCGGTGCTCGGGCCGGGTCTCGAACTCCTGCTGCACCTGCGGCGCCACGGTGCGCGCACCGTCCTGCAGCTCGTCCGTCGGGACCAGGACGGACAGCTCGGCGCGCAGCTCGCGCCGTTGGGACACGCTGGTGATGTCGGCCGGGTCGATCCGGCCGAGCTTCCAGCGCGCACTGGCCATCGCCGCGGCGCCGGCGTTGCGGACCCGGACCACCTCGGTGGTGAACACCACGGTCCGCTGGATCCGGGTCTTCTTGAAGTGACCCAGCCGGCGCAGGTTCGTGTTCTGCAAGCCTTCGGTGCGGGAGTCCGTCGTGGTCAGGTCGGTCGAGAGACCGCCGGTGAGCTCGCTGCCGAGCGGGCCAGGGGTCTTGCCGTCGAGGCCCGCGGTCACCGCCACGGTGTGGCCGGCGGACTGATCCAGCTGCTGGTAGTCGTAGTCCTGATCGACGCCGCCGGCGTTCTCCGTGGGCAGCTTGAGTTTGCCGTCCTTGTCGACCAGGACGTTCCCGTCCTCGTCGGTGGGGACGGCCGTGACGATCAGGTCGCCCTCGTAGCGCGCCCAGGCCCGGACGAACAGCACGTCCGGGCGGGCCTGGCCCTTGATCGGCACCTCGATCGGAGCCTCGAACTCGCTCACGCTGAGCATGTCCTCGAGGTGCCCCTGCAGGCGGCTCGGCGTCAGATCGACCTCGAGCGCGTTCTGCAGCAGCAGGCTGGCGTCGCGCAGGCCCGGCGCGACCTCGTCGACCTGTGGCTCGACCAACGCGCGGAGGTCGACGCGCTGATCCGGGTGGCCCTCGACGGTGAGCGACTCGATCTGGGCCGCGCCCAGGCTCTCGTCGTACGCCTCGGTGCCGGTGTGCATGACGCGGCGCGCCTGGGCCACCGCCTCGGTCAGGTTCATCGCCGCGGTGAACCGTTCGTCCGCGGTCTGGTCCTGCGCCGGTTCGGCTTCGGCCCGCTGGTAGAGCTTCGCGGCCAGGCGCTCGGGCGTATGGGTGGGCGCCAGGCCGGTGGTGACGCCGGCCGTCTCCCGCTGGTAGCGGCGGACGAAACCGAGCGCGACCCGCGCGTCCAGGTCGAGCTTGTCGTTCAGGTACCGCTCGGCCGCGTCGCTGGCCACCCACAGCGGCAGGTCGAGCTTGTTGCTCGCATACAGCTCCAGCGCCCGCCGCTCGGCCATCGTCTTCTGTGCCACCGCGTCCGGCAGCGGCACCGACCGGATCACCTGGCCGTTGTGGACGATGTCGGCGACCATCCGGTGCCGCTCGAGGAACTCGTGGTGCGTACCGGGGTTGATCAGCAACCGCTCGTCGCCCGACGTCTCGCTGACCGTGGACGACTGCGTGGAAGTACCGATGCGACCGACGGACACGCCGCCGGACCGGTTGGCGCCGTCCGCGGCGACCTGGCCGCCGCCACCGCTGCCGGTGACCCCGCCGCCTTTGGTCGTCCCGGAGGTGTAGCCGACGTCGGTCATGGTGAAGTTGATGTCGACCGAGTTCTGCTGCGTCATCGCGAGGTGGGTGAGGCTGACCGCCTCGCCCCGGATTACGATCTGGTACTCCTGCGGCAGAATCGTGCCGTCCCTGAACGCGTGCAGCGGATTGCCCGGCGCCTTGACCACGGTGAACGGCAGCCGGTAGCTACCGTTCATCCAGTCCCGGTTCGCGATCAGGCTGGTCGGCGCCAAGGCCGCGTGCAGCGCGGGGAACGCGGTGGAGTCGGAGCGGATCGCAGGGATCGCCGCGGCCAGCTCGTCGGCCGCGTTGCCCGCGTCGACGGCGACCGGGAACGCCTGCTGGACGGCCAGCTGGTCCGGCGCCTTGGGGTCCTGCTCGAACACCGGCGTACCGGCGCGTGCCAGCGAGCTCTCGTAGGCGAGCTCCATGCTGCCGCGGACGTCGGCCAGCGTCTCGTCGCCGTGGTCGGTGATCTCGGCGAACTTGATCCGGATGTCCTGCTTGAACCGGTCGAGCGGCTCGGTGCTGTCGGTCAGCGTGACCTCGCTGACCCGCCGCCCCGCCGACCAGCTGTAGGTCCGGCCGAGCGCGTTCCGGCTGAACTTCACGCCGAGCCGACCCATCCAGCCGCGGATGCCCTTCGGCGGGCCGATGGTCGCGTCGACGCCGGCCGAGAGCGGCACCGACTTCGACCGCGTGGTGGTCATGCCGGTCCCGCTCGAGGCGATGCCGAGCAGCACGAGGTTCTCGTTCGTGCTGGTGCCCAGGCCCTCGGCCTTGAACGCACCGGTGGTTTCGTCGTGGTCCTGCGTGACGGACAGCCGGAACGGCCGCCAGCGCGGCGTACCGGCGAAGCCGTGGTCCTCGAGCATCACGATCAGGCCGCCCTGGCAGGCCTGGTCGATGCCGGCCTCCAGCCGAGGTGCGCTGATCTGCTGCATGACGCGCTGGTAGTTGTTCAGCTGAGCCGTCGTCGCCGGCTGGCCAGGAATGAGCAGGCCGTGGTCGTCGACCGCCGGCACCAGGCCCATTTCGCTCAGCTTCACCAGGGCGTCGCGCTGTGCGTCGTCCGCGCCGATGAGGTTCTGCGGCAGCGCCTTGCCGGCACCGCGGAGCTGGTTCTCACCACGCCCCATCCAGGGCGGCACAGTCTGCGGACCGGTCGACGGCGTCGCGTCTCCGCGCAGCAGCACCCGGCCGGACTTGTCGAGCTGGAGGCTGTCGTCGGGATTGCGCAGTACTGCGTCCTTGTCGGCGCGGCCGCCGACCCGGAGCAGGTCGTTCTCCGCGACGCGCAGAAGCGCCTTGCACAGGTCGCGCTCGACGATCGGAGCGTTCTTGGTGTCGCCGACCTTCTGCAGCGTGGCCTTCACCTTGAGGCCGACCATCACGCCCTGGGTCGGCCCCTGGTTCCGGTGTACGGCGGGGGAGATGGTGGTCATGCTGACGTTCTGGCCGCCCTGGCGGGTGACGGTCCGTCCGGCCGACACGCTCGGCCCCACGTTCACACCGGATCCGCCGATGTCCTTCAGCGTGGTCGAACCGGCGGCGGGGTGGCCTGCGACCGGTACGCCGGGGTAGGCGAGCGAGCCGGTGCCGGTCGCCGACGCGCCGTACACCTGGCTCGCGTTGACGCCGGCGAAGTCGACCAGGACCTCTTCTTGCCACATCTCCGAGCTGGACTCGCCGATCAGCTCGGCGTTGCTCCAGACCGGCTCGACCTCCCAGGTGAGCTCGTACTCCGAGTTGTCGGTCGACCTGAACCGTCGGGTGATGCCGCCCGGCTGACTCATCTCCCGGAGCAGCCGGTGCGAGTCGTACACCATCAGGCCGGCGATGTGGTTGTACGTGCCCCGGTCCAGGCCGCCGTACTGCTGCTGTGCCCGCCGGATCAGCCGGTCGGTGACTTCCTGTACGCCGCTGATGCTGGTGACCGCGTGCCGTGGGAACTCGCTGGTGACGTCCTTGGCGTGGCCGAGCTCGGCCAGCGTGACCGTCTCGGCCGGGGGCTTCACCGTGTACGCGCTGGACACCCAGGTCTGCTGGCGGCCGACGTCGATGCTCTCGACCGGTGACCAGGGCTCGGTGGGTGAGCGGCGTACCTCCACCTCGAGCACGCCGTCCCACTCGCACAGCAGGGACTCGCCGCGGTTGTCGTCCACCCAGCCGTGCTGGTGATGGGCGGTGGCGCCACCGGTGTTGGCGAGCGTGCGGCCGCGGGTCGCTTCGACCTTCGGCGAGACGAGCTGCGCGGCGACGTGCAGCGGCGTACCCGGAGCCGCCAGCGCCAGCAGCGGCTGCAGGTTCACGCCGACGGTGGAACTCGTCGAGTGGGTGTTCGTGGTGGCGACGCTGGTGCCGCCCTCGCCGAGCGTCCCGGACATCTGCTCGGCCATCTCGAAGTCGTGGTCGGTTCGCTCCCGGAGGTTGCGCGGCCGCATCCGCATCCGCACCTCGGGCATGTCGTCGATGCTGCCGTCCGGGTCGCCGCCGAGCGCGAACACCATGCCGTCCTGGGACAGCAGCCGCCGGTACTCCGCACTGGGGAAGGGCTGCGGGCCTCGGGTGGGGAGTCCATGGCGGATGCCGTTCGCAGCCAGCACCCGGTTGATGTCGTCGGCCGGAAGCCGGACCGGCTGGCCCTCGGGTACGCCGGTCATCAGCAGGTCCTTGACCGGCATCGCGGCGTCGCGGCTGTGTTCGTAGACGTCGACCTGCTGCTGTGCGGCGCCGGCCAGCGCGGTGAGCTGGTCCTGCGGACTGCCGGCGTCGATCTCGGTCAGGAGTTCCTGGTACGAGTCGAGAGCGAGCTTCGCCTTGGCGGCGGCTGCGGCGTACGCATCGCGGATCTCGATGTGCCGGTCGGCCTTGTTCCGCAGGGAGGTGGCCGTCTTCCGCAGGATCCGGGCGCGCTCGGAGGCGCCGAGGTCGAGCCCCTGCTCTTCCGTGTCGGCGGCGTCCGCGGTCTTGTCGGCCTCCTCCTCCGCCGTCCCCGCGGTGCGCTTCTTGGTCGCGGCCTGCTTTTCCAGCTCCTTGACCGCGGACTCGAGCGACTGGATCTGGGTGACGACCTGCCCGCGGAGGTGCGCGGGAGTATGCCGAGCAGGCTTCTCGGCGGCACGAGCGGCCGCGATACCGAACGCGGCGGCGTCGGTGCCGGACATCGCCTCCGGCGCCCAGGGCAGGGTGGGCTCGGCGCCGCCGTGGCGGCGGATCGTCTTGGCCAGACCGCTCAGGTCGCGC
This sequence comes from Kribbella kalugense, assembly GCF_004365875.1. Lineage (GTDB taxonomy): Bacteria > Actinomycetota > Actinomycetes > Propionibacteriales > Kribbellaceae > Kribbella > Kribbella kalugense. Next base: position 1,727,206 of record NZ_SODF01000001.1, on the reverse strand, counting down.
TCGAGGTCCTCGACGGTGCGCGGACCTGTCGGCCGACCGATGGCCATCGTCTCGGCGCGAGCCTGGTGCCAGTCCTGGACCATGACCTGGAAGGCCGCGTGGTCGGCGCTCAGCCGACGGTCGCGCCGTTCGTGACCGAAGGCGGACTTCAGCCGGCCCAGCACCCCGCGTGGCCGGTCGGCCTGAGCGGCGGCGATCTCCTGGGTCATCTGGGCCAGCTGATGCGTCCACACGTGCCGGAGCTGTGCGTCGGCCACTTCCGACGAGATCTCCAGTACATGCGGATCCTCGGCCGTGCCGGCCCGGATGATGCCGTGCGCCAGGGCGCCCAGGGTGGTCGGGCCGACCTGGACGCGGACATGCTGCGGTACGTCGCTGACCGTCGTACGGAAGATCGCCTGCTGCGCCTGGAGGTCGATGGCCGGCGGCTCGGTCACCGATGCGTTGGCCAGGTCCGGGTTGCTCATCGAGGCGAGCGCGTCGAGGGCGGTCGAGCTGGTCAGCGCGCCGTCGGCGCTCGGGCGTCCGCGCGATCCCGTGATCAGGCCGGTGCCGCGGATCTGCCCGGTCCAGACCCGCCTGCCCTCCGCGCGGCGGTGGGAGCTACCGGCCTGCGCGCGGTGCCGGTTAGCGGACGAGGTGGTCGGCGGGGGAGTCACACCGAGGAGCTGTGCGTCGCGGCTGATCTCAGCCGAGGCCGAGACGATGCCAGAGAAGGAGACCGGCCTCGAGGACCCGGGGAGGCGGTCGAGGCGGGCGGCCACCTCCGGGTCGTCGGCGGCGGCGCTGAGGGCGACGCGGAGCATCGACTCGGCTTCGGTACGCCGGGACTGGTCCAGGCTCGGCGCCCGCAGGTACTGATCGAGGGCCTCGGTCGCACCGCGAGCCGGCAGCTCGCCGCGGACCCGGGCGACCTCCGCGCCGAGTACGCCGACCGCCTCCGCCAGCAGACGCTCGTCGGACACCCGGTCCGCAGCACGCCGGGCGAGCAGCTCCTCGAGGCCGCGCATCACTTGCGCGGTGAGCATGTCGTCGCGGCTCGTCAGCCAGACCCGGCCGTTACGGAGCGGCACGGCGGAGGGGTGCAGAATCGCGAGCGCGGCTCGCGTCGCCCAGCGGGCCCGAACCGTCGAATCCCCAGCAGACCGTGCAGATTGGGCAGATTGTGCCGATCCTGCGGACGTGGTCACCAGACCCCACCCCCTCCCGTAGGTATCCAAGTGCTCACCAGTTGTCACTAGGACGTCCTAGTTCCGGAATCTAGCAAACATTCGGTTACTTGCCAGCAACTCGAATCACCCGGACTGTTAACAATTTACGCCGGTACGGCCACCTAGGATCGCTTCATGGTCGAGCGCCTGGGTACATCGAGCTGGAGCGTCTCCGAGGCGCGCAACATGGTGGCGCGGCTGCGGCACGTCGCCGGCGACGGCCCGGAGTACGACGGCATCGAGCTGTTCATGGCTCTGTGTGACTACCTCGACCAGTTGTACGGCGGGACCGGGTTCGACATCGTCTTCACCGGGGCGGAGCGGCAGACGCTGGCCGACTCGGTCCGGAAGGTCCGCGGGCCTAACGTCGTACCGGACCCGGACTCATTCCGGCTGGTCCAGCCCGTCAACGCGGCCGTGACGCTGGTCGAGGGACGGACCCTGACGGCCTGGCTGGAGGAGCGGGACGGATGGCAGCAGGAGCTCGGGAAAGCGCTGCACGGGCTGTACATCTATCTAGACCAGTTGTACGGCGGACCGGGAGCTTTCAACGAGCTGCTGACGCCTTCCGAACGACTCCGGGTCGCGCAGCGGTAACAGCACAGGTACAGCACGGATAACAGCACCGGTCACAGGCCGCCCTACTGGCATGAGTGGCACCTCGCTGCCATTACGGTAGGCGGGTGAGCCTCTCGTCCTCCACGCGAACCCCCTCCCAAGGCGCCCGGGCAGCGGGCCGATCGGCGGGCGGTAGTTCGACCCGCCTCCCTGGCAGCCGGGAGCGCCGTCCCGCGCTCGCCGCGCTCGCGGTGATCCTGATTCTGCTCGGCGCGGCTGGGTCCGCGCTGATCGCGCTCAACAGCGGCAACCGGTCCGACTTCGTCGCGATCTCCCAGGACAGCCTCCCGCCCGGGCACAAGCTCGAGGCGAAGGACCTGTCCCGCGGCGACCTGGCCGGTGCGACCGGCGGCCTGATCCCGTGGTCGGAAGCCTCGAAGTACCTGGGGCACTACACCACCACCTGGCTGTACAAGGACCAGTTCGTCACGCCGAAGAACCTGACCGTGGACGACAAGCCGCCGATCCCGGCGGGCGGTGCCCTGGTCGGTGTCAGCCTCGAGGCCGGTCGGGCGCCGTCGGACGGACTGAACGTCGGCGACATCGTCTCGGTGATCCGGGTCCCCACCGCCAACCAGGACGGCGGTTCGCCGGTGACGCTGGTGAAGGCGGCCATGGTGACGTCGAGCGCGGGTGCGATCACGGACGCGCGGACGAGCGCGAACAGCTCCCTCAACGTGACGATCCTGATCCCGGCCGACCAGATCTCGACGGTCAGCGCCGCGGCGGCGGCCAAGAGCCTGACAGTGGCCAAGCTGCCGGCGGGGACGCCGACGGACGTCTCGCGCAACGGCGGGTCGAACTGATGGCACTGGTGGCATTGGCGAGCGCGAAGGGCTCGCCAGGGGTGACTACGGCCAGTCTGGTCTTCGGTGCGCTGTGGCCGCGGCAGGTGTTGCTGGCCGAGTGTGACCCGGCCGGCAGCGATGTGGCGATCCGGATGACCGGACCGGGCGGTGCGGCGCTCAACTCCGACCGCGGTCTGGTCAGCCTGGCCGCGGCGAGCCGAAAGGGCCTGGGCGACGAGGTGATCCTCGCGCACAGCCAGCAGCTCGACGGCGGTCTCGACGTACTGCTCGGTGTCCGTTCGCCGGAGCAGGTGGGTGGCATGGGCGGGCTGTGGCATCCGCTCGGCATCACGTTCAACCAGATGCAGCACGGCGACGTACTGGCCGACTGCGGCCGGATCGGTGCGTCGTCACCGCAGCTGCCCGTCATCCAGTCCGCGCGACTCGTCGTACTGATGTGTTCGGCGACCGGCTCGTCGGTTGCGCACCTCCGGGAGCGGCTGTCCACTCTGGTGCACCATGTCGACGCACAGCTCGGCGTGGTTGTCGTTGCCGACCCGAAGCAGCGTGACGCGGTCAAGCAGGTCTGGACCGTGCTGGACGCGATGTCCTTGCCGGTGCGGCACCGCTGGCACCTGGCGTACGACCAGGCCGGCGCAGCGTTCTTCGACGGGCGCGGCCACGGCCGTCTCGACAAGACCCCGCTGATCCGGACGGCGACCGACATCACCGCGGAGATGGCGTCGCTGGTGTCCGCGCCGCCGCCGCAGGACTTCGACATGGCCAACGCGGCGTTTCCGCCGGGTGATGATCGATGAGCGCTGATCAGGAGCTGGTTCGGAAGCTCCGGGTTCAGGTTGCGGAGCGGCTGAACGAGCAGCGTCGCCGTGACCAGGTGAACGGCGTACCTCCGATGAGCGCGGAGGACGAGCGGGAGTACGCACGGTCGCTGATCGTGCAGGTGCTCGAGGACCACGCGCGGTACGAGCTGGCCGACGGCCGGACGCCGCCGACCCCGGACGACGACGCCCAGATCGCCGGCGCGATCCACTCCGCCCTATTCGGCGTCGGCCGGCTGCAACCGCTGATCGACGACCCCGACGTCGAGAACATCGACATCAACGGCTGCGACCAGGTCTTCGTGCAGTACGGCGACGGCCGCGAGGAGACTCCCGGTCCGGTCGCCGAGAGCGACGAAGAGCTGATCGAGCTGATCCAGGTGCTGGCCGCCCACGCCGGTCTGACCAGCCGCCCGTTCGACTCGGCCAACCCGCAGCTGGACCTGCGGCTGCCGGACGGCTCCCGACTGTCGGCGGTGATGGGTGTGACCTCGCGCCCGGCGGTGTCGATCCGCCGCGCCCGCCTCGGCAAGGTGTTCCTCCGCGACCTGGTATTGAACGGAACCATGACCGACGACGTCGGCTCGTTCCTGCGGGCCGCGGTCGCGGCGCGGAAGAACATCATGATCGCCGGCGCGACGAACTCCGGGAAGACCACGATGCTGCGCGCGCTGGCCAACGAGATCCAGCCGCACGAGCGCCTCGTCACGGTGGAGCGGTCGCTCGAGCTCGGCCTCGGCGAGTTCAAGGACCTGCACCCGAACGTGGTCGCGTTCGAGGAACGGCTGCCGAACTCCGAAGGCGTCGGTGAGGTCACGATGGCCGACCTGGTCCGCCGATCGCTGCGGATGAACCCCTCACGGGTGATCGTGGGTGAGGTGCTGGGTGACGAGATCGTGACGATGCTGAACGCGATGAGCCAGGGAAACGACGGCTCACTGTCGACGATCCACTCGAACAGCTCGATGGAGGTGTTCAACCGGATCAGCACCTACGCGATCCAGGCGGCGGAGCGGCTGCCGATGGACGCCACCCAGATGCTGATCTCCGGTGCGCTCGACTTCGTCGTGTTCGTCCGCAAGCACAACGACTACGAGCGCGGCGGCGGCCTGAGCCGGTACATCGAGAGCATCCGCGAGGTGACCGGCTGGGACGGCCGGGTCTTGTCGGGCGAGGTATTCGCGCCCGGACCCGACGGCCACGCTGCGGCGCACGCGCCGATCGCCTGCATGGACGAGCTCGAGCACTACGGCTACCAGCCGCTCGTCCACGGAACGTGGGCGTGACGCGATGAACGACAGGACTCTGGGGGCGCTCATCTGCGGGGCGGTGGTCGGGGGCGCGGTGATGCTGCTGATCGTCGCGATCCGCGGCACCGAGCCGAAGGACGAGACGCCCTCGCTGTTCCGCAACCGCAGCGCCGAGAACCGCAAGAACCTGATCCGGCTCGGCGCGGGTATCGCCGTCGGCCTGATCGTCCTGGTGGTGACCCGCTGGCTGGTGCTCGCGATCGCGCTCGGCCTGCTGGCCGCGATGGCGGACCGGTTCTTCGGCGGCACCGGCGAGGAACGCCGCGCGATCGACCGGCTGGACGCACTGGCCACCTGGACCGAGGCGCTGCGCGACACGATCGCCGGCGCGGTCGGTCTGGAGCAGGCGATCCCGGCGACCGCGGTGAACGCGGCGCCGGCGATCAAGCCCAGCCTGAACCTGCTGGTCGACCGGCTGCGGATCCGCGAACCGTTGCCTTCGGCCCTGATGCGGTTCGCCGACGACCTGAACGACCCGTCCGCCGACCTGATCGTCGCGGCCCTGGTGCTGAACGCCCGGCTCCGCGGACCCGGTCTGCGCGAGGTGCTGAGCGCGCTCGCCGATTCGGCCCGCGAGGAGCTCGACGTACGGCGGAAGGTCGCGGCGGAACGTCGGTCGACCCGACGCAGCGTGCAGGTGGTCGTCGCGATCACGCTGATCATGGCGGCCGGGCTGGTGCTGTTCAATCCGACGTACATGCTGCCGTACCGGAGCTTCATCGGTCAGGTCGTGCTGACCCTGGTGATCGGGCTCTACGCACTCGGACTGCTGTGGCTGCGGCGGCTGGCCAAGATCGAGGTACCGGAGCGGTTCCTGATCGGCATGACCAACGACCGGTCGGCGAATCGGCAGGGTGACCAGCGGATGGAGGTGGTGAGCGGATGACGTGGGCCTTCATCTGCGGCGGCCTGGCCGGCCTCGGCGTGTACGTCGCGGTGCGGATCTTCATCAAGCCGCGGGCGAACGTGTTGTCGACGATCGCGCGGATCGACGCCGGGCGCGGCGGCTACACCACCAGCGCCGCCGGCGAACGCGTGCTCGGCGGCGTGGACCGAGCTCGGGAGACGCTCGGCCGGCGGCTCGAGCTCGAGGCGAACGCGCGCGGTTGGGCGTTCGGCAAGCTCCGCCGCGATCTCGCGGTGATGAACCAGCCGTTCGCCGCGATGCTCGCGACCAAGGTGTTCTTCGCCCTCGGCGCGCTGGTCCTGATCCCGATCGTGCTGTTCCTGTTCTCCGCGATCGGGTTCACCGCGCCCGGGGCGGCGCCGGCGATCGTGACGCTGGCCTTCATGACGCTGGCGTTCTTCCTGCCGGACCTGGCCTTGCGGCAGGAGGCAGAGAAGCGGCGGCGCGACTTCCGGCACGTGGTTGGCAGCTTCCTCGACCTGGTTGCGATGAACCTCGCCGGCGGCCGCGGTCTGCCCGAGGCGCTGATGACCGCGTCCACGATCGGCGAGCACTGGGCGATGGCCCGGATCCGGCAGGCACTGGCGAACGCGCGGCTGATCGGCATCACACCGTGGGACGCGATGGCACTGCTCGGCGAGGACCTCGGCGTCGAGGAACTGCGCGACCTGGCATCGGCGCTGGCACTGGCCGGCGACGAGGGCGCGAAGATCCGGTCGTCGCTGCTGGCTAGGGCGGCATCGCTGCGGCGCAAGGAGCTGGCCGACGTGGAAGGCAAGGCGGGTGAGCGCTCTCAGTCGATGCTGGTCGCGCAGCTCGTCATGATCTCGGCGTTCTTCCTGTTCCTGGCCTTTCCGGCCGGCGTGGCCATCCTCGGAAGTTAGGTCGAACAGTGATGAGGACGGTATTTGTTTGCGGGGATCCACGCGGCGGTTCAGTCCGTCGTACAGGGCATACTGAGGCCTGCTTTGGCCTCATGATCTGGAAGGCAATCGGATGACCTCGGAGTTGATGTTCTGGCGGACCATGGCCCGCTACGCGCTCGCACGGGCGCAGGCCCAGCGGGCCCGGGCGCGGCAGGGGCACACCGAGATGGGCGCCTCCGCACTCGAGTGGGCGATCATCTCGGGGATCCTGGTCGTCGCCGCGCTGGCGATCGGCGTGGTGGTGAAGCGCGTCATCAGCAAGCACACCGCAGACATCGACCAGGGCAGCTGACGTAGACCTATGCGGCTGGGGCGCAAGCGGAGACGGTCGGAGCGCGGGGTCAGCACGCTTGAGCTGGCCATTCTGGCGCCGGCGATCCTCACGCTGATCTTCCTGTCGATTCAGACCGCCCTGTGGCTGTACGGGCGTTCTGTCGCGCTGAACGCTGCGCAGGAAGGCGTTTCGCGACTTCGGCTGGTGCAGCCGCCGGTCTACTCCACAGCAGTGGGGGAGAAGGTCCGGGCGGACATCCAGTCGTACGCCGAGCAGGTGGGCGGTACGACGCTGCAGCATGCGAACGTGCCGTTCCCGTCGTACAACAGCCCGGAAGGCATGGTCTCGTTCACGGTCACCGGTGACACCGTCTCGCTGGTGCCCGGCCTGACGCTGAAGGTGAGCCGGACCGCTACCGGGCCGATCGAACAGTTCGAAGCCGACAAGTGAGTGTGGGGATGAAGCGGAGGCGCGGGCAGCGCGGGACGATGGCGCTGGAGATGGTGATCCTTGCCCCGGTGCTGCTTCTGCTGTTCATGTTCCTGCTCGCCTGCGGCCGGTACTTCCAGACGTCTTCGCTGCTGGAGAGTGCGGCCCGCGACGGCGCCCGCAGCGCGAGCCAGGCGCGTTCGTTGCCCGACGCACAGACCCGCGTCGACCAGGCCGTCACCAGCACGATGAGCCAGGCGATCAAGTCCTGCAAGACGACCGCCACCGGCTCCATCACCACGGGTTTCGTTGCCGGCTCGCCGTTGTCGGTCGAGGTCACCTGCACGATCAACTACCGCGACCTCGGTCTGCTCGGCCTCGGCGGCGACACCACCATCACCAAACGCTTCACCTCGTCCCTCGACCCGTACCGGGGGGTGCACAGTGACGGCTCCTGAGCGCCACCGGTCCAAGGTTGTCGAGTTCTTCCGGATCGATGCCCCAGGCAACCACCGGCTGTTCGCGCGCGGTGCGCTCAGTCCCGCGGTCGCGATCCTCGCCGTAATGATCTTTACCCTGGCCGGCCTGGTGATCGACGGCGGCCGCCAGCTGGGCGCCCGCTCACGTGCGGTCGGCTACGCCCAGGAGGCGGCCCGCGTCGGCGCCGCCGCGATCCAGCTGAACGTCGCCGAGGCGAAGATCGACACCGCCAAGGCGGCCGTTGCGATCTCCGGGTTCTGCGCCCAGGTCCGCACCAACGACCCGGCCGTCACGTCCTGCGGCCCGACCACGCTGACCGACAAAGAGGTCGACATCAAAGTCGACATCTCCAACAAAACCACGTTCCTAGGCCTGATCGGCAAAACCGCCCTGAAGGCCAGCGGCACCGGCCAGGCCCACGCGGAGCAGGGTGTTGAGAAGAACGCCGACAGCCCAACCATCCCCCCGATCGTGGTCAACTCGACCACGGACGGCCCCGGCGCGCCGATCACAACCGCGCAGCCGCCCACGATCGATCTGCCCTGCCCGACGTGGACGGTCGGCTCACCAACCCCGACCTGGACCCTGTCGCCGTTCCCGTTCCCCCCGACCTGCTCGCCGAACGTGACACCGACACCCGACCCGTCAGGGACCCCGCCGACCGGCACACCACCCACCGACACGCCATCAGGCCCGAGTTCGCCGCCGAGCGGCTAGACACCGGAGGATTGTTCTTCGTGCGTAGGTTTGCCCTCCCGGCCGCCGTACTGGCAAGTGCCCTGCTGCTGACCGCATGCAGCAAAGACTCGAACGACGGCGGCCTCCCGGTCCCAGCCGGTGGATCCGGTACGGCGACGTCCAGCACGCCGTCGCAGTCGTCCGAGCCCACCACCCCGACGCAGCCGGCCACCAGCGCCAAGCCGACTACGGCGCCGAGGGGACAAATCATCATCCAGGCCGGGAACTTCGCGTCGAACGACGCCGTCCAAGGCCTCGTGACCAGCTACCCGCTCTACTTCCAGGCGCTGGTGTCGAAGGACGACACAATCCTCAAGAAGAAGTTCCCGTCGTTCTTTTACGCCGACGTGTCGGAGGAGATCCAGGACGCTCAGCGCAACGGCTGGGTGATGAAACCGCCGGGCAGCGTGGTTGTGGTCGGTGCGAAGCAGACCGCGGACGGCACCGTCGCGGTACAGACGTGTCGCTCGCAGAGCACGCAGTACTGGGATCCGAAGGCGCGGAACTGGAGCGTCGTCGCGCCGAAGGGCATGCCGGAGGTGATCGAGATGATCAAGACCGGGATCGGCTGGCTGCCGTACCGGCTGGCCACCACGGCAGGCGTGAACTGCGCGAGCGTGCACTATCCGGCCTAGTCCGGAAGATTCGAATTCATATTCCGAATAGGTGACGGGGCACTGGGCAACGGGCATGATGCCCCTGGTCGAAGATAATCTGCCGGAAGACGAGTCTGGGGAGTGAGGATGCACAACCGAGTAGGCCGCACATTGCTCGTCCTGAGCGCGGTGCTCGCGCTGCTCACGGTCGGTCCGGTCTCGACGGCCTCCGCGGACACCATCCAGACCGGCACGTCGGTGTGCAGCATGTATGTCAACTCGGTGGGCTTCGGTGCGTACTGCAGCAACGGTGCGGCCTATGTGCCGAACGGCAGCAACAAGCCGCCACCGACGTGGCGGGAGCGACTGGGTGGCAAGCCCTTCATTCCGTGCCGTGACTTCGACATCCCCAACGGCATCCGGCTACCGAAGGCGCCGGACGGCAAGAAGTGGGTGATGCGCATCACGATCACCGACTACAAGCTCGACACGTACGACGGTGGTCACGACGCCCACCTCGAGCGCGCCTATGTCCCGGTGGGGCCGGTGGAAGAGGCGCAGTGCCCGTTCCCGAATTACATGGAGCCGTTCTGGTATCCGTTCAAGAGCAACTACCCGCCACCGGCGCTGGTGGTGATGCCGACGTTTACGCCCCGGGTCAATGTGCCTGCCTTCTTCTCCCTGACTCCGGAGAGCTCGAAGGCAGGGGCCGACCCGAACAACCCGGGAGAGCTCAGCGGTTACGTAAATCCGCACCACAACCTGACAATGCGCGGCCAGATCTCCGAGATGACGGTCGATCCCGGTGACGGGTCCAAGCCGTTCAAGTGCCTGATGGGTGTCACGCCGGAGGACGATCCGGATGGGTACGACGAAACGCAGGACCCGTTCCACCAGATGAACACGTGCAAGCACGTGTACCAGCGATCCAGCGCGACCCAGCCGGACGACATGTACACGGTGAAGCTCACCCTGACGTGGGAAGTTTTCTACTGGGTCGGTAAGGGTGCGGGCGGCTGGCACTCGATCGGCAAGGCGAACGTGACGGCGGTACAGCGTCTTCCTGTACAGGAAGCTCAGGCCATTGGTGGCTGACGGTGGGGGTATGGAGGAGCGATGGTAAGGACGAATGAGCCGGTGCAGGCGGCGCGGTTGCCGCAGCGCCGGGCGGGGAGTCCGGGCGCGGACCGGTTGAAGGGGTTCGTCGCGCTGCTTGCGATTCTCGCGATCGTCGGCGGCGTCCCGTACATCCTGCTGCGGTTCTTCGGTACGCCGTGGCCGGACAAGATGCCGACCAGCAGCATGCTGTTCAGCGAGCTGAGCATCCGGACCGTCCTCGGCATCATCGCGTTCTTCATCTGGCTCGCCTGGCTGCACTTCGTCGTCTGCCTGATCGCTGAGGCGGTCGCGGAGATCCGCGGCCACGGGTTGTCCCCACGGATCCCGTTCGGCGGCGGTTCGCAGACCGTCGCGCGCCGGCTGATCGGCACCGTCGTACTGATCGCGGCCGGTGCCGGCGTCAGCCTGCCGGTCGCCAGCGCTGTTACGACGACCGGCCCGGGTGCGCCGACCGCGATCACCGCGACCCAGGGCCACGAGCAGAGCTCCACCTCGCAGTTCCGTCAGACCGAGCCCGCCAGCAAGGTGCTCGCCGGCAACAAGACGACGACCGGCGTACGGACGAACCACGACCACACCGGTCAGGTCATCAAGTACACCGAGGTCCGTCCGCCGCACGGCCGCAACTACGACTGTCTGTGGGACATCGCCGAGCGGTACCTCGGTGAAGGCCGCCGGTACAAGGAGATCTACGACCTCAACAAGGACAAGCTGCAGCCGGACGGCCGCCGGCTGACCAACCCGGATCTGATCCTGCCGGGCTGGCAGGTGCGGTTGCCGGGTGATGCCAAGGGTCCGGGCGTGCACACGGTCCGGGTGAACATCGACGACCACGGCAAGACGGTCACCTCCAAGACCACCGTCAGCACGAAGACCACCACCGAGACCAGGACGGCCGTCAAGCCGACGGTCAAGTCGACCACGAAGACCGAGACGAAGGCCGGCGGGAAGACCGAGACCAAGACCAGTGCTCCGACCCGGTACTCCGAGCAGGGCATCGAGCCGGGCTCGTCCGTGGTCATCGGTAGTGCGACGAACGACCCGGGCGCGAAGAACGTGAAGCCGGGGGAGCCGGGCGTCACGGTCGAGCCGCACGTTCCGGGGACCGGGCAGTCCGAGCACGGCGAGCCGGCCGGCGGCGGCATCCAGGTGCCCGACGCGACGCCGGTTGCGGCCGACGACGGCGGGATCAACCTGCAGCAGGCCGGTATCTACGGCTTCGGTGCGGCACTGCTCGCCGCCGGCCTGGCGCTGGCGCTGAAGCGGCGCCGCGGCTGGGCGCAGGGTCCTGGCCCGAAGGCTGCCGGTCACCGGCAGACCGAGGTCGGTCTGCGGCTCGCGTCGGACATCCCGACCGCGGAGTTCGTCGACAACTCGCTGCGCAAGCTCGGCTCGGACATGACCGAGCTGCAGCGGCCGATGCCGAAGGTCGTCGCCGCGCTGGTGACCGACCGGGCGCTGACGCTGGTCCTCGACCCGTACGAGGCGCAGCCCGCGCCGCCCGGTCCGTGGCAGGCGATTGCCGAAGGCACCCGTTGGACGCTGCGCCGTGCGTACGGCCCGAGCGGTGAGGTCAACGCACCCGCGCCGTACCCGACGCTGGTCACGGTCGGCCAGAACGCGGACGGCGCCACGGTGCTCATCGACCTCGATACCGCGAACGGGATCGTTGCCTTCGGCGGCGTGACCAACGCGTCCCGCGACGTGGTCGGTTCGCTCGCTGTCGAGCTCGCGACCAACCTGTGGTCCGAAGGCGCGCACATCAGCATGGTCGGGTTCGGCGACGATCTGTCGTCGCTGGCACCGGCACGGCTCAGCTACTGGGTCCGTCTCGACGACGCGATGGGCGAGGTTGCCCGGCGTACCGAGGCGCAGGTGCAGGCGTGCCAGCGGCGGAACGCCGGCTCGGTCGCCGAGGCCCGGATGACGCACCCGGACGCGGCGCTGTGGGGCGCGCAGATCATCTTCGTGTCCGCTCCGCCGTCGCCGGAGGAGCAGGACCAGCTGAACCGGCTGGCCGCGGACGCCAAGCGCAGCATCGCGGTCGTCGTGGTCGGCGACGTGATCAACTCGCCGTGGCGGTTCGTCGTGGACGAGAAGAACCAGGCCGTCTGCCGGCTGCTCGGGCTCGAGGTCGACGCGCACAGCGTCAACCCGGAGCAGTTCGCCGACCTCGTGTCGCTGTTCGACGCGGCCGAGGCGGATGCCCGGGACAAGCGCCGGTCCGAGCAGGACATGCCGGCGTACGAGTTCTCGACCACCGATCTCAGCCAGCCGGCGCCGGTCGAGGTCGACCTGCTCGGTCCGGTCGAGGTGGACGCTCGCGGCGTGATCGACGAAGGCCGGGTCAGCCTGTCGACGGAGATCATCGCGTTCCTGGCCAGCCAGGACTACGGCGTACACCCGAACGTGCTCGCCGGTGCGATCTGGCCCCGTGGCATCAGCGAGGAACTGCGCGACGCCGCGCTGGACCACACCCGCCGCTGGGTGGGTGTCGATGCGATGTACGCCGATGAGTCCGGTCGCTGGATGCTGAACCGCAGTGTCGTCCGGGTCGACTGGGACGTGTTCCGGACCTTGGCCAAGCAGGCGACGATGGTGGACGACCCGCGTGGTCCGCTCTCGACGGCGCTCGGCCTGGTCCACGGCCCCGCCTGGTCGAACCTGCCCGGCGGCCGCTACTCGTGGCTCGCCGCGTCCGGGATCGAACGCCGGATGGTGGAAGCCGTCGTCGACGCCTCACTGCGACTCGCCGAGGCATCGCTCAGCCACAACGACGGCAACCTGGCCCGCACAGCCCTCCAGACCGGCCTCAGCTTCTCGCCGGCCTCCGAGGAACTGTGGCGAGCCACCCTCCGCCTGGCCGCTCACTTCGGCACCACCGCCGACGTCACCAACGTGGCCAGCCAGCTGTACGCCGCCCTCACCAAACACGGCGCCCCCCGCGGCCCCGAGGCCGAGACCGACGCCCTCGTCGACGAACTCCTCCCCGGCTACCACCGCCCCGCCCAGGTCGCCTGACGGGTATCACTCCGGCTGTCGGATTGCAGTTGCAACAAGCTGCAATTCGACAGCGGAGCGTGCCCGCGCGTTGCTAGAGTGTGCCTGCTCCGGGGGCCGCTTCTAGCTGGGGGTTTCAGTGCATTCATTTGCACGAATATTTCTGTCGCTATGCCTAGTTCTGGGTATTGCGAATGTGGTTGCTCCGCCTGCTGATGCAGGCTCGGCCGGACAAAGCCGGAATGCTGCGTCCGCCGCCACTGTGCCCAGCACCGGGCCGGGTCAGTACGTACCATTGTCCCCGCCACAGAGAATGCTCGACACCGGAACGCATATCGGGGTGCCGACGACCACACCGGTGCCCGCTCAGGGCACGGTGACAGTTCAGTTCACCGGCCGCAACGGAGTTCCTGCCTCCGGCGTCAGCGCGATCCAGGCCAACATCATCACTATCTCGCCGACGGCTACCGGGTCTCTGTTCGCCTGGCCGGCGGGGGAGACGGTCCCAGCCGCACCCAACTTCTACTTCTACGCGAGCAGTGGATTTACCTCATCGGCATCGACCGTTCGACTGAGCGCGGCAGGTCAAGTCAGCTTCAAGAATGGCAGTGCCGGAACAGTCCGGATCCTTGCCGATGTCACTGGCTACTACACCGACGCATCGTCGCAGACGTCGGGTAACCGTTTCGTCCCACTGAAGCAGTCGCGGGTCATCGACACGAGGAACAAGATCGGCGTCACGACCAACACGCCGGTGCCGGCCAACTCCGCGATCACCGTTGCCATCGCATCCAAGGGCGGTCTGCCGGCAGCAGCGAACATCACTGCTGCCGTCGTCAACGTCACTGCGTGGTCGCCCACAGCCGCAGGCGGCTGGACGATGTACCCGGGTGGCAGCACACGACCGAGCGCGTACCACGGCAACTTCGCGGCCGGGAAGCCGTACACGAACAGCGCCGTTGTCCAGCTTTCGAGCACCGGCAGCCTGACGCTCTTCAATGTCGCGTCGGGTACGACCCATTACACCGTGGACGTTGTCGGCTACTTCACCGCCGCGACCAACCCCGCGGCGGTCTCACTGCGAGTCGTGCCTGTTGCTCAGCAGCGTCTGTTGGACACCGGATCCGCGGCCTTGGTGCCTGTCGGGGGCGTTCAGACTCTCCAGCTCTTCGGCAAGGCCGGTCTCCCGGCCAGCGGCGTTGCGTTCGCCGCGCTCCGAGTGACGGCGTACGGCTCGACCACCAGCGGGGAGGTCGTGACCTATCCGGGGAACGAGACCCGGCCGACCGCGGTGACGGACGTCGCCCCGCCGTCCGGCAACACGCTCTCCTACAACCTGATGTGGGCTCGCGTCAGTCCTACCGGAACAGTCAGCATCGTCAACGGCACAAACGCTGGCGTCCGCATGTACGTCGACATCCAGGCGTACGCCGTAGCGCCGGGCAAGCCGAATCCACCCACCAACGTGACTGGAGGGGCGCGCGACCAAGCGGTCGAAGTTCGCTGGGATCCGCCCGCAGACTCGGGCGATCTCGCGATCTCTGGGTACGACGTCGTGACGACACCTGGCGGTCAGATCGTGTCGAGCACGAGCACCTCGGTCGTCGTGCAGGGACTCACGAACGGCACGTCGTACACGTTCCAGGTACGCACGAAAACGGCAGCAGCTATGTCGGACTACTCTGCGGCCTCGCAGCCGATCAAGCCCGCCGTGCCCGCACCGCCTGGCCCGCCATTCATCACCAGCACACTCGGGCGGGACAGTTCAGCTGTGGTGACTTGGACGGCCCCGGAGGGCGCGGTCGATCAGGTAGTCGACTATCGCGTCACGACGATTCCGGCGACCACCACTGTGACGGTGCCAGGGGATGAGCGAACGGCGAACCTGACGGGCCTGACCAACGGCCAGCTCTACAAGGTGGTTGTGAGTGCGACCAACGCGAACGGCACGACGTCTTCTGCGCCGTCAGCCGTTACCCCGACTCCGGCTGAGGTTCCCTTGGTGCCGGTCGCGCTCTCGATCTTCCAGTTGGATGCTCGGTTGGACATTCAGTGGGTTCAGCCTGCGGATGGCGGCGCCGACATCATCGACTATGAGGTTGTCGCTGAGCCAGGCGACCACCGGATCGTGATCCCGGCCGGAACGACGGTCACCGGGTTCACCGGGTTGGACAACGGGACGGCATACACCGTTACGGTCCGTGCGAGAAACAAGGCCGGCAGCGGCGAATGGGCGCAGGGATCTGGTACGCCGGCTGCAGCCCGAGTTCCTGAGATACCAACCGACCTGCAGGCGTCTGTCACCGACAACGGCTCGGTCACGGTGGCGTGGGAAGCTCCCGTGGACACTGGTTCAGCGCCGATCAGCGGGTATCGCGTCACGGTCAATCCCGGCGGGCGCGTCATCGATACCCCATCTCCATCGGTGGTTGTCGATGGGCTTGACCAGCAGACGGAGTACACCTTCGCAGTCGCAGCCCTGAACACTCATGGCGTCAGTCAGCCGACAGCCGCATCGCAACCGATCAAGCCAACGGTGGAAGTGCAGCAGGCGCCAGTTGTGCTGAGTGCCGATTCGATGAGCCGGATAGCAAACGTGGGAACGACGAGCATCTCCGTCGTGAGCCCGAACGCGCAGCTCAGTGCTGTTCAAGCCGGCGACATCGTCGTGGCGACGTCGAGTGCGGCGACGCCTGAGGGATTGCTGCGCAAGGTGCTGCGGGTGGATAGCGGAGGCAGTGTTCTGGTGTTCCAGACCGAGGATGCTTCGTTGGAGCAAGTACTGTCCGACGGTGCGCTGGCGCGCAACATCAAGCTGAAGGACTCGGACGGCATGCAGTTCGAGCAGCAACTGCCTGGCGTTACCCTCCGGCATCCGACGATCAAGGGCAAGACGCTGGTTCAGGGAGCGCCGCGCTCGCGCGCTGGCAAGGCCGGCACAGTCGATCCGACCTTCGGTCTGCACGACGGAAAGATGGTCTTCGAGTTCGCGGGCGACGTCGACCCCAACGTCCACCTGGAGGCGTCGGGTGAGCTCGATCCTGAGTGGCAGGCCTATAGCCACCGAGACGGCAGCCAGTACGTCAGCGCTTTCACGATCAAGGCCGACACCGACGTTGAGTATCGGTTCGACGCGGAGATCTTCAAGAAGGAGACCGAGCGCCGAATCCCAATCGGTCACCTCTCCGGCGGCTGTGTGACGGTGCCGATCGGCAGGGTGCCCGTGGAGATCTGCCCGGGTGTCGATCTCTATCTGGTCCTGACGACCGACGGCCGCGCCGGGGCAAGGGTCATAGCGCGGACCTCAGGGCAGTTCGGTGTGGACCTCCAGTGGCGGGACGGTCATGTCGTTCCGGCGCCGTTCGGCGAGCAGGCGTTGAGCTCGCAGCCCGAGGCGATTCCGTTCGGGAACGTCGAGGAGACGCTCGCGCTGGAACCGGACCTGGCGCTGAGGTTCTACGGGTCGACTGGGCCGTTCCTGACCGCCAAGCCGTATCTCCGCGCCGAGGCAGACACCGATAAAGATCCGTTCATAGGTGTGTACCTCGGAGTCGAGTTGGGTGCAGGTCTCACTGTGGACCTCTTCACGAAGAACCTGGTGCACTGGGAAGCGCCGGAGCTGTTTCGCTGGGAGAAGCCGGTCTGGGATTCCGGCGGCCCGATTCGCAACGTCTTGATCGATCCGCCGAGCACCCAACTCGCAGTCGGTGAACACGTAGACCTGAACAGTCATGTCTATGGCTATCCAGACGCCCCGGCGACCTGGAGCGTTGAACAGGGCCCGGGCACCATCGGCGCGGACGGCGTCTACACAGCTGTCCAGGACGGGTTGGTGAAGATCAAGGCGGCCGTTCCAGGGGATGCGACCCGGCCTGATCTCCACGCTGAGGCTGCGATCTACGTCGGTCCGCATGCGCCGTCCGCGCCAAGAGACGTGGCAGTCAGCCCTGGAAATCTCGCTGCCAACGTCACCTGGCGAGAGCCTGAACAGTCGGGCGGTAACCCGATCGATCACTACGTCCTGACCACGGCGCCCGACTCCGGGACCCATACCGCCCCGGGCTCGACTCTGAGCGCGGTGATCGGCGGCCTGCGTGCGGGCGTGAACTATGTGGTCAGTGTCTACGCAGTAACCAGCGCGGGCCAGAGTGATCCCGCCACCTCCGATCCGGTCGTGGTGGGTACTCCGCTGCTGGACAACCCTGGGGCAAACGACCTGATGCGGGGTATGGCCGGTACGACAAACTCGATCCCGGTGGAACTCTCGGATGACGGTCGCTATGCGTTCTTCCCGCTGAGCATCAGGCCGGACGAGGTCGCCCCGCCCGGCATTCCGCAGGACGGCAACTTCTACCTGGTCCGCCGCGACCTCGCCACGGGGCAGATCGAACTGGCCTCGAGGCAGCCAGACGGCAAAACGCCGCAGATCCTCGCCACGTCGCCCGCAGCCGGACCCGAGCTGGACTCGGCGAGCTCGTCAGATGGGAGGTCGATCGCCTACGTCGTCGACTCCGACGGTCCAGCCCGTCGTGTCCTGGTCTATGACTTCGCCACACAGAGAGTGTGGTCTGCGGACACCGGAGTTCCCGAAAGAATTCTGAGGATGGATCTTTCCGCAGCCGGAAACGTCGTAGCGCTCGGTACTGCGGGGGACAATCCGTCAGACCCGCAGCATTCGAACAAAAAGGTGTTCCGCGTAGTGCAGGGTGGCGCAGCGACACGGATCGATATGTGTACGTCGACCACCGTCTGCGACGCCGCCTACTTTGTTGCCTTGGCCGGCGATGGCAACACCGTCGTTTACGACATGGGCGTTAACAACAACCAGAGCCCGTACTTCAACGCAAACAATACGTACGTCTTTTACAACGCCTCGACCGGACAGTTCACCATGCCTTACTTCAAGCAGGGTGGACTGCCGTTCGGTGCCGAGTTCAGCAGGAATCTCCAGTACTTCGTCGGCACGGTAGTAGTTGGATGGCCGAATCCTACGGAGGCGGCCACTGTCGTCAAACGGGTTGGAACGGGGGTGGTCACGGAAGCAGACATGATCGAGCGCGGATATCTCTGGGACCACCCTGGTCTGCCGCTGGCGATCAGCGACGATGGCAAGATCGTGGCCTATGGTCCTGGTCCGGTCGAGGAGGACCCACCACCATCGCCGATGAAGTTCGTGGTGCGCAATCTGACCACTGGAGTTCGCACGGAAATTCAGGATCTGGGCATCTGGGCAACCACCGGTGTGTCAGGAACGAGCATGGCGCGGGACGGAAGTGTGGTTGCGTGGACACCGGGGCGGTCCTTCGTCGAGCCGACGCAGCCGCGGCATCCGATGGGGCAGCGGATCGGGTAGTTCGTACGGTCTGTTAGACACAGAACCGCCCCGCACCTGTTGAGGTGTGGGGCGGTTTTTTCGTTCGGTCAGAGGGGGTTGGCGGACCAGGTGTCGCAGGCGGTCATGTCGCCGGAGTCCATGCCGGTTTTGAACCACTTCATTCGTTGGTCGGCGGTGCCGTGGCTGAAGGACTCGGGGGTTACCTGGCCCTGGGTCTTCTGCTGGATGCGGTCGTCGCCGACAGATGCGGCGGCGTCGAGGCCGCGGGCGATGTCGTCGTCGGAGAGTTCGGTGATGAGCGGCTGGCCGTTCTTGCCGGGGACCGTGGTGGCGTGGTTGGTCCAGATTCCGGCCAGGCAGTCGGCCTGGAGTTCGGAGCGGACCGAGTCCGAGGTCGGGCCGTTGCGGGTCTTGATCCGGTCGAGGATGCCGTACAGGTTCTGGATGTGATGCCCGTACTCGTGCGCGACGACGTACGCCTCGGCGAACTCACCGCCGCGCGCGCCCAGGTCCGTCTGCAGCGTCTTGAAGAACCCGAGGTCCAGGTAGACCCGCTTGTCCGGCGGGCAGTAGAACGGACCGACCGCGCTGGTGGCCGGACCGCAGCCCGTGTTCACCGAGCCGTCGAAGACCCGCATGGGTGCCCGCGTGTACTTCTTCCCGCGCCGGGCGAGCTCCGCCGACCAGAAGCTCTCGATCGAGTTCTGGTAGAAGACGAACCGGCAGTCGGAATTCGACTGGAGGTCCGAGCCCTTCTTGCAGGAGTCGAGGTTGCCGGCTGCTGTGTTCTGCGTGACCGGTTCGTCGGCGCTGCCACCTCCGCCTGGCAGGCCGCCGGACAGGAGCACGATCACGACCAGCAGGATGATGCCGCCGATGCCGCCGCCGACCGGGATCATCCCGGTCGGTAGCCCACCGCCGCGGCCGCCGCCGCCACTGCCGCGGGTGTCCTCGACGCCACTGGTGTCGAGATCCGCATCCGGGTTGAATTTCACGCCACATACACTAGACCTGAGGGCGGGAGATTTCGGCGTGACGCGACACCGCCTCCTGCCCAGAGTCATGCCCAGTAACCCAGCGTAAGGACGCCCCCGCACCCCGATGATCACTGTCTCCAATCTCGAGGTTCGCGTCGGTGCCCGCCAGTTGCTCGCGCCCGCGTCGTTCCGGGTCGGCCCGGGCGACAAGGTCGGCCTGGTCGGCCGCAACGGCGCCGGTAAGACGACGCTGACCAAGATCCTGGCCGGTGAGGGCCTGCCCGCCAGCGGTTCGGTGACCAAGTCGGGCGAGATCGGCTACCTCCCGCAGGACCCGCGCACCGGCGATCTCGAAGTACTCGCCCAGGACCGGATCCTGTCGGCTCGCGGTCTCGATGACGTCGTACGCCGGATGCGTAGCGCCGAGAAGACGATGGCCAGCGCGGACGAGAAGACTCGTGCCAAGGGCATGCGCCGGTACGAGCGGGCCGAGGCCGACCTGCATGCCGCCGGAGGGTACGCCGCCGAGTCCGAGGCTGCTCGTATCGCGGCCAACCTCGGTCTCCCGGACCGCGTACTCGGCCAGCCGCTGGCGACCCTGTCCGGTGGTCAGCGCCGTCGCGTCGAGCTGGCCCGGATCCTGTTCGCCCAGGCCGAGACGCTGCTGCTCGACGAGCCGACCAACCACCTGGACGCGGACTCGATCATCTGGCTGCGCGACTTCCTCAAGTCGTACGCCGGTGCCGTGATCATGATCAGCCACGACGTGAACCTGCTCGAGGAGACCGTCACTCGGGTCTTCCACCTGGACGCGAACCGGGCCGAGATCGACGTCTACAACGTCGGCTGGAAGGCGTACCTGAACCAGCGCGAGACCGACGAACGGCGTCGCAAACGTGAGCGGGCGAACACAGAGAAGAAGGCCACCCAGTTGGTCGACCAGGCGAACAAGATGCGCGCCAAGGCGACCAAGGCAGCCGCCGCCCAGCAGATGCTGCGCCGCGCCGAGCGGATGATGTCCTCGCTCGAGGACGAGCGCCAGGCCGACCGTGTCGCGCGCATCTCGTTCCCGACCCCGGCTCAGTGCGGGAAGACGCCGTTGATGGCGCGGGAGCTGTCCAAGTCGTACGGATCGCTGGAGATCTTCACCGACGTCGACCTCGCGATCGACAAGGGCTCGCGGGTCGTCGTACTCGGGCTGAACGGCGCCGGCAAGACCACCCTGCTGCGGATCCTCGGCGGGATCGAGAAGGCCGACACCGGCGAGGTGATGGACGGCCACGGCCTCAAGCTCGGGTACTACGCACAGGAGCACGAGACGCTCGACGTGAACCGGACCGTGCTGGAGAACATGAAGACCGCCGCTCCGGATCTGAACGAGACCCAGGCCCGCAGCGTGCTCGGCTCGTTCCTGTTCACCGGCGACGACGCCGACAAGCCCGCGCGAGTGCTGTCCGGCGGCGAGAAGACCCGTCTCGCCCTGGCCACGCTGGTCGTGTCCGCGGCGAACGTCCTGCTGCTCGACGAGCCGACCAACAACCTGGACCCGGCATCCCGCACGGAGGTGCTGAACGCGATCCGCTCGTACACCGGCGCGATCGTCCTCGTCACCCACGACGAGGGTGCAGTCGAGGCCCTCGAACCGGAGCGCGTCGTCCTGCTCCCGGACGGCGTCGAAGACCTCTGGTCCGCCGACTACGCCGACCTGGTCTCGCTCGCCTGATTACTCCGCAGTAATGTTCGGTCCATGACGGATCTCGGACTGCGGTTGACGGTGGACGGGCCGGTGGCTCGGGTGGTGCTGGATCGGCCCGAGGTGCGCAACGCGCAGACTCCGGCCATGTGGAGCGCGCTGGCCGACTTCGGTACGGCGTTGCCGCCCGAGGTCCGCGTGGTCGTCGTGTCGGGGGAGGGGCCGTCGTTCTCGGCCGGACTCGATCGACGGCTGATGATGGGTCCTGCCGTCGACGGTCAGGAGCCGCTGCTGACGCTGGGCGCGAAGCCAGAGCCTGAACTGCTGGAGCTGATTGCTGCGTTCCAGTCCGGGTTCTCCTGGCTGCGGCGTCCGGAGATCATCAGCATCGCGGCGGTCCAGGGGCACGCTGTCGGGGCGGGGTTCCAGCTGGCGCTGGCCTGCGACTTGCGCGTCGTGACCCCGGACGCCCGCTTCAGCATGCGCGAGCCGGCCCTCGGCCTGGTTCCCGACCTCGGCGGCACGCAGCCGCTGGTCCAGTTGGTCGGATACTCGCGGGCGCTCGAGCTGTGTACGACGACCCGTTGGGTGGAGGCGGCCGAGGCGCACGACATCGGCCTGGCGAACATCGTCGTACCCGCCGAGGAACTGGCGGCGACGGTGAAGGACCTGACCGAGGCCGTGCTCGGCCCACTCCCGGGTGCGATCCGCGAGACCAAGGCATTGCTGCTCGGCGCTGCGGACCGCACCTACGAAGACCAGCTGAAGGCTGAGCGCGAGGCTCAGTCCCGACGACTGAAGGAACTCATCGCCGCCCTCGGCTAGTGCCAGTTGCTGACCAGTACGTCGTTCGGCGCGGGCTCGCCCTTGCCGGTTTCGACGTACTGCTTGAGGCTCATCAGGAACGTGGCCCACTTGGTGCTGCAGTGGTACATGAACTCGACCGGCTCCCGCCAGCCTTCCTGCTTGAACAGCACGATCGTGTACTCGTCGGTCTGGGAGAGCGCGAAGCTGACCTCGGTGCCGATCCACTCCTCGGGACCGCCGACGACCTCCCAGCGGACCAGTTCGCCGGGCTTGGTCTCGAGGACCTTCATGTCGAAGCCGTCGCCGCCGGCGGTGGCGAAGCGGAAGGCGATCACTCCGTCCGGATCGCCGACGGTGTCCTCGGTCCACCAGCCGGCCAGACCGTCGATCGTGGTGAGTGCCGCGAACACGTCCTTCGGGGACGCGATGATGCCAACGCGGTGCAGGATGTCGCTCATGGGTCTGCCTTTCAGTTGTCTCGGGTCTTCTGGATCGTCTCGGCGATCCGCTTGATGCGCTGCAGCCGCCGGTCCCAGGCTTCGGTGACGTCGGACAGCTGGCTGATCGCGTGGGCGAGCTGCGACTCGTCCACGGTGTAGCGACGTTCGCGACCGGACGGCGTGGAGTGCACGAGTCCGGCCCGGTCGAGTACGCCGAGGTGCTTCGCGACCGCTTGCCGGGTGACGGGCAGCTGGTCGCTGAGGCTGGTCGCCGTACCGCCACCGTTGGCGAGCAGCAGGTCGAGCATCCGCCGCCGGGTGGGGTCGCCGATCGCCGACCAGAGCTCGTCGTCGATCACGGCCGATGCACCAGCCGGTCGACGTACGGCGTGAGGCGGGGCAGGAAGTAGTTCCAGCCGCTGGTGTGATCGTGGTAGACCTCGTCCGATTTCGCGGCCTCGTCGTACCCGGTCTCGGCGAACCGCAGTAGCGTGCCGCCGTCGGACGGGATCAGGTCGAACGTGACCAGCAGCGAGTTGCTCGCCGTGGCGACCTCGCCGTCGTAGTCCCACCGGAACGAGAACCGCCGGGGCGGGTCGGCCTCCACGACCGTCAGCGCGACGACCTTGGTCTCGTCCTCGCGCCGGAAGGTGATCGTCCCGGTCGCGCCGGCTGTCGCGTCGAGGTCCGCGTCGTCGGGCCACCATTCGCGCAGGTGCTCGGGCGAGCTGACCACCTCGTACACCACCTCGGGTGCGGCCTCGACCCGAATCTCCCGCTCGATGCTCCTGCTCATCACACTGATCCTTTCGCAACCTTTGGTTGCAGATGACTCTAGACCGGATCCGGTCGACGCGCAACCAAGAGTTGCGGGAAGCGGGCGACGACCTCGAGTGTTATGAAGGTTCACGACAGGGAGGGGGCCGGAATGTCCGGACCGATGATGCGCGGCGGTATGGGCGCGGTTGGCTGGCGGCGCCAGGACGCGTCCGTCGTCGGCAAGAAGCTGGCGAAGGGCACGTTGCGGCGGATCGTCCGGTTCGCCAAGCCGTACCGCTGGCACATCACGGCGTTCATGCTGCTGGTGATCGTCTCGGCGGTCCTGGTGATCGCGTCGCCGCTGCTGTTCAAGAAGATCGTCGACGACGGCATCACGAAGGGGAACGCCGGCCTGGTGACCGCGCTGGCCCTGGTCGTCGCGCTGCTTGCGGTCTTCGAGGCGTTGCTCGGCCTGGTCCAGCGTTCGTTCTCGGCGCGGATCGGCGAGGGACTCATCTTCGACCTGCGGACCAAGGTGTTCTCGCATGTCCAGCGGATGCCGATCGCTTTCTTCACCCGGACCCAGACTGGCGCGCTGGTGTCCCGTCTGAACAACGACGTGATCGGCGCCCAGCAGGCCTTCACTTCCACGCTGTCCGGCGTGGTCTCGAACATCATCAGCCTGATCCTGGTCGTCGGCGCGATGCTGGCGCTGAGCTGGCAGCTGACCTTGGTCGCGATCCTGATGCTGCCGGTCTTCCTGATCCCGGCCCGCGTCCTGGGTCGCCGGCTGGCCGCGATGACACGTGAACAGATGAACCTGAACGCGGAGATGTCGACCGCGATGACCGAGCGGTTCAGCGTCGGGGGAGCGCTGCTCGTGACGCTGTTCGGTCACCCCTCGCTCGAGAACGAGGACTTCGGTGAGCGCGCCGGCCGCGTCCGCGACCTGGGCATTCGGATCGCGATGCTCGGCCGGGTCTTCTTCACCGCGCTGACCCTGGTCGCCGCGCTGGCAACAGCCTTGGTGTACGGCGTGGGCGGCAACCTGGCCGTCCGTCAGACGCTGACGATCGGGACCCTGCTCGCACTCGTCGCGCTGCTCGGCCGGCTCTACGGGCCGCTGACCGCGCTCTCCAACATCCGCGTCGACGTGATGACCGCGCTGATCTCGTTCGAGCGCGTCTTCGAGGTGCTCGATCTCGAGCCGATGATCACGAATGCGCCGGATGCCGAGGACCTCCCGGCGGGCGCCGCGAGCGTTGAGTTCGAGCACGTCGCTTTCGCGTACCCGACGGCCGAGCAGGTCTCACTGGCTAGCCTCGAGTCCGTCGCCGTACTGGACAAGCGGGCTTCGGCTCAGGTGCTCGAGGACATCAGCTTCGCCGTACAACCTGGTCAGATGGTCGCTCTCGTCGGACCGTCCGGGGCCGGTAAGACCACGATCACCAACCTGGTCGCCCGGCTGTACGACGTGACCGGGGGAGCGGTGCGGATCGGCGGTCACGACGTACGGGATGTGACGCTGCAGTCGTTGCACGACACGATCGGGTACGTCACGCAGGACGCGCACATGTTCCACGACACGATCCGGGCGAACCTGCGGTACGCCAAGCCGGACGCGACCGAGGTCGAGATGATCGCGGCGCTCGACGCGGCCCAGATCTGGCCGCTGGTGTCAGCCTTGCCGGACGGGCTGGACACGGTGGTCGGCGATCGTGGTCACCGGCTGTCCGGTGGCGAGCGGCAACGACTCGCGATCGCCCGGTTGTTGCTGAAGGCACCGAAGATTGTCGTACTGGACGAGGCGACGGCGCACCTGGACTCCGAGTCGGAGGTCGCCGTTCAGCGGGCGCTGGACACGGCCCTGGAAGGGCGTACGTCGCTGGTGATCGCGCACCGGCTGTCGACCGTGCGGAACGCCGACCAGATCCTGGTCGTTGACCACGGCAACATCGTCGAGCGCGGCACGCACGAGCAGCTGCTCGCGGCCGCCGGCGAGTACGCTGATCTGTACCACACTCAATTCACCGAATCTGGTACGGCGGCAGGTGTCTGACCATGATCAAGCTGGCGTTCGTCCTCGCCGCGGGGTACGCGGGTTTCAAGCTCGCGTACCACTCCGAGGACGGCCGCCACTACGGTGAGACCGGGGAACGCGTCGTCCGGACCTCGCTGTCACTGCTGATCGCGAGCCTGGCCGGCGGCGTCACCTACGCGGCCTTGCTCTCCCACTAGCTGGCTGCGGTTTTCTGCGGGTCCTGCTCCAGCAGGTGCAGCACGGGTACGCCGAGGTGCCGGCGGGCCGAGTTGGTCCAGTCCAGGTGGAAGAACTCCGCGACCACGTGCTGGCGGGTCAGGATGATGACTTCCTGGCCCTGGACGTGCTTGACGGTCGCGATCAGGGCGTCGATCGGCCGGTCGTGCGAGATCCCGCCCTCGGCGTGCTGACCGAGATCGCGCAGCCGCTCCACGCTGCGTCCGGTGCAGCCCTTGGCCTCGCTGTCGATCGCCTTCTGGGCCTCGGCGAGATCCTCGCGCTGACCGGCCAGGCCTGGCCCGTAGAGGTCCGCCGTACCGAGTGCGCTGATCGAGGCTTCGACGCCCGCCTCGGCGTTGTGGCACGGAACGAGCACGTGGTAGTTGACCGGCTCTGGCATGTCATCGTGCAGTTCGACGACGCGTTTCGCGTCGGGCTCGGACAGTTCCTGTTCGACGAGCAGTACGACGTCGTACATCGCGCAACCTCCGGTTCTTACCAGTCGGTATGCCTCCATAGTGCCCCGGTCCGACCCGGAAGTATTCATCTAGATCGTTGCAGTTTCCTCTGTCCGTACGTTCGCAGCGCGCGAAGCAGATCTATCTCGCGGAATGCGGGCCAGTAGAGGTCGCAGAACTCGATTTCCGAGCGGGTTGCCTGCCAGAGCAGGAAGTCCGACATCCGCAGCTCGCCGCTGGTCCGGATGACGAGTTCGGGATCTGGCAGGCCCGGCACGTACAGATGCCGGCCGATCTCCTCCTCGCTCAGCGCGTCCGCGACCTCTTCGAGCGATCGGCCGCCGTCGGCTGCCTCGTCCAGGATTGCGCGGACGGCGTCGACCACCTCGAGCCGGCCGCTGTAGGCGATCGCGAGCGTCAGATCTGCCGCGTCCGGGCGGTCGCGAGTTTCCTCCACGGCCTCCTTCAGCGCGCGAGCCGTTGAATCAGGCAACAAATCCAACTGGCCTGCGACGTGCAGCCGCCACCTGTGGTCTCGCCGGACATGATCCGCGAGCACGGTCTCGGTCAGGTTCATCAGGTAGTCGACCTGGGCAGCGTCGCGTTTGCGCAAGTTGCTTGGCGAGGCCACCCAGGCCGTGACGCACTTGATCCCGGCATCGGCGCACCAGCGCAGGAAGAGTTCGAGGTGTTCGGCACCGAAGCGGTGACCGATGCGTACGTCGTCGTACCCGGCGCCCTTGGCCCAGCGGCGGTTGCCGTCCATCGCGATCGCGACGTGCTGCGGCATCGGCAGACCGGCCAACTGGCGCCGGAGGATGCGCGTATACAGGCGGTACAGCATCAGCGTTGGGCGCTGGAGAGCACGTCGGCCAGGTCGAACTTGATCGGCTCCTCCAGCTGCTCGTAGGTGCAGGACTCGGGCGTGCGGTCCGGGCGCCAGCGGACGAACTGCGCTGTGTGCCGGAAGCGGATGCCTTCCATGTGGTCGTACCGGACCTCGACGACCCGCTCCGGCCGCAGCGGTGTGAACGACAGGTCCTTGCCCGCCTGCCAACGGCTACCTTCGGCGTTGCGCGGCGTACGGACGCCTTCCTCCTGCTTCGCCCACGCCCACGGGTGCTCGTCGAAGCTGGTGACGAGCGGCTGCATCTCCTCGAACAGCTCCTTGCGGCGCTCCATCGGGAACGCGCCGATCACGCCGACGCTGGCCAGTGTGCCGTCGTGGTTGTACAGCCCGAGCAGCAGCGAGCCGATCCGGTCCGGGCCGCTCTTGTGCAGGCGGTAGCCGGCGACCACGCAGTCCGCCGTACGCTCCGGCTTGATCTTGAACATCACCCGCTTGTCCGGCACATACAGCCCGTCCAGCGGCTTCGCGATCAACCCGTCCAGACCGGCGCCCTCGAACTGCTCGAACCACTGCGCGGCGGTGTCCGGATCGGCGGTCGCGGGCGTGACGTGGATCGGCGCCTTCACACCTGCGAGCGCGTCGAGCAACGCCGTACGACGTTCGCTGAACGGGCGCTCGGTGTAGTCGTCGTCAGCGAGCGCGAGCAGATCGAACGCGACGAACCGGGCCGGGGTCTTCTCCGACAGCATGTTCACCCGACTCGCGGCCGGGTGGATCCGCTGCTGCAGGACCTCGAAGTCGAGCCGGTCGCCGGACTCGCCGATCACGATGATCTCGCCGTCGATCGCGCACCGCTCCGGCAGATTCGCCTTGATCGCCTCGACCAGCTCGGGGAAGTACCGGGTCATCGGCTTCTCGTTCCGGCTGCCGATCTCCACCTCGTCCCCGTCCCGGAAGATGATCGACCGGAACCCGTCCCACTTGGGCTCGTAGCTCAACTCACCGCGCGGAATCTCCTTGACCGGCTTGGCAAGCATCGGTTTCACCGGCGGCATCACAGGCAGTCGCATCCCTGCATTCTGTCCCACCCCACCGACAGTCACCAGAAACACCTCTGGTGGACAGTGAACCGGCACGCCACGGACAATGCCCTTATGACGTCGGTGCCGGTGGAGGGGACGCGTCCGTCGGACGCGGAGCGGGACCGTGCCCTCGCCGTACTGCGGGACGGCGCCGGGTCGGGCCGGTTGTCGCACGACACCTTCATCCGGCGGATGAACTTCGTCCTTCGCGCCCAGAGCCGCGGCGAACTCGCCGACGCGATCCGCGACCTCCCGCGGAGCGAACCTCGCCAGGGCTGGACCCGCAACCTACGCGGACGCCTGCCACGCCTGAAGGTCGAAAGCTCGGCGTCCCCGAACGCCCGTACCGGAGCGCATCAGCCCCGGCCCGCACAGGTCGCCCGCCGCGCCCCGCGGTTCGACCCGGTTGGCGTGGTCGCCTCCTGGCTGGACGCGCTTCCGCGCTTCTCGTTCGTCCGGCAGCCAACCGCCGTACCGCTTCCCGCGCTCGCCCTACCCGCACCCGGTACGTCGACCGTGCGGATCGGCCGTGGTCCCGGTGCGACCCTCCGACTGGCCGACGTCTCCGTGTCCCGCTTCCACGCCGAACTCCGGCACGTCGACGACGGCTGGATGGTCCGCGACCTCGGCTCGATGAACGGCACCTGCGTCAACGATCTCCGCATCACCACCACCGCTCGCGTCCGGCCCGGCGACCGAGTCAGCTTCGGCGCCGTCGCCTACGTCCTGACCTGGACCGACTGAGGACTTGCATCCGGTACTTCGGTACGGGTTTACCGTCGATCCATGGACGATCACCTGACCTGGGTCCCCGACGCCTGCACCCTGCCGACCGCGGACCGGCCGTTCCGGATGGCGGAGTTCGACCAACTGTTCGCCGACCACCTCCGCGGCGCCGATCGCGTGGACGCGCAGACCCTCGACGTCACGCTGACTCCCGCCTCCCGCGAGACGGTCGCCGACCTGACCGCCCGCGAGACCGAGTGCTGCTCATTCTTCACCTTCACCCTGAGCGAGTCCGCTGACGAACTCCGCCTACGGATCACGGTCCCGCCGACGCAGACCGCCGTACTCGACGGCTTGAGTGAACGCCTGTGAGATCGAGCGAGCTCGCCGCTGCGGCCGGCGTCAACCTGCAAACCCTGCGGTACTACGAACGCCGCGGCCTGCTCGACGAACCGAGCCGGACCCGTGGCGGGCACCGGATGTACCCATCGGAAGCAGTCACGACCCTGCGCGTGATCAAGGCGGCCCAGCGACTCGGGTTCACCCTCGCCGAGGTGTCCGACCTGCTCGACACCGCCAGACATCGCCACGCCCGCGGCGAGGGAGCCGGACTGCAGACGCGAGCCCGCGAGAAACTGCTCGACGTGGAAGCCAAGATCGCCGACCTCACCGTCATCGCCGACACCTTGCGCGCAGGCATCGCCGCCGGCTGCGACGACCTCCAAACCTGCGCCGGCAACCCCGACTGTCCCCTCCCGTTCCCCGAGATCGGCCGTGCATGACGGTCCTCAAGTCCGTCCTCCTGTTCGTGCTGGCGGCGATCGCCGAGATTGGGGGAGCCTGGCTGATCTGGCAAGGCTGGCGCGAACACCGCGGCCTGCTCTGGATCGCCGGCGGAATAGTTGCCCTAGGCGCCTACGGCTTCGTCGCCACCTTCCAGCCCGACCCCAACTTCGGCCGAATCCTCGCCGCCTACGGCGGCATCTTCGTAGCCGGCTCCCTAACCTGGGGAGTCCTGGTCGACCACTTCAAACCCGACCGCTGGGACATCACCGGCGCCGCCATCTGCCTGCTCGGCGTAGTCGTGATCATGTACGCGCCCCGCAGCTCGTGACGATGGAAGCCCTGTACCCGGAGCCGCCGCATCTGACGGTTGCGGTGTGGGTGGCTGGGGACGAGGAGTTGGCTTTCCCGCGTGCGTGTGACGTCGCGCGTGAGTTTGGGTGTGTGCCGTCGGGTGTAGTTGAGGTTGCGCCGCGGGGGCGGCGGTTTGGGATGGTGCAGGATCTGGAGGACCGGTCGATCGTGCGGCTCGGGGGTGCGGAGTTCGAGTCGGTGGTGCGTGGCGGGGACCCGGTGTCGCGGGCGTTGAAGGCTGGGTATCGCGGCAAGGGGTTGGGCACGGTGATCGTGGAGCATCTGTTCGGGACGGAGGTGGAGACCCATCCGGTGGCCGTCTCGTTGTCGGCCGGCGCATTGGGATTGCCCGAGGGGCTGTGGACGTTGAAGGACCGGAAGGCGGCGTACAAGCTGGCTGGCTGGGCGAGCGACGTACTGCGAGATCTCACCAGCCGCACCGGGGCCGTCTACGGCTCAATCGCCATCGAGGAAACCCTGCCGACTCCGAGCGCCCTCCGCGCCAGCCATTCGATCTCCAGCCTCCCTTTCCTCTCGACCAAGCTCCCAGCCGTCGTCCTGGACAAGTTCCACACCGCCTTCAGTCGGACCCAGCCTGTCGCTTGGCCGCACGGCATCTTCTTCCCCGGCTGGACCCCGTTCGCGAAAGACACCCCAGCAGCCGTCGACCGTACGGCGCTGACGGCAGCCTCGATGTCCCTCGGGAACACGCTGACCGCGCCCTGGTGATGAGTTGTGGCGTCCGTGGCCGTCTTACGTGTGAAAGGACCGCGCTGGACGGAAGGGTGATGTTATGAGTGTGGATGCGTTATTGGAGGGGCTGGGCGTGGGTGGACTGGGGGAGGTTGACGAGCCGGCGTTCTCTGGGATGGCGGAGCGGCATCGGCGGGAGTTGCATGTGCATTGCTACCGGATGCTGGGGTCGTTCGAGGATGCCGAGGACACGGTGCAGGAGACGTTTCTGCGGGCCTGGCGTAGGCGAGAGACCTACGAGGGGCGGTCGACGTTCCGGGCGTGGCTGTACCGGATTGCCACCAACGCCTGCCTGGACCTGCTCGACAAGAGCCGCCCGGAGCCGGCGACCGGCGGTGAGGTGCTGTGGCTGCAGCCGTACCCGGACCAACTGCTCGACGAGCTCCCCGCGGCCGACGCGGACGAGCCGGAGAGCGTTGCGATGGCGCGGGAGACGATCGAGCTGGCCTATCTGGTCGCGGTCCAGCACCTCGCGCCGCGCCCGCGGGCCGTGCTGATCCTGCGGGACGTGCTCGGCTGGCCCGCAAAGGACGTTGCGGACCTCCTCGGTGACTCCGTCAACTCCGTGAACAGCGCGCTGCAGAGGGCCCGCGCCGGCATGCGGGAGCACCTTCCCGCCGAGCGTCAGGACTGGACCGGCGGCGACGAGGACGCCGGCACACGCGACCTGGTACGCCGCTACACCGAGGCCAGCGTGGCCACGGACGTCGACACGATCACCGCACTGCTACGGGACGACGTCCGCTGCTCGATGCCGCCCACCCCCGGCCTGTACGTCGGCCGCGACGCGGTGGTGCACGACTGGATCGAGAGCGGCTTTGAGGACATGAAACACCTCCGCGCCGTACTCACGTCGGCGAACCGTCAGCCCGCCGTGGCCTTCTACATGCGGCAGGAGGAGGGCACGTACCTGCCGCTCACGATCGACGTACTGCGGGTGACCGGCGGGGCGATCGCCGAGATCATCACCTTCCACGCCGACCAGTTCCCGCGACTCGGCCTGCCCGAGACCCTAGGGATGCCATGAACAGCATGAATGACACCGGAGCCGTCGCGGCAGCGGGCCGGACAAACCACACCCGCGGCCTCATTGGCACCGGCTTGCTTGCCACCCTCGCGGCGATGGCGGCAACGACCGTCGCCGCCGCGCTGGCCCGGGCCGGTGGCGTCGACTTCGAGGTCCCCGATGGTGGTGAGACCATCCCGGTGCCCGGATTCACCGTGGTGACAGGCTTCTTCTCGGTCGTTGGCGTCGTCATCGCCGCCGCTCTCGGGCGTTGGAGCACCCGCCCCGCCAAACGATTCGTGCAGACAGCCTTGCCGCTGACCGCGATCTCGTTCGTCCCACCCCTCCTCGCCGGGGCAACAACCGCCACCACCGCCGCCCTCATCGGCCTGCACGTCATCGCTGCCACGGTGATGATCCCAACCCTGGCCCGGAGCCTCCGCCGGGCAGGCTAGCGATGGCCCAATCGTTCGAATCTTCTGGGGGTCATGACGTGCAGGCTCAAGCCAGTAACAGGCTTCTGATGTCGAAGTCGGAGGTCGCCGCTCGAAGGAATTCTGGTTCCGCAGCCAGCGAGTTGTGGGTCTGGGTCATCCCACTGAAGGCTGGGAACTTCAGCCGGGTGACGCAGCCCGCGAACGGCTGATCGCCCAGTCGGAGCAGCACCAGGCGGCGGCGGACTTGTTCTTCGTGTCGGACGACTACTGCGACGGCGAAGGAGCTCCGCCACCCGGCCTCCTGATGCCTGACGAGATCCGCTCCAAGGCCGCCGAGCTCGCCGTACGACTGTGGTCGGCGATGGTGGAGGACGAGGAGCGAACTCGCCTACCACCAAGCACTCCTCATGCCGAGCTCTCTGAGGGGAGTTGGGGAGGATTCTGCGCCGAATCGGGCAGGAAATCCTCCCCAACCCGGCCTGTGGGGGAACGACGAGGCCTGTCAGTGGTCGGCTATGTTCTGACCGGCCTTCAGGAATGGGTCGAAGGAACCGTGGGCGCGCGAGCCGTCCTTGGCTTGGATGATGTCTTGGGAGTACTGCGCGATGTAGACGCGGCGGTTTCGGTCGGTGAGGTTGGGACCGCTGCGGTGGATGACGACGCTGGAGAAGACGACGATCGAGCCGGCCGACGCGGTCATCGGGATGCCGGGGTCGGAGCCGAAGTAGCAGACCATGTCGTTCAGCTTCGGGTCGCGGATGTGCTTGATGTACGACTTGATCCCGGACCGCGAGTACGGCAGCAGGTAGACCGAGCCGTTCTCCTCGGTGACGTCGTCGAGCGCGATCCAGCAGGTGAGGTACGGCGTGTGGTCCTCGTGGACGTACCCGGAGTCCTGGTGCCACGCGAACGCCGTCTCCGGGTCGCCGGCCTTGATCACGTACTGCTCCCAGAACAGGTACGCCTCGTCCCCGAGCGTCTTCCGGCAGATCTCGGCCATCGTGTCGCTGAACAGGAACTGCCGCAGCTCGGGCCGGTCCTGGTAGATCATGCTGCTGAAGTACCGCTTGCCCCGGTGGTTGATCCCGAGCGAGTCCGTCCCCGCCTCGTCCATCGCGGCGTCGAGTTTGTCGATCGAGTACTGCGCTCCGCCGCGCAACAGCTCCAGTTGTTCGTCGGTGAGCACGCGGTCCAGCACGAAGTACCCCTCGTCGCGGAACTGCGCCAGGTGGTCGGGTGTGACCAGGTCGGTCATGAATCCTCCGCTAGATCGGCTGTACTACGACGCTAAGCCGACAGCGACCGGCAGAGAATGTCTCCCCGCGCGTCTCAGGGGATGAGGACGACCTTGCCGGTGGTCTGCCGGTCTTCGAGGGCCTGGTGAGCGGCTGCTGCTTCGGACAGAGGGAACGTTGTGGTCAGCGCGTGCCAGCGGCCCGAGACGGCCTCCTCGAGTGCGGCGGTCTCGAGGGTGCGGAGTTGGGCGGCCAACTTGGCTCCGATTGCCCAGTCGGCGGTGAGGCCGCGGGCCGCCAGCTCTTCGTCGGTGTACTCAATCGCGCCGCCACCCGACCAGCCGAACATCAGCAGCCGCCCGCCGTACCCGAGGAGGTCGAACGCGTGCTGACCGTTGACCCCACCAACCCCGTCGAGCAGGACCGTGATCTCCCGATCGCCCAGCAAGGCCTTCAGCCCGGCCACCCAGTCCGGATCGTTGTAGTCGATCGCGTACTGCGCCCCCAGCGACCGCACCAGCTCGACCTTGGCCGCACCGCCCGCCAACCCGATCACCGTCGCGCCCACGTTCCGCGCAGCCTGCACCAGGTAGCTGCCGATCCCGCCCGCAGCGGCAGTGATCAGTACGACGTCATCGTCAGTGAGCTGAGCCTGCGACAGGATCCCCGCGGTCGTCCGCCCGGTGCCGATCGCCGCGACTGCCTGCGCCGCGTCCACGTGGTCGGGAATCTCGTAGAGCGACTCGACCTTCGCTACCGCGCGTTCGGCGTACCCACCTGGCACCATGCCCAGATGGACGACGACACGTTTGCCGACCCAGGACGCGTCCACGTCCGGGCCGACCGCGCTGACCCGGCCCGCGACCTCGCGCCCGGGGATCGTCGGCAGGTCAGGGATCGGGATCGGGCTGTCGCCGGTCGAGCCCGACCGGATCATCGTGTCGACGAGATGGACACCGGCGGCCTCCACCTCGACGAGCACCATGCCGGTCTCGGGAGTGGGGTCGGGGACGTCCTCGTAGAGCAGGTTCTCCGCCGGGCCGAACGCGTGCAGTCTGATCGCCTTCATGCCCGGCAACGCTAGGACCTCAACGTTGGTTGAGGTCAACCTCTGCCACTTCCTTACGTTGTGTACTAAAGTGCGGTCCGAGGGAGGGCGACGTGGCGAAGATGCTGAGAGGTGCGACCGCACAGGAGACGCATAGCGCGATCCTGGACCTGATCCGCTCCAGCGGCACGGTCACCCGGGTCGATCTGGCCGAGAGGTCCGGGCTCACCGGCGCGTCGATCTCCCGGGTGGTCAAGCGGCTGCTGGCCGACGGCCTGATCATCGAGACCGGGTACGGCGACCCGACCGGTGGGAAACGCGCGACGCTGCTGCAGTTCAACCCGCGGGCCCGGCACGCCGTCGGGATCTCGGTCGACACCCCGAGTACGACGTACGTCGTCACCGATATGAGCGGGCGGGTGATCGAGCAGGTGTCGTCGCGGGGGATCGGCAAGGACGCTCCGGCGACGGCGGTACGGCGGATCACGGCCGAGCTCGAGGATCTGATGGTGAAGGCGGAGATCGAGCCGTCGACGCTGGTCGGTGTCGGGGTGGCGCTGGCCGGCCGGCAGGGGCGCGGCGGGACGCGACTGTTGCGGACGGACTCGGAGAAGTACGCGTGGGAGCCATTCGCGGTCCGGGACACGCTGAAGGCCGCCATCGACCACCCGATCGTCGTGGAGAACGACTCGACCTGTGCGGCGATCGGCGAGTTCTGGGCCGGGAAGATCCCGTCGGTGAACGACTTCGCGACCGTGTACATGGCGGCCGGGTTCGGGCTGGGCCTAGTAACCAACGGGGACGTGTACCGCGGTTCGTCGTCGAACGTCGGCGAGATCGGGCACATGGTCCTCGACGTGAACGGGCCGATGTGCTGGTGCGGTGGTCAAGGGTGTCTGGAGAGCCTGGCTGCACCGGCTGCAGTGGTCGCGCGGGCCGGGAAGGACGAGGCGCTGGCCGACAAGCTCGGCCTCCGCGGTCGGAGGTTGTCTGTCCGTTCCGACTTCGCCAAGATCGCCCGGCTGGCGGCCGCGGGGGATCCTCGCTGCGTGGAGCTGCTCGAGGAATCCGCGACGTACCTGGCGAAGGCCTTGCTGTCGATCACCAACCTGCTCGACCTCGAGCAGATCATCCTGGCCGGCCCGGGCTTCAGCGAAGCCGGCGACATCTACGTCCGGGTCGCTGCGACCGAGCTCAACCGCCTCTCGTTCGTTCGCGCCATGCACCCCACCCGCGTCGAGCTGTCCAAGCTAGGCCCGAGTGCAGCCGCGCTGGGAGCGGCTTCCTTGGTCCTCCACTCCCAGCTGACCCCGCACCAGAACTCCCGCGCCTAGCTGAGGAAGTCCTTCAACCAGCGCCCGCTCTTCTTCACGATGCGGGCCTGGTTCGCGTAGTCGACGTACACGATGCCGAAGCGGCGGCTGTAGCCCCAGGCCCACTCGTAGTTGTCCATCAGCGACCAGGCGAAGTACCCCTTCAGAGGGAAGCCTTCGGCGACCAGGTCCTTGCAGACATCGATGTGCTGCTTGATGTAGTCGAGGCGATCGTCGTCCTCGATCGAGCCGTCAGCGGTCACCGCGTCGGGGTACGCCGCGCCGTTTTCCGTCACGTACAACGGCAACTCGGGCGCCAGCTTGTTGATCGTGACCAGGATGTCGCGGAGACCGGTGGCCTGGATCGGCCAGCCCATCTGGGTCCGCGGCAGACCGGTGTCCACGGCAACGACATTCTCGCTGCCGGGTTGCGTCGACGCGACGGGCGACGAGATCGGCCCGTCCGGCGCGGCGACGGTCGTCGGGCAGTAGTAGTTGACGCCGATGAAGTCGAGCGGCGCCGCGATCAGCGGAAGGTCCGCCTCCTGCTCGGCGAACCACGAAGTCATCCCGGTGTCCTCGAGAACGTCCGCCGGATACCGCCCGGACAGCAGCGGCTCGAGGAACACCCGGTTGCGGAGCCCGTCGACCCGGCGCGCGGCGTCGCGGTCGGCGGGAGAGTCGGTGGCGGCGTGGATCGGCGCCGGGTTGAGCGCGATCCCGTACGTGCCACCCTCCGAGCGGATCGCGTCGAGCGTCAGACCGTGGCCGAGCAGCAGATGGTGCACGGCCTTGAGCGCGTCCGCACCCTCCGTCCGACCCGGTGCGTGCTCACCGTTCCCGTACCCGAGGAACGCCGAGCACCACGGCTCGTTCAGCGTCATCCAGTGCGAGATCACGTCGGAGAGCGCGTCATGGGTGATCGCCGCGTAGTCGCGGAACCGCTCAGCCGTGTCGCGGACCAGCCAGCCGCCGGCGTCCTCGAGCGGCTGCGGCAGGTCCCAGTGATAAAGCGTCGCGTACGGCGTGACCCCGTTCGCCAGGCAGGCCTCCGCGATCCGCCGGTAGAAGTCGAGCCCGGCCGCGTTCGCCGTACCCGCGCCGGTCGGCACGATCCGCGGCCAAGCGATCGAGAACCGGTACGCGTTCAGCCCGAGGTCGGCCAGCAACCGGATGTCGTCGGCGAACAGGTGGTAGTGATCGTCGGCCACATCACCGTTGGTGCCGTCCACGATCCGGCCCGGTGTGTGGGCGAAGGTATCCCAGATACTCGGACCACGCCCGTCCTCGGCGACGGCTCCCTCAACCTGGTACGACGCGGTTGCCGCACCCCACGTGAATCCGCTCGGGAAACCGTTCGTCACGTCGTCTCCTTCTCGACCCAGTACTGCCTGTCCGGCAACAGGCTACCTAACCGGTTAAGCAGTGTATCCGGAAGGTCCAGTTCCAGGGCGGCGACCAGTGCGTCCACGCGGGCCGGCTTGGTGATGCCGACGACCGTGCCGGCGACGTCCGGGTTGTCCACCGAGTGCCGGAGAGCAGCCGTGGCAAGGTCCGTCCCGAACTCACGGCACGTCTTGTCCATGTCCGCCACTGCCTCCAGGACAGCAGCCGGCGCCTCCCGATAGGCGTACCTCGTCGCACCGGAAGGATTCGCGAGGATCCCGCCGCCGTAGATCGCCGCGTTCACCACCGCGATGCCCTCTGAGCGGGCTCGCGAGAAGATCGCCGAGGCCGAATGATCGACCAGGCTCCACCGGTTGTGCACCAGCAGTACTTCGAACCCGCCGAGGTCCAGGTACCGCCCGAGCTCAGTGGTGTCACCGCCCGCCAGTCCGACGTGCCCGATCTCCCCGTCGGCCCGGAGTTGCATCAGCGTGTCGACCGCGTCCCGCATCGACTCGAAGTCGTGGAACTCAGGATCGTGTAGGTAGACCAACGGCAGCTGGTCCAGCCCGAGCCGCTCCTTGCTCTCGGCAACACTGGCCCGGACCCGTGCACCCGAGTAGTCGCCGTCGCGGGCGTCGACCTTCGTCGCGACCAGGAATCCGTCGGGCAGTCCGCCGTACTCCTTGATGGCCAGACCGATGCGTAGCTCGCTCTCGCCGTCGCTGTACCCGTTCGACGTGTCGATCCAGGTCAGTGGGCTGTCGAACACGCGCAGGACCAGGTCGATCGCCTCCTGTCGGGTCACGTCGTAGCCGAACACCGCGGGCATGCTTCCGAGCCCGCTGCCGCCGGCGCACACCGCGGATACGGTCAGACCCGTGGAACCGAGGGGCCGCAGCCAGTTGTCTGTCATGCCTCGGAGCCTACGGCGAAGGCGAACCCGTCGCTGTCGATGTAGACCTTGGTTCCGTCCGGTGCGGTCTCCGTCGGCAGGTCCGCCGGGTCGCCCACGAGTTCGGCGTACGCGAAACCGGCGACGTCGAGCTGGGGAGCGCGGGAGCTCTTGTCCACCTCGTACGTGAACACCTCGAGGACGGTGTCGCCGCCCTTGAGGTAGCCGATGTGGAAGCCGCGCTGGTCGTGCGGCTGCTCGATGGTCCCGATGAACGAGAAGCCGTACCGGTCGTAGAACGCGCTGGTCGTCGCCCGGTCCTCGATCGTCACCGCGACGTGGTCGAACCGCGGGCGCGACGGTACGCCGAGAGCCCGCTCCCGCGCGACCCCGTCCGCGTCCAGCACCTCGGCGTACTGCAGGTCGCCCTGGATCATCTCCAGCAGCGTCCCGTCCGGGTCGTAGAAGAAGCAGATCCGGACGTTGCCCTCGGCATCGAGCGGGTCGAGCTTGAACTCGACGCCGCCATCCTTGAGTACGCCGGCCCGCTCGTCGATCCGGTCGACCTTGAACCCGACGTGCCGGAATCCCTTCTGCAGATCGTCCGGCGACCACGTGCTCGCGTCCCGGCCGTTGCCCACGGCCCGTAACTCGACGGTCGCGGTCACCGCGTCCAGCACGGCCCGCTCGGGCGTCGGCTCGCCGACCACCTCGAGCTCGAGGAACCTGGTGTAGAACTCGACCGAGCGGGCGACATCGGTGCAGTTGACGACGACGTTCTTGATCGGCATACAACCTCTTTCGAAGGAGTCAGTTCTTGACCGCGCCGAGCATCATCCCGGCGACGAACTGCCGCTGCATCCGGACGTAGACGATCACGACCGGTACGACGGACAGCGTGAGGCCGGCGGTGAGGGCCGGCCAGTTCGTGGAGTACTGGCCCATCAGCGTGAACAGCACCGGCTGCAGGGGCAGCTCGTCGGTGTTGCGCAGTACCGTGTTGGCGATCAGGAACTCGTTCCAGGTGGACAGGAACTGGAAGATCACCACGGTCGCGATCCCGGGCCGGGTCAGCGGCAGGATCACCCGGCGGAAGATCGTCAGCTCGCTGCCGCCGTCCACCCGCGCCGCCTCGATCAGCTCGTCCGGCAGCGTCTGGAAGAACGCCCGCATCAAGAACATCGCGAACGGCGCCGACCCGGAGATGTAGAGCACCAGCAGACCGCCCTGGCTGTCGAGCAGACCGAGCGACTTGAGCTCGAGGTACAGCGGGATGATCAGCGCCGTCGACGGCATCATCAGCGTGGTCAGCAGCAGCACGAACAACGTGTTCCGGAACGGGAAGTCCAGCTTGGCGAACGCGTACCCGCTGAGCGTCGCGAAGACCAGCACGCCGATCACGGTCACCGACGTGATCCAGACGCTGTTCCAGAAATGCAGCGGGAACTGGATCGACGTCCAGGCCTCCTTGTACGCCGTACCGGTGATCTTGCGCGGGATGATCGGCCCGTTGAAGATCGTGTTCTGCTCCCGCAGTGAGGTCAGTAGCATCCACACGAACGGGAACGCCATCAGCAGGCAGAACGGCAAGAGCACGAAGGTTGCGAAGGACTTCCCGAGCCAGCGATTCATCGGTCCGCCCTCCGCGTCAGCCACAACTGAGCGATCACAGCGAGCGTGCAGAGCACCATCGTGACGACGCTGAACGCGCTGGCGTACCCGAGCTGCGGGATCGAGCCGGATGTCGAGCCGAAGGCCAATGAGTACAGATAGGTGCCGAGTACTTCGCTGCCGTGGTTGGGACCGCCGCCGGTCATCACGAAGATCACGTCGAACGCCTTGAAGCCGTTCAACAGGCCGAGGCTGACGATCAGGCCGGTGACGATCCGCAGACTCGGGACCGTGATGTGACGGAACTGCTGGACGGTGTTGGCGCCGTCCATCGCGGCTGCCTCGTAGAGGTTCGGGTCGATGCTCTGCAGGCCCGCGAAGTAGATCAGCATGTTGAACCCGAGCCCGCCCCACACGGTCACCACGACGATTGCCGGCAGCACCGTTTTGTGGTCGGCCAGCCACGGGTGCTGCAGGCTGTCCAGACCGATTGCCCCCAGCAACCGGTTCAGCGTGCCGATGTTCGGGTCGTAGATCAGTTTCCACAGCACCGCCGAGACGACGAACGACACGATGCCCGGGACGAACAGGATCGTCCGTACGACGACGCCGACCTTGGACCAGATCACGTTCACCAAGACGGCGGTGACGAGACCGAGGAACGTCAGGATCGCAGTCGTCACCCCGGTCAGCACCAGCGTGACGATCAGCGCGCGGCGCGCGACCGGATCGTGCAGCATCCGGCTGTAGTTGTCGAACTGCACGAACCGCGGCGCCCCGAACCCGCCCCACGAGGTCAGGCTCAGGTACGCCGTGTAGAGGATCGGCCAGAGCACGAACCCCAGGAACAGCACGAACGTCGGCGCGATGAACAGGAAGCCGGCGATCCGCTGCGACCGCCGCAACGGCGATCCGAACCGGTACGGCGTTCGCTCGCCGGACCGCCGTACGACATCCTCCCTGGAGAGAGCTGTCGCCATCCGATCAGCCGCCCTTGGCGTTCTGGACCGCCTGCTGCATCGCCTTCGCGACAGCCGCCGGCTCACCAGTGCCGTCGAAGATCTTCGCCAGCGGATCGCCCGCCGCCACCGACCCGGGCCCGAACGGGATGTGCGGACAGCCGTCGCCGTCGAGCAGCCACGACGTCATCTGCTTCATGATCGGCAGCTCGATCCGGGCCGCCGCGCTCTTGGTGGCCGGCATCGAGTTCGAGTCGTTCATGGTGGGGGAGTACTGGTCAGCGGAGTACAGGAACTTCAGGAACTCCAGCGCCGCGTCCTTGTTCTTGCTGGTCGCGGAGACCGCCCAGCCGGCGCCGGCCTGGTTCGCGGTCCAGTGCCGCTTGCCGGGCGCGATCGCGGGCGTCTTCATCACCTTGTACAGCTTGTTGAAGGCCGGTGTCGCGTCCTTGGTCAGACCCTGCGGAGTCCAGCTGCCGTTGAACAGCATCGCGGACTTGCCGGTGTAGAAGATCTGCGGTGCCTGGTCGCCGCTGGTGCCCGTCGTACCGGGCTGGAAGACGCCGCCCTTGACGATCTTCTGCTGCAGCTCGATCGCCTGGACCACCTTCGGATCCTCGTACGTCGCGCCGTCCTTGAGCTGATCCAGCTTCAGGTAGTACGTCGGGTCGTCGGCCACCTGCGTGACGAGTGGCAGGAAGAAGTCGAGCGAGCTCGTGGTCGGGTTGCAGCTCAGCGCCACCGGGAACTTGCCGGTCGCCTTGATCTTCGCGGCCGCCGCGATCAGGTCGTCCCAGGTCTCGATGCCGTCCTCCTCGACACCGGCCTTCTTCAGCATGTCCGGGTTGTAGAAGATCCCGAACGTCTGCGCCATCCAGCCGACCGCGTACTGCTTGCCGTCCAGGGTGTACTCCTGGTTGGCCGAGTCGAAGAAGTCCTTCAGGAAGTCGTCGCCGAGCTCCTGCTTGAGGTCGGCGGAGATGCCGCCGGTTCCGTACGTCAGCGCCCGGGTGTGCGGCGCGAAGATCTCCGGTACGTCGCCACCCGCGACCGCGGCCTGCAAAGCCGGCAGGTACTGGTCCGGGGTGCCGAAGATCCGGTTCTCGATCTTGATGTTGCTGTGCGCGGCCTCGAACGCGCTGATCAGCTTCGGGAACTGGTCCTCCTGGTCGCTGTACCAGGACCACATCCGGACCACGGACTTCCCGCCGCTCGTGGTACCGCCGCCGCTGTCACTGCCACCGCAGGCGGCCAGTGTGGATCCGAGCGCGGACCCGAGGCCGAGCGCACCCACCGCCCCTTTGAGAACCGTCCGCCGCCGCACGTGCTGTTCGCCCATCGGAGACTCCTCGTCGTTCGCGTACTCAACTTCCTAACTGAAAGTAAGAAAGCGGTCAAGGCGTCAGTTGAGTTTCCGAAGTTTTCCCTCGTTAGGGTTGGAACATGGTGATCCGGTTGAGCGAGCGGTGGCCGGAGGTGAGCTCGGACCGGCTGCTGTCGGAGTGCGTGCCTCCGCCTCGGTTCGCCGACGTCCGGTTCGCCACCTACCGCCCCGACCCGGACGAGCCGTCGCAGTCCGAAGCGCTGGCCGTCCTGACCGAGCGCGCCGCCAGGCTGGCCCAGCCGCGCCAGGCGCCGTCGCTATGGTCGCGGCTGCGCGGCCGGGCCGCGGTGCCGGAGAAGCCAGGCATCTATCTTGACGGCGGGTTCGGCGTGGGAAAGACCCACTTGCTGGCGTCGCTCTGGCATGAGGCGGCCGGTCCGAAGATGTACTGCACGTTCGTCGAGCTGACCAACCTCGTCGGCGCACTCGGACTGCGGACGGCAGTCGAGGCGTTGTCGTCGTACCGGCTGATCTGCATCGACGAATTCGAGCTGGACGATCCCGGCGACACGATGCTGATCTCCCGCCTGATCGGTCAGCTGGTCGAGGCCGGCGTCGAGTTCGCCGCGACGTCCAACACGCTGCCCGACAAGCTCGGCGAAGGACGCTTCCAGGCAGTCGACTTCCTCCGCGAGATCCAGGCTCTCGCCGCGCATTTCGACGTACGCCGGATCGACGGCCCCGACTACCGCCACCGCGGACTGCCCGTCGCCCCCGACCCATGGCCCGACGTCGAGCGGGAGTCCGCCGTACGACGGAACGCGTCCTGCGACCACTTCGTCGACCTGCACCGCCACCTGGCCGAGCTCCACCCGAGCAAGTACGGCGCCCTCCTCGACGGCATCGAGACCGTTGGGATCACCGACGTACGCCCACTCACCGACGAGAACGTCGCACTGCGGATGGTCGTGCTGGCGGACCGGATGTACGACCGCAACCTCCCGCTCCTGGCCGGCGGCGTACCACTGGACCAACTGTTCTCACCCGACATGCTGAAGGGCGGCTACCGCAAGAAATACCTCCGCGCGCTCTCGCGCTTGATCGCACTGGCCCGCGCTGCATGATCCTGAGGCGTGCTTCCCTGGACGGATGAGTCGACGTTCGCTCTCGCTGGTGCTGCTTGCCGTGGCGCTCGGGCTGCTGTTCGCCGCCGGCTTCGTGCAGTTCGACGACACGTCCGGCTTTGGTGCCGAGCAATGGATCCTGCCGCTCGGAGCGCTGGCGTTCGTCCCGGCGCTCGCGTCGATCGCGGCCGCATGGCCTGACCCGAAGGCGCGTCTGTGGCTGGGCATCGCGCTGGCTGTTCTGACGGCCCTCCTGGTCTGGGAGAGCATCTCGAACGACGGGTTCCGATTCGTCTGGAACCGGAGCGAGGGCGAGCTCGCCCTGCTGGAGTTCGCGACCGGCCTGGTCGCCTTCGTGCTGATCGCGAACGGCGTGCAGCCGGCACCGGTGAGCGAAATCTCGGCGGAACCAGGGGCTGGCCGGCCCGGACCGGGCAGATGGCTGGTCCGTACGGCGGCCTACCTGTGCGGGACGATCGTCGTCGTGCTCGTGGCGTTCGCGGCCGGAGCTGACTACTACGCGAGGACCGAGTGCCCGGAGGACGGAGACTGCCTGGCCCCGCTCGGCGGGTTCGTGTGGGGCGTGCTCGCCGTACCCGTCTGCGGCCTTGCCGTTCTCGTGATCGAGATCGTGTTGTCGCGGCGTCGACGACGCAAAACCGCTGAAGTAGGGGGTGAATGAGGCAGGATGTGGAGATGGCGAAGCAGAAGAAGGGCGAGAAGGCTGCCGGCGGGGGACTGCGGGAACAGTTGCGGGTTCCGGTCGGGCCGGTTGACCTGACGAC
This sequence comes from Kribbella kalugense, assembly GCF_004365875.1. Taxonomy (GTDB): domain Bacteria; phylum Actinomycetota; class Actinomycetes; order Propionibacteriales; family Kribbellaceae; genus Kribbella; species Kribbella kalugense. The sequence goes on along the minus strand of NZ_SODF01000001.1, from coordinate 1,683,571 downwards.
GTACGACACCCGCGCGACGCCGGGGTTCAGCGGTTCGAAGGACGACGGCAAGGTTGCGCTGGACGATCTCGGCGCCGAGATCTCGGACTGGCAGGAGCGGCTGTTCGCCGAGGGTCGCAAGGACGGCAACCGCAGCGTACTAGTCGTGCTGCAGGGGATGGACACCTCCGGTAAGGGTGGTGTGATCCGACACGGCGCGGGGCTGATGGACCCGCAGGGCCTGAAGATCACGTCGTTCAAAGCGCCGACGCCGGCCGAGAAACGGCGCGGATTCCTGTGGCGGATCCGGCAGGCCGTGCCCGGTCCCGGCATGATCGGCATCTTCGACCGGTCGCATTACGAGGACGTGCTGATCGCCCGGGTCCGCGAGCTGGTCACGCCGAACGTGTGGAACCGGCGGTACGACCAGATCAACGACTTCGAGGCCGAGCTGGCCGCGAACGGCGTGACGATCATCAAGTGCTACCTGCACATCACGTACGAGCAGCAGAAGTCCCGGCTCGAGTCCCGACTCGACGACCCGACGAAGTACTGGAAGTACAACCCGGCCGACGTGGACGAGCGGAAGCTGTGGCCCGACTACATGGAGGCGTACCACGCGGCGATCGAGCGCTGCAATACGCCGCATGCGCCGTGGTACGTCATCCCGAGCGACCGCAAGTGGTACCGCAACTGGGCCGTCACGACGCTCCTCCTGGAGACGCTGAAGGAGCTGAACCCGCAGTGGCCGCCGGCTGACTTCGACGTGGAGAAGGAGAAGCAGCGCCTGGCAGCAACCTGACATCGGAAGCCGCTTGAGCTCAGCTGTCCGGGTCGATGTTGTGGCGGCGCAGCAGGTCGCGGAGGTTGGCCACCTGTTCGTGCAGGCGCTCGTTCTCGTCGAGGACCGCGTTCAGCTCGTGGACCAGGTGGTGCCGGCGGCCGTACGTCGTCCAGGTGGGGCCGGTGTCCTCGGTGAGCATGCCGGCGACGAGAGCCTCGGAGCGCTCGCGGTAGTTCATCCGCTCCTCGAGCTTGCGTCGTACCTGATCGATGTCGGCGGCAAGCTTCGTGATGATCTGGCCGCCGACACCGTCGCGATCGTGCAGTACGCCGAGCAACAGGTGCTCCGGACGGACCTGCTCGGCGCCGCGAGCCCGAGCCTCACCCCACGCATACTCGAACGTGCTCTTCGCCCGCGGCGTGAATGGGATCGACCCGGTCGTACCGCCCTTCCCGCGTCCGATGATCTCGACGACCAGGTCCTTCACGGCGTCGGCCGTGATCCCGAGGGGAGACAGCACTCGGGCCGCGATGCTGTGGCCCTCGGCGATCACCCCGAGCAGGAGATGCTCGGTCCCGACGTACGTGTGGTCGAGGCCGCGCGCCTCCTCCTGAGCCAGCACGATGACCCGCCTGGCCGGATCGCTGAATCGCTCGTACATGTCGGTTCCCCTCCACCATTCCTGCATCAGGGTTTCTTCCCCCAGCAGCAGCTCGATCCGTAGGTCGTCCTGCAGGTCCTCGGCCGTCACCGGGTGGTGCTCGAGCCGGCTCCGGATGAACGCGGCCGCCTCGCGATGACCGGCCTCACCGGACACGATCCGATCGAGCAACTCGTCGACGTCCGCCACCGGCTCCAGCTGCACATCGGCCCGGTTGAGCGTGACGAACTGCAGCACGACCGCAACCGACACCACCCGATTCGCCCCGTCGAACGGCCGCGCCCGCACCAGACCGGCAAGTAGCACCCCAGCCGCCTCGGCCAGCCCGCTCGTCATCCGTACGCCGTCCAGCACCCGCTCGATCGCGTCCAGCTCCGTCCGCCGTACGACGTCCTCCGACGGACACCGCAGCACCCGCGCCGCGACCGCGAGCACGTCGTACGGACCGAGATACCGCATCAGCCGTCGTCCCGCAGCCGGCGCAGAGACTCCTCGTGCCGGGTCAGGTTCTCCTCCAGCAACTCACTGAACCGACTGTCCTGCCGCCGCTGATCAACCAACGCCGCAATAGCCTCCCGAGCCACATCCGACACCGACCGCCCCTCAACGGAAGCCACCGTCTGCAACCGCTCAGCCAACCCCGTCTCCAACCGCAACAAGATGTTCTTGGTCGTGTCTTTCGCCATGGATATCAAGATATCACGCTATCGGTGGGGCGGACCGCCACGCATGCAGAACCGCCTCAAACGGTTGCCTGAGGGGGTTCTGACCGGGGTTCTGCGTGCGTGGCGGTCCGCCTGTGGATGAACGCCGTGGCCAGAACGCGATTCTTGCCACCATGGTTCGGTGACTGACGTGGTCGAGATCCTTCAGCGGTCGGGTGGCAGCGCGACGTTCGCCCAGCTCCGGGGGTTCGCGTCCGGTCGAACGATCCGGCGCGCGCTCGCGGAGGGTCGGATCAAGCGAGTGGCCAAGGGCGTGTACGCCTTGCCGGTCGACGCCTCGCCGCTGACGGTCGCTCGCGCGCACGGCGGTGTGCTCTCGCACGAGAGCGCCGCCCAGCAACTCGGGCTCGATGTCGTGACGATCCCGCTCAAACCGCATGTCACCATCGGCCGCACCAAGAGGAGGCGAACCACGCGGCTGCCCTGCACGTTGCACTGGTCCGACGCGCCGGAGCTCGACGGCGCAACCACTCCGGTGCGTACCGTTCTCGACTGCGCGCAGAACCTTCCCTTCGGCGAAGCGCTGGCGGTGGCAGACTCAGCGCTGCGCAACGGGCTCGTTTCAGCTGAGGAGCTGCTCGCAGCGGCGATCGCAGGCCGGAGGCCGGGGCGGGCGCGTGCGATCAAGTTGATCGAGGCAAGTGATGCGCGCGCGGCATCTGCCCTGGAGTCGATGCTGCGAGCTCGCGTCCTGGCCGCCGGGTTTGGCGGATTCGTGCCGCAGTACGTGATCGCGGATGGCGAGTTCTTCGCCCGCGTCGACCTGGCCGACCCGAAGCTGCGGCTGGTTCTCGAGGCGGACTCGTTCGCCTACCACGCGTCCCGCGACGCGCTGCGCCGTGATTGCCGCCGCTACGTCAACCTGGCCATGCGCGGTTGGACCCTGCTGCGGTTCTCGTGGGAGGACGTGGTGCTCGACCCAGACTGGGTGGCCGTCGCGGTGACATCTGTCGTCCGGGGCGGACCTGCACGCAGGCAGAACCCCCTCAAACGGGCTGCTTGAGGGGGTTCTGACGGGGTTCTGCGTGCGTGGCGGTCCGGTTTAGGCGGAGTGAACGAGTACCGGCCGGGGGGCGGGCTCTAGGGTGAGCAGGTCCAGGCCGGCTACGCCGTAGCGGAGGAGGACTAGGCGGGCTACCTCGGCGCTGACGCCTAGGGGGCGGGAGACGGCGACCGCGCCGGCTCGGCGGGCGGTGGATTCGGCTCGGTCGGGGAGTACGCCGGGGGCGAGGAAGAGGGAGCCTACGGCTACGTGGCGACGGCCCTCGAGGCGGTACTGGAGAACGGCCTCGGCGGGGGAGGGCGACGCGGCGCAGACGAAGGCGGCCGTGACGGGGAGCTTGTGGCGTTGGCCCCAGAGGCGGGCGAGGCGGGTGACGCTCGCGTTCGCGTGGGAGTCGCTGGAGCCGGCGGACGCCAGCACGAGCGCGTCCAGCTCGCGGACCCGGCCGTCCTTCAGCTCCGCGCGCATCCGCCGATCGAGTACGTCGAGCAGCGTGTCGTCGTACCCGAGCACGTCGGAAGCGATGATCCGCAGGTTCGGGAACCGGCTGCGGGCCTCGTCGACGACCGCGGGTACGTCGATCTTGGCGTGGTAGGCCGACGACAGCAGCAGCGGCAGGACGACGACCTCCTCGATGCCTTCGGCGGCGAGCTTGCCGATCACCTGGTACGGCTTGGGCGGGCAGTGGTCGAGGAAGGAGGCTTCGATCCGCAGGTCGTCACGCTGCTCGCGCAGGCATTTCACGAGCGAGTGGACGGTGGCGGCCGAGCGCGGGTCGCGGCTGCCGTGGGCGAGGATCACGAGCGCTGGAGCAGTCACAGCAGTTCCCCTTCTTCGTCGTCGATCATTCCGGCTGCGAGCGTCCACCCGTCGTGGGCGTCGATCAGCAGGAACGATCCGGTGATGGCGTTGCTGGAGTACGGGTCGGCGGCCAGCGGTGCGGCGATCTTGAGCTGCACCTTGCCGATGTCGTTCAGAGCGAGCTCGGTGGCGTCGATGACTCCGAGCGTGTCGAGGTCCAGCGCGCCGGTGATCTTGGTGACGATCGCCTGCGCGGTGGTGGTGGTGTGCTTGATCAGCACCCGGGCCCCGACGGTCAGTGGCCGGTCGGCCAGCCAGCTGACGGTGGCGGCAAGTTCCCGGCGGGTGCCGGGGGAGGCCTCGGCGTCGACGATGACGGAGCCGCGGGCCACGTCGAGGTCGTCGGCGAGCCGTACGGTAACCGCTTCGCCGGCAACCGCGGACGGTCGCTCGACCACGGTGGTCGAGGTGGCCGTGACGACCGGCCGGTCGATGCCGGCGATCGACGTACGGCGTCCTGCCGGCAGCACGATCACCTGGTCGCCGACCGAAACGGTGCCGGAGGCAACCGTTCCGGTGTAGCCGCGGTAGTCGCGGTACTCGTCGTCGGTCTGCGGCCGGATCACGTACTGCACCGGGAACCGCAGCGGCTGCTGCGAGTTGTCGATCCGCCCGGACGCGTTCTCCAGGAGCTCGAGCAGCGTCGGGCCGTCGTACCACGGGGTGTGCGCGGACCGGTCGACCACGTTGTCGCCGACAAGGGCCGAGACCGGGATCGCCTGGATGTGCGCGATGCCGAGCTGGTCGGCGACCTCGTTGACGTCCTTTGCGATCTTGGTGAACCCGGCCTCGTCGTACCCGACCAGGTCGATCTTGTTCACCGCGAGTACGACGTGTGGCACCCGGAGCAGACCGGCCACGGCCAGGTGCCGCCGGGTCTGCTCGAGTACGCCGTGCCGCGCGTCGACCAAGATGATGACGACATCCGCGGTCGAGGCGCCGGTCACGGTGTTGCGGGTGTACTGCACGTGCCCGGGGCAGTCGGCCAGGATGAACGAGCGCTTGTCGGTGGCGAAGTACCGGTAGGCGACGTCGATCGTGATGCCTTGCTCGCGCTCGGCCCGCAGGCCGTCGGTGAGCAGGGCGAAGTCGAAGTCGCCACCGCGGGCTTCGGAGACCGTCTTCACGTGCGCGATCTGGTCGGCCAGGATCGCCTTGCAGTCGTGCAGCAGTCGCCCGACCAGCGTCGACTTCCCGTCGTCCACCGATCCAGCCGTTGCCAGACGCAACAGGGTGCTCATCAGAAGTACCCCTCTCGCTTGCGATCTTCCATCGCGGCCTCGCTGACCCGGTCGTCGGCGCGGGTCGCGCCCCGCTCGGTCAGGGTGCTGGCCGCAACCTCGACCACGACCTCGGCCGGGCTCCCGGCTGTCGACGCGACCGCGCCGGTGCAGGACATGTCGCCGACCGTCCGGTAGCGAACGATGCGCTTGCCAACGGATTCACCGGAGCGCGGCTGCGAGTACGGGCCGACGGCAAGCAGCATGCCGTCGCGCTCGAACACGTCCCGCTCGTGGGCGTAGTAGATGCTCGGCAGCGGGATCTCTTCGCGCTCGATGTAGTTCCAGACGTCCAGCTCGGTCCAGTTGGACAGCGGGAACACCCGCACGTGCTCACCCGGCCGGTGCTTGCCGTTGTACAGCGACCACAATTCCGGCCGCTGGTTCCGCGGGTCCCACTGACCGAACTCGTCCCGCAGGCTGAAGATCCGCTCTTTCGCCCGGGCCCGCTCCTCGTCGCGCCGGCCGCCGCCGAAGACGGCGTCGAACCGGTGCTTGTTGATTGCGTCGAGCAACGGAACCGTCTGCAACGGGTTCCGCGTCCCGTCCGCACGCTCGCGCAGCCGGCCGTCGGCGATGTAGTCCTCGACACTCGCGACCTCGAGTCGCAGACCTAGTTGCTCGATCACCGCATCGCGGTACGCCAGCACCTCGGGGAAGTTGTGCCCGGTGTCGACGTGCAGCAACGTGAACGGCACCCCAGCCGGCGAGAACGCCTTGCGAGCCAGGTGCAGCATCACGATCGAGTCCTTGCCACCGGAGAACAGAATCACCGGACGCTCGAACTCGGCTGCCACCTCGCGGAAGACGAAGATCGACTCGCTCTCCAGAGCATCGAGCTCCGTCACCAACGCGGTCACGTGTGCAACCCGCATTCGACCTTGCCGGTGCCGGCCCAGCGGCCACTGCGCGGGTCCTCACCAGGCGCGACCTGCTGTGTGCACGGCTCGCAGCCGATCGACGGGTAGCCGTCGTACTGCAGCAGATTGACCAGTACGCCGTTGTCAGCGATGTAGGTGTCGAGGTCGTCCTGTGTCCACGGCGCGATCGGGTTGAGCTTCACCATGTCCCGCTTGGCGTCGTACTCGACGACCGGGGTGTTCGCCCGGGTCGGCGCCTCCTCGCGGCGAATGCCCGTGACCCAAGCCTTGTAGCCGGACAGGTACCGGTTCAGCGGCTCGACCTTGCGCATCGCGCAGCACTTGTTCGGGTCGCGGTCGTGCAGCTTCTCGCCGTACTCCGCGTCCTGCTCAGCCACCGTCTGCAGCGGAAGTGCGTTGATCAGGTGGATCGGCAGCGTCGCGGCGACCGCGTCCCGGGTCCCGATCGTCTCGACGAAGTGGTAGCCGGTGTCGAGGAACAGTACGTCGACACCGGGAGCCGCCTGCGCCGCCAGGTGGGGGAGTGCGCCGTCGGCCATCGAGGCGGTCACCACCAGCTCGTCGCCGAACGTCTCCCGGGCCCACGCCAGTACCTCGACCGCCGAGGCGTCGGCCAACCGTTCGTTGGCCTCCTCGGCAAGAGTCTTCAAGTCACTCATTCCACCGTCACCCGCAGTCCGATCATCTTCAGCTGGAACACCCGTGCACACGGCCGGCACTCCCACGCGCCATGGCCTTCTTCGGAGGGCCTGAGGTCCTCGTCTCCGCAGTACGGGCAGTAGAGAGGTGCCGCTCGCTCACTCACTGAAGTGCCTCCTGGTCCGCTCGGGTGACCCACTGGGCGAAGCGCTCGCCCTCGTTGCGCTCCTTCAGGTAGTTCTGCGTGACGCGCTCGACGTAGTCGGTCAGGTCGTCGGCGGTGACCTTGTGGCCGCGGAGCTTCCGGCCGAAGCCGGCGTCCAGGCCGAGACCGCCGCCGAGGTGCACCTGGTACCCGGGCACCTGGTTGCCGTCGGCATCCATCACCAGCTGGCCCTTCAGGCCGATGTCCGCGACCTGGATCCGGGCGCACGAGTTCGGGCAGCCGTTCACGTTCACGGTGATCGGTACGTCGAGGTCGGGGATCCGCTCCTCCAGCTCGTCGATCAGCTGGGCCGCGCGGGCCTTGGTCTCGACGATCGCGAGCTTGCAGAACTCGATGCCTGTGCAGGCCATCGTGTTGCGGCGCCAGGCCGACGGCCGGGCCTGGAAGCCCAACTCGGCGAGAGCCGTCACCAGCGACTCGACCTTCGACTCCTCGACGTCCAGCACGATCAGCTTCTGCTGGGCCGTGGTCCGGATCCGATCCGAGCCGTGTGCGGCGACGACGTCCGCGAGCTTGGCCAGCTTCTCGCCGGAGACGCGACCGACGACCGGCGCGACGCCGACGAAGTACTTGCCGTCCTTCTGCTTGTGCACACCGACGTGGTCACCCTGTACGGCGGGAACCTCGGGCGCCGGTCCGTCGATCAGCTTCCGCTTGAGGTACTTCGTCTCGAGAACCTCGCGGAATTTCTCGATGCCCCAGTCCGCGACCAGGAACTTGATCCGGGCCCGGGTCCGCAGCCGGCGGTAACCGTAGTCGCGGAAGATGCTGCAGATACCCCACCAGGCCTCGTGCACCTCGTCGAGCGGCACCCATGCGCCGAGGCGCTGCGCCAGCATCGGGTTGGTCGACAGTCCGCCGCCGACCCAGACGTCGAAACCCGGGCCGTGCTCGGGGTGCACCACACCGACGAACGCGATGTCGTTCACTTCCGGTACGACGTCGTGCGACGGGTGCCCGGTCATCGCTGTCTTGAACTTCCGCGGCAGGTTGGAGAACTCGCTCGACCCGATGTACTTCTCGACGATGTCGTCGATGGCCGGTGTCGGGTCGATGATCTCGTCCGCGGCGATGCCGGCCACCGGGCTGGAGATGATCACCCGCGGCACGTCACCACAGGCCTCGGTCGTGTAGAGGCCGACCGCCTCGAGCTTCTGCCAGATCGCGGGGACGTCCTCGACGCGGATCCAGTGCAGCTGGATGTTCTGCCGGTCGGTGATGTCGGCGGTGTCCCGCGCGTACGTCGTGGAGACCTCGGCGATCGCCCGCAGCTGCTCGGTGCTGAGCTGGCCGCCCTCGACTCGAACCCGGAGCATGAAGTACTTGTCGTCCAGCTCCTCGGGCTCCAGCGTCGCGGTCTTGCCGCCGTCGATCCCGGGCTTGCGCTGGGTGTACAGCCCCCACCACCGGAACCGGCCGCGCAGGTCGGCCGGGTCGATCGAGTCGAAGCCGCGGTGCGCGTAGACGTTCTCGATCCGGGCCCGGACGTTCAGGCCGTCGTCGTTCTTCTTGTTCTCCTCGTTCTTGTTCAGCGGCTCGCGGTATCCGAGCGCCCACTGGCCTTCGCCCTTGCCCTTGCGGGGGCGGGCCGGTTTGCGGGCGGGGGAGGTGACGCCAGCAGTCATCGGGGGCGTGTCCTTGTCCTCGTGACAGGTGCTCACCGGATGCGGCGGGATCGAAGCGTCGTCGGTTCGATGCGTTCCGCGCGGTGCGCACCCAGCGGTGATCGGGGATGATCAGGGGGCCGCGGTGGGCCCTGGCGGGGTGGCTGTCAGAACATCGAAGGACAACAGATGGCGCTGCGCATCCGCCCGAGGTCGACATGAATGCGACCTACGAGGTGGGTGGAGCGGGCAGCGAGCATGTCCACAAGCGTCAGCGTCAGAGCCCGACTTTGCAACTGTCAATCCTGAATCCTGAGACCCGATCTCACGATATGGCTATGTCTAGCAGTCTGCTGGAGATTGATTCGCGCTCGAATCGTGTCCCACAAGAGCTCTTGTGCAAGAACTCTTGTGGAAGCTAGGGTACGGCGCATGGCACCCGCGAACCGGCGTTCGGCCACCTCCTCGGTGATCGCCGCCATCCATCACCCGCTGCGTCGCCGGCTGATCGACCTGCTCGGCGTCGACGGTCCGGCCACCGCCTCGCAACTGGCCGAGCGGACCGGCGAACTCGTCGGCAACATCAGCCATCACCTGAAGGTGCTGGCAGCGGCCGGAGTCATCGAGGAGGCGCCCGAGCTGGCGAAGAACCGGCGCGAGCGCTGGTGGCGCAGTGCTCACCAGTCGTACAGCTGGTCGGTTGCCGACGCGGCTGGTGAGCCCGCCGATGAGCTCGTCGCCACCGTGGCCGAGGAGAGGAACGTCACACACCACGTCGACAAGGTGCGGCAGTGGTTCACCGAGCGCCCGGAGTACGGCGAGGAGTGGTCGCGGGCCGCCTTCGCGACCGACAGTTGGCTGCGACTGACGCCGGAGCGGCTGGCCGAGCTCGGCGGCCGCATGAGCGAGTTGATCCAGGAGTACTACGAGAGCCCGTCGACCGAGCCCTCGGCGACACCGGTCTACGTCTTCGCCCACGGCGTACCGGCCCGGCCATGAGTGAGTCGATCGCTGTCCTGCCGCCGTTGCGCCGGGATCGGCGGGTCCAGGCCTGGACCCTGTCCGGCGCTGTCTCCGAAGCCGGCGATGTCGCGTGGTACGTCGGTCTGGCCTGGAGCGCGGCACAGGTCGCGTCACCCGCGGCGGCCGGCCTGGTGATGGGAATCGGCGCGCTGCCGCGAGCATTGTTCCTGCTGTTCGGCGGTGCGCTCGCCGATCGCTTGGACGGCCGGCGCACGATGATCGCGGCGAACCTCGGGCGGATCGTGGTCCTCGCCGTCGCGGCGTTCGTCGTGGCCGCGGGTCAGGTGACGCTCCCGCTGCTGCTGACGGTCGCGGTGGTCTTCGGGGCGGTCGACGCGCTCTACAACCCGGCGGCCGGCACGCTCCCGCGTCGGATGGTGCAGGCCGACGACCTGGTCGCGCTGGCGGCCGGACGACAGTTGGCGAACCGGCTGGCCGTGTTCGCCGGCGCGCCGCTGGGTGGTCTGCTCGTCGCGCACGGCGGGCTTTTGACCGTGATGGTCGTGGATGCGGTCTCGTTCGGAGTCATCGCGCTGGCCCTGGCGTTCGTGATCCGGCCACGGTTCCCGCAGCCGCCGGCGAGCGGGCATTCGATCCGGCGGGACCTGTCGGCCGGGTTCGGGTACCTGCGCCGGGACGAGGCCGCGCGCACGCTGGTGATCGCGTTCTTCGGGCTCAATCTGTGTGTCGGTCCGGTGCTGGCGGTCGGCCTGGTGCAACGGGTCCACCTCGATGGCTGGGGGCCGGCGGCCCTCGGCTGGTTCCAGGCGTGCTCGGGCATCTGCGCCGCGGCCGGAGCGATCGTGGCGATGCGATGGAAGCCGCGCCGTCCGGCGCGGGCCGGGTTGCTCCTGCTGATCATCCAGGCAGCCGGCTGCGTGATGATCGGCTCGGTTCCGCGGTTGGCGGTGTTCGTCGCGATGGGCCTGATCGGCGCCACCGCCGGCCTCGCGTCGGCCCTGCTGTCCGGCGCGTTCCAGCAGACGATCGATCCCGCCTTCCTCGGGCGTACGTCGAGCATTGTCAGCCTCTCCGACGACGGCCTGATGCCGGTCGCGATGGCCGGCTTCGGCGCGCTGATCTCGCTGACCAGCGTCCCGGCTGCCTGTGCGTTGCTCGGTGCGGTCTTCGCGGCGTTGATGGTGTGGTCGGCGTCGCGCTTGCGCAGCTGAAACCTGTACTCCGGCGACGACGTGCGCTACCGTCCCGATCAGCAATAGGAAACTTTCCTAACGATTGGTCGGAGGGAGACAATCGTGAGGTCCTGGCGTCGGTTCGGAGCCCTGGTGGTGGGGCTGGGTTTGGTGGTTGGGCCGGTGAGTACGGCGGAGGCAGCACAGGCTGGAGCTGTGCGGGTGAACCAGCTCGGGTACGGCGCCTTCGACAGCAAGGCGGCGTACGTTCTGAGTCGTTCGGTGGCGACTCGTTTCCAGGTCGTGGACCGGTACGGGCGGCGGGTGCTCAGCGGCCGGGTCGGCAAGGACGTGGGGGAGTGGAATGCGACGTACCCGCACGTCTATCAGCTGGATCTGTCTGCGCTGAAGGTGCCGGGGTCCTACCGTCTGCAGGTGCCTGGCGTGGCATCGGCTGCCTTTGAGGTCCGGGCTTCGTCGGACCGGCTGCTGACGAGCGCCAAGGACAAGGCCGTGCAGTTCTTTACGGCGCAGCGGGACACGGCTCACCGCAATGACTCGAAAGCGCTGGTCTACGAGACCCCGACGTTTGTGGATCCGGACAGCGACCAGACCGTGGGTGAACTTCAGCGGGTCGGTGGACCCGTCGACGTCACCGGCGGGTGGTACGACGCCGGCGACTACTTGAAGTTCACGCATATCGCGGCGTACTCGGAATCGTTGCTGTGGGCATCGGTTCGGGACAAGCCGGACGGCAAGGTGCTCGCGGAGGCGCGGCACGGGCTGGACTGGCTCGACAAGATGTGGGACCAGCGGACCCGGACGCTCTACATCCAGGTCGGCGTCGGGGCCGGCAACGACACCGAGACGTACATCGGCGACCATGACATCTGGCGGCTACCGGGCGTCGACGACCACCTGACCGATCCGTCCGAGCGATTCCTGCGCAACCGGCCCGTGTTCCGGGCTGCCGCGCCGGGCAAGCCGATTAGTCCCAACCTGGCTGGGCGTACGGCAGCGGCGTTCGCGCTGGCCGCGCAGGTCGAGCCGAACCGTGCGGACGCACGCCGGCATCTCGCGACGGCCGCGCAGATCTACGCGCAGGCTCAGACCAAGAACGTCGGGCAGTTGGTGACGTCGCTGCCGTTCGCGTTCTATCCGGAGACTGCATGGCGCGACGATCTCGAGCTGGGCGCCACTGAGTTGGCGTTGGCCGCTCGCCGGCTCGGTGATCCGCGGGCCGGGGCCTGGTTGAAGCAGGCCGGCTACTGGGCTTCGCAGTACATCCAGCATGAGGCCGGCGGGGACACGCTGAACCTGTACGACGTGAGCGCGTTGGCGCATGCGGATCTGATCAAGGCTGCGCGGACGGACCGACCGTTGGTGCGTGCCTTGGCCGGGGATCTGCAAGCCCAGTTGGAGATCGGGGCTGCGCGGTCGGCGGCGGATCCGTTCCGGGCGGGAGCGCAGTACGCCGAGTTCGACGCCGTACCGCACACCTTTGGGCTGGCTACGACTGCTCGTCTGTATGCGCGGGCGACGGGCGACCATCGGTACGACGACTTCGGGCAGCAGCAGCTGGACTGGGCGTTCGGGGCGAATGCCTGGGGCGTCTCGTTCATGATCGGGGTGGGGCAGAACTTCGAGCGATGCCCGCACCATCAGATCGCGAACATCACCGGACGTCAGCTCACCGGTGCTGTGGTCAACGGTCCCAATTCCGCCGACCTGTTCACGGACGGGCTCGACGGCTACCTGGACGGGATGACCCATTGCCCGGCGGATGCGTCCGATTCGTATGCGCAGTACACCGGTCACGACTCGCGGTATGTGGACGACGTACGGTCCTGGCAGACGGCCGAACCGGCCGACGACTTCGCAGCGATCACGGTCTATGCGCTGACGTAAACTCACGCCGGTGTTGGACCGCGAACTCTCCGTCGCCTACGCCCTCCTCGCCGAATGACTAGCCGCCGCACTGCGCGCGGTATCGCGGCGGCTGTTCGGTCGGGGACCGTGAGCGCGGTTGACGTCGTCGCGGCGGCGATCGCGGCAGCGGAGCGGCTTGATCCGGTGCTGCACTTTCTTGAGGAATTGGACGCGGCCGGGGCGCTGGCTGCGGCGGAGCGGGTGCAGACGGCCGGGCTGTTGGCCGGCGTACCGTTCCTGATCAAGTCGCGGACACCGCCGGACGCGCCGCTCATCGCTCGGCTGGTTGCTGCGGGTGCAGTTCCGATCGGGTGGTCGACGCGGGCTCGGCCGGGTGCCCACTCTCTGACTTTCGGGTGGAACGGTACCGACTACACCCGCAATCCTTGGGATCTGTCGCGGTCCCCGGGAGGGTCGACGGCGGGCGGAGCAGCAGCTGTTGCGGCCGGCGTCGTACCGCTGGCAACCGGTGGGGACAGTGGTGGGTCGTTGCGGATCCCGGCGTCGTTCTGCGGGATCGTGGGATTCAAGGGCACGTACGGCCGGATCCCGCGGCCGGGTGGACGCGGGCTCGGCGGTCTGACGACAGCCGGGGTGATCGGCGCGGATCTCGACGACGTGATCCTCGCGACGAGCATCGCCAGTGGCCCACATCGCCTGGACCCGACCGCCCTCCCACCATGGCGGCCCTCCTTTGAGCACCTACACGGTCCGTGGAGGATTGCTTATCGGTCGACGCTGGGGGTTTGTCCGGCGGAGGTGGCGGTCGATCGCGTGGTGCGGGAGCGGCTGGCGGCGGTCGGGGTGGACGTGGTTGACGTGCCGTTGGAGTTGGCGCCGACCGACGAGGCGTGGGGAGTGTTGTCCGATCTGGACAACGGGCGTGGGGTCGAGGAAGCGGCGGCGCGGAGGGCGCGGGAGGTGCGGGACTACAACGACACCGCGCTGGCTGATCTGTTCGCTGAGGTCGATGCGCTGGTCACGCCGACTACGTTGACTGTTGCCCATGGCTACGATCAGCGCGAGGAGACCATCGTTACCGGCGATCCCTGCTGGGTGTTCAACGTGACTGGGCATCCCGCGGTGAGTGTCCCGGCGGGGTTGGCGGACGGGCTGCCGGTGGGTGTGCAGGTTGTTGCGCCGCATGGTTCGGACGAGGTTGCGCTGGCGGTTGCTCGCCAGTTGCTGATCGAGCTCCCGCTGCCCCCGGTCCACTGAGCGTTCCAGCTTGTCCGTTGGCCGCTCCAGCTTGTCCGTTGACCGCGGCCGGCCGGCCGTTGATCGGCGGCGGCAGCGCCTTCTGCACCGTGCTGGCGACGTCGATGGCCGATGCCTGCTTGCGGTTCGGGGTGGTTTCACCTCGAACGGTCGGGGAGCGCAGCGGCTCCGGCTTGACGAAGTCGGAGATCGCGGCGACGACAGGCTGGGTGTAGACATCCCGACGTACGGCGGTGGTGTGCGTGGCGGGCGGGGCCGGCGGACGGATCGCCTCCTTCAGCTCCGTGCGGACGAACTTGACCAGCTCCTTCGCGCGCAGGATTCGGGTGCGGCGGAGGGTATGGCGCTCACCGCTCAGTGAGGCCTTCTCCCGCCAGCTGACGTCGAACATGATTCGTCCCAGCCGGAAGCCGGCATTGGTCTCGCCGCCGGGATAACCGCGTGCGCCGCCATTGGCGAAGAAGTCGCTGTAGATCGCGCCTTCGTCCTCGAACTTCAGGACGTTCCAGGCCCGGTGGGTGTCCGTCGGCAGCTCGCCCCGCACCCAGGCCTCGTCCATCAACGCATGCGACTCCGCGTTCAGCGGCCGATGACCGATATAGCGGAACTGCGGAGGCTCGCCCTGCTTGCGTCGTTCGTACTCCGCCATGATCTGCGGCCACTCGTCCGCCGAGATCGCCCTGGCTAGCCGCGCCGCGAACGAGGTCCGCGCCCGCAGCTCGGCTCGCGAGGTGACCGGATGAGAGGTCTCCCCGGTCATGGTCTCGAGCTTGTGCATCACGAAGGTCTCGCCGTTCGGCCCGACCCGATTCCATTGGGTGACCTTCAGCGAGGGCCGGTTCGGCCCACCGGTCAGCCGGTTGAGAGCGCGGAGTGCGCCGATCCCCAGGCGGTAGAGCGGGACGCGCCGGCGCATGATGCGCGTCTCCCACTGAGTTCGGTAGTCGCTGTCCAACCACGCCGTACCGACGAGCCGCTTTGCCTCCCGGCGGTTCACCCAGGGTGCTCCGAGCGCCAGTTCTTGATCATGTTGTCCATGTCGTTGTGGATGAACGCGAAGAAGTCGGCGGCCTCGGTCAGGCGGCGGGCGACGGGGGAGTCGTCGGGGAAGAGGTTGGCGCCGGAGCGGCTGGTCGACTCCCATTCGCTCAGCGCGAGGTTGCGGCGCTCGAGGATCGCGGCGAAGACGTCCTCGCGGATCCGGTAGTGGTCCTTGCGCGACCCGGGCAACCGCTCGCGAGAGATGAACGACACCTGCAGCAACTGGCGTACGGCGCCCGACACCGCCGGCTGACTGATCTGCAAGGACTCGGCCAGCTCGTTCGCCGTCATCGTGCCGGTCGGGCTGACCAGCATCGCGCCCATCACCCGCGCCGACATCGTCGGTACGCCGCTGTTCGCCAGCACGCCCGCGAACCGCTCGACGAACTGGCTCACGGCCTCCGGGCTCGGTTCCTCCGCCATGGTTGAAGCTTACAATAATTGAATCTATCGCAACTATCACAAAGTTCTGATAACTTGAATTCATGACCACGACCACCGATACGCCGACGCTCACCGGCGCCCGCCGCTTCGGCGTACTCATCGCACTCTGTCTCGCCGTACTCGTGCTCGGCCTGGACACCACCGTGCTCAACGTCGCGCTGCCGACGCTCGCGAGGGACCTCGACGCCTCGACGAGTCAGCTGCAGTGGATGGCGAACAGCTACAACCTGGTCCTCGCCGCACTGCTGCTGCCGGCCGGTTTGCTCGGCGACCGGTACGGGCGGCGCAAGATCATCGCGGTTGCGCTGTCGCTGTTCGGACTCGCGTCGCTCGCCTGCGCGTTGTCGGACTCGGCCGCGGCGCTGATCACGTCGCGCGCGTTCCTCGGCATCGGCGCGGCGATGATCGTTCCGGTGGCGCTCTCGCTGATCACCGTGCTGTTCTCGACCGAGGTGGAGCGGAAGAAGGCGATCGGCTTCTTCGTCGTTGCCAACAGCATCGGTATGCCGCTCGGCCCGATCGTCGGCGGACTGCTGCTCGACCACGCCGGCTGGCAGTGGATCTTCCTGATGAACGTCCCGATCGCGTTCATCGCGGCCGTCGCGGTCATGCTGCTGGTTCCGGAAAGTCGGAGTTCCGTCCGGCCGGCGATCGACTGGCTCGGCATCGTGCTGTCGAGTGCGGGGCTGGCAGCCCTTGTGTACGGCGTGACCCGGGCGGGGGAGTCGTCGTGGACGGCTGGCGTGACGGTCGCGTTCCTCGGGCTGGCCATCGTACTGATCGCTGGATTCTTGTGGTGGCAGCGGCGGAATCCGCGGCCGTTGATCGAGCTCCGGCTGTTCCACGAGAGAGCGTTCTCGGGTGGCGCGGTGCTGCTGACGGTCTCCGTGTTCGCGATCTTCGGGTTGCTGTTCACGATGCCGCAGTACTTCCAGGGCATCAACGGATCGGACGCGCTGCACACCGGGCTCAAGTTGCTGCCGTTCATCGGTGGGATGACGGTCGGCGCGAAGCTGGCTGAGCCGGTGGAGGCTCGCATCGGCACCCGGCTGGTGGTGATGATCGGGTTCGTGGTGATGGCGGCCGGGTTCGTGCTCGGGGCCTTCACGAATCTCGCGACCGGGTACGGCTATACGGCGATCTGGTTCGTGGTGGTCGGGTTCGGCCTCGGGTGCTCGATGCCGCAGGCAATGAACGCTGCGCTCGGCGTGCTCGATCCCGAGCGGGCAGGGACGGGATCCGGTCTGCTGCAGGCGTTCCGTCAGGTCGGTGGGACGGTCGGGGTCGCCGTACTCGGGACCGTGCTGAACTCGGTCTACCGCAACAACGTCGACACGACCGGCTTGCCGGCGCAGGCGGCCGACGCAGTCGAGAAGAGTCTCGGCGGCGGGCTCGCAGTCGCGGCAAAGGCCGGCTCGGCCGACCTACTCAGCAGCGTTCGCGACGCCTTCATGACCAGCCTCAACACCACCATGTGGGTCTCCGGCGGGATCGCAGTTGCCGGTGCCGTGCTCGCGGCCGTTCTGATGCCAAAGAAAGCTGCCCGCCCTCAAGAATCTGAGAGCGGGCAGCCAGTCGTCAGTTGAGCACGAGGCCCGGGTAGAGCGGGTACTTGTCGAGCAGCTCCGCCGAAGCAGCCTTGGTCTTGTCGGCGACGCCGTCGGCCAGCACGTACTTCGCCTTGGACGGAGCACCCGCGGACGTGTTCGTGGGGGTGGTCGAGGACAGCACGTCCACCATCAGCTCGGCGACCCGGTCGAACTCGTCCGCGCCGAACCCGCGCGTCGTCAACGCCGGCGTACCGATCCGAACGCCCGAGGTGTACCAGGCGCCGTTCGGGTCGCGCGGTACGGCGTTCCGGTTGGTGACGATGCCCGCGTCGAGCAGGGCCGACTCGGCCTGCCGGCCGGTGATGCCGTACGACGAGACGTCGAGCAGGGCGAGGTGGTTCTCGGTGCCGTCCGTCACCAGCTTCACGCCGCGCTTCATCAGACCCTCGGCCAGCGCGACCGCGTTGTCCGCGACCGCCTGCGCGTAAACCTGGAACGAAGGCTGCCGGGCCTCGGCGAGCGCGACCGCCTTCGCCGCCATCGTCTGGCTGAGCGGACCACCAAGCACCATCGGGCAACCGCGGTCGACGGCGTCGGCGTACTCGGGCTGGCACAGCACCATGCCGCCGCGCGGGCCGCGGAGCGACTTGTGCGTGGTCGTCGTGGTCACATGCGCGAACGGCACCGGGTCGAAGTCGCCGGTGAAGACCTTGCCCGCGACCAGGCCGGCGAAGTGCGCCATGTCGACCATCAGCGTCGCGCCGACCTCGTCGGCGATCTCCCGCATCTTGGCGAAGTTCACCTTTCGCGGGTACGCCGAGTAGCCGGCGATCAGGATCAGCGGCTTGAACTCGCGGGCCTTGCGCGCGACCTCGTCGTAGTCGAGCAGACCCGTCTCGGCGTCGGTGCCGTACGAGTGCTGGTTGAACATCTTGCCGGAGATGTTCGGCCGGAAACCATGGGTCAGGTGACCGCCGGCGTCCAGTGACATGCCGAGCATCTTCTGGTCGCCGAGCGCCTTGCGGAGCTTGGTCCAGTCCTCGTCGGTCAGGTCGTTGACGTGCTTCGCGCCCGCCTCGGCCAGCGCCGGGGACTCGATCCGCTGGGCCAGGATCGCCCAGAACGCGACCAGGTTGGCGTCGATGCCGGAGTGCGGCTGGACGTAGGCGTGCGGTGCGTCGAACAGCGCCATCGCGTGGTCGGCGGCGGCCTGCTCGACGGTGTCGACGTTCTGGCAGCCGGCGTAGAAGCGGTGGCCGATGGTGCCCTCGGCGTACTTGTCCGAGAGCCAGTTGCCCATCGTCAGCAAGGTGGCGGGGGAGGCGTAGTTCTCGCTGGCGATCAGCTTCAGCGAGGAACGCTGGTCGGCCAGCTCGGCCTTGATCGCGCCGGCGATGGTCGGCTCCACCGCGGCGATCACCTGCAGCGCGTTGTTGTACGCGGCCGACGCGGCGGCCCCGTCAAAGGATTCAGGCATCGTTGTCTCTCCTGCGGTTGCAGTGGGTCGAAGGCACCCAGGCGCACGGTGCCGACGGTTTTCGCTCCCCGGTGGTTCTCCACCTCAGCGCGCCAGTCGCGACGCGCTCACCCTATCGTGCGATCGACGATGTCCAGGAACGGTGTCGTCCGCGGAAGCGTCCCGAACACACCACCCCAGTCGTTCGCCAGCCGCGACGCCACGAACGCGTCCGCGACTGCCGGTGTCGAGTGCCGGATCAGCAGCGACGCCTGCAGACACAACGCCATCCGCGCGGCCAGTCGACGAGCTCCGGCTTCGGCGTCAGCGACATCAGCAAGCGCTTGCAGTACGTCGTGCACCGCGGCGTCGAGCCGATCATCGGCCCCTTGGACCGCGCCCACCTCGAGCAGCCAGGCTTCGAGCGATTCGGGCCGCCTGAGCGCACGCAGTACGTCGAGCGCGTTGACGTTGCCGGAGCCTTCCCAGATCGAGTTCAGCGGCGACTCCCGGTAGAGCAGCGGCAGCCCGGACTCCTCGACGTACCCATTCCCGCCGAGGCACTCGAGCGCCTCCGCGACCATGAAAGGCGTCCGCTTACACACCCAGAACTTCGCCAGCGGAAGCGCAATCCGCCGAAACGCCGCTTCCTTCGGATCTGAGGAATCGACTGCGGCGGCCAATCGCATCCCCAGCGCGGTGGCCGCCTCGCTCTCGATTGCCAGGTCCGCCAGGACGTTCTGCATCGCGGGCTTGTCGGCGAGCAAACCGCCGAAGGCGCTCCGGTGCCGGGTGTGCCAGATCGCCTCGACCAGCGCGCGGCGTTGCAGGGCGGCCGATCCGAGGACGCAGTCGAGCCGCGTCGCGGCGACCATCTCGATGATGGTGCGGACGCCGGCGCCCTCGTCGCCGAGCCGATAACCGATCGTGCCGTGGAACTCGACCTCACTGGACGCGTTCGACCGGTTGCCGAGCTTGTCCTTGAGCCGTTGCAGCGCGAACGGGTTCCGGTTGCCGTCGGCAAGCACCCGCGGTACGACAAAGCAGCTGAGTCCGTCCGGGGCCTGCGCCAGTACCAGGAACACGTCCACCTGCGGCGCCGAGCAGAACCACTTGTGCCCGTTCAGCTGATACTCACCGTCGTCCCCGACCGGGGTCGCGGTCGTCAGGTTCGCCCGGACGTCCGACCCGCCCTGCTTCTCGGTCATCCCCATCCCGGCGAGCACACCGTTCTTCGCCGCGACCGGCAGCCGGCGTACGTCGTACTCCGTCGACGCGAGCTGCGGGATCCACTCCTTCGCGAGTCGCTCGTCCGCCTTCAGCGCCGGAACCGCGGCGTACGTCATCGAGATCGGGCAGCCGTGACCGGGCTCGACCTGCGACCAGACGTAGAACCCGGCCGCCCGGGTGAGGTGCGGCGACGGTTGGTCGCTGGTCCACGGCGCAGCCTGTAGCCCGAACCCGACGGCCCGCTCCATCAGCCAGTGCCAGGATGGGTGGAACTCCACCTCATCGATCCGGTTCCCGTAGCGGTCGTGGGTGCGCAGGACCGGCGGGTTCTGGTTCGCCGGGAGCGCATGGGCTCGGGCCTCCTCGGAGCCGGCCAGCTCGCCGATCCGGTGTAGACCGGGGTCGTCCACGAGGTCGGCGTACGGGCGCAGAGCGTCACCGAGGGCCGCGTCGTGGGTGAAGAAGTTCACGCCCCGCAGTGGGGGAGCCTGATTCGTTACCGCGAATGGGTCCGCCATGTCAGTACGGTAAGCGGTATGGCACGTTCTGGGGCAGGACCCACTGGTGGGAGCTCCCTCTCATTTGCATGGGTTCGCCGGGTCCCCGCGACGACTTGGAAGCTGGCCACCCAGACCGTCGGGGTGTGTCTGCGGTACCGCGTCACCGGGCTCGCCGCCGAGGGGGCGTTCTTCGCGATCCTCTCGCTGCCGCCGCTGATCTTCGGACTGGCCGGGTCGCTCGGTTACATCGCGAGCAAGTGGTTCGAGGTCGAGACGATCAATGACGTCAAGCAGCAGATCGTCGACCTGGCCGCTCAGGCGCTGACCGACGACTCGATCAAGAACGTCATCGCGCCGACGCTGGACCAGGTCCTGAACGGCGGCCGGCCGGACGTGATCTCGATCGGGTTCGTGCTCGCGCTCTGGTCCGGCAGCCGTGCGCTGAACGTGTTCGTCGACACCATCACGATCATGTACGGGATGGGCGGCAAGCGCGGCATCGTCCGGACCCGCGCCCTGTCCTTCTCTTTGTACTGCGCTGCGCTGGTCATCGGCGTGATCGTGCTGCCGCTGGTGCTGGCCGGCCCGGACGCGGTCCAGGCGCTGCTGCCACACCGGCTCGACTTCCTGAACCAGCTGTACTGGCCGGTCGTCACGATCCTGTCCGCGGGCTTCTTGAACACCCTCTACCACCTGTCGGTGCCGATCCGGACGCCGTGGGTCTCCGACCTGCCGGGGTCGTTCCTGGCCCTCTCGATCTGGATCCTGGGCAGCTTCGTACTGCGCTGGGTCCTGCAGAGCACGGTCGGCGGTACGTCGATCTACGGTCCGCTGGCCGCGCCCATCGCCGTACTGATGTGGCTGTACATGACAGCTATCGCCGTACTGATAGGTGCTGCGCTGAATGCCGTGGTGGACCGGCTGTGGCCGCACAAGCAGCATGTGGCCGAGGTGAAGAAGGCCTCGGTCGAGGACACGGCTGACGAGGACGAGGTCGAGCCGGTGATGAAGGCGGAGCCGGAGCGTCATCACGAGCACGGCGGCTCGCTGACGCCGGTGGAGTCGGACGAGCGTCCGGAGATCGAGGCGGCGCGCAAGGTGGAGAAGCTGGGGGCGAAGGTCGCCGAGAAGGTCGGGGAGAAGGTGGCGGAGCTGCCGCGGCTGGCTCCTCCAGCGCCCGCGAAGCCGCCCGAGAGGCCGACGGACGAGCCGGCCGAGAAGAAGCCTGCGCCGGTCGGAAAATCCGGTGCGCAGAGTGACACCGACGACCTAGTCTGACGGCATACACGGTCCCCGGCTCGGGACCGACCGGACCAGAAGGGAGGCAGCCCGCCATGAGCTTGGAACAGGCCCGATGGGCCGCTGTCTCCCACACTGTCCGTCCGCTGAGCTGATCTCGCGGCCGGACCCTCCGAAAGGTTCGCCGCATGTCAGCCACACTCCAGGCCCTGGGACTCGACGCATCCACGGCTGAGTTTCTGCAATCCGTCCCGGAAGAGCTGGTGCCGGGACGAGTCGCCAGGGTCGACAAGGGCCTGGCGACGGTTTTCACCGAGGACGGTCCGGTCCGGGCCAGCTGGTCCAGTTCGCTGCTCGCCGAGATCGCCGCCGACCCGCAGGCCGGTCCGTGTACGGGCGATTGGGTCGTACTGCGGTTCTGGCCGGACGACCGGATCACGCTCGAGTCGGTGCTGCCCCGCCGTACGACGATCGTCCGCGCGGAGGTCGGCGGTTCGTCCCGTGGGCAGGTGCTCGCGGCCAACGTCGACGTGATCGCGATCGTGGTTGGTCTGCATCCG
This sequence comes from Kribbella kalugense, assembly GCF_004365875.1. Lineage (GTDB taxonomy): Bacteria > Actinomycetota > Actinomycetes > Propionibacteriales > Kribbellaceae > Kribbella > Kribbella kalugense. The sequence continues at coordinate 1,661,605 of NZ_SODF01000001.1, read as the reverse complement.
GAACCGAACATCGGCCGGATCGAACGCTTCCTCGCGCTGGCGTGGGAGAGCGGCGCCCGGCCGGTCGTCGTACTCACCAAGGCCGACCTCGTCGGGGACGCCGACGCGCTGGCCGAAGACGTGGCGCTCGCCGCGCCGGGTGCCGACGTACTGGTGTGCAGTGCGACCACAGGTGTCGGCCTGGACGACGTACGCGCGTTGCTGGACGGGGACGCGACTCTGGCGTTGCTGGGGTCCAGTGGGGCGGGCAAGTCGTCGCTGGTGAACGCACTGGCCGGTGTGGAGCTGCTGGACGTGCAGGAGATCCGTGAGGACGGGAAGGGTCGCCACACGTCGGTACGGCGTGAGCTGATCGTGCTGCCAGCTGGCGGGGTCGTCATCGACACGCCGGGGCTGCGGGGGATCGGTCTGCAAGAGTCGGGAGAGGGACTGGCGGCGGCCTTCCCGGATATCACCGCGCTGGCAGCGGAGTGCAAGTTCAAGGACTGCTCGCACGTGATGGAGCCGGACTGTGCGGTACGGGCGGCTTTGGAAGACGGCTCGCTGCCGTACCGGCGGTACGAGAGCTGGGTGAAGCTGCGGCGCGAGGCGGCGTACATGGCGCGTCGCGCCGACGTGCGGTTGCGTGCGCAGGCGAAGAAGGACTGGGCGCGCGCCAGCAAGTCCTATCGGAAGGATCTGAAGCCCCGGCCGTGATGCTTGTGCCCGCGATGAAAGGATCGGGGCATGAACCGATCGGTGCTGGTGACGGGTGCTTCGCGGGGGATCGGAGCGGCGACGGCGCGTGCGTTCGCTGCCGCGGGTGATCGGGTGGCGGTGCATTACAGCGCCTCCGCGGACGCGGCCGCCCAGGTGTTGAAGGAGTTGCCTGGGTCAGGGCATGTGATGGTGCAGGCCGATCTGGCTGATCCGGCGGCGATCGAGACGATGGTCGACGACGCGGCTCGGGCTCTCGGCAGTATCGACGTACTGGTGAACAACGCCGGTCTCTACATCCCGCACCGGATCCGCGAGACGACGTACGCCGAGTGGCAGCAGGCGTGGACCGACACCCTCGCCGTGAACCTCGTCGGCCCTTCGAACGTCACGTGGTGCGCGGTCCGGCGCATGTCCAGCGGCGGCCGGATCGTCAACGTCTCGTCCCGCGGCGCCTTCCGCGGCGAACCGAACCAGCCCGCGTACGGCGCCTCGAAAGCCGCCATCGTCTCCTTCACCCAGTCGCTCGCCCGAGCGTTGGGCCCCGAGGGCATCGCGGTCACGGCCATCGCGCCAGGCTGGACTGTAACCGACATGGCCGCCGTCAATCTGGCCGGCGAAGGCTACGACCGCCGCCGCCTGGAAAGCCCCCTGGAACGAGTAGCCGACCCCTCCGAAGTAGCAGGCGCCATCCTCTACCTCGCCTCCGCGGAAGCCGAGTTCGCCACCGGCACAGTCCTGGACTTCAACGGCGGCTCCCACCTCCGCATGTAAAACCGCTCGCCGCGTGGTCGACGGACTGACTAAGGCCCACGTCGTGCATCGAATCATCACCCAGCCTTAACCGCGGCCACGATCGCCCTACTAGAACCAGTAGTAGCCACAGCAATAGGCACCCTCGCCTTCCACGAACACCTAACCCCCGCGGCCCTCCTAGGCACCGCCTTACTCCTCCTGGCGATAACAGCCCAATCCCGCCACCACTAACCACCCGCGAACCGCCAGGCCATCACAATCGCCGTACGTCCCCGCCCTGCCGCCTACCCGACCTGCGGCCCTACGCATTGTGATGTCCTGGCGGTCCGCACCCGCATCACCGACCACCCGAGCCAACTCGCAAAACTCAGCCACAGAAGGCGAGCCGACCGCCGCACCCAGCCACCGCCAGCCGACCGAAGCGAAGGGCGCAAGCTCCGCCGATTCGTGTGAGACGGTCGGCGTCGGGTCCGCCGAGTCGTGGATTCGGTCCGCCATCCGCGGCGTGTCCCCAACCAAACCCACGACTCGGCAAACGGCCGGGGCTGGCACCGCCGGTCGGGGCTGGGTTCGGCGAAGGGTCGGGACGGGCCGGCAAACGGTCTGGGTTTTGGGATCGGCCGAAGGACGAAGCCAGGGCGGCGCGCTCGGGCCGACGTTCCGTGCACCGCCGGACCCACCACTGCACCCGAGCGGTCCGCAAACCTAGCTACAGCAGGCGCGCGGCCCCGCACCCGAGCGGACTGCCGGACCCAGCCACCGCCGCCGAGCGAAGCGAAGGCGCAGGGGGTGCGGGTGGCGAAGCCCCCGCAACGCGGCAAGCGAAGCGCAGCCGCACAAATGACGAAGGCGAGCCGGCCTGCGCTTTCCGCAGGCACAGCTCGCCCCTCGCCTTCGTGGACGATACTGGGATCGAACCAGTGACCTCTTCCGTGTCAGGGAAGCGCGCTACCGCTGCGCCAATCGTCCGGGAAACCCAAGCCTACTGAGGTTTCGAGGTGGAGACGGGATTCGAACCCGTGTACACGGCTTTGCAGGCCGTTGCCTCGCCTCTCGGCCACTCCACCAGTGAAGCAGTTCGACATCGTGAGGACGGTGGCCTGCCGAACCCTCTCCGAGCGGACGACCGGGTTCGAACCGGCGACCTCAACCTTGGCAAGGTTGCGCTCTACCAACTGAGCTACGTCCGCATCGCTCCGAGCTGTTTCCTCGGTGCGAGAGCAGAACAGTAGCGCACTTTCTGCCCGGACAAAAACCGGATTCCACCGTCTCGCGATGCGGGTACGACGAGCCTGAATCGCACCCCATCCGTCACAGGAGTCCCACCGAATCTGTCCACTCGCCACGCCGTCGGATCACCCTTTCAACGGCTCCAACTCGACCGTTCGCAAGTAGTCGTCGTCGCCCCGCAACGTGATCGCGGCGACACGCCCGTCGACCACGGTGAAAGAGAACACAACGACCGGTTCGCCGCGCTGCATCCACACCAGCCCAGGCATTCCGTCGACCAGTACGAGTTTCGCCGCCTGCGCCCGCCCGGAGAACGCCGCCGCAACCCGATCCGACCCGGTCGTCATCGGAGCCATCCCGCGTTCCGATGCACCGGCGTCGGCCCGCAGCACGACTTCCGGATCGAGTACTTCGAGCAGGGCCGAGAAGTCCGCCCCACGGGCCGCCGCCAGGAACGCGCTCACGACCTCCTGCTGACGAACCACGTCCACTGCGGTCGGTTCCGGCGTACCGCGAACTCGGCGGCGTGCGCGGCTCGCGATCTGCCGCGCGGCCGCCGGCGACTTGCCGATGATCGGCGCGATGTCATCGAACGGCACCGCGAACATGTCGTGCAGCACGAACGCCAATCGCTCGGCCGGCGACAGAGTCTCGAGTACGACGAGCAGCGCGAGACCGACCGAATCCGCCTGCACAGCTTCAAGTTCCGGATCCGGTACGGCGTCATCCGCGAACGCAGGGGAGTGGTCGCCCAACGGCAGCTCGGGCCGGCCGCGGCGGGTGCGCAGCATGTCGAGGCAGATCCGCCCGACGACCGTGGTCAGCCAGCCGCCGAGGTTGTCGATCGTTTCGGAGTCGCTGCGGCTGAGCCGGATCCAGGTCTCCTGGACCGCGTCCTCGGCCTCCGGTTCGGAGCCTAAGATCCGGTATGCGACGGCCCGCAGGCGATCCCGGTTCTCCTCGAACCGTGTCGCCAGCCAGTCGTCCCCGCTCATCCGGACCACACTCCCTGTCACACTCACCGGCCCAACGCTGTCATTCCGACTGACGAAGTACGCGCGTTAGATGTGACACCAGAGGAAGAGGAGCACGTCATGACGGCACCAGCCCGCCCATTGTCCGTACGCAAGCAGGACACCCTGCAGCGGTTCGAGAAGGATGTCGACGCCTGGGTGTCCACGGCCTCGCTCGACGGTACGCCGTACCTGATGCCGCTCTCGTTCCTCTGGACCAACGATTCATTGCTGCTCTCGACTACTGCCACCAATCCGACCGCCCGCAACCTGCGTGCGAATCCTGTCGTCCAGCTGACCGTCGGTGAGGTCCGCGACGTCATCCACGTCACCGGGACCGTCGAGATCGTCGAGGTCACCGACGCCGAGAGCGAGGCGTTCGCCGCGAAGGCCGGCTTCGATCCGCGTCCGCTCGACCACTACCCGTTCTTCCGAGTCAGACCGACCAAGATCCAAGCCTGGCGTGAGGTCAACGAACTCAAGGACCGCGTGCTCATGGACGCCGGCATCTGGCTCGTCTGACTTGACCTTGAGCGCGCTCCAGCAGGCAGGGTAGGGGGCATGTTGGCTCGAACGATTGGAAATCGCCGGACTGTCAGTGCGCTCTGCCTGGGCGCGATGAACCTCGGTACGTCGACACCGCCCGAGACCGCGATCGCGATCCTCGACCGGTTCGTGGCGGCAGGCGGGACGTTCATCGACACGTCGAACAACTACAACCAATGGCACGGCCACGGAGGTGACAGCGAGGAGCTCTTAGGGGGCTGGATGAGGGCCCGAGGCAACCGTGATGAGTTGTTCATTGCCACCAAATGCGGTGCCCGGACAACCGTTCCAGGCGATCCGGCGGACGCCCATTGGGAAGGTCTCAGCGCGCCAGTCGTCGGCGAGGCCGTCAAGGGCAGCCTTAGTCGGCTGGGTATTGACCGGATCGACTTGTACTACGCGCACATCGACGACCGAAGTACTCCGTTGGACGAGACGGTGGCCGCCTTCGGCCGACTGGCCTCGGAGGGTGTCGTCGACCTGATCGGCTGCAGCAACACGGCGACGTGGCGACTGGACCGCGCTCGCCAGACCGCAGCCGCTCAAGGCGTTGCGCAGTACTCCGTTATCCAGCAGCACTCGAGCTATCTCTGGCCGAATCCGCCTACTCTGCAGGGCGTTCGCCGTCACGGCACTCCGCACTACCAGCACGCCGGCATCGAGCTCTTCGACTATCTGTCGGAGCATCCGGAGATGACGCTGGTCGCGTACCAGCCTCTCCTCGCTGGTTCGTACACGCGTCCGGACCGGCCGTTCGAGCGCCGCTACGCCCATCCGACGGCGTACGTTCGCTATGAGGCTCTCCGTCAGGCCGCCCACGACCTCGGCGTCACGCCGAACCAGGTCGTGCTGGCTTGGCTCCTGCACCACAACGTCATCCCGCTGTTCGGCGCGTCTTCACTCGAGCAGTTGGAGGAGGCGTTGGGCGCGGTTGAGATCCGGCTCGACGATGAGCTGGTCGATCAGCTGGACAATGCCTGATCGCGGACCCGGAAGCGATAGCGCAGCGGTGACTCGCCGACCTCGCGTTTGAACGCAGTACTGAACGCGCTCTCCGAGGCGTACCCGAGCTCCGTTGCGAGCGATCCGACGCTGACGTCGGCATCGCGGAGGGCGCGCTGGGCGAGCATCATCCGCCAGCGGTTGAGGTAGGCGCGCGGCGGCATGCCGGAGACCTCGCGGAACCGCTCGGCGAAGGCCGTCCGGGACATTGCGGCTGCGCGCGCGAGCTCGTTGAGTCCCCAGAGCTGGTCGGGTTGTGAGTGCATCAGGGTGAGGGCGGGACGGAGGCGTTCATCGGTGAGTACGCGCAGCCAGCCCGGTGGGAGTTCGGCCTGCTCGACGTACGCACGGAGTACCTCGAGAAGCACGAGTTGGGCATGTTGCCGGATCGCGAACGCGGACCCGATCCGGTTGCCGGCCACCTCGTCGAACAGTCGGTGAATGCTCCCGCGCAGGTTGGCGCCGCTGGTGGGGGAGGCGCGCACGTGCGCGACCGGCGGCAGCGCTTCGAGCAGCAGCGTCCGGCCGGCCCCGTTGAGGTCGATCCGACCGCCGAGGATGATGTCGTTGGTGGTCCAGTCGGCCTCCGTCAGCGACAGGCCGTCCTCGACCGGCATGACCTCGCGGACCGGTCCGTCGCCGGTGCCGCCGGCGAGTTCGAGCCGCGACCGGTTGTTGAGGATCGCGACGTCGCCCGGGAGGAGCTCGATCGGCGCGTCGATCCCGTCGGTCATCAGTCGCGCGCTGCCGGCGACGACCGCCATGAACTTGAACGACTCCTGCAGCGCGGCCCGCGACACCCACCGCCCACACACGCTGAACCCGCCGGACACCAGCCCGCGCACCTCGACGAGCTCGAACACCTCGGACAGCTGATCGTCAGCCATGATCTGTACTCTCGCGAAGAAAATATGGACGGATAGTTATTCAGAGTACGCCGCCCGCACAGCAGAGTGGAGGTATGACCAACAAACAGCACCCGATCGGTAGCGGATTCACCGCCGCCGCGACCGCCGACCAGGTCCTCGAAGGCATCGACCTGACCGGCAAGAACGTCGTCGTCACCGGCGGCCACCGCGGCCTCGGCCTGGAAACCACTCGAGCTCTCGCCAACGCAGGCGCCAACGTGACCGTCGCCGTACGCAACCCCGAGAACGCCGCCAAGGCTCTCGCCGGCATCGACCGCGTCGAGACCAGCCAGCTCGACCTCCTGGACCCGAAGTCGATCGACGACTTCGTCGCCCGCTACCTCGCCACCGGCCGCCCGCTCCACATCCTCATCAACAACGCCGGCATCATGGCCGGCCCGCTCGTCCGTGACGCCCGCGGCTACGAATCCCAGTTCGCCACCAACCACCTGGGCCACTTCCAGCTCACCCTCGGCCTGCTTCCCGCCCTCCAAGCCGCCCATGGCGCACGGGTCGTCAACGTGACGTCCGGCGGCCACCGTCTCTCCGATATCCGCTGGGACGACCCGAACTTCACCACCGGCTACGACCCGCTCCTCGCCTACGGGCAGTCCAAGACGGCCAACGTCCTGTTCGCGGTGGAGCTCGACCGGCGCTGGTCGCAGTACGACATCCACGGCTACGCCGTACATCCCGGCGTTGTCATCACCACCAACCTCGGCCCGTGGATCTCCGAGGGCGAGACCCGCACCCCGTGGCTGTCCGTCGAAGACCACCACACCATGGGCCTGACCGACGCCGAAGGCAACCAGATCGTCGATCCGGCCAGAGGTCTCAAAACCCCCGAACAAGGCGCAAGTACGACGGTCTTCGCCGCCACCAACCCCCAGTTGGCAGCTGTTGGCGGCGTCTACCTGAAAGACAACGAGGTCTCGCCGCTCGACACCCCGAGGCCGATCAACTTCCACGACCAGGACATCCCGGCGGACGTCGTACCCCACGCAGTAGATCCCGAGTCAGCCCAGCGGCTCTGGACCCTCAGCGAGGACCTGATCAAGCATTAGGCCACCGCCTGCGGGGCTGCGGCCGGGCTGCGGTTCCCATTCCGATCCACGGCACGGATGCCCATCTGCACGTTGTCCTTGGAGATGTCGAGCGTCACCGTGGTGACGTTCCCGACCGGAATCGCACTGGTCCAATCGGAATCCGTTGTCTCCCGCAACACGACCTCGTACCCGGTCAGGTTCGTTTCGGGGTTGGCGTCCCAGGAGAGCGTGGTGAGGTTCGTGCCGGAGAGGGTGCCGGGCGGGGTCGTGTGGACCCCGGCGTTCTTGGGAGTGCCGGGCGAGGTGGCAAGCCCCCACAGGGCCGCCGCGTTCACCCTGGTCACCCGGGCGATGTAGTCGAAGTCCACGAAGTCGATCAGGTCGCCGAACTGCACGCCGTCGACCACCTGGACGTTCTGGTGCTCGTGATTGAAGTTCTCCCGCGGCTCGGTGAACCGGGCGGCGGCGTAGCCCAGGCTCTGGAACGAGACATGGTCGCTGGACCGCAGGAACCGGTCGCGCCGCCAGACCAGCCGGATGTCCATGCCGGTCAAGCTCTTCGGCGCGACCGAGTGCACGAAGCGGCCAAGCTGGCGAGCCTTCCCGTCGTTCTCGCCGCCGGCCGACTGCAACAGCGAGATCTGGGCGGGCGTCACGTTGGTTGGGATGCCCTCCAGGAACATCCGCACCGTGAACGGGTCAGGCTTGTGTCCGTCGAACGACCGGCTGGCCCCGATGATGTCGTTGCTGAACATCCCCTGTACGTCGTTACCGGCGGCCGCCATCGATTGCGCCATGAACGAGGACCCGTACAGCCCTTGTTCCTCGCCGGTCACAGTCGCGAAGACGATCGTCCCGGGGAACTGATGGGTCGCGAACACCCGAGCAAGCTCAAGCACACACGCAACACCGGACCCGTCGTCATCAGCACCCGGCGCATCACTGGTGAAGTCCATAACATCAGTCACCCGCGAGTCGAGGTGACCCGTAACCACATAGAACCGCTCAGGCGACGCGGTCCCCTTCAACGTCGCGATGACGTTGGTGATCTGAGTCGGCACAGGGATCCGACTCGAAACCGGCTGAACAAACGACTGCCGCTGCACCGTCATCCGCCCGCCCGACGCAGCAGCCACAGCGTCCATCTGCTGCCCCACCCACACGGTCGCCGCCCCGATCCCACGCACCGGATCAGTCTGCGAAGACAACGTATGCCGAGTCCCAAACTCAGTCAGCCGCTGAATAGTCGCCCCAATCCGCTTGGGATCAACCTTCCCCAACAACTTCCGCAACTCCCCATCAAACTTCCCCGGCCCAAGCCCAGCACCAGCCGCTTCAGCCGCACCCCCTCCAACCAGCGCCGCCCCAACAGCACCAGCAGCCACAGCCCCCGACCCAGCCAAAAACACCCGGCGACTAGACCCCGACGCCGAAGACGAAGTCGAGGAAGACGAAGTCGAGGATCGAGACGAACGAGAGCCAGACATGGCGCCTCCAGAGTGAGCGGACCGATACGCCTCGCCCTCACTCTGGCACTAGCCACCCACCCCGTCAGCCACTCACCAAACAGGTTTTCCCTCGTCTTTCAGCACCCGCCCCGAGCTGGTGAGCTAACTGCCCAACCCGCCCGGCGCCACCGAGCTGACCGCCCAACCCAAGCCAGCTGGTGACCTAACCGCCCAACCCAGCCCGGACGCCGAGCGAAGCGAAGGCCAAAGGGGGTGCGGGTGGCGGAGCCCCCGCAACGCGGCAAGCGAAGCGCAGCCGCACAAATGACGAAGGCGACGTGGTCCGCGCTTTCCGCGGACACACGTCGCCGTCGACTGTCGTGGGCGATACTGGGTTCGAACCAGTGACCTCTTCGGTGTGAACGAAGCGCGCTACCACTGCGCCAATCGCCCCGATGGTGGTGCTGGTGTTACTACTGAGGTGGTGCGGTGAAAACCTTAGCGCATCATTGCAGCGACGATCTAATCGGGCCGGGCTACTCTTGCTGCAGGACGGAGATCCCGTCGCGTTGGAGACGTGATTGTGACTTTCTCGCACGACACTGAGCAAGCGCTCGGGACGCTGGTCCGGCTGGTCAACACCATGCCCGGACCGAACAGCCAGGTCGATTCGCTGGAGACACTCGAGGAACTGGAGAAGTTCGTCCAGGAGCGGGAGTTCAGCGCGGTCGACACCCTGTCGGAGAAGGACCTGGCGGAGGTCCGTGATCTGCGGCCGTTGTTCGCGCCGGTGTTCACCACGGATTCCGACGCGGCCGCGGCAACGATGATCAACGCGATCATCGCGCGCGGTACGTCGACTCCGCGGCTGACGAATCATGACGGGCATCCGTGGCACATCCACTACTCGCGGGCGGGTGCGTCGATGGCGTGCCGGATCACCGTGGAGTGCGGGATCGCGCTGGCCCAGGTGGTCTCGGCCGGCGAACGCGAACGCCTCCGCCGCTGTGAGGCGCCGGATTGCGACGACGCGCTGATCGACCTTTCCCGCAACCGCTCGAAGCGCTACTGCGACGCCCGTACCTGCGGGAATCGCCTGCACGTCGCCGCCTACCGCGAACGCCGCAAAGCCTCCGGCGAGTAAGCCGGCGGGCTTGGGGAGGATCTTCTACCCGATTCGGGCCGAGATCCTCCCCAGACTCACGGGTTCGGGTTTTCGGTGGAGCGTTCGGCGAAGATCTTCGCGACCTGGGCAGTGATGGTGCCTGGCGCGGGGAGGTCACGGTCGTCAACGCGATGGATCGCCTGTACGTCGCGCGTCGTGGATGTGAGGAAGATCTCCTCAGCCTCGAAAAGCTGCTCCAGCGGTACGTCGCGCTCGACGCCGCCGAACCATTCGAGGACGAGTCCGCGCGTGACCCCGGCCAGCGCTGCGGACTCCAGAGTCGGCGTGACCAGCTCACCGTCGTACACACAGAAGATGTTCGACCCGGTGCCTTCGCACAGGTTGCCGATCGTGTTCGCGAAGATCGCCTCGCTGCCGCCACGTTCCTTCGCGTAGGCGAGTGCGCGCACGTTCTCGGCGTACGACGTGGTCTTGAGGCCGGCGACCGCGCTGCGTTCGTTGCGGACCCACGGGACGGTGACGATGGCGGAGGTGGGCGACGGGCGCTTGATCTCCTGCGTCGCGATCAGCACCGTCGGACCCGACGTACCGCGATCGGACGACAGTGGTGAGACACCACCCGTGTACGTGATCCGCAACCGGCCGAACGCGATCCCGGGATCCGCCGCGACCACTGCCTCGATACCGGCCTCGATCGCCGCGACGTCCGGCGCCGGCAGGCCGAGCCCGACCGCCGAACGGACGAGCCGCTCGAGATGCCGCCGTACCGCGAACGGCCGCCCGGCCTCGATCTTGATCGTCTCGAAGACGCCGTCGCCGGTGGTCAACCCGTGGTCCAGTGGCGAGATGGTCGCCTCGTCGTCCAGCAAGGCGCCGTTGAGCCAGATACGCATGTGGTGCTCCTTCCGCGGAACACCTTAGTGCGCAGGCGATCCGGTACTGCGAGGCAGTCCGAAGGTGACCAGTTGATGACGGTACGTCGACGTCCGGGCGGACCCCCGATTTTTGAACTCGGCCTGAGATGGGCTAGTGTTCTTTTCGCGCCGAGGGACACTGGAAACCGGCGCAATGCGGACGTAGCTCAGTTGGTAGAGCGCAACCTTGCCAAGGTTGAGGTCGCCGGTTCGAACCCGGTCGTCCGCTCGGAGAGGGTTCGGCGGGCCAGCTTCTCAGTGCCAGCTTTCTCAGTGGTGGAGTGGCCGAGAGGCGAGGCAACGGCCTGCAAAGCCGTGTACACGGGTTCGAATCCCGTCTCCACCTCGAGAACCTCATGCACCTTATTGAGTGTTTTCATTTGGACGATTGGCGCAGCGGTAGCGCGCTTCCCTGACACGGAAGAGGTCACTGGTTCGATCCCAGTATCGTCCACGAGAGTCGACAGGCGACGTGTGTCCGCAAAAAGCGCGGACGACGTCGCCTTCGTCATTTGTGCGGCGGCGCTTCGCTTGCCGCGGGCGGGGGCTTCGCCACCCGCACCCCCCTTTTGCCTTCGCTTCGCTCGGCGGCTGGGGTTGGGTCCGGCAGTCCGCTCGGGTGCGGGGGTTGGGTGTTTCGCGGTCCGCGCGGGCGCGGTGGTCGCGTTAGGCGGTCCACTCGCCAGCTGTGGCTGCGTCCGACAATGCGCTCGGCTGCGGGGGTTGGACTTGGCAGCTCGCTCGCGTGCTGGTCGGGTTCGGCGCGCCGCTCGCCTGCTGTGGCCGTGGTCGACGGTCCGCTCGGCGGTCAACTGACCGCTCCTCGGCCTGACCGACTTGGCTGGCTTACCGGTCTCGCCTTGCTAGCCGGGGACCTGCAGGCCATCACAATGGGCCGGCCGCTGGTGGATTGAGCCGGGGACAGGTGAGTTCCGGGCGATTGTGATGGCGTGGGGGTCCGAGATGCTCGGCGTCCGCTCGCCTTCGAGCACCGGCTTGGGGGTCCGCTCGGCGGTCAACTGCCCCTCCTCGACCCGACCACGCCGCCCCAGTCTGTCCCGTCGGTCGATCCCAGCTGCGATCGTTCGCCGCCCCGGCCCCGACCGCGGGCCGATCCCAACCCGCCCGCTCCCCAACTCCAACCTCGACCGGCCGCCGACCCGACCCCCGACCGCTCGCCAACCTCCACTCCGGCCGTCCGCTGTCCCCAGCCCTGGCCGTTCGCCAGTCCGCGCGACGACCGTGCGCCGAGTCGTGGATCTCGGCTGGCGACACGCCGCGTCTGCCGACCCGGATCCACGACTGGGCGAGACGACGCCAACCGTTTGCCACGACTCGGTGGGTTCGACGCAGATGTACGACTCGACGGTCAACTGACCGCTCCTTGCCCCGACCACGCCGCCCCAGTCTGTCCCGTCGGTCGATCCCAGCTGCGATCGTTCGCCGACCCGGCCCCGGCCGCGCGGGCCGATCCCAACCCCGACCGCTCCCCAACCCCGACCGCGCCGGCAACGCCTCCACCGGCGTCATGTCGTCGCTCGCCAAGCCTCACTCCGGCTGTCCGCTCTCCCCAGCCCTGGCCGTTCGCCAGTCCGTGCCGCGACCGTGCGCCGAGCCGTGGGTTTCGGCTGGCGACACGCCGTGTCTGTCGAGCCGGATCCGCGACTGGGCGAGTCGGACGCCAACCGTTTGGCACGACTCGGTGGTTCTGAGGTGGATGCGCGACTTGGCGAGGGGGACGCTGACCGGTTGCCGGGACTGGGTTGAGTTGAGGCTGGTCGTTGGCCGCGGCTTGGGGGCGAGAGTAAGTGTTTGGGTGGGGTCGAACAGGTGTATGGTCGGGGTCTAACAGTGAGGGTGGTGGGTTGTGCGGGGTTTGGTGCAGGAGGGCTGGGGTGGGGCGGGGGAGATGCGGTTGGTGGAGGTGGGGGTGCCGGTGGCTGGGGTGGGGGAAGTGTTGGTTCGGGTGGGGGCTGCGGGGGTGAATTTTGCGGATGTGATGCAAGGTCGGGGGACGTATGACGGTGGGCCTCGGCCGCCGTATTTGGCTGGGTTTGAGGCTGCGGGGGAAGTTGTTGCGGTGGGGGATGGGGTGAGCGGCTGGGCGGTGGGGGATCACGTCATTGGGACTGGGGCCGGTGCGTTTGCGGAGTATGTGGTGATGGGGGCGGATGGGGTTGTTGCGGTGCCGGCGGGGTGGCGGGATGAGGAGGCGCTTGGGCTGGTTTTGAACTGGGCTACTGCGCTCGCCTCGCTGCGGTGGTTGGGGCGGTTGAGTGCGGGGGAGACGGTGCTGGTTCACGCGGCGGCTGGTGGGGTGGGGCAGGCTGCGGTGCGGATTGCGAAGTACTACGGGGCCACGGTGATCGGGACCGCGTCGGCTTCGAAGCATGAGGTTGTACGGCGGCTTGGGGCGGATCAGGTGATCGACTACCGAACCGCGGATCTGGTCGCGGAGGTACTGCGGTTGACCGACGGGCGGGGCGTCGATGTCGTGCTGGAGTCCGTGGGTGGCGAGACGTTCCGGAAGAGCGTGGAGGTCGCACGGCGGGTGACGGGGAAGGTGATCGTCATCGGCGTGGCGGGTGGCGCGTCGTCGATCAGCAACTGGGAGTTGAACTTCAAGCACCCGGTGCAGGTGATCGGGAACCATCTCACGACGCTGATTCGGCACGCGCCGGAGATGTTCGCCGAGGTGATGGCCGAGCTCGGCAAGCTCATCGAGGTCGGCGTGTACCCGCCCGGCACGCCGACGGTCTACGACCTGGCCGACGGCCCGAAGGTACTCGCGGAACTGGAAGCCGGCACCACGATCGGCAAGCTCGCACTCAAGCCATAAGAGTCTGGGCCAACCGCAAGCCAAGATCCTCGATCGCGAACGTGGGATGGGACCGACGCCGGACAGTCGAGCCGACGGAACGTTCCGGGTCGGCGAAGCCTCCGCCGCGGAAGATTCGGTACGAGCCGTACGTCGCGGGATCGTAGAGGTCCCAGCACCATTCCCACACATTGCCGAGCATGTCGTGCAGTCCCCACGCGTTGGGCGCCTTCCGGCCGACGGGATGCGGCCGACCGCCGGAATTCCCGTCGTACCAGGCGATCTCGTCGATCGGCCCATAGCGGTACGCCGGTGTGCCGCCGGTGCACGCGTACTGCCACTCGGCCTCGGTCGGCAACCGGTAACCAGCAGCGGACCAGTCGCAACTGACCTCCTCGCTGTCGATCGCGTAAGCGACAGCCAGACCGTCCTCGACGGACAACTCGTTGCATAGGGCAACGGCGTCGTACCAGCTGAGGCCGGTCAGTGGCAGACCACCAGGCCCTGCCAGCGGGTAGCGGGCCAGGCGGAACGCGGGCACGTTGACATGCCAGCGGGTGCCGAGGCGATCGTCACGCAGGAACAGGAGGCCGGCTGGGATGTCCACCAGGTCAGGCATCGTCCAACCGTAAGGCCATCAGTAGTACTGCCTGAGCTTCGGCCACACAGTGGACCAGGGCTCCGCGGTCCTGTCGCACAACACCAGAGCAGTGCCGTCCTCGTCGTTGGAGACGATCGCGTTGATCGTCCCGACCTGGTGGCAGTTCTGGAAGTGGGACTCGAAGATCGGGGTTCGTTGGAGTTCGACCAGCAGGACTGGGCCGGTGTTGGTGTCAGGCGGGCGGTTCCAGTCGGCGAAGCTCATGTGGCTGGAGTACGCCGATGGCAGGTCGTGCGAAGGTCCGTAGCGGACAAGCGCGCCGGCCTCGCCGTAGTTGCCGGCGAAGATTGTCGCGGTCGACCGTTGGTCGGGCGGGATCTGGGACCAGGCAGTCGCGACCTGACCGACGAACGCCGGCCAGCCGATCTGTTCGCCTTGTTCCTTGTTGACCGGGATGACGAAGTCGGCGGCCGCGGCGGGGAGGATCGGCAGGGTGAAGAGGGCCGAAGTCAAAGCCGTCAGGACGAGGGTGATGACGGCTCGGACCCGGTGACGGTCGATCCAATTCAGCATCGGTTCGCAGCCGGCCGCGACGAGGACGAGCAGCAGGGGCAAGGCGTAGTACGACTTGCCGCCGACGGCCAGGACCACGACGCAGAGGACCGGATAGGCGAGGGCGATCGAGCGGGCCCACGGTTGTCGCCAGAGCCGGAAGAAGCCGGCCACCCATACAGGCAAGAGGAACGGCGACAGCTGGAGGATCTGGAGTGGGATGAACATGATGCGGTTCTCGGTGCCGTCGTCCTGACTGATGCCGCCGGCAACCGTCAGCTGCGGCCATCCGTGCTGGAACTGCCACAGCACGTTCGGGAACGCGATCACCCCGGCCACGGCGACGCCGGCGAGCAGCCACCATGAACGCAGTACCTCGCGCGGCCCGACGATCAGGAGCGAGACGAGTAATGCGCCGATCGGCAGTACGACGAGGTACTTGTTCTCCAAGGCGATCCCGGCGGTCAGGCCGAGCGCGAGCCACCACCGTCCGTCGCCGGTCCGCAACAGCTTGACCGCGAACAGTCCGATCAGCATCCAGGCGAGCAGGTCGTACGTCGCCGTGGACACCATGTGACCGACTCCGAGTACGAAGCCCGACACCGCGGCGCAGATCGCGGCGACGACCTGACCGCGCCGGGCGCTGCCGAACTCGCGGGCGATCAGCGCGACGACGATGATCGTGGCGACGCTGCTCAGTGTCGAGAGCACCCGCAGACCCATCACGGTGTCGCCGAAGATCGTGGTCGAGACGCGGGTGATCAACGGGGTCAGCGGCGGCTGGTCGACGTACCCCCAGTTGAGGTGCCGACCGGCGACCAGGAAGTAGAGCTCGTCGCGGTGGTAGCCGTAGCGGCCGGAGAGCGCCGTCAGCACGGCCCCGGCCAGCACCGCCACACCCACAACGGGCCGAGCCGCGAACGCGTTCACCGGAGGGCGGGTCATGGCGGAATGTTGTCAGTCCGCGGGGGTCGTGACTAGCAGACGCGGATCCTGCTCGCGGTTAACCAGCATTACTCGACCCGTGAGCGTCTCGTCCTCGACGAAGCGGACGTCACTGACTCGAGCGGCACCAACGCCGGCCCACCGCCCGCGTTGTTGACCAGGATCTGCGGTTGGCATGACATCAGCTCGGCGACCGCGTCGTCGTCCCGAAGATCGACCTGGACGAAGCGCGCCGACCCGCCGATCAGCTCCGCCGTACGCTCACCGCCGGCCGCGTCGAGGTCCGCGACCACCACCGGCGCACCCGCCGCGGCCAGGCGCTGGGCGATGCCGCGGCCGATGCCGACCGCGGCTCCGGTGACGACTGCGACTTTCCCTGCGATGTCCATGTCCCGCAGGCTGCCACGCCCTACCGACAGTCCGGGGATGATTGGATATGTCAACCAAGCGAGGGGAGATGCTGTGGCACTGCTGTACGAGCGGATTTGCGCTCACGTGCTGGAGCAGCTGCGGCGTGGTGCTCTGCGGCCCGGTGACCGGGTGCCGTCCGAGATGGAGCTGGCGGCCCAGTTCTCGGTCAGCCGGATCACCTCCAAGCGCGCCTTGGAGGTACTGCGTGAAGCCGGTCTGGTGGAGCGCATCCGCGGCAAGGGCACCTTCGTCGTACGGCGCCTGCCAGACCTCACCGATCTGTCCGTGCCGCTCCGCCCGGCCCCGCGACGGGACGCCAGCTCGATAGCGCTCATCGTCCCGGACATGTCCGAGGCGTACGGGCTGGACCTCCTCAACGCGATCGAGGAGCGCTGCGCGGAGTACGGCGCCCACCTGGTCGTACGGCGTACCCATGGGCGTCAGTCCGACGAGGAGAAGGCCGTCGACTCACTCGTGGCGACCGTGGACGGCCTGATCGTCTTCCCGGTCCACGGTGACTTCTACAACGCCAGCCTGCTCCGACAGGTACTCGACGGGTTCCCGGTGGTCCTGGTCGATCGCCACCTCTCCGGCATCCCAGTAGCCGCCGTACACACGGACAACGTGGCAGCAGCGCGTGCACTGACCACGCGGCTTCTCGACCAGGGTCATGAACACATCGCGTTCGTCTCGCCACCACCGGTCAACACGTCCTCCATCGAGGACCGCTTGGAAGGGTTTCGTGCTGCTTTCGCCGGCGGCGGGCAGCCGTACGAGCTGACCGACCTGCGGAGCACCCTGCCCGGTTCGACGACCACGGAGAGCGTGCGGGCGGACCTGGACGTCATCCGCATGTTCCGCGACCGCATGCCCGAGGTGACGGCGTACTTCGCCTGTGAGTACAACCTGGCCCGGATGGTCGACCGGGTGCTGGGAGGTGACCGCGTGGTCGCGTGCTTCGACTCACCGGGAGACTCCATCGGCGGACCGCCGTACCTGCATGTCCGGCAGAACCAGGCAGAAATGGGCCGCCGCGCAGTCGACCTGTTGCTCGCCCAGCTGCGTGGCGAACCGGTGCCGAACCTGTCGCTCGTCCCATTCGAGATAGTCGAACCAGCACCTGACTTTCGGCAGTACGGCGACCGGCACCCGACTGTGTAGCGTCAGTGGCATGACGTGGCGGCGCCTGGGGGACGTGGGTCTGTGGGCCGCCTTGAGCTTCCTGGTGCTCGCCGAGAGCGGCGCGCGGCACGACCCGTACTGGTTCCGCGCGGCCTGCATCGCCGTACTGGCGTTTGCCGTTGTCGCGCGGCGTCGGTGGCCGCTGGTGACGTTGGCCGCGGTGGCCTGGGCAGAGATCGTCATCGTCGCCTTGGCGCTCGGTACGACGAACGGCGTGCAGATCGCGCTCGTTCCGGCGATCAGTCTGCTGAGCTACCTGGCCGGTCGACGGGAGACACAGCTCAAGCACTTCGTCCTGGTCTGCAGCTGGTCGCTACTCGGGATGCTGATCCTCGCCCTGACCGTGCGGAGGGGAGCGCGGGCCACCGAAGCGGTTCTGACGTGGTTGCTGATGCTCCTGCTCGCTCTGCTGCTGGTCGTGCTGCCCTGGCTGATCGGCAGGTACCGCGCGCAGCAGGCGTTGCTGGCAACGGCGGGCTGGGAGCGGGCCGAGCGGATCGAACGCGAGCAGCGGATGGAGATCGACCAGGAGCGGCTGCGGGAGCGGTCGCGGATCGCCGAGGACATGCACGACTCGGTCGGTCACGAGCTCAGCCTGCTCGCATTGCGCGCAGCGGCTCTCGAGCTCGACCCGTCCCTGCCAGAGGAGCACCGCCGAGCCGCAAGTGACTTGCGCGAGTCAGCAGCCACTGCGACCGAACGGCTCGGCCAGATCGTCGGCGTACTTCGTGAACAGGACGCACCGACGATGCCGCACGACGAAACCGTCCAAGCCCTGGTGGAGCGAGCGGCAGCGTCCGGTCTGGCCGTGCAGCTGACCGAGGAGGTCGACGGCGAGCTGGCGCCGATGGTGGACCGCGCCGTACACCGCGTGGTCCAGGAGTCGTTGACCAACGCGAGCAAACACGCACCCGGCGCAGCCGTGACGGTCACGGTGACCTCGCACGAGGACGACGTACGGGTGGACGTGGTGGACACTGGAGCCAGTCGACCGGTGGCTGCGCCATCAGGTGGTCGAGGACTGGACGGTCTGCGGGAACGGGTCCGTCTGGCAGGTGGATCGCTCACTGCCGGTCCGCGGCCAGGTGGTGGGTTCCAGCTGACGGCGACGATGCCTCGCGCCGGCGGTAGGCCAGAGCCTCCGACTGCTGCGGTCGAGCGGGCCACGGTACGACGGAGTGCGCAGCGCGGACTCATCACCGCGATCGCCGCGCCTTTGCTACTTGGTGCGGTCGTCGGTGCGGTTGCCCTTGGCTACTACCTCGTCGCGGGCTACAGCGCGATCCTGCGACCCACGCAGTACGACGCACTGACGATCGGGCAGTCCGAGGCCGACGTGGCGAAGGTCCTGCCACGGATGCAGATGATCGACCCGCCAGGGGAGGGGTACAACCCACCGGCCGGCTGGAGCTGTCAGTACTACCGGCCGGCTGCGCCGTTCACCAGCAACTACGTGTACCGCCTGTGCTTCGCGAACGGCACGCTGGTCGCCAAAGAGGTCGTGGCGAGCGGGTCCGTCGCACCAACCCCGGAGGGGACCGGATGATCAGGGTGATGCTCGCCGACGACGAGGCGATGGTGCGGGCCGGAGTCCGCGCGATCCTCGGTACCGACGACGAGATCGAGGTCGTTGCCGAGGCGGCCGACGGTGTCGAAGCCGTCGACGCGGTACGGCGGCACCGGCCGGATGTCGCCGTACTGGACATCAGGATGCCCCGGATGGACGGACTGGCTGCCGGTGCGGAGATCCGCAGGACGGTGCCGGAGACGGCCGTCGTCATCCTCACCACCTTCTCGGAGGACGCCTACATCGCCCGTGCGCTCGGCGACGGCGCGAGTGGGTTCCTGCTGAAGTCAGGCGACCCGCGTGAGCTCATCGCCGGGCTGAAGGCCGTTGCGGACGGTGCGGCGTACCTGTCTCCTCGAGTGGCGCAGCGGGTGATCGCTGAGCTGGGTGCCGGGTCCGGTGGCGGTGCGATGGCGCGGGCGGCGGCTGCCAAGGAGCAGGTCGCCGTACTGACGCCACGCGAGCTGGACGTACTCGGACTGGTCGGCGCGGGGCTGTCGAACGCCGAGATCGCGGCCCGGCTGTACCTGGTCGAAGGGACCGTGAAGGCCTACGTCAGCGCCGTTCTGCAGCGGCTCGGCGTGAAGAACCGGGTCCAGGCCGCGATCGTCGCGTACGAGGCGGGACTGGTTACTTCCTGACCTGTTCGGGTCAGGACGATGCATGGCCTTGGTGAGCCTGGATACTGGTTGCGGCAACAGTCACCGGACCGCTCCGGGTGGTGACGTGGTGAGGACACCGGGTCATGGGATAGTGGTGCCTCCCGGACCCTCACCTCCGGGCGACCCAGCAGCTCAAGGGGCCACCCGCCCCCTCTCACAGAATCGGGGATCCAGGTCGTGACCGACTCGCACAACTCCGGACAGCACAAGGACCGGGAAGCGGCGGCGGCCGAGGTCCGGAGAATGTGGCAGCCGACCCCCTCCTGGACCCAGCCGGACCCGAACGAAGCCGACCCTGCCGAAGAGGCGGACGAGCAGAAGCCCGACGCGCTCAGCCAGGACTTCCCAGGCGACTCCTGGTCCACGTCGTCCACCCCAGCCAGCCCTGCGGCCCAGCCGGAGGACCAGCCGGCACCGTGGACCCAGCCGCAGCCGAGCGTGCCCGCTCCGTCCTGGACGCAGCCGGTCGCCGAGTCCGCTGCGTCGTCGTGGACCCAGCCGGAGGAGTACGACGACGAGCCGGCCACCGAGACCGAGTCCCAGGCCACGGACGGAGCCGACCCGGCAGCGGCTCAGGAACCGGCACAAGGCAGCCCTGTGTTCGGCGGCTCCTCGTTCCACAGCTCAGGCTTCAGCCAGGACCAGGGTGCTGGTCAGCCACAGCCCGGCCCCGCACCTCAAGGTCAGCCAGGTCAGCAGCCGCTGTCCCCGGCCGCTCAGCACTTCTTCCCGCAGGGCATCCCGGGTCAGCAGGCCCCGCAGCCGCAGCAGAACCTGTCCTTCCGCACGGACGACCTGATTCAGGCTCTGCCGCTGCCACGTGAGGCTCCGGCCGAGCGCGGTGTCCGCAGCATGCTGAAGCTGCGTCCCGGCAGCACCGAGCGCACTGAGCGGATCGCCCGTGCCACTGCGGCGACGGCCTTCCGGCGTCCGGTGACGATCGTCGTGGCCAACCCGAAGGGCGGCTCCGGCAAGACGCCGACCACCCTGCTGCTCGCTGGTGCGCTCGGTCAGGCCCGTGGTGGCGGTGTGGTCGCCTGGGACAACAACGAGCTCCGCGGCAACATGCACCTGCGCACGCACGACACGAATTCCCGGTCGACCGTCACGGACATGCTGCAGGCCATGATGATGCTGACCCAGCCGGATGCCCGGCTCGGCGACGTCGCTGCGTACCTGCGCCACCAGGTGTCCGGTCAGTACGACGTGCTGACGTCGGCGACCACGACGTACGCGCAGATCGAGGCCAAGGATTTCGACCAGATCCACCGGTTGCTGAGCCGGTTCTACAAGGTGCTGGTGATCGACACCGGTAACAACGAGGGCTCCAGCAACTGGCGGGAAGCGATGAAGGCGGCCGACGCCCTCGTCATCCCGATCAAGTGGAAGAGCCTGTCCTGCGCGGCCGCCGTGCAGATGCTCGAGGAGCTCGACAACCAGGGTCCCGAGGCACAGCGGCTGATCCGCCGTGCGGTGATCGCGGTGTCGAACGGCCCCGGCGATGTGAACCGGGAGGTCGAGAAGCAGCTCCGGCCGTACTTCGAGTCCCGCGCAGCCGCCGTCGTCGACATCCCGACCGACATGCACATCGCGGCCGAAGGCCCGCTGGACCACTCCGCCCTGCAGCCGGCTACCCGTCGCGCAGGTCTGGAGTTGGCAGCCAAGGTGTCCGAGCAGATCACGATCGCACTCAACGCACCACGCTGATCGGGCTGAGCACAGCAAGACGCAACCCGGCGAGGCGGTCCGGATCGGCAACTACGTCGTACGACGTGATCCGGTCCGCCTCACTGGTGAAGGTGATGGCTAGCAACAGCCGCCCCTGCGGTGCCAGCACCAGTCCGACCTCGCCGTTGACCAACGCGAGCTCAGCCAGCTGAGAGCGGCCGGACAGGACGACCGTCCCCTCTGCCACGGCCTGTGCGCCACGAAGCTCGGCAGACATCCCCGGAGCCAGTGCGGTCGCGTCGACACGTCGTACGACGTCTGGCGCGAGTACTGCGAGGACAGCGGCCAGATCGCCTGCCTGGGCTGCATGCAGGAACGCCGACACCACTCGACGCTGCCGGGCCAGCTCGGCCGACGGAACGACCGGAGCGCCTTGCACACGCTGCCGTGCACGGCTCGCAAGCTTCTTGGTTGCCACCGGTGTCCGCTCCACGATCGGTGCGATCTGCGCGAACGGTACGGCGAACATGTCGTGCAGCACGAACGCGATCCGCTCGGCCGGCTCCAACGTGTCGAGTACGACGAGCAGAGCCCGGCTGACCGAGTCCGCGACCAGCGCCTCGTCCTCCGGCGTACGTCGTATCGCCGGTGTCTGCTCGAGGTCGTCGGGGGTCGTGGCGTCCTCCGGACGGACCTTGCGCGACCGCAGGACGTCGAGACAGATCCGCGTCACCACAGTCCGGAGCCATGCGCCCAGGTTGTCGATGCCCTCGGTGCGGCCGAGCCTGATCCAGGCTTCCTGCACCGCGTCCTCGGCCTCGCTGTGTGAGCCCAGCAGGCGAAAGGCAACCGCCTCCAGCTTGCTCCGCTCCGCCTCGAACGCCTCGGTCAGCTCGTCCCTGGTCACTGGTCACCTTTCCGCCCTGCACGCCGTCACCCAGTCTGACGACCACGAGACGACGAAGGTGACCACGAGTGCTTCATCTTGATTGCAGCGCGAACCGCTCGGCCGAATCGGTGACGCGGCAGCTGACCCGGGAGTTCGCTGACCGGTGGGCAGGACCCGGCTACCGCTACCGGGATCTGGCAGCTGATCCGGTGCCCCCGATCGACACGGCGTACTGCCAGCTGGGCCGGCGATCCGAGCGGCTGGGCGTCGTACCGCTCGTAGACGTTGACCAATTGATCCAGAGCGAGGCCGAGGCCGAGGCGTGGGCTCTGACGAGGCCGTTGATCGAAGAGGTCAGAGCGGCGTCCGTGCTGCTGATCGGTGCGCCGCTCTACAACTACGCACTCCCGGCCTCGCTGAAGGCGTGGATCGACAGGATCACGTTCCCAGGCGCCTTCGCCGACGATGTACTGCGGGATCTGCGGGTGGTCGTGGTCACGGCCAGCGGGGGAGCGTACGGCCCCGGAGCACCGCGAGAAGGGTGGGACCACCAGGAGCCATACCTGCGTAGGTACTTCGGTAACCTCGGAGTGCAGGACCTCACTCTGGTGCGAGCCGAGCTGACTCTGACGGGCCTGGTCGACCGGCTCGCGGAGTTCAAGCCGCTGGCAGAGCGCTCCCTGGCCGAGGCCAGGGCCCGGATCACTCGGTGGCATCCACCAGTTCGGGCTCAGGCTCGACCTGAGGTTGAGACTCACGCCGCTTCTTGAGCCGGTGGCGAACCAGTTCGACGACGAGCGTGACCGCGAGGGCGAGGCCGATGCCGAGGACCACGCCCTTGAGCGGGTTGTCCTCGAAGGCCTTGCCGCCGATGAAGCCGACCAAGGTGCAGTACAGACCCCAGCTGACCGCAGCGATCCCGGCGTACGCGGAGAACTTCCGCAGTGGGTAGCGGACTGACCCCATCGTCAGCGTGACCGCGGTGCGACCACCGGGGACGTATCTGGCGACCACGAGGACCAGTCCGCCTCGCTCGGTCAGCGCCCGTCGCGCCCAGAGCACAGCCGCGTGTCGTTTGGTGCCGGGCTTCATTCGGTCGAGTAGTCGACCACCGGCGCCCCGGCCGAGCGCATAGGAGACGTGGTCCCCGATGAACGCGCCGACGGCAGCGGCCGCGATCACGGCGTACAGGTTGGGCTCGCCGGTGGACGCGGCGAAGACGCCGGCCGTGACAACCAGCGTCTCGCTCGGGATCGCCGGGAAGAACCCGTCCAGCGCGGCGAAGCCCCACAGTGCCAGGTAGATCCACCACGAGGACATCAGCTCGCCGGCGAAGTGCAGGATCGCGTCACTCATACAACTGAATCTAGGAATTCGGGCACCCCCGGCACATCGGACCAACGGCTTGCTCGACCCCCGACTTTCGTCAGGTACGGCGGGCCTGTGGATACGCCGTCAGGGCGAAGGCCAGGAGTCGATACCATCTGTGACGTGACCGGCATCGGGCCGGCCGCAGGACTCGAGGAGTGAACGTGTCGGAAGTCAAGGTCCATCTGATCGGCGTCGAGGGCGAGGCTGAGCGGAGTGTGACCGAGACGACGACGATCGGGGAGTTGTTCGCCGAGATCTTCGGTCAGGACCGCTCCGCCATCGCCGCCCGCGTCAACGGTGAGCTGCGGGACCTGTCCCGGGTGGTCGCCGACGGCGACGAGATCGAGCCGGTCAAGGCGGCGTCCGACGACGGCCGCGCGATCATCCGGCACTCGACCGCGCACGTCCTCGCGCAGGCGGTGCAGGACCTGTTCCCCGACGCGAAGCTCGGCATCGGCCCGCCGGTGGAGAACGGGTTCTACTACGACTTCGACGTAGCCACGCCGTTCACGCCTGAGGATCTGGGCAAGCTCGAGAAGAAGATGCAGCAGATCATCAAGGAGCGGCAGCGGTTCAGCCGCCGGGTGGTCAGCGACGACGATGCGCGCGAGGAGCTCGCGACCGAGCCGTACAAGCTCGAGCTGATCGGGATCAAGGGCTCCGCTGCGGACGCGGCCGAGGGTGCGTCGGTCGAGGTCGGCGGCGGTGAGCTGACGATCTACGACAACGTCAGGCGGGACGACAGCGTTGCCTGGAAGGACCTGTGCCGCGGGCCGCACGTGCCCGCGACCGGTTACCTCGGCAACTTCAAGTTGATGCGGACGGCGGCGGCGTACTGGCGGGGGAGCGAGAAGAACCCGCAGCTGCAGCGGATCTACGGCACGGCGTGGGAATCGCGCGACGAGCTCAAGGCCTACCTGACCAGGTTGGAGGAGGCCGCCAAGCGCGACCACCGCAAGCTCGGCACCGAGCTCGACCTGTTCAGCTTCCCGGACGAGATCGGTTCGGGTCTCGCGGTGTTCCACCCGAAGGGCGGCGTACTGCGGAAGGTGATGGAGGACTATTCGCGTCAGCGGCACGTCGAGGACGACTACGAGTTCGTCTACTCGCCGCACATCACCAAGGGCCAGCTGTTCGAGACCTCGGGCCACCTGGACTGGTATGCCGACGGCATGTATCCGCCCATGCACCTGGACGAGGAGCGTGGCGCGGACGGGCAGATCCGCAAGCAGGGCCAGGACTACTACCTGAAGCCGATGAACTGCCCGATGCACAACCTGATCTTCGCCGCCCGCGGCCGGTCGTACCGGGAGCTGCCGCTGCGGCTGTTCGAGTTCGGCACGGTCTATCGGCTGGAGAAGTCGGGCGTCGTGCACGGCATGACTCGGGCCCGCGGGTTCACCCAGGACGACGCGCACATTTACTGCACCCGTGAGCAGATGCGCGACGAGCTGCGCAACCTGCTCACCTTCGTGCTCGGTCTGCTGGCCGACTACGGCCTGGACGACTTCTACCTCGAGCTCTCGACGAAGAACCCGGACAAGTTCGTCGGGTCGGACGAGGTCTGGGAGGAGGCGACCGCGACGCTGCGGGAAGTTGCCGAGGGCTCCGGTCTCGACCTGGTCCCGGATCCGGGCGGCGCCGCGTTCTACGGTCCGAAGATCTCGGTCCAGGCCAGGGACGCGATCGGCCGGACCTGGCAGATGTCGACGATCCAGCTGGACTTCAACCTGCCCGAGCGGTTCGAGCTGGAGTACACCGCGCCGGACGGTTCGCGGCAGCGGCCGGTGATGATCCACCGGGCCCTGTTCGGCTCGATCGAGCGGTTCGTCGCCGTGCTCACCGAGCACTACGCCGGCGCCTTCCCTCCGTGGCTCGCTCCGGTCCAGGTCATCGGCATCCCGATCACCGACGGCCATGTCGACTACCTGTACGACGTTGCCGCGCAGCTGAAGGCGGCGGGGATCAGGGTCGAGGTCGACTCGTCCGACGACCGGATGCAGAAGAAGATCCGGAACGCGCAGAAGTCCAAGGTGCCGTTCATGCTGATCGCCGGTGACGAGGACATGGCCGGCGGATCGGTGTCGTTCCGCTACCGCAACGGCGAGCAGAAGAACGGCGTACCGATCGCGGACGCGGTCGCCGAGATCGTCGAGGCCGTCAAGAAGCGCGTCCAAGTATGACGTCAGACCACCCGGCCTCGCCGTACCAGCCCGAGGAGCTGGTGCGGCAGGACGGGGTCGGGGAGCCGGATGAGTTCATGCGGTTGTGGACGCCGCATCGGATGGCCTACATCGAGGGCGAGAACAAGCCGACCAGCTCCGAGGCCGGCTCGGGATGCCCGTTCTGCAGGCTGCCCGGGATGACGGACGCCGATGCGCTGATCGTGCATCGAGGCGAGGCGGCGTACGCCGTCCTGAACCTGTACCCGTACAACCCCGGCCACCTGATGGTCGTGCCGTACCGCCATGTCGCCGACTACACCGAGCTGACCGATGCCGAGGTCAGGGACGTCGCCGAGCTGACCCGGCAGGCGATGCAAGCCGTGCGCACGGTGTCCGGTGCGCACGGCTTCAACATCGGCATGAACCAGGGCGAGATCGCCGGCGCCGGTATCGCCGCCCACCTGCACCAGCACGTCGTACCGCGCTGGGGCGGCGACACCAACTTCATGCCGGCCATCGCCCACACCAAGGTCCTGCCCCAGCTCCTCACCGACACCCGGGCGCTGCTCGCGAAGTCCTGGCCCTAGTCGCCGGCCAGCCGCTCCCCGCTGAACAGCTGCCAGTCGAAGTAGACCGGGTCGGCGAACGTGCCCGGCACCTTGCGGATCAGCTTGATCGGGGTGGCCGCGCCGTTGGCGTGCCCGACCGAGTACAGGTAGGCGGACTTGGTGTCCTTGTCGATGCCGAGCAGGAGTACGCCGCCCCAGCACGAGGCCGCCACCAGTGACTCGAATCCTTGCCAGGTCGAGCCTCGCACCTGCTTCACCACCCCCGGGATGATCTGCCCGCCGGCGAGCGGCAACCGCGCCGTGTACAGCTTCCCGGACGTCAGCGTCATCAGGAACGTGTCGTACGTCGCCGTCTGGCTGATCAGCGTCATCGCCTTCACGCCCTTGTACCCGGACTGCCACCCGGTGATCTGCCGGCTCGGCACACCGTCCTTGTACGTGACGTTGCGGCGATAGAGGGTGCCGTCGGTGTGCAGCGAGTACTCCGTCTCCCGCTGCCTGGTCGCGGTGACGTACGTCGACCGGTCGAGACTGCGGTACACCTGCCAGCCGGGGCCGACCCGGGTGACCTTCTTCTGCGTGACCGGTCCGCGGCCGTTCGCGGTGAGATAGCTGCTGTCGTACATCGTCGAGCCCATGATGACCGGACCCTGGTGAGCCAGCCCGCCGACCTCGGCAGCGCCGTACCGGACCGTCGCGCTCAGCCGAACCTGCCCGTCCGGATAGATGTCCTTGGCAACGATCCAGTCGTCGACCACCGCGCCTTCGGCCTGGATGGTCTGCATCCGGTGATCGCCGCCGGCGGTCACCGAGCCGAGATTCAGCAGGCACTCGCTTGGCGTGCTGCGCGTTACCGTCGGACTGCTGGGCTGTGCTACTGCCGTCCCGGTCGCCAGCACCCCAGCGACAAGAGCGGACAGAACGCCGCCGTACTTCGTCCACTTGCTCATGAACCCCACCCCCACTGGTGATTGTGGAAAGTAGGACGTTGGTCTGGACCAGAAAGTTCTCAGCGCAGGAACAGCGGCAACATCGGGTCGACGATGTTGGTGAGCGATTCCAGCGACACCTCGCGCGACGGATTGGTCAACGCAGTCACGCGAACCACGCGGCGGCCTTGCCGGAAGACCAGCTCACCCTCCTCGGGTAGGTAGTACCCGGGCTGGCCGAGCGGCGCGAACCGAGGCGGCGGCACCCGCTGCGACTCCGGGATGGTCGCCTGGTCGAACGCCTCGACGATCGACACCGTCGCGTCGTACGTCCCCCAGATGCACGTCAGCGCACCCTTCACCCGGTAGTCGCGCCGCAGCTGGACATGCAGCTGCACGAACCGCTCCGCCGCCGAGTTCGCCAGCTGACACGTCGCATCCGACTGCCGCGCGGCACGAAGGTTCTTCGGTACGGCGTCCTGGACGGCGAGCGCGATCGCGACAGCCTTGGCCCGGTCGATGCCGGTCGCGTTGCCGCGATCGATGCCACCGGTCGGCGTCACCCGCACCGCCCGATCGCCGACCGGGAACACCAGCCGCGACTCGGCGATCAGTGCGTCCGGCCCGAGTTCCGGCAGCTGCTCAAGGTCCCCGGCGCCGTCCATCAGCCGATTGAGAGCGTCGGGCTGACTCGGCAACGCACTCACGCCCACCGTGACGACCCGGTCCTCGATCAGCAGGGTGCACAGATCCATGGCCGGCAGACCGCTGTCGTTCCAGGCGTATGGCTTCGCGGTGACCGGGACCCGGAGCTTGGTGGTCAGCGTGCGGGTGACCGCCGTACAGACCTGCGGGCCGGGTGCTCCCGCCGTACCGTCCAGACCTTCGGGCTGTGGGGGAGCGATCACCGTGGGGATGACGGTGGTCGGGGGAATCGTTGGCGGCGGCGAGTCGTTGGCCCGCTGGGCAACCGTGCAGCCACTCACTGCGAGCAGGGCGAGGGCCATGAGCAGTCTGCGACGCATGTCACCCCACCTCCTCGCTGGGTCCAGCATCGCGCGAATCCGGGCCGTTCGCAGGTGGAACCGGGTGGCATGTCACCGGACCGTGCTCTGACTGGACTACGATCGCGTCGCCATGCTTAACAGATTCCGGCAGTTCTGGACCAAGGTGATCACCCCGATCGCCACCCTCCTGCTCAAGCTCGGCGTGAGCGCCGACGCGGTCACGCTGGTGGGCACCATCGGTGTGTCC
Organism: Kribbella kalugense; assembly: GCF_004365875.1. GTDB lineage: Bacteria > Actinomycetota > Actinomycetes > Propionibacteriales > Kribbellaceae > Kribbella > Kribbella kalugense. Next base: position 1,633,337 of record NZ_SODF01000001.1, on the reverse strand, counting down.
GCCGGTGCCCTGATCTTCTTCCCGCGCGGCCACCTCTGGCTGGGCACGGTCGTCATCACGTGCTTCGTGTTCTCCGACATGCTCGACGGCCACATGGCCCGGACCTCGGGGACCTCGTCGAAGTGGGGGTCGTTCCTCGATTCGACGCTGGACCGGATCGGCGACGGCGCGATCTACGGCGGCCTGGTGATGTTCTACGCCAACTCGCACGCCGGCAACTCCACCCTGATGGCCGCGGTCACGCTGTGGGCGCTGGTGATGGGCGCGGTCACGTCGTACGCGCGGGCCAAGGCGGAGAGCCTCGGTCTGAAGGCGAGCGGCGGCCTGGCCGAGCGCGCGGACCGACTGGTGTTCACGCTGGTCCTCGCGTTCTTCTCCGACGTGCTGAACCTCCCGATCCTGCTCGAGATCGTCATCTGGTACGTCGCCGCCGCGAGCACGATCACCGTCGTACAGCGCTCGCTCTCGGTCCGCAAACAGGTCCTGGCAGACCCGGCCAACGCGGGCCTGGACACCCCGCCGCCGGCGGAGCCGAAGAACGACTGACGATGAACGGTCTCCAGCAACGGGCCGTCGACCTGGCCTTCGCGCTCGCCTGGACCCTGGTACGGCGCCTGCCCGAGCGGACCGTCAGCTGGCTGTTCCGGCAGGCCGCTGACCGTACGGTCCGCAAGAACGGCCGCGGCGTACGTCGTTTGCGGGGGAACCTGGCCGTGGTGCGCCCGGAGGCGACCGAGGCCGAGCTGGACGCGCTGGTCCGCGCCGGAATGCGCTCGTACCTGCGCTACTGGCAGGAGACGTTCCGGCTACCGGAGTGGTCGGACGAGGAGATCGTCGGCAGCGTCCGGACGGTCAACGAGAAGCTTCTCCGCGACCCCTACGCGGCCGGGCAGGGTGTGATCTGCGCGCTGCCGCACACGGCGAACTACGACCACGCGGGCGCCTGGGCCGGCCTGACCGGGATGCCGGTCTCGACCGTTGCCGAACGCCTGAAGCCGGAGTCGTTGTTCGACCGTTTCATCGCTTACCGCAAGAAGCTCGGCATGGAGGTCCTCCCACTGACCGGCGGTGACGACGACGTGACCGCCGTCCTCGTGGATCGGCTGCGGGCCGGCGGCTTCGTCTGCCTGGTCGCCGACCGCGACCTGTCCGAACGCGGCATCCCGGTCACGTTCTTCGGCCGCCCGTCGCGGATGCCGGTCGGCCCGGCCGCCCTGAGCCTGAAGACCGGCGCCCCGCTGGTCCCGGCGACGCTCCACTACGACGGCCCCGACCTGGTCATCACCTTCCACGACACGATCGAGCCCGGTGACGCCGCGACCATGACGCAGCACTGCGCGGATGCCTTCGCGGCCGGGATCGCCGCTCACCCCGAGGACTGGCACATGCTGCAGAGGATCTTCCTCGACGAGTGAGAATTGACCCGTGAGGATCGGAGTGGTGTGCCCGTACTCGCTGGGCACGCCCGGCGGGGTGCAGAACCACGTCCGCGACCTCGCCGAGGCGCTGCTCTCGCTCGGCCACGAGATTTCGGTCCTCGCCCCGGTCGACGACCACGATGCGATCCCGCCGTACGTCGTTTCGTCCGGCCGGGCGGTCGGGGTCCCGTACAACGGGTCGGTCGCGCGAGTTACCTTCGGCCCGCGGACGGCGGCGCGGGTGAAGAGCTGGCTCGCGGACGGCAACTTCGACGTGGTCCACGTGCACGAGCCGACCACGCCGAGCGCGTCGATCATCGCCCTCTGGTCGGCCGACGGGCCGTTCGTCGCCACCTTCCACACCTGGCAGGTCCGGTCCCGGGCGATGAGCGTGGCGTCCAGCCTGCTCCGGCCGGCCCTGGAGAAGATCGACGCGCGGATCGCGGTGTCCGAGAACGCCCGCTCGATGATGGTCCAGCACGTCGGCGGCGAGGCGGTCGTGATCCCGAACGGCCTCTACACCGCCCGGTTCAAGGGCAGTCCGCGGCCGGAGTGGATGGGCGAGGACGGCACGATCAGCTTCCTCGGCCGGTTGGACGAGCCACGCAAGGGGCTCGGCGTACTGCTGGACGCCGTACCGCTCCTCCTGGCTGAGCGCCCGAGGCTGAAGATCCTGGTCGCCGGCTCGGGCCAGGCCGCCGAAGCGCAGTACCCCGAGAACGTTCTGTTTCTCGGTGCGATCGACGATGAGGCGCGGGCGGACATGCTGGCCGGGTCCGATGTGTACGTCGCACCGCATCTCGGTGGGGAGAGCTTCGGCATCGTCCTGCTCGAGGCGATGGCGGCCGGTGCGCCGGTGCTCGCGAGCGACCTGCCTGCGTTCCGTCAGGTCCTGGACGGCGGGCGGCTGGGGGAGTTGTTCGAGCCCGGCAACGTTGCCGAGTTGGCCGCCGGCGCCCTGCGGTTGCTGAGCCGGCCGGATAAGCGTGACCAGCTTCGCTCAGCGGGCCTCATCGCCGTACCGCGGTATGACTGGTCGGTGCTGCTGCCAGAGCTACTGTCGGTGTACGAGCTCGTTGCTAGATGAGCTTGGCGTGGACGGCCTGGATCTCGTCCAGGTCGCCCGAGTGCGGCTTCCACGGCAGCACCAGCGGGTCGTTCGGGTAGCGGGGGATCACATGCAGGTGGGTGTGGAACACGGTCTGCCAGGCGTCCGCGCCGATGCAGCTGAGCAGGTTGGCGCCGGTCGCGTCCTCGAGCCGGTCGATCACCCGGCTGACCAGCGACTGGGCGAGAAGGGTCGCGGCGGTGAGGTCCTCGGGAGCGGCCTCGCGGAGATCCGTGGAGTGTTCCCGCGGGATCACCAGCAGGTGCCCGGGGGTCGCCGGGGCGATGTCCATGAAGGCGATCGCCCGGTCGTTCTCCGCGACCCGGGTGGAGGGGATGGTGCCGGCCACGATCCCGCAGAAGATGCAGTTCTCGCTCATCGGCACAGGCTATACACTGCGCGAGCATCACAGATTGCGGAGCCTGTCCACCCGAGGAGCCCGATGCCGGACGAACTTCTGCGCCCGACGATCGGCGCGGGTGTGAACATGTCCGTGCGCCCGTGGCGCTTGATGTCGCAGACGTACGTCGCTTTCTTCGGTGGCGTGATCGCGTCGACGGCCATTGCGTTCCTCAACTCAGGCCGGCTCGGCGTGGACGCGGCCAAGCGCCGACTCATCCTGCTGAGCGGTCTCGTCGGCCTGATCGCGGTCGTCGCGCTGTTCGTCCTGCTCGACGATGACGCAGACCTCACCTCCGGTCTACGGGTCAGCAGCCGGGTGGTGGCGGTGTTGTGCTTCCTGGTCCAGCTCCGGATCCAGCGTCCGATGGATCGCGCGTTCCAGCTCCGAGGCACGGAGTACGGATCGCTGTGGCGGGTCGGGATCGCGGTCACGGTCGGCGGGGCTGTTGCCGAGTTCCTGATCCTGTTCCTGGTGACGGTGCTCCGATGAACGATCCGAGCGACGCCCGCCTGCGGATGGCCGCGCACTGGCTGCAGATCGGTCACCCCGAGCGCGCTCTGGACGAGTTGCAGGGACTCTGGGGCGACGCGGCTGTCGACTACCGCGCGTACTTGTTCCGCGGCGCCGCTCTGCACGCTACCGACCGGAACGCCGAGGCCGTCGACGTACTGCGTGACGGCCTCGCCCAGCATGGCCCGTTCCCGGCGATGCTGCACATCCTCGGCGCGGCACTGCGATCCGAAGGCCGCCTGCCCGAGGCCGAGGCGGCGTTCCTGCAAGGCCTGAGCCTCGACCCGAACGAACCTGATCTTCTGCTCGGCTACGCGCACGTCTGCCTGGCTGCCGGACAGGCCCAGAAGGCGAGCGCCCTGGTCGAGCGGGCCGCGTCCCATGCGCCGGAGAGCGTCGCCGTCTCGGCTGCTCGCGCGCAGGTCGCGTTCGCGCTCGGCAAGGACCGCGACATGCACCGCCACAGCACCGAAGCGCTGGCGCACGACCCCGAAGACCCGAACGCCCGAGCCCTGCACGGTACGGCGTCCATGCTGACCGGCGACCCGAGGTCCGGGTACACGTCCCTCGCCTCCGCGGCCGCGTCCCAGCCCGGTGACGCGGACCTGCGAGCGGCCGCCCGCCAGGCGAAGCTGTTCAACCATCCGCTGATGCTTCCGCTGCGCCCGTTCACCCGCGTCAATCCGATGATCGTCTGGATCGGCGCGGTCGCGGTGATCTACGGCCTCCGCGCCGTCGGTCTGGCGCCATTGTCCTTCGCGTTCGCCATGATTTGGCTGGCGTTCTGCGTGTACTCGTGGGTGGCCCCACCGCTGGTCCGCCGCTGGATCAACCGAAAGTGGGGATCATGAGTAACGACCGGATCGCTGCCCTCAGAAAGGCGGTCGACGCCAACCCGGACGACGTGCTCCGGCGGCTTGTGCTTGCGGAGTCGTTGGTGGCGGACAGCGAGATCGAGGACGCGCTCGACCAGTACGTCGTACTGCTTGATCAGCAAGGGTTGCCGGATGACCAGTTCGTTCCGGTCGGCGAGCTGGCCGCGGCAAACGGACGGCTCGCTCTGCTGCGGAATCTGCTGGAGGCGGCCCGTCAGCAGGGAGTCGTCGAGGGGACCGGGCGGCTGCAGCAGTTGGTGGACGGCATGATCGCTGAGCGCAGCGGCGTACGCATCAAGGTCGGTGCTGAGGAGGATTACGACCCTCTGAGCGCCGACCCGGTGAAGGAGACGACCACCTTCGACCAGGTCGGCGGGATGGAGGAGATCAAGCGGGTCATCCACCGGATGGTCATCCTCCCGCAGAGCCGACCGGAGCTGTACGAGAAGTACGGGCGGAAGTCCGGCGGCGGCGTGATGCTCTACGGCCCGCCCGGTTGCGGCAAGACCCTGCTCGCGCGGGCGACGGCGGGGGAGTGCGGTCTGCCGTTCATCAACGTCCGGATCGAGGACGTGATGGACCCGTACCTCGGGGTCTCGGAGCGCAACCTGCACGAGGCGTTCGAGCGTGCCCGCGCCAACGGGCCGTGCGTGCTGTTCCTCGACGAGCTGGACGCGTTGGCGTTCGCCCGGCACAAGCACGGTGGGTCCGAGGCGAGGCGGCTGGTCGACGTACTGCTGCAGGAGCTCGACGCGATCGGCTCCGAGAACGACGGCCTGCTGGTCTTGGCCGCTTCGAACGCGCCGTGGGACGTGGACGAGGCGATGCTCCGCCCGGGCCGCTTCGACCGGGTCATCTTCGTACCGCCGCCGGACGAGCCGGCACGGGCCGACATCTTGAAGGTCCTGACGAAGGACGTCCCGGTCGACGGGCTCGACCTCAAGGCCCTCGCCGACCAGACGCCGATGTTCAGCGGCGCCGACCTGCGCGCCCTGATCGAGCGCGGCGTGGACAAGGTGATCGACGAGGCGCTCTCCAGTGGCGGCGAGCCGCCCCTGGCCATGCGTCACCTGACCGAGGCGCTCGCGTCGGTCAAGCCGTCCACGCTCGACTGGCTACACCGCGTGCGGTCCTACATAGAGTTCGCCAACCAGAGCGAGCGCTATGACGATGTAGCGGCGTACCTCAAGTCGCGTGACGTACGCCGCCGACTCACTTGAGTTTGGCTGCGGCGGAGTCTGGCATTGCCTCGTAGCGGGAGAACTCGCGACTGAAGGTGGCGGCGCCGTGGGACAGCGAGCGGAGATCGATGGTGTAGCGGGTGATCTCCACCTGCGGTACTTCGGCCTTCACCAGCGTCCTGTCCTCGCCGACCTTGTCCGTCCCGAGCAGCCGGCCGCGCCGTCCGGACAGATCACTCATCACCGCACCGACCAGCTCGTCCGGCACCAGCACCGACACGAGGTCCACCGGCTCGAGCATCGTGACGCGTGCAGCAGCCGCGGCCTCGCGCAACGCCAGCCCACCGGCCATCTGGAACGCCATGTCCGACGAGTCGACGCTGTGCGACTTCCCGTCCAGCAACGTGACCCGGATGTCGACCATCGGGTACCCGGCCCCGACTCCCTTCTCCATCTGCGCCCGGATGCCCTTCTCGACACTCGGGATGAACTGCCGCGGCACCGCCCCACCGACCACCTTGTCGACGAACTCGAACCCGCCACCCTGCGGCAACGGCGCGACCTCGATGTCGCAGACGGCGTACTGACCATGCCCGCCGGACTGTTTCACATGCCGCCCGTGACCCTTGGCCGAACCGAGGAACGTTTCCCGCATCGGGACCCGCAGCTCGACGGTGTCGACGGTCACGCCGTACCGGTTCGCGAGGGCGTCCAGGACGACGTCGGAGTGCGCCTCGCCCATGCACCACAGCACGATCTGGTGGGTCTCCGGGTTCTGCTCGATCCGTAGGGTCGGATCCTCGGCCGCCAGCCGCTGCAACCCGACACCGAGCTTGTCGTCATCGGTCTTGGTATGCGCCTGTACGGCGATCGGCAGCAACGGCTCGGGCATGTTCCAGGGCTTCAGCAGCAGCGGATCCGCTTTATCTGACAGCGAGTCGCCGGTCTCGGCACGAGTCAGCCGGCCGATCGCGCAGACGTCACCGGCGACCACCTGACCCGCCGGCCGCTGGGTCTTGCCGAGCGGGAACGAGAGCGCGCCGATCCGCTCGTCCTCGTCGTGGTCCTCGTGTGAGTTGTGGTCTCCGAAGAAGGACGTGAAATGGCCCGACACGTGGACTGTCGTGTCGGGCCTGATGGTGCCGGAGAACACCCGCACCAGGCTCACCCTGCCGACGTAGGGATCCGACGTCGTCTTCACCACCTCGGCGAGCAGGGGCCCGTCCGGGTCGCACGCGAGGCCCTTGCGGGCGACGCCGTGCGGGTTGAACGCTTCCGGGATGGTGTGCTCCGGTGGCGACGGGAACCCGCTGGTGATCACCTCGAGCAGCTCGTACGTACCGATTCCGGAGGCGCTGCAGACCGGGACGACCGGGAAGAACGAGCCGCGCGCGACCGCGCGCTCCAAGTCCTCGATCAGCACCTTCTGGTCGATCTCCTCGCCGCCCAGGTACCGGTCCATCAGCGACTCGTCCTCGGACTCCTCGATGATTCCCTCGATCAGCGTGCCGCGGAGGTCTTCGATCTCATCGGCGTACGACGGGTCCGGGGCCGCGGTCGAGCGGTTGCCGCCGGAGTAGTCGAAGTACGACTGGGAGAGCAGCCCGATCAGCCCGTCACCAGCGGGCAGGTAGAGCGGCAGCACCTTGTCGCCGAACGCGTTCTGCGCGGTGGAAAGCGCGTTCTGGTAGTTGGCGCGCGCGTGGTCGAGCTTGGTGATCACGACGGCCCGCGGCATCCCGACCTGGTCGCACTCCTGCCACAGTGCCTTGGTCGGCTCGTCGACGCCCTCGTTCGCCGCGACCACGAACAGCGCACAGTCGGCGGCACGCAGCCCGGCCCGCAGTTCGCCGACGAAATCGGCGTACCCGGGGGTGTCGATCAGGTTCACCTTGACGCCGTCGTGCGGCAGTGAGGCGAGCGACAGGCCGACGGAGCGTTGCTGCCGGACCTCGGCGTCGTCGAAGTCGCACACCGTGGTTCCGTCCAGGACGGTGCCGGGTCTGTTCAGGACGCCGGAGGCCACCAGCAAGGCCTCGACAAGGGTGGTCTTGCCGGACCCGGACGGGCCGACCAGGACCACGTTGCGGATGGCGTCCGGACTGTCCGCAGCGGGCGCGGCTCCGGTGCCTTGGGAAGCATTCGTCTTGTCTGCCATGACGTTCCTCCTGGTCCACCCACGATTCCCCTAACGGACACTTCGCACAAGAGCCATCCGGTAGCGGATTCGTCGCGGAGGTCCCACCTCCGGACCCTCGCGCTGGATAGTGTCCTGGGCATGCGTAAGGCACTCGGGGTCGTCATCAGCTCGCTTTTCGCCGCATTGGCGCTGGCGGGGTTCGCCGCGCCGGCGTCGGCGGACGTGGGCGACGAGATCAGGAACTTCACCATCGACTACACCGTCTCGGCGGACGGCGTACTGCATGTGAAGGAGACGATCGACTACGTCTTCGCGACCAGCGGCCGGCACGGCATCTACCGGGACCTGGTCACCCGGGAGCCCTACAAGGACGACGATTCGAAGGACCAGGAATACCAGGTCTCGAACATCGAGGTCTCCACGCCGACACCGAACGTCTCGGACGAGTTCACCACGGACACGTTCCAGGAGAACAACCAGCGCAACGAGAACACCCAGATCAAGATCGGCTCGGCGGACCAGACGATCTCCGGCGACGAGGCGACGTACGTGATCTCGTACGACGTGCGCGGCGCGCTACGGCACTTCGCCGACCACAGCGAGCTGTACTGGGACGCCACCGGCTCCGCCTGGGACGCGACGATCGACCAGGTCACGGTCAACGTCCAGGTCCCGCAGGGCGTGACCCAGGTCGAGTGCTTCTCCGGCCCAGCCGGCGCGACTGACTCCTGCCCGCAGAAGTCGGTCGTCGGCCAGAAGGGTGTGTTCGGCGCATCCCAGCTCGGGCGTGGAGAGCAGTTGACGATCGTCGCCGGGATCGCGGCAGGCGCCGTACAGAACGACACGCCGATCCTGTCCGACCCGCCGAACTGGATGGAGCGCAACGGCCTGTCCTGGCTCTCGCTCATCGGCTCCGGCCTGGTCAGTGCGGTCGCGATCGTCCTCGCCGCCATCTACGCCAAGGTCGGCAACAAGGACCAGCGGTACGCCGGAATGCCGCCGGGGACCTTCCCGCCGAGCGGTGTCGCGGCCGAACCGGTCAAGGACGACCTCCGGAAGGACCAGATCCCGGTCGCGTTCTCGCCGCCGAGGATCCCGGTCGCCGAGGGCGGACTGCTGATCGACGCGAAGGCGAACACGACCGAGACCGCGGCGACCCTGATCGACCTGGCGGTGCGGGGCGGCGTACGGATCGACAACTCGGGTGACACGCAGAAGGCCGTCCTGCTGAACCCTGCGGTCGCGACCGCGCCGCACGAGCAGGCGCTGATGACGGGCCTGTTCCCGACGCTGCAGCCGGGGTCGGAGGTACTGCTCAAGCGCGGTGCGGTCGGGGACAACACCATGCGGACCGCACACACCTCGATGATCACCGCGCTCCGCGAGCAGGTGAAGCAGCGTCAGTGGTACCTGCGGATGCCACGAGCCGGCGGCGGGTCGGTCTTCAAGAACGGCTTCGGCTGCGCCTGCATGGCGATGATCGCCATCTGGGTGGTCGGCGCCGGTTTCGCCGGGACGGTCACCGCCGCGGCGACCGGGGGAGCGGGCCGCGCGGTGGTGATCGCGATCCCGGTGGTCGCGGTGATCGTTGCCATCGGCATCTGGATTGGCATCCGCGGCCGCGGTCAGCGGAACCCGGCCGGGCGAGCGGTGACGGACCAGTTGGTCGGCTTCCAGACGTACCTCGCGACGGCCGAGGCGGACCAATTGCGCTTCGAAGAGGGCGAGGACATCTTCTCGAAGTACCTGCCCTGGGCAATCGTCTTCGGTCTCGCCGACCGCTGGCAGAAGGTCTGTCAGCAACTGGTCGCCGCGGGCCGGATCACACCGGATCCTGTCTGGTACTACGGCCCGTCCTACTACACGTCCGGCTGGACCGCGGGCGCCGTCGGCGCGACCCTCGCAAGCACCTTCGACCCGCCACCCACGCCATCCAGCTCCGGCGGTGGCGGCGGCAGCTCCTCCGGCTTCAGCGGCGGCTCCTCCGGCGGCGGTGGCGGCGGCGGAGGCGGAGGAAGCTGGTAGCTGAACGCTTAGACCGTGCCGCCGGCCGCGGTGGGGGCGGTCGGGTCTGAGCCGGCGTCGCCGACGACCTCGCGGGCCAGGAAGTCCTCGAGGTGGAACAGGTTGTCGCCGGCGCGGTTCGCGACGTTGACCAGGGTCTTCATCGCGGCGACCTCCTCGACCTGCTCCTTGAGGAACCACTGCATGAACTGCTCGCCGATGTAGTCCGACTCGTCGCGCGCAGTACGCGCCAGCGTCTCGATCTGCTTGGTGACGGTGATTTCCTGCGCCAGCGCGAGCTCGAGCGGCTCCAGCGCGGACTTGAAGTCGGACTCGACCTCGCCGACCGACGGGATGTGCGGCCGGATGTCCTTGTCCAGCAGGTACTGGACCATCATCATCGCGTGGTTGCGCTCTTCCAGTGACTGCTTGTAGAAGTGCGCGGCCAGCTGCGGCAGATCCTGGTCGTCGTACCAGACAGCGACCGCCACATACTGCTGTGAGGCCGTGAACTCGTTACGGATCTGTTCCTGCAGAAGTTTTTCGTACGTGCTCATCCCGTCAATCTAACGGCCATCGGCCGATTACACACCCTTGGCGAGGCTGACCTAACCGATTCGATTTTGTCCCAGTTCGACCACCTCGACGCCACCACCGGGTAGGCCGATCCGCACCGTCGTACCATCGACGGCCACATCGATGCCCTCGGCAAGCGCTTCCGGCCGCAACGCGTCCCGGGTCAGCAGTACTGCGTTGACGAGCACCAACGGCTGCCCGTCATGCGGTGCCGTCAGGTACGGCGTGGCCGAGTGCGCACCGAACGGGTTCACGCCCAACCCGCGATGTACGCCGGCCTTGTCGTATCCGTGCAGCCCGACCACCGCCGACACGAGACCGTCCGCGTTCCGCGCCGACGCAACCACCTGGCCGACTGTTGCCTCTGGCAAGGTCTCACCGGCGACCGCGAACCCACCGCTGCGAACGAGCGCCCCGGCCGGCCCCTCGACCAGCGCACACCGGATCTCCCACCCGCTGTGCACCACCGACGTGACCTCGATCGCCCACGGACCCTCGGATCCGAGCCACGCCTTGTTCCACGACGACGCAGTGTGACCATCCACCCCGAGCCGCCGGATCCGCCCACGCCCGCTGGTCGTTCCATCGGGGGAGACCAGCGAGATCAGGTTGTCGACCTGCGGCTCGCTGTCGGACAAGTCCGGTCCCGCGTGGTTCGCATAAGCCAGCCGGTTGTAGTGCGGATCGCCCGCTGGCTCCACACCCTCCGGCTCGGCCACCGGAGCATGGTCGGCGCCGTGGTTCACCAACTGCACGACCTGGTCATGGCGGCTCGCATGCACGATCCAACCCGGCTCCGGCATCGCCCGCAGTTGATCCGCATCGTCGAGCGGGATCGAGTCCTCCGGCTCCGTCCACACCGGGTGCTCCGGCGGCAGGATCAGCCCGACGAACCCCTTCGACGCCCAGTACGGCGATCCAGGTCCGGAGTACTGCTGCGTCGTCGGTAGGAAGGTGTCGTACCACCCGAGCGTCAGCACGCCACGCTCATCCGGTACGCCGTGTTGCACGAAATGCCGCGCGATCCCGGAGCACAGCCGCCGCGTCTCACCCGGCGTGAGCGGAGTCGAGTCCAGGATCGCTCCCATCCAGTACGGCGTAGCGGCCGCCATCCGGTACGTCAGCGAACGCCCCTGGTAGATCGGCGCACCGTCGTTCCCGACGAGGTACAACGCGTCCTCGAGGAAGAGTTTGATCCGGTCGCGATACAGCTTCAGCCGGTCCTCGTACTGTGCACCCGGCGTCGCGGCCGCCATCCGCGCCCACAGTCCGGGATAGAGGTGCATCGCCCAGCCGATGTAGTTGTCGTAGTTCTGCCCGTCGCCGTCGGAGTACCAGCCACGGCCGACGTACCAGTCCTCGATCCGGTCGAGCCCGCCGTCGATGTCGTCCTGCGAGTACGGAGCCCCGACCGACGCGAGGAACTGCTCGCTCACGACCTGGAACAGCCGCCAGTTGTTGTCGTGCGTCGTGGACCCGTTGAAACCACCGAGCCACTCGGCCACCTGCTGCTGCGCCCGCGAGTCGAGTCGGTCCCAGATCCACTCCCGGGTCTCGTGCAGCGACACCGCGATCGCTGCGGCCTCGACCATCTGCTGGGACCTCGGGGTCAGCCGCAGCCACGCGTCGGGGTGGTCCGGATTCGCTCCGTTCGCGACACCCCGCGCGTACCGCTCGATCAGTGCCTCGCAGCCCTTGCCCTGCACGCCCGCGATGCGGAAGGCGGCCAGCATGAACGACCGGGCGAACCCTTCCAGCGCGTCGGACGCCGTACCGGACCGACTCGGCCGCCCGGGCAACTCGACCAGGGAGGCGCCGGGGGAGAAGTACGGCACCAGCGAGTCGAGCAGATGATCCGCCAACGCCTCCCAGTGCGCCCGGCTCCACCCGGTCTGACGAGAGAGAACCCGGTCGGTATCAGGGAGAATCATGCGAGCCTTCCGATTTCGGTGGGGCTGATGGCGTGCTGCAACGGCTGGCCGGCGGCTAGGCGTTCGAGTTCGCTGACGGCGAGTTCGCCGAGGCGGGCGATCTCGTTGCCGACGGCACCGGCTACGTGCGGCGTGACGAAGACGTTCGGCAGGTCGAGCAGCGGCGAGTCCGGCGGCAGCGGCTCCGGGTCGGTCACATCGAGTACGGCGTCGATCCGGCCGGACACGCATTCGCTCAGCAGCGCTTCGGCGTCGATGATCTTGCCGCGGGCCGTGTTGATCAGGACCGCGCCGTCCTTCAGCAGCCCAAGCAACCGGGCATCGACCAGCCCGACCGTCTCCGGAATCAACGGCGCGTGCACGCTGAGGATGTCGCTCCGGCTGAACAGCGTGTCGTTGTCGACCAGCTCCGCGCCGAGCTCAGCCGCCTCGGCCGTAGTCAGGTACGGATCGCTGATCAGCACCTGCAGGTCGAAGGCCCGCAGTCGCTCGGCAACCATCTTCGCGATCCGCGAGGCGCCCAGCAGGCCAACCGTCGAACCGTAACTGCCCGGCATCCCGTGCGGGTCGGCCTTCCGCCGCTCGATCCGGTACTGCGCCGCGAGCCGGAACGCCCGCTTCCCGGCGAGGACGATTGCCGCGACCGTGAACTCGGCAACCGGCTGCGCATTGGCGGTGGCCGCCGACGACACCTGGATGCCGCGGTCGAAGACTGCCGGGTCGACGATCGCCTTGACCGAGCCAGCCGCGTGCAGGATCGCCTGCAGCTTCGGCGCCGCGTCGAGGACCTCCGGACCGATCCGCGGGCAGCCCCAGCCGGTGAGCAGTACGTCGACGTCCGGCAGCGCGGCCCGGACGGCGGGGTCGGCCAGGAAGCTGTTCCCCGGGCCGACCGGGAGCACGGTGGCGACCGCCTCGAGCCGCTCCAGGACCCGCGGCACGAGGACGCGGTCCCGGCTGGTCTCGCTCATCGCCAGCATGACGGTCAGGGCGGAATCTGGTTCGCTGCTCACGACGAACAACTTAGCAAGCGCTTTCCGGAGCTGTCGCGCCGACCGCCGAGTCTTGGAACATCCTGAATCTTCGCCATGACCGGAATTTGTGCCCGGAGTCACGACGTTGATTCAGGACAGGGCAGGATAGCGGGGCCTACCCGCCCTGAAGGCCACTGTGAAGGAGACGACGATGCTGCGACCGGACGACCTCTACGAGATCGTCGACGAGTCGGTGGCGACCGGCCCGGCGGCCACGCCCAAGGTCATGGTGCACTCGCTGGACGGGTTCATGGACGCGGGTCAAGCCGGCCGAGTGACTGCCGACCACCTGCTCGAGGTGCTCGACCACCGCCTGCTGGCGCGGTTCGACGTCGACATGCTGCACGACTACCGGGCTCGGCGGCCTGAGGTGACGTTCGCCGAGGACCGGTTCATCGACTACACGCCGCCGCACCTGAGCCTGCATGTGCTGACGGACGACGCGGGCGTGGAGTTCCTGCTGCTCGAGGGCGCCGAGCCGGACAATCACTGGGACCGGTTCGCCGGGGCAGTGCGGCAGCTGATCGAGCTCTACAACGTGACGCTCACGGTCGGCGTACACGGCATCCCGATGGGTGTGCCGCACACGCGGCCCCTCGGCCTGACCGCGCACGCCACCCGGCCCGAGCTGGTCACCCGTTCGAACATCTGGGACGGCGAGATGCAGCTGCCCGCAAGCGCCGGCACGATGCTGCAGGTGCGGCTCGGCGAGGCAGGCAAGGACGCGATGGGCTTCGCCGTACACGTCCCGCACTACCTGGCAGAGAACCGCTTCCCGGGTGCCGCCCTGGCCCTGGTGCACGCGATCTCGGCCGCGACCGGCCTGCTCCTCCCTAGCAAGGCCCTGCTCGACGAGGCCGCCGTCACCGGCCGGCTGGTCGACGAGCAGGTCGACAACTCCGAGGACGCGAGCGCCGTCGTCAAGGCCCTCGAAACCCAGTACGACGCAGCCGCCGGCTCCCTCTCCCGCAAGAGCCTCCTGGCCGACTCCACCCCGTCCGCCGACGAACTAGGCGCCGAGGTAGAGCAGTTCCTGGCAGAACTGAACCGCGAAGACAACGACTGACCACCCCCGCGTGACCGGTCCCACAGCGGGATCGGGCGCGGGGCCTGTCAGGATGAGGCATGCCTGAGTCGTTGGAGGACCTGGTCGAGCTGCTCGACCTGGAGATGATCGACGTCGACCTGTTCCGTGGGCGTCAGCCGCAGACCTCGATGCAACGGGTGTTCGGCGGTCAGGTGCTCGGTCAGGCCCTGGCCGCGGCGAGCCGGACCGTCGAGCCCGAGCGAGTCGTGCACTCCCTGCACGGCTACTTCTTGCGCGCCGGCGACACGTCGGTCCCGATCGTGTACCGCGCGGAGCCGACCCGCGACGGTGGGTCGTTCAGCAGCCGTCGAGTGGTCGCGTCGCAGAACGGCAAGCCGATCTTCTACATGTCCGCGTCGTTCCAGCGTCCGGAGCCCGGCCTGGATCACCAGGACCCGATGCCGGATGACGTCGTACCGCCTGAGGAAGCGCCACGGCTGGCGACCGTTCTGGAAGCGCGGTCCGGACGCGCGGCGGCCGAGTGGGACCGCGAGTGGTCGGCCCTCGACGTACGCCTCGCCGGGGTGACCGGCCGTCAGTTCTGGATCCGTGCCGCCGGCAAGCTTCCCGACGATCCCGCGCTGCACGCCTGCGTACTCGCCTACGCCAGCGACCTCACCCTGCTCGGCGCAAGCCTCCTCCCGCACGGCATCGTCATCGGCGACCGCCGCATCCAGCCTGCGTCGCTGGACCACGCCCTGTGGTTCCACCGCCCGTTCCGCGCCGACGAGTGGTTGCTCTACGACCAGTCGTCCCCGTCCGCCTCCGGAGCCCGCGGCTTCGCCACCGGCCGCCTCTACACCGAGCCCGGCAGCCTCATCGCCTCCGTAGCCCAGGAAGGCCTGATTCGTCCCATCGGACTCGACGCCGATCTGCTACCGTAGAAAACGTGTTGAAGCGCGCAGTAGTGACGACGACGCCGGAGTACGTCCCGGCGCGCTGACACCTGACTGTCTGACAAAGCCCCGGGGCAAGTGCCCCGGGGCTTTTTCGTGCCTCCGTGGGTTGCTCGCCCCCAAACTCCTGGAGGAAACCATGTACGACCACCGCAAGCTCGGCCGCGAACTCGGCCTGTTCGACTCCGACCCGCTGATCGGCGCCGGTCTGCCGTACTGGCTGCCCGCCGGTGCCGCGATCCGCCACGCCTTGGAGAGCTACATCGCCGAGGTGGAACGAAGAGCCGGCTACCAGCAGGTCTATTCGCCCGTCCTCGGCAAGCGCGAGCTGTACGAGATCTCGGGCCACTGGGCCAAGTACCACGACGACATGTACCCGCCGATGGACATGGGCGGTGAGCAACTAGTGCTGCGGCCGAGCATCTGCCCGCACCACGCGCTGATGTACCGCTCTCGATCTCACAGCTATCGAGAGCTCCCGCTCCGCTACTCCGAACTCGGCGGCCAGTACCGCGCCGAACTCTCCGGCGCCATCGGCGGCCTGAGCAGGGTCCGCGCGATGCAACTCAACGACGCGCACATCTTCTGCCGCCTCGACCAGGTCGCCGGTGAAGCAGAGAGCGCCCTCCGACTGATCAACCAGGCGTACGCCGATATGGGCATCAGCGCCTCGCGCTACGTCCTCGCTCTGCCGTCGGAGGACGCCGAGTTCAACAGCCCCGCCAGCAAGTACGTCGGTGACGCCGAAAGCTGGACGCACGCCGCCGAACTGCTGCGCGACGTCCTCAAGAACGCCGGCATCGACTACGAGGACGCGCCCGGCGACGCGGCGTTCTACGGTCCGAAGATCGACATCCAGGTGGAGGATTCGGCCGGTCGCGAGTTCAGTCTGTCGACCGTCCAGATCGACTTCCACCAGCCGGAGCGGTTCGGCCTCGAGTACGTCGGTGCCGACGGCAACAAACATCGTCCGGTGATGGTGCATCGGGCGATCGTCGGCAGCATCGAGCGGGCGGTTGCTCAGCTGATCGAGGTGCACGGCGGCGCGTTCCCGGCCTGGCTCGCGCCGGTGCAGGTCGTCGTACTCCCGATCTCCGACGACGAAGAGGACATCGCCGTCCAGGTGGCTCGGAGGGCGTCGGATCGCGGTCTCCGGGTCGAGGTCGCGCACGCGGACGAGGGCAGCCTCGGCGCACGGATCCGCGAGAACCGGCTCGCGCCGTACCAGGCCGTCATCGGCGCCCGCGAGGCCGCCGCCGGCGAACTGGCCATCCGCGAGCGCGACGGCCGCCGCCACGACCCGGCGCCGATCGGCGAGGTCCTCGACCGGATCCGGCAGGAGGCGGATCTCCATGCACGCAGAAACCACGCCGACGCCGCGAGCTGAGCGTGGCCAACGGCGAGCGGACGGACTTCTGCATGCGTGGCGGTCCGCCTGGGCGGTCAGCCTTCCTGCAGCTGGCCGATCAGGTGGGTGACCTCGTGGGACTCGTCGTACAGCGCGAAGTCGACCGTCTTGCCGGACTGTTCGAAGCCGAACTGGACCCGTGACGGCAGCAGCAGCGGCTTGCGGAAGTCGACGCGGACCGTGAAGGCGTCCGGGAGTGCGCCGGCGCGCTGGATGGACGCGAGCGCGGCAGCCTTGGCCCACATCCCATGCGCGATCTGGCGCGGGAATCCGAACGCCTGAGCGGTCAGCTTGAACAGGTGGATCGGGTTCCGGTCGCCGGACGCGGCGGCGTACCGGCGGCCGAGGTTGCCGCGCAGCTCCCACCACGCGTTCGGGCTGAGCACCGGATCGGGCAGCAGGTCCGCGTGTGCGCTCGGATCCCCGGCCGACCGGCTGAGCAGCGTGGTCAGATCGCTCCACACCAGCTCGTGATCGACGAAGACCTCGCTGATCACGTCGAAGACGGTGCCCTTCGGGTGCGGCCGCTCCGGCGTACTGTGCACGCGGATCGCCGGCTCGGCGTGGATCGGGATCGGCTGCTTCTGGGTGATCGTGTTGGACAGATGCACGATCCCCATCGGCTTGTACGGGAACGACGGGTCGGACATCAGATCCAGGTGCAACGGGAACGCCAGCACATGCGGGTACGTCGTCGGCAGCGCCGGCCCGGCCTGGAACCCGGTGACCTCCCGGTACGCCGTCAGGTGGTCCTGATCGACTGCCGATCGGGGCAGCTCGAGCGTCAGCCCGTCCTCGTTCGGCTCGTAGTCGGCCCGCCTGAGTGTCGCGCGGACGGTCCGGGCGTAGAGCTGGCCGAACTTCGGCGAGTCGTCGTACCGTCGCGTCGGCATGTCAGGCGCCGAGCATGCTCTGGCCGCAGACCCGGACCACGTTGCCGGTCACGCCGGCCGACGCTGGATCCGCGAACCAGGCGATCGTCTCGGCGACGTCGATCGGCAGGCCGCCCTGTTGCAGCGAGTTGATCCGTCGCCCGACCTCGCGGATCGTGAACGGGATCTTGGCGGTCATCTCGGTCTCGATGAACCCTGGCGCGACCGCGTTGATCCGGATCTGCCGGTCGGCCAGCTTCGGCGCGAGCGCCTGGATCAGGCCGATCACGCCGGCCTTCGAGGTCGCGTAGTTCGTCTGTCCGTTGTTGCCCGCGATCCCGGCCATCGACGAGACGCCGATGATCGAGCCGCCGTCCTTGAGGGCGCCCGATTCGACCAGGTACTTCGTGATCCGCTCGGGTGCTCGCAAGTTGACATCGAGTACGGCGTCCCACGTGTCGGTCCGCATGTTCGCGAGCCGCTTGTCGCGGGTGATGCCGGCGTTGTGGACGACGATGTCGAGCCCGCCGTGCTGCTCCTGCGCATGGGCCGCGATCCGCTGCGGCGCGTCGACCGCGGTCACGTCGAGCAGCAACTCGGTGCCGCCCAAGCGGGAGATCACCTTGCGGAGCGGGTCCGCGTTCTGCGGTACGTCAACGCCGATGATGGTCGCGCCGTCCCGGGCCAGCGTGTCCGCGATCGCCGCCCCGATTCCACGGGCCGCGCCGGTCACCAGCGCCGTACGTCCGGCAAGCGGGCGGCTCGGGTCGTTGCTGACCAGCGGACCGGTCCCGATCCGGGCGACCTGGCCGTCGACGTACGCCGACTTGGGGGAGAGGAAGAAGCGGAGCGTCGAGTCCAGTTGCTCGTGGGCGTCCGGGGCGACGTACACGAGGTTGACCGTGGCGCCGCGCTTGACCTCTTTACCGAGGCTTCGCGTGAAGCCCTCGAGCGCGCGCTGGGCGACGTGTTCCTCGGTGGAGGCCGCGAGCTCCGGCGTACGGCCGACGACGATCACGCGGCCGGCCGGGGCGAGCTGGCGGATGACGGGGGAGAAGAAGCGTTGCAGGCTGGTCAGCTCGGCCGTCGAGGTCGCACCGGTCGCGTCGAAGACGAGCGCCTTCGGCCGGATCCCGATCGACGCGACGCCTTCGGTCGCCGTACTGAACGAGGCGCCGATGTCGCGCAGCAGGGCCTGGATCGCCTTGCCTGCGTCGGTCTCGGCGATCGCGCCGAAGATGACCGGCCCGTCGATCACGGGGGATCCCTGCACCCAGCGCTGCAGCGGCGTCGGGTCGGGCAGACCGAGGTTCTTCACCAGGGTCTGGCCGAGGGGCGTCCGGGTGAACGTCTGGTAGCGATCCGTCATCTCAGCTCCTACTTCTCGAGGATGGCGACGACACCCTGGCCGCCCGCGGCGCAGATCGAGATCAGGCCCCGGCCGCCGCCGTTCTCGTCCAGTTGCTTGGCCAGCGCGGCGACGATCCGACCGCCGGTCGCCGCGAACGGGTGGCCCGCGGCCAGCGAGCTGCCGTTCACGTTCAGCTTGTCCCGGTCGATCTCACCGGGCGGCGCGTCCAGGCCGAGCCGCTCCTTGCAGAAGATCGGATCCTCCCATGCCTTCAGGGTGGCCAGCACCTGGGAGGCGAAGGCCTCGTGGATCTCGTAGTAGTCGAAGTCCTGCAACGTCAGGCCGGCCCGGGCCAGCATGCGAGGCACGGCGTACGCCGGAGCCATCAGCAGGCCCTCCGCGCCCTTCACGTAGTCGACCGCAGCCGTCTGCGAGTGGGTCAGGTATGCGAGCGGGCGCAGACTGTGCTCCGCGGCCCACTCGTCCGTGCTCAGCAGGACGGTCGAGGCGCCGTCGGTGAGCGGGGTCGAGTTGCCGGCGGTCATCGTCGCGGTCTCGCCCTTGCCGTACGCGGTCCGGAGCTTGGCCAGCTTCTCCAGAGTCGTGTCGGGCCGCAGGTTCTGATCCTTCTCGAGGCCCAGGTATGGCGTGATCAGGTCGTTCTGGAAGCCGCGGTCGTACGACTTCGCCAGATTCATGTGGGAGCGGTAGGCGAGCTCGTCCTGCGCCTCCCGGGTGATGCCCCACTCGAGCGCGGTCAGCGCGGCGTGGTCGCCCATCGACTTGCCGGTGCGCGGCTCGGCGTTGCGGGGGATCTCGGGTACGACGTCCTTCGGGCGGACGCGGGCGAGGACCTTCAGGCGGTCCGGGTACGTCTTGGCCCGGTTGAGGTCGAGCAGCACGTTGCGGAGGTGGTCGTTGACCGCGACCGGCGCGTCGGATGCGGTGTCGACACCACCCGCGATGCCCGCGTCGATCTGGCCGAGCGCGATCTTGTTGCCGACCAGGATCGCTGCCTCGAGCCCGGTGCCACAGGCCTGCTGGATGTCGTACGCCGGGGTGGTCGGCGCGAGCTTGGAACCGAGGACCACCTCGCGGACCATGTTCCAGTCGCGGGCGTGCTTGAGGACCGCGCCGGCGACCACCTCGCCCACCTCCTGGCCGCCGAGGCCGGTCCGGTCGACCAGGCCGTTCAGCGCGGCGGTGAGCATGTCGGAGTTGGAGGCATGGCGGTACGTCTTGTCCTGCCGGGCAAACGGAATCCGGTTGCCGGCGACGACGGCCACCTTGCGGGTCTCGGTCACGATTTCTCTCCTGCTCTAGCGGAGCGGGTGGTTGTCCTGTGGTTGAGGGCTTTTCGCCCGACCGCGGTGGCGAGCGTGGCGGTGATCGCCGTCGACCGGACGGTGCCGACATCGGCATGATGCACCACCGGATGCCCCGGCTGCCCGCTCGACACGATCAACCCGACCCTTGCCATGTGCAACGATCCGAGTGTCTGCGTGTACAGGTGATTGGCCAGGTAATCGGTGTCGACCTCGTCGAACACGCCGGTCCGCTGACCGGCCGCGAGGATCGCCGCGATCCGCTCCAGCGGCGCGGCCATCGCCGTACCCAGCTTCATCATCACCGGCTCGGTGATCTCGCCGAACAGCTGCTCGCCGGTCCTGCGCAGCAGGCTCATCGCGCAGTCGGTGAAGGCCGGATAGCCCAGGCAGAAGTCGACGAACGCCTCACTCAGCGCCCTTAGCCGATTGAGCGGTGCCCGGCGTGGGTGGTCTACTTCGTCGAGGCTTTTGTCGAGCTCGCCGAGGTAGTCGACGAGGGTGAGCGCGAACAGCTCTTCCTTGCCTGCGAAGTGCCGATAGATCAGCGCCTTGTTGATCCCGACCCGCTTGGCGATATCGTCGATCTGAGCGTCGATCGTGCCGCGCTCGTCGAACAACTCCCGGGTCGCGCGGATGATGTCCCGCTCCCGGTCGCGACGGCGCTCCGCCGTGGTGCGGCGGCGTCCGATCGCGAGCAGCGCGGAGCTCATGGATCGATCTTAGCCACAGCGGTACCCCCTGGTGCAAACGACGGTTACACTCGTCGGTAACATCGTACTGCCCCTGCTGCTCGTCGGAGGATGTTGATGGCTGACTCTGTGGTGTCCGCGGACGTGATGTCTCTCGCCGGCGAGCTCGGCGCCGAGCGGTCCAAGCCGGGCTGGAGCTCCTTCTCCCTCGCTCTGAACGAGGAGCAGAAGGAGATCCGCGACTGGGCCCACACCTTCGCCGCCGACGTGATCCGCCCGGCAGCCTCGGAGTGGGACGAGCGCGAGGAGACGCCCTGGCCGGTGATCCAGGAGGCCGCCAAGATCGGCCTGTACGGGCTCGACGCGAACATCAATCTGTTCGTCGACCCGACCGGTCTACTGATGCCGCTGGTCCACGAGGAACTGTTCTGGGGTGATGCCGGCATCGGGATGTCCCTGAAGGGCACCGGCCTTGCGTCGTCCGCGATCTTCTCGAACGGTACGCCGGAACAGTGGAGCCAATGGATGGGCCGGTGCTACGGCACTGTTGACGACGTACGTGTGGCTGCTTTCTGCTCGTCCGAACCTGGCGCAGGCTCGGACGTGTCGGCGATCCGCACTCGGGCCGTCTACGACTCGGCCACTGACGAATGGGTCATCAACGGTCAGAAGGCGTGGGCGACGAACGGTGGCATCGCCGACATCCACGTCGTGGTCGCGACGGTCGATCCGTCTCTCGGGACGAAGGGCCAGGCTGCCTTCGTCGTACCTCGCACTGAGGTGCACGGGCTCGAGATGGGCACCAAGCTCCGCAAGCACGGCCTCCGCGCCTCCCACACCGCCGACGTCTTCTTCGACAACGTCCGCATCCCCGCCGCCAACGTCCTAGGCGGCAAGGAAAAACTAGACGAACGCCTCGCCCGAGCTCGTGAGGCCGCGGCCGGAACTGGCAGCTCGTCCGGCCGCAACGCATCGATGGCCACCTTCGAAATGACCCGCCACATCGTCGGCGCCCAAGCCATCGGCATCGCCCGCGCCGCCTATGAAGTAGCCCTCGACTACGCCAAAACCCGCGAACAATTCGGCCGCCCGATCATCGACAACCAGGGCATCGCCTTCAAACTCGCCGACATGGCCATGGAAATCGACGCCGCTCGATTGCTGGTGTGGCGAGCAGCCAACATGTCGGCCGCCCTCATGCGAGGCGAAACCCCCGACTACCGCCACGGCGAAGGCTCCATGGCCAAACTCAAGGCCGGCGAGGTAGCGGTCAAGGTCACTGAAGAAGCCATCCAAATCCTCGGCGGCAACGGCTACACCCGCGAGTACCCCGTAGAACGCATGCACCGAGACGCCAAGATCTACACCATCTTCGAGGGCACCTCCGAAATCCAGCGTTTGGTGATCGCCCGCGCGATCAGCGGCATGCGCATCAGGTAGGTGTTTGTGCAGGTCAGAGCCCGGTTTGAGGCTGGTCAGGGTATAGGCCGTCGTCCGGCTCCCAGGAGGTAGTGGGGGAGCGGATGGCGGCCTGCTCCGTGACTGCTACGTGAGATTTCAGAGCGAAGAGTCTGGCCGGCCTGGAGTCCACAGCCTTCCGCGCCCGCTCGTGCGACGACGGCAGCATGTGGGTGTACAGCCGCAGCGTGAACCCCGGGTTGCTGTGGCCTAGGTACTCAGCCAGCTCCTTGATGTTGACGCCATCCGCGAGAGTGATACTCGCGAAGTAGTGCCGCAGCCCGTGCACCCCGTTCTCCCGGCTAGACACGTACTGCCGCCGTCCGCGCCGATCCGTCTTCGGCTCCGCGATCAGACCCGCATAGAACAACGCAGGCTTCCAGACCAACTTGTCGTACGTCCGAGCTCGGATGTGCTTGTCATCGGTCCACCTGAACAGGAGTTTCACGGTCCGCGGCTCTCCGTCCGTCTTCTCCCAAGGCAAGGTGTACGGGCGTGGCCCGTGGGCCTCGATGTGCTCCTTCAGGATCAGCGCCGTCCCCTCAGACATCGGCACCGTCCGCTCCGTGTCGTTCTTCGGCAAGGCGAACACAAACTCCCGCCCAAGCTTCTTCACCTGCCGCCGAACGTGGATGACCATCTCGTCGAAGTCGATGCCCTCTTCCGCCAGCCCGAACAACTCGCCCTGCCGCAGCCCGCAGGCCGCTCCGACGGATGCGATCGGCCGGTACTCCGCCGCATGCCCCTCAACGATCCGGCACACCACATCGTCGCTCCAGGCAACCGTCCTCCCACTCTTCTCCGCTGGCACCTTGACCGCCCGACCCTTGGCGGGATTCTTCTTGATGGCCTCGTCATCGACCGCGATCTCCAGCGTTCCGTGCAACACGAGGTACGCCGTACGCGCGGTCGACGGCCCGAACCGCGCATCCAGCTCAGCAATCCAGGCAGCGATCTCCGATGGTTTGATCGTCCTGAGCTGCCGCCGCCCAAACACCGGATCCACATGCAAGCGCAGCGACGACTCGTACCGAATCACGGATGCCGGATCCACCACCCGCGAAGCCAGCCACCGCTCCGCAACCTCCCCAAACCGAACCTTCCCAGCCTCCGGATCGATGTACTCCCCACGCTCCCGATCCGTCTCCATAGCATTCGCATGCCGCTCCGCCGGAGCCTTCGTAGAGAACGCCTTGGTCCGCTCCCGCCCCTCCGGATCCACCCACCCCGCCAACCACCGCTTCCCGTGGCCCCACCTGGCGGTCCGAACCCTTGCGCCCTCGGACCGGGCGCTCAGCCGCACGGTGGCGAGGTGATGGTCGGCCCACCAGTCGTTGGGGCCGGCCTTGCCGAGGTTCACGACCTCGCTGGAGAGGGCCACCGTCTGGGTGCTGAGTTGCTCAGTCGAGGTGCTGAAGAACCCGTCGTCGTCGCGCTGGGTGGCCACGGCCCGGCCGAGGCCGAGGCCTCCGAGCAGCAGCGGGAGGCCCATGATGGCGAGCAGGATGCCGATGACGAGGGGGACGGGGCGGTTCCTGCGGGAGGCGGTGCGGCCTGGCTCAGGTGGCGGGGTGTAGGTGGTCATGGTTGTGGTCTCCTTTCTCGCCGCCAGGCGACGTCATGACGGGGGCGCTAAGCCGACGCACCCCGAAGCGGCGGTGTCCGGAACCCACAGTGGGGTTCCGGAGAGCGCCGCCCGTGTGTGCGACTACTTGACCTCGGAGCGGCGCAGGGACAGCAGTCCGATGACGAAGGGAAGGACGATCCAGATCATCGTGGTCGAGCCGAGCATCGCCCACTCCTTGACAGTGTTCGTGGCGCCATCGAGGAGCGCCACCTGCGTGTGGTGCCAGTCGATCCACGGCTGCAGGTCCTCGAACCACGAACGCACCTGAGCCAGGAGCGCGAGGATGCCCGGCATGACCAGTGAAGCGACGAAGTAGCCCACGATCGCGGCCGCGGAGTTGCGCAGCACGACACCGAGGGCGAAGCCGAAGGCCATGCCAACCAGGTTGTAGAGCATCATCTGGAGTGCCATGGACAACGAAACGTCCCACGCGGTGTCGACGCCTGCGAGCGCGGACCCGGCCACGTTGCCGAGGGCGCCGACCGCGAAGGCGACGGAGACGGCGCCGAGGCCCACCAGGAGTGTCGCGATCGCCTTGGCGCCGATCACGCGGCCGCGGCTCGGCACCAGCGTGAAGGTCGTGAGCCCACTTCGCTGGCTCCACTCACCTGTGACGGCCAGGATCGCGATGATCGGCAAGATCACCGACATCGGGAACCCGCTCGCCCTCACGAAGTTCTGGTAGGTGACGTCGCTGTTGAGGCCGAGGACGAGGAGCGACCCGGCCGAGATGGGCGACAGGACGCCGATGCTGATGAGCATCCAGAATCCCGAGCGGGTGTTGAACATCTTGCGCAGCTCGACCTTGACGAGTCGGGTGGTCGGGATGGGCTGGGCGGTCCGTCGGGCCGGCTCGGCCTCGATGGTGTCGGGAGGGACGATCGTGGCGGTCATGCCGCAACTCCTTCGCGTTGGGTGTCGGCAGTGAGGGACAGGAACATGTCTTCGAGCCCGGTGCCCTCGGCGGACCGGAGCTCGGTGAGGGCGATGCCAGCTGTCAGTGCCACCGCCCCGACCCGAGCCGGGTCGGCATCCGTGCGGACCCAGCCGTCCCCTGCGAGCGTGCTGGGGATCCCGGCCCGTTCGAGGGCGTGCGCGAGGTCGCGCGGTGACGGCGACCGGACGAGCGTCCCCGCTGCGGCCAGCAGCTCTTCCTTGCTGCCGGACGCGACGATCTTTCCCTTGCCGATCACGACCAGGTCGTCGGCGATGACCTCGATCTCGTGGAGCAGGTGTGAGGACAACAGGACGGTGCCGCCCTGGCTGGCAAAGCCCGTCAGCAGGTCGCGCATCCACCGGATCCCGGCGGGGTCGAGCCCGTTCGCTGGTTCGTCGAGGATCAGCACCCGGGGATCCCCGAGCAGTGCGGTGCCGATGCCCAGTCGCTGACGCATGCCAAGGGAGTAGTTGCGCACCCGGCGCTTGGCCTCCGAAGATGTCAGGCTGACGAGCTCGAGCATCTCGTCGACGCGGCGACGGGGCAGACCCATGGTGTCAGCGGCGATCGTAAGGATCTCGCGTCCGGTGCGACCTGCGTGCTGGGCAGAGGCGTCCAGCAGGACGCCCACCTCGAGGCCGGGGTTGGGGAGGTCGGCGAACCGTTCTCCGTTGATGGTCGCGGTGCCGGACGTCGGGACGGTCAGACCGACCATCACGCGCATCGTGGTGGACTTGCCGGCGCCGTTCGGGCCGAGGAAGCCGGTGACGCGACCCGGCAGGGCGGTGAAGGAGACGTTGTCGACGGCGGTGAAGCCGGCGTACCTCCGGGTCAGTGACTCAACAGTGATCATGTGACCACCCTCGCCGCGTCGCGGCGTGCGCACATCCGCGTCCAGGCCGGACCTTCCTCGGCCGTCGGGAGGAGCAGCGTCTCGTTCTTTCGGTCGGTCCCCGGGGCCTCGGCTGTCTAGGCTGGACGGGTGATCACCAACGCCCTGCGCTCGCTGTGGGCCGAGCCCCGCGCAGCCGCCGCTCCCGAACGGGGGCGGCGCGACTGGGCGCTGGTGGGGGTGTTGATGATGACGGCTCTGCTCGAGGGAGTCCTCCGGGACCACGTCGTCTGGCGACCGTTCGCGACGATCGTGGCAGTCGGACTCGCGCCCGTGCTGCTCTGGCGGCGTACCCAGCCCTTGGCCTGCGTCGTGGTGGGCTTCGGCACCGCGATGGCGTTGGGACTGGCGACCCTGGCGGGCGGCCCCTCGCACGTGGGGCTCAACGCAATGATCTACATCCTGGTGCTCGTCTACGCGCTGGTCCGCTGGGGCTCAGGGCGCGAGATCGTGATCGGGCTGATGTTCGTGCTGATCGCTGCGGTAATCGGTACGATCGCCGACTACACCGGCCCGTCCGACTTCATCGGCGGGTTCGGCATCCTGACAGCGTCAGCAGCGGGCGGAGCGGCGTTCCGCTACCGCGCCGAGAGTTGGCGACGGGCGCTGGAGCAGATTCGCAGCCAGGAACGGGTAGGACTCGCGCGCGAGCTGCACGACATGGTCGCCCATCACGTCTCGGCGATCGCGGTGCAGGCGCAGGCGGGCCGGGCGCTGGCCGGGCAGCGACCCGAAGCGGCGCTCGAGGCGCTGGCGGCCATCGAAGGGGAAGCATCGCAGACGCTCGCGGAGATGCGGGCGATGGTCCGGGTGCTGCGCGAGGGAGCGCCGGCGGAGTACACCCCCCAGCTCGGCGTCGCCGACCTGGTGTCCCTCGCCCGCCGCGACCCGGTCCCGGTCGTCGAGGTGGAGTTGGCTGGTGATGTGGCCGGACTTCAGCCCCAGGTCGATGCAGCCGTGTACCGGCTGGCGCAAGAGGCGCTGACCAACGCGCTGCGGCACGCGCGAAA
The DNA here is from genome assembly GCF_004365875.1 of Kribbella kalugense. GTDB lineage: Bacteria > Actinomycetota > Actinomycetes > Propionibacteriales > Kribbellaceae > Kribbella > Kribbella kalugense. The sequence continues at coordinate 1,606,602 of NZ_SODF01000001.1, read as the reverse complement.
CGCCTCGCGTGTGGAGATCCGGGTCGTCGAGGGGGCAGGAAGGCTGCGGCTACGCGTGACCGACGACGGACAGATCGACCCGGCCCGGCCAGCGGGCCGCGGCTTCGGGCTGCTGGGGATGACCGAGCGCGCGCAGCTGCTCGGCGGCACCCTGCGTGCCGGACCAGCGCCCGAGGGCGGGTGGGCGGTCGACGCCGAGCTGCCGACGGAGGTGGGCAGATGACGGTACGCGTACTGGTGGCCGACGACCAGGACCTGGTCCGAACCGGCCTCTCCATGATCCTTGAGGCGCAGCCCGACATCGAGGTCGTCGGCCAGGCCGCCGACGGCCACGCCACGGTCGAGCTGGCGCATCGGCTCCGCCCCGACGTGTGCCTGGTCGACATCCGGATGCCCGGGCTTGACGGCATCGAGGTGACCGAGCTCCTCGCAGGGCGGGGGGTCCCGGACCCAATCGCGGTGGTGGTGATCACCACCTTCGACCTCGACGAGTATGTTCACGGCGCGCTCCGGGCCGGCGCCCGAGGCTTCCTACTCAAGGACGCCGGGCCGGAGCTGCTCGTCCAGGCCGTGCATGCCGCCGCCGCCGGCGATGCCCTGATCGCGCCGAACATCACCCGGCGGCTGCTGTCCACCCTGGCCGCCAGGGGACCGTCGAAACGGCGTACCCAACCGATCGAGCCGCTCACCGACCGCGAGGAGGAGGTGCTGGCGCTGGTCGCCCGTGGCCGCACGAACGCCGAGATCGCCGCCGACCTCTTCATCGGCCTGACGACCGCCAAGACCCACGTCGCGAGCCTGCTGACCAAGATCGGCGCCCGCAACAGGGTCGAGATCGCGATGTGGGCCTACGACACCGGCCGAGTGGGGGACTGAAGGGTCCCAATCGTCGCGGACGTGGTTCTGAGACTGATCGCTCGACAGGAAGGGATCTGCCTGGCGGAGTCCTCCGTCACAGCCCAGTCGCCATGGGGCCACGAGGCGCTGCATACGCCCTGAAGGTCCGGCTCATCGTCACCCTGCCCGGCATCGAGGCCACAACGGCTCATCGACTGGCACAGGCGGCCAAGGGCGTCTGCCCGTACTCCATCGCGACCAAGGGAAACATCCCGTTCGCGCTGGAGATCGCTTCCTGAAGGCCGGCAGCTCACAGGACGCGTGTAGCGGCCTTCACTGGCTGCCACAGTCGGGCAGGACCCCGGGCTAGCCGCCCCAAAGGACGAGAGATGGATCGTTCCTTCGGCCGAACGCGCACGACCTCTAAGCCGATCCGCCAGTCGTCGAAGTCAGCAACCGTGGAGTCACTGGTCATCCGACCGCAACGAAGGAGTCTGAGATGAGATCACGGCGGAACGCCCCCGCTGCACTGGAGTCCCCCGCGGGCCCGTGAGCGCGGAAGCGGCAGCGACAGCGACAGGATCCAGCCCGGCCCGAGCGCTCCGAGAGCGGGTGGTCGGCGCTACGGCAATCACGTTGGCAGCGTCGCTGGTGATCGAGAACTTGGTTGTCCTGGCGGGAGCGCCGGCCTACAGCGCCCCGATCAAGGAGGTGCTGGCCTTCCATGCGGGGCACCCGGTTGCGGTCGCGATCGCGGTCGGCATGGAAGCGCTGAACGTGCCGCTGCTGCTCGGGTTCCTGGCCGGTCTCCACGGGCTCACCGGGCGCCGCGGGGGTCACGCGGGCGCGGACTGGTCGCGCCTCGCGATCGCCGCGGGCGCATGTTACTCCGCGGTCGTGATGACTTACGCCGTTTTGTGGGACGGTGTCGTACTGGCCGCAGGCAAGCTCACCGAGCCGACCCCAGCGTTCGAGCTCGCCTGGCGCATGCACGCGGCAGCGTTCGCGCTATCGCTGCCGGCACTCAGCACTACATTGATCGGCACTGCACTAGCGACACACGCGAAAAGGCTGACGCCCCGGTGGCAGTTGCTGTTCGGCCAATGACCTCCGAGGAAGAATGACGCTTTGTCGAAAACGTCTCCGAAGTGGGCACAAGGCATTGCGAATGCTGCTGTCGCAACATTCGCGGAGGAACCGTGCCCACTCTTCGCTGGACCGGTTAGGACCACGTCGATGCTCCACAGCAGGTTGTCGTGATGGCCTCGCGGTTGCCCCTGAAGCGGTACCGCTCGATCCCTGGGTTTCTGCGGGCAACTGTTGCCATACGGCGTCAACTTGCAAGGTCCGAGGGCCTGATCGGACATTCCCTTAAGGCTGATCTTCTACGCAAGACCTTCTTCACGCTTTCCGCTTGGGCCGACGAGACCGTGCTCAACCACTTCGCAGGGGCTCACCCCCATCTCGACTTGGGGAGTCAAAACTGCCGAGGAGATCCGTCGTCGGTTCGCCGGTGGCGTGGGCGCGCGTGACGTGAGGGAGCCCGCCGCGGCAACCGCCCACGACACACATCCGGTTGCCGCAGATAGCGTGCGCTGCGGCAACCGGATCTGCCGCGATCCGCGCTTTCGGCTGTCGCAGATCCCTGGCGGACGAGTATCGCGCATCAGTCGACGGAGGACACCAATTCCGCGGAGCGCTCTGCCGATTTGGGCTCTTATGGATCAAGGGCGCACCTTCGGCGCATCCGCTGAGGTCCTAATTTGCTCTCAGGCGTCTGGTGTCGTGTGCCCACATCGCGATCTCCACGCGGTTGCGCGCGCCGAGCTTGGTCATCAACGATGCGACGTGGGACTTGACCGTGCTCAGGCCGACGAAGAGTTCGTTAGCGATCTCGGCGTTGGTCCGGCCGCGTGCCACCAGCGCGAGCACCTCCTCCTCGCGCTCGGTGAGCGGGTCGATGGGCTGGACCGGTACCACCGGCACCTGGTCGGCGAAGGTCGCCAGCAGCCGACGGGTGACGTTGGGGGCGATCAGCGCGTCCCCGTCGGCCGCCGCGTGGATGGCCTGCACCAGGAGCGCCGGCCCGGCGTCTTTGAGCAGGAAGCCGCGGGCGCCGGCGCGCAGGGCGCCGAGGACGTACTCGTCGAGGTCGAAGGTGGTGATCACGACGACAGCCATCGGGTCCGCCACGTCTGGCCCGGCCAGGCGCCGCGTCACCTCGACGCCGTCGAGTCCGGGCATCCGGATGTCGACGAGTAGGACATCGGGACGCAGCCGGGTCGCCATGTCGAGCGCTGCGAGCCCGTCTGCGGCCTCCCCGACGACCTCGATGCCGGGTTGCGCGCCGAGGATCATCACCAACCCGGTCCGGACCAAGTCCTGGTCGTCGGCTACGACAACGCGGATGCTCATCCCAACGCCTCCACCGGCAGCACGGCCTCGACCACCCAGCCACCCCCAGGCCGCGGGCCCGCAGAGAGCGATCCGCCGAGGAGCTTAGCGCGTTCGGCCATGCCCAGCAGGCCGAACCCAGGCCCCGGAGCCGGCCCGGGTTCGCTTCGTCCATCGTCGCTGACACGCAACCTGACGGCGTCCCCCTCGCGGCGTACGTCGATCCCCACGCGGGTCGCGCTCCGGGCATGCCGTACGGCGTTGGTCAGCGACTCCTGCGCGAGCCGATAGAGCGCGGCGTCCACGGGTCGTGCCAGCCGGGTTAACGAACCCTCCAGCGAGACCTCGACGGTGGGCGTCGCGTCCGCGCGCGCCAGAGCCGGCAGGTCCGCGACACCCAATTGCGGTGAGTAGCCGACGGCTTCGTCCTCACGCAGTACCCGCACCATGGATCTCATCTCCGCCAGGGTTCGCGACGCTTCACGCTCGATCGCGGCCAGGACCTCGGCAGCCTTCTCAGGCTGGGGGCCGGCGACCACGCCACCGGCCTGCGCCTGCACCGCGATGGCCGAGATGTGGTGGGCCACGGTGTCGTGCAGCTCGCGCGCCAGCGCCACCCGCTCCTGATTGCGGATCTCGCGCCGTTGGCGACGCCAGAGGTCCGCGCGGTAGCGGAACACCACCGCGAGGGCGACGAACAACAGCACGAGGACGCTCCCGCCGAAAACCTCGGCCCGGCCCGCGGAGGAGGCGTACATCCCCAGCGCGACGACGACTGTCACGAACGCCGTCCCCAAGACGATCTCCCGGCCCGAGCCCCACCGCACCAGGGAGTAGAGCAGGATCAGGACGGCCGTCATGGAGTCGAGGCCGAGGTCCTCGGAGTGCGCAGCCAGCTGGAGGACCGAGAGCAGCCCGGCGACGCCCCACCCGACCAGGGCGGCCATCAGGGGGCGGCTCCGCCGCCAGAGCAGGGCAGGCATCAGCGCCAGGGCGAGCACCGTCACAAGGGGCTGCCAGGCCAAGTTCGGCCGAGCGATGCCCTCGGCCAAGGCGGCGGCCGCGAGCACGCCCACCAGCAGCCAGTCGAGCCGACCGATGGGTGGGGCGTCGGCAGGCCGCGGCTCATGCCAGATAGAGCGCCGGATAGTGACCACGGCTGCAGCCTAAGGTTCGGCGCCCATCGGCGTACCCGCCGAAAGAACTAGAGAGAGACCCTGCCATCGTCCAGCCGAACTCCAGCCTTCGGGCCGAGGCGCCCGCCGCCGGGCCGGGCGATCGTGGACCCACCGATCCTCACCACACCAACGGAGCCCAGGATGAGAACACGTCAATCCACCACCGCCAAACTGCAAGACCAGCCGATCCCGGTGCGAGCCAAGCTCGCCGCAGCGTGGACAAGCTTCATGTTCCTCTACGCCTACGTGGACATTCTCAACTTCTTCACGCCCGGCGTCATAGAAAACATCCTCGACGGCAAGGTCTTCGAGTTCGGCCTCTCCCAGACCTTTTCGACCACGGCTCTGACCCTCATGGCCATCCCGATCCTCATGGTCGTGCTGTCGATGACGCTGCCCGCCAGGGCGAACCGCATCACGAACCTCATCGTGGCTTCGCTCTACATCCCCGTCACGGCGTTCAACGTGGTGGGCGAGTCCTGGCTGTACTTCTACGGCATTGGCATCGCACTGGAATTGATCCTTCTCGCCCTCATCGTGCGGTTCGCCTGGACCTGGCCCCGCACCACACCGTCGGCGACCTTGGCGACCAGCCTGGACCCGGCCACCACCGCCTAGGCGGACAGTCCGCAGCGCACCGAACCAGTTCGCCGGCTACCGCCGGCGACTCGCGGGCCGCCGCCCATGGAGCTCGCCGTCAGGTATAAACGAACGACCGCCTCACTTGCGAGGTTTGCCGCTTGGTGCCGGATGCGCGTCTGAGGGGAGAGGTACGGAGCCATGACCGCAGACCGTCTGCCGGTCTTGTATGCCCTGGTGACTGGATCGCCAGCGGCTCGGGATGTTGGGCGGTTGGTTGATTTGGCCCTGTCCTATGGATGGGAGGTGTGTGTCATTGCCTCACCCGACGGGCGACGCTTCATCGACTGTGAAGGTCTGGCTGCGAAGACGGGGCATGCGGTGCGCAGCTCTTACAAGGAGCCGGATGCGCCGGACGTTCTGCCGCCGGCCGATGCGCTGATCGTCGCTCCGATCACCTGCAACAGCCTGGCGAAGTGGGCCGCCGGGATCTCGGACACATTGCCACTGGGGCTTCTCGTGGAAGCCGTCGGCAAGAAGCAACCCGTTGTCGCCATGCCGTTCTCAAACCGAGCACAGATCAGCTTTCCCGCAGTGCAGACAGCGATCACCAATCTCGCCGCGTGGGGAGTGACCGTTCTCGTCGGGGATGACGTCTACAAGCAGCACGAACCGGGAACTGGTGAACAGTACATCCACCTGTTCCCATGGCACCTCGCCTGGCAGGCCGTTCTAGATCACCCCTGGCTCCCACAGAACCTTGCGCCCGCCGAGGACGTTGGGCCTCGTGCTGATTGATTGGCGCGGTCTCACGCAGCAAGAGCATGAGTCGTGGACTGTCGACGTCGCCGTGGATGGCGCCATCGGCTCGATTGGAGACTTGATGGGTTCGTTCGATGTGCTGCTGGACGACGAACGCACACAGCTCGAAGCATTCATCGAGGACTACCGCAATGCCATCGAGGCGACGCTCGAGGGTCTCACCGAGGAGCAGGTCCGCCGCCGGCTTGTCCCGTCTGCGACGACGCTGCTCGGGCTTCTCAAGCACGTCACGTGGATGCAGCGGGTGTGGTTCGAGGAGTGCGTCAGTGGCGGGTCCCGCAGGGAACTCGGCCTGGTGCAGAGCCCAGGCGAATCCTTCCGGCTCGCCGCCGACGACACCATCGCCTCAGTTCGGGCAGCCCACCAGGAAGCCTGTGCCACAGCTCGGGGAGCGGTCGCAGACATGCCACTGGACGCCGTCGCCACCGGCCACCGCGCCGGACCGCGGACCCTTCGCTGGGTCTACCTGCAGGTCCTGCGCGAGCTGGCCCACCATTGCGGACACGCCGACATCCTGCGCGAACAACTACTTCCCGGCTGAACTCTGAGACCAAGTCTTAGCGCGCCACACGCCGCGCCCGCCTGGTTGAGGACACCGAGCGGACGCAGCTTCGGGGGAGGAACACCACCCAGGCGCTAGTGAGGTGGCCGGGCGGTGTTCCCGGTGGAGCGGCGGAACGGACGCGGGGTGCAGGGGACTTGAGGAGAACGAGGGATGTCCCCTCAGCACGTCCGCTCCGCCGGCTTGGTGGCGATCAGGACCTCGTGGGAGCAGTGGTGGAGATGGTCTCTGATCTGCGTCGGGTGACCGAGTACTACGAGGTGGTGCAATGTCGGCACGACGAGCGGTTGCCCCTCGGATTCCAGGAGCGCTTCGAGCAGGTCGAAGGCCGCGTTGGGTGGTCCGGGCTCTTCGACGTACACCTTGCTGAGCTGAAGCCCATGGTCGTTCGCGAACGTCTTCAGCCGCCGGTGGACAGCGAGCAGTTCGCCGGTGTTGCGGACGAAGTACATCGAGATGAATCCGAGGGCTGGGGTGACCGACATCTGCGTCTGCGATGCCTAGTCGCTGACCACGATCGTGATGCCGTTCGACTCAAGGCGCTGCCGCACTGACGATGGCTCGCCGGCTACCTCGAGGTGCTGGATGTCAGGTGTGATGATCATCCGCTGTGCTTCCTGCATGACGACCGCAAGCAGATCGTGGAACGCCTCAGGCGAAGTCTCGATCTCCTCGACATGGATCGCCACGAGATGCACGCCACGAGCCTGAGCCGCGTCGACGATCAGCTTTCGCGCGGTTGCCAACTCCGCCTCGGTCATGAGGAAGTGTTTGCGGATGTAGCCGTACGTCCGCATGTTGTCGCCCTGCTCGCGGTCATCTGTCTCTGGAAGAGTGTTGGTCATCTGTCCGACCGCCAGCTCATTCGTTGCGGCCAGACAGGTCTCGAACCAGATCCCTGACCATTGCGATCGTCAAGCCCGCGGTCAGGCAGATCACGATCAATAGTGGCGTTGTCATGGGTGGCGTCCTTTACTGGTTGCTGTAACGCTCTGTGTCCACACCATGGCGCTGCGGCCGCTTCCCCTACTACGGGCTGTGCTCATCGAGACGACCTATCGGCGGTGCCGATAGACGGGCCGGATGCGCTCGGGCTAACTTCACAGAGCCGCCTAGAGACAAGGAGTGACGATGACGGCACCGCAGCCGCTGCTCGACTCCTCGTGGTGGGATCGCGCGGAGCTGCGTCCTGTCCTGGCGTCACGTGACGTGGCAGGTATCTTCCGTTGGCTGCAACGCCACGGTTGGAGTCAGACGCAGATCGGCGCCCGCACTTACCAGTCTCAGGGCGAAGTCTCGGAGATCCTGAACGGCCGCCAGGTCAAGGCGTACGACGTCCTTGAACGGGTCGCCGATGCGTTCGAGATTCCGCGCGGAAGGATGGGCCTCGCATACGGCTCGACCGACCAAGCAGAGACAGATGAGTCGCGCGAGCTGACCAGGGAAGACCGTAGGAATTTCGCCGGCGCAGTGGCGAGTGTGGCGTTCGGTTCAGTGAATGACCAGGCCCGGAAGTGGTTGCCAGAGTTCCCTAACAGTTCGACCGCAGTGCCGCCGGTGATCACAGACTCTGACGTCGAGCAGGTCGTGTCCATGACGGCAGAGTTTCGGAAGCTGGATCAGCGCTACGGCGGGGGAGCAGCCGTCGACGCTGCCCGCGGCTTCTACGGCTATGCACGGCGGATGATCCATTCCACTGCCGATCAGCGCACTCGCCGTGACCTCAAGGTATCCCTCGCGGACTTCAGCAGCATGGTCGGCTGGTCGTTCCATGACATCGGTGATCAAGCCACGGCCCGACGCTTTCTGATGAACGCACTCGTCCTCGCCAAGGACGCCGACGAACCCTCGCTGGCCGCGTCGATCCTGTACCGGCTGGGACGGGTGAGCATGCAGGAAGCCCAACCTGTCGAGGCGCTGAAGATGCTCCAGCTTGGCCAACTCGCGGCGCAGGACGCGGGCGATCCAGCGGAGGTCGCCAGGCTACATGCCAACGAAGCACTGGCGTACGCGATGCTCGGCAAGCACGACCACGTCGTTGACGCTCTCGCTCGTGCGGAACACGAGATGGGCCGTGCCGACAAGCGCCGGGTCTCCCCGTGGACGACCCTGTACTTCACGCCAGGGGACTACACCGGACATCAGGCGCTCGTGTACAACTCGCTGTCGGCGTACGCGAAGGACGATACTCAAGCTCGCGAGTACGCCGTACGCGCCGTCACATTCGCACAGCAAGCAATCACCGAATCCGGCTCCGACAGGTCGCGCCGAAGTAGGACCTTCGATCGGATCGTGTTGTCGACGAACCTGCTGCGTACCAACGAACTGAACATCGGCATCGACATAGCTCGTGACGTGATCAACGAAGCGCAGCACCTTCGAAGCGGCCGCGGCCTCAGCCGCCTCGCCGAGATCGGCACCGCAGCCTCACAACACTCCGACAACTCCGACGCCGTGGACCTGTTACATCAGCTCGAATCCGTCCGCACGACCGCGCCGAAGGCACTCACCGCATGACCAACTTGTCCCCAGAGCTCGACCAACGGCTCAAGCACGCTCTCAAAGGCATCTGCCAAGAGGCCGGCCTTCTCCCGGACGACGCTGAACTCATCAAATACACAAACAACGCCGTGTACCGACTTCCTAGCCAAGGCGTCGTGGTCAGGTTCGGTGCCGGCGACCTCGCCAGCCAGCGGGCAGACCACGTCGCACGAATCGCTACCTGGCTGGAAGAGCACGACGCGCCTGCTGTCAGGCTGGCGCCAGATCTCACCCAGCCCGTCCTCTTCGAGAACTACTCAGCCACGATCTGGCAGCTTCTCGAAGGCAGCAACCCGGCATGGACCGGCGCCGCGCTCGCTGCGCCATTACTCGGCTGGCACAAACTCGAACCGATGCCCGGCCTCAAACCGTGGGACCCCTTTAGCAGCGCCCGCAGCCGCCTCGCCATGGCCGACGGACTCACCGCCGACGACCACGCCTGGCTCACCGAACAATGGACCACCATCGAAGCCGACTACCGAGCCCTCACTCCCGACCTCCGAATGGGGTTACTCCACGGCGACGCCTATATCGGCAACCTCCTACGTGAGCCAACCGGCCGCTTCGTCCTCTGCGACTTCGACGGCACCAGCATCGGCCCACTGGCCTACGACCTAGTGGTAGCCGCAGTCAGCGCCCTCCGCTTCGGCGCCACCCAAGACCACGAGGCGCTAGCCACCACCTACGGACTAGACGTCACCACCCTCCCGTCTTGGCCAACCCTCCGCCGCATCCGAGAACTAGTCCTAGTCACCAGCGTCATCACCGACCTCCGCAACCGCCCCGACATCGCCAAGGCTCACGCCCACCGCCTCGCCACTCTCAGATCAGGCGCCAACGAACTCTGGCACCGCTACAAGTAGCGGAGCTCTTCGCTCCCAATGATCGGCCGCGCAGCGCCTGCCGTGCGATGCCATCAGATTGGTCCACCAGCTTGAAATCAACGTCTTCATCAAGCCTCGATACGCGCGCTGCCGTCCTCATGTTTTGAGGAAGAGGGAGGACAACGAAAGACAGCCGAGCAAACTGACCCTCGTACCTCTATCGATCAAGGACGAGGGTGCAGAGGTAGGTGGCCAGCTCAGGCCAACTTGCTGACGAACTTGTATCAACATGTTGCAAGTAGGTGGGCAGAGGCATCGGCCGGGGTCTACCGCGGCAGGCTGCCTGTGGCGTCCATCGAGTCGTTCGTGCCCTCTGACATTGGCACGTCGAATTTCCAGCACGCTTCTGTCGCCGACGCTCAGCCGCGCTTGGCCAAGCGGGAGATGTTCGGCCATCACGGGCCGAGCTCCGCCACGCTGGGAGACACCGCCCGCCGTACAAATTTGAGGCAGCGTTTGAAGCAGCTCATATTTGTCAGCAAGGGGTGGCTCGTTCCTTCGATATCAAGCGCTGACCTGATCGGGTGTGCGATCAGCAAGGCCAGGCGACCATTGGCGGGCCCCGCGTCACGCCTGCCTGCTTCACCCATTCCCGCATCGCTGTCTCGATCAGGTCGAAGTCCCCGATGACCTGGCCGACTGCTCGGCTACCCCGCTGGCACAACTCCGCGATCGCGGCTTGAACCCCGGCCGGAACGAGCGCCGCCCGGGGAGCCTCCTCGGCACGCCTTCCATGGTCAGACATCCCCCGATGTTGGCTGTCCGTCAAACGGTTTAGGCGCAGTCAGAACCCCGCGCTTGCAATGTCCGGTCCATCCCCAGCCTGCCTGGCGACCTGAGGCGAGGCCGGGGGTTGCTCGAAGCGCACAGTGTGTGCAGGCAGATCCCATGTACCGTCGGCAGTTGTCACGGTGCAACGCATCTTGATCTCCTTGCCGTAGGCGTCCTCTGGCTGATTGAGCCAGATGCCCAGCACAGCTGGAATACCGGCTGAGGTTGCTGGGAGGCTCGCCGAGGCTCCGATGACCGGTGAACTCGTACTGGTGCTGATGCCAGCGACCGCCGATTGCCATCCGTCGATCAAGCTAACGGTCCCGGCCTCGATGTCGTCGTTCGGTGAGATGAACACTAGCTCGTACCCGCCACCAGCAGTCTCGCGACCAAGCTCAACGAGCACAGTGGGTGTCATCCGGCGATGACGGTCCTTGTCCGCGAGCATGTTGGCCTGGGCTGCTTCCTGCACTGCACGTTCAGCTATCTCATTCGAGTGTTGTGCCGCAGCGGCCTGGATCTCCGAGGCTCGGCGGGCTCGCTTTGTCTCGATGGCTTGAATACCCGTGAAGATCGCGGCGGCGGTCGCCACCACGACGGCAACGATCGAGATGATGAAACCGGCAATTGGCATGGCTGGACCGTACCCTCGGCCGCCGACAATTCAGCGGTGGCACTTGCCGGCGGCCAGGCTTTGTAATCGAGACCGCTACAAGTCGCTGCGCGCCTCGGTGGGCCTCACCCTCGGGCTCGCTGGTCTTGACAGTTGCTGACATCCCAGCGTCAACCGTGTCGAACGAGCGGCTATTGCTCTCCTGCGTCGGCTCGACCTTCGACTGTGCGCCGGATCGGGCCGCCTCGGGGATCTCTCAATCCTGGGCCTGGCGCGCCGGGCCTGCCTCCAGGTCCGGGCTTCGGCTCGTTGCGTGGTCTATCGCGCTTCTCGGTGATCCCAGGGTCGTCGAAGTCGGGATCGGGCTCCGGCATTCCCTCTTGACCAGACACCTGGCTACCTCCAAAGGTCGATCGCTAATAGCCCGAGCTGGACTGCCAGCAAGATGATGTCGATTTGCAATCCTCGCAACATGCGGTCTAGCAGGAGCTCGTTGTTGTTGTACTGACGCTGCATATAGATCGCGAGGTTCCGTTGCGCCCTGGTCTGGATATCCGGCGTGCCTAGGTCGATCCACCGGATGATCTTCGCACCGTTCTGGTTGAACACGACCTTGCGGGGCCAGGCGATCAGTAAGGTGATCGCAATTATCAGAGCGAGACAGCCCCCGGCGCCGTAAGCCCACCCGCTACCTCTGGGGCTCGCGGCCTTCGTGGTGCTGAGGCCACCGGCTACCGATGCAGATACCGATGCGATCCCCAGGACTGCGACAGAGCGATCCCGAATCGACTTCAGATCGTCGCGCTGATGATCGAGAGTGCGGCGCGCCTCCTCCAGAGCGAGCGAATAATCCGGTCTCTGGTCAGCGTGCGCCACCCCGAGTTCCCCGCTCTCGCGTATAGCCATGTGGACAGGCTGCCGCACGGGTCGACAGAAGATGGGACGCCGCGCGATGTGTGAAGACATCCACCGAATAGCGGACTCCTCACGGCTGGCCAACCACACAATTGATGGGCGCTGGTGCCGCTCGATGAAGGAGGATAGCAAGATGTTCATCAAAGCAGAGGGCCCACAGCTCACGCCTGATCAAGCGCGCGATCTCGACGACGCATACTTCACGTCGCGTCCACTGGAGTACTACTCGGCGCGCATCGCTTCGCTGATCGCCGTGGCGGAATCGGGTGAACGAAATCGATCAGGTGACGTTGGTGCGGCGTTCCTTGCAGCCCTTGAGATCGATGACGAGGCAAAGATCTTGGACTTCGACGGGTCTGACCGTCGACTCCAGGTTGCAACTGACTCGCTGGCCGTCCGCCAACACGCGGCTGAGGCGCTCGTGCGGTTGTACCACTCAGTCGCGATTGGCCGAGTTCCTGGGGATACGGCCGCATGTATGTGGGTTGCTATATCAGACGGTCCAGTGGCGGTGCGCGAACTTGCCAACCAAGCGGCCGAGAGGTTAGCAAGTGACGACGGTCGTCAAACATTCTGGACACTGGTACTGCCAAGCGAAGCAGGTGAAAAGCCGGCGCCCGAGAACGATGTGGCGCTGAATGTGATGGGAGCATGGCTGCAGTACGCCATCTTGTTGCTTCAGCGCGATGACGTAAGCGTCAATGTCGCGGGCAACAAGATCAAGCATGGTCTCGCTGTCAGGTCGCGTGACGACGTTCGTCTGGTTTTCACCAAGCAACCTCCGAGTAGCGACGGGACCATGCCGTTGAGTGCAGTCTCAGGTCCCGGAGCCATCGATATATTCAGTTCAGAGACCCTCAGCTACCTAGTTCGTCCCTCAAGACAGAATGGTCGGAAGCAGCCGCTCGAGCTGACTACTCTGAGTCTCGTACCAGCGATGCTTCTGGCTGAAACTTGGATGTTGGCAGCCACTCACGCTGCGATGTTTTACATTGCAGCGACCCAGCATTTTGCCGGGCGGAAGGCGAGCCTGCCGAAGTACCCTTCGCTGCCGCTCGGCCCGACGCCACAGCAGCTCCTGGGAGATTCGGTCATCGGCATGCGATTCCCTGTCACGACGCCACCGAATGGCGGACCAGTCGATCGATTTGCAGGTCTCGCGTCTCAGTTGGGCTTCGCATCTCTAGAGATCGACTTCGAGAACAAGACATCAGTCGAACTTGTGAACGACACACACACGATCGAGTCCGAGAAACATACCGCATCGCCGGACGAGGGCAAGTTGAGTGTCTCCGACGACGTGCCGATCGCAGAGCCTACGAAACATTCGGAATCCTAAGCGCGGTCAGAATCCTGGAGAGACCCATGCAAGCTGATCCTGACAGTCGTCTTTCGCGGCGCGGGCGATAGAACCGCCGCGCGATCGCTATCGTGACCTCATCGGCTACCTCAGCGGGCGAAGCCAGACTGCGCCCTCCGAGCAATGTTGGCTTCAGCTGTCACCCGATTGTGCTGGGTTGCTGCCTAAGCTCGGCCGAAGCGGCCGCTACGAAACGGGACAATGCGGCCTTCGCGGCAGTGCTTCGAGCTCTGCGATCATCTACGGATGTCGCTTCTGGAACCACATGTGCCATCGCGATGACATCTGACATGAGCGCGTGAAGGCCGGCGACCGGACTGACCAGTTGTACTCGGAGCTCCGCATCAACCAACTCTGCACGGAGGCGGTAATAGTCGGCCGTTGCGAGGCGCACTGCTTCGTCGCTCGCTCCTTCGTCGTGGCGGTGCCATAGGTTGAGTCCTGATACTCGGAAACGTACTGCTGAACCCCCGAAGGCTGCGTAGGCGTCGAGGCGTTCCTGACGTGCTCTCTCTCGTGAGCCGATAGCGGCAAGCTGTTGATTGGCTCGACGCTGAAAGATGTAGGTGAGAGTCGCTCCTAGCAGAGTGCCGGCGACCGCGATGATCGCAGCAAATGCAGTTTCCATGGAGAGCAGTTGACCATCTCGTACTGACCAGGACTAGTTCTAGCGGACTCTTGGTCGCATCACATGTGCTGCTCACGGTTCGTGAGGCGCTTGCCGTCGCACCTGCGATCGACAAGGTGCGAGTTGTCGCTTCATCAAGCGAGGCTTGATGCGTTCGGCGTTCGGCGGATCAAGGCCCGCCGCCGCCAGCTTTGAGCGCCACCAGCGGGACGCGGTTCGATGGGATGAGGTGGGCCGCGAATCTCCTCGTCGAGGACGCTGTGCGCGAGCTCGTGATCAACCTGATGCGCACGGCGTACGAATAGCTGCCGATCGTCATCGAGGACGAACCGGCGCTGCGGGAAGTCCTCAATCGAGTTGAGATCGATGACCTGCTTGGGTGAGCGGCTCGTTGGTTAGCGGTGGTCGTTGAGGAATGTGGTTAGTTCTGTGAGGTAGTGGGGGCGGTTGTCGCGGTGTACTGAGTGGCCGGCGTTGGGGATGTGGATGGCGCGGAAGTCGGCGGCTGCTGCTTGGGCGCAGCGGTTGGCGTAGGCGGGGGAGATTAGGGAGCCGCGGGTGGTGTCGCCGTGGATGAGGAGGACTGGGCGCGTGATCGCGGCCAGGAGAGCGGTTAGTGGGGATGGTTTTTGGAAGGGCTGGTCGAAGAGGTGGGGGTTGACTTGGGCTTTTGAGATGGCCCAGGGGGTGAGTTCGTCGGTGGGCCAGGTGGGGTCGTTGGATCGGGCTTGGGCGATTCGGGATGGTAGGTCGAGGGCTTGGAGGTCCGCTAGCCAGGGTGGCGGCCCGGACATCGGTTGGGCCGGCTCAGCCGGTTCGCCTGTTTCATTCGGTTGGCCTGGTTGGCCTGGTTCGGCTGGTTCGCCTGGTTCTGCTGGTTCGTCAGGCTGATCGGTGGGTGGCTCTCCGGTTGGGGGGTCTTCTAGGACGACGGCGCGGACGAGGTCCGGTCTTGCGGCGGCTAGGTAGGCGGCGGTCATTGCGCCCATTGAGTGGCCGACGAGGATCATTCCGCCTTCGCGGGGTTGGCTTGAGAGGACGAGGGCGGCGTCGTCGCTGAGTTCGGGGTAGCTGAGGGGGCCGTCTGGGAGGCCGGAGATGCCGTGGCCGCGGGCGTCTATTGCTAGGGCTTGGATGCCGGGGATCTCGGCGAGGAGGGGTTCCCAGCATTGGGCGGAGTCTGAGAAGCCGTGGAGGAAGGCGACGTCTGCCACCGCCTCATCGGTGCGGTACCACGCCAGATGGGCCGTTCTACCTCGCACGTTGAACATGGTTGGGGACGATAGCGCAACGCGGTTCTGTCGGTGCTCGGTGCGACGATGAGGTTATGAGTTTCCCCTTGCAGGGCAGTGTGACTACGCCCGTGCTCGAGATCGGGTATGAGGCGGCTGGTGAACCGAGTGCGGGTGGCGTTCCGGTGATCCTTCTGCATGGCTTTCCGTACGATGTGCGCGCGTACGACGAGGTGGCGGACGAGCTCGCGGCGAGTGGGCGGTATGTCTTGGCGCCCTATCTGCGGGGCTACGGGTCGACGAGGTTTCGCGAGGCCGGGACTCTGCGTTCTGGGCAGCAGGCGGCGTTGGGGCAGGATCTGCTGGACTTCATGGATACGTTGGGGATTGAGCGGGCTGTCGTCGCGGGATACGACTGGGGTGGGCGGGCCGCGTGTGTCGCTGCGGCTCTGTGGCCGGAGCGGATTGCCGGCCTGGTCACCTGTGGGGGCTACGCGATCCAGGACATCGCGAACTCCGCCGAACCTACGTCCGCCGAGGCCGAACAGAAGTACTGGTATCAGTACTACTTCCACTCCGAACGTGGCCGACGTGGCCTGACGCGGAACCGCGATGACCTGTGTGCCTTGCTCTGGCGGGACTGGTCGCCGAAGTGGACCGGCGCGGATGCCGCCTATCCCGCCACCGCGCCCAGCCTGCACAACGAGGACTTCGTCGACGTGGTGATCCACTCGTACCGCCACCGTTACGGCCTGGTCGAAGGCGATCCGCGGTACGGCGCGCTGGAGGTCGCGCTCGCCGCGCTGCCGAACATCGCCGTACCGACCGTCATCCTCGTTAGCGAGGCCGATGGCGTGACTGGTCCGGCCGGGCGTGACGATGGTCAGCATTTCGCTGGCCCGTGCGAGATTCGTTCGCTGCCGGACATCGGGCATAACGCGCCGCAGGAGGCGCCGATTGCCTTTGCTGAGGCGGTTATAGCCCTCGGATGAGGCGGTCGCCGAGGTCGGAGCGGCGGTAGAGGACTGAGCGGCCGTGGCGGGCTGAGATGAGGAGGCCGGCTGCGCGTAGGGCGCGTAGGTGTTGGTTGACCGCGGTCGGTGTGACGTTCAGGCGTACGGCGAGTTCGGTCGTCGAGGTCGGCGTTTCGAGCTGGGATAGCAGGCGGGCCCGGACCCGGCCGATGAGGTCTGCGAGCGCAGTTGGTGGGATGGCTGATGAGGTCTGCCAGAGCGTTCCCAGGCCGCGGGCTGGATAGATGAGGTGGGGCGGCTCGTCGGGGGAGATGGGCGTTGCGCCGCGGCGGCTGAAGAGTGAGGGGGTGAGGGTCAGACCGCGGCCGGCGGTTGAGGTTCGGTAGGAGAGGTCGCTGCGGAGGCGGATGCGGAGGACGGTGCCGTCGAGGCGGACGTGGGGGTCGACGTCGGCGAACATGGTGGCCAGGCCGGACTGAGCCATGACTCGTCCGCGGTAGACGATGTCGGCCTCGAGGACGGTCCGCATCCGGGTCCAGTACGGCTCGAAACAGGCATCCCAGTAGTCGCGCAATGCCGCCAGCACGCGACGGAGTACGGTCGCCGGGCGGCCTCGAAGTACCACAGGAAGCCCGGTCGGATGGACGGCCGCGAGGTCCGTGCGTACGACGGCGGCTGGAGTGCTGGTCAGTGCCGAGAGCTCGTCCTCGATGCGACCGAGCGGGCTGTAAGGCCGGGGTGTGAGGAAGTCCGGCGTCCATAACGCCTCGTTCGTCAGTGCGTGGAGCAGATCCAGGTCGAGACCGGCGCGCGCCGACGAGGTCGCCCGAAGCCAGGGGAGCTGCAACGGGAAGCGGCCGGGGTCGCGCAGGGTCCGTAGCGACAGGACCAGCTCATGCAGCGGTGAGATCGCGAACCGCACCTCGCCGAGATCGTTGCCCGCGAGTTCGTACTCGATCATGAAGCAATACGCTACATCGCTGGTACCTGCCAGCATCCGATGCGACAACTGTCGCGTGCCTGAGCTCCTCCGTGATCCCGTCGAACGCGCGCTCGCCTCCGCCGTGGCCGCGCTGTCGCTCTCCCGTGGCATGTTCTTCGCCGTCAGCGCGCTCTACTTCACCCGCGGAGTAGGGCTGTCCGCAGCCACAGTCGGGATCGGGCTCACCGCTGCCGGAGCGGTCGGCGTCCTGGCGTCGTACGTCGGTGGGCGGCTGAGCGACCGCTACGGTGCGGATCGGTTGCAGCAATGGACACTGGCCGCGAACGGAGCCTCGCTATTGGCGTATGCCTTTGCGAGCAACGTACTTAGCTTCGTTCTGATCGCAGCCTGCGTTTCCGCGACGCGCGGCCTGCAAAGCACCGCCCAGGTGACACTGCTCGCCCGGTGGTACGTCGGCCCGGAGCGAGTTACTGTCCGCGCCAGGCTGCGTGTAGTGATGAACGTCTTCATCGGCGGCGGCAGCCTGCTCGCAGGACTCGCTCTGATGGTGGACACGACTTCGGCGTACCGCTTCACGGTGGTGCTCGTCGGTGCGGTCACAATGCTCGGCACACTGCCACTGATCGGTCTGCGCAGGAGGGTCGCGGGACTGGCGGAGCGGATGGACGCCTCCAACACCGCTGCGACATCCTCCAGCGGTCGCTCCCCGCTGCGCGATCGGACGTACGTCGCGTCGACCATCCTCAATGCCATTCTCGCGATCCAGTTCGGGCTGACGTCGGTCGCGATACCGCTGTGGGTCGCGGACCACACGGATGCCCCAACGGTCCTCGTGTCAGCGCTCCTGCTCGTCAACACCGTCTATGTGGCTCTCTTTCAAGTCCGGGCGTCCCGCGGTGCACAGAGCCTGCGCACCGCTGGGCAGTCGGTACGACGAGCAGGTCTGCTCCTGCTGGTCGCGTGCGTGCTGTTCGCCTTCGCGGGGTACCTCGGTGCCGTAGCGGCAACCGCCGTACTGCTTCTCGCTGCACTCGCAGCCTCCGCCGCCGAGACGCAGGGCGAGGCCGGCGGCTGGACCATGGCGTTCGAGCTCGCTGATCCCGCTCGAGCGGGCGCCTACCAAGGCCTCAGCCAAACCGGCTACGCGGTCGCCCAAATGTTCAGCCCAGCCGTTGTCACCACCAGCGCGATCGACCACGGTACGCCGGGTTGGATCGCGCTCGGCGTACTCTTCGCAACCACTGGCGCAGCAACCGCACTACTCGCCAACCACGCGGCCGCGCCCCAAGCCAGCTCCGGAATGCGAGTCACCTAAGCGATCATTCGAGCGTGTGCTGGACCGGGATGGTCTGGGGTAGGTCCGTCAACTCGAGTGCGGCTCGGAGTGGGGAGTCCGGTGGGACGACGATGCGGAGCTCTTGGCGGCTTTGGGTGAGTCGTTCGGCCAGACGGAACAGCATCGCGATCCCGGAGCTGTCGAGATAGGCGGTCTCGGTCAGGTCGACGACGATGACGGCCTCGTCGACGGAGGCGACGTGGCTGATGGCATCCCGCACCTCGACCGCGTTGGTGAGGTCGACTTCGCCGGAGATCCGCACAACCTGGACGCCCTTGCTCGTCCAGGCGTCCACTTCCGCGTAGGCGGTCACTTCTCGTCCCCGACCACTACGTTGCGTCGGATGAGGACCGTCGTACCTGCTGTATCGCTGTCGATGTCCACCGAGTCCGACAGTCCGTTGATCAGCGTCAGGCCCAATCCGCCGCCACGATCCGCCGGCCGCCGCCACCGGCCGTGGTCGCGCACTGTCAGCTGGACCGAGCCGTCCACGAGCAGCGCCTCGACGTGCAGGTCGCCTGGCGAGGCGCCGTACGCGTGCCGTACGACGTTGCTGCAAGCCTCCCCGCAGGCGATCGCGATCTCGCCGGCATCGCGCGCATTGACACCAGACTCGCGAAGCCAACGACGTAAGGCGTGCCGGACTTGGAACAGCATGCGCGCATCGGCCGGGACGTCGAGTGACAACGGCATTCCGGCCAGCGCCAAAGGCCTGAGCGCCACCAGTGCGATGTCGTCGGCAACCTTTCCGGTCTCCGGCAGGCTCGAGAGGAGATGGTCGCAGAGAGCGTCGAGGTCGGGCCATTCGGCGTCGCTCACTGCGGCGAGCAACCGATCGAGTCCGTCCTGAATCGACAACGCGCGCTTCTCGACCAGCCCGTCGGTGTAGAGCAGCAGAGTCGCTCCGGGCCGCAGTCGCTGCGTTGCTTCGGCATAGTCCCCGTGCGCGAGTACGCCGAGGGGTGGGGCCAGCCCGCCGTCGAGGTACTGCGTGCTCTCGTTGTCGATCAGGAGGGCGGGCGGATGTCCGGCGTTCGTGAAACGCACCGTGCCGGTGTCCGGGTCGTACAGGACGTAGAGCAGCGTCACCATCTCGGCCATCGGCAGCTCGCGGGCCAATCTGTGCAGTTTTCTCATCACCGCTGCCGGTGCCGGATCGTGGACGGCGTAGGCCCGCACCGCCATCCTCAGCTGTGCCATGGCTGCTGCGGCCTGCAGACCGTGGCCGGCGACATCACCGATGACGAGACCTATCAGGCCGTCGCGCAGCTGGATCACGTCGTACCAGTCACCGCCGACATGCAGGTCTGCGGTCGCTGGGACATAGCGGGCGGCCACCACCAGGCCGGGGATGTCGGGCATCCGGTCCGGGAGCAGGTTGCGCTGGAGCGTTTCCGCGATCTGGTGCTCGCGCCGGGTCTTGGCCTCCTCCCGGGTCAGCTGCTGTTGGGTCTCGTGCCGCTGGTCGATCTCGCGACGCAGCTGGTCGTTGGTTGTCTTCAGCTCCGCGGTGCGATCCTTGACGCGCTCCTCCAGGTCGGCAGCTGCGGCCATCAGCGCGCGAGCGAATCCCATCCGCTCGGTCACGAGCGCGGCCAGGAAGAACGACGTCAGCGCGACAGTGGCGTCGAAGGCTTGAAGACTCAACATCTGCCCCAGCAGCGACTTGCCCCGGAACGGGCCGAGGTCGTGCGTCGCCGACCAGGTGGCGATCAGTGATGCGATCAGAGCGGCGGGCGCGGCTCCGCGTAGTTGCAGACGCCACGCGGCCCAGCCCAGCAACGGCAGCACCAGGAACAGCAACGGGACGTCGGTGCGAGTCGTCCACCACATCAGGACGATGGTCAGCGCGAGGATGACCCCTGCTTCGAGCCAGCGCGCGGCCGGCCATGGTTCGAGTTCCCAGAACAGAGGGATGCACAACAGGAACGGCGCGACGGCGAGAACGCCCATTGCGTCACCGGTCCACCACACCACCCACGCACCGGCCAGTCCATGGGTGCCTTTCGAAACTGTGAGGGTGACGGCGCCGATGGTCGCGCTGATCGTCATACTCGCCAGCGCACCCAGGAAGACGATCGCCAGCGCATCACGTAGGCGATCCAGCTGACGGCGGAACCCGATGCGCTCGAGCACGATCGCCGCGACGAGTGGCGCAAGTGTGTTGCCTACTGCGGTCAGCAGCGCGGGCACCGGACCGGTGCTGATCGGCAGATTCACGGCCAGAGCGGCAAGTGCGACGCCCGGCCACATCTTCCTCCCCAGAATCAGGAAGGCCGCCAGCGCGATGCCACTGGGCGGCCACAGCGGCGTGACGTTTCGCTCGACCAGCGACAGGCTCAGGCCCAGACGCGCACCCAGGTAGTAGGCCGCGCCGACCAGGACAACGGCTGCGGCGGTGCGGCCGAGGTCCCCAGGTACGCGCAGCCTGAGTGCCCTCACTCCTGTGTGCCCGGCCATGGCTCATGGGACGCTGCAAAACCAGACCACGTCAAGGGTGCCTCGGACCTGATAGTCGGCTAAGAAGTCGGCGGCGAGGACATTCCTGGGTTGTGGGCACCGTTGATACTTGTGAGACGGCCAATGTGGCCATCGCAAAGGAGTTGATCATGAGCCTCATCGGAGCCCTGATTGGGTGGGCGCTGTCGGCGTTCATTTTGGTGTTGCTCGCGCGGATGGTGCTGGACTGGTCGGGCGTGCTGGCGAACGGACCCCAGTGGGCGAGCCGGGCTCGCCAGTTGACGCACGCCTGGACGGAGCCGGTGATCGGGCGGGTGCGACAGGTGGTACGGCCGATACGCGCCGGCGGACTGTCGATCGACCTCGCGTTCACGGCGGTGTTCATCGCCGCGCTGATCCTCCGCTCGATCGCCTTCAGCCTGTAGCTCCTACTCGTCCTCACAACGGATGCCGTGGCTCCTGAGGAACGTGCGTATCTGGGCGGAGTGAAGCTGGAGGTGGAGCACGCCTTGGATGAGGACGGCTGCTAACGACGTGCCGCCATTTCGGTGCGGCTCCGCCCCGATCCGTCGGAGGCCACGCCCACGAGTCGGTCTTCTTGACCTCGTAGATGCTTGCTTCCCACAGCTCATCCGGACAGCCACGCAGCACGATGGCCATGTCATCGAGGACCGACCTGTACTGCGCCGCGACCACAGAGCACCAGACCGTCGTCATCATCTCCCTTTCAGCTCGGAGACAGATCGTAACAAAGTGGTTACCGTAACTGATGGGTTACGCTTGGGGGGTGGCTGAGGCTGGGCGGGATCCGTTTGCGGCGTTGGGGGATCCGATGCGGCGGCGGATTCTTGAGTTGTTGGGTGGGCGGGCGCGGTCGGTGGGGGAACTGGCGGGGGAGTTGCCGGTCAGTCGGCCGGCGGTGTCGCGGCACCTCCGGCTGCTCAAGGAGGCGGGGCTGGTCGAGGAGGCGCCCGAGGGGACGAGGCGGATCTATCGGCTGCATGAGGCCGGAGCTGAGGTTGTTCAGGCGTACCTGCTCGAGGTTTGGGGGGACGCGGTCGCGCGGTTCAAGTTGCTGGCTGAGAACACGCGGCCGCCAGAACACGGGGGCGAGTAGTGACGGAGCCGTTGCAAGTCGAAGTACTGCTGGAGTGTTCTGTCGGGCATGCGTTCGCGACGTGGACCGAGCGGTTCTCGTCGTGGTGGCCGCGTGGACACTCGGTCAGCGGCGACCCAGCCGCGGTGACATTGGAGCCGCGGCTGGGCGGGCGCATCTACGAACGCACCCGCGACGGCGACGACATCGATTGGGGCGAGATCACCGCATGGGATCCGCCGCACCGACTGAGCTACCGATGGCACATCCGCAGACCCGCGGACGAGGCCACTGATGTCGAGATCCGCTTCGTGCCGGTCACCGAGGAGCGAAGCAAGGTGCTGATCACGCACTCGGGCTGGGAACGGCTCGGTGCCGATGCGGACAGCTGGCGTGATGCGAATGCAGGCGGATGGAGCGGGCTGCTCGGGTACTTCGTTGCTGCCTGCAACAAAACGAGCCAAGGAGCTGGATCATGAGCGGAACTGGTGCCCCGGACGATCCCTGGATTCTCAAGACTCCACCCGGCACGTCGGAGTACACCATGCATCGTGACGACGCTGTCGAGCCGGCTGAGATTGTCTGCCAGGTCGGTACGACGAAGTTGCGGTATCTGGCGCGCTGCCTCGACGACGTACCCGCGATGCTGAAAGCCCACGGCGACTGGATGGACCTGGGCAGCGCCGACGAGGGAAAGCCGGCGAAGGACGGGACGCTCGAGGCGTGGGCGCGGTCGGAGGACAACCCGGTTGGTGGCTGGTACGGCTTGCGCAAGGGCTACCGCGGCCGCTTCGCGATGTACATCCCGCCCCTTCTCGAGGAGCTCGGCCTCGTCGAGCTCGAACACAACCCCCGCAACAACCGCCTCCGCGCCCACTAATCAACGTAGGTAGTCCGTCCCCGCGCGCTACGCAGGCTCTCCGTCGCGCCGCTCCTCCCGCGCCTGCTACGCGTGCTCCCACCCGCCCCCGGCTGCCGCCGGTGCATCCTTTCCGGCGAGCGCCGGCACTTGCGCGCTACCGCACGCCTGCGACCGCCCCGTGGTTGCGGCCGACCGGGATGGGCAAGCGGTCTCGCCGCCCACCGGCTTACGTCCAACCGAACGTGGAAGCGCGCGGTGCTGCGTCCGCTCAGATTCGGGATACTGAGCGGACGCAGCCAGGAGACCGCGGCTGCCGACCGTGTCACGATGACGGAATGAAGCTCATGCTGCGGCCAGGTGAGAAGATTCCGATCAAGGGTCGGACGATCGAGGTGACACCGATAGCGTTCGAGTGGTTGCCTCGGATCCGCGCTCGACTCATTGAGATCGCCTAGGATCGAGACACGATCACCTACGGCGAACTCAAACAGCAGTTGGGCGTACCGCATCCCGCTCAAGGTCTTGGCCGCCTGCTTGATCTGCTGTCGGAGGACTGCTTCCGACGGAGCGAACCCTCGCTTGCGAGCGTTGTCGTGAATCGAGCAACTGGCGAGGTAGGCAAGGACTTTGCAGGCGACCCGCAGGCCGAGCGGGTGCTCGTCTATCGATTCTGGCGGCCGTGACGAGATCTGGGTCTCGATTCGGCACCGATGCCGGATCGTGGCGCAAGTTGGGCACGTCGAACGCTGTGGGCTCTGCCAGCTTTGCTGGCGGACGATGGGAGTGGCGGTTAGTCAGCAATTCGACACCACAGTGTTGTTGGTGGCCGGGTCGACTTCCGTGACCAGGGGATAGGTAGGCGCAGGTATCCAGAGTCTCTCGGCAGATTTCCGCTGAAGCGGGGTGAATTCGAACGGCTTGCCGTGGTCGTCGACCTTGACGGAGCCGTGCGCATCCGTACCGTATTGATAGTCAACGGTCATGCTGAACCGGACGTGGTGCGCAGACGTGTGGAACCGCATCAGGAATCCCACGGTCTCATTCTTCGCCAGCGTAACGGTTCGTTTCTCGAAGTACGGAATACTGGTCCTCTTGAAACTCGCGTCTACGGAGTATCCAACCGAATCCGTGCTGTCGAGGTCGAAGTCCAGGATTTCGTTGTCACCGCCGCCGCCCTTGTCCACCGACGGACAGACCAGCGTCTTCTTGACGGGCGGCAGCTTTTCGATCGGCTCTATCCGGATGTTGGTGATCCGGATGGTCTGCTCGCGGTTGCCGCGGAGGTGAACGATCGCGGAGTTGTCCGACGTCACCGGAACGCCACCCTCAGGAGTAGCGGTCAGAGATGGCGCGGCGCCTGAGTTCAGTTTCCGGACATAGCTCTGTGCCTTCGCGGAGTCCTCGAATGCCGTCGGCCAGTATTTGTCGAAGTCTACCGAGGCGACCTTGATGGCATCGGCGGATCCTGCGGCCTTGTCCACAACCGGATCCACCGGTACGAGGTGTTCCAAGGACCCCGATAGAGTTGCGGCGATCATGCCGCCGACAAACGCCAGGACAGCTACCAGCGCAGCAATGGTCCGCTTCCGAAGACGGCGACCGACGGTCGATTTGCCCTGTTTCGCGCCCTGCTTCTTGTTCTTGCGCTTCTTCCTTTTGTCCTTATTCACGTGTCCCCCTGAGCGACGATGAGGTGAGGCTGCTCCAGCCAAGGCCGTCGCCCGACACGCTGCCGCCATTTCGTGCCACCCCCGGACCCACTATCGAGTCAGGGCTACGAATCGTTACAGACCGATTTCAAGTCGTGGCCGGCCACAGGAACTTGAGCATGCGGTGAGGCAGAGCGTTCCTGAGCCCGAGCCTCAGATTGATTGGAACCATCCCTGTGTCAGGATTTGGCTCACGCCGATCCCTTCGGGCTCATGAGCAGGGATTATGAGCCCGGCTCTCGTTGCCACGAGGACCTATTTCATACGTACGAGTCCGTGTTTCGATGTCATCTGACCACGTTGCCAACGCTATTCGACGCCATTCGGTCCCGCGACCGGACCCACGCGCCCTCGCGTGAGCCACTTCTTGCTCGTCCGAGGGTGCGGCGTTCCCGTTCGGCGCAGCGGCTGGCCGCCAGGTTGATGATCGCGGCAAACAGCATCTATCAGGTATGTCTTGTGCGTTCCGCGTTCTTTACGGCCCTGGGGTGTCTGGCCGCCTACCTCGGGCCGGTCAGCCACTCGTTCACCTCGTTGCGATGGTCGGGCGAGCGCGGTCTCGTATCCGTTGATCTTTCTGCCGTTCGTGAGCTCGGCGTTCGTGCCTACCGACATGATGCCCGGGCCGGTGCGGGTGTCTATCGAGCAATCAGCCGGTTACGTCGATCGTCAACGCGATCCGGAACCTGTTCGCGCGGCAGCCGGTCGGGAGCGGTATCTGGACGGCTCTCGCCTGGTGTGTCGGGACCCTCGTCGTCGCGTACGGGTTTGCGATGGTCACGTACCGTCGTCGGATTTCGTAGGTGGCAGCGCCGTGTCAGTGCGGTGTCAGGGGTGTTGGCGATTGTGGTGGTCATCAGCAGACTTCCTACGATCACTGCCCGGAGGCAGATCACATGTTCCACCGGATAGGGCGAGTTGTCGTCCGTCACCCCATTTGGACGATTGTCGCGTGGGTATTCGTCGCGGCCGCCGTCCTCGCAACCGCTCCAAGCCTTCCGTCGAGCAGTGACGAGAGCAGCTTCCTGCCGAAGAGCTACGAGTCGATCCAGGCCGCGGACCTTCAGCAGAGCGCGTTCCCGAGCGCGTTCACGCCGTCCGCCATCGTCTTGTACCAGCGTTCCGACGGCGGCAAGCTCACTCCGGCCGACCTGAAGGACGCCGCGAGTATCACCACTCAGCTCGGCGCGAAGAAGATCGACCAGGTCGAGCAGGTCGTTCCCGGTCCGCCGTCGAAGGACGGCCGGTACGTGATGGGTCTGGTGTCGATGGACACCAGCAACGCTGGCCAGCCGAAGCAGATGGATGCCGCGAAGACGCTGCGCGAGGACGCGAAGGCGCTCACGAAGGGCACTCAGCTCGACGCCAAGCTCGGCGGTTCGGCTGCACAGGGTCTTGACCAGCAGGAGTCGTCGACCCGCGCGAACACGCTGACGTTCGCCGGCACTTTCGCGATCATCTTGATCACGTTGCTGCTCATCTTCCGCTCGCCGATTCTCGCGTTGCTGCCACTGATCGTCCTGCTCGCGCTGGTGTCGACGACGGCGAACGCGCTGATCGCCGACGCGAGCAAGCTGTTCGGGCTCCAGGCAAGCAGTTCGATCTCGGCGCTGCTGATCGTCGTACTACTAGGGGTCGGGACTGATTACTACCTCTTCCTGATGTTCCGGTACCGCGAACGGCTGCGGGCCGGCGACGAGCCGAAGGAGGCAATGATCACCGCGGTCGGGCGGGTCGGCGAGGCGATCGCGTCGGCGGCCGGTGCAGTGATGATCTCGTTCCTGGCGCTGATCCTGTCCACGCTCGGCTTCCTTCAGCAGATGGGTCCGGCGCTCGCGATCACGGTCGCGGTGACGCTGATTGCGGCGCTGACGCTGTTCCCGGCGATCTGCTCGCTGATCCCGCCGCGCGCCCTGTTCTGGCCGTCGAAGGCGTGGCGCAAGGAGCCCTCGGGGACGCGGTTCGCAGCGCTCGGTCGCGGAGTACAACGTCGTCCGGCCCTGTTCGCTGGCGTGTCCGGCGTGGTCATGGTTGCGCTGGCACTCGGCACGCTCGGTTTCAAGGCCACCTTCGACCTCGCGGCCGGTTCGATGCCGAAGACCAAGGAGTCAATGGTCGTCCAGACCGAGATGCAGAACGCGTACTCCGCCGGCGCCGCTGAACCGACGTCCGTCTTCGTCACCTCGACCAACGACGCTCGGCTCGACCCGACGGTCCTGCCCGCGTACGAGAAGAAGCTCAGCGCAGCCTCCGGTGTCGCCGACGTCCAGCCCGCCACGATCAGCAAGGACGGCAAGACGGCGTACATCGTCGTCACGTTGAAGTACGGGTCGGCCACCGACCAGGCGCTCACCGCGGTCGGCGACGTCCGCGACGTTGCGCATGCCGAAGCGCCGCCTGGTACGAAGGCGTTGGTCGGCGGTATGTCGTCGATCTACAAGGACATCAACGCCGCGGTCAACCATGACTACCGCACGGTGTTCCCGCTGGCCGCGCTGCTGATCATGATCATCCTCGGCCTGCTGCTCCGCAGCGTCGTGGCGCCCTGGTACCTGATGGCCTCGGTGGGGCTGGGCTTCGGCGCAACCCTCGGCGCGACGGTGCTCATCTTCCAGAACGCCGCGGGGCACTCGGGGCTGATGTTCATGCTCCCGGTGATCATGTATCTGTTCGTGGTTGCCATCGGCACCGACTACAACATCCTGATGATCTCCCGGCTCCGGGAGGAGGCACGCGAGGGCCACGATCCACGCGAGGCAGCCAGCCTGGCCGTACGGTACGCGGGTCCGACCGTGGCCGCGGCCGGGTTCATTCTGGCGGCCACCTTCGCGACCCTGATGATGGCGGGCAACTCGCTGCTGACCGAGATGGGCTTCGCCGTCTCCTTCGGCATCGTCGTCGCAGCCTTCGTGATGGCAATGTTCTTCACTCCGAGCCTGACCGCCCTGATCGGCCACGCCGCCTGGTGGCCCGGCCACGCGGACCGCAAGTCGACCCCGAAAACCGTCGACGAGGAGCCCCGCCAACTCGACCTCTCAGGTAAGCACTGACGAACGACGGGACTCCAGCCAACCAGCTGGAGTCCCGTCGAAATCGCTAAGGTTGCTCTCATGATCGGGGGTTTTGAGGGGTGGCCGCGGGGTGCGTTTGATGTGCTTCTGCAGCTGGAGGGAGAGCCCTCGGTTGAGGTGAGGCAGCGGTGGAGGCGGGAGCGGGAGGAGCTGGTTCGTCGGCCGATGGTCGAGCTGATGAACGCGGTGGCCGATGCGGATCCGGAGTATGAGGATTTTGCGGTGTGGGGGTACGGCGACGTGCTGCTGCAGGCCTGGCAGCGGCAGCACGCGATCGTCCGGCTGGCTCGGAGTATCGAACTGGGAGTCCGGTTCGACCTGGACGGTCTCGGGGTCGGCTTGGCGTGGTGGTACGCGCCGTCGGAGCAGATCGCGAGGTACCGAGCCGCAGTGGCGGACGACGGTTCTGGACGACGCCTGGTCACCATCATCGGAGATCTCGAGCGGCAGGGCTTCGTGATCTCAGGCGACCTCCTGAAGCGACCACTACGAGGCCATCCCGCCGACCATCCGCGAGCGAACCTGCTCCGCCACAGATCAGTCATCGCAACCCAGCCGCTCGGCTGTGACGAATGGATCCACACGTCTGCTGCGGCAGACTACGTACTAGCCGCGTTCTCCCATCTACGCCGACTCGCGCACTGGCTGGTCAAGAATGTGTCGTAGGCCGCCCCAACGGCACTAGGGGGAGCTGCTGAGGGCGCTCTGGTCCGAGCCTGCGGCTGTGACGGCGGTGGCGGCGGCGACGAATGCGCTGAACGCTGCTCCGGCAAGGGCAACGAGGCTCTTGGCGTCGGCGTCCCAGGTGGCCGAGCCCAGATACGACGCTGCGAAACCGCCGCCCGCCGCGACCGTTCCGACGCCCACGGCGAGGATTCCGTTGCGGCTCAGCAGGTACGACGCGAAGTCCTCGAAGCTCAGCCACTTGCCCTTCTCGCCGGTGAAGCTGCCCTTTAGCAGCCAGACGTAGAGGGTCGCCGGCAGCAGGATGAGGCAGACGAGACCGAGCGGCACTTGCCAGAACGGATAGGCGAGAGAAATCGTCATGGGAATGTCGACGCGCTCGACCCTGGGATCAGTCACGGTGATCGAACCCGTATAAGCGCCCGGCGCGCTGGTCGATTTACGACTACGATTCACTGTCACGGAAATGAGCAAGCGCGTACCTTTGGCGACCGCTTGGGTGGTGATCATGTCGGTCCGCAGCGTGGCATCGGCGGTCGAGCGCAAGAATTGTGATGACTCCACCCGCAAGCATGTCTCCGCAGTACCGATCAGGCCCGACGGATGATCGATGACGTATTCCAGGACTCGCGTCTGGCTGTTCAGGCCGCGACCGAACGGGATGCTGACCGCAGGGTCCCCTCTGGCCGCCACAGTCGCCAACGCCTTCTTCGCCTCGGGATCGGAAGGGGCGCACGTGGCCTGGGCGTTGCCGGTGGGGGTACCTTGCTCGACGTTGCCCAGCGATGGAGCCGCAAGACCCCAGCTCAAGAAGCCCACCGCGAGCACAATCCACACCGCGACCACGAAGGCCAAAGAGTTGCGAGCGGAGAATGCGTACACCTTGACCCGACCCAACTCGTTGCCCGCCGCGTCTTTGGCAACGTAGGTCCCCGATCGGCGGGCGTCCATCGACCGGATCGACGCGACACCACCCTGGGAAGCAACGTCGACGCCGTCGCATGCCCACGTGGCTGACGGGTCGTTCGCGTCCAACTCGATACTTGTCCCGCGGCGTACCCGGATGTCGTCACTCTGCTTGTTGGTCGCCTTGTCGAGACGCAGTAACACCTTCGCCTGCTGCTTGCCGCTCATGCGCAGACCGCCGTTCTCCGATACGCAGTGGCTAGGGTTGGACCAGAGAGATGCTGACTGCGCGGCAGTAGGCCGCGACAAGGCTCGCGTTCTCGGCGGAGTTGGGTCCGGCCGCACTGTGAGCGGCGCGGGAGAGCTCGGCGACGGCCCAGTGGCAGGACGGTTCACAGAGCATGTCTGACAACGACTTGCCGAACACGACGGGATCGTCGATCGGAACGAGTTTGGCGAGGGCCTCCTGAAGCCGCTCGCGCGCCAGCAGGATCTCGCCGGCGTTGTATCGACCGAAGTTGCGATACGCAACGAAGCTCGCTGTGTCGAAGAACTGATTCAACGTCGATTCTCTTGGGTAGGTCGGGTAGCGCTCGTGGAATGCGAGCAACGACGCGGGCATGTCCTTGGCCAGGCCGGGCTTGGCGTACCAGAGGACACCGACCGGGGTCTCGGCGGTGAACGATCCTGCGCCCTTGGTGAAGAACCCGATGTTGACGGTCCGCGGCGAATAGGCCGGCACCCGGGAGCCGCTGGGCGTGGCGCGGAGGGGATCGAGACTGATGTCGATCCGGATGTCACACTCGCTGGGAGCGATCGCGATGGCTTTGCCGAGCGAGCTCGTCGCGTCGCCCGGCCCGGAGTCGGCGTCGACGCAGACGATCTCGGTGATGTCGGCCATCCGGAGCAGCTCGACGAGTCCGGTGTTCTCCCAGTGCCCGCCGTCGGTCAAGTAGAGGTAGGGGTCGTCGAGGTCGTGGATCCCGAAGAACTCCTTGAACAGATAGCCGAGCCCGGTGTGCGGGTACGACAAGTCGACCTCGTCCTGCAGGCCGGCGGCCTCGAGCTGGGTGACGAAACGTGGGTTGGCGATCCATACGCCGAGCCGGATATTGAAGAAGGTCAGCAGCATGCTGGTCGGCCCGATGCGGTACCGGCCCATCGCTGGAGAGACCGCAGCGCTGGAGATGGCGACCGCCATCATCGTCGTGATGCGTTTGTGCAGTCCCTCGCCGAGTCGGTCGACAACCGCAGTGGACGCAGCGAACTGGAGGGTGTGGCCGTGTCCGTCCTGGGGCAGATGCAGGATGGTTCGGTCGGGGTCGAACGTCACGCTGAGAGCCGGTGTGCCGTAGTGGGTGCGGACGGCACGCGAGGTGACGGTGCTGGTCGTGCAGACGACCAGGGGCGTACGCACCGTGGCGTCGTCGCGGTTGAAGGCGAACAGCCCCGGTTCGCGCTTGGCGTGGTGACTGCCGGCGAGGTTGTCGTTCAGGTACGGGCGCACCCGGTCCTGGTCGTTCGGGGCTCGGTAGGACGCGTAGGCCAGGCGCAACTTGCCTCTGTAGAAGGGTGCCAACGACCAGCTTTCCGGGCTGGGTCCGAGGAGCGCAACAGTCACAAACGCCAGCGCGGCAACCCAGTTCCAGCCTGACTGCCAGGTGAACAGACCGTCGGACGACCAACTCGCCCCCTGCTTGGCCGCACTCCACGTCGCGAGCGCTGCCAGACCCAGCGCGACGACGACGAAGGCAAAGCCGCCGAGCATCGGCGCGAAGCGCGCTGCCGGCTTCTTGAGAATGCGGACGACCGAGCCGATGACACCCGCGCCGGCCGCGGCACTGGCGATCAGCGCGGGCAACGACAGGTATGCGACCGCTCCAACCAGTTCGACGAAGGCCCACAGAGCAAGTGCGAGAGCCGCTCCCAGAGCGAGGCCGCCGTACGCCGCCCGCTTGAGCGTCTGCAGTATGACGCGCGCCCACTGGTGATCCTGGGCAGGACCGACGAGAAGCCGACCGGCGAGCACCCAGAGCATCAGAGCGGCGAATCCGACGAGCAGGAAGATGATCCCGGGTAGCGCGAGCGAGTGTTGCTTGACGAGGTCGTGGATCGCGCCCTGCCGCAGGTTGCCGTCCTGGTCCGAGAGGTTGCGCAGTGCCCAGCCCATCGGCTGCGTGATGGCCCACAGCATGCTCAGCAGTACGACCACGTTGACGGTCAGCCCGGCGATGATCGTTGCGAAGAAGGCTGGACGGTACGACGCCTTGACGTAGGCCCGGTCGCCCTCGAGATCGGCGCTCTTGCCGGCATCAGCAGCGGCCGGGTCGGTGTCGGATCCACGGGGCTGGTTCGACGCAAGGTAACCGAGGTTGTCGACCAGATGGCGCTCCTCCGCGGTGAGCCATCCGCTGTTCTTCTGCTGCCACGGAACAGGATTCAACTGGCTGGGCTCTACGCGATGAGGGTTGCCGCCGCTCTGTTCCCACGGGTCCAGCTCACCGGGATCTACTTGAGCAGTTCTCTTGTCGTCCGCTGTCTGGTAGCTGGACCGCGAGATGCTCCAGCCCGCCGCCATGTTCGATCCGCCCGACACGGCCGTGACCGCGCGCGCCTTCGACCAGTCGAGGGGGCCACCGTCGAGCGCTTGGAGCGCACCGAGGCTGATCGATGACGCCCGGATGCCGCCGCCGGAAAGGGCAATGCCGTGCTTCGCAGCCTCCGCCGGTGGCTCGGAGCGTACCGTCTGGGTGCCGGCCGCGGATGGGACAACCTCCTCCGTAGGTGTCGATGTCGGAGCCTCGGCAGCGGCCTCGCGGGCGTACTTGGGCAGGGCCCACGAGGCCAACCGGACCCAGCGCGGCGTCGACCACCAAGCGAACGCGCCGGCCGCGATGTAGACGACGGCGGCGAGTAGCAACGCGAACTTCCCCCACGCACAGACCGCGACGAACTGCCATGTTCCGTTCGACGACCCCGCAGCGAGCATGAGGACGTCCTCGACGACGTCCAGGAGGCCGGCGACGACGATCGCGATGACGACAGTGGTGCGCGCCCGCCGGAGCGCGGGCAGCCGGAAGTATGCGCCTGCCCACAACGCCAACAGGCCGAGCAGCAGAACGTAGGAGGCGATGAACCAGAAGTCTTGACGGACGGCTGCCGTGAACGGTCCGGCGCAGTCGCAATCAGTCCACGCCTTGCTGCTGCCGGAGAGTTCGATATCGACGATCGACTTCTTTTGGCCCTTCAGACTCGCAGTACCGCCGAAATGGGCGGCGGCGAGCGCTGTGAGGATCAGTGCCGCCCACCGCAGTACAACGGGGAAGATGGGGTGCTGCGCGAGGAGCCGCTCGGCCAACCGGGCGAGCTGAGGACGCGGCACGTGAGGAGGTTCGAGCAGAGCAACGGCGCTGAGCATGACGGCGAGGATGGCCATCAGGAGGACGGCGATCAGCAGGAGCGTGACCCAGACCGCCGGCGACCACGTGTCGTCTCCGCGACGGAGGAGCGCTGCGAGGAGCACGAAGGCGCCGACGCCCCCGATGAGCCATAACACCCGACGCCGGTAGCGAAAGGCGACAGCCGTCGTCGAATCGAGTCCGCCGACCGGCGGACCAAGGAGATTCGCCATGTGCTGCGCCTCCGCTCGCCGGCGTGAATGCCGCCGACAGTCCCGAGATGATCCTTCTCATCTGTAAAGAGACTCCGGAGTACGCGATTGATACTGACGGAGCGGCAACTAGTTGGCGGCTAGGCCGGCGGTGCCGTTGGTGGGGGCCCCGGTGGTGTTTTGCTGGGGAGCTAGCGTGCCGTTGTGGTTGACGGTGAAGGTGGCTACTGCTCCGGTGCTGAGGCGGATGTAGAGGGACTTGTTGTCGGGGGTGAGGGCGGCGTCGGAGCCGCCGGCGCTGGTGCTGGCTGCGACGGATGCGATCAGGTGGACGCGGCCGTCGGCGGTGATGCGGTACGACGAGATTGACGAGCTGGCTGCGTTGACGGCGTACGCGTAGTGGCTGTCGTTGGTGACGACGAGCCAGCAGGCGGCTGCCTGGTTGTCGCGGACCGTGGCGCTGATGGTTCGCAGTTGGTTCGCGTGGACGGCGTACGACGAGACGGCGCTGGCGTCCGCCTCGGAGACGATCGCTTGGCCGCGGCGGTCGAAGGCGAATCCGTACGGCGTCGAGCCCGACGAGTGGTGGGCGACCGCGGATCCGGCGTACCCGTTCCTGACGGCGAAGGCGTCGATTGTCTGGTCGCCCTTGTGGGTCACAACCAAGGTCTGTCCGTCAGGGCTGAACGAGACTTGGGCGGCCGCGGTCGGGTTGGCGGTGGTCTTGCTGAGTGCCCTGGTCGAGTGCGGCAGCGGCTGAAGGTCGCCGTCGTGGTCGACCCGGAGGCCGCTGATGGTTTCGCTGTTCTGGTTGAGGACGTAGACGACCCCGTGCCGGACGGTAACGCTGACCGGCCGATCGCCGCCGCTGGGGGCGACATCACGCCGTGCGAGGCCGTGCCCGGTGATTGCGAGGGTCGAGATTGTGTTGTCGCCGGCGTTCACCGCGAACAACAGGTTGCCATCCCGCACCAGACCGTTCTGCGAGGCGAGGGACGAACCCAGCCCGCGACCGCCTGTCGCGACGGTGGCGCCCGCTTGTAGCCGGCCGTCCCGGTACCGGTCGAAGACCTGGATCGCGTTGCCGGCGGGGGAGTTCGTCGTCTCGTAGACATGTCCGACGGGGCTGCTCGCCGCGTTTGCGGGCGGAAGGCCGACCAGGGATGCGGCGGCGACCGCGGCCAGCGCGGGAGCCAGGAGACGGACAGATCGGGTGCGCATGGAAGTTCCTTTCTTGGCGGGTAATTGCCTTTGACAGTAGGTCTCCGGGCAATGCCAAAGAGGAGATTTCCGAATGCGGTAAGGAACCCGTTAGCCGGTGAAACGTTCGCAAATCATAAGGAGTAGGGTTCACGGATGCCTGTTGCTCGTGCTCGGCGGCCTCGGCCGGCTGATATGACTGCTCCTGTTGACGCGCGGTCGGTGTTCACCGACGGAGCCTGCTCGGGGAACCCTGGGCCCGGCGGGTGGGCCTGGGCGTTGTCGACGACCGAGTACGCCTCGGGTGGCGAGGCTCCTTCGACGAATCAGCGGATGGAGATCCGGGCCGCGCTCGAGGCGGTTCGGGCGAACGACGGTCCGCTCCTGGTCGTGTCGGATTCGACGTACGTCGTGAACTGTTTTCGGGATCGGTGGTACGTCGGGTGGCTCGAGCGCGGGTGGTTGACGTCCGCGAAGAAGCCGGTCGCCAACAAGGACCTGTGGGAGCCGTTGGTGCAACTGGTGACGGACCGCGGTGACGTCGCCTTTCGTTGGGTGAAAGGCCATTCCGGCCACGAAATGAACGACTTCGTGGACCAGTTGGCCGTCGCCGCATCTCAGGCGGCTGGGAAGACCTCCGCTTCGTAGAGGGAGTAGCCGTACGGCGTCGCGCGGTGGACGCCTTGGAGGCGGACGTAGCGGCCGGTGGCGTCGAGCCAGAGCGTGTCGGTGCCGCCGTCGCCGGTGGTGACGTCTGCAGCCGTGGTCCAAGTGGTGGCGTCGTCGGAAACCTCGATCTTGTAAGCGGATCCGTACGCAGCCTCCCACCGGAGCACGAGCTTGCCCAGGTGAGTGGGAGATCCGAGGTCGACCTGGAGCCACGACGCGTCGTCGTACCCCGATGCCCACCGGGTGGCGGGGTCGCCGTCGACTGCTAGGTCGGCGGTGAACGTCGTGCCGGGTTCGATGCTTGAGGCAACGACTGGGTGGTGCAGGGCGATGTTCGTGGCAGAGGTACGCGGGCGGACTGCAAGCCGAAGTACGGCGGTGGTCGAGCCCAACGCTATTGGGATGTCCACGTCGGCCAAGGCGGCGTCGGCGGGTGGCGTTAGCTTCACGGTGACCGATTGAGTGAAGCCACGTTTCACGGTGAGCTTGTGAGGTGCCTCGAGAGCCCAGCCGGTGGGCGATGAGATCCGAAGGCTTCCGGAAACGTCCGCGCGCGGGCCGGCCGACACGTCGATGACGACACTGGCCGGCGTGCCGCGGACGACGTCGACTCGATCGGCACTGGTGCGCAGGGCAACCAATGGTGTGTCGGTCCAGAGTGGAATGAGTTCTGCAACGGACGGCGCTCCGCCCTTCCACACCAGCCGCACAGCCTCGGCGAGGACGTCACCAACCGGCACCTCGGCGTACGCCGACGAAACGCTGCCGACCCGCTTCCACACGCCGTCGACCTGCACCTCAACATCCGCCGACCCCACGGACGATTGCAGCACCGTCAACCGAGACAGAGCCCGCGGAGCCGACAACGTGGCAACCAACGCATCACCGACATTCGGCGCCGCGGCAGGCACGTAAGCACTCGCCACATCGCCGTCTACAGCGCGCTGGTACGACGAGCCCGCAGCAGGAGCCGGCGTACCGCTGACGGTCAGCGTCGTATTCTCCCCGCCGACCGTCGCGACCGAGAACTCACGGACCACCAGCCAGAAATCGCTCGCCGTCAACGAGCGATACCGCACGTAGCGCGCAAGGGTCCCGGCCGGAGCGGTGAACCGTACTTCGGCACTAGTCGCCCGAGTAAGTTCGCTCCACTGAGTCCCGTCGACCGAGTACTCCAGCGCCCCCGAGTGGATGTAGTCGTCCGGACTGGACGCCTTCCCCATCAGTACGGCGATCGCACCGATCTGGACAGCCGAGCCGAGATCGACCCGCACCTCCGAATCCGGACCAGGCGAACCGTCGCTCCAATAAAACGTGTTCTCATCGCCGTCGACCATCCGCGCCGGCACGTTCTCCTGGTACGTACCCAGGTTGGTCGTCGCCGACTTACCCGGCGTGACGCCGAGCCAGCGGTCGTGCACCCGCCCGGTCTCCGCGATCAACTCGTCAACCACCCGCTCGCCGATCCGCGGATAGGTCCCGTCATGCGGCGCCCGACTGTCGCGGATCGCCTTGGCCTGCGTCACGAGCGCACTCATCTGCTGCCGCGCAGTCCACGCCGCCGCACCATTGCCTGCCTCGAGCGCGGTCAACAGATCCAGGGCGCGGCTCATCGCCTGCCCCCAGAGTTCTGTTGCCTTGAGCCACGACTCCGCCTGCGCAGTGAAGGCCGGATCGACCACACCACGACGGATCGTGCCCGGCGCCGCGACGATCGCATTCACGCGCGGCCTCAGCAAAGCGATCGCCTGGGCGCGCTGACCGCCGCGCCAACGCTGCCAGAATTCGTTGACGGCGGCACCGAACACCGGCGCGCTCTCCGGATGCAGCGTGCCGTCGTACGTATTGAGATCGGCAAAGACCTTCAACGCATCAGCCGTACGTCGATCACCACCGGAGCGCTCGCCGATCGCACGCAGCCATACGGCCGTCGCGTCGTACCGCGCTGGATTCCAGCCGAACTCGGCGAACGAGTACAGCGCGATCTTGCTCACCGCCGCCTGGTTCATCGGGTTCGAGATCACGCCAACGACGTCGTCCGCGATCCCCGGTTCACGACCGGTGTACGGCGCCAGCAGCAACCGGCCGGCCGCGTAGTCGTTGACCGGGTAGTTGTCCCAGATCAGGATGTCGTGCCCGAACACGGCCTTCGCCTGAGCCGCCTGCGCTGCCGTGATCGCCTGAGGGACCACGCCGATCCCGGTCCAGTGCACGACGACAGCCGCGTCGAGCTGCTCCCGCAGTACCTTCTTGTACGGCGTTTCGCTGACGTTGTAGTACTCCGTCGGCACCATTTGGAGCGGAGCGACGTCAGGCTTGGACTCGATCCACTCCCGCTGCACGCGGTTGAGCAGATCGCTCTGCGCCCGACCAGCCGCTTCCCCGCCGGTGCCGTACTTCACCCGGTCCGCGTCGCAGTGCCAGCTGTTGTAGTCGATGTCGTCGAGCGGCACGTTGAACGACCGAGCGCCGAGTTCGTACAACGCCTCGAACTTCGCGATCAGCGCCTGGAAGTCGGTGTCGGAGGTGTAGCAGATCGACAGGCCGGGGGAGAGCGCGAAGGTGAAGTCGACCTTGTTCTGGCGCGCGCGGGTCACCAGCTCACCGAGCTGCGCGAGCTTGTCCGCCGGGTACGGATCGCGCCACTGCTCGCGGTGGTACGGGTCGTCCTTGGGCGCGTACTCGTAGGTGTTCATCCGGTGCGCGCCGAGATAGTCGAGATGGTCCAACCGCTCCGCCTGCGACCACGGCGTTCCGTAGAAGCCCTCGATCGAGCCGCGATAGCGCATCGTCGGCCAGTCCCGGACCGCGACACCGGGCATCCAGTTCCGCCGTACCAGCTGTGAGAGTGACTGGGCGGCGTAGAACGTGCCGTCGGAGTCGACGCCGTCGAGCACGATCTGAGCGCGGTGCTTCCGATCGCGTCCAGCAGCGAGGACGTAGCCCTCGGCCGGTAGCCCGGTGCTGTCCTGGACGTGCAGCCCGGACAGAACGGACGTCGTACGGCCGAGCCAGATGGTCGTCGGTGTGCCGGGATCGCTGCCGTCCGTGGTCCGGACGGTCTTCACACCGGCGCGGGTCAGCGCCTCACGTACTACGCGTTCCGCGTCCGGATCGGATCGCGGCGTACGAACCAGCCCGACCACCGGAGTGATCGGGAAGCCGTCAGTGCGTTGGACGACCTGCTCTGGTTCGGGACTGATGGTCGGGGTGGCTGGCGGCGCCGCAGTTGCGTTCGGCGCCACCAGCGCGAGTGGGGAGGTCAAGGCGAGCAAGCTGACGGCGGACAGGAGCAGGCGCATCGAGTCTCCTCACGCGGGGGCGGGTCCAGCTAGTTAGCCACTGCGCAGAAGTGCTCGTCAAGATATGAAGCTGGTCAATTCCAGGCAGTTCAGCGGAAGGCGGGCGGACCGCCATGGAGGGCTCGGCGGGTGGCGTCGGGATCGGAGAAGAAGTTCGGTACTTGCGTCTCGGCGTCGTAGTGGCGATGGAAGACCGGCGTTTGCGAGCCGGACATCGGCGGCACGATCCAGGTCCAGTCGGCGGGGCAGCTCCGGCCTGCTCGTTCCTCTCGTTCCAGATGGATGAGGAATCTGCGGGACTCGGTGTGGTGGTCGGTGATGCTCACGCCGTTCGACTGGAACGAGTGCAGTACTGCGCGATTGATCTCGACCAGAGCCCGGTCCCGCCACAGCGTCGCCTCGTCCGTGGTGTCCAGACCCATCCGCTCGGCGACCTCCGGGACCAGGTCGTAGCGCTCACTGTCGCCGAAGTTGCGAGCGCCGATCTCGGTGCCCATGTACCAACCGTTGAAGGGCGCAGCCGGGTAGGAGACCCCGCCGATGACCAGCCTGTTGTTGCTGATCACCGGTACGGCGTGCCATCGCATACCCAAGTCGGCGAACCACGACAGCTCGGGGTGCTCGAGTGGGACCTCGTGCACCGATTGGCCGGGGAGCTGGAACAGCTGCGGTCCCTCCTCGACGGTCTCGACGACGAGGGGGAGTACGTCGAACGCCCCCGGGTGTTCGGGTGGTCGCCACCCGCGCTGGATGAGTTCGCTGGTGAAGGTGCGGTAGCGGGGGTCCCCTAGGACACGACCGTCCGTTTGCTCATACCCGGCGTACCGGATGAGCTGTTCGTTCCAGATCCTGGGGGCAGGTCTGGCCGGCGTCTCGGGAGCGAAGATCGTGATCATCGGCCGGATCTTGCCGCCGTTGTGGGCTGAGCGCAGGTGGTCGAAGCAGTGCGCCGCGATCCCGCCGGCGTCGGCCACGGTCCTCAGGTCGCGGACCTGCAGGCTGTGCCAGTACAGCCGTCCGATGCACCGCTCGTTGTTGCGCCAGGCGACGCGGGCGCCGAAGGTCAGCTCCTCGGAGGTGTGCCAATAGGTCCCGGTCAGGTCGATCTCGCGCATCACCGCGGCGATCCGCGGCCCCATCCAGCCGGCCTGGGGATTCTCGGCATGAAAGAGCTCGAGGAACTCCTTCGCCGCGGCCCGAACCAGCTCGACGTCGGGGTTCCCCGGACTCGGTCGGGGCTCGGGCCGGGTCAACGGGTGGTGGTCGGGTCTCGCCCGGATCCTGCCGGGACCGGGCGACGACCGCCGGCCGATCCGCGGAGCCTTGCGCCACGGCCGGTCGCTGATATCGAGCAGGCGTTCTCCGGAGTGGACCGCAACGACCTGACGGGCGCAGATCCGAGCGGCGAGGAAGAGGATTGCCATGGCCACTACGACGACGGCCGGGCGGCTGGTTGGTACGTCCCAACCAAGTCCGACCGCGCCGACGGCGGCAGCGGGCACAGCTAATCCAGCGACTGCGAGTGTGTCTTCGTATGCCTGGGCGGGACGCCGAAGAGTACGCACTGGTCAGTCCGAACCTGTAGTCCCGAAGCGGTTCTGCCACTCCCTGGAGTCCTCCGACAGAGGATCCTTCTGGTGGAGCGGCGTGAAACCCGGCTCGCCGGGCATCGGCGGGACCGCGAGCTGATTGACCTCGGTGGCGAACGAGTTGACGATCGACTGCATCTGCTCCTGCGCTGTCTGTGCGTACGAACGAACCTGCTGACCGGCCGTGTCCATTGCCGCCGCGACGATCTGTCGCTCGTGTGCGCGTGCCTGACCGATGCGCTCGCGGGCGTCCCGGCTGACGTCCTGCACCATCTCTTCGACCACCAACTGCGCTTGGCTGAACATCTGGACCACCTGTTCGTTCACCCGTTCGCCGGCCTGCTCGTAGTGGTCGAGCTCCGCCTGCACGCGCTGGAAGTCCGCACGGACACGCATCAGTTCGCCTTGGAGACGTTCGCTCTTGGCCCTGCTCTCGCTGAGCTGCTTGTCCGAGGCCTGTACCTGGTCAGCCAGCTGATCGAGGTACGCGTACACCTTGCCCGCGTCGAGGCCCCGCATCCGCCGTTGGAACGTCTCGGACCGGATCGACGCGGGTGTCTGATGGCGAGAGGCGTTGCGGTGATTGTTGAGCGTCACTGATTGTCT
The DNA here is from genome assembly GCF_004365875.1 of Kribbella kalugense. Lineage (GTDB taxonomy): Bacteria > Actinomycetota > Actinomycetes > Propionibacteriales > Kribbellaceae > Kribbella > Kribbella kalugense. The sequence goes on along the minus strand of NZ_SODF01000001.1, from coordinate 1,566,269 downwards.
CCTGACCTGGTAGTGCCGGGACCACGGTGTGCTCGCCCGCGGCCGCGTAGTAGAAGTGCTCGTACTTGATCTGCTCGGGCTGCATCCCGGCGGAGCCAAGGCGCTCCAACGTGTGCGCGACCATCTGCGGTCCGCCGCACACCATCGCCGTACGCCCGTAGAGCAGTTGCCTGGCCGCGACCGTGCCGACCTTCCCGCGGGTACCGGGATAGGACGGGTCGTCGGAAACGACCTCCGTGTAGTCGAACCATGGCCGCTTGCCGGCCAGTTCACGCAGCCGTGGACGGTCGTAGAGGTGCCAGGGCATCCGTACGCCGTGGAGCAGGTGGACCATGGGTCCGGTGCCCGACCGTTGCCACTCGTTGTCGATCTGTTCGAGTACGGCGAGCAGCGGAGCGAGACCTGTTCCGCCGGCCACCATCAGCAAATCCTTCGTATCGCCTTCCCGCCGGGTGAGCCGCTCGCCGATCGGCGCTCCCAGCTTCACGGTGTCGCCGGTCTTGAGGGTCCGGACGACGGTCGGACTGACCTGGCCGCCGTCGATCTGTTGCACGTGCAGATCGATCGAACCGTCCTGGCGTGGGGCATTGGCGGGGCTGAAGTACCGCCACTGTCGTGGGCGTTGCGGAACCTCCATCGACACGGACTGACCGGGCCGGAACATGAACGCGCGGCTGGGCCGAACTCTCAGCAGGGTGAGGTCCATGGTCCTCCGCTCGGCAGAGATCACTTCGGCGTCCCACCAGTCAGGGCTGGTCTCCGAAGACATCTCCGCAGCCTCGACCATGACTCGCGCGACGACCTGATAGGCCGCCGTCCAGTTCGCGGCGAGCTCCTCGTCCCACTCCGGCCCCAGGAAGTGCATCAGGGTTGCGCAGAGCGAAGCGCCGACCGCGTTGTAGTGCTCCGCAACCACGGCGTACTTGCGATGGTCGCGGCCGAGGTGCTGCAGAAACGACATGTCGTTCTCGAGCTGATCGGCATGACTGACGATCCGGCCGAGAGCGCTGACGAACTTGTCCCGCTGGTTCGCCATGGAGAGCGGAAACATCGACCGCACCTCGGGATGAGACACGAAGATGTGTGAGTAGAAGTACAGCGGCACCTGGTCTCCGTGCTTCGTGACCTGGTCCCAGCTGCGTTGCAGGGCGTATGCATCCATGGGCTTCGCTATCCGTCTCGGAAAGGCAGCTCCTCGAAGGAAACAGACCGCCAATCTGCGGGCACCATGTGCCCCCGTGCGTCGGTAGCTCGTGCCGACGGGTACTGCGTTGACAAGGGTTCCCTCCCATTCAGTCCCCGAGTCAGTGCTGCATGATCCTCCCGACCTACCCCCGGCCGAAAGGGTTGAAACAGCGCCCGGACTGAATCGTCTCGAAATCTTCGATCCTGACCCGATTCGCGCCAGAACCCCTTATTTTCCAATGAAACGCTTGTTCGTCGGCCCGTCCGAGCAGCGTCCGCGATCCTTCCCGCGCCTGCACCCCAACCACCCGGGTCCATCTGAGGGGTCAACCCCTCTGGCGGTCGGTTGCGGAACCAGAATTCGCTTCCGCAACCGTCCGTCTCAGGGGTTGACCCCTGAGACGTCCGTGGCGTACGGCGAGGTTGCCGGCTCGTGACAGGGACGGTGACCGCACCGGCGGCGGCCGCGCGGGGACCTCCAGGCCATCACATTCGTCAACCAGGGAACGCATCCTCGCGTAGGCGGCAGCCCAGGAGTGCGTTGTGATGGCCTGGGGGTTCGGCAGTTAATCGATTGACGATGGTGGAGGCGGGCTGGTCTGCTGGGGGCGGTGTGCCGGACGAGCCGGCCGGGCCGGGAGGAGGGAAGCCGATGTCTGTCATGTCCTGCAGCTTCGCTCTGAAAGGTTCTCTGGTTTGGCTTTCGCACGTTCGTTCAGCTGTGAGCACTGCGGCGTAGAGGTTTCGCTCGACGCCCCTGGCACTACCCATCGCAATCACTGCCCGAGTTGTCTCTGGTCCCGTCATCTGGACCGCAACGTCCCGGGTGATCGCAAGGCCGACTGCGCCGGTGGGATGGAACCGATCGCGGTCACGGTCCGCGGCGAGGGCCGATGGGTCCTGATCCATCGATGTACCAACTGCGGCCGACTCCGTCTCAACAAGACCGCCGGTGACGACAACGTCCTGCTACTGATGCGGCTCGCGGCGCTGCCGCTGACCATGCCGTTCATCCCGTTCGCCGCCGAGCCCGAGCCCGAGCCCGCGACCAACGGCAACAGCTCGCAAACCCCACCCCGCAAGCCAAGGACCCGCAAGGCCAAGGCCTGAGTAGTCAGCCCCCTCACCATCACCGGTGAGGGGGCTTGAAACGAAGACGTTGTAGAAATAGAGGATGTCGCCGAAAGCAGAACGGCCTTCTGTACTTCGGTCATTGGCGAGGCGAGACCGTCCGTCTACACGAGCGTTAGCTGCCGAACGCCCAGGCTGCCATCAGGGGGAACTCTTCGCGCCAGAAGGGGTCGCCGTGGTCACCGGGCCGCTCGGTCATGACGACATCGGCGTTCGCATCGCGCAGCGCTTCCGCCCAGCGGGTCGCGTTCTCGCGGAAGAACGGCTCCTCTGTACCGGCGACGAGGTACGTCCGCGGCAGCGTGGCCTGCATATCGCCAGGCGGCTTGTACCCACCACCTGGCGATGCGCAGAAGATCGATCCGTAGATATCCGGATGACGAAGCCCCAGAGCGAGCGCCAGTTCGCCACTCGCCGAGACACCGAAGACCGCAGTACGCGAGGCCGGCAACGCGACGCCGAAACGCGACCGCGTCCACTCCCGTACGTCCTCGACGAAGAACTTCTCGTGCGCCGGAAACCGATCCGACTCGAAGAACGGCGAGTACTCGTGCAGCCGCTCCATCTCGTCGTCCAGCCGGTGCGTGGCGACGACCATCGTCGGCGGTACGTCGGCCGCCGCGTTGACGAACTCACCCCACTGCGAGATCAGCTGACCGTCACCCGCAAACCCGATCGCCTGCGGCGTTTCATCCGGCACGTACGCCGTGACCTGCCGGCCTCCGTCGTACTCGAACGTCTCAGTGACAGTGGATGACATCGTGTCATGTTACAAGGAGTCTCCGGCTCGCGGCCTCGGCGCAGACTCGGGCACTGCCGAACGTCTGGATCCACCCGGCGAACCCGGAGTAGTCCGTGCCTGGGACGCCCATGTCGACGACGATCAGGTCCGGATGCTGACTCCGTAGTTCCCCGATCAGCTTCTCCTGCCAGTCGAAACGGTGCGCTCCTCGAACCAGCAGCACCACCTGACTGTCCGCGCCGTACTCCGACCGGAACTCACCGACACCAGCCCGAGCCATCCCGGGTCCGTTGTAGGTCTGCCCGGACAAACCGATGCTCTCGACAACCTTCCCGGCGTCGCGCAGCATCGTCTCCACACCCCAGCCCGCCGACCCGGCCGCGGGGGAGTGCGTCGGCTCGAGCCGGATGATCAGTACGGCGTCACTCCGCAGTACCGGATCGCCGTGGGTCACCACGACCTGGTCAGCTAGGCGCTCACCTAACGAGTTGTCCCGCAGCGAGAGGTCCGCCTTCGGCCGAGTCCCGAGCCGAGCCAGCCGTTCGTTCGCGCTTTGCAGTCGTTCCAACGGCAGTCGTCCGCTCTCGACTGCCTCGACGAGAGCAGCCGCAGCAACGTCCACGTCGTCGAGGAACGCCCACGAGCCCAGACAGAGTGCGTCCGCCCCGGCTTCGATCGCCCGTACGGCGGCCTCCGGCAACGGCGCCACGTCGGCGATCCCGTACATCTCGAGCGCGTCGGTGATCACGACCCCGTCGTACCCGAGCTCTCCGCGCAGGATGTCGGTGAGCAGCACCTTGCTGATCGTTGCCGGTACGTCGTCCACCTGCGGCACCAGGTCGTGCGACACCATGATGCTGTCGACGCCGGCCGCGATCGCTGCCCGGAACGGATCGAGGTAGCTGTCCGACAACTCAGCCCGGGAGACGTCGACGAGTGGTGTCGCGAGGTGGGCATCGGTGCCGCTGAGACCGTGGCCCGGATAGTGCTTGGCACACGCGCTGACACCGGCAGCCTGCAGTCCTTCCACCCAAGCGGCCGTATGCCGGCTGACCAGGTCACGATCCGCTCCGAAGCAGCGAATCCCGTTCGGGCTAAGCGGGTTGACGGCCGTGTCGACCGCCGGGGCCAGGTCCCAGTCGATGCCGGCCTCGACCAGCGACAGACCGATTTGGAACGCGGCCTGCCGGGTCAGCTCGAGGTCGTCCAGCTCGCCGAGAGCCCGGTTGCCGGGCATCGAGAAGCCGCCCAGGTTCGCGAGCCGGCTCACATCGCCGCCCTCCTCGTCGATCGACAGCAGGACGTGGTCGCGCAGACTGTGCAGCTCCGCGGCCAACCGCTGGAACTGCGGACCGTCGGCGATGTCCTTGCCGAAAATCACGAAGCCGCCGAGGCCGGCCTCGATACGTGGTCGGACCCAGTTGGGCACCTTGGGCCGGCCGAGCGCGGGAAACAGCACGCCATGGGCAAGCCGGTCGAGCTCTGCGTTCACTCTGTCCTCCAATAGAAACGCGCTGCTGACATTCATACAAGACGGCCGGCTGCCGGCGTGTGCACCATCGGCTGTATGAGTCAGTTCATGCACGTGGTTCACGACGGTCCGCGAGAGGGTCCGCCGGTGTTGCTGGTCCACGGATCGGGTACGTCGAGCGGCACCTGGAACCCAGTCGTCCCAGCGCTCGCCGCCCGTCATCACGTGATCCGGGTCGACCTCCCAGGCTGCGGTCAGTCGCCGCCACCACCGTCGTACGGCGTGCCTGATCAGGCCGGCCGGGTCGCGGCGCTGATCGACGAACTCGAGCTGCGCCAGGTCACAGCAGTCGGACACTCCAGCGGCGGGTACGTCGTCACCGCGCTCGCCGAACAGCGACCTGACCTGGTCGGATCGATCGCACTGATCAGCACCGGGCCGAGGATGGACGCGCTCCTTCCGCAGCCGGCCATCCTTCGGATGCTGCTGGCCCCGCCGTTCGGCCCGTTGCTCTGGGCGAGACGATCGGACTCGATGATCCGCCGTGGAATCAACGCGACGACGGCTCGCCCGATCGACGTGCCGACCGACGTGATCGAGGAGGTGCGGGGTACGGCGTACCGCGCGTTCCGGAAGGTGATGCGGGCGAATGGGGCGTACATCAAGGCGAAGAGTGTGCCCGATCGCCTCGCCGCGCTGGAGGTCCCGGTGCTGGTCGTCTTTGGAGCCGCCGACCCGCGGTGGGATCCGCAGTCGGCGCACCAGTACGACGCGGTGCCGAATGCGCGGGTGGAGTTGCTGTTCGGCGTCGGGCACGTGCCGCCGTACGAAGCGGCCGAGCGGGTGAGCGAGTTGCTGCTCGATTTCATGGCAAACGAGACCCTGCCCAGGACTGAGGCCTAGGCTGGCTACGTGCCGTCGGCCGGAGCATTACCCGCTTGGGCGTGGTCGGACGTGGATGTCGCCGTACCGCGTCCGTCGCGGCTGCCTGGCGTCACGATGGCCGGCTTCCGTCAGCGTGCCCGTGCGTTCGGGGACATCGCCATGGTCGCGCATCCGTCGGTCTCGCTGTTCATCGAGCTGAGCGACGGCGAAGGCTTGGCGTACGACGTTGCCGGCCAGTCGCGGCGCGGTAGCGTCGTGCTCGGGCTGCTGCCAGGCCAGGTGAGGGCGGCCGGTTGTACGACGGTCAACTGTCTTCAGATCAGGCTCGAGCCGATTGTCGCGGCCGCGGTCTTCGGCGTAACCACCGGCGCGGTCGTAGCTCTCGAGGACCTCTGGGGCCGCGATGCCGAGCGCGCCGAGCAGAGGCTCCGCGCAGCCACGTCCTGGGACGAACGTTTCAACGTCGCGGAGGAGATCCTCGGCGCACGGCTCAGCACGCGCACCTCGGTCGATCCGGAGGTCGCTCACGTATGGCGGCGTACGTTCGCGAGTCGCGGGCGGGTGCGCGTGGACGGGCTGGCGGATGAGGTCGGGTGGAGTCGCAAGCGGTTGTGGTCGCGATTCCGGTCGCAGCTCGGGATCACACCCAAACGCGCTGCTCAGCTGATGCGGTTCGACCACGCCGCGCATCTGCTCGCGGCGGGTCATGCCGCCGGTCGCGTTGCCAGCGAGAGCGGGTACGTCGATCAGTCCCACCTGCACCGCGACGTGAAAGCCTTCACCGGTCTGACCCCAACGGCGGTGGCCGAAGCGCCATGGCTCGCGATCGATGACGTTGCTTGGCCCGGGTCGGCGTCGCGGGGCAGACTGGTCAACGGTCGCTCACATCCCTGAAAGCGGGCAACGATGGCTGTTCTCACCAAAGCTGAGGCGCTGCGGATCATTCGGCGCGCGTACGGACCCGAGACCGCCGATCGGATCGCGGAACATCTGCCGGATCAGATCGATCCCGACACCGACGCGGACGCGCAGCTGCTAGGCAGACTCGGCCTGACCCGAGACGGCCTCGCCAATGCAATGGGTGGCGAACTCTAGAGAGTCTGGATCAGCCCGCCGTCGATGACGATGTCGCTGCTGGTCAGGTTGCCGAGTCGGTCGGTGGCGAGCAGCGTGACCAGGTCGGCCACCTCCTGCGGGTAGGTGAATCGGCCGGTCACGCCTTGGGCGGCTTGCTCCTTGACTACCTCCTCCGGATCACGGCCCGCTGCGCGGCTGACGGTGGCGGCGACGCCTTTGTCTCCGAGCCAGAGGTCGGTCTGGACCGGGCCTGGGCTGACCCAGTTGACTCGCACCCCGCGCGGTCCGAACTCCTTCGACAACGACTTGCAGAAGTTGCTGAGGGCGGCCTTCGCCGCGCTGTAGTCCAGCACGCCGGGGTCCGGCAGGAGAGCGTTGACCGAGCTGACGGTCACGATCGACGACGTCGGATTCGCCAGCAGATGGGGGAGCGCGGCGCGCGTGGTGCGGACCGCCGCGAGGAAGTTGATCGTCAGAGACCACTCCCACTCTGCGTCGTCGATCGCCAGGAAGCCATCGAGTCGCGGCCGTACGCCGCCGACGTTGTTCACCAGAATGTCGATCCGGCCAAGCCCTTCGGAAGCAGCGGCCACCAGTGCCGCAGGTCCGTCAGGTGTGGTCAGATCGACCTCGAAGGACCGTACGTCGTGGGATCGCGTCAACTCGTCGAGTTCCTTGCTCCCGGATCGTGCGCCGGCGACGACCGTCACGCCTTCCTCGGCCAGCGTCCGGGCGATGGCCAGTCCGATCCCTTTGCTCGCGCCGGTGACCACGGCGACCTTGCCGTTGAGCCCCAAGTCCATGTCTGCCTCCAGTGAGAGCCGGGATCCGGCATCAGGCTACGGGTCTTGACCGGGGTTGGATGCGGGCAGAGGCTGGCGGTGTGGATGGGGTGGCCGACAAGGAGGCTGTGTGATGGCGAAAGTTCTGATTCTTACGGGGGATGCCGCGGAAGATCTCGAGGTGTTCTATCCCTATCAGCGGTTGCTGGAGGAGGGGTACGAAGTCCACGTTGCTGCGCCTGAGGTGAAGAAGCTGCAGTTCGTGGTGCATGACTTCGTGGACGGGTTCGACACCTACACCGAGAAGCTGGGGCATACCTGGCCGGCCGATATCGCGTTCGCCGATGTGGATCCGGCGGACTACGTCGCGTTGGTGATTCCGGGTGGGCGCGCGCCGGAGTACATCCGGAACGACGCTGATTGCCTACGGATCGTGAAGCACTTCTACGGCGAATCGAAGCCGGTCGCGCAGCTGTGTCACGGACCGCTGCTCGCGGCCGCCGCGGGTGTGCTGAACGGGCGGAAGACGTCGGCGTACCCGGCGCTCGCGGTCGACATCCGGGCCGCCGGAGCGGAATGGGTCGACGGTGACGCGGTCGTCGACGGCAACGTGGTCTCGGGCCGCGCCTGGCCGGATCATCCGAGCTGGATGCGCGCTTTCATGGCCGTCCTGAAGGAGCACGCACCGGCGTAAGTCGGGCGAATCGGGTGCTGACCAGCCATGCCAGTGGTCTGCTGAGTGATCCACTGGTCTGGCTGGTTCTGCTCTAGAGTTCCAGTTAGGAACTCACTCGCAAAGGAGCATGATGAGCCCCGAATCCCAGACCTTCGAGCGACCCGCGGACCGGTCCGACGGCAGTGCAGGTGATGCCGACTACGGACGGATCGGCGCCGGGTACACGACGTACCGCCAGCCTGATCCCGAGATCGCCGCCGCGGTGCGTGCCGCTCTCGGCAACGCGCGGACGTTGCTGAACGTCGGCGCCGGTGCCGGCTCGTACGAACCTGTCGACCTCGACGTGGTCGCGGTCGAACCGTCTGCGCAGATGCGTGCCCAGCGGCCGGCCGGGCTGGTCGAAGCGATCGACGCGACCGCCGAGGACCTTCCGTTCCCGGACGGCGCGTTCGACGCCGCGATGGCCAGCTTCACCGTCCACCAGTGGTCCGACCTGAACGCCGGGCTGGCCGAGGTACGCCGAGTCACCACCGGGCCCGTCGTCGTACTGACCGGTGAACCGACGCTGCTGCAGCGGTTCTGGTTGTACGACTACGCGCCCGAGGTGATCGACACCGAAGCTCGCCGCTACCCGCCGTCGGAGACGATCGCGGCAGGCCTGGGCGGCGGCAAGGTCGAGCTGCTCCCGATCCCGCTGCACTGCACCGACGGCTTCGGCGAGGCGTACTACGGAAGGCCAGAACGACTCCTCGACCCAGGGGCCCGCAAAGCCAACTCAGCCTGGAGCTTCGTCGCCCCAGAGGTCCATGAACGCTTCGAGACCGACCTCGGCCGCGACCTGGCCGACGGCACCTGGGACAAGAAGTACGGCCACCTCCGCACCCAACCCCACTTCGAGGGATCCCTAGTCATGATCGTCAGCCCAGTGTCGTGAGGAGCGCCTGAATGGCCTGCTTCTCGGCGGTCGGGTCCTTCGTGTCCCGGACCGAGCTGAAGAGCGCGTCGTTCTGGCTGTCGATGTAGTCCCAGGCCCTGCCGTCAAGGGGTTTGAGCGTGGACTCGTCGTCGTCCCAGGCCGTCTCGTAGGCGTTGACGGCCGTGTTTAGTCCGGCCTGGTCGCCCTTCCCGAGGTCGGCGTTCATGGTCCCGACGAGCGTGCGGAACTGAGTGACGTCGGCCTTCGGGAAGTGCGCGGTCGCCTCCGCCGACGACATGTGCACGTTCGCCTCCGCCGGGTTGGGACCTTCACCTTCGGCGGCGGCGTTCGCATGCGGTTGTGCTGACGCCCAGTTGAGCAGGATGCCGGCCGCGATGGTCGCGGCGGCCATGACGCCGACGAGTGGCCACTCCCGCTTCCGCTGGTGGTACTTCGCGGTGCGCTCGTGAGTCTCGATTACGTCCTTCTTCGTCAGCGTGAGGTACACAACGGTCGCAAGGATCGCGCTCAGGAAGATGATGCTGGTGACCAGAGTCCCGAGGCCGAGACCTTGGTCGGGGACCTTGGGGGAGGCCAGCCAGTCGCCGAGGTTTGCACCGAGCGGGCGGGTGAGGATGTACGCGAGCCAGAACGCCAGGACCGGATTCGCGCCCAGTCGCCAGCAGCCGACGATGATTGCGATCAGGGCGAGAGGGAGCAGGACCGAGACGCCAGGGCTCCAGCCGGTCAGCTCGAGAGTCCAGTCGCCGGCCGCAGTGCCGAGCGCGAAAGTGACGAGGACGGCGAGCCAGTAGAACGCCTCCCGGGGACGGCTCACGATGCTGTGGATCGAGAGCGTGCGCTCGCGCGCCCACCAGATACCGAACACGACAACGAGCGCCACTGTGAACACCGACGTACTGATCCACAGCGGTACGCCGAGTTGGTCGGTCAGGATGTCCGTGTACAGCGTGCCAGTCACGCTGACGACCACGACCGTCAGCCAGTACGCGGCCGGCCGGTAGCGGGACGTGCTCACCTGCCAGGCCAGCACCGCGGCGAAGACCACGGTGAAGATGATCGCGGTGTTGACCAGCCCGACACCGAGCTGCATGTTGATCCAGTCCGCGAAGCTCTCGCCGACCGTGGTGCAGAGGATCTTGATCAGCCAGAACCAGACGGTGACCTCAGGCACCTTGTTCAGCAGCACCCGAGCTGCGGCTGGACGGGATGCGGTATTGGTTGTCATGCCCGCCACCCTTGCGTGAAGCACCTGCACGCAACCTGACTGTCGATCAGGCCCGCGGGAACCGGACCTCGACGTGCCCACGGCCGTCGGCCACAGCTCGTACGCCGAGCCCAGTCGCGGCCGCAATTCGACGTACCACTGCCAGTCCGAGCCCATGACCGTCCGAGCCGCTGTGACCTGGCGCGAACGCGCTCTCCAGCTCGTCGGGCTCGAAGCCGGGGCCGTCGTCGAGGACGTGGACGAAAACGCTCTTGCCGGATGCCTCGACCTGCAAGGAGACCGTCGTTCGAGCGTGGCGGGTGGCGTTGTCGAGCAAAGGCGTCAGAACGGCCGCGACGACATCGGCCGGTACGGCGACCTCGACCTCTTCCGGCTGGTCGAGCTGCGCGGCGCCAAGCTGTCGCAGGGCGGCTGACAGTCGGCAGGACGCCTCGCCGTACATCCGCGACCGAGCCGCGTCGAGGATCGTGCCGGCGGCGTTGCTGAGGCGGTCGGTTTCGGCGAGGACGAGTTGCGGGTCGACCTGGTCTCCTGAGAGTTCGGCCAGTTGTGCCTCGCCGCGCAGTACCGTCAACGGCGTTCGGAGTTCGTGGGCGATCTCGTCGGTCAGCCGGCGTTCGTCGGCGATGGTGTCCGAGACGCGGTCGAGGAGCCGGTCGAAGGTTTGCGCCAGCTCGCCGAACTCGTCCCGCGGTGGACCCAGCCCGAAGCGACGGTCGGGGTCGTGATCGCCCCACTCGTCGGCGAGCGCGGACATTCGATGGACCACCCGCAGCGCGCGGCTGACGCCGAGGTAGGTGACGCCGCCCGAGACCACGATCGCGAGGGCGCCGAGTACCAGCGACATCAGCAGGCTGCGCTGCTCCGAGCTCTCGTACGGCGTGAGGTCCACCGTTACAACGACCGTTGCCCCGTGCACCGGTTCGGCGTACAGCAAGGAGCGGCCCGTCGTGACGAACTGGTTCCTACCGGTCTTGCCCAGCCGGTCGACGATCGCGGCCGTGGTCGGATGCAGAACGCCGTCGACGAGACGGCCGTCGGCATAGACCCAGGCGACTGTGTCGAAGGCGTCGCCGGTTCCTTCGACGAGCCGGATCTTGCCGTTCACCTCCTCGACGGTGGCGGCGACGGCCTCGGCTCGAGTGCGTGCCAGCGTGCGAGTGTCCGCCTCGGTCGCGCGGCTGAGCAGGACATGGCTGAGGATCACGAGGACGGCGACCACCAGCGTCGCGGTCAGGACTGCCAGTGAGACGATTCGACCGCGGAAGCCGGTCAGTCCCATCGGTACCCGACTCCACGCACGGTCGCGACGCGGCTGGCGATCCCGAGCCGGTCGAGCTTGACGCGTAGTCGCCGAAGGTAGGAGTCGAGGGTGTTCTCGCTGACGTACGCGCCGTGCGGCCAGCCGGTCGCGATCAGCGCATGCCGGCGGACGACCTCTCCGGGCGCGGAGATCAATCGGCCGAGCAGCCGGAACTCGGTCGGCGTGAGCGCCTCGCCGTTCGTGCCCCGGCGTACCTGATGGCTGGTGGGGTCGAGAACGACCTCGTCGACGGTGACCGCGATGGTTGTCCGACGCAACAAAGCCCGAACCCGGACCAGCAGCTCAGGTAGGTCGAACGGCTTGGTCAGATAGTCATCCGCCCCGGCCTCGAATCCACTGACCTTGTGATGCATGCCGCCCAACGCAGTCAGCATCAGCACCGGTGCATCCACCCCATGCGCACGCAACGCCAGGCACACGTCCCGCCCATCGGCATCAGGCAGTCCGATGTCCAGTACGACGAGCTGCGGAGCGGGCTCGAGCTGCCCAAGCAGTCCGGACCCGGTCGACGTAGCAACAACCGAGTGACCGTCCCCCTCCAAAGCCCGCCGAAGAACGCCGCGCAACGCACGGTCGTCCTCACAAACCGCGATCGACGCCATGCTTCAACTGGGTGACGCTTGCGAGCAGACACAGCCAGGTGACGGCAACGATCCAACCGGCCAGCACGTCCGTACCCCAGTGGTATCCGAGATAGATACGACTCATTCCCATCGCCAGGCTCAGCACAACCGCCGAGACGACAGCTGCAATCTTCGACGTACGGCGTACCTCCGCCGACCAGACAATGGCCGCGAGCAGCGCGAAGAACACCGTCGAGCTCAGCGTGTGCCCTGACGGAAACGAGAACCCAGTGTCGATCGGTCCCAGCACGAAGCCGGCGCCTGGACGATGTCGTCCGATCAACACCTTGAGGATGTAGGTGAGCGCGCCGGCTCCGCCCATCCCGAGGGCGAGCAGAGCCGGCGGTTGCCAGCGCCTGGTTCGGATCCAGAGGCCGAGGGCAACAAGTGCCGTCAGCAACAACAGGACAGGAACATTGCCGACGAACGAGATGCCCTGGGCAACATCTGTCAGGCTGGGGGTACGGCGTGCAACGAAGTCGGCTGTCAGTTGCGGATCGAAAGCCGCGAGGCCGTCACCTTCCTCGGCGGCGTCCGCGAGGCAGGCGAATCCAATCGCGCCAACCACCGAGACGACCAGCCCGAGCAGGGCGCGCGGCGTCAAGGCTTTCATCACCTGAGTCTCGCCGTCGCACACTGAGAGTCTCCTGAGTCACAGGATGGCCCGGGTGGTGAACCAAGTGCGGGTCGGGGCCGTGTGTAGCTGTGAGTGGCCGTCGCAGGACAAGGAGCCGAGCAGCATGAAGAAGTCTCTGTGGGTTGTCGTCGGTGGGGTGGTGGCAGTCCTGGGGCTGCTGTTCACCCTGCAGGGCACCAACGTGATTGGTGGCAGCGCGATGAGTGGCACCACCTTTTGGGCGGTGGCCGGTCCGATCATCTTCCTGATCGGCCTGGCGCTCGGCGCCGTCGGAATCAGAGGCCGACGCCGATAGTTGGCCGTCACTCTCGGTCCGGACGTGGAGCCTCCTACGGTTGTATACGACGCCTGACCCGACACGCGGTGTGACCACGCGCCACGAGTTTGGTTCCTAGACTTGATCCCGTAGGTGACGGTTGCCTGGGGGAGGTCGCAAGGATGTCGGCACTACCAGGCGGCCACTACGACCGCGCCGCCGCAGCCCGGCTCCTAGCGCGCGTCGCCGGTACGACGCCGTTCGGTCCGGTGGGGGAGTCGGTTGAGGGGCGGTTTCTTGGGGGTGTGCGGCGGATAGCGCCTGAGGTTGGTGCGCTTGAGACAGCTGACGGTGGTCGGCTGACGGAGCTGCAGCTTGAGTATGTGTGGACCCGGATGCGGCCGTGCACGCCGGAGCTCGTGGCCTCTGCGTCGTACTCGGTGAATTGGCGGGACAGCGACGGTGTCGCGAATGTGGCGCACTGCGGTCCGCTCGGCCCAGTTCTGCCCGTGGTTGCGCGTGAGGCGACGCTGGCGATGTGGCGGGCGTTGGCGGCGAACGACGACGTGATCGGTGCGGTTCTGTCGGATGCGGACCGCGCGATCATGGCCGCGACTACGACGGACAAGGATCCGGTGGAGATCCTTCGGGTCGGGATCGATACGACGGCGCGGGCGCTGGTGCAGCACGCGTACCTTGCGGACCAGACGCCGTATCGAAATGCAGCGGAGTTCGCGCGCGGACTGCGCGACTCGGGGATCTTCGCGGTCGTGGCGAACACCTGGTTCTGGGGACTGCAGTCATCGACGTTCCGCCGCGGGATGATCCCGGTGCGGCTCGTCACGCAGGACGACGGCACCGTGCGGTACGCCGGTGAGACGAGCGCAATGCTTCGGGCGATGAAAGACACCGCGATCGCCGACGCGCACGAGACGTTGCGGCGGGCAACGGTTGACGAAGGCCTGACCGTCGAGGAGGCGTTGCGGAAGTACGACGTACTGCTCGGGCAGATCTCTCGGCAGTACGCGCTGTTGCCGGCGGGACAGCTGCCGCGCTGCCTGGCCAACATGTCGGTGGACGGTGTCAGGATGCTGCCGGGTGTGGTGGACACGTTTGTGGAGACATTCGTTCAGTTGCTCGAACTGGTGGAGATTGAGGAGGCCGGCGTGGACACTGCGGACGAGGTTTTCGAGGTGCCGGACATGACGTGCTCGCACTGCACGAACACGATCACCGGTGTACTGGAGGCGCTCGGAGTACGGGTCGCGGGGATCGACCTGGACACGAAGGAGGTCGTCGCCGCGTTCCCGTCGGACGAGGTACGAGCGCAGAGCTTCGAGGCGATCCGCGGCCGCGGGTATACCGTCGTACCGCGCTAACCTCCCGACTGGAGCCGACACATGGATGACGAAACAGCCGTCGGTGCTGTCCTCGTCGCGACCCAGCTCAAGCGATTCAGGGAGGTCTGCGAGGTAGCGGGGCCGATCGAGCCGCGGTTCGAGGGGGCCACGAAGCATGTGCTGCTCGCCGACGATCGCGCGTTTCTGTTCCCTCGCAACCACACGATCGTCGGGCAACTCAAGCGCGAATGCGACGTCTACGCAACCGTCGACCACCCGCTCGTCTCGAAGCTGCTCGGCCGCTGGGACGATCCGGCGATCTCGCCGTACCCGTTCTTTGCTGTGGCTCGGCTCCGGGGCACCGTGCTCGGCGACCTGTCGCCCGAACAACTGCCAGCGCTCGCGGGACAGCTCGGATCGGCGCTCGCGGTGTGTCATGACATCAGCCTCGAGCGCGTCCCACGGCGCCTCTGGGCCAACGCCTGGTCGGAACCGCCAACGGCACCACCGACCGCGGCCGACTGCTACTCCCCGCTCCGCGAACTGGCCGGCTACTCGCCTTTCCGCGACCTCGCGGACGCGGAGCGATTCGTCCCTCTCAGCGAACTGGGCGGTGCGGAGCGACTCGTCGAAGCAGTCGCACCTTCCGCCGGTCCGGCAGCGCGAACGACGTTGCTCGAAGCCCTCGAAGCTGTCGACTTAATGGACCCGGTCCTTGCCCACAGCGACCTGTACGAGCGCCACCTACTGCTCGACGAATCCGGGACGTTGAACGGAATTCTCGACTGGGGGTTCGGAGGTGTCCTGTCTCCTCTTGTCGACTTCACCTGCAGCCAGTGGGACAGCGCGAGTTGGGCCGCCGAGCGGTCCTACGGTGACCTCCGTCGGCACCTCTGGACGGCGTACGCCGAACATCGTGCAGTGCCGCTGCCGAGTTGGGAGCAGATCCATCTCGCTCTGACCACGTTCGACATCGTTGCGCTGGCACCCGAGACAAAGACCCACTACTACTGGCAGAAGAGCGCCGAGTGGCAAGCCGCTCGCCGGGCCGCGGCGCGAGACTGCCTGCAGGTGCTGCTCGAGTAGGCGGCTAGTCGGGATCGGTGCCGAAGTCGCGAAGGCGGAGGCTGTTGTAGGTGACGAACAGGGACGACAGCGACATCGCGGCTGCCGCGACGAGTGGGTTGAGCAGGCCGGCGGCGGCGATCGGTACTGCGGCGACGTTGTAGCCGAACGCCCAGATCAAGTTGCGGTGAATTGTCTGGCGAGTACGGCGGGCCAGGGCGACGGCGTCCGGGATCACCCGAAGGTCGTCGCGGACGAGGATGATGTCAGCCGACTTGAGCGCGATGTCAGTCCCGGTGACGACGGCTAACCCGAGGTCGGCAGTTGCGAGCGCCGCGGCGTCGTTGATCCCGTCACCAACCATCGCCACGCGGTGCCCGTCAGCCCGCAACTGCTCAATCACAGCCGCCTTGTCCGCGGGCAGAACCCCGGCCCGAACGTCGTCAATCCCAAGCGCCCCAGCAACCGACCGCGCAACCACCTCACTGTCCCCAGTCAGCAGAATCGTCCGCAGCTTCTGACGGTGCAACGTCTCAACGGCAGCAGCCGCACTAGCCCGCAACCGATCAGCAACACCGAACCAACCCACCACCCGCCCATCCACCGCCACATAAACAACCGACGCATTTGATGGGGCGGAGTCGGGGAGTGGTGCGATGCCTTCCGTCTGTAGGAGCGTGCGGTTGCCGACGGTGACTTGGTGGCCGTTGACTTTGCCGGTTGCGCCTTGGCCGGGGTGGACTTTGAAGTGGGTGACGGGGGCGGGGGTGATGCTGTCGGTGGTGGCTCGGCGTTCGATGGCTCGGGCTATTGGGTGTTCGGAGTTGTGTTCGATGGAGGCGACGTACCGGAGGAGGTCGTGCTCGGAGAGGTCGGCGGTTGGCGTGATGCTTTCGACCACGAGCTCGCCGGTGGTGAGGGTGCCGGTCTTGTCGAGGACGATGGTGTCGATGACTCCGCTGGCCTCGAGTGCGTCCTGACCTTTGATCAGGATCCCGAGCGTCGCGCCGTGGCCGATGCCGACCATCAGTGCGGTCGGCGTGGCCAGTCCGAGCGCGCACGGGCAGGCGATCACCAGAACCGAGATGCCGACGCCCACCGCTTGCTGGACCGACGCACCCGAGAGGATCCATGCGACCGTGACGGCGATCGCGAGGCCGATGACTGACGGGACGAACCAGACGATGATCCGGTCGACCGTGTGCTGGATGCGGGCCTTGCGCTCCTGAGCCTGCTCAGCGACCGCGGCCATCTGAGCGAGCTGGGTATGCGCCCCAACGGCGGTCGCGGTCAGGACCAGCCGGCCGTCCGTGCTGATCGTGCCGCCGATCACCGAATCGCCGGCCCGCACGCTGCGCGGCAGCGGCTCACCTGTGACAACGCTGGTATCGACAGCCGCGGTCCCTTCCACGACGGTGCCGTCGACCGGGACGATCTCGCCGGCCTTGACGATGACGACGTCGCCCTTGACGACCTGCCCAGTCGGTACGTCGACCTCGGCGCCATCCCGTCGTACCCGCGCCGTCGGTGTCGCCAACCGGCTCAACGCCCCGAAGACATCCGCGGCACGTCGGCGCGACCGGGTCTCGAAGTACCGGCCGGCCAACTGAAAGACGGTCATCCCGGCCGCGACATCGAGGTACAGAGCGCCGGTGTCGAGCGGGATCGAGGACAGCCCGGGCCAATGGCTGCCGCTCGAAGTCGATGCCCCGGGCCACAACACCGAGACAGCAGCCCACCCGAACGACACGGCGATCCCGAGCGAGACCAGCGTGTCCATGCTGACGGCGCGATGGCGGAGGTTGCGGATCGTGGCGCGATGAAACGGGTACGCCGCCCAAGTCACCACCGGCAGCGCGACGAGCAGTGAAACGATCTCCCAACCAGGGAAGCGGAACGACGGTACTGCGGCCAACACGATCGTCGCGTCCATCAGCGGAATCGCCAGCAGGATCGCGACGATCATCCGGCGGCGCAGCGCGGTGACACGTTTGACCGTCAGCTGCTCGGCAAGCTCGTCGGCGGACTCCGGATCGCGAAGGATGGCGTCGTACCCGGCGCGATCGACTGCGTTGCTGGCACGGTCGGCCAGGTCTGGTCCGGTGCCCGTGACGATCGCGCGTTCAGTGGCGTAGTTGACGCTGGCGGTGACGCCGTCGAGTTTGTTCAGGGCACGCTCGACCCGGTTGGCGCAGGCGGCGCAAGTCATCCCGCCGACCAGTAGTTCGACCGTGCTTGCTTGCGTCATCGGGGTTCCTTGGTGGTCCGGGTAGCCAGCCGTTCGAGCATCTCGTTGTAGGCGTCGTACGAATCGTCGAGGCCGCTGTCGAGGTGACGGTCGATGCGTTTGGCCGCCTTGCTGTCCTGGACCGCCCACTGCAGCGCGAGTACGACGACAACGATCAGGAGCGGGATCTCGCCGCCGGCCCAAGCGATCCCACCCGCTGTGTGCTGGGTGCCGGCGAGGTCCGTCTTCCAGGGCAGCTCGAGGTGCTGGTAGAACGAGTCGCCGATGATCGCGCCGTCAGACATCAGGATCACGCCGAAGAACGCATGGAACGGCATCGCCGCGAACAGGAAGCCGAGCTTCGCCAAGGACGGCAGCTTCCGCGGCGTCTGGTCGACGCCGATGACGAGTCCGAAGTACAGGCAACCGACGAGCAGGAAGTGCACGTTCATCAGTTGGTGCGCCCAATGGAACTTCATCAGAGTGCCGAAGGCGTTGGTGAAGTAGAGCCCGTAGTACGAACCGATGTAGATGCCGAAGACAAGCAACGGGTGATAGAGCGCCTTCAATGGGCGCGAGTGGAGGACGGCCACGATCCACTCGTGCGGCCCGGGCTGAGCGCCGGCCGGGAGCGCCTTGAGGGCGAGCGTGAGTGGCCCACCGAGGACGAGCGGAATCGGGATCAGCATGCTCAACGCCATGTGCATCGCCATGTGTACGGCGAAGTCCGCGCCGGAGTACTTCCCGAGTCCTGAGCTGGTCACCGCGACGACCAGCACCCAGCCTATGAGCCAGGCGATGGTCCGGCCGAGCGGCCAAGGCTCGCCGCGTCGATGCAGCCTGCGGACGCCGGCGAGGTAGCTCGCCACGGCTAGTACGGCGGCGGTCGCCAACAGCAGGTTGGGTCGCCATTGCCCGACGAGCGAGGCGAAGCTTGGTCGGCTGGTCAGGTCGAACCCGAAGAAGATCTGGCTGATCGACGTCGGTACGAAGAACTGTGGCGGCGGGATCCTGGTCATTGCGATGCCGCAGGCAACAAAGACCGCCGCGCCGCCAGTGAGCAGGACGCCCCCGGCCGACAGTTTGCTGCGGGCAACGGCGTACATGCCGACGGCAACAAGGCCCAAGGCCGCGAGCCGGGCCAGTGTCAGCCAGCCGGTCGCGGAGTTGAACGGCGATGAGCCCGCCATCTTGAACCAGAGCAGGACGGCCTCAGTCACGAAGAGGACGGCAAGCCCGCCAAGAGCGATGCCGCGCCAGTGGATGCGGTCGAGGACCCGGTTTCGCCGGCCCGTGGCCGTCCTGAGCGTCTGGACCACGATCAAACCGAGCAACAGTTGGGTGGCGACGGTCTGGTAGACGGCCGAGTCGCCGGCGAAGTCGTGCCGCGGGCCGACGAGGACCTGGCCGACCACGACCGGGGCGAGCGAACCGACGAGTGCGGCCCCGAGCGCGACCAGGTAGGCGACCCACCGAACGCTGATCACACTCGTGACCAACACGACGATCGCGGCCAGACAGTTGACCATCCAGGCCCGCCCGAAATCACCGGAGAACAGAGCGAACCGGAGCGCGCTCGGATCCAAGATCCGTCCGAGGGAGAGACCGTTCGAGTCGGCAGAGTCGAACGCGATCAGCAGTCCCGAGCTGATCACCCACACCGCGGCGGCCCGGCGTACGACGATCGGCTCGAACCACTCGGCGATCTCCAGTTGCCGGCGCGAACCCGCCTCGCGCACCGGACGCGCCTTGCCCGCGACCAGCGCCGACGCCAGCCCTCCGGCGGTCACCAGCGACGCCAGCTCCGCGATCGCCCGGACGAAAGTGGTGACCAGTCCGGTCAGCTGGCCCGGATAGTCACGGGAGATCGGCAGGTACCCGGCCGATCCCATCAGCCCGGTGGTGACCAGCGGTACGGCGATCACGAGTACGCCCAGCAGGACGACGTACCCGATCAGCCACCGCCGGTGGCGCGTCGTACCCACGTCACTCCTGATCGATTGGTTGCCATAACCCCCAATCAGTGACTACGAAGGACTGTCCGGAACAGTTCCCGGCCGTGGAACTTCTGGCGTGTTGCTGGAGTTAGAGGATCGTGCTGACTGGAGCCTGGACGGTCGTCCTGACCGTGGTCTTCGCCGCGACCGGGTTGTACTGCGTCTGGCGGTTGGCTGCGAGGCGGTCGCAAGGCCACGAGACCGTCGTCGACGTGAGCCATGTCCTGATGAGCCCGGCCATGCTCGTGATGCTGTGGTGGCCGATGGCATCGACCGGCAAATGGGCGCAGATCGCGGTCTTCGGCGGCCTGGCGGTCGTCTTCTTCCGCCACCTGTCCGGCTCCGACACCGTGCCCGAGCGAGCGGGCGCGATGGCTCACGCGGCGATGAGCCTGGGCATGGTGTGGATGCTGGTCGCCATGCCGCTCCTGATGTCAGGCGACGCCTGGACCACCCTGCTCAGCTGGGCAGCCGTCGGACTTCTCGCCATCACCGCGGGCTGGTGGCTGACCCATGCTGCTCGAGCCGCCGGCCATCGAGTGCTCTGCAGTTGCCACGCCGCCTCGTGCGCAGGCATGGCGACCATGCTGGCCCTCATGACCCCGGCTATCTGACGGCCAGCTGGCTCTCGAGGTCCCGGAGAGCCTGAAGGAAGGATTCAGAGAAGGTCGGGAACGGCTGGATGACGTCGAGGAGCACCGGAAGCGGCACCTCGGCGCGGATCGCCAGGGTCGCCTGCTGGAGCCACTCGCCGGCCTCGGGCCCGACTGCGTAGGCGCCGATGATCACTTTTCCGTCGGACACGAGCGTGAGGAAGCCGGGCTGAGTGTCGTACGAGCGCAGGTACGTCGCCGTGCGCGGCACGCCGGACAGCTGGACGGTGCTGACGTACGGTCCGTCCGCAGCGCCGACCGAGGCCGCCTGCGGGTAGCTGTAGACGACGCGCGGCACCGCCCGGTAGTCCGCAGTACGCGGAGTTCCTAGGATGTTGCTCGCGGCGACCCTGCCTTGGTACTCGCCGACGTGAGTCAGCTGCCACAGCCCGGTGACGTCGCCGATCGCCCAGAGATTCGGGCCGGCCGACAGCTTGTCGTCGACCGGGATGCCATGCGGATCGGCGACGATGCCGACCGTCTCCAGCCCGATGTCGTCGACGCGTGGCCGGCGGCCGGTCGCGACCAGGACGCGGTCGCTCTCGACCTGAGTCCCGTCGCTGAGGTCAATGACGTACGTCGCCCCGTCGAGCTGAACGCGCTCCACGCCGATACCGGTCCGTACGTCGACCTTGTCGGCGGTCAGCGCGACAGCGACCGCCTCGCCGACCGCTCGCGGTTCACGGGGCAGCAGATGATCGGCGCGTTCGACGAGTGTCACCGCCGTACCCATTCGTGCCAGCGCTTGACTCATCTCGACTCCGGTCGCGCCGCCGCCGAGCACGAGCAGGCGGTCCGGTACGTCGACGAGCCCGGTGACGTCCCGATTCGTCCACACACCAGGCACCTCGCGCAGTCCCGGAACGGGAGGAATGACGGGATCCGCGCCGCAGGCGATCACGATGTGCTCGGCGGTGTAGGTCCGGTCGTCCACGGCCACGGTGTGTGCGCCCGCGAGTCGGCCGTGGCCGCGCAGTACCTCGATGCCGACGCCCTTGGCCCAGGCCACCGCGCCGGCGTCGTCGTAGTTCGACACCATGAAGTCGCGCCACTCCAGGGCCGCACGCGTGTCGAGCGAGCCGGTCACGGCCTCCCGCGCACCTGGCGTGTCGAGAGCTTCGGCCAGCGCCTCGCCGGGTCGCAGCAGGGTCTTCGACGGGATGCAGGCCCAGTACGAACACTCGCCGCCGAGCAGTTCTCGCTCGACGACGGCAACCTTCGCGCCGCCCTTGGTCAGCGTCGCTGCACAGTGTTCACCCGGAGCACCGGCTCCGAGCACGATCACGTCGTAGTCACTCATCAGGGAGGTCCATTCCTCGCGCTCAGTCGAACCGGCGCATCCAGACTCGCCCCGGCCAGCGACCGCCCGGGCCAGGGAGTACCCCTGGTTCCACCCGACCAGGGACCGCCAGGGGTGCGGAAACCGTCCGCGGGCGCGATCGTGGATGCACCAACTCCCACCAGCCTGAGCTCGAACGCGGGAAGGCCGACGACATGAGCGAGCCTGCAGTGGCGGGGACCGGGTTGATCGCGCTGCGCGGGAGGGCCGGCGCTCTTCTGGTCACCGCGACGGTGCTGGCGTCGATGGTCGGCTTCATCGACGCGTACATGATCAATGTCGCGATCCCCGCGATCGGCCGCGATCTGGAGACCGGTGTTAGTGGGCTTCAGTGGGTGCTGACCGGCTACCTCGTCGCCGTCGCGTCGCTGCTTCTGCTGGCCGGGGCGCTGGCCGATCACTTCGGCTGGCGCCGAATTCTCGTCGCCGGGCTCATCGTCATGCTCGTCGCATCGTTGTGCTGCGCCGCGGCTCCGAACATCGGTGCATTGATCGCAGGGCGGGTGGTGCAAGGGGCGGGCGGGGCGCTGGTTGTGCCGAGCAGTCTCGCGTTGCTCAACGGGACCCTGAAGCAGGCGGACCGTGCCAAGGGGATCGGCGTCTGGGCCGGCCTGTCGACTCTTGGTACGACGCTTGGCCCGTACGGCGGAGGCTGGTTGATCGACCACGGCTCCTGGCGGTACGTGTTCCTCTTGAACTTCCCGCTGATCGCGGCCGCGTTGTGGGTACTGCGCGGCGTACCGGAGGTCACCCGGCCCCGGCGTCCGTTGTCGGTCGATCTCACCGGTGCTCTGCTGGCCGTGCTCGGATTGGGCGGCGTGATCTACGCACTGACCGCAGGATCCGCGTCAGGCTGGACCAGCGCGCCGGTCGTGGTGTCGGCTGTCGTCGGCGTCGTCTGCCTGGCCGCGCTGATTCCGGTCGAGCAACGACTGTCGGCGCCCATGTTGCGTACTGCGCTGTTCCGGATCAGGCAGTTCGTTGCCATCAACGCCGCGACTGTCCTCTTCTATGGGGCGTTGTCTGCGGCCAGCTACCTGGTTGTTCTGCAGTGCCAACTGCGGCTTGGCTACAGCGCGACCCAGGCGGGCGCGGCGCTGATTCCGGAGTCGGCCGTGTTCCTGCTGGTCTCGCCGTTCGTCGGCGGTCTGGTTGCCCGGGTCGGTACTCGCCTGCCGATGGCTGCCGGCATCCTGATCGTGGCCGGCGGGTTCGCTTGGCTGTCCGCGGCGCAGCCTGGCGAAAGCTATGTACGGGCGATTTTGCCCGGCGCACTGTTGTGGGGCCTGGGGATCGGACTGACCGTCGCTCCGCTGACAGCCGGCGTACTCGCTGCTGTCGATGATGCGGATCTCGGTGAGGCCTCGGCGATCAATGATGCGGCGTCCCGCGTCGGGGGCGTGGTCCTGATCGCGCTCGTTCCCGTGCTGCTGGGCGTCGGCGGCTCGGACGAGCTCGCCGGCCCGTTGGCGAACAGGTACCAGACGGCGATGCTCGTGATGGCAGGCCTGAGCGTCGTCGCCGCAGTGATCACGATGGTGTTCGTCGCGCGCGGTCGTCCGACGACCAGTCACCTCCCGGCGACACCTCGCGTGCACGGTTGCGCCGTACCGGTATCGACGTGAATTAGGAGAGCAGATGGCTGAGTCAATGAAGAGTCTCGCCGGGCAGGTCGTTGTCGTGATGGGTGGCAGTGCGGGCATTGGGTTGGAGACTGCTCGACAGGCCGGTGCGGCGGGTGCGCGGGTGATCATCACCGGGCGCGATCGCGATCGGCTCGAGAAGGCGGCCGCAGAGGTCGGCGCGGAGAGCGCGGTGACACTGGATATGTATGATCCGGCCGAGCTCGAAGCGCTCTTCGCGGACTTGCCGCAGCAGCTCGATCACCTCCTCGTGGGCGGCAGCGGTCCGTTCTACGCGCCGCTGCCGGAGCTCGATCTTGCGCAGGCGGAACGCTTCATGAGCCAGCACGTGGTCGGATCGTTGCGCATCGCGCGGCTGTGCATCGGGAGGGTTCGCGCGGGCGGGTCGCTGACGTTCATCAGCGGTACGGGCGCCCGGCGGCCGGGGGTCGGACTGATGATCGCCGCCATCGCGACGGCTGCGCAGTCCGCGATCGTCGCGAACGCGGCCGTCGAGATCGCTCCGATCCGGGTGAACACGGTCGCTGCCGGCTTCGTCGACACACCGCTGTCGGCGCGGCTGCTGGGCGATCAGCTCGAGGACCGTCGCGCGGAGTTGCGTGCCACATTGCCGATCGGGCGAGTCGTCGGCCCTGACGACGTGGCTGCGCTGGTCGTCCACCTGATGACGAACGGTGCGCTGACCGGTGCGACGTACGACATCGACGGGGGTCAGCAATTGGTGTCGCGTTAACCGGCCTCGGGCAGCGCGTCCCGCAGTTGGCGTCGGGAGCTGATCGAGAGCTTGTCGAAGATCTTGCGGAGGTGCCATTCGACCGTGCGTGGGCTGAGGAACAGCCGGGTGCCGACTTCGGGATTCGACAGACCGTCGCGGACCAGAAGGGCGATCTGACGTTCCTGCGGGGTCAGCTCGGCACCGGCCGTCGATCCGGATGCGCGTCGGCGTACGGTCTCGCCGGTCGCCTGCAACTCCCGGCGGGCGCGCTCGGCGAAGGCGACCATGCCGATCTCGGAGAACAGCTCGTAGGCGGTGCGCAGTTCGGACCGGGCGTCGCCCCGGCGCGCTCGCCGGCGCAGCCATTCGCCGTACAGCAGGTGCGCACGGGCCAGGTCCGGGCGCAGTCTGGTGCCGTCGAGGTGCTCGATCGCTTCGAGGTACGCCTTCTCGGCGGCGGCGCCCTTGTGCACCAGTCCGCGGGCGCGCGCCTCGATGCCGAGCCCCCAGCGTTCGGCGGTGCCGCGTGTCTTCTCCTGCAGGCGGGCGAGTGCGTCGGCAGCCTCGCGTGGATGTCCGCTGCGTGCGGCGGCTTCGATCTGCTCGCTCAGGGCCCAGGAGGACACGAACAGTTCCGGTGTGTCTTCGCTGGCGGCAGTTGCCCACGGCAACGCTTCGTCATGATGGCCGAGTCCGTTCAGTACGACGGACTTCGCCCAGCGCGCGTACTGCGCCGCCGTACCCTGGCCCTCGGCCGTCGTCCGCGTGATGGTGTCGTCGATCAACCCGAACGCGTCGTCCGGGCGCCCTTGCAGAGCGGTCAGCACCAACGCGCCATACGGCCCGATGTGGGTGCCGGTTGCCTCGCGGACCGCGTCGGCCTCGGCCCGCAGCGAGGTCGCTTCGGCGAAGTCACCCGCCATTGCGTACACCTGGCCGAGTACGTTGACGCCGACCGCGAGTACGGCGAGCGCGCCCGCGCCTCGCGCTGTCTCCACCTGCCGGACGGAAGCGGCCAGACAGGCCTCGAAGTCCCACGCGGTGGCGGCCGCGGCAGTCGCCAGCCACCCCCACCGAAGGATCTCCTCGGCCGAGGCCTCCCCAGCACCGAACGCGACCGCAGCCTCCTTGAGCAACGGCACTCCACGGTCCCGTCCCTCCGCGAACAACAACGCAAACCCATCCAGCAGCACGTCGGAACTCTGCGCCGGCGCTGCGGGGCGTGGGGCTGCCATCGCCGCTTGTGACACCTCGCGGAGGCCGGTGCCGGCAAGTTGGCC
The DNA here is from genome assembly GCF_004365875.1 of Kribbella kalugense. Taxonomy (GTDB): domain Bacteria; phylum Actinomycetota; class Actinomycetes; order Propionibacteriales; family Kribbellaceae; genus Kribbella; species Kribbella kalugense. The sequence continues at coordinate 1,541,056 of NZ_SODF01000001.1, read as the reverse complement.
CGCGAACAGGGCAGCGCTCCACGCGTCGAGATAGGTATCCCGGGCCAGGCGGGCGTCGAGCGATTCGAGGGTTCGAGCGGCACGCAGCAGCAGTCCCGGCGCGTCGCGGCCGCGTTGTTGGGCGAACGCCGCCTCCGCGCGGAGCAGATCGATCCGCGCCCGTCCGAGATCGTCGAGCTGCCCCGCCTCCGCGGTCGCGAGCAACTCCCACGCCGTCCGGAACGCGCCGGCCTGAACACTCGCCTGCGCACCGGCGAGCGCGCGCTCGGTACGGCGTACCGGGTCGCGGGTCAGCGCGACCGCGCGCTGCAAGCACGCCGCGGCCGCCGCGAACCCGCCTCGGGCCTGAGCCCGATCCGCAGACCGCACCAGCTCGACGGCAACTCTCTCGTCGGGCCCGGTCGCAGCGGCCGCCAGGTGCCAAGCGCGCCGATCGGGATCGGTGGTCGAGTCCGTCGCTCCGGCCAGCGCCAGGTGTACTGCGCGGCGCTCGATGGCGGACGCCGACCCATAGAGCGCCGATCGCACCAGCGGATGGCGGAACGTCACCCGTTCACCCAGGCTCAGCAGACCCTCGATCTCCGCGAACGCGGCCTCGATCCCGAGCTGATCGGCGGCCCGACGTACCAGCACCGGATCGCCCACCGGCTCGGCCGCGGCGACCAGCAAGAGTTGCCGCGTCTCCTGCGGCAGGGCGTCGGCCTGCAACAGGAAGCTCTGCTCGATCCGCCCGGGCAGACCTTGCCCACCGAACAGCCCGAATCCGGCGGCCAGCTGAGTCGCCGTCAGCCCTCGTGGCAGCTGCAGCAACGCCAGCGGATTGCCACCGGTCTCGGCCACGAGGCGATCCCGGATCGGAGCATCGAGCAGGAACTCGACGGCCGACCCGAGCAACGCGCGTGCCTCGTCGTCCGGCAGCCCGTCGACTTCCAGCTCCGCGAGTCCGTTCAGCTCCACGCCGACCTCGCGTGCACCGAACAGCAGGCCGACCGCTTCGTTCCCGATCCTGCGGGCTACGAACCCGAGCGTCTGCGCGGTCGCGGTGTCGAGCCACTGCGCGTCGTCGACGACGACCAGCACCGGCTGCTCGGCCGCGAGATCGGAGATCAGACTGAGCACCGCGAGCCCGACCATGAACCGATCCGGAGCGGGTCCGGGCGCAAGCCCGAACACCGTCGCGAGCGCCCGCCGCTGCGGTTCCGGAATCCGCTCCATCCGATCCAGTAGCGGCAGACACAATTGATGCAGAGCCGCGAACACCAGCTCCATCTCGGACTGCACGCCGACCGTGCGCAGCAGGCGCAGATCGGTCGCGGCCTCGGTGGCGTAGTTGAGCAGTGCGGTCTTCCCGACACCGGCCTCACCGCGTACGACGAGCACCCGGCTGCCTCCGCTGCGGACCTCAGCGAGTAAACGGTCGAGAACGGCGCGTTCCGGCCGGCGGCCGAGCAGCTCCGTTGCCCGTACCCGCCTCCCCTCCAGACCGCCTGCACCCTCCACAGTCCGCCGCCCTCCCAGCGGTGACCCACGCCGCGGTTGCCGAACCCGATCCAGCCTATGTCCGACCAGCCCGGTTGACTATCGCACCAGGTTGCGGGCCGGGGTGGCGTCCTGGGGGAGCGGCTCGGTGTGGATCGTGGCAGTGGTGAGGTGCGGCACCGCGTGGATGAGGTCGTGCTCGACCTGGTGGCTGAGGTGGTGCGCGTCGACGAGTGTGGTGTTGGAGTCGATGGTGATGCGGGCTTCGGCGCGGAGGGTGTGGCCGAGCCAGCGGAGTTGGATGTCGGACACGTCGAGTACGCCGGGTGTGGATCGGATGATGTGCTCGGCCTGGTCGACGAGGGCTGGGTCGACGGCGTCCATGAGTCGGCGGTAGACCTCGCGGGCGGCATCGCGCAGTACGAACAGGATCGCGACCGTGATCAGTAGGCCGATGATCGGATCGGCGAGCGGGAAACCGAGCCAGGCGCCGATCGCGCTGAGGACGACGGCGAGGCTGGTGAATCCATCCGTCCGGGCGTGCAGGCCGTCGGCGACGAGCGCTGCGGAGCCGATTCGGCGGCCCGTGCGGATGCGGTACTGGGCGACGACTTCGTTGCCCAGAAAGCCGACGACGCCGGCGATCACGAGTACGCCGACGTGGTGGACGTCGGCCGGATGGATGAATCGCCTGATCGCCTCGTAACCGGCGTACGCCGAAGATGCCGCGATCAACATCACGACGACCACGCCGGCGAGGTCTTCGGCGCGACCGAATCCGTAGGTGTACGCGCGAGTGGCGAGCCGGCGGCCGACGATGAAGGCGATCCCCAACGGGACGGCGGTCAGGGCGTCGGCGTAGTTGTGCAGGGTGTCGCCGAGGAGGGCGACCGAGTCGGTGTAGATGACGATGACGGTCTGGATGACAGCGGTGACGATCAGGCCGGCGAAGCTGATCTTCAGGCACCGCATGCCGTCCCGACTCGCCTCGAGCGCGGAGTCGATCTTGTCGGCGCTGGCGTGGCCGTGTCCGTGGCCGTGTCCATGTCCGTGGGTCTGCGTCACCTGAGCATCTTAGCTGCGCAAGCATGCAGGTACGCAAGTAGGCAGGTAACGCTAGGCTCGGCGCATGCACTCGTCGATCGAGGACTTCGAGATGCCGAACGAGGAACAGGTACACCTCGCGGCAGAGTCGTTCCGGCTGCTCGCCGATCCGACCCGGATCAAGGTCCTCTGGGCCCTCCTGCAGGGCGAGTCGTCGGTCGCCTGCCTGGCCGAACTGGCCGGGGCAGCGCCGACCGCCGTCAGCCAGCACCTCGCCAAGCTCCGCCTCGCCGGCCTCGTCAAAGGCCGTCGAGAAGGGACGTTCGTCTACTACTCGGCCGCCGATCATCATGTACGTCGCCTGCTCGACCAGGCCCTGTTCCACGCCGACCATCTCGACCGCGATCTCCCGGACCAGTCGGCAGCTTCGCCGTCGCCGCACTGAAGTTAGTGCAGGGTGCTCTGGTGTTGTTCGTCGAGCAGTTGGCGGGCGATGGATCCGCAGCCTTCGAGTTGTAGCGTTTTGGGGTCGTCGGGGAGGCGGAAACCCAGCGTGGTAACGGTGTCCAGGCACCGGGCCGATCCGAGGATGGCCCAGCCGGTGCGGGGCTCGGGGGAGAGGTCGAGGTCTTCGGCGAGGAGCAGGTGGTCGTCGATCCAGGCGCGGGTGGTCGTACGGACGGTGCCGCCGAGTTCGCCGTACCGGCCGAGGACGAGTGACTCACGGAGTTGAGCGGTGCAGCCGGGGGCTAGACGTGCCGTTGTGGTGCGGGTGACGTCGGCGCCGGCGGAGACGACGAACGGTTCCGCGTACCAGTGCAGGCTTGCGCCGTCCGTCAGCCGGATGTCGACGTCCCAGCGGGCGGATCCACCGCGCATCGCGTAGGCGACCGTTCCGGCGGTTTCCACGATCTCGAGTCGCACGGGACCTTCGACGACGATTTCGATACGTACTTTGTCGCCGGCGAGCAGGAGGGCTCCCGCTGCGACGAGGGCGACGCGCACCACGCCGGGTGGGCTATGCAAGCGCCGGGGTGAGAGGTGGCCGGTCGTCAGGAGACAGCGATCGCGGACCGGGTCGGCGGTGACGTCAATGCGAGTGGACATGGGTGATCAGCGTGCCGTCCTCGCCGACGTGGGAGTGCGGAGCCATCGGACCGGGGTCGACCGGTGTGTGCCCTCCGGTGCGAACGTGGGCCGTCATGGTCCGGACCCACTCGGTCAGCTCGGCGACCGAGGCGGGATCCGTGCGGGAGAGTGCGATCACTGGCTTCCCGTCGCGGGCTTCGCTCGCATCCTTGACCATCTGTTCGACATCGACCCCGACGTACGGCGCCAGGTCGGTCTTGTTGACGATGAGCAGATCCGCTCGCGCGATCCCCGGGCCGCCCTTCCGTGCGACGTCACCGCCACCGGCCACGTCGAGTACGAAGATCTGCGCGTCGACGAGGGCCGGCGAGAACGTCGCGGTCAGGTTGTCGCCGCCGGATTCGACGAGTACGACGTCCAGCGGGGCGAAGTCGCGCTCGAGATCCTCGACGGCGATCAGGTTCGGGGTGACGTCGTCGCGGATCGCGGTGTGCGGGCAGGCTCCGGTCTCGACGGCGCGGATGCGGTCGGGATCGAGTACGCCGGCCGACCGCAGCAGGCGGGCGTCCTCGTCGGTGTAGATGTCGTTGGTGATCACTCCGAGGCGGAGTTCGTCGGCGAGTTCGCGGCAGACGGTCGCGATCAGGGAGCTCTTGCCGGTGCCGACCGGTCCGGCGACGCCCAGCCGGAAGGAGCGGGTCTCATGCATGGAACAACCTCATTCTCTCGGTCGCGTGATTCTGCGCGAACTGATCGATCAGCGGCGCGCCGTTGGCTGGGATCTTCTCGATGTCGGTCAACGGCGAGACGTCGGCGACCAGCTCCTCGATGTCGTCATGAAGCCCGGCCAGCCAGGTCGCCGCCTCAGCTGGGTCCACGGGGAGCAACTTCAACGACGCGGACACCACGGACTGCACATCGTCGTACGCGATGATGCGAGCCACCTGCTCCGCCGAGAGTCCGGTGACCGCGCCGATGACCCCGATGACAATCGGCCGCGGGACCTCACTGTCCGCCTGCAGGTGCTCAAGCACCTCGGGCCAAACCCGCCCCGCCAACCGCAAATACGCGCGCCCCTGCCGCCGAGAAACCCCCCGCAAAACCTGCGACGAAGTCCGAGCCGCCCAAGCCCCTTCAACCAGCCGGAGCCCTTCGGACTGATGGGAGTGAGTGATGTAGCGGGCTAGGACTGCAACCGCCGCCTCGACTCGGGTGACGGTGTGGAGGCGGTCTCGGGCGTACGTCGTGACGTCCGCGAGTTGCTTGCCGTCGGCACCTAGTCCGGCGCGTACTGCGGGTTCGAGGCCGGCGGACTGGGTGTGGCCACCGGTCGGCAGGCGGCCGTCGGTGAGCATCAGCGCGACCAGTTCCGCAGTACTCATCAGAACATCGCGTACAGCTGGGCGAGTGGAAGGACCTCGGCGGGGGACGGTTCGACCAGGTCGCCGTCGACCTTGATCGCGAACGTCTCCGGGTCGATGTCGATGCTCGGCAAGGCGCTGTTGTTCTTCATGTCCGCCTTGCCGATCGCCCGCGTCGGCCGTACGCCGAGCAGTCGCCGGCGCAGTCCCAGCCGCTCCGCCAGGCCGTCGTCGAGGGCGGCAGGGGAGACGAACGTGAACGACAGGTCCGCGCCGATCGCGTCGCCGAACGCGGGACGCATCAGCACGGGCTGCGGGGTCGGGATCGACGCGTTCGGATCGCCGAGCGCGGCCCACGCGATCGCGCCGCCCTTGATCACCAGGCTCGGCCGGACACCGAAGTACCGGGGATCCCAGAGCGTCAGGTCCGCGAGTTTGCCCGGCTCGACCGAGCCGACCTCGTGATCGATGCCGTGGGCAACGGCCGGGTTGATGGTGTACTTCGCGACGTACCGGCGGACCCGCTCGTTGTCGGCGGGAAGATCACCGCTTAACGGACCGCGGCGGGCCTTCATCACGTGGGCGACCTGCCAGGTCCGGGTGATCACCTCGCCGATCCGGCCCATCGCCTGCGCGTCGGACGAGGTCACGGACAGCGCGCCGAGATCGTGCAGGATGTCCTCGGCCGCGATCGTGGTCGCCCGGATCCGGGACTCGGCGAACGCGAGGTCCTCGGGTACGTCCGGGCTGAGATGGTGGCAGACCATCAGCATGTCGAGGTGCTCGGCGACCGTGTTCACGGTGTGCGGCAGCGTCGGGTTGGTCGAGCCGGGGATGACGTGCGGGTACGACGCGATGGAGAGAATGTCCGGCGCGTGACCACCGCCCGCGCCCTCGACGTGGAACGCGTGAATCGACCTCCCGGCGATCGCGGCGAGCGTCGACTCGACGTAGCCGGCCTCGTTCAGGCTGTCGGCGTGCAGCGCGACCTGGAGACCCCAGTCGTCCGCGGCGCGCAATGCGGAATCGATTGCGGCCGGGGTTGAGCCCCAGTCCTCGTGCACCTTGTACCCGGCGGCACCCGCGAGAGCCTGCTCCGCGAGGGCTTCCGCGCTCACGGTGTTTCCCTTGCCGAGCAGGAGGATGTTGAGCGGTACGGCGTCCAGCGCGCGATGCATCTGCTCGAGATGCCATGCGCCGGGGGTGACCGTGGTCGCCTTGGAGCCCTCGCTCGGGCCGGTCCCGCCGCCGACGATCGTGGTGATCCCGGTCGCCAGGGCCTCGTGGAGTTGCGAAGGCGACAGCAGATGGACGTGTGAGTCGATCGCACCGGCGGTGAGAATGCGACCCTCGCCCGCGATCACGTCGGTCGACGGCCCGATCCGGAGGTCCGGGTGGACGCCGTCCGCGATGTCCGGGTTCCCGGCGCGGCCGAGGGCGACGATCCGGCCGTCGCGAATCCCGACGTCGGCGCGGATGATGCCCCACCAGTCCACGACGAGCACATTGGTGATGACGGTGTCGGGTGCTCCCTCCGCGCGCGTCGCCGTACCTTGCGCCATCGACTCGCGAATCGACTTCCCGCCGCCGAAGACCACTTCCTCCCCGCCGACGGTCAGGTCCTGCTCGACCTCCACCCACAGGTCGGTGTCAGCGAGCCGGACCTGGTCGCCGACAGTCGGCCCGTACAACGCGGCGTACGCCGCCCGCGAGATCTCAACCATCGTGCTTCACCTGAATCCCCGGAACCTTCCGATTGCCCCTGAGAGCGACAAGCTGCACCTCCCGGGACGCGCCCGGCTCGAAGCGTTGCGACGTACCGGACGGGATGTCGAGCCGGAAACCCTGTGCAGCGGCGCGGTCGAACGACAGCGCAGTGTTCGCATCCGGCAAGTGCAGATGTGAACCGATCTGGATGGGACGGTCGCCGGTGTTCACGATCACCAGCCGCAAACGCTCGTCGTCCGAACGATCGGCATTCAACGTAATGGTGCCTGGTCGGACGCGGATGGCGCCGGGGCCGGGAGGGCTGGTGTGCGCCCCCTGACCTTCCTTGCTAAGTCTAACGTCGTCAGCCATGAGATCCGCCTCAAATGATAGGGCTGTGGATAGTCACGAGCTTGCGGCCGTCTGGGAAGGTGGCTTCTACCTGGACGTCGTGGAGGAGTTCTGCGACGCCTGGCATGACCTGGTCTCGGGTCAGCACTGTGCGGCCGGTTTCCATCAGGTCGGCGACGCGGGCGCCTTCGCGGGCTCGTTCGATCACCCAGGTGCTGAGGAGGGCGACGGCTTCGGGGTGGTTGAGCAGCACTCCCCGGGCCAGCCGGTCGCGGGCGACCATGCCGGCCACGGAGAGCAGCAGCTTCTCGACGTCAGCGGGAGTGAAGTTCACGATTGCAACGGTAGGACGTGGTCGGACACCTTGTCTGTGCTCAGGCAGAGGGAGCAGACGGCCGCGTCGTGGGTTGCGCACGCGGTCATGTCGGGGCGTTCGTAGTCCTGGCGGCAGACATGACAGGTGAGTACGGCGCCTGACGGGTTGCCGTGTTCGTCGTACATCGGCAGGTCCAGCCCGTCGTCGGTACGGCGCAGGTAGTACTTGCCGCGCGTGATCACGGCCAGGACCGGCGGCAGTACGAGGGCCAGTCCGATCGCGACGAGCGGCGAGTACGGCTTGATGCCCGAGCCGAGTCCACCGAAGAATACGACGATCGACACGCCGGCGGCGGCTGCCATTGAAACGAATCCGACCGGATTGACGGCGTACAGCATGCCGCGCCGGAACTCGGGCGCCTTGGGTGAGAGCTTCAAGAGGTACTTGTTGAAGACGATGTCGGAGGCAACGACCACGATCCATGCCATCCCGCAGTTCGCGTAGAAGCCGAGGATGGTGTTGAGGAAGTCGAACATGTTCGCCTCCATCAGAACCAGCGCGATCACCAGGTTGAACCCGAGGAATACGAGCCGTCCGGGGTAATGCCTGGTCAGCCGGGTGTACGAGTTCGTCCAGGCCAGCGAACCGGAGTACGCGTTGGTGACGTTGATCTTCACCTGGCTGATGACGACGAGTACGACGGCCAGCGTCATCGCCAGCCACCCCGGCAGGAATCCGCGGTAGATCTCCAGGAACTGATGCACCGGCTGGTTGGCGATGGCGGACGAGTCGGCGACGTTCGCGATGATGTAGACCGCCAGGAAGAGGCCGATGACCTGCTTCAGAGCGCCGAAGATGACCCACCCCGGTCCGGCCAGCAGCATCGCGGTCCACCACTTGCGTGAGTTCTCCGGCGTCTTCGGCGGCATGAAGCGGAGGTAGTCGATCTGCTCGGCGATCTGCGCGATCAGCGACAGGCACACGCCGGCTGCGAGCAACATCGAGCCGAAATCGGCGTCAGGGCCGTAATCGAAGAAGGTCGACACCGACGACGGGTGCGAGATCAGCAGGTAGCAGAACGGCAGCACCATCAGGATCAGCCACAGCGGCGTCGTCCACACTTGCAGAGTCGACAACACCTTCATCCCGTAGATCACGAGCGGGAAGATCACCATGGTCGAAACGGCGTACCCGAGCCAGAGTGGCACGTGCAGCCCGAGTTGCAGGCCCTGCGCCATGATCGAGCCTTCGAGCGCGAAGAAGATGAACGTGAACGACGCGAAGATCACGTTCGTCACGACCGAGCCGTAGTACCCGAAGCCGCTGCCGCGGGTGATCAGGTCGAGGTCGATGTTGTACCGCGCGGCGTAGTACGCCAGCGGCAGCCCGGTCGCCATGATCACCACGGCGAAGATCCCGATGCCCCACAGCGCGTTGGTCGTCCCGTACGAGATGCCGATGTTCGCGCCGATCGCGAAGTCGGCCAGGTAGGCGATGCCGCCGAGGGCCGAGACGGCGACGACGCCGGTCGTCCACTTGCGGTAGCTGCGCGGCGCGAATCGGAGGGTGTAGTCCTCGAGTGTCTCGCGGGTCGCGGTGGTCGGTCCGGGTGGGGCGGAGGTGTGGTGGTCGAGCGAGGGTTCAACAGTCATGGCGGAACTCCTGCGGCACCTTCGGGCGAGCGGTGCTCCGGCGGACCGGCGACGTTGCCGGCGGGGATGCACCCGAATGGAAGGAACCTAGGAACGCCGTGTTACCTGCGTGTTGCCGAGCCGCTACGTTCGTGTATTTCCATCTGGAAGTAATTGGCGACGTCGGCTTCGAGGGCGCGCTGGGCGGTGGCGAGGCGCTCGGCGACGGTTGCGCCGACGGGGGAGAGCGCGGTGACGATCCGCCGCTTGTCGTCCGGATGGATCCGGCGTACGACGAGTCCGCGCTCGACCAGCTTGTCGACGTGCCGGGTCAGACTGGCGGCCGGCAGTACTGCGGACTCCGCGAGCAGCGACATCGGCTGACCGGGCTCCTCGTGCAGCGCGGCCATGATCCGCCACTGCTCGATCGTCAGCCCGAACTCGTCCAGCAACGGCTGCAGACCGAGCTCGATCTCCCGCTCGACCCGCTTCAGCACCAGGAGCAGGCTCGACGCCATCCGCACCCCACCTCCGTTCAGGTGCTGGGAAATATAGCCGTTCGCTCGCAGATCCGCCTCCACTTCCGCAACACTTGACCGGATGTACGGCGGGAGGAGGTGACGGTACTGCGTTCCGACGTACTGCCGATCGCCTTCGTCGTGCCGCTGCAAGGGCCGACCGGGATCTACGGACCGTCCTGCCTCGCCTGCGGACAGCTCGCCGTCGAGCAACTGAACGCCCGCAACGGCATCGCCGGGCGCCAGGTCGAGCTCGTCCAGGTCGACGCCGGTCGACCGCCCGCGGTCGTGGCTGAGGAGGTCGGGCGGCTGGTCGACTCCGGGCGGGTGGAGGCGGTGGCCGGCTGGCATATCTCCGCGGTCCGGGTGGCGCTGACTCGGCGGATCGGCGGCCGGGTTGTGTACGCGTTCGCCGCGATGCACGAAGGCGGCGACGACACGCCCGGCGTGTTCATGCTCGGCGAGCGCCCGGTCAACCAGCTGCTGCCGGCCGCGCGATGGCTCCGCGAGAACCACGGCGCCAGCCGATGGGTTGTCGTCGGCAACGACTATGTCTACCCGCGGGTGACCGGATCCGTTGCCCAGGAGGCCTTGGACATCGTCGATTCCGCTTATGTTGCCCTCGGCACCGATGACTTCAGTGAGGTGATCAACGGGCTGAAGGCAACTAAGGCCGACGGCGTGATCATGCTGCTGATGGGCCAGGATGCGGTCCACTTCAACCGTCAGTTCGCCCGGGCCGGGCTGAGTGAGGACCTACTTCGCCTGAGCCCGGCGATCGAGGAGAACACGCTGCTCGGCGGCGGACCTGGTGCGAACCACGGCGTCTACGCGGCCGCGGCATACTTCGACGGGCTGTCGACCGTGGAGAGCAGTGAGTTCGCCCAGCAGTACTACGCCCGCTTCGGTCCCTTCGCGCCGGCCCTCAACGCGGTCGGCGAGTCGTGCTACGAGGCGATCCGGTTCCTCGCCCGCCTCGGCGAGGTCAGCGGCTCGATCGCGATGTCGGCCGGCCTCCCCAGCGGCCACTTCTACGACAGCCCGCGCGGTCTGCTCCGCCTCGACGGCAACCTCGTCGACCAGGACGTGTACCTCGCGGTCGCCGACGGCCTCGAGTTCCGGATCCAGGAACAGATCGCCTACACCCACTAACCATCAAGACCATCATTGATGGTTAGGTGGAGAGATGGAGGTCGACGAGAGGTTCGAGTGGGAAGGCCGGTCGATCGCCTGGGGCAAGGCTCGACCTCTCGATCGCGGTCAAGGTGGTGTGGGGCCGTGAGGACGCGTGGATTCCGACGGCGACCGGGAGGCAGCTGGCGGGCCCCATCCCGGGTGCGTCGTACGTCGAGGTGCCGGACGCCGGCCACCTCATGCAGTACGACGCCCCGGTGGCTCTGGCTACTCTGCTCCGAGACTGGCTGTATTTCTGACCGTTCGAAGGACCTCTCTTAGGCGTGACGAGATCTGCGGTAGTAGTCGGCGGCGGCATTGTCGGGCTGGCGGTGGCGCGCGCCTTGCAGCGGCGCGACCCCGGTACGCCGGTCGTCGTACTGGAGAAAGAGCAGTCGGTCGCCGCGCATCAGACCGGGCACAACTCGGGTGTCGTGCACTCGGGTCTGTATTACCGGCCCGGCTCGCTGAAGGCGCGGTTCGCCGTGGCCGGCGGGGCAGCGCTGAAGGAGTACTGCGAGGAGAAAGGCATCCCGCTCGACGTCCCGGGCAAGCTGGTCGTGGCGACGACGGAGTCCGAGCTGCCGCAGCTCGACCGGTTGTTCGGCATCGGCCAGGAGAACGGTGTCCCGGTCCGCCGGCTGACGCTCGATGAGGTGGCTGAGCGCGAACCACATCTGCGCGTGAAGGGTGCGCTGGCCGTCGACTCGACTGGCCGCGTGGACTTCAAGCTGGTCGCGGCGGCGTTGGCCGACGACGTACGGGCGGCGGGTGGTGAGATCCGGACCGGGGTGTCCGTGGTGTCGGTCGAGAACGCGGGTTCGATGGCCCGGGTACGGATGGTTGACGACGTGATCGAGGCCGAGCGGGTCGCTGTCTGCGCCGGCCTGCACAGCGATCGGCTGGCGCGCGCGTCTGGGCTCGAGCCTGGTGTCCGGATTCTCCCGTTCCGCGGTGAGTTCAGCGAGATCGTCCCTGGGCGCGAGTACTTGGTGAAGGGCCTGGTCTATCCGGTGCCCGACCCGGACCTGCCGTTCCTTGGCGTCCACCTGACCCGCGGCATCGACGGCGGTGTCCACGTCGGGCCTAACGCCGTACCCGCCTTGTCCCGCGAGGGCTACAAGTGGTCGTCGATCGTCCCACGAGACGTCTGGGAAGCCGCGACGTACCGAGGAACCTGGCGCCTGGCCCGCCGGTACGCACGGACCGGTACGAAGGAGATCGTCCGTTCGCTGACCGGCAGGGCGCTGGTCCGCGAGGCCCGGCGCATGCTCCCCGAACTGCAGGTTTCTGATGTACGGCGCTCTGGCGCAGGAGTCCGTGCTCAGGCCGTGACGCGCGACGGCAAGCTGGTCGACGACTTCCTGTTCCTCCGCGACGGGCGCGCGCTGCACGTCCTCAACGCACCTTCACCCGCTGCGACCGCGTGTCTCGTCATCGGCAACCGGATCGCCGAGGAGTTGTCCGCCGACCGGGCCTGATACCCGCGTGTGCGATGTTGGGTCGCATGACGACGTTCGGTGTGGCCGGGATCCGGGTGGGGCATTGGAGCGACTTCGAGGGACGGACCGGTTGCACGGTGGTGGACCTGCCGCCGGGGACGGTTGCGTCGTACGAGGCGCGTGGTGGTGCGCCGGCATCTCGCGAACTGGAGTTGCTGGAGCCGGGTAAGGCGGTCAGCGCGATCGACGGCGTCGTACTGACCGGAGGATCGGCGTTCGGTCTGGCCGCTGCGGATGGTGTCATGCGGTACTACCGAGAGCTCGGCCGTGGTGTGCAGACGCCCGCTGGTCCGGTGCCGATCGTGCCGACGCTGGCTCTGTTCGATCTGATGGCGGGTGATCCATCCGCAGCGCCCGACTCCGAGGCTGGTTACGCGGCTGCGCTGGCGTGTCAGGGCGAGCAGATCCTTGAGGGTCAGGTGGGGGCAGGGACCGGGGCGTACGTCGGGCATTGGCGGGGACCGCAGGGTCGCCGGGCCGGCGGGCTTGGGTACGCCGAGCATCGGCTTGGCGAGGTTGTGGTCGCGTGCCTGGCTGTCGTGAATGCGTTCGGTGACATCGACGACGGTCGCGCGGATGTGTCGTTCGATGCCGTGGGCATCTTGTCGGACCCGTCGCTGTTCGGCGAGAGCCGGGCGCACACAACGATCGGGATCGTCGCCACGAACGCCCGCCTGGACAAGGTCGGCTGCCGGGTCGTTGCCCAGGGCGCGCATGACGGACTCGCTCGTGCCGTCACTCCGCCGCACACCCAGTTCGACGGAGACGGCTTCATCGCCGCGTCGACCGGCCAGGTCGAAACCCACATCGACATCGTCCGCCTACTCGCCCTCGCCGCCGTAACCGACGCCGTCCGAAGCGTCGCCAAGTAGGACGACGCCGGAGGAAACGTCATATCGACGCAATAGGTGGGCAATCTGGAGCGGGGACGCTATGGAGCATGGACTCCTTGCGTACGACGCTCACTGGCGGGACTGCCTGTGACGTGTGTGGACGTCTCCCGCATCCACGTCGGCTGCGGTTGACGCTGGCGAAACTGGTGGCGGTGGCTCCGGTGGAGTTGGCGTTGCATGCGGTGGTTCTTGCCGCACATCCGCCGTACCTGGTGTCGGTTGCCGTGCTCGCGACTGTGACCACGGCCTTGGTGATCTGGGTGGTCGAACCGTCCACGATGCGGCTGCTGCGCTCGTGGCTGCATGCGCCGAAGGTCCGTCCGCGGCACGGGATCGACACGTTGTGGCGGATCCGGGTGACGCTCGACGATCGAGCCGGCTCCCTCGAGCGTCTGACGAGACGGCTCGCCGATCTGGACGCCAACATCCTCGGCCTGCACGTCCACCCGATCGACGACGGCGTCCGCGACGAGCTGGTGGTCTCGACGCCAGACACGATCACCGCCGCCGACCTGGAGGAAGCGGTCGATTCGGCGGGCGGTCGCGCGACTCACGTATGGCCAACTACCGCGCTCGCGTTGGTCGACGGCCAGACCAAGGCCCTGAGCCTGTCGGCCCGGGTCGTCGCCGACCCCGCCGAGCTCCCACACGCGGTAGCCGAACTACTCGGCGCCCAACTAGTCACCGACCGCGCAACCCTCGCAGGTCAGCTCCCCGACGACGGCACGGTCCTCAAAGTCCCGTCCCCATGGACCGGCCTGTTCGCTTTCAGCCGACCCGGCGAGCCCTTCACCCCGGCCGAGTCAGCCCGAGCCCATCGCCTAGCCGAACTAGCCGAATCAGCCCAGACCATCACTAGCTTGCCCGGATGACGGCTACCGCTTGCCGGGCGATCTGCCACTCCTCGTTGGTGGGGATGACGAGCACCGCGACGGGGCTGTCATCGGTGGAGACGAAGCCCTTCGATTGGGCTGGGTTGGCGTTTCGGTCGAGGTCGAGGTGGATGCCTAAGGCAGTCAGGTTGTGGAGGGCGGCGGCCCGGACTTCGGACGAGTGTTGGCCGACGCCTGCGGTGAAGACGATCGCGTCGACGGTTCCCAGAACGGCGTAGTACGCGCCGATGTACTTCTTGATCCGGTGGCAGTAGATGTCGAATCCGAGCTGGGCCTGCTCGTCGCCAGCGGCCCGTCGGCGGGACACTTCGCGGAAGTCGTTGGCGCCGGTGATGCCCTTCAACCCGGACTCCGAGTTGAGGGCACGGTCGGTCTCCTCGGCAGACCATCCGGCGACCCGCGCGAGGTGGCCGTGGATGGCCGGATCGAGGTCGCCCGACCGGGTGCCCATCACCAAGCCTTCCAGCGGCGTGAGGCCCATCGAGGTGTCGACCGATCGACCGCCGCGGATGGCCGCCGCGGAGCAGCCGTTGCCTAGATGCAGCACGATCACATTGACCTCGCTCGGATCCCGACCGAGCAGCTTCGCGGCCTGCTCCGAGACGAACGAGTGCGACGTACCGTGAAATCCATACCGACGAATCCCGTACGACGCCAGCCACTCGGACGGCACCGCGTAGGTGTAGGCGTACGGCGGCAGCGTCTGGTGGAACGCGGTGTCGAACACGGCGACATGCGGCAGGTCCGGCAAGAGCCGCCGAGCAACCTCGATCCCTTCAAGGTTCGCCGGATTGTGCAGCGGAGCGAGCGGAACGAGATCGGTCACCGCCGCGATCAGCTCGTCATCAACCAACGCAGGCGCCGCGAAACGATCGCCGCCGTGGACGACGCGATGCCCGACCGCCACGATGTCCACGTCGGCAAGCGCCGGTCCCTGCGTTTCGAACGCCTGTACGGCGGCCTCCAGCGCGGCCTCGTGGTTGGCGATCGGCCGCTCGTCGTCGTACTCGCCCTTAGGCCCAGAGTGGACGTGGTGGCTGCGTTCCTCACCGATCCGCTCGACCAAACCGCTCGCAGCGGCCTCACCCGACGCCGCTTCGACCAGGCTGTACTTGAGTGAGGACGACCCGGCGTTGATGACCAGCACGTGCGCGCTCACTTCGCCTCACCTTGCTGGGCCTGGATCGCGGTGATCGCGACCGTATTGATGATGTCCCGCACGGTGGCTCCTCGCGACAGATCGTTGACCGGTTTACGCAGACCCTGCAGGACCGGACCGACCGCGACCGCGTTGGCCGAACGCTGGACCGCCTTGTAGGTGTTGTTGCCGGTG
Organism: Kribbella kalugense; assembly: GCF_004365875.1. Taxonomy (GTDB): domain Bacteria; phylum Actinomycetota; class Actinomycetes; order Propionibacteriales; family Kribbellaceae; genus Kribbella; species Kribbella kalugense. The sequence goes on along the minus strand of NZ_SODF01000001.1, from coordinate 1,525,766 downwards.
TTCAGATCGGGGAAGACGAAGACCGTGGCCCGGCCGGCGACGGGGGAGTCAGGCAACTTTGTTCTCGCCACGGCAGCGTCGATCGCGGCGTCGTACTGGATCGGTCCCTCGACCGGCAACTGCGGTGCACGTTCGCGGACGATGTTGGTTGCCTTCGACACCTTTTCGACGTCGGTCCCGCTGCCGGAGGTGCCGGTGGAGTAGGACAGCATTGCGACACGGGGATCGACGCCGAAGCCGAGCGCGGTCGCGGCCGACGAGATCGCGATGTCCGCGAGTTGTTCGGCGGTCGGATCCGGGTTAACCGCACAGTCGCCGTACACAAGGACCTGGTTCTGCAGGCACATGAAGAACACCGACGAGACGACCGACACGTCCGGAACCGTCTTGACCACCTCCAGCGCAGGCCGGATCGTGTGCGCGGTGGTGTGGACCGAGCCCGACACCATCCCGTCGGCCAGACCCAGTTGGACCATCATGGTGCCGAAGTACGAGAAGTCCCGGACGACTTCGCGGGCACGGTCGAGGTCGACTCCACGATGCTGCCGCAGCCGGTGATACTCGGCGGCGAACCGCTCGGTCAGGTCACTGTCTTCGGGGTGTACGACGGTTGCCGCGGACACGTCCACGCCGAGTGACGCGGCCTTGGCACTGATCGTGGTGGCATCGCCGAGCAGGGTCAGGTCGGCGACTCCGCGGCGCAGCAGTACGTCGGCCGCGCGCAGGATCCGCTCCTCTTCGCCTTCCGGCAGCACGATGTGCCGGCGGTCGGAGACGGCTCGGTCGAGCAACTGGTGCTCGAACATCAACGGCGTCACCGCGCTGCTGCGGGCCAGAGCCAGTTGGTCGAGCAACGCCGGGCCGTCGACGTACTGATTGAAGAGAGCCAGCGCGGTATCGATCTTGCGCGGCGCGTCCTTGGTGAGCCGACCGCGGACGGCCGTGAGGTGGGTCGAGGTCGCCTGGGTGCCGAGATCGGTCTCGATGATGGGCAGGGTGACGCCCAGTCCCTCGATCAGTCGCTGTACCTGGGCGGGCAGCTCGAATCCACCGTTGAGCACGATGGCGGCGATCTGCGGGAACGTCCGGGAAGCGTGGGCCATCAGTACGCCGAGGACGACCTCCGGCCGGTCTCCCGCCGTCACGACCGCGGCGCCTTCGAACAACCGGTCGAGCACGTTCGGCATGGTCATCCCGGCGATCATCAACCCGGTGACCTCACGGGTCAGGAGTTGTGGGTCACCGCTGAGCAGCCGGCCGTCGATCGGGGCGAGCAGGTCGGCGACCACGGGCTGGTTGAGCAGCGGCTCCTCCGGAATCGCGAACGCCGGCGCGCCGATACCGTCGAGCGCGGCGACGAGTAGTTGCCCTTGGCCGTCGTCGACGCGATTGACGATCACCGCGAACAGCGAGCCGTGGTTCGCGGTGAGTTCGGCCACGGCCATGTCGGCGATCGCCTGGACATCGTGCGGCGTACGGCCGAACCCGTTCAGGACGAGCAGGACCGGGGCACCGAGGTTGGCCGCGATCTTGGCGTTGAACGAGAACTCGGTCGGCGTACCGACGTCGGTGTAGTCGCTGCCGACGACAACGACCGCGTCGGCGTGCTCGGCGACCGCGTGGTACCGCTGGACGATGGTGTCGAGCGCGGCGTCGGGGTCCTCGTGCACCTCGTCGTACGTGACGCCGACCCCGTCGTCGTACGACTGCTCGACCGCATCCTGCGAGATGAGCAGGTCGAGGACGTAGTCCCGCCCGCCGTGCGTCGCGGTGTCGGCCCGGACGATCGGCCGGAACACGGCCACCCGCCCGACCCGCCGCGACAGTTGATGAAGCACCCCTAGAGCCACCGTCGACTTCCCGGTTGTTCCCTCGACCGAGGCGACGTAGACGCTGCTACCCATACCCGCAGCCTACGGAACCGGGGTAACGATCGTTCCTCGCGGAGTCACGCCGTACGGGTAACCGAGTAGAAGGAGGGCATCATGACGAGTACGACGGCTGTCCCGGCCCAGGTGGATGCGTCGGCGGCGAGGTTGGTCGAGTGGTTGGAGAGCGGGGTGGCGCCGGAGGGGACGTTCGCGGCGGACTGCTTCACCGACTTGAGCCTGCCGCACTGGCGGGTGCAGTTCGAGACGGGCGCGGCGACTATCGCGGCGCGGCGTGAGTTGCATCCGTTCCCGGGGGAGGTGCGGGTCGAGCGGGTTGACCGGACCGAGAGCGGGTTCGTGATCGCGTTCGAGGAGCGGTGGCGGCACGAGGGGCAGAACTGGTACTGCCGCGAGCAGATCGCCGCCGACGTCAACGAGGCCGGCGAGATGACCGAGTTGCGGGTGTATTGCACCGGCGACTGGGACGAGCAGCGGCAGGCCGAGCACGCCGCGCAGGTCAAACTCGCTCGACCCTGAACCGCCAGGCATGCAGAACCCCCTCAAAAGCGCGATCTGAGCCGCTCCGGAGGGGGTTCTGCGTGCGTGGCGGTTCGGGTCGTACCTTGAGGGGGTGACGGGGAGTCGGCGGGACACCGAGCTCGCGGCGCGGACCCGCGCGGTTCTCGACGCGGCCGCCGGTCATGTCTTCGGCACCGAACCGGGGCGGCTCGCGGCCGAGCTCTACGACGTACTCGTCCGGACGACCGACGATGCCGACCGGGCTCGGGTGGCGGCTGCGCTCGCGCGGTGCTGGGTGTACGGCGGGCATGCCGATCGGGCCGCGCCGTTCGCCGACGAGGCGTTGGCGCACGCGGAACGGTCGGGTGATCCGGAGCTGATCGCGGACTGTCTCGACGCGGTGCTCGCGGCCCATTGGGGTCCGGACGAGCTGGAGCTCCGGCAGACGACGGCGGCTCGTTTGGACGAGGTGTCTGCTCACGTACTCGATCCCGCTGCGCGGCTTCGCGGTCATTTGTGGAGTCTGCAGGTCGGGTGGGAGACGCTGCGGCTGCCGGTGATCCAGCGTCAGCTTCGGGCCTTGGAGTCGCTGGCTGAGGAGTCGCCGCGGGCGCGGTTCTTCGCTGCGTCCAGGCGGTGGATGTACGACCATGTCCGTGGTGTCGAGGGTGGGGCCGATGAGTTGATCTCGGTTGCGGAGGACGCGTCGGCGGAGGCCGGGCTGGCGGACGGCTGGATGGTGACCAGCCTGATGCGCGGCTATACCGCGCTGCACGCCGGGGATGTCGCGACCGTGGTCGAGGTTCTCGAGCTGATGGAAGAGTTTGCCCGCTCCGAGGGGGTCACGGACGTGGCGGCGGAGGCCGCTTCGCTGTGGGCGTTGCTTGGCCGGCCCGAGCGGGCGCGGGCGCTGCTCGAGCAGCTCGGCGCGGACGTGCTGGACACGCTCCCGCGGGATGTGAACTACCTGCTCAACCTGCAGTGCGTGCTCGAGGCCGCGCTGGCGGTCGGCGACGAGGATCTTGTGCGTACGGCGGCCCGGCGGCTCGCGCCGTACGAGGACCGGCCGGTGGTCAACGCCGGCGCGGTCTACTTCCATGGCGTCACCGACGACACTCTCGCCCGCGCGGCCGCGCTGACCGGCGACCACGAGCGCGCCGAGCGGCTGCGTGCTCGCGCGCTCGCGACCTATCTGCGGATCGGCGCGACTTGGTGGTACGACCGGTTGCAGGCATCCGGCGGTACGTCGGGGGAGTCTGTCGTACATTTCTGTCCGAGTCAGGACGGGCTGTGGCTGATCGGGTCCGATTCCGGCCGGCCCATGCGGGCTCTCCGTGGCTTCGAGTACGTGCACCGGCTGCTCGCTCAGCCCGGGCAGACGATCTCCGCGGTTGACCTCGTCACCGATGGCACGGGAACGGTGATCCAGTCGGACAGCGGGCCGCAGCTCGACCGTCAGGCTGCCACCGCCTATCGGCAGCGCCTCGCTGATCTCGCCGCGGAGTTGGCCGAGGCAGAGGATTGGGCGGATCTCGGCCGGGTCGAGGTGCTGGCCGCTGAGCGTGAGGCGCTTCTCGCCGAACTCGGCTCGGCCGAAGGGTTGGCCGGCCGGCAGCGCGCGACGGGCTCTACCGCCGAACGGGCTCGAGTCGCCGCAACCAAAGCCATCGCGACCGCCATCACCCGCATCGAAGCAGTCGATCCCAAGCTGGCCGCTCACCTCCGCGACGCGATCCGCACCGGTACCGAGTGCACCTACCGCCCACGCCCCGACGACCACCTCACCTGGCGTCTGTCCACCTAGCCCGGCGTCCGTCCTGAGCCCGGTGTCGACCTCGAGCCGGGCGGCCGCCCCTAGCCCGGTCTCGCCGACAGGCCTTCCCGGGCGAAGGCGACGGCTTCGGCGAGGAGGGATTGCCAGAGCTCGCGGTCGGCGGCGGGGATGACGACCCACTCGCGCATCGGGTTGCCGGTCGGCGCGAACGGCTCGCCGACGCCGGTGGTGATCAGGTCGGTGACCCGGTCGCTGGGGAGTTTGAGGATCAGCCCGGTGCCGTTCCTTTCGAGACTGGTGACGAAGCGGCCGGCCAGGCGGATGCAGGGGTGGCCCATGATCGTGCCGCGACCGATCGCCGGGTCGTAAAGCAGATCGTCGGTGAGCTGTTCGTACAGCTCGTCCGGGGCGTCCCCGCCGGAGCCGGCCGACTCAGGCGGGGACACCGGCGTCATGGCGCGGGCGGCGGGGTGAAGACGCCGAACTGGTTGCCGGCCGGATCGCGGAGGTACGCGAACGCCGGTTTGGCGTCGAGTTGCTTGCTGATCACGGTACCGCCGAGCTGTTCGGCGTCGGCGCAGGTGGCCTCGAGGTCGGCGACCAGGATGTAGAAGATCGCGTGGTTCGGCAACTGTCCGGCGGTGCCGAAGATGCCGCCCATCGGGTGGTCCGCGCCGGAGGCCTTGATGTTGCGGTAGTCCAGCCCGTTGGGGGCGACGTCGCCGTCGGACTCGAAGGTCCAGTCGAACAGGCTGCCGTAGAACTTCTGAGTGGTCTCGGGGTCGTCGGACGCGACCTCGAACCAAGCCAGCGTGCCGGGCGCGGGAGTAGGCATGTGATGTCTCCTTCAGAGGGTGAATCGGTCAACAAGCCCAAGGTTTCAGGGGTTCGCGACAGCCCTATGTCGGAGTTGGGAAAAGATCCTCGGGACGCAGTGCGGCTTCGGGCAGCTTGGTCTCGTGGCCGTCGACTTCCAGGTCGCCGGTAGCGGGTGGTCGGCAGGGCGGCGTCAAACTGCGCTCGGCGACGGTGATGCGATCCATCCGGAAGACCCGGTCCTCCTGACGTAGGTGACACCACGCCGTCAGGTACGAGCCGTTCGGCCCGACGACGACATGCTGGGGCTCGACGTCCCGGAGTGTCTCGACACCGCCGACATCGGTGTACGCGATCCGCAGTACCTGGTTGTCGCGGACCGCTCGCCAGATCTGCTCGGCGACCTCGCCATCCGGATCCGGCACCGGCTGAACCAGCAGCCGGACCTTCGCCGCCGCGGTCCGTGCCTCGTCGAGAGCGCGCTGCGGCATCGCGGCGACGATCTTCTGCAAGGCGCTGCGCGAGTCGCGGGCGAAGAGCACGTGAGCGCCGCGGCTCAACGCCACCGCGACCGCCATCGCCTCGCGGGCGGTGAAGTTGAGCGGCGGCAGGCTCATCGCCCGGTCCACGCTGTAGCCGCCCGTGCGGCCCTGTTTCGTTGCCAGCGGTACTCCGGCCTGCCCGAGCGCGCTCAGATCACGCTCGATGGTCCGGACACTGACCTCGAAACGTTCCGCCAGCTGTCGCGCCGTACGCCCTCTTGGCCCGGCTGCGCGGAGCTCCTCAGCGAGGGCGTACAGGCGATCGATCCGGTTCATATAGGCAGGCTAGGCACCGCCACGGACAGTTATTGGGGGAGTTCGGCGCCCGTGCGCTCCGCGACCATGTAGGCGGAGTACCAGGCCGGCCACTCGGCGTCCGCCTGGCCGGTGCGCGCTTCGTGTTCACCGTGGGCGGCGGCCGCGCGCTTCAGGGCAGCCTCGAGATCCTCGACCGAGGTGTACGTCGACTCCGTGACCCGGCCGGGCAGTCGAGTGGTGACCTCCTGCAGCAGCCACGTGTTGCCGTCCGGGTCGCTGAACGTCGCGAACGAGCTGTAGCTGGACTGGCCGTCCGCCGGCCCCTCCACGCGCTGACTGGTGTCGCCGGCCTCGAACTGCGCGCCCGGTGCACCTGGGTGGAAGACGTCGCTGACCTTGACGCCGTGCGAGAGCAGCTCGGACCGCGCGGCCTCGATGTCGGAGACGACGAGGTAAAGCCCCTGCGCCGTACCAGGCTCGGCCGATGTGATGTTCGTGCCGAACTGGACCGACGCGGGGGAGCCCGGCGGCGTGAACTGTACGACGCGGAACCCGTTGGGGAACGCGAAATCCGCGTCAAGCCGCCACTCGAGCCCGCTGTAGAACTCCTTCGCCCGGTCGGCGTCCGCCACCGGAATCACCACAGCTTCAAACTTCAGATCGGTGCTCATAACTTCCTCCAGGGATCAACTCGCTGCGTGGTCACCAATCTGCCGCCTCGGAACCGCGATGGCCCCAGTGAGAGTCCCTGGTCATTCCCCTCGGCGCACGGGTCTCGCAACAGACTGTCGGACCTGACTCCTACAGTGCCACGCATGACCTCGACCAGACATGACGGAGACACCTGGGATCTGGCATCCAGCGTCGGCTCGACCGCCACCATGGCCGCGGCGGCCCGGGCGATAGCGACCCGCACGGATCCGCGACTCTTCGACGATCCATTCGCCGAGCCGCTCGTCCGGGCGGTCGGCATCGAACTACTCACCCAGCTGGCGTCCGGTGAACTGCCGCCTGGCGACTTGGTCGAGCAGGTCTGGATCGATGTCGCCAAGATCCGTGGCAAGTTCTACGACGAGTTCTTCCTCGACGCCACCGACGCGGGTATCACCCAGGTCGTGATCCTGGCCTCCGGGCTGGACTCCCGCGCGTACCGTCTGCCCTGGCCGACGGGGACTGTGGTGTTCGAGCTCGACCAGCCAGAGGTCATCGAGTTCAAGACCCGGGCGCTGGCCGAGCTGGGTTCGGCGCCCACCGCCGATCGCAGAGTGGCTGCAGTCGACCTCCGCGACGATTGGCCCGCAGTACTTCGTGCCGCCGGCTTCGATCCGTCCCAGCCAACTGCCTGGAGCGCCGAAGGCCTGCTCGGCTACCTGCCGCCCGAGGCGCAGGACAACCTGCTGGACACCATCACCGAGCTCAGCGCGCCAGGAAGCCGGCTGGCCACCGAAAGCAAACCCAACCTGCGGCCGGGCGACGAGGACAGGACGAAGGAACGCCTGGACCGCCTGTCCGAACGCTGGCGTGCGGAGAGCTTCGACTCGGACATGACCAGGCTGCGGTACTTCGGTGAGCGCAACGAAGCGGCGCCCTACTTGGTCGACCGCGGCTGGACCCTGAGCGGGTCCACCATCCGCGATCTCCTGGCCGCGAACGACCTCGCCTCCCTCTCCGACGACGAGATGCGGATGGGCGACATGCGCTATGTCAGCGGCACTCTCAGCGCGACGTAGTCACGCGCGCCAGCTGCCGTCGATCGCGAAGCCGGCTGCGGCGGCGACGTGGTTGCGGGAGTCGAGCAGGCGAGTCTGCAACGCGGGCAGATCCACCCCGACGAGCCGACCGTCGCGTTTGACGATCCGACCGTCCACGAGGACCGTGTCGACCAGTCCCGGGTGCCCAGCGCTGACGATGGTGCCGACTGGGTTGTTGAAGGGGAAGACGGTTGGGTCGTCGGTGCGGAGCAGGATCACGTCGGCGGCCTTGCCTGGGGTGAGCGTTCCGGCATCGACCCCACAGGCGGCAGCGGCGTTGCTGGTGGTGAACTCAAGCAACTGTCGCGCGTTGAGGCCACCGTCCAGACCACGCTGGGCGGCGTACGCCGTGCGCATGGTCGCGAACAGATCGCCGGCGGCAGACGGTACGTCGTCCGCGGACAGAGTCGGACGCAGTCCGGCCGCGAGCATCCGGCCGGTTTCGGGCTGGCCGAAGCCCATCTTGAGCTCCACGTCCGGGCTGATCGAGACCGAGCTGCCCGCATCGGCCAGCATGCGCAGTTCCTCGTCGCTGATGCCGTTGGCGTGCACGTACGTCGTGGTGTCCTGGACAAGACCGTGCTCCTGCAGAGCGGCGATCGGACGACTGCCGCTCAGGCCATCGACGTGGACACTCGTCCGCAGACCCAGCTCGGTTGCGAGCTTCAGGTCCGCAACAACGTTGTCCATCGTGGTCTCGTCCGGCCCGCGCAGTCCCAACGCCATCGTGAGCAGACCGTGGTCGTCGGAGAGCTCCGCACGGACCCGGCGTACTTCAGCGTCGATGGAGTCGTCGGTGCGATATCCCGCGCCGTAGCAGAAGATCGACCGCCCCGGCGCATCGCGCAGCCCGGCGACCGCGGCATCGGCGTGCGCCGGAGTCTGCGCCGCGTGGAACCAGTCCAGCATCGTGGTCACACCGGAGTACAAGGCCTCCAGCCGGCCGAACAGGTTGCCGATGTACACGTCCTCGGGACGGAAGTGCGGCTTCAACGTCCCATGCATCGCGGCCGCGTAGTCGGCGAACGTCCAGTCCGCCCCGACGCCACGGAAGGCGGTCTGCCAGGTATGCCGATGCGTGTCGACGAACCCGGGCATCACCACCCGATCGGTCGCGTCGATGACCTCGGCGTCCGGGCGCGAGATCCGCTCGGCGACCTCCACGATGATGCCGTCGGCAACCAGTACGTCGCCGCGCTCGAGGTCGCCGATGGCCGGATCCATGCTGACGACGGTGCCGCCGGTGATGAGGATTGACATGCCACCAGGCTCTCCGACGGGCTGGCGCCGTACGCCTGTTTCGGGCAACTTTGGCAGCAAATGGCGTCGTGCGCTGACACAGCTGATGTGGTAGCGGCACAACTTGAGCAATAATCTGCCAACATGGACGATGTCGATCGCGCGATCCTGGCGATGCTCGAGCGGGACGGACGGATCAGTAACGCCGACCTCGCGACTCGCGTCGGCCTGTCGCCGTCGCCGTGCCTGCGGCGAGTACGGCGGCTGGAGGAGATCGGCGCGATCCGCGGCTACCGCGCGCTGGTCGATCCCTCCGCGGTCGGCCGCAGCCTGCGGGTGTTCGCCGGCGTTCGGCTGGTTCGACACGCTCGGGAGAACGTGGTCGCGTTCGAGCGCGCTGTCCAGCAGTTGCCCGAGGTCGTGCAGACCCATCACGTCACCGGCAACTTCGACTACCTGCTCCAGGTCGAGGTCGCCGACCTACCGGCGTACGAGGACTTCCACGCAAACCGCCTTGCCGACCTCCCGGGTGTCGCGGCGGTGACGAGCTACGTGACGATGAAAACGCTTTAGTGTCGTCAGGGTGGACCATCAGATTGTTCTGATTGCCGGTGCGGGGCTCGCGATCATGATCGCGGCGTCGGTGTTCGCACGCCGGACCGGTGTCGCGGCGCCGTTGCTGCTGGTCGCGCTGGGGATCGGGGCGAGTTACCTACCGGGTACGCCGGCGATCCACATCGAGCCGGAGATCATCCTCGCCGGGGTGCTGCCGCCGCTGCTCTACGCGTCGGCGGTCCAACTGCCGGTTCTCGACGTACGGCGGAACTTCGGGCTGATCTCGTGGTTGTCGGTCGTGATGGTGATCGTGTCGGCGCTGGCGATCGGGGCGCTGGTGCACGCGCTGTTCCCGAGCATCTCGTTCGCGCTGGCGACCGCGCTCGGGGCCGTGGTCAGCCCGACGGACGCGGTCGCGGCGACGGCGATCGGGCACCGGGTCGGGTTGCCGCCGCGACTGATGACCGTGCTCGAAGGCGAGAGTCTCGTCAACGACGCGTCGGCGCTCGTCGTCCTGCGTACGGCGGTGGCCGCGCTCGCCGTCACCACCCACTTCAACCTCGGCCACACGGTCCTGGACTTCGCCTGGGCTGTGGTCGGCGCGATCCTGATCGGGCTGGTCGTCGGCGTACTCACGGTCCGGTTGCGCCAGCGCCTCGACGATCCGGTTCTCAACACCACGATCTCGTTCGCCGTACCGTTCCTCGCCTACTTCCTGGCCGAGGCGCTGCGGGGGTCCGGCGTACTCGCCGTGGTGATCGCCGGCTTGTTGACCGGCGCGCTCGGGAGCCGGAGGTTCAGCGCCCGCGACCGGCAGACCCAGACCACCACCTGGACGACGATCAGTTTCGTCCTGGAGAGCGGCGTCTTCCTCGCGATGGGGTACGAGCTGCCGCAGCTCGTCGACGATGCCCGCGCCGAGACGACGGTCGGCGAGATCGCCGGGCTGGTCCTGCTGGTGGTCGGCCTGCTGGTGGTGCTGCGGTTCGTCGGCCTGGCGTGGCCGGCCTTGCTCGGCCGCTTCGGCTCGGGCGATCGTCACGACCAGGTCCGGGCCAAGCTGAGCCAGCTGGAGGAGAACCTGGACTCCATGGAGCCGTCGGGGGAGCGCGAGGAGAATCGCGTCGCGTGGGCCCGCAAGCGGCTCGCCCGCAGCCAGGCGGACGTCGACTTCGAGGAGCGCGAGCCGATCACCGGCCGCGGCATGGTGGTGCTGGCCTGGGCCGGGATGCGCGGCGTCGTCACGGTCGCCGCCGCCCAGACCATCCCGGCCGGTACGCCGCACCGTGCAACCGTCGTACTCGCGGCATTCATCGTCGCCCTGATCACGTTGGTGCTGTTCGGCCTGTCGCTGCCTGCGGTGATCGCGCGGATGCGGTTCAGCGAGGAGAGCGCCGAGGACAAGCGCGACTCCGTCCAGGCGCTGATGCGGCAGATCGGCGAGGCGGCGATCGACGCCGTCGGCCCACTGGATCAGCAGACCGTCGAAGGCGAGCCGCTCGATCCGGTCGTGGTCAGCACCCTGAAGGACCGGATCGTGCCCCGCCTGGTCTCCGGGAGCCGGCAGCTCCTGGAGACCAAGCCGGACACACGCGACCAACTGGCGATCGTCCAGGGCCGGTACCTGGACGCGATGCGGGAAGCCCTCGGCACCGAACGCAGCATCGGCGTGTACAGCTCCGACACCTATCGCCAGGTCCAGGGCTTCCTGGACGCGGTCGAGCAGCGCTTCAGCTCTGCCTAACGCAGGTGCCGGGCGAAGAAGCGGACCATGCTTTCGACCTCGAAGCGCGGCACCTCTTTGTGTGCGCCCGCGTTGGCATGCAGGCTCTTCTCCGTCGACCCGAACGCGTCGAACAACGCCAGCGACGACTCCCGCGGGATGTGCTGGTCGTCCCATTGCAGGGCGAACTCGATCGGCACCTTGATCCGACGGGCATGCTCCGCAAGCACCTCGTCGTACCAGAAGATGCCGAAGACCGCGGCGCTGATCCGCGGATCGACAGCCGTCAGCGGTACGCCGATCGCAGTGCCCATGTTGAGTCCGAAGTACCCGAACCGGCCGTCGAGCTCAGGAAGCTGCTCGAGGGCATCGAGCGTCGCCTGCCACTCCGGTACGGCGAGGTCGGCGAGGTGGAGGTTGTACGGGACGACGATCGGCCCGACGGGTACGCCGGTCGCCATCGCCTTCTGCATCGCGGCGATCTGCTCGTCGTCGAGCGCCGTACGCGGCCGATCGCCGTGCCCGGGAGCGTCGATGGCGACGGCGTGGAACCCTTCGGCGGTGAGCCGATGGGCGCGGCCGACCATCGGAGCCGCCTTGCTGTCACGACCGCCGCCGTGTCCGAGCAGGATCAACGGCGCGGGGTCGGCGGATGCGGGCGACCAGAGCATGCCGTGCAGGTCGCCGAGGGTGAACTCGCGCTCGAGAACGCCGTTCGCGGAGGTGGTGCTGATGAATTTCAGATCAGTCATGGCGGTGCCTTTCAGGAGTGCCTGACGTGTTGGCGCTCCTGGCGGCACTTACTTCGGTCGCCCAGCCGTGACGGTGAGAGGGAGCACCCAGCTCGATGCAGCGTGCATGGTGCTCACCTCCTCGTGCGATGTCACGTTCGCTCGTACCGTACTCGGCCGCGTGCCGCCTGAGCCAACGCTTTTCACCAGTCGGCGACGCGGTCCTGACTGCGGTCCTCGGTGGCGACCAGGACGTCGAGGAGGAACTCCTGCAGCTCGGTGCGGATCTCGCGGTGAAGGGGATCGTCCCAGAGGTTGTGTTGTTCGGCTGGGTCGGCGGTCAGGTTGTAGAGCTCGCCGGTGTGGTCGCGGGTGGTCGCGGGGGAGCCGTGCTGGACGACGAGCTTCCAGTGGTCGCGGCGAAGCATCGTGAGGTGGACCGCGCGAGTGTAGGGATGACCGCTGTTCCGGTACTCGCTCAGCGCCCATCCACGACCCCGGGTTGGTTTGGTGGCCAACGGCAACAGATCCTGACCCTGGCCGCGAGGCTCCAACCCTGCCGCGGTGAGGATCGTCGACGAGAGATCGATCCACTGGACCAGCTCGTCGCAGCGGGTCCCAGCCGGTACGACGGAAGGCCAGCGAACGATCAGGGGAACGCGGACCGCCTGCTCGTACATCATCGGGCCCTTCAGCATGAGCTCGTGATCGCCGAGCATCTCGCCGTGATCACTCGTGAAGACGACGAGCGTGTTCTCGCTGAGACCCTCGGCGTCGAGCGCGTCGAGGATGCGTCCGACCTCGTCGTCCACCAGCGTCACCATCGCGTAGTACGCCGCCTTGACGTCTTGAAGCTCTTCCGGGGTGTACGACGTGTAGCCGCGGGCATGTCCGGCGTACGACGACTGTGACGCGTCGGACTGGATCGGTGGCTTGCCGGCGAGGTCGTCGGGGATCGGCCGGCTGAGGGTCTTCTCGCGGTAACGCCGTACGTACTCCTCCGGCGCGCCGAAACCATGATGCGGATCGAAGAAGTTGGCGATGAACAGGAACGGCTTGTCGCGATCCCGGGAGCGGGTCAGGAAGTCGATCGTCTGGTCGCCGATCCATCGGCTGTAGTGCACTTCGGTCGGCAGCGTGTCGTAGTCGACCTCCGCGCCGGCCAGCTCGGGACGGAGCGTGTACAGCCAGCAGTGGTACTCGTTCTCCGACGAGCCCGGGTACGGGTCGTGCGCCCACCGGAAGACCCGGAACCCATCGTCGTGCCGCTTCTCGGAACGGCCGCCGAAGCACGCGTTCAGATGGAACTTGCCCACCAGCCCGCAGTCGTAGCCGGCCTCGGCCAGGTCCTTGCTGAACAGGCGCTCGTGGTCCGGCAGGCCGACACCGTTCGCCCACAGGCCGTGGGCGTGAACGTAGCGACCGGTCATCAGACTGGCCCGGGACGGCGCGCAGACCGGGTTCTGTACGTAGCAGTTCTCGAACAGGACACCCTGGTCCGCGAGCCGGTCGAGGTTCGGCGTCTCGATCTCATCGTTGCCATAGGCACCGAGTGCGGAGAACCGTTGCTGGTCGGTGCAGACAAGCAAGACGTTTGGCGGCATACGCCTCAGTCTATGGACGACAGGAGCCAGCCGATGTGTAGTTCCTCCGCACCTGGGCGGTAGGTCCGCGTGAGTTCGGCGCGCTCAGGGTCGTCTTCGGGGAGATCGTTGGCGAGGACGGCCTGTGCCGCGATCGTCTGCGGCCGGGCGCCGAGCGCGCCGCGGAGGTGGAGCGAGCGGCGCAGCATCGCAATCCGTTCGGCCGGCTCCTTGAGATGGGCGATGTGCCGGATGATGTACGACTCGAAGAAGCCGTCGTCGTACTTCGTCGCGATCTCGAGGGCCGTCTCGTAGCGTGCGAGGGCGCCGGCTGAGTCCTCGTCGATGTTGTCCAGCAAGACGCCCCAGTGGTACTCCGCCCAGCCGCGCTGCAGCTCGTCGTCGCTCTGTGCCGCTGCGCGATAGCTGGCCTCGGACACGGCGCGGTCGTCGGCGCGAGTGTCGCGGTCGAACAGCAGCCGACTGTAGGCCAGTCGTGCCGTGAGCAACTGCGCGGTCCACGAGGTCGGGTCGAGTGCCTCGACTGCCTTCTCGGCCTCGTCGTGATGCTCGATCTGGAAGAACCAGCGGTCGACGGCGATCTCCGCGAACAGCTCGGGATCGGCGTCCGGGCCGAGGACCGCGAGCGCGGCATCCCACTCGCCGAGCAGGTGCAGACGACGGGCCAGGTAGGTGGCGTCAGGTAGCATGACGCCTACCATAGGAAGATGCGAGGTAGGTGGTCAAGTGCAGTACGGTGACTACATCGGGAACGTGACCCGGCTGGCCGTCGAGGTGGCCAACACCGGCACGCTCGACCAGGACGGTGAGCTGGTGACCGCGTTCTTCGCAGAGCACGAGATCACTCCGCCGCGGGACGGCGACTACGGCGACCTGCCGGAGCTTGTGCGCACCGCCTTGGCAGAGTTGGTCGACGGCACCGCGCCTGACGCCGTACATCGGCTGCTTCGCGAATACCCGCCGGACATGCACCTGTCGGACCACGACGGCCTCGACGGTTGGCACATCCACTTCAGCCGCAACGGCACGCCGGCGAAGAAGTGGCTCGGCCAGCTGACCGCCGCCAAGCTCGCCTTGGTCGCGGCCGGCGACCCGGCCGTGACGTTGGGACGATGCGCTGCCGCCGGCTGTGAGAACTACTTCGTCGACCAGTCCCGCAACCGAACCCGCCGCTTCTGCTCAAACCCCTGCGCAAGCCGCACAACAGTCGCCGCCTACCGAGCCCGAGCAGCGAAGGACTGAGCGTATGGTCCGGGGATGGTGAAGATGCCGCGGGTGTTGGTGATCGGGCTTGATCCGTATCGCGTTCCCGGGCCGTGGGATCCTGAGCCGGTGGCGACCGGGATCCAGGTCGGGATGGCTGATTTCGCGGACCATGGCGTGGGCGCCGAGACGTGTCTCGTCGGCCTGGACGGAAGCGACGACGTCGAGGCCGTGGTGGCCGCGGCGTTGGCTGCGCACCCCTGGGAGTGCGTCGTCGTGGGCGGCGGGATCCGCAGAAACGAGGAGCAGCTCGGGCTGTTCGAGAACATCGTCAACCTGGTACGACGTCATGCTCCAGACGCCGCGATCGCCTTCAACAGCACGCCGTCCGACACCTACACGGCCGCGTCCCGCTGGATCAAGAAAGGTTGAGACGCATGAGGACACGGGGGTGGCCGGCCAGCGTCGACGTGGTGTCGGCGGCCTTGGTGAAGCCGGCGTGCTCGAAGTTCTTCCGGATGCCGGCGTACGCCATCGTGAGGTCGACCTTGTTGTCGCCGCTGTCGAGGGGATAGGCCTCGACAACCGGAGCGCCGTTGGTACGGGCGAAGTCGACGGCGCCGGCGATGAGGGCGTGAGAGATTCCTTGACCGCGATGGCCGGGGCGGACCCGGATGCACCAGAGCGACCAGACCGGTAGGTCGTCGACATGCGGGATCTTCCGGTTGCGGGCGAAGGTGGTCGCCGCCCGCGGTGCGATCGCGGCCCAGCCGACCGGCGTGTCACCGTCGTACGCGAGGACGCCGGGAGCAGGTTTCTCTCGGCACAGCTCAGCGACGTACTCGCTGCGCGCGTCGCCGCGGAGGGTGTTGTTCAGCTTCGACGGGATGCGGTAGCTGAGGCAGAAGCAGACAGTGGCCGTCGGCGACTTCGGTCCGATGACCTGGCGGACGTCCTCGAAGACGGTCGCCGGGCGTACGTCGATGCTCATGGAGCGACCTCGGGTTGCAGCAGGTGGTTGTGGATCATGAACGCGGTCCGAAGTTCCTTGTAGCCAACGCGGTCGAAGAGGACGGTCATCGTCGTACCGTCGTAGTGCTCGACCAGACCGGGACCGAAGGTGCGGTGGACGACCCGGCTGCCGATCGGGAACGGCTGGTCCTCGGGCGGAGCCGCCGTACGGCCGGCCAGGTCGTTGTCGCAGTTGCCGCACGGTCCGTCGTACTGCTCGCCGAAGTAGCTGAGCAGCCACTCCCGCCGGCAGCCGCCGTACTCCGCGTACGCCGCCATCATCTCGACCCGGGACCGGGCCACCTCACGCCGGTCGTGCTCGACCGCCGACGCGGCCGTGACGGCCCGATCGACGTCGACGCCGCGGGCGAGATGGAACTTGTGGCCGATGGCAACGACCCGAGCATCCGTCAGGCGACCGAGTGCACGCTCGACGCGGGCCGTACTGAGGCCGGCTGCGGCAGCAAGGGCGGCGATGTCCGTGGGCTTGTGCTCGGAGATCGCCGTCGCGACGGCGAGGAGGTCCTCGTCGGTGACGCCTCCGGAGGCAAAGAAGCGGTTGAGACCGAGGTTGGCATGCCGGAAGAAGAGCTCGATATCGGCCGGTTCGCCGTCGCGGCCGGCCCGGCCGATCTCCTGGTAGTACGCATCGACCGAGGAGGGCGCCTCGGCATGGCTGACCCAGCGGATGTCGGGCTTGTCGATCCCCATCCCGAACGCGATGGTCGCGACGACAACTCGGCAGTCACCGGCGAGAAACGTGTCCTGGACCTCGCGGCGCTGCTTGGCCGTCAGCCCGGCGTGGTACGCCTGCGCTGATACGCCGGCCGTGTGCAGGTCGGATGCGAGTTCCTCGGCGTGACGGTGGGTCGCGACGTACACGATGCCAGGGCCGCGTGACGACCGGACGTGGCTGAGCAGGCGGCGGTTCTTGGTGTCCTCGTCGGCGAACGCGAACACGGCCAGGTTGAGGTTCGGCCTGTCGAACCCGCCGACGACGACTTCCGGGTCGTTCATCTCGAGGCGGTGCACGATCTCTTTGCGGACCGGCGGCGCGGCGGTCGCGGTCAGCGCGACGATCGGCGGCCGTCCCATCGCCTGGATCGCAGCCGCGAGGCGGAGGTAGTCGGGCCGGAAGTCCTGGCCCCACTCGCTGACCAGATGCGCTTCGTCGACCGCGACCAACCGAGGACGCGAGGCTGCGAGCAGATCGAGTACGGCGGCGTGCGTCAGCTGCTCGGGGGAGAGGAGGACAAAGCCGGGCCTGTTGCTGGTCAGCAGATCCTGGGCAAGGCGCCGGCCGGCGTGGTCGGTCGAGTTCAGCTCAGCGACCTCGACGCCGCCCTTGGACAGCGCACGCAGCTGGTCACGCTGCAGCGCGACCAACGGGCTCACGACGACCGTAACGCCACCGAGCGCCAGGCCGGCGAGCTGATAGATCGCGGTCTTACCCGTCCCGGTGGCGAGGACCGCTAGTGTGTCGTGTCCATCGAGCACCGCGCGTACGGCGTCCTCCTGGCCGGCCCGCAACCCGTCGTACCCAAGCCGCTCCCGAGCGAGCCCGGCAATGTCCCACATCGCCACATCATCCCTCAGCCCGACGTACCGCTCGCCAGCGCCAGAGGTACAGCCCGGCGAGCGTGCGCTGCGGCCGCCAGGCTTCCCCGAGCTGCTCGACCTCGGCTTGCTTGGGTAGCTCGGGCAGTCCGTACGCCGTCTCGACGGTCCGCCGGATCTCCAGGTCGCCGACCGCGAGCACGTCCGGCCGGTGCAGGTGGAAGATCAGGAAGATCTCCGAGGTCCATCGCCCGATGCCTTTGATCGCGGTGAGCTGAGCGACCACCTCGGCGTCCGGCAGATCCGGCAGCCGCTCGAGCTCCAGCTCGCCGGAGATCACGTGCTCGGCTAAGGACCGCAGGGAAGCGGTCTTGGCGTGCGACAGCCCGACCGCGGTCCGGAGCGCGTCGGGCTCGTCGGCGAGCAGCTCCTCGGGTGCGGGCGCGTGCCCGCCGTACCGCTCGACGATCCGCCGATAGATGGCTTGAGCGGCGACGTTCGAGATGTTCTGCCCGACGATCGCCCGCACAAGCACCCCGTAGTGCTCCGACGGCAGGTCAGGCACACCGGTGTCCGAGCTCTCCGACAACAGCCCACCCTCGGCCCGCACCACCTCGTCAATGATCTTCCCGAGCACCGGATCGGCTTTACGCAGGTAGTCCTCCGGGGTGTCACCCATGTCCGAACCGTAGTACAGCGGTCAGTGCTTGACGTTGTAGACGAGCTTCTGGATGCCGTTGGGGTAGGCGGCGCTGTCGGCGAGCTCGAGGTTGAGCTTGTCGCGGTCGGCGTCGCTGAACAGGCGCTTGCCCGCGCCGAGGAGGACCGGGAAGACCAGCAGGTTGTACCGGTCGATCAGGCCCGCGTCGGACAGGTTGCGGTTCAGGTTGGCGCTGCCGTGGACGATGATCGGCCCGCCCTCGGTCTCCTTCAGAGCGGCTACGTCGTCGAGCGAGCGCAGGATCGTGGTCTCACCCCAGTTCGACACCAGGTCGCTGTCCTTCAGGGTGGTCGAGACGACGTACTTCGGCATCGCGTTGTAGCCGGCGAACTCGACGGTCATCCCCGGCCAGACCTGCGAGAACGCCTGGTAGCTGATCCGCCCGATCAGCATCGCGGTCGCCTCGGCCTGCTCGGTGCCCTTCAGCTCGTACGCCGCCTCGTCGAACGGGAGGTCCTTGAACGTCCAGCCCGTGTTTCGGTAGCCAGACTCGCCGCCGGGCGAGTCGACGACGCCATCGAGCGACACGAACGAGGTGGAGATAAGGGTACGCATTCTGGTGCTCCTTGGTTTGGGGTTATGCCACTGCGTCGAGTGGGGTCCGCTGGATGCGACATGTCCTTTGGTGTGACCCCGGTCACGCTCGCTGGGTGCTCACGATCCACGCACTCGACTCGAACTGGATGCCGGAGCCGGTGTCGTGGGCATCGAGGGTCGCACGCAGAGACGCGTGTGCGCGGTCGGCGGCCGCGGGTTCGAGGTCCGCGAGGAGTGCTTGAGGCTCTCGTAGTCTGAGCACGTTGTCGTACGCCGCCTCGGAGTCGGGGCCGTAGTAGAGCAGCTCGCGGACCGCGGTGAACGTCGGGTCGGCGTACCCCGCTTCCGTGAGGATGTCCCGCGTGACGGCCGGGTCGCCGAGGGCGAACGGGGAGTCGTCGCGGAACGATCCGCCGATGGCTTCCGGGATCACCTGCGCCCACTCGTTCTCCGTCCGCGACTGCCAGACCAGCACGACCAGCCGGCCCTCCGGACGGAGCGCTCGCCGAATGTTGCCGAAGGCACCGACCAGGTCATCGAAGAACATCACGCCGAATCTGCTGATGGCCAGGTCGAAGGACTCCGGCTCGAAGTCGTGGGTCGCGGCGTCCGCCAGCAGATAGGAGACATTCGGCAACGGCTGACTGCGAGCGTGCTCAAGCATCGGCTCCGAGATGTCCACGCCGAGCACCCGTGCTGCCCCCTCCGCCGCGTCCCGCGTGGTCTGCCCGCCGCCGCAACCGACGTCGAGCACCCGATCGTCCGGCTGCACGCCCCACGCACCCCGAAAGTGCTCACGGTAAAGCCGCACCTCGGCGTCGTAGTCGAACATTCCCCAAGGCTAGTGCTGCGCTCGCACCCAGGCTGGCATTCAAGCCTTGGGGAGGATATTCCCCCCGCTCCGGGCAGAAATCCTCCCCAACCACCCCGCCCGTGGGGCTGGTTGGGGTGGGCCTCGTCGGGGCCGGCCGAGCGGTGCGGCGGTTACGCGCCGGCGATCTGCAGGTCGACTGGTAGTACACCCGTGATACGCCGTACGCGCGGGCGTTTCCACGCTCAGGTGTACCACCGGTCGCCGGACACGTCCTGTCCACATGACCGACAGCCGCGGCCCCGGCGCCTCACGATCCGACTGCAGCACCCGCACATCAGCAGGAGCGCTGGGGTAGAGGGTTGGTGCACCGGGAGTTCATTCGGGGTGCTTAGGGTGCGTGGCATGCCGATCGCAACTGTGGACGAGTTGATGACGTTGCTGGGTGAGGGTGCGGGCGTGTGGGACATGCCTGATCGGAGTGGGGATCCGGTGGACATTCTCGACCACGATCGGCAGTGTGCTGAGTTGTTGCGGCGGGACTACCCGGTTGACGAAGAGCTGCAGGTTGCTGGCCTGGTGCATGACATCGGGCATCAGTTGCGGCCCGGTGATGATGCTGGTCATGGCCGGCACGGAGCGGATGCGGTACGGGCGTTGTTGGGGGAGCGGGTCGCTCGATTGGTGGAGCTGCACGTGGTCGCTAAGCGGTATCTGGCGGCGACGGATGCGGTCCATGCGGCGCGGTTGTCAGCGTCGAGTCGTCGTACGTTGGTCGCTCAAGGTGGGGCGATGTCCGCGGAGGAGGTCCGCGCCTTCGAGGGCGATCCGGCGTTTGCGGCGGCGGTCGCGTTGCGGCGAGCGGACGACGCAGGCAAGGTCCTCGGGCTCGAGGTCGCGCTGCTCGAGTCCTGGCGGCCGGTCGTCGAGCGAGTCGCCGCAGCCCGCGGCTGAGCGCCGCCGGCCGACCGGTGGCCGGTGGCCGGTGACCGGTGGCCGGTTGGGTCGCGGCAGGTTAGGCGGCCGGTGGTCGAGTGGGCCCGCGGGACGTTAGGCGGCGGGCAGGAAGACGAAGCGGTTGCCGTCTGGGTCCTCGGTGTTTGCGTCTGATGACGTGGTGGCGAGGCCGAGGTGGTCGATCGTGGTCGTTCCGGACGGGACGAGTTTGACGGCGTCGGCGCCGAGCCGGAACGTGTCGTCTGCGACTCGTTCCATCCCGAGATGCGTGCCGTAGAACTCGGCCGCCGCATCGAGATCCGGTGCGGCCAAAGCGACGTACGAAAGGCCCTGCAGTGAGCCCGAGGTCAGAGGCGGGACGCGGAACTCCTCGGAGCGTTGCAGCAGTTCGACGCGGACCCCGTTCGGGTCGGACAGGAACGCGAGCCGGCCCTGTCCGCTGCCCGCGACGCGAGGCGTCGAGATCTCGGCGTACCCCAGCGCAATCAGTCGCGCGTAGTCGCTGTCGAGATCGTCCGTCATGAAGCCGACGTGATTCAGCCCGTATGTCGCCTGTGGGTCGGGCTCCTCGTGGTGGAGCAGCTCGACCAGGCCCGTCGCGAGCTGGATGTGGACGCGGTTGACGCGTGAGCCGGCCATGAACAGCCGGTCGACCACCTCCGCGCCGAGCGCGTCGTAGAACGACAAGCTCGCATCGAGATCCCGCACCCGGCCGCCGACGTGGTTCAGCTCGTAGATCACCCACTCATCCTAGCAAGCGCTTTCCGATCGCGTCGCAACTGAGAGTTCTCTCAGTTTCACCGCACGTGCGGTCACCTGTCGGCCATGTTCCGGTCACCTTGCGTCTTGGGGGGACCAATACGTTCCGGAGGTCTTGCCCGACCAGAAAGGCCCGCAATGATCAGGAAAAAGGCTTTCGTGGCTGCCTTCGCCGCGGTATCGGTGATCGCCGCGGCGGGAATGGCCTCGGCCGCCGCCAGCGGAGCATTCAGCAACGCCCGCGCCGACGAGTCTACTGCCGACACCGCCAAGCACCCGCAGCGTGGCCCGAAGAACGTGATCTTCTTCCTCGGTGACGGAATGGGTACCCAGGAGATCACCGCGGCCCGGTACTACCAGGGCGTCCAGAACAAGCTCAACGTCGACCGGGCCCGCTACACCGGCTTCGACACGACGTGGTCGGTGAAGCCCGCCGCGAAGCCGCCGTACAAGCCGGACTACGACCCGGACTCGGCCTCGACCGGCTCGAGCTGGGCGACCGGCAAGAAGACGATCGACGAGCGGATCTCGCAGGGTCCGAGCAGCGCCGACAACGTGCCGGGCACGAACTACCAGACCGTGCTCGAGCTGGCGCAGAAGCGCGGCCTGAAGGTCGGCAACGTCTCCACCGCGGAGATCACCGACGCCACACCGGCAGTGCTCGCCTCGCACATGTCGCTGCGCGGCTGCCAGGGCCCGGCCGACATGGCCGCCTGCCCGAAGGAGACCAAGGCGGCCGGCGGTCTCGGGTCGATCGCGGAACAGGAGGTCGACCACAAGATCGACGTACTGCTCGGTGGCGGTCGCGCCCGGTTCGAGCAGCAGATCACCGGCGGTCCGTACGCCGGTAAGACGGTCGTCGACCAGGCCAAGGCCAAGGGCATCCAGTACGTCACGGACGCCGCCGGGCTGAAGTCGGTCAAGGGCAACAAGCCGGTGCTGGGCCTGTTCCACAGCAGCAACATGTCGCTGGAGTGGAGCGGCCCGGCCGCCTCGCTCGGCAAGGGCAACACGTCGCAGGCCTGCAAGGAGAACCAGCGGCCGTCGAACGAGCCGAGCCTGTCGGACATGACCTCGAAGGCGATCGACCTGCTGGAGAACCAGAAGGGCTTCTTCCTGCAGGTCGAGGGCGCCTCGATCGACAAGCAGGACCACGCCACCAACGCGTGCGGCCAGATCGGTGAGACGGTCAACTTCGACAAGGCGATCGGCGTCGCCCTGAACTACCAGAAGAAGCACCCCGACACGCTGGTTGTCGTCACCGCCGACCACGCGCACACCAGCCAGATCGTCGGCGAGGACGCCTCCGGCTCGGGTTTGCCGACCGGCTGGTCGACCAACCTGACCACCAAGGACGGTCAGACGCTGACCCTCACCTACGGCACCGCCGGCTTCGGCGGCGACGGCAAGGCCCCGGTGGCCACGCCGCCGAGCCAGCAGCACACCGGTGCGGTCGTCCCGGTCTGGGCCAACGGCCCGGGCGCCGACGCGGTCCTCGGCACGAACGACCACACTCACCTCTTCAACGTCCTCCAGGGCAAGTAGCACGCCTGAAAGTGGCCTCCGGTTCCGAGCGAACCGGAGGCCACTGCTGTGTCGCCACGTCCTGCCATTGGCCGGACTGACTACGGTGGTGGCGTGGCGAAGCGGTGGGCTTGGGCGGCAGTCGGCGTACTGGTGGTCGGTGTGTGGGCGGCGTGCTCGGACAACAACGCCACCAAGCCGACGTCCCAGCCGTCCACAACCAAGCCTGCGGTCACCAAACCGACCGCATCCACCACGAGTACGAAGCCGTGGTACGACGACTACGACCCGGCCCGCTTCGCTCCCGAGGTACGCCGGTACGCCAAGCAGGCCGGGATCAACCCACAGTTGCTGATGGCAATCTTGTACAACGAGGCGTACAAACCGCACGACCCGAAGTTCGAACGGCAATGGGCCCAGGTCGACTCGGACCCCGCCTTCGGGATCGCGAACATGCACCGTCCCGCGTTCGACGAGACCAAACGCGGCCGCGACTTCGCCAAGCGCAAGTGGGAGGAGCTGCCGGACAACCCGGCGCTGGCGATCGAGGCCGCCGCCTGGCACCTGCACGACCTGGCCAAACGACTCCCGGCCAAGCGCGCCGACCTCTATACGAAGGACGAGTTGCTTGCCCTCGGCTACAACGCCGGCGGCGGCAACATGCGGATCTTCGCCCGTGGACGGAAGGCCGGCGCGCAGGCGTCGTCGTACCTCGACCGCCTGCACGACAACTGGACCAAAGCCGGCCAGGCCGTCAGCGGCTGACCTCACTCGACGATCGCCGGGCGATCGTGACGGCGATGAACGCGCCGATCGACAGTACGGCGGCGAAGCCGATCATCGACGGGCGGAGGCCGGCGTACCGGACGATCACGCTGAAGGCGACGACCGGCAGTCCCATTCCGATGTAGGCGATGACGAAGAAGGTCGCCAGTACCCCGGCCCGGGATGCCGGGACGGCTGCGCGGACAGTTTCGGCAACGCCACCCTTGATGAGCAAGCCCGCGCCCGCGCCGGCCAGCGCTGCCGCGACCAACGCCAGCCAGAGGGCCGGGTGGTAGAGCGACGCAGCGGTCAAGGCGAGCCCGATTGGGAAGAGCGTCGTACCGATCGCGAGAACCGACCTGTCGGTCCAGCGCGCGAGCGCGAGCTGAGCCACCGCCGAGGCCGCGAACGCGGTGAACGGTGCGAGTCCGGCGACGAAGTACGACGTGATGCCGAGCTCACCGCGGACGATGATCGCGCCGAGCGACGAGAACAACCCCATCACCGCGAAGGCGAACGCTCCGACGGCCGCAGCCGCGCCGAACGTCGTACGCCGGCCCGGTTGCAAAGCGAACCGCACCGGACGATCCCGGCCGGTGTCGACCGTCTCGGGACTCGCGAGGACGACCAGCAGGAACAGGGTCATCAAGCCGGCGAACACGATGTAGCCGGTGTGCAACGGCGCCGGCGCCCACTGAGCAAGCACCCCTCCGGCGAGCGGACCGACAGCGAGCCCGCCGAGATTGGCAGCGGTCGCCACCACCGTCGGTACGGCGGAACCCGGACGGTCCGGATGCGCTTCGTGGTACAGGTCATTGAGGTAGGCGGTCGCCGTCGAGGCCATCAACCCGATCGCGACGCCGCTCAGGATCCGGCCGACGATCAGCCCAGGTAGCGTCGGCCAGATCGCGAGTACGGCGGCCGCGAGTACGCCGATCAGCAGAGCCGGGACGATGATCCGGCGGCGGCCGAGTCGGTCGGACAGGTGGCCGAGCAGCAGGAAGCCTGCGGCGGCGCCGACCACGAGGACCGCGAAGGCGACCGTGACCGTGGTGGCGCCGAAATGATCGCGCTGCTGGTAGATCGGCCAGAGCGGGGTGGGCACGGTGCCGAACGCCATCAGAGTCAGGAACGCGCCTGTGACGAACCAGAACCCGGCCTTGTGCCGAATGCGCGGCTGACCCGCGGTGTGTGCGGATTGTGCGGTGGTGGTGCTCATCAACACTTCTCCTCGGAAGTCTGGTGGACACCTGTTAAAACCGGGCGGCGATCAGCACGCATACCAGCTCGGCCGGGCCAGCAAGAGATCGGTTCCATCTCCGTCGGAGATACTGCTGACATGGATCAGATCGAGTTCCGGGGATCATCGGCGCTGGCCGTGGCGGACTGGCGACGGCAGGTGTTCGCGTTGTACGGCGAGGTCCGCGCGGAGGCGGATCCCGCCGCGGCGCACGACTTGTGGCGCCGAGGGCGGGACGAGCTGCTGGCGACCCATCCAGCGTCGCCGGTGCCGGAGGACGAGCGGTCCGGGTTCAAGGGTGTCCGGATCGGCGACTACCGCTCGGAGTTGCGGTTCGACGCCGTGATCGACACCGATGTTGAGCCGTCGGCCTGGGAGTTCGAGTCGGCGACCGACGGGGTGATCCCGTTCTCGCGGGTCGGCGTACTGCACCTGCCGGTAGGAGACCTCGACGTCTGGTGGCTCGAGTCGTACGGCGGGGGCATCTTCGTCCCGATCAAGGACGCCCTCGCCGGCAAGTCGTCGTACGGCGGTGGTCGCTACCTGATCGACACCGTTAAGGGCGCCGATCTCGGTGGCGATCTCCGCACCGGGCGGCTCGTTGTCGACCTGAACTTCGCCTACAACCCGTCGTGCGCGTACAGCCCGGAATGGACCTGCCCACTCGCACCGGCAACCAACAGGCTGGCTGTTGAGTTGCCGGTGGGCGAGTTGTCAGGCTGAGGCCTCCAGGGCCTGGGTGAGCAGTGCGGCCAGGGCTTCGAGCTGGAAGTCTGCCGAGGCGCCGACCTCCTCGTCGGAGCCGTCGAGTGCCTTGGCCGCAAGACCGGCCTTGGCGTCGATCAGGTCGGCGATGCGGGTGTCGATCGTCTGCGCGGCAATGATCCGCCACGCGGTGACCGGCTCGTCCTGGCCGATCCGGTGCACCCGGTCGATCGCCTGGGTCTGCTCGGCGTTGGTCCAGGACAGCTCGGCGAGCACGACGTTCGAGGCGACCTGAAGGTTCAGGCCGACGCCCGCGGTCAGCAGCGAGCAGACCGCGATCGCCACGTCGGGATCGTTGACGAAGGCATCGATGTTCTTCTGCCGGGTCCGGGCGGTCTGGTCGCCGCGGATCGACGCGAACCGGATGCCGCGTTCGGCGAACAGCTCCTCGGCGGCGTCCATCACCTCGATGTGGCGGGCGAAGAACACCACCTTGCCGACGTTCTGCGCCAGCTGGGCCGCGTAGTCCGCGGCCAGCCCGGCCTTGGCCTGACCGATCCGGCGGAACAGGCTGAAGACGTTCTCGCCGGTCTTCTTGGCCGCCATCTCGGTCCGCTCCCAGCCGGCGACCTGGCGGACCAGGTCGTGGTCGATACCGTCGACGACGACACCGGACCGGCGGGTCTCGAGAGCGGTCCGATAGCGCTCGACCAGACGGTCTGCGAGCTCCCGCTCGGCGGCCCGGATCGAGCGGCCGACCGCGCCGTCCAGCTCGACCGGCAGGTCGGCGATCCGGCGGGCCGGGATGTCCGCGGCCACGTCCACCTTGCGGCGGCGGACGATGCCCATGTCGATCACGCTGGCCCGCGCGGACGCGGAGAAGCCGGGGTCGGCCGGCGTCAGCCCGGTCTCGTCGAGCTTCTCCATCAGCTCGGGCCGCGGTGCCTTCTCGTCGATCCAGCCGAGGTACTCCCAGATCGCGGTGAAGTCCTCGATCGAGTTGATCAACGGCGTACCGGTGAGGGCCATCATCAGCGGACGGGTGGTCCGGTTGCGGATCCGGTTCGCCAGGTCGAGCACGTTCCGGGACCGCTGGGACTTCTTGTTCTTGATGAAGTGCGCCTCGTCGACCACCATGCCGCGGAAGCCAAGGTCGCCGAGCCAGCCGACGTGCCGGTCGAGGACCTCGTAGTTGACCACGACGATGTCGGCGAAGCCGTCGATCGTGTCACCGTCGCCATGGATCACGGTCGGCGTACGGCGTGGTGTCCACAGGCCGGCCTCGCGCGCCCAGTTGGTCTTGACGACGTTCGGCACGATGGCGAGCAGGGGATAGGCGTCGGCAGCCTGCGCGGCAAGCAGCGCCTGCGCGGTCTTGCCGAGACCCGGCTCGTCGGCCAGCAGGAAGGTCCGGTGACCGGCCGCGGCGGAGGCGATCAGTTTGGCCTGGTGCGGCATGAGTTCGAGACCGCGGAGCCGCAGCGCGTCGATGCCGCCGGACAGGCCGAGGTACGTCGGGTCGGGCAGCGCCATGCTGGCCGAAGCGCCGGTCTGCTCGAACGATCGCAGCAGCGGCCCGATCAGCTCCCAGCCCGCGAGCCGACCGGCACGCGTCGGCCGGGGCGGAGCGCTGGAGAAGTCCGGGGCGAGGAATGGGTTTGCGAGCTGCCGCGAGACGACGGCCTGCGGCACCACCCGGCGGGTCTGGGTGTCCGGGGGAGCGACCTGCTGGACCGGCTCCGGCTCCTCGGGCGCCTCCATCCCGGCGTCCTCGAGCATCTGCCGCCGGAGTGCGGCCGCGGCCTCGGAGATCACCGCGTCCTCGGCCAGCAGACCGAGCAGCGACGGGTCCATTGCGGCGGTCTTCGCCAGGATCGTGGCGATCCCGTCGAGCCGCCGGAGCTGCTCGGCGCGGTACGCCTCGGTGGCGGATGTCGCGCCGTTCACCCGGGCCCGCTCCTCGCGGACCAGCAGGGCGACGATCTGGAACTTCGTCCGGGTCGATGCCGTACGGTCTCCACGCTGCATCGCGCCGCGGGTGATCGCGGTCTCGACCTCGCGCACGGCCTGCGCCAGGACCTGGATCAGACCGTCCGACTCGCCGTCGCGGACGCGACGCCGCCGACGCGGTGCTGCGGAACGGGTAGCGCCGGGCTGGCGCTGACCTCGTCGGGCCAACGTTTCCTCCTGTGTCGTGCCACGACGGAGCCGCGGCGGAACGCCTGATCGCACGAGGATCGACCCGGCGACGAGATGCCACGCGGAGCCGTCCAGAGATGCCCCCAGGAACACGGCCTCAGAATTCACCGCTCCTGTATGCGCGATCGACTACCCATCCTACCCTCAGTCCCGTCCAACCACCCCTACCGGACCCCAGCGCGTCCGTCAGCCCGTGAATGTGGCCGCCGTCGCCGGGTACCGGACAGGCGGTTGAAAGGAGGCATCACGATGCCTGCAGGAGCGAGCCGTAAGCGGGAACGGCAGTACGAGCACATCAAGGCGGGCCTGAAGGACCGGGGTCGCAGCGAGGACGTCGCCGAGGAGATCGCGGCCCGGACGGTGAACAAGGAACGTGCCCGGTCGGGTGAGGCGAAGGAGGCGAGCCGGACCTCGACGGACGACATCTCGTCGGGCCGGCGCGGCGGCCTCCGCTCGCACAGCGGGTCGAAGGGCCGGACCAAGGAGCAGCTCTACAACGAGGCGAAGCACAAGAACATCAAGGGCCGCTCGAAGATGACGAAGGCTCAGCTCGAGAAGGCCGTCGGGCGCTAATCGAGCAGGCTGGCCGCCGTGCGGAGGTCGTCGACGAACTGGGCGAAGTCGCGGCGGAAGTTCTGGGAGCGGACGACCGCGGAGGGGTGCACGGTTGCGAGCGCGGCGCGGCCGTCGGGGAGTTTGACGGCTTCGCCGCGGCGCTCTGTCACCTTGAAGCCGGTGCCCATCAGGGATCGGGCGGCGACCGCGCCGAGGATGACGACCAGGTCAGGCTTCACGATCGCGAGTTCGCGCTGCAGCCAGGGGGAGCAGGCGTCGATCTGGCCGGCGGACGGGGTCTTGTGGATCCGGCGCTTGCCCTGCAGTTCGAAGCGGAAGTGTTTGACCGCGTTGGTGAGGTAGACCTCGGACCGTTCGATCCCGGCCTCGACCAGCGCCTTGTCGAGCAGCTGCCCGGCCGGCCCGACGAAGACGTGCCCTTCTTTGTCCTCGTGATCACCCGGAGTCTCGCCGACCAGCATCATCCGCGCCCGGACCAGTCCTTCGCCCGGCACGGACCGCTCGGCGTCTTTCCACAGGTCACAGCCGCGGCAGTCCCCGATGGTGGCGCGTAGCTTCCGCATCCCACCGTCCCGCGGCACCCACTTCTCAGCCCCGGCGTACTCAGTCATGCCGTCCGAGTACCCGAATGGGCCTCAGTTCATGAGGTGGGTGGGAGCAGGGCCTGGCGGATGATGACGAGGGCGAACAGGACCAGGGTCAGGGCGTGGACGACCGTGCACCACAGGCAGATCGCGTTGATCTGGAACAGTTCGGCCCAGATCAGGTAGCAGATGAACACGACACCGACGAGTACGGCGGCCAGCCGCAGGCGTCCCGGCCAGGGCGAAGAGGTGCGCCATAACGGCGGCACCGAGAGCGCAGTCATCCCGACGAAGAAGCCGAGCCCGAGCAGCGCGACCGGGATCCCGAGAACCTTCGAGTACTGGCTGCTGGTGACCTTGGCGCAGTTCACCACCCCGGTCTCCGGGCACGCCAGCGTCGTACCCGCCGTGAAGTGCTCATAGGTCAGGTACGCCGCGACCGCGAGGCCGGCGATCGACACCACCAGGGTCGCCCACGGGATCACTCCGAGGGGCGCCCGAGACGACCGCTGCACGGTGCCCACGTTCGATTCCGTCATCCCTCAGGCCTTCGCAGCGCCGAGCTTGCCGGCAGCCGCGGTGACGGCCGCGGACGAGCAGACGTTCGCCGGCTGGTTGTTGGTCAGCTTGCAGATCGCCGCGGTGTAGACGTTGGCTGACCCGATGACCGCCTTCGCGATCGGGCTGGACGGGTCCTTCAGCGCGTCGGCGACCTGCTGCTGGGTCTTACCGGCCAGCAGATCCGGGTCGTACGTCGCTCCGGACCCGACGAACTTGTTGCCGAGGTCGATGAACGGGATCGATCCGGCGCTGTCCTTGTCGACGTACGGCGGGTTGTCGTAGGTCTGCAGCGTCTGCTGATCCGCGGCCGTCGGAGTGTCGAGCGCCTTGTAGGAGTTGCCCTCCGGCTCGTTGGTCGTCGTCTCGACACCGGTGAACGCCAGATACTGACTGGTGTACGTCGCTCCGTGGAACGACAGCGTCGGTGTGTTCGGGTGGATGTCGGCGGCCGCCGAATGCGTCGTACCGAGACCGCTGAACGTGCCGAACCGCATCAGCGCGACCGTGACCGGCCAACGCTCGGCGGCGCAGAAGGGGCAGTACTCCGCGCCGATGTAGAGCACCTTCGGCTTGCCGTTGTCGGTGAGCGCCGGCGCGTTGTTGATCGCCGACGGTGCGACCGTGACGCCGGCGGAGCCGACTGCGGAGAAGGTCGACTCGGGGATCGAGGTGAGCGCGGTCATGAGAGCCGAGTCGGCCGCACCGGTCGGACCGGTCGCCGTCTTCTTGCCGCCGCCGACCAGCCGGATCGTCACCAGCCCGCCGACGATCACCACGACCAGTACGACCGCTCCGACCGCGAGCAGCAGGCGCCGTCGCCGCTCTGCCGCCTGTTGGGCGGCCAGCTGCGCTGCGATCCGCTGACGGGCCGCAGCTTTTTGTTCGACACGCCTTGCCATGACTCTCCTCCAGTTGCCCCCAGGACCCTCAAAGACAACTATCCATCGGCCCCTGAAGTTCCTGCCCTTCTGTCACTGTGAGGTTACAGATCGACCGAGCTACGGCAGGTAAGTGGCCAGAGTAGCCGGGGTGAGACCGGCATCGGAGCGCGCGGCGACATGCTGATCCGGCCGAACCAGCAACGCGCCGTCCGCGGACAGACCGATCCGATCGGCCCAATCGCCGTCGACATCGACCAGCTCCGTGCCCTTCCCGATCCGGTGCACCGGGACGGTCTCACCGAAGTCCGGGGCGTCCGGCCCAGCCAGGATCACGAACCCCGGCCCACAGAGATCGAGCGTGGACTGACCGTTCGACAGCGCGACGTGTGGCAGCCGGGTGCCTACCTGACCGGTCAGCTCGTCGACGTACCCATCACTTGCATAGCTGTAGCGCATCATGATCGCGCCGGTGTCGATCTGCTGCGCCACCTCGGCGGCGTTGGCGGGCGTCTCGATGCCGTAGCGGCCGAGGAAGTCGGTCCGGAGGCGTGCCTGCTCCGCGGCGAGTACGGCGCGGGGCCGCCGCTCAGGCTCGTAGGTGTCCAGAAGATCCGGTGTGGCGTGTCCGTTCAGCACCATCGCGAGCTTCCACGTCAGGTTGTGCACGTCGGCGATTCCGGTGTTGGCGCCGTACCCACCCCAGGGTGCGTGCTGGTGCGCCGCGTCGCCGGCCAGGAAGACCCGGCCGCGACGGTACTCGTCGGCGACGTGGACCCGGGTGTCCCAGGTGCTGCGGGCAAGGATCTCGACGTCGATATCGTCCATACCTTCCTTGCCGATTGCCGCGTGGATCTGTTCGAGCGGGTTGTCCGGGGGAGTGTCGTCGTACTCGAGGTGGAACGACCACTCGTCAGTGTTGTTCTTCGCGAGGATCATGCCGCGGACCACCTCGTTCGCGACCTCGCACTGGCTGAATGTGCGTCCGGTGACGATCTCGGTCAGGTCGGCGTGGACGAAGACATTCAGGTACTGATGCGTCGGCGGCAGGGTCCAGCCGGTGATGCCGAGCTCGGTCCGGATCCCGCTACCGGTGCCGTCAGCGGCAAGGAGATAATCGGCTTCGAGTTGCTCGCCGCCGATCGTTGCCGTGACCCCGTCAGGGCTGGCGCTGAACGCCGTCAGCTCAGTGCCGAACCGCACATCGCCACCACGTTCTCTCGCGATGTCGGCCAGCACCGGCTCCAGCAGCACCTGCGGGCAGAAGCAGAAGTTCGCCGGACTCGGGTCGAGGCCGAGCCCCATCTTGTGGATGGCCTTGAGATCGAGCGCCTCGGAGTCGATCAGGTTGCGGCCGTGGCGCGCGCCGCCGAACGCACCGGCTTTCAACGCCGTCGCGGCGACCTTCTGCACCCGGTCCTCGATACCGATCTGCCGGAACAGCTCGACCGTCCGCACGTGCACACCGCGCGACCTCGGCAACACCGACGCACCGGTACGGCGTTCGGCCAGCACGAAGTCCACGCCGTGGTACTGCAGGAACAGTGCCGCCGACAGGCCGACGAGCCCGCCTCCGACGATCAGCACCGAAGTCCGCGCCATGATGGTCTCCTACACTCTGGGATAAAATTACACTCGACTATAAAGTTATAGCCGGATGTAAGCTTGCGTCGCAAGGAGGTTGCGGAGATGGCGGAAACCGGCCTGCGGGAACGCAAGAAACGGGAGACCAGGGCGCGGATCGCCGATGTGGCGTTGGCGTTGTTCGCCGAGCGCGGCTTCGACCAGACCACGGTCGCCGAGGTCGCCGCGGCGGCGGACGTGTCGGTGAAGACCGTGTTCAACTACTTCCCGGCCAAGGAGGACCTGTTCTTCGACCGCGCCGAGGAGATCGAGCAGCGCTGGCTGGAGGCGGTCGCGGACAGGCGGGACGGGGAGAGTCTGCTCGCCGGCCTGCGCCGGCGGTCGCTGGGACGGTTCGCGGATCATCCGAGCGGCGCGACGGCGCACTTCCGCAAGATCCTGGGCAGCAGTGCGTTGCTGCAGGCCAAGGGTCAGCAGATGTGGGCGTGGCACGAGGATGCGGTCGCTGCCGCGCTGGCGACCGAGGTGGACGAGTTGACCGCGCGAGTCCTGGCGCATCAGGTGTTCAGCATTCATCCGCTCGCACTGCGGATGGTCGAGCTTTGGACGCAGGAGGGAGTCGAGGCCGACGAGATCCGGGATCGAGTGGTTGCCCTGATCAACCGGGCCTTCGACCTGCTCGACCGGAGTGTCGGTGGTGGCCAATAGCCTTCCGGGCATGGATTGGCAGACGTGGCATCAGCGGTACGACGAACCTGGATCCGAACTGTCCCGTCGCCTGGAGGCCGTGAAGGCGCAGGTCCGGGACGCACTGGATCGTGCGCCGGCCGGTCCGGTTCCGGTGGTCAGCCTCTGTGCGGGGCAGGGCCGGGACCTGCTCGAGGTGCTGGCGGATCATCCGCGGCGGGCGGACGTTCAGGCCAGACTCGTCGAGCTGGACCCCAAGCTAGCGGCCTCCGCGCGGGAGCGGGCCGGCGACTTCGACCAGGTTGAGGTTGTCACCGGTGACGCGTCCCTGACGGATCAGTACGTCGGCGTGGTGCCGGCTGAGCTGGTTCTGCTGTGCGGGATCTTCGGCAACATCTCGCCCGAGGACATCCAGCGGACCGTCGACGCGAGTCCACAGTTGTGCCGCACCGGCGCCACGGTGATCTGGACCCGCCATCGCGAAGAACCGGACCTCGTACCGACGATCTGCGAGTGGTTCGAGTCGCGTGGCTTCGAGCGGGTGTGGGTGTCGGAACCTGACGCCGGATTCGGGGTCGGTGTTCACCGCTTCAACGGCGTGCCCGATCCGCTGGTCACCGGTCAGAGCCTGTTCAGCTTCACTCATTGACTCTTGTGCGCGGTTAGGACAGCGGCTATGTTACATAGACGATGTCATATCGCGCCGGAGGTGTGGGATGGACGAGACCGCTCAGCGGTTGCTCGGATCGGCCGCCCGGTTGTCCCGGGATCCGGAGACCGAGATCGACTGGGATGCGCCGATCGGCGACGGGTACGGGATGTCGCCGGAGTGGAGCACGCTCTACGGCACGCCGTACTGGGACGAGCTGACCGACACACAGCAGCGGGAGCTGACCCGGCACGAGTCGGCGTCGGTGGCGACGACCGGGATCTGGTTCGAGCTGATCCTGCAGCAGATGATCCTGCGGGACGTGTACGACAAGCAGCCGCGGAGTGCCGAGTTCCAGTGGGCGCTGACCGAGATCGCCGACGAGTGCCGGCACTCGATCATGTTCGCGCGGGCGACGGAGCGGTTGGTCGAGCCGTCGTACCGGCCGCGGTTGCTGGCCCGGGAGCTCGGGCGGATGTTCAAGACGGTCGCCACCGGCGAGTCGGCGTACGCCGCGATTCTGGTGGCAGAGGAAGTCCTGGACGTCATGCAGCGGGACTGGATGCGTGATCGCCGGGTCGAGCCGCTGGTCCGGACGGTGAACCACATCCATGTCGTCGAGGAGTCGCGGCACATGGTGTTCGCCCGCGAGGAGACTCGGGACCGTCTCGCTGGGGCGAGTCGCGGTCGGCGCTGGGTGAGTGCGCTGGTGATCGCGATCGCGGCGGACATGATCGTGTCCAGCATGGTGAGCCGCGAGGTCTATGCGAACGTCGGCCTGGATGCTGACCGGGCGGTCCGCGAGGCGCGGCGGAACGAGCATCACCGGTCGTTGCTGCGGACAAGCTGTTCGAACCTGATGGACTTCCTCGGCTCGGTCGGGCTGCTGACGCCGGCCGCGAGCCGGGTGTATCGGCGGACCGGTCTGCTGTGAGCTACGCGATCTCGGGGGAGTGCTGCTCGGACGCGAGCTGTGTCGCCGCCTGCCCGATGAACAGCATCCATCCGTCGCCCGGTGAGCCCGGATTCGGCACGGGCGTGAGCCTGTTCGTCGATCCGCGGACGTGCATCGACTGCGGAGCGTGCGCGGACATCTGCCCGGTCGACGCGGCCCAGCCGGCCGATCAGGCGGCGCCTGAGGATGTCGAGCGGAACCTTGAGTACTTCGCCGATCGGGAGCCGCTTGAGGCGATGGACCTCGATACTTGGGAGCCGCCGTCGTACCAGGTTTGGGGTGGTGGGCCGCGGCGGGTGCTGGTGGTCGGGGCCGGGCCGGCCGGGATGTATGCGACCCGCGAGTTGTTGCTGCGGACAACGGCCGAGGTGACGCTGGTCGACCGGCTCGAGCAGGTGGGCGGGCTCGTGCGGTACGGCGTCGCGCCGGATCATCCGAAGACCAAGCAGATCATCGACACCTTCGAGCGGATCGTCGAGCACCGACGCGTGCGCTGGCACCCGGGAAGCGACGCAAGCGAGCTGCGGAACAGATCCGCCGCGGAGGAGCTGCCGGACGGGTACGACGCTGTGGTCCACGCCGTCGGCGCCCGCCGGAGCCGTCGGCTCGGACTCGCCGGCGAGGACGCGGCCTGCACCGCGGAAGACTTCGTTGCCTGGTGCAACGGTCGGCCGGGAGCGACCTTGCCGGTCAACCTCGTCGGTCCGCGTGCGGTTGTCGTCGGCAACGGAAACGTCGCGCTCGACCTGGCGCGGATGCTGTTGAGCGGCGACGAACGGTTGCGATCGGCAAACGTCCCGGCCGAGGTACGTGAGACCCTCGCGGCCAGCGGGATCAAGGAAGTCGTGCTGCTCGGCCGACGCGGTCCCGCCGAAGCGGCGTACACGCAGTCAGCGCTGCAGGAACTGCTGGCCGCAGCTGGTGATCGGGTTGAGCTGCGCTACCACGCCCGCCCGACGGCATGGAGCCCCGAAGGGCTCACGCTCGACGATGGCGAGACGATTGCTGCGGGCAACCTGTTCACCGCGATCGGGTTCGAGGGGAAGCCGATCGAAGGACTGCCGTTCGACCCGGAGCGCGGGATCGTCCCCAACGTCCGCGGCGCCGTCGTCGACCGGCCCGGTCACTACGTGGCGGGCTGGATCAAACGCGGCGCTCGCGGTGGGATCGGCGTGAACAAGGCCTGCGCCCAGGAGACCGTGATGACGCTGGTCAGTTCGTCCAGGGGTGCAGTTTCTCCGGGTTCCTGACCGCCCAGATGTTGGTGATGTGGTCGCCGTCCACGTCGAACGCGATCACGGTCTCGGTGACACCCTCGAACTGGATCACCAGACCCGGCTGGCCGTTGACCGTCCGCTCGAGCAACGTGCGGCCGAGCTGGAAGATGGGCAGGCCGGTGAAGTACTGCGCGACATTGACGCCACCGTGGACCGGAGCGAGCGCGGCCTGCACCACGCCACCGCCGTCGGCGACCGCCGTCACGTCGGGGTCGAGCAGGTTGACGAGCGCCGCGATGTCGGTCGACTCCCAAGCTGCCTTGAACTGCCGGATCAGCTCCGCCCGACGCGGCGACGGCGCCGCCGGAATCTCGGCATCCTGGATCCGGCGCCGCGCCGACGAGGCGAGCTGCCGGCAGGCGGCCGGGGTCCGGCCGACAATCTCGGCGACTTCGGGGAACGGGTAGCGGAAGACGTCGTGCAGGATGAACGCGACCCGCTCGGCCGGTGTCATCGCGTCGAGGACGACGAGGAACGCCATGTTCACCGACTCGTCCAGCGTCACCCGATCGGCCGGATCGGCGGTCCCGGGCTGGCCGGTGTGCCATTCGGTGCTCTCCGGCAACGGCTCCGGGATCCACTCGCCGACGTACCGCTCGCGTCGCGATCGCGCGGACCTCAGCAGGTCGAGACAGACCCGGCTGGCGACCTTGGTCAGCCAGGCGGCCGGGTTGTCGATCGCCTGCTGCTCGGCCGGCGACATCGCGTACCAGCGGGCGTACGTCTCCTGGACCACGTCCTCCGCGTCGGCCAGCGATCCGAGCAGCCGGTAGGCGAGGTTGATCAGCTGCCGCCGCTCGCTCATGATCGCGCTCAGACCCGGCTCGCTCATGGCGCTCCTCTCCTCGTTCATACCCGTACGACGGGACAGCCCGGCGAACTGTGACGTCTGACAGTCCGCGCGGCTGTCTCGTCGTACCGATCATGACCACAGACAACGCCACACAGAACGCACTGGCCGAAGTCGATATCCGCGAGCGTATCGAGAGCCTGCTCGACGCCGTCCGCACCGGTGATCTGGAGACGCTCAAGACGATCTTCGCGCCGAACATCGTCTCGTTCGACATCGAAGCGCCGCTCCGGCACCTCGGCGCGGAGAAGAAGGCGGCGAACTGGAAGCAGGTCTTCACGATGTTCCAGCTGCCGCTCGAGTACGAGACCCGCGACCTGACCGTGCTTGTCGACGGCAACCTCGCCGTCGTCTACAGCCTCAACCATATGAACGCCAGTCTGAGCAACGGCGGCAAGATCGACTACTGGCTGCGCTGGACGTCGGCGTGGCAGAAGATCGACGGACAGTGGATGGTCGTGCACGACCAGGTATCGGTCCCGACGTACTTCCCGGAGGGGCGCGCGGCGATGGACCTCACGCCCTGAGCCATTCGGGCCACGGCCGGAGTTCGCCGGCCGCGTCCGCGAGCGCTGTCAAAGCTTCAGCTGAGTTGGGTTGCGGCGCGAGGAGGAGTTGCAGGCTGTCGGGCAGCTCGCCGCAAGCCTCGGCGAGGGTTCGGCCGAGGCTGTAAAGGTCCATCGCGGCGGACACTGGCTCGCAGGCTTCTTGGGCGGGCGAGGCATAGCCTTCCGTGCCGACAGGATGACCGGCCGGTTGCTCGCTGCCCAGCCGCCTCGCACTGCCGTAGTCGATCAGCACGGGTCGCCCGTCGCGCAGGACCACGTTGTCGGGTTTGACGTCCAGGTGTGCGAGGCCGCGATGGTGGAGGGCCATCAGCGCAGGGAGCAGTTGTGCTCCGAGCAGTGCGGCCTCGGGCCCGGTGAGCAGGCCGTTGTCCTCGAGCTCGTCGGCGAGGGTCGGGCCGTCGACGTACTCGACCAAGATGTACGGGATCGCTTCGTCCGTGCCGTCGGCCAGGAGTCTGGGGACGGCCGGGTGCAGGTTGCCGGACAGCGCGGCGGTCTCGCGGCGGAGGGACTTGACGGCGCGGGGGTGATGGATTTGATGGGGCCGGGCCGCTTTGAGTACGGCGGGTGCCCAGAGTGCGACCGACCAGACCAGCCAGGTCTCGGAGCGGTGGCCGACGCCGAGGCGGTCGATGGCGAATGTTCCGCCCGGCAGTTCGCAGCCTTCGGCCCAGTCCCAGACAGCCAGTCCGTCCACGTCATCGGTAGCAGTGTCGATGAGCATGATCAGTCTCCAGAAGGGTCGAAGCCTGCCGCCGGGTGGTGGCCCGGCGGCAGGCTGGTGGGTCAGCCGCGCGAGCGGCTGCGGGAACGGCTGCGGCTGCGCGAACGGGACCGGCTCCGGGACCGCCCGTGGTGCATGACTGGCTTGATACGCATGAGGTTCACCTCCTTCCGGCGAGTTGGTGGTCGAGCGTGACGACCCGGTCGGCGATGGCCGCCAGGTCGCGATCGTGGGTGACGAGCAGGACCGTGCGGTGTGCGGTCGTGGTCCGGATCGCATTGATCACGGCGGCCGCGGAGACCGGGTCGAGCGACGCGGTCGGCTCGTCGAGCAGCACCATCGGCGCCGACGAGACCGCGGCCCGGGCGAGTGCGACCCGGCGGCGCTGACCACCGGACAGTCGTACGCCGCTTTCGCCGAGCGGGGTGTCGTAGCCGAACGGCAGCCGGTCGGCGAACTCGTCCACCAGCGCGGACCGGCCGGCCGCGACCACACCCGCCCGGGTCGCGTTCTGGTTGCCGAAGGCAATGTTCTCGGCGATGGTCGCGTCCAGCAGCCACGGGTCCTGCGGGACGAAGGCGAACCGGTCGCGCAGACTCCGCTGATCGCAGTCGCGGAGGTCCACCCCGTCGATCAGGATCCGTCCGGCGTCGACGTCGTACAGGCGAAGTAGTAGGTGGAGCGTGGTGCTCTTGCCGATGCCGCTCGGACCGAGCAGGCAGACGGTCTCGCCGGCCGCGATGTCGAGGTCGAAGTGGTCGAGCACCGGGCGTCCGGGTTCGTAGCCGAAGGAGATCTGTTCGAACCGGATGCCGGTGTGGAGGCGCGGCGCCGGGCGAGCGTCGTACCGGTCCTCGACGGCCTCGTCGCAGTCGAGTACCTCGCGGACCCGGGCGGCGCTGGCGCCGGCTTTGGCGAGTACGACGGACAGTCGGGTCAGGCCGCGGACGGGGGAGTAGAGGTCGCGGAGATAGGCCAGTACGACCAGGAGTTGGCCGACGGTCAGAGCGCCGCTCAGGACATGTCGCCCGCCGATGACCAGGACGATGGCGGCGCCGATCGCCAGGACGATGTCCGCCATCGGAGTCCAGCGGGCGTCCACGTCGATGGCGCGGAGTTCGACGTCGAGGACGGCACGGTTCCGGGTGCCGAAGATCGCGGCGGCCCGGTCGATCCGGCCGAAGGCCTGGACGGCGCGGACGTTCCGGAGCAGGTCGGTCGTTGCCCCGGCCAACCGTCCGGACTCGGTACGGGCGTCCTGCTGAGCGGCCCGGATCCGTCGGCGTTGCCGGACCGCGAGGACGCCGAGCACCGGTGCGACGGCCAGCCCGATCAGAGCGAGCTCGGGGTCGAAGGCAACCAACAGGGCGAGTACGCCGACCAGCATCACCGCATCGGGCAGGAACGACGTGGTCACCGCGACGACTGCGTCCAGCAGGCGGCCGACGTCGGTGGTGAGCCGCGAGACGAGCTCGCCGCTGCGCATCCGATCATGCCAGCGAAGCGATCGGGTCATCGTGCGCTGGAACATCGTCGCCCGGAGTGACGCACCGATCCGCTCAGCAGCGCCTTCGACCGTCCGCAGGCTCGCCATGTCGAGCAGCCCGATGACCGCAGACAGGACAACGCTGCCAGCCGCGGCCAGTCCGAGTACGGCGACCGGATTGGCGGTCGGCTTCGGGCCGAGCGCGTGGTCGACGGCGAGCGCCAGCGGCCACGGGCGGACGAGCACCGCGCCAACTCGCAGTACGACGAGGCCGGCCGCGGCAGCCAGAGCAGGAAGCTCAGCTCGTGCGGCGGGCCCGGCGACTGCGAGCGACAGCGGAAGTTTCATGCCGACCACGCTCGTCGCGCGTTGGTCGGCTTTGGTAGTGGACCTTGGTACTAGGACCGTTGTCGGGCTGCCTTACGGCGCGGGGTGCACCATACGATCCCTGACATGGGAAGACTCCGACGCGCGGACAGCAAGCCGATCTCTACGGTCGGCCTGCTCGTGCGGTTCACCGCAGCCGGTTTGATCGTGCTGCTCTCGCTGGCTGCGCTGATTGCGTTCGTCGCGCGGCAGGCCGGTGTGGAGCAGGCGACCGAGTCGGCTCGACAGGTGACGTACGTGACGGCGCGGGGTGTGGTCGAGCCGCGGCTGGACGCCGCGGTGATCGCTGGGCAGCCTGCGGCACTCACGGCGTTCGACCAGGCGATGCGGAAGTACGTGCTCCAGGGGTCGCTGGTCCGGGTGAAGTTGTGGAACGCGGACGGGCGGATCGTGTACTCGGACGAGCCGCGGTTGATCGGTCAGCAGTTTCCACTGGGACCGGAGGAGCAGGAAGCGCTGCAGCGGCAGGGCAGTAGTGCGTCCGAGGTCAGCGATCTGAGCCGGCCGGAGAACAAGTTCGAGATCCCATACAAGAAGCTGCTCGAGGTGTACGTCGGGGTGCGCGGGATCAACGGCGAACCGATGCTGTTCGAGGCGTACTTTCAGTACCAGGCGGTCACCGAGGCGGGGCAGGCCGCGTGGCAGCGGTTCGCGCCGCCGTCGCTGGGTGCGTTGCTGGTGCTGGAGCTGGTGCAGATTCCGTTCGCCTGGTCGCTGGCGCGGCGGGTGCAGCGGCAGCAACGAGACAGGGAGCGGTTGCTGCAGCATGCGGTCGACGCGTCCGATGCCGAGCGCCGGCGGATCGCGGGGGAGTTGCACGATGGCGTCGTACAGGAGCTGACCGGGCTGAACTATGCGCTGGATGCGATGCGGCTCGGGCACCCGACCGACGGGCAGCGGGCCGAGTTGATCGCGGACAGCGCGAGCCGATTGCGGGCGAGCATCGGCTCACTGCGGTCGTTGCTAGTGGACATCTATCCACCGAACCTCGCCGAGGAAGGACTGACGTCGGCGTTGGCCGAATTGGCGGCGGGGCTGGAGCGGACGGGGGTCGAAGTACGCCTAGAGACCGATGGGGCGGAGGACTTGCCGCCGGCTGTCGCGGCCTTGTTGTTCCGTACTGCGCAGGAGGTGGTGCGGAACGTCGCGGCGCACAGCGAAGCCCGGAGCGTGCTCATCAAGGCGAGTCGGGTGGACGGGCGGGGCGTGCTGATCGTGGACGACGACGGGCGTGGATTCGACGAGTCGCGGCTCGGCGAGCGGAGCAGTGACGGTCACCTCGGGCTACGCTCGATCGGCGACCTGCTCGCGGAGTCGGGCGGAACGCTGACCGTCCGGGCTGCGCCCGGCCAGGGGACACGGGTGGAAGCCGAGGTACCAGTGTGATCCGGGTTCTGATTGCCGACGACCACGCGATCGTGCGGACCGGCTTGTCCCAATTGCTGGGTACGGCGGATGACATCGAGCTGGTCGGAGCCGCCGGGGACGGGGCCGAGGCGGCGACGATGGCGGCCGAATTGCGGCCGGACGTCGTACTGATGGATCTGTCGATGCCGGGCACCGACGGGATCACCGCGACCGGGCGGATCGTGGCGGCGGCTCCCGAGGTGCATGTGCTGGTGCTGACGTCGTTCAGTGATCAGGCGCGGATTCTGGATGCGCTGCAGGCCGGGGCTGAGGGGTATCTGCTGAAGCACAGTGAGCCTGAGGTGATCCTGGCCGGGATCCGGGAGATCGTGTCGGGCGGCTCGCCACTGGATCCGAAGGCCGCGCGGGTACTACTGACGAACCGGCGGTCGCCTGGTCCCGAGACGAAGCTGACCGACCGGGAGCAGGAGGTGCTCGACATGGTCGGCGCAGGTCTGCCGAACAAGACGATCGCTCGGCGGCTCGGCATCAGCGAGCGGACGGTCAAGGCGCACCTCACGAATGTCTACCAGCGCCTCGGCGTCACCGACCGCACCCAGGCCGCCCTCTGGGCCCAGCGCCAACGCCGTGAGGAGTAGGTACTAGTACCAACGTCCGATGGTGCTCGGACCGCTCGATGAGACACGATCGAACCATGGACGACCACCCGCAGAACAGCGCCGACGACGTACGCCGACGGCCGGTCGTCCTGCACGCCGGTCAGTCCGACCCCGTGGCACCCCGCCGTACGCGGCGCTACCTGGCCTGGGCCGGCACTGGCCTGCTCGGAGTGGTTGCGGCCGCTGGATTGGTGGCTGGAGGCACAGCGGTGTGGTCGGCGTTCGATCCGGGTGCGCCAGGGCAGTCGCCGGCTCCCTTGTGGTTTCCGCCGCCGGAGAAGATCACGCCGCAGAGCGAGAAGGTCACGCCCACGCCGACTGTGGACGACCACGGTGGCGACCGCACTCGTACTCCGAAGTCCAGCAGCACGACCGAGCCGGGGGACGACAAGGGCGGGACCCGCCCGAGCAGTGGGAAGACGACCACCGGCAAGCCGACCTCCGGCAAGCATGGCTCTGGGAAGTCCGGTTCCGACGACGGCCCCAACCACAACTGAGGTCAGCGTCGCGCCCGGCCGAGGATGTGCGGACGCGCCGGGTTCGGCCGGTCGGCCGGGAACTCGAACCGATCGATCTCCTCGATCACGAACCCCGCCGCCTCGATCGCAGCCGCGGTGTCGCGATGTACATGACAACCGCCCGCGAGCAACGACCAGACAGTCGCATCCGCGAAACGCTGCACCGTCTCCAGCCGCCCGCCGTCCGCCGCGACGTGCTCGTAGAACCTGAGCTCACCACCAGGCCGCAGTACCCGGGCCGCCTCAGCGAGCGCCACCTGCTGATCCGGCACAGAACACAGGACCAGAGAGACGACAACCACATCCGCTGACGCATCCCCAGCCGGCAACCGTTCCGCCGTACCCTCGACAACCTCGACCGGCACAGGCGCGCGTACGGCGGACTCCCGCGCCTGCGCGCGCAGATAAGGCTCAGGCTCAACCGCGAGAACGCTGACAACCTCAGCCGGATAGTGCGCGAAGTTGCCGCCGTCACCCGCACCGATCTCCACCACCCGACCGACTGCCCCGGCCAACAGCCGACGCCGGTGCTCACTCGCGCCCTCCCGGTCCATGGCAGGCCGGACTCGCGCATACATCCGAGCAAAGATCGGGTGCTTCATGCGCACACGATGCCAGACTGTCGCAAACGCCCGTACGCCGATCGTCTCCTAGATGACAGTTAGCTCACCATCGCTAGGAGACAGCAGTGCCTACCACTGTGAAAGCCATCGACATCGTCGTGTCGGACCTCGGAGCCGCGATCGAGTTCTACGGCCGGCTCGGCCTCGAGTTCGTCCGCGACCCGTACATGCCGGACAGCCACGCCGGCTGTGACCTGCCGAACGGGCTGCACCTGATGCTCGACACCGACGACCTGCGCAGCAAGACCACCGAGAACTGGACGCCGCCGAAGCAGGGACGGACCTTCCTGACCTTCGAGTACGACGGGCCGGCCGAGGTCGACTCGACGTACGCCGAACTGGTGGCCGCCGGCGTGACCGGCTGGCAGGAGCCGTTCGACGCCCCGTGGGGAATGCGTTACGCGACCGTCGCCGATCCGTCCGGGAACGGTGTCGATCTCTACGCCAACCTGGCCGCGTCCTGAGCAAGACTGTCCGGAAGGAGGTTCGGGTGTGAAGTACGTGCTGATGTTCATCGAGACCGAGGAGTTCGCCAAGGAGTTCGAGGCGAAGGGGCCGGCCGAGCGGGAGGAGGCGTACCGGCGGGTGTACCAGTGGTTCGACGACCACCGGGACAAGATCAGCGACCGCGGGCAGAAGCTGCAGGGCCGGGAGACCGCGACCACGGTCCGGCTGGACGGTGGCGCACTGATGACGACCGACGGACCCTTCATCGAGGGCAAGGAGGTCGTCTCCGGGTTCACCGAGATCGACGTCGAGGACCTGGATGAGGCGCTGCGGATGGTCCGGACCTGGCCCGCCTGCCCAGTGATCGAGATCCGTCCGGTAGCAGAAATGTGAACACCGACGACGAGCTGGCTCGCGTGGTGCGTGACCACGCGGGCCGGCTGGCCGGTTCACTGGTGTCGTTGCTCGGCGACTTCTCCGCCGCCGAGGACCTGGTCCAGGACGCGGTCGAGATCGCGCTCAAGCGCTGGCCGGTCGAGGGTGTGCCCGACCGGCCGGACGCTTGGCTGTTCACGGTCGCGAAACGCCGAGGGCTCGACGTACTGCGCCGGCAGCAGAACTATCGCAGCAAGCTGGCCGCGTTCGAGCCTCCCGTGCAGCCTCCGCCGGACGACCGGCTGCGGCTGATCTTCACCTGCTGCCACCCGGCCTTGGCTCGCGAGGCGCAGGTCGCGCTCACGCTGCGCGTGGTGTGCGGCCTAACGACCGCACAGATCGCGGCTGCCTTGCTCGCCTCCGAATCGGCCGTCGCACAACGCATCACCCGGGCGAAACGCAAGATCACCGACGCAGGCATCCCGTACCGGATCCCACGCGACGACGAGCTCCCCGAGCGACTCACCGAAGTACTGACCGTCATCTACCTGCTCTTCAACGAGGGCTACCTGTCCAGTACGGCGGAACGCGCGCACTCCCGCGACCTCGTCGACGACGCCGAATGGCTGACCGCCCTACTCCACGGCCTCCTACCCAACGAGCCCGAAGTCGCCGGCCTGCTCGCCCTGATCCGCCTCCACCGAGCCCGTACGGCGGCCCGCTTCACCCCGGCCGGCGACCTCATCCTGCTCGAGGACCAGGACCGCACCCTCTGGGACCACGCCGCGATCGCCGAAGCGACAGCACTCCTCACCCGGACCGCACACCGCCACCACGCTCCTGGTCCCTACCAATTGCAGGCCGCCATCGCCGCCTGCCACAGCGAGGCGCCGACCTGGTCCGAGACGGACTGGCCGCAGATCCTCGTGCTGTACGACATGCTCCTGACCCTGCAGCCGAGCCCCGTGACCTGCCTGCACCGCTCGATCGCCGTCTCGTACGTCGAAGGATCGGCGGTCGCGCTGGCAGAGCTCGATCAGCTCGCACTCGACAGCTATCCCTTGTTCCACGCGACCCGAGCGCAGTTCCTCCGCGAGCTCGGCCGCAACGCCGAGGCGCGCCAGGCAGACGAACTAGCAGCCGAGCGAACGGCCAATCCAGCCCAACTCGACCTGTTGCGCGAGCGCCTGGCCCACTGAGCCACCATCCTTGCAACCATGGGTGTTCAGGGGCGGGGCGAACGGTTGTGGTTCCTCGATTGGCTACGAGTACTCGCGGTCTTCGGGGTGTTCGTCTTCCACACGCTGCGCCCGTTCGACGACGGCGACTGGCACGTGAAGAACGCGCAGACCAGCGAGGGGATCTCGATGGCGATCGCGTTCCTCGGGCTGTGGGGGCTGGCGTTCTTCTTCATGATCTCGGGTGCGGCGTCGTGGTTGGCGCTGCGCTGGCGGAGCGGGCTCGCGTTCCTCAGGGAGCGAGCT
The DNA here is from genome assembly GCF_004365875.1 of Kribbella kalugense. GTDB lineage: Bacteria > Actinomycetota > Actinomycetes > Propionibacteriales > Kribbellaceae > Kribbella > Kribbella kalugense. The sequence continues at coordinate 1,481,153 of NZ_SODF01000001.1, read as the reverse complement.
CTGCGGTTGCTCGTGCCGTTCGTCGTCGCATACGTCCTGCTGTCGCCGCTGCAGTACTTCATCGAGCAGCACCACAAGGGCCGGTCGAGTCAGTCGTTCTTCGGCGATGTACGGACGTTCTTCGGTGACCTCGCCGGCGATGCTCCGCTCTGGTTGCGCGACACGTATCACCTCTGGTTCCTGATCTACCTGATCCAGTTCGCCGTACTCGGTCTGCCGCTCTTCCTGCTCTTCCGCGGCCGGGTCGACTGGCTTGCCCGGATCTGTCAGCGACGCGGCTCGATCCTGTTGCTCGCGGTGCCACTCATCCCGATCCACCTGCTGCTGCTCGCGGCGCCGGGGCCGGATCACGGGTGGGGCGAGTTCGTGTTCTTCTTCGACTTCTTCGTCGTCGGGTTCGTGGTGATGTCGGACGAGCGGCTGACCGCGGCGGTACGACGGGACGCCGTACCCGGGCTGATCGTCGGCATCACGGCGTTCGTGGTCGGCGTACTCACCGGGATCATCGACTTCCTCGACGGCTGGTGGCCGGATCCGGGCTACTCGTGGGCGTACCTGTGGTACTCGCCGCTCATCACGATCGCCGTGTGGGGCTGGTTGGTCGCGGTCCTTGGCTTCGGCATGCGCGCGCCGGCGTTCCAACGCCCGTTACCGACCCCACTGGCCCGCGCCGCGATGCCGTACTTCATCGTGCACCAGCCGATCATCCTCGCGATCGCGTACTACGTCGTGCGCTGGGACACCGGGATAGGCGCCAAGTACGCCGTCCTCCTGCCAACCGCCTTCGCCCTGTCCGCCGTACTAGCGTGGCTGCTGTCCGTCTTGCCGGGTATTTCGACGCTCTTCGGCGTCAAACGTGTCGGATCCGGGGGTACGCCGTTCGTCAACAGATCGAAGGCCGACGAATGAGAAGGAGACCGGAGCAATGGGATCGATTGTGACGCAGGTCGAGGTGGAGCGGAGTGCGGACGACGTGTTCGCGTACGTCACGGATCCGGATCACTTCCCGGAGTGGCAGGCGAACGTGACCGATGGCCACCTGGAGGGCGGCGAACCGGTCGTCGGCGCGATGTGCCTGACTCGTCGCAAGATCGGTGGGCGTGAACGGGACGTCACCTCGCGGCTGACCGTCTTCGACCCGCCGCGCGCCTGGGCGGTCCGCGGCGAGGACGGCCCGATCCGCGCCACGGTGAACGTGACCGTCGAGCCGATCACCGGCCGCAACGCCAGCAAGCTGACCATCGACCTCGACTTCGAAGGCCACGGAATCGGCAAACTCCTGGTCCCGCTGATGGTCGTGCCCCAGTCCCGCAAGGAGATGCGAGCCAACCTGGCTCGCGTCAAAACCAACCTGGAGCGCTGACTGGTGTACGTAAGAACGGGTAGTACACCTGCGATACGCCGTACGCACGGGTGCGGCCACGCTCAGGTGTACTAGGCGCCAGGCACTACTACCTGTTCTTCTGCACGTTAGACGCTGCGGAGGACTGAGACGACGATGCCGAGGATGGTGGCGTTGTCGCCGTCGATGACTTCGTAGGCGGGGTTGCGGGGCTCTAGGAAGACGTGGCCGTTGCGGCGGCGGTAGACCTTGACGGTCGCCTCCTCGTCGATCATCGCGGCGACGATCTGGCCGGAGTGGGCCTCGGACTGCTGGCGGACCACGACGATGTCGCCGTCGCAGATCGCGGCGTCGATCATCGACTCGCCGCGCACCCGCAGCCCGAACACGGTGCCCCGGCCAGTCAGTCCGCGGGGGAGTTGCATGACGTCGTCCACGTGCTCGACCGCGGAGATCGGCGTACCGGCCGCGATGTCGCCGACCACCGGCACCGGGACGTTGTCGTCACTGGTCTGAGCAGCGCCGGAGTCCTGGAGGAACATCCGGACGTCGATCGGCCGCGAGACCGACGGGCTCCGGCGCAGGAATCCCTTGTCCTCAAGGCTGGCCAGGTGCTTCGACACCGACGACGAGGAGCGCAGCCCGACCGCGTCCCCGATCTGCCGGCTGCTCGGCGGGTACCCGTACCGCGTCACCCAGTCCCGGATCACCACCAGGATCCGCTGCTGCCGCTCCGGAAGAGCCGCGGTGTCGAGGTCGCCGAACAGGTCGAGATCAGTCACCGCCGAACCCTATCCCGCGGCTGACGAAAACCCGGTGAAGCGCGCACGCTTTAGTGACAGGGTGCGGGCATGGTTGGTCCTTCGAGTGAAGTGCTGGACGCGTTCGCGCTGACCGGGCCCGCTGTGCTGCTGCCGGGCGGGCAAGGCGACACGTGGCGATCCGGAGCGGTCGTCCTGAAGCGCGTCGTGTCGGAGAGCGTCTGGCGAGCCGAGGTACTGGCGACTTTGCCGGAGTCCGACGAGTTTCGGGTGCCGCGCCCGGTCCGAAGCCGGTCCGGTGAGTGGATCGCGCTCGGCTGGGAAGCCAGTGAACTGTTGCCCGGGGCGACAGACGTACGCCGACAAGACGAAGTACTCACTGCGGCTGTGGCCTTCCACGCCGCCATTGCCGAGTTGCCGCGGCCGGACTTCCTCGACACCCGCGAGGATCCGTGGTCCGACGGCGATCGGGTCGCGTGGGGCGAACAGTCCTTCAACGGAAGTCCGGGGTACGTCGACCTGACCGGACCGCTCCTCGAGGTGTGGCGGCCGGTCGAGCTGGTGGACCAGGTCGTCCACGGCGATCTGCCGGGGAACGTGATGTTCGCCGACGGTCTCCCGCCGGCGATCATCGACTGGCCCGTCTACTGGCGACCGCCGTCCTGGGCATCCGCGGTCGCCGTCGCCGACGCGCTGTGCTGGTACGACGCTAAGCCGGAGCTCGCCGCCCGCTGGGCGCACCTACCGGAGTGGGGTCAGATGCTGATCCGGGCGTTGATCTACCGCATGACCACCGAGGACGTCGTCTGCGGACCCGACTTCTGGTCAGGACCCGCTCGCGCGGCCTACGAGCCGGTCATCAAGCTCGCGCTCTCGTACGTCACCTGACCGCGCCGCCCGGATCGCCAGCGGAATGGTGCCGACGGCCAGTACTCCGAGACCCGCGCCGATCCAGCCGACCGACGGATAACCGGCGCCCGCATCCAGCGCCAGCCCGCCGAGCCACGGACCGACCGTGATCCCGACATTGAACGCGGAGATGTTGAACGCCGCGGCCAGAGTCGGCGCGGATCCGGCGACGCTGAACACCCGCGAGTTCACCGCCGGGTTGCTGGCGAACCCAAAGGTGCCGACCGCAATGATCGCCGGTACGGCAAGCCACGGGATCCCGGTCGTGAGCGCGAGGACCACGGCCGCGACGATCACCCCGGTCAGGCTCAAGGCCAGCGTGCTGAACGGCCGTCGGTCCGCGTTCCGTCCGCTGATCGTGATCCCGATCAGCGCGCCGACGCCGTACAGCGCCAGAACCAGCGGGACCCAGCCGTCCGACAGTCCGGTCGTCTCGGTCAGCAGGGGAGCGAGGTAGCTGAAGATCACCAGGATCGCGCCGGTCGACAGCGCCGTGGTCGCGTACGCGAGCCAGAGCTGCGGGTTCGCCATGTTGCGCAGCTCCAGACGCAGCTGCGGAACGCTCTCACTGCGACCACGCGGGATCGTCGCCATGATGCCGGCCATCGAGAGAGTCGACAGCAGGGCGACCGCCCAGAACGCGGACCGCCAACCGAGATGCTGGCCGAGCAGCGTTCCGGCGGGCAGTCCGATGATCGTGGCTACCGTGAGACCGCCGGCCAGGATGCTCATCGCCTTGGCGCGAGCCTCCGGTCCGGCGAGCTCGATCGCGGTGACCGACGCGACCGCCCAGAATCCGGCGTACACGAAGGCTCCGGCGACGCGGGTCGCGAGCAGGACGCCGTACGACGTAGTGAGCGCGCCGGCGACGTGGGTGAGGGCGAAGATCGTCAGGAAGGACAGCATCGCCGCGCGCCGGGACCAGCGCAGAGTGGTGACAGCAAGGATCGGCGCGCCGACGAGCATGCCGACGGCGAACGCGGAGATCAGCAGGCCGGCAGCTGGGATAGATACGTCCAGGTCGGACGCGATCTCGGGCAGCAGACCGGCGAGCATCAGCTCGGACGTGCCCTGCGCGAAGATCGCCAGGCCGAGCAGATAGACAGCGCGAGGCATGAGGTCCTCTCATAGTTGGATCAAAGAGCCGCGGAGGGTCAGAAGCTGCGAAGCGTTGCCTCGACGACGGCCTGTTGGCTCTCGGGAGTGGCGTTGCGGCGGGCGGCGACCCGAAGACCGCCGAGAACGGTGAAGACGTACGTCGCGAGTCCGGCCGCATCCTGCTCCGAGTCGACCTCGCCGGTGGCCTGGGCAGCCTCGATCGCGGTCGTCAGCGCGGTCAGCTTGACCTCGTGGTCCCGGTCGAGCAGGTCGACGATCTCGGCCTCCTTCGGACCGAGCTCCACGATCGTGTTGATCACGAAGCAGCCGGCCGGATCGACCGGATCCGGCTCGACCGCGGTCCACAGGATCCGCCGTACCCGCTCACGGATCGGTACGTCGGCGTCCTGGATCACCTCGAGCTGGGCCGCGGTGAACTGGTCGACGTACCGCCGTAGCGCTCGGTCGAACAGGTCGCGCTTGCTGCTGAACGTGTTGTAAATGCTGCTCCGGCCGAGGCCGGTCGCGTCGCAGAGGTCCTGCGTCGAGGTCGCCTCGTACCCGGCGGTCCAGAACGCGCGCATCGCCGCATCGACGGCGCCGTCCTCGTCGAACGTCCTCGGTCTCGGCATGTCGACCAGCCTAGCACGTTATGGACTGAACGATCCAAAATGGGTCGTCGAACGCTTGAACCACCTGCGCCGATAGCATCAGGCCATCGAGGCGAGTGCCGGATGCTCTTCGACAAGAGCGCAGGCGCTCGCTTTCACTTGGGGGTCTCGACCGTCGAACAAGTGGGGAGCACTGTGAGGTTGTTCAGACCTGGGGGGCTGGCACTCGCCCTCGCGCTGGTGGCGGGCATCACCGTCGCCGGCGGAGCGGCCGCAGCGGAGACCAAAACGGTCTCCTATCGCGGCTATGAAGTAACCGTCCCGGCCAACTGGCCGGTCATCGATCTGGCCACTGACCCGACCGCCTGCGTCCGACTGGACCAGGCGGCTGTTTATCTCGGCCGCAGTACCGCGCAATCCACCTGCCCGGCGCACATCGTCGGCCGCAGCTCCGGTCTGTTGCTCGAGCCGCTGACCACAGTGCAGCCGTCCAGCGACGGCCTGCTCCGGCGTGCCATCACCGACGCCGGTGTGCTTGCGACCGCGTACTACGCACCCGGCGCCGAGCACGCTGCGAGCGACGTACTTGCCACCGGCAAGGTCGTCTCGAAGACGCCGTCCGCCCGCGTCGCGCAGCCGGCCGCGGTCACCCCGTCGGTGGTTGCCACGGGCAACTTCGCCGGGAACGCGTTCGACACCTGCGGGGCGCCCGCGCAGTCCACGATGGACGCCTGGCGTCCGACGTACCAAGGTGTGGGCATCTACATCAGCGGCGGGCTCCGGGCCTGTGCGCAGCCGAACCTGACTGCCGACTGGGTCTCCACGAACGCGAGCAAGGGCTGGCAGTTCCTCCTCGTCGACGTCGGCTATCAGGCGCCGTGCACGACGTACAAGAGCCGGATGTCGTCGGTCCCGGCGACCGCCTTGACGCAGGGCCGCAACGCAGCGATCAATGCGGTCGCCGCCGCGCAGGCACTCGGGTTCACGCAGCGCAGCGCGATCTACAGCGACATCGAGGCCTACACGTCGACGGCCGCCTGCAAGGCGTCCGTACTGGCCTACCTCAGCGGATGGACCCAGGAGCTGAACTCCCGCGGGTACGTCGGTGGCGCGTACGTCGGCGCCGCGTCGGGTGGCGCTGACCTGAACAGCGCCTACACGAGTACGGCGTACACGCGGCCGGACAACATCTGGTTCGCGCACTGGGGTTCCGCCGTGGGGACGAGCCGCTTCATCAACTCGGCGTACTGGACCAACCATCAGCGGGTGCACCAGTTCGCGGGCGACGTCAGCGAGACCAACGGTGGCGTCCAGATGTCGATCGACCGGAACTACGTCAACCTGACCGCGCCGCCGCCGCCCGTCACCAGCTTCAGCGTCTCCGGTGGTGTCGCGGCCGCGACTCTGCGCTGGACGAAGCCGGCCAACACGACGCTCGGCCAGATCATGGTTCGCAGCGCGGTCGGCTCGACTCCGCCGCCGCTGGCGACTTCCGGTACGTCGGTGTACAACGGCTCGGCCAGTCTGTTCACCCAGACCGGTCTGTCGAATTCGGCCAGCTACGCGTACCGCGTGTGGGTGAAGGACAGCAAGGGCAAGATCGGTCCCGGTGTCGACGTACGACTGGTCGGGTCGAAGGCGACGATCGGAGCCAGCGCGGCCTCGATCATGTACACCGGCGCGGTGACGCTGTCGACGGCGGTGAGCCGGCTCGACGGTGTGAAGCTGGCCGGCGTACCGGTGGTGCTGTACTCGAAGGCGAAGACCGCGAGCAAGTGGTCGACGGTCGGTTCGTTCACGTCGAACGCCAGCGGGGTCGTGTCGACAGCGCAGAAGCCGGCGGTGTCGACGTCCTACATGTGGGGCTACAACGGTGCCGCCGGAGTGCTCGGGACGCGGAGCGCTGCTGCGCTGATCCAGGTCCATCCGGCGCTGTCGGCGTACCTCACTCCGGGTGCGATCAAGCTGGGTGCGTCGACGTTGCTGTACGGGTACCTGAACCCGCCGCACGCGGGCACGACTGCGTACCTGCAGCGGCGGTCCGGTACGACGTGGGTCGCGGTGACGACCGGGAAGCTGACGTCGAACGGGAAGTACGCGTTCAGCATCAAGCCGACCGCACGCGGCACCTACACGTACCGCGTGGTGTGGCTGGCGGACGCTGATCACCAGGGCACGCAGACGGCATCGAAGGTCCTGACCGTCAGCTAGTCAGGCCAGGTCGGCCGCCGCCTTCCGCGCAAGCTCGATCGCGTGAGCCGCAAGCGGTGAGTGCGTGCGGCCGGCCTGCCACAGCAAGAAGATCTCCCGCGGCGGGAGCCCAGGCGTGAGGTCGTGTAGCGCCAGGCTCTCGTCGTCACGGAGTACGGCGAGCCGCGGCGCCAGCGCGGCACCGAGGCCGGCGCGGACCATCGCCAGCAGCGCCTCGTTGCCCTCGGTGCGGAACACGAACTGCGGGCGGATGCCGCGGGTTCGCAGGAAGTCCTCGACGACCGCCTGATGACAGATGGCTGGGTGCGCGACCAGCGGGAGGCCGTCGAGCCTCTCGAGCGGAACTGGTCCGGGCGGGAAGTCGCCGGGGCGCGCAACGAGCAGGTACGGATCGTCGAGCAGCTTGAGATCCTCGATGCTGGCGTCGGTACGGCCGTCGAAGAACATCAGGTCGAGCCCGGTCAGATCGGGGTCGTCCGTCTCCTCCTCGAACAGCCGGATATCGCAGCCCGGATGCGCGTCCCGGAGACCGCGAATCACCCGCGGCAGCAACGTGTTCGATACGGTCTGGAACGTGCCGATGTCGATCCGGCTGTCGCCGGCCCGGAAGCGCTCGATCCCGTCGCTCATCTCGTCGGCCCGGCGGAGCAGCTCGCGTCCATGCCGCAGTACGACGGCGCCGAGCGGGGTGATCCGGACCGGCTTCGGCCCGCCCGGACGGTCGAACAGCGACCCGCCGGCCGTCTTCTCGAGTACGGCGATCTGCTGGCTAACGCTCGACTGGGTGTACCCGAGCCGGCGCGCGGCGCGGCCGAATGATCCCTCGTCGGCGACGGCGGCCAGCGTCGCGAGGTGACGCAACTCGTACATCGTCGCAGTCTATCGCTGTAGGCGATCGCTTCGATAAGAATCAATCGCTTTTCATGATCGGTCCGTCCTTCTACGGTCGTTCGTATGGAGAACCTCTACTCGGTCAACGGTGTCGAGCTCTGCGCGGAGACATACGGCGATCCTTTGGACCCAGCCGTGCTGCTGATCCACGGAGCCACTGCGTCGATGGTCTGGTGGGACAGCCGCCTGTGCAGCGAGCTCGCCGGTCGCGGGCGGTTCGTGATCCGGTACGACCAGCGCGACACCGGCCGGTCGACGTCGTACCCGCCCGGCGCGCCGACGTACGCGATGAGCGACCTGGCCGCCGACGCCGTCGACCTACTCGATGCCCTCGGCATCGAACGGGCGCATGTGGTGGCTCAGTCGATGTCCGGCGGTACGGCGCTGGTGCTCGGCGTCGACCACTCGGCGCGGGTCGCCTCTCTGACGTTTGTGTCGACGAGCACTGGCGATGAGGGACTCCCGCCACCATCGGCCGACATGACCCGCTTGGGTACGCCGGACTTCAACGATCCGGCCGCCGTCGAGGAGTACGTCGTACGGTCGATCGAGGCAGAGGCAGCCGGTCATTTCGATGAGGCGACGGCGCGGGCTCTCGTTCAGCGGGATATGGCTCGGGCGAGGGACTACGAGGCTGCTCTGACGAACCACTACGCGATGAGGTTCGACGGGCCGCGTGGTGGCTTCGGCGACCTCAAGATGCCGGTTCTCGTGCTGCACGGAGATGCCGATCCGCTGCTGCCGCTGCCGCACGGTGAGGCGATCCGCGATGCGGTGCCGGGCGCACGTTTGGTGGTCATGCGGGGGATGGGTCACGGGCTGTCGGAGCCCTACTGGGAGTCCTTCGTTGACGAGCTGGTCAAGCACACCGAGGAGCGATGATGAAGTTCGCGATCTGGCTGCCTTTGTTCGATGAACTGTCCGATCCGCTCGAGATCGCGCGGCTCGCGGCGGCGGCCGAGGAGGCGGGCTGGGACGGGTTCTTCCTCTGGGATCAGCTGTGGTGGCGAGAACCGATTCGCGAGGTGTCGGATCCCTGGATCACGATGAGTGCGATCGCGACCGCGACCGAACGGCTGCGGATCGGCCCGATGGTTTCGCCGATCGCACGCCGGCGGCCGACCAAGCTCTTGCGTGAAACGACGACGCTGGACCGGCTTTCGGGTGGCCGGCTGGTGCTCGGGGTCGGGTTGGGCAGCGACCGGTTTGCCCAGGAGTACTCCAAGACCGGTGAGGAGCTGGACGACCGGGTCCGGGCCGAGCGGATGGACGAGACGCTCGACATCCTGACCGCGGGCTGGACGGGGGAGCCGGTGAAGTACTACGGCAAGCACTACCTGGTCGACGACGTGCAGTTCCTGCCGCGGCCAGTGGCTGGTCGAGTGCCGGTGTGGCTCGCCGGGTTCCCGGGCAAGCCGAAACCGGTCCGACGGGCGGCGCGGTACGACGGGTTCTTCCCGGTCAACCTGACGTCGCCTGACCAGGTCGCCGAGCCGGCCGCCGTACTGCGTGAATTGCGCGGCAATCTGGACAATTACGACATTGCGGTGGCGCTGGAGCCGTCGGTCGATCCGCGTCCGTACGCCGAGGCCGGTGCGACCTGGTGCCTGATGGATATCGACCCGGCGACGCTGCGGCTGGCCGACGTACGTGCGGCGATTGCGGCCGGTCCACCGCGTTGATGGGGTGTTGCTCCCGGATTCATGGGTGTCTAATCGAAAAGATGCCGTAGTACGGGAGGTCGCATGGCCAGCGTCAGCGGACAGGCCGGGATCACCGAGCGCACCGGATCGACTGCCGTCGGAGCACGGCGGCGGCCACTGGGGCAAGTGCTCGGGCGACTGCTGTCGACCACCGACCACAAGATGATCGGCAATTTGTACCTCGTCACGTCGTTCCTGTTCTTCCTGGTCGCAGGCGTGATGGCGCTGATCATCCGCGCCGAGCTCGCCGAACCAGGGCTGCAGATCGTCAATGAGGAGACGTACAACCAGCTCTTCACGATGCACGGCACGATCATGCTGCTGCTGTTCGCGACGCCGCTGTTCGTCGGCTTCGCCAACGTGATCATGCCGGTGCAGATCGGGGCGCCGGACGTGGCGTTCCCGCGGCTGAACATGTTCAGCTACTGGCTGTTCCTGTTCGGCGGCCTGATCACGATGGGCGCGTTCTTGACCCCGGGTGGAGCGGCCGACTTCGGCTGGACGGCGTACGCGCCGCTCTCGAACGCGGTCCGATCGCCCGGCATCGGCGGCGACATGTGGATCATGGGCCTGTGGATGGCCGGCCTCGGGACGATCCTCGGTGGCGTCAACTTCGTCACCACGATCATCACCATGCGGGCGCCGGGGATGACGATGTTCCGGATGCCGATCTTCTGCTGGAACATCCTGGTCACGTCGATCCTGGTGCTGATCGCGTTCCCGATCCTCGCGGCGGCGCTGCTGGTGCTCGAGGCGGACAGATCGCTAGGCGCGCACGTCTTCGATGCCGCGAACGGTGGCGCGATCCTGTGGCAGCACCTGTTCTGGTTCTTCGGACACCCTGAGGTCTACATCATTGCCCTGCCGTTCTTCGGCATCATCACCGAGATCTTGCCGGTCTTCAGCCGCAAACCGATCTTCGGGTACTACGGCCTGGTGGCCGCGACCCTGGGCATCGGGGCGTTGTCGATCGCGGTGTGGGCGCACCACATGTTCGTGACCGGTGCGGTGAACCTGCCGTTCTTCTCGTTCATGACGTTCCTGATCGCGGTCCCGACCGGGGTGAAGTTCTTCAACTGGATCGGGACGATCTGGGGCGGGTCGGTGTCGTTCGACACCCCGATGCTGTGGTCGGTCGGCTTCCTGGTCACGTTCCTGTTCGGCGGTCTGACCGGGATCATCCTCGCGTCGCCGGTGCTGGACTATCAGCTGTCTGACACGTACTTCGTGGTGGCGCACTTCCACTACGTCGTGTTTGGGACTGTGGTGTTCGCGATGTTCGCCGGGTTCTATTTCTGGTGGCCGAAGATGACGGGCCGGATGCTCGACGAGCGGCTGGGGAAGCTGCACTTCTGGCTGCTGTTCGTCGGCTTCCACACGACGTTCCTGGTGCAGCACTGGCTCGGGGTCGAGGGAATGCCGCGGCGGTACGCCGACTACAAGGCGAGCGACGGCTTCACCACGCTGCACCAGGTGTCGACCGTGGGTGCGTTCATCCTGGGGATCTCGACGCTGCCGTTCCTCTACAACGTGTACAAGTCGCGCCGCAGCCCCCGCGTCGAGGTCGACGACCCATGGGGCTGGGGCCGCTCCCTCGAATGGGCAACGAGCTGCCCGCCCCCACGCCACAACTTCGACCGCCTACCCCGAATCCGCTCCGAATCCCCAGCCTTCGACCTCCACCACCCAGAAATAGCCCTAGCCGACCACACCGAAGAAATCGACGTCTAACCCAGTCGCCCGCTAGCTCGGTGACCGCGCTAGCCGGGTGACCCGCGAGGCCCGGCTATGGCCCGCCGGCTGGCGACTTGTGTGGCCGATGGCGGGTTACAGCACGCCACCCAGTCAAACAACCCGCCACCGGGCCTGCGCCTTGTGGGACTGGCAGGAACCGATGGCAGGAACCGATGGCGGAAACCGGTGACCTGAGACAAGACATGGTGGCGTGCAACAGGACGCCGTGGCATCAGACCTGAAATATCAGGTCCTTCCCCACCAGAACCAGTCCCAGGCCACCAGAGGTGGTCCCTCGGAGCCGGCGATGTCGGCGCCAAGGCGACGTGGCGGTGCCGTTCGGCTGCTGTCGCCGGGCGACCCGGCTGCGACCCCGGCCGCTACCGAGGCGCGTCCCGGCTGTGTCCCGTCGGCGACTCGGGGGTGGGTGTGTGCTGGCGGGGACTTAGGTGAGTTGGTCGAGTAGGCGGGTTAGTTCGTGTTCGGTTTGTTGGGGGGAGGGGCTGCTGGAGGCGAGGATGTCGAGGGCTTGGGTGTAGGCCTCGACGTCGTCGCGTTTGTCCAGGTACAGCGCGCTGGTCAGGTGCTCGACGTACACGGTGTCGGGTAGGTCGCGTTGCGGGAAGCGGAGCAGGGTGAATGCGCCGGTTGAGGCGTGGCCGGCGCCGTCGAGCGGGATGATCTGGATGGTCACGTTCGGCCGGGTGACGGCTTGGCGGAGCGCTTCGAGCTGGTGGCGCAGCACGTCGCGGCCGCCGATCGGGCGATGCAGGACCGACTCCTCGATCACGGCCCAGAACTTGAGTGGCGGGTCGCGGTCGAGCACTCGCTGCCGGCGCGACCGTAGCGCGACGATCCGCTCGATCTCCGCGTCGGTCGGCTCCCGAGCGGGATCCAGCCGAGCAACGGCCCGCACGTAGTCCGCGGTCTGGAGCAGACCCGGGACGACCTGAGTCTCGTAGGTCCGGATCAGCTCGGCCGTCCCCTCGAGCCCGAGATACGCATTGAACCAGTCCGGCGTGACGTCGCCGTACCGATGCCACCAGCCTGGGTGGTTGGCTTCACGGGCGAGGTCGAGCAGCCGATCACGCTCGCGGGCCTCGTTCACGCCGTACAACGTCAGGAGGTCGAGGACGTCGCGTTCCTTGAACCCGACCCGGCCGAGCTCGAGCCGGCTGATTTTCGACTCCGAGGCCCGAATCGCCCAGCCTGCATCCGTACGGGTGACGCCGGCGCGCTCACGCAGCTCCCGCAGATGACTGCCCAGCATCATCCGCAGAGCCGTCGGCCCCACCACGCCTTGCCCCGCCATGAGCCAAGTCTACATCATTATCGAACACATGTTCCCATGCAATCTCATCGTACCCGGGTGCCCACCAGCAGTGAGTTCCGCAGATCTGGCAGCACCACCTCGGTCGCCACCAGCCGCGAATCGGTGAAGAAGAACCCCCGCTTCGGATCGTTCGTCCGGTACGGCGAATCTGCCGGCAACGCCTCCACCGGCGTCACGTCGTCGACCACCAACCGCCCGCCGATCCGCAACAACTCCACCGCCCGAGCCGACTGCCCACCATCCGCGAACACCAAATCAAACGGCGCCCGCCGAGCCAACTCATCAAACGCATCCCCACGAATCACCTCGACCCGAGCATCATCCGCCAGCACCTTGCGCGCCGCAGCCGCCCGGACCGGATCCAACTCGACAGTCACCAGTTCGCAGTCCGCCGGCATCGCCGACGCCATCCACGCCGCCCCAACGCCAACCCCCGTACCGAGCTCGCCAATCCGGCCGCCCACGCATCCCGCCGCAAGCACCGCCAGAAACCGCCCGACCCCCGGAAGACAGCAAGACGGCCCAGTACCGTCCTGCGTCCGCGGCATCCCCAACTCATCCGCCGCCTCAAACGCCCGCATCACCAACGGCGGTACGTCACCCATCACACCCCCAGGAGTCAGCCCACCCGCATCGCATTCGTGCGGCATCCACCGAAAGCACCGTAGTACCACCAGGCGCCTCGTGCCGTGCCTGCAGGCGCGTCCTTCCGTGTGGCGCGGATGCCGCGCCAACTCGGCCACCGACGCGGCGTCCAGCGGAGCCCGTAGTACTACCAGGTGCCGCCGGCGCGTCTTACAACGTGCCGCGGATGAGCGCCCGCTCTAACCTCGCCGGTTAGTCGCGGAGGTATTCGGCGCGCCAGCGGAGGGTGGTTGGGGCGGTGGGGCTGGGGGCTTGGTCGAGCTGGATGAGGTGGAGGTCGGGGGTGGTGAAGGACTGGATGGCGGCTCGGGTCAGGGGCCATGGCGGGCCCTGGATCTCGTCGTCGGGTTGGGTGTCTGGGCGGGCGGCGGCGATGACCAGGAGGGTGCCGCCGGGGCCGACCAGCTCGGTGACCTGCTTGATGGCGTCGGGTTGCAGTGGGATCGGCAGCGCTTGCACGGTGTAGATCTCGACGACCAGGTCGAAGGCGCGGTGCCAGTCGGCCGGCGGTGCCAGCAGGTCGGCGACGATGTAGTGCGCCTTGGAGCCCGGATGGTTCCGGTGGGCTGTCTCGATGGCGGTGGGGGAGATGTCGAACGCCGTCGTGTCGTAGCCGCGGTCCGCGATCAGCTCGGCGTCCCACCCGGTGCCGGCGCCGACGACGAGCGCCGTCTTCCCGGTGCCGTCGGGCTCGGACTCGTCGACCCAGTCGATCAGCAGTTGGTGCGCCGTACCGCGGTCCCATGGAACGACTGCGGATCCGTCAGCAGCGGCGGCGTACAGGTTCTCGAACCAGCCGGTCGGGTCGTCGCGCTCGATCGACTCCCGGGCGATCCGGCGGGACACGACATCGGGGTCCTCACTCATCAGTCATGCCTTCTTCCGCCAGGTCCGGACCGAGATGGATCGCGCGCACCGCCTGCACGGTATCAACGTCGGCAGGCTTCTTGTCCTCGCGATAACGAATCACCCGAGCGAACCGCAACGCCATCCCGGCCGGGTACCGCGGCGAGGTCTGCACGCCGTCGAACGCGATTTCGACCACCACCTCCGGACGCAGATAGACGACCCAGTCATCCCGCCGTACGGCGAGCTCCTGGAAGCGCTCGGTCTGCCACCGCAGCAGCTCGTCCGTCAGTCCCTTGAACGTCTTCCCGAGCATGACGAACTCGCCGGTTTCCTCATCGCGAGCGCCGAGATGCAGGTTCGACAACCAACCCGTCCGCCGACCGTGTCCCCACTCGGCCGCGAGCACCAGCAGATCGAGTGTGTGCGTCTGCTTGACCTTCACCCATCCCGACCCGCGCCGGCCGGCCTCGTACGGAACGGTCAACGACTTCACCATCACGCCTTCGTGGCCCCGGCGTACCGCGTCGACGAAGAACGCCTGCCCGGCCTCGGCATCGTCAGTCACGAGCCGCGGGACCCGGCGCTCAGCGGGCACGAGCTTCGACAGCCACTCCTGGCGCGCCGCTCCGTCGAGCCCGAGCAGATCCTCGCCGTCTTGATGCAGGATGTCGAAGAAGTACGGCGTGAGCGGCACAGACTCGGGACCGGTCGTCGCACGCGTCGCCGTCCGCGACCCGGTCACCTGGAACGGCTCCGGCCGCCCGTCCGGCCGCAACGCGATCAGCTCACCGTCGAGCACGACCTGCTGCGCATCGAGCGCGAGCACTGCACTCACGACCTCCGGCACTCGCGTCGTGATGTCGTCGAGGGTCCGCGTATAGACGACGACCTCGTCGCCATTGCGATGAACCTGGATCCGGATCCCGTCCAGCTTCCACTCGAGCGCGGCCGGCGCACCCGTCTTGGCCAACGCCTCCGCGACCGTGGTCGCCGACTGCGCCAGCATCGGCTGCACCCCACGCCCCACCTCGAGCCCGAACTGCGCGAGCCCAGCTTCTCCTTCGGTGAGTACGGCGACCGCGACCGGTGCAGTCGCCCCGCGCAGCATCGCGGCAGCCCGGATCTTGTCCAGCGGAATCCCGGTGGCGCGCGCCACCGCGTCCGCCATCACGCCGTCGAGCGCCCCTTGCCGCAACTCACCGCCAACCAACTGACGCAGGAACCACTGCTCATCGGCAGTCGCCCGCCCGAAGAGCGCGTCGATCGCGGCCCGCCGCCGAGCCTGCACTCCGGTGCCCGACATCTCCGCCAGCTCCGCGAACGCCTGGTCGACTTCCTCGACCGTCAGCGACGGCTCGGCGGCCGGCTCCGGTGCGTCGCTCAAGGTCCGCCAGCCCACGCCCGTCCGCCGCTGCCGCAGCTCGCCGGACAGGTAGGTCACGACGATCTCGATCTCCACCGGTTCAGTGGCCTTGGACAACAATCCGGCGATGAACTCCGCCTTCTTCAGCCGCGACCGGGTCCCGGCCAGCGCGGCCGACGTCTCGACCACCTCGGTGAGCAACATGAATCCAGTCTGGCCTATGGCACCGACAGGTTGGTTTTCACAACTTTCGAAGGGACACCGGCATCGAGCAAAGTAGTGAACTCTGGACTAGTCAGCTTCTCGAGGGGGAGTCAAATATGCGACACACGTTCGCGGCACTAGCAGGCCTGGCCCTGGCCGTTCCTGCCCTGACCGGCATTGGTACGGCGACCGCGGCACCGGCCGCGACCGCCTGCTACGTGCAGTCCGGCGGGCTGACGGCCGGCAACGACACCGTCGACCGGTACGTCAACGCCACCTCACCGATCACCGTGAAACCGGTCGACGTGATGGCCAAGAACCCGTTCGGAGGCCGCGCGATCTCGCTCAGCACCAGCTGGACCTGGGACGACGACCTCGGCGACAACGGTGACCAGACCTCGCTCGACGGCCATGTCGTCTCCGGCGGCGTGATGTACCAGTCGCACCAGATGGTGAAGACGGGCAGCGAGGGGCAGGTCGTGAGCAGCAGCCTGACCCGGATCGGCAGCGGCTGGGACGCGTTCCGGACCCTGACGCAGTCATGGTCACTGCAGACACCCGGCTGGCGGATGTATGCCCTCCGCAGCGACGGCTCGCTCTATCGCTGGAACCTCACCACGCAGAACGGCACCGAGGTCTGGCACGCAGCCGGTTCGTACCCGGGCTTCTCCGCGGTGAAGGCAGTCACCCTGCTGAGCCGTACGTCGACGTACGACACGCTGCTGGCAACGACGCGGGGCGGCGCGCTCTACTCGATTCACATCCCGTTGACGTCGCCGATGAAGCCGGTCGTGAAGCCGCTGCGGACCGCGACCTGGGGAGGCTTCGAGCAGCTGCAGACCGCCCGCTGCGGCAACTACGGCACGGTGCTGCTGGCCATCGACAAGGACCTCGGCGCCGGCTACCTGTACGCCGTCGGTCACGCCAACGGAACCGCCACAGTGATCAACTCGCTCGGCAAGGCACCGACGGCCTTCAACGACCAGCTCGACTTCAGCTGGGCGAGTGTCGTCGACGAGCCGCTGTTCGGCGAGTGACGCTCAGGGCGCCGGCGGCAGGTCGTCGAGGAAGGCCGTCGTCGGCGTGAAGAACAGGCAACCGGTGACGGCGGTGGAGAAGTCGAGCAGCCGGTCGTGGTTGCCCTCGGGTACGCCGATGAACATCCGGCGGAGCATCAGCTCGGTCACCGTCGGCGTCTTGGCGTACCCGATGTAGTAGGTGCCGAACTCCTGCGTGCCGACGGTGCCGAACGGCATGTTGTCACGCAGGATCTGCAACTGGTTACCCTCGTCGTCCTCGATGACATTGAGGACGATGTGGGCGTTACCGGGCTTCTTCGCATCGTCGAACTCGATGTCGTCGAGCTTGGTCCGGCCGACCGCGAGCTCCTGCTGCTCGACCGTCAACGCATTCCACGCCTTCAGGTTGTGCAGGTATTTCTGCACCATCACGTAGCTGCCACCAGCGAACTCGGGATCCTCGTCGCCGATGAGTACGGCGGCCTGCGCGTCGGCGCCGGTCGGGTTCTCGGTGCCGTCGACGAAGCCGAGCAGGTCGCGCATCTCGAAGTACTTGAAGCCGTGGACCTCGTCGACGACGGTGGCGGCGCCGTCGAGGACGGTCATGATCTGGCTGGCCAGTTCGAAGCACTGGTCCTGGTGCGCGGCCCGGATGTGGAAGAGCAGGTCGCCGGGTGTCGACGGGGCGTGGTGGGTGCGGCCCTTGAGTTCAATGAAGGGGTGCAGCTCGGCCGGCCGCGGGCCGCTGAACAGGCGGTCCCAGACGTCCGATCCGATGCTGGTGACGCAGGAGAGGTTGCCGCCGGGCACTCGGAAGCCGACCGAGCGGACGAGACCGCTCATCCGCTCCAGCAGGTCACGGGTCTGGTCCTCGCCGCCGGGCTCGACCTGCACCACCAGGAAGATGGCCGAACCGCTCAACGGCATCAGCACGGACTGCGGCAGGGCGTCCGTCTGCCTGGCAGTTCCCGAATCAGTAGCCACCGTGTTCTCCCGTCGTCGGCTTGGCCCGATCTTCTAGAGTCCTGGCATGGACCCGCAACAGCCCGGGCCGCCCTCGCAACCGGGCCCATCCTCCCAGCCGGGGCAGTACCCACCGCCGCCACCCCAGCCCGGCCCGTACCCGTCGCCGGGTCCTTACCAGCAGCCAGGCCCGTATCCGCAGCCCTGGGGCGCGCCGCCCCCGTACCCAGCGCCGTACGCCTATCGCGAGCCCCGCATCGTCCCGGCTCCACCGGGTACGCCGTTCCACCGCCTCGGCCGTACGCCGAAGTACGCCTGGTGGCGGCCCGTCGTCGGGACGATCCTGATCGGCGCCTTCGTCCTCTTCCTGACCTCTGCCGTCGTGGTCATCTGGACGATCGCGCACCGAGTCCTGGCCGGACCCATCCCGACGCCGACAGGAACGGACATCTTCCCGAGCGATACCGAGAACCTCGCGGTCACGCTGGTGATGCTCGGCATCCTGACGCCGGCCGTTGGCCTCGCGGCATGGCTCGTCCAACGTCGGCCGTTCTGGAGCGTCGCCTCGGTCCTGAACCGGATCCGCTGGCGCTGGCTGTTGTTGTGCTGCGTACCGGCCGTCGGCTACCTGGTGCTCTCGTACTTGATGGGGTTCCTGGTCGACGCGATCTTCCCGGCCGATGACTCGATCGGGTCGGACGGCGGGTCCTGGGTCGGTTTCGGCGCGTTCGTCGTACCGGCGTTGGTGATTCTGTTCCTGGTGCCGTTCCAGTCCGCGGCGGAGGAGTTCATGTTCCGGGGCTGGCTGATTCAGGCGGTCGGTGCGTACGGGCCGGACAATCCGAACGGGCGGGCGCGCTGGCTGCGGACGATCTTCCGTTCGCCGTGGCCGGGGATCGTCGTCGGTGGCGCGGCGTTCGTATCGGCGCACGGGTACACCGGTTGGGCGATGGCCGATGTCTTCCTGTTCGCCGTGACGGTTGGTTGGCTGACTGTCCGGACCGGGGGGCTGGAGGCCGGGATCGCGCTGCATGCGCTGAACAACCTGCTCGCCTTTATGTTGCCAGCGGCAACTGGTCAACTCAGTGGCTGGGACGACCAGGGCGGCGCGCCGTGGACGCTGCTGGTCGCGGACATCCCCTGCTTGGCGTTCTATGCGTTCGCGATCACGTGGCTGGCTCGCCGGCAGCAGATCGCCCGAGTGAGTTAAGGAAACTGTCGGCCGGGTCTGGCAGGGTTTGCCGGGTGAAGAACGCGAAGATCGAGGCCATCCTGTTCGACTGGGGCGGCACGCTGGCCACCTGGCACGACATCGACCTGCACGAGACTTGGCGAGCGGTCGCCGCTGTCCTCGATGAGGCACGCGCGGACGAGCTGGCGGGCCGGCTCGTGGCGGCGGAGGGGACGATCTGGCGACGCTCCCGGGATGAGCACCGCAGCAGCACGCTCGAGGAGGTGTGCTCGCTCGCCGAGGTCGTGATGAGCCCGGCCGGCCTGGCGGAGTACGAGCGGCGATGGGATCCGCACACCGAGCTGGAGCCGGACGCGGTCGAGACCCTGCGGACGCTCCGGGATCGCGGGCTGAAGATCGGCGTGCTGTCGAACACGATCTGGCCACGCCGGCGGCACGAGGAGATCTTCGTGCGGGACGGCGTACACGAGCTGCTGGACGGGGCTGTCTACACGAGCGAGATCCCGCACACGAAGCCGCACCCAGAGGCGTTCCTGGCGGCGATGCGGGCGGTCGGCGTCACGGAGCCGTCGCTGTGCCTGTTCGTCGGGGATCGGCTGTTCGACGACGTCTGGGGCGCGCAGAACGTCGGGATGCGGGCCGTCCACCTGCCGCACAGCGCGATCCCGGTCGAGCAGGTCGGTCACACGGAAGGTACGCCGGACGCCACAATCCAGCGCCTGTCCGAGCTGCCCGCTTTGGTCGACCGCTGGAACGGAGCCGCCGCCTAGGAAACCGAAGGACCCCCGGGCCGGATCGCGGCTCGGGGGTCCTGAGGGGTTTCGGAGTGGGTGTTACGCGGCCAGCGTCGGATCTGCCATCAGGCGGAGGCGACCTAGTGCCTCGCGCTCGATCTGGCGGACTCGCTCCGCCGAGATGCCGTGGACCGCACCGATGTCGGCAAGCTTGGCCTGCCGGCCGTCGTGCAGGCCGTACCGGCGCCGGATCACGTCGGCGGACCGTGGGTCGAGCTGGTCGACCAGACTGAACAGACCCGAGCGGTCGGACGCATCGGCGACCAGCTGGTCCGGACCCGGCGCGGTCTCGGCCGCGATCAGGTCACCCAGCGAGGTCTCACCCTCGTCGTCGACCGGGCTGTTCAGGCTGATGTGGTCCCGGCCGATGCGGATCAGTTCGGTCACCCGCTCCGGCTCGAGGTTCAGCTCGGCTGCGATCTCGTCGATCTCCGGCTCCCGCCCGAGCTTGCGCTCCAGCGTGCGCCGTGCGGACCCGATCTGGTTCAGCTGCTCCACCACGTGCACCGGCAGCCGGACCACTCGGGCCTGCTGCGCGATACCGCGGGTGATGGCCTGCCGCACCCACCAGGTCGCGTACGTCGAGAACTTGAAACCCTTTCGGTAGTCGAACTTCTCGACCGCCCGGATCAGTCCCGTGTTGCCCTCCTGGACCAGGTCCAGCAAAGGCATCTGGGAACGCCCGTAGCGGCGAGCGATCGACACCACGAGCCGGAGGTTCGCGGTCACGAACCGCTGCTGCGCGCGCCGGCCCTGTTCGGCCAGCCACTCCAGCTCCTCCTCCGTGGCATATTTGGGCGCTCCGCCCTTCTTACGTCCAACCCGCCCCTCGGCCAGCAGTTGCTCCGCCAGGAGTCCTGCTTCGACCGTCTCAGCGAGCTCGACTTCTTCCTCTGCGGTCAGCAGGGGCGTACGCGCGATCTCTTCGAGGTAGAGACCAACGCTGTCCTTGCCATCGATACCGTCGTCCGTGCTGCGGATACGAGCCATGCGAGCCACCGAAACTCCCTTCGTCGTTACATGGAGAGCAACGCTCGAGTAGGGTTCAAGATTCCAGCACGAGTGTGTAAACACCCTGAACGTTCCCTGAGAGTTCCTGGCAGCTAAAGCGCTCTGGAAACCGGTGTCCCTCGGCCGGTCGGCTTTATTCGGCGCAACGTGCGCTCTAGAAGCTGAGAGTCTGTGCAGAAATCCACAGTCCGGTGCCCCCGAATGTGTTGCACAACACACATCCGGGGCCAGTTATTCCACAGCGATCAACTGAGGCCCAGAGTGTCGAGCTCCCAGGCCAGCGAGAACGCGACCTCGCGCCAGGCGTCGTACCGCCCGCTGCGGCCGCCGTGACCGGCGTCCATTTCGGTCTTCAGCAGTACGTCGACGTCACCGGTCGCGGTCGCCCGGAGTTTCGCCACCCACTTCGCCGGCTCGACGAAGAACACCCGGGTGTCGTTCAGGCTGGTGATCGCCAGGATGCGCGGATAGCGCTGCGAGGCAACGTTTTCGTACGGCGAGTAGGACTTCATGTACTCGTACACGCCCGCGTCTTCGAGCGGATTACCCCATTCCTCCCACTCGATCACGGTGAGCGGCAGCGACGGGTCGAGAATGGTCGTCAACGCGTCGACGAACGGGACCTCGGCGACGATTCCGCCGAACGCCTGCGGGGCCAGGTTCGCGACCGCGCCCATCAGCAGGCCGCCGGCGCTGCCACCTTGCGCGACGATCCGCTCCGGCTTGGTCCAGCCGGCCTTCACCAGGTGTTCCGCGGCGGCGATGAAGTCGGTGAACGTGTTCCGCTTGGTGAGCATCTTCCCGTCGTCGTACCAGTGCCGGCCGAGCTCGCCGCCACCACGGACGTGCGC
The DNA here is from genome assembly GCF_004365875.1 of Kribbella kalugense. GTDB lineage: Bacteria > Actinomycetota > Actinomycetes > Propionibacteriales > Kribbellaceae > Kribbella > Kribbella kalugense. Next base: position 1,459,669 of record NZ_SODF01000001.1, on the reverse strand, counting down.
GATCGCGAACACCACGCCGCGGTCGAGCAGCGACAGTCGCGGGATCGAGAACCACGGATCCATCGACGACTCGTAGGACCCGTACCCGTACAGAACGACCGGCGCGTTCCCGTCCTTCGCGACGTCCTTGCGCGCGACCATCGAGATCGGCACCTTGGTCCCGTCCGACGCGGTCGCCCACTCGCGGTACTGCGTGTATGCGGTGAGGTCCACGCCGCCGAGGACGGGCTGCTGCTTGAGCAGTCGCCTCTCACCGGTCGCCAAATCCACGTCGTACGTCGAACCTGGCGTGACGAGAGACGTGTAGCCGAAGCGGTACCGGGTGTCGTGCCACTCGTCGTTGCGGCCGGGCGACACCGTGTAGATCGGCTCGTCGAACTCCAGTACTTCGGGATCGCCGAACCCGTCCCCGGACCGACGCATGATCGCCAGCTCGGTCAGGGCGTTGCGGCGCCGGTAGAGGATCACGTGGTCGGCGAACGCGTCCGTACCCAGCAGGCGGCTGGTCTCGTCGCCCTGGATCAACGTCGTCCAGTCGCCGGGAGAGTCGAGTGGCGCGGTGGCCAGGGAGAAGTTCGGGGCGTCCGCGTTGTGGGTGATCAGGAGCTGGTCACCGGCGTGCTCGACGTCGTACTCCACACCTTCACGGCGCGGCGCGACGACCACGGGCTCGCCGGTCGGGTTCTGCGCGTCGAGCAGCCAGACCTCGCTGGTCAGCTTGCTGCCGAGCCCGATCATGATCGCCTGCTCGTTGCGCGTCAGGTCCACGCCGACCCAGAACCGCTCGTCGGCTTCCTCCATCACGAGTACGTCGTCCGTCGTACCGAGGGTGTGCCGCCAGACCTGGTACGGACGCCAGGCGTCGTCGACCTTGGTGTAGAAGATCGTCGAGCCGTCGGCGGACCAGGCCGAGCCGTAGTGCACCTCGGGCAACTCGTCGGGCAGCAGCTCGCCGGTGTCGAGGTCCTTGATCCGCAGCGTGAACCGCTCGTCGCCCTTGAGGTCGACGGAGTACGCCAGCAGTCGGCCGTTGGGGGAGATGTCGACGGTGCCGAGTGAGAAGAACTCGGAGTCGCCGGCCACCTCGTTACCGTCCAGCATCACCTCTTCGCCGGCGATCTCGCCGTCGGTCGCCGGCGGCTGGTCGCCGTCCACCTTGACCCGGCAGTGCAGTGAGTACTGCTGGCCCTCGATCGTGCGCGAGTAGTACCAGTACCCACCGCGCCGCGCCGGAACGCTCAGATCGGTCTGCAGCGTCCGGTCCGAGATCTCCTTGAAGATTGCCTCACGCAACGATTCCAGGTGCGCCGTCCGCGCCTCGGTGTACGCGTTCTCGGCCCGCAGATACCCCAGCACCTCGTCATCGGTCTTGTCCCGCAACCACTCGTAGTCATCCACGAAGACATCGCCGTGATGGGACCGCTCGACAGGCTTCTTCGCGGCGACCGGGGGAGTGGGGGAAGAGTTCATCTCGGACATGCCGCGAGACTACCCGCGCCCCGCCCGACGGCTAAGCGCGCACCGCAGCCTTCACCGCCGACAACGCGGCAGTCTAGGCGCGACGAGGGCCGGACTGCGGACGTCGCGGCGAGGACGTCGTACGTCGCGACCAGGGCTAGAGGTCGTACGTTGCGACGACGGGGGCGTGGTCGCTCCAGCGTTCGGCGTACGTCGGGGCTCGGTGGACGACGCAGCTGGTGGCTGCCGCGGCCAACTCCGGGGAGGCGATTTGGTAGTCGATGCGCCAGCCGGCGTCGTTGTCGAAGGCCTTGCCGCGCCAGGACCACCACGAGTACGGGCCGGGGCCTTCGCCACCGAAGCGGCGACCCAGGTCGACCCAGCCGGCGTCGAAGAGGCGGTCCAGCCAGGCGCGTTCCTCGGGAAGGAAGCCGCTCTTCTTGCGGTTCGCCTTCCAGGCCTTCAGATCCTCCTCGCGGTGCGCGATGTTGAGGTCGCCGCAGATCAACACATGCCGACCGTCGGCGCGCAGCTCGGTCAGCCGGGCGGTGATCGCGTCAAGGAACGCGTACTTCTCCTCCTGCCGCGGCGGCGTCTCGAACTCGCCCGTGAACACGTACGTGCTCACCGCGGTCAACGTCGTACCGTCATCGAGTACGACGTCCGCCTCGACCCACCGCCCGGTCCCGTCGAACCGCGCCGGACCGATCTCGCCGCGCTCGTCCTTGATCGGCCGCCGGCTCGCGACCGCCACACCAGCGCGACCCTTGTGTCCGTCGATCGTCGGCTCGGCGTGCGCGATGTTCCAGTCTCCGCCGAGCAGTTCCCGCAGTACGTCGTCCGATGCGCGGACTTCCTGCATCAGCAGCAGGTCCGGGTCCGTGCTCTCCAGCCACGGCGTCATCCCGCGCCGGAAGGCGGCCCTGATCCCGTTCACATTCACCGTTGCAACCGTCAGCACGCCGGAACCCTACTTCGTGTGCCCCGGACGGACGACCATCAACACGAGCACGACCACCCAGATCAGACTGAAGATCCCGGACGTCATCGACAGCTGCTTCGCCTTCGACAGCGCGCCGGGTGTCGCGTCGGTGGCTGCAAGTACGGCGGCCTGCGCCGGTACGACGAGGAACGCGAGAACCAGCGCGGCGATCAGCGTCAGGACAATCGACACGATCAACCAGGCCTCGTCCATCACCTGCATACTGCCCGCCAACGCGAACCCGAACACCGGTACGGCGAGACTCGCCCACGCGTAGATCCGGGTGATCCGGTGCAGCACCTGCAGGCCACCGGCGTCCGGAGTGCTGCCAGTGCTGTCGGCGGTCAGCGTCCGCCGCGCGATCGGCGGGAACATGCTGGCCGCGATCGTCACCGGACCGACGCAGAGGATGGCCGCGAGGATGTGGACCGTCAGGAAGAACTTGTTCATGCCTTCTCACTCGGACGTTGTCGAGAGGATCGCATCCAGCGACTGCTCGCAGAGGTGCTCGAGCGCCTCGGGTGAGACAGCCGGGTTGTCGATCCAAACCAGCAGGGTCTGTTCGACGTAACCCTGCCAGCCGTGACACGCGAGCTCGACGACGGGGGTGATCTCGATGCCACGCTCCGCGACCGCGCTGACCACCCACTGACTGAACACGCGCCGCAGATCGGAGTGCAGCGCGCGGATCTCCGGGTCGCCGGCGGCCGACATCAGCAGCGTCGCCCGGTAGAGCTGCGGGGCTTCGAGTACGGCGCGGACGAACGCGCGGATGCCGGACCGGAGCCGCTCGTCCGGGGGCAACGACGGGTCGGGGGCGGTCCGCAGCATGACCTCCGCGGCGGCTTCCTCGATGACGGCGTACTGGAACTTCTTCTTCGAGCCGAAGTAGTGGAACAGGAGTGCGGGGGAGACGCCGGCCTCCGCGGCGACCAGCTCGACCGTCAGCTCCCGATGCGGGTCCGCGAGCAGCACCCGCCGCGCGGCCGCCAGGATCTGCGCCCGCCGTTCATCGGGGCGCAGTCTGGAGGATGAGGTCTGGGTCATACGGGCCAGTCTATTGAGTAATCGGTCAACAAGCACTTACTGTTGAGTATCCACTCAACAAGCTGGAGGTTCCAGATGCGTCCGTTGGCCGGTCAAGTCGTCCTCATCACCGGCGCGTCCCGGGGGATCGGAGCCGCGGTGGCCCGGAAGCTGGCAGCCGACGGTGCGAAGCTCGCGCTGGTCGGCCTGGAGCCGGACGAGCTGAAGAAGGTCGCGGAGGACTGCGGTCCGGATGCCGACTGGTGGGAGGCCGACGTCACCGACACGGACTCGTTGCGCGCCGCCGTCGAGGGGATCGCTGAGCGCTACGGCCGCATCGACGTCGTGATGGCGAACGCCGGCATCGCCGCGCCGGGCTTCAGCCGCAGCATGGATCCGGACGTCTGGGAGCGCGTGGTCGACGTCGATCTGTACGGCGTTTGGCGCACAGTCCACGTCACACTGCCCTATCTCCTGGAGAGCAAGGGCTACCTGCTGCTCGTCTCGTCCCTCGCGGCGATCGTGCACATCCCCGGCCTCGCGTCGTACAACGTGTCGAAGGCCGGCGTCGAGGCGCTGGGCGACACGCTACGGCCGGAGCTGAAGCACCTCGGCGTACGGGTCGGTGTCGCGCACATGACCTTCGTCGACACCGACATGGTGCGCGGAGCGGACGAGCACCCGGTGTTCGGCAAGATGCGGACCGGGATCCCGTTGGCGAGCAAGACGTACCCGCTGGAGTTCGCCGTGGACAAGTTCGTCGACGGCATCAGGAAGCGCTCTCGCACCGTTCACGTACCGGGCTGGATCGGCGCGCTGAAGGTCTTCCGCTGGGCGATCCCGCACGTGATCGAGCTGACCTCGCGGTTCAGCGTCCCGAAGGCCGACGCGGCCGCACTCGCCGACATCCAGGCCCGCGGCGCCGACGCGTCCCGGCCGACCGGCGCGGGTGGCCGTGCCGACGCAGCGAAGGCTGCGCAGAAGTGAGCCGCGAGTACGACGTCGTGCTGCTCGGCGCGAGTGGTTTCACCGGCGCGCTGACCGCGGAGTACCTGGCCAAGAACGCGCCGGACGGACTGAAGTGGGCCGTTGCCGGACGCAACAAACAGAAGCTGGAGCGATTCAACAGGGACATCCTGCACGCGGACGTGACCGACCCGAAGTCACTCCAAGCACTCGCCGAGTCGACGAAGGTCGTCGCCACCACCGTCGGTCCCTACATCCGGTACGGCGAGCCGCTGGTCGCCGCCTGCGCCGAGGCCGGGACCGGCTATCTCGACCTGACCGGCGAGCAGGAGTTCGTCGACCGGATGTACGTGCGCTATCACGAGCAGGCGAAGCAGACCGGTGCCCGGCTCATCCACGCGTGCGGCTTCGACTCGATCCCGTACGACCTCGGCGTGCAGTACACCGTCGAGCAACTGCCGGAGGGCGTGCCGATCCAGGTCGACGGTCTCGTGCGCGCCGGCGGCCGACCGTCCGGTGGGACGTTTCACACAGCCATCATGGCATTGTCCCGCCCGAAGCAGAACCTGGAAGCGCATCGCGCCCGCCGCGCTGCGGAGCCTTGTCCGGACGATCGGAAGGCGCGCGCCACAGGTGGCCGGATCCACCGCCAGCAAGGGTTCTGGGCGGTTCCGCTGCCGACGATCGATCCGCAGATCGTCGGATACTCGGCACGGCTGCTCGACAGCTACGGGCCGGACTTCCGCTACTCGCACTACGCCGCGCTCAGGCGTCTCCCGATGGTTGCCGCCGGCATCGGTGGCATCGGTCTGCTGGCCGCCGGCGCGCAGGTCCCGCCGATCCGGAACGCGTTGCTCAGCCGCCTCCAACCCGGTGACGGGCCGAGCCCGGAGCGCCGAGCGCGGTCCTGGTTCAACGTCCGTTTCGTCGGCCGCGGCGGTGGCAAGCAGGTGATCACCGAGGTGGCCGGCCGCGACCCCGGGTACGACGAGACCGCGAAGATGTTGGGAGAAAGCGCACTCTGCCTGGCGCTCGACGACCTGCCGGCGACTGCCGGCCAGACCACGACTGCCGCGGCCATGGGGCCCGCCCTTCGGGACCGGCTGGTGAAAGCGGGGATGACCTTTGCCACCCTCGAAGTCGACCACTACTAGCACCGTTGTCAGCGCAGACGGCACCCGGATCGCCGTCTACGACTACGGCAACTCCGGTGCGCCAGTACTGATCTGCGTCCACGGCTACCCGGACAACGCAGCTTTGTGGGAGCCAGTGGCCGAGCGCCTCGCCGGCGACTTCCACGTCGTCGCGTACGACGTTCGCGGCGCCGGCGAATCCGACTGTCCGCAGAGCACGTCGGCGTACCACCTGGACCGGCTGGAGGAGGACTTCCGCGCCGTCATCGACACGGTCTCGCCCGACCAGCCGGTGCACGTGCTGGCTCACGACTGGGGCTCCATCCAGTCCTGGCACTTCGTCACCGACCCAGCGCTTCGCGACCGCATCACGTCGTTCGTATCGATCTCCGGGCCGTCACTCGATCACGCCGGGTACTTCATCCGTCAGCGCAACCGTGCGGCGCTCCGGCAACTCCTGCACTCCTGGTACATCTTCTATTTCCACCTCCCATGGCTGCCCGAGCTGGCCTGGCGGAAGGGCTGGGCGCACCGAGCCTTCAACCGCTTGGAGACGCAGGACGCCGAGGAGAAGAGGTCCATCGGCGACTACGTCAACGGCATGGAGCTGTACCGCGCCAACGTCGTCCCACGACTGATCCGGCCGACCGAGCGGCACACCGACGTACCCGTGCTGGCTGTGTCTCCAGAGGACGACCCATTCGTCACCACGCCGCTGCAGACCCAGGTCGGGCGGTGGGCCGCGAACCTCAGGGTGGAGATCGTCAGGGGCGGGCACTGGATGCCCCGGAACGATCCCGGACTTGTCGCGCAGTTGGTCCTGGAACACACCGGTCAGGTGGCACGCTGGGAGGTATGAAGACGCTTCTCAACCTGATCTGGCTGGTGCTGGCCGGGTTCTGGCTGGCTGTCGGGTACGCGATCGCCGGCATCATCTGCTGCGTGCTGATCGTCACCATCCCGTTCGGCATCGCGTCGTTCCGGATCGCCGGGTTCACGCTGTGGCCGTTCGGCCGGACCGTGGTCGACAAGCCCAGCGCCGGCGCGGGCGCGCTGATCGGCAACCTGATCTGGATTATCTTCGCCGGCTGGTGGCTGGCGCTCGGTCACCTGACCACCGGGATCGCGTTGTGCCTGACGATCATCGGCATCCCGCTGGGCATCGCGAACTTCAAGCTGATCCCGGTCTCGCTGCTACCGCTGGGCAAGGAGATCGTCCGGACCGACCAGCCGTTCGCCGTACGGTGAGGTCGCTGACCGTTCTCGGTTCCTGCGGCGCGTGGCCCGAGGCGGGCCGCGCGTGCGCCGGGTTCCTGCTGGAGTACGACGGCTTCCGGGTGGTGCTCGACCTCGGTTACGCCGCCCTGCCGCGACTGCTCGAGCACTGCCCTCACGGCGAGATCGATGCGGTCATCGTGACGCATCAGCACCCGGACCACTGCGTCGACGTGAGCGGCCTGGCCCGCGTCAGGTACTACGAGGCGCCGGACGCGCCGCCCGTCCCGCTGCACTGCGCTCCCGGCGTGATCGACGTACTGCGGGCTCTCGAGCCGAACCCGGATCCGGCCGAGGTGTTCGCCGTCCACGACCTGGCATCGACCACTCGGATCGGACCGTTCGAGGTGCTCGCCGTCGAACTGCCGCATTTCAAGACGAATCTCGGCGTGCGGCTGACCGCGCCCGGGGTGTCGGTCGCCTACACCGGCGACAGCGGCCCGTCACCCGACCTACAGAAGTTGGCCGAGGGGACGGACCTCTTCATCTCCGACGCGACGTACCAAGGCGACCAGACCTCGCCGTACCTCATGACCGCCGCAGAGGCTGCTCAAGGTGCGCGCGGAGCCAAGCGGCTGATGCTGACGCATTTCTGGCCAGGGTCCGACCGCTCCATCTCGGTTGCCGAGGCCTCGCGGGAGTTCGACGGCGAAGTGATCGCCGCCGACGAAGGCCTCGTTCTCAGCCTTTGACGATCTTGCGGACGTTGGCGATGTCACCGCAATCCGATTCGATCAGGCGGGCGCGCTCTTCGGAGAACGAGTCGCCCAAGTCCCGTCGTACCTTCTCGGAGATGTCGGTGCGGGCCGGGTTGAGCACGTCGCGTTCTTCCTCGTCGAGGTGGTGTGAGAGGGCCTCGGACAGCTCGTGCAGCTTGGAGCTGAACTCCTCGCTGCTGGTGTCGTCGACCTCCATCAACTCGAGCAACGCTTCGTTGCCCTCGTCGTGCTCGCGCTCGGAGTGCTCGACCTCGTCGGCGTCGATCGCATCCTTGCGCCGCAGCGCGGGGTAGACCTTCGACTCCTCCGCCTCCGCATGCGCGATCAGGACCGTGGCCAGGTCGGCTAGCACCGCGGCACGGTCGCTCTGGACGTCACGCAGCTCGCGCAGCGCCTCCTCGAACCACCGGTGGTCGGCGAGGATGATCTCGACCACGTCGCCACCCGCCGCCGGAAGAATCTTCGGCATCCCGTTGTCTCCTCTCGTTGATGCCTGCCGGTACCCCGATAACCTGCGCCCATGCCGACAGCCCTGATCCGCCGCCCGAGTCCACGCCTGGCCGAGGGCCTCGTCACGCACATCGAGCGGCAACCAGTCGACGTCGAGCTCGCCTTGCAGCAGTGGCAGGAGTACGTGGACGCGCTGCACGGGACCGGGTGGACGACGGTCGAGGTGCCGGCGATCGACGAGTGTCCGGACAGCGTGTTCGTCGAGGACACGATGGTGGTGTACGGCGACGTTGCCGTGATCGCCCGAGCTGGGGCGGACGAGCGACGACCCGAGGCGGCCGCAGCCGAGGAGACTGTCGCGGCCCAGGGCTACCGGATCGTCCGCATCACCGAACCCGGGACGCTGGACGGCGGCGACGTGCTCAAGATCGGCTCGACGATCTACGTCGGCCAAGGCGGACGGACGAATGCAGCGGGCATCGAGCAACTGCGTGAGGCGTTCAAAAGCGCCGACGTGCGCGCGGTGCCGGTGCAGAAGGTGCTGCATCTCAAGTCGGCCGTGACGGCGCTGCCCGACGGGACAGTGATCGGGTACGAGCCGCTCGTCGACGACAGCGAGGCGTTCGACAGCTTCCGGCCCGTGCCGGAGGAGTCCGGCGCGCACGTCGTACTGCTCGGCGCCGATCGCCTCCTGATGGCGGGGTCCGCGCCGAGGTCGGCGGAGTTGTTCGCCGAGCTCGGCTACACGCCGGTCGTCGTGGACATCAGTGAGTTCGAGAAGCTCGAGGGGTGCGTCACGTGCTTGTCGGTGCGCCTTCGCCGGTAAGGACCTGACGCGCGGCCTCGGCGAGCTGCACCTCGCGCTTCTTCCCACGCGCCTCGGCGACCTTGCACGCCTCCACCAGCGCCGCGCGATAGATCGCAGTGTCCGGATGCCCCGGCGTCGCGTGACGGATCACGAGGGTTAGCGCTTCGAGCGCCTCCGAGATCTCGCCGCACGCGAGCAACGCGTTCCCCAACGCTGCCCGATCGCGCAACAACTGCGCCTCCCCGGCACCGAGACTTTCCTCGTCAGCGGCAACGATGTCCGCGAGCAGCTGGGCCTCAGAGCGCGGCCCGCCGACCATCAACCGCGCACCGGTGATCGCCTCGGCCGCCGCTCGAGTCAGCGCATGATGCGGCCCGAACACCTCAGTCAGCTGCGGCGTGACCAACTCGAACCAGGCGATCGCGCGCCCGTAGTTCGCCGTCGCCAGCAACCCCTGAGCCACCCGCAGCCGCACCCGCAACGTCGCCGGGTCGTCGGCCGCCAGCACCTTCTCCCGCTCGCTCAGCGCCGACTGGTAGAACGGCAACGCCCGTCCCGGCTCGCTGTCCGCCCAGAAAGCCTCGGCCTGCCTGTACTCCGAGGTGCCCTCGAGCTCCGGATGGTCAACGATCGCCGACACCGGCTCCCGCCGTGCGACGGCCTGCACGGGCGGATCGACTACCTTGCGGCCGACGTACGAACGACGGCCGGTCGGGACGATCCGGAACTGGCCGACCTTCGCCACCGGCACCCACAGGACGGTGCTGTAGAGCGTGCGCACCGAGGACCCGCAATTCTCGCAAACGTCATGGTGCCCGTAGAACCGGCTACCCATCGGGCCGGTGGTCGCGGTGAACCCCCACGCCTCCGACGACGCCGTACACGGCGCACAGAACGGGTAGACCCCCCGCCGTTCCTCATTCATTCGGCCCATTGTGGTCAGTTTTGGGTTCGGCGTCTGCATCCGCACCGGTGATCTGCACTTTTGTCAGGCCCGGGTCGTCCACGGCGAAGGTCCGCACCGGGCCTGCCGGCGTGTCCGCGGTCTCGAACCGAACCGTCACCCGGCCGCGGCCCGAGCCCCAGACCCAGCCGCGGCCGTAGTCCGGATGCGCGACGTCCTGACCCGGGTGGAACCCGATCTGGTCACGCGGCCGGGAAGGCAGCTCGATCACCTCGACCGGGCTCTCGGCGTGCTCGCCCTCGGTGAAGAGATCGTCCTGGTTCCAGTCCGCAAGCGACGAAACACCGACGCCGAGCAACCGGATGCCGCCGCCGATGTCGCTCTCCTCGAGCAGCCGGCGGGCGACGCGCGCGATCACCCGGGCGTCGTCGGTCGGACCGGCCAGTGTCGATGAACGAGTGTGCGTGGTGAAGTCGTGCATCCGGGTCTTGACTGTGACGGTCCGACCGGAGAGCTGTGCCTTCTGCAGCCGCTCGGAGACGCGGTGGGCCATCCGGTCGCCGATCGCCGCCAGCAGGGCCCGGTCGATGATGTCGATCTCGAAAGTGTCCTCGACACTGACCGACTTGGTCTCGCGGTCGCTCACCACCGGCCGGTCGTCGGCCGCAACGGCCAGCCGGTGCAGGCTGCTCCCGTGCGCTGATCCGACCTGCCGGATCAACTCGTCCTCGTCGAGTTGCTGCAGATCGGCAACGGTCCGGACGCCGGCCATGCTGAGCCGTTGCGCGGTCGCCGGACCGACACCGGGGATCACGGTCACCTGCATCGGCGCGAGGAACTCGGCCTCGGTCCCGGCCGGTACGACGACCACGCCGTCCGGCTTGTCGAGCTCGCTGGCGATCTTCGCGATCAATTTCGACGTACCCGCACCGACCGACGCGGTCAGACCGCCGGTCACCTTCCGGATCGCCGCCTTCAGATCGCCCGCGATCGCCTCCACGTCGTCGACCGTCAGTCCGCTGAGCCCGCTCGCGGTCAGATCGATGAATGCCTCATCGAGCGACAGCGGCTCGACGAGAGGCGACAGCGCCCGCATCTCCGCCATCACCGCCTGACTGCTCTCCCGGTACGCCTCGAAGCGCGGACTCAGGTACGCCGCGTGCGGGCAACGGGATCGCGCTTCCGCGGTCGACATCGCGGACCGTACGCCGTACTTGCGGGCCTCGTACGAGGCGGTGGACACGACTCCGCGGACGCCGACGCCGCCGACGACCACGGGCTTGCCCCGCAGCGACGGCTTGTCCCGCTGCTCGACGGCCGCGAAGAACGCGTCCAGATCGACATGCAGCACTGACGGATCCCCTCGCACGTCCCCAGTGTCCCTGTCATCACCGACAATTTGCGGCATGACCTTTCCTGAGCAGTGGGACGACGGCACCGACCCGTCCAGCCCCGAGCACCAGATCCACTGGTACGACGACCGTACGGCGATCATCCGCCAGTCGCTCCGAACCAACTTCGAAGGACCGTTCATCTACCTGCTGCTCGGCGACGAGCGCGCCCTGCTGCTCGACACCGGGACCGGTCACGCGCAGCTGCGCCCGGTGGTCGAGGAGTTGCTCACCGGCCAGGAGCTGATCGTGGCGCACACGCACAGCCACGGCGACCACGTCGGCGGCGACGCAGAGTTCGACACCGTCGTCGGCAAGTCGGCCGAAGAGGTCGCGGCGTACTTCGGGTTCGCCGACTGGCCGGAGGGAGTCGTGGAGTTCGACCTGGGCGGGCGGGTGCTGGACATCGTGCCGATCCCGGGACACCACGCCTCGCACATCGCGGTGTACGACCGGAACACCCGGGTCCTGTTCAGCGGCGACTCGCTGTACCCGGGCCGGCTGTACGTCTTCGACTGGCCCGCGTTCCGGGCGAGCGTCGCGCGGCTGGCCGAGTTTGTTGCTGACGGCAAGCCCGTGGAGTGGGTGCTGGGGGCGCACATCGAGCTGACCACCGAGCCCGGCCGGGACTACGAGATGGGCGAGGCGAAGCACCCGGACGAGCACGAGCTGCAGCTGCATCCCGACGTACTCACCGAGCTGGCCGCCGTGGTGGCGGAGGCGGGGGAGGAGCCGGTGCGGATCGAGCGCGATCACTTCATCGTTTACCCGGTCTGAGTCCACCACGCGATTGCGCCGTACACATCCGGGCACCTTCAGGCACACTGAGGCCATGTCGTAGCGGGGGAGCCACCAGGGGAGGCGCTGATGGGTGAGGAAGTCGACCGGGTCGAGTTCACCCGGGCGGACCGGACCGCTTTCCGCGGTCAGGTCCATCGCAATCTGGACGCCTTCGCGCGCATGCTGCGCGAGGACCGGTTCGCGCCCGAGCGGCCGATGACCGGAATCGAGATCGAGCTGAACCTGGTCGACGAGAAGTGCGACCCGGCGTTCAAGAACTCCGAGGTGCTGAGCGCGATCGAGGACGACGCGTTCCAGACCGAGCTCGGCCAGTTCAACATCGAGATCAACGTGCCGCCCGGGCAGATCGACGGACTCGGCCTGGACACGATGGAGTCGAGCATCCGCGACAGCCTGAACGCGGCCGAGGAGAAGGCGGCCCGGACCGGCTCGTCGATGGTGGTCATCGGCATCCTGCCGACGCTGCTGACCGAACACATCCGCCGTGACGCGCTCAGCACCAACCCGCGGTACGCGTTGCTCAACGACCAGATCTTCGCCGCCCGCGGCGAGGACGTGCAGATCTCCATCGACGGCGTCGAACGCCTGCAGGTGACCGCGGACAGCATCGTCCCGGAGGCCGCCTGTACGTCGACGCAGTTCCATCTCCAGGTCACCCCGGAGGCGTTCCCGCGGTACTGGAACGCGGCGCAGGCGATCTCCGGCGTACAACTCGCGGTCGGGGCGAACTCTCCGTTCCTGTTCGGCAAGGAGTTACTGCGGGAGACCCGGATCGCGTTGTTCGAGCAGGCCGCCGACACCCGCACGCACGAGTTGAAGACGCAGGGCGTCCGGCCGCGGGTCTGGTTCGGTGAACGGTGGATCACCTCGATCTTCGACCTGTTCGAGGAGAACTCGCGCTACTACCCGGCACTACTCCCGGTCACCTCCGACCAGGATCCGATCGAGGTTCTCGACCGCGGCGACACTCCGGCCCTTTCGGAGTTGCGGCTGCACAACGGGACGATCTACCGCTGGAACCGCCCGGTGTACGACGTTGTCCGGGAGAAGCCGCATCTGCGCGTCGAGAACCGTGTCCTGCCGGCAGGCCCGACAGTGGTCGACACGATCGCCAATGGCGCCTTCTACTTCGGTCTGGTACGGGCGCTGGCCGACGACGAACGGCCGATCTGGTCACAGATGTCGTTCAGCGCGGCCGAGGAGAACTTCCACAACGCCGCCCGGAACGGCATCGACGCCGAGGTGTTCTGGCCAGGGGTCGGTACGGCGCGGGCGACCGAGCTCGTGCTCAGACGCCTTCTGCCGTTGGCGGTTCGCGGTCTGGACGCATGGGGCGTCGACGTGGCGGTGCGGGACCGGCTGCTCGGAATCATCGAGCAGCGCTGCCTCACCGGCCGTAACGGCGCGTCGTGGCAGGCCGACGAGTTCCACCGCCTGTATACAAAGGGCTCGCACGGTCGGCGGGACGCGTTGCGCGGAATGCTAGGCCGGTACCGCGATCACATGCACGAGAACACGCCGGTACACGAATGGCCGGTCGACTGAACCGGTTCGGACGCGCGACAACGTAGGACAGGGGAGGCGGAACCCCGGTCCTTCTGGTGGAACTCGTTCGAGCTTGCCTTGGGCAACGGGACGGGCAGGTTCTTGGACGAGTTCGATAACGACCCGGACTACAGGGGTGGCGCGTTGGGTGACAGCCCTGCAAAGGTGTGGCCACCGGAAGGTTAGGCAGGCCCGCCGCGGGTACTACTCGGGCCATCGACAGCCCTCCGTCACCGCCGCGACACAACAGGTGTAAATGCAGCGGATGCCGACCGCGGTCGGGAGCAGTATCGTTCGAGACGGGTCGACACACACCCGGAGGTGAGGCAGGGCGATGACGACCATCGTCGTGGGTTATGTGCCGAAGGCGGAAGGCCGTGCGGCTCTTCGGCGAGCAGCAGAGGAAGCGGCACTACGGGACGCCAAGCTGGTGGTGGTGAACTCGCACCGGGGTGGACGCAGCTTCGACAGTGACGAGGCTGCGGCGAGTGACGCCGCGTTGACAGAAGTACGGGAGCAGCTCGACTCCACCGGTGTGCCTTACGAGGTGCGGCAGCTGGTGCGTGGCCTGGACCCGGCGGAGGACCTGGTGGCCGTCGCCGAGCAGGTGCATGCGGAGTTCATCGTCATCGGGCTGCGACGCCGGTCACCGGTCGGGAAACTCATCCTCGGCAGCAATGCGCAGCGGGTGCTGCTCGACGCGCCGTGTCCGGTGCTGGCCGTCAAGGCCGAGCCTGAGTTGTCTGATGGGGAGGAGGACTGAGGTGACTTCGACTCGCAGTAGGAAGTTGTGCCTCGCACAACAGCCCGACGCCGACGAGATGCTGAGCAGAGATCCGTTCGCCTTGCTGGTCGGCATGTTGCTGGACCAGCAGATCCCGATGGAGCGCGCGTTCGCGGGCCCGGTCGCGATCTCGAAACGGATGATGGGCCCGTTCGATCCGTCCACGGTCGCGCATTACGATCCGGACGCGTTTGTGGAGATCGTGGCCGGTCCGCCGGCCGTGCACCGGTTCCCGACGGCGATGGCGGCCCGAATCCAGACGCTGGCCAAACACCTGGACGACCACTACGGCGGTAACGCATCGGGCCTGTGGTCCGACGTGAAGTCGGGGGACGACCTGCTGGCCAGGCTGTCGGCCCTGCCGGGATTCGGCGCGCAGAAGGCGAAGATCTTCGTCGCGCTGCTCGGGAAGCAACTGAAGGTCCGGCCGCGCGGCTGGCGCGAGGCGTCCGAGCCGTACGGCGAGGACGGCGCGTTCAAGTCGGTCGCGGACGTGATCGACGTGGCATCGCTGGTCCGGGTGCGGCAGTTCAAGCAGGAACAGCAGGTGGTCCGGCAGCGGGTGGTGGCTCGGCCGTTGCGGCAGACCCGCAACGGGTGAGGCAGTTTCCCGCGACGGGGTGAGCGAAGGACGACAGACGACGTACCCTTGGCAGACCGAGCAACTCAGGCCCCTACCGGCGCGGGAAAGCCCGCCCGGCGGGGGTCCGAGTGCGCCGTTCGGGGGGTCGCGCGACGCTTTGCCTTGGTTCGCGGATTACAATGGACTGTTGCCGCCGCCTGACCAGCGAGCAGCCGCGAACCGCAGTACCCAAAAGCTCAGCAACACAACGTCGTACCGCCGTACAAACCCTGCGTCAGACGAGAGGTAATTCGTGTCGTCCAGCTCGTCCGAGAATCTTCCCGCCGAGCCGGCCCGGGCCGTGGCCGCCACCGCCCGCAGCACGGCTCCGAGGACCAGCGCCCGAGTGACCGATCCGGCTGCCAAGAAGGCGGCCGTGAAGAAGGCGGCGGTGAAGCCCGCCGGCACCAAGGAGGACGGTATCCCCGCGAAGAAGGCCGCTGCCAAGAAGGCTCCGGCGAAGAAGGCAGTGTCCGAGGCGGGTCTTGCGATCGACCCGAAGACCGGGAAGCCGCGTGCGCTCGACGAGGTGGACGAGTCCGACTTCCAGCCCGAGGCGGTCAAGGGGCTGGAGAAGGAGCTCACCGAGGACCAGGGCTTCATCGTCTCCGAGGCCGACGAGACCGACGAGCCCGAGCAGCAGGTGATGGTGGCCGGCGCCACCGCGGACCCGGTCAAGGACTACCTGAAGCAGATCGGCAAGGTTCCGCTGCTGAACGCCGAGCAGGAGGTCGAGCTCGCGAAGCGGATCGAGGCCGGCCTGTTCGCCGAGGAGCAGACCGCGGACGAGGCCGCCAAGCTGAAGGAGAAGGTCCGCGACGAGTACGAGTGGATCTCCGAGGACGGCCGCCGCGCCAAGAACCACCTGCTCGAGGCCAACCTGCGCCTGGTGGTGTCGTTGGCCAAGCGCTACACCGGCCGCGGCATGCTGTTCCTGGACCTGATCCAGGAGGGCAACCTCGGTCTGATCCGCGCGGTCGAGAAGTTCGACTACACCAAGGGCTACAAGTTCTCGACGTACGCCACCTGGTGGATCCGGCAGGCGATCACCCGCGCGATGGCCGACCAGGCCCGCACCATCCGTATCCCGGTGCACATGGTCGAGGTGATCAACAAGCTCGCCCGGGTCCAGCGGCAGATGCTGCAGGACCTCGGTCGCGAGCCCACTCCGGAAGAGCTCGCCAAGGAGCTCGACATGACCCCGGAGAAGGTCATCGAGGTGCAGAAGTACGGCCGTGAGCCGATCTCGCTGCACACTCCGCTCGGTGAGGACGGCGACTCCGAGTTCGGCGACCTGATCGAGGACTCCGAGGCGATCGTGCCGGCCGAGGCCGTGTCGTTCACGCTGCTCCAGGAGCAGCTGCACGCCGTCCTCGACACGCTGTCCGAGCGCGAGGCCGGTGTGGTCTCGATGCGGTTCGGTCTGACCGACGGCCAGCCGAAGACGCTCGACGAGATCGGCAAGGTGTACGGCGTGACCCGCGAGCGGATCCGCCAGATCGAGTCCAAGACCATGTCGAAGCTGCGGCACCCGTCGCGTTCGCAGGTCCTCCGGGACTACCTGGACTGATGACATGACGCAGTGGATCGCCGGCGTGCTCGCGCTGGTGATCCCTGTG
Organism: Kribbella kalugense; assembly: GCF_004365875.1. Classification (GTDB taxonomy): domain Bacteria; phylum Actinomycetota; class Actinomycetes; order Propionibacteriales; family Kribbellaceae; genus Kribbella; species Kribbella kalugense. The sequence continues at coordinate 1,443,186 of NZ_SODF01000001.1, read as the reverse complement.
TTCGACACAGCATCGTTGGCCGCCGCCGTGTTCACGGCGGCGGCTTTGCTGTTCACTCTTCTGCTGGTCGCGCGCTCGTCGGCGCGCAGCCCGCTCGGCTCGCCGTTGCCTGCGCGTGTCAGCGCGACGCGGGCGAATGCTCGACGTACGGCGTACCTGCTTCTTCGCGACCCGGACGCCGCCGGGCGCCCACGTCCACGAGCACCGGGACGGTAGCGGACTTCCTCGCTACCTGTTCCTTCTCACTCGTGGAGTTCTGCTGTGCCTTCCTTTCTGGAGGCACCGGTCGCCGGTGCCTATCACTTGCTCACGTCCCTCGTCACCACCCTCCAACCGCTCACCGGCGCGTACGCCGCGGTGATCGCGATCGTGTTGTGCACGGTCGTAGTACGTCTGTGTCTGGTTCCGTTGAGCGTGCGTGCTCAGCGCGGGCTGAAGGCGCGGGCGGCGATGATGCCGCAGCTGAAGCAGCTGACCGAGCGGCATCGGGGCAACCCCGAACGGCTGCAGCGTGAGGTCGCGAAGCTGCAGTCGGAGTCTGGTACTTCGTTGTTCGCCGGGTTCCTGCCGACGCTCGCGCAGCTGCCGTTCTTCTGGCTGATGTACACACTGTTCTCGCGCGCGGTGGTGGCGGGGGAGTCGAACCATCTGATCAGCGGCAGTCTGCTCGGTGCTCCGCTCGGCACGCATTGGCCGATCTTCAGCGGTACGCCGGCGTTCCTGGTGCTCGCCGTACTGCTGGCCGTTGTCGCGTGGTTCTCGGCCCGTCTCGCGCGCCGCCAACTCGACGAGACGGCGACTCCGCTGACCCGTCGGATGGCGCAGTTCTTGCCTTACGGCACTCTCCTCAGCGCCGCCTTCCTCCCGCTGGCCGCCGGCCTCTACCTGCTGACCACAACCGCCTGGACCGTAGCCGAACGCACAATCCTCCAACGCTGACCCCCAGTTGGTTGCCCGAGGCCACTACCTCGGGCACAGCGGGGCAGGATCGCGACAGCAACTGGGGATGGAGCTTGGTTGGGCCGGCAATCTGCAGCTCGACAGTTAGTACACCCGCGATACGCCGTACGCGCGGCCGCGTCCACGCTCAGGTGTACTACCGGCTGCCGGACACCTCCTGTCGACTTGACTGCCAAGCCCGGCGCTATCCGTTGCCAGTCGTGTGGCCATTCTGTTACGGTCTTTAATAAAGCCGGTTGCATAACAGGTTGGGATCGATGGACACTGCGCGTGGGGTCGCCGCTCAAGCGGAGCGGTCGGCGAATCAGGTCGCCTGTCTACGCTTCCTTTCCGGTACCGACGGAGCGCAAACGGTCGGGGTCATCAGCGCCGAGACCGGTCTGTCGCGACCCACGGTGCATGCGGTGCTCGACGATCTCCTCGAGGCCAATCTCGTCGTACCCACGGATCCGGCGACCGCTGGTCCCGGCCGGCCCGCCCGTGCGTTCCGATTTGCTCGGGAGGCCGGTCTGGTCGCCGGCGTTGACCTCGGCCCGCGCGGCGTGCGGGCGATCATCTGCGACCTGTCCGGTCGCCGCGTCGCGTACACCGAGCTGCTTCGACGGCCCGACGTCTCCTTGATCCAGCGCGCAGTACACACGGCTGCCAAAGAGAGCTCGATCGACCTCGATCGCCTGCGCGCGGTCGGCGTGGCTCTGCCTGGTGTGATCGAGACGAACGGCGACCTGCGCGCCAGCCTTGCGCTACCTGAACTCGTCGGCCTGCCGATCGCGGACATCGTGTCGCAGGACCTCGGCCGTCCTGTTGCTGTCGACAACGACATCAAACTGGCGGCTCTCGCCGAGCAGCGCGTCGGCGCCGGACGCGGGTACTCCGATGTCGTCTACCTGCAGATCGGCCAACGGCTGTCCGTCTCGATCGTCCTGAACGGAGTCATCCGGCAAGGACGTCACCGCCTAGCCGGTGAACTCGGCGCGCAGCGAGGCATGCGCTGGACACGGAATGCGCAACGCGGCCAACTGATCTGGACCTCCCACTCGACCAGTCAGGACGTACTGCGAGCGGCCGCCGCCGGTGACACGAACGCCCAGGCGGAGGTCCAGGACTTCTGTACGCAGATCGCCGGACGTATCGCCGGCGTACTGCTGGTGGTCGATCCCGAGGTCGTCGTCGTACGGGGTGGTGGGCGCGCAGAGGACACCGCCGCGCTGCTTCGCCCGCTCGAGGCCGCAGTCGAGCAGGAACTGGTTTTCCCCGAGCGCCCACCGTTCGTCGCCTCGGCCCTGGGCCGTGAGGCAGTGGTGCTCGGAGCGGTCGGCATGGCGTTCGACCGGTTCAGTACCCGCATTTTCGGCGTCCACGGCTACCCGAGTCCGTGGACGCAGCTCACCCAAGATCTAGAGAGGACCAGTAAGTGAAGCTAGGAGTCAGCTCATACTGCTTCCGCGGACTCATGACGAGCGGCGAGATGGACCTGATCGCCGTCCTGGACTGGGTCGCCAAGTCGCCGGCCGGACATCTCGAGATCGCCGGCCTGGACGGTGAGTACTACCTCGAGAACGAGGACGTCGTCCGCGACACCGCCAAGCACGCCGAGGACGTCGGCGTACCGATCGTGAACTACCTGGTCAGTGGTGACCTGCGTACTGCGGACTCCCAGGAGATCGACCGGCTTCGTCGGCAGTTGGATGTCGCGCACCGCTTCGGGGCTCGCATCTTCCGGCACGACGTCGCGCCGTGGTCGTGGCGTGAACAGGACCCGGGCGAGTTCGAGACGACGTTCGCGAAGGTAGTCGAGGGATGCCGTGCGGTCGCCGACCACGCTGCCGAGCTGGGCATCGTTTCGACGATCGAGAACCACGGCTTCTTCATGAACGGCAGCGACCGGCTGGCCCGGCTCGTGCACACCGTCGACCGCCCGAACTTCCGGGTCACGCTCGACCTCGGCAACGGACTCTGCGTCGGCGAGGTGCCCGGCAAGACCGCGGCCGGACTGATCGACATCGCGGCCTCCATCGGCGTCAAGGACTTCCACATCCGCCGGTCGGCGGGCGACGGCTGGCTGAAGACGCTGGCCGGCGACTACCTGCTCGGCACGATCTCCGGACATGGAGACCTCGACCTGGCCGGCCTGCTGGCCTTGGCCGCCACCAAGCCCGACGTACCGGTGAGCCTCGAGTTCGAAGGCCTGGAGTCGACTCCGGACGCGATCGAGCGCTCGCTCAACAACATCCTTCGACTGGCGGGAGCCGCCTGACATGACGACCCGAATTGCTGTCATCGGGGTGGGCTCGATCGCCACCCAGCACCTGTTGTCGTACCAGAAGAATCCGCAGGCGGAACTGGTCGCCGTGTGCGACATCGACCGGACCCGCGCCAAGGCGCAGGCCGACAAGTTCGGCGTACCGAAGGCGACTGATGTCGTCGACGAGATCCTGGCCGATGACGGCGTCGACGCGGTGAGCATCTGCGTGCCGAACTTCCTGCACGCCAAGTTCGCCGAGGCGGCGCTGCGGGCCGGCAAGGATGTCCTGGTCGAGAAGCCGATGTCCGTGAACGTCGCCGAAGCCGAAGCGCTGGTCCAGGCGACCAAGGAGACCGGGCAGGCGCTGCAGATCGGCTACGTACGCCGGTTCGCTCCGAACGCCCTGGTCACCAAGCGGTTCCTGGACGAGGGCGAGTTCGGCGACATCTACGCCGCGCGGGCCACGATCATCCGGGCTGCCGGCAACCCCGGTGGCTGGTTCGGTGACGTGGCTGTCTCGGGCGGTGGTCCGCTGATCGATCTGGGTGTCCACATCATCGACCTGTGCTGGTACCTGATGGGGATGCCCGCGCCGGTTTCGGTGTCGGGCGCGACGTTCTCGAAGCTCGGTGCCCGCGACAACATCCAGCACCTGACCCGGTACCGGGCCGCGTCCGAGACCCGGGTGAACAACGTCGAGGACTACGCGACCGCGCAGATCCGCTTCGAGGGCGGGGCGGTCCTCGACGTGGATACGTCGTACTCGCTGCACGCACGGAACTCGACGAGCGTGAAGATCCACGGCTCCAAGGGCGGGGCCGAGATCGAGCCCGAGCTGCTGATGATCACCGAGCGGCACGACACGCTGCTGCACATGCAGCCGCAGATCGATTCACTCGGCTTCGACTTCCAGGTCGGGTTCGCCAACCAGATCGACCACTTCCTGCAGATCTGCCGCCGCGAGATCCCGGCCGACGCCACCGCCGAGCACGGCCTCGAGATGGCGCGGATGCTGTCCGGAATCTACGAGTCCGCCCGAATCGGCTCCGAGGTAACCATCGCCCGCTAGTTGAGGAGAGCAGTGGTGAGGGGGTCGGCGTTTTCTTCGAGCCAGATTTGGCGGTGCTGGATCTGGTCGCCGACTCCCTCGCTCCACATTCGTTGCCAGCCGCCGCCCAGGGTTTCGGCGCGGTGCTTCATCGTGTGCCAGGCGCGCTCGTTGAGCCCGATCGAGAGCGCCATCAACCGGCGGCGATCTGGTTCCGACATGCCGTAGGCGTCGGCGAGGAGGCGGCAGCGGCGCCGGCGGTCGAGACCGCGGAACTCCGGATCGAGGTCGGCGTCCTCGCCGAACGGCGCCCACCACAGCATCAGGTTCACAAGCTCACGAGCCCGGCTGACCGGCCGGGCCAGGTCGAAGTCGATGAGTGCGTACGCGCGTCCTTCGCGGAAGACCACGTTCTCCGGCGTGACGTCCTGATGCCCGACCAGCTCGGGCGGGTCGTCGAGGTCGGGTAGCCCGGGCGGCTCGATCGGCGCCGGCAGGTTCGTCGGGATCCCGAATCCTTCGACAGCATCGTGGTACCTGCGCAGCAGCCGAGCGACCGAGAGCATCCGCTCCTCGTCGGCGATCCACGGCGGACGTGGGCGGCCGGCGACCTCGCCCTCGATGTACGTGAGCGCCTGACGGCCGGCGGAATCGATGCCGAGGAATCGTGGTGCGCCCTCGAACCCGGCCTTCTCCAGGTAGAGCAGGACGTCCTGGACGAGTTCGGCCCGCTCTCCGGGCGGACGCCGTACCGTGTCACCGACCCGGACCAAGCCCTCGGTCACGTCGCCGCCGAGCAGCGGAATCTCCTCGCCGTCCTCGATCACTTGAAGCCCCCAGTCCGTTGGATGAATGCCCGATCCTAGGATGATTTGCCAACCCGGCAAACATGTTTGCGCGACGACGGAGTACCAACGCAGCATCGTCCTATGACAACCGAGCAGGTCTCCGAGGACTACTGGAATTCGTTCTACGCCGAGCACGACCAGATCTGGAGCGGCCGGCCGAACGTGGTCCTGGTCGACGAGGTGTCCGACCTTGCGCCGGGTCGCGCACTCGACCTCGGCTGCGGCGAAGGTGCGGACGCGATCTGGCTCGCGCAACAGGGCTGGACGGTGACCGCGGTCGACATCTCGTCGGTCGCGCTGGGACGTGCGGCGCAGCACGCGAAGGACGCCGGGGTCGACGATCGGATCGACTGGCAGCAGCACGAGCTCGGGCAGTCGTTCCCGGATGGTGAGTTCGATCTCGTCTCGGCCCAGTTCCTGCACTCGAAGACCGAGTTGTCGCGGGACGCGATCCTGCGCAGCGCGGCATCGGTGGTCGCGCAGCACGGAGTACTGCTGATCGAGGGACACATGGGGTTCCCGCCGGGCGAGCACAACCCGCACCCCGACATTCACTTTCCGACCCCGGACGAGGTGATCGCCGGCCTCGACCTGCCGGACGACGAATGGGAGACGCTGGTCAGTCGCGTGCACGACCGAGCACAGGTGATGCGCGACGGTCAGCCGATCAATCGCCGCGACTGCACCGTCAAGCTCCGCCGCCGCTGAGACTGTTCACCTGCACGTCATCATCGAGGCTGAGTCTGTGCTCATGAGCGAGCGCAGCGAGGTCATCAAAAGGCACAGCACCGTTCGAGTCTCATCGGCGCCCGGAGCGAAGCGAGGACGTCGATGAGCGGGCCTGACCTGGTCCAAGAGCTTGGCTTCCGCGTCCTCGACGAAGAGGACGACGACCCGGTGCTGCTGCGTGCCGACGGTACGCCGGTCGACACCTGGCGCGAGGGTTATCCGTACGGCGAACGGCTGCCGCGGGAGATCTACGACCGGGACAAGCGGCTGCTGCAGATCGAGCTGCTCAAGCTGCAGTACTGGGTCAAGCGGTCGAAGCAGCGAATGGTGATCGTGTTCGAGGGCCGGGACGCGGCCGGCAAGGGCGGCACGATCAAGCGGTTCATGGAGCACCTGAACCCCCGCGGCGCGAGCATCGTCGCGCTGGAGAAGCCGACCGACCGCGAGCAGAGCCAGTGGTACTTCCAGCGGTACGTCGCTCATCTGCCGGCCGCCGGCGAGATCACGATGTTCGACCGGTCCTGGTACAACCGCGCCTGCGTCGAGCGGGTGATGGGGTACTGCACGCAGGAGCAGTACGAGGAGTTCATGCGGCAGGCGCCGGACTTCGAGCGGATGCTGGTCCGGTCCGGGATCCTGCTGGTCAAGCTGTGGTTCTCGGTGTCACAGGCCGAGCAGCAGACCCGATTCACGATCCGCCAGATCGACCCGGTCCGGCAGTGGAAACTGTCCCCGACCGACCTCGCGTCCCTCGACAAGTGGGCGGCGTACACGGAGGCGAAAGAGGCGATGTTCCACTACACGGACACGCCGTACGCTCCGTGGACCGTAGTCAAGAGCAACGACAAGAAACGAGCCCGCCTCGAGGCGATGCGCCACGTCCTCAGCCTCTACGACTACACCGACAAAGACGTAGCCCTAGTAGGCCAACCCGACCCCAAAATCCTCGGCCCCGCCGCCGAGGTCCTAGAACACGGCGAAACCGCCAACCGCGCGTTCCCGAAGCTGTAGGTCTGTCCCACGCGTGGCCCGGTTTCCGGAACGATTTAGGCGGTATCTGGCAATTTCGTTCCGGAAAGGGAGGGTTGGCTGGCGGCGGTGAGGGAGCAGGCGGGTGGTGCTACTGGGCGACTGGTAGGTGGACGGTGAAGGTGGCGCCGTGGGGAGTGGTGTCGGTGGTGGTTACTCGGCCGTGGTGGGCGGCGACGAGAGCGGCGACTATGGAGAGGCCTAGGCCTGAGCCGCCGGTGGTTCGGGTGCGGGCTGTGTCGGCTCGGTAGAAGCGTTCGAAGACTCGGGCCTTTTGTTCGTCGGTCAGGCCGGGGCCGGTGTCGCTGACTTCCAGGATCGCCTCGGTGCCGCGGGTGCCGACCGACACGGTGATGGGGGATTCGATCGGCGTGTGGTGGAGGGCGTTGCTGACCAGGTTGCCGAGGACCTGGCGTAGGCGGGCCTCGTCGCCTTCGACGACCGGGGCCTCCGAGTCGGGCAGGATTCGCAGGGAGATGTTGCGGTCGGGCTGGACTGCCTGGGCGTTATGCAGAGCGTCGGCCGCGATCGGGAGCAGGTCGACCGACTCCATCCGCAGCGGGCGCTGTTGATCGAGTCGGGCCAGGAGCAGCAGGTCGTCGACGAGTAGGCCCATTCGCTTGGCCTCGTCCTCGATCCGGCGCATCGTGTCGGAATCAGTCACGTCACCGCGCTGCCGCGACAACTCGGCGAATCCGCGGATCGACGTCAACGGCGTACGCAACTCATGCGACGCGTCCGCCACGAACCGCCGCATCCGATCCTCGGACTGACGCGCCGCCTCTTCCGACCGTCGCGCTGTGTCCTCGGACCGCCGAGCGGCGAACTCTGAAGCCGTCCGTTGGGTGAACGCGGTCTCGATCTGCCCAAGCATCTGGTTCAACGCAAGCGACAACCGTCCGACCTCAGTCCGCGGATCGCGCTGCGGTACGCGTCGGCTCAGATCACCGCCGGCGATCGCGACCGCGGTGTGTTCGACGTCCTCGAGTCCGCGCAGGCTTCGCCGTACGACGTAAGTCCCGACACCGGCCAGCAGGATCAGCAGGATCAGCCCGGCAGCCGCCTGGATCCCGACCAAGCGCTGGATCGTGTGGTCCATGTCCTTCAGACTCTGCGCGACCATGACCGACCCCGTGCCGTCGTCGGTCGGCACGGCCAGGACCCGCCATCTGGCGCCGCCGGACTGGGCGTCGACGTTGAACGACTTCCCGTCGAGCGCGCGGACCTGGTTCAGGTTGAGCGACGGAAGCTTGGGCAGCGGCTCGGTCTCGTCCGGCCGGGAGCCGAACGGCCCGTTGTCGCTCGCCCCCTCCGAGTTGTTGAACTGCACCACGAACTGGCTCGGCAACTGCCGGCGCGCCGGACCCGCACCAGGCGGCAGCGGACGCCGATCGGCCTGCGCATGCGACAGCGGTACGGCGGTCTGCTGCAGCTGCTCGTCCACCCGGTCGATCAGGTAGCCGCGCATGATCGTGGTCGCGAGCACGCCGGACGCGCCGAGTGCGACCACCACGAGCGCCAGTAGGACGACGACGATCGTGACGCGCAACGGGTACCGGTCGGCGAACCGCCGGTGGGTCAGTTGCATCAGTTGGGGCCTCGCGGGGTGCGCAGGACGTAGCCGACCCCGCGGACGGTGTGGAGCAGCTTCTGGTCGCCGGTGTCGACCTTACGGCGCAGGTACGACATGTACGACTCGACCACGCCGGCGTCCCCGGCGAAGTCGTAGTTCCAGACCGCGGACAGGATCTGGCCCTTGGACATGACCCGCTCGGCGTTCTCCAGCAGGCACCGGAGCAGCTTGAACTCGGTCAACGACAGCTGAACAGCCTGACCGTCCTTGAACACCTCGTAGCTGTCCTCGTTCAGCTCCAGGTCGGCATAACGCAGTACGGCGGCCTCCGTGGCGGTCTGCTCGCGGTGACCGGACCGGCGGAGCAGGGCGCGTACCCGGGCGACCAGCTCGTCCAGGCTGAACGGTTTGGTGACGTAGTCGTCTCCACCGGTCTGCAGGCCGAGCACCTTGTCCTCGACGGCGTCACGGGCGGTCAGGAACAGCACTGGCACGTGCCGGTCCTCACCGCGCAGCCGGCGAACCACCTCGAACCCGTCCAGGCCAGGCATCATCACGTCGAGTACAACCAGGTCGGGCTCCACGTCCCGGGCCTTGCGCAGCGCCTCGGCGCCGTGGGTCGCCGTAGTCACGTCGTACCCGGCGAAACGCAGACTCGCGGACAGTAGCTCGACGATGTTCGGCTCGTCGTCGACCACCAGCAGATGCGGACTCATGGTCACAGTGTGCCGCCGCTACCCATGTGAACACTGGAAGCTTCCTGGCAATCACCTGTGAGTCGGCTCGTGATCAGCGTGGACCGTGCTTGAAACCCCACTTCTGGGCGGCCGCGTCGCGGGCCGAGCCGTCGTTGATCGAGGTCGCGGTGTTGTCCGCCACCACGGCGCTGACGTTCACGGTGCTGCCGGTCTTGATCGAGGAGATACCGTCCCGAGCGGCGTTCACCAGGGTCTCGGCCGCGACCTTGTAGGTCCGGCTGTAGCCGTCGTCGCTCTTGACCGTGATCGAGTCCTTGCTGACCGCGGTCACCGAACCGCGCTGGGTGGCGACGGTCTGGTACCCGCCACCGTCCTTCGGTACGACGAACTCGCCGTGCAGGGCACCGCCGAGCCCGAACTCGCCCCGCGGCCCGAAACCACCCTTGCCAGGATGATCGGGCTTCTGCTGTTGCTGCCCAGGTGTGGAAGGGGACGCCGACGGCGTCGGATCTGTGCTGGTCGTCGCCCAGGCGACCCCGCCGGCCGTGGCCGTCGCGGCAACCGCGGCCACGGTGCCGAGCAACCGCCATCGCTTTTGCGAAAGCTTCATCGTGTGCCTTTCCGTAAAGCGTGCCAAACCGTCACCTGGCACTGATCCTCCCCACACTGCCCCGCGGACCTGAGACGAACCTCCGCTGCGGATAAGAAGGCTCTGGCAATCACCTGAGAGATCAGACGATGAAGAGGACTGCAACAAGCCAGAGCGCCGCGGCCAGCGAAGTGCCGATGAGCTCGATCAGGATCGACACCCCGGTCTCGCGCAGCGCGTGCTTGGTCGAGGTCCACGCGGCCGCGTGCGTGCGCAGCCGCTGCAGCTCGGACAGGTAGATCCCGATCGGGAACCCGACGAACATCCCGACCACCGGGATCACGAAGAATCCGACGATCCCGAGCACGATCCCGAAGAACATCGATCGCCGCGGTACGCCGGCTTCGCGGAGCCGTCGCTCCGGTACGACGTACTTCACCACCTGACTCGCACCGATGAGGACCGCGGTGATCGCGAACACGATCCACCCGGTCGCACTCTGCTCGACGATCGCCCAGACCAGGATCGCCGCCAGGCTGAGAATCGCCCCGGGCAGGATCGGCACGATGATGCCCACGATCCCGACGAAGATCGCGATCCCGACCAGGACAGTCACTCCAGTCTCCACACCCACACTGTGCCCGAAAAGTAGACCTTTAGGGTGAAGACATGTCCCAGCTACACGAACTGGTCACCGCACTCGCCGCCCCGTGGGTGGTCCTCTCGCCACGATCCGGTCAGCTCACCGGCTCCGGCGCGGAGGGCGTGTACGCGCGGGACCGGCGGATCCTGTCCCGGCTGAGCGTCACCGTCGACGGCCGAGAACCGATCCCGGTCCACGTCGACGAGCGCGACGCCGCCACTCATCAGTACGTCGCGATGGTCGAAGGCGTCGGCGACACCCGGCACGACCCGACCGTGATGCTGTACCGGACCCGGACGGTCGACTCCGATGGCCTGACCGAGCGGATCACGCTGGTGAACCGCTCCCGGTCGGCGATCGAGTGCCGCCTGGACGTTGCCCTAGGCACCGATCTCGCCGGCACAGCCGCCGTACGCAGCGGCGCCGCCACGAGCCTGCCGCAGCTCACGCCCAGCCCAGACGGCCTGAGCTGGGAGAGCGACGACACCCGTGTCATCGCGACCGCCGACCCCGGCACCTCCGCGACGCCGCAGCTGCAGCCGGGGGAGGACTTCACGATCACGCTCCGCGTCACGGCAGACTTCCCGAAGTCCAACACCGGCTTCACCATCGACCCGCCTGCCGAGCGTGCGGCGTACGACGTCACTGTCCGCTGCGACGACAAGCGGGTCGAGCGCTGGATCGACCGCTCCCTGGAAGACGTCCGCGCGCTCCAACTGGCCGCCGACGATGATCGCTATCTCGGCGCCGGCCCGCCGTGGTACCTCACGCTCTTCGGCCGCGACTCGCTGATCTCGTCCGGCATGCTGATCCCGGTGGACCCCGGCCTCGCCGCGGGCACGCTGCGTGCACTGGCCGCCTGGCAAGGCACGAAGGTCGACGCGGAGTCGGCCGAGCAGCCGGGCAAGATCCCGCACGAGTTGCGCGCCGAGGTCGCCGATCACGGTGGCGGCCTGGTCCTGCCCGCTGCGTACTACGGCACGCACGACGCGACCCAACTGTGGATCACCACGCTCCACAAAGCCTGGCGCTGGGGCATGCCGGCCGAGGAAGTCCGCGACCTGCTGCCGAACCTCGAGCGCGCGCTGACCTGGATGAAGGAGTACGCCGACCCCGACGGCGACGGCTTCCTCGAGTACGTCGACGAGTCCGGTCACGGCCTGGCCAACCAAGGCTGGAAGGACTCCGCCGACGCGGTCCAGTGGCCCGACGGCACGCTCGCGACCGCGCCGATCGCGTTGTGCGAGGTGCAGGGCTACGCGTACGCCGCCGCGATCAAGGGTGCCGAGTTGCTCGAGGCACACGATGAGTCCGGCGACGAGTGGCGTGAGTGGGCGGTCGCGCTGCAAGAGCGGTTCCGGAAGACGTTCTGGGTCGACGGCTACCCGGCGATCGCCCTCGACGGCGCCAAGAACCCGGTCGTCGGCCGCGCGTCGAACATGGGCCACCTGCTCGGCACCGGCCTGCTCGACGCGGACGAGGAGGAGCTAGTCGCCGAGGTCCTCGCCGGCGCGGACCTGAACAGCGGCTTCGGCCTCCGTACGTTGTCGACAGCAATGACCCGCTTCAACCCGCTCGGCTATCACACCGGCAGCGTTTGGCCGCACGACACGGCCATGACCGTCCAGGGCCTGTTCGCGACCGGGCAGTCTGACGTGGCGTCGTCGTACACCGAGGGCTTGATCCGTGCGGCGGAAGCGTTCGACTACCGACTGCCGGAGTTGTACGGCGGACGCGGGACGAGCGAGGAGACCACTCCGACGCCGTACCCGCTGTCGTGTCGCCCGCAGGCCTGGGCAGCCGCGTCCGCGGTCGCCGTACTCGTCGCTGCCCTCGGCATCGAGCCGGACGTCCCAGGCGGCACCCTGGTCATCAACCCGGCGGAGTCGATGCCCTGGAACGCCCTTGAGGTAAGCGGCTTGCGGGTTGGCGGCGAGACGTTGTCCGTGCGCCTCGACGGCGACGAGCTGACCGTGCTCGAAGCACCTCAGAGTGCGGTGATCAGCGCGAACGCCGACAGCCCGAGGTAGATGGTCGCAACGACCAGGTTCCGCGCGCGTCCCGTCGTACGGACTGACCGGAAGCGTCGGCCGATCGCGTCGGCGCCGACGGCGTAACACAGGTCCAAGGTGAGGCCGATCAGCATCGCGCCGACTCCGAGCAGCAGCATCTCGGTGCGGAGTTGGTCAGGTCCGGCGCCGCGGGTGGTGAACTGCGGGAGGAACGCGAGGAAGAACAGCGCGACCTTGGGATTGAGCAGGTTGACGACGACACCATCGCGGAACACCCGCCCCAGCGGCGCCGGCGCGATGCCGCCGAGCTCGGCCCCCGACGCCCTGAGCGTCTTCACGCCGAGGTAGGCGAGGTACAGCGCGCCGGTGATGGTGATTGCGGTGAACAGCGCGGGGGAGGCCTGCACCAATGCGGCCAGTCCCAGGGCAGTGACGACGATGTAGACGAGCGTCCCGGTCTCGATCGCAAGCGCGGACACCACGCCGGCGCGACGTCCCTGGGTGAGGCTGCGGAGCGAGATGTACAGGTTGTTCGGCCCCGGCATCCCCACCAGCACCACCGTCGCACCGGCGAACCCAAGTACGCGACCGATCCCCATGTGTCTCCTCATCGAACTGGACTGCTTGGCGGTACTAGCCTGGTCGCGCGAGAAGCAGTCCACCCGAGCCAATAAGAGGAGAAGTGGACCGTTCTGGAGCTGCTGCCGATCTGGCCCACCTGATCGGTCACCGACTCAGCGATCGAACCGGCGGTCTGTACCGCCGGTTGGCCGACGAGATCGCCGCGCTGATCGGTTCCGCCGAGCTCCCGGTCGGCGCCCGCCTCCCAGCCGAGCGCAGGCTGGCCGAGTCCTTGGCGATCAGTCGCTCGACGGTCGTCGCGGCGTACGACGAACTCCGCGCTCGCGGCCTGGTCGAAAGCCGACGCGGCAGCGGTACGACGGTCGCCCGCGCGGCCGGACGTGGTCGTTCACGAGCGGACAAGCGGATGCCCGCCGGGTACGGCGAGTCGCTCTTCCACCGGATCACCGTCGGACCGGGCGAGGTCATCTCACTCACGTACGCCGTCGATCCCGGACTGCCCGAGCTCACCTCGGAGCTGATCGACCTGGCGTCAACCGAGCTGCCCGCACTCCTCGGCGACGTCGGCTATCACCCGCGCGGACTGCCGATTCTGCGGGAGCGAGTGGCCGAGCACTTCACCGAATCCGGCCTGCCGACGTCTCCTGACGAGATCGTGGTGACGACCGGCGCGCATCAGGCGATCGCTTTGGTGACGCAGATGTATCTGCGGAACGGTGCGGCGGTCGTGATCGAGCAGCCCAGTTGGCCGGGGTGCTTCGACCTGTTCGGGGCGGCCGGCGGGCGGGTGGCCGGCGTACCGCTGGACGACGCCGGGATCCGGCCTGATCTGCTCGCGAAGGCGTTCGCTGAGCATCAGCCGGCGCTGTTGTTCGTGATGCCGACCTTCCACAATCCGACCGGTGGTCTGATGTCGGCGAACCGGCGCCGACAGGTCGCCGAGCTGGCCGCGCGGTACGGCGTTGTGGTCGTCGAGGACAACGCGTACTCCGCCTGGGACCCGTCCGGGCCGACGATCCCTCCGCCGTTGGCGGCGTACGCCCCGGACGACGCGGGGGTGCTGACGATCGGGTCGGTGTCGAAGGCCGTCTGGGGTGGTCTGCGGATCGGCTGGATCCGCGCACCGCGGCCGCTGGCAGAACGACTGGCCCGGCACAAGGCGCTGGCCGATCTCGGCAGTCCGCTGATCGATCAGGCACTCACGGCTCGGTTGCTGCCGCGGCTCGGCGAGCTCACAGCGACGCGGGCTCGGTTGTCGACGGCGCGGAAGAAGTTGATGGGGGAGTTGCTGACGGAACGACTTCCGGAATGGGAGTGGTCGGTGCCAGTCGGTGGGTCTGCGCTGTGGATCCGGCTACCGGACACAGACGCCCGGGTGTTCGCTCAGGTGGCCTTGCGGCACGGTGTCGAGGTAGTAGCCGGTCAGGCGATGGATCCGTCCGGCTCGCACGACGACTACTTACGGGTGCCGTTCGCTTACTCCGAACAAGTGCTTGATGATGCGGTCACCCGGCTGGCCCGAGCCTGGCGAGAACTACGCCGGCACGGCCCCGGGCCTGGCGTACCTGTCGTGTAACAGAGGGATGGCGGTCACCCTGCTCGGGTGAACCGCCATCGAAGCCTGTATGACTTTGGCGCCGCCGTTGGCGCGTTTGGAACAGCCTGGTGGTTACCGCTCTTCTTCCGCGGCGACCGTTGAGGTGGGTTCAAGCCGACCCGTCTCGTCGTGGATGGTGATCGCGATGTTGCGCAGCTTCTCCGAGTGCTCCCGGCCGTGATGGGCGCAGAAAAGCAGCTCCCCACCGCTGGTCAGGGTGACCCGGACGTAGGCCTGTGCTCCGCAGCGGTCACAACGATCCGCGGCCGACAGGGCCGAACTCGGGGCGAGTGCTGTAGTCATTGAGGCCTCATCTCATCTAGTTCCGTACTCACCAGATAGCAACATCCTGACACGCGGATCGCTTCCCGGTGGGGACAACGTGTCCGTATGTGAGACGAACCACCTGTTCCCGTATGACGCTTGTTGACGAGGAATCGTTTCGTGCACGGCGGAATTCTGGCGAGTCACGGAGGTCCAGTGCTTCTTCTCTCACTGTGCGCCATGACGCAGTCACCGTGTGCTGACGATCGGAGTGTCGTACGCCACTCTTAATCGAGTCCGGATCGATACCTGTCGCAACACATATCTCCTATACCCAGGCGCATGCCGGATCAGGCCCCGCCTGCCGCGTTTTGGGGGTCCGGCCGCATAGGCTGTCTGTGTAAGTGTGGTGAACCAGTGAAGGAGCCCAGTGGCCGCCCCGACGCCTCGCAGTACCGAGATCGACCCGGCGTACAACGCCCGCCATCTGCTTGTCCTCGAAGGCCTCGAGGCGGTCCGGAAACGGCCCGGGATGTACATCGGGTCGACCGACAGCCGCGGTCTGATGCACTGCCTGTGGGAGATCATCGACAACGCCGTCGACGAGGCGCTCGCCGGTCACGGTGAGCTGATCGACGTGGTCCTGCACAAGGACGGTTCGGTCGAGGTGATCGACCGCGCGCGCGGCATCCCGGTCGACATCGAGCCGAAGACCAAGCTCAGCGGTGTCGAGGTGGTGTTCACCAAGCTGCACGCCGGCGGCAAGTTCGGCGGCGGGTCGTACAACGCCTCCGGCGGTCTGCACGGTGTCGGCGCCTCGGTGGTGAACGCGCTGTCCGCGCGGCTGGACGTCGAGGTGGATCGCGGTGGCACGATCTGGACCACGTCGTTCCGGCGTGGCGTGGCGGGCGAGTTCGACGGCGACGGTGCGGACGCCCCGTTCACGCCGTCGAAGGGACTGCGCAAGGCCGGTCGGGCGAAGAAGGGTGTGACCGGCACCCGGATCCGGTACTGGGCGGACCGGCAGGTCTTCACCAAGGACGCGGCGTTCAACTACGACGAGCTGGTCACCCGGGCGCGGCAGACGTCGTTCCTGGTGCCGGGGCTCGAGCTGGTGATCCGGGACGAACGCGCTGACGAGACCACCGAGGAGCACTTCAAGCACGACGGCGGGATCAGCGAGTTCTGCGAGTTCCTCGCGACCGACCAGAAGGTCACCGACGTGGTCCGGCTGTCTGGCACAGGACACTTCACCGAGACCGTGCCGATGCTCGACGACGCCGGCCACATGACGCCGTCGGACGTCGAGCGCGACCTGGAAGTCGACATCGCGGTGCGCTGGGGCGACGGGTACGAGACCGAGCTGCGGTCGTTCGTGAACATCGTCGCCACGCCCAAGGGCGGGACGCACGTCAGCGGATTCGAACGCGCGCTGTCGAAGAGTTTCACGAACGCACTTGATGGCACCCGGCTGCTGAAGAGCGGCGAGGAGATCATCAAGGACGACGTACTCGAAGGTCTGACGTCGGTGGTCACGGTTCGGCTGGCCGAGCCGCAGTTCGACGGCCAGACCAAGGAGGTCCTCGGTACGCCGGCGGCCTCGCGGATCGTGGCGAAGGTCGTGCAGACCGAGCTCGAGGCGTTCCTGACCTCGACCAAGGCCGCGCAGAAGGCACAAGCGCGGGCGGTGCTGGAGAAGGTTGTCGCCGCGTCACGCACTCGGGTGGCCGCTCGTCAGCACCGGGAGCTGCAGCGGCGGAAGACCGCGCTGGAGTCGTCGGCACTGCCGGCGAAGCTGGCCGACTGCCGCAGCAACGATGTCGACCGGTCCGAGCTGTTCATCGTCGAGGGTGATTCGGCGCTCGGTACGGCGAAGCTCGCGCGGAGCTCGGAGTTCCAGGCGCTGCTGCCGATCCGCGGCAAGATCCTGAACGTGCAGAAGGCGTCCGTCGGCGACATGCTGAAGAACCTCGAGTGCGCATCGATCATCCAGGTCGTCGGCGCCGGCTCCGGCCGGACGTTCGAGCTGGAGCAGGCGCGGTACGGGAAGATCATCTTCATGGCGGACGCCGACTCCGACGGCGCCCACATCCGGTGTCTGCTCGCGACCCTGTTCTTCCGGTACATGCGGCCGCTGGTGGAGGCGGGGCGGGTCTACACCGCCGTACCGCCGCTGCACCGGTTCGAGCTGACGAACCCGAAAAAGGGCCAGGACAAGTACCTGTACACGTACAGCGACGCGGAGCACCAGCGGAAGACGGCCGAGCTGATGAAGAAGGGCGTCCGCTGGAAGGAGCCCCCGCAGCGTTACAAGGGCCTCGGTGAGATGGACGCCGACCAGCTGGCGGAGACCACCATGGATCCACGTCACCGGACGCTGCGCCGGATCACCGTCGACGACGCCGAAGCCGCGGCCCAGGTCTTCGACCTTCTGATGGGCAACGACGTCGCGCCCCGCAAGGAGTTCATCGTCCAAGGCGCCTACGACCTGGACGAAAACCGCATCGACGTCTGATGCCCCTGGCCTGCTTCGACCTGGACAACACCCTGATCGACCGCGACGGTGCCTTCCTGGCCTGGGCCCGCTGGTGGGTCGACCGCGCCGGGCTCGGCCTGACCGCGGTCGACTGGCTACTCGCCCACGACAACGGCGGCTTCACACCGAGGGCCGAACTGTTCGCCGGCTTCGAGGAGCAGTTCGGCGTGCGCATCTCGGCCGACGACTACGACCGGGAGCATCCGGGGTTCACCTGGGTGGAGCCTGCAGTGCTCGACGGGCTCGCTTCCTTGCGTACGACGGGGTGGCGGCTGGCCGTGGTGACGAACGGCGGCGTCGTCCAGCAGAGCCGGAAGCTCGAGCACACTGGTATCGCTGATGCTGTCGACTATTGCTGCATCTCAGAGGCGGTCGGGGTTCGTAAGCCGGATGCCCGGATCTTCGAGATCGCGGCGGCGGGGGCGGGCGCGGTGCTCGATGGCGGGTGGATGGTGGGGGACCATCCGGCGTACGACATCGCCGGGGGGATCCACGCCGGGCTGAAGACGATCCGTGTCGGCAGTCATCATGCGGTGGACTTGCCGGTTGCAGATTATCAATTTGAGTCTGTGCTTGAAGCGTTCTCTCAGTTGAGGGCGTCGGCTAGTGCCTTGCGGCCGCCTACCACTGGGATGTCGACGGAGCTGTGAGTCAGGTCGAGGGTGAGTTGGGTGCCTGGGGCAGGGCGGATGGTGAAGTCGCGGTCGCTGGAGATGAGCATCAGGGCCAGGCGGTTTCCGGCTGGTACGACGACGTCCTTGGGTTGCAGGTCGACGTCCATGCGGTACATCTTGCCTGGCTTGACCGGGGCGTCGATCCAGTCGGAGACACGGTTGGCCGGGTCGATCCAGCCGCGGGTGAGGATCGTGCCGTTGCCGGTCGGCGGGTAGCTGACCAGCGCCGCGGTCACGTTCGCCTTCGACGCACTGAAGGCGAGCTGCAGTGAGGCCGACGGCGTACCGCTGATGCGGACCGCCTTCGTGAGCGGCGGAGTCTGGTAGATCAGCCGCACGTTCGAGGACGCCGCGTTCGCGGACGTGATGCCGGCGATGGACGCGTCGTCGGTGAGCGTCTCGGTACCCGCATTGCTCGGCCCGAACGTCAGGCCGCCGCGGGTCGGTGCTCCCGGCGTGAGATGCAGCCCGGCCTGACTGGAGGCAGGATCCGGCCACTCGGCGTACGGCGTCGGGTTGGCGTTGCTGCATAGCAGGCTGACCGTCGCGCCATCGGCGACCTTCTGACCGGCCGTGGTCGCCACCGGCGAGGCGAGGACGAGATGAGTCGAGTCAGGGATCTTCGAGATCAACCGGTTCGTGGTGGTGATCGTGCCGTCGGCGTTGGTCTGCGGCACGGTCAACGAGAACCCGATCCGGAACGGCTTCGTGTCGGCCACCGTCAGCGTCGCCGTGTTCGACTGATCTCCCTTGACGCCGGTCTGGCGAGGCGGACACGACGCGGCCTCGCGGACGACCCACGACCGCGGCAGCCGCTCGACACCATTCTGTACGCCGTACAGGTACCGGGTGAACCAGTAGTTGATCAGCACGTCCGGCGGCGCACCGCCGTGCCCGCCCTGATGGAAGTAGAACATGTGCGGCACGTGCTGCTTCTTGAGCGCGTCGTAAAACTGGGCCGCGTTCTTCGCGATGACGTTGAAGTCGTTATTGCCGTGGGCCAGCAAGGTCGCGGCGCGGACCTTGCCCACGTCCTTCATGTAGTTGCGCTCCTGCCAGAAACTGTTCCGGTTCCCGGTGGCGCGGTCGATGTGCTTCTCGATGTCGTCGATCACCGGCTGGCAGATGGTCCGCGCGCCGGTCTCGTCGAGCCGCGAGTACACCACGTCGGCCAGCACGTCCAGGTCCTCGCCCTGGAAGGCGTTGTTGTCACCGGACGGGTTCGACGACGAGTGCGGCGCCCGGACCATGCCGTTCGCGCGGTAGTAGTCGTACCAGTCAGAGATCGCCGAGATCGGCACGATCGCCTTCAGCCCGGCGACCCCGGTCGTGGCGACAGCCTCCGGCAGCGTGCCGTTGTACGACGTACCGATCATGCCGACGTTGCCGGTCGTCCAGCTGGCTACGGCTCGGGTGGAGCCGTCCCTGGTCGTGTACGCGCGGGCGCGACCGTTCAGCCAGTCGATCACTGCCTTCCCGGCCAGCGTCTCGTTCGTGCCACCGGACGTCGGGCAGCCGTCCGAGTGACCAGTGCCGGGCGATTCCGCGTGTACGACGGCGAACCCGCGTGGCACCCAGGTCGACTCGTAGACGGTGCTGATCACTGGGCTGGTGTCGAACGCAGACCAGAAAGGCGCGCGCGGTCGTGTCGCTGGCGGGGAGCCCAACTCGTGGTCGACACCCCAGTTGCTGTACGTGTCCGCCGTACCCGCGTAGTAGGGACTGTCCTCGAAGATGACCGGCACCTTGAGCCCCTGGGTGAGGACCTCTGGCGGCGCGGTGAAGTCCGCGTGGATCCGGTCCGGTACGCCGTCGTGGTCGCTGTCGAACGGCGCCTGTACCCAGACTTCACCGCTGTACCAGTCGGCCGGGTTGGTCGAGAAGACCGGCTGCGCGAGACCGTCGACAAACGTCGGTGTCAGCGGCTGCGACGGCTTGGCGGATGCGGGACTGGCAAGGGCCGCAACCACGAGTGCGGTCGCTGCGGCAGCGCTGACCAGAAGCCGGATTCTCATGACTGGTCCCCAGTGTTCGGCGGGCGGATCGAACCTATGAATCATCCGGCGCTGTTCGGCGAACCGCAACTGCTGACAGCGGGGCGTACTGCGATGACGGTGCCGTCTGGTTCGGCTGACACTCGCTGACCGTCGACGATGACCTCGAAGTCGTCGGTGCTGATGGTGATGTCGACGGTGTGACCGCGAAAGCCGAGGCCACTGAGAGTGATGTTGCCGGCGGCAACAGGGTTCGGCCGGATGTGGAGGGAGCCGTCGGGGTTGGGTTGGACGCCGGCCAGTCCGGTGAGGATGGCCTCGGCGCCGGTGAGGCCGGCGATGACGTTGATCCGGCGGCCGGATGCGGGGGCGCCGGGTTTGTCGGAATAGTGGTCCTGGGGGAGGTACGGATAGTGCTCGCCCATCCAGAACAGCCGCCGGAGCACGTCCCAGGCCAGCTCGGGCTCACCTTGCTGCCACAGGGTGAGGGCCAGTTGGGGCGCCTCGCCTGTGTACGCGCCGGCGCCCGACCAGTCGATGTCGGCGGTCTCGTAATGGAGCTCGTCCTCGGCGCTCACACTGCTGACGCCGTACTCACCCAGGAACGCGCCCGGTCGAAGATGACTGATCAAGGCGGCCGCGATCTCGGGCGGGTAGTCGCCGGACCGCAGTACGTCGAACGCCTGGACGGAGTACGCGAGCTCGGTATGGCCATCGGGGTAGCGGCTGCGGAACCATCCCGCGTCGTCATCCCACAGCTGGCGGATCGCCTCGGTCCGGATCTGCTGTGCGGCCGCGCGGAGCTCGTCGGCCGGAAGCGCGGCGCCAGTGAGGTCGGACAGTTCGGCGAGGGTGTCGAGGGTCGAGGCGCGTTCGGCATTCGGGCTGGCGACGACGTGTTCCCATCCGGATCCGCGCATCTCGAGCAGATTGGACTGGTCGCCGTAATCCCGCAGTACGCCGGTTTGGTCGTCCGGCTGGAACCGCTTGTCGAGGGCAGTCAGTACGTCGTGCAGTCGGGCGATCAGATCCGGATCGAGCCGGCGTTCGGCCGCGGCCGCTCGGGTCAAGGCGACGAGGGACCAGCCGCTGTAGGCGTACGCGACTCCGAGGCCGGTGCCGTCAGGGGCGATGGCGTAGCGATCGGTCAGGTCGGCGTCGAGGAACGACTCGATGATGTCGAGGACGCTGTCGCCGAGCATCAGGCTCAGCACGTTCGGGGCGTAGCCACCGGTGTCCCAGGCGTAGGCGCACAACGCGCCGCCGTCGAGGCCGGACGTTGCGATGAACGGCTGCGTGACGAAGCCGGGGTGATCCCACCAGCAGACGAGTCCGCTGGCGAGCGAGCGGCGGTAGTACTGCTCAAGACCGGGAATGTCGGACGTGAGCACCGGGATCCGACGGAGCGCCAGGGCGATGCGCGACTCCCAGGCGCGGGTGGTGTTCGCAGCGTCGGCTTCCGACGCCACGTCGGCTTCCGACGCCGCGCCGGCTTGGACGCCGATGGTGAAGGTCGCCTCGCCTTCGGCTGCAAGGTCCGCCGTCAGGCCGTCATGCGTGAGCGCGACGGGCTCGCCGGATCCGGGCGGCGGTGGTACCCAGCCCCAACTCGCCAGCGGGACATCGTGCACCTGGGTCGGCGCGAGCTCGGGGTGAACGGCGATCCGGTGAGTGTTGGCGGAGCGGTTGCGGATCGTGAGGGTGAGGACATAGCCGGGGGAGTTGTACGCCGGGACGAGAGTGGACTCGACGGCCAACGACGTGAGGCGGCCATCGGCGTACTGGTGATAGGTACCGCGACGGACGATCCGATCCGGACGCCACGTGCCGCCCGCGGGAAGCAGACCGCGATTGCCGGCGCCCGGGCGGGCCGCGTCGACGAGGCGATGCCCGTCGAGGTCGAACGAGATCGTGAGCGTGCTGTCGGGCGCGGCCAGTGGGGGAGCGAACCAACCGCCGGCTCCGCAGACGGTCCCGGGGAGCTGGCTGACGGTCGCGGTGCCGCTGCTGGCCCAGATCGCGGCCGGAGGTACTGCGCGCCGGAGATCGAAGGCGAAGTCGTCGAGGGCGTACGGCGGCATGCGGGCGGCCTTCCTGCTGCGGCTCGTCGGAATTGGGGGGGCGTGCCGGACCGGTCCCGGCAGGTGATCCCGGCCTGCATAGGACCGGTCCAACACGGTGCGCCGATCGTGGCATGAAGACCGCGCCGGGCGCAATGGCTCGTACTGAAACCGATTGCAGGCAAGGTGTTGACGCCGTACCGGCGCGCTGTTACGTTCCGGTGCCAGAGGCCGTTGGACCAGTCCAACGGACAACAGCAAAGGACGAACCGGATGGCGAAGCTCACGATCCGCGACATCGCGGCGCTGTCGGGTCTGTCCAAGTCGACCGTCTCGCTGGTGCTGAACAACAGCCCCAAGGTCGACCCCGCGACCAGGCGGCACGTCCTCGCGGTGATGCGCCGGCACCGGTACGTGCCGAGCTTCGCCGCGACCGCGCTGGCCAAGGGGAGTACCCGGCTGATCGGCATGGTCGTGCCCGGCCTGTCCTGGCACATGGTTGCCTCGATCAACATCGGGGTGGCCGCGGTGACCGAGCGGAGCGGGTTCGACATCATCCTCTACACGGCGACCAACGACCGCGACTACGGTTCGCTGATCGACCGGATCCTGACCTCGAGCATGGCGTCCGGTCTGCTCGTGGTCAGTCATGAACAGCCGCTCGAGCCGCTGGTGCAGCTGCACGAGGAGGGCCTGCCGGTCGTCCTGGTGAACACCATCGACGCCGATGTGGCGCTGCCGTCGGTCACCGCCGACAACTACGACGGCGCGTTGACGGCGATGGATCATCTGCTGCAGCTCGGGCACGAGCGGATCGC
Source organism: Kribbella kalugense (assembly GCF_004365875.1). Classification (GTDB taxonomy): domain Bacteria; phylum Actinomycetota; class Actinomycetes; order Propionibacteriales; family Kribbellaceae; genus Kribbella; species Kribbella kalugense. The sequence goes on along the minus strand of NZ_SODF01000001.1, from coordinate 1,420,287 downwards.
TTGTGTGCAAGGCCGAATGACGTACCGGTGCTGCCAGGATCGCTACCGCGGCTACCTGGACTCGCTCCGGTCCGCCGGTCTCCAGCCGGACCCTGAGCTCACGAAACCCGGCGACTTCCTGCCCGAGCAGATCCGGTCGCGTTCGCACGAGTTGTTCGCCCTGCCTGCCGATCAACGGCCGACCGCGGTGTTCGCTCACTCCGACGTGACGGCGTACGCCGTGATGACGGCGGCCGCCGAAGCGGGGCTGCGGGTGCCGGAGGACGTGTCTGTGATCGGCTTCGACGACATCGAGTCGGCGGCGCAGATCCGGCCGCCGTTGACCACTATCCAGCAACCGTTCATCGACATGGGCAAGCGGGCGGCCGAAATGCTGCTGGCCGAGATCGGCCCGACCGACGACTCCAGCGAGGCCGACGTCGTGGAACCGCCCGCCGAACTGCCTCGTCTTGTGATGCCGACCAGCCTTATCGTCCGGGCGAGTTGCGGGCCGGTGCCCGTGACCCGATCCCCGCGCGGACGCTCGCAGACCACCAAGGCCTGATCCCCGGATCGAGGTCCCGCCCGACCGAGCACTCCCGACCCGCAGCAGCCCAACGCGTTCAGACCCAGGCCGATGGCCGGCGGGTCATGCGCTGCTGCGCGCCTTCTGGAAGGAAGTCCTCCAGTGTTCAGAAAACTGGCCACCGGTGCGGTTCTCGCGCTCGTCGCCACGGTCGCGATCCAGCCGAGCGCCCAGGCCGACGCGACACCGTTCGAGGTCCTCCCGACCGATGCCGTCGCCAATTTTACTGAGTTCAAGAGCCTCCCCACCGACTCCACCCGCCAAGTCGACATCACCGGCAACCCCGACTTCACCAAGGCCCTCGAGATCACCGTCCCCAACGGACCGCAGAGTCCCGGTCTGGACGGCGAGTACGAGATCAGCCTCGGCGTACCCGCTGCCGCAACGGTCACCGCCGGCGACGCGCTGGTGGCGACCGTATGGGCCCGGTCGATCGAGCCGACGCCGGGCGCGACCACCGGCAATGCTCACGTCGTCTTCGAGACCGACGGATCGCCGTTCAAGAAGTCGCTGAACGCCGCGCTGCTGTACGGCACCGAGTGGAAGAAGTTCCAGTTCCCCTTCCGCGCCGCTGTCACTTACACCGCGGGCACGACCACTGCCGCGCATCTGAACCTCTGGCTTGGCTACGGCACACAGAAGTTCCAGATCGCCGGTGTCTCGGTGCAGGACCTCGGCCCGGGCAATCCGGCCGGCTACCCGCAGGTGACGTATGACGGGCGTGATCCGAACGCAGCCTGGCGTACGGCGGCCAACGCCCGGATCGATCAGTATCGCAAGGGGAATCTGGCGGTCTCCGTCGTCGACCCGGCCGGCAACCCAGTCAGTGGTGCGACGGTGTCCGCAGTACAGCAGACCAGTGCGTTCAAGTTCGGCGCGGCGTCCGACGGGGCTCGGCTGATCGGGGATCCGTCGGGCGGGATCAGCGGGACCGATCTGCAGCAGTACCAGTCGAAGTACTCGACGCTCTTCAACCAAGGTGCCCTCGGCAACAATCTGAAGTGGAACCACTGGGAGACCCCGGCCGAACGCGACGCGATCACGCTGCCGGCCATCCAGTGGATGCGGCAGCACGGGCTGCGGGTCCGCGGCCACAACCTGATCTGGCCGTCGTGGGGCCTCATGCAACCCGACGTCGTGAACCTGCAGAGCGATCCGGCCGCGCTCAGAGCCCGGATCAACACGCACATCACCGACGAGGCGAGCTCTTTGGCCGGTCTGATCGACGAGTGGGACGTGGTGAACGAGCCGTACTCCGAGCACAACGTCCAGGACGTCCTCGGTCCGAACGAGATGGCGAACTGGTTCCGGCTCGCGCACCAGGCCGACCCGCAGGCGAAGCTCACCCTGAACGACTACGGCCTGGTCGAGAACAACGGCTGGGAGAAGCGTCACCGCGACAGCGTCTACAACATGGTGCAGTCGCTGAAGTCGTCGGGTGCGCCGATCGATACCGTCGGTTTCGAGAGCCACTTCAACGGGCTGCAGCTGACCTCGCCGGACGACTTGATGACGATCGTCGACCAGTTCGCTGGACTCGGCGTGAACGTGGCGGTCACCGAGTTCGACGTGGACACCGACGACCAGCAGCTGCAGGCCGACTACACCCGCGACTTCATGACCGCGATGTTCTCGAACCCGAACGTCAACCAGATCAGCAACTTCGGCATCTGGTCGAAGAACATCTACAACCCGCAGGTCGCGCTCTACAACGACGACTGGTCGCCCAAGCCGAACGCCTTGGTTTGGCAGGACCTGATCCAGCACCAGTGGCACACCAGCGTCGCGGGGCAGTCCAGTGCGGCGGGGACGTTCGGTACGCGCGGTTTCCTCGGTGACTACCTGGTGACGGTCACCGTGAACGGCGTCTCGAAGCAGGTGAAGGTCGCTATGCCGACCACGGCCGGCGCATCGGTCAAGGTGATCACCGACGGCATCGCCACCACGGTCCGCACCGACCAGCCGAACCCGGTCGGCGACGGCGACTTCGAGAGCGGCACCCGTGGCTGGACAGCACTCGGTACCGGCCCGGCGACCGCCGCGAATGCGCACAGCGGCCACACCGCCCTCTCACTGACCCCAGGCTCCGGCGTGACCCAGAACATCACCGGTCTGACCCCCGGCACTAGCTACCTGCTTTCCGGCTGGGGCCGTCTGAACGCTGGCGGTACCCAGTGCTACGTCGGAGTCCGTGGTGGTGCCACTGCCGGTACGCCGACCTTCCAGTACGAGCTCACGTACGCCGACGAGCGCGCGTACACCCAGAAGCTGGCGGCGTTCACTCCACCGACGGGCACCAAGTGGGTCCAAGTGTTCGCCTGGTCCAACCCCAGCGCCTCGTCGCCCGAGTGCACTCTGGACGACCTGGCCATCACGCCGACGGATGGTACGCCGCCACCGGCGCAGGGTCCGCCCGCAATTGCGCCGTACCTGCCGACGCCGTCTGTGCTGGCGAACGGATCGCTGGAGAACCAGTCGAACACCACCGGCTGGTACTGCCTGGGGACCTGCACGCTGAAGAACGCGTCGACGACGCCGCACACCGGCGCGGGCGATCTGTCGGCAGCTGGGCGAGAGGCGGCTTGGGCCGGTCCGGCACAGGGAGTGTCGGTCGTGAGCGGCGGGCTGTACGACTCGTCGGCCTGGGTGCGGCTGGCGTCCGGATCGGACACCGCGACGGTGAGTCTGAAGCTGACCACGTCGACCGGATCGACCACTGTCAGGCTCGGGTCGGCGCCAGTTACCTCCACTGGGTGGACACAGCTCTCGGCTTTGAACACCACGGTGTCCTGGACCGGAACATTGACCAAGGCCGAGTGGTGGATCAGCACCGCGACAGGCGCCGGCGACTTGCTGGTCGATGACGCGTCGTTCGCGCCGATGGCGAAGACCGTTGCGAATCCGCCGACCGGTCCGGAAGAGACGGCGTTCAACCCGGTGCAGCCGACGGCGGCGTGCGTCGTACACAACGTCGACTCGTACACGGCGTACTTCGGTTACTCGAACGCCAACAATTACTACATCCCGATCCCGGTCGGCACTGACAACGCGTTCAGCCCCGGACCGTCGGATCGCGGCCAGACCGTCTCGTTCCTGCCCTTCCAGCGCCCGCGTCGCGTCGCGGTGACCTGGGACGGCAGCCCCCTCACCTGGCGGCTCGGCTCTCTGTCCCAGACCGCCTCGTCGGCTTCGCCGGCCTGCAGCTAAGTCACTGGAGGAACTCTCATGTCATCACCCATCTCACGGCGGTCACTGCTTCGCGGTGCGGCCGCTCTGGCCGGCGCGGGCGCACTCGCGGGCTGCTCCTCGGGCAACGACGCCGAGGGGTCGAAGGCCAAGACCACCATCACCTACTGGGACTGGTACGCGAGCCAGGCCGGCTGGGTCGACAACGAGATCAAGCTGTTCCAGCAAGCCCACCCCGACGTCATCGTGAAGAAGACCACGCAGGTCAGCGACAAGTACGCCGACCTGGTGTCGCTCGCGTACCGGAGCAACAACCCGCCGGACATCCTGATGGTGCCGAAGAGCCCGCAGCTCAGCCAGCAGGTGTCGCAGGACTGGCTGCTGCCGGTGGACAAGTGGGCGACCAAGTCGTGGCAGTCCCGCTTCCCCTCGAACAGCTTCGTTGAAGGAGTGGATGTCTTCGGCGGCAAGGTCTACACCGCGCCGTTTGCCGCGCTGGCACCGTCGCTGCAGCTCTACGTCCACCACGGTGTGTTCAAGGACGCCGGTCTGACCAACGAAGACGGCAGCGCGAAGCTGCCGAAGACCTGGGACGACGTGACTGCCGCCGCGGAGGCGATCGCGTCGAAGAGTGGTGGCAAGGTCGCGCCGTTCGGCTTCGGGAACTCGACGAACACGACTTTGGCCTGGTGGCTGGATCTGTTCGTCCGCGGCGCCGGCTCGCCAGGTGGTGCGGCGGTCGGCGGGATCGACGGTATGGACTACCGGACCGGGCAGTGGACGTTCGGCAGCGACCGGAACTACCTCGACGTGGTCAACCTGCTGCTCGAGTGGAAGAACAAGAACTGGTTCTACCCGAACTCGATGAGCATCTCCGACGAGCAGGCGCGCGCGTTCTTCGAGCGCGGCCGGTTCGGCATGACGGTCGGTGGGGTGTGGAACCAGCCGGAGTGGAGCCAGCACAAGTTCACCGACTACAGCCTGGTCACGCTGCCTTCGCCTGCCGGGGACCCGAAGGCGCTGTTCTACGGGCCGCCTGGAGGACGGTTCGTAGCGGTCTCGTCGAAGTCGACGCATACCGATGAGGCATGGGCGTGGTTCGACTGGCTCTACAGCGCGGACGCGGGGAAGCGGTGGGTCGAGCAGGGCCAGGGCCTGTCGGTCTACGCGAAGAACAACGACCCGAAGGGCGTGAGCTTCGCACCGTTCGCGCAGTACGTCGCGATGTCGGGGACGGCCGTGGTCGGTCCGCAGCCGGCGATCCGGAACCCGAAGGTGTCGGCGGTTCAACTGGCCGCGGTGAAGCCGGACATCAACGACGTACTCGCAGGCATCTACACCGGTCAGATCAAGGATCCGCAGGGGGCGCTGACCGAGCTCGAGGGTAAGACGAACCAGGCGCTGGCGGATGCGATCAAGAAGGCGCCTGGGGTGAGCGCGAAGGACTTCACGTTCGCGGACTGGGAGCTCACCAAGCCCTATACGACCAAGCCGGGCGCCTGATGGTGATGACCACCCAGGTCCGCGAGGACGTCGTCACGGCCGAGCCGCCGCGCTCGGCCGGACGGCGGCGATCGCGGCGCCGGACCTACCTGTGGTCGTACGTGTACCTGGCGCCGATGATGGTGCTGCTGCTCGCGTTCATCGTGTACCCAATCGTCGCCTCGCTCGGCTACACGTTCTACAAGTGGGACGGGATCGGCGATCCGTCGGAGTTCGTCGGGCTGGCCAACTTCCGGCAGATCGTCCACGACAGCATCTTCTGGCGTTCGCTCGGCCACACCTTCGTGTACGCCGCCTTCGTCGTACCGGTGCAGCTCGTGCTGGCGTTGGCGCTCGCGCTGGTGCTGAACAACAAGCGGCTGCGGTTCGCGTCGTTCTACCGGACGCTGTTCTTCCTGCCGGTGGTGACATCGGCGGCGGTGATCGGTGTCGTCATCCAGTTGCTGGTGTCGAATTTCGGCGACTCGATCAACACGCTGCTGCTCAACCTGCACCTGGTCCACCAGCACATCGACTGGCTGGGGGATCCGCACTTCGCGCTGGCGATCATCATCCTGGTGGGGATCTGGCACACGTTCGGCTACAACCTGGTGTACTTCCTGGCCGGTTTGCAGACCATTCCGGACGAGCTCTACGAGGCCGCGCGGCTTGACGGCGCCGGCCGGTTCGCGACCTTCTGGTACATCACGATCCCGATGCTGCGTGCGGTCGGCGTGGTGATCGTGATCCTGGCCGTGATCGGGACGTTCCAGATCTTCGACCTGGTCCAGGTGCTGACCAGCGGCGGTCCGTACTTCGCCACCGAGGTCGTGAACACCTACATCTACCACCTGGCGTTCGGCGGAAGTAACGCCAACGCGGTCCAGCCGGATATCGGTCTGGCGTCCGCGGCGTCGTTCATCTACGGCCTGCTACTGATCGGATTCTCCGTGGTCCAAGTCATCGTACTGCGTTCGCTCGCTCGTCGGAGAGGTGCCTGATGACCCGGCGGCGGGTAGTGACAGTGATGACGCATATGGCGTTGCTGGTCAGCGGATTGGCCTGGCTGTACCCGTTGTTCTGGGCGCTCGGGTCGTCGCTGAAGAGTGACGACGACTTCTTCACCGACGGGCTGAATCCAATGCCGTCGCACTTCCTCTGGGCGAACTACCTCAACGCCTGGCAGGAGGCCTCGTTCGGCCGGTACTTCATGAACACAATACTGATCACCGTAGGCACGGTAGTGATCACTTTAGTAGTCACGTCCTGCGCGGGATACGTACTTGCCCGCACACGCTTCCCAGGCCGCGGCTTCTGCCTCGGGTTGGTGTCGGCGACGTTGTTCCTGCCGCACGGCTACACGATCATTCCGGTGTTCGACCTGATGCAGCGGCTGCATCTGCTGAACAGCCTGTGGTCCGTGATCATCGTGCAGGCCTCGGGCGGCGTGGTCTTCGGGACGTTCCTGTTCATGGGCTACTTCATGGCGATCGACAAAGAGCTCGAGGACGCGGCCCAGGTGGACGGCGCGAACTTCCACCAGACGTTCGCCCGGATCATGCTGCCGCTGTCCGGTCCGATGCTGGCCACGGTCGGCCTGTTCACCGCGATCAGCGCGTGGAACAGCTTCTTCATCCCGTTGGTGTTCACGCTCGGCCGGCCAGAGCTGCGGACGCTCGCGATCGGCATGTACGCATTCATCGGCGAGAACTCGACCGAGTGGACGCTGCTGTGCGCCGGCACGGTCATCACGCTCGCCCCGATCATCCTGCTCTTCGTGCTCCTGCAGCGCTTCTTCGTCAACGGTCTGGCCGGTGCGGTCAAGCAATAGGAGGTACTCCATGCCTGTGCGGACGGCAATCGTCGGAACCGGGAACCGCGCTCAACTCTTCACCGAAGGCCTCGCCAAGCGGGACAGGTACGACGTCGTGGCGCTGTGCGACCCGAACTCGGTCCGAATGGCCTTCCACAACCGCATGCTGCTCGCGGCCGGCCGTCGTACGGCGCATCAGTGGCCGCCCGCCCGATTCGACGAGATGCTTCGGGTTGAGCGGATCCAACTGCTGATCGTCACCAGCGTGGATGCGACCCACAACCGCTACATCGAGGCGGCGCTGCGGGCCGGCGTACGAGTGATCAGCGAGAAGCCGATGACCACGGACGCGGCCAAGGCCACGAGCATCCTGGCCGCAGTGCGGGAGACCGGCGGGTCGCTGTCGGTGGCCTACAACTATCGGTTCAACCCGGTGCATCGCCGGGTGCGTTCGTTGCTGGCCGAGGGCGCGATCGGGGACATCCACTCCGTGCACTTCGAGTGGATGCTCGACGTGTCGCATGGCGCGGACTACTTCCGGCGCTGGCATCGCGACAAGGCGAACTCCGGGGGACTGATGGTCCACAAGGCCAGTCACCACTTCGATCTGGTGAACTGGTGGCTGGGCGCGGAGCCGCGGATCGTCTACGCACAAGGGCAGTTGGCGTTCTACGGGCCTGGTCAGCGGCACGGCTACGCACGTCCGTACGCCCGAGTGCACGGAGCCGCGGAGGCCCTGGACGATCCGTTCGCGTTGCACCTGGCCGACAACGCGACGTTGAGCGAGCTGTATCTGGACGCAGAGGCCGAGGATGGGTACTACCGCGATCGCAACGTCTTCGCGCCAGGGGTGACGATCGAGGACGACATGGCCGTGCTGGTGTCCTACAACACCGGCGCGACGATGACGTACCACCTGACCGCGTACTCACCGTCCGAGGGCTACCGGGTGATGTTCAACGGATCCCGCGGCCGACTGGAGCTGAATGTCGAAGAGTCGACATTTACCCCACCGAATCGCCGGGTCGAATCCGCCAAAGGCTGGGTCCACGGCGACCTCGCCGCGCCAACCGCCGGCCGCACAACAATCACCCTGCGCCCCCTGTGGGAACCGCCGATCGACAAGACCGTCCCCCACGACCACACCGGCCACGGAGGCGCCGACGCCCGCGTCCTGGCAGCCCTACTGGACGGCGAGCCCACCGAAGGAGCCGACATCGCCGACGCCCGCCAAGCAGCCCTAGCCCTGGTAACCGGCCTAGCAGCAAACCGCTCCTTCGAAACCGGCCTCCCAGTCCGAACGGCCGACGTACTCACGATCTGATGGACAGAATACTGATCATGCGCCGAAGGACTGTGATCAGTTTTCTGTCCTAGCCGAGTGCTGCGCGGAGGACTGCGTGGGCGCCGTTGACTATGGCTTGGCGGTTGGCTTCGTAGGTTGGGTCGGTGAGGTTGGTCTTGTTGGTTGGGTCGAAGGTGAGGACGGGGACGTGGAGGTGGCCGGCGGGCATGGAGGGGTCGAGGAGGTCGCGTTGGAGGGTGTTGCGGTAGGCAACCTCGTTGGAGAGGTAGCCGCCGCCGGTGCCTTCCGAGGCGATCGAGCCGGGGGTCGGGCCATCGGCCTGGCGGACTGGTTCGGTCTGGCCGGCTGGGATCTCCAGGACTGACGTGTTGACACGGGTCCTGAACGGGGCGACGTCGGCGTGTGACATGCGGGCCAGCGGGAGGCTTGAGGTGATGAACTCGGGGCCGGCCGGCATGCTGGGGGAGACGACCGGGGCGTTGATCGTGCCGCCGCCCCAGAGGTTGTTGTTGTCGCCGATCGAGCTGACCGAACGACGCCGGCCGTTGAAGACCTCGAGGTCGAAGATGCCGACGCGGCCCTGACTGGAGGTCATCACGAGGTCCGCGTGCTGGGGTCCCGGCCGGTAATGCGGTGCGAGCGCGTTCTCGACCATGTTCTCGTCGAAGTCGGTGTACCGGACCGGGAAGACCACGGTCTGGATCTCGTACGTCTTGCCGTTCACCGTCCAGCGCTGACCGTCGAGCGTGAGCGCGTTCGCCCCGGACGGGTTGCCGATGCGAATGTCCGCGTCGAGGGTGAACGGGTCGAAGCCGGTGACGAGGATCTTGCGGACGCCGGGTGTGAAGCGTGTGCTCGTGATACCCCGGGACGCGTACTCGAACGACCGGATCAGCCCGGCGCGTTCCGTCGTACCGAGGCCGAAGCGTGGTTGCCACTGGCGCAACGCCAGCGCCATCGAGATCCGCGCCCAGTACAGACCGCGGTCGTCGGTCGCGGGCAGTGCGTCGGTACCGTGCACGGGATGCTGTGCCCGGTACGTCGCCGTACGCCAGAGGGTCTCGCCCTGCGTCTGTACGAGGGCTGCTGCGGCCTGGCGGTTGGGGACCCGGCACAGGAGCTGGGCGAACAGCTCCACCTGCCGGTCGAAGCCGGACCGCCGGAGGATCTCGGCCGGAACCGACGGTCCGTCGGCCACGCCTCTGTTGAGCCGCTGTTCCTCGACGGTGCCGACGATCGAATGATCGAGGCACCCGGTTACCGGACCGCCGCGAAGCGCTGGTGCAGCGTCGGGCAATGCCTGGGCTACCGGAGCGCCGGACAGGACGGCAGTCAGCGCCAGGGCGCCGACGAGCAGGGAACGATGGAATGAGCTGGGGCGGAGTCTCATCCCTGGTGTCTATCAGATGCAACCAACTTCGGTCTCGTAGGCGTGTCTAACCCGGTATCGAGGATGGGAGAACACATGAGTGATCGGGACGCCGCGTTCGAGGCCTATTTCGCGGCACGTTCCGACGCCATGCGCGGCACGGCATACCTGCTCTGTGGCGACTGGCATCGCGCGGAAGACCTGGTACAGCAGACGTTCACGAAGATCTACCTGGCGTGGCGCCGGATCCACCGGCACGAGGCGATGGACAACTACACCAGGCAGACGCTCGTCCGTACGTTCCTGTCCGAGCGGCGCCGGGGGTGGTTCCGGCACGAGTCGGTCGGGTCCCCGGAGACCGACCCGCCGGCGCGGTCGCCTGACCTCGCCGACGATCGGCTGGTGTTGCTGGAGGCGCTCGTGCAGGTGCCGCCGAGGCAACGCGCCGTGCTGGTACTGCGGTACTGGGAGGACCAGTCCGTCGAGCAGACCGCCGCGCTGCTCGACTGCTCGACCGGAAATGTCAAGAGTCAGGCCGCGCGCGGGCTGGCGACGCTACGGGGTCTGCTGGAAGAGGAGAAGGTTCGATGAACGAAGAGGATCTCAACGAGGCATTCCACGACGTCATAGTGCGCAGCAGTCCACCGGCGTCGATGGATCCCGCGCGCGCTCTCGAGCAGGCCCGCCGGGTGCGCAAGCGGCGCAGGGTGGCGTGGGGCGGGGTCGCCGTCGTCACGCTGACGGTTGGCGTCGGGGCCGGTCCCGCACTGGTCGCGAACTTCACCGGTGGGCCGGCCGACCAGCTGGTGGCGAACGGCGGCGGCACGACGCAGCCAGTGGCTACGCCGTCGGGGGCAACGCCCTCAGTTTCGAAGCCGGTCTCCACCGTGCCCCCGACGACGACGCCGACCACGCGTAAGTCTGGTGACCCGTGGCCGGAGGGCCAGGTGGATCGCACAGCGACCGCGGGTCCTCGCGCCGTTCGGGCCGTGACGCTGATGAACGACCTGAGCTCGTCAGTGCCGCCCGGGTCCAGTACGCCGGATCTGAAGTACCCGGACGGTCGCGCGATGAGATGGCCGCAGAGCCAGTACGCGTCCAATGACGGTGAGCAGGACTATTGGGAGTACCAGGCCATCATCCCGGTGCAGAAGGACGACCGGGTCGGCCAGTTGCTGGTGGAGTCGACCACACCCGACGGGAAGCCGGCGACGGACCTGTGCAAGCTGGCGAAGCAGTTCTGGGGTGGGACCGGTAGCTGCACCATCATGAACGTCGGCGGTAAGAAGGTCGGAGTGGTCACCGACAGCGGGCGTGGCAGCTACGACCAGTGGGCCGCCTACCGGTACGGCGACGGCACCGTCGTGTACCTCGCGCAGGCCAAGAAGACCGACAACCCGGCCCGATCGCCACTCACACAACCGGTCTTCACCACCCACCAACTGGCCGAGCTGGTCACGTCACCGAAGTTCAAGATCAGCAGCTGATCACGCGCCGAGGGTTTCGAAGATTTGGACGAGCTCGGGGCGGGACATGGGGCCGGCGTGGGGCGCCGGGACGTTGTGGACGTCGGTGGGGTTGTCGGGAGTCAGGCGGTCGGCCTCGGCGATGAAGCGGTCTTGAAGTGCGGGTGGAATGAGGCGGTCCTCCGTGAAGCGGATGTACGTGCGGGGGATGCGGCCCCACGTGTCAGCATGGCCGCGAGCGTCGGAGGCGGGGATGGCGATGGGCTCGTCCGGCTGGAAGTGGTTCAGCAGGTTGTGCATCGCCTCGTCGGTGAAGTCGTCGGCCAGGCATTGCTTGATGCCGGCGATCAGGTCCAGGTCGGCTGTCCGCCAGTTCACGCGGGCGACGCCGAGGGTCGCCGGGTCGCCGGCGAGTGCTTTGGTGACCTGATCGACGAGACTCTCGCTGTTCTCCGGTGTAGCGAAGTACTCCGCCATGCTCGGCAGGTCGACGCAGCAGTACGCCGACGTGTAGACGACGCGCTCGAGTAGCTCGGGTACTGCGTTGCCGACACGGCTGACCGTCACACCGCCCTGGCTAGCGCCGACAAGGATCACCGGTCCGAGCTGGTGCGCACGGCGTACGACGCGGATCACGTGGTCGACGTAGTCGTCGAGGGTGAGGTCAGCGAGCGGCGACGGCTCGGTGGCGAGTCCGCGGACGTCCTGGGGAGCCTGGTAGGCGTGCGGGAAGAAGCCCCTAGCGCCGTGGCCGGGCAGGTCGACGGCGACGGCGCGGTGCCCGCGCAGGGTGAGTTCGTTGACGAGGTCGAGCCACGAGGCGCCGGACGAGTGGGTGCCGTGGACGAATACGAAGATCGGTCGCTTTGTCATCGTTTGTCTCCTGTCGTGGGTCGCCACATCGGCCAGAGCGTTGGGCTGTCGGCGACTTGCACCGGTGAGCCCTGGTCTCGGAAGCCGTGGCGGAGGTAGAGGGCGCGGCTGCGGGGTGAGCTCGCCTCCAGGTAGGTGCCGATGGCGAGTGAGTCGGCGTACCGGAGGCGGTCGCGCAGCATGGTCGAGCCGATTCCGGCGCCGCGGTGTGCTGCGGCGACACCCATGCATGGGAGATACAGGTACGGCTGGTCGTGTGGGTGCCGCTGGGCGAGGGCCTCGCCGAGCGCTTGCAGGCGGTGCGCGGCAGCGGGCAGCTCGGCCGGCTCGTTGCGGTACGGCGGTGAGGTGGGCCCATCGCCGTACGGCGGTTGGCCGGTGGCGAGACGTAGCCAGATGGCAGCGCCGGCTTCGGCAACGAGGTCGGTCTCGACGGATGGGTGGGTGAGGAGCGGGGCGTAGTAGAGCTCGGTCTGGAGGTGAGCCCGAGTTGTCGGGTCTGGGAAGAGCCAGCTGACGATCGGGTCGTCGGTGAAGGCTCTGGCGAGGATGGCGACCACCGTGTCGTGGTCGGCGGGAGTGGCGCGGTGGATCATGCGTACACCGTATTCAGCTACATCTTCAAACGCCCGCCAGTACGGGAGGAAGTGTGCCAGGCCAAGGTCGAATGAACTAGTACACTTCCGGTCATGGAAGCGCCGTATCAGCGAGTGGTTGCGGAGTTGCGGACCCGGATCCTGACCGGGGAACTGCGACCTGGAGAACGCGTGCCGTCGGTACGCGAGATCGCGCGCCGCTGGGGGATCGCGATCGCCACCGCGACCAAGGTGATGGCGAGCCTTCGCGACGCCGGCCTGGTCGAGACGAAGGTCGGCGCCGGCACAGTCGTCGCACTACCCAGAGGCCGGCGGACCCCCAGGCGGGCGGTGGAGCCGCGGGTGGTGTTGAGCCATGACCATGTCTTGCGGGCGGCGGTTTCGGTGGCGGACGGCGAGGGGATCGAGGCCGTCTCGATGCGGCGCGTCGCAGTCGAGCTAGGCGTGGGCGCGATGTCGCTCTACCGCCACGTGGCCGGCAAGGACGAACTGGTGACAGAGATGGTTGACGCCGTCTTCGGCGAGTACGAGCTCCCCGAACCAGGCCCCGACGGCTGGCGAGCCAAGCTCGAGCTGATCGCCTGGCTGCAGTGGGAGCTGTGCCGCCGCCACCTATGGCTCCCTGCGGCGGTCTCGTTCACCCGCCCGCTCCTGGTGCCGAACCTAACCGCCCAAACCGAATGGACCATGCGAGCCATCGACGGACTCGGGCTCCCGACGGAGGTCTGCATCCGCGAGGCCCTGACCCTCCACGGCCTCGTCATCACCGCGGCCCGCGCGATGGCGGACGAGATCGAGGCCGAGCAGGAGACCGGCGTGACCCTCGACCGCTGGCGACTCGACACCCGCCGCCGCGCCGAAGAGTTGCTCGCCACCGGCAGGTTCCCGCTGCTCGCGGCCGTCCCCGAGGACGCTGCGTCCGACCTGCGCGCTCTGTTCGAGTACAGCCTCGCCCGTCACCTCGACGGGTTCGAGGTGCTGGTCAGTCGATCTCGGTGAGGCGGCCGTTGTCGACGTCGTACATGAAGCCGCCGACCAGGATGTCGTCGCCGATCAGCGGGTGCTCGCGGACTGCGGCGACGTCGCGACGGAGCGCTTCGACCTGGTCGGGGATGACCGAGATCGGCAGGTAGCCGGCCGGTTTGCCCGCGGCCTGCTCGACCTTGGCGCGCAGGTCGTCCTCGGACATCGCGGCCATCGCGCAGCGGGTGTGCGGAATGATCATGATCCGCCGTACGCCGAGCAGCTGGACGCCGAGCACCAGCCCGGTCAGCGTGATCTCGGTGACCCGGCCACCGGCCGAGCGCAGTACCTTCGCGTCACCCGGCTTCAGGCCGAGCATCTCCAGCGGCGGGATCCGCGAGTCCATGCAGGTGACCACACCGATGCCGGCATGGGCGATCCCATCGAACCCGCCGTAGTGGAAGTCGGCGGCGTACTCCGCGTTGGCCGCGAGCAGATCGTCGAATCCGCCGCTCATCGGACACCACCTGACACTGGAATTCCGGCTTGCAGGATCGACATCGCGAACGGTTCCTTTCCACACGAGTCCGGACGGGGAGGATCAGCGGGCGCACTGGTGACGGGCACGATCCACGACCGGCCATCGACATGCTGGACAGTGACAGTCTCGGGACCTTCGGCCACGACTCGCAACGCATCGAGGGAAAGCTCGCCTGTGAGTTCGCGTACGGCGACCTCCGCGGCCTGACCGCGCTTGGTCCAGGTCGACCGCCCACGCAGCCCGGTCAGGACCGTCTCGCCCCGGTCGGCCGCGGCCAGCGCCTCGACCGCCGTCTCGACGGTGAGGTGCCCGTGCATCGTGCCGGCCGGCAGGTACGTCGCGGTCGGCGCGAAGCGATGTCCGCCGAGATGGTTGGCCTCCCACACCCGGCCCGGTGCCCGCTCGGCCAGCGCTGACACCAGCGGCCGCCCGAGGATCGCGCAACAGCCGTCGCGCTTGCCGTTCGTGCAGACGAGCACGACCGGCTCGTCCACCGGCTGGAGCGTGGGGAGGGACGCCATGACAGCAGCGCGGTCACCACGCGCGACCGCAGCGAGGTCGAGGTCGTCCAGCTCGGATGGATCAGCGATCCCGCCGCCGAGCAACCAGGACCTGCCCGGCCCGGTCGAGGCGACGAACACCTGGTGCGACCGCTCAACCGCGTCGGCGTGCCGCCCAGGGGAGCGGATCAGCCCGAAGCGCACGTCCACTTTCTTGCACTTGTCGTCGAACGACCCGCCGAAGTCAGGGTTCAGGTGACTCTGAGTGGGCGCCTTCGCGCCCCACGGACCTGGCTGCTCGACAACGACCCATCCGGCCGCCACGACAGCAGTCCCCGCCAGCGGTTCACGCAGTACTCGACAGAACGTCGAACACCGGCCGGTGGCGTCGGGCGCAGGGGTCACACCATCACGGTACGCGAGGTGAGACGGCTGTCCCTCATGTTGATCATGATGTGTGCACAACGCCACGTCGGCCGAGCAGCAGGACGGCGAGTACGGCGGCCAGGAAGGCGCAGACGGCGGCGCCGGCGAAGATTGCGTGAACTTGTGAAATGGCCGCGTCGCGGAGCGCGTCGAGGAACGGGCGGCAGGTTCCGGGGGAGGACGGGCACAGCTCGTTCGGCGATTTGATGCCGTCGGCAATGGCGTAGTACCGGCGGAGGCCGATCGCGGTCAGGGCCGAGACGCCGACGAGCATCCCGACCATCCGGGCGACCACGACCAGCGCACTCACCAGACCGTGGCTACCGGCTGGTGTCGCGCCAAGCATTGCCGTGTTGAGTGGTGACAACGCCAGGCCGAAGCCGAAGCCGCACACCAGCAGTACGACGGTCGCCGGCCAGTGATCGAGCGCCGTACGACTCCAGAACGCCATCACCACGAACATCGCGCCGGACAACCCCAGCCCGCCGCCCGCGATCAGTCCGAGCCCGTAGCGTCGTGTGAGCCAGCCACCGGCAACTGCACCAACCGGCAGCGCGATGAGGAAGCGCACCAGCACCAGCGCGGCCTCCAGTTGCCCACCGCCTTGGGTGGTGCGTGCAAAGACCGGTACGTCGACCAGCGCGGCGATCAAAGCGCATCCGATCAGGAAACTGACCAGCAAGGACCCCCAGGCCGGTCGCGCACCCAGCAGACCACGCGGCACGATGGCGGCCGCCGTACGACGCTGCCACAGCGCGAACGCCACCGCGAAGACAGCAGCCGCGACCAGCAGCCACGGACCGGCCGGCGACATCAGCTCACGTTCGGGGTCGGCAGTCGCAAAAGCCAGTACGACCCCGGCCAGAGCGAGCGCGAGCAGCAGGGCGCCGACCAGGTCGACCTGCGACAGTACGCCGCTCAGTCGACCGCGCTGCCGCCACAAGACGAGGCCTAGCCACAGCAAACCGAGTACCAGCGTGACGACGCCGATCGGTGTGAGCAGCCGTGACGACCCGGTGAAGGGTACGAAGGGCAGGCCGAGCGTGACGCCGGATGCGAGCCGTTCGGGCGCGGTCAACGTGAGGCCTAGAGCAACACAGGCGAGGACACCGACCAGACCTGAGATCGGTGGCCATCGGCGTCCGCGGAGGAGGAGTGCGAGGACGACGGCGACGGTCAGGTTGAGCCAGAAGATGTACCGCCAGTCGGCAACCGCGAGTACGGCGGCACCGAGCAGCGGACCGAGGACCGATCCGAGTTCCTGCACCGCGCCGACCACGCCAAGCGGCAGTCCGCGACGCTCGGCCGGCCACAGGTCGGCGACCAGCGCGAGTGTCGCCGGGACCAGCCCGCCACCGCCGACCCCTTGGAGAAACCGACCGGTTACCACCAGCGGAAGGTCGTACGCGCCGGCCGTGATCAGCGACCCGACCGCGAAGAGCAGCAGCGCACCGACCAGCACCGGCGTCCGCCCGACGACGTCCGCGATCCGTCCGATCAGCGGCAGTACGGCGATGTACCCGAGCAGGAACCCGGAGATGATCGGCGCCGCCCGCTGCAACTCGTCCGCGGACAGCCCGACCCCGGCCATCATGTTCGGCAAGGCGAGCACAACGACGTACGTGTCCGCCGCCGCGAAAGCGACGGCGATCGAGGCCAGGGTCAGCCGGGTCCTCGGATTGCCGACTGACGAGGTCACGGCTTGGTGATCTCGACCTTCTCGCCGTACTTGTCCAGGGTGACGTCGTAGCTGCTGGTCGCGCCGGCGTAGAACGGCCCGGTGATCGTCGCCGAGATGAGCTGCTTGGCGTCCTTGTCGATCTTGAACGTGCTCGGGAAGTCCTTGTCCGCGGGCGCCTTCGGGAAGATCCCCTGCAGCGACTTGCCTTGGACCGACCCGGTGACCTCAGTCAGCACCTTCGCGCCCTGACGGGTGTCGCCGGTGATCTTGGGATCCTTCAGCGTCGGCAAGACCGCGGTCAGGCCCTTCGCCGGGTCAAGCAGAACCGACGGGTCGGGCGCACCGAGAGCGGCCAACTGGGACGGCGGGAGCTCGATGTAGCTCGGGATGTACGAGAGCTTCGCGTAGACCTTGCTGCCGATCGCCACCACCTCGGCGTCGATCGGCGAACCACCGGACCGCACCGTCAGCTTGCCCTTGAAGGCCGGCGCGTGCGTCGCAACGCCGTCACCACTGGCGAGCGTCTGCGCGCTGTCCGGCAGATCGCGACCGGTCAGCACGATGTGCACGCTAGCGGCGTCGTCGATCGTCTTCTTGACGTCGGTCAGCAGCGAGACCGCGTCGCCGCCGGACTGCGCAGCACCCCCGCCGGAGTCCTTCTTGCTGCTGCATCCGGCCAGCGCAAGTACTACGACCGCGCCGAGCGCGAGCAGTCTCTTCACGGGCTCAGCCTGCCAGATCGGAAGCGCACGCAGCGATCGGCTGCGCGACCGGTACGCCGGAACCGTCCCGGCGCGGGTCGATCGGCGGCAGATCCACCGGTGCACCGCTGCTCGCACTGGCCTTCACCGGCGCCGCGCCGATATACCCGAGCAGCAGCCCGTCCTCACCCTTCAGCAACCGCTGGCAACGCACGCCACCGGTCCCGCGGCCCTTGCCCGGGTACTCGCTGAACGGCGTCACCTTCACTGCGCCGACCTCCGTGCCCGGCAGCGCGGACGAGGAGCCAGCAATCGTCACGACCTGCGCCTCGCGGCCGGCGTCGACGGCACCGAAGAAGACCACCTTCGCCTTCGCGGCCAGCCGGACCCCGGCCATACCGCCGGCTGTCCGTCCCTGCGGCCGCACCGCAGACGCCGCAAAGTGCAGCAGTTGCGCGTCCGACGTGATGAAGCACAGCTCCTCTTCGCCGGTCGTCAGCTCGACCGCGCCGACGACCTCGTCGCCGTCCTTGAGCCCGATGATCTCCCACGAGTCCCGGTTGCTCAGGTGATCCGGCACGACTCGCTTCACCACGCCACTCGTCGTACCCAGAGCAACACCGATCGACTCCGGGTCCATCGTGCTCAGCGCGAGCGCACGCTCACCCGGGTCGAGCGACACGAACTCCGCGATCGGCGCGCCGCCCTGCAGGTTGGGCGCGTTCGCGGTCGTCGGTACGGCGGGCAGGTCGAGCGACTCGAGCCGGATCAACCGGCCGGCGCTGGTAATCACGCCGTACTGTCCACGCGCTGT
This sequence comes from Kribbella kalugense, assembly GCF_004365875.1. Classification (GTDB taxonomy): domain Bacteria; phylum Actinomycetota; class Actinomycetes; order Propionibacteriales; family Kribbellaceae; genus Kribbella; species Kribbella kalugense. The sequence continues at coordinate 1,402,005 of NZ_SODF01000001.1, read as the reverse complement.
GCTCTTCACCGCGGACACGATCGCGTCATGCTTCGCCCGAGAGTCACTGGCCCCGAACGGTTCGACTCCATTCGTCCGCGCGAGCAGACCGGTCGAGCTCATCAGGATCCAGCACGGGTCGTCGCTGACCTCGAGCGGTACGGCGGCCGTCTTGGTCGCGCCGGACGACTCCAGCAGCACGGTCCGTCGCGGCGTGCCGTAGGTCTTGGCGACCTCGGCGAGCTCGTCGGAGACCGTCTTCTGCAGCAGCTTCGGGTCCTCGATGATCGCGGTCAGTGCCTCGATCTCGCGCTCCAGCTCGCCCTTCTCGGTGTCCAGCTCGAGCTTGGAGAACTTGGTCAGCCGGCGCAGCGGCATGTCCAGGATGTAGTTGGTCTGGATCTCGCTGAGGTCGTAGATCTCGATCAACCGGGCTCGCGCCGCGGCCGCGTCGTCACTGGACCGGATGATCTGGATGACCTCGTCGATGTCGAGGATCGCGATCAGCAGTCCGTCGACAATGTGCAGCCGGTCCTGGGCCTTCTTCCGGCGGAACTCGGTGCGCCGCCGGGTCACGTCGTACCGGTGGCCGAGGTAGACCTCGAGGAGTTCCTTCAGGCCGAGGGTGCGCGGCTGGCCCTCGACCAGGCAGACGTTGTTGACGTGGAACGCGTCCTCGAGCGGGGTCAGCTTGTACAGCTGCTCGAGCAGGGCCTCGGGGACGAAGCCGTTCTTGACCTCGATCACCAGCTGGGTGCCGTGCGTGCGGTCGGTCAGGTCCTTGACGTCGGCGATGCCCTGCAGCTTCTTCGACTGGACCAGGGTCTTGATCTTCTCGATCACCTTCTCCGGGCCGACGGCGTACGGCAGCTCGGTGACCACGATGCCCTTGCGGCGCGGGGTGACGTTCTCGATCCGGGCGGTCGCGCGCATCTTGAAGCTGCCGCGGCCGGTCGCGTACGCGTCCTTGATGCCTTCCAGGCCGACGATCTTGCCGCCGGTCGGCAGGTCGGGTCCGGGCACGAACCGCATCAGGTCGTCCAGGTCGGCGGTCGGCGTCTTGATCAGGTGCCGCAGCGCCTGGATCACCTCGACCAGGTTGTGCGGGGCCATGTTCGTGGCCATCCCGACCGCGATGCCGGTGGCGCCGTTGACCAGCAGGTTCGGGAAGGCCGCCGGCAGGACCTGCGGCTCGTTCTCCTGACCGTCGTAGTTCGGCTTGAACTCGACGACGTTCTCGTCCAGGCCGCTGGTCATCGCGATCGCGGACGGCGCCATCCGGCATTCCGTGTACCGCATCGCGGCCGGGCCGTCGTCCAGCGAGCCGAAGTTTCCGTGGCCGTCGATCAGTGGGACCCGCATCGACCACGGCTGCGCGGTCCGGACCAGGGCGTCGTAGATCGCGCCGTCGCCGTGCGGGTGGTACTTACCCATGACTTCACCGACGACGCGGGCCGACTTCACGTGGGCGCGGTCGGGGCGGATGTTGTTCTCCGCCATCGAGAACAGGATCCGCCGCTGGACCGGTTTCAGCCCGTCCCGTGCGTCGGGCAGCGCCCGGGCGTAGATCACCGAGTAGGCGTACTCCAGGTAGCTGGTACGCATCTCGTCGGAGACGTCGACGTCGAGGATGCGCTCCTCGAAGTCCTCGGGTTCGGCGGTGCTGGTACGGCGTGCCATGCGGGTCTACGAACTCCTCGATCAAACCGGTACGGCGCCGCGACGGTCCGGCGCCGTGCCCATTGTCCCTGGTGAACGGCGGATTACCTGGCCACGACCCACCGTTGGGCCGATCTGAGCCTGCGGAGCGGTCTAGTCCACCGCTGCCGACGGTTCGGACCGGCGCAGGATGTACGCGGTCGGGGCCAGAGCGGACCCTATCGCCAGGATCAGACAAAGTCCGGCGATCCCCAGCAGCACACCCCACGGAACGGTCAGCGGTACGTCGATCAGCCCGGCCGTCATCGCGTGCCGGATCAGCACACCGACGGTGATCGTGATCGCGGTACCGAGGCTCAGCGCGACCGCACCGACCAGCGAGGACTCCCACAACACCATCCGCCGAATCTGCGCCGGCGTCGCACCCAACAGCCGTGACGTGACGAACTCGCGCCGACGCTGCAGACTGCCCATCAGCAGCGTGTTGGCGATTGCGATCGCGCTGTAGAACCCAGCCGGCCCGAGCAGCAGGATCAGACCGAGCTGATTCCCCTTGCGTACGCCGTCCGCCTGGTCGGCCTCCCACCGAGTCGCCAACTGAGCGTTCGGCAACCGCGTCACCAACGGCGCCGGGTCGACGTTCGCAGCCGGTACGACGAACTGCCGATCGGGAACCGCCTTCGGTGCGTGTGCGCGGACCAGGTCGAGCGGCAGCAGCAGCGACGGGTTCACGCCGAACGCGTCCTTCACGATCGCGACGACCCGGAGCTTCACCGAGGTCCGGTCGAGGAACGTCACTGGCACCTCGTCGCCGACTCGATAGTTCTCGAACCCGGACATCTCCTTGCTGACGGCAACGGTATTGCCGGTCAGCCCACGGAGATCGCCGGACAGCGCGACGAGATCACGGGTCCGGGTCGCCATCACCGGGTCGATGCCCTCCGCGTCCTCCAGTTGAGCGTCGTCCCGATCGATCCGGACCAGTTGCAGCGGCAGCCCCGCGTCAACCGTCTCGACACCCGGGAAGCGCGAGACGTCGGCGCCGCCGGTGACCACGATCGGTGCCTTGACGGCGTCGCGGATCTGGGCGCCGGCCGTATCGGCGGCAATGCTGAGGCTCAGCACGATCGAGCCCGCGATCGCCGAGATCGCCAGGATCGGCGCCGCCAACGACGCCGTACGCCGAGGCGCGGCGACCACGTTGCTGCGAGCCAGCCGCCCGGACACCCGCGTCCACGCCACCAGCGGCAGCGCCCAGAGCCGACCGACCAAAGGCACGATGAGCGGCGCGAGCAGCGTCAGCCCGATCACCATCACCATCGGTGCGAACATCGCCAGCGGTACGGCGCCGTCGCCGGTCGCGGGCCGGATCAGCGTGAGCATCGTGATCGCGCCCGCCATGAACAGCAGCCCGAAGATGATCCGCACCGGCCCGATCCGCGACCCCTCCAGCGCGGACTCCCGCAGTGCGTCGATCGGGCCGACCCGTCCAGCTCGGCGGGCGGCGGACCGCGCGCCGAGCATCGCGACCAGCAGTCCGGCGGCGACCGCGATGGCGAGCGGGATCCACGGCGCGGCGGGTTCGAGTTTCACCGGCGCCAGTTCGGAGTACGACGCCTTGCGGAGCAGGAGCGGGGTTGCTAGTTGGGCCAGGACCGCACCGGTGAGGGAGGCGGCGACTGCGACGACGAGGGCTTCGCCGAGCACCATTCGGCGTACCCGTCGCGGGGTTGCGCCAACCAGTCGGAGCAGGCCGAGCTCACGCCGACGGGAGGCGACCGCGAAGGCGAACGTGCTCGCGATGACGAAGATCGTGATGAACCCGCTGATCGTCCCGACCATGCTCAGGACGACCTGCAGACCGGAGACGTCCTCGCCGGACATGGGCACGTTCATCCGGCGTGGCTCAGCGCCGTCGCCGCCGAGTGTCATCACGCTGATGATCGAGCTGGCCGGGCCTTTGTAAGCGATGGTCGCGGCTGTCGCGGTTGCGGCCAGACCGAGCAGGAACACTCCGACTGCGAGTGCCACGAAGGAACCGGCGTACAGCGACCGGTGGCGGCTGACTGTCTGCCGGCTGAGGTAGAACATCATCGCTCCAGGTCACTCATCGACGCCGCGATCTGCGCCGGGGTGGCGCGATCGAGGTGGCCGGCGAGCAGCCCGTCGGACAGGAACAGCACGCGTTCGGCGTACGCCGCCGCGACCGGGTCGTGGGTGACCATCACGACGGTCTGCCCGGCGCGGTCGGTTGCCTCACGCAACAGCCCGAGGATCTGCCGGCTGGTGCCGCTGTCCAGCGCACCGGTCGGCTCGTCGGCGAAGAACACCGACGGCTTCGTGATCAGCGCCCGCGCGATCGCGACCCGCTGCTGCTGACCGCCAGACAGCTCCGCAGGCCGCCGCTTCGCCTTACCTTCCAGCCCGACCTGCTCCAGCACCCGATGTACGTCGGACCGGGACGGACGCCGCCCGGTCAGCCGGAGCGGCAGTGCGACGTTGTCGTACACGGTCAGGGACGGCAGCAGGTTGTAGGCCTGGAACACGAACCCCATCTCCGCCCGGCGCAGCTTGGTGAGCTCTACCTCGCTCAGCCCGCCGAGAGGCGCACCGTTGAGTACGACGGTGCCGTTGGTCGGCTGGTCGAGCCCGGCCGCGCACTGCAGCAGCGTCGACTTGCCGGAGCCGGACGGTCCCATGACGGCAGTAAACGAGCCGCGGGCGAACTGGTAGGTCACCCCACGCAGCGCGTCGACCGCTCCGGCCTTGGAACGGTACGTCTTGGTGATGCCGTCCAGCAGCAGCGCCGGCGGCTCGATGGGGGCGACGGTCGGATACGAAGGCGCAGTAGCGGTCATGGTTCCAGCGAACCGTCGTACGGCGATGTGCACCCTGGCCTGTGGGGGAGACCAGCGGTAGCGCGCACGCTACCGACCTGCGGGTTGTAGGGGCCCTAGGGTTGTGGAGTGGAGAGTCCGAAGACGGTGTGGGCAGCGCTGGCGTCGCCGCGCTACCTGATCTCGTCGTGGCCGTGGCGTAGCTACGGGTATCTCTTCACGTCGGTGCCGATGGGCGGGCTGGCGATCGGGGTCCTGATCGGGCTGGCGGCCCTGGGTGCGGTGCTCAGCCCGATTCTGATCGGGATTCTGTTGCTGACCGCGTTCCCGCTGGTCGGTGCGGCGATCGGTCGGGTCGAGCGGTGGCGTGCCGGGCTGATGCTGCTGGACGGCATCAGCAGTCCACACGCGAAGCTGCCGCGCACGCTTTCGCTCCGCCAGCGGCGGACGTTCCGCCGGCGCGAGCAGGCGTCGATGCGGGCTCTCGGGTACAGCTTCGTCCTCGGTGTGCTGCTCTGGCCGCTCAGCGCGTTGTTCGCGGGAATCAGCGCGACCGTCCTGGGCGTCTCCCTCGCCGCGCCGATTATCGCCGACGGCGACGAGATGGGCATGGGACCGTGGACGCTGGACACGTTCTGGGAAGGACTGCTGTTCTTGGTCCTGTTCACGCCGCCGTTCTACGTCGTCAGCTCGTACCTGCTCGGCGTCATCGCGGGAGCACAGGCATCGCTGGCGAAGGCGATGCTGGGGCCGCGCGAACAGGAGCTGCAGCGGAACCTGGCCGAGCTGCGTCGTTCACGGCTCGACCTGGTCGACGCGTTCGAGACCGAGCGGGTGCGGATCGAACGGCACCTCCACGACGGCGTACAGCAGCGGCTGGTCGGGCTGACCATGACGCTCGGGCTGGCCGAGCTGGACCTGCCTGAGGGTGACGGGCGGCGGTTGGTCGTGAAGGCGCACGCCGAGGCCGAGGCTGCGCTGGCCGACCTGCGGGCCGCGGTGCGTGGGATCCATCCGCGGGTGCTGGTCGATCACGGGCTGGAGGCCGCCGTACGGGAGGTGGCCGACCGGATGCCGCTCCCGGTGACGTTGCAGCTGTCGATCCCGATGCGTCTTCCGCCGCCGATCGAGGCCGCGGCGTACTTCGTGGTGAGCGAGGCGCTGGCGAACGTCGCGAAGCACGCCCAGGCCGCGAACTGCGAGGTGTCCGGCTGGGTCGACCGCGACCGGCTCGTCATCACGGTGCAGGACGACGGCATCGGTGGCGCGCGACTCGGCGCGGGGACCGGACTGACCGGGTTGGTGACGCGGTTGGACGCGTTGGGCGGCACACTCGACGTCGACAGCCCACCTGGAGGGCCGACCCGACTGAGGATGGAGTGCCCGTGCCGACTCGGCGACTGAGCATCGTGCTGGCCGAAGACTCGCTGCTGTTGCGGGAGGGTCTGGCCAGCATCCTGGATCGCGCCGGGCACGACGTACGGGACAGTGTCGGGGACGCGGACACCCTGCTGGCCGTCGTACGCAAAGATCCGCCGGACGTGGTCATCACTGACGTGCGGATGCCGCCCGGGCACAGTGACGAGGGTCTGCGGGCCGCGGCGGTGATCCGGGCGGAGCTGCCGGTCATCGGGATCCTGGTGCTCTCGCAGTACGTCGCGGATGCCTATCTCTCGTCGTTGCTGGAGACAACGAGCGGCGGGATCGGGTACCTGCTGAAGGACCGGGTCGGGCATGTGACGGAGTTCCTCGAGTCGCTGGACCGGGTCGCGGGTGGTGGCATGGTCGTGGATCCCGAGGTGGTCCGGCAGCTGCTGGCGCGGCGGCGGAACGACGGGCCGTTGGCCGCACTCACTCCGCGCGAGCTGGAGGTGCTCGCGCTGATGGCGGAGGGTCGGGTGAACGCGTCGATCGCGGAGCAGTTGGTCGTGAGCGAGGCCGCCGTACGCAAGCACGTGGGAAACATTTTCGCCAAACTGCGGTTGGAAGATGGGTTGGACCGGCGTGTATCCGCGGTGCTGACTTATCTGAGGGGCTGAAGATGGACGAGACGATCCGGAAGATCCTGGCGGACTGCGAGACCTGGGCGGTCGTCGGGCTGTCGAACAACACGAGCCGGGCGGCGTACGGCGTGGCTCGGTTCCTGCAGAGTCACGGGAAGCGGATCGTGCCGGTGCATCCGTCCGCATCGACGGTGCACGGTGAGAAGGGATACGCGACGCTCGCGGAGATCCCGTTCCCGGTGGACTGCGTGGACGTGTTCGTCCGCTCGCAGCTGGCCGGCGACATCGCGGACCAGGCGGTGGGAATCAACGCGAAGGCGGTGTGGTTCCAGCTCGGTGTAGTGGATCAGGACGCCTATACACGGACGACGGCCGCGGGTCTCACCATGGTGATGAACCATTGCCCGGCGATCGAGTGGGGACGCCTCGGACCGGCCTCTGAAAGTGTGACCAGATCCTGATCAGCAGCCAGCGGCGTACGACGCGAAGTACACCGAAGACATCGGGATGACTCCGGACCAGTTCCACGCGTCGTACTCGGTCCTGATCCGGATCACCCCGGAGAAGCTCAGAGGCTTCTAGTTGAGGTAGCCCTCGACGGTGTCGGCCGAGCGGGGCTGGGCCTCGTCGGGGTTCTCGCCGAACTCGCGCCGCGCACGCCGCTGGCGGAGCAGGTCCCAGCACTGGTCCAGCTCGACCTCGACGGCCTTCAGCCGGGCGTGCTCGTCGGCGTCGTTGATCTGCCCGGCGGCGTGCTTGGCCCGAAGGTCCTTCTCCTCTGCGACCAGCTCGTCGATCCGGCTGATGATGCTCTTGTCGTCGGTCATGAGCAAAATGTACGCCGCTACTTGAAGTCGGCCTCGTCGTAGGTGTGCCCGCCGTCCGACCCGTTCTGCACCTTCTCCGCCTCGTCGGCGCGCAGCTCCACCCGCCGGATCTTCCCGGAGATCGTCTTAGGCAGCTCGGCGAACTCGAGCCGCCGGATCCGTTTGTACGGCGCCAGGTGCTCCCGACAGAACGCCAGGATCTCCCCGGCCAGCTCCCGTGACGGCTCGTGACCGGCCGCGAGGACGACGTACGCCTTGGGTACGGCGAGCCTCACCGGGTCCGGCGACGGTACGACGGCTGCTTCGGCGACGGCCGGGTGCTCGATCAGCACCGACTCGAGCTCGAACGGCGAGATCCGGTAGTCGCTGGCCTTGAACACGTCGTCCGAGCGTCCGACGTACGTGATGTAGCCGTCCGCGTCCCGGCTGGCGACGTCACCGGTGTGGTAGTACCCGTTGCGCATCACCTCGGCGGTCAGCTCGTCGGCGTCGCGGTAGCCGCGCATCAGCGGGACCGGTGCGGGCGCCAGCTCGATGCAGATCTCGCCGTCGTCGCCGATCTCGTCGGTCGACGGGTCGATCAGCGCGATGCTGTACCCGGGCAGCGGCCGGCCCATCGAGCCGAGCTTCACCGGCTGACCGGGCGGGTTGCCGATCTGCGCGGTCGTCTCGGTCTGGCCGTATCCGTCCCGGATGGTGATGCCCCAGGCGTTGCGGACCTGCTCGATCACCTCGGGGTTCAGCGGTTCGCCGGCCGAGATGCACTCACGGATCCGTACGTCGACCGCGGACAGGTCGGCTTGGATCAGCATCCGCCACACCGTCGGCGGTGCGCAGAAGGTGGTCACGCCGTACTCCTGCAGGACCTGGAGCATCCGCTCGGCGTTGAAGCGCGTGTAGTTGTAGAGAAAGACGGTCGCACCGGCGTTCCACGGCGCGAACAGGTTGCTCCACGAGTGCTTCGCCCAGCCGGGTGAGGACACGTTGAGGTGTACGTCGCCGGGCTGCAGGCCGATCCAGTACATCGTCGACAGATGGCCGAGCGGGTAGCTGACCTGAGTGTGCTCGACCAGCTTCGGCTGACTCGTCGTACCGGACGTGAAGTACAGCAGCAGCGAGTCGTCCGCGGCGGTCTCTACCTCGGGTACGGCGCCGTCGTACGAGGCCGCGTCGTCGTAGTGGAGCCAACCGTCGGCCGGTGAGCCGACGGCGACCCGGATGCAGTCATCCGCGATCCCGGCGTACCGGCCGGCGTCGGCGCCGCTGGTGACCACGGCCCGGACGTTGCCGCGGGTAATCCGGTCGGCCAGATCGGCGTCGGTGAGCAGAGTGGTCGCGGGGATCATCACCGCGCCGGCCCGGATGCAGCCGAGCATCGTCTCCCACAGCTCGACCTGGTTGCCGAGCACGATCAGCACGCGGTCGCCTGGTTTCAGCCCGGCCGCGGTGAGCCAGCCGGCGACCTTGCGAGACTGCTCGGCCATCTCGGCGTACGTCCGGGAGGTGACCTCGCCGTCCTCCTCGACGATCGTCAGCGCGGCCATCTCGGGCTGCTCGACCGCGAGCGCGTCGAACCAGTCATGCGCCCAGTTGAACCGCTCGAACGCCGGCCAACTGAAGTCCCGGTACGCCGTCTCGTAGTCCTCCCGATGCGCGACCAGAAAATCCCGCGCCGCCCGAAACTCCCGCGTGACGTCCGAAGTGCTCTGCTCCGTGGCCATGTCCCGCACATTACCCATTGAGTACGAGAACTGACCCCGTGACCACGAGTGGCGTGAGAATCAGGCCGCGCCACAGGAACGACCACCAGGAGATCTCGACTCGGGCGGCGTCGCACCGGGCTCGCCAGAGCAGGGTGGCCAGTGAGCCCCAGAGTGTGAGTAGGCAGCCGCAGTTGACGCCGATGAGGAGCGCCATCATCCGGTGTGGGCTGTTCGAGGCGACCGGCTCCATGGCGAGGTACGCCGGGAGGTTGTCGAAGAGATTCGCCCCGACTGAAGCCGTTGCGCTCAACCGCAGCTCCGAGGTCGTACCGGCGATCCGGCGGAGCAGGTCCTCCAGACCGTGGTTGCTGAGGAAACCGACGACCGTGAACAGCACCACGACCGTGATGACCAGCTTGAACGGGATCAGCGTCCACCGCAGCACGCTGCGCCGACGGATCGCGAACAGGACGACCAGCACGATCGCTCCGACACTGGCCGGGTACGCGACCTCGACACCCGACACAAACGCCGGCCCGAGCAGCAGACAGACCACAGCACAGCCCCAGAACAGGACCTTGTCCTCCACATCAGGTGTCGCCGGTACGACGTATTTGCGCGGCAGATCGCGGTGGAAGAGCACAGCGAGTACTGCGACCGTGATCAGGATGGACGCGATCGCCGGCCGCCAACTCACGGCGATGAAGTTGGCGTCCAACTGGCGGAACGGATGCTGGGCCAACAGGTTCGTGAGATTGGACACCGGTAACAGCAACGACGCCGTACCGGCCAGCCAGACCGTGGTGAACGCGAACAGCTTCGGCGGGATGTCCAGCTGGCGTGCCATCGACAGCACCACCGGGGTCAGCAGCACCGCGCAGGTGTCCAGTGACAGCACAATCGTCAAGCCTGTGGCGAGAACCACGACCAGCAGCCACAGCCGCCAGACCCGGCCGCGGGCGAGGTGCGCGGCTTCCCGGGCCGCGACATCGAACACCTTGGCCTGGTCGGCCAGCTCGGCGATGACGGTCACGGCAATCAGGAACACCAGCACCGGTGCGATCCGCGCGACCAAATTCACGACCTCCGAGGTGACTCTTTGAGTACGCTGGCGCCATGACCGGGCCCGCCGACAACGAGCTCCAGTATGACCACGAGCTCCCCGACGGCTATCCGGAGGAGTACGAGGCCGACGTCGTCCTCCGGGACGGCGCGACCGCGCATCTCCGCCCGATCACGCCCGCCGACGCCGAGCTGCTGGTGGCGTTCTACGCGCGGGTGTCCGAGCAGTCGAAGTACTACCGCTTCTTCGCCCCGTACCCGGAACTGTCCGATCGAGACGTGGCGAGGTTCACTCAGGTCGACTACCACGACCGGCTCGCGCTGATCGTCACCGTCGGTGACGAGATGATCGGCGTCGGGCGGTACGAGCGGACCGGGCGGCACACCGCGGAGGTGGCGTTCCTGATCGAGGACGCACACCAGGGCCGCGGGCTCGGCCAGCTGTTCCTGGAGCACCTGGCCCAGGCGGCCCGGGAGAACGGCATCCACCGGTTCGTCGCCGAGGTGCTGCCGGACAACCGGAAGATGATCACGGTCTTCACCGAGGCCGGCTACAAGGTCGCCCGGGAGTTCGAGGACGGCGTGATCGTGGTCGAGTTCGACATCGCGCCGACGGACACCTCGTTCGGCGTGATGCAGGCTCGCGAGCAACGGTCCGAGGCACTGTCGATCGCGCGCCTGCTGACCCCGTCGTCGGTTGCCGTCATCGGTGCGAGCCGGCGCGAGGGCACGATCGGCAACGCACTGCTGCGCAACGTCCGCGACGGCGGCTTCCCGGGCCGGTTGTACGCCGTGAACACCGACACGAAGGCCAACGAGATCGAGGGCATCCCGGCGTACCCGACGATCCGGGACGTCGCCGACACCGTCGACCTGGCCGTGGTCGCGGTGAAGGCGGAGATGGTCGCGGACGTGGTCCTGGACTGCGCGGCGAAGGGCGTGCGCGGGCTGGTCGTGGTGTCCAGCGGGTTCGCGGAGATCGGGGACGAAGGCCGGAAGCGGCAGCGGTACCTGGTCGGACTCGCGCGGTCGTACGGCATGCGGGTGATCGGGCCGAACGCGCTTGGCGTTCTCAACACTGCGCCCGGGGTGTCGCTGAACGCCACCTTGTCGCCGCTGATGCCGAGCCGGGGAAGGGTGGCGTTCTTCTGCCAGTCGGGCGCGCTCGGGGTGCCGATCCTGGCTGACATGGCCGCGCGTGGCCTTGGGCTGTCGACCTTCGTCTCGGCCGGCAACCGGGCCGATGTGTCGGGCAACGACCTGATGCAGTACTGGTACTCCGACGAGGCGACCGAGGTCGTCCTGCTGTACCTGGAGTCGCTCGGCAACCCGCGCAAGTTCAGCCGGGTCTCGCGCCGCTTGGCAGGTCGGAAGCCGGTGATCGCGCTCAAGTCCGGGCGCTCGACGCAGGGCGTCCCGGTCGGTCAGCTGATCCGGCGCAGCAAGTTGCCACCGGCCACCGTCGAGTCGATGTTCCGGCAGAGCGGCCTGATCGGGGTAGACACGACTGGCGAACTTTTCGATGTCGCTCAGTTGCTCGCACACCAGCCGCTGCCGAAGGGGCGCCGAGTCGCGATCGTCTCGAACTCCGACGCCTTGACGCTGCTCGCACTGGACTCGATGGCGGGCGTCGGCCTGGAGGTGGCAGGTGAGCCGCAGAACCTGAGCGCGGACGCGACCGCCTCGGACTTCGGAGTGGCCTTGTCCGAGGTATTCGCCGACGACCGCGTTCACTCCGTCGTGGTCATCTACACGCCGCCGGTGCTGTCGAACGGCGCGGAGGTCGCTCAGGTGCTGGCCGCGGCGGCCGCGGGTTCGGACAAGCCGGTCGTGTCGACGTTCCTCGCCTCCCGCAGCGTCCCTGAAGAGCTGCGAGTGCCGGACGAGGACGGTGGCGCTGCCCGCGGTTCGATCCCGTCGTTCCTCAATCCGCAGTACGCCGTCGGTGCGCTGGCGAAGGCGACGCAGTACGCCGAGTGGCGGCGCAGGTCGGACAGCCGGATCCCGGACCTCCCGGAGGTGGACACCGCCGGGGCAGAGGACTTCGTCTCGGAGTTCCTGCAGCGGCACCCGCAGGGCGCGTACCTGGACGAGGCGGATCGGCAGCGGCTGCTGAGCTTCTACGGGATTTCGGTGCTGCCGGCGTTCCCGGTGCTGAGCGCGGACGAGGCGGTCGACCGGGCCGCGGACCTTGGTTTCGAGGTGATCCTGAAGGCGACCGCGGAGCAGTGGCGGATGCGGCCGGACCTGGCCGACATCTGGCGGCACATCCACGACGAGGGCGACATGCGGGCGGCCTGGGCGGAGATGACCCAGATGTTCGGGGTCGCGTCCGATCCGGCGCGGGCGCAGTTCGTCGTACAGAAGATGGCGCCACCGGGAGTGCCGGTGGTGATCTCGACGATCGAGGACGTGTCGTTCGGACCGGTGGTCACGTTCGGCTTGTCCGGGGTCGCGACAGATCTGCTGGGGGACCGGTCGTACCGGATGCCGCCGTTGACCACGCGGGACGCGGCCGAGATGGTCCGTGAGGTGAAGGCGGCTCCCTTGCTGTACGGGTACCGCGGCTCAGACCCGGTCGACATCCCGGCGATCGAGGACCTGCTGCATCGGGTGTCCCGGCTGACCCTCGACCTCGAGGAGGTCGTCCGCCTCGATCTCCGTTCGGTGCTGGTCGCGGCCCAGGGGGCGACCATCCTCGACACTAGGGTCCGGATCGCGCCAAACGAGAAGCCTCGTCAGGACACCCCGGCACGCCGCCTCACGTAGATGCTGTTCTCACGGTCGAGTAGAAGTGCATCGACCAGGTTGCGGCGGAGCGCGGCGTGGTCCGGGTGCCAGCGGTTGAGGATCTCGTTGACCTCGGACTCCGGGTAGCTCCGGCCCACCTCGAAGCTCTGCGCCAGGTACTCGAGCACGATCTGGAGCTTCTCCGGGAACGTCGGGAAATGCGTCAGCCGCCCGTCGCGGATGAACGACTTCAGCACGTTGTCGCGGGCCGGATCCGGATCGAGCGGCACCCGCTCGGGACGGCTCTGTCGTACGGCGTCCTTGAACGCGGCCTCGTCGGCGGTGAACCCGTCCCGGCTGGCCTCGATCAGCCCGCCCTTGGTCAGCCGTTGCAGCGCCTTGACCACGACCGGTGCGGCGAGTCCGGTGCTGCCGGCAACCTGCTCGGGAGTGGAGGCGCCGAGGACGATCGCGGAGTACGTGCGCAACCTCGACGGTTCGGCCAGCAGACCACAGAGCTGATCGGCGTTCATACATTTCACGCTAACGCTCGCCGCAACCGGATTATGATCCGCAGCATGCAACCTGGTCTGCACAATGCGATCACCGATGTCCCCGGAGTCCTTGTCGGCCAGGTGGAGCGCGTCGACGCGCCGTACCTCACCGGTACGACGGTCATCCACGTGCCACTCACCGCCGTCGCCGGTGTCGACGTCCGCGGCGGTGCACCCGGCACTCGCGAGACGGACCTGCTGTCGCCGGTCAACTCGAACGGCGGCGTGAACGCGATCGTGCTGACCGGCGGGAGCGCGTTCGGTCTCGACACGGCCGGCGGCGTGATGCGCTGGCTCGAGGAGCGCGGCGAAGGTGTGCGCGTCGGGCAGGGCGAGTACGACGTCGTACCGATCGTGCCGACCGCGGTGATCTTCGACCTCGCCCGCGGCGGCGACTTCAAGGCGCGGCCGGAGCCGTCCTGGGGAGCGGACGCGATCGCCGCCGCCACCTCCGGACCAGTTGCCCTGGGCAACCATGGAGCCGGGGCCGGTGCGCGGGCGCGCTCGTTGAAGGGCGGCGTCGGCTCGGCCAGCGTGCGGCTTGACGACGGTACGACGGTCGGCGCGCTGGTGATCGTGAACGCGGCCGGCTCGACGGTCGACGCCGACGGCAACTTGTACGGCGCTCGCCTTGGTCTCGGTGACGAGTTCGGCCATCTGCGAACGCCGGTTGAGCCCCCGCCACCGGCGGCGCCTGGTCGCAACCTGATCCCGGGGCCGTCGATGAACACGGTGATCGCGGTGGTGGCGACCGACGTACCGCTCGACAAGGCGGCGACGCAGCGGATGGCGATGGTTGCGCACGACGGGCTCGCGCGGGCGATCGATCCGATTCACACGCTGGTCGATGGCGACAGCATCTTCGCGCTGTCCACCCGGGTGGCCGAGGACGATCGGCAGCGGCTGAGTGTCACGGATCCGCTGGCGCTCGGGCAGTTGGAGACGGCGTACGCGGCGGGTGCGCGGACGCTGTCGCGGGCGATCGTGCACGCGATGCTGAACGCCGAGTCCGTGGAGACGCCGGGCGGCACGATTCCGAGCTACCGGGACGCCTATCCGTCGGCGTTCGCTGAGGCCTGACGTACGACTGGAGTCGTACGCCGTAGCGTCGAAGGACGACAACAAGACCGGTCCACGGGCGGACGATCGCCGGTGCGGTTCGCGAAAGGCTCTGGGTATGAGTTTCCAGAGTCCCCAGTCGCAGGTCGTCCTCAGTGGTCACGGCCTGGTCAAGTACTACGGCGACGTGGTCGGCCTGGCCGGCGTGGATGTCGCCGTCCGGTCCGGCGAGGCGCTTGCGGTGATGGGCCCGAGCGGCAACGGCAAGACCACCCTCCTGCATGTGCTGGCCGGCATCCTCACGCCGGACCAGGGAGAGGTGTGGCTGGGCGGTGAACGCGTAGACCAGCTGAACGACGCCGCCCGGACGGTACTACGTCGCCGTCGTCTCGGCTTCGTGTTCCAGGACAACCAGCTGCTCGCCGAGCTGCCTGCTGACGAGAACGTGGCGCTGCCACTCATGGTCGACGGGCTGAGCCGGCGGGACGCGATCGGCCGGGCGCGCGACACGCTGGCGCAGGTTGGGCTTGCTGCTGAGGTCGGGCGACGGCCTGGCGAGCTGTCCGGTGGTCAGGCGCAGCGCGTCGCGATTGCTCGTGCACTGGTCGGCGAGCCCCAGGTGGTGTTCGCCGACGAGCCGACCGGCGCTCTGGACGCCGCTACTGGCTCCCAGGTCATCGACTTGCTGGTTGGTGCGGCTACCTATCGCGGCGCGGCAGTAGTAGTGGTCACTCACGACAACGCAGTAGCCGCCCGCTGCCACCGGGCTCTCCACATCGTCGACGGTCGCGTGTCCGCTGGGATGGGGGTCGGACGATGAACCCGATGACCGAACTCGGGCTGCGGTTTGTACGGCGGCCAGGGCCTGGCGGACGGGCCGCCAACTTGGCTGCGCTGGGCGCGACGGCTGTGGTCGCGTTGCTGGTCACGTTTCTCATTGCTGGTTCACTCGGGTTGTCGCATCGGTCGGACCGGATCGGGTGGCGCAGCGCGGACAAGGCCGACCCGGCGACAGCGATCGGCATGCTGAATCTGGACGACGACCAGCGCGTGGCCGGACACCGGATGAGCGTCCTCGACCTCGCAACGCTCCGTCCCAACGAACTCCCGCCACCACCCGGCCTCGACCACACCCCGAAGCCCGGCGAGGTCTTCGTATCGCCCGAGGTCGCCAAGCACTGGTCCAGCCTCAGCACGCAGTACGGCGTCGAGCAGCCGACCGGCGTGATCAGCGAGAAGGGCCTGTCCTCGCCGGAGGAGTACATCGTCATCCGCGGCGTCAAAACGATCTCCGCTGACGACCATCCGCAGTACGTCAGCAGCTGGAACGAAGATGTCTGGGACAGCCGGATGGTTGGCCTGCTGATCGCTGTGGCCTTCGGCATCACTCTGGTGCTGTTCCCGATCCTGAGCCTCGTCGGTCAGGCGGCCGGGGTAGCGGCCAAGCGCCGCGAGCACAGATTGGCTGCTCTGCGACTGGCAGGTGCCACGCGGACCCAGGTGCTCTGGCTGAGCGCAGTAGAACAGGCCGTACTCGGTCTGGCCGGCGCTGTGGTCGGACTGGTCGGCTACACCGTTCTGAGTCCACTGATCGCCCGCATCCCGCTTGGCGGTGGACGCTGGTACGTCGCTGACATCACCGTCAACTGGTGGACAGTCCTTCTCGTCCTGTTCGCCGTACCCATCCTGTCTGTGGTGAGTGCACTGATCGGGCTGGGTCGGGTCAGCATCACCCCGCTTGGCGTCGTACGCGGTCAGACCCGTAAGAGGGTCAGCGTGCTTCGTCTTGGGCTGCTGGTGATCGGTCCGCTGGTCCTGGCGTACTACGGGATGCAGGCGGCTCTGCTGCCGTTGCTGATCGGAGTCGGGTTCGCTGCACTCGCCGTACGGATCATCGGGCCGTGGGCCGTGCAGATCGTCGGCAAAACCATGGCGAACCTGGCAAACGGACCTGTGGCGCTGCTGGCCGGTCGTCGGCTTGTTGATGATCCGAAGGGCGCTTTTCGGCCTGTTGCCGCGCTAGTGCTGTCGGGCTTCGTCACCGGGTTCATCTCGGTGTTCATGCCGCCTGGTGACGACGACCCGAGCTTCCATGACATGCGGATCGGCGTGGCGCTGCTGCTGTCACTGGTGTTCCTGACTGTCGCCGCGTCCACTGCAGCAGGTGCGGTCGGTACGGCGCTGGACCAGGCGGCTCCGGCTCGGGCGCTGCGGCGGTCCGGCGTACCACTGCGGGTGATCGAGCGGTCCGCTCGACTGGCGGCCGTCGTACCCGTCATTGGGGTTGGACTGCCGGTGGTCGGGTTCGGTGCGCTCTGTGGGCTGGCGTTGAGCGGCGGCAAGGTGATCACGCAGGGAAGTTCCGGCATCCTGCTGCTGATCGGGCAGGTCGTGGCCGGGCTGGTCCTGGTCGCGGTCGCAGGCGCCGCCGGTGCGCCGGTACTGCGGAAGGCAAGTGCGAACTGATCGCGGTTATCCACAAGGGTGAACCGTCCGGGCGCGCGATCGTGCAAGGATAGAGGGCATGCGTGACCTGAATACGCCGGAGCTCGCGGACGCGTCGGCGGACCTGCGCGAGGCGATCGACCGGTGCGGCTACTACCCCGATGTGGTGACGGATTCGCTCGAGGTGGCGATCGCCGGCGAGCCGATCCGGGCCTATGTGCTGCAGCACGAGCCGACGTTCGACCGCGACGAGGTCCGGCGGCACATCACCATCCTGGCGCTCACCTCGACCCGGCTGATCGTCGGCCACACCGACGAACACGCCGCCGACGAGCTGATCCGCGCGCCGTACGCGTCGACCTCCACCGAGGCGATCCCGCTGCAGCGAGTCAACGCCGTGGTCGTCAACCGCGTCGTACCGAACCCGGCCGGTTACGCCTCGGGCAAGTCCGACCCGGCGGTGGCCGGCGCCGGTGAGGTGGTGCTAACGATCGGGTGGGGCATGGTCAACCGGATCGACCTCGAGCCGGCCGTCTGCGCGGACCCGAACTGCGAGGCCGACCACGGGTACACCGGTTCGGTCGCGGCCGACGACATCTCGCTGCGGATCAGCGCCGCGGCCGACGGGCCGGCGGGGATCCAGCAGGTGCTCGAGTTCGCGAAGGCGCTGTCGTTCGCGACCAGCAGGTAGTGCCGTGATCGACCCCGTTTCCCCGCAGTACGGCGGCGGATCGCTCGCCGACGTACTGCCGTCGGTGGCCGGCGCGCTATCGGTGCCGGGGGAGACCAACCTCCTCGGCCTGCCCTCCGCCTCGCGGTACGCCGTACTGCTGCTGGACGGACTCGGGTGGAACCTGCTTCAGCGGTACGCCGAAGCTGCGCCGTACCTGTCGTCACTGTTGCCAGCCGGTCGGAGTCTGACCGCGGGGGTGCCGTCGACGACTGCAGTCAGTTTGACCAGTCTGGGCACCGGGTTGCCGCCTGGCGCGCACGGGATCGTTGGCTACACGTCGATCGTGCCGGAGACCGGCGATCTGCTGAATGCACTCGCTTGGGACGCTCCGGTCGACCCGCGGCGCTGGCAACCGCACGGGACCGTTTTCGAGCGGGTAGCGGCCGCGGGTGTTGCCACTCGCAACGTCAGCAAGGCGCGGTTCGACTCGTCCGGGCTGACGGCCGCTGCGTTCCGGGGGAGTGCGCATCGTGGTGCCGACACGGTCGAGGACCGGTTGGATGCGACCCGGTTCGCGAGTCGTGAGGGTCGGTCGTCGCTGGTGTATGTGTACGACTCCCAGCTGGACTACATCGGTCACCAGCAGGGCTGCGATTCGTTGCAGTGGCAGAAGGAACTGTCCGCGGCTGACGAGTTGGCTCTGCAGGTCCGGTCCGCGTTGCCGCGTGACGCTGTACTGGTCGTTGTCGCCGATCACGGCATGATCGACGTCGCGCCTGAGCATCGCGTCGACATCGATGCAGAGCCGGCGTTGACGGACGGCGTACGTCTCGTTGGCGGTGAGTCTCGCTTCCGCCATTTGTACTGCGTTTCCGGCGCCGAGTCCGACGTGATCGCGACGTACCGGGAACGCCTTGGTGACAAGGCGTTGGTGTTGTCTCGTGCCGACGCGATTGGCCGCGGCTGGTTCGGCGCGGTCGAGGATCGGGTGTCGCCTCGGCTGGGCGATGTGATCGTCGCGTCTCTTGGCCCGGTGGCGCTCGTCGCCAGCCGCCGCCACACCCAGGAAGCCGGCCTGATCGGCCTCCATGGTTCCCTGACCTCGGACGAGATGCTGATCCCCCTGCTCGTCGATCCAGGCAACTAATTCGTACGCCGACGATATGCGTCGGCTCGTAGCGTTCTGACGCATGCGGATACGACCAGCGCTTAGTGCTGACGCCATCGGCGAGTTGCTCGACCAACTCGGTTATCCCCAGGACAGTCCGGCGGTCCGGATCCAGACCTGGTTAGACGACCCGGCCTGCGCGGTCTATGTCGCCGACGACGGCGAGGTGCAGGGCGTCATCGCCGTACAGCTCTGTCGGTTCTTCGAGCGCGACGGGGCTTGGGGTCGCATCACCGCGCTGGTGGTCTCGGATGCGGTGCGCGGACAAGGGGTCGGCTCGCGACTGGTCGCGGCCGCTGAGGCCTTCGCTGCGGACCACGGATGTGTCCGGATGGAAGTCACGAGTGCGGACCGGCGGGTAGCTGCGCACAAGTTCTACCAGGGCCGCGGCTATACCGATCAAGCAGGAAAATCGTCCCGGTTCCTCCGCGAGCTGCCTGCCTCCCAGTAGGGTCCAGGTGTGAGCGAGCGCAAGGTTGTCGTGTACGAGTTGCTGTCCCTCGACGGCGTCGCGCAGGCGCCCGACACGTTCTTCACCGACTGGGACGACGCGATGGAGGACAACCTCGACGCCGTCATCGCAACGCAGGACCTGGTGATCCTCGGCCGGCGCAGCTACAACGAGTGGTCCGGGTACTGGCCGACCAGTGACGTCGAGCCGTTCGCAACGTTCATCAACGGCGTCACGAAGTACGTCGCCACCTCCACGCCGCTCGATCGGGGCTGGGCCAACGCGACTGCGGTCGACGGCGACCTGGTCGAGTTCGTTCGGGAGCTGAAGAACCAGCCTGGGCGCGACATCGGCGTACATGCAAGCATCGCGGTCGCCCAGGCGCTGCTTGCCGCTGGCCTCGTCGACGAGCTCAGGCTGGTGATCGCACCGACGATTCCGGCCAGTGGGCGGAAGCTGCTCGAAAGCTTGCCGGCGATTCGGCTCGAGTCGATCGAAAGCACGACCTCACCGACGGGCTATCTGCTGGTCGGCTACCGCGTGATCGCGAAATCGAAATAGGTCGATCAGCGTCCATCGGACTTTGCTGCGAACGCCAACGACACCATCCGGTCGATCACCTCGGTCCGCGACAGTCCGGTGGCATCCATCATCCGCGGATAGCGGCTGTACGACGTCAGCCCGGGCAGGGTGTTGACCTCGTTGAGCATGACGGTCCCGTCTTCCTTGAGGAACATGTCCACCCGCGACAACCCGCGGCAGCCCAGAGCGCGGTAGATGGCCTTCGCGGTCTCCTGGACACGTGTCCGTGACTCGGCCGGAATGTCCGCGGGGACGATGACGGTCGAGTTGTCCGAGCCGCTTTCCGGCGTACTCTCCTGATGGATCTTGAAGAAACCATGAGTCAGCGCGATCTGGTCCACCTCGCCGGCGAGCAACTCCGGACCGTTCCCCAAGATGGCGCAGCCGATCTCGCTGCCGACGACAGCTTCCTCGATCAGCACCTTCGAGTCGTACTGCCGCGCGGCCTTCAGTGCATCATGCAATTCGTCTTCTCCGGAGACCTTGCTGACGCCGAACGACGAACCCGAACGAGCCGGCTTCACGAAGATGGGATAGGTGAACTGACTCGTATCGATGTCGTCGTCCGTCGTGATGATCCAGTACTTCGGTGTGGCGATTCCAGCACTGCCGGCGACGGTGTAGGCCAGGGACTTGTCGATACACAGGGCAGAGCTCGGGATGTCACAGCCGACGTACGGGATGCCGGAGAGCTCGAGCAGACCTTGCACCGAACCGTCCTCGCCGAACCTGCCGTGCAGAACGGGCAGCACGACATCCAGTCGGATCGTCTCGCAACGCCCCTGGTCCAGGACGAGCAGTCCGTGCATGTTCCGGTCGGGTGACAGTACGGCGGGTCGGCAGTTGCCGCTCTCCCAATCGGCGTCGGGGCCGTCGCACAGCATCCACGCGCCGCTCTTCGTGATCCCGATCCAGTACGGCTCGTACTTCTCGCGGTCGATGTTGTCGGCGACCTGTTGCGCGGACTTGAGGGAGATGGGGTGTTCTTCGGAAGATCCCCCGAAGACGATGCCGAGCTTCATATCCATTGCTGCTTTCTACTCTCGAACTTCCGGCAGTTGACGATTGAGTTTTCGACCGTGTCGCTCAGCGAATGATCCGTGTAGTACGCGGTGTGCGGACTGACGATCACGTTCGGCAGTTTCTGCAGGCGCACCAGCCGCTCGCTTTCGATGGGTTTGTCGCTGCAGTCGGCGTAGAAGATTCCTACTTCGCCTTCGAGGACGTCCAGCGCCGCGCCACCCAGTCGGCCGCTCTCCAGCTCCGACAGCAGAACGTCGGTGTCGATGAGCGCGCCGCGTCCGGTGTTGATGATGAACGCGCCGTCCTTCAGGAGCTTGAGACGCTGACGATCCAGCAAGTGATAGGTGTCTGTGGTGAGCGGCGTGTGAAGCGTGATGATGTCGCTCAGCTGGAGGAGTTCATCGAGCGGAACGTAGTCGGCGGCAGTCTGCGGGAAGCTGTCGTGAGCCAGGATTCGGCAGCCGAAACCGTGCAGCCGGTCGATGACCGCCGTACCTATGCGTCCTGTTCCGACGACACCGACGGTCAGGTCGCGAAGTTCTTTCCCGCGTACGGCGTTGAGTCTGTAGTCGTGGACGTCCGCACGCCTGATCATCGACTTGGCGTTCCGTACTGCCATCAGCATCAGCATCAACGTGTAGTCGGCGACGCTGTCGGGGGAGTACGCGACGTTCTGGACGCAGATGCCGACGCTCTCGGCGTACTCCACATCGAGATGGTTGTAGCCGATGCTTCTCGTCGAGATGTAGGTGACGCCGGCCTTGCTGAGGGCGAGCAGAGTGTCGTTCGAGATAGGAGTTTTGTGACCCACGCTGATGCATTGGTTGCTGATGGCAAGTTCTACGTTGGCCTCGGACACCGCGGCGGCAGTGATGGTTGGCGCAACGCCGAAACCGGGCGCCAGGTCCCGGAACAGCACGGCCTCGTCCTCGCCGCAGCCGTAGATCGTGATGCCCATTTCCGGGACAGCGGGGGAGGACATCCAGGCCGCCAGCGACCGGGGACGGCGTACCCCTGCTCGCGCCTGTTCGCTGAAGGTCATGCGCACAGTCAAGTAAGCAAGGTGTTGCCAGCACGTATCCGGTTTTGAATACGCCGACGATATGTTAACCGCCAGTAGCACCGCTCAGTGCACATATCGTCCGCATATGTAAATTCAGATACGCGTCGGCAACACGCCCCTTCGTTGACTGAACGCGTGATCTACACCCTCGCCCTCCTCACCCTCGCCGCCGTCTTCATAGTCCGCGCCGTACGCGTCCGCTCCCGCCGCCGCCGCGAACAACCCCACCCCGACCCAAACCCCACCGAACGAAACTCCAACAACCTCGCCAGCTCGCTGCACACGGCCGGCCTTCAGGCGGCCTCCGCGTGATCCCGCTCAGGCTCGACGAGATCGCCGCGATCGTCGGCGGGACGGTCAACGGCGCAGGTGACGTAAAGGTGACTGCACCGGCCGTGCTGGACGGTCGGCAGGCGGAGCCGGGAGGGCTCTTCGTCGCGTTCGCCGGCGACCACGTCGACGGCCACAACTACGCGGATCAGGCCGGCCGGGCCGGCGCGGTGGCCGTGCTGGGCTCGCGACCGACGCCGCTTCCCACGATCGTGGTCGAGGACGCTCAAGCCGCGCTGCAGGCGCTCGGCGCGTACGTCGTAGCCCGACTGCACGCTCGCGCTGACGTCGAGGCTGGACTGCGCGGTCGGCTGATGGTTGCTGGGGTGACTGGGTCTCAGGGGAAGACCAGCACTAAGGACCTGCTGGCGGCCGTGTTTTCGAGCAGCGGGCCGACGATCGCCACAGTTGGCTCGCTTAACAACGAGCTTGGCGTGCCGATCACCATGCTGCGCGCCGACGCCTCCACACGGTTCCTCGTCCTCGAGATGGGAGCTCGCCACATCGGCCACATCGCTCACCTCGCCGGTCTGGCCTCACCGGACATCGCCGTCGTACTGAACGTCGGCCGGGCTCACCTAGGCAAGTTCGGTTCGCGCGCGGCGATCGCCACGGCCAAGAGCGAACTGGTCCAGGCGCTGCCCCCCGGAGGCACCGCCGTACTCAACGCCGACGACCCACGTGTGGTCGCGATGCGCGCAGTCGCTGACGGCCCGGTGCTGACCTTCGGTCAGGCGGAGCACGCCGATGTACGTGTAATCGACCTGGTGCTCGACCGCCTCGGCCGACCGTCCTTCAGACTGCAGACCGCCAAGGGCTCCGCGAAGGTAGCGCTGCCGGTCCTCGGCGCCCACCAGGCACTCAACGCCTCGGCCGCGGTCGCAGCGGGACTTGCGGCCGGCATACCGCTGGATGCCGCCGCGGCAGCGCTGGCCACCGTCTCCCTGTCGAAGTGGCGGCTGGAGTTGCGCGACCTCGCCGTCGGCGCCACGCTGCTCAACGACTCGTACAACGCCCACCCCGAATCGACCCTCGCCGGCCTGGACGCGCTCGCGGCGATCGAGGGCGGCCGCCGCATCGCCGTACTCGGCGAGATGCTCGAGCTAGGCGACGCCAGCGAGGCCGAACACCGCGCCGTCGGCGAGTACGCCGCCTCCCGCGCCGACGTAGTGGTCGCAGTCGGCAAGCTCGCCCAGCCGATCGCCGACGGCGCAGGCGAGCGAGCGGTGTCCCTCGCCGACAACAACGCAGCCATCGACTGGCTCCGAGGCAACCTCGCAGCCGGCGACGTGGTCCTAATCAAGGCCTCCCGCGGAGTACACCTAGACGAGGTCGCCGCCGCCCTCACGTAGCTGCGCCCCGGCACACGAGCCGATCGAGATCGTCGCGCTCACGTGGTCAGAGGCTCAGCGGCCCGGTGTCGATGTCGAGCGAGGGCGCGCTGTTGGTTGTGTGGTGTGCCACCAGGGGCGTGAGGCTAGGGCGGCTAGGCCTGCTCCGAGTGTGTTTAGGAGTACGTCGTCAATTGAGGAGACTCGGTCCAGGGGGAACGTGTACTGGGCTAGCTCGATCAGGATTGAGCTGGTGGCTGCGAGGGCCAGGATTCGGGGGAGTGACGCCAGGGTGGTGAAGCGTAGTGGGGCGAGGAAGCCTAGTGCGGCGAAGATCAGTAGGTTGCCGACGATTTGGACTGCAGGCATCGTGGCGAGGTCTCGCAGTGGGATCAGGCTTACCCGGCGTGCGGCGGAGCCGGCGTGGCTGCCGGGGACCATGGTCAGCCAGACCGATGGGACCGTCCAGTAGACGATCCCGACTTCGGCCAGCGACGTACGCCAGGCCGACGTACTGCCGCCACGCCGGTAGGCCAGAAGGCATACCAGCAAAGCAGCGAGCGGCAGTGCGAAGACGGTGAGTGCTGCCACGCCGGTGAACGTCTCGACCCAGCCGTGCATCATCACGCCAAGGGACTTGTCCGTGTGGCTCATCGCCCGCGCCGCCTGACGGACTCGCGCCGCGTCATGTACAGGTCAAAAGCCCGGTAGACCAACGGTCGCAGCGGCAGGTCCCACTCGCCGACGTACCGCACCGCCTCGCCGCCGGTGCCGACCTTGAACTGGATCAGCCCGACATGCGAGTCGTCCGCGTCCAGCGTCGGGGTGATGCCGCGCAGGCTATAGACATCGCAGCCGGCCGCAAGCGAGTCACGGATCATCGCCCACTGACAGGCGTTCGATCCGCGCACCTCACGCTTCTCGGTGGACGAGGCGCCGTACGAGTACCACGCCTGCCCGCCGACGCGGACCAGCACGGTCGCAGCAACCAGCTCACCCTCGTGGTGGGCCAGATAAAGCTTGATCCGCTCCGGATCCTCCGCGCTCATCGCCGCGAACATCGTCTCGAAGTACCCCAGCGCCCGAGGAGTGAAGTGGTCGCGCTCAGCTGTGTGGACGTAGAGGTCGTGGAAGGCCTTCAAGTCGACGGAGCCCTGACTGACCTCAACCCCCTCCTTGGCCGCCTTCTTGATGTTTCGCCGCCAGAGCTGGTTCATGCCTCGCAGTACGTCGTCCTCGGACTTCCCCGCCAGCGGCACCTCGTAGTTGTACTGCGGATGCCCCGCCCCGAACCCGTCCTCCGGACTCTGCGACAACCAGCCGGCCCCGCTCAGCCAGCCGGTCACATGCGCTCCGACCGGGTCGACCTGACTAGGCATGTCCGTCAGCCGCCGGACGTCCGGCGAAGCGATGCCCTCCTTCACCTGTCCAGCGCTCCAGCTGTCCGTACGCACCGGCGGCCCGAGCCGGATCGCGAACGCGCCATGCGCCTTCAGGTACGCCGCCAACGGCTCGAGCCACGCGCCGATATCGCCGGTCCAATCGATGACCGGCCCCTCCGCCAGATAGGCCAGCGTGTACCGATCGAGCCGCGGCACCGGACGATGCAGAACGAGTCCGGCTCCGACCAACTGCAGGCCGTCGTACCAACCGAGAGACTCGCTGCGCCACTCGGTCTTCACGCTGCCCCAGGCCGGGGTCTGCAGGAAGCTGACCGACCGCTGCGCCCGCACGAACGCCAGATGCTCGTCGGCCCCGATCGGCCTGACGGTAAGACTCACTGCTGCATCCTCGGATCGTGACTCGGGTCGGGGTACATCGGCGGGCAACCATCCGGGCGCAACTCATAGTGCCAAGGCTCGTTGCTGTAGATCTGGCACAGCCCATACCTGGCACCATTCTCGGAAAGCCAAGCCCTGGCGTCGGACCGCCCGATGTCGATCGCCTGCCCCCGCACATGCGGAGACGTCTCGGGCGTGGCCACCCAGCGAGCGGCTTCCTCTTCTGAGCCGTACTTCGCAACCCCGTCCAGGCGCAGCTCTTGCTGGTACTCCGGGGAACGCCAACCGCTGTTCACATAGAACTCGACGCCGTCCTCAGCCGCATCGATCGCGGCCTCCCGCAGAGCCTTGAGCAGCTCCCCGTCGAGGTTCGCCACGCCCGGATACTGGTCGTCAAAGACTGTCGCGCCATCGGGAACGGCACCGTCATCCTCGGTAGGCATATGCCTCACGGCTCGCGTCATACTGCCAGTCAAGGCGCCGCGGTGTTGTCACTATGTATGTGGTTTTCGATACGCGGGCGATATGGTCCGGTCCGTAACATGGACGGCATGCGTGTGCTGGTCGTCGAGGACGAGCCCTATCTGGCAGAGGCCGTCCGTGATGGATTGCGCCTGGAAGCGATCGCGGCTGACATCGCCGGCGACGGCGACACCGCGCTGGAACTGCTGAGCATCAACAGCTACGACATCGCCGTCCTCGACCGCGACATCCCCGGTCCCTCCGGCGATGAGGTGGCCAAACGGATCGTTGCCTCCGGCAGCGGTATGCCGATCATCATGCTGACCGCGGCCGACCGGCTCGACGACAAGACCACCGGGTTCGAGCTCGGCGCCGACGACTACCTCACCAAGCCCTTCGCACTCCAAGAGCTGGTACTCCGTCTCCGAGCACTCGACCGTCGACGCGCCCACAACCGGCCGCCCGTGCGGGAAATCGCCGGTCTGCGACTGGATCCGTTCCGCCGCGAGGTCTACCGCGACGACCGGTACGTCGCCCTGACCCGCAAACAGTTCGCCGTACTCGAGGTCCTGGTCGGAGCCGAAGGTGGTGTGGTCAGCGCCGAAGAGCTGCTCGAACGGGCCTGGGACGAGAACGCCGACCCCTTCACCAACGCCGTACGCATCACTGTCTCGGCACTGCGCAAACGCCTCGGCGAACCCTGGATCATCGCGACCGTGCCGGGCGTCGGCTACCGCATAGACGCAGCGACCGGACGCGAAGGAGAGGACCGTGGATAGAGAGCCGGGTTTGAGCGTTCGCCTCAAGCTCACCCTCAGCTATGCCGCGGTCATCATGCTCGCCGGTGGTGCGCTGCTCGCGGTCGTGTGGGTGTTCCTGCTGCGGTACGTCCCCACGAACTTCGGTCCCACGCACATGAGCGGTCCCGACCGCTTCGACCTGCTGAGCGCGTTCGCCCCGAAGGCAGCCCTGATGATCGCGTTTCTGCTGGTCTTCGGCCTGATCGGAGGCTGGATCCTGGCCGGCAGCATGCTCGCGCCGCTGACCCGGATCACCAACGCCGCGCGACTGGCCGCGACCGGATCGCTGTCGCACCGGATCCAACTGGAGGGCCGCGAGGACGAGTTCCGTGAGCTCGCCGATGCCTTCGACACCATGCTGGCGCAGCTCGAGGCACACGACGCCGAGCAACAGAGATTCGCGGCCAACGCCTCGCACGAACTGCGTACGCCGCTCGCGATCACGCAGACCCTTCTCGAGGTGGCCCGCAACGATCGCAACCGCGACAGCGGTGAACTCGTCGACCGCCTGCTCTACGTCAACAACCGGGCGATCGACCTCACCGAAGCGTTGCTCATGCTCAGCCGGGCCAACCAGCGGACCTTCAGCCGGGAACCCGTCGACCTGTCCCTGATCGCGGAGGAGGCAGCCGAAACACTGCTTCCATTGGCGGAGAAGCGCGGTCTGACGATTGAGACCTCCGGCGAGATCACCCCGACCACCGGCTCACACACGCTGCTGTTGCAGCTGACCACGAATCTCGTCAACAACGCGATTGTCCACAACCTGCAGGCGGACGGCACGGTGTGGGTCACGACCAGCCTTCGCTCCAGGACTGTGGTGCTCACCGTCGAGAACACCGGCGAGAAGCTCACGCCACAGCTGGTCTCGACACTCACCGAACCGTTCCAGCGCGGCACTCAACGCACCCGCACCGACCACGCAGGTGTCGGCCTCGGCCTGGCGATCGTCAAAAGCATCACGCAAGCGCACGAAGGAACCCTGACTCTCACGCCCCGCGCCGCCGGCGGACTTCGCGTGAAAGTGCAATTGCCCCGCTAGAAGCTCCACACGTCCCAGTAGAAAGTGGTCCCGGCCGTCTTGGCTTCGCCGTCGCGGGCAGTGACGGTGACCTTGTAGCGGCCGGAGCCAGGGGTGAGTACGCCGGTGATCCAGCCGCGCTCGGCGTCGATCGAGAGGCCGGGCGGGAGACCGGTGGCGGTATAGCTGATCTTGCCCGTGCCGCCGGTGCCCTTCATCAGCAGGGGGATCCCGGGGATTCCGCCGACGCCGATCTGCTCGGACGGCTCGGTGATCGTGAGCGCACCCTGAGTTTGTGCGGACGCGGCGCCGACCGCCTCGGCCGCGTCGACCAGACCCTCGCCGTAGAACGAGTTGTTGGCTGCCGCCCCTGCACATTGGCCGGACGAACCCGCCGGGCACGGAAGATCGTTGGCCTCCTGGGCGAGTCGAGCCCGCACCTGGGCGGGAGTCAGCTTGGGATTGATGCTCCGGAGCAGTGCCGCGACGCCGGCGACGTGCGGCGAGGCCATCGACGTACCCTCGAGAATCTTGTAGCCGCCGCCCGGCACGGTCGAGTAGACGTCCTCGCCCGGGGCGGCCAGGTTGATCTTGTTCACGCCGTAGTTCGAGAACTGCGACTTCATGCTCGTCGGGTCGACCGACGCGACCACGACGACGTTGGGCAGCTCGTTCGGCAGGCTGATGCAGTCGGTGGTGACGGTCCGCGGGGTGGCGGTCGAGTCGTCCGGGCTCGAGTCGTCGCCGGTCTTGTTGGCCAGGTCGGCGTCCTCGTTGCCGGCGGCGGCGACGTTCACGACGCCTTTGCTGTCCGAGTACGCGACGGACCGCCGTACCGCTTCGGCGATCGCGTCCTGGTCCTTGTCGCTCGGGCAGTTGTACAGCCACGGGTCGACGTAGTAGCTGTTGTTCGTCACCGAGACGCCCTTGTCGGCGGCGAACATGAACGCGCACACCGTGTTCTCCGGGAAGAACAGCGAGGTCTTGGCCTCGGCGACCCGGATCGACGACACCTTCACCCCGGGCGCGACCCCGATCATGCCGATGCCGTTCTTCGCCGCGGCGATCGTGCCGGCCACGTGCGTGCCATGCTCCTCGACCGGTCGCCACGCGCCCGGCCGGGTGTCGACCTTGCCGTAGGCGCAGGACGCCGACTTCGACGCGTCGAAGTTCGCCTTCAGGTCCGGGTGCTGGTCGTCGATGCCGGTGTCGAGTACGCCGACCGTGATGCTCTTCGAGCCCGGGTTCTTCTCCCAGGCCCGGTCGGCGCCGATCTGCGTCATGTCGGCGCGCTCCGATTCCGGTGCGGCCGTCGCGGTCTCCGTGACCGCCGGCGGGATCGCCGGGTTGCCGACATCGGCCGGCAGGTCCGTCGTACGCGTCGCCCCGGCCTTCTGGACTCCGTCGACGCCGCGCATCTTGGTGGCGAAGTCGGAAGCGGTCGAGTGCGCCACGATTACCCCGATGGCGTCGTACGTCGCGTAGACCGTCCCACCCTTCTGGGTGATCGCTCCGGTGACCTTGCCGGTCTGGTTCGGCTCGGTGATCACGAAGTACGCACGGAGCCCTGCCTCCGACCGAACCGGCGCCGCGGCGGCCGGGGGAGTGACCGGAAGGGCGGCGGTGGCGACCGTGAGACAGGCCGCGAGAACGAGGAGCAGAGCTTTGCGCACGTTCCATTCAAACCGTACGAGGGCCCAGAACCCAACCCGCCCCCGCAGACAGACCCCAACGTGCAACCTGGACCACTGACTTGGCAGGATGTCCGCCC
This sequence comes from Kribbella kalugense, assembly GCF_004365875.1. Classification (GTDB taxonomy): domain Bacteria; phylum Actinomycetota; class Actinomycetes; order Propionibacteriales; family Kribbellaceae; genus Kribbella; species Kribbella kalugense. Next base: position 1,372,691 of record NZ_SODF01000001.1, on the reverse strand, counting down.
GTGGCGGAGCTCCTGTATTTCACCGGGACCATGGACTGCGGTAAGTCGACGCTGGCCCTGCAGATGGATCACAACCACAAGGCGCGCGGCCGGCTGGGGCGGATCTTCACCAGCCACGACCGCGCCGGCGAGTCGGTGTTGTCGTCCCGGCTCGGGCTGTCGGCGGATGCGGTCGAGGTCCGGCCCGACTTCGACTTCTGGGACTACGTGGTCAACGAGCTCACCCAGGGCGGGCGGATCGACTACGTGGTGTGCGACGAGGCGCAGTTCTACAGCCCGTTGCAGATCGAGCAGTTGGCGCGGCTGGTCGACGAGCTGCAGATCGACGCGTTCTGCTTCGGGATCCTGACCGACTTCCGGGCGACGCTGTTCCCGGGTTCGGCCCGGCTGGTCGAGCTGGCGGACCGGATGGAGCTGCTCCAGGTCGAGGCGTTGTGCTGGTGCGGTGAACGGGCCACGCACAACGCCCGTACGATCGGTGGGGAGATGGTGACCGAGGGCGAGCAGCTGGTGGTGGGCGACATGGTGACGCGGGACCACGAGCCCGCGTACGAGGTGCTCTGCCGCCGGCACCACCGCCGCCGCCTCACCCAGGCCCGCGCCCGAGCCACCCTGTCACCCGAGGTCCTACCCTTCGGAGGAGCCGCTTCATGAACGAGCGCAGCGAGTTCATCAATATGCACAGCGCGGACCGTGCCTCATCCGCGCCCGGAGCGAAGCGAGGACGTGGATGAGTGCGTTGATCACCGTTGACGAACTCCGCGCGCTGTCCCCGGTGCTGGTGGACGTGACGTGGAACCTCGCGGGTCCGCCCGGCAAAGAGGCGTACGACGCCGGTCACCTGCCTGGGGCGTATTTCGTCGACCTCGACACCGAGCTCGCCGGCCCACCCGGCCCCGGCCGCCACCCGTTGCCGGACGCAACCACCGTCACCGCGACCTTCCGCCGGATCGGCGTGACGGCCGCGGACACCCCGGTCGTCGTGTACGACGCGGCCAACGCGATGTCCGCCGCCCGAGCCCGCTGGATCTTCCGGTACTTCGGCCTGACCAACGTCCGCGTCCTCGACGGCGGTCTCGCCGCCTGGAAGGCAGCCGGCGGAGACGTCACCACGGACGCCCCGGCTGCTGTAGATGCAGCTGACGGCGCCTCAGGTGCTGCCGATGCGGCTGGCGGCGCCTCGAGCGGCGGATTTGCCGCGTCGCCCGGCCAGCTACCCATGCTCGACGCCGAAGGCGCGGCTGCTGCGGCGAAGTCCGGCGTACTGCTAGACGCACGTGCACCTGAACGCTTCGCCGGCGAGGTCGAACCGATGGACCCGGTCGCCGGCCACATCCCCGGCGCCGTCAACGCTCCAACCACCGCGAACGTGGACGGATCCGGCCACTTCCTCCCCGCCGCCGACCTCCGCGCCCGCTTCACCGCCCTCGGCGTCACCCCCGACACCGAGGTAGCCGTCTACTGCGGCTCCGGCGTAACCGCCGCCCACGAAGCCCTGGCCCTGGAATCCGCCGGCCTCCCCGCCACCGTCTACATCGGCAGCTGGTCCGAATGGATCACCAACCCCGACCGCCCCGTAGCCACCGGCAAAGCCTGACCCCACGCCCACCCCACGCCCGACCGGCCACCCCGACGGACCCCACGCCCACCAGACCGACCCACACCGACTCACGCGACCCTTCGCCCGGCGCCGCGCCCTAGCCACCCGCTCCCGGCGACAGCACTCCCGGGACGTTTCAGGGGTCAACCCCCGAGACGGTCGGTTGCGTAGGCGGATTCCGGGTGGGCAACCGGCAATCTGAGGGGTTGACCCCTGAAACGTCCCGGGGGTTGGGGCGGACCCAGGTGCGGTCAGGGGATCAGTACCACTCGTTCGCCTGGGGATGTGGGCTTTGTCCAAGCCTGTTGTACGTCGGCGAGTGGGACGAGGCGAGGATTGATCGCCAGGTCGCCTGAGGTGATGAGGGTGGCCAGGGCGGGGAGTTCGGCGAGGATGTCCTGGGCGGGGACGGAGCCTTGGCCGCTGCCGATGATGGTTAGGGCGGCGGCTCTGAGGAGGTACGACGGGAGCGTCAGTTCGCGGGCCGCCATCGAGCCGATCTGGATCCAGGTGAGCGGGCGAGCCCGGTCGGAGCGGGCGTGCAATAGCGCCGGCATCGCCTGTTCGGTGGGCGCACCCCACAGGTAGTCGAGGACCACGTCGACGTCGGCAGCGGACTTGGCCAAGTCGTCGGGGGAGTGGAGGTCGACAACCTCGTCCGCGCCAAGGGTGGTGAGCAACTTCAGCCGTTCGGGATCTCGACCGGCGCCGATCACCGTCGACGCCCCCAGGTGTTTGGCGAGCTGTACTGCGAGTTGGCCGGCGTTCCCCGTCGCGCCAAGAACCAGCACCGACCCACCAGCCTCGAACTGAGCCCGCCGCCGGAGCGCGATCCACGACGACATCGCCGGATTCATCGCGGCCGCCACCGCCACCGGATCGGTTCCATCAGGCAGTACGACGGCCCGCCGGCGATCCACGACCGCCCGCTCCGCCATCGTGCCCACCGCGTTGTCCGGGGCAACGAAGTACAGCAACTCGCCGTCGCTCGTCCGCCCGACCCCGTCGATACCCGGGACCATCGGGAGCGAACCCTCCGACGTGTAATGCGTCCCGTCCGCCGACGACCGCACCCGCGGATGGAGGCCTGCGGCAACAACGTCGACCAGCACCTCGCCGTCACCCGACACGGCCGGCTCGGGGAACACGTCGTACGCCGGCGGTTCGTCGAACGACCGCACCACGGCTGCGTACATCCAGCACCTCGCAAAGTAGTTTGTCTCACGTACTACTGAAGATAGTTTGTGTCACGTACCAGGTCAACTAGACTGTGGACATGAACACCGTGGACGCCCTCGTGCAGCTGTCCTTCCAGGTCCAGCGGATCCTGGCCGAGGCCGGCGCCGAGCACGACCTGTCGATCGTCCAGCTCCGGCTGCTCGGGATCCTTCGCGACCGGCAACCCGGCATGCTCGAACTCGGCCAGCACCTGGGCCTCGACAAGTCCTCCATCACCGGCCTCGTCTCCCGAGCAGAGAAACGCGGCCTCGTCGAGCGCTCGCCCTCGCCTCACGACGGCCGCGGCGTACTCGTCGCCCTGACCCCAGCCGGCCGTCGGCTCGTCGAGGTCGGGGAGGCGCAGATCAACCGGCGGATCACCGAGCTGACGAAACGACTCAACGCGACCCAACGCAAACAGTTCACCCAACTGGCCTCCGTCCTGGTGAACACTTGACACCGATGCGCACCTGAAGCACTCTGAGTCAGAAATCGATTTCCCACACCCAACCGCCCCTGGGAGACAGTCGATGATGAAGCGATCCACGTTCCTTCGTGCCGCGCTCGGTGCCGGCGTGATTGCCGCCGTACCGTCGAGGGCTTTGGCCAGCAGTCAGGCGCTGACGACGAACAAGGTGGCCGATCTGACCGGGCCGGGGCTGACCGACCGGTTCCGGATGGCCGCGACCGATCTTGGGATTCCCGCGCGTACGCCGGATGGGCGGCTGCTGTTCATGTTCGGGGACACGTTCGAGCAGCCGACTGTTGGTGGCGGGTGGTGGCGCTCGCCGGTCGCGCTGTGGTCGACGACGACGGACCTTGCCAGCGGCGTGAAGTGGTCGGGTGCGGTCGGGGGAGAGGCGGCGCAGCAGTTGTGGGACTACCCGCACGACAACCCGACGTTCTCGACCGTGCTGCCGTCGGACGTGATCACGATCGGCGGGTCGATGTACCTGCACGCGATGGTGAACAAGGGTCTCGGCAACGTGGTGTGGACGGAGATCTGGCGGTCGGACGACTCCGGTGCGAGCTGGTACCACACCGGGGCGAAGTTCGATCCGGGCATCGACGGCGGGCTGTTCCAGCTGCTGACCTGGGGACTCGGGAACGACGGGTACGTGTACGTCTACTCGACCGGTTTCCAGCGGGACAAGCCGATCATCCTCAAGCGCGTCCGCTCCGACCAGATCGCGAACCCGGCCGCGTACGAGCCGTGGGGCTACCGCGACGGCGTCTGGGCCTGGGGCAACCCGGCAACTCCGATCCTGTCCGGCTCCTTCGGCGAGATGAGCCTGCGTCCGCTCGGCGGCAAGTGGGTCCTGACCTGGTTCAACGCCGGCGACTACCGGATCGACGGCATCATCATGGACACGCCGACGTCCAACCTCTACACGGCGTACCGCCAGACCCTCATCTACGGCGGCGCCTGGGGCTCCGAAGACGACAACCACGTCGCCCAGCTGTACGGCGGCTACGTCATCCCCGGCTCCACCCTGTCCGACCTCCACCTCTCCGTCAGCCAATGGAACACCGACAACGGCTGGCCCTACCGAGTAATGCAGTTCCGAGTCCGCGGCTTCGGCTAATGCTCGAGCAATATCAGTTGACCGTAGGAGTGAACCCGCCGTCGATACGCAGGTTCGCACCGTTGATCGAGGCCCCTAACGGGCTGGCGACCAGCGCGGTCAGCGCGCCGATCTCGTCGGGCTCGGCGAGGCGGCCGGACGGGTTGGCGAGCGGTCCGGCGATCAGGGTGCGGGCGCCCGCCTCGACGTCGTCACCCATGCCGTGGTGCTGAGCGAAGGACAGGGCGAGGTCGCGGAACGCGGCAGTCGACGTCGGGCCGGGACTGATCGTGTTGGCCGTCACGCCGGTGCCGGCCAGCTCCTTCGACAGACTGACGGTGAGGTTGGAGAGCGCGGCCTTGGTTGCACTGTAGGCGGCCTTGAGGGGGAGCGGGTAAGGCTGCGCGGCGCTGCCGATCTGGATCACCCGGCCCCAGCCGGCCGTCCGCATCGCCGGAGTCAGCAGGCCGATGAGCCGGACCGCGGATGCGACGTTGGCGTTGTACAGGTTGAGCCAGTCCTGCGGCCCGCCCGCCATCCACCCGTCCACCTCACCCGCCGAGGCGGCGTTGTTGACCAAGATGTCGATGCCACCGAACGCCTCGACTGCCGCGCTCGCGACCGATTGCGCACCGGCATCGTGACTCAGTTCGCCTAGTACGACGGCCGCCGTACCGCCGTTCGCGTCGATCGCACTGGCCGTGGCCTTCGCCCGTTCGGCGTCGCGGCCGTGGACGACTACTGCTACGCCTTCGGCTGCTAAAGCGGTCGCGATGGCCTGGCCGATGCCACTGGTGCTGCCGGTTACCAGGGCGCGTTTGCCGTTCAGCTGCAGGTCCATGGGAGATGCCCTCTTTCATCGGACAGGGTGTCTTTCGATGGACATGCTGTGGTTTCAATGGACGGGCTGTCAAGCGAAATGTAGGATCTGGGCTTATGGCGACCCGGAAGTACGATCAGCGGCTGCGCGCGGACGCCGCCGAGCAGACCCGCCGCCGGATCCTGGACGCGGTGTACCAGCGGCTGCGCGAGGAGCCGGCCGAGCCGGTCAGCGTCGAGCGGATCGCTGCGATGGCGCAGGTGTCGCGATCAACGGTCTACCTGGTCTTCGGCTCCCGTGCCGGTCTCTTCGACGCACTCGGCGACGACCTGCGCCGCCGCGGCGGATTCGACCGTCCGGCGGACGGGGAAGCGGACGCCCGTCGAGGCCTGCTGCATTCGATCCGCGCCTCGGTCCCGCTCTTCGCCGAGCACCGGCCGGTCCTGCGCGCGCTCTACTCGATGGCAGCGCTGGATCCGCAGGCCGTCGGCGGCGTGGTGGAGCGGATGGGTTCCGACCGTGCCGCCGGCCTCGCCTGGCACGCCGAACGCCTCGCCAAACAGGACGTGCTCGCTCCAGGCATCACCGCCGCGGAGGCGACGCACCTCTTGTGGGCAGTCACCGGTTTCGAGTTCTTCGACCAGCTCTACACAGGACGCGGCCTGCCTGCCGACGAGGTCGCGGACCTCATGGTCACCGCCGCCGAACGCCTGGTGCTGCAGCGCTACTGAGGCCCGGCGAGGCCGATTAAGTTGCCTTCCGGGTCGGTGAACTGGCCGACGACCAGCTTGCCGGGTACGCCGTCTGGGCCGAAGACTCGGTGCCCGCCGAGGGCCTCGGCTTCAACCAGCGCGGCTTCTACGTCGTCGACACCGACGTAGAACAGCAACTTGGGCTGCAGCGACGGTCCGCCGCCGATTCCGCCGTTGAGTCCGGCGACGGAGTCGGGGACGAAGCCGTACTCGCCCGGCTCGGACACCGCCCCGGACACGGTGTCGCCGACGTCGAAGGTCCAGCCGAAGAGTTCGCCGTAGTACTCGCGCAGGCGGGCCGGGGTGGTACCGATGATCTCGAAGTGCACAACCTGGTTAGCCATCTGTGTCTCCTTTCGTCAGCGGGTACGTCGGAGCGCCACAAGCCGGATCGACATGTAGCGAAAGCGTTACCCCAAAAGTCTTGGGCGAGGTCTTGAGTTAGTAACACGCTTGGTTTAACTTACTCGGGACCTGGCCGGTGTGTGGCTCAGAGCACATCGGCGGCATCCGGAAACCTGAGGAGTTCCGATGACGAGTGTGAGCAGGTGGGCCCGGTACGGGACTGCCCTCGGTGTGACCGGCCTGATGCTGGTTGCCGGCTGTGCGAAGGGGACGACGCCGTCGTCGTCCGGTGGTGCCGGCGGTGGTATCGACCAGAACGCGCCGGTCACGATCACGATCGGGGACCGTCCGACCCCCGACAAGCCGAACGACCTGAAGGCGTTCAACCAGAAGGTCAAGGACTTCACCGCGAAGAACCCGAACATCACGGTGAAGTCGACCGAGACCAGCTGGCAGGCGCAGACCTTCCAGGCTCAGGTGGCCGGCGGCACGCTGCCGACGGTGATGAACATCAGCTTCACCGAGCCGGCCAACATGATCCCGAACAAGCAGCTGCCGGACATCACCGACGAGCTGAAGCTGGTCGACCTGACCAAGGACCTGAACCCGAACGTCCTCAAGATCGTCCAGGACGCCAACGGCCGGATCTACGGCGTACCGATCGACGTGTTCTCGGTCGGCATCGCCTACAACCGCAAGCTGTTCACCGAGGCCGGTCTGGACCCTGACAAGCCGCCGACAACGTGGGACGAGGTTCGTCAGTACGCGAAGCAGATCCACGACAAGACCGGCAAGGCCGGGTACTCGCAGCTGACCACCAACAACACCGGTGGCTGGATGCTGACCACGATGACCTACAGCATGGGCGGCACGGTCGAGAGCGCGGACGGCAAGAAGTCGACGTTCAACGACGCGCCGACCAAGAAGGCGCTGCAGCTGCTCAAGGACATGCGCTGGACCGACAACTCGATGGGCAGCCGCTTCCTGTACAACCAGGAGGAGGTCCGCCAGGACTTCGCGGCCGGCAAGATCGGCATGGTCCTGCAGGCGCCGGACGCCTACGACATGAGCGTGAAGCAGTTCGGCATGAAGCCCGCCGACTTCGGTGAGGGCGCGCTGCCGCAGGACGGCGGCCCGTACGGCACGCTGACCGGTGGCTCGCTGAAGATGATCAGCCCGAAGGCGACCAAGAACGAGGTCGTCGCGGCGCTGAAGTGGATCAAGTTCGACCAGTTCGACAAGTACACGACCGAGTCGGTCGCGGTGCAGGACGCCAAGAACACGATCGCGGACAAGGGCTTCGTCGGCCGCCCCAGCATCTCCCCGTTGAGCCAGGCGACGTTCGACCAGTTCAACAAGTGGCGTGAGCCGTACGTGAACGTCCCGGTCAAGCAGTTCCAGGGCTACACCGACTCGACCACGTCGCTGAAGCTGCTGCCTGAGCCGTCGAACAAGGGCCAGGAGGTCTACTCGCTGCTCGACCCGGTGGTCCAGCAGGTGCTGACCAAGAAGGATGCGGACATCGACAAACTTCTGAGCGACACCGCCTCGAAGATCGACGCACGCCTCGCCCGGTAGCCGCCATGTTCCAGCAACGAACGCAAAAGTCCGGCCGGAGCGTTATCACCTGGTATCGCTCCGGCGGGCTGAGCGCCATCCTCTTCGCCCTGCCCCTGGTACTGATCTTCCTGTACTTCTCCTGGGGCCCGATCATCCGCGGGCTGGTGCTCAGCTTCCAGAAGAACAACCTGGTCACCCCGGCCGAGTGGGTCGGCTGGTCGAACTTCAGCTACGTGCTGACCGACCCGCAACTCCCGCAGGCGGCTCTCAACACGCTGTACTTCGCTTTCCTGGCACTGATCTTCGGTTTCCCGGTGCCGTTGTTCCTGGCCGTGTTCATCAGCGAGCTGCGGAAGACCGGCTGGCTGTACAACGTGCTCTCGTACCTGCCGGCCGTCGTACCGCCGGTGGCCGCGATCCTGTTGTGGACGTTCTTCTACGACCCGAGTGGGTCGGGAGTCTTCAACTCGATCCTCGGCTGGTTCGGGATCGGCCCGTTCGCGTGGCTGAACTCGCAGACCCTGGCGATGCCGGCGATCGTGCTCGAGGCGACCTGGGCCGGCGCGGGCGCCACCTCGATCATCTACCTGGCGGCGCTGACCGGCGTACGCACGGAGTTGTACGAGGCGGCCGAGCTGGACGGGGCCGGGATCTGGAGCCGGGTCTGGCACGTAACCCTCCCGCAGATCCGCGGAATCATCCTGATCATGATGCTGCTGCAGCTGATCGGGACGTTCCAGGTCTTCACCGAGCCGTTCCTGTTCACCGGCGGAGGTCCGAACAACGCGACCATGACCGTCCTGCTGCTGATCTACCGGTACGCGTTCGTCAACGGAGACTTCGGTGCCGCGACCGCACTCAGCGTGCTGCTCGCCGGGGTCCTGTGTGCACTGTCGGTCGTCTACCACTTCGTCACTCGCCGCTGGAGTACCACATGAGCACTTCGGAACGCGGAATCATCTCCACAGCCGACCGGCAGCGCGGCGTGATCCGTTACGGCCTGGCGGCGATCCAGGTGCTGATCTTCATCGCGGTCGCGATCGCCGGCGTCGGTCCACTGCTCTGGCTGCTCAAGTCCGGTGTCTCCACCAGCCAGGACATCCTGAGCGGCCCGATGCAGCTGTGGCCGTCGGGCATTCAGCTGAAGAACATCCCCGACGCCTGGAACCGCGTGCAGATCGGCGCGTACCTGGGCAACACGGCGTTCATCGCGATCGGCTCGATGATCTCGACGCTGTTCGTGTGTACGACGGGAGCGTTCGTCCTCAGCATCCTGCGGCCCAAATGGGGTCCGATCGTCACCGGCGCCGTACTCGCGACGCTGTTCCTGCCCGGCGTCATCTCACTGGTGCCGCTGTACATGACGGTGCTGAAGATGCCGCTGCTCGGGATCAGCCTGCAGAACACGTTCTGGGCGGTCTGGCTGCCGTCGGCGGCCGGCGCGTTCAACGTGCTGGTGATGAAGCGGTACTTCGACTCGATCCCGCGCGAGCTGATCGAGGCAGCCCGGATCGACGGGGCGAGCAACCTTAGGCTGTTCACCGCGCTGATCCTGCCCTTGTCCAAACCGATCGTCGGAGTCGTCGCACTACTGACCGTCATCGGTTCGTGGAAGGACTACCTCTGGCCGCTGCTCGTGCTGCCCGACCCGACCCTGCAACCGATCTCGGTCGCCCTGCCAAGGGTGCAGAAGACCACTGAGATCTCGCTGCAGATGAGTGCCCTGTTCCTCGCGGTTCTGATACCTGTGATCTTGTTCTTGTTGTTCCAGAAACAGTTCCTGCGTGGTGTGGGGATGGCGGGAGGAATCAAAGAGTGAGTGAACTGAACGGTCGGCGGGTGCTGGTCACGGGGGCCGCCGGCCGGATCGGGCTGGTCACGGTTGAGCACCTGAACGACCTGGGTGCCAAGGTGACCGCCCTGTCGAACGTCGAGCACCCGGAGCTGAAAGCAGACCGGGTGCTGATCGGCGACACTCGCTCGGAGTCCGACGTGGCCCGCGCCCTCGAGGGTGCGGAGTACGTCGTCCACCTGGCAGCACTCGCGCATCCGTCGGCAGGTTCGCCGTACGACGTCTACAGCATCAATGTGGTGTCGACGTTCAACGTGCTCGCGCAGGCCGGTGCCCTCGGCATCGACCGGGCCGTGATCGCGAGCAGCATCAACGCGACCGGGGTCCCGTTCAACCCGCACGAGATCCGGCAGCCGTACTTCCCCTGGGACGAGAAGGCGCCGAGCGACGTCGGCGACTGGTACTCGCTGTCCAAGCAGAACGACGAGAACACCGCGCGGATGGCCTGGCGCCGGTGGGGGATCGACGTGGTCGCCTTCCGGTACCCGCACGTGAACTCACCGGACGTCCTGGAACGGATGTCCGCGCACGTCCGGGCGAACCCGCGCAGCGGACTGCGGGAAGCCTGGAGCTACCTCGACACCCGGGACGCGGCGTACGCCGTCGAGCTCGGGCTGACCGCTTCGTTGTCCGGGGCGCACGCCTTCTTCGTTGCCGCGGGCACCACCACGGCGCCGTACGCGACCGAGGACCTGCTCGACGTGTTCGCACCGGACGTGCCGCGGTCGCGCCGGTTCATCGGCCGCGAGGTGCCGATCGACCTGACCGCGGTCCGGACCGTGCTCGGCTTCGAGGCCAAGCACGAACTCGACCTACCCACCCTTCCTCTGGAGCTTTGAATGCCCTCGAACTTCGACCAACCGTGGCCGGCCCGCGACGACATCCGGATCCGTGAGGTGAAGGCGATCGTCACGGCGCCGCAAGGCATCCCGCTGGTGGTCGTGAAGATCGACACCACCGAGCCGGGCCTGTACGGGCTCGGCTGCGCCACCTTCACCCAGCGCTGGAAGGCGGTGCAGACGTTCGTCGACGAGCACCTGTCCCGGCTGCTCGTCGGCCGCTACCCGGGTGACATCGGCGACTTGACTCGACTGGCCGGGTACTCCGGCTACTGGCGAGGCGGACCGGTCACCAACAACGCGATCTCCGGCATCGACCAGGCGCTGTGGGACATCGCCGGCAAGCGCGCCGGCATGCCCGTGTACGAGCTGCTCGGCGGCAAGGTCCGCGCGGCTGCCGACACCTATATCCACGCCAGCGGCAAGACGATCGAGGACACCCTCGACCACGCCCAGAAGCTGATCGCGCAGGGCTGGCGGCACATCCGGCTCCAGATGTCCACGCCGGGCGGCGGCGGGTACGGCGCTCCGCGGGTGCCGACTCTCTATCCGGACGCGCCGTACCACAACGGCTGGTCGGCGCGGGACTATCTGCGCACCACGCCTGAGCTGTTCGCGGAGGCCCGGCACGCGCTGCCGGACAACATCGAGCTGCTGCACGACGTGCACTCGCGGTTGACCCCGAAGGAAGCGGTGCTGCTGGCTCGTTCGCTGGAGCCGTACCGGCTGCTCTTCCTCGAGGACGTGCTCGCGCCCGAGCTGTGGGACCGGCTGCCCGAGGTGCGGGCCGCCTCGCCGGTGCCGCTGGCCGTCGGTGAGCTGACGACCTCGTTCGGCGACGCCGTTCGGCTGATCCGGGACGGCGGCGTGGACTTCATCCGCTCGCATGTCTCCGACATCGGCGGCCTGACGCCGGCCCGGAAGCTGGCCGATCTCGCCGAGATCTCCGGCGTACGCACCGCCTGGCACGGACCCGGCGACACGTCGCCGATCGGGGCCGCGGCGAACGTCGCGCTGGACGTGAGTTCTGTTGCCTTCGGCATCCAAGAGGGCCATATCTACGACGAGGCGACGCACGAGGTGTTCCCCGGAACGCTGCGGATCGAGGACGGCTGGCTGCGCCCGAACGAGGCCCCGGGCTGGGGTATCGACCTCGATCTGGACGCGGCCGCTCGTTATCCGGCGCAACTGTCCGGCCACGACGAGTGGGCGGCCGGGGTACGGCGCATCGACGGTGCGCTCGAAGCGCCGTAAATACGGACAGTGCGCAGTACGATCGCGGCTAATCGGGATGAGACGGGGAGGTGGAGATGAGCGATACGGTTGACGGGCTGGACCTGCGGCGAGCGGGTGCGAACCAGTACGACCTGGGTTCGTTCAACGAGGCTGTGATCATCGAGACGATCCGGCTGGCCGGCATCATCAGCCGGACCGAGATCTCCCAGCGGACCGGTCTCACCCAGCAGTCGGTGTCGCGGATCCTGCGCATCCTCCTCCAGCAAGGTCTGCTGGTGGAGGAGGCGCAGGAGCGCGCCGAACGGCTCGGCAAGCCGCGGACGCCGGTTCGGTTGCGGTCGAAGGCCGCGCACGCGGTCGGGATCCACATCGACCCGGAGCTGCTGACGGTCGCGGTCGTCGACCTGGACGGGACGATCGTCCGTCGTGAGACCGTCGACCTCGCCGACGGCCTGGAGGGCGGCAAGCTTGTCGACCTGAGTGCGGCGACGGTGAGTGCGGCGCTGAGCATCAGCCAGGTCGATCCGGAGTCGGTGCTCGGTGTCGGCGTCGCCGTACCAGGGCCGATCGACACGGACGGATCGCTGCTCGCGCTTCCGCTGCAGCCGGCCTGGCGAGGGCTGAAGATCCGCAAGCTGTTGCAAGAGCGCCTGAATCATCCGGTCCTGGTCGAGAAGGACGGTACGGCGGCAGCGATCGGAGAGCGCTGGATCGGGCGGTCGGCGCGCGCACGTGACTTCGCCTATCTCTACCTCGGTACGGGCGTCGGCAGCGGGCTGATCCTGAACGGGTCGATCTACCGCGGTGGCTCGGCGAATGCAGGAGAGTTCGGCCAGATCGCGGCACTGCGGATGGGGGAGTGGGACCCGGAGGACGGTCCCCGGATGGTGCCTGAGTGCAACCCGACGGCGTCGATGCCGGTGATCGCGGCCGAGTTCGGGTACGTCGAGACCGATCCGGGCGCGACCGATGAGGCCAAGCGGTACAAGGCGGTCTGCAAGGCGGCCGCCGACGGGGACGAGGCCGCGGTCAAGGCGGTCACGCAGGTGGCGCGAGTGGTCGGTCAGGGTGCGGTCGGGCTGGTGGATCTGCTCGACATCGACCTCGTCGTGCTCGGCGGGCCGGCGTACATGAAGGAGATCTCGGAGATCTTCCTGACCGAGATCGGGCGGGCCGTCAACGCTCATCCAGTGGCCCGGGAGACCCGGCCGGTCGCGGTCGAGGAGTCGATGTTGCAGACCGATGCGGCCGCGGTCGGGGCGGCCTCGACGATCTTCCACGATGCGTTCACCCCTCGCGTGTCCGGCTCCAGCCAGGCACGTAGGCTGCCGAAGTGATCGATGCCCGCTCGCTGACTTCCGACGTACAACTCAGGATCGCAACCCTCGACGACGCACCCGCGCTGGCCGATGCGCAGATCGAGAGCCGGGAACATCTGGCGCCCTGGGAGCCCGAGCGGGCGGACAAATGGTTCACGCCGGCCGGTCAGGCCGAGCGGCTCGTCTATCAACTCGAGCGGCACAAGAACGGCCTGGTCGTGCCGTGGGTACTGGCCGAGGGCGACCGGATCGTCGGCGCGATCACCTTGAGCGATCTGGTGCCAGGACCGTTCCGTAGCGCGAGCGTCGGCTACTGGGTCGGCGTCAACGCCATCGGCCGCGGCCTGGCGACCCTCGCCGTCGAAGCGGTCGCGGAGATCGCCGACAAGCAGTTGAAGCTGCACCGCATCGAAGCCAGCACGCTGACGAACAACGTCGCATCGCAACGCGTCCTCCAGCGCACCGACTTCGAGCAGATCGGATTCGCTCCCACCTACCTCCACATCGGAGGCAAGTGGGAGGACTGCAACCTCTACCAGCGCATCCTCAACAACCGCGAGCCCGGCGCCTAGTTCGGCGGCAGGCCGACACCTCGCGACACGTCCACGTCGTCGTACCTGCCTTCCAGGACGTCGACGAACTTCACCGGACGCTGCAGCGTCGAGGCGATGTAGACGGCCCGGACAGTGGCGAGAGCGTCGATGGCATCCTGCACCGTGATCGCCGGCGCGTTGCCGGCCGCGATCGCCTTGAGGATGTCGTCGTACTGCGCTTCGTGGCCGCCAGGCTCGCCGTCGGTCGGGGCATCGTCCTTCGAGCCGTCCACGTTGAGCCGGCGGAGACGGTCGTCCTCCACCTCGGCGCCACCCTCGGTGCCGTGGACCGACACCCGCGTACGCCCACCAGGGAACGCCGCCGTCGTCGCATGCAGTGTCCCGACGGCGCCGTTCTCGAAGGTGAGCGTCGCGACCACCGTGTCCTCGACCTCGATCGCATGGTGTGCCGCCCGCAACGCCTGCGCCTGGATGCTGACCGGGCGGCCCATGAACCACAACATCAGGTCGACGGTATGCACACCTTGGTTCATCAGCGCGCCACCGCCGTCCTGCGCCCACGTCCCGCGCCAGCCGGCCGACGCGTAGTACTCGTCGCTCCGCCACCAGGCGACCGTCGCGACCGACGACGTCAGCTGACCGAACCGGCCGGCGTCGATCGCCTGTTTCACCACGGCGCTGCCGTGGTCGAACCGGTGCTGACTGATCACCGACGACACCACCCCGTGGCTCGCGGCCCGGGCGGCCGCCGCGCCGAGGCGGCGGGCCCGGACCAGGTCGACGTCGAGCGGTTTCTCGATGACGACGTGCTTCTTCTCGTTCAGCGCCTCCTCGGCCAGCGCGGCGTGCGTGCCGCTCGGCGTGCAGATCGCGACCAGCGTGACGTCCGACCCACTCAGCGCCGCGGTCAGGTCGTCGTACACCTTCGGCTCCGGCTGCCCGGCCTCGGTGAGTTGCGCCCGCAGTGCCTCCCGGGCGGCGGCGTCACCGTCGACGAGCGCGGTGACGATCGCGTCCGGCCGTTCCGCGATGGTCTTGGCGTGGGTCCGGCCGATGATGCCGCAGCCCACGATCGCGACCTGCTGTTGTGTGTCAGCCATCTCGCTCCTACTGGAAGTTCGCGGTCAGAACCTGGTCCGTGCTGACGGTGAAGGTGTACGACGGCGTTGTCGACACCACGGTCCCGTCCACGGTCCAACTCTGGAAAACGCTATCCGATGAGGGCGCCGCCGTCACGGTGACCTGCGCGCCGACTTCGTACGTACCCGGTTCGGACTCGTTTCCAACGATCTTCACGGTGCCGTTCCCGTTGGCCTGCACCTTGATGGTGCGCTGGACGACGTTGATCACCATCACGTTGTGCAACGTGGCCGGGCCGCTGAGCGTGGCGCCGTTGTAGCGGGCGAGGTTCGTCGCCTCGACGTCCCCGCTGACCACCTGCACGGTGTGCCCGTCGGTGCCGAGGTTGTCGGTGCCGAGGTTGAACGCGTCGACCTGACCCGAGTTCACCACCAGCCCGTCGTGGAAGCCGTACGCGAACACGTCGAGCAGTGTCAGCCCGCGAGCGCCGTCGACGGTGACGATCTTGGCCGTCTTGCGCATGTACTTGTCGATGACGAGCGTGAAGATGTCACCCTCGTTCATCCAGTACGGCTGCTGGTACCCGACCCGGGTGACGGCGTTCCCGTTCGAGAGCACGCCCTCGACCCGGCCGTTGCGACCGGCTCCGATCGAGATCGCGTGGTCGAAGAACGCGCCGGCGATCTTGCGGACGACGACGTTGTCGCCGCTGAGGTCGATCCCGTTCCAGGCGTTCGGGAAGCCGGCGTTGATCACGTAGTTACCGCCGGCGTGACCGCGGATCGCGTACGGGTAGGGCACGAGACCCTCGGCCTTGCTCGGGTTGTTCTCCGGGTAGAAGATCCGGAGCCCGCGGACGCCGGCCTGGCTCTTGAGCGTGATCAGGGCCGTGTCGGTGTTCCGTTCGAACGCCTGCAGGACCGTCCCGCCGCTGTCGCCGCCCTCGTCCCGGTTCGGTACGGCGGACGCGCCGCGCAGCTCGACCTTCGCCGGGACGCTCAGGTGCGTGGTGATCCGGTACCAGCCGGCGGGCAGGTAGACGATGCCACCGCCCTCACGGCCCGCTCGGTCGAGCACCTTCTGTACTGACCGGGTCGCGTCCGCCGTCGGCAGGTATCCGACTCCGTGCGGCGCGTCCACGACGTACAGCTTCTGGACGGGCTTGGGCAGCGGCTTCTGGTTGTACGTCGGCGCCGTGCCGGACATCTGGTGGATGATCCCGGACATGGCGCCCGTGACCTCGGTTCCGGTGATCTTGACGTACCCCTGCGAGTTGTTGGTGATCCCGCCATCGAGGTGACCGCCGGCCAGGGTCAGACCCCACCGGTCGTCCATCACGTCGACGAGCAGGCCGGTGCCGGTCCGGCGTACGTCGGGCTCGAGGAAGCTGCCGGTGAACTGGGCCCGCTGACCCGCGACCACGTGGATGCCGACCGAGTAGTCGGACAGCGCGATCCGGTAGAACTGGTCCCACTCGAGGTCGCCGAGGACGAGGCCGGTGCCGTGGGTGCGGGTCCAGGTGTCCAGGGCTTGCCGCGACGGCGGTTTGAAGGCCTTGGGTGCGGACGACCAGTAGGAGTTGCTGAAGGCAACGTTCTCCCAGGTGCCGACGTCGGCTCCGTTGTATGCACGGGCGCCTTCGAACAGCGCCGTACCTTGCACGTTGCGGATCGTGGTCGACTCGTGCACCTGGCCGGAGCTCGGGGCGTTGCCGTGGTCGTTCGGCATCGTGCTGACGCCGATCCCGCGGTACGAGTTCAGCATGGTGACGTCGGAGACGGTCGACATCATGTAGTTCTCGTTGCCGATCCAGGCGCCGCCGGGGATCTCGAAGGTGTAGTTGTACGGCACCGGGTTCGTCGCGCTCTGGTTCGGGTAGTACGTCGTGACGCCGAGGACGCCGGCGCTGCCGCCGATCCGGAACAGGCTCGGGCCGTCGTCCCCGGAGGCGAGATCGGCGATGATCACCGTTCCCGATCCGAGCTTCTGTCCGTGATCACCGCGGAGGCTGCAGAACGCGTGGACCTCGATGGTGTCGGTCACCTTGTACTGGCCGGCCGGCAGCCAGACGGTGCCGCCGCCGGCGTCCTGGCAGGCGTAGATCGCCTGCTGGATGGCCTTGGTGGAGTCCCGTTTGCCGGTGCGGTCGGCGCCGTACTGCGTGGCGTCGAAGTCGGCGACGACGCCGTCCTCGGTCGGGTTGCTGGTCTGCACGAGCTTCGGTTTCGGCGTGACGACAGGCGTGAGCCGGAGCTGGAGCTCCTTGACGATGAACGAGTCGGCGCCGGTCATCGCGACTCGCACGTAGCGAGCGCTCGTGGTCGCGAACCGGGTCCGGCTGAACTGATTAGCACCTGGCGATCCGGTCCGGCCGACGGTGGTGAACTTCGTGCCGTCGTTCGAGACCTGCACGGTGTAGTCAGGGGAGTAGGACTGCGCCCATTCGACCTGTACGTCGTTCACCGGCCGCGGCTTGCCCTGGTCGAGCTGCAGCCACGCGTCACCGGGTCCACTGGTCCAGGCCGTGTCGTGGTTGTTGTCGTTCACGTTCGCGGCGCCGGTCCCACTGCTCGCGGACGCCGTACCGCTGCCGGCGAAGTTGGTGTCGACGACGGACGCGGTGAAGGCGTCGAGCTTGGCTTGCAGGGTCTGGAGCGCTGCTTTGACCTGTACGTCGGTGACGCCCGGAGTGGACGCGATCGCCTGAGCGTCGTCGATCGCGGTCTGCAGGATGGCGCGGCTGCCAGCCGGGTATTGCCCGTCGCGGGTGCCCTCCCGGGCTGCCTTCTCCGCGCGGGTCGCCTGGCCGATCAGGTCGACGAGGCCTTCGGTGACGTCGAGGGTGGTCGCGACCTTGGCGACCCGGACCGCGGCCACCTTGAGGTCGGCCGAGCCGTCGCCGTTGTGGATGCGGAAGTCGCCGCCGTTCGAGCGGTTCGTCATCACCGCGTCCGGCAGGGCGAAGGTGTACGTCTTCCAGGTCTTGGTGTCGCCGTACTGGACGACCTCGGAGTTCTTGAACTTGTCCGGGATCGTGTCGCCGGGGGAGTCGTAGTGCAGGCCGAACTGGCCGTTGCCCGCGTCGAAGTAGTCGATGCTGACCAGCGCGAGGCTGTGGTTGTCGTACAGGTACGTGTCGGCGACGTTCATGTAGAAGAAGTTCGTCCCCGGCGACGGCGCGGTCCGGTCGGTCTGCCAGTACGGGCGACCGTCCTGTACTCCGGTGATCAGGTGCGACGCATCGTCACCCGCTCGCGGGCTGATGCCGCTCTCCACCGGGGCGGCGCCGAGCTGGACCGACGCTCCCGCCGTACTGATCCGCAGGCTGGCGATCGTGATGTCGGTGGTGCCACCGAAGACGCGGACGTCGGCGTCGCCGAGGCGGTTGGTGAACTCGATGTCGGTCAACGAGAAGACGCCGGTCTTCCACTGTCCGGAGTTCGTCAGCTGGACGTCGGTGGCGTCTTGCTGCGGGTTGGCCTTGGCGTCGTACTGGAGGTCGAGCGTGCCGGAGCCGCTGTCGAGATAGGTCACCGTCACCAGGACATCGTCGGTGCCGATCTCGTCCACGTAGTCGTGGTCGACGTCGAACTCGAGGTAGCCGGTGCCGGCGGCCCGGTTCGTCTGCCAGTACGTGCGGCCTTGCTCGGTGCCGGTGCGAAGCCCGGCCGGGTCGTCACCGGCGGCGGGCTGCACGCCGAGGGTGGTCAGGGTCGGGCCGAGATCGGCGCCGACCCCGCTGGGATACATGGTGGCGGCGTGCGCCGTGGGTACGGCGAACACTGAGGTGAGAAGCACGGCGGGAAGAAACCGCGCGAGGACATGTCTGAGCATGCTGGAACCTCCAGGTGGCGGACCGGAAGTACACGGCGACTGCCGCTGCGCGGATAAGTTAAACCAAGCGTGTTACTTATTCAAGAGCCCGGCGCTTCGGCAGCAAAAGCGCTGGTACGGCGGCAATCACGGTGAAGCCGATGGCCCAGAGGAAGCTGTGCGCGTAGGCCGTCGACGCCGGGTGTCCGGTGAGCTGACTCTGCACGACCACAGCGAGCGTCGCAGCCCCGAACGCACCGCCGAGCTGCTGCATGATCCGGGTCGTGCTGCTCGCGTGCGGGATCTGTACCGGCTCGAGGTCACGGAAGGCACCGACCATGACCGCCAGGTTGACCGCGCTGAGCCCGGCGCCGCGGATGACGAGCGCGATGGCAAGTACGACGTACGACGTGTGGGTGAAGGCGAACGGGATCGTGCCGATCGTCGTGAGAGCGATGCCGGCCAGGACGACCGGTCGCGCGCCGATCCGGTCCGTCAGTCCGCCGGCTGCTCGAGCGATGAGGCTGCCGACGCCTTGGGGGACCAGCAGGAGGCCGGCGGCGGTGACAGTTTGGCCGCGGGCCTGTTGGTAGAAGAGCGGGAGGAGCAGCATCGCGCCGTACAGGCCGAAGCCGGTGAGGAACATCAGCGCGATCGATGCGGTGAAGGACTTCGTACGGAAGAGGGCCAGGTCGATGAGCGGTTCGGCGGTGCGTCGCAGTACGAAGGCGATCAGGAGCACGACGCCGAGGACGAGCGGGATCAGGACGGCAGCGTGGCCGAATCCGCCGCTGTTGCCGACCTGACTGAGGCCGTAGATCATGCCGGCGAGGGCGGGGGAGATGAGCAGCAGGCCGGTGACGTCGAGGGCTGCCGCGGTCGGCTCGGGATCGGGTTTGAGCGCGCGGACGGCGAGAACGATCGCGGCGATGCAGATCGGCACATTGACGTAGAAGATCCAGCGCCAGTCGAGATGCCCGACCAGTACGCCGCCGATCACCGGACCGAGAATCGGGCCGAGCACGATGGGCAAGGTCACGACGGACATCAGCCGGCCGATGCGATCACGGCCGGCCGCGCGGAGCAGCAGGGTCTGCATGATCGGCAGCATCAGCCCGCCGCCGATGCCCTGGATCGTGCGGAACGCGATCAACGAGCCGATGTTCCAGGCGACGCCGCACAGCATCGAACCGACGAGGAACAATGCGAGCGCGATGATCCACATCCGTTTGGCGCCGAAGCGGTTCGCCGACCAACCGGTGATCGGTACGGCCATCGCGAGCGCCAGCAGGTACGCCGTACTGACCCATTGAACGGTGGACACCGAAGTGTGCAGCTCGACGCCGAGGGTGTGGATCGCGACCGTGACGATCGTGCTGTCGAGCAACGGGGCCATAGCGCCGACGATCAGTACGGCGGCAAGGGTCAGAACCCCGCGGTCGAGGCGGGCGGTAGTGGTTGGTGTGGTCATCCGAGCGGCTCCTTAGAGACGATGCGTCTCTTACGGATTGATAGTAAGCTCGGACCGTTAAGAGACGCAAGGTCTCTTTTGAGGAGTCGTTCATGGAGCAGGCACAACGCCGGCGGGGCGCGGAGCTCGAAGCGGTCCTGCTCGATGCCGCCTGGGACGAGTTGATGGAGACCGGCTACACGCGGCTGACGATGGAAGCGGTCGCTGCCCGGGCGCACACCGGCAAGCAGGTGCTGTACCGGCGGTGGCGCAATCGGGCGGAGCTGGTGGTCGCGGCGATGCGGCACCGCACCGGCTCGATCGTCGGGAACGTGCCCGACACCGGGAGTCTGCGGGCCGACGTGCTCGCCGTACTGCAGCGGATGGCCGACCGGTTCGAGACGCTCGGGCCCGAGGTCGTGCACGGACTGCTGGCGGAGGCGCCGGATCTGGATCCGGAGGTCTACACGCGGATGGCGGGCGTGATGGCGACCATCGTGAAGCGGGCGGCGGAGCGCGGTGAGATCCCGACGGCCGACGTACCCGATCGGGTCCTCACCGCTGCCACCAACCTGCTGCGTCACGAGATGCTGTTCGCCGGGGAACCGGTGGCCCCTTCGACGCTCACGTCGCTCGTCGACGACGTCTTCCTGCCGTTGGTCAGCGGAACGCGTGAACGTTCCGAGTGACCCAGTCCGCGAACGTCGACGCTGGCCGACCGAGGACATTCGGTACGTCGGGGTTGACCAGCTGCTCGCCGGCGGACGGCGTACCGAGGACGTCGAGTGTGGCCTCGACGACTGGCTCGGGCATGAACTGCAGCATCCGGGCCTGCGCCTGATCCCGACTGAGCTCGGTGAACTGCACCGGCTCCCCGATGACCGTCCCGATCACGTCGGCTTGCTGACGCGGTGAGATCGCGGCCGGTCCGGTCAGCGTGTAGATGGCGCCGGTGTGGCTCGGGTCGCGGAGAGCGGCCGCGGCGACCTCGGCGATGTCGTTCGGGTCGACGGCCGGCAGCGCGACGTCCGCGAAGGGTGCGGCCATCGTGCGGTCGGTCCGGATGGAGTCGGCCCACTGGAACGCGTTGCTGGCGAAGTTGCCGGGACGAAGGATCGTCCAGTCGAGCCCGGACTGGGTGACCGCGTCCTCGTGGATGGACGGGTGGCGCTTCGTACCGACGCCTTGCGACGAGAGCAGGACGACGCGGGGTACGCCGGCCGCCTTGATCACGTCGACGACGTCGTGAAGGTTGCCGCCGGCAAGGAAGTCGGCGGAGGTGAGCAGGAAGACCGCCTTCGCGCCGTCGAGCGCGGGCTTGAGGGTTTCGGGTTTGGTCAGGTCGGCTTGATGCCCTTCGCCGCTCCGCGAGACAGGTACGACGTCTTCGCCGGCCGCGGTGAGGGTCTGGACGAGTGGGGTGCCTACGTTGCCGGTTGCTCCGGTGATCACGATCATGTCGATGACGCTAGTTGTCGTGGGATAGTAGGTACCTAGAGGAAAGTACTGGGCGAAAGGCAGATTTGTGAGCGAGACCACAGCTGTAGATGCAGGGGTCGGTGTCGGGATGGATGCTGCTGTTGACTCTCCTGTTGGTGCGGCCGTCGACTCGGTGCAGGCGTGCCCGATTGCTCCGGTGGTGGACCTGGTCTTCAGCCGCTGGACGACGCCGATCCTGTGGACGCTGAACGAGTACGGCCGCCAGCGCTTCGTCGAGCTCGAGCGCCGCATCGGCGTGATCACCCCGAAGGTCCTGACCCAACGCCTACGCCAACTGGAACGCGACGGCCTGGTGGTCCGCGAGTACCACGCCGAAGTCCCACCTCGCGTCGAGTACGAAATCAGCCCGCTAGGCCGAAGCCTCGCACCCCTCTTCCACTCCCTCGCCCAATGGTCCCCCAACCTCGCCGAAGTCGAAAAAGCCCGCCACCACTTCGACACCACCCAACCCGCCCACCGCCGCCCCTGACATCCGTCGAACTACGGCAGCCGCCCGACCCGACGGACGCGAACCCGCGCCCAACCCGACGGGCTCCAACCTCGGTACGTCTGCGGGGTTGACCCCTGAGATGGTCGGTTGCCCCCTGGCATTCCGACGGGGTAACCGTCCAACTCGGGGGTTAACCCCTGAGACGGACGGGCCGCGATGGGGTTGGGAGATGCCGGGCGGCGGCTGGTGACGGGGTACGACGGGGAGTCGCGGGCGCGTTCGTTGGTGCGGCGGATCCGCGGGACGTCGGACGACGCGGTGTAGTCCGCTGGTGTTTCAGGCGACGCCGACGAGTTCGCGGGTTGTCAGGGTTTGTAGGAGGGTGAAGAAGTGGGGGGTGGCTTCGGGAAGGCGGAGGTGGCCGGCTTCGTGGTGGGTCCAGCCGTAGAGGAGTTCGCCGTCGAGGGTGCGCTCTTCCACGGGTACGGCGTACCTGCTGAGGGTGACGCGGGACGGGCCGGTTTGGGGGTGGTGGTCGCCGCAACCGCATTCGGCGGGGATGGTGATCGTGGTCAGTGCGTCGGGGGAGTAGGTGCGCAGGCGGAGCGTCGTACCGCGGGCGGTGAACTGGACGATCGTTGCGTCAGGCAACTGTACGAGCAGCTCGACCGGTACGGCGTGCGAACCGGGGAGGAGCCGGAGACCACGAGACGCGAGCAGGTCGGCGAGAGCCGGGAGATTCATGCGAAGTTCCTGTGAGTGCTGTGTCGGCGGGCGGGCCACGGAAAGGGGCAGGGCCTCGTGCGCCGAACTCGGCGCGCGTCAGCGACGACAGCAACAACAACACAGCATCTGCATGCCGAAGATCATGGCAGCAGTCCCGGGCCACCGGCAAACACGGTCCGCAATATGGGACAACTGTCCGCGATACGTCAACTAACCCGCGGCCGAGAGCCGCTGGGCGGTCATGGACCGCAGGCAACCAACCCGCGGCCGAGTGCCGCGGGCGGTGATGGACCGGGGTTCAGTCGGCCTTTTTGCCGAACATGATCTCGTCCCAGCTGGGGACGCTGGCGCGCTTGCCTCGTTTGGCCGGCTTCTTCTTCGGCTCTTCCGTGCCGGTTGGCTCGGCGTCCTCGGCCGGCTTGTCGACGGCCTCTTCGCGAGCAGGCTCAGGCATGGCGCGAGGCGCCGACTTGGCAGTCGGTGCGGACGTCGACGCAGCTGCCGGT
This sequence comes from Kribbella kalugense, assembly GCF_004365875.1. GTDB lineage: Bacteria > Actinomycetota > Actinomycetes > Propionibacteriales > Kribbellaceae > Kribbella > Kribbella kalugense. The sequence continues at coordinate 1,349,526 of NZ_SODF01000001.1, read as the reverse complement.
GCAGCGGTCGGCTCGGGCTCAGGAGCCGGCTCTGGTCGGCGAGCTTCCGTAGTAGCCGCAGGGCGCTCGGCGGGGCGGTCGTCTGCGGCGGGGGAGGCGAAAGCTGGTGGGTCGGCGGGGCGCTCGACGGCGCGTACTGCGGGGCGGGGTGCCGGGGGCTGGTCGACGGGTACGTCGATCAGGGTCGGCTCCTCGTCCGGGTTCGGGACCGAGTGCACGCGCCGCGGACCGCGCTCCGGCTGCCGGGCCGACTCCCGCGACCCGTCACGCCGAGAGTCACCGGACTCCCGACCGTCGTCCCACGACTCCCGTCCTCCACGCGCATCACGACCGTCCTCGCGACCGCCCCGCGCATCGCGGCCGAAGTCTCGGGAGTCGCGACCGTCCTCCCTGCCACCTCGCGCATCGCGGCCGAAGTCTCGGGAGTCGCGACCGTCGCGGCCGGTTTCTCTTGTCTGGTCGTAGGCGTCGTCGCGTGAAGCCGGGTGGTTCCGGCGGCGCAGGCCGACGGTGTCTTCGAAGCCGGCCTCGTAGCTGTCGGCGCCGTGGTCGGGCGCCAGCAACGGGTCGATGTCCGCGACAGCGGCCAGCCGCCGCTCACCAGGCTGCGGCTGCGTCGGCGTCGCGATCACCTGTGCCTGCTCGCCGACCAGCCAGCGCGACTCGTCGTCGTCCGGCACCGCGTACCGCCCCGGGGCGTCGTACGCGAACATCGCGATCTTCTCTTCCTTCTGCTCCGCCTCGTCCTCGGACTCGACGAAGTAGGAGACGCGAACCGCCCAACGTCCGTCCTCGCGACGCCACGCGTCCCACTCGGCCGACGCCGGGTCGACCTGACGCGTGCGCAGCCGGTCGGTCACCCAGGCGCCGAGGTTCCGCGTCGGGGCGTCGCCTCCGCCACGACGTCGTACCGATGCACGCTGCGCAAGGCTGGCGATGTGGTCCCGCTCGGCCAGGACCGGGCCGGCGAACGCCATCACGCGTTCCATCGGCATCTGGGCGATGGCAGCGACTGCCTCGGGACTTTCGCCGGCGCGGATACGAGCCTGGATGTCTCGTGGGCGCAGCGCGCTCTCCATTTGAATCTCCAGCTGGCCGAGTCGGGCACGGTCGCCGCGGAGGGCCGCACGCAACCGGTCGTCGACCGGTACGGCGAACTCCTCACCCGTCTCTGCCAGCGCCACGATGAGTTGTTTCCCATCCTGGCTCAGACCGACGAGCCTCGCCTCGCGCATTGACCTTGTTCTCCTGTGCGGTTCTAGACAGTCTCTCCCGGACGCTGGGCCTGACCAAGACCGGCGCGCCGTGCCGCCCGGTCATTGTGGAGGTTACGTCACGAAATCACATCTTGCCTGGTCACCGAGGTCCTCCCGGTAACACCAGTCACATTAGTCACAACACGGTGTGACAGCTAACCGAATGTCAGCCGGCGAAGGCGGATCGCACCGCAAGCGCACGCTTCAGGTCGTCCGCGCTGTCGGCGACGGACCGCCGGATGCCGGCCGCGACCGACTCGTCGGCGAGCAGGTCGGCGGCACGGTCGACCACTCGCTGCTCGATCGTGTATCGCGGGAACGCGAGCTTCGCGCTGGTCGCGACGACCCAGCCCGACCGCAGCTTCTCGGTGCCTGCGATCTCCGCGAAGTACCGGTCGACGTACGGCGCAGTGAGCTCGGCCTGCGTCGGGTGCCAGAACCCTTCGGACGCGGCGTACAGCTCGTAGTTCGGCAGGTCGGCGTCGGTCATGATCTGCGTCCATGCCCGCTCCTTCGCGGCCGCCGTCGGCAGCGCGGCACGGCAACGGGTCGCATGTACGACGCCCTCGGAGGACGAGTCGCGCTCGAGCTCGGCGTCGATCTCCGCCTCGCCGATCGCACCGAGCCGGGCGAGCTGCAGCGTGACGATCCAGCGCAGGTCTGCGTCCATCGTCACGCCGTCCGGTACGCCGTCACCGGCGAGCCAACCCTTGAGCCGGTCGGCGTCGTCGGTGAAGCGCGCGAACCCGCGAGCCACGGAAAGCTGCACGCTGCTCCCGACCTCGACCGTCTCGAGCCGCGCCCGCAGTACCTCGGCGAGCTGTCCGCGATAAGGCTCGTACGGCAGGTAGACCCCGAGCACCTGGAGGTTCGCCCAGTTGAGCATCGTCGCGACCGCGATGTCGCTGTTCTCGGTCGGCAGCAGTCCGAGTACGACGTCGAAGCCGAGCTTCGGGTCCAGCTCCGCGTCAGCGACCGAGTCCCGCACGCTGTTCAGTACGACGGCCCGCGTCACGCCGTCCTGGATCTTCGGCAGTACGGCGGCCAGGTTCGCGAGGCTGTCCGCATCGAGCCGGATCTTCGCCCAGCTGTCGTCACCCGCGTCCGGGACCACGACGAGGGCCGACGGGTCGAGCTCCACCTCCACCTCGTCGCCGTCGAGCAGTACGTCGACCGTCGTACTCCGCCCGTCCGCGTCGTACCCGCCGACGGTGAACTTGTGCGGTCGTGAAGCCGGGTACTCCGCCGGCGCCTTTCGGGTCAGCTTGATCCCTGTCGCGGTCCGCGATGCGGTGATCGTGTCGACGCCAGGGGTCCGCAGCCACGCCTGCGCCCAGTCGTCCAGGCCAACCGCACCGGCCTCGGTCCACTTCGCGACCAGGTCGGCGAAGGTCGCGTTGCCGAACTCGTGCGCGGCGATGTGCGCGTTCACGCCGGCCAGGAACACGTCGTCACCGAGGTACGCCGCCAGTTGCTTGAGGACCGCCGCGCCCTTCGCGTACGAGATGCCGTCGAAGTCGTCGAGCGAAGCGAGTGCGTCCTTGACCGCGTCGGCCGCGACCGGGTGCGTCGAGGACCGCTGGTCGGCCTGCAGGCCCCACCACTTGCGGATGTAGGCGAAGTCGATCCAGTTGTCGGTGTACCGGGTGGCCGCGGTCGAGACCCGGTGCGCCATGTATTCGGCGAACGATTCGTTCAGCCAGAGGTCGTTCCACCACTTCATCGTCACGGTGTCGCCGAACCACTGGTGCGCCATCTCATGCACGATCGTCCGGGCTCGCTGGCTGCGCTCGCCGTCGGTGACCGCGGAACGGAACACCATCGAGTCCCGGAAGGTCACGCAGCCCGGGTTCTCCATCGCGCCGGCGTTGAACTCCGGCACGAACGCCTGGTGGTACTCGCCGAACGGGTACCGGTAGCCGAACATCCGGTGGTACTCGTCGAACGACTGCTTGGTCACCTCGAAGATGTCCGCGGCCTCGCGGTCCAGGGCGTCCTTCAGCGACTGCCGGGAGACCACGCTGAGCGCGATGCCGTCGTGCGCATCGGTGATCTGGTGGTACGGCCCGGCCACGACGGTGACGAAGTACGTAGAGAGCGGCTTGGTCTCGGCCAGCTCCCAGCGACCGGGTGACACCTGGGTCGCGCCGCCGTTGCCGAGCACGAGCCACTCCTCGGGAGCCGTGACCTTGAGACGGTACGGCGCTTTGAGGTCGGGCTGGTCGAAGCAGGCGAAGATCCGCGGAGCCGCGTCGAGGAACGACATCGCGTACGTGTAGGAGAGACCGTCCGCGGCGTCGACCGCGCGGTGCAGTCCCTCACCGTCGTGTGAGTACAGCATCGTGGCGACCACGACCAGCTCGTTCTCCGGCTGCAGGTCGGTCAGCTCGAGCCGTCCGTCGTTCAGGCCGGTCACGTCGACGGCCGTGCCGTTCAGCGTGACCGAGATCAGTTCGTCGGGTTTCACGTCGACCCAGCTCGAAGGCGAGGAGGCGGTGAACCTGATCGTGGTGGTGGACCCGAACGTCCGCTCGCCCTGGGTGAGGTCGAGATCGACGTCGTACGACTGGACGGAAAGCGCGGCGGCCCGAGTGCGGGCGCCGTCGACGGTGAGACTCGGCATGAGGGCCACTGTATGCCGAGACTAGGCTGAGCACATGGCGGATATGGAGTACCGGCAGCTTGGTGACTCGGGTCTGACAGTCAGCGTCGTCGGACTGGGCTGTAACAACCTCGGACGGCGCCTCGATGCGAGCCGGACGGACGCGGTCGTGAACGCTGCGGTCGATGCGGGGATCACCCTGTTCGACACCGCGGACGTCTATCACGGCGAGCACGGATTCAGCGAGGAACTGCTCGGCAAGGCGCTCGGCGCCCGCCGCGACGAGGTGGTGATCGCGACCAAGTTCGGCGGCGACATGCACGGCGAGAACGGGCCGGACTGGGGTGTCCGCGGCTCCCGCCGGTACATCCGCAAGGCGGTCGAGGCGAGCCTGAAGCGACTCGGCACCGACTGGATCGACCTCTACCAGCTGCACGTCCCGGACCCGGTCACCCCGATCGAGGAGACCCTCGCCGCGCTCACCGAGCTCGTTGCCGAGGGCAAGGTCCGGTACGTCGGCAGCTCGCAGTTCGCGGCCTGGCAGGTGGTCGACGCGGACTGGGCCGCACGGACCGCGGGGCTGGAGCATTTCATCAGCGCGCAGAACCGGTACTCGCTGCTCGACCGCGAGGTCGAGGACGAGCTGGCGCCGGCTTGCGAGCACCTCGGTGTCGGCATCCTGCCGTTCTTCCCGCTGTCGTCGGGTCTGCTCACCGGCAAGTACAAGCGCGATGCGGACGCACCGGACGGCAGCCGGTTGGCGACCCAGCCCGAGCGGCTGGCCCACGCCGACTTCGACAAGATCGAGGCCCTCGAGACCTTCGCGGCCGAGCGGGACCTGACCCTGATCGACGTCGCGATCGGCGGCCTGGCAGCCCAGCCCGCAGTTGCCTCCGTCATCGCAGGTGCCACCACTCCGCAACAGATCGCCCAGAACGTCGCAGCTGGCACCTGGGACCCAACCGCCGCCGACCTCGCCGCGCTAGACGAGCTGACGTGACGCTGATTCTTCTCCCGCCGTCCGAAGGGAAGACCGGTCGGTCGCGCGGTCGCGCCGTCGACTTCTCCACGCTGTCGTTCCCGGAGCTGAATCCGGTCCGCGAGCAGGTGCTCGACACCCTGGCCAAGGTCTCCGCGTCCTCGGACGCGTTCGACGTCCTCGGTGTCGGCGCCTCGCTCCAGCACGAGGTCGACCGCAACACCCGCTGGCGCACCGAGCCGTCCGTGCCGGTCTCCGAGTTGTACTCCGGCGTTCTGTACGACGCCCTCGGCTACTCGACGCTCTCCGCAGGAACGAAGCGTCGCGCCGCCAACCGGCTCCTCGTCATCTCTGCCGCCTGGGGCGCACTCCGACCGGCCGACCGCGTCCCGCCGTACCGCCTATCGATGGGTACGACGCTGCCGGGACACGGACCGCTCGCCTCGGTATGGCGCGACCCGCTCGCCGCCGTACTCGCCGACAGCGACGGCGTGATCGTGGACTGCCGATCGTCGACGTACATCGCTGCCTGGCGACCGACCGGCGATCAGGCGGACAAGTGGGTCTCGGTCAACGTCGTCCGCGAACGCGACGGCATCCGCACAGTCGTCTCCCACAACGCAAAGCACACCCGAGGCCTCGTCGCCCGCCACCTGCTCGAATCCGGCAAGGACCCCGGCACCCCGAAGTCCCTGCACAAACTGATCAGCGAACGCTGGAACACCGAGCTCGACCGCGCCGCCACCGGCTGGACGCTGACCGTCGTTGAGCACGACTAGCTGAAGTCGGCCTTGCGGATCACGCCGTGGACGCCGGTGGTCCGGTCGACGACCTGGGAGACCTCGAAGTCGGCTGCCGCTGACAGATAGGCGTACGCCGTCGCCCGGTCCATCCCCTGGTCGGTCTCGAGGAAGTCGAGCGCGTTGACGACCGCGCGACGCATGGCGATGTTGAGGTCGTTACCCTGACCGTTCTGGCTGCCGTCCGGGTCCGACAACCCGATCGGCACCCACGCGTCCGGCGTCTCCGCGAACGGGTACCCGAACGCGACCGACGGGGCGTCACCCGATCCCTTCGCGCACACGGTCAACCGGAAGGTCGCCCGCAGCGAACCTTCCAGCGCGGTGAGCGCGACCTCTCCGTTGCCCATCGCGAAGTGCGGATCGCCGACATGGAACAGGGCGCCGTCGGCGAACACGGGCAGATAGAACGTCGACCGTACGCCGAGCAGGTTGATGTCGATGTTGCCGCCGCCGAGGGTCGGCGGGATCGAGTTCAGTTCGGGCCCGGTCGGCGACTCCGAGTCGGCGAACGCGACACCCATCAGGCCCATGAACGGGTTGAGCGGGAACTTCACCTCGCGCCGCCCGCGTGGCATCACTCCGCGTCCGCCGCGGACGGGCGTGAACACCGACACGTTCCCGTACTGCGTCGGGTCGCCGGTCGCACGTCCGTCGGTCGACACCGGCGGCATGATCTCGTCGAGCGTGATTCCGGCCGGTACGGCGCCACCGGCCAGCCGGGGGAGTGCGCCCTTCCCGTGCCGGCTCGACACCACGCCGTACGGGACCCGCGGGAGCATCGACAGCATCTCGATCTTGAGAACGTCGCCTGGCTTCGCGCCGTTGACGAAGATCGGGCCGGTGACCACGTGCGGGCCGTCGACGTCGAAGTTCCGGGTGGTCCGGTCGTAGTCACGGGCGATCGCGACGGCGTCGTTCAGTACGGACGACTTGCCGACGCCGTGCTGCGCGAAGTACTCGACCGGATCGCGGCCCTGGTCCTCGAGGATGCCCTCGTGCGAGACCGTGTCGACGGTGACCGTGTCGCCAGACCGCACCCGCAGAACCGGCTCGCTGTCGAGCGACGGCACGTAACCCCACCGGACCTGGTCAGGCGTCGACGGCAGGTAGTGCCGACCGTGAATCGGCCCCTTCCCCGGCTGCAGAACCTCACGCGGGGCAGTCGCGCCGGCGGAGGTCGCCGTACCGGCGGAGACCGCAACTCCGGCACCGGCGGCCGCCGTCGCCCGGATGAAGTCCCGGCGGCCGAGGCCGGAGCGGAGGATGGCGCGAGCCTGCTCGCCAAAGCTGTTCTTTGCCATCGGCACATCTCCTCACTGGATGGTGTCGCCTGTATACCGGGATGGCATTTCCGACCTATGAAGCGTTGTGAACGCCGTATGACGGGGAGCGTTCACACGGCTTTCATCGGTGAGTGGTTTCTCACCGCGCGTGATCGGGGAAGGCTGTGGTCAGCACGTCAGGGGGGAACCGCCCTACCCTTCGGAGGCCTGACTGATGCGACGCTCCATCACTGCCGCCCTTGCGGCGCTCGCCGCGATCGCGGCATGGACCCTCAACGCCGGCCCGGCGCTGGCGTCACCACCGACCCCACCGTCCGCGAGTACGGCGGCCACTGAGCTGGCCGGCCTGACCGTCAAGACGGAAGGGTCGACGACCGGCTACAGCCGGGACAAGTTCCCGCACTGGATCACGCAGTCCGGGACCTGCGACACCCGGGAGGAGGTTCTGAAGCGCGACGGCACTGGCGTGAAGGTCGACAGCAGCTGTCAGCCGACCGCCGGCAGCTGGTACAGCGTGTACGACAAGACGACCTTCACCGACTCGTCGGACGTCGACATCGACCACATCGTGCCGCTGGCCGAGGCGTGGAAGTCGGGCGCCAGTAGCTGGACGCAGGCCAGGCGTCAGGAGTTCGCGAACAACCTGACGATCTCGCAGCTGATCGCGGTGTCCGCGTCGAGCAACCGCTCGAAGGGTGACCGGGACCCGTCCGAGTGGCAGCCGACGAACACCGCGGTGCACTGCATCTACGCCCGCTACTGGATCTGGGTGAAGTACACCTACGGCCTGTCACTGCAGTCGGCGGAGAAGACCGCGCTGACGCAGATGCTCGGAACCTGCTAGTCCTCGAGTAGATGGCGGCGCTGGGCGTGGATACCGGCCTGGAACCGGGTCCGCGCGCCCAGCGTCTCCATCAGCTCGGCCACTCGCCGGCCGACGGTCCGGCTGCTCAGCGCGAGCTGCCGAGCAATCGCGTCGTCCTTGAACCCGGCAGCCAACAGCGTCATCAGCCGCGCGTCGGTCGGATCGGCCTTCGCTGTCGGGACAACCGGAACGGCCTGGTCCCAGAGCAGCCAGAACATCTCGATCAGTGCGTCGAGCAACGCGCAGGGATGTACGACGAGTGCACTGTCGACCAACTGGTCGACGGCCAGTGGCAGGAGCGCGATCTTCCGGTCGAACGCGGCCAGCTTCATCGGCACCTGCGGATGGATCCGCGACGTCTCGCCCGCATCGGCCGCGCTGTACGCCTCGTCGACCCCGCCGGGAATGTCCAGCGAGTCGGGGGAGTAGATGCCGTGGACGACTACTCCGTCGCCCAGCAGTCCGCGCACCTTCGGGTCGGAGTCGCCGGGTCGCGAGGCGTACGGCGGCCTGTCCAGGACGAGTAGCTGGTCCTGGGTGCCGTTCAGCAACTGGGCGAACCGGGCGGCGATCGCTTCCTGGCCGACGATCACCTCGACCAGGTTCTCCGGGCGGTGCTGCTCCTGGGCGGCGAGCTCGGACAGCATGACGCGGGCTTCGGCGCGGACGCGGTCGAGCTCGGCCCGGCGTACGGCGACCAGTGCGTCGACCGCGACGTCGGGGCGGGTCGGCAGTAGGCGGACCGGGTCGTCGGCCGTGGTGGTCAGTAGACCGAGCTTCTCGAGCCGTCCGACCGTCGCGGTCAGGTCCGGTTCGTCGCGACCGAGACGGTTCGCGAGCTCGGCAACGTCACAGCCGGGCGCCGACAGCAGCGCCCGGTAGGCCTCCTCATCAGGCGGCTCCACCCCTACCGACTCCAGCATCCGATCAGGCTATCTCGTCCAGTGGACCGGACTCGACCGGTTTGGCGACTTCGCGACATGTCTTGCATCCGTCAGCCCGGGTCAGGCCCGGATACGGCCGCGGTGGGGTAAGCCTGACGATGCTGGGCGCGCGCGGATCGGGCAGGGGACGCCCGGTCAAGCCTCAACGCGCGCGCCCGCCCTACGCTTCACGCGCAGATAGCTGCGCCAGATCACCCGCTGGAGCAACAGCGTCACGACCCCGGCAATGGTCATGCCGGCCAGGTTGATACCCAGCTGAGCCGCGGCGCCGCCGATGTGACCCGGTGCCCACAACGCGATCGACAGCGCGAGATCACCGGCGGCCGGGACCGTCGTCACCGAGATGAATACCCCGACCAGCGCATTGCCACGCCCGGCCGTCTGCGACAGGACGCCTGCACATCCGGCGAGTACGGCGACGACCACGGACCAGCGATCCGGTCGCCAGATGAACCCCGTTAGCGGCCGCGCCGCCGTGACATCGCTGACGTCCACCCATCCGACTGCTCGCGCCAGCAGGGCCGCGATCACCGTCAGCGCGATCGCCAGCGCGAATCCGCGAACCAGCAGCACCGCCGACCGGCGAGCCAGACCGCCCTTGCCCAGGAAGAGTCCGACGGCCAGCGCGGCCACCACACCGAACTCGGGTCCGACGACCATGGCGCCCACGACGAGGATCGCGGAATCGGTGACCACGGCAACCGATGCGATCATTGTCGCCAGCGTCAGGAAGGCGTAGTACACCCACGAACCGCCGGCCTCGTTGTAGGCCTGATCGACGACGGCGTCCCAGATGACCGCGTCGTCGGGTGCCCCGGGAGCCGCTTTCTCCGCGGCCTGGGCGTTCCGCGACGGCGCCGCGTCGACCGAGCTCAGCGCAACGGCACCGTCGTCGTACAGGCCCTCGGCCTTCAGGAACGCGAGGACGTCCGAGGTCGCCTCGCGGGTCACGTCACACTCGATCATGTCCCCTTCGGGCCGGCGTGCGGCGCCGGGCAACCGGACGATGCTGGTGGCCCGGGGATCGGCGACAAGCGCGTTCAGGACGCGCTCGCTGCGGTCGGACGGGACGATGAGACGAAGGTGCATCACGGGCCACATGCTGTCAGAACGACCCGTGGAGCCACGATGAGCGATGGTCAGGCGGTACGCCGACTTTGATCCGCAAGGGCCGGTGAACTGACCGGGACGAGTGCGGCGAACAGTACGGTCGCGAGGGCCGCGGCGCCGGTGCCGACGGCGATCCAGCCGAGTGCGGGGTAGCCGGCTCCGGCGCCGATCGCCAGGCCGCCGAGCCACGGCCCGAGCGTGATGCCGACGTTGAACGCGGAGAAGTTCGTCGCGGTCGCAAGCCTCGGCGCGTCACCGGCCAGGCTGAACACGCGGGCGTTGAGAGCAGGGTTCGCGGCGAAACCGAAGCCGCCGAGCAAAGCGATCACACCGATCGCCACCGCCGGGACGGACGCGGTGACCGCCAGTACGCCGGACAGGACGAGCAGCCCGGTGATGCTGATGAACAAGGTGTGGAACGGGAGCGCATCGGCGAACCGGCCGCCGAGGGTGATCCCGATGAACGAGCCGAGACCGTAGAGCGCGAGTACGCCGGGAACGGCTCCGGCCGGCAGACCTGTGGTCTGGATCAGGAGCGGGGCAAGGTAGCTGAAGACGACGAGGATCGTCGCGGTCACCAGGACCGTCGTACCGAACGCGAGCCAGAGCCGCGCGTTCCGGAACACCCGGAGCTCGTCTGCGAACCGCGGCGCGCTCGCTGGGTCAGGCCGGTCGGCCGGCAGCGTGGCGAAGACGCCTGCCATCGCGAGCACGCACATCCCGGCCACGGTCCAGAACGCCGACTGCCAGCCGAGGTGCTGGCCCAGGACCGTTCCGAGCGGGAGGCCGACGATGGTCGCGATCGTGAGCCCGCCGGTGACGATGCTCATCGCCCGCGCGCGGCTGTTCGCCGGTACGAGGGCGACCACGGTCACGGCGGCGATCGACCAGAACCCGGAGTAGACGAAGGCGCCGACGACCCGGGTGGCGAGCAGGACGGCGTAGCTCGTCGTCAGTGCGCCCACGACATGGGTGAGCGCGAAGATCGCCAGGAAGACGAGACCCGCCGTACGCCGTGACCAGGTGAGGGGGAGGACCGCGAGGACGGGTGCGCCGACGAGCATGCCGAGCGCGAACGCGGAGATCAGCAGTCCGGCCTGGGGGATCGTGACGTGCAGATCCGTGGAGAGCTCCGGGAGCAGGCCGGCCAGCATGAGCTCGGACGTGCCCTGCGCGAAGATGCTCAGTCCCAGGACATAGACAGCTATTGGCATCGTTCCCCCTCACTCGACGACCGCCACGCGCAGTATCTCAGAGATCACTGTCCGCTGTCGCCACGCCTGCCACGGACTGAGATTTGAGCGAGTACGGCATGGTTGGACCATGAGCTCGCAAACCCCGGCGAAGCGGACTGGGCGGAGTGTGGACACCGCCAGGATCGGCAGTGGGCTGAAGTTGCTCGCAGTGCTGGTCGGGCTGATGTGGCTGAGCGAGGTCATCGACACCGCGACCGATGGCTCGCTGAATCAGTACGGGATCATCTCCCGCGAGCCGCGCGGTCTGATCGGCGTCTTGACCGCGCCGTTCCTGCACATGGGCTTCGGCCATCTGATCTCGAACACGCTGCCGCTGGTCACGCTCGGTGCGATCATCGCGATCAGCGGCGCGGCCCGGTTGTTCGCCGTGACCGCGATCGTGGTGGTGATCGGCGGCTTCGGGACCTGGCTGATCTCACCGCCGAACACGACCACGATCGGCGCGAGCGGGCTGGTCTTCGGCTACGCGTCGTACCTGATCCTGCGTGGGCTGTTCAACCGGCGGCTCGGGCAGGTGCTGGTCGGCATCGTGGTCGTGATGGTGTGGGGGAGTGCGCTGCTCGGCGGGCTGCTGCCGCAGGACGGGATCTCCTGGCAAGGACACCTGTTCGGCGGGATCGCCGGCGTACTCGCCGCCTGGGTCCTGTCGGACGACAAGAAGCCAAGCGTCAAGAAGTAAGCGTGCTCGGGTCGGTGTTCGCTCCGCAGACCACGACGACGACTCGCTCGCCTGCGGCCGGGCGGTAGGCGCCTGAGGCGAGGGCGGCGTACGCGACCGCACCGCCGTGTTCGGTCGCGAGGTGGTAGTCCCGCCACAGTTCGTTGCGCGCAGCAACGATCGCCTCGTCCTCGATCAGCAGCGACGGGACGTTGTGGTGCTGCGCCGCTGCGAGCGCCAGCTCGCCGATCCGGCGGGCACCGAGCGAGTCGGCAGCCACTCCGCCGACCGAGCCGTCGACGGGTTCGCCGGCCTCCAGAGCGCGGTGCAGGGTCGGCGCCAGCACGGGCTCTACGCCGATGACCTGCGCGTTCGTGCCGATCGCGGTCGCAATCCCGCCGATCAGTCCACCTCCACCGACCGCCACGATCACGGTGTCGAAGTCGCTGACCTGGTCAAGGATCTCGAGGCCGACCGTCCCCTGCCCGGCGACAATCTCGGGCTGGTCGTACGCATGGACCAGGAGCGCCCCAGATTCGTCCCGCGCCGCGAGCGCCGCCTGATACGCCTCGGCGTACTCGCTCCCGACCTGTACGACGTCCGCCTCGAGCGTCCGCAGCTTGCCGAGTTTCGCGGCCGGGACCGTCTGCGGGACGAAGATCCGTGCTGGCACCCCGAGCTCTCGGGCCGCGTACGCCGCGGCCAGCCCGGCGTTGCCCCCGGACGCCGCGACGATGCCGTGGCCGGTCAGCTCGCCGCTCTCCTTCGCGCTGAGCAGCCGGTTGAACGCGCCGCGAGGCTTGAACGAGCCGGTGTGCTGGAGCAGTTCGAGCTTGAACGTGAGCCCCGGCGCGACCTCGATCACCGGGGTACGGCGTACCCGTCCCGCGATCCGCTCCGCCGCCCGCCGCACGTCTTCGACACTTACCGTCATACGCCAACCCTGCCACGATGGAGAACATGGGTGCTTACGAGGACAGCTACCGGCGGAGTCTTGAGGATCCGGAAGGTTTCTGGCTGGAGGCGGCCGAGGCGATCTCGTGGACCCGGCCACCGACGCGCGCGATCGACGCGAGTCAGGCCCCGATCTACCGCTGGTTCCCGGACGGCGCGCTGAACACGTCGTACAACGCCTTGGATCGGCACGTCGAGGCGGGCGCCGGTGAGCGGATCGCGCTGATCTACGACTCGCCGGTCACTGGGACGGGGCGGACCTATACCTATGCGCAGTTGCTGGACGAGGTGGCGGCGTTCGCCGGCGGGCTGGCGTCGCTCGGGGTCGCGAAGGGCGATCGGGTCATCGTGTACATGCCGATGATCCCGGAAGCAGTCGTGGCCATGCTGGCGTGCGCGCGGCTCGGCGCGATCCACTCGGTGGTGTTCGGCGGCTTCGCGCCACGCGAACTCGCGGCCCGGATCGACGACGCCACGCCTCGGGTCATCGTCGCGGCCTCGGCCGGCATCGAGCCGACGCGGGTGGTCGAGTACAAGCCGATCATCGACGAGGCTTTGACGATCGCTCAGCACCAGCCAGAGCACACGGTCGTCTTCCAGCGGGACGAGGCGCGGGCGGAGCTGGGCGAGCGTGATGTCGACTGGACTGCGCTGAAGGCCGAGCCGGCCGATCCGGTGGAGGTCGCGGCGACTGACCCGCTCTACATCCTCTACACCTCCGGTACGACGGGGAAGCCGAAAGGTGTCGTCCGCGACAACGGCGGCCACGCGGTCGCACTCGCCTGGACGATGCGCGCCGTGTACGACATCGGCCCGGGCGACGTCTGGTGGACCGCCTCCGACGTCGGCTGGGTCGTCGGCCACTCGTACATCGTCTACGCGCCACTCCTCGTCGGTGCGACCACCGTCCTGTACGAGGGCAAGCCGGTCGGTACGCCGGACGCCGGTGCGTTCTGGCGGGTGATCTCCGAGCACGGCGTGAAGGCGTTGTTCACCGCGCCGACCGCGATTCGCGCGATCAAGAAGGTCGATCCGGAGGCGGCCGAGCTGGCGAAGTACCCGATGGACTCGTTCCGGACACTGTTCCTGGCGGGGGAGCGGCTCGACCCCGAGACGTACCACTGGGCGCACGAGCATCTCGGCGTACCGGTCGTGGATCACTGGTGGCAGACCGAGACCGGCTGGTCGATCGCAGCCAACCCGCGCGGCCTCGAACCGCTGCCGACCAAGCCGGGCTCGGCGACCGTTCCGATGCCGGGCTGGGACGTGCAGATCCTGGATGCGTACGGCAAGGTGCTGCTGCCGCAGGAGGAGGGTGCGATCGCGATCAAGCTCCCGCTGCCGCCGGGTGCGCTGCCGACGTTGTGGGGCGACGACCAGCGCTACATCGAGAGCTACCTGAAGCAGTACGACGGGTATTACCTGACCGGGGACGGCGGGTTCATCGACGACGACGGCTACATCTTCGTGATGGGCCGCACCGACGACGTGATCAACGTGGCCGGGCACCGGTTGTCGACGGGCTCGATCGAGGCGGTGGTTGCGGCGAATCCGGCGGTCGCTGAGTGCGCGGTGATCGGGGTGCATGATCCGTTGAAGGGTCAGCTGCCGCGAGCATTGGTGGTGTTGAAGGCCGGGGCGTCGGTGTCCGAGGCTGACTTGCAGGCTGAGCTGGTGGCCGCAGTACGCCGGGAGATCGGGCCGGTCGCCGCCTTCCGGGACGTGTCCGTGGTGGACGCCCTGCCGAAGACGCGCTCGGGCAAGATCCTGCGCCGGACGATGCGCGGAATCGCCGACGGACGAGACGAACCAGTCCCGTCGACAATCGAGGACCCCGCCGTACTGGACGCCCTACGCCCGGTGCTGCGCAGCGAGGAAGGCTAGGACCGCTGGACTCGCGACCGACCGGAATTCGTGGAAGTAGGCGTGCCGAGCGCCCGCAATCAGCTCGGCACGCGCTCCGGGAATGCGGTCCGAGAGCAGCTGCGCGTTGGCGGCCGGGCTGAAGACGTCGTCGGCGCCGTGCAGGACGAGCGTCGGCGTGCTGATGCTCGGCAGGCCGGCCCACGCGTCGTGCTTGTTGCTGGCCACCAGGTGCCGGCCTTTGGCGTACGACGGCATGGTCGTGTCACCGAGGACGTAGTACGGGCCAGGATTCTGCGCGATCCACTCCGGCGTGTACATCAGCTCGAGCAGCACGCGCTCGGTCCGGGCCGGATCGACCAGCGCCTTCCGGATCTCCTGGCTGCGCTCGTACCCGTGCGCCGCGCCGGGTGAGGTACAGCCCAGAACCAGTGCGTCGACACGTTCGGGGTGGTTGATCGCCAGCCACTGCCCGACCCGCCCGCCCATCGACGTCCCGTAGACGTTCGCGCTGTCCAGCCCGAGGTCATCCAGTACCGCGACCACGTCGTCCGCGAACCCGACCGTGCTGTAGACCTCGTCCGGCTTGTCGCTCTCGCCGGTTCCTCTCCAGTCCAGAGTGATCGTCTGGTACTGCGTTTCGAAGTCCGCCCGGATCGGATCCCACCAGGTGTGGTTGTTCGACTGACCGGCGAGCAGGACAAGTGGTTGCCCAGCGCCCCGAACCTGATAGGCGATCCTCGTCCCGTCAATAGCTGCTGCGTGTGGCACAGAGATAGTCTGCAGGTATGCGAGTCGTGATTGCGGGTGGACATGGTCAGATCGCGTTGCGACTGACGAGGCTGCTGAGCGGTGACGGACACGAGGTGGTCGGTCTGGTGCGCAACCCGGACCACGAGGCCGACATCGCGGCCGCGGGCGGCCAGGCCGCCGTGCTCGACCTCGAGCAGGTCGACGTAGGCGCCGTCGCCAAGGTTCTGGACGGTGCGGACGTCGCGATCTTCGCGGCCGGCGCCGGTCCGGGCAGCGGGAACGCCCGCAAGGACACGGTCGACCGGGGTGCGGCCGCTCTCTTCGCGGACGCTGCCCAGCAGGCCGGCGTACGGCGGCACATCCAGGTCGGCTCGATGGGCGCGGACCGTGCCGACTCGCTGACCGACGACGACAGCTTCACCATTTACCTCAAGGCCAAGTGGGCAGCCGAGGAGGACCTGCGGGCGCGGGATCTGGACTGGACGGTTCTGCGGCCGGGCGGGCTGACCAACGACCCCGGCACCGGCATGGTCACGCTCGCCGACAAGACCGGGAACGGCCGGATCAGCCGCGACGACGTCGCGCTGGTGCTGGCCGGCCTGTGCGACACCCCGGCCGCGATCGGCCGGACCCTCGAGCTCATCGGCGGAAACACCCCGGTGACCGAGGCTCTCAACTCTCTCTGACGTTGCCACAAGCAACAGAATGTGACGGATTCGGACAGATGGCAGACACACTCCGCCAGGTGACTTTCGAGCGCGTGGCGAACAGCAGCTACGAGGTGCGCAACGTGCGCGGCGGCACCATCCGGGTCGGCTCGGGCGGTGCGGAGACCGACTTCACGCCGGTCGAGCTGCTGCTGGCCGCGATCGGGACCTGCTCGGCGATCGACGTCGACATCGTGGTCAGCCGGCGCGCCGAGCCGACCGAGTTCAAGGCCGTGGTTCGCGGCGACAAGATCCGGGACGCCGAGGAAGGCAACCGGATGGACAACCTCGCGGTCGAGTTCACCGTGCACTTCCCCGAGGGCGAGGACGGCGACAAGGCGCGCGAGGCGCTGCCGCGGGCGGTGAAGATGTCGCACGACCGGCTCTGCACGGTCAGCCGGACGGTCGAGCTCGGCACACCGGTCACGACGACGGTCAACGACTGAGCACTTCGATGAGGCGGTGCGCGTAGGCCTTCGGATGGCTGAGGTTGCCGTTGTGGCCGCCCGGGAAGAGCTCTAGCTCCTGGTCGAGCAGGGCGGCGAGGGCCTCCGCGCACTGGTAGTCGAAGACGGTGTGCGGTGTCGTCGTACCCGCTGCCGGGATGATCCGTGCGTCGGCTGTTGTGAAGTCGAGGTCGTCGTGGGCAGCGGCGAGGAAGTCGTGGCGGATGAAGTAGTCGAAGTTCGCGATCCGGTTCGCGTCCATCGGGAAGTCGGTCCGCTTCGGCTCGCCGGTCGACGGGTCGATGCCTAGGGAGCGGACGATCTCCGGGATGGTCGCCTGGAGTCCGTTGGCCAGGTAGTGGTCGCGGATCTCGGTGAGCTCGTCGCGGTGGCGTTTCGCGTCGGCGAGCAGCCAGGGTGCGATCGGCTCATGCGCAACAAGGGTGCGGAGCTGGCCGGGGTGGTCGACCGCGACATGCAGACCGATGACCGCCCCGAGACTGCAGCCGAGCATGGCGACGGGCTCGTCGGTGAGGTGCGCCAGCAGACGGTGTACGTCGTCCGCGTGGTCGGCGATCGTGGCGCCGCCGGCCGGGTTGTCGAGCCGGCTGCGGGACAGGCCGCGGCGGTCGTAGGTGAGAACCGTGTACCGATCGGTCAGGTGGCCGGCCAGGTCCGTCGTGCGGTCGGCGTCGCCTTCACCGCTCTGCGAGATCAGCAGCAGCGGTCCGCTGCCTTCGAGTTGGTAGTGCAGGACGGCTCCGGGGACGTTGATCGTGGTCATGGCTCGGAGATTACATCTGGGTCGATGCATCTATCAAGATGTATCTGAGTTGATGTAGATTTCGGCTGTGAACGGAGTGGATCTCTTCCTGCTCGGGCGGGCGCTGATGAGGATCGGCGAGGACGCCTTGCCGGAGCCGCCGGGCGGAGCGGCGAAGTACGCCGGTAGTGCGCGGATGGTGCTGATCGTCGCCAGCGATATCGCCGAGCATCCGGAGACCGCGGTGGGGGAGATCGCCGCCCGGACCGGCCTGCCGCAGAGCCAGGTGTCGACGGCGATCGCTCGGTTGAAGGAGGCCGGCGCGGTCATCACCACCACCGATCCCGCCGACCGCCGCCGAGCCCTGGTCAGTCGGGCCGCCGGCGTATCCGACCGGCTGGCCGAGGTCCGCGCCACCAGCATCGAGCCTGCACTGGCCAAGGCGCTGGGGACCGACGATCCGGCCCGGGTCGCCGAACTCTCACGTGCGCTCGACCAACTCGTCCGCGACCTCCTACCCAACCGTTCGGCCAGCTAGAAACTCGGTCGCCGGTCGGACGTGGGTTTTCAGGACGGACTGGGTTTGGCGGCTGTCCAGGCGGATGTCTGACGGCTCGCCCGGTACGGCCGGCAGTAGGTCCGGGTCGAACCCGTCGCGGATGGCGATCAGTCGGCCCAGCTCGAGCCGGCTGAGCGCTTCCGGTCCGGCGACGTGGGTGATGCCGTTGACGTCGGACGCGAGCAGTTCGAGCAGCGCAGACGCCAGGTCGGTGACGTGAACCGGGCAGCGGATGTTCTCGGTGTAGAACGCACCAGGCTCGCCGGCCGCCAACCGGCGTACCCGCTGCTCCTCCTCGGATAGACCGTCCGACCCGATGATGAGCGACGTACGCGCGATCACAGCACCCGGCACGATCGCGCGGATCGCCGTCTCAGCCGCTGCCTTGGCCGCGCCGTACGGCGTGATCGGGCATGGCAGCTCGTCCTCGTCGTACGGCGTACCCCGGTGACCGAAGACCGCATCGGTCGACACGAACACCACGCGGGCGCCGTCAGCTTCTAGGGCGACGTTGACCGCGCCGAGCGCGGTGGTCGCCCAGTCGTCCTGTTTATAGGCGGTGTGGATGATCCCGTCCGGTCGCACTGCCCGGATCACGTCCCGCACCTCGTCGCGGCGCCGTACGTCGAGCTGCACCCCACCCGGCACGCGTTGCGAGTGGTACGCCGGTACGACGTCGTGGTCCTTCTCGGCACAGCGCATGACTTCGCGCCCCAGGAGTCCAGCGGCTCCAGTGACGAGCAACCTCACCCCACAACCTTATGGCGTTCGAGCCGCCAGCCGGCAGTCCGCGTGGCGCGCTTTACCTGCGTCACCGTCCGTACTTTCCGTGGTGACATCCACGACTGCGACGGCTTGTGCAACATCCAGCCGTCCCCGATCGTCAACGCCGCGTGCTGAACGAGCGCCGCCGCGTCCCGCCACACGAACACAGTCCCCGGTACGCCGTCCTGTCCACCAGGCTCCGTGTGGTTGGCGAGCCACTCTTCAAACGGTTCGCGGACCATCCAAACGGACTCGGCGCCCTCGACTCCGCACGCCGCCATCACTGTCCCGAAGCAGTTCGGCCCACTGCCGTCCGCGAACGTGCCCGCCAATTCCCGGACCCGAGGGAAGTCCGCCGGCCAGGTCCGTACGTCGCCGTGCCGACTGGGCCCGAGGCCCTCGCTCACGATCTCCGGAAGCACCCGTTCCGGCTCTCGCAGCAGCGACTTCCACCAGACGAACCGATGCCCGTCGGCCTGCTGCCGAACCTCCGCCCCGACAACGCCCGCCCACTTCCGGACGGTCGGAACCGCGCCACGCCCGTAGTTCACCTGTGCCCGCACCAACGCGGCCCGGGTCGCCTTCGGCAGCTCGCCGTACGCCGCCTCGGTCAGCCAAGCGGTGTGGGCAGCGCGGCGGTCGATGGCGTATGTCCAGTAGGTGTCGCGGTCCTGCCGGCTGGGCTCGCGGTCGTCGACCGTCAGGCTCCACGCGTTCGCCTGCTTCTTGGTGAGGAAGAACGGCTGCTCGTCGGGTGCGAGCCAGTCGACCCATCGGGCCAGCAGGTCGGGGGAGACGTCGATGCCCAGGACGGTCAGCACCGGGCAACGTTCTCATCCTTAGGCGGGCTCGGCCACTGGCTTTTGCGGCCCGCGGTACCGCTGGGTCTGCGAGTAGACCAGGTTGGTCGTCGTACTCCCGAAGCTGGTCAGCTCGTTGACGAGCTCCTCGAGATGCGGCATCGAGGCCGCCGCGACCTTCAGCGTGTAGCAGTCGTCACCGGTCGTCCGCAGACACTCGAGGATCTCGCGCCGCTCAGCCAGCAACCGGTGCAGCGGGTCGTGCTTGTTGCCCGGGTACTTCAGCCGTACGACGGCCAGCACCGGGTAGCCGACCTTGGTCAGGTCGATCTCCGCGCGGTACCCGGTGATGACGCCGATCGACTCCAGCCGGCGGACCCGTTCAGTGGTTGCCGAGGCGCTCAGGCTGACTCGCCGGCCGAGCTCGGTCAGCGAGATCCGGGCGTCCTCCTGCAGCTCGTCGACGATCGCCCAGTCGGTCGAATCGAGAGTCTCGGTCATGGGGCCAATCTACCGGCGATTCCCCGGTGCAGGCCGTCGTACGCCGGGAGGAATCTCTTCAAGAGCAGGCTGTTGCCTGGATAGCCTGAGGGTGTGGAACTTGGAGTGAACGTGCCGAACTTCGGCCCGGGGACGAATCCGGCGCGCTTGCGGGACTGGGCGCGCGTGGTCGAGGGTCTCGGGTACGACCTGTTGATGGTGTCGGACCATGTCGTGATCACGCCGGACGTGGCCGGGCAGTACCCGGCGCCGTTCTACGAACCGTTCACCACGCTGAGCTGGCTGGCCGGGATCACGGAGCGGGTCCGGCTCGGGACGACGGTGCTGATCGCGCCGTACCGGCATCCGTTGCTCGTGGCAAGGATGGCGGCAAATCTCAACCAGCTCAGCGACGGCCGGTTCGTACTCGGCGTCGGGATCGGCTGGGCGCGGCAGGAGTTCGAGGCACTCGGCGCGGAGCATGGCCGGCGTGGAGAGCAGACGGACGTGATGCTCGCCGAGCTGCGGCGCGCATGGGCGGACACAGCGGACTACGGTGCTGGCACGATCCCGATTTGGGTCGGCGGCTCTAGCGCGGCAGCCCTCCGCCGTACCATACGGTTTGGTACGGCGTGGCATCCGCTGCGTCAGCGCGTTTGTCAAATGTGGTCTGGCCTCGATCAGCTGCGGACGATGGCGGCGTCGCTCGACCGGCCGGTTCCCGGATTCGCGCCGCGCATCCTGCTCCGGCTGACCGACAAGCCCTTGCCTGACGACGATCGCGTCGCCGGAGAAGGCACGGTGGAGCAGGTGATCGCGGATCTCGACGTACTGCGGGAGCTCGGCGCGGAGACCGTCGTACTCGATCCCTTCCTCGGCGACCCGACCGAAACGGAACGGCCCGAAGCGGCCTGGCAAGCGCTGGCGACGATCGCCGCGCATCAACGATTGGAGACGACGTGACACCCGAGGCAGAAGGATTCCTCCGCCGCGCGATCGCGCTGGCCGCGGCCGCGCGGGATGGGGGCGACCCACCGTTCGGCTCGCTGCTGGTCGGGCCGGACGGGACCGTGCTGGCCGAGGACCACAACACCACGATCAGCGAAGGCAACATCAGCTTCCACCCGGAGCTGAAGCTCGCCGTCTGGGCCGCGCAACACCTGACGCCCGACGTCGCGGCCGGCACGACGATGTACACGAGTTGCCAGCCGTGCGGGATGTGCGCCGGTGCGCTCGCGCGTTCGGGGCTCGGCCGGGTCGTGTTCGCGCTGTCGGGGGAGCAGCTGGACGGCTTGAAGTCCACCGGCAGCTTCCCCGCCGTACCGCAGGAAGGACCTGCGCTGTACGACGAGGCACGCGTGCCGGTGGACGGGTACTACGTGTAGGTCACTTCACCGGAGTGAGGCAAAGCGTGTACTTCGTCGAACCCTGCTGGTAGACGTACGACGCCTGTGCGTCGGCGAACTGGTCGCACTGGCTGTCGTCGGTCGAGTCGTCGACCTTGCCGACGATCTTGTACTCGGCCTCGGACGACGTGCAGTCGACGACCTTCACGTCCGGGTCGCTCGAGGTGCCGTTGTTCACCACGCACGCGCCGACGTTGGCCTTGGCCTCGGTCGAGTTCAGGTTGGCGAAGATGATCAGGCCGATCACCACGAACGGCACCAGCAGCATCAGCATCGCCGGGCGCTGGAGCATCGGCTTGCCCGGGTCCATCGGCCGGCCCGGGCCTGGCTGCGGCTCCGGCAGGCTCTTGAACTTCTGCATCGGGCCGATGTTCATCAGCATCGTGATCGGGTTGATGATCGACGAGCCGACACCCCACCAGCCCTGCCAGAGGCTCTTCGAGGTCATGTCGCGGACCGACGCGATCCCGCAGGTCCGGCAGAACGGTCCGCGCAGCTTGAGGAACCGCATCAGGATGATCATGCCCTGGTGGCCGCGCACGGTCGCGTCGACCGCCGGGTAGCCACCGCAGAACCGGCAGACCATCTGGCCCTGCGGCGCGAACGCCTGCTGACCCTGCGGGAACGACTGACCGAACTGCTGCTGGCCCGGGTACTGGTCCTGCGGGTACCCGCCCTGCTGCTGGCCGGGTGCCTGCTGGAACGGCTGCTGGTAGGGCTGGCTGGGCTGACCGTACGGCTGGCCATGTTGCTGGGGCTGCTGCTGACCGGGCTGCTGGTCAGGCTGCGAGTACTGCGGGAACTGCTGCGGAGGCGGACCGTAGCCGGCCGGCTGACCGGGGTACGGGTTCTGCGGCGGCTGGGGAGGGGATGTGGTCACGAATCGTTCCTGAGGCTAAGGAGGAGTGGGGTCGGAACACGCTGAACCATGGCACCTTACTAAGGCATACGGTCCATTCGGACGCCGACATCACGTCGTCGGTTCCATCCTCACCATCGGCCCATCACTGTCTACCGACGGTGACTCAGTCCTCTGGCGGCATGCCCTCGCCGACCAGGCCGTCGATCGACTCGCGGATCAGGTCCGCGTGCCCGGTGTGCCGTGCGTACTCCTCGATCAGATCAGTGACCAGTCGCCGGAGATTCGGCGAACGCCCGTCCGGCCAGACCAGCGCTCCGACCCGATCCATGCCACCGTCACTCATCGCCTCCGCGACCGACGCGCGGGAACGCCGCACGGCGCTGTCCCACAGCTCAAGGAGTTCCTCCGGTGAGTCCGTGGTCGACGTACGCCACTCCCAGTCGGGATCCGAGTCCCAGTCGACCGCGCCCCATGGCGCGCCGAGGTCACGACCGAACAGCCGGTGCGTGAACGTGTCGTCCTCGACCAGCGCGAGGTGCTTCATCAGGCCGCCCAACGTCATCGACGACGGCGCGAGCCGGGTCCGCAGCTGCTCCGCGTTCAGCCCCGAACACTTCCAGGCGAACGTCCGCCGATTGCGATCCAGCACGCCGAGCAACGTCTGCACCTCGTCGCCGGCGGCCGGGAGCTCCACTGCATCCACCGTGTCCACACTGTTGTTGTCCATGTCGAGGAAGCTACCCTCGGTTCCGGACGAACACCTTCCGGAATGGTGAAATATGGCGTACGACGTGAGCCCGACGGCCCGGACCTTGATGGTCCTCGAGCTGATTCAGAACAGCCCCGGCATCACCGCCGACCAACTCGGAGACAAGCTTGGCGTCTCCGAGCGAGCGGCCCGCCGGTACGTCGCGATCCTGCGCGAGGCCGACATCCCGATCGAGTCCGTCCGCGGCCCGTACGGCGGTTATCGCGTCGGCCGCGGGCTGCGACTGGCGCCGCTGATGTTCAGTACCACGGAGGCGCTTGGCCTGGTGATGGCCGTCCTCGAAGGACCGCGCGGCGCCGCGGATCCGGTGGAGAGCGCGCTCGGGAAGATCATCCGCGTTCTCCCCGAGCACATCGCGCGTTCGACCGACGCGATCCGGCGGGTCAGCGCCCGCGCTCCGGACCCCGGCGTACGGACGCCGGACCCCGAGATCACCGCCGCGCTCGTCGCGCACAGCACCGCTCGCCGGCAGGTCACCATCCACTACCGCCGGCACCACGACGAGTGGCCGATGGACGTCGATCCCTGGGCTGTCGTCGTACGCCGAGGTCGCTGGTACCTGCTGTGCTGGTCGCACGCGAAGGACTCGCAACGGGTCCTCCGCGTCGACAAGGTCACCAAGGTCGAGCCACTCGCCGACGAATTCACGCCACCGGCCGACCTGGACCCACTCGCCACCGTCGAGGAGCACCTGGCGATGGGATGGAAGTACCCGATCGAGGTCGTGATCGACGCACCTCGCGAGGAGGTCGGGTGGTGGATCTCCCGCAGCATGGGCCGCCTCGAAGCCATCGACGACACCCACACCCGGCTCATCGCCAGCACCGACGAACCAGACTGGTACGCCGCCAAACTGGCCGACCTCCACGCTCCCTACCGAATCCTCGGCGGCCCCGAACTCCAAGCCGCCTCCCAGGAGCTCGGCCGCCGCCTGATCGCCGCAAGCACCCCGGACGCGGGATGAACGAGGTCGAGTTTGCGGGGGAGATCTGGTACTGGCGCGGGCCGGCGCCGTGGTACTTCATCACCGTGCCGGACGACGAGAGTGCGTACTTCGAGGCCGAGGCGAGTGCGGTCAGCTACGGGTGGGGAATGATCCCGGTGACCGCGGAGATCGGCGGGAGCGTCTGGGAGACGTCGATGTTCCCGAAGGACGGGGGTTACGTCCTGCCGGTGAAGACCTCGATCCGACGGGCCGAGGAGCTCGACGACGGCGACGTACCGACGGTCCGGTTGCGGCTGCGCGGGTGACGTGACGAGAACTGTCGGCGGTCGGGTCTAGCGTTCGCCGTACTCATCCGAAGGGGAGGTAGCGGACATGTCCACGCTGTCTGATCGGCCGAACACGGCCTTGCTGGTGGTCGACGTACAGAACGGTGTCGTCGCCGAGGCCCACGAGCGGGACCAGGTCGTCGCGAACATCAGCACCGCCGTCGGCAAGGCCCGCTCCGGGGGAGTGCCGGTGGTCTGGGTCCAGCATTCGAGCGACAACCTCGTCAAGGACAGCGACGAGTGGCAGTTCGTTCCCGAGCTCTCTCGTGATGCGGCGGAAGCTCTCGTCCACAAGACGTACCCGGATTCCTTCGAAGCGACCGATCTGGAGGACGTGCTGGCCCGGGCCGGGATCGGTCATCTTGTCGTGAGCGGCGCGCAGACCGACGAATGCATCCGGTCGACGATCCACGGCGCGATCGTCCGCGGGTACGACGTGACTCTTGTCGGCGACGCACACACGACCGAGGATCTGAGCGAGTGGGGCGCCCCTACGCCTGACAAGGTGATCGCGCACACGAACCTGTACTGGGAGAACCACCAGGCTCCTGGCAGGACGGCCGCCGTACAGAATGCCGACGAGCTGACCTTCTGACCTCCGCGCTGGGGGCGGTGTTGGCCGCCCCCAGCGATGGTGGTCAGTCGGTGATGGCGTCGAGTACGGCGAGGTCGTCGGGGGACAGGATGAGGTCGCCGGCCTGGAGGTTCTCCTCCAGGTGTTGCTGACTGGACGTGCCCGGGATGGCGAGAACGTGGTTGCCCCGGCTCAACGTCCACGCCAGCCGGACCTGCGCGGCCGTCGCGCCGTGCCGATCCGCGATCGCCTGCACGGCATCGGAGTCCGGCACACCACCCGCCTCTCGCGACTCCGCGGTCAGCGCGAAGAACGGTACGAACGCGATCCCGAGCTCACCGCAAACGCCCAGGATCTCGTCGTTCACCCGCCCGAATCCCACGCTGTACCTGTTCTGCACAGCAACCACCGGCGCGATCTCCCGCGCCTCCTGAAGCTGCTCCACCCGAACATTCGACACGCCGAGCTGCCGAATCATCCCCTTCGCTTGCAGCTCGGCAAGTGCACCGAAATGCTCCGCGATCGACTTCACCCCGTGCAGCCGCAGATAAACGACATCCAGCACGTCCAAACCGAGCGCCTGCAACTCGGCTTCCACCAGCCCGCGCAATTCATCCGGCCGCGCCAGCCGATCTTTCATCGGCCCGACCTTGGTCGCGATCACCAACTCCTCCGGGTACGGCGCGAGCGCCCGCCGGATCACCTCGTTCGCCCAGTCCAGGCTCTCGAAGTGCGTCTGGCCCTCCGGCCCGTGACTCGGGTAGAACGCCGCCGTGTCGAGGTGATTCACGCCCAGCTCGATCGCGCGCCGCAACAGGGCAACCGCCCGCTCCTGCACATCCGCCCCATCACGGCCAGGCCCCGCAAGCCGCTTGGCCCCGAACCCGATCCGCCGAACCACAACGTCCCCAAGCCGCCAGAATTCCGCCGACTTGCCTTCGTCAATTTCTGATGATAGGTTTAATGGTAGAGACGTATTTACCTGTGAATTGTGCATTAGGCCAGGATAAATCCTCAAAGGACATTCGTCCACCTTTTCAAATACTTTTCCTGGACTAGTCTGCGCCCATGCGACGTCCGATCTCACCGAGGCTCAGCGACCGGCAACGAGAGCTTCTGCGCGAGTGGTTGCCGTCAGCCGAAGTCCTGAAGGATCACAGTTGGGGTCTCGTCGGCACCGTCGTACTCGAGCTTCTGCACAACGGTGAGCGCTACATCGCGAAGGCCGGCGACGCGGCCGACCGGCACCTCGCGCGCGAGCTGCGGGCCCACCGCAACTGGCTGACGCCGTGGACCGCACAGGGCAGAGCCCCGCAGCTGATCCGAGCCGACAGCGACGCCAAGCTCCTCCTGACGCAGTTCCTGCCGGGGGAGCTGGTGGAAGGTTCGCCCGCCGAATGGGCGCCCGACACCTACCGCCAGGCCGGTGAACTGCTGGCCGCGTTCCATCGACAATCCGCCGTACCGGATGACGCATACGAAACGCGCGAGAACCAGCGAATCCTCACGCACCTCGCCAAACCGCACCGAATCAACCCGGTGCTCGCGGACCGTCTCCGCGCAGAGATCGCGGACTGGCCGACGCCGCCCGCCGTTCTCGTGCCGACCCACGGCGACTGGCAGCCGCGCAACTGGCTCACTGACGACGGCACTATCCGCATCATCGACTTCGGCCGCGCCGACCTCCGCCCGGCGTACACCGACTTTGTCCGCCTCGCAGCGCAACAGTTCCGATCGATGCCCGCACTCGAGACTGCCTTCGTGAGCGGCTACGGCCCGGACCCCCGTGAGCCGGACGTCTGGCACCGAGCCCGGATCCGCGAGGCCGTCAGCACAGCCGTCTGGGCGCATCAAGTCGGAGACGAGGCCTTCGAGCAGCAAGGGCACCGGATGATCGCGGAGGCCGTCGGCGAAACTCCGTTGTGACGAATCGAGCCCGCTGGGATCGTCGCGCCATGTCCAACCAACTCCTGCGCGAAGCGCTCACCCTCGACCGATATCCGCGGTCGAACACCTACGACCCGCAATGGATCGTCGACAACCTGATGGGCCCACATCCACTCTGGAGCGCCGAGAGCCTGATGCAGGCGATGACGCTGCGGCCCGGGATGCGGGTCCTCGACCTCGGCTGCGGTACGGCGCTGACGTCGATCTTCTTCGCCCGCGAGTACGACGTGGAGGTCTGGGCGACCGATCTCTGGGTAGACCCGACCGAGAACTGGCAACGTATTCAGGAAGCCGGCGCCGCCGACCGCGTCCACCCGATCCAGTCCGACGCGCACAAACTCCCGTTCGCACACGGATTCTTCGACGCGATCGTCAGCGTCGGCGCCTTCAACTACTTCGGCACGGGTGCTGATTACCTTGCCTACTGCACCCAATTCCTCCGCCCCGGCGGCACCGTCGGCGTCGTCGTCCCCGGAATCCGCACCCAACCCGACCTCGCCCCACCGCCGTACCTCGCGACCCGCTGGGGCCCGGACCTCTGCACCTGGCTCCCGCCCGACTGGTGGCGCCAACTCTGGGAACGCACAAACCTCGTCACCGTCGAAACCGCCGACTTCGTCCCCAACGGCTGGTCCGACTGGCTCCTCTGGCTCAAGACCTGCGCCCAAGTAGGCCGCGGCTACGCCCCCGACGAACAAATGCTAGAAGCCGACCAAGGCAACCTCCTCGGCCTAACCCGCCTAGTCGCCCACCTCGATTAAATTCGCTCGCCGGAGCCGTCGCTTCGTGATGGGGTCGGAGAGTCCGGGCCTGAGAGTGGAAGGATTCGACGTATGCCTAGTGCGCTTATCGAGGTACGCCGTGAGTACTCCGAAGCTGAAGAAGTTGGTCTGATCGACGCCGTGCACGACGCGCTGGTCACCGCGTTTCAGATCCCGCCGCAGGACAAGGACGTCCGCTTAGTCGTCCACGCCCCGCACCGATTCGCCTGCTCGCCGCGTCTCACGCAGCCCGAGTTCTTCACCCTTGTCAGCATCGACTGCTTCGCCGGCCGTTCCATCGACGCCAAGCGCAGCCTCTACACCGAGATCGTCACCAACCTGAAGGCCTTCAACATCCCACCCGACCACGTAACAATCCTGGTCCGCGACCTCCCCACCGAAAACTGGGGAATCCGCTCCGGCCAAGCCGCCTCCGACCTAGACCTAGGCTTCAACATCAACGTCTGAACCAGATGACAGAACGCGCGACGCGGCACATGACCTCGGTGTTCCTGGTCCACCGGGGGAGTGTCCTGCTCCTGTACCGCAGAGGCTCCCGCGCGATCGCCGACTCCTGGGTCGGAATCGGCGGTCACCTGGAACCAAGCGAGCAGCCGACGAGCGCCGCGCTCCGAGAGCTCGACGAGGAGATCGCAGTCACCGCCGATCAGCTCACTAACCTGGCTCTGCGCTACGTCGCGATGCGAGACACCGGGACAGAGGTTCGTACGACGTACTACTTCGCCGCCGACCTGCGCCCCGAGTCACCTATCCCCACCGAATGCACCGAGGGAGATCTCGGGTGGTTCGATCTGACGGTGGACCCAAGGACGCTCGACATGCCACCGACGGCGCAAGTCGCATTCGCGCACTGGCTCGCAACCGGCAGGCATGATCAAGAACTCCGATTCATCGTCATCGACGCCGACGGGCGTTTGACGGGACCGGTCTGATGATCACGCTGCAGTTTCAGCCGAACTGGCGGTTTGGGGAGCGGTTGGTTATTGAGGCGTTGGCTTTGGATGGGGTTTATCGGTCGCAGTTTGTTACTGGGATTTCTAACGGGGGATTGGGTGGGGATCGGTGGCGGTGGGAGAGTCGGCTGTTTGCGGGCAGGTACGACGAATTGCCCGGGGCGGATCGGCCTGTCTACGGGGTGTGGAATCGGCGGGACGATTCGTACGGTGGTGCGATCCGGTTCGGGTCGTCGTACCTTCGGCTGAAACCTGAGGCGATCGACCGATCGACGTTCTGCTTTCCAGATTCGGCCCGCGATCCGGAGCACTTCGGCGACGCGTCCGTCCTGCCGCAGTTGTGTCGGCTGGCGGACGATTCCGGTTTCGATGACCTTGACGAGTACGTCGAAGCACAGGTCCACGGCGCCGTACGCCTCGACACCGACGTGGACGCCGTCGTCCTCGACCCGTCCTTCATCGGCACCCCAGTCGAAGAGGCTGCGCACCGCCTCGGGTGTCCGGTCGAATACCACGCGGGCTTCCGCGCGACACCGGACGCGTTCGACCCGGCGTACCGCGGCCAGCACATCGTCGACCTGGCCCGCGAGCTTGGCGCTGAGCTCACTCCTGAGCGACTAGGTCACGCCGCGCGTTCCGGCGTACATCCCGCGCAATCCATCAAGCAGGTCTGGCACTGCCTAGCCCGCTTCGGACGAACCCGCGACTAGTTGGTCGCGCCGGCGCGTGAGGTAGGCGGTCTCCGCGGTGTTGCCGGCCAGTTCGATCGCCTTGTCGTACGCCGCGCGGGAGTTCAAACTCTGCCCAAGCCGGCGCAGGAATTCGGCGCGAGTCGCGTGGTACGCGTGGTACCCGGCCAGCGCGTCCTCGAGACGGTCGACGGCGGCGAGCGCCACCTCCGGACCGTCGAGCTCCGCGACCGCGATCGCCCGGTTGAGCGCGACGATCGGCGAGGGATCGAGGCGGATCAGCTGGTTGTAGAGGGCAACGATCTGCGACCAGTCCGTGTCGCGCACATCGCGAGCAGACGTGTGTACCGCGTTGATCGCCGCAAGGACCTGATACCGACCTGGAGCAATCCCAGACGCCAGGCGCTCGCGCACCAGCCTGTGCCCCTCAGCGACGAGCGCCGCGTCCCAGGACCCACGATCCTGCTCCTCAAGCGAAACCAGTTCGCCGGTCGCCGATACCCGCGCAGTACGACGAGCCTCGGTGAGCAGCATCAGAGCCAGCAGCCCAGCCACCTCACCGTCACCCGGCATCAGCGCACGGATCAGCCGCGCGAGCCGAATCGCCTCGGCCGTCAGCTCATGGCGCACAGGGTCGGTGTCAGGACCCGTCGCCAGATACCCCTCGTTGAACACCACGAACAGCACCGCGAGTACGCCGGAGATGCGCCGCGGAAGATCCTCCGTCGCCGGCACCCGGTACGGAATGCCGGCCGCCTTGATCTTGGACTTCGCCCGCGTGATCCGCTGACCCATCGCGGTCTCTTGCACCAGGAACGCCCGTGCGATCTCAGGCACGGTCAGTCCACCGACCATGCGCAGCGTCAGCGCGACCCTGGTCTCCATCGCGAGCGCCGGGTGACAGCAGGTGAAGATCAGCCGGAGTCGCTCGTCGTCGATCGCACCGAGAGGCTCGGGCGGGCCGTCGTACACCATCTGAGCCTCCTTCTGCTTGTCGTCGCGCTTGTTCTCGCGCCGGAGCCGGTCGATTGCCTTGCGGTTGGCGGTGGTGGTCAGCCAGGCGCCGGGGTTCGGGGGTACACCGTCGGCAGGCCACCGCTCGACGGCTGTCGCGAAGGCCTCGGCCGCGGCCTCCTCGGCGATGTCCAGATCGCCGAAGCGCCTGGTGAGGGAGGCGACTACCCGGGCCCACTCCTCGTGGTGCACCCGGGTGATCGCCGCTTCGACGTCACTCACTGGAATGGCCGCACCTCGATCTTGCGATCGCAGACCTTCGACGCCTCGGTGGCAAGCTTGAGCGCCACATCCAGATCGGGGGCTTCCCACACCCAGACGCCGGCCAGGTACTCCTTCGACTCCACGAAAGGCCCGTCGGTGAAGACCGCCTGCTCACCCCGGTTGTCGATGACCGTGGCCGCGGTGGTGTCTGCGAGTCCGCCCGCGAAGACCCAGTAGCCCTCAGCGATCAGCCGGTCGTTGAACGTGCTGATGGCAGGCTGCCGGTCCGTGCTGCCGGGATTGTCCTTGTCATCGATCACCGAAACCAGATACCGCATGATCATCTCCTGCGTTCGGGGACGCTCCTCGTCCACTTACCTGTGCAACGAACACCTCGACGCCAATCCGACGCCGCCGCCGAAGAAGTTTCGACCGACACTAGCCCTCAAGGGTTCTACGACAAGCCCGGTACTAGACCTCGCGACCGGGCCGTGGACTCTGGCCGCCGTACTGGCGAGGTTGCCGGCTGGGCGAGGGACGGGCCGTAGGTCCTGGTCGGCCTTGGGTCAGCAGGTCGACCGCCATCCGCGCATCACTCGGCAGCTGGCCCACCGACATCGCATGCATCGCCACCGGGGTCGCCTGAACAGGCGGCCGCAACGCCCCGTCGAGCTCGATCATGGTCCTACGGCCGGCCTGTGCGGCCTCGCGACCGAGCTTTTCTGCCGACAAAAGCGGGAACGGGCCGGACGCCTCCGGTACGCCGACCCGCGCGAAGCCCTCCGTCATCGACTGCTGGATGATGTCTTTGACCTCGCGAATGTCCTCCGAGTCCAGATAGTCGCGGAAAGGCCTGACTGCCGTACACCAAGTCAGTGACGCGGAGCCAGGGCAGCTCCGGATCTACTCCGGCCAACTGTCTGAGCAGCACGTCACGGTCCATCTCGACATAGGCCGGCTGCTCGCCGTTGCCCGTGTTGCCCTGGCCTTTCACCGGCACCTGGATTTCGCGGCCGATCTCCTGGACGAACGCCCTTGCGGCGACGGCACCAGGGTCCAGCCGACGAGGTGAGGCGGTGTCACGAAGGCCCGGGGCGATCGGCTCGAGACCCAACTGGTCGACGTACGCGTTCAGGCGGTCGTCGGACAGCGCCCTGGCGAGACCTTCGCTGAAGACGACCGTTCCGCGGTCCAAGGGGACGTCGCCCATCCCGACCTCACGAAACCGGCCGGCGGATTGGTAGATGTCGTGCTCGAGGAGCACGTGGAGCGCTTCCTTGTACTGAGCGAGGTCCTCGTACGGCTGGTTCTCTTCGCCGGCCCGCTCGCACATCTTTCGCAGTACCTCCTCGACGGTGGAACCGTCCGCCAAGGTGAAGTCGGCAACCGAACCGCTGATCTGGGTGATGTGGTGGGCGCCGGTGACCGCGAGAGCAGCGTGTTCCTGACGCTCCAGGATGCTGTCCAGGAGCTGGGCCGGTCCGCGGGTCCGGTCGTGTTCCAGCCGCAGCGCCTCGACTTCCCGGTCGAATGATCCGAGCGCGTCGTAACCCGCCGTCGTCGAGGCGACGATGATCTGGTCGATCGAGCCGTCGAGGTCGACCAGCTGTGCGAACGGCTGCCGCATGGCGGCCGTCAGCCGGTCCTTGACGCCGGCGTGGTCCGCCTCGGGCACCAGGTGGTGGAGTCCTTCGGCCTCGAAGAGGAGGTCACCGACGACCTGCCAGCGGGTCTCACAGTCGATCGTGACAAGCCGCCGGAGGATCTCGTTCTCGCTGAAACCGGTCCGCCGGCTCAGTCCCTCGGCCAGAACCTCCACCGCCGGAACGAAGTGTGGATAGGTTCCCTCGCAGTAGTCGTTCGCCGTCAGAATGCCGGGAACGAGTTCCGCGACGCCGAGCTTCTGCAGGTAGGCGTTCAGATTCCGGCGGGCGTACAGCTCGGTCAGGCCCTCTTCCAGTGCGCGGTTCGCCGGATCCTGCAAGGCCGCCTCCGACTGCCCCATCGTCCGGCCCAGCTGGTTCACGGCGTGCAGGTTCTCGTGGAAGACGATCCGAAAGGCGTCCCTGGCCGAGTCCAGCCGGTAGCCCTCGAGCCGGCCGCCCCGACGGCACAGCAGCCAGATCGGCTGGATCACCGCTTTGGCGTCGTACTCGATGTCGCCGGCCCAGGTCACCGTCGCGACGGAGGTTCCGAGGTCGATCTTCACCTGCTGGGTGCGGGACGAATAGCGTCCGCTCCAGGTGGACGCCGGTGCGCCGGTCACCGCCATCGCCGCCTCGGCCTGGCGGTTCATGAAGCCTTCGAAGTACTCGACCGCGCGCGGGTCGATCAGGCCGCTCAGATCGACCATCAGTTGTCCGCGTCGAGGGCGGAGACCAGCATGGCGAGCGGTTCGGTGAGGGCGAGGACCGCTGAGCGCTCGTCGGCTGCCGTCGTACGCTCGGCGAGTGCGTTCAGCTGACCGATGCCGTCGCGAGCTCGTTGGGCCCGCAGCTGAGCGGGACCTTCGTCCGAGTTCGCCGACGCGAAGATCGCCGACGCCTCACGGTAGAGCGGGAAGTCGCGAACCTGATACCGCCGGGCGGTCCCGAGGATCTGCTCCAGCCGGGCCAGGTCGTCGGCCGCCCGAGCCTGATCGTCGGCCGGCAAAGCGGCGTACAGCTCCTGCATGCGCGCAACGCTCTCCTCGAGCGCCGAAGTGTTCAGCTTCGCCGCGCGACAGTCCGCCATCACACCGTCGTACGCCCGCCGGAAGTCGTCGTACTGCATCCTGCTTGCTCACCGCCTGTAGTCGTCTGCCGCGACATTCTCGCAGCCTCCCACCGGGCGGCGCGATCCGGCGGCAGAATAGGGCGTCGGCGAAAGGAGTGGCGCGGTGAGCTTCACGATGCTGGCCGTCGTGGTTGCCGTCGGCCTCCTCGGTCCACTGCTGGCGCTGCCGCGCGGCTGGCACATTCCGCTGGTCCTCGGCGAACTGGTCGCCGGCGTGGTGCTCGGCAAGACCGGGATCGGTTACCTGGACGCGACCGACGGGCGGTTCACGTTCCTCGCGGACATCGGGTTCGGGCTGGTGATGTTCGTTGCCGGGACGCACGTTCCGGTCCGCGACGACAGCCTGCGACGGGCGATCCGACCCGGCCTGCTCCGCGCGGTGGTCACCGGGATCGTCGCTACTGGATTGGCGTTCGGTCTGAACGCGATCTTCGACACCGGGCACGTCGCCTTGTACGCCGTACTGATGGCGTCCTCGTCCGCCGCGCTGATCCTGCCGATCGTCGACTCGCTGCGGCTCGGGGGACCGGCTGTGGTCCAACTGTTGCCGCAGGTCGCGATCGCCGACGCCGCCTGCATCGTGGCGCTCCCGCTCGCGATCGACCCGCCGCACGCCGGACGGGCGGCACTCGGCGCGCTGGCGGTGCTTGCCAGCGGGGCCGTGGTTTTCGTGCTGCTGAACTGGGTCGAGCGGAGCGGCGTGCGGCAACGAGTGCACCGAGTGTCCGAGGACCGGCGGCTCGCGATCGAGCTTCGGGTGAGTCTCATCGTGCTGTTCGCGCTGGCCGGCTTGGCTACCGCCACGCACGTGTCGATCATGTTGGCTGGGTTCGTGTTCGGGCTGGCGGTGGCGGCTGTGGGGGAGCCGCGGCGATTGGCCCGCCAGTTGTTTGCTCTGACTGAAGGGTTCCTTGGTCCGGTCTTCTTCGTGTGGCTCGGTGCGTCGCTCGATCTTCGGGAGCTGGGGACGCGACCGGGGTTCATCGGCCTCGGGGTCGCCCTTGGCGCCGGCGCATTGATCAGTCACCTGTCGGGAGTGCTGAGTCGGCAGCCGGTCAGTATCGGGGCGCTCTCGGCCGCGCAGCTCGGCGTACCGGTCGCGGCCGCGACGGTCGGGACAGCACTCAACGTATTGGAGCCGGGGGAGTCGTCCGCGCTGATCCTCGGGGCGCTGCTGACGATCGCAGTCAGCGCCGTCGCTGGTGGGATTGCGGTACGCCGTGGTTTGGTGGCCGAGAGCAACGACAAGGCGTCGTCGTGACGGTGGATCCGGTTGCGGTGACGGCGGCGTACGAAGCGTGGTTGGGTGAGCGGATTCCCGGCGTACCGGAGGATCTGGAGCTGAAGCACCGGACGCTCGCTGCCGACCCGGCCCGGTTCCTCCGTGGGACGTACTACCTGTGGCTGGAGCGAGCGGCCGAGCTGGTGCCTTCGTTGTTCGACGGACCTCAAGTGCCTGCGGTCGGCGATTTGCATGTGCAGAACTTCGGGACGTGGCTGGATCGGCACCGCGTACGGCGATGGGGCGTCAACGATTTCGACGAGTTGGCGTGGGGGACGCCTGCACTGGATCTGGTGCGGCTGGCCGTGTCCGCAGTACTCACGCCGCAGGTGGCGATCGGGCCGAAGCGGATCTGTCGGGTTGTGCTGGACGGTTGGACGCAGGCGCAGGCCGGTCGCGCGGTGGATCTTGCGGACGACGGTGCTCAGCATCTGCGTGCATTGATGCCTCGGCCGGCGGCGGATCAGCGGTACTTCGGACGGTTGGCCGAGGGGCAGCCGGCCGCGGCGTCCGACGTACCGGCGCACGTCCGTCGGGCGGCGATTGATTCGGTCGGGCCGGACTGGGAGCCGTCGTGGTACCGCCGTCAGGCCGGTGTCGGCTCACTCGGTCATCCACGCTTCGTTGCGGTCGGCAAGGACGTTGCTCGCGAGGTGAAGCTGTTGGGACCACCAACGGCGCTCTTCGAACCCGCCGGGGGAGTGCGGCCCGACGAGACGCTGTACGAGCGCGTGCTGACGACGGTCAGCGGCCCGGATCCGATGCGCCGCGTCGAGGGGTGGCAGATACGCGCGCTCGCACCCGACGTACAACGGATCACGATCGAGAATCTGCGCCCGAAAGACACCGAGCGGATGCTGACCTCAATGGCCCGGGCAGCCGCCGACGTCCACGGCGCCAGCCCCGAGCAGCTCGACGCCGCCCGCGACCACGTGGCCCAACTGCCGACGTCCTGGCTTCACCACGCCGCCCAACGCCTGACTGAAGACACCAAATCTCTTTTCCACAGGTGGCATTAAGGGCTTTCTGCGTGCCAGGTTTGCCAGAGTTGGCCGTAGACGCGTCCGGCGCGGACGAGTTCGTCGTGGGTGCCGAGCTCGACGAGTTCGCCGGCTTCCATGACGGCGATTCTGTCGGCGTCGTGGGCTGTTTGGAGGCGGTGGGCGATCGCGATCACGGTGCGGCCCTGGAGTACGGAGGCCAGTGATTGCTCTGTCCGTCGTGCTGTTCTGGGGTCGAGGAGTGAGGTGGCTTCGTCCAGGATCAGGGTGTGGGGATCGGCGAGGACGACGCGTGCCAGTGAGAGTTGCTGGGCGCTGGCGTCGTCGAGGTTGGTGTCGTGGTCGAGCTCGGTGTCCAGCCTGCGTGGGAGGTCGTTGACCCATACGGCCCCGACTGCGTCCAGGGCGGCGTACAACTCGTCGTCGGTTGCGTTCGGTTTTGCGATGAGGAGGTTGTCGCGCACGGTGTCGTGGAAGACGTGATGGTCTTGGGTGATCAGTACGACGTGTTCGCGGAGTTGGTCGGGTGGCAGGTCGGCGACCGGCGTACCGCCAATGGTCACCGAGCCGGTGTGAGGGCGGTCGAGACCGGCGAGAAGACGAGCCAGGGTTGACTTTCCAGCTCCGGACGTGCCGACGATGGCCAGGCGTTCTCCGGGCTGTACCAGCAGGTCGATGCCGTGAAGTACGTCGCGAGCGCCGGTGTAGCTGTAGTGCGCGTTGTCCACTCGGATCCGGTCGCCGACGGTCCCCGGTGAAAGCTGCGGCTCCTCCTTGGGGATGTCTGCGAGGCCTTCGACGCGGGCGTAGGAGGCTCCGGCGCCTTGGAGTTGTTCGATCCAGAGCATCAGGGTGTCGAGTGGGCCGACGAGTTGGCGCAGGTACACCGTCGCGGTCACCACGACTCCGAGGCTGACCAGCTCGTGGGCGTACAGGGCGCCGCCGATCAGCAGGACTCCCACCACGGGGAGCGCCAGCGCTACTTCCGACCACGGGAAGAGGACTGTTCGCAGCCACAGTGCTGCCAGGCGCGCGAACCGGGCTTGAGCGATGGCGGTCTCTGTGACCTGCGACCGACGGCGTTCCAACCCGAGTGTCTCGACCGTACGGGCGCCTTTGGCGGTGCTCGCGACGACATCGGCGAGGTCTGCACCCGATGCTGCGACTGCGAGATAGACCGGCCTGGCCCGCCGCAGGTACCAGCGGATCGCCGCTCCGACGCCGATCAAGCAGACGAGCCCGCAAAGCCCGAGCCGTAGGTCCAGGAAGAGTACGGCGACGATGAGGGCGAGGGCGTGGATCATGGCCACGAGAACCTCGGGTACGGCGGATCGCAAGGTGATCGCGACCAGCGAGGCGTCGGTGCTTCCGCGGGCGATCAGGTCGCCGGTCGGAAGGTGGTCTGCGACTCGTGGAGGCAGCGCCAGGGTCCGGGCCAGGAATCGTTCTCGAACACGGGCCGCCGTACGTTCGCCGAAGCGATAGCCGATCTTGAGCGCCCACCACGACAGCACCGTCTGCACAACGGTGAACAGCAGAGCGCCGAAGGCAAGACGGTCGACCGCGCTGAGTACGTCGCCGGAGCCGGCCTGAATCGTGTCAATGATCCGGCCGAGAAGCCACGGACCGATCAAACCTGCCGCGGCGGCCAACGCGTTGACCAGGACGACCCCAACCACAGCACGTCGGTCTGCGGCCAGGTCGCGTAGCGCCGCAGTACGGACCTCGGCCGGGCCGGCGACCGGCATCTGGTTACTCATCGTCGAGGCCGTCCTGGGCGCGGGTTACGAGGTCGCGATAGTAGGGATCGCTGCGCAGAAGGTCCGCGTGCGTCCCGGCCGACGACGTCTTGCCGTCGACCAGGACGATGACCTCGTCAGCGCGGTCCAGGACGAGTGGCGACGACGTTGTGATCACCGTTGTCGTGTCGCGCCTGGCTTCGCGGATCCGGTCGATCATGGCCGATTCGGTGTTCGCGTCGACCGCCGAGGTCGGGTCGATGGCGAGCAGTACGTCAGGCTTGGAATAGACAGCACGGGCGAGCCGGATTCGCTGCCGTTGCCCACCGGACAGATCGCTCGCACCGGCGGCGATCACCGCGTCCAGACCGCCGGGCAGTGCCTCTACGACATCCTCGGCCACAGCCGTGTGGATGGCCGCACGGATCCGGTCGTCGTCAGGTTCCATGCGTCCGGCAACGATGTCGCGGACTGTGCCGGCGAACACCTCGGCATCGTTGTCCGCGACAACCAATCGTTGTCTGAACTGCTCGCGCGGGACCTCATCAATGCGCACAGCTGCCCACGTCACATCCGTGTCCTCGGAAGTTAGTTGCCCAAGGCGCTCGACTACCGTGGTCGCCTCCGCCGGGTTGGCCGCGACTAACGCTGTCAGTAGGCCGGGACGAACGA
Source organism: Kribbella kalugense (assembly GCF_004365875.1). Classification (GTDB taxonomy): domain Bacteria; phylum Actinomycetota; class Actinomycetes; order Propionibacteriales; family Kribbellaceae; genus Kribbella; species Kribbella kalugense. The sequence goes on along the minus strand of NZ_SODF01000001.1, from coordinate 1,311,739 downwards.
TCACTCCCGAGTCGGGGTCGACCAACGGGCCACTGCCGGTGGGGAGCGCCGCAGTGTCGTTGTCGCTGGCAACTGGCAGGTTGAGGAGGTCGATGATTCGTTGCCCCGCCACCCGAGCCCGTGCGATGTCAGCACCGCCCTCGATGAAGAACGAGACGGGTACGACGAGCACGGCGACGTACCCGTAGACGGCGACGACATCGCCGATCGTGATGGCGCCGGTGGCGGCCATTCGTGCGGACAACCAGACCACGGCGGCGAGGAAGAGGGCCGGCAATCCGGTCGATAGTGCGCCAACCCAGCTGGCGGGGCCGGCGACTCGGTAGCCGCGTCCCACGAGTCGCTGCGACTGGTCGTCGTACCGCTCGGCGACGAAGGTCTTTCCGCCGAGGCCGTTGAGTACGCGGAGCCCGGCCAGCACGTCGATGAGACGGGTCGTCAATCGGCCCTGGTGCACGCGGTACTCGCCGCCTGTGCGTTCGATGCGCTGCAAGAACGGGCCGACTGTGACGGCAAGAAGGGGGACTCCGGCGAGTACGACGGCGGCAAGCAACGGCGAGATGGTGAACAGTACGACCGCCACGACGGCGTACGCGACGACCGCGCCGACGCCCGGACCGGTGACGGTCAGCGCCATCGCAACCGTGTACACGTCGCTGATGCCGACCGTGACTACCTCGCCGGCGCTTACACGACGGGATAATGAGGCGCCCAGTCGAGAGGTGTGCCAGACGGTGGTGCGGACCGAGCGGAACGATGCGTCCATCCGGATCTTCGTCATGGTGCGATGCCGGGCGATCCCCAGCAGCGCGTTCAGGACGCTGACGGCCAGCAAAACCAACGCCCATCCGACCAAAGCACCCGTATTGCCGGCGACCAGTCCTTCATCTACTGCGCGGGACAGCACCCATGGCGGCACGGTCAGGCCGACCGTCCAGCAGATGCCCAACACTGCACCTAATGCGATGCGCCGTGACTGCGATCGAGTCAGCCAGTACAGGAAGCGGAGAGGGCTGGCTAGATCACGGGTTGTCGGCGGGGTCCACGTCTCGGTTGTCTTGTCCAACCACGCGCGAATGGGCGCCATCCGTTACGTCCGTGGTCGCTTTGGGTCGGTGGCCATGCCGTAGATCCTCGCAGCAGGGCGTACCTACGCGACGTCCGGCCGGGTCATCAGCGGCGACTGCAGATGTAAGGCCAGGTTCGGGCCGGTCAGGGGGACGGTGCTCCAGGTCACCGTGGCTCTCCCCGCGTCGACTACCACCTGTACCCGGTGCGGGGTGGTGATGATGTAGAGGTCGGCGAGGAAGGTGTCGCCTTGCCAGGCGCCGGTCGCGACGACGGGGCGGCCGCGGGGTGAGCTTTCGCGCCATTCGCCGTACCCGACCTTGAGGGTGAACGCCTCGAATTGCAGCTGCCATCCACCGTCGACGGGATCAACGATGACTGGTGTTCCGTCGGGCAGAGCCGAATTCTCGGGGGAGGAGTCGAGCGTCGCCTCGACGGAGCGGGTTGGGTTGGCCGCACCTTCCACGAGCGGAAGTGAGAGCCGTCGGAGCCGATCGGCGAGGATCTCGTCGTACTCCGCGTCGTCCAGATCAGACAAGAGGTAGTCCCAGAAGACGCCGGGGAACGCGTTCCCCTCAGCGATGGCGGCGGTCACGACGATGACGAGCTCGTGGGAAGGAACGACCACGCACTGCTGGCCGAAGGCGCCGTTCCCGTGGTAGCCGTGACGCGACATCCAGAACTGGTAGCCGTACCCGGAGAGAAAGTCGGGGCTCCTGGCCCAGTCGTCGAGTGGCAGGGTTTCGATGTGCCGGCTGGTCGCGAGCTCTACCCACGCGCGGGGGATGAACTGCTGGTCGCCCCAGACGCCTCCGCGCAGCAGCAACTCGCCGAACGCGGCGACAGCCTCGGTCGTGAGGTGCAGCCCGTGGAAACCGAAGGCGGCTCCGCTCGCCACCCGATCCCATTCGGCGTGGTCGATGCCCATCGGCTTGAACAGGCGTTCGTCGAGCAGCTCCGGAAGGCCGCGGCCGGTGACGCGTTCGACCATCCGAGCGAGGACGAAGGTGGTCGCGTTGTCGTAGGTGTGGTGGGTTCCCTCGGGCTCGCGGAACGGCACGCGCAGGAAGCCCTTGACCAGGTCGTTCGGCTCCAGTTGCCAGGCTTCCTCGAGGCTGTCCGTGGTGTGGCCGGAGGTCATGGAAAGGAGGTGATGGACGGTGATGCGGCGACCCTGCTCGGAGATGTCGGCTGGGACGTGTTCGGGCAACACGTCTACGACCAAGGCGTCCAGCGAGAGCAGGCCGTCGGCGATCACGAGTCCTACCGCGATTGAGGTGAACGACTTGGTCAGCGAGTAGAGCAGGTGTGGGCGTTCGGGGGAGTAGGGCGCCCACCAGCCTTCGGCGACGACGTGGCCCCGGCGTACGACCATGATCGAGTGGAGCTCGACGGATTCCGCTGCGATCCGGTCCAGCAGCGCGGCGATCGCACGAGACGACATGCCCTGGGCGGCCGGTGTCGACCGCGGCAGTAGAGACATGCAGGCAACGTAACAAGACCGCGCAATCGAATTACGCCGTCCGGGACGCGACGATGTGCATGAACAGGGGGATACGAGACCACTTGTCGTCGGGATCATCGCTGGCGTGTTCGCGGAGCCGCTCGATCACCAGGCCTGCGTCGGCGAGGGCCTCGGTATAGACCTGCAGCGGTCGGTGAATTCCGTGGTACGTCATCGAAAGGCCTTCTCGGGTGCGTGTGGTGGTGTAGTTCCTGGCTTCGGTGTACGAATCCCGGATGACGTACCGCGCTTGGTCGAAAGCGCCCGCAGAATTGAGTGGGTGCACGATCGCCATCACCAGTTTCCCGCCGACGGCGAGAACTCGGCCGATCTCCGCGATAGCCATTTCGACGTTGTCGATGTCGTGCAGGCTCATGAATGCCACTGCACAATCAGCAGTTGCATCCGGCAACGGTAGGTTCACGGCATTGGCGACAACGGCCGGCACAGGTACCTCGGGGTGCGTCGCCGCGGACCGACTCATCGTCAACGATCGATCGATCGCCAGGACGCGATGTCCTCGTGCTTGCAACTCACGGCTGACACGACCCTCACCCGCGCCGACGTCGATTGTGAGCCGACCGGGCGGCGGGATCAACGGCAGGAAGGCCAGTTTGTGGGTGTTGTAGCTGTCGAGTCCTCGTCTGGTCCACTCGATCCACGCGTCGGCATTGGCATCCCAGCCGTCAGCCAGAATCATTTCACCTTGCTGCTGCTCGGGTCGCATCGCTGCAGCCTATGGTGAAATCCACGTGCGCGGTTGTGGGTTTGTGGAGTTGAATCGTTCTGTGTCGAGCTATCCGCTTCTTGATGTGCGCGTCAGTACGCCGGCTTTGGAGCTGCGCGGCGCCACCGACAACCTGCTGGACGAGCTCGCGGACGCGGTTCGCTCTGGCAAGACGCACGCCGAGCCGCTGCCCTACGACGACCCGATCTCGCTCTACGAGCCGGATCCTGACTTGCGGGTGGCGAAGTGGCTGCGGGCGATCTGGCGCGGTCGAGGGAAGGTCGAGCCCGAAGCGTGGCGGCTGTACTTCGTGGTCGTCGTGGACGGGCGCGCGGTCGGGATGCAGGATCTGATCGGAGTCGACTTCCCCAGCTTCGGCACGGTCACCAGCTTCTCCTGGCTGGCCAGCGATCAGCGCGGCCGGGGGATCGGCCATGAGATGCGAGCGGCGATTTTGCATCTCGCGTTCGACGGGCTGGGAGCGAAGGAAGCGGGCAGCGATGCCTTTGTGGACAACCACGGCTCGAACGCGATCTCGCGAGCCCTCGGCTACGAGCCGAACGGATCGGACTGGGCTACACGACTTGGCGAACCAGCGTTGTTGAACCGGTGGCGACTGACCAGAGACAACTGGCAACGCAGGGACGACATCCAGCTGCACAACATCGAGGCGTGCCGGAAGTACTTACCTTTGTCGTGAGAGTCTCGAACATGTGTACGACGACGTTGAAGAGTCATCGTTCGAGGTCGACCGTGGCTTTGCCGGCGTCCTTTGGCAGCCGCCGACCGACGGAACCGCTCGTCCTCTGGTCTTGCTCGGTCACGGCGGGCCATTTCACGGCGAGCGGGCGGGGGAGTCGCTCAGCACGACGGCGTACCAGCAACTCATCGTCGCCCACGGAGTCGAACTGACAGAGCGACTCTGGGGCGGGGCCGTAGTCTCGTGATTTATGAGTAAGCCGACTCAAGTCCGCATTCGTGACGCAGTGCGCGGGGACGGCGATGCGCTGGCGGAGTTGCATGCCCGGTCGCGGGCTGTGTACTACCGCGCCGGCGGCCATGAGGTGGCGTCGCATCCTGACGGGCAGTACCGGGAGGCATGGCGCAAGATGGTGGACGATGCTCGGATCGCCGTCCTTGTGGCCGCGTTGGGCGATGACATCGTCGGTGTGGTCACGGTGGATGCGGGCCGGGTGTTTCCAACCAGCGCACCCGACGAGAAGCGTGTCCGGCTTGCCGGTATCTTCGTCGATCCCGGCCAGTGGTCCATCGGTGTCGGAAGCGCTCTGATGGCACGCTTCGTGTCCATTGCACGTCAGGCTGACGCCGTCGGTGAGGTCGAAGTGTGGGAGCGCAACTCTCGTGCCATCCGGTTCTACGAACGACACGGCTGGACCCGAGACGGAACCTCGCGGCCCGGACCCGCTGGCGCGCCCTACCTCGGCTACGTCCTTCGTTTATGGTCTGCATCGTGACGATGTCAGACGACTCACAGGCGACGGGTTCTCACACGGACAGTCCGGGGGAGTCGAGCCAGGCGTGGCTGGAGCTTGCTCCGGATTACGAGCGGGCCCGGGCCAGGGAGGATTCGCTGGATCGGCTTGTCGAGTGGCCTGCGCAGCGGGAGCTTCTGGGTGATGTCAGCGGGCGGTCGGTGCTTGATGTCGGTTGCGGCAATGGCGGCAAGCTCGCTGAGCTGGTTCGAGGCGGTGCGACGGCCTCCGTCGGTGTCGATGTCAGTGGCAACTTCCTCAAAGCCTCGCCGCCTGACTTGGAGTTCATCCAAGGCGATCTCTGTGAGCTGGATTCTGTGCCTCGGCTCGCCGGTCGCAGGTTCGACCGGATTTTGTTCCTGCAGTCATTCGGCTACGCGAAGGATCCGGTCCGCACCCTGCAGGCAGCACGCGCGATGCTCGCCGACGACGGATTCATCCTGCTAACCAAGACGCAACCGATCCGGTACGCCGTCGAACAGGCCGAACAGAACGGGACGTCGCTGGGCGAGGAGTATTTCTCGGCCGAGCCGTTTTCCTACCTGAGCGGCTGGAACGACCAGATCACGCTCACCAAACGCCCGTACACAATCTCTGACCTGATCAACGTGTTCAGTGCGGCCGGCCTGTGGATCGAGACCGCGACCGAACCTCAGCTGTCCGAGGATGCCGGACGCAGATACCCGCACAAACAGGCGTGGATGAACAAGTACCTCGGCATCCTGATCTTCAAGCTCCGACCCCATCCCAGCCACTAGTTGACATAATGTTCGTTATCGGCGCTTAAGCACGGGCGTCGGGAAACGCTTCTGGAGTCCGCGCTGGTGTCTCAACAGCCTCGCCAGAGGCGCACGCCGCGAATGGAACCACTTACGAACGCTTCGGGAGTTGACAAGCCCGACATGTGTGAGCAGCGGCGAGACTCGAACCGAGGTCCATCCAGGTGTGATCACCGCCGTCCTCGTCGGGCAGCCGGACACGGGCAAGTACACTCCCGCCGCGGAGGGATCGACACATGGTGATGGGGAATCAGGACATCGGCGCCTGGGACGCGGAGTTGCACCGTTCCGGCCGAGTAGTCTTCGCGGTCCGGCGCGCGCTGGCCTTCGGCGGGCTGATCGTCGTGCTGACGCTGGCCGGCATCCCGATCGTCTCGGTCGTCCGGGACCTCGACACGCGCGACACCTGGTTCACGATCCGGGTGGCGCTTCTTGGCGTACTCCTCGCCGCCTGCATCGCGCTCGCTGTCCTGTTCCTCCTCGGTCACCCGCGAGTGACCGTGAACGCCACTGGCATCCGCTTCGCTTGGTGGCGGCAGATCCCGTGGTCCGAGTTCGAGGGCACAACCCTCGTCACACCCGCCAGCGGCCTCGCCGCCCCCTACCTGACCATCACCTCCACCCGCGGGACCAAACTCCATATCCCCCAAACGAACGTCGAAGACCTCCGCGCCTTTGCTGCCTGGATCACGAAACTTCACACCCAACACCACCTGAAGACCAACAGCTAAGCGATCAGCCGGGCCCGCAAAACTGTCCCGTGCCCGCCAGGCCTTCAGGAGGTCCTCTGGCGGTACCAGTTAACGGAAGCGGAGGTTCTTGGGCTGGGTTGTCGGATTCTGGGTGGCGGGTTCGTGGATAGGGCAAGCAGACCGAACAAGTCCCAGACTCGAGGAGATCCACGATGAACGACCAGGCCAGGCGAGCGACCAGACCATTCCGATTCGGGGTCGTTGCGCCGATCGGTTCTGACTTGGCGATGTGGCGGGACAGCGTGCGCCGCATCGCTGACAGCGGTTACTCAACGTTGCTGATGCCCGATGTTCCTACGTGGCAACCAGCAATCGGCCCGACGCTGGCGACCGCGGCCGCGCTCACTGACCTGCGGGTCGGCTCCTGGGTCTACGCCGCCGCGTTGCGCGAACCATGGAATACAGCATGGGAGGCCCACTCGCTCTCGGTACTCACGGAAGGCCGCTTCGAGATGGGCATCGGCGCCGGCCGGCCCGGCATCGAAGTCGAGCTGGGGTTGCCTGCCGTCTCCCCCGCTGAACGTCGTGCCAGGATGCGCGACACCGTGGCCGCCCTGCGTACGTTTGACGGCTCCGATCTACACACGCCGGTTGTGATGGCGGTGAGCGGACCGAAGTCGCAGGCGCTGGCGCTCGAAGTCGCAGACGGAGTCACCTTCGTACTCCCATCGGACGATGATCGGGTCGAAACCACGAACCGGGTACGCGACTTTCCTGCAGACCGGGACATCGAACTCGGCCAGCACGTCGCCGCTGTCGGTGACGGCGTCGCTGCGTTCATGGCGGGGCCCAACCTCGACACCGCCGCTCTTCGCGCGGCCGACTCGCTCGTCATCCTTCCGAGTGACCCAGCGGCAGCCGCCGAGGAAATCCAACGACGTCGCGAGGAGATCGGCTTCTCCTATTTCGTCATCGGCGCCGCCTTCGCCGACACACTCGCGCCGGTCGTGGCCAAGCTGGCCGGACAGTAGACAGGTCGGGCGTTAGTACGCTCCACGTTCGTGAGCCTTGCGCACTCACACCAGGTGAACAATGTCGGCGGCGCCGCCTAGGGTGTCGCCATGGTTGCTCGGATTTCGATCTCGGTTGCTGTGCTTGTCCGTGACGGTCTGGTGCTCCTGGTGCATCGACACCCGTCGCGTCGGTGGTATCCCGACAGCTGGAGCTTCTCCGCTGGCGGGCACGTCGAGGCGGGCGAGTTGCCTGACCAAGCCGTACGTCGGGAATGCCTCGAAGAACTCGGGGTCCACCTGCACGACCCGGTGCCCGTCCCGATGACGGTCAATGACCCCACACTCGACGTACACGCGTTCCTCGTCACGCGCTGGGACGGGGAGCCTGTCAACGCCGCACCGGAGGAGCACGACGATCTTCGCTGGTTCCGGCCCAGCGATCTCGCAGACCTGAAGCTGGCCCACCCGGAGAGCCTGTCGGACCTCCTCAGTGCCGTCCAGGTCGCATCCACTCCCCCAGGCAAATCCGGTGCTTCGGTGACGTCCGAGTCCTAGAGTGCGTGAGGTGAATCTCTCGCAGCTCGGTACGCCGAGTGGGCCGATGATCCGTGTCCACGGCGGGTACGCGAACCGGATGTACCGGCTGGACACCGACCAGGGATCGTTCGCGGTGAAGGAGTTGAACCTCGTCGACCGCCGTACGACGTACCACCTCGAGGACGTGTTCAGGTTCGAGCAGGCGGCCTTCGCTGCCGGCATTCCGATGCCAGAGCCGATCTCGGCCGGCGACCAAACGCTCGTCCACCGCTGGGTCGAGGGAAACAAGTTGCCTGAGGCACCGGTTTCGGCGGCGTACGCGTTCGAGATCGGTGAGATCCTCGCGCGCATCCACGCCCTCGACGTCGAGTGGACCGACGCCGAGATCGAGGAACCGGTGGCGCGCGACTGGCCTGAGCTCGCCGAGCGGGCGAAGGCGACCGGACAGCCGTGGGCCGACGAACTCGCCTCCCAGGTCGAGACGTTCCTCGCGATCGCGCAGTTCGTCGACACCTGCGAGCGGCCGGGCCCCGTCGTACTCACCCACAGAGACATCCAACCGTGGAACCTGCTCGCCCGAGGCGGTCGCCCGGTGGTGCTCGACTGGGAGCTCTCGGGGCTGCTCGACCTGTCCAGCGAGCTCGGCTCGACCGCGTTGAGCATCGCGAAGGGACCTGGTTTCGACGACATCAAGCCCGCCATCTTCCGCTCGGTCCTCGACGGGTACGTCGCCGCGGGCGGAGCGCTGCCACCGTCGGGACCGAGCTGGTTCGTGTTCATGATCGGCGGCTGGCTGGGGCACACACGGTGGAACATCCTGCGTTGCCTGGACGGTGTCGAGGCGAGCACCGGCCCTGAACTCGCGCTGTCGCACGAGTCCGTGCGCAACGGCCTACGCGGCCTACCCGACATGTTCGGCCGACTTCCACAGCTCGAGGCGCTGACTCAGGTGCGCTGCGGTCGGTAGATCTGTACGACGATGCCGCTCGGGTACGGCGTGGCTTCGACCAGGTCCAGGTGTCGCGACTCGGGGAGTTGGTCGAAGAGCGCCCGTCCTTGACCCAGGACCATCGGCTGGACAAACAGGCGGTACTCGTCGATCAAGTTGGCCGCGACCAGCGCCCCGGCGAATCCCGCTCCGCCCCAGACGATGACGTCAGCGCCGGGTTCAGCCTTGATCGCGGCGATCTCGGTTGCGAGGTCTCCACGCGCGACGCGGCTGACCGGCCAGCTCGCGTCGGCGTCGCTGAGCGTCTTGGAGAACACGACCTTGGGGATGTCGTTCATCGGCCCGGCGTACGCGTCGTCCGACTGCTGCCAGAACGGCCCCATCTCCTGGTACGAGACGCGACCCATCAGGTGGGCGCCGGCCTTACTGATCTGTTCGAGCTTCCACTGCTTCACCTCGGGATCGTCAAACGCGACGCCGGGATGCTCGCGATCGCTGGCGACGATTCCGTCCAGCGACATGGACATGTACAGGATGACGTTACGCATGACTACCTCTCGTTGTGTTGAGCAGCCTTCCAAAACCGTCGATCGTGCTGTCGAGTACGGATCTCAGCAGGACTTGGTTCGCCTCCAGGACGAGGCGTCCGGTTCTGTTCTCCAACGCTTGTACGGCGTGAGCCGCCCGGAAGCCGTTGCCTCCGATGACCACCGCCTCCGCGCGACGGCTGAGATGGTCAGAGATCCAGTCGACGACCGCGGCCGGCTCGATCCGGTCCGGGTCGTTGGGCAGATCCGCCAGCTGAGCTTCGACGACCTCGAATCCCTGGCTGCGGAAGTATTCGGCGCCGAGATCGTTGAGCGAGGCCCCGAACCAGGGCGGGTGGATGAGACTGACCCGCTTGATGCCGTACGCCGTCAGTGCCGCCACAGCCGACCTCGACGTAGAGAACGCAGGCAAGCCCCACCGCTCACCGAGCCGCTGCATCATTGCCGACTCTTCGTCGTACCCCATGGCGTAGCCCGCGCTCGTCGATGCCAGGACCAGTACGTCGAGTTCGGCAAGCGGCAACGCCGATACCGCGGCATCGAGAGCGGCCGGCGTGGTCTGCGCGAGCAGATCAGCCCCGGAGGCCCTTGAGAGATGGACGCGAACGTGCGTCGCAGCCATGCACCGCCACTCGGCGCGCGGACCCTCAGTTGCGTGCGGTGTGAGCACGCCTACCGTGATCAGATTGCCGGGCTTCATGACTCCGAGCCTGTCAGGGTGAGCCGACAGCATCAACGACGATCTGCTCCACGCAGCGTGTAGCGTCGGTACATGATTCCCGAGGTGGAGCTGCGTGAAGTGCGCCTCTTCCTGGTGCTCGCAGAGGAATTGCACTTCGGGCGCACCGCCGAGCGACTCGGTCTGACGACCTCGCGGGTATCCCAGACCTTGCGGGTCCTTGAGCGGAAGCTCGGCGGTGACTTGCTCTTCCTCCGCACCAGTCGCGTCGTCAGTCTCACCGACGCCGGACGCGAGTTGCACGCCGAGCTGAGTCCAGCGGTCGAGGGTCTGGACCGGGTACTGCGTAGTGCCCGAGCTCGAGGCCTGGGACCAGGTGTGGTCCGTGTCGGCGTCCTCAACTTCGCTTCCGGAGTGGATGTCTTGACCCGAGCGATCGAACGGTACGAGGCGGTCTACCCGGGCTCCAAGGTGCAGCTGACGACCACGCCGTTCGATGACCGCCTCGGTCCCCTGCGCCGACGCGAGGTCGACCTGGTCATGACGCGGCTCCCCCTCGACCAACCCGACATCGCGGTCGGTCCGGTGTTGAGTACGGACGAGCGCGTTGTCATGGTCGGCAGAACCCACCTGCTAGCCGGCCACACCGACCTGACCACGGAAGACCTGATAGGTCACGACGTACGGCGACCTCACGGTGTCCCCGTCGAACTGGCCGAGGCGACCTGTCCAGCCACGACTCCATCGGGTCGAACGATCCGGTTCGTCGACGCACCCGTCGACGACAACGCTGAACTTCTCTACCTGCTGGCGCGTGGTCAGCTCGTCCATCCCACCGTCTCGCCATTCGCAGAGCACTTCCAGCACCCTGACGTGGTCGCGATTCCGCTCCGCGACCTGCCGCCTTCTACCTGCGTATTGGCAGGACTGAAGGACGACGAGGCCCCAGCTCGCGACACGTTCAGCACGATCGTCGAAGAGGTGCTCAGCACGCGACAGGATGAGGCGGCCGCCCGGCGGTGGCGGGACTGTGCAACGCCGTACGCCGTCCCGCCGAGCCGCCCGGTATGTCAGGCCGGGCCCCAATCCGGATAACTGTCGTACAGCACCGTGTGGGTGACGCGACGGACGTGGGTCGCATCTGTGCGCATGACCAGGACGTCCGCGTTCGTTCCGCCGGTTTCGGGGAAGCGGCCGAACGCGATCATCCGACCGTCCGGCGAGTAGGAAGAACCGAGGTACTGCACCACGCCGCCGGTGGCGAAGGTCAGTTGCCGCAGGCCCGTTCCATCTGGGCGAACCGTGTACAGGTTGGCGGAGACGTCCGGTGCGCCGTCCACGTTGGAGTGGAACAGGATCCGCTGTCCGTCAGGGGACCAGTCCGGAGTGTCTCCGGCCCGCAACTCCCAAGGGGTGATGCGCCGTTGACGCTGGGTAGCCAGGTCGATGACGACGAGTGCGATTCCGTTGGCCGGTAGCGCAGTACGGACGTTGCGTCGCTGGAACACGATCGTGCGCCCGTTCGGTGACCATTGCGGATCAGAGTCCGCGCCCACGGACGGGCGCACCTTCTGAGTCAACTGCTGGATCTGGGAACCGTCGTCCTTCATGACGAAAATGCCGACGTTCTCGATCGTGTCGTCGACGACCAGGCCGGATGCGCGGGTGAAGGCGATGTGCCGACCGTCGGGCGACCAGGCCGGCGTGCCGTTGCAGGTGCCGCCGCTGCCGCAGAGCTGACCAGCTGGGTTCCGGGTCAGTTGCTTGAGGTGGGTGCCGTCGGAGTTGACCACGTACACCTCATCGGAGGTGCAGTCCGGTCCGCAGTCGACGGCTTCGCGTTCGAAGGCGATCCGCCGGCCGTCCGGCGAGATGTCGGGGTTCCGGTCGACGAAACCGTTTGGTGGCTTGGTGATCTGCCGCTCGCCTGACCCGTCCGGGCGGATGGTGAACACCGCGCCCCAGGTGCGTTCCTCGTTGAGGAACCGGCGGAAGGCGATCTTCCCGTTCTCACCCGGGAAGGTTGCGTCGGCGGGCGCGGCCTGCAGCGTCACGCCGACGAGAACTAGAGCCAGCAGCCATAACAGGCTCCGTTTGCTCCTAAAACCGTTAGGTTGATTCATGGGAACTCCTTGACCGTTCGCTTGTTCCGAAGGCGATCCGCGTGGGTCCGCCTGCGACAGCGAGAGCACAGTCCCCCTCGCCGACCTGCGTTCGATCTCCAGCCAAGCCGACACCCCGCGTAGACACATCAGGGGCAGCACCGCTCTTCTCCCAGGGCTAGCCCGGACGTGTTGAATGGAGGGATGCGTGATGGTTCTGATGTGGAGTTGGCGGTCGCGGCGGCTGAGGCGGGCGCTGCGGTGGTACGGGGCAAGTACGGGACGTCGGTTGGCCGCTACGACAAGTCGGCGACGGACTTCGCGACCGATGCGGATCTCGAGGCCGAACGGGCAATTCTTGACCTGATCCGGACCGCCAGACCGTCGGATGCGGTCGTCGGCGAAGAGTACGGCGCCAGTGGTGACGTCGATGCATCTCGGCGCTGGCTCGTGGACCCATTGTGCGGAACGCTCAACTTCGCGGCCGGGACTCCGCTCTTCTCGGTCAACGTCGCCTTGCAGGTCGACCAGGAGACGACCGTTGCCGCCGTCGCGGATCCAACGTCCGGCGAGACCTTCTGGACCGATGGAGAGATCGCGCAGGTACGGCGAGACGGGTCCGACTCCCCCGTGATCGCGTCGGCGGATTCACGTCTCGTCGACGTCAACCTCGACCCGATAACGGACGGCGACTTCCTCGGCGTACGGCTGTTGACTGATCCCGCTTTCAGGAAAGCTTTCGGCCAGCGAGTCTTGTCGACGACGTTGGCCGTCGCGTGGGTGGCCGCAGGCAGGCGAGCGGCGTACGTGACCGATGGGAACCTCCGCGACAGCGTCCACTTCACCGCAGGTCTCGCCCTGTGCCGCGCGGCCGGCTGCATCGTCACCGACCTGCGCGGCCACCCCCTCCACACCGGCCTCGGCGTAATCGCCGCCGCCGACGCCGAAACCCACGCAACCCTCCTCGAACTCATCGCCCCACATCTTCCACCGGAGCAGTGACGCTAGTCCGGTACCTTCTGCAGAAGTTGCCGCGAGGACGCGAAGCCGAGCCGCTCATAGACCGGCACCGCCTTGCGGCCGGAGTGGACCGTCACCCGGCCTGCCCCAAGGTGCAACGCATGCTCTGCGGCAGCCTTCACGAGCGCCGAGCCAATCCCCTTCCCCCGCTCCTCCGGTACGACGAACACACTCTGAACGTCCGCCGACCGACGCCCGACATCCCCCGGCCGCGGCGGCCTCGCAACGATCGCCAGCCAAGCCATCCCGACAACCGCGAACTCGTCAGCTCGAGCAATCAACGCGAGATGCGAGTCGGCGTGTTCGTTCCACCACGCACCAATGTCAACCGCAAACGCCTCGACAGACTGCTTGGCCCGCTCGTCAGGCCCAGCATTCAGCCAGAGCAAACGAGCCAGGTCCGCCAGGTCCGCTTGAACAGCAACGCGAATGTCCACGCCCCCATTGTTTCGCAGCACGAAGGCCAACCACCAACTCGTTGCCCTATCGACCCAACGTCACGTTCCAGAGCGCGGCCGCGCGGAGTAGGTGCGGACCGCCACGCATGCAGAAGTGGGCGAACCGCCCCCGTCGGGCGCCCAAATGAGCACTTCTGCCTGCGTGGCGGTCCGCATCCGTCCAAGCGTGCCCTTCACCGGGGCACCTGTGGACTCTAGGCGTGGGTTGAGATGCCGTGGTTTGTGAGGATGGTTTGTAGGAGGTCGTGGCCTTGGGTGAAGTCCCATTGGTTGGCGGGGAGGCCGGCGGTTCGGGCGCCTTCGATGTTTCGGGGAGTGTCGTCGATGAAGAGGATCGTTGACGGGGCGGCGCCGATGCGGGTGGCGGCTTGGGTGAAGAAGGTTGGGTCGGGTTTGGCGACGCCTAGGTCGTACGAGTAGCAGCTGACGTCGAAGAGGTCGTCGTACCCGAGGGCCGTTCGCATGTGGTTGCCTCGGTAGGACTCCTGGTTGGTTCCGAGGTGTACGCCGTACCCGTTGCGCTTGAGCGCCCGGACGATCTCGAGGGACTCCTCGATGAGGACGATGTTCTTCCAGACGGCGTCGTACACCTCGTTCACCGGCACGCTCACGCCGTACCTCTGCAGCGAGGCTGCCAGGACGGGCAGGTAGTCGCCGCGGCCGGCGAGCATCGGCAGTTCGTCGGACCAGGTCTCGTGGAGGAAGGCGCGCGCCCGGTCCCCGACATACGGCTCCATCGCGGCGTACCAACCCCCAGGAAGATCCTGCAGTACGCCGTCCGCATCGAACAGCACGTGCTCGACGCGGTCAGGCATTCTGGACCAGCTTCAGCTGGTGGGACTCGGGGTCGTGGAGCCAGGCGAACCGGAGGCGGTTGTCAGGAGAGTTGGTTGGCGGTACGACGCTCGTCGCGCCGGAGCTCAACGCGTGGTCGTAGAGCGCGTCGACGTCGTCGCACCAGAAGACGAGCTCGGTGGACGGCGTGGTCGTCGGTGCCACGCCGAGGCCGACAAGGTCGTTGGCGACCCGGGCCGAGGTCAGGCCGATTCGGGTGCCGGCGGCTTCGACCTCGACGTGCTGGATCGGACCGGTGGCCGGCGCTCGGAAAGCTTCCGTGAGACCGAACCGCTGGTAGAAAGCGAGACACGCCTCCACATCGTCGCAGAACAGATTGACCTGGAGCTGAGCGATCGGGGTCATGCGCACGAGCTTAAAGCTAGGTTGCTCAGTGTGGACGAGGTTTTGCGAGCGGAGCTCATCCGCCGAGCCGACGCAGACGGCGCCGCCCTGGTGCAAGCCGGCCGTCCTCTAAGAAACGACCGGCTGCAACGGTCACCCTGGCCGTACGCCTTGCTCGAGCTCAGCCAGTCCCCGGAATTCGCCCAGCGACTCCTCAACGTCGTCCACGACAACGTGCGCTGGCTCCGACTTGCCTTCCAAGCCAGCTAAGTTCTCTTGCGGCTGGACGCCGTACACCGCGGCGCGGTACATCCTCGGCACCTTGCACATGTAAGTGCCAACCTTTCTCAGAGCCGGCCGACGATCTGATCGGCCGGAGGGGAGGCGGGTGGGCGGAGCCTTGGCCTCTCCCTCGGGCCGGAGGGGACTGATCAGGACGGGTCTTGGAGGATGCCGAGGATGTTGCCGTCGGGGTCGGTGAGGGTGGCGACGAGGCGGCCGCCGCCGACGTCCTTCGGGGCGTCCTTGAGGGTGCCGCCGGCGGCGGTGATCTCGGCGATCTTGGCCTCGATGTCGGTCACGTGCCAGTACGCGGTCGGCGAGGTCAGGTCGCTGTTCGGGACCAAGCCGATCTGCTGGCCCTCGGCCTCGAAACCGACGTAGTACGGCGAGTCTGCCATCGGCTCGATCCCGAGCAGTGCGGCGTACACCGGCTTGGCCTTCTCGAGGTCCGTGACCGGGTGCAGGATCGTCTTGACGCCTTGCGTGGTAGTCATTTCAGCTTCTCCAAACTCGTGGTTGCCTTACTGACTCTCACGCTAGTCGCGGCCCTACCGCACCTGCTTCTTGATTCCTGACCGTTCAGGCGACGTACTCCGCCAAATGCTTCCCGGTCAGTGTCTTCGGCTTGGTGATCAGGTCGGCCGGAGTGCCTTCAAAGACGATCTTTCCGCCGTCGTGACCCGCGCCTGGACCCAGGTCGATGATCCAGTCGGCGTGCGCCATCACGGCCTGGTGGTGCTCGATGACGATGACCGACTTGCCGGAGTCGACCAGTCGGTCCAGCAGGCCGAGCAGCTGCTCGACGTCGGCCAGGTGCAGGCCGGTGGTGGGCTCGTCGAGGACGAGGATCCCGCCCTTCTCGCCCATGTGCGTAGCGAGCTTCAGCCGCTGCCGTTCTCCCCCGGACAGCGTGGTCAACGGCTGCCCGAGCGACAGGTATCCGAGCCCGACATCCGCCAGCCGTTCGAGGATCTTCTCCGCAGCCGGAGTACGAGCCTCGCCCTCAGCGAAGTACCCCAAGGCCTCCGACACCGGCATCGCAAGCACCTCAGCGATGTTCTTCCCGCCGAAGGTGTACTCGAGTACGGCGGCCTGGAACCGCTTACCCTCGCACTCCTCGCAAGGAGCCTCGACGGTCGCCATCACGCCGAGCTCGGTGTAGATCACGCCCGCGCCCTTGCAGGCCGGGCACGCACCCTCGGAGTTTGCGCTGAAGAGCGCCGGCTTCACCCCGTTTGCTTTCGCGAAAGCTTTCCGGATCGGCTCCAGCAGCCCGGTGTACGTCGCTGGATTGCTCCGCCGCGACCCTCGGATCGCCGCCTGGTCGATCGACACGACGTCTTCGAGATCAGCGATCGACCCGCGGATGAGCGAACTCTTCCCAGAGCCGGCCACACCAGTCACCACGACCAGCACACCGAGCGGTACGTCGACATCCACGTCCTGCAGGTTGTTCGTCGAGGCCCCGCGCACCTCCAGCGCACCCGACGCCGACCGTACCGATGACTTCACCGACGCCCGGTCGTCCAGGTGGCGCCCGGTCAGCGTCCCGCTCGTCCGCAGCTTGTCGAGCGTGCCCTCGAACACGACCTCGCCACCGCCGGACCCGGCACCCGGCCCTAGGTCGATGACATAGTCGGCGATCGCGATCGTCTCCGGCTTGTGCTCGACGACCAGCACGGTATTGCCCTTGTCACGCAGCTGCAGGAGCAGCTCGTTCATCCGCTGGATGTCGTGAGGGTGCAGACCGATGGTCGGCTCGTCGAACACGTACGTGACGTCGGTCAGCGACGAACCGAGGTGACGGATCATCTTGGTCCGCTGCGCCTCACCGCCCGACAACGTGCCGGCGGGCCGCTCCAGTGACAGGTACCCGAGCCCGATGTCCACGAACGCGTCGAGCGCGTCGCTCAGTGCCTTCAGCAACGGTGCGACCGACGGCTCCTTCAGCGCCCGGATCCACGCGGCCAGGTCGGTGATCTGCATCGTGCACAGGTCCGCGATGTTCTTGCCCTTGATCTTCGAGCCTCGCGCTTCCGCGCTGAGCCTCGTCCCACCGCAGTCCGGGCAGATCGTGAACGTCACCGCACGCTCCACGAAGGCGCGAATGTGCGGCTGCATCGCGTCCACATCCTTGGACAGGAACGACTTCTGGATCGCCGGGATGATCCCGCTGTAGGTCAGGTTGATGCCCTCGACCTTGATCTTGGTCGGCTCCCGGTGGAGCAGGTCGTGCAGTTCCTTCTTGGTGTACTTCTTGATCGGCTTGTCCGGGTTGAAGTAGCCCGAGCCGCGGAAGATCCGCCCGTACCAGCCGTCCATGCTGTAGCCGGGGATCGTCAGCGCGCCCTCGTTCAGCGACTTCTCCGCGTCGTACAGCGCGGTCAGGTCGAAGTCGGTCACCGAGCCCATGCCCTCACACCGCGGGCACATGCCGCCCGCGTACACGGCCTCGCGGACGACCTTCTTCTCGCCGGCGCCCTTGTCGGCGGTCATCGAGCCGGTCGCGGTCCGCTTCGGCACGTTGAAGGAGTACGCCGTCGGCGGGCCGATCTGCGGTTTCGCGATCCGGCTGAACAGGATCCGCAGCATCGCGTTGGCGTCGGTCGCCGTACCGACCGTAGAGCGCGGGTTGGCGCCCATCCGCTCCTGGTCGACGATGATCGCGGTGGTCAGGCCGTCGAGTACGTCGACCTCCGGGCGGGCCTGGTTCGGCATGAAGCCCTGGACGAACGCGCTGTAGGTCTCGTTGATCAGCCGCTGCGACTCGGCCGCGATGGTGCCGAACACCAGCGAGCTCTTGCCCGAGCCGGACACCCCGGTGAACGCGGTCAGCCGGCGCTTCGGGATCTCGACGCTGACGTCCTTCAGGTTGTTCACCCGGGCCCCGGTGACCCGGATCATGTCGTGGCTGTCGGCAACGTGCTCGTCGCGGCTCATGCTTCTATCTCCAAGTCGTTTCAGGAGGCCTGGTTGATCCGGATGTGGTTCCCGGCCGGATCCCGGAAGGCGCAGTCGCGGATGCCGTACGGCTGGTCCATCGGCTCCTGGATGACCTCCGCGTCGGTGGCCTGCAGCCGCTCGAACAGACCGTCGATGTCATCGGTCTGGAGCACCACGGTCGCGTAGGTGCCCTTCGCCATCATCTCGCCGATGGTACGGCGCTCGTCCTCGGTCACCCCGGGATCGGCGAACGGCGGGCAGAGCACGATCGACGTGTCGGGCTGCCCGGCCGGACCGACGGTGACCCAGCGCATGCCGCCGTACCCGACGTCGGTACGGACCTCGAAGCCGAGGATGTCGCGGTAGAACGCGACGGACGCCTCCGGATCGGTGTGCGGCAGGAAGCTGGCGTGAATCTTGATCTCCATGGCGTCACGCTACGTGCCGGAGGTCGGAGATGCTTCTCGATTCCTGATCGGTCGGGTCACCTGTTTCGCGACACACGACGGGATGCCGAGCGTCGCGTCCGCCGCGCGCTCCTTGTAGACGCTCGGCGGCATCCCGACCAGCTCGGCGAAGCGGGTGCTGAAGGTGCCCAGTGACTGGCAGCCGACCGCGAAACAGACGTCGGTCACGCTCATCCCGCCGCGCCGCAGCAGCATCATCGCCCGCTCGATCCGCCGCGTCATCAGATACCCGTACGGCGACTCTCCGTAAGCGCGCTTGAACTCACGACTGAGGTGCCCCGACGACATGTGCGCACCGCGCGCCAGCGCCTCGACGTCCAGCGGCTGCGCGTACTCCCGGTCGATCCGGTCCTTCACACGCCGAAGCCGCGCCAGGTCCTCCAGGCGCTGCTGGTCCGTCGTACCGTTACTCATCGTAGAAATCCTAGCGTCAGCGGCCGGTAGTGCCGTCGATCTGCTCACGAATGATGTCAGCGTGACCGGCGTGGCGGGAGGTCTCGCCGATGACGGCGAGGACGGCCCAGCGCAGGTTGTGGGTCTTGCCGTTGCGGGTAACCGGAGCGTCCAGGTCGCCGAGCTTCGCGATGATCTCGTCGGACGCGGCGCAGGCTGCTTTATACTCGGCTCGGAGCGTCTTCAAAGCTGCCTCAGGGTCGACCTGCATCGACCGCTTGCCGCGGGAGGCCTTGCCGCCGGCCACGACCTCCTCGAACCAGAGCGACTCCACGAAGGTCAGGTGCTGGACCAGGCCGGCGACGTTCGTCCCGGAGTCGACCGTGCTTCGGCGCGCGTCCGTCTCGCTGAGGCCGGCCAGCTTCTTCAGTACGCCGGCCCGCAGCCCGTCGAGGGTCTCCGTCAGTTGCTCGAGCTCGGTGGTCATGGCTTGCAGGGTCCGATCGTTGAGGCGAGACCATAATGGTCCGACCTCGGAACCGAATACCAGCCCGACTTGTCGGAGCACCATCCCGGCTTCACGAGCAGATGGTCGATCCGGCCGAGCAGCAACCGCCAGTTCCCGATCTCCGACGGCCGGCCCCAGCCATCGAGCATCGCGTCGTCGAGGTGCTTGGTGAGCACTCGGTAGTCTCGACCGCGGTCGGTGGTGTTGAGGTCACCCGTGACGACCACTGGGTGATCGTCACGCTGGGCTCGCAGCGCGACCTGCTCGACCAGCCGGTGATGGTTGGCGACGGTCGTCTGGTACGACGCTCCGCTCGAGGTGTACCACGGCCGCGGGATGTGGACCGCGAGCAGATCGAAGTCACCCGACGGCGCCTGAATCCGGAGCATGAACCCGGGCAGATCGGGCCCTGGCTTCTCGAGCACCGTGATCGGCCAACGACTGAACACGCCGACGGCCGGGCCGTTCCAATCCGACACCTGGTTCGGATACGACCGCGACAACCGCTCCGTCAGCGGCTGCCCGATCTCCGACACCACGAGTACGTCGGCCTTCAGAGACAGCAGGTTGTCCGCGCCTTCGAGCTCACCGCTCCCGATGTTGGATGCCGCGATCCGTACGGCGCGGGCCGGATCGACCGAGCCTGCTCCGTCCGGAATCCACGGGACGAATGTCGCGACGATCCCGACCAGCAGCGTCGACACGGCGAACACGACCGCCGCCCGGTGAGTGCGCCCGAGCACACCGACCACGACCGCCGTGACCAGTGCGAGCAGAGGCAGCACGATCGCCATCACGTCCGTGACCACGCCGAACCAGTCCCGGACCAAGAACCATGCCCACGGCAACAATCCGGCGATCACAATTCCGGTATAGCGCCCCGTTCGAGACGGAGCACTCCCCACCCCTACCTCAGTCCCCTCCACTCCACCAGGCTATGTCACGCCGGAAGTTATCGGGCCCAGTTCAGGTAGGCGACGTTGGCGAGGAGCCAGCCGAAGCCGATGGCCTGCTGGCCGTCGCGCTCCGGGGTCGGTTGGTAGCGGTTGTAGAGCGCGAGGCACTGAGCGTGCACCTGGGGGTCCCAGGCAGCGGCCTGCATCCAGCGTGGAGCCTGCTGCGCGACCGAGGGCGCACCGAGCGTGCCGCCGCCGACGGTGGTGTTGATGGCGGGCAGCCCGTCGGCGTCCGTGGTCGCGATGTTCTGGGTGAACGTGCGCGCGATCCGTGCCATGTCGCGCCCGGTGAACGCGAGCCGGGCCCGGAACGCCCGGGCGGCGAACTCGACGTCGATCGCACCGTGACTGATGTCCTCGAACCCGCGGGCCGGTCCGCCCGACGGCGTGAAGATCGAGATGTCGGTCTCAGGGTTGCCCGTCTTCGCGAACCCGTCGTAGATGTGACCGCCCACCGGCCAGTAGTGCCACACATAGGCGTCGCCGGCGTCGACCGTGAGCTGGCCGGCGAGCATCCGGCCCATCGCGGCGACCTTCTGCCGGTATCCGCGATCGCCGGTCGCCAGTGCGAGTTCGACCAGGGTCTGCCCGAGACCGACCGACTGGTTGATCGGCTGCTCGCATCCGTCGTACGGGAGGGGCTGGGTCTTCGGCCAGATCAGGTAGCCGCCGTCGCGGTACTCCCAGTCGTGGACGGCGACCGCTTCGCGACAGGCGAGCAGGTACTCGGCCGCCTTCCGCTGGTAGCGGCGACGGAGTGCGGGCGAGCTCAGGACGATCCGGACGAAGCTCGCGATCGGGTACGTGATCATGCCGGTGTGAACGGCGAAGATCACCGGCTCACAGTGCATTTCGTAGGTGCCGAGCCGGGGTACGTCGCCTGCTCGCGGAGTCGGCCGTCGATCGGCGGCGGTCAGCTGGAGCGGTCCCGGCGCGGCGGCGTAGATCCGGCTGACCGCGTAGTCGGGGCTGGCCGGATCGAGGGAGAGCTCGGAGAGCGTGGTACTGCGGTTGTCGGTCGTGTTGATGAGGTCGACGGTGAACGTGTCCGGGCGGGTCCCGGCGGTGACGGTGATCGTGGTGTCCTCGGCGTACGAGAGGGCCTCGCGGAGATCGAGCAGCGGCAGACCGTTGCTATCGGCAAGTGTCGCGTAGCCGGTGGTGTAGGGGTGGTCCGCCCGCCAGGCAGGCAGGGACAGACCGCGGTAGTCCTTGACGCCACGCTCGCTGTCCCGCACCGCGAGTACCTGGTCGACGTTGTCGATCAGCCGGTCGAGGTAGTACGTGTCACGGTACTTCTCGTACATCCGGACCAGGCCGAGCAGGACGTACGACTGGCTCCACGCCAGCATCCCGGACCGGCCGTCGCGGTTGGTGTTGTCGTTCGGCTGATCCGGCTGGCCCGGACCGCCTTGCTGGAAGAGCCGATCCCAGTCGTCGAACGTCGTACGGGCGGTGTAGTCGATCTCATCGGCGTACGCCGGAAGCGCGGAGAACCCACTCGCGGCGACCGCACCGGCGGCTGACAGTTTGAGGACAGAGCGTCGGGACAGGCGGAATTCAGGCATGGCGGGCGGCCTCCAGCTGTTAAGGGCGGTCAGCAGGGGACCTTCAATTCTCCCCCAGGAAACCGATTTACGGCACGGCTCGCCGGTCACC
The DNA here is from genome assembly GCF_004365875.1 of Kribbella kalugense. GTDB lineage: Bacteria > Actinomycetota > Actinomycetes > Propionibacteriales > Kribbellaceae > Kribbella > Kribbella kalugense. Next base: position 1,289,783 of record NZ_SODF01000001.1, on the reverse strand, counting down.
CCGAACTACTCTGACGGCCATGGACAGCTATCCACGACGGATGCACACCGCGCTGGATACGACGGACGCTCGCGGGCTGGCGGAGTTCTACCGGGTCCTGCTCGGGCTGCGCTACCGCCCGGGCGACGAGCCACCGGACAGCGGTACGCCGGACGACGCCGACTGGCTCGTCCTGGTCGACGACGACGGCAACCGACAGCTCGCCATCCAGCAGGTCGACGTACTCCCGCCGTCCACCTGGCCGGCCACCGACGTACCGATGCAGCTCCACATCGACTACGCCGTACCGACGCTCGAGGACCTCCACCGCCACCGCCGCCGCGCCGAGGACCTCGGCGCCACCCTGCTACTGGACCGCACCACCGAAGACTCCGAACCCCTCTACGTCCTGGCCGACCCAGCCGGCCATCCGTTCTGTCTCCTCGTGGGAGTTGTCTGAGTGTCGGATCGGCGCTGACGGGTTCGTAGCAGAGGTAAGCGGCGGCCAACCGTGGCGGCCGCCGTACCCGAGGAGAGCATCATGACCGCTACCTACACGTTCGACGTCTTCTCCAGCCTCGATGGCTTCGGCTCGCACAGCGGTGACTGGGGTGGCTACTGGGGCAAGCAAGGTCCCGAGTTCCTCGACCACCGCTTCGAGGTGTACGGCGAGGACCAGCGGATGTTTGTCGGCGCCACCACGTTTCGGGCGCAGCTCGAGATGCTCGCGCCGGGCTCCGTTCCGCCCGAGGCGCTTGACTCGTGGGTCCCCCGAATGCGGGATCTGCCGACGGTCGTCGTGTCGAGCACGCTGCAGGCACCGCTCGACTGGCCGGACGCGACCGTCGTCAGCGGCGACCTCGTGGACATCCTCACCCGGCTCAAGGAGGAGTCCGACGTACCGCTGCGCTCACACGGCAGCCTCTCGGTGAACTGGGCGCTGTTGGCGGCCGGCCTGGTCGACCGCATCCAGGTGACGGTCTTCCCGGTGGTCACTGGGAAGACCGGGGTGGATCGGATCTTCGGGGGTGCGCCCGACCTGGACCTCGAGCTCATCGAGAGCCGGACGTACGACGGCAACACCCAGGAACTCACCTACCGGCCTACTCTGCACGGCTCCTAGGAGCTGAGGCGGAAGACTGGCCAGGCTATTTCTGTGCGCCAGGCTGTTGGGTTCGGGTTGTCTCGGGGGCCGACGACGTACGTCTCCTGGATCGGGCCGTTGACGGTGAGGGCGTGATTGAGGACCCAGCTGGCCAGGCGGCCGTAAGTTACGTCGATGTCGTCGTGGGGGCCGTGGTGGATGGTGGCGGCCAGGTCGACAGCCGGGAGTTCGATCGGCCGCACCCTCCCGTACGACGGTGAGCCGGCGACGGGGTGGTAGACGAGGACTGTGCCGCGGCCGATGGTGAAGAGTTCGTTGTCGTAGTGACCGCCTGGCGGACCGAGGCGCTGGTCACTCGGGATGGCGGAGTCCAGCTCGGCCATGGCGCCGTCGTACCAGGTCAAGACGCCGTCGAGGTCGACCACATCGGTGATCGCGGCGACCGTCCGGGCCTGCTCCGAGCGCAGTTCGACGGGTAACTCGCCGGGCTCGGGCCGGAGCAGGCTTTGCAACGACGTCACCGCCGCGCGCGTCCGGTCGAGGGAGGCCTGAAGCCGGTCGAGGTGAGCGGCGATCAGGCCGGCGCGGACCTCGGGATCGTCCGTCGCGAGGATCTTGCCGACCTCGGCCAGCGGTACGTCGAGTTCGCGCAACCGATGGATCACCTGCGCCGAGGGAATCTGCCCGACCGTGTAGTACCGGTACCCGCTGGACGGATCGATCGACGCCGGCTCGAGCAGACCGCTCTCGTGATACCGGCGCAGCGTCCGCACGCTCAGATGCGTCGCCTGCGCGAACTCACCGATCGTCAGTCCCCGGCTCACCCCGCCAGTGTGCACCCTCCCCCTGGGAGAGAGTCACCTCCTTGCGTCTCTCCCCCGGAGAGCCACCACGCTGACCGGTATGAACATGTTGCCGACCGCAATCACCAGCTACCTGACCGCCCACACCACTCGCGATCTCGACGCGGCCATGGGGTGGTACGCCGCCGACGCCGAAGTCACCGACGAAGGGAAGACCTACCACGGCCACGACGAGATCCGCGCCTGGCTGGATCGCTCAGCCAGCGAGTACACCTACACCACCGAATTGATCGGCGCGCGCCGGCTCGACGACCACACCTACGTCGCCACCCACCACCTCGAGGGCAACTTCCCCGGCGGAACCGTCGACCTCGACTTCACCTTCACCCTCAAGGACGACAAGATCACCCAGCTCGTCATCGCCTGAATGATCTACGGCAGGTCGAGCGTCAGTGGCAGATCCTCGAGGAACTCGACGGCGTCGAACATCGCGCCTGCCGACGCCACTCCTTCGGCGAACACCTCACCGGCCAGAATTCGCCGTACTGCGCCCACCGCGAGCGGTGCCGAGATCGCGTAGATGTCCTGCCCGCGGGCGGTCGCCCGACGCTCCTCGCCATCGGTGCGGACCCGGACGTCGACGACGAAGGTCTGATCCGAGCGTCCGAACTCGTCGACAGGTGCCGGTGCCGGGGTGCCTGCATTCGCCAGATCGCCGGCGGCCTCGACCGTCATGTACGTGCGCACCTCGGGTACGGCGAGGTGGCTCGGGATCGTGACGACATCGGCCATCGTGAACTCCGGGATGACGCGACGGCGGCCGAGCGGCTCCGGAAATGTCCAGTCCACCTGCACCGGCTTGTCGTCGTGGTACTGCAGGGCGCCGTCGGTGAACCGCAGCCGGCGGCCGTCGCGCCGGTCGTGCGAGACCTGGCCGGCGGCGCGAGTGCCAGGGGTCGGGTGCCAGCTGGTCAGTCCATAGGCGACGTGCACCTCGTCGGCGCTGGTGCGCTCCCCCAGCGCCGCGGTCGCCAGCAGGTCGCCGAGCCCGCCGTAGAACGCCATTGCCGGGACGACGAGCGTGTCACTGCGTCTGGCGTACGTCGACACGGTGGCCTCGATCTCGGCCGCGACGTCGACGTACGGAATCCCCGCCCGGGCGGCCGCGTCGACGACCGGGTCCGCGGTCACGGCGAACGGGCCGGCGCAGTTGATCACCGCGGCGGCGTTCTTCAGCGCCTGATCGAGTGCTCGCGGGTCGTCGACCGAGGCCGGGCGGATCTCGAGGTCGCCCCAGGTCGATTCGAGGGCGGCCGGGTTCCGGCCGGACACGACGGTCGGGAGGCCGCGGCGCAGCAGTTCCTCGACGACGAAACGGCCGGTGTGGCCGGTTGCTCCATAGACAACGACAGCGTTCATGCGTCGAGTCTCGCCGTACCGGTGGCGATGGCGTGAGAGTCCGGAACGACACTGTTCGTACACTTTCGGACATGCATACTGTCGCGCTGGCGACCGCCGGGCACCTGCTCCACTTCGAGCTCGGGATCGCGTACGAGATCTTCGGCAACCCGCCGCTCGGATCCGGCGAGTGGTACGACGTACGCCTGTGCGGACCGGGATCCGTCCGGGTCGGGCCGTTCACCGTCGAACCGGACGACGGCCTCGAGCGGTTGGCGAGCGCCGACACCGTGATTGTCCCGGCGCTGGCGGATGTCGACGAGGAACCGTCACCCGAGCTGGTGTCCGCCGTTCGGTCCGCTTACGAGGCAGGCGCGCGGATCGCGTCGCTCTGCACCGGCGCCTTCGTCCTGGGCGCGGCCGGGCTGCTCGACGGCCGGCGTGCAACGACGCACTGGGGTCATGCGGACGCGCTCGCAGCCCGGTATCCACAGGCCGTCGTCGATCCCGACGTGCTCTACACCGACAACGGGAACATCCTGACCGCGGCCGGGAAGGCGGCCGCGGTCGACCTGTGTCTGCATCTGGTTCATCTGGATCACGGTGCGACAGTCGCGAACACGGTGGCCCGGCGCCTCGTCGTACCGCCGCATCGGGCCGGTGGACAGGCTCAGTTCGTCGCGACACCGATGCCGGTGAGCGGCGATCACACTCTCGCGGAGCTGCTCGCCTGGGTGCTGCAGCGGCTGGACCAGCCGCTGACCGTCACCGACCTGGCCCGGCGCGCGAACACGAGTCCCCGCCACCTCGGCCGCCAGTTCCGCGCGGTGACCGGTCAGACGCCACTTCAATGGCTGCTGACCCAACGAGTCCGCCGAGCCCAGCAGTTGCTGGAGGCCACCGACAACAGCATCGAATCAGTAGCCACCGCCACCGGCCTGGGCACCGCCACAACCCTCCGCCGCCAGTTCAAACGCGTCGTAGGCATCCCGCCGAACACTTACAGAACCTCCTTTCGCGGATAGCCTCGGATTCGATGAGCGCATTCGCGGAGTTGCGGGAGTTGATCGTCGGCGCTGTGGGGCGCGAGGGGGCGATCGACGGGCTGTTGCTGTCGGTGGTTGACGCACCTACGCCGCCGATGTCTTCGCTGGCGACGCCGACCTTCGCGTTGGTTGCGCAAGGCCGGAAGCGGCTCGCGCTCGGGGAGCAGGTCTTCGAGTACGGCGCCGGCGACTACCTGGTCGTGTCCGTGGACCTGCCGGTGACTGGGCACTTCGTCGAGGCATCGAAGGAGAAACCCTGCCTCGGCGTCGGGCTCGAGTTGCGGCCGGAGCTGATCGCGTCCTTGCTTCTCGATTCGACGGAGAAGCCTGGCGGACCGGTTCGCGGCCTTACCGTCAGCCCCGCGTCCGCGGACCTCGTCGACGCGGTGATCCGCCTGCTCCGACTGGTCGACCAGCCCGACGACGCTCGCGTACTCGCGCCGCTCGTCCAGCGCGAGATCCTCTGGCGGTTGCTCCGAAGCCCGCAAGGCGCCGCCGTCCGCGAGATTGGCCTCGCCGACAGCAGCCTCTCGCACGTGGCCCGGGTGATCCGCTGGATCCGCGACCACTACACCGAGCCGTTCCGGATCGAGGACCTGGCGGCGATGGCCGGCATGAGTACGTCGGCCTTCCACCGCCATTTCCGCACGGTCACCGAGCTGACCCCGATCCAGTTCCAGAAGAAGATCCGGTTGCAGGAAGCACGGCTCCGTGTGGTCGGGCTCGGCGAGGACGTCACGAGCGCCGGGTACGCAGTCGGCTACGACAGCCCGTCCCAGTTCAGCCGCGAGTACCGCCGTGAATTCGGTACGCCGCCCAGCCGCGATGTCGGCGTACTGGCGTAAAGGCAGGATCGTGCAAGTAACGGCGAGGATTGATCTAACGAATCGCCTGCAGGTCAGCGTGTACTGGTCAGGTACCTGTTCCTGACCAGTAGGAGTTGTGCACGATCATGCAAGTAGCTGTTATCACCGGCGGAAGTTCCGGCATCGGCCAGAGCGCGGCCTTCGAGCTCGCGAAGCGCGGCACGGCCGTCGTCCTCACCTACCGCGGCAGCCGCGAACGCGGTCTGGAGACGGTCGAGCGGATCGAGAAGGACGGCGGTACGGCGGTCGCACTGCCGCTGGATGTCGGTCGCCCGGAGACGTTCGCGGAGTTCGCGACCGCGCTGACCGGCGTACTCGAGAAGTCGGGGCGGACGTCGTTCGACTTCCTCGTCAGCAATGCCGGCGTCGGCCAGCATCCGGTGATGTTCGAGGACACGACCGAGGACCTGTTCGACCAGATGCTCAACGTCCACCTCAAAGGTCCGTACTTCCTCACCCAGAGACTCCTCCCGCTGATCGCCGACAACGGCTCGATCGTCTACACGACCAGTACGTCGGCACTCGCGTCGGCCCGACCGTCGCCCGGATACTCCGTCTACGCCAGCGTCAAGGGAGCCCAGATCGTGCTCACCCGCTACCTGGCCAAGGAACTGAGCGCCCGTGGGATCCGGGTCAACGCCGTCGCTCCTGGCGTGACCCGGACCCGCCTCGGGGACGACGCGTTCGCCCAGCACCCCGAACTGATCCCGCCGATCGCCGAACAAACCGCGCTCGGACGGATCGGCGAATCCGACGACCTCGGCAAGGTCATCGCGTTCCTCGGCTCCCCCGATTCCGGCTGGATCACCGCCCAGACCGTGGAAGCCTCGGGCGGCTACGACCTCTGAGACCAGGCGTCACCCCAGCTCGCACCGCGGGCGTCCCGGTAGGCGTCCGATGACTTCGGTACTACGACCTGTTCGCAGATTCCGGCCGAGGTGCAGAGGTCGAGTACGACGCGGTTCTTCGGTCTGCCCGGTCGGCGAATCACCCGCGCCGGAGCAGGCCGAGCTGGGTGGCGGGTCGCGACGACGTAGCTGAACTTCTCGTCCTCGAAGTTCCGCGTCGCGTCCTTCAAGACGCGATGGACCTCGGTCCGTGGCAGGCGTACGGCGAAGTGACACCAGTCGGTCGGGCAGGTGTGCTGATGCGGGCACGGAGCCGAGATCGTGAACCCGCGCCCGATCAGCTGATCACGAGCCTCGAGGGTACGGCGATGGCCGCGAGGCGTACCGGGTTCGACGATGACGACCGTGCCGGCGGCCTGTGCCGCGAGGTGGATCAGGTCGCGGCGGGCGTCGTCGGTGAGTTCGTTGAGGACGTAGCCGATCGTGATCAGGTCGACCTTGGCCGGCGGGCGCCAGTGCCGGAGGTCGGCCGTCGTCCAGCTGGGAGAACAGTTGCCGTCGGCAAGTTGTCGGCCGAGGCGGATCGCGGCTGGTTGGCGTTCGACGATCTCGGTGGTGATTGTTGGCCAGAGGGACGCGGCGGCCCAGGCGGCCGCGCCCGTCCCGCCGCCGAGGTCGAGGTGGGTGGTGAGCTCTGCGTCGACATGACGATCGGCTGCGGAGAGAGCGGCTTGGATGGCGCGGAAGGTGGCCGGCATGCGGATGACGGCGTACGCCAGGCTGTCGAGGGCGTCGCTCATTCCGGGAGCGGTGTCGTCGACCTGCTCGGTGCGGTAGCGGTGTGAGAGAGCGCTTACTCGCTTGTGTAATTCATGATGTGGGACGCCGGCGACGGCGCGTGCGAGGGCAGCATGCAGTTGGGTGTCCACGGAGGACATGCGGAGGCTCCGGTTCGATCGGCACGGAGTACGCGCTGCGCAAGATCAGCGCATACGTGATCCGCGGCAAACGCCGCGACGCACCAACCGGTCCGGAGAAGAAGAAGCTGTCAGGAGGCAGCAGAAGAGGAGGGATTGGCGCGGAACCGGATAACCATGCAAGCCATCACGCACCTCCTCGAGTCAGCACGACCGTAACAGAGCAAGCAGTAGGGCGCCCCCGATTTAGCGACCCTCCGACGTACACAGACAGACCTTGTTGCCCTGCGGGTCGGCCAGCACCGTGAACATCGGCGCCTCGTCGTGGTACGCGATCGTCCCGCCGGCGGCGAGCGCAGCCTTGATCCGCCCAGCAGCAACCTCCGGCGGCAGCCACAGATCCAGGTGGAACCGCTGCCGTGGTGTCTCGTGGGGAGACGTCCCCTGGAACCACAGATTCGCGACTCGGCCGGTCGGGTCGACGATGTCGTTCCCCTTGAATGAGTCCGTGCTCCCCGTCAGCACCGCCGCCCAGAACGGCCCGATCTCAGGCAGGTCCGCCGTGTCGATCGCGATCTCCAGCTGTGCCACAGCCGTCGGATCCGCAGTCAGACCGTGATCCGCCGCGATCGTGCTGATCAGCTCGGCAATCACAGTGTCCCGGCTGGAGACATCGACGTACGTCGCACCAAGGCGCAGCTCCGGTACGAAGTCAGCCGCCGAGCATGCCTCACCGACCGCCTGGACGAACCGTGCCCCTTCCGCCAACGACGCCGTCACGTACCGCGTGTGCAACGCCTGAGCCAACTTGCGCCAGTCCGCGTGAGCCATCCCAACCCTCCAAAGCCGATTGCGACGAGAGTAAACGGCCGCACCGACAGAATTCTGGCCGCGGTGAGAGACCGAGTCGTGGTAGACCTACTGACGCGTCACCGCCATCTGACCGAACGGAGCGGCATGTACCGCAGGCTCGTCCTCAAGCTCTCCGGGCAGGCGATCGCCGGCCCCGACGAGTTCGGATTCCGCAGCGACCGGCTCACCCACCTTGCGAACGAGGTGATCGCGCTGCGGGCCACCGGCGTACAGGTCGCTGTCGTGGTCGGCGGTGGGAACGTGTTCCGCGGCAACCGCGCCGACGACTGGGGCATCGACCGGGTCGAAGCGGACAACATCGGCATGCTCGGCACCGTGATCAACGCGGTCCTGCTCCGCGGCCGGCTGGATGCCCTCGGCGCGCACGGCGTACGGCTGATGACCGCGATCCCGATCAACAACCTGGCCGAGCCCTACATCCGGCTCCGCGCCCTCCGGCACCTGGAGAAGGGCTCGATCGTCCTGCTTGCCTGTGGCAACGGACAACCGTTCACCACGACGGACTACCCGTCCGTTCAGCGAGCGGTGGAACTCGGCGCCGATGCACTACTGGTCGCGAAGAACGGTACGGACGGGGTGTACGACGCCGATCCGAACAAGGAGCCCGACGCCAAGCGGTTCGACCACCTCAGCTACACCGAGGTCATCGACCGAGGCCTCGGCGTGATGGACCAAACGGCGTTCATCCTCGCCCGCGACCACCACCTCCCACTGCACGTCTTCGACATCGACCGCCCCGGCGCCGCCTCCGCCATCGTCAACGGCACCCACGTCGGCACCCTGATCAGCTGACCTTGTAGTCATCGACTAAATGGTTTGTCCGGCACGGGCCGGAGTTGGTGTACTCAAGGACGTACAGAGCAGGTGACCAATCCAAGGAGTCCGTCATGCGACCTCGCTTCATGTCTGTTGCTGAAAGGACTGTCACCTGTTCTAAGGACATGAAGCTGCGTGGAAGTACTCAATCTTGGGATCCTGGCGCATGTTGACGCCGGAAAGACCAGCCTGACCGAGCGGCTGCTGTACGCCGCCGGTGTGATCGACGAGGTCGGCAGCGTCGACAACGGAAGCACCCAGACCGACTCACTCGCGCTGGAGCGGCAGCGTGGGATCACGATCAAGTCGGCGGTCGTCTCGTTCGCGATCGGCGACCTGACCGTCAACCTGATCGACACCCCGGGCCACCCGGATTTCATCGCCGAGGTGGAGCGCGCCCTCAGCGTGCTCGACGGCGCGGTGCTGGTCATCTCGGCCGTCGAGGGCGTCCAGGCGCAGACCCGCGTCCTGATGCGAACCCTCCAGCGCCTCCGCATCCCGACCCTGATCTTCGTCAACAAGCTCGACCGACGAGGCGCGCAGTACGACGGTGTGCTGCACCAGATCGCGGCCAAGCTGACCCCGGCCGTCGTACCGATGGGCGAGGCGACTCACCTCGGCACAGCTGAGGCGGCGTTCAAGCCGATCGTTCAGGAGGACGCGCTCCTGGAGGTCCTCACCGAACAAGACGAGAACCTCCTCCAGCGGTACGTCGACGGCGAGCCGCTCTCCCCCGACACGCTGACTCACGCGCTCAGAACCCAAACCCACCAGGCGCGCGTACACCCGGTGTACTTCGGCTCGGCGATCACCGGCGCCGGCACGGAAGCTCTCACCGACGGCATCCGTGACCTTCTCCCCCGCGCCCGCCAGGACGACGGTCCGCTCAACGCCTCCGTCTTCAAGGTCGAACGCGGACCAGCCGGCGAGAAGATCGCCTACGCCCGCCTGTTCTCAGGTACGGCGGACGTCCGCGACCGGGTCCGCTTCGGCGAGCACGAAGCGAAGATCACCGCCCTGCAGGTCATCGGGGCCTCAGCACCCCACGCGAGCGCCGGCCAGATCGCCAAACTCTGGGGCCTCTCAGCCATCCAGATCGGCGATCGCCTGACCGATCTCCGGAACATAGCTGCCACCGGGCGACCATTTACTTCCGGAAACCAGGAGTACTTCGCCCCGCCCACCTTGGAGACGGTCATCTCCGCGCGAAAGCTTTCCGACAAAGGCAACCTGCGCGTCGCCCTGACCCAGCTCGCCGAGCAAGACCCGTTGATCAACCTGCGCCAGGACGACCTCCGTCAGGAGACCTACGTCTCGCTGTACGGCGAAGTGCAGAAGGAGGTCATCGAGACCACGCTCGCGACCGAGTTCGGGATCGCGGTCGACTTCCGCGAGACGACCACGATCTGCATCGAGCGACTGATCGGCACCGGCGCCGCGGTCGAGTTCAACAAGAAGGACCCGAACCCGTTCCTCGCGACCATCGGCCTGCGCGTCGAGCCTGCTCCGGTGAACGGCGGCGTGAGTTTCGAGCTGGAAGTCGAGCTCGGCTCGATGCCGTACTCGTTCATCAAGGCCGTCGAGGAGACCGTCATCGAGACGCTGCACCAGGGCGTCCACGGCTGGCAGATCCCCGACGCGCATGTCGTCATGACGCACTCGGGGTACTCCGCTCGGCAGAGCCACGCGCATGCCGTGTTCGACAAGAGCATGTCCAGCACGGCCGGCGACTTCCGCCTCCTCACCCCGCTCGTCCTGATGACGGCTCTCCAACAAGCAGGTACGTCGGTGCACGAGCCGATGCACCGGTTCCAGCTGGAGATCCCGACCGAAACCACGCGTGCCGTCCTCGCGGCGCTCGCCCGGCTCCGCGCGATCCCGCAGGTTCCGGCGCTGGCCGCGGAAACCTCAACCCTGGAAGGAGAAATCCCCGCGGCCGCCGTGTACGAACTCGAGCAGCAACTCCCCGCCCTCACCCGAGGCGAAGGCGTCCTGGAGTCCGCGTTCGAGCGCTACCAACCCGTCACCGGCCCGATCCCGGACCGCCCCCGCACCGACCACGACCCCCTCAACCGCCGCGAGTACCTCCTCCACGTCCAGCGCCGGGTGTAGCCAGGTAAGCCTCCACCGCGTCGGCGGCCGCAACCGGCCCGCCGGCCCGGTGGAGGTGCCCGGCCATCACCTCGAGTTGCTCCACGATCGACGGATCAGCGGCGACCCCGTCGACCACCTCGCGCAGCGACTCCGGATCCAGGTCAGGCAGGGAACGCCCCAGCCCGAGCTCGGCCACCCGCCGCGCGTTGGCGTGCTGCTCCGGAGTCTGCGGGAAGGTTGCCATCGGCACCTGATACAGCAGCGCCTCCATCACCGAGTTCATCCCGGCATGGGTGAGGAATGCTGCAGCGTGCGCGAGTACGGCGGGTTGCGGGAAGGACCGCCGTACGTCGAAATTGGCCGGTGCCGCACCGAGCACGGCCGGATCCACCTGGTCGCCGATCGCCATCGCGACGTGCCAATTCGTCCCGCCGAAGGCCTTCGCGCAGGCGGTGAAGAAGTCCGGCCGGTCGTTCACCACCGTCCCGAGCGACACGAACAGCAGCGGCCGCCCGTCCGCGGGCGGCTCCCAGTCCGCCGTCTCGACCCGCGCGCCGACCGCCGGCCCGACGAACCGGAACCGTTCGTCGAACGTCTCCCCCGCGACCTGGAACTCCCGCGGCACGAACACCAGGTTGAGCCCGGCGACCGCACCCGTCGCGACCACCTTCTCCACGGGTACGCCGAAGTCGGCCGCGAACGCGGCCCGTTCGGTCATGAACTGCTGGAACTTCGGATGCCGCGGATCGAAGTCGGCCGGAGCCATTTCGCGCCGGAAGTCGAAGTGCTCGTTGGTGGCCAGATTCGCCACCGTCGTCGCCTCGAGCAGACCGAGCTTCGCCGCGACCATCGGACCGATGAAGGTCATCATGTCGTAGCAGAACAGGTCCGGCCGATCCGTCTCCAACCACTGCTCGATCGCCGGTATCACCCGGCGAGCTATCCGGACGAACCCGGTCAGCATCTCGCCCAACTCAGCCGTCGTCTGCCCGGCTGGCGACACCTTCACTGCCTGCGGAGCCCAGTCGAGTTCGACGAACTCAGCGCCGGTCGCCAGCACGGCCGAGCGGAACGCCGCCCCGGTCGCGTACGAGACGCGGTGACCACGTCGTACCAGCTCGGCGACCAGGGGAAGCGTCGGATTGAGGTGGCCGGCGGCCGGGATGGTCAGGAAGGCAATGTGTGCACCCATAGCTCGCCCATCGTCCCGGGCCGCAGGACGCTGCCGCGAACCCTTTTGCCCCTACGGGCAAGTGCCGTGCACGACAGTTGCGCCGAGTTCGTCGTCTTCGACGAGGTCGGCGGTGAGGCCGTGTTCGATCATGAGCGCCTGTGCCAGTGGGGCCTGGTGTTCGCTCATTTCGGTGAACAGGTGACCGCCCGGCGCCAGCCACTCCGTGGCTCCAGCGACGACTCGACGCAGTGTCGCGAGGCCGTCGGGGCCACCGTCGAGCGTGACGTGCGGCTCGTACAACCGAGCCTCTGCCGGCAGTAGCCGGATCTCGTCGGTCGGCACGTACGGAACGTTGGCCAGCAGCACATCCACCCGACCACGCAGCCGCTCCGGCAACGCCGCGAACCAATCGCCCTGATAGACGGTCCCGCCCCAACGAGCGAGATTCCGACGAGCACACGCGACCGCAGCCGGCTCGACATCCGCGGCGTACAGCGTCACCTCGCGCTCGGCCGCGACGGCCGCGCCGAGTGCCCCGGAACCACACCCGAGGTCGACCACAATCGATCCATCGACCGTGACCTTCAAGGCCTCGGCCACCAAGAACTCGGTACGACGCCGTGGAATGAACACCCCGGGATCGACAGCGATCCGCGACCCGCAGAACGACGCCCACCCGACGACGTACTCCAACGGCTGACCGGCGACCCGTTCATCGATCATCGCTGTGAGCTCGGCCGCATCGCGGGCGGTCTCGGCGATCAGCGCGGCCTCGTCTTCGGCAAACACACACCCGGACGCGCGCAACCGCTCGACGACGTGGCCAAGCTCAACAGAAACAGACACACAACCCCTATTCGAACGCGTTCACTCCGGTCAGCTCCGCCGAGACCGTCCACAACCGAGCGGCCGACGCCGGGTCCACAGCGTACGGCCGCACGCCAGGTGCATCGTCGGTCGACACCTCAGCGATCTCGCAGTCCTCGCAGAACACTCCGCCGAGACCGTCGAGCTGAGGCGACGTCGCGGCCCACACCTGTGTCGCCGCGCCCTGCTCGGGGCTCTTGAACGCCGTACTCAGCGGGTTGCCGTCCTCGTCGATCCAGCCGAAGTCGACCATCTCCTGCTTCTCCAGGTGCCGCTGCAACGGCGTCAGGATGCCACCCGGGTGCAACGCGAACGCCCGCACACCAGAGTCCTTGCCCAAGGCATCGAGCTGGACGGCGAACAGCACGTTGGCCGTCTTCGCCTGCCCGTACGCCTGCCACTTGTCGTACCCCTGCCGAAACTCGAGATCGTCCCAGCGAATGTCCGACCGCCGGTGCCCGGTCGACGACACCGACACGACCCGCGCGCCGCCGTCGGCCACGATCGCCGGCCACAGCCGGTTCACCAGGGCGAAGTGCCCGAGGTGGTTGGTGGCGAACTGCGCCTCCCAGCCCGGACCGACCCGAGTCTCCGGAGCGGCCATGATCGCCGCGTTGTCGATGACGATGTCGATCGACCGGCCCGACGCGAGGAACCGGTCCGCGAACGCCTTCACGCTCTCCAGGTCACCGAGGTCCAGCTCATCGATCTCTACGTTGTCGACACCTGCCAGCGCCTCCCGCGCGGCATCCGGCCGACGGGCCGGTACGACGACGTGCGCGCCGGCCTTCGTCAAAGCCTTCGTGGTCTCCAGACCGAGACCGGAATATCCACCGGTGACGATCGCCAGCTTGCCGGTCAGGTCGATCCCGGCCAGGACGTCGTCCGCGGTGCTGTCCTGCCCGAAACCCGAGCCGATCTTGTGTTGTGCGCTCATGCCCTTGAGCGTACGAGTTAGAGCTCGCTCTAGGTCAAGTGGCGAGATGCGGGTCCTGCCGCAGCGACTCGGCCAGCCGCTGGAGCGCCGGGTTCGGGTTGTCCGGACTCCAGCAGGCGTGCAGGGTCACCGAGTGCGCGTCGGCCGCGTCCAGTTCGCGGTACCGAACCCCTTCGACACCCATCGCCATGATCGAGCGCGGGATCAACGCACAACCCAGGCCGGCCCGAACCAGCGCGAGCATTGTCGGGACCTGCGAGGCCAGTTGGCTGACGGCGTACCGATCCATGCCGATCATCGCCGCGCAGATGTCATGCAGGTACTGCGATCCTTCCGGGCTGTACCCGATGTAGTCGTCGGTCGCATCCACTAGCGAGACCGTCCCGTCCCCATCGGCCAACGGATGGGATGCCGGTACGGCGAGCACCAGATCCTCCGAGTGCACCAGCAGCGACTCGAACTGCGCCGGAATCGGCGGCCGGACCAGCCCGAGATCGATCTCCAGGTTCGCCAGTGCCTCGAACTGGGCCGGACTGACGAGTTCGGTCAGCTCGGCGGTCACGCCCGGCGTCCGCTTGCCGACCATGGTGAGGAAGTCCGCGAGTACGGCGTACGCGCCGATCGCGGTGAACGCGAGCCGCAACGTCCCGGTCGTGCCATCGGCCGCGCGCCGAGTCGCTTCCGGAGCGACCTCGAGCAGCGCGAGGACGCGGCGGGCGTGTTCGAGGAACACCCCGCCGGCCGCGGTCAGTCGGACGCCGCGGCCGGTTCGGTCGAAGAGGCGTACGTCGAGGGTGCGTTCGAGGCCCTGGATCTGCCGGGTCAGCGGCGGCTGGGTCAGGTTCAGCCGCTGGGCGGCCCGGCCGTAGTGCAGTTCCTCGGCGACAGCGACGAATCCGCGGAGCTGCTGCAAGGAGAGATCCATGCCCACACGGTATCGGTTCATACAGAAACGGGCTTGGACCTGCATAGCGGAAGGCGCTTACCGTCAGTGCCATGCCGAAACTCGCTGCCCTCTTCTCCCCCGAACGTGCTGCCGATGTCGTCGACGCCGACACCCGGCGCTTGCTCGAGGACCGCTTCGAGGTCGTCTGGGCCACCGCCGAGCACACCACCGGTCCTGGATCCGCCGCCAAGCCGCCGGCGCTCGACCCAGCGGCCGTACCGCAGCTTGTCGCCGGTGCCGACGTCCTCCTCACCAGCTGGGGTACGCCGCACCTCGGCAAGGAACTGTGGTCCGACGGGAACGGGCCGAAGGTGGTTGCGCACGCAGCCGGCACGGTGAAGAACCTGATCGATCCGGTCATCCTGGACCAGGGCGTCGCGGTGTTCTCGGCGGGTCCACGGATCGCCTGGTCGGTCGGCGAGTACTGCCTCGCATCGATGCTCACGCTGGCCCGGCGACTCCCCCGGTTCGACGATGCGATCCGCGCCGGCGGCTGGAAGCAGACGGAGTACCGCGGTCACGAGCTGGCCGGCGCCAAGGTCGGCATCATCGGCGCGAGCAGCACCGCCCGGGCGTTGATCACGCTGCTGAAGCCGTTCGGCTGCGACCTGGTTGTCTACGACCCCTACCTAACAACCGAGCGCGCAGAGCAACTCGGCGTCCGCCTGGCGGATCTGCGCGAAACGTCAGCGAGCACCTTCTTGACGATTCACGTCCCGAACGTGCCCGAGACCAAAGGCATGATCTCCCGCGAACTGATCGAGGCACTCCCGGACGGCGCGGTCGTGATCAACTCGTCGCGCGGACCGGCGATCGACCAGCAGGCGCTGCTCGAGCACGCGCTGGACGGCCGGATCTACGCCGCCCTGGACGTCTACGACCCCGAGCCGCCGGCGTTCGACGCCAAGACCCTCCAGACCCCGAACCTGCTGCTCACCCCGCACATCGCCGGGGACACCGCCGAAGGTCATCTCGCACTCGCGGGCTACGTCCTGAAGGACGCACTCCAGTGGCTCGACAACGGCACCCGGGGCCCGAGCTTCGTAGACGCCGCCGCGTGGTCGATCGCGGCCTGAATCGCGGCTTGAGAGGAAGAACCCACGATGTCCCGCATCAGTCAGGTTGAGGTGTTCCCGGTCGCGGTGCCGTTCGCTCGCCGGTTCGTGCTCGGCAGCGGTGCCGTCGGTGCTCCCGACGCGGCGCCCGATCAGGCCGGGGCGGTGATCTTCGTCAAGCTCACCACCGAGGACGGCGTCGTCGGCTGGGGCGAGCAGCGAGCGCTGCCCAGCTGGAGCTACGAGACCGCCGAGACGATGGCGGTGGTGATCCGGCGGCATCTCGCGCCGATCCTGCTCGAGCTCACGCCGTTCGACGTCGAGCTGTTCCACCAACGGGCCGCCAAGCGGCTCAGTCCGGCGGTGTCGAACGGGTTCCCATTCGCCCGGGCCGCTGTCGACGTCGCGATGCACGACGCGGCCGGCAAACTCGCCGGCGTCCCCGTCCACGCTCTCCTCGGCGGCAAGATCCACGACGAGATCCCGCTCTGCTCGGCGATCGGGGTCGGCGATCAAGACGCGGTCCGCGAACACGCGCTCCAGTCGTCGGACTATTCGGCGTACAAGGTGAAGATCGGTGGCGACCTCGATGCGGACACTGCCGCGATCCACACCGTCGCCGAGGTGGCCGGCGGCAAGCCGCTGTGGCTCGACGCCAACCAGTCCTATCGCCCGAGCGCGCTCAAGCAGCTGCTCGACCGTACGGCGGACCTCCGCACGATCCACTGCGTCGAGCAGCCCGTGCCGAGCACGGACACGCTCGCGATGCAACGGCTGCGTGAGCTGATCACGCTCCCGATCGCGATCGACGAGGGCAGCTTCTCCGCACAGGACCTCGCCCGCGCGATCCGCCTCGACGCCGCCGACCTGGTCGTGATCAAGGTCTGCAAATCCGGCGGACTGCGCAACGCCCTGAAGACTGCCCAGACCGCGCTCGCGGGCGGTCTCGAGATCCTCGCCAGCGGCCTGACCGACTGCGGTATCGCGTTCGCCGCCGCCCTGCACGTGTTCAGTCAGCTCGAGCTCGCACTGCCCGCCGAGCTCAACGGGCCGGAGCTGCTGACCGATCTGTACGTCGACGGGCTGAGCATCACCAAGGCCGTCGCAACGGTCCCCACCGCCCCTGGACTGGGCGTCGAGGTCGACGAGGAACGCATCCGCGCCGAGTCGATCGACCTGCTCTATAGGTGAGGGAGAATCAATGTCCACCAAGCTGTCCCGCCGCAGCTTCCTAGAGCTGACCGGCCTGGCCGGGCTCGGGTTGGCCGCGGCTGGAACTGTGGCCGGCTGCTCGTCCGGCCCGCCATCCGGTAGCGCGACCTGGTCCATGTGGTCCAGCAGCCCCGCGGAGAAGAAGGTCTGGGACGACTTCGGCAAGTACGTCGAGCAGCAGCTGAAGGTCAAGTCCGTCGCGACCCTGACGCCGTCGCCCAGCTACCCGACCAAGCTCGACCTGCAACTGGTCAGCGGCACCGCGAGCCTGGTCACCGCACTCAACGGCACCCTGATCCCGACGTACGCCGCCCGTGGTGCACACCGACCGCTCGATGACCTGATCGCCGCCGACCCGGACTTCAAGCTCGACGACTTCTACGACACCAGTCGGCGGATCTCGAGCTTCAACGGCAAGACGTACGCGATCGGCTTCGACGTCGCACCGACCGTCATGTACTACAACAAGGACCTGCTGAAGCAGCAGGGCATCGCGCTGCCGTCCCGGACCGAACCGATGTCCTGGGCAACCTTCCGCGACCTCTGCAAACAGCTCACCAAACCCGGACAGCAGTACGGCTTCACCTGCGCGCCGGCCATCGACGACCTGGTGTCGTGGATCTACTGCGCCGGCGGCAACGTGATGAGCGACGACGGTGGCCGGAGCACGTTGGGCGATCCGGAGTCGATGGAGGCGCTGCAGTACGTCATCGACCTGTTCGTCAAGGACAAGGTCACACCGCCGATCAAGAACCTCGTCACCGAGAGTTCGCTGTCCAACTTCATGCAGGGCAACGTCGCGTTCATGCAGAACGGTCCGTGGCAGGTCGTGAACGCCCGGAAAGCCAAGTTTGACTGGGACATCATCCCGTTTCCGGCCGGCTCGGCGGGCAGCAAGCCGCGGGTCTCGGGCTCCAGCTTCGCGATTCCATCGGGGGTACGCGATGGTGCCGAGCTCGACCTCGCGTGGAAGTTGATCAAGGCCCTGACCAGCACCGGCGCCCTCGACATCTACGCCAAGGCCGGCCGCAACAACCCGGCCCGGCTCAGTGCGGGGACCGCGTTCCAGCCGCCGCCCGACAACCTCGGCATCGTCCAGGACATCCTGGCCGGCAAGCTCGCCGGCGGTCACGCCTTCGACGTCACCACGAACTGGAACCAGGTCAAGCAGTTGCTCGGCCAGGACCTGCCCCGAACCTTCCTCGGCCAGGTCACCGTCCCGGAGGCCATCAACGGACTCACGCCGCGCCTCGACATCCTGATGCGCCAGCACCTCGACACCGTCCGCCAAGCCACCGCCAGGAAGGGGTGATCGACATGGCCGTCGATACCGCACCAGCGGTCACTGCCCCGGCACCATCCCACCAGTCGTCGAACCCGACGCCGCGCTGGCGCAGCCGCGAGGCGCTCACCGCCTGGCTGTTCATCCTGCCCAGCCTGATCGGCTTCCTGATCTTCACCGCCGGACCGGTCGTTGCCGCCGGCGTCATCTCGCTGCTGAACTGGAACCTGTTCAGCAGCCCGACCTGGGCCGGCCTGCACAACTTCGCCCGTCTCGGCCCGGACCCGACGTTCTGGTCCGCGCTCGGCAACACGGCGTACTTCACGCTGGTCAGTGTGCCGCTCACGATCGCGGTCAGCCTGGCCCTCGCGCTGCTGCTCAACCACGGCGTACGCCGGATCGCGATCTTCCGGTCGCTCCTGCTGTTGCCGTACGCAACCATCACGGTCGCGGTGGCGTTCGTCTGGATCTGGCTCTACATCCCGCACGACGGCCTGGTGAACGCCGTGCTCGGATGGTTCGGCATCAATGGACCGACCTGGCTGATCTCGGACAACTGGGCGATGCCCGCGCTGATCCAGATGAGCGTCTGGAAGAGCTTCGGCTTCGGCATGGTGGTCTTCCTCGCCGGACTCCAGGCGATCCCGCAACAGCTCTACGAGGCCGGGCGAGTGGACGGTACGTCGCCCTGGAACAGCTTCCGGCACATCACGCTGCCGATGCTGTCCCCGGCACTGTTCTTCGTGATCGTCACGTCGGTGATCGGGTCGTTCCAGGTGTTCGACCAGGCGCTGATCATGACGAACGGTGGTCCAGGCACGCGCACGACCACGTTGGTCATGTACATCTACCGGACCGGCTTCGAGAACTACGACCAGGGGTACGCCGCGGCGCAATCGCTGGTGCTGTTCGCGTTCATCGTCGTCATCACCGCCGGTCAGTTCCTCTTCCAGCGCAGGTTGGTGCACTATGACAACTGAGACAACTGACATCCGCCGCAAGCTGATCCTCTTCGGCTGTTTCCTCGTCACCGCCTTCACACTCGTTCCGGTCGTGATGATGGTGCTGGTCGCGTTCCAGTCCGACGCCGAGTCGATGGCGGCCAAGCCGTCGTTCTGGCCGAGCAGCTGGCACCCGGAGAACCTGACCCGCGCGTTCGACCTGGTCCCGCTCGGCAAGTACCTGCTGAACACCGTCTACTTCGCCGGCGGTACGACGATCATCGAAACGGTCACCGCTGCGCTCGCGGCGTACGCGTTCGCCCGGCTGAACTTCCCTGGCCGCAGCTGGCTGTTCGGGATCTACCTGGCGACGCTCATGATCCCGTCACAGGTGACCCTGATCCCGCAGTTCGTGCTGGTCGCGAAACTGCACGGGATCGACACCTGGCCCGGGATGATCCTGCCGCACGCGTTCACCGCGATCGGCGTGTTCCTGCTCCGGCAGTTCTTCCTCGGCATCCCGCGCGACTACGAGGAGGCCGCCCGGCTGGACGGCGCGAACCGGTGGCAGGCGTTCGTCCGGGTGATCATCCCGCTCGCGGTGCCGGCGATCGCGACGCTGGCCGTGTTCAAGTTTATCGGTCAGTGGAACAACTTGCTGTGGCCGTTGGTGATCTCCAACAGCGACGCCACCCGAACGGCATCCGTTGGTCTGCAGGTGTTCCAGGACACCAACGGCACCCAGTGGAACTTGTTGCTGATGGCAGCGACCGTCACCACGATCCCGCTGATCGTCCTGTTCTTCCTGACCCAACGCTGGTTCGTCCGAGGTATCACCATGAGTGGTCTAGGAGGCCGTTGATGACGTATCTGTGGTCGGTGTTCACCAAACCCTGGTTGGGTCTGCCCGGTGACGAGCTCGGGCGGCTGGTCGCCGGGATCGGGTTCGGCGGCGCCGAGATCCCGGTCCGAGACGCGGCGTACCTGACGCCGGCGAACGCCGAGACCGAGCTGCCGAAGTTCACCGGGCAGTTACGGGCCGAGGGCATCGAACCGATCAGCGTCGCCAGCGACCTGTCCGAGCCGGTGTTCGCCGCTTGCGCGGAAGCCGGCGTACCGATGATCCGGATCATGGCCGAGCTCGGCTCCGACGGGTACGCCGCCTCCGTCCAACGCAACCGCGCGATGCTCGAGCAGGCCGCCGTACTGACGGAGCGGTACGACGTACAGGTCGGGGTGCAGCCGCATCACGGGCGGTATGTTTCGTCGACGCTCGGCGTACTGCAGTTGCTCGACGGGTTGCCGGACCGGTTCAAGCTGGTGTGGGACGCGGCGCACGACGCGCTGGCCGGTGACCATCCCGCGGTGACGCTGGAGCTCGGCGCGGACCGGCTCGGAATCGTGAACCTCAAGAACGTCCACTACCTGCGGACCGACGGTGGCTGGAAGACGAACTTCGTCGAGGCCGAGGACGGGCTCTCCGACTGGCCGGCCGTCTTCGCCGCACTACAGAAGGTCGGATATGCAGGCCCGGTCTGCCTGACAGCGCAGTACTCCGATCCCGCCGTACTGGTCGACGAACGGCTCAGAAGAGATCTGAGGTTCGCTGTCACATCCGCCGCGCAGCATCCGTCAAGGGAGTGAAAGCAACAGTCACACACCCTGATGGAGAACCTCCCATGCAAGCACGGATGACCAACCCTGCAACGATTCTGCCGGACGCCACCAAGGGCATCCAGAACATCTATAAGGCGATCGGCCAGTCCGGGACGGACGGCAAGATCCTGGAGCTCGTGCATCTGCGGGCCAGCCAGATCAACGGCTGCTCCCCGTGCGTGTTCGGCGGGATCAAGTCGGCGCTGAAGAACGGCGAGACCGACGAGCGGCTGCACCAGGTCGCCGCGTGGCGGGAGTCCGACCTATTCACCGACGCCGAGCGGGCCGCGCTCGAGCTGGCCGAGGCCGCGACCCGGCTGGCCGACAATCCCACCTCGGTCAGTGACGACATCTGGGCCGCGGCGGCCGACGAGTTCGGCGAGAAGGAACTGTCGGCGATCGTGCTGATGATCGCGCTGACGAACATGTTCAACCGCATCAACACGACGGTGCGCGCTCCCGCCGGAGCCACCTGGTAGCAAGTAACGTGAGCGCCGGATGTCGAGAAGACATCCGGCGTTCCGACGTTCCCGGTGAATTGGAGGCTGGTATGAAATACATGCTGCTGATCTACGGGAACGACGAGACCTGGGGCACCCTGCACGAGCAGGGCATCGACCAGGTGATGGAACAGCACGGCAAACTGACCGAGGAGCTGCGGGCGAGCGGCGAATTCGTCGACGGACTCGGCCTGACCGTCGCGAACGCACGGGTGGTCCGGGTTCAGGACGGCGTACCGGCGGTCACCGACGGGCCGTTCACCGAGGCCAAGGAAGTACTGGCCGGTTACTACATCGTCGACTGCGACCTGGAGCGCGCGACCGAGATCGCCGCGCGCCTGCCCGAGGCGCCGTACTCCCCGATCGAGATCCGGGAATTCACCGCTCCGATGCCGGAGTAGTTCCGGGGACTTGCCGGCCTCAGCTGGGCGTTGACACCTGAGACCGGCCAGTTGTCACTGACTCAGACCATTGACGTCCGGACAGGCTCGCTCGACGCGAGGATGACCCCACCTGAGACAGGCTGATCGCCCATGCCTCGGCCACCTTGGACGAAAACAGTGCTTCCAGGCGCGGGCAGCTTGGCACCTTCGCCAAGTCGCAGCGTGGTCGTCATGCCGTTGCTCAACCTCAGCACCGCCACGCGTCGCGGTCGCACCGGGCTGCTCGACGAGCTCACCTCGTGGATGCCGGTACACACCGCCGGTTGGATCGCAGCTCGTCCGAGCCCCGCGTTGCCGTGACTCCTCACATCACGGCACAGCTCGGCGAGCCTATTCATCGCTGACACACTTCCCCCTTCTCATCGTGAACTACCCCGAGTGACGGTGGTTGCGGCCGTAGGACCGCACACTCCCCGTCCTTCCCGCACCCGGAAACGACGCGGAAGTGATCAAGCAACCCTCGCTGAGCGTGACGACCTTTTCAAGGGATCGTGACCGGAATCCCGAGTTCCGGAACCCGTGTCCACGAAATTACTGACCACCGAAGCCAGTGGTCGCAATGCCCTTGATGATCTGCCGCTGGAAGAACAGGAACACCACGACCAATGGCAATGCGGCCAGGATCGCGGACGCCATGTTCTGCGCGTACTGCAGGCCATAAGCGCTCTTGACCGTCTGCAGTCCCACCGGCAACGTCATCAGGTGCGCGTCGGTCGTCACGATGAACGGCCAGAGGAAGTTGTTCCAGGCCCCGATGAACACGAAGATCGCCACCGCGGCAAGGATCGGCCGCGACAACGGCAGTACGACGGACCAGAAGACACGCAGCCTTCCCGCGCCGTCGACCCGGGCCGCGTCCTCCAGCTCGACCGGGATCTGGTCGAAAAAGCGCTTGAGAATCAGGACCATCGCGGGCGCGAACGACTGCGGCAGGATGATCCCCCAGTACGTGTCGACCAGGTTGAACGCGAGCATCTGCCGGAACAACGGCACGATCAGCAACTGCGGCGGGATGATGATCGCCGCGATGATCGCGGCGTACAACCAACGCTTGCCCTTGAAGTTGATGCGCGAGAACGCGTACCCGGCCAGCGCGGACGTCGCCACCGTGATGACCGTGATCGCCACCGACGTGAGCAGGCTGTTCCACGCCCAGGTCGGGATGTCACCGGCTGACAACACCTTGCGGTAGGCATCGAAGCTGAACCCGTCCGGCGGGTTCAGCGTGATCGCAGAGGCGCCGGCGTCCGCTTCGCTCTTCAGCGACGTCAGCACCGACCACGCGAACGGGACCAGCCAGGTTGCGGCCAGGACCGCAAGTACCAGCAGCGCGGCCATTCTGGACACGCTCCAGGGGTTTTCGCCTGGCTTGTGCGTTTGTTTCATGCCACGCCCACTACGGCTCAACGTGTATGTGCTCATGCCGCGCTCCTGCGGTTGATGATCTTGTACTGCGCCAACGCCACCAGGACGATCAGCACGAAGAACAGGTACGAGATGGCCGACGAGAACCCGAACCGGTAACCGGTGAAGCCGGACTCGTAGATGTACTCCACGATCGACCGCGTCTTCCCGGCCGGACCACCGTTGGTCAGCATGTAGATCTGGTCGAACACCTTCAGCGACGCGAGGACCTGCAACGTCACCAGCAGCGCCGTCGTCGGCGTCAACTGCGGGATCACGATCGAGAACAGCTGCCGCCACTTGCCGGCGCCGTCGATCGCGGCCGCCTCGAACTGCTGCTCCGGAATGTTCTGCAACGCCGCCAGATACAGCAGGAAGTTGAACCCGATCGTCCACCACAGCGTGGTGATCACGACCGACACCATCGCCACCTTCGGATCCTGCAACCAGGCCACCGGCGCGGCACCGAACTTCGCCAGTACGCCGTTGATCAACCCGAGCGTCGGGTTGTACATCCAGCTCCAGAACATCACCACGACGGTGGATGCGAGCAGGTACGGCAGGAAGAACGACAGCCGCCACAACCAGCGTCCCGGAAGACCCAGGTTCACCAGCAGTGCCAGCGCGAGCGACAAGACGATGAGCGGGACCGTGCTCAGCACCGTGAACCAGAGCGTGTTCCCGAGCGACTTCCACATGTCCGGATCACGCAAAGCCTCGCCGTAGTTGGCAAATCCAACCAATCCGCTGCCCGCACCGGTCAACGTCTCACCGGTAAAACTCAGATACAGGCCATACACCGCCGGCACCACGAGGAAGAGCACGAACAGTACGGCGAACGGCGCCGCGAAGGCCCACCCAGTAAGGGTCTCCCCACGCTTGGCCCGCGCCTTGCCCTGAGCCGTGACCTCCTCGGCCGTCACCGGCGGAGTGTCGATAGCAGTAGACATCTGTGCCTCTCCTCTCACACCGGCTGCGGACGGTCGAGCAGCTTGTTCAGCCGGGCGACGAACCCGTCGAACCCGGCCGCTGGGTCACCACTGCCGAGGAACACGTTCTGCACGTTCTCGGCGAAGTAGTTCTGGAAGTCGCTGCCGGCCCCGGTGAACCACACGTCCGGGTCGTAGTTCACGTACGCCGGGATGCCCGCATAGTTCGACTGCGGCTTCAGCGCCTGGTACTCCGCACTGTGCGCCACCGGCTGGTACGCCGGGATGTGTCCGCCGCCGGCCCACTTCACCGAGCGCTTCAGGATCTCCGCGACCATCGTGTACACGTGCTTGCGGCGCTCCGGCGACACCTTCGACTGCCGCGGCAGGACGAACGTGTGCGAGTCGGCGTACGCCGCCTGGGTCCCGAACAGCGTCGGGATCGGCAGCGCGTCGACCGGCATCTTCGCGTCCTTGAGCACCGGCAGCTCCCACACGCCGCCGAGGAACATCCCGCTCTCGCCGTGCAGGAACTCGCTGGTCGCCGTACCGCCGTCGCCGCTGCGGGACGCGATGGTGTCGTTGAGCAACGACTGGATGAAGGTCAGCGTCTTGACCGCGGCGTCCTTGTCGACCTGCGCCTTCTGGCCGGGCACGAGCTTCATGTCCGCGCCGGTCTGCCGGTAGAACGTGTAGAACAGCCGCCACATCTGCGAGCCGTCACCGAGGTAGCCGTAGGACAGACCGTGCTTCCCGGTCACCTTCTGCAGCTTGGCCGCGATCTCCGTGAACTCTTCCGGGCTCTTCATCGAGTGCAGAGCGTCCGTGACACCGGCCCTCTCGGCGTGCTCGGTGTTGTAGTAGAGCACGAACGGATGGGTGTCGAGGGCGATCGCGTACAGCTTCCCGTCGTACTGGCACTTCTCCCAGACGCGAGCCGGGAAGTCGCTCTCGTGCAGGCCGACCTCGGCGAGCAGGTCGAGGTCCCACGGCTCGAGCAGGCCCCCGGGCGCGTAGCCGGCGATGCGGGACGCGTGCATGATCGCCACGTCCGGAGCCCGGCCACCGGCCGAGGCCATGGCCAGCTTCGTGTAGTACGGCGGTCCCCAGGCGAGGACCGTCTGGGTCGCGTGGAACCCGAGGTTCGCGGCATTGACGGCATCCACCAGGCCTGCCATCACTGTGCCGTCACCGCCGGTCAAAAGGTGCCAGTAGCTGAGGTCGGTCGCCGACCGCGACGCACCAGGCGCGCAGCCGACGAGCAACCCACTACCGGCCAGCGCGGCCGCTGCTTTGAGCAGTCCGCGCCGGGAGAGCTGGTCACTCATTCGGTCTCCTTCGAGAGGCGAACCGAAAATTACATCGTTAGAATGCGCGAGACAAGACTCCGATGTGGGATTTTGTGGAAACGTATCCGTTAGCGTTCGGTACTGGCGCGTTCGACGACGCGATGTGGGATCATCACCCTGCGTGGCGGCGCACCCCGGTCGGCCATCGCCTCGGCGAGCAGGTCGAGCGCGGCCCCGACGAACTCCCGCCGGTCGAAATCGATCGTGGTCAGCGGCGGGATCATGAACTGACTCTCGAGGATGTTGTCGAACCCGGCGACCAGGGTCTGCCGGGGTACGGCGATGCCCGCACTCCACAGCGCCGCCAGCGCACCGGACGCGATCGAGTCGGTGAAGCAGAAGAACGCGTCCGGCAGCTCGTGGTCGGCCAGATACTTCCCCACTACGGTCGCGGCGCCCTCTGGTCGCCACCTGTCGAGGCTGATCTCGAGCGACGGATCGATCGGTACGCCGGCCTCCTCGAGCGCCTGGTGGTATCCGGTGGTCCTTAGTCGCGACGCCGCCGTACCGGGGCCTTCGGCGGAACCCGCGAGTACGCCTGCTCCGCTGGAGCCGCGCGGGATCTCCGGCGTACCGACGGCTGCGATCCGGCGGCAGCCGCGTGCGAGCAGGTGCTTGGTCATGTCCCGCGCGGCCGCGAGGTTGTCGATCGCGACCTGGCTGACGACGTCCTGATCGACGTCACCGATCAGCACCAACGGCGGCAGCGGTCCTGCCGACATCACCGCGCTGTCGTCGAGGTTCACCGGGTTCAGGATCAGGCCGTCGACGAGGTACGCGCGGGCCTTCGAGAGCAGCTCGAACTCGCGCTTGGGCTCGGCCGCGGTCTGCTCGATCTGCACGCCCCAGCCGCGCTCGTGGGCCAGCTCGACGACCAGGTGGATGATCTCGGCGGAGTACGGCCGTAGCAGGTCGGGCAGGGCCAGCGCGATCATTCCGGACCGGCCGTTCCGCAGTCCGCGCGCGCTCATGTTCGGCACGTAGTCGAGCTCGGCCAGGGCGCTCTCCACCCGGGCCCGCGTCTCAGGCCGCACGAAGACGACGCCGTTGATCACGTTCGACACCGTCTTCGGCGACACCCCGGCCAGCTTGGCGACATCTTTGACGGTGGGACGCATGTCGCCCATTGTCACATCTGGCCCACGTTGTCAGTGATCAGCGCGTAATCAACGCCCCGCCGTTCACATGGAGGACCTGACCGGTGAGGTGCCGGGCGGCCGGCGAGGCGAGGTAGTGGATGGTGCCGGCGATGTCCTCGACCTGACCTTCGCGCTTGGTCAACGTTGCTTGGAGCAACGTTTGACGGCGCTGATCGGTCAGCCGTCCCTGGAAGAACTCGGTGTCCGCGGTGAAGCCGGGCGCGACGACATTGGAGGTCACGCCCTGAGCCCCGAGCTCGGTCGCCGCGTCGACGTTCCACATCGCCAGTGCGGCCTTCGAGGCGCCGTACGAACCCGCGCCGCGGGCGCCCGCGATCGAGCCGAGGTGGATGACGGCGGTCGTCATTCGGGGTCCTAGCGCGGTCGTGGTGAGCACCGCGCTGATCAGGTTGGCCTCGAGGTTGGCGAGCCAGTTGGCCTTCAGTTGGGCGAGATCACCGTCCGGGCGACCGAAGTCGGTGTTGCCGCCGGCGTTGTTCACCAGTACGTCGACCTTGTCCGGCAACTCGTCCAGCAACCGCTCCACCTGCACCGGATCCGTCGCGTCGCACACCACTCCCCTGACTCCGACATCCGCCGCGGTCTTCGCCAGTACGTCGGCGCGTCGCCCGGTGATCACCACATCGTCTCCGTCGGCACGGAACCGCTCGGCGGTCGCGCGCCCGATCCCAGTCGCTCCCCCGGTCACCACGATCGTCCTCACTCGACACCTCACGTTTAGGTCTAAATGTTTAGACCTAAACGTACCATGATGCTCGTGGCCGACAACTACCCGCTCGATGCCCCGAGTCCGTACCCCGCGGCGGAGATCGCCCGCGCCTGGCAGCGGGAACGCCCCGGTACGCCGACCGACTCGATCGAGATTGTCACTCCCCTGTGGCGGCTGGCCAAACTGTTCGCCGACGACCGCCGCCGGGTCCTCGCGGACGCCGGCGTTGACCCGGCGACCCTCGATCTGCTCAGCGTGCTGCGGCGCGCGGGGTCGCCGTACGAGCTGAGTACGCGCGAACTGTCCCGCCGTACCCTCGTCACCGCAGGAGCGATCTCGCAGCGGGTCGCTCGGGCCGAGGAGAGCGG
The DNA here is from genome assembly GCF_004365875.1 of Kribbella kalugense. Lineage (GTDB taxonomy): Bacteria > Actinomycetota > Actinomycetes > Propionibacteriales > Kribbellaceae > Kribbella > Kribbella kalugense. Next base: position 1,262,106 of record NZ_SODF01000001.1, on the reverse strand, counting down.
ACTCGTCACCCGCCGGTCCGCCGCGGACGGCAGTCGCGCGGTGGTCGTGACGCTGACAAAGGCCGGCCACGACCTGGTCGAGCGAACTGTCGACCAGGTGCTCACCCGCGAGGCGGACCTGGTCGCGTCCCTCTCCCCCGCCGCCCGCAGCCAGTTGGCCGGGCAACTTCAGGAGTTGCTCGACGAGGTCGCGAAGGTGGCCCGCAAACCTTCCTGACGGCGTTGAGGGTTTTAGCCGGTCGTGCTGACTGGAGCCGCTGGGCAAAGTTCGTATGGGCGGTTCAATGAGACCATTGAAGGATGCTTCCTGCTGACAGTCATGACGTCATCCAGGTGCGCGGCGCCCGCGAGAACAACCTCAGCGGCGTCTCGCTCGACATCCCGAAACGCCGGCTCACCGTCTTCACCGGGGTCTCTGGCTCCGGCAAGTCCTCCCTCGTCTTCGACACCATCGCCGCCGAATCGCAGCGGCTGATCAACGAGACCTACACCGCGTTCGTCCAGAACTTCATGCCGAGCCTCGGCCGCCCCGACGTGGACGCGCTGCAGAACCTGTCCGCCGCGATCATCGTCGACCAGGAACGCATCGGTGCCAACGCCCGGTCGACGGTCGGCACCGCGACCGACGCCCACACCATGCTCCGCGTCCTCTTCAGCCGAGCCGGAACGCCGTACGCCGGCCCACCGTCCGTCTTCAGCTTCAACCGGGCCGAGGGCATGTGTCCGGTCTGCGAGGGACTCGGGCGGACCACCGAGTTCGATCTCGACGAGCTGGTGGACCTCGAGAAGAGCCTGAACCAGGGTCCGATCAAGGCGCCTGGGTACTCGGTCGACAGTTGGCATTGGCAACTGATGGCGAGCTCTGGTCTGTTCGATCCCGATCTGCCGCTCAAGGACTACCCGGCCGAGGCCTGGCAGCAGTTCCTCTACCAGGAGCCGATCAAGATCAGGGTCGGCAAGAGCAACCTGACCTTCGAGGGATTGATCAGCAAGCTCAAACGCCAGTACCTGAGCAAGGACCTGCAGTCCATGCAGAGTCACGCCCGAGCCTTCGCCGAACGCGCGATTCGGCAACAAACCTGCGCGGAGTGCGGCGGCGTCCGGCTGAACGAGGCGGCTCGCATTGTCACCGTCAACGGGCGGACCATCGGCGAGTGCTCGGCGATGCAGATCAGCGACCTCGCCGAGTTCGTTGCCGGAGTCAAGCATCCGGGCGTCGGGCCGATGCTCGAGGGACTCGCCCAGACCCTCGACTCGTTCGTCACCATCGGCCTCGGCTATCTCAGCCTGGATCGTGAGTCGTCCACGTTGTCAGGCGGCGAGGCGCAGCGTGTGAAGCTGGTCCGCCATCTCGGGTCGAGCCTGAGCGATGTCACCTATGTCTTCGACGAGCCGACGGTCGGCCTGCACCCGCACGACATCCAGCAGATGAACGACCTGCTGCTCCAACTGCGGGACAAGGGCAACACCGTCCTGGTCGTCGAGCACAAACCGGAGACGATCCGGATCGCCGATCACGTGGTCGATCTCGGCCCGGGCGCAGGTCTGTCCGGTGGACGGCTCTGTTACGCCGGCGATGTCCCCGGCCTGAAGACCTCGGGCACTCTGACTGGGCAGTACCTCGACCATCGGGTGAGGGTGCGTGACGACGTACGCCGTCCGACCGGGAAGCTGTCGATCGAGAACGCGACGCTGCACAACCTGCGCGATGTCAGTGTGGACGTCCCGCTCGGCGTACTCACGGTTATCACCGGAGTCGCCGGATCTGGGAAGAGCTCATTGATCCACGGCTCGCTGGCCGGCCGGGACGGCGTGATCATCGCCGGGCAGGAACCGATCCGTGGCTCGCGGCGGAGCAACCCGGCGACGTACACCGGACTGCTCGATCCGATCCGGGCCGAGTTCGCCAAGGCGAACAAGGTGAAGCCCGGGCTGTTCAGCGCGAACTCGGTCGGCGCGTGCCCGACCTGCAAGGGCCTCGGGCTGGTCTACACGGATCTCGCGATGATGGCGGAGGTCGCGTCGGTCTGCGAGGACTGCAACGGCGCGCGGTTCACGCCGGAGGTGCTCGGCTATCGGTTGCGTGGGAAGAACATCAGCGAGGTGCTGCGGATGACGGTCGCCGAGGCACGTGAGTTCTTCGGGAAGGGCACGGCGCGCGCCATCCTGGATCGGCTTGCGACGGTCGGGCTCGGGTACATCGGGCTCGGGCAGCCGCTGACGACGCTGTCTGGTGGTGAGCGGCAACGGCTCAAGCTGGCGATCAACATGGGCCGGACCGGTTCGATCTACATCCTCGACGAGCCGACCAGCGGACTGCACCTGGCCGATGTCGACCAGTTGCTCAAGATGCTCGACACACTCGTTGACCAAGGCAACACCGTGGTCGTGATCGAGCACCACCAGGCGGTGATGGCGCACGCCGACTGGTTGATCGACGTCGGCCCGGGCGCCGGTCACGACGGCGGTCAGATCGTCTTCACCGGTACGCCGGCCGACCTCGTCGAGAGCAGCCCGACGCTCACCGCCGAGCACCTTCGGGAGTACGTCTCAGCGAGCTAGGGCCTCGATCAATTCGCGCCAGGGGTTGAGGTAGTCCGCGGCGGGGCCGGTCTGGGTGAGGACCAGGCGGGCGCCGCCGTTGCCGTCCCGGAATGCCCACGTCACCTCGCCGCCGCTCCAGGTGTAGGTGAGCCGCACGGGCTCTTCGGCGTCTGCAACCGGTCCGGGTTCAATGCCCTTGGCAACGAACCCGGCCGGCGGCGGACTGCCCGCGGTGGCTGTCTGCGCGCCGGTCAGCAGCTTCCAGACAGCCTCCTTCGGCTGCACCAGTTGCCGCTCGAAACGGACCCCACCGTCGTCGGTCAGCACGCCCTGATCCAGTCCGAACACCTTCACGAAGTGCTCGTGCAGCTCGCGGTAGTCCTGCTGCGGCACGGTGTCGCCGAGCACCCGCGCGAGCGCGTCGAAGCACAACGTCCAGCCACCGGAGAAGCTCGCCGATCCGGCGCGGTCGTCGTACGTCGCGGTCAGATGCAACGTGCAACCGTCCGCGTTCGGCACCAGCTCCCAGCGGAGCACCTCGACACCCCAGGTGTACTCGAGCACGTGCGGCGGTTCGTACGCGCGGATCACACCGCTGGACTGCTCGTCCACCGGCGCGCCCGGATCCTGCTCGAACGTGAACTTGATCGCCCCGTCCAGCCGCAGATCGAGCTCGACCGCAGCCGGGAACCACTCGGCCAACTGGCTCGGCTCGGTGATCGCCCGCCACACCTTCTCGACCGGATGCCGCAGCTCCCGCCGCATCCGCAACACGGTCCGTCCGTTCTCAGAACTCAACGTCTCGGTCATGGATCTATATATACCCGACGAGTTATATACGATCAACCGGCGAAGCGAGCCAGATCTTTCAGCTCGGCTGAAACGTCGGCCGGCGCGTCTACCGACAGGTCAGCGTGCCGCCAGGTGCCGATCGCCCGACCGGCTTCCACCACCGCGGGCCGCAGCATGCCGCCGCCGGGAAAGATCGAGCGCGGCAGCTCCTGCCACCGATCTTGGTAGCCGAGTAGGTAGGCATCGAACTCGCCCAGCATGCGCACTTCCTGGCAACCCGGAACGTCGCCGACGGCAACCAGTTCGGTGCCCTCGACTTCGAACGTCGTGGTCGCGACCGCGTCGACAGCGCGGCGAGCGGCCGGCACCGGCAGGCCCGACCAGGTTGCGAAATCCCGCGCGGTCGCCGGGCCGTAGGCGGTCAGGTACCGCCGGGCCAGAGCCTCGGGATCGCCTTCTAATACGAGCGGTCTGCCGAGCCATGCTTGCACCGCGACCCAGGTCTCGCCGGGGCCGTAGCAGAGGCGTCCGAGCAAGCCTGTGTAGCGGATCAACGCGTAGACCGCTTGTCCTTTCGGCTCCGAGATCAGACCTGCCTTCACCAGCAGGTCCGCCAGTTCTGCTCGGGTGGACGGACCATGGGCCAGCAGATGTTCCTCCAGGCGATCGGCCGCCTCGGCGCGGATCGACGGCGTCAGACCCAGCTCGCCGAACCGCCGTGAAGTGTCTTTGATCAGCTTTGCGCCGAGCAGACCGAGCAGTGGGCCGGCATCCTCGACGGCGACCAGTTGCAGCGTGCCGCGCATGAACCAGCCGCGGACGGCGGAGCGATCGTCCTCTTGAGCTCGCGAGACGTCAGCGAGCGTGGTCGCGGTCGATCGGGCCCGGACGGCGTACGCGGCGCCTCGCCAGCTCTGCGCCTGGAGTCCCCCCGTCCGGCGTACGACGTCGGCCACCCCTCCGGGGCCGGCCTCGTCCACCGGACGCGCTAAGCAGTTGGCCTGCATCCTGGCTGCCAGTAACCAGTCCACGGACCTTCGCGTCACCTCAGCATGACACCACGAACCGGACGAGTCCGCACCTTGAAATACGGATTTGACTGGTCCACCAACGAAATCAGGGGTTTGTGACCCTGATTCCGGGTCACAAACCCCTGATTTGCCTGGCCAACCAGGCAAATTGGCTGGTCAACCAGCCAAATGCGCTTTGGTCAGAGGGCGGGCTGGACCAGGTCGGCGAAGGCTGCCTGGCCGGTCACGTTCGGGTGGTATGACTCGCTGACCGGGTTCGAGAGGCCGTTCAGCCACTCCGGGCTGCCGCACACCGAGTGACCGATGAACTTCGTCGTCGGGTTCACGAACGAGAACCCGGCCGCGCTCGCCGAAGCCGCGACCTTGGAGTTGAGCAGGTCGGCGGTCGCGTTCAGCTTGGTCATCTCGTCCGGGCTGAAGAACGTGCCGGCGTTGCAGTCGGTGCCGTTGAACAGCCGCGGGTACCCGACGACCGCGACCTGGGCCGACGACGCCCGACTCTTGATCGACGAGTACAGAGTGTTCAACCGGCCGGGCAGGGTGTTGTTGATGATCGCCTGGGCGTTGGCCACGGCGCTCGTGCAGTCGCCGAGCCACGACGGCTTCGCGCACTCGGTGATGACCGACGAGAAGCCGGCGTCGTTGCCGCCGACCTGGACCGAGACGATGTTGGTCGAACTGGTCACCGACGGCAACTGGTTCGCAGTGACGTCGGCGACCTTCGCGCCGGAGCAGGCCACGAACGTCAGGTTGGCCCCGATTCGGGCCGCGTCGATGTACGAATAGGCCTTGGTGGACCGCTGGCAGGACCCGCTACTCGAGATGTAAGTGCGGGTCCCGACACCGGAGGCGTACGAGTCACCGAGTGCGACGTAGTTCGGCGACGCCGCGTGCGCGACACCTGGGCTGAGTAGGACCACGGCGCCGAGCGCCGCGGCGGACAGCAAACTGGCGATGGACTTCATTGGGCGGACCGCCTTTGTAAGCGAGGGGTGGCGACTGAAGTACTCAACGTCACCTTCGCTGACTGGCGAGTAACACACAAGGTCCTAGTAACAAATTAACCGTGGATTCCCGGTGTCGGTCACCAACTAGCCGTTCCAGGACGACAACCCTGGCCCCGGAGGCAGTGGATAGCACCCGTCGACGAGCTTCACCTTCCCGTCAGCGGGCAGCAGTCCGCTCTCCACATAGATGGTGTTCGGCAACGCGGCGAGCACATGGATATGCGCTCCCCCGCCGTGCGATGCGTACGGCACACCGAACCCGGCTGCCATCAACCCGATCTCCAGGCAGTCGGTCAACCCACCGGCCCGCCGCAGATCAGGTTGTACGACGCCGACGCCACCACGCGAGATCAGGTCCCGGAAAGCGGCCTGGCCATACCGGTTCTCCCCCGTCGCGATCGGGATGTCCAGCTTCTCCGCCAACCGCACGTGCGCGTCGGTGTCCGCAGCCGGCAGCGGCTCCTCGAACCACCGGCAGTCCAGCTCCTCGTAGACCCGGCCGCGTCTCAGCGCCTCGGCGTACCCGAAGGCCTGGTTGGCGTCGACCATCAGCGGGGCGTCCGGACCGATCACCTTCCGGACCGCCTTGATCCGCTGCACGTCCTCGCTGAGCGGTCCGCCGCCGACCTTCATCTTCACGCCGCGGAAGCCCTGCTCCATCGCCTTCGCCGAGACGCTCTCCAGACCCGCGACGTCCAGCTCGAGCCAACCGACCATCGCGTACGTCGGGATCGCGGTCCGCTGTGCGCCGAGCAGCTTCCACACCGGCACGTCGAGGGACTTGCCGAGGAGATCCCACAGCGCCAGGTCGATCGCCGAGATGCCGTACGACGACAACCCGGCGGTCCCCTGGTAGTCGGTCAGGGTCTGCAGCTTCTGCCGGATCCCCCGGATGATCGTCGGGTCCTCGCCGATCACCTCCGGCGCCAGCTGCTCGGTGATGAGCTTGGCCAGCACCGCCGGTGAACTCTCGACGCGACCGAAGTACGTCGTACTGACGCCGCTCACGCCCTCGTCGGTGTCGATCCGAACCCGGGTCTGCCCGTTCCGGTCGAGCAACTGGATCGCGTCGCGGACCGCGTGCGCCTTCGGTTCGGACGTGATGTCGACACTGATGTCGGTGATCTTCATGCGGTCATCCCTTGCCTGCGAGAACGTCTTCGACCTTCTGCTTCACGCTGCCCAGCGCCGCCTCGGCGGTCTTCTTACCGCTCCAGACGTCGTCGAGCACCGGCCGGTAGATGGTCCGGGCGCGTTCGATGTAGCGGCTGAAGTTCTCGTTCACCGCGTTGCCGAGCGCCTGCGTCACCAGCGCAAGGTTCGACGGCGACTTGTCGTCGGGCACGAACAGCGCCGACGAGGTCTTCGCGACCGGCATGAAGCCGCGGGACTGCGCGAGCAGCTTCGCCGCGTCCGCGCCGGCGCAGTACTTCAGGAAGTCCCAGGCGGCGTCCGGGTCCTTCGAGGCCTTCGGCACCGCGAGGACGGTCAGCGTGTTGACCGTCGTACGCCGTACCTTCATCGGCGTCGGGAAGATGTCCCACTTCACCTTCGCGTTGGTGCGCAGGTACGGGATGCCGCTGGTGAGCCCGAGCAGCATCGCGACCTTGCCGGTGCCCAGCTGGGCCAGTGCCCAGTTCGGCGTCTGCTTGCCGGCCGTGACGGTGGCGAAGTCCGGGTGCACCTTGTGGACGAGCGACAGGTCGGCGACCCACTGGATCGCCTCGGCGCCCTGCGGCTCGGCCAGCGTGAACCGGGTCGCGTCCTTCGAGTAGATACCGTCGCCGCCGTTGCTGACCGGGAAGACCGTCTCGAGCGAGGTGTCGGGGAAGACGAGCGCGCCGAACTGCTCGCCGTTCGGCTTGGTCAGCTTCTTCGCCGCGTCGACGAAGTCGTCCCAGGTCCAGCCGCTCTTCGCCCAGTCCTTCGGCGGGAGCTCGACCCCGGCCTCCGCGAAGGCGTCGGTGTTGCAGTACAGCACGCCGGGGTTGGTCATGATCGGCCACGCGGCGTGCGCGCCGTCGGGCTGCTTGGCGAAGTTGTAGGCGACCGGGAAGTAGTCGTCCGGCTTGATTCCGTCCTTCTCCAGGTACGGACGCAGGTCGAGCAGCGAGCCCTCCGCGTAGTACCCCCGGACGTAGTCGTCGTTGATCCGGATCGCGGTCGGCGCGGCGCCCGACGACAGCACCGTACGGAGCTTGGTGTCGTAGTCGTCGCCGGGGATGGACTGGATGTCGAGGGTCTTGCCGGCCTGCTTGGCCCAGTTCTGGGCCACCGTGTACATCGGCGAGCCACTCTCGGTGTCCCAGGTCATCCAGGAGGCGTTGCCGCCACCCCCTCCACCGCTTCCGTTGCTTCCACAGGCGGCGAGCGGTACTCCGGCGGCGAGCACGCCACCGCTGATGCCGAGGGCTTTGAGTATCGACCGACGGCTGATGTCTGATGCGGGCATGGTCGTTCCTGTTCTCTGAAGTTAATTGGTCCGCAGTTTTGCGACCGCGTCGTCGTCCAGCTCGATGCCCAGACCGGGCAGCTCCCACGGCGTGATCTCGCCGTTCACCGGGACAAGCGGGTTCTTCCAGATCGGTACGTCGTCGAGAACCGGGTTGTGCTCGATGTTGTACTCCTGCGGGTAGACGCAGGACGGCGTACTGACCCACAGGTGCGCGTGCGCCGACGTACCGATCGTCTGCTGGGTGTTGTGCACCGTGATCGGCTTGGTGAAGGTGTCGGCGAGTACGGCGATCTTCTTGAACTCCGTGATCCCGCCGCACTTGATGACGTCCGGCTGCAGGATGTCCACCCGGCCGTCGAGGATCAGGTCCCGGAACTGCCAGCTGGTGTACTCCTGCTCCCCCGCCGCGATCGGGATGTCGACCGCGTCCGCCAGCCGTCCGTACGCCGCGTAGTCGTGGGCGGCGAGCGGTTCCTCGAAGTGCCACACGCCGAGGTCCTCGAGCGCGTGGGCCAGCTTGATCGCGGTGTGTTCGTAGTACGCGTTGTTGACGTCGACCAGGATCGGGAAGTCGTCACCGACGAGCTCCCGGACCGCGGTCACGGTGGCGATGGTCTGGTCGAAGCCGTCGTCGTGCATCCACGGCGTCGACGAGTGGATCTTGTAGCCGTGGAATCCCTTCTCCTGAAAGGACTTCGCCCGCTCGGCCTCCTGCTCCGGTGTCATGCTGCGCGACATCGAGCTGGCGTAGACCTTGGCGCTCTGGCGGTACTTGCCGCCGAGGAGCTTGTAGGTGGGCAGCCCGGCGGCCTTGCCGAGCAGGTCCCACAGCGCGATGTCGATACCGGCGATGGCGTTCAGCTGCGCGCCGCCGGGGCCGAGCTTGTACGGCTTGGTGTACAGCCGGCGCCACAGCCGCTCGATATCCGACGCCTCTTCGCCGATCAGCAGCGGCGCGAGTGCCTTCTCGACCACGCTGTGCGAGACGAAGGCGTTCATCGGGCTGACCTCGCCGACACCCACCAGGCCTTCGTCGGTGTGCACCTTCACGATGTGCAGCTTGTCGAGCAGGATGATCGACTCGATCTTGGTGATCCGCATTCTTATCCTTTCAGGCCGGACATCGTGATGCCCTGGACGAAGTACTTCTGAGCCAGCAGGAACAGCAGCAGCGGCGGCAGGATCGTCAGCGTCGCGGCGGCCATCATGAGGTTGGTCTGGGTGAAGTACTCACCCTTGAACAGCGCGAGCGCGATCGGCATGGTCTGCAACCGCGTCGAGTTGAGGAAGATCAGCGGGCCGAAGAGGTCGTTCCACGAGCCCATGAAGGTCAGCGCGCCGACCGCGGCCAGGGCCGGTTTCACCTGCGGCAGCATGATCCGCCAGAACGTTCCGAAGGTGGACGCGCCGTCGAGCTTGGCCGCCTCCTCCAACTCCATCGGCACCCCGCGGAACGCCTGCCGGAGCAGGAACGTGCCGAACACCGGGGTCAGCACGTTCGGGACCCAGAGCGGGTAGTGTGTGTCGATCCACCCCATCTGCCGGAACAGCATGTACTGCGGAACCAGGTAGACGATGCCCGGGATCATTGCCGTCGACAACAACAGTGCGAAGGCCAGGTTCTTGAAGGCGAAGTTCAGCCGGGCGAAACCGTACCCGGCCAGCGACGCGAACAGCAGCAGGAAACCGACGTTCAGCGCGGCGAGCTTGCAGCTGTTCAGGAAGAACGGCAGCAGGCCGTGGCCGGCTTGGGAGTAGTTGCCCCACTGGAACTCCGACGGGAAGAACGTCGGCGGCGACTGCAGTACTTCGTTCTCCGGTTTCAGCGACGCGCTGATCATCCACAGCAGCGGCATCGCGAACACCACCGCGAAGAACAGCAGCACGACGATCAGTACGACCCGGCGCGGGATGTGCCTGGGCGCCCGGTTGAAGACCCGGATGGCCTCAGTTGTCATAGTGCACCCACCGTTTCTCCATCTTCCACTGGATCGCGGTGACGACACCGACGATGACGAACAGCACCCAGCCCATCGCGGAGGCATAGCCCAGCCGGCCGTGCCCGAAGGCCGCCTCGTAGATCTGGAAGATGAACACCGAGGTGGCGTTGTTCGGCCCGCCGGACGTCATCACGTAGATGATCCCGAACACCTGGAACGAGGTGATGAACTGCGTAATGGTGAGGAAGAACAGGCTCGGCGTCAGCAGCGGGAAGACGACCGCCCAGAACCGCCGCCAGGCCGACGCTCCGTCCACCGTCGCCGCTTCGATCAGCGACTGGTCGATGCTCTGCAACCCGGCCAGCAGGATCACCATCGGGTAGCCGACACCCTGCCAGAGCGCGACGATCATCACCGCGATCAACGCGGTCTTGGTGTCGGACAGCCAGGCCGGGCCGTGGATGCCGATCGTCTTCAGGGTGGAGTTGAACAGGCCGCTGTCCGGGTTGTACAGCCAGAACCAGACGAAGCCGATCGCGACCACGTTGGTGACTGCGGGCGAGTAATACAGCGTCCGGAAGAATCCGATGCCCTTGATCTTCTGATTGCACAGGACCGCGAGTCCGAGCCCGATGAAAATGGTCAGTACGACGACGACCACGGTGAAGATCGCGGTGTTCTTCAGCGACGGCCAGAACGTGTCGTCGGCGGTGAACAGCTCCTTGTAGTTGCCCAGGCCGAGGAACTTCGGCGAGTTCAGCCCGGTCCAGTTGGTCAGCGACACCACCAGAGAGGCCGCGACCGGGAGGAGCTGGAAGAACAGCACACCGAAGATCACCGGACCGACGAACAGCCAGCCGGCCAGGTTCTGCCGCTTGAGTTTGACCTTGACCCGTTTCCGGGCCGGTGGTCCGTCGACGTCCGGGGGTTTCAGGAGGACTGCGTTGGCCATCGGTCACACCTCGATCCCGATGTACTTCTCCTCGAGGAATTCGAGGATGCCCTCGGAACTGCCTTCACGGCCGAGTCCGGACTGCTTGGTCCCACCGAACGGCGCGGCCGGATCACTGAGTACGCCGCGATTGACCGCGACCATGCCGGCGTCGATCCGTTGCGCGACGGAGAGCGCCTGGGCGGGATCGCCGTACACGTAGGCGATCAGGCCGTAGATGGTGTCGTTGGCCATGGCAACGGCTTCGTCGACGTCGCTGAAGGCAACGATCGCGGCGACCGGTCCGAAGATCTCGGTCTGGTTGATCTCGGTGCCGTGCTTCACGTCGGTGAGCACGGTCGGCGGATAAAACGCTCCGCCGCTCGGTTGCCCGCCGCCTCCAAGTGTCAGGTTGGCGCCTTCGGCAACGGCCCGGTCGACGAGGCCGGCGACCTTGTCGCGTTCCTCCGGTGACACCAGCGCTCCGAGGTCGTTCGAGTGGTCGGCGCCGGGGCCCATGGTGACCGCCTTCATCGCGGTGGTGATCCGGGTGCTGAACTCGTCCACGAGCGAGTCATGGACGTAGAACCGGTTGGCCGCCGTACACGCGGAGCCGCCGTTGCGCATCTTCGCGACCATCGCGCCCTCGACCGCGGCCTCTACGTCGGCACCGGGCAAGACTACGAACGGCGCGTTGCCGCCGAGCTCCATCGACGAGCTGACCACCTGGTCTGCCGCCTCGTGGAGCAGTACTCGTCCGACCTCGGTGGATCCGGTGAAGGACAGCTTGCGTACGGCGGGGTGGTGCAGCATCGCGCTCACCGCCGGACCGGCTGGCACTGGGGTGACCAGGTTGACGACACCTGCTGGTACGCCGACTCGCCGGAGGACGTCGACGACGTACGCCGCGGTGAGTGGCGTCTGGCTGGCCGGTTTCAGGACTACTGAGCAGCCCGCGGCCAGGGCGGGCGCGATCTTGCGGGTGGCCATCGCGGCCGGGAAGTTCCACGGGGTGACGAGGACGGCTACGCCGATCGGGTCGCGGCGTACGACGATGGTCTTGTCGCCCGACGGGGAGAGCCGGAAGTCGCCGCCGATCCGGACCGCTTCCTCGGCGAACCAGCGGAAGAACTCGGTCGCGTACGCCGCCTCCCCGATGGCATCGGCGTACGCCTTGCCGTTCTCGGCGACGATGAGGGCGGCGAGCTGCTCACGTTCCTCGGTCAGTAGGTCGAAGCAGGCGCGGAGTAGCTCGGAGCGCTGCCTGGGTGGGGTCGCGGACCACGAGGCGAGCGCGTCGGCGGCCGCGTCGACGGCGGCCAGGCAGTCCGCCTCGGTGGCCGCGGCGAACTGGGCCAGCTCGGACCCGTCGGCCGGGTCGTGGACCGGGAAGCGCCGGCCGTCGGCGGCCGGGCGCCACTGGCCATCGATGAAGAGATCGTGCGGAGAGGTCATCTGCTGGCTCCGGGGTTCAGAACGGGTCGGTTCGGTCGCCGGCGTACGCGGCGCGGGTGATCTCGAGCAGCGCGTCGGCGTCGAGCGGGCGCGGGTTGTTGTCGATCAGCCGGGCCGACTGCAGGCCTTGCTGGGCGACGTACTCGAGTTGGTCCTCGGTGAGGCCGAGCTCTTTCAGCGTCGGCGGGATGCCGATGCGGTCCAGCAACGCGTCCACGGCTTCGATACCGGCGAGAGCTTGTTGCTGGGGGTTACCGACTAGCGGAAGGTCGAAGATGCGGGCGATCTCGGCGAACTCGTCAATGCGGGCGGGGACGTTGTAGCGCATGACGTACGGCAGGAGTACGCCGACGCCGACGCCGTGCGGGGTGTGGGTCAGCGCGCCGAGCGGGTACTGCAGCGCGTGGGCGGCCGCGGTGCCCGCGACTCCCAGGGCGTAGCCGCCTGCGTTCGCGGCGAGCATCACCTCGGAGCGAGCTTGCTGATCGTCGGGTTGCTCGAAGGCGATCGGGAGTGCTTTCGCGAGGAGTCCGAGACCCCAGCGGGCGTAGGAGTCGCTGATCACGTTCTTGCCGATGAAGACCCGGCCTTCCGCGACCGCGGACGGCGGCCGTTGGATCGCGGTGAACGACTCGACCAGGTGCGATACCGCGTCGGCTCCGGCGCTCGCGGTCAGGCTGGGCGGGCAGGAGTAGGTCAGCTCGGGGTCGCAGATCGCGACGGTCGGGATCAGGTACGGCGAGGAGATGCCGGCCTTGAGTTCGCGCCGGCTGTCGCTGAGGACGCAGACCGGGGTCACCTCGGAGCCGGTGCCGCCGGTGGTCGGTACGGCGATGATCGGGAGGACGGGTCCGGGTACGGCGTTCTCCCCGTAGTACCGGTCGATCGGGCCGCCGTGGGTGAGCATGAGCGCGACGGCCTTGGCGAGGTCGAGGCAGCTGCCGCCGCCGATCCCGATCACGACATCGATTCCGGCGTACTCCATCGCGTCGAAACAGGCGTCGATGTCGGACATCGGGAGCTCGGGGGCGGTGTCCTGCCAGACGTGGACGTTCAGGCCGTGGTCCTCGAGATCGGCGCGCAACGCGGCGAACTCGGGTGATGCGGCCAGGCGTTCGTCGGTGCAGATCAGGGCTGAGCTGCCGTACTCGGCGGCGTGGTGACCGAGCAGAGTGCGCTGGCCGGCGCCGAAGACAACCGTGCGTGGGGAACGTTGCACGCCGAAGGCAGGCGCGGTGATCGTCATAGGTTGGTCCTTGTCCGGTCGTGGGCGGGGGTCAGTCGGCCAGCACGGCTTCGCGGCGTTCCGCGTCGAGAGCGGTCAGCTCACGCCACAGGTCGTCGGCGATCTCGATGCCGTGGGCAACGGACTCGTGATACCGGGTACGGGCGCCGTCGCCGGGGACCGCTACCGGCGAGGCCGGGTCCGCCGGGCGGCTGCGGCGTACCTGGTCGAGGTACTCGGTGGTGGAGTGGCGGCCGCCGCCTCCGCTGAGCAGGATGAACAGGTCGCCCTTGTTGCTCAGGTGGTCGTCGTCGAGCGTGCCACCGACCGCGGTGCCGTAGGCGGCGCCGGTGAGGAAGGTGACCATCGCGCCCAGACCGAGGCCGAGGCCGTAGCCCTTCGCTCCCCCGAACGGCGCGATCGATCCGTCCTTGGCCGCGTCCGGGTCGATCGTCTCGTTGCCCTTGGCATCCAGGGCCCACCCCGGCTCCAGCGGTACGCCGCGCAGCGCATGGTCGTGGACCTTGCCCATCGAGATCTGCGAGGTGGCCATGTCGAGCACGAGCGGAGCCGGCCGCGCCGGGACTGCAAGCGCCAGCGGGTTGGTGCCGAGCATCGCCTCGGTGCCGCCCCACGGATGCACCAGAGCCTCGCTCGTGGTGATGCCGAGGCAGACCAGACCACGGTCCGCCATCCGGCCGGCGTAGTACCCGAGCATGCCGAGGTGGTTGTTGTTCGTGATGGAGCAGACCGCGACGCCGTACTGCTCGGCAGCCGGGACGATCGCTTCCAAGGCGCGGACCGCGACGACGGGACCGAGTCCTTGCTCGCCGTCGACGGTGAGGTAGCTGGGGCCGCTCCAGTGGTGCCGGCCGGTGCTGGTCGGGCTTGCGGTGCCGTTGGCCAGCCGGCGCAGCAGTCTCGGCAGGCGCAGCAGTCCGTGGGACGGCATTCCCTTCGCCTCGGCGACGACGAGTAGCTCGGCCTGCTGGGCCGCGGCGGGGGCGGGCACACCGGCGGTGATCAGGAGTCGTTCGGCCAGTGCTTGGGCCGTGAGCAGATCTGTGTGCACGTCGACCATCCCAGGGTGGAGTCGCTGCATTCGTATTCAGTGCTCGATGTCTTGGGAGGCTAGATCAGATCGGATATGATCCGCAATGGTCTGTGAATACGAATCCACAGTTTCTTTCGACTGTCGGCCGACTGGATGGACAACAGATGAGCCAACGCACCACGGAGCGTTCCGGACGCCCGCGGATGAGTGATGTCGTCTACGAGCGGTTGCAGGAGTTCCTGCTGGACGGGCAGATCCAGCCGGGTGAACGGATCCGGGTCGACGAGCTGAGCCGCCGGCTCGGCGTCTCCCAGACCCCGGTCCGCGAGTCACTGAACCGGCTCGAGGCCGAGGACCTGGTCACCAAAACGCATCTGATCGGATATTCCGCGACGCCGAAGCTGACGCCGGAGCGGTTCGAGGAGCTCTTCGAGGCGCGCTTCCTGATCGAGCCGTTCTGCTCAGGCCTCGCGGCCGGCCGGTACCGGGGTGACGAGGTCGAGCAGATCGCCCGGATCGCGGGTGAGATGCGCGGCCGCTACCAGGCCGGCACGATGTCGTACGGCGCCTTCGCCCGCGCTGACGCCGACTTCCACCAGGCCGTGATCGCGGCGACCGGCAACAGCTACTTCAGCGAGATCTTCGCCAAGCTGCACTGCCACCTGCAGCTCTTCCGCCTTCTCCGCGACTCCCGAGTCACCGAAGACGCCCTCGACGAACACGACCTGATCGTCACCGCCATCCGCCGGCGCGACACCCAGTCCGCCGACGCTGCCATGCACGCCCACCTCACCGCCTCCCGCTCCCGCCTCCGCACCGCCTTCGAAGCGACCCCAACCGAAAGCTAGCCCCCACCACCAGCCAAGCCCCCACCACCAGCCAAGCCCCCGGCAACGGACAGCCCTCACGCCACCGCCCGCCCCTCCGCCGACTCTGGCCCCACCTTGTGCACCAGTGGCGTACGCCAAGGCCGTCGCGGTACGGCTCTCGTGCACAAAGTCGCGTCGTACGACGACCTGCGGGCGCCGCGGCTGGGTCGGCTGGGCGGGGCGGGGGCGGGTTTAGTGTTCGGGGCCGGGGACTGAGAGGGGGTTGAAGGCGTACGGGAGTTCCAGGCGGTTTGCGGACATCAGGTCAGCGTCGGCCAGGAGGTCTCGGGTTTTGCCGTCGGCGACTATGCGGCCGCCGTTCATCAGCAGGCTGCGCTCGCAGAGTTGGAGCGCATATGGGAGATCGTGGGTGATCATCAGGAGCGTGACGTCGAGACCGGCGAGGATGTCCGCGAGTTCACGGCGGGCAGCGGGGTCGAGGTTGCTTGACGGCTCATCCAGGACGAGTACCTCGGGACGCATGGCGAGGACGGTGGCGACGGCTACCCGACGGCGTTGACCGAAGGACAGGTGATGCGGGGCTAGATCGGCGTGGTCCTGCATGCCTACCTGCACGAGTGCTTCGTGGACGCGATCGTCCAGCTCTGAGGCGCGGAGACCGAGGTTGGCCGGACCGAACGCCACGTCATCCCGGACCGTCGGCATGAACAATTGGTCGTCCGGGTCCTGGAAGACCAGGCCGACCTTGCGCCGGATCTCGCCGAGATGCTCCCGATGCAGACCGGTCCCCCCGATCTGGACCCGACCGCTCCCAGTCCCACCCGCGACGGACCCGAGGATCCCGTTCAGGTGCAGGACCAGCGTCGTCTTGCCCGCCCCGTTCGGTCCGAGCAGCGCGACGCGCTCCCCTCGCTCGACAGTGAAGTCAACACCGAACAGCGCCTGCCGCCCATCCGGATAAGCAAACACCAACCGCTCAACCTGAATCGCAGGAGCGCTCACAGCCCAACCACCCTCGCCGCGATCGCGATCAGGATCGCGGCCAGCGGGATCGCCAGGCCCACAAGCCATTGCGACTGTGAAGCGCCGTGCGTACTCAGCTGCGGCATCCGGCCGGTGTAAGCGCGCGATTGCATTGCGAGATGGATGCGTTCGCCCCGCTCGAAGCTGCGGACGAACAGTACGCCGACTCCCCCGGCAACTGCCTTCAGCTGACCAGCGCGGCCGCCCAAGTACCCACGGGACTCCCGGGCAACCCGCATCCGGTGCAGGTCGTCCGACACCACGCTCAAATAGCGGACCATGAATGACAAGATCGCCACCAGCGTCGCGGGCAGCCGGAGTCGTTCCAGTCCGGCCAGCAGTTCGCGCGGTGCGGTTGTTGCCGACAGCAAGATCGCGGCGATCACGCCGAGCGTCCCCTTCGCAAGCACGTTCCAGGCGCCGAGTACTCCGGATTGCGACAACTGCAGACCGAACACGGAGACCTGTGGGCCGGTTGCGACGAACGGCAGCAGTAGCGCGAAGACCAGGAACGGCGTCTCCACCGCGAGCCGTCGCGAGACCACCGGCGCCGGCAACTTCGCGGTGACCAGAGCTGCCAGGAGCATCACGGCGTACCCGCCGAAGGCCCAGAAGACGGCAGCCGGGGTGGAGACCACCGCGAGTACGAAGATGAACAGGGCAACCAGTTTCACCTGCGCCGGGATCCGGTGGACCGGGCTCTCCACCGCGACGAGCAGGCCGTCGCCGCTCACGATGCCTTGCTTGCCCGCAAGGATGCGAGCTTGGCGATCGCGAGCCCGACCACGATCGTCACCAGTACGCCGATGATGCCGGCGAGCGCCCCCGAGACCTGGGTATTGCCGATCCCGTGTACGCCGTAATCGGCCAGCGGACTCCCGGCCACCGCCGAATCCTTCGCCGCGCCATCGAACCCGAGCTTGCCCCCGACGAACTCCAGCCCGTCCGGATGCGCACTCGCAAACAGACTCAACCCGCCCGCAACAACGAGCGTGACCGCAATCCCGACCCCCAGCGACCGCCCGGCCGGCTGAGCCCCGATCGGCCTGTCCGGAGACACCGTCGAACTGTTGCCATCGGCATCCACCAGGACCAGATCCTGCTGCAAGTGCCGAGCGGCGTACACCAGGTCAGGCCGAGTCGCGACGACCGCGCTCAGGACGGTCGCGGTGATCACCGCCTCGCCGATCCCGACCAGAATGTGCCACCCGACCATCGCCGTTGCCAGCTTCGCGAGCGGGATGTCGACCGCCCCGCCGATCGAGTACAGCCCGGTGAACGCCAGCGCGGCGACCGGCACCGAAACCAGGGCCCCCACGGTCGCCGCCGGTACGACGCTACCCACCCGCCGCGGCATCACCTTCAACAGCGCCCGCGTCAGGAAGTACCCGACCAGGACCGTGACCAGCCCCATCAACGTGATGTTCGTGCCCAACGCGGTCAGACCGCCGTCAGCGAACAGCAACCCCTGCACCAGCAGCACCGTCGACATCACCAGTACGGCTGTCCACGGTCCGACCAGCGCCGCGGCCAGCGCACCACCGAGCAGGTGACCGCTCGTCCCGGCACCGACCGGGAAGTTCACCATCTGTACGGCGAACACGAACGCCGCGGTCAGCCCGGCCAGCGCCGGACCGGTCTCGCGCAGCTCGCGGTTCGCCCTCTGCAGGCTGAAGCCGACCGCCCCGGCCGCGATCAGACCAGTGGCGACAGATGTGGGCGCGTTGAAGAAACCGTCAGGAACATGCACGCCCACATTCTTGATCTACTTGCGACCGGATCGCAACAAGCAATCTCACAATTCCTTCAGAGCCTCGCCGATCGCACGGTGGAACGTCGGGTACGCCCAGATCATCTGCCGCAAAGAATCCACGGGTACGGCGGCATGCACCGCGACCGCGAGCGCGCTGAGCACCTCGCCGCCCATCGGTCCGGCGCTCGTCGCACCGACCAGCACACCCCGGTCCGCGTCCATCACGACCTTGATGAAGCCCTCGTTGCCGGCCTTGTGGATCCAGCCCCGCGTCGAGGCCGGGATCGGGGTCGATCCGGCCCGCACGTTCAGCCCCTTCTCCCGGGCCTGCTGTTCGGTCATCCCGACCGCACCGATCTCCGGATCCGTGAACGTCACCCGCGGCATCGCGCGGTAGCTCGCGGTCGGCGCGTCCGCCTCCTGAAGGATGTCGCGGACCGCGATGTCCGCCTGGTACATCGCGTTGTGGGTGAACGCGCCGACGCCAGTGACATCGCCGATCGCCCACACCTTGTCGCCGGCCCGAACGTGCTCGTCGACCTCGATCCGACGAGCGGTCGGGTCGAGACCAACCTTGTCCAACCCGAGGTCCGCAGTCGCAACCCGCCGTCCGGTTGCCACCAGCAACTTCTCACCACTGGCCGACGATCCGTCGGCGAGCATGACCGTAAACGTGTCCCCGGCGTGCCCGACCTGCGTCGCGTGCGCGCCCAGCTTGAACGTCACCCCGTCGCGCTCCAACGCTTCACGAGCCAATACGCCGGACTCCGGCTCCTCCATCGACAACACCTCAGCGGCGCCCTCGATCACGGTCACCTGCACTCCGAACCGGGCGAACACCTGGGCCAGCTCCATCCCGATCGCGCCGCCACCGAGGACGAGCAGCGACGACGGCAGCGTCTCGACCTCGATCGCCTCGCGGTTCGTCCAGTACGGCGTACCGGCGAGACCGTCGATCGGCGGAATGGACGGGATCGTTCCGGTCGCGATCACGATGCCGCGGGTCGCCTCGTACTCGCGGTCGCCGACGCGGACCGTGTTCGGGCCGGTGATCGTGCCGTGGTCCTTGATCACGGTGGC
The DNA here is from genome assembly GCF_004365875.1 of Kribbella kalugense. GTDB lineage: Bacteria > Actinomycetota > Actinomycetes > Propionibacteriales > Kribbellaceae > Kribbella > Kribbella kalugense. The sequence continues at coordinate 1,242,986 of NZ_SODF01000001.1, read as the reverse complement.
GCCCTTGTTCACCAGGCGGTCGACGGCGACCTGGTCGTTCCAGGTGTCGGTGGCCTCCTCGCGGATCCGCTTGGCCACCGGCGTCCAGTCCGGCTGGACGGTCGCCGTACCGGCCATGCCGTCGACGCGACGGGTCTCGGCGATCAGGTTCGCGGCCCGGATCATCATCTTGCTCGGGATGCACCCGTAGTACGGGCATTCACCGCCGACCAGCCGCGACTCGATGCCCACCACCCGCAACCCGGCCTGCGCCAACCGTCCCGCCGTCTCCTCTCCGCCAACCCCGAGCCCCACCACGACGACATCCACCTGTTCAGCCATGCCGCCCAATCTCCCAGAGCGACCGGACCCGGCCAAGTCTCCACCCGGCGCGTCATCGGTCGGTAAGCATTCGTTCACCACCGGCCACTAGCGTCCTGTACTCGTAGAAGTGAGGACAGAGTTGTTCGATTTCTCTGGTTTCGGCAGCATCAACATCGAGACCGTGATCGCCGCCGTCACGCTGATCGGTACGGCGATCATCTGGCTGCTCGATCGGTACGTCTGGCGCCGCAAACGGCTCGTGTACCGGGTCCAGGTCGACGCGCAGATCGGGGTGCACCCCCGGCAGAACCGCGCCAAGGAAATGGTCGACATCGAGGTCGTCCACCAGGGCAAGGCGGTCCACGACCCCAGCATCGTGCTGCTCCGGGTGGACAACACCGGCACCGACATCGAGGCGAAGGACATGCAGGGCGCGGTGAAGTTCACCTTCCCCGGCCGCAGGATCGTCCGGATGAAGGTGGTCGAGTCACACCCGCCGGACATCGGTGAGCTGCTCGAGGCCGATATGAAGCCGGCCGAGTACGTCGACACCGACGCGATCACGGTGCCGAAGCTCGCGATCAACCGCGGCGACCACTTCAAGTTCCTGCTCGTGCTGTCCGGCAAGGGCAAGGACGTGACGCACTCCGGTTACCTGGCCGGCGGGGCGAACGGCGGCGTTTACCACGAACCACGGCCGCGCGGCCCGGGCCGCCGTACCTTGATGTTCGGCGCGCTGACGCTGGTGCTGGTCGGCGCACTCGTCGCGTTCTTCCTGGTCGACGTGCTGCAGCCTCCGGACGACTGCAAGTCGGGTGAGCTGCGGCTGATCGGGTCGACCGCGGTGGAGCCGACGATGACCGAGCTGCGCAGCGCGTACGCGAGCAAGTGCACGAACGCCGACATCACGATCGCGGCCGACGGCAGCCTGAGCGGCGTCCAGGAGCTCGACAGCCTCGGTCCGAAGGATCCGGCGGCGGCCGGCAAGGTGATCGCCATGTCGGACGGGCCGGCCGAGGACTCCCCGAACCTCAGCGGCGAGGCGATCGCGGTGGTCATGTTCGCAGTCGTCGTCAACCGGGCGGCCGACGTGACGGCGCTGACCACGGCTCAGCTACGCGACATCTACACCGGCAAGGTCACCAACTGGGACCAGCTCGGCGGGCGGGACCTGCCGATCCGGATGGTCAGCCGCGTCGGCCCCGACTCTGGCTCGCGGCGGGTGTTCCGGCAGAAGGTGCTCGGCGGTGCGCAGGAGCTAGGGATCACCTCGGACGACTGCCGCCGCGACGACGATGCGACCGCGGCGAAGTACCACCGCTGCGAGGTCGGTACGACGGACGAGCTGCTCACCCGGGTAAACGGGATCGACGGCGCGATCGGGTACGCCGAGCTTGGTGGTGCCCGGAAGTTCCCGCAGCTCGCGGCCGCGACGATCGACAACGTCGTACCGGACACGTCGAAGGTGGCCGACGGGTCGTACAAGTTCTGGGAAGTGGAGCACGCGTACACCTACAAGGCCCCGGAGGCGAAGTCGCTGACCGCGGCGTTCCTGGACTATGTGCGGTCGACGCAGGCGCGGCCCGTGCTGGAGCGGGGCGGGCTCGTTCCGTGCAGCGATCTGCCGGCGGGATTCTGTGGGTGATCGTCCTGTGGATAATCCCGGCGCGCTTGGACGGTTCTCCGGATAATTCCCGTTATGTATGTGATCGCGCATCTCAGTGACCCCCATCTCGACGGCTCCGACGAGGCCCGGAACAGGCTGCGGAAGCTCACGTCGTACCTGCGCGAGTTCCGGCGGCCGGTCGACGTCGTACTGGTCAGCGGCGACCTCGCGGACCACGGCCTGGAGTCCGAGTACGCCGAACTCGCCGCCGAGCTGAAGCTGGACGTGCCCGTGTTGGTGCTGCCGGGCAACCACGACGTCAGCGCGCCGTTGCGAGCCGGCCTGTCCTCGTTCGTCGACTCGGCCGGCGAGGGGCATCCGGTGCACCAGGTGCACGACGTCGGCGGCGCCCGATTCGTCCTGCTCGACACCTCGGTGCCCGGTGAGGACCACGGGCTGCTGTCGGCGGAGTCACTCGCCTGGCTCGACGGCGTACTGGCTGAACCGGTCGATGGCCTGTTGTTCGTGGCTCTCCATCACCCGCCGTTCGAGCTGAACCACCCCGTCCTCGATCAGTGGCTGCTGCGCTCCGGCCCGGAACTCGAGGCCGTGCTCAGGGGTAAGCCGATCACCGCCTTGCTCGCCGGGCATGTGCACAACGGCCTCGCAACGACCTGGGCCGGACTGCCGTTCCTGGTAGCCCCAGGAGTTCGCTCGACCCCGCCGCTCCCCTTCGAGCCCGAGGCGCCCGGCGGCGGCCTCGTCGACAACACCACCGCCCACCCGGGCCTGGCGCTCCACATCCACACGCCAGGTGCTCCACTCCAAACCCTCTTCCGGCACCCGGCCTGACCAGTACTGTGCTGACATGTACGTGATCGCGCATCTCAGTGACCCGCATCTCGACGGCACCGACGAGGCGCGATCACGGCTCCGGCACATCACGTCGTACCTCGGCGACTTCACGCGGCCGGTCGATGTCGTGCTCGTCACCGGAGACCTCGCCGACCACGGTCTCGAGGCGGAGTACGCCGAGCTTGCGGGCGAACTGAAGCTGGACGTGCCCGTGCTGATGTTGCCCGGGAACCACGACGTGAGTACACCGTTGCGCACCTTGGTGAGTTCACCCGGTGAGGGTCATCCGGTCCACCAGGTGCATGAGGTCGGCGCGGCTCGGTTCGTGCTCGTCGACAGCACTGTGCCGGGTGCGGACCACGGGCTGCTGTCCGACGAGTCGCTCGCCTGGCTGGACGGCGTACTGCGGGAACCGTTCGACGGACCGGTGTTCGTCGCGATGCACCATCCGCCGCTGGAGCTGCATCACCCTGTGATGGACCAGTGGAAGCTGGAAGGACAGCCGGCGCTGGCCGAGGTCCTCACCGGCAAACCGATCACCGCGATCCTCACCGGGCACGTGCACAACGCCATCGTCACCAGCTTCGCCGGCCATCAGGTGTTGGGGGCGCCCGGGATCCGCTCGACCGTCCCGCTCACCTTCGAGCCTCCGACCAGTGACGGCATCGTCGTTGACCCGTCGTCGCATCCCGGCCTGGCCCTGCACGTCCACACCCCTGGCGAGCCCCTCCAAACGATCTACAGGTACCCCCGATGACCGAATTCGTCATGCGACCGATCGCTCGGGTCGAGTCCAGTCTGCGCGAGCGCACCGACGCTCCCCGTCAGGGCGACGAAGGTGCTCCCGACGCGTGGATCGTCTTCGACGACTCCGTCCGTGCTGCCCTCGCCGACATTGCGGCCGGCGATGAGGTCATCCTGATCACCTGGTTCGACCGCGCCGATCGCGACGTACAGAAGGTCCACCCTCGCGGTGACACGTCCCGTCCAGCGACCGGTGTCTTCAGCACCCGCTCCCCCGACCGGCCCAACCCGTTGGGACTGCACCGAGTCACCGTCCTGGCCGTCGACGATCTCCGCGTCCAGGTCAACAACCTCGAAGCACTCGACGGGACGCCGATCGTGGACGTGAAGCCGGTCCTGGGTGACATCTCCGACCGCTAGCGCCAGAAGCTCCAGCCCTCGGGGGCCTGGGGGAAAGTAGGCGGCGGAGACCATTGCGGCGGCGGCCGCCATCCCGGCGCGACAGGCGGCCAGTTCGGTGGCGGCTGGAAGCGATACCGCTTGTCCCTGGCGTGCCAGAACAACGACCACCCGGCGGCGACCACAGCCAGGCCGAGGAGCGCCACGCCGACTGCCCCGAACGTTGTGGGTTCAGGGCCGCACCCGATGCCGTCCGGGTCGCAGGGATCGGACGGAGCGCCCATCATGAACACGCCCAGCAATCCGAACAGCCCGAACGCGCCCGCCGCGCACCACCCGACCGTGATCAAGACCCGGTGGGTGGGCGCGTCGGAGTACCCATGAAACACACGCGGATCCGGAGGCGCTGATGAACTCACGCCGTCATTACAGCTCCTGCACCCCGGACTTGCATCCCGCCGGCACCCAACTGTGACCTTGGGCTAGAAGTTGATCATGTGGCCTTCGAGGCCGTGGAAGGCTTCTTGGAGGGCTTCGCTCAGGGTCGGGTGGGCGTGGACGTTGCGGGCCAGTTCCTTGGTGGTGAGGTCCCACTTCTGGGCCAGGGTGAGCTCGGGCAGGAGCTCGGTCACCTCCGGGCCGATCAGGTGGGCGCCGAGCAGTTCGCCGTACTTGGCGTCGCTGATCACCTTGACGAAGCCGGTCGGGTCGCCGAGGCCGTGCGCCTTGCCGTTCGCGGTGAACGGGAACTTGGCGACCTTGACGTCGAAGCCCTCCAGCCGGGCCTCTTCCTCGGTCCAGCCGAAGCTGGCGATCTGCGGCTGGCAGAACGTCGCCCGCGGGATCATCTTGTAGTCGAGCTCCATCGTCTCGTGCCCGGCGATGGTCTCGGCCGCGATCACGCCCATCGCCTCGGCCGCGTGCGCGAGCATCAGCTTCGCGGTCACGTCGCCGATGGCGAAGATGTTCGGCACGTTGGTCCGGCAGAAGCCGTCGATGCCGATCGCGCCGCGCTCGGTCAGCTGCACGCCGATCTTGTCCAGACCGTAGCCGTCGACCCGCGGCTGGAAGCCGATGGCCTGCATGACCTTGTCGGCCTCGAGCGTCTTCTGCGCTCCGTCCTTGCCGGTGACCGTCACCTTGACCTTGTCGCCGGAGTCGTCGATCGAGTCGACCCTGGTGCCGGTCAGTACGTCGACACCGAGCTTCTTGTACGCCTTGGCGAGCTCCTTGGACACCTCGATGTCCTCGAGCGGCACGACTCGGTCGAGGAACTCGACGATCGTCACCTTCACGCCGTAGTTCGCCAGCACGTAGGCGAACTCCACACCGATCGCACCCGCGCCGGCGATCACGATCGAGCCGGGCAGCTCCTCGGTGAGGATCTGCTCCTCATACGTCACGACGCGCTCGCTCAGCTGGGTGCCCGGCAGCAGCTTGGTGGTCGCGCCGGTGGCCAGGATGCAGTTGTCGAACGTGACGGTCTCCGAGGAGCCGTCGTTCAGCGTCACGTCGAGCGTGTTGGCGTCGGTGAACGAGCCCCAGCCGTCGAACTCGGTGATGTTGTTCTTCTTCATCAGGAAGTGGACGCCCTTGACCCGGCCGTCCGCGACCTTGCGGCTGCGTTGCACCGCGGTCGGGAAGTCGAAGGTCACCTCGCCGCTGATGCCGAAGGTCTTCGCCTCCGTCCGGAAGATGTGCGACAGCTCGGCGTTCCGCAGCAGCGCCTTGGACGGGATACAGCCCACATTCAGGCAGACACCGCCCCAGTACTTCTTCTCGATGATGGCGGTCTTGAGGCCGAGCTGGGCAGCGCGGATCGCCGCGACGTACCCACCCGGACCGGCGCCGAGGACAACAACGTCAAAGTGCGAGGCCATGGGGTGAACTTTAGCCGGGGTTCCGTAAGGACCGTAGGCCGCCTACGCTGGGCGGGCGCGTGAGGCGTCACGAGGAAGATGCGGCATGGGGGACGGATGAATCTGGGGAGACATCGGGGGCTGCGATTCGCGGCACTCGGCACACTGCTGGCAGTCATCGGACTGCCGGCGTACGCCGACGACCCCACTCCCTCGACCAGTCAACCGCCGCCCGCCTCGGTGACCGACGTCAACCGGTCGCTGGAGCAGCTCCAGGCCGAGGCCGCCGCCGTCCAGGCCGACTTCGCCAAGGCGACCATCGCCTACACCAAGGCCCTCAAGGACGCGCAGACCGCCGAGGCCGCCGCCAAGAAGGCGGAGACCAGCGCGGTTGCCTCAAGGGGCAAAGCTGACGAGGAGCGCCGGCAGCTCGGCCTGCTCACCGCCCAGGCGTACCAGCTGGGCATCCCGACCGTGATGGGCACCGAGTCCATGCTGTGGTCGCTCGCCCCGATCGCCGAGAACCTCCAGGAAATCGCCGACCGGCAGACTGCCATCACCCAACTCGGCAGCACCCAGGTGTCGCAGTACAAAACGGCTATGGCCGCAGAATCCGAGTCGAATCGGCTCAAGGCCGACGCCACCAGCAAGCGGGCGGCTGCGAACGAGGCCGCCACCAAGGCACAGGACCTCAGCAAGCAGGTGCAGCAGAAGGCCGCCGACGCCTCGGCGTCGATGGCTGACCAGGCTGCTGACCTCGATGTCGCCTCCGCGCTGTCCAAGCAGTTGCAGTTGGCGCGCAACCAGCAGGCGCTGACTCGCTGGCAGACGTACCTGACCGAGCTCACCACCGCCAAGATCACTCCCCCGGCGGCCGCCGTACTCAAGAACCCGACCAAGCTCCCGGCTGGGCTGGCTCCGCTGACCCGCCGAGGCGCTGCCGTCCCAGGTGTCGCTTCGGTGGCGGTCGCGGGCCGCACTGTGCGGGTGATGTCGGCCGAGACGATCCGGGCGGTCAACCAAGCCTTCAGCCTGGTCGGCAAGCCGTACGGCGTGGCAGCGACCGGACCGGACAAGTACGGCTGCCTCGGCGCGGCTCGGGTCGCATGGCAGCCGTACACCACCCTCCCGAACCTGGTCGGCAAGGTGTATCCCGACTACCAGGCGGTCCCGGCCACTCAAGTCCAGCCGGGCGACCTGCTCGTCATGGGCAGCAAGTCGCTCGGGCTCGTCCACATCGGCGTCGCCCTCGACAACGGCGAGATGATCGCCGCCGACGAGGCCAAGGGCTCGGTGGTCGTCACCACCGTCCCGGACAACCTGTACGCCGCCCTGCGCCCGACCCTCGGCGCGCCGGTCAAGCCGCAGGTCGCGCCGACCGCCAGCTCGGATTCCGTCGCCTTCCGGTGCGGCAACACGGCAACGTCGTACAACGTCGGCTCCGGCGCCTGGACCTGGCCGCTGGCCGACGGCAGCTACCAGATCGGTACGCCGTTCGGTCAGGCCGGCTCGATGTGGTCGACCGGATTCCACACCGGCCAGGACTTCGTCGCCCCGGTCGGTACGCCGGTTCACGCGGTGACGACCGGTGTCGTCAGTGTCGAGCACCCGGCCTGGGCTGGGAACCTGGTCCGCATCGACCACGGCAACGGTCTTGAAACGCTCTACGCGCACCTGAGCCGGGTCGACGTCACCAACGGGCAACAGGTGGCGCCGGGGCAGCAGATCGGTGCCGTCGGCACCGAAGGCAACTCGACCGGTCCGCACCTGCACTTCGAGGTCCACCTCGGCGGTGACCCGGTCAACCCGATGCCGTTCCTGGCCACCGGCTCCGCGAGCATCGGCTGGGGTGGCTACAGCAACGGCATGATCCCGGCGAGCAAGCTGTGCGGGATCGCCTCCGGCCACATGCTCCGCTGCGACGCGGCCGCGGCGTACCAGCAGCTGGCCGCCGCCTACAAGGCGCAGTTCGGTACGACGCTGTGCATCACGGACTCGTACCGCTCGTACGCCTCGCAGGGCGACCTGTACCAGCGCAAGCCGTCGCTGGCCGCCCTCCCCGGCACCTCGAACCACGGCTGGGGTGTCGCGGTCGACCTGTGCGGCGGGATCGACAAGTACAACACCACCCAATACCAGTGGATGAAGTCGCACGCCCCGACGTACGGCTGGCTGCACCCGGCCTGGGCGGACCAGGGCGGCAACCGCGAAGAGCCGTGGCACTGGGAGTTCGGAAACCCGGCAACCGCTTGACCGCCAGGTAGTCTGAGGCCGTGGCCGAGAAAGATAGTCCCGACCGCACGGATCACAACATCACCCTCGATGCTGCGGATGACCGGTGGGAGTGGCGGCGGCGGATTCGGGAGAATCCGCGCAAGCTGTTGTTCTACCGGATCGGCGTGGGCGTCGTCGGTGGGTTGCTGCTCATCGCCGCGCCATTGACCGGGTGGCTGCCGGGACCGGGTGGGATCCCGTTGTTCATCGCGGGTCTCGCCGTGCTGGCCAGCGAGTTCGAGTGGGCGCAGCGGCTGCTGTACCGGGTCAAGGACTGGGTGAAGGCACTCACCACCTGGACCGGCAAGCAGCCCGCCTGGCTGAAGGCGCTTGGGACCCTCGCGCTCTTCCTCTGCGTGCTCGTCGCGATCTGGCTCTACATGGCCGTGCTCGGCGTGCCGGGCTGGCTGCCCGACTCGTGGGAGTCATTCCTGTACAAGCTTCCCCTCCTGCCCTGAGTAGTCGGGAAGCTCGATCAGCTCGCTCATCTTCTGCGCCATCTTGATCATCTGGTTGTTGAAGAATGGGATATCCAGGATCCGGTTGCGCGCCGTCAGCCCGAACCGGGTTGCCGGTGCCAGGAACGACCCCGCGCGACTACCGTCCTGGGTCGTCGTCACCGACTTGCGCAGCCGCGCCTCGTAGCGGTCGAACGCGGCCCGGAAGTTGCCGCGCGCCTGGGCCAACTCCCCCGCCAGCACATAGGCGCCGACGACGGCCGTACCCGTCCCGAGTGCCCCGAAGGTCGCGCCGTACCCCGCGTCGCCGAGCAGCACGATCCGGTCGGTGGACCAGCGGTCCACGCTCACCCGGCTGATCGAGTCGAAGTACAGCTCCGTTGCCGCCGGCAACCCTTTCAGCAGCTCCGGCACGTGCCAGCCCAAACCGGTGAACTGCTCGCGCAGGATGGCCTTCTGCTGGTCGAGGTCGCGCCGGTTGTAGGTCAGCTCCGGCGACTTGAACACGAACAGCGTCTGCGCCAGACCTGCGTCCCGACGGTCCGCGCCGACGCTCGCCAGCTTGCCCGGCACGTTGTACAGCAGCGAATCGTCTCCACTGATCCCGAGCGTGTTCGGGACCTCCCAACCGCCCACGTAGTACTTGAGGTGGCGCTCGACGACTCGCTCCTTCGGCCACGCCAGCCGCCGTACGACGGAGTGGATTCCGTCCGCGCCGATGACGAGGTCGTAGGTGTCCTCCACCCCGCTCTCGAACCGCACATCCACGCCGTCCGCGTGTTCCCGCAGCTCGGCGATCGAGTCCCCGAAGCGGTACGTCGCCTGCGCGCGACTGTGCTCGTACAGCACCCGCGACAGGTCTGCTCGCAGTACCTCCAGCTCACCGCCGGCGAACTCCGGTGGCAGCCGCATCAGCGTGCGGCCCGCCGCGTCGACGAAGCTCATTCCGCTGCCACCGGTCTGCAGCGAACGCAGGTCGGGCAGCACGCCCATCCGGTCCAGAACCGTCGTGAACACCTCACCGCGGAAGTCCACGGCGTACCCGCCCTTCCGCAGCGCCGGGGCGATCTCGACCACCGTGACGTCGTGTCCCGCCCGGCCCAGCCAGAGCGCCACCGACGGGCCGGCCACGCTCGCACCGGATACCAGAACCTTCATCGTCCCCTCCTCAGGATTAACTGTGTCTGCCGGACACAGTAGCGTGTATGGTAGACACAGTTCAAGGCTTTCGAAAAGGATCGAACTGTGACCGAACTCCTCTGGGGCAAACAGCCGCTGCCGAGCCGCGGACCCAAACCCGCCGTGACGCTGACCGGGATCGCCGAGGCCGGCATCCGGATCGCCGACGCGGAGGGCCTCGACGCGGTCTCGATGCAGCGGATCGCCGGCGAGCTGCCGGTGACGAAGATGGCTCTCTACCGGTACGTCCCCGGCAAGACCGAGCTGGTCGCGGTCATGAGTGACCTCGCGATGGGCTCCCCGCCGGACCGCCCCGACCAACCGTGGCGCGAGGCTCTGCACACGTGGGCCAATGACCTGTACGACGGCTTCACGCTGCACCCCTGGTTGCTGTTGTCGACCGTCGGTCGCCGCCTACTCGGGCCGAATGAGCTGGCCTGGATGGAGCAGGGCGTGAGCGCGCTGACCGAGAGCGGGCTGACCGGTGGCGAACAGCTGGACTCGATCCTGGTGATCACCAGTCACATCCGGAACATCGCCCAGCAGTCCACGACCTTCCCCGGTCACACCACAGGTCTGACCGAAGAGGACATGCAACAGTCGCTGGCCGAGATCCTCACCACCGAGGCCGCTCGCTTTCCCCACCTCACCACCGCGATGCGTACGTCGGCCGGTAGCGAGAACCAGGGTCTCGAGTTCGGGCTGCAGCGGATCCTGGACGGTCTCGAACTCCTGATCAACGGTAGGAAGGCGTCGACTTGACCGCGTTGAAACGTTCCCGATAGACCGACGCCGGGAGTCCGTAGTGGGACTTGAATCGGCGGGCGAAATAGTTCTGGTCCGGCCAGCCGACGGACTCCCCGATCCGGCTGATCGGCAGGTCCGTGTGCAGCAACCGATCGGCTGCGAGCTCGACCCGATGCCGGGACAGGTACGCCATCGGCGGCAGCCCGGTCACCGACTTGAACAGCCGGACCAAATAGCCCGGCGCGAGGTGCAGCTCGCCGGCCAGATCGGTCAGCGTCCAGTGCCGCGCCGGATCGGCCTCCATCAACCGCATCGCGTCGAGTACGGCGGGATGTGTCTGGGCCGTGTGCTCGCTGCGCTCGTCGCGTTCGGCCACCGTCCGGGCCACGCAACTCAGGTACAAGGACAGCCAGCCGATGACCTCGCCGCGGTGCTGACTGAGCGGCTGGTTGCGCAGTTGCCGTAGGCCGTCGAGGTGACCGACGGCTTCCTTCATGGTCGCCGGATCGAGGTGCGTGGCGAGCATTCCACGGCGTTCTGCGGAGAACGGCCCGGTCCACAACAGGTAACCCAGCAAGGGATCCTCGCGCGCCCAGGCGAGTTCGCGCCGGACCAGGTCGGCCGAGAAGCAGCAGTTGTAGACCTCGAGCGCCTCGCAGTCGACGTACTCGTGCCAGACGCCCGGACGGAGCAGGATCGCGTCGCCGGCCTCGAGTTTCTGCCGGCCGGCGAGGCTGTGGTGGATGCCTTCACCGCCGGTGACCAGCAGCAGTTCGAAGAAGCTGTGCGTGTGCAGCGGATGCGAGTTTTCGTGCACGTGCGGGCCCGCGTGCACGACCGTCCCTTCGACGAAGTGCAGCACTGTTCCGCGGGTCCTCACGGGCTCGTCGGCCATGCTTCACGATAGGGGCCGAAGTGCATTTCGTGCTAGACCGAGTGCACTTCGGGCTACTCACCGACGACTACCGGCCGCAGGATCGGGGAACAGGCGAAACGTCGCGCCAACCATCCGGATCGAAATCGAGGCGCTTCGCCGGAGCACCCACTGAATCGTTTCACTCGCGAGTTGGAGCCTCATGTCGAATCTCGCCGCACCCACTTCCCTCCGCTTCGAGCATCAGCCCGCACCCGTGCTGGGCACCGGCACCGCGGCGCCGCGGATCTCCTGGCAGATCCCCGCCGCGGACGCCGGCTATGCGCAGACGGCGTACGAGGTCGAGATCACCACTGGCACCACCCAAGCCTTCACCGTGCAGTCCCCCGACCAGGTCCTCGTGCCCTGGCCGGCCGAACCACTCAAGTCCCGTGAGTCCGCGTCGGTGCGGGTCCGTGTCCGCAGCAACGACGCCTGGAGCGAGTGGAGCGAGCCCGCGACCGTCGAGACCGGGCTGCTCACGCCGGACGACTGGAGCGCCCGGTTCGTCAGCCCGCACGAGAACCCGCACGGCTCCCCCGCTCCGCTCATCGCCGGCATCGCCGACCTCCCGGACGGGATCGTCAAGGCCCGCCTCTACGCGACGGCGTACGGCATCTACCTTCCCGAGCTCAACGGGAAGCGGGTCGGCACCGAGGAACTCGCGCCCGGCTGGACGGCGTACCAGTACCGGCTCCGCTACCAGACGTACGACGTGACCGAGCTTGTTCAACCTGGTGAGAACAAGCTCGAGTTCCTGGTCGGCAACGCGTGGTACCGCGGCCGGATCGGCTTCCACAACCAGAAGCAGCTGTACGGCGACCGGCTCGCCGTACTCGCTCAGCTCGAGGTGACCACGGAAGACGGCCAGGTCCATACCTTCGGCAGCGACGGGACGTGGACCTCCCGGGAGAGCAACGTCCTCGCCGACGACCTGTACGACGGCCAGACCACTGACTTCCGGCGACAGCCCGGAGAGGCCTCCCTGGTGGACGTTCTCGACGCCGACCTCGGCCTGCTCGTCGCCCCCGACGGCCCGCCGGTCCGCATCACCGACGTCCTGCCCGCGGTCGAGATCACCACGTCACCGTCCGGCAAGACCCTGGTCGACTTCGGCCAGAACCTGGTCGGCCGCGTCCGGCTGAAGGTCCGCGGCGGCGCCCAGGGCGACGAGATCGTCCTGCGCCACGCGGAAGTCCTGGAGAACGGCGAACTCGGTGTCCGCCCGCTCCGCAGCGCGAAGGCGACCGACACCTACATCCTGGCCGGCCCCGACGAGCTCACGCTCGATTCACCGCTCACCTTCCACGGCTTCCGGTACGCCGAGGTGACGGGAGTGAGCGCACTCCGCAAGGAGGACATCGAGGCCGTCGTCGTCGGCAGCGACCTCGAGCGCACCGGCTGGTTCGAGTCGTCGAACGAGCTGCTCGACAAGTTCCACCAGAACGTGGTCTGGGGTATGCGCGGCAACTTCGTCGACGTACCGACCGACTGCCCGCAGCGCGACGAGCGGCTCGGCTGGACCGGTGACATCCAGGTCTTCTCCCCCAGCGCGAGCTTCCTGTTCGACACCGCCGGCTTCCTGACGAACTGGCTTGCCGACCTGGCGGCTGAGCAGAAGAAGGACGGCTCGGTGCCGTTCGTCGTACCGGACGTGCTCAAGAACGAGGCTCCGGCCACGGCCGCTTGGGGTGACGCGGCAACGATCGTCCCTTGGGTGATCTACGAGCGCTCCGGCGACGCCGGACTGCTCGCCCGGCAACTGCCGAGCATGCGGGCCTGGGTCGACAAGATGGCCAACCTGGCCGGTAGCAACCTGCTCTGGTCGGGCGGCTTCCAGTTCGGCGACTGGCTCGACCCGACCGCTCCCCCGGAGAACCCGTTCCGCGCCAAGGCCGACCCCGACGTGGTCGCGACCGCGCACCTGGCCCGTTCGGCCGAGGTGGTCGGTAAGGCCGCGGAGGTCGTCGGCCAGACCGACCTGGCCCGCGAGTACACCGACCTGGCAGCCCGGGTCCGGCAGGCGTTCGCGGCCGAGTACGCGACCGAAGGCGGCCGGGTATTGAGCGACGCGGCAACGACCTACGCGCTCGCTCTGCAGTGGGCGCTGCTGCCGACCGAGACCCAGCGGCAGCGTGCCGGCGACCGCCTCGCCGACCTCGTTCGCGTGTCGGGTTTCCGGATCAGTACCGGATTCGTCGGTACGCCGCTGGTGGCGGACGCACTGGCCGATTCCGGACATCCTGACCTGGCCTACCGCCTTCTGCTACAGACAGGCTGCCCCTCTTGGCTGTACGCAGTGACGATGGGAGCGACGACGGTCTGGGAGCGCTACGACAGCATGCTGCCCGACGGCAGCATCAACCCCGGTGAGATGACATCGTTCAACCACTACGCCCTCGGCGCCGTCGCCGACTGGATGCACCGCCGGGTCGCGGGCCTCGCAGCCGCCGAGCCCGGCTACCGGACCATCGACGTACGGCCGCTCTTCACCGAGCAACTGACCAAGGCGTCCGCCAAACACATCACGCCGTACGGCGAAGCCTCGGTCGCGTGGACGCGATCTGACGGTCAGATCACGTTGTCGGTCACCGTGCCGGTCGGGTCCCGCGCGAACGTCGAGGTACCTGGGCAAGGCGTCGTCGAGGTCGGTCACGGTACGCACGAGTGGACCGCCGCCGACCCGTACGCCGAGCTGCCGGAAGTGCCCGCAGATGCAACGGTCCGCCAGCTTATGGACCACGAACCGACCTGGACCGCACTCGCGGCGGCCGCGACCGAGACCGGGGTCGTCACCGACGACGCCGAGCTGGCTGCCCGTCTCGAGCGGTACCTGGACCAGCCCGCCACCGGACTCGTCGAGGCGCTCAGCCGACGCGGACTCACCCCGAGCGCCGAGGTCCTGAAGGCAAAGCTCGAGGCCCTGATCAACCACTAACCCACCACCCGACCCCGCCCCGCTGCTTCGAACAACATCCCCTTGGAGGTCAAAGATGAGGTTCCGCCCAGGAGCCAGCGGACTGGCGCTACTTGCCGTCAGTTCGCTGGTGCTCACCGCGTGCAGCGCGGGCAGTCTCGGATCCAGTAGCGACTCGAGCGGCGGCTCGGTCCAGATCACGTACCTGATCGGCAACCAGGATCAGGATCTGAAGAACGCCCAGCAACTGGTGAAGGATTTCACCGCGAAGAACGCCGGGATCTCGATCAAGATCGAAACCCGGCCGGCCGGCACCGAGGGCGACAACATCGTCAAGACCCGGCTGTCCACCGGCGACATGCCGGAGGTGTTCAACTACAACACCGGGTCGCTGTTCCAGGCGATCGCGCCACAGAAGAACCTCGTCTCACTCAGCGACCAGCCGTACGTCGGCAACCTGGACGACAACTTCAAGAACACCGTGACCGCCGACAACCAGGTGTACGGCGTGCCCGTCGGCGGGTTCATGGGCGGAGCGGTGCTGTACAACATCCCGATCTACAAGCGGCTCGGGCTGACGCCGCCGAAGACCTGGGCCGAGTTCATGGCGAACAGCGCGAAGATCAAGGCCGCCGGGATCCCGCCGGTGATCCAGACCTACGGCGAGACCTGGACCGCGCAGCTGTTCGTCCTGGGCGACTTCCACAACGTGGCGGCCACGGAGCCGGACTTCGCCGACAAGTACACCAAGAACCAGGCGAAGTACGCGACCTCGCCGGCCGCGCTCAAGGGTTTCGAGCACACCGAGGCCGTCCATGACGCCGGCTACGAGAACAAGGACTTCGCCTCGGCCAAGCTGCCGGACGGGCTCAAGATGCTTGCCACCGGCAAGGGTGCGCAGTACCCGATCCTGTCCGGCGTGGTCGCGAACATGATCGCGACGTACCCGGACGCGGGCAAGAACGTGGGCCTGTTCGCGCTGCCTGGTGACGACGCGAGCAAGAACGGCCTGACCGTCTGGACGCCGGGTGCCAACTACATTCCGAAGACCGCGACCGGCGCCAAGCTGGACGCGGCCAAGAAGTTCCTCGCCTTCATCGCCAGCCCGGACGGATGCAAGTCGCAGACCACGGCCGGGGCACCGACCGGTCCGTACGCGGTCAAGGGCTGCGCGCTGCCGGCCGATGTACCGCAAGCCATCAAGGACATGCAGCCGTACCTGGACAAGCCGGGTGCGTCCAGCCTCGCGCTGGAGTTCGTGTCCCCGGTCAAGGGCCCGTCGCTCTCGCAGATCACCGTCGAGGTCGGTTCGGGGATCCGGAAGGCGAAGGACGGCGCCGTCCGGTACGACGAGGACGTGAAGAAGCAGGCCCAGCAACTCGGGCTGGCAGGTTGGTGAGGGTCCGTGGCTCTACTAATGCCGCGCCTCCGGCGCGGCGGGTCATGGGGCTGTAACTCCCGGCCTTCCCTCGTCGCTCCGGTCGCTTCGCTCCCTGCGCTCCTCAGTCCAGGCCGGGAGGCCCCATGACCACCACTTCGGTGAAACCACAGGAACGTAGCAAGGCCGCCCCGGCCGCTTCGGCGGCCGGGAGCAAGGTCTACCGCCCGTACTCGAACTGGTTCTTCCTGCCGTCGGCGATCATCTACAGCGTCCTGTTCCTGGTCCCGACGTTCGCCTCGCTGTACTTCAGCCTGACCCGGTGGAGCCTGTTCGACTCGAAGTTCGTCGGGCTGGACAACTTCAAGCTGTTCTTCCAGGAGCCCGCGCTGGTCAAGGGCTTCACCAACACGCTCATCTACGCCGTCGTCACGTCCGGGTCGAAGGTGGTGCTCGGGCTGCTCCTCGCCGTACTGCTCACCTCCCAGATCGTTGCCCGCGGCTACCTTCGCTCGGTGGTGTTCTTCCCGGTACTGGTCTCCACGATCGGCGTCGGTCTCACCTTCACCGTGCTGATGAACCCCGAGCGTGGCCTGATCAACGGTGCGCTCAGCGTGGTCGGGATCAGCGGTCCAGGCTGGCTGACCGACCCGAAGTGGGCGCTGCTGTCGGTCGCCGCGGTCGACGTCTGGAAGGGTGTCGGCCTGGCCACGCTGATCTATATCGCGGGGATCGTCTCGATTCCCCGCGAGTACATCGAGGCGGCCCGGGTCGACGGGGCCAGCTCCTGGGAGACGTTCCGGCGAGTGGTGCTGCCACTGTCGCGGCCGGCCACCGTCACGGTCATCATCTTGTCCCTGATCGGCGGGCTGCGGTCCTTCGACCTGATCTGGGCGATGACGCAGGGCGGGCCAGGATTCACCTCGGACGTGATCGCGTCGGTGATCTACAAGCAGTACCAGGCCGGCTTCTACGGTCTGTCGACCGCGGGCAACGTGGTCCTGTTCATCACCGTCACCGCGATCGTCCTCCCGCTGTCGTGGTTCCTGAACCGGAAAGAGGTGGACATGTGAGTACGGCGGAACTCGTCAACCACCGACCGGCCCGCAAGTGGGCGCTGAGCGCGGTCGCGATCCTGGTCTCGATCGTCGTGTTCGTCATCCCGTTCGCGTTCATCGTGCTGACCGCCGTGAAGGATCGGCAGCAATCCGCGGACCTGAACTTCGCCTGGCCGCATCAATTCCGGATCGTGCAGAACTTCGTCGAAGTGGTCAAGGCGCGCGACTACATGCTGGTGATCGCCTTCATCAACAGCACCGTCCTCACCGTCGCCAGCGTCGCCGGCATGGTGATCCTGGCCGCTA
The DNA here is from genome assembly GCF_004365875.1 of Kribbella kalugense. Lineage (GTDB taxonomy): Bacteria > Actinomycetota > Actinomycetes > Propionibacteriales > Kribbellaceae > Kribbella > Kribbella kalugense. The sequence continues at coordinate 1,225,990 of NZ_SODF01000001.1, read as the reverse complement.
TGGCCGGCTTCGTCCTCCAGCGCCGCAAAAGCCGGTGGAACGGCCTGATCAACTTCCTCGTGCTCTCCGGCCTGATCATCCCGCCGGCTGTCGTGCCGACCATCTGGGTGCTGCAGAAACTAGGCCTGTTCAAGACGCTGCCAGGCCTGATCCTGATAGAGATAGCCTTCGGCCTTTCGTTCTGCGTCCTGCTCTTCCGGGCCTTCGTCGCGACCATTCCCCGCGAACTCGACGAAGCCGCGGTCATCGACGGCGCCGGCCCGTTCGGCCTCTTCTTCCGCGTCATCTTCCCGCTGCTGAGATCGGTGATCGTCACCGTCGTCGTGGTGCAGTCGGTCGCCGTCTTCAACGACTTCACCAACCCGCTGTACTTCCTGCCCGGCGACCAGAACGCGACCGTTCAGCTGACGCTCTACAACTTCAACAGCCAGTTCTCGACCCAGTACAACCTGCTGTTCATGAACATCCTGCTGATCACGATCCCGCCGCTGATCATGTTCCTGTTCTTCAACCGGCAGATCGTCGCCGGCATGACGTCGGGAGCGATCAAGGGGTAGCAGGCTTGCGGACGATGAGGGCGGCCTGTGCGGCGTCCTTCTCGCCGGGCAGCGCCGCGCGCGTCAGGGTCGCGACCTCCGCGAACCCGGCGGCCGCGAGCAGCCCGGCGACGTCCGCGGGATCCTGCATGTAGACCTCGAGGTCGAGGTCATGACCGTAGGCGCTGCTCAGATGCCGATCGCCGACGCCTACCTTGAACCCGTGCACCAGATAGCCACCGGGCCGCAGCACCCGGAACAGCTCCGCGAACACGGCCGGCAGGTCCTCGCGCGGAGTATGGACGAGCGAGTACCACGCGAGTGCGCCGGCCAGCTCGCCGTCCTTCAAGTCGAGGTCGAACAACGACCCGACCTCGAACCGCAGCTCCGGATACTCCCGTTTCGCGACCTCGATCATCCCCGGCGTCAGATCGACCCCGAACACGTCCAGACCCTGCTGGGCCAGGTACGTCGTGATCCGCCCGGTCCCACATCCGAGGTCCCCGACCGGTCCGTCTTCGATGAGCGCGGCGAAGTAGTCGAGCGCGCCCGCCTCGAACGGATCGGCGCGGTGGTAGTCCTTCAGGATCGCGTGGTATTCGGCGGCAGCGGCGTTGTAAGACCCTTGAATGTCGTTCACGCGAGGAGCTTAGGAAGGCCCTCCGACAGTTTCTGGTAGTCCGCCGGCGAGTTGTAGGCATGCGCCGACAACCGGATGAACTTGCGTTCCTCGAAACCGGTGAACGTGATCTCGGCCTTCAGCTCGCGCGAGATCCGCATCTTCAGCGCATCGCCACCGGACAGGTCGACCGAGGAGGGCAGCTCGACCAGGCGCATCGTCGCAGGTGGGTGGACGACCTCCGCGACACCGGTGCCGAGCGACTTGGCCAGGATCCTGGCGCCCTCCTCGACCAGCGCGGTCAGCTGCGGACGCCGCGTCGGCCAGTCCAGAGCGGCCAGGACCCGCAGCGACTCGGGCGCCGCGATCCACGGGATGTAGTCGTACGTGCCCTGCATGTCGAACCGCTCCGGCATCCGCTCCTCGTACTCCGACCACGAGACGATCAGCGGCATCGTTGCCGAGCGCCACTGTTCCGCGACCACCAGCCCAGCCGTCGCCCGCGGCGCGGCCGGCCACTTGTGGAAGTTGCCGGTCCAGAAGTCCGCGCCCGCGGCCGCCGGTGCGTCGATCAGTGCCGGGGCGTGCGCGCCGTCGACCACGATCGGTACGCCGCGTTCGTGAGCCGCCTTGACGAGGCCGTCGATCGGCAGCACCTTCGCCGTACCCGAGGTGATCTGGTCCACGATCAGGACGGACGCCCCGTCGAGCCTCTCCGCGATCAGCGACACCACGGTCTCGTCGTCGGCCTCCAGCGGGATCCCCACGATGACGACCTCGGCCTGGTTGGCCTTGGCGAACCGCTCAGCGGCGTACCGGACGGCGCCGTACGTGTGGTCGGTCAGGACGATCCGGCTGCCCGCGGGGATCGGCAGCGTCGCGAGCGCGACCGTGACACCGGCACTGGCGTTCGGGACCAGGGCGAATCCGGCCGGGTCCGTTTCCAGGTACGCCGCCAGCTCGAGGCGGCTCGTGGTCAGGCGGTCGGCGACCGTGCGGAACCAGACCATCGGGTTGGCGTCCATCTCGGCCCGCAGGCCGGCCATCACCTCCTGGGTCCGGCGCGGCACGGCGCCGTACGAACCATGGTTGAGGTGGAGGACATCGGGGTCGAGGGTCCACAGGTCGGGGCGGGAGCTGAGTACCGTCACGACCCAAACGGTACATACTTCCTGTCGTGTATCCCTACCTCGTCCACGACGGGCCGATCGCGATGGCTCATCGAGGCGGCGCGAAACACCCGGACAACGTCGGCTACGAGAACTCGCTGCACGCGTTCGAGAACGCGGTCGACCTCGGGTACACCTATCTCGAGACCGACCTGCACGCGACCAGCGACGGGGTCGTGATCGCGTTCCACGACGACAAGCTCGACCGCGTCACCGACCGGACCGGCGTGATCGCCGAGCTGCCCTGGTCGGAGGTCAGCAAGGCCAAGATCAACGGTCACGAGCCGATCCCCCGGCTGGACGAGCTGCTCGAGCACTTCCCCGACATCCGGTTCAACCTCGACATCAAGGCCGAGGGTGGGCTCGAGCCGGCCGCGAAGGTCCTCCGGGCCGCGAACGCGATCGACCGGATCTGCGTCTCGTCGTTCTCCCAGTCCCGGGTCCGGCGGATCCGCAAGCTGCTCGGTCCGCGCCTGTGCACCGGGTACGGCGAGTTGGAGATCGCCCTGATCCGGTTCCTGCCGTTCGCGCTCAAGTCCCCCGGCGGCTGCCTGCAGATCCCGGAGCGGTACGGCGCTCTGCACATCCTCACGCCCGGCCTGATCGAGCGAGCCCACTCCCACGGCAAGCAGGTCCACGTCTGGACGGTCGACGATCCCGACACGATGCGCCGGCTGCTCGACGCCGGCGTCGACGGCCTCATCACCGACCGCACCGACCTCCTCCGCGACGTACTGATCGAGCGAGGTCAGTGGACGTGACCCGCGGTACCCGAGGGCGCCGCGGGTCGTCCGCCGTCAGCTGACGATCTTCGTCATGCCGTTCCATCCGGACCCGACCTGAACCGGAGGCAGAGTCCATCCGCCGGTTCCGTTGCCGCGGTACATGAGGAGCGCCCCCGGCACATTGCGGACCAGGAGATCCGCCTTGCCGTCACCCGAGAAGTCCCACGGCGTCACCAGAGCCGTGAGGTTCTGCCAGCTGGAGCCGATCAGGGTCCGGCCGGCCAACCAGCCGCCCGTTCCGTTGCCTCGGTACAGCCAGACAGCCCCGTCGCCGTCACGAGCCGCGAGGTCGGGGAAGGTGTCGCCGTCGAAGTCGCCGATGCCCATCAAGGCGGTCATCGCGTTCCAGCCGTACCCGTACCCGACCCGGGTGAGGAAGCCACCCTTGCCGTTGCCCGGGTAGAGCCACAGCTGGCCGGTGCTCTGCCGGGCCATGATGTCCATGAAGCCGTCGCCGTTGAAGTCGCCCACGCCGCGGACGGCGGTCATCGCGTTCCAGCCGCCGCCGAAGCGCTTCCAGACCTGCCAACCGCTGTGCCCGTCGCCCGAGTACAGGCGCAGGTAACCGTCGGCGTCGACCGACATCAGGTCGGCGTGTGCGTCCCCGTCGAAGTCCCCGGGCACCAGCAGTTGGGTCATCGCGTCCCAGCCGAGGCTGTATCCGACGCGCGACTGCCAGCCGCCCGCACCACTCCCCGGGTAGAGCCACAGGCGCCCAGCGGTGTCGACGGACAGGACGTCCGAGTGGGTGTCGGAGTTGAAGTCGTTGTTCTTGACGACGAGCGCAGCCACTGTGGCTGCTCCCGCCGACTTCTCCTGCACTGCGGAAGACACCGAAGTACCGGCGAACAGCAGGCCGAAGCCCGCGACTAGCGCCAGTCCTGTTCGTCCCCCAAGGCGCAAGCGTCTGCGCATGAGATTCCCCCTCTTGTGTTGAAGCTGCGGCGCCTGGCGGGTGAGGCCGCACCGGGTACTCGTTCGGTCACCCGCCGAGAGCCCTTCGGGCCAGTAAACCGGACTAGCGCGGATCTCTCTAGGGCCAAGCTCCCCTGGACCTGACACACTTCCGCGCATGGGATTTCTCTCCGCCCCTCCGGCGGTCGACAAGCGCGAGTACTGGGGGTTCAGCCTTTACGACTGGGCGAACTCGGGCTACGTCACGACGACGGGCACCGTGCTGTTCGCGCCGTACCTGACGTCGGTCGCGGAGAACGCAGCCTGTGGGTACGTCGGGACCACGGACCACCCCTGCAACACGAACCTGCAGGTGCTTGGGCTCGGCATCTCCCCCGGCTCGCTGGCGTTCTACATCGTGACCGTGGCGACCCTGGTCTCGGCGCTCTTCCTGCCGGTGGTCGGCGCGATCGCGGACCGGATGGCGAACAAGAAGCTCCTGATGTGCGGCTTCGCCTGGGCCGGAGCGTTGGCGGCGTCCTGCATGGTGTTCGTCGGCGGCGGCCGCTGGGAGCTGGGCGCACTACTGCTCTTCATCGGCAACCTGTGCCTCGGCTCGTCGCTGGTCGTCTACGACTCGATCCTGATCGACATCGCGCCCCCGGATCAGCGTGACGCCGTCTCGTCGCGCGCCTGGGCGTTCGGGTACGCCGGTGGTTTCCTGCTGCTCCTGGTGAACCTCGCCGTCGTCACCGCGCACGACGCGCTCGGGATGAGCCAGAGCACGGCGGTCCGGCTCAGTCTGCTCAGCGCCGGGCTGTGGTGGGGACTGTTCACCTTCATCCCGTTCATCCGGCTGCGGAACCGGCCGCCGACAGGGGTCGAACAGGTCCGTAGCGGCAACCTGGTCCGGCAGAGCTTCGGGCAGTTGTCGGCCACGTTGAAGCACATGCGCGCGTACCGGATGACGATGCTGTTCCTGATCGCGTACCTGTTCTTCAACGACGGGATCCAGACAGTCATCTCGGTGTCGTCGACGTACGGCGAGAAGCAGCTCGGGTTCGAGACCCAGATCCTGATCGCGACGATCCTGCTGGTCCAGTTCGTCGCCTTCTTCGGTGCGCTCGCGTTCGGACGGTTCGCCCAGCGGTACGGCGCACATCGGACCATCACCGGTGGTCTGGTCGTGTGGATGCTGATCGTGATCGCCGGGTTCCTGCTGCCGGCCCACCAGATCGCGCCGTTCCTCGTGATGGGGGTCGCGATCGGGATCGTCCTCGGCGGCACCCAGGCGCTGTCCCGGTCGGCGTTCAGCCAGCTGATCCCGAAGGGCCGCGAGGCGGAGTACTTCTCCCTCTACCAGGCCGGCGAACGCGGCACGTCCTGGCTCGGCACGCTGGTCTTCGGCCTGGTCCACCAGCTCACCGGTTCGTACCGCCCGGCCATCGTTGCCCTCGGCATCTTCTTCGTCATCGGCCTGGCCCTCCTGGTCCGGGTAGACATGCGCCGAGGCATCGACGAAGCCGGCAACACCCAGCCCGCCCGGGTCTAGTTATTCGGGTACTACGGAGCTGACGAAGCGGCGTACCTCGTCATAGGTGGGGCGGACGCCGGTGCGGTCGGCGAAGAGTAGGTGGGTGGAGCCGATCAGGGTGAGGCCGAGGGTGTTGAGGTCGGCGTCGGCGGGGATGCGGCCGTACTTCTGTTCCGCGGTCAGGTAGTCCATCACCACGCGGCCGGCGTCGCTGAGGATCGGTACGCCGGTTGGCACGGCCTCGCGTAGTCGGGCGCGGAGGCCGTCGCGGGAGATCGTCAGGCTCACGATCGCGACCGCGACCGAGCCGAACAAGTCAGTCAGCATCGTGGTCAGGTTGTCGGCGACACTCCCCTGCCCGGCCGCCTTCAGCAGGACCTCGGCCTGGTCGTCGAGGCGGCGGATCCGGTCCAGGACGAGCTCGGCGAGGAAGCCGTCGAAGTCGGTGAAGTGCTTGTGCAGCACGCCCTTCGCGCACCCGGCCTCGGTCGTCACGGCCCGGCTGGTCAACGCGTCCGGACCGTCCCGGAGCAGCACTCGCTCGGCCGCGTCGAACAACTGCTCCCGCGCGTCCCGTATCGCCACACCAGTCGGCACACACACCTCCCGTTGACACAAGTGGGCATCCGCCCACTATCGTGGGCACATGCCCACTCTACCGGTACAGAACGATCCACATCGACGTCGCGACATGGCTGAGTCGTTCGGCGCCGACGCTGCGCTGTATGACCGCGCCCGACCCGAGTACCCAGCTGCCCTGATCGAAGCGGTCGCGAGCTCAGCGCCCGGGCGCGATCTGCTCGACGTCGGATGCGGAACCGGGATTGCGTCCAGGCAGTTTCAGGCGGCCGGCTGCCGCGTGCTCGGCGTGGATGTGGACGAGCGGATGGCGTCGTACGCCCGCAGTACCGGCGTCGAGGCCGAGGTCTCGACGTTCGAGTCCTGGGAGCCGGCCGGCCGCACGTTCGATGCGCTCGTTGCTGGGATGACCTGGCACTGGATCGACCCGGCTGTCGGTGCAACGAAGGCTGCCGAGGTGCTCCGGCCCGGCGGACGGTTCGCTGTGTTCTGGTACGTGCTGCAGCCGCCGCCCGAGCTGGGGGCGGCCTTCGCGGCGGTCCACCGAGAAGTCCTTCCGGACAGTCCCCAGGTCGCCGCGTCACCCTTGAACGCGTACGAGCACTTCCTCGACCGAGCCGCCGACAGCCTGACCGCGACCGGTGCGTTCACCAGCCTCGAGCGTCCGACGTACCCGTGGACGCGCTCGTACACGCGCGACGAGTGGCTCGACCAGCTCCGTACCAGCGGCATGGCCAAGCCCCTCGCCGAAGCGGGCAAGCTCGACGCCGTCCTCACTCGGACCGGAGCCGCCATCGACGCGGTTGGCGGCAGCTTCACCCTGGAGTCCGTCACCGTCGCCCTCACCGCGACCCGGGTATGACGGACCGCCAGGCCATCACAACGCGGCGCCGCTAGGCGAAGCCACGCTCACGGCCGCGATGGCCGCGCAATTGTGATGGCCTGGGGATCCTTAGCGGGAGGACGGGGTGGCGTTCGGGTTGCGGAAGCCGCCGCCGAGCGTGCCTTGCCGCACGCTGTTCGCGGTCACGGTGCCGTTCGCGGTCTGCCCGGTGACGACCACCTGCTCGCCGGCCTTCAGGTCGGCGGAGGTCCCCTGCTTGGTGATCTCGTACGTCGTGTCGCCGGTCAGCTTCACCGTGACGTTCCCGGTCTGAGTCTTCACGACCAACTCGGTGCTGGTCGCCGACACCACGGTCCCGATCGTGCCGGCCCCACCCGGGAACTGGCCAGTACCCTGACCGCCCTGCCCGGTCCCACCGCCGTTCTGCCCACGGAACCCGCCGTACCCGCCGGCCCCGCGCCCACTGGCCTGCGGCTGGTTCGAGGTGCTGTCCGAGGCGAACGCAGCGTGCAGCCCGGCGCCGCCCGCGAGACCGATGGCGAGTACGACGATGCCGGCCAGGATCGCCGTCGCGAGCGGCAGGTTGAGGGTCTTCTTCGGCTTGAGCGCCGCGTCGACCTCCTCGTCGGACCCGATCTGCGTGAAGTCGTCCGGCGTCTGGTTACTCATGGGATGTTGCCTCTCACTCGTGACGTAGTGCATCGATGGGACGGAGTCCGGCGGCTCGGTGCGCCGGCATGCTGCCGAAGAACAGGCCGACCGCCGCGGACACGCCGAGCGCGAGTCCGATCGACGACGGCACCAGCGCCGGCTGCACGCCGGCCAGTTGGAAGCGGGAGACGATCAGCGCGACCCCGACGCCGACCGCGCCACCGATCAGGCTGAGCAGCGTCGCCTCGATCAGGAACTGGCCGAGGATCGTCCGCCGCCGGGCGCCGAGCGCCTTCCGGATACCGATCTCGCGGGTCCGTTCGGTGACCGTGACCAGCATGATGTTGGTGACGCCGATCCCGCCGACGAGCAGGCTGATTGCGGCCACCGTGGCCAGCAGCGCGGTGAACGTCGCGGCCGTGTCCTGGCTGGTCTGCAGGATCTGCGCCGAGTTCGTGATCCGGAACGGCGACGTCTGATCGGCCGGCACCTGATGACGCGCGGTCAAGAGCTGCGTCACCTCAGCTTGCGCCGTGTCGACGCGGTCCTCGTTAGCGGCCTGTACGACGATCTGACTCAAGGCGCCGTACCCGGCCTGCGTCGCCCGGAGCGTGTTGATCGGGACGATCGCGGTCGCGTTCGGGTCGTTGAACCCGGTGCTGTCCTTGCTCGCCAGCACACCCCGTACGACGAAGTCGACAGCGCCGAGCTTGATCGTCTGCCCGACCGCACTCGCCGGCCGGGTGAACAACTCCGTCGCAGTCGTCTGCCCGAGCAGGATCACCCGTTGCGAGGTGTCGACGTCCTCCTGCGTGAAGGACTCCCCAATGCCGACCGGCGTGTTCGTGGCCGGCATGTACGACGGCGTCGTACCGATGATCTGGCTGACCGTGTAGCTGGTGTCGCCGTTGGTCGCCGTCGTACCGGAGCTCGTCATCACCGGCGCGACCGAGGAGACATCTGGAGCCAGCCGTTTGTCGGCCAGCGCGGACGCATCATCGAGCGTGAGGCTGTACTGCTGGTTGGCCGGTCCGGCCTGGCCGCGCTGGAAGCCGCCGCCACCGCCGGTGGTCGAGACAGTGAGCAGGTTGGTGCCCATCGCCTCCAGCCGAGCCTGCACGGCCTTGCCGGAGCCGTTGCCGACAGCAACGAGGACGATGACCGCGCCGACGCCGATCGACACGCCGAGGACGGTCAGCAGGGAGCGGAGTTTGTTCGCACTGAGGCCGCGCAGAGCGGCTCCCATCAGGTCGCGAGGTGACATCAGCGGGTCACCTCGTCGACGATGATCCGGCCGTCGGAAACCTGGATCAGCCGCCGGGCGCGAGCCGCGACGTCGTGCTCGTGGGTGATGACGACGACCGTCCGGCCCTCGGAGTTCAGCTGGTCGAACATTCCGAGCACCTCGTCGGTCGAGTGCGCGTCCAGGTTGCCGGTCGGTTCGTCGGCGAGCAGGATCCGCGGCCCGGTCGCGAGAGCGCGGGCGATCGCGACGCGCTGCTGCTGACCGCCGGACAGCTGGTTCGGCCGGTGATCGGCACGATCGGAGAGGCCGACCAGGTCGAGCGCCCGGCTGGCCCGCTTCCGTCGTTCGGCTCGGCGCAGGTGTGCGTAGGTGAGCGGGAGTTCGACGTTGGCGAGCGCCGAGGTCCGCGGGATCAGGTTGAACGACTGGAAGATGAACCCGATCTTGCGGCCGCGGACGAGCGCCTGCTGGTCCTCGCTCAGCCCGGCCACGTTGCTGCCGTCCAGCCAGTACTCCCCGCGGGACGGTACGTCGAGGCAGCCGAGGATGTTCATCAAGGTGGACTTGCCGGATCCGGAGGAGCCCATCACCGCGACGTACTCGCCGGCGTCGACCCGCAGCGACACGCCCCTGAGGGCGTGCACCGCGGTCTCGCCGTGGCCGTACGTCTTGGTGACGTCCCGGATGTCGATCAGGGCGTCAGCGGCCACGGAAGCCACCACCACCGGTACCACCGGCACCTGCACCGCCGGCACCCGCACCGCCACCGCCGCCCAAGCCGGTCGGGAACTGCCCGGTGCCGCCTTGTCCCTGCCGGCCGCCGGTCTGAGTCCCGGTGCCGCCGATCGCGCCCTGCAGGAGCTCGATCTGGTCGCCTTCGTTCAGCCCGGAGACGATCTGGGTGAAGCTGTCGCCGCGGACGCCGATCTTGACGTCACGCGTCCCGCTGCCGTCGGCCATCGTCACGGTGTACGTCGTACCGCTGGTGGCGATCGCGGTGCTCGGGACGTAGAGCGCGTTGGCCGCCTTCGCGGTCTGGACCGTGACGTTCGCGGTCTGGCCGATCCGGGCGTTGGCGGGCAGCTTGGCGAGCGAGAAGGTGGCCGAGTACGAGACGACGCCGTTGGTCGTGGTCGGGGTCGGCGAGACCGACGCCAGCGATGCGGTCAGCGTCGTACCGGGCTCGGCGTTCAGCGTCACGGTCGCGGACTGGCCGGCCTTGATCTTGATCGCGTCGGCCTCGGCGAACGCGGCGACGACCTGGAGGGCCTTGAGGTCGGCCATGTCCACGAAGCCGGTGCTCGACGTGGACGACGTACTGGAGCTTGAGGCTGAACCTTGACCTGAGGTCGAGCCTTGGCCGCTGGTGCTACCGCTGCCTGAACCTGAGCTGGACCCGCCGGACACCGACCCGATCGCACCGTTGATCGCGGTGATCGTGCCGGCGATCGGCGCCTTCAGAGTGGTCGCAGCGACCGCTTCCTGGGCCGCCTCGACGTTCTGGTCGGACTGCTCCTTGTCGGCCTTCGCCTTCGCCAGGCTCGCCTGGGCGTTGCTGACGGCAACCTGCGGGTTCTGACTCTGACCCTGAGCTTGAGACTGGGACTGCTGTTCCTGCTGACCGTTGGTCGCGGTCGGCGTCGGCGACGGGGAGGCGGAGGCCTCCTCGGCCGCTTCGAGCGCGTCCTCGGCGTCGCTCAGGGTCTCGTCGGCCGCGGTCACCGAGTTCGCGGAGGCGATCTGGTTCTGCTCGGCGATCACGAGCTGACGATTGGCGTCCGTCGGGTCGACCTTCGCGATCGCGGCGCCCTTCGCCACCACCTGGCCGACCTTGACCAGGATCTGGGTGACCGTGCCCGAGGTCTCGAACTGCGGCGAGGCGGTCTGGGAGCTCTGCAAGGTGCCACTCGAGCTGACGCTCGCAGTCACCGCGCCACGCTGCACCGCCACGCTCGGCCGGGTCGCGCTGGCGGCCGGCGGGTCCTTCTTGAAGAAGAGGAAGTAGGCGGTGAGGGCGATGACGAGGACAATGGCCACCAGGGCCACGTTCACGAAACTGAGGCCACGGATCTTGTGGCGGGGTAGCACCATGGATGCAGACGTTAGGGACCGATACTGAGGAGGAGATCCTCACTTACTGGCAACCGGCTGTGAACCAGGTATCGATTTGGTGCGTCGTAGGTCGGGCGGTTCGCGACACACCGTGATCTGTGAACACTCCATGACAGCGGGTCACGAGAGTGTTGTCAGGTGCGAACATATGGCTCGGACATGCCAAAATGGGAATGATCCGGGTCGGCCGACCGTTGGCTCGGATGACGATCTCGGAGGTTTGAATGTCTAATCGCGTACTGCGTGGTTCGGGGCTGGGTGGGGTCAGCTTCGAGGATGACCGCGGCGTCGAGTTCGCGCCGCGCCAGATGATCACGTACGACTGCCCCCGCGGCCATGTGGTCGAGGTCACCATGGCGCACGACGCCGAGGTGCCCGCGGTCTGGGAGTGCCCGCACTGCGGCAGCGAGGCCGCCCGGTCCACCGGCGAGAAGCCGGAGCCGAAGCAGGAGAAGCCGGCCCGTACGCACTGGGACATGCTGCGCGAGCGCCGCAGCATCTCGGAGCTTGAGGAGCTGCTGGCCGAGCGGGTCGAGCTGCTTCGCAAGGGCGAGATCGGCCCGGCGCACCTGCACCGGACCAAGCGCACGGCCTGAGCCACTGGAGTGCCCTCACCGCAACGGCGCGGTGGGGGCATTTTCATTGTCCCGTTTGCCTAAAGCCTTTAGGTTTACACATAATGAGTTATGGCACGAGCAGGATTGACCAGCGACCGGTTGGCGCGGGCGGGCGCCGAGCTGGCCGATGAGGTCGGGTTCGAGCAGGTCACGCCGTCCGCGCTGGCCCGGCAGTTCGACGTACAGGTGGCGAGTCTGTATTCGCACGTGCGCAACTCTCAGGATCTGAAGGCGCGGATCGCGACGCTCGCGCTGTCGGAGCTGGCCGACGAAGCGTCCGCTGCTGTGGCAGGTCGTGCTGGTGGCGACGCGCTCATCGCGCTCGCGAACGTCTACCGCGACTACGCCCGTGCCCATCCCGGCCGGTACGCCGCCACTCGCTTCCAGCCCGACGAGGCCAGTCCCGAACTGATCGAGGCCGGGCGACGGCACTCGGAGCTGACCCGGGCCGTCCTGCGCGCGTACGACCTGAACGAACCCGCGCAGACCGACGCGATCCGGCTGCTCGGGAGCGTCTTCCACGGGTACGTCAGCCTGGAGCTGGCCGGCTCGTTCAGCCACAGCTCACCCGACAGCGCCGAGACCTGGCCACGCATCCTCAAGTCCCTCGACTCTCTACTCCGCGTCTGGAGCCGTAAGTGATCACCACCCCCATCTCCGCCGACCTCGTCCGCGGCGCGCTCGAACTCGAGCAGACCGAGCGCGGCATCCTCCCGCACCGCCTGCCCGCTTGGGCCCGGACGCAATACGACGACGGCCAGCTGATAATGGCCGAGTCGCAACCGTCCGGCGTGCGACTGGTCTTCAGAACATCGGCGACCATCGTCGAGCTCGAGACCCTGCCGACGAAGCGTGACTACGTCGGCGCTCCCCCGAGGCCGGACGGCGTGTACGACGTACTGATCGACGGGCAACTCGTCACCCAGCTGAGCGCGCCCGCCGGCGACGTCATCACCATCGACCTGATGACCGGCAGCGCCGAGACCCGACCGGGTGAACCGCAGACTCTCCGCGTCGCCGGACTGTCCGCCGTACCCAAGACCGTCGAGATCTGGTTACCGCACGACGAAACCACCGAACTCGTTGCCCTGCGCACCGATGCGCCCGTCGAGCCGGTTCCCGCCAGCCGCCGGACCTGGATCCATCACGGCAGCTCGATCAGCCACGGGTCGAACGCGACCCATCCGACCGGCACCTGGCCGGCCCTGGCCGCGGCCGCAGGCGGGGTCGAGCTGCTCAACCTGGGATTCAGCGGCAGCGCCTACCTGCAGCCCTTCTTCGCCCGCACGATCCGCGACACGCCCGCCGACCTGATCAGCATCAAACTCGGCATCAACATCGTGAACTCCGACAGCCTCCGCCTCCTCACCTTCACGCCCGCCGTCCACGGCTTCCTCGACACCATCCGCGACGGTCACCCCGACACGCCGGTCCTGGTCATCTCCCCGATCCTCTGCCCGATCCACGAGGACACCCCCGGCCCAACCGGCTGGGACCTCGATGCCCTTGCCGAAGGCAAGCTCCGCTTCGTCGCCACCGGCGATCCCGATGAGGTTGCGGCTGGCAAGCTCACACTGTCGGTCATCCGCGCCGAGCTGGCCAGGATCATCGCCCAACGCGCCAAGGACGACCCCAACCTGCACTACCTCGACGGCCGCACCTTGTACGGCGAGGCCGACAACGCCGCCCGTCCGCTCCTCGACGACCTGCACCCCGGACCCGAGACCCACGAGTCGATGGCCGCCCGGTTCGCCGAGCACGCCTTCACCTACAAGGGCCCCTTCACCCGGTAACAGCGAACGTCAGGCGGCCACTGGGCTCGTGAGCAGCGGGCGGGGCTCGGGCAGCCGGACGGCCCCGTCCAGGTCAACCGTGCGGCGGGCACCTACCAGCCGTACGCCGGCCAGGGTCAGGGTTGCTGTGATGACGCAGTCGCCGCCGCGGATCGTGACCAGCGTGCCGCCCTGGACGACGGCGTCCAGGGCGTCCACCTCGACGACGATTCCGAGCACGAACCTGAAGCTGTGGATCAGAGCGCCGTTCACGATCAGGTCGACGCTGGGCGCGTACGTCGACTTGATGCTGTGCGCGGCGAGGCTGACGATCTCCTCGGTGTCACTGTCGGCAAGCGTCCGTTGGGCGGCCTCGGTCAGCTTCGAGTGCTTCTGCCAGGCGGCGAGCAAGACCTCGCCGAGATTCAGGTCGAGCAGACCGTCCGTCGCGGCGGCCACCTCGCGGTCGACGAGGCCGGCGGCCGAACGGGACAGCCGACGGACCTGCCGCAGGGCGGTCCGGCTGGCGTCGTGCTGGCGGATCGCCTCGACCAGCAAGTCCTCGGCCGTCCGGGACTTCGCCCCGAAGAGGAGCGCCTTCGCGGTCAGCGGTGTGTGCACAGCTCGATCAAGCGTCGTAGCGGTCATCAGTCAGCCCCCTTGAAGAATGTGGATACCTGCGTCTTCGTGCGGCTGGATCCGCACGACCAACATGGGCGGCGCCGAGTCGGACTCGGTCAGCTGTGGATCGAGGGCGGGAGCGGGTGGGACGACAACCCGCAGATGGTTGCGAACCCATCGCTTGTCCAGTCGCCACTTCACGACGCGATAGCTGACAACGCCGGCCACCAGTACGGCGAGCGCCACCAGAGCCGTCGTCCTCCACGGGAACGGATCGGCTGCCCGCGCGACGACGGCCGGCTCGGGTGCCGGCCGAGCGGGCGCAACCACCACCTGCTTGGTGGTGATGCGTACGGCGTGACCGGCCCGAACCATCGAACCAGCGGTCGGGGACTGCCCGGCGACGACATCTCCGGCGCCGGACGGCACCCGCAGTACCAACCCGAGCGCTGCCACCTTGGCCTCGGCCTCGGCGACCTTCAACCCGACCACCCTGGGCACCCGCACCAGCTGGGATGCGATGCCGGTCACCACGAACAGGTCGTCGTCCGTCAGTTGAGCGTTGGTCCTGCAGACCGACGTGATCGAGTACCTCTGCGCCGTTGCCCCGAAGGGCACAGAGAACATCACCTCGACCGAACCGTTCGGAGGCACCACCGCCGACCCGACCGCGTCCTCGATCCCCTCCCAGAAGACCTCGACCACCCCGCCGCCGGCGGGCGTCGTCACGCCGGCCGGACGACACCCGCCGTACCCCTGAACGCTCGCGAACACCACGGTGCCCGGCGGCCCCTCATCCCGATCCAGCCGCAACCTCGCCGTACCGTCACCTGTCGCATAGGCGGCCCCACCCGCCATCACGACCGCGATCACGACAGCCGAGGCACACGCAAGCGCCCTGACCAACCAACGGGGTCCCCCGACCGCGCGTAACGCACCCATCGCAGTACCTTCTTCGCGCCCGCAACCGTTCTTGCGGAACGGTTCCACCCGAGGTGCGGACTCATCGGTACGGAGTCCCCGGCCCGGCGCCGTGATACGTCGAACAAGCAGTTGCTCGTTGTCGTACGTTCGCCCAGCCGCCATCCAAGCATCGGCGGCCAGCTACGTCGCGGTTCGACGGTGGCTGATGGCGCCGAGTCTTCGGCGCCATCAGCATCCGGAAGTGAGGACCCATGAACGACTCCTCCGACGCGCCGACCGGGATCAGCCGCCGCCGACTGCTCGGCTCGACCGCCGCGGCCGGCCTGGCCGCGGCCTCCTCGCTCGCGCTGCCGCCGAACGTGCGTACGGCGCTGGCGTCGCCGCCCCCGAAGCACGGTGGGCTGAAGGACATCAAGCACGTCGTCATGCTCATGCAGGAGAACCGCAGCTTCGACCACTACTACGGCACCCTGTCCGGCGTCCGCGGGTTCAGCGACCCGCACGCCGTACGCCTGCCGAACGGCCGGAACGTCTTCTACCAGCCGGACCCGTCGAACCCCGACGGTTACCTGCTGCCGTACCGGCTCAACACGAAGATCACCGCCGCCCAGGCGATCCCGTCGATGAGTCACGCCTGGGCTGTGCAGCACCAGGCTCTGAACGGCGGCACGATGGACAACTGGGTGCCGGCCCACATGGCGTCCGACGGTCCGATCGACGGCCAGTACACGATGGGGTACTTCACCCGCGACGACATCCCGTTCCAGTTCGCCCTCGCCGAGAACTTCACCGTCCTGGACGGCTACCACTGCTCGGTGCTCGGGCCGACGGCACCGAACCGGCACATGTGGATGTCCGGAACGCTCGACCCGAACGGCCTGGCCGGCGGACCGTCACTCACGACCAGTGGACCGCCGAACCAGTTCAGCTGGACGACGTACCCGGAGCGGCTGCAGCAGGCGGGCGTCAGCTGGAAGATCTACCGGCAGCCCGGCGGACAGACCGGCTCGGCGGCGATCAGCAAGTGGAAGCAGTTCGGCAGCGCGCAGGCCGGCGACCCGCTCTACGACAACGGCATGGTCACGCAGCCGATGGGTCAGTTCGAGTACGACGCGATGAACGACCAACTGCCCACCGTCAGCTGGATCCTCCCGCCGTCCGGCTTCGACGAGCACCCGTCCGCGCTGCCCGCAGCCGGGGCTACCTTCGTCGCCGGAAAGATCGACGCGATCGCGGCCAACCCCGAGGTCTGGGCGAAGACGGCTTTCATCCTGTCGTACGACGAGAACGACGGCATGTTCGACCACGTCCTGCCGCCGCTCCCCAAGCCCGGCACACCCGACGAGTTCGTCTTCAAGACCTCCAACACCGGCGAGGTCGGCGGCGGACTGCCGATCGGGCTCGGCTTCCGCGTGCCCTGCATCATCATCTCGCCGTGGACGACCGGCGGTTACGTCTTCTCCGAGACCTCCGACCACACGTCACAGCTGCGGTTCCTGGAGCAGATCACCGGCGTGAAGGAAACCAACATCAGCGCCTGGCGCCGCAAAACGGTAGGCGACCTCACCGGCGCCTTCCGCTTCAACGACACCCACCACGCGCCGACGCTGCCCGACACCACCGGTCAGTACAACCTCGCCCAGTACCAGGCCGCCCAACTTCCGCTCCCCACAATCCCGGGCACGAACCAAACTCCCCCGCGCCAAGAACCAGGCCACCGCCCGCACCCGCACTAACTCGTGAGCTCACCTTCGCCGAGCCCCGTCACCGTTGTTCGGTGCGGGGTGAGGAGGTCGTCCTGGACGATCGTGAAGGTGACGGTGAAGACCGGTCCGGCATCGGAGTCATCGACCTCATCGATCACCCCAGGCGTGCCGACCGGAATCTTCCCCTGCCAGAACCCACCAAGCTCAATCGCCGCCACAACCTCATCCCCACGCCGAAATCCCACGTACCCTCTCCCCTCCAAGCAGCCAAGCACCACCCCATCAGGTACCCAGGCGCAGCGGGTCCGAGTCGCGCTACTTGGGATCCGGGTCGATTACTTCGCCCTGGATGACGTCGTCGGACGGGCGCTGGGGCCTCGTCGGTCCACTAGGCCCGGGCATGCCTGCGCCAGGGATGAAGGTTCCTAGGCCGGGGGTGCCCAGCTGTGTGGTCAGACGGCGGCCGAAGAAGGCGGTCATGGCTCGGCGGGCGAGCGGGCGGGTGAAGGGGAGGACGAAGAAGAAGCCGAAGATGTCGGTGATGAAGCCCGGGGTGAGCAGCAGCGTGCC
Source organism: Kribbella kalugense (assembly GCF_004365875.1). Lineage (GTDB taxonomy): Bacteria > Actinomycetota > Actinomycetes > Propionibacteriales > Kribbellaceae > Kribbella > Kribbella kalugense. The sequence continues at coordinate 1,208,811 of NZ_SODF01000001.1, read as the reverse complement.
GCCGATCAGGATCAGGGCGGCGTCGGCCAGCTCGCGGCCGGGCATCTTCCCGGTCTGGAACGAGCTCTGCAGCGCCCGCCACGCCCGTCGGCCCTCACGCTTGATCAGCCACGCGCCGAGGACGCTCTCGGCCAGCAGCAGCGCGACCGTCGGCCATCCGCCGATCACCTGACCGACCTGGATGATCACGAAGATCTCCGCAACCGGCACCACCAGCAGCGCGAGCGCCACTAACCACGGCATGTCTTGCCCCTTCCTGCCTAAGACACCAGCGTACGGAACAGGCGGGAGCGGCCAACCCTGAGTTAACCCTGACTCAGACCGGGACCTTCTCGCGGCTCGGCGTCGCAGCCGGCGGGTCCTGCGGTGCGTCGTCGGTCCGCCGACGGCGGCGGTTGACCAGCGCGAGGACCAGACCGAGCAGCCCGAGGCCGGTGAGGATCCACTGCGGCCAGCCGCCGAGCGTGGTGGCCAGCGTGTGCCCGTCGCGGACCGGGACAGTCGCGACGTACACGTCCGGGACGAACTGGGCCGACTTGTGCTCGACCGTCCCGTCCGGCCGGATCACGCCGGAGATGCCGCTCGTCGACGCGATCAGCACGGTCCGGCCGGTCTCGATCGCGCGCATCCGGGTGATCGCGAACTGCTGCTCCGGCTGACCGGTCCCGCCGTACGTCGCGTTGTTGGTCTGCACGATCAGGACCTGGGCGCCGCCGTTGAGCAGGTCCGAGACGACGTTGTCGTAGGCGAGCTCGAAGCAGATGATGTCGCCGTACGTCACGCCGCCGATCGGCATCACGCCCGGGGTCTTGCCGGGCGCGGTCTGCCGGCCGATCATCTCGAGACGCTTGATGTAGGGCAGCAGCTGGTCGCGGAACGGGATGTACTCACCGAACGGCACCGGGTGCCGCTTCGCGTACCGCTGTCCGGGCCCGGTGACCGGATCCCAGACGATGCCGGTGGTCTGCCGCTCGTTCGGACCGGGTCCGTCGGTGACCGCGCCGACCAGGATCGGCACGTCGACCGCCTTGACGGCCTCCTCGATGTCGGCCCGCGTCTCGTCGTCCTCGTACGGGTCGATGTCGGTCGAGTTCTCCGGCCAGATCACCACGTCCGGCTTCATCTCGGTGCCGGCCTGGACCCGCTTCTCCAGATCGAGGGTCGCCTTCAGGTGGTTCTGGGTCACGGTCCGGGCGCGGCCGAGGAACTCCAGCCCCTTGCCCGGCACGTTCCCCTGCACCATCGCGGCCTTCACGCTCTTCCCGTCGCCCGCGACGGACAGGTGGATCAGGGCACTTCCGAACACGATCGCCAGCCCGGCGACGAGCGCGACCGCCCGGAGCCGGAGGCCGCTGGCACGGCGCAGTACGGCGTACACGAGGACGCCGACGAAGGCGACGACGAAGCTCAGGCCCGGGATCCCGACGTACGCCGCGAGCTTGCCCAATGACGCATCCGAGAAGGCCCAGGCGAGCCGGCCCCAGGGGAACCCGCCGAACGGAACCGAAGCGGTCGCGAACTCGGTCGCCACCCAGAGGCACGGGATCCAGAGCATCCAGAGCCGCAGCTTCAGCACCTGTGTCGCGAACAGCCCGAAGACCGCATAGAACAGTCCCTCGAGGATCGCCAGCGCGATTGCGGCATCGCCACCGATCACACTCAGCCACGGGACCAGGACCGCGTAGTACGCGATCCCGAAGCCGGCGCCGACCAGGAAGCCGGCCTTCATCGAGATGCCGTTCAGCGCGGCCAGCAGCAGCGGTACGGCGACGATCGTCAGCCAGGGGTGGTCATGCGGTTCGAACGCGAAGCCGAGCAGCGCACCGGCCGCCACCGCCACGACCAGCCTCGGCAGGAGCCGCCCCAGAGCCTTCAATCGGTCCACGCCGTACCCCTTATGTCCTCACCAGCACGTCGCACGACCGTACAACGTTCAAGACACGGCAATGTATCCGGCCAGTAGCCATTCGGCACCGAACGCGGAAAGTGAAGGGGTATCAGCAGAGCGCGACCGTCCGGATCCAGACAGGCCCAGACAGGAGGAAAGAGGCTCGGCGCGCCTTCGGACCAACCGACGATGCGCTGGCTGCGAACCGTTCGGCTGTTGTCTACTGGCCGCCGAGCCTCTTCCACCTCTGCCCCGCGGGGGGCTAACCACCGGCGATCTCAGCCCCCGTCGACTCAAGCCTGGCTTTGGCCTGGTCAGCGTCGCGGGATCATCCGGTGGCCGAACTTCGTGTGACCGTTGAACAAACGGGATATGACGACTCCCAAAACGATGCTCGCTGGCGGCGACGGTGTCAACCTCTCCCCCGGCTCCTTGAGCCCGTTGTAACACTATCGCCTGCCCCACAAGGGGAAACGAGGATCTCTCACCCAAGTCACGTTACAGAGCGGTCTCGGCACTCCACGTGATCGTTACCCAGGGCAACCAATCGTCACCCAACCGGTACGACGACGGTTCCCTTTGCGCGCGTGATCACAAGGGGTTCGGCCAGTACTTCGGCCGCCGACTCGGACCGGTCCGGACGTCCGCGGCAGACGACGTACGCACTGAAATCGAGGTCGCGGCTACGGTTCCCGACCCGGGTGATCGTTGCCTTCACCTCCACAATGTCGCCGGCCCGCAGCGGCTGCAGGAACTGCACGTCGGAGTACGACGCGAACAGGCCCTCGTCGCCGTCAGCCTGGATACAGACCTCGGTCGCGACGTCGCCGAACAGCGCCAGGACATAGGCGCCGTCGACAAGGTTCCCGGCGTAGTGCGCGTGGCTGTAGGGCACGTAGCGCCGATGTGTGACGGTCAGCCCGATGGTTGCCTTTGACACCTATGCGCTCCTCTTCGCCGGGAATCGTTTGGTCACCAGTGCGTCGACCAGGTAGCTGGCTACCTCGCCAGGCGTCGTGCCCCGGCCGAACACCCGGTCCACGCCGAGCTCGCCGGCCATCTGCTCGGTGAAACGGGGGCCGCCAGCAACTAATACGGGCCGGGAGTCCTCGGCGTACGCCTCCCGGAAGGCGGCCGACATCTCCTTGGTGTTGAGTACGTGCGCCTCCCGCTGGGTGACCACCTGCGAGACCAGGATCGCGTCGGCCTTGTCGGCTTTCGCGCGCCGGACCAGCTCGGGTACGGCGACCTGTGCGCCGAGGTTCACCACCTTCACCTCGCGGTAGTACTCCAGGCCCTTCTCGCCGGCGAAACCCTTGATGTTGAGGATCGCGTCGATACCCACCGTGTGCGCGTCGGTGCCGATGCAGGCGCCGACCACGGTCAGCCGGCGGCGCAGGCCCTTGCGGATCGCGAGGTTCACCTCCTTCGGCGACAGCAGCGGGTAGTCGCGCTCGATGACCTCGACCTTCGACGTGTCCACCAGGTGGTTCACCGGACCGTAGACGACGAAGAACGTGAAGTCCGGACCGATCGGCTTCGAATGCACGACCAGGGCGGGATCCATGCCCATCTTGTTGGCCAGCTGGACCGCGGCGCCCTCGGCGCGCTTGTCGTGCGGGACCGGCAGCGTGAACGACAGCTGCACCATCCCGTCTCCGGTGGTGTCCCCGTACGGACGGACGATGCTCATCAGACGCCCTCCTCGAGCAGCTCGATCGCCGGGTTGTAGTAGTCGCCAGACTTGCGGGCGACTCCGTCGAGGCCGCGGCCGGCGTTCTGCGGTCGCTTCATCAGGCCGAACGTGCCGTCGCCGATCGCGTTCAGCAGGCCGTCGTCGACGATCCGCTCCAGCAGTTCGACGGACTCCCCCAGCACCTGGCGGGCCCGTTGCGCGATGAATCCGTTCGGCTCCGGCCGGAAGTCCTCGTGAAGGTTGCCAGCGGCACCTAAGACGTAGCGGACGTTCTGCAGGGCCAGGTCGCGGTCGGAGATCCACGGCGTCACGACCGCCTCGGTCATCATCCCGACCAGCAGGATGCCCTGCCCGGTCATCGCGCCGACCAGGTTGAAGAACCCGTCCAGCAGGTACCCGCGGAACACGTCGCCGGTCATGTGCCGGGTCGGCGGCATCCACTTCAGCGGCGCGTTCGGGAACAGCTGCCGGGCCAGCATCGCGTGCGCCAGCTCCATCCGGAACGAGTCCGGCAGATCGGGGTTGATCTCGAAGGCATGGCCGAGGCCCAGCTGCCAGTCCTCGAGTCCGGCCTCCTTGGCGAAGTACTCGTTCAGCAGCTGCGAGACGGTCACCGTGTGCGCTGCCTCGACCGCGTCGGCGGTGGTCAGGTAGTTGTCCTCGCCGGTGTTGATGATGATCCCGGCGCGGGCGTGGATCTGCCGGCTGAACCGCTGGTCGACGAACGTCCGGATCGGGTTGATGTCGCGGAAGAGAATCCCGTACATCGAGTCGTTCAGCATCATGTCGAGCCGCTCGAGCCCGGCCAGCGTGGCGATCTCCGGCATGCACAGACCGGACGCGTAGTTCGTCAGCCTGACGTACCGACCCAGTTCGCGAGACGACTCGTCCAGCGCCGCCCGCATCAGCCGGAAGTTCTCCTGCGTCGCGTAGGTGCCGGCGAACCCTTCCCGGGTCGCGCCCTCCGGGACGTAGTCGAGCAGCGACTGCCCGGTCGACCGGATCACCGCGATGATGTCGGCGCCCTCACGGGCCGCCGCCTGCGCCTGCGGGATGTCCTCGTAAATGTCGCCGGTGGCAACGATCAGGTAGATCCACGGCCGCTGCTCCGGGTCGCCGTGCCGCTTGACCAGCCGGTCCCGCTCTCGCCGCCGCCCGTCGATCCGCTTCATCCCAGCGGTCGCTGCTTTCCGCGCCGCGGACCGGGCCCGTACGGCGTCCCGTCCCTCAGGCATCCGGAACGTCACCGAACCGGACGCAGCCTTCTGGGCCAGCACGGCCAGGTCCTCGGCCTCACCTCGGACCAGCGCATCCCACACGGGCAATGCGAGTCCGTGCTCGAGCCCGACGTCCGCGCGGACGGTATCCGCGAGCCGGTTCACCCACGGGATGCCCTCGGTGTCCGCGCCGGTCAGCCCGGCAAGCCGCAGTACCGCTCGCTCGACCGACACCGTGGTGTGCTGCTGCGCCAGATCGACGATCGGCTTCCCGGCTTTACGCGCCAGGCTGCGAGCCTTCCGAACGGTGACCGGATCAAGGTCGAGCTTCTTCTTCACTGGGACCATCCCTGGGCTTCATAGATGACACGACCGCCCACGGCAGTCCGCAAGCAGGTAGGAGTTCCCTCGCTTAGATCCGGCAGCACGGGTACGCCGGCCCGCGGGTCGGTGGACCACGCCGCGACCCGCTCGTCCGGGGTCTGTACGACGAGGTCCGCATCGGTCTGCCAGATCGCGTACGTCGCTGCCGTCGCAGGCGCGAGTACGCCGGCGTCGTCGATCCCGGCCGCCCGCCAACCGCCGCGCGTGTGGGCCTGGAACGCTGCCCGGACCGTGATCCGCTCCGACTTCTCGTGGTGGAACGCGGCCGCGCGGACCGCCTCCCAGCCGCCCAACTCCGTCACCGGCGAATCCGACCCGAACGCGAGTACGACGCCGGCCCGGGCCAGCGACCCGAAGGGGTTCATCCCCTGCCAGCGGTCGCCGACGCGCTCGGCGTACATGCCGTCCGGGCCACCCCAGAGGCCGTCGAACATCGGTTGCACGCTGGCCACGACTCCGCAGCGGGCGAGGATCGCGATTGTTGCCTCGTCGACCATTTCGACGTGCTCCAGCCGGTGCCGGGCCGCGACGAGGGCTTGGATGCCGACCTTCTCGGCGGCGAGCTCGAAACCTTGGGCGATGTTGGCCAGCGCCTGGTCGCCGATGCAGTGGAAGCCGGCCTGGACGTTCCGTTCGGTGCAGGCGATCACGTGGTCGGCGATCTGCTCGGCGGTCAGATAGGCGTGACCACGGTGGTCGGGGCGATCGGCGTACGGCTCGCGAAGTGCCGACGTACGCGAACCGAGGGCACCGTCCGCGTTCAGGTCGCCTGCCAAGCCGGCCAGTCTATAGGTGCCGATGTGTTCGAAGACTCCGGGCTCGCCCCAATAGAGGGTCGCCGACAGGCCGAGCTCGTCGGCGATCTCGCGGACGATCGGGAGCTCCCACAGCGGGCCGATGTGCGGCGCGGCCATCTCGTGGAAGGCGCCGATGCCCTTCGCGGCCATCGCGTTCAAGGCGGCTCGGACGTCCAGGCGGCGCTGATCCGGACCGATCAGCTCGCTCAACGCATCCCGAACCGCGTGGTGCGCATCGCGCTCCACCCGTCCAGTCCCGTCGAGACCATCGCCGTGAGCTGCGGACAGCAGCGCGGACGAGATCACCCCGGAGTGACCGTCGATGCGGGACAGGTAGACGCGGCGTCCACCGGCGGCTCGATCCAGCTCCTCAGCCGTCGGCGGCCGACCTTCCGGCCACTTGGTCTCGTCCCACCCGGCGCCGTCGATCACCGCATCCTCTGCCAGCCCAGCCGCGAAGGTGGACAGGCGGTCCAGGGCTTCGGTGAGCGACGTCGTACCCGCCAGATCGAGGCCGGTGAGCAGCGCGCCGGTCTGCGTGGCGTGGACGTGCGCGTCGACGAAGGCCGGCGTCACCAGCTTGCCGTCGAGGTCGATCACCTCGTCCGCGCCCTCGGCGTACGAACTCGCGCCGGTGTCGTCACCCAGCCAGGTCACCACCCCGTCGTCGAAGGCGATCGCGGTCGCGTGGGGGTCGGCGGGCGAGTAAACGGAACCGTTGGTCAGAAGTGTGCGCACGAACTAATCCTCCGCCAGCCTGCTCTCGAACAGACCACGGACACCCGGCTCGGCGCGGAGCAGCTCGAGCGCGTACTCCGCATGGCCGGGGACGTACCCGTTGCCGACCAGCATCGTCACGTCCGCCGCGAGACCTTCCGCGCCGAGCGCCGCGGCCGAGAACGACGTCGCCATCGAGAAGAAGATCACCGTGCCGCCGGCCGCGGTCGACAGGACCGCGCCATGCTCACAACCCGGTACGTCGACGCACACGACGGTGATGTCCGCCGGTCCCCCGGCCTGCTCGACCGCTTTCGCCAAGGCCACCGGGTCACGGGCGTCGGCCAGCGTCACGACGTCGGCCAGGCCGGCTTCGGTCAGGCGGTCCTGCTCGTGCTGAACCGGCACGATGCCAATCGTGCGGGCCGCGCCGGCAGCCCGCGCGGCGGCCAGCGACAGCGACCCGGACTTACCAGCGCCGCCAATAACTGACACGACAGGTTTTGTGCCCTTGTCGACATACGAGCGCACGACGCGGGCGGTCAGCGCCGGTGCCCCGCACACGTCCATGACCGCGAGCGACAGCTCAGGCTTCAGGTCGTCGGGCAGCTTCGCGACGATCGACCGGGCGAAGAGGACCGCGTGACCCTGCGCCGGGACCTGCTCACCTTTGCCGTCCCAGTCCTGCAGTTCGTCGGTGAGCTGCAGCGGGGTCAGTGTCAGCGAGACGAGGGTCGCGACGCGGTCGCCCATGCGGAGCCCGAGGGGCGAGTCCGGGCCGACCTCGTCGACCACGCCGACGAGCATGCCGCCGGAGCCGGTGACCGGGTTCTGCATCTTACCGCGGGCCTTGACGATGTCGAGGACCGCCCGGCGAATCGCCGTACCGTCGCCGTTGTGGGCCTCGGCCAGCTGACGGTACGACGCGGCGTCCAGGTTCAGCCGCTCGACCGCGATCCGGACCTCGTCGGGCCAGATCTCCGCGCGTGCGTCGAGACGCTCAGCCGCCTGCGGCAACACGCCCGACGGCGCGAGTACGCGGTGCAGTCCTACCGGGCTCGATGACACGGATCCTCCTCGTAGCGGTCAGGCAAAATACTACTCAAACAGCGGTCTGACGAGAATTCTTGCGGCGTACTGTTGGAAATCAGGGAGTTTCTATCGCTATCCTCACATGAGACAGCTACTCCACTGAAGTCCTGCGGAGGACCCGTGACCGACCTGATCACCCCGGAGCTGGCTCATTCCGAGCCCGGCGACGGCCAGCCGTATGCGTACCGGCGGGCCGAACTGGTGGAACCGGACTGGACCCGGCTGCCCGGTTGGAAGGACGTCACGGCCGAGGAGTGGCGGTCGGCGCAGTGGCAGCGGGTGCACTGCGTGAAGAACGTCAAGCAGCTGCGCGACGTGATGGGCGACCTGCTCGAGGACCGGCTGTACGACGACCTGACCCGGGACCAGGCCGAGCGGGCGACGATGTCGATGCTGCTGCCGCCGCAGATGCTCAACACGATCGTTCCTAACGGTGCTGACGATTACACCGAGGCGTTCTACGCGGACCCGGTCCGCCGCTACATGCTGCCCGTGTTCAGTGACCGTCGTTCCGACTGGCCGTCGCATCCGCACGCGACCCGGGACTCGCTGCACGAGCACGAGATGTGGGCCACGGAGGGGTTGACCCACCGGTACCCGACCAAGGTCCTTGCGGAGATCCTGCCGACGTGCCCGCAGTACTGCGGTCACTGCACCCGGATGGACCTGGTCGGGAACTCGACCCCGGTGATCGACAAGCTCAAGTTCGTCGCGAAGCCGCAGACCCGGCTCGACAACATGCTCGACTACCTGCGCCGTACGCCGGGTCTCCGCGACGTCGTCGTGTCCGGTGGCGACGTGGCGAACATGCCGTGGCCGCGGCTGGAAGCGTTCCTGACCAGCCTGCTGGAGATCGAGAATATCCGCGACATCCGGCTCGCGACCAAGGCCCTGATGGGCATGCCGCAGCACTGGCTGTCCGACGACGTCCGGGCCGGCGTCGAGCGGGTCGCCACGATCGCCCGCCGGCGCGGCGTGATGATCGCGATGCACACGCACGTGAACGCGGCCCAGTCCGTGACGCCGCTCGTCGCGGAGGCGTCGAAGGCGATGCTGGAGGCCGGACTGCGCGACGTCCGGAACCAGGGCGTGCTGATGCGGGGGGTCAACGACTCGACTCCGCAGCTGCTCGACCTCTGCTTCGCGCTGCTCGACGGCGCGAACATCACGCCGTACTACTTCTACATGTGCGACATGATCCCGTTCTCGGAGCACTGGCGGGTGTCGGTGCGCGACGCACAGCACCTGCAGCACGGGATCCTCGGCTACCTCCCGGGCTTCGCGACACCACGCATCGTCTGCGACGTCCCGTACGTCGGCAAGCGGTGGGTGCACCAGCTGTCGGAGTACGACGAGGTCCGCGGCATCTCGTACTGGAAGAAGAACTACCGCACCGGGATCGAGCAGCAGGACCCGGAAGCGCTGAACCGCACGTACGAGTACTACGACCCGATCGACACCCTCCCGGCCGAGGGCCAGGCCTGGTGGACCCAGCATGCCACCACCAACATCGCCGAAGCCGAGGAACGAGCCGCCGCTTCCCGCGCAGCCGCCGAATCCCAAAAGCTCCTCGACCTCGCCTGAACCCGTCTTCGGTGCCGCCAATGCAGGGGGCGGCACCGGAGGCGCTCTATGTCTTCGCGCTCGGGAACCGCTACTGAGGTTGCAACTTGGTGCGGGTGTTGGGTGCGGGGCGTTTGGTGCTCCTGGCGGGCGCTAGCATCACGGGTCGCTTGTTGGGCGGTGTGTCTGGGGCATGCCGCGATCTCGGGAGTTCGTGTGCGGGTGATCCGCGGGATAGTTGGCGTGCTGCTGGCATTGATCGGGCTGGTCGTGGCGGTGGTCGGCGGGGTGGCTGCGTTCTGGCTGATCGGGCCGGATGACACGGTCCAGTCCGGCGAACAGGCGTTGAGCAGCAAGGGGCTCGCGGTCGCGAGTACGCCGGATCTGCTGAACCGGCATGGTCCGGTACTGCACGTCGACGTACGGTCCACCAAGAACCAGCCGGTGTTCGTCGGGGTCGCGCGGGACTTCGACGTCAGCAGTTATCTGAAGGGCACGGCGTACACGAAGCTGGTGCAGGTGCAGTACCCGATCGCGCTGACGACGCAGGACGCGAAGGGTACGGCGGGACCGCTGGCCGCGCCGGACACGCTCGACTGGTGGGTCACGAAGGCGAACGGCGCCGGGACGCAGTCCATCGCGTGGCCGATCGAGGACGGACCGTACGACGTCGTCGTCATGAACGCTGATGGGAAGACGGCGCCCGCCACCCAGGTCAACCTGGGCATCGAGATCCCGCATGCCTTCCGGACGGCACTGGTGATCTTTGCCGTCGGCATCGTTCTTCTTGCCTTGGGCATCCTTCTGGTGCTGTTCCGCCGTCGCCCGAAGAAGGCGCAACCGACTGGCGGCGCGACGACTCAGGTGCTCTATCCGCAGGACAACTCGCAGTCCTCGCAGCCTCAGTACCCGCAGTACCCGCCGGCCCAGCAGCCCGGTCCGGCTGGCCCGCAACAGCCGCAAGGCCCGCCGCCCGGCCGGCCACCGGTGCCGGCAGGCCCGCAGCAGCACCCCCAAGGCCAACCCGGCTCACGGCCACCCGCGTACGGTCAGCCGCCGCAGCGCCCGCCCGTGCAAGGGCAGCCGCCCCAGCAGCGACCGTCCGGTGGTGGGACTGTGCGGCGGATTGTGGGTGTGGGTTTGGCCTTTGGGTTGGTGACCGGGTGTTCGGCGATTCCGGAGCCGAACAGTGTGAAGGTGTTGACCCGGCCCGCGATCACCGACGCCGCCGCGGTTGCGGTGATCAAGCACTACAACGACGTGAACAACAAGGCGAACAGCACTCGCAACAGCAAGCTGATCGCGACGATCGAAGGCGGCAATCTCGTCAGGGAGAGCCAGGCCGGGTACACGATCGACCAGTACGCCAAGGCCAAGCCGATGACGGCGTTCACCTACACCAAGTCGGTGATCGGCGCACCGGAGTTCGGTAGCTACCCGATGCGGTTCGTCAGTTCGTCCGGGATCTCCGACAACCCGAAGTACCGCCACGTCGGTCTGTGGGAACGCGAGACCGCCGGCAGCCCCTGGATGCTGACGTTCGCCGCCGGCGTTCCGACAACCGTCAAGCTGCCGGACCTGACCGGCGTCCGCCCGGCGACCAAGGCCGACGACACCAGGCTTGCCGTCGCCCCGCAGCTCGCCGCGACCAGCCTGGCGACGTACCTGACCGGCGGAACCAAGTCACCTCGCGCCGCCGCCTTCCAGCCGAACGCCCAGATCACGAGCCTCCTCGCGGGCATCGTGAACAACAGGGCCGAGAAGGCGAAGCAGCGCGGATCCACCCGCGGCATCTCCGACGATTTTGCCGCCCCGTCACAGTCACCCGCGTTCGTCACCAAGTCCGGTACTGCGGTGGTGTTCGTCTCGCTGACCCACGAGTACACGCTGCTGCCGGGTGCGAACTGGCAGTTCTGGTGGGCCGGTATGCCGGAGAACGCGTTCAGCCCGGCGACGGTGAAGTACCAGAGCAGCCTCACCTCGACGACGATCCACGACGCGGTCCTGCTGATCCCGCCGAAGGGCAAGATCCAGGTCGCGTCCTTCGAGTCCCAACTCATCGAAGCCGGCGGCTACTGACCGGCGAGATCGGCCAGGTGAATCACCGCGGGGAGTTCGGCGAACGACGCGATCGTCGGGCCGGTCCAGGCCGGGTGGCTGTCCGCGTGCTCCGTCGTACGGATCGCGTACATGCCGAGCGCGGCCGCAGCCTGTAGCTCGCTGTCCCGTCCGTCGCCGACGTACACACACGAGGACGGCGGCACGTCGAGCGCGGTGCAGGCGGCGAGGTAGATCTCCGGATCCGGCTTGGCCGCGCCGACCTGGGTCGAAAAGGCCGTGGCGTCGAAGTACGGCGGAAGAGGGCTCGCCGGCCACTGGAGCTCGGTGTGGGCGGTGATGTTGCTGACCAGGCCGATCCGCCACCCGGCCGATCTCAGCTCGGCCAGTGTGGCGAGCGTGCCGGCCGGTACGGCGTCCACCAGGCGACGGGAGAGGCCTTCGCGGACGGTCGTTGCCTGCTGCACCTGTTCGTCCGTCGGGTCGCCACCGGCGCGCCAGGTGATCACGCGGATCGTGTTCGGCAGGTCGCCGTACGCGCCGGTGAACCGCTCACGCGAGGTCGCCTCGAACTCGCGAGCGAACGCGACCGGGTCGACACCCAACACCAAGGCCATCTGCTCGTGGACCGCATCACGCTCGGCTTCACCACCAGGAACCAGAGTGCTGAAGAGATCACTCAGAAGGGCTCTGCGCACGCCCCGACCCTATCCGGCCGCACTCACGCTCTCCGGAACATCACTGCCACGTACTGCAAACTATCTTCCGGAAACCCGTCCCTCCTCGCCCACCGACCTCGTCCGTGCCTGCAGTGTGCGACCAGGTGCTGAACGACCACCACCGCCGAAGGGGGTGTCGTTTCAGAGGGCGGGTGGGCGGCGCTCGTACGGCGTGCTCAGCACGATGGTCGTGGTGGTGGAGACATTGGCGCGGGCCCGGATTACGGCCAGCAAGTGCTCAAGCGCGACCGGTGAGGCGACCCGGACGACGAGGATGTAGCTGGAGTCGCCGGCGACCGAGTAGCAGGACTCGATCTCGCGGACCTCGCGGAGCCGCTCGGCCGAGTCGTCCGGCTGGGACGGGTCGATCGGGCGGATCGAGATCAGCGCGGTCAGCGGCAGGTCGAGCGCGGTGTGGTCGATGGTTGCCGAGTATCCCTGGATAATGCCGCGCTGCTCGAGCCGCTTCACCCGCTGATGCACCGCCGACGTGGACAGGCCGGTCGCCTTGCCCAGGTCGGTGAAGCTCATCCTGCCGTCGGACGCCAGCAGCCCGACGATCTTGCGATCCAGGTCCTCCATCCTGGAGACCCTACTGCCGCGACGCCCCGGCATGAAAGCATCGCCCCATGGCTGAGACAAACCCGGGGACACGACAGCGGCTGATGCTGCTCGACACCGCGTCGCTCTACTTCCGTGCGTTCTTCGGCGTGCCGGACACGATGAAGGCCGCCGACGGTACGCCGACCAACGCGATCCGCGGGCTGCTGGACTTCATCGCGCGGCTGACCGAGAACCACCGGCCGACCCATCTGGTCGCCTGCTGGGACGACAACTGGCGGCCGTCGTGGCGGGTCGCGCTGATCCCGTCGTACAAGGCGCAGCGGGTCGAGTTCGTGTCGGCGAAGGGCGAGCAGGTCGAGGACGTACCGGACCGGCTCGAGGTCCAGGTGCCGTACATCCGCGCCTGCCTGGAGGCCATCGGCATCCCCGTCGTCGGCGCGCCGGACCACGAGGCCGACGACGTGATCGGCACGCTGTCGCACCAGGCGACGATGCCCGTAGACATCGTGACCGGCGACCGCGACCTGTTCCAGCTCATCGACGACAGCCGCGGCATCCGCATCATCTACACGGCTGCTCGCGGCGTCGGCCGGGCCGAGGTATACGACGAGAAGGCGCTGCTGGCGAAGTACGAAGTACCCGCCAATCGGTACGCCGACTTCGCGACGCTGCGCGGGGACGCCTCCGACGGACTGCCCGGCGTGAAGGGCGTCGGTGAGAAGACGGCCGCCTCGCTCGTCACGGCGTACGGCGATCTGGACGCCATCCGGGCCGCCGCGGCCGACCCGAGTACGCCGATGGCGCCCGGGGTGAAGAAGAAGATCCTCGCCTCGGCCGACTACCTGGACGTCGCGCCGAAGGTGGTCGCGGTCGCGAAGGACGCGCCGGTCGGGACCTACGACGCGACGATCCCGCACACGATCAAGGACCCCGAACGATGGCTCGATCTGGTCGAGCTGCTCGAGCTCGGCAGCAGCGCCCAGCGGGTCATGTCGGCTCTCGACCTGGGCCCGAAAGCATGAGCACGGTCGAGCTGGCGGAGCGCTTCCGCGACGAGATCATCACGCTTCGACGGGCCCTGCACCAGGTCCCGGAGTACGACTTCGACCTGCCCAAGAGCCAGCAGCTCATCCTCGACGCGCTCGAGGGGCTCCCGCTGGAGATCACGCTCGGCAAGGAGCTGTCGTCGGTCACCGCGGTACTGCGGGGTGGCGCAGGGCCGGGGCCCGTCGTGCTGCTGCGCGGCGACATGGACGCGCTGCCGGTGACGGAGCGGACCGATGTCCCGTTCATCTCGCAGCACGTCGGGATGATGCACGCCTGCGGTCACGACCTGCACGTCGCCGGACTGGTTGGTGCGGCCAAGGTTCTCTGCGCGCTCCAGGCCGAGCTGCCGGGCGACGTGGTCTTCATGTTCCAGCCGGGTGAGGAGACGACCGGCGGAGCACCGGTGATGATCCGTGAAGGGGTGCTCGACGCGGCCGGGCGCCGGGCGGATGCGGCGTACGGTCTGCACGTCGGTTCGGCCGGCCAGCCGTTGGGGATGTGGAGCAGCAGGCCGGGCTCGTTCATGGCCGCGGCCGACCAGTTGCACGTGCGCGTCATCGGCGAAGGGACGCACGGCTCGACGCCGTACCGGGGCAAGGACCCGATCCCGGTGCTCTGCGAGATCGTCGGCGCGTTGCAGACGATGGTCACCCGGCAGTTCGACGTGTTCGACCCGGTTGTCCTCACCGTCGGGCAGATCGCGGGCGGTACGAAGGAGAACATCATCCCGGATGATGCCTTCTTCGAAGCGACGGTACGGACGTTCTCCGAGGAGGCTCGCGCCAAGATGCAGCGGACGTCGGTGCAACTGGCCGAGGCGATGGCGGCCGCGCACGGGCTGACGGCAGAGGCGGACTATCGGGTCGGTTATCCGGTGACGGTCAACAATCCGGCGGAGTACGCGTTCGCCCGTGACACCATCATCGACGTCTTCGGCCCCGACCGCTTCCGCGAACGCGCCAATCCGCGCTGCGGCGCCGAGGACATGTCCTATGTCCTCAATGAGGTCCCCGGCGTCTATCTCAACCTCAGCGCCTGCACCACGGCCGACCCCGATGCGGCCCACGACAACCACTCCCCCTTGGCCAACTTCGACGACTCGATCCTGCCCGACGCCTCAGCCCTCCTCGCCGAACTCGCCGTACGCCGGCTGAACCGCGGCGACTAAGGAGAATTCCCGATTGGCCTGCCCCGCCCGGCAGGCCAGACTGCGGGCATGCGAACGAAGGGCTTCATCGACGTACCCGACGGCTATCTGTACTACGAGCAGTCGGGGACGGGACCGGATGTCGTGCTGCTGAACGGCGGGCTGGCCGACGTACGGATGTGGGACTCGACCGTCTCCTGGTTGTCGGATTCGGCGCGGGTCACGACCTGGGACTGCCGGGATCGCGGCCTGTCGTCGACCTCGGCCGCGCCGTACAGCGAGCTCGACGATCTCGCCGCCGTGATGGATGCCGCTGGCATCGACCGTGCTGTATTGGTCGGGGTGTCGGACGGCGGTCGGCAAGCTCTGGCCTTCGCGTGTCACCGGCCCGAGCGGGTGGTGCGGGTGGGGGCCGTGGCGGGTTCGTTCGGCGAGTTCCCGGATCCCAGCCCGGCCGAGGAGGCGGCGCGGGTGGTGATGCGGGCGCACTTCGCCCGGCAGGCCGAGCTCCTGGCTATCGACGACATCCCGGCGGCCGCCGCCAACGACATCGCCGCCTGGTGCCCGGCCGTGAACGAATCCGACCGGCGGCTGCTGATCGGTCTGGCGATCGCGAACTCCCGGATCATGACGATGACCGAGGACAACGCTCGCGAGCTCGACCCACCGGTCAAGACCCGCTTCGCCGAGATCGCCGTACCGGTCTCTGTCCTGGTCGGCGCCCAAGACTTCGAAGGCACCCAACTCTGGGCCGCCCGAATCGCCGATCAGGTCCCGCACGCGGAGCTGACGGTGCTCCCCGAGGCCGACCACATGCCGATGTTCTCGGCTCCGGCGGCGTTCCGGCAGTTCCTCAGCCACGCGCTAACGCCAAACCGGTGAGAGCGAGGCCGAAGAGCGTCGACCCTGCGGCAACCAGGTAGACGGCTGGAAGGCCGGGGCCGGCGATGACCTGGCCACCGAGCCAGCCCGCAACTGCGGCCGCGACTTGGTACGCCGAGGCGTTGACCGCGATCACCAACGTCGGGGCCGCCGCGGCCGTGGTCAGAACGCGGGCCTGCATGCCGGGAATGACAGAGAAGCCGACCGCGCCGACGGCGAACACGAGCAAGCCGGTAACGACCGTGGTCGGGCTGGACTTCGCCAACACCGCGATCGCCCTCCCCGGCGGCCAGTACGTCGACCTGCTCGGCAGCCCCGCGTCAGTCAACGAATGGCTCACCGGGCACGGCCTCGCTCCGGACAATGCCGACGTACAAGAGATGTGCGCGACCCAGCTCCGTGCCCTTCGCGAGCACGTCCGCTCGCTCCTCGCGGCCCGCTCCTCACCAGCCAAGACGCCGCGGCCCTCACCGCCTGCGAATCAACCCCGTGCAACCGCTACCTGATCCGCCACGGCCGCCGCCACTGCTCCACCCGCTGCGGCGACCGCTACCGAGCCGCCCGCGCCTACGCCCGCCGTACAGCCAGCTAGCTCAGAGCGTCTTCCAGCCAGGACATGAAGGCGGCGTAGTCAGCAGACACCGACATCACGATCTCGGTCCCGCCGTCACTGCGGCTCATTCGCGCGATCGAATCGAGCGCCACCCGCTCCCGCACGAATCGAACTCCGGGCCAGAGCATCGCGGCCGCCAGCGTCAGCGCGTCATGCTGCATCGTGCCTGGGTACTTCGCCATCCAGCGATCGCAGTGCTCCCGGAACAGCCGCTCCCACGGGCGCGCGTCCGGATGCGCCCACCGCTTGTACAGCCGCGACTCCGTGGTGATCTCGATCGCCGGGTTGAACGTCACGTCTGACACCACGAAGGTCGGCAGCCACGGCTCGAGCGCGGGCACCATCCGGATCGCCGCCTGCGGATCGACACGGAAGTTGTGCTCCGCCCGTGTCGGATCCCGGAAGTTGATCGCCCCGCCCATCTGCGTCACGACCAGCTGTGACACGAGTTCGGGCCGCTCCGCCTGGAGCATGGCGAGGTTCGACAACGGTCCCATTCCCACCCACCGGATCCGCCCGTCCGTCGCCGCACAAAGCTCGCTCACCGCCCCCAGAACATCGGTCCCCTGGCGCGGCACCTCCGCCGGACACAACCCGTCGATCACCCACATCCGACTGTTCCCCAGGTCGGATCCCGCCACCACCCGGACATCCGTCCGCCCCACAAGATCCAGCAAGTACCGCGCAAACCGGGCCCGCTCCCCGCCGTACTCGTCGCTCGTGATCACCAATCTCAACTCGGGCACCAATCGACCCGCGACGACCAAGGCCACGGTGTCATCAGGATCCCCACCGATATCCGTGTCAATGACCATCGGCGCACGAGCAATCGCCGGTACGCCGACGGCGGGCGGCGGCCCACCCCGAATCAGCGGACCAGCGAGCTCCTCGAACTCCTCAAAGCTCGCGCTCGTCCCGGCGAGCGCCATCCACTCGTCCTCGGGATCCGCCTCCCCGCTGCCCATTGCCACCTCCGCTGATTCGCATCGAATTGAACACATTGTCTACGAACACCCGTTTGTCACCGTCGCTCCCGCACCGCTCGTACGCGGCCCAGATCGCTTCCCGGTCACGCTCCGGCACGTGTCCGCGATCCAGCGTCTTCTGCAGTGCGTCAGCCTGCTGCTTGTCGCTGCGGTGCACGAACGAGTCGAGGAACTCCGCAAGCCGCGGATCCGTCGAACGGTCCCCGATCCAAGCGCGGATCTCGCTCCGAAATCGTGTCGACCAGTCGTCCAGCCACGACCGATAGTTGCCGCCGGCATCGCGCAGTACGGCGACATCCCTGGCCAGGTCCGCGACAGCCATCAGATTCACCACCTTGACACCCTCGCGGACCCGGAGATCCCGCAACCGCGGCGATACGCGTCCCCTGCTCAAGCCTTCCAGAAGCATCGGATGGTGCCGTTGGCCGGACTGCTCAGGTCCTCGAGCACCGATCCGCACCGGACTGGACATCGGACCGTCGAGCAACTCCTCGATGCTGTTCAGAGCCAACTGATGGGCAAACGTCTTCGACTCGTCGGCGGGGAGCACGTAGAGCGGCCGTCCTTGCCGTGACTCCGTCCCGGCCAGATGGACCTCATAGCCCTTCTTGCTGCCAGGATGCGGGTCGTCGGGCGACTCGCCGAGGAACGCGTACCGACCTGTGAACGTCGTCTCCGGGTACGCCGCCGCGAGCAGCTCCTGCACCGTGCCCTTGAAGCTCGTGTCGAAGACACTGACCCGACTCCCTGGCCTACCGGCCGGCACCTGATTCGCCTGCAGATAGTCGGTCAGCACCCGAAACCCACCGATGGTGTCCGCGGGATCCACTCGTGGAGCCACCCGCCGGAAGCCGTGCACCTGTGGAAACCGCAGACCTTGATGGTGCTCCAGATCCTGCAGAGCGTTCTCGACGAGAGCACGCGACAGGACGAGGTTCGAGACGTGCCGACGGTAGAACTGCCCATCCAGCCGCGTCATCGCCAGCGCAAGGTGGTGTCCGTCCCGCCCGAGAGCGACGATCCTGTCGGTCTTCCGCGCAACGTCGGCCCGCAGATCGGCGAGCATGTCGTCGGCAACCCTGACCATCAACGGCGCCGGGAACTGGTAGGCGACGAGATAGGCGTCGCGCAGAGTCTTCTTGTCAGCGACCTCGGAGATGCCGAGCTTCGCGGCAACTCGTAGCGCCGTCCGGGTGCTGCGTGCGCTGACGAAGTCTGCGTTCGTGGGCATGTCTCAAGTACGCCACAGAACGCGAGGGCTCCGCGGAAGTTATCCACAGGTAGCAGAAGGGGGACGCCTGCTTGGCGTCCCCCTTCTGTTTCGAGAGTTTCAGCGGGCCATTGGGCGGCCGGCTGGGGTGGGTGCGGGGGCCGCCAGGGCGGCGGCTTCTTCGTCGATGTCTACTACTGCGCCGCTGAACTGGGCGTTGTAGAGGCGGGCGTAGGCGCCGTCGACGGTGAGGAGCTCGCGGTGCGTGCCCTGTTCGACGATTGCGCCGTTCTCCATGACCAGGATCAGGTCGGCGTCGCGGATCGTGGAGAGGCGGTGGGCGATGACGAAGCTGGTGCGGTCGGAGCGCAGGGCGGCCATGGCGCGTTGGACCAGGACCTCCGTGCGGGTGTCGACCGAGCTGGTCGCTTCGTCCAGGATGAGCAACTGCGGGTCGGCCAGGAACGCGCGGGCGATGGTCAGGAGCTGCTTCTCACCGGCGCTGACGTTGCTGCCTTCCTCGTCGATCACCGTGTCGTAGCCGTCCGGCAGGCTGTGCACGAACCGGTCGACGTACGTCGCCTTGGCCGCGGACAGCATGTCCTCCTCGGTGGCGTCCAGGTTGCCGTAGAGGAGGTTGTCCCGGATCGTGCCGCCGAACAGCCAGGTGTCCTGCAGCACCATGCCGATCCGCGAGCGCAGGTCGTGCCTGGTGAGCTCGGTGATGTCGACACCATCGAGCGTGATCCGGCCGCCGTTCAGCTCGTAGAACCGCATGATCAGGTTCACCAGCGTGGTCTTGCCGGCGCCGGTCGGGCCGACGATCGCGACCGTCTGCCCGGGCTCGGCGACCAGGCTCAGGTCGGTGATCAGCGGCTTGTCCGGGTCGTACGAGAACGACACGTGCTCGAACTCGACCCGCCCGCGAGCGTCCGTCACCTTCTCCGGCGTCGGGTCGTCCGGCACCTGCTCCTCGGCGTCCAGTACTTCGAACACCCGCTCGGCCGACGCCACCCCGGACTGCAGGAGGTTCGCCATCGAGGCCACCTGGGTCAGAGGCTGGGTGAACTGCCGCGAGTACTGGATGAACGCCTGGACATCACCGAGCGACATCGTGCCGGAGGCGACCCGCAGACCGCCGACGACCGCGATGACCACGTAGTTCAGGTTCCCGACGAACATCATCACCGGCATGATCAGACCGGAGATGAACTGCGCCCCGAACGCGGCCTGGAACAGCTCGTTGTTCTTCTTGGCGAAGCTCTCCTCGATCTCCTTCTGCCGACCGAACACCTTCACCAGCTCGTGCCCGGTGAACGCTTCCTCGATCTGACCGTTCAAGGCGCCGGTATGCCGCCATTGCGCGACGAACCGGGCCTGCGACCGTTTGGCGATCACCGCGGTGAGCACCATCGAGATCGGGATCGAGACGAGCGCGATCAGCGCCAGCGTCGGCGAGACGATGAACATCATCGTGAGCACGCCGACCACCGTCAGCAGCGAGGTGAGCAGCTGGCTCAGCGTCTGCTGCAGGCTGGTCGAGATGTTGTCGATGTCGTTGGTGACCCGGCTGAGCAGCTCACCACGCGGCGCGCCGTCGAAGTAGCTCAACGGCAGCTTGTTCAGCTTCTCCTCGACGTCGGAGCGCAGCGACAGGATCGTCCGCTGGACCACGCCGTTCAGGATGTAGCCCTGCGCCCAGGACAGGAAGAACGCGCCGACGTACAGCGCCAGGACCGTCAGCAGGACGTTGCGCAAGGCATCGAAGTCGATCCCGACGCCGGGGATCAGGTCGATCCCCTGCAGCAGGTCCGCCAGCCGACCGTTGCCACCGGCCCGGGTCTGCTCGATCACCTGCGCCTTGGTCAGGCCGCTGGGCAGGTGCTTGCCGATCGCGCCGGCGAAGATGATGTCGGTCGCCCGGCCGAGGATCTTCGGGCCGAGCACCGACAGGCCAACACTGCAGATCGCCAGCAGGATCACGCCGGACACCTTCAGCCGATGCGGCTTCAGGCGGCGGAGCAGTCGCTTCGCCGACGGCAGGAAGTTCATCGACTTGTCGCCGGGAATGCCTCCCGGCGGCCCGAACGCCCGACCCGTGGTCGGTCGCTCAGTCGCTTTGACTGTCTTGGCAGCCTGGCCGTTCTCGGCGGCCTGTCCGTTCGGGGACGGCTTCTCTACCTCGCTCATGCCGCCTCCTCCGCGGAGCGCTGGGACTCGACGATCTCGACGTACGTCGGGCAACTCTCGAGCAACTCGTCATGAGTGCCCTTGCCGACGATCGCACCGTCCTCGACCACGACGATCTGGTCGGCGTCGATGATCGTCGACACCCGCTGTGCGACGACCACCACGCAGGCGTCCCTGGTGACCGGGCGCAACGCGGCCCGCAGGCGGGCGTCGGTGGCCAGGTCGAGCGCCGAGAACGAGTCGTCGAACAGATAGATCTCCGGCTTGCGGACCAGGGCTCGCGCGATCGCGAGCCGCTGCCGCTGGCCGCCGGACACGTTCGTGCCGCCTTGCGCGATCGGCGCGTCGAGTCCTTCCGCCATCGCCTCGACGAAGTCCTTGCCCTGGGCAATCTCCAGCGCGTGCCAGAGCTCCTCGTCGGTCGCGTCCGGGTTGCCGTACCGCAGGTTGCTGGCGATCGTCCCGGAGAACAGGTACGGACGCTGCGGTACCAGTCCGATCCGCTCCCACAGTGCTTCCGGCTCGATCTCGCGTACGTCGATGCCGTCGACGAGCACCCGCCCGTCGGTCGCGTCGAACAACCGCGGCACCAGGGACAGCAGCGTCGTCTTGCCGGCGCCTGTACTGCCGATGATCGCGGTCGTCTGACCCGGCGAGGCGACAAGGCTGATGTCGCGCAACACCGGTTCGGCCGCACCCGGGTACTGGAACGAGGCGTGCTCGAACACCAACTGCCCGCGACCGGTGAAGTTCCGGATCGGGGTGACCGGTGGCCGCACCGACGACTCGGTGTCGAGCACCTCGGAGATCCGGTCCGCGCAGACCGAGGCCCGCGGCACCATGATCATCACGAACACACCCATCATCACCGAGAACAGGATCTGGATCAGGTAGCTCAGGAACGCGGTCAGCGCACCGACTTCCATCGTCCCGTTCTCGATCCGGGAGGCGCCGAACCACAGCACCGCCACACTCGACACGTTCAGGATCAGCATCACGGTCGGGAAGATCAGCGCCATCAGCCGGCCGGCCTTGATCGCGGTGTCGGTCAGGTTCTGGTTGGCCTCGCCGAAACGCTCGATCTCGTGCGGTTCGCGGACGAACGCCCGTACCACCCGGATCCCGGTGATCTGCTCACGCAGTACCCGGTTCACGCCGTCGATGTTCTTCTGCATCTTCCGGAACTGCGGGACCATCCGGCTGGCGATGAAGCCGACACAGCCGGCCAGCAGCGGTACGGCGACCACGACCAGCCAGGACAGTCCGACGTCCTCGCGGACAGCCATGATCACGCCGCCGACCATCGTGATCGGTGCCGCGACCAGCATCGTCGTGGTCATCACGACCAGCATCTGGATCTGCTGTACGTCGTTGGTGCTCCGCGAGATCAGTGTCGGCGCGCCGAACTGGTTCACCTCGCGGGCGGAGAACTCGCCGACCCGGTGGAAGACGGCGGCGCGTACGTCGCGACCGAACAGAGCAGCCGTTTTCGCACCGAAGTACACCGCCGTGATCGTGCAGGCGATCTGCACCAGGCTGACACCGAGCATCCAGCCCCCGGTGCCCATGATGTAGCCGGTGTCACCCTTGGCCACGCCGTTGTCGATGATGTCGGCGTTCAAGCTGGGCAGGTAGAGGGAGGCGATCGTCCCGATCAGCTGCAGGACGACCACCAAGGACAGGTTGCCCGCGTACGGACGCAGGTGCGTACGCAAGAGGCGAAGTAACATCAATCATCCCCAGAGTCGTGATGGCGGGCGCCGCCGAGCGCGTACTCGACGATGCCCTCCGGGGCCAGCGGCTGAGCTGTCTCGCGCTTGCGGAGACCGTCGAAGGCGAAGTCGACGATCTCTTCGGCGGTCAGCACGTGGCCCGCGGAAATCATTGGGTGGGTGGCGGAGAAGGTCAGCAGCCCGATCATCCGGACCACCTCTTCGGGTGGGACCCGCAGCTGGTCCGCGTCCGGCCGGAGCAGGTCCGCGAACGCCGCGTTGGCCAGGTCGGACAGCCGCTGCCGCCGAGCCTCGTCCATCGGCGTGGAGTGCTTGAAATCCGGTGGCCGGCGGATCCGCAGGGCGAACAGCAGTTTGAAGACACCGCGCAACCGTTTCTGGCCGATCTCGACCGCGGCGACGGTGCGCTCCCGCAACGGCAGCGATCGGTCGACCCGCTCGAGCGCCCGGATCATGTCGGTGGTGTCGAACACGGTGGCCATCGCGGCCTCGATCAGCGCGTCCTTGCTGCCGAACGCGCGGAAGATCGTCCCCTCGGCGATCCCCGCCGCCTCAGCGATCTGTTTGGTGCTGACCTCGGCCCCGAACTCCTCCAGCAACGGCAGCGCGGCCTCGACGATGGCAGCGCGGCGCTCCTCGGGGGGCATGGGGGTCGCTCGTGGGGTCACGGAGCAAAGGTAACTGAGTGAGTACTCACTCACAAGTGCATTTACTCGAGGTTCGGTACTTCGTTCTGTGTACGCAGTTGACCTCTAGTTTGGTCGAGGTTCTAGCGTCAGGTTTTGTCGGTGGTGTGCGGAATCATCGACGGTCCCGATCGATTCGACTCTGCGGAGCCTGGAGAACACTGCCGTGAGCATGGAGATGACCGCGTGGAACTCGCTGTACCACGCGATGCACGCCCAAGACGACAAGAGACCCTTCTCCCGAGCCACCCTGCGCCGGATCCTCGCGTTCGCGCGGCCGCATCGGACGCACTTGATCTGGTTCCTCGTGCTGAGCATCGGCGCCGCCGTCCTCGCGGTCGCGACTCCGGTGCTGGCCGGCAAGGTGGTCAACGCGATCGTCGACGGCAAGGCGTTCAGCGTCGTACTGCGACTGTCCTTGCTGATCGCCGTCATCGCGGTCGCGGAAGCCGGGGTCAGTATGCTGACCCGCTGGCTGTCCGCGAGCATCGGCGAAGGATTGATCCTTCATCTGCGGACGGCGGTGTTCGACCACATCCAGCGGATGCCGATCGCGTTCTTCACCCGGACCCGGACCGGCGCACTGGTCTCCCGGCTCAACAACGACGTGATCGGGGCGCAGCGCGCCTTCAGCGACACGCTGTCCGGTGTCGTGAGCAACTTCGTGATGCTGGTGCTGACGCTGGTTGTGATGCTCGGACAGTCCTGGCAGATCACCTTGCTCGCGCTGGTCATTCTGCCGGTCTTCGTCATACCGGCGCGCCGGGTCGGAGCCAGGCTGGCGGGGTTGCAGCGGGAGGCGGCCAACTACAACGCGACCATGAGCACCCAGATGACCGAGCGGTTCTCGGCGCCTGGCGCCACTCTGGTGAAGCTGTTCGGACGGCCGGCGCGGGAGTCGCACGAGTTCGCCGTACGGGCGCGGCGGGTGCGTGACATCGGGGTTCGGACCGCGATGGTTCAGTGGATCTTCGTGACCGCATTGACGCTGGTGTCGGCGCTGGCGCTTGCGGTGGTCTACGGGCTGGGTGGGTTCTACGCGCTTCGTCACCAGCTCGACGCGGGTGCGGTCGTCTCGATGGCGTTGCTGCTCACCCGGTTGTATGCGCCGCTGACTGCGCTGGCGAGTGCGCGGCTCGAGGTGATGACGGCGCTGGTCAGCTTCGAGCGAGTCTTCGAGGTGCTGGATCTCGAGCCGCTGATCCAGGACAAGCCTGACGCGGGCAAGGTGCCGTCCGGACCGGTCGCGGTTGAGTTCTCGAACGTGAAGTTCGCCTATCCGTCGGCGGACAAGGTCTCGCTCGCGTCGCTGGAGGAGGTCGCCAAGCTCGACACTCGCGGCGGAGTCGACGTACTGCACGACATGTCGTTCCGCGCCGAGCCTGGGCAAATGATCGCGCTGGTCGGATCTTCGGGCGCCGGGAAGTCGACGATCGCGCAGCTGATCCCCCGGCTGTACGACGTTGATTCCGGTGCGGTGAGGCTCGCCGGGGTGGATGTCCGTGACGTGTCGGCGGAGTCGTTGCGGGAGACGCTCGGCATGGTGACTCAGGACGGCCACCTGTTCCACGACTCGATTCGGGAGAACCTGTTGCTCGCGCGTCCCGAGGCCTCGGAGCAGGACCTGTGGGACGCGATCGAGCGGGCTCGGCTTGGTGAACTGATCCGGTCGCTGCCGGACCAGCTCGATACGGTCGTCGGCGAGCGCGGGTACCGGTTGTCCGGTGGCGAGCGTCAGCGGCTGACGATCGCACGGTTGTTGCTCGCGCAACCGCGCGTCGTGATCCTCGACGAGGCGACCGCGGCACTGGACTCGACGAACGAGGCAGCGGTGCAGGCTGCGCTGACCGAGGCCCTTGCCGGACGTACGGCGGTGGTGATCGCGCACCGCCTGTCGACGATCCGGGCCGCGGACCAGATCCTCGTGATCGAGGCCGGGCGAATCGTGGAACGTGGCCGCCACGCGGAACTACTGGCCGCCGGCGGACGTTACGAAGAGCTGTACCGCACCCAGTTCGAGCAACCGGGAGCCGACCCGGTCACCGTCTAGACGGTTGCCTGGGGCATCGGTAGCGGATTGTTTGACGGATAGCGGGATGTAACAGGTCAACGGGCAAATATCCCGCCAGTGGGCCGGCGCTGGTACTCACGGTTGGACAGGAGGTTGTCGGGTTGGTGGGCACGGAGCAGGAGCTGGCTGGATACGCGGTGGTCTTCCAACCAGCCGATCCACCACGCACAAGCCGAGTCGCCTTCTGGGACCCCTCCGGCAACCCCCTCCCGCTAGGAGTCGGCGACCAAGTCGACCTCGACCTGGTCGTCAACGAGCCCACCGAGTCCCGCGCCGACGACCACGGCGCGCCCGAGCAATCCGGCGCGAGCGACGCGGCTTCGCGGTCCGCGCAGTCCGGCGCGGGCGACGTGGCTTCGCGGTCCGGCGGTGGACCGTGGTTGCGTACGGTGCGGGCGATTGAGGTGCCGGTGGCGGATGCGGTGCCGGTGCTTGGGCGGATGCGACGGGCGGCGGGGGCGCATCCGTCGGCAGCGTTCTGGGGTGGTGCCGCACTGGTCGCACTCCAACTGGTTGCCCGCGGCAAACTGCTCCCCGGCGTCTCTCCCGGCGGCCACGACGCCTGGCGCGTCGGCCCCCTCGACCCCGACGACATCACCCGCCTCCTAACCCTCGCCGAAGCAATGCCCCCCTCAGCCCGAGCCCTCCCCCTCACCACCCCACCCGCCTCCGCTTCCACGCCCTCGACCACCTCCGGCCCCACCTCAGCCGGTCCCACGTCGCGCGGGTCCACCCCACCCGGGTCCGGCTCGGTCGGGTCCACGTCGCTCGATCCCGAGGGGGCGGCTGCTCCTGCGCTGTCCTCCCGGCTGAGCGAGTTGCGGCTGCCTGTTGCTGAGGACCTACTGCGGGACTTCTTGGACGCGGTGGCTGATGGGATGCCTCGGTCGCCGGCGGCGGCTAAGGCTCATCGGACTGATCTGTTTGCCGCGAGGGCGCCTCAGCG
The DNA here is from genome assembly GCF_004365875.1 of Kribbella kalugense. Taxonomy (GTDB): domain Bacteria; phylum Actinomycetota; class Actinomycetes; order Propionibacteriales; family Kribbellaceae; genus Kribbella; species Kribbella kalugense. Next base: position 1,182,605 of record NZ_SODF01000001.1, on the reverse strand, counting down.
GGCTGAGGGGTTGCGGGGTTGGGCCGATGAGGTTTCGGTGGGGCTCGATACCGGGGTGCGGATCTCGCTGCGGATCGAGTTGAGTGACTCGCTCGCGTTCAGCGCGGTCGTGCAGTTGCACAGTTTGAAGGATCCGACGCTGGTACGAGACGCAGACGACGTCTGGTCCCAGGACGTACCCGGCTTCGGACCGCGAGCGCGCATCGACGCCACCCTCGCGATCCGCCGAGCCGCCCGCGTCTGGGCGCCGCTCGGCCAACTGCTCGACCAGCCCGTACCAAACGGCATGAGTTGGGCGGACGAAGAGGTGGCCGACCTCCTGGCGGGAGCGGCGCAGCGGTTGGCGGCGGCTGGGGTGGAGCTGCATTGGCCGCGGAGTCTCGGGCGCGCGTTGACGGCGCGTGCGGCGATCACCTCGCCCAACGGCCCGCCGAAGGACATGCCCGGGTTCTTCGGTGGTGGCGCATCGCTCGACTTCAGTTGGCAAGTTGCCCTCGGCGACGATCCGTTGACCGAGGCCGAGCTCGACCAGCTCGCGGAAGCCACCCGCCCGGTCGTTCGCCTGCGCGACCAGTGGATGCTGATCGATCCCGAGCTCGCCCGCAAGGCCCGCGAACGAATCCTCAAACCCGTCACCGCCATCGACGCCCTCGGCGTCGCGCTCACCGGCACCACCGAGATCGACGGCCAGCAGATCGCCGTCACCCCCACCCGCTGGCTCGAAGACCTACGTGCTCGGATCGCCGATCCCGATCGCGCCGACGAGCCGATCGAGGCCCCAGCCGAGCTCCATGCCACCTTGCGCGACTACCAACTGCGCGGCCTCCGCTGGCTCGCCCGGATGACGTCGCTCGGCCTCGGCGGATGCCTCGCCGACGACATGGGTCTCGGCAAGACGATCACGCTCATCTCGCTGCACCTCCATCGCCAGCAGTCCGCCGACACCGCCGGACCGACGCTCGTTGTCTGCCCGGCATCGCTGCTCGGCAACTGGGAGCGCGAGATCCAGCGGTTCGCTCCTGGCACGTCGGTACGCCGATTCCACGGGACGTCGCGATCCCTCGACGACGCGCGGGACGGCTTCGTGCTGACGACGTACGGGACGTTGCGGCGCGACGCCGTACGGCTGGCTGATCATCGGTGGGGGCTGGTGGTCGCTGACGAAGCGCAGCATGTGAAGAATCCGTCGTCGGGAACGGCGAAGGCCCTAAGGACTGTGCCGGCGCAGGCGCGGGTTGCGCTGACCGGTACGCCGGTCGAGAACAATCTGTCCGAATTGTGGGCGATTCTCGACTGGACGACGCCCGGGTTGCTCGGGCGGCTTGGGTCGTTCCGGAATCAGTGGGCGACGCCGATCGAGGCGGACAAGGACGAGGAGGTCGCCGCGCGACTGGCGAAGCTGGTCCGGCCGTTCCTGCTTCGCCGCAAGAAGTCTGATCCGGGGATCGCGCCCGAGTTGCCGCCGAAGACGGAGACCGACCAGCCGGTATCGCTCACCCGCGAGCAGGTGGTGTTGTACGAGGCAACTGTTCGTGAGCTGATGGCCGAGGTCCAGGCCAGTGACCGGATGGCGCGACGCGGTCTCATCGTGAAGTTGCTGACCGGGTTGAAGCAGATCTGCAACCACCCGGCGCAGTACCTGAAGGAGGGTGCGGACGCTCGGCTCGCCGGTCGTTCGGGGAAGCTCGAGCTCCTCGACGAGTTGCTGGAGACGATCGTCGCCGAGGACGGTGCGGTGCTCGTGTTCACGCAGTACGTCGCGATGGCGCGGATGCTCGAGCGGCACCTGGCCGAGCGCGGCATTCCCACCCAACTCCTGCACGGCGGTACGCCGGTTGCGCGGCGTGAGGAGATGGTCGATCGGTTCCAGGCTGGTGAGTCACGCGTGTTCCTGTTGTCCTTGAAGGCGGCGGGAACCGGTCTGAACCTGACGCGTGCCGATCACGTTGTGCACTACGACCGCTGGTGGAATCCGGCGGTCGAGGATCAGGCGACGGACCGGGCGTACCGGATCGGGCAGACGCGGCCGGTGCAGGTCCACCGGTTGATTGCCGAAGGCACCATTGAGGACCGGATCGCCGCGATGCTCGCCGCCAAACGCGAGCTGGCCGAGGCGGTGCTGTCCGGCGGCGAGGCGGCGTTGACCGAGCTGTCCGACACCGAACTGGCCGACCTCGTCGAGCTACGCGGAGGCGCCCGATGAGCCGAGGCGTGGTTGAGGTGGCGACGGATCGGTGCTTGTGGAGTGCGTTGGTGGAGGTGTGTTGTGAGTGACGTCCGAGGATTTCCGGCGTACGCCGCTCAGCATCGGAGCACTCGTGGGCGGTCCTGGTGGGCACGGTCGTGGGTGCAGGCGATGGAGGACACGTCGCTCGACAACGACCAGCTGAAGAGGGGCCGCCGGTACGCGAACTCCGGGCAGGTCGGGACGATCACGATCAGCCCGGGCCGGATCGCGGCCACGGTGTACTCCCCCGAGGACACCTACGAGTCCGTCGTACGCGTCGACGAGTTGAGCGCCGACGACTGGCGCCGGTTCCAGGCGGAGGTCGCCGCGCGGGTCGGTCACATCGCGGCATTGCTGGACGGCGAGATGCCGCATGACCTGGTCGAGGCCGCCGCCGACGCAGGCGTCACGCTCTTGCCGGGCATCGGCGATCTCGACCCGAGCTGTACCTGCGACGCCTGGGAACTCCCCTGCCAACATGCGGCCGCCCTGTGCTACCAGGTCGCGTGGCTCCTCGACGCCGACCCGTTCGTGCTGTTGTTACTCCGCGGCCGCACTCGCGAGGCGCTCCTCGACGAGCTCCAGCTCTCGGCGACCCGTCCGACCGAGGCCGGGATCTCAGTCGCCGACGTCCTCGCAACGACGCCCGCCGAGCTGCCCGACGTACCAGTGCTGCCCGCCAAGGTCGGCCTCGACGAGCTCGCGGTCACGGGCATCGAGCCGCCGGACGGCTTCGGGCCGGCGGTTCTTCAGCTCCTCGTGCTCGACGCCGCCCGCCGAGCTCGAGCCATCCTCAACGCACTCCTCCACGGGACACGCGAACCGCAACCGCTCGACGAATGGCAGGACACCATCCGTCTGGCCGCCGACTTCCCCGAGCTCACCACACCGTTGACCGAGGCAACGGGACGAGACCTTGCCCTCGGCATCCAAGCCTGGCGGTACGGCGGTGCGCCCGGACTCGACGTACTCGAGCACACCTGGACGCCCGACCCAGCCGAGCTCAACCGCGCTCGGACCGAGCTGCTCGCGACCGACGACGAGCTGGCCATCACCACAGCCCTCAACCAGCTGACGATCAGCGCCGACACCCAACTCCGCCTCGACCGCCACGGCCGCTGGCACCCGTACCGGCTCGTCGACGACACCTGGATCCCAGCCGGCACGCCGTCCAAGGATCCGCTGGTCATCGAGTGGTGAACCCCGTGCGGCCGCTGGTCAGCGGGTGGTGAGGGTGGTGCGGCCGGTATGGCCAAGCCGGGGGTGAGCGATGCGCTAGCCGCAGCGATGTGGTTGGTCAGGACGTGACCGGGCGCATGGCGAGGCCCTCGGTGCCTGCCCAGTACGTGACGAGCTGGCCGTCGTCCGCCTCGAAGGAGGGGACAGGCATCTTCACCTTGACCGCCTTTTCCGGCTCGGTCTCGCCGCCGGGGCTGCCGAGGCCGACGGTGATGAACTTGACCGTGTAGGTGTCCCTCTGGCCGCCGGTGGCGAGCACGCCGGCGTACGCCTTCTCGCCCGGGGCAAGGGTGACTGCCTCGCCAGAGTTGGTCGCCTCCTTGACCGGGGCGTAGCTCTTGGCGTCGCCCAGCGTGACCTCCGGATAGCCCTGGACGTCACACTTCTTGGCCCCCTTGTTCACGGCCACCAGCATGAGGTGGCGCACGTCTTCGCCCGGCGCGTCGTAGTTCGTGACGGTGAAGGTCAGGTCCGCCATGGTGCACAGGTCGACACTCGCGTCGTCGGTGGGCAGCTGCGAAGGCTTCGCAGTCGATTTCGCCGGCCGCGCCGAAATCGAGGTCGGTGCCGTCGGCGAGGTCGTTGCGCTCGGCGAGCTCGTGGCACTGTGCTGGTCGGAGGGCTTGCTCCCGTCCGCCGCATCTGCTGACCCGCAGGCGGCGGTTGTCAGGAGTGCGGCGACCGCACCGGCCCCGAGGGCATACCTTCTCCAACTGCCCCGACTCTTATGGTTCCCGCAGATAACGTTCACTGAAGTGACCCCTTGTTCAGCTGACGAATTCAGATGATTGACGCCTCACACCCCGCTAAAGTTGATCGCGACTTCGAAGGAGGAGGTGAGTTGATGACCGCGCCATCCAGCGCCCACGCGCGCCCGGTTACTCAACTCACCCTCTGACCTTCGAAAGGCACCTCCGTTGTCCACATGGAACACCCGCGTCGAGACCGCGTCCGACGTCGAAACCCTTCGCGACATCACCCGTCTAGCCTTCGGCCGCCAGTACGAAGTCGACTTCCTCGATGCCCATCGCGCCGACCCGGTCGCATGGATCCCCGGCATGTCGTTCGTCGCAACGGTCGACGACGAGCCCATCGCCTACGCGCTCCTCACCCGCTGTCACATCGACGACGTACCGATCCTGTCGCTGGGACCGGTCGCCGTGCTCCCGGCGTACCAGCAGCAAGGAGCCGGCAAAGCGGTGATCACGGCCGCCCTCAACACCGCGCGTGATCGCGGTGAGCGTGCGGTCGTGCTGCTCGGCCACACGGAGTACTACCCACGGTTCGGGTTCCGGCCGGCGACCGAGTTCGGCGTTCGCCACCCGCAGTACGACGGCCCGAGCCTGATGGCGCTGGCCTTCGACGGGCACGCCGTACCGGCCGGCGACCTCGTCTATCCGGTCGCCGACTGACGGACTTGAACGTTCCACTCTGAGTACGGCGGGCGGTCGTAAAAGGTTCAGTCAAACTCGCCGAATCACTTGCGCAACAACCTTGTATACATGAAACAGTCGACAGAACCGCCTACTCAGGAGCCCTCCGATGACTCGTCGACTCTCACTGAACCGTTTCATGCCCGGCACCCGGCAACGCACTGTAGCCGGGATCGGCGCGGCCGTCGTTGCGCTCGCCCTAGTAGGGACCGCCTGCTCGCCGGTCGAGCAGGCGGGCAGCGACAGCTCGTCCAGCAGTCAGTCGACCGCCGGCCAAGACGTGTTCGGTACGGCGGCCGACGCGGCCCAGGTCAAACAGGGTGGGACGCTCACGGTCGCGCTGTCCGCCGACCCGGACAAGCTCGATCCGACCCTGTCGCGCAGCCTGTACTCGCGGTACGTCTTCCACACGATGTGCGAGAAGCTGTACGACCTCGGGCCGGACGCCAAGCTCGTACCGCAACTCGCGACCGCGCTCCCGACCATCTCCGCCGACGGCCTCAGCCTGACGATCCCGTTGAAGCAGGGCGTGAAGTTCGCCGACGGCGGCACGTTCGACTCGAATGCGGTCAAGATCTCGCTGAACCGCGACCTCACTCTGGCCGGCTCGGCGCGGAAGAGCGAGCTCGGCCCGATCACCTCGATCGAAACGCCGGACCCGAAGACAGTCGTGATCAAGCTGTCCAAGCCGTTCGCGCCGTTGACCGCGGCGCTGGCCGACCGGGCCGGCATGGTGCTCAGCCCGGCCGCGGTCGCCAAGCTGGGTGCGAACTTCTCCAACGCGCCGGTCTGTGTCGGCCCGTTCAAGTTCGCCAGCCGGGTCGCGCAGAACTCGATCAAGGTGGTGAAGGACCCGCAGTACTACGACGCCGCGAAGGTGCACCTGGACGCGATCGAGTACCGGATCATCACCGACTCCAGCATCCGCTCGGCGAACCTCAAGTCCGGCGACGCGCAGGTCGCCGACTCGTTGTCGACGCAGGACGCACCGACGCTGCAGAAGGACGACAGCGTGAGCGTGCTGCAGTCCCAGTCGCTCGGGTACCAGGGCCTGACCATCAACATCGGCAACGCGAACGGTCTCGGCAACCCGCTCAAGTCACTCGGCACCCCGATCGCGAAGGACCCGCGGGTGCGGCAGGCGCTGGCCTTGTCGATCGACCGCGACGCCTTGGTCAAGTCGCTCTTCGGAGGCCTCAACACCGTCGCCTGTTCACCGGTCTCGCCGAAGAGCGAGTTCACCTCGGACGCGGCGCAGGCCTGCCCGGCACACGATCCGGCGAAGGCCAAGCAGTTGCTCGCCGACGCCGGCGTGCCGACGCCGTACAAGGTCGAGATGGTCACCTCGAACAACCCGGACAGCCTGCGGCTCGCCCAGGCACTGCAGGGGATGGTGAAGGAGGGTGGATTCGACCTGGTGATCAAGCCGGTCGAGTACGCCGCCCTGCTGGACCAGCAGGACCGTGGTGACTTCGAGCTGCTGCAGCTCGGCTGGTCCGGGCGGGTCGATCCGGATGCCAACATCTTCAGCTTCGTCGCCACCACCGGCAGCCAGAACGTCTCCGGCTACAGCAGCCCGGACGTCGACAAGCTCCTCACCGATGCCCGCCAGTCCACCGACCAGGCCGAGCGGGTCAAGCTGTACGGCGAGGTCGTCGCCAAACTCCAGCAGGACGACCCGATCATCTACATGTACCGCCAGCGCAACCTGACCGGGGTCTCGAAGAAACTCCTCGGCATCCAGGTCTACCCCGACGGGGTGATCCGGACGGCCTTCGCCGGGTTCGCCAAGTGAGGCGATACCTCCTCAACCGGCTCTGGCAGAGCCTGGTGACGCTCGTGCTCGCGACGATCGTGGTGTTCGTCGGGGTGCGGGCGTTGCCCGGGGATCCGGCGCTGGCGCTGGCCGGCGAGGAGCGGGATCCGGAATCGTTGCGGGCCATCCGGCAGCAGTACGGGCTGGATCAGTCGTGGCTCGTGCAGTTCTGGAAGTTCGTCAGTCATGCCGCGCGAGGCGATCTCGGCGAGTCGATCCGGACGGGTACGCCGGTCCGGTCGATGATCCTGAGCGCCCTGCCGGTGACGATCGAGTTGTCGGTGCTGGCGATCGTGATTGCCAGCGTGATCGGAGTCGGGGCCGGTGTACTGGCAGCGGTACGACGAGGTGGTCCGGCCGAATGGGCCGCCAACGGACTCGCCCTGCTCGGGCTGTCGGTCCCGCACTTCTGGCTGGGACTGATGGCGATCCTCTACCTGTCCGTTGCCCTCGGCCTCTTTCCCGCCTCGGGCTTCGTCCCGTTCTTCACCAACCCGGTGGCGAACCTGCACCACCTGATCCTCCCGGCGGTCATCCTCGGCACTGGCCTGGCCGCCGTGATCATGCGCCAGACCAGATCCTCGATGCTCGACGCCCTCTCCGCCGACTACATCCGGACGGCGGAAGCCAAAGGCCTCCCGCCCAAGGCAGTGATCGGAAAGCATGCCCTCCGCAACAGTTTGATCGTCGTCGTCACGATCGTCGGGCTCCAGCTCGGTGCGCTGATCTCCGGAGCCGTCGTCACCGAACGGATCTTCGCCCTCCCCGGTTTCGGCAAGCTCACCGTCGACGCGGTCTTCCAGCGCGACTACCCGGTCATCCAGGCCGTCGTCCTGGTCACGGCGACGGCGTACATCGTCATCAACCTGCTCGTCGACCTGCTGTACTCCGTCATCGATCCGCGCATCCGCGTCCGAGGTGAGGCCTGATGGCAGTCGTCGAAGCCCTCGTCCCGCCCCGCAGCAACAGCCGCCGAGTGGTACGTCGCGTACTCCGCAACCCGCTGGCGATCACCGGACTCGCCGTCCTCGCGATCGCCGTCGTACTCGCGGTCTTCGCGAACTGGCTGGCGCCGCACGATCCGACCCAGACCCAACTCGGCAACGCGTTCGCCCCACCAGGGACAGCCGGCCATCTCCTCGGCACGGACGACCTCGGCCGGGACGTGTTGTCCCGGATCATGTTCGGCCTGCGCGCGTCTCTGCACGTCGGCATCCTTGCGGTCGCGTTCTCGCTGGTGATCGGCGTACCACTCGGTCTCATCGCCGGGTACTTCCGTGCGATCGACGCGCTGATCTCGCGGCTCACCGATTTGGTGCTGGCGTTCCCGTTCCTGATCCTCGCGGTCGGGCTGGCCGCGATCCGCGGTGCGAGTCTCGGCAATGCGGCGATCGCGATCGGCATCGCGCAGATCCCCGGCATGATCCGGATCGTCCGGTCCGAGACGCTCCGGCTGAAGTCGCTCGACTTCGTCTCGGCTGCGATCGTCGAGGGCGCTGGGGACGCCTGGATACTCGGTCGGCACATCTTGCCGAACGCCGGCTCGGCGTTGATCGTCCAAGCCACCGTTGGCATCCCGGCCGCGATCTTGGGCGAGGCGGTGCTCTCGTTCCTCGGCCTCGGCATCCAGCCGCCCGCCCCGAGCCTCGGCACGATGCTGTCGGACGCCCAGCAGTTCGCGTCCAGAGCGCCGTGGGCCGCGGTGATGCCGGGTGTCGCGATCATGCTGCTCACGCTGGCGTTCAACATCGTCGGCGACAGCCTCCGCGACGCCCTCGACCCGAAGGCGAGCCGTCGATGACGCCTGTTCTCGCAGTGAAGGATCTGTCGGTCACGTTCCGGACCGAGGACGGGCCGTTGTCCGCGGTCGATCACGTCAGCTTCGAGGTCGGTGACGGCGAGGTGCTCGCAGTCGTCGGTGAGTCCGGCTGCGGCAAGAGCGTCACCGCGATGAGCATCGCCGGTCTGCTCCCCCGCAGCGCGACCGTCGACGGTTCGGTCGAGCTCGACGGCACCGAGCTGATCGGCGCGGACAAACGCACTCTCCGCTCGATTCGCGGTCGGGAGGTCGCATACATCTTCCAGGAGCCGATGACCTCGCTGAACCCGGTCTTCACCGTCGGCCACCAGATCAGCGAAGTACTGCGGACTCACATCGGTCTCAACCGCCAAGACGCTCGTACCCGTGCGATCGAGCTGCTCAAGCTGGTCGGCATCTCGTCCGCCGAGCGGCGGATCGGCGACTACCCACACCAACTGTCCGGCGGCATGCGGCAGCGGGTGATGATCGCGATGGCCGTCGCCTGCGACCCGAAGGTCCTGATCGCCGACGAGCCGACCACAGCCCTCGACGTCACGATCCAGGCCGGCATCCTCGACGTACTGCGAGGACTACGGGAGAGACTCGGCACGAGCATCGTGCTGATCACTCACGACCTCGGTGTCGTTGCCGATCTCGCTGATCGGGTCGCGGTGATGTACGCCGGACGTGTCGTCGAGACAGCCGAGGTTCACGACCTGTTCGCCAATCCGCAGCACCCGTACACGACGGGCCTGCTCGGCGCCTCCCCCGCCGCCGGGCGGCACGCGGAATCGCAGCGCCTCAACGAGATCCCCGGCCTCGTCCCGGTCCTCACCGAACAACCCGACGCCTGCACCTTCGCCGACCGCTGTCCCCGAGCGGTCGACACGTGTACGACGTCTCAGCCGCAGCTGACACCTGGTCCGCACCGAGTCGCGTGCTGGAACCCGGTCCGAGAACCAGTGGAGGTCTGATGGACGCGCTGGAGGTCGAAGACCTGGTCATGCATTACGGACCTGTACGCGCGGTCGACGGTGTCACACTCCGGATCCGGCAGGGTTCGGTCGTCGCGCTGGTGGGTGAGAGCGGCTCGGGTAAGTCCACGGTCGGTCGGTGCATCGTCCGGCTGGTCGAGCCAAGCGGCGGTACGGTCCACCTCGCCGGTGTCGACATCACCCATCTCAACCGCCGCCAGCTCCGCCCGCATCGCCGCAATGTGTCCATCGTCTTCCAGGACCCGGCCGGCTCGCTCGACCCGCGGTTGTCGGTCGGCGACATCGTTGGTGAACCGCTGCGGCTCATGCGCCGCAAGGACATCCCGGCCAAGGTCAACGAAGCCTTACGCCGGGTCGGACTGCGCCCAGAGGTCGCCCACCGCGCTCCGCACGAGCTGTCCGGCGGTCAACGTCAGCGAGTCAGCATCGCCAGGGCTCTCATCTCGGAACCGCACCTGCTCGTGGCGGACGAGCCGACCAGCGCACTCGACGTCTCCGTGCAGGCCGCAGTACTGAACCTGCTCGCAGACCTGCAACGAGACCTCGGGTTCGCCTGCCTGTTCATCACTCACGACCTGTCCGCGGTCGAGTACCTCGCCGACGAGGTCGCGGTGATGTACCTCGGCCAGTTGGTCGAACAAGGGCCGCGAGCCCGCATCTTCGGCAAGCCCGCGCACCCGTACACGCAGGCGCTCCTGTCGGCGGCGCCCGTACCCGATCCGGCCGAGCAACGCGCCCGCCGCCCCGTCCTCCTCGGCGACGACCTCCCGTCGGCGATCGACCCGCCGTCCGGGTGCCGCTTCCACACCCGCTGCCCCGTCGCGGTGGACAAATGCCGGACAGTCGTGCCCGAACGCCGCACGATCGGAGAAGGTGGACACCAGGTGGCTTGTCACCTCGTCAACGACGACGGAACCGGACCAGACGTACGACCAACAGAAGGAGCTGCCCGATGACGTTCACCACCCGGCCCACGCTGCGCGGTACGTTCGGGATGGTTTCGTCCACGCATTGGCTGGCCTCGCAGTCGGCGATGCGCATCCTCGAGCTCGGTGGGAACGCGTTCGACGCGGGCGCCGCGGCAGGGTTCGTACTGCACGTGGTCGAGCCGCACCTCAACGGACCCGGCGGTGAGGTTCCGGTGATCATCGCGACCGCCGACGACCCCGCACCGCGTGTGCTGTCCGGCCAGGGCGTCGCTCCGGCCGGTGCGACCATCGAGCACTTCCGCTCCCTCGGCTTGACCCTCGTGCCTGGCTCCGGCCCGCTCGCCGCGACAGTCCCCGGCGCGGTCGACGCCTGGCTGCTCCTGCTCCGCGACCACGGCACCCTGCCGCTGCGCGTCGTACTCGAGACAGCCATCGAATACGCCCGCAATGGTCACCCGCTGGTGCCGCGGGTCGCCGACACCATCGGCACCGTGCAGCACCTGTTCGAGAACCACTGGCAGACGTCGGCCGCGCTCTGGCTGAAGGACGGACGCCCGGTGAGCGGCCGCTTCAGCAACCAGGCGTACGCCGCAACGCTCGAGAAGCTCGTGACCGAAGCAGAGGCTGCCGGAACGGATCGGCAGGCGCAGATCGAGCAGGCTCGGAAGACCTGGCGGGAAGGTTTCGTCGCGGAGTCGATCGACAAGTTCTCGCGGTTGCCGCACCGCGACTCCAGCGGCGAGGACCACGCCGGCCTGATCACAGGCGACGACATGGCCGCCTTCCAAGCGAGTTGGGAGGACGCAGCGACGTACGACTGGAACGGCTACACCGTCGCCAAGACCGGTCCGTGGGGTCAGGGTCCTGCCCTGCTACAGTCCCTCGCCGTACTCGCGGCGCTCGGTGACGTCGACCTGGACACTGCCGAGGGCGTGCACGCGACGGTCGAGGTGATGAAGCTGTCGTACGCGGACCGCGAGGCCTGGTACGGCGACGGCGCCGACGTACCGCTGGACACGCTCCTCTCCCCCGCGTACGCCGCCGAGCGGGCGAAGCTGGTCGGTCCGGACGCATCGCTCGACCTTCGCCCCGGAAGCCCGGACGACCGCAAGCCGGTGCTCCCATCATTTGCCGCAGGCAACGAAACCGGCGACGCGACCACGGGTGAGCCGACCGTGTCCTCCGGCGGCGTCACGCGCGGCGACACTTGTCACGTCGACGTCGTCGACAAGTGGGGCAACATGATCTCGGCGACGCCGAGCGGCGGCTGGCTGCAGTCCTCGCCGACGATCCCCGAGCTGGGCTTCTGCCTCGGTAGCCGGGCGCAGATGTTCTGGCTCGAGGAGGGCCTGCCGGCCTCGCTCGCCCCGGGCAAGCGGCCGCGTACGACGCTCACGCCGACGCTCGTCCTGCGCGACGGCGAGCCGGTCATGGCCTGCGGGTCACCCGGTGGCGACCAGCAGGACCAGTGGCAACTGCTGTTCCTCCTCCGCCATCTCGGCGCGGGTGTGGACCTGCAGGAGGCGATCGACGCGCCGGCCTGGCACACGACCAGCTTCCCGTCGTCGTTCTATCCGCGCGCCACTCAGCCAGGTGGTCTGGTGATGGAGACCCGGGTCGGCAAGGACATCCGCGACGAGCTGGTACGACGCGGGCACGTCGTCACCGACTCGGATCCGTGGAGCCTCGGCCGGCTTTGCGCCGTACGCAAGGAGGCCGACGGGGTTCTCGCCGCGGCGGCCAACCCGCGCGGCATGCAGGGTTACGCGGTCGGCCGCTGACCGAAGGCCGCCTTCATAGCGGCCTCCACATGCAGGGCGGCGGCCGTACTCGCGGCCGCCGCGTCACCTGCCTCGATCGCGTCGACCAGTCGCACGTGCTCGACCGACGAGTGCGGTGCGCGCTGCGCGGCGCCGCCCCGGAACACCCAGTGGACGTGGTGATACATCGCGGCCGAGATCGAGTGCAGCCAACGGTTCTCGCTGACCTCGATCACGGCCCGGTGGAACTCGCTGTTCAGCTCGGCGACCCGATCGAAATCCTCGGCCTCGGTTGCCTCATTGGCCTCCTCGATCAGGCGACGCAACGCAGCGATCCCCTCAGAGGTGGCTCGCTCAGCGGCCAGGCCGGCGGCCAGCGTCTCAAGCTGTTGCCGTACGGCGAACAGGTCACGGACCGCGGTGTCGTCGAGGGTCGCAACGACGGCGCCACGTCGCGGCAGGATCTGCACGAAGCCTTCGGCCTCGACCACGCGGAGTGCCTCGCGGACCGGGTTCCGCGACACTCCGAAGTCGTCCGCGAGCCGGGTTTCGGTCAGCCGCTCACCCTGGCTGTACTCGCCGTCCACGATCCGCCGGCGCAGTTCCGTGAGTACCTGCTCGCGCAGAGCGACATGATCCGCACCGATGGTGCGTATGCCCATGATCGGCCTGTCCTCACCGTCCAGTTGCTCCACCCCTGGCTCCTCTCCCCGCTTGGCCTGCGCGCCACGGTAGCCGATCGGCAGACCGGCGGCACGTGATCCTGCGAGCGGGTTATGTTGACGGCTTGAGCATCAGACTGATTCCCCTGACCGATCCCGACTACCGTCCGTCCAGCCGCCGGATCGCGTGGCTCGCCGCGGAGACCGACGGCACTCCGGTCGGATCCGCGTTCCTCCGGCTCGACAGCCGGGAGAACCATTCGCACCTGGCCGAGCTGGAGCTCACCGTGCACCCGGCCGAACGCCGTCGTGGCATCGGGTCCGAGTTGCTCGGCGCCGTCGTCACCGGCGCACGCGACCACAAGGTCCAGACACTGCTCACCGACGTCAACGTCGACTCGGGCGGCGACCAATTCCTCGAGCACCACGGCTTCGCCATCGGGCTGACGCTGATCTACGCGCGGCTCGAGCTGTCCGCGGACATCCCAGTGGTGGCGGACGTTCCGGAGTACCGGCTGGTCTCCTGGCAGGGCGTCGTACCGGATGGGCTGCTGCAGACGTTCACCGACGCGCGCACCGGGATGAACGACGCACCGTCGGGCAGCATCTCGGCCGGCGCGGATGTCTGGGACGTGAAGCGGACCCGGAACGCCGCCGAGGTGATCGCGAAACGCGGCGACCATCTCAACGTCGTTGCTGCCGTCGACCAGGCTGGGCTCATCGCCGGCTTCACCGAGGTCGTCGTACCGGGTGATGGGAAGGGTGACGGGCAGAACTACGGGACCGCCGTCCTGCCCGCGCACCGCGGCCGCGGACTCGCACTCTGGATGAAGGCCGCGCAGATCCGCGAGATCCGGCAGCTGTTCCCTGATCTCGACGGCCTGCTCACCGACACGGTCGACACCAACGTGGCGATGCGCCGGACCAACGACCACCTCGGCTACCAGCCGGGGTACCGCGTGCACCGGCGCAAGCTCGACCTGTAGTTACTGGCCGAGGATCTTCTGCACCGCCGCCGTCGTGATCGGGTGGTAGCCCGGTCGAGCCTTGGCGAACACCTCGGCAGCAAAGGCCCGATCCGTCCCGGCCAGTGCCTGGTAGACCGGCAGGACGAGCTTCATCCGGCCGACCTTCGTGAGGAACTCGGCCATCTCGGCGTACGACGCCTCATAGCTGCTCGCGGCAACGATCTGGTACCACCGTCGGGCGATCTCGCCGTTCGCGGTCCCGGTCAAACCGAAGGCACGATCGAGCTGCTGCAGCAACAGCGGGCTCAGTACGTCGGGAGCCGCGTCGAGGAACCGCAGCCACTCCTGCGTCGTCCACCGCTCGGCGCCGTGCGGCAGCTCACCGGTCGTCAGCCAGTTGGTACGCGCCTCGTCCACGACCTGGAACCGCGCCGACACCGCCCGCTCCGCGAACGCCGGGATGCCCGGCTCGTATAGCCAGGCGGACAGCTCGTCCTCGGTCACCACGTCCGGGTGCGGCTCGAGCAGATGCTCGCGCAGGTGCCCGACGAAGTCGTCGGTGTTGATGCTGCGGAACGCGAACCGGTCGAAGTACCCGCGCAGGAACGGATCGAACACCTCCCGGGTGAACCGCTCCTCCAGCCAGGACAGGAACCACGACCCCTTCAGCGGGCCGGTCGACGTCTTACCGTGGTACTCCGAGCGGTGATGCAGCCCCGGCAGCTCGACCGCCAGCTCCGCCGGCGTCAGCGGGTCCAGCTTCACCACGGTCGCGTGCTGCTTGATCGCGGTCTCCATCAGCGCGAACTCGGTCCCGTAGACCGCCTCGACGATCCGGTTCTCGACGTACGACGTGAAGCCCTCGTTGAGCCAGATGTCGTCCCAGCTGTCCTGCGTGACCAGGTTGCCCGACCAGCTGTGCGCGAGCTCGTGCGCGATCACGCTGACCAGCGACTTGTCGCCAATCACCACGGTCGGCGTCGCGAACGTCATCCGCGGGTTCTCCATCCCGCCGTACGGGAAGGAGGGCGGCAGCACGAGCAGGTCGTACCTGCCCCAGCGGTACGGGCCGAAGAGCTCCTCGGTGACCCGCATCATCTCTTCGGTGTCGGAGAACTCGGTCGCGGCCTGCCGCACCGTGGCCGGCTCGGCCCAGACCCCGGACCGCTCGCCCAGCGGCTCGAACACCAGGTCGCCCGCGGCGATCGCCAGCAGGTACGACGGGATGGGTTCGGGCATCACGACGTCGTACGAGCCGGTCCGGCGCGACGTCGTACCGTTGTCGGCACTCATCAGCACCATCAGCTCCGGCGGCGCGGTCACGTGAGCGGCGTAGCTGAACCGCACGCTCGGGGTGTCCTGCACCGGCACCCAGCTGCGGGCGTGGATCGCCTGCGACTGGCTGAACATGAACGGCATCACGCCACCGGCCGTCATGGCCGGCTCCAGCCACTGCAGACCGGTCGCGGTCGGAGCGGTCCGATAACTCACCTTCACCCGCGGATGACTCGACGTCCGGATCGTGAGCGCGGCACCGAGCTCCTTGTCAGGGACGGCCAGGCTGTATTCCAGCGGCTCCCAGCCGTCGGCGGTCTGTCCCTCGACGGCCAAGATGGTCAGGTCGCGGGTGTCCAGGACGAGGCGTTCAGCAGTACCCGTCCACGCGAGCGTGTGCGTGGCACTACCGGCCAGCACGTTCTCGTCGAAGTCGAGCGCGAGGTCGAGCTCGAGATGGGTGGTCCGAACCAGGTCAGGTTCGGCGAAGGAGTGGCGATCGTGCGTCAACGGAAGCTCCCCGAGTGAGGCGTCCGAGGAACAGTACCCACGTCGCGGTCCGATCGGACGGCCAATCTGGGCCATCCGCACCACCGTGCCAAAACCCCGGTTCGGTCCTGACACCGGTTGCGGGAATCGCGGCGCTTGGTAGCAGACTGTGAGCATGATGACCCAGGGCAGTCCCGATCTGGTGCTGACGCGGCGGCCGTTCGGATCCTGGCTGCTCGGCCCGGCCGATCAGAGCGCGCGGCGGCTGCGGTTCCGCCTGCAGATCCTGATGACCACGTTCTCGATCGGCACCAACCTGATCGGTGCGGCGGTCGTGTTCGTACTCGCGGTCTTCGTGCTGCCCGGGCCGTCGTTGATCGACCAGCTCCAGCTCATGGACGCCATCATCATCCCGCTGTACTTCGTGGTCGCGATGGCGGTCGGCTGCGTCTGGAGCACCCGGTTGACCCGCCGGGTGACTCGCTGGATCGAGCTGGGCCGTCCCGCCACTCGCCGGGAGCAGATCGCCACCCTGCAGCTGCCATTTCGCCTCACGCTGATCGAGGTGCTCCTCTGGCTGGTGGCCGCCGTCATCTTCACTGTGATGACCGTGATCCTCCAGCCCCAGAACGCGCTGCGGGTCGCGCTCACAGTCATCGACGGGGCGATCATCACCTGTGCGGTTTCCTATTTGCTGACCGAGTTCGCGCTGCGGCCGGTCGCTGCCCGGGCGCTGGTCGACTCGCCGCCGCCTCGACGACTGCTCGCGGCCGGGTTGAAGGCACGGACGGTGTTCTTCTGGGCGGTCGGTTCCGGCGTACCGGTGGCCGGCTTGATGCTGGCCGCCGTACTGGCGCTTATCGAGGACGATGTGACGTCGACCCGGTTGTCGGTCGTGATCCTTGCCGTGGGCATCGTGGCTCTCGGCAACGGTTGGTTGCTGACGCTGCTGTCGGCGAGGTCGGTGGTGGCGCCGGTACGGTCGGTGCGGGACGCGCTGAGCCTGATCGGCGAGGGCCGGCTCGACGTGAGCATCCCGGTGTTCGACGGTACTGAGCTCGGGTCGCTGCAGGCCGGGTTCAACCGGATGGCGGAAGGGCTGCGGGAGCGGGAGCGGATCCGGGACGTGTTCGGGCGGTACGTCGGTCCTGGCGTCGTACAGGAGGCGTTGACCAGCGATTCGCTCGGCGGGGAGGAGCGGTTCGTCGCGGTGCTGTTCGTCGATCTGGTCGGGTCGACCGAGCTGGCGACGAATCGGCCGCCGACCGAGGTGGTGCAGTTGCTCAATCGGTTCTTCGCGATCGTGGTCGACGAGGTGGACCGGCAGGGCGGGTTTGTGAACAAGTTCGCCGGCGATGCGGCGTTGGCGATCTTCGGGGCGCCGGCCGAGCTGCCGGATCCGGCCGGGAGTGCGTTGAGCGCCGGCCGCTCGTTGGCCCGGCGGCTCGCAGAGGAGTTGCCCGAGGCAACGGCTGGGATCGGGATCACGGCCGGGATCGTGGTAGCCGGGACGGTGGGCGACGTACGGCGGCATGAGTACACCGTGATCGGCGACCCGGTGAACGAAGCTGCCCGCCTGAGCGATCTGGCCAAGGCCGCGCCCGGCCGGCTGATGGCCTCGATGACCGCCGTGGACGAATCGGCGCCCGAGGAGGCTGCTCATTGGCGGCCCGGTGCCGAAGTCACCGTCCGCGGCCGCTCAACCCCGACCCTCCTCGCCGTCCCCCACTGACCTTGAGCACGGACCAACCGTTTCGGCGGCGATCAGATGGTTGGCGGGTGCTCAAGGAGCTCGTAGAGGAGGGCTGCGCCGTGGAGCATTGCCTTGGTTTGGCGGTCGTGGGCGGCACGGCGTTCGGCGATCGCGGTGCGTAGAGCGTCGGTGCTGCCTGTGCGGCGCAGGCCGTCCAGGACGGGCTTGATCTGTTCGAAGTAGTAGCGGCCCTGCCGGAGCATGTGGATGATCCGCGCATCGCGGACCTCCTCGGGTCCGTACCGGCGGTACTTCGTCCCCGGCTCTCGCGTCGGGGCCAGCAAACCCGCGGCTTCCCAGACCCGCAGCGCCGAGGTGCGGATGCAGAGGCGGTGCGCCAACTCCCCCACCAGTAACGACGGGCCGTTGACCGGCTGCTCGTCGACGTACTCGGCGGCGAGCGCGGCCAGGGCCTCACTCGCGGCGTCGGTTGCCAGCCGTTGCTCGTGCAGCGCCGCGTGGGCGGCGTCCACCAACCGGTACGCGAGGGCCTCGTCGCCGTCGAGTACGGCGCGCATGATCGCCGTCGCAGTCTCCGCGCCGAACCCTGGCGCCAGAGCGCGGTACGTCAGCAGGGCCGACACGTGCTCCGGGCCGTACTGCCGATAACCGGTGTCCGACCGCGGCGCCGGCGGCAGGATCCCGGCCGCCTCGTAGTTGCGGACGAGCTGGGTCGACACCCCGGCCCGCCGCGCCAGGTCCACCGGCCGCAGTCCCATAGTTAACGTCCGCCCGACACGTCCACCGTCGTACCGGTCATGTACGACGAACGATCCGAGGCCAGGAACGCGATCACCTCCGCGACCTCCTCCGCCCGACCAGGCCGGCCCAACGGTGGCGTCGTACCCAGGCGGTCGAGGCGGCCCGGTTCGTGGATGTCGGTCTCGATCAGGCCGGGGCGCACGCCGAGGACGCGGATGCCTTCCTTCGCGACCTCGTTGGCCAGGCCGGTGGTCAGCGCGTCGACCGCGGCCTTGCTGGCGGCGTAGTCGACGTACTCGCCGGCCGATCCGAGCACGGCCGCTCGCGACGAGACGTTGACGAGGACCCCGCCATTGCCGCCGTACGCCGTGGACATCCGACGTACAGCAGCGCCGGCGACGAGGAAGGCGCTGATCGTGTTGATCCGGAACACCCGGTCGAGCCGCTCGGCGTCGTACTCCGCGACCCGGCCGCCCGGCGAGACGACGCCGGCATTGTTGATCACGGCACCGATCGGGCCGAGCTCGGCGGTCACCGTGTCGAAGAGGCGCTCGACCTGATCGGCCTCGACGACGTCAGCCTGTACGGCGATCGCGCGCCCGCAGGCCTTCACGACCCGAGCAGCCTCGTCGGCTCGGGTCCGGTAGTTGACCGCGACGTCCCAGCCGTCGGCGGCCAGCGCGACCGCAGTGGCCGCGCCGATCCCGCGACTCCCACCGGTGACGAGCACGACCCCACGTCTGTCAGTCATGCCCATACTTTGTCACGCAGGCGGCTTCGCGAACCCGAGCTGGGTCTCCGAGTCGGTGAATCCGAGCGAGCGATAGATCCGGATCGCGAGGTACTCCGGATCCGCGACCATCACCAGCGTCCGCGCGCCGCCCTCGGTCAGGCCGTACGTCGACGCGTAATGGACGAGTGTGGTGGCCAGACCGCGGCCGCGGTCCTCCGGGGAGGTCTGCACGTCCTGGAACCGGGCCAGCCCCTTGCCGTCGAACATCAACCCGAGCGACGACTGCAGCCGATCCTCGTCGAACGCGCCGAACCACTTCCCATGACCGACGTCGACCAGCTCACGCTGTGCCGCCAGCCTGCGCCGGGTGAACTCCTCGTACGCCGCGTCGACCGTCATCGACGCGGTGGCAAGGCTCTGGTGGTACAGCTGCTCCCAGTCGTCGTCACTACTCAGGAAGCGGTACGTCGAGTCCGTGTTCGGCCGCTCTGGTGGCAGGACCCGGTCGGCCGTCATCACGACGTCGCGGTCGATCGTGAACCCGGCGGCGGCCAGCTCGTCCTCGGCCCCGATCTCCCCATCGACGGAATCGATGCCGAGGGCAATGTGATCCGCGGCCGGGAACTCGCGGTGGAAGTCGTCCATGCGGAGCTTGGTGTCGTCCGGTGCGAACGGCGTCCGGTAGAGCAGGTAGTTGCCCCACCAGAAGCCGGGGTTGGCCGGCGTGCGGATCACGACGTACTCGCCGGTGTCGTGGAACGTGCTGCCACTCAACTCCAGCAGCAACAGGTCGGTGCGGTAGCCCAGGCTCGTGATCTCCACCTCCTTATCCTCGCGCGGGCGTCAATCCGATTCCCTTGACATGCAGCCCGATGGCTGCCTATGTTGATCATGCAGCCGATCGGCTGCATGAATTGATCGGAGCGCGATGGACGACGAGGTGTTCCGGGCCTTGGCGGACCCCAGCCGCCGGCGGCTGCTCGACCTGCTGAACGCGCGCAATGGGCAGACGCTGCGGGAGCTGTGCGCCGAGCTGGACATGGCCCGGCAGTCCGTCAGCAAGCACCTCGCCGTACTCGAGGAAGCGAACCTGGTCACCACGGTGTGGCGCGGCCGGGAGAAGCTGCACCACCTCAACGCGGAGCCGATCAACGCCATCGCCGATCGCTGGATCCACCAGTACGACCGCCGCCGGGTCCAGCTGTTCGCCGACCTCAAAACGGCTTTGGAGGCCGAAACGACTATGAGTGACAACGACTTCGTCTACACGACGTACATCCGGACCACGCCCGAGCGGCTGTGGCAGGCGCTGACCGACCCGGCGTTCACCGAGCAGTACTGGAAGCTGCGCCATGAGACCGACTGGAAGGTCGGCTCGGAGATGGTGTGGCAGCACGAGGGTGGTGTCACGATCTCCGGCGCGGACCAGGTCGTGGTGGAGCACGATCCGTACAGCCGGCTGTCGTACACGTGGCACCACATCACGCCCGAGTTCGCCAAGGAGTTCGGGATCGACGACGCGACGTACGAGAAGATCAGTCGCGAGCCGCTCTCCACCGCCACCTTCGAACTCGAGCCGGTCGACAACCAGGTCAAGCTCACCGTCATCCACACCGGCTTCGAGCCCGGCAGCACCATCCGAACCATGATCCAAGAAGGCTGGCCAGCCCTCCTCGCCGACCTGAAGTCCCTCCTGGAAACGTCACCCGCAACCGTCAGCTGACCTGCTTGGGCAGGCCGCAGATCTAATGATCAAGGGCGTTTGTGGATGATGAGTGGCAGGACGGCGGCGGCGCCTGCTTCGCGGAGTTTGGCGGTGGCTACGGTGACGGGCCATTGGGATGAGGTGGCGTCGACCAGGAGGAGGACGGTTCGGGCTGTGACGGCCTGGGCTGTGGCGTCGTCTACCTGGAGGCCGTCGCGCCAAACCCTCGCTTCCTCGGCTGACGACAGGTCGTCGGTGAAGCCGGTGCGGTCGACCGTCAGCTCCGCCCGGTCCAACCGGCCGACGCCGGCGACGTGGTCGGCGACAGCAGACGTGAGCTCCGGATAACCACCGGCAGCGAGCGGTACGACGACCTCTGGGCGACCGGACCATGAGCCGCGCCATCGCGACAGGGCGGCGACCGCGCCCGCCTTCAACGCCTCGACCGCATCAGGCGACGGGGATCCGTTGAACGCACCGCTGAGGACCTCGCGCCACTCCGGCGCGTCGGCGTACACGATGATGCGGCCGGGCTCGGCCGACAACGCCGGCGGGATCTTGCCGCGGGCGCCGAACGCGCCGCCCGGCCACATCTTCCGTGGCTCCAGCACATGCACCTCACCGCGCAGCAGCCGGACGATCGTCGCCACTGTCTCCGGATCGGGCCGCGACACCAACGGCGCGGGCAACTCGCCCAGGCAGACCGAGCACCGTCCGCACGGCTCCGCCGACGGATCGTCCAGCGACTCCTGGAGAAGTTGCATCAAGCAACGATCACCCCGCGTGTACGCGCGCATGATGTCCGCCTCACGCCGGCGGACGGATACGATCCCGTCGTAGTGCTCGGCGTCGAAGCTCCACGGCACGTCCGTCCGCACCCAACCGCGCTCGACCCGGTCGACCACTCCGTCCACCGCCAGCTGCTTCAGCATCAACTCGACCCGCGTACGCCGCAGGCCGGTCTCCGCCTCCAATGCCGGCACGCTCGCAGGCTGGTCCGGCCCGTATCCCTCCAGCGCCCGCAACAGCCGCTGCACGTTCTCCGGCACCGGAATCGTCGCCGTAGCGAAGTAGTCCCACACACCCGAGTCGGCATCCGACGGCAGCAACGCCACCACCGCGTGATCGATCCCGCGCCCGGCACGACCAACCTGCTGGTAGTACGACACCGGTGACGGCGGCGACCCTACGTGCACCACGAACCCGAGATCCGGCTTGTCGTACCCCATCCCCAATGCGGAGGTCGCGATCAAAGCCTTCAACTGGTTCGCCCGCAGCGCGTCCTCGAGATTCTCCCGCTCCCCCGCCTCCAACTGACCTGTGTACGCCGCGACCGGCACGTCCCGCCCGTGCACCTCCTGAACCACCGCAGCCAGCCGCTGCGCGTCAGCGACGGTCAGCGTGTAGACGATCCCGGATCCGGGCAGCTTGGGCAGCTCGTCGACCACCCAGGCGAACCGATCCAACGGCGACAACGCATCCACGACCGCCAACTGGAGACTCGATCGCGCCAGCGGACCACGCAGTACCAGCGTCGACTCCCCCAGCTGCTTGGCCACGTCGTCGGTCACCCGCGAGTTCGCGGTCGCTGTCGTCGCGAGCACCGGAGTCTTCGGGTTGAGCCGCTGCAGTACGTCGGACACCCGGCGATAGTCCGGCCGGAAGTCGTGCCCCCAGTCGGACACCGCGTGCGCCTCGTCGATCACCAGCAGACCGATCTGCCCGGCCAACCCGTCCAGCACTCGCCGCCCGAACCCCGGGTTGGCAAGCCGCTCCGGCGACACCAGCAGCACGTCGATCGCTCCGGATCGTATGTCGTGCTCGATGTTGGACCACTCGTCGATGTTGTTCGAGTTCAGCGTGGCGGCGCGCAGCCCCGCACGGCTCGCCGCCCCGACCTGGTCCCGCATCAGCGAGAGCAACGGGGAAACCACCAGCGTCGGACCGAACCCCTCCGCCCGTCTGATCGCCGTAGCCGCCCAGTACACCGCGGACTTGCCCCAACCGGTCGCCTGGACCACGAGCACCCGTGCCGCCGCCTCGCACAGCGCCGCGACCGCGGTCTCCTGATCCGCCCGCAACCGGGCGTCGTCACCGGCGATCGCCCGGATCACGTCCCCGGCGACCTTCGCCCGGTCGTCGGTCAAAGCAAGCGGTCCCGCAGTCTCAGCCATGCTCGAACCCTAGACGCCCCCACCCCCAGTCCGCTGGCGACGACGCCTCGCCTGTGGATAACCTCAGGCGCACTTGCCCGGGTGGCAGGGTTCGCCCTCGGGATTCATCAGGCGGCGAGGCCCTGGGCCCTTGGCGGCCAGAGCGTCGTACGGGTTGGCGAGGGCGCAGCGGTCGAGGGACAGGCAGCCGCAGCCGACGCAGTCCTTGAAGTCGTCGCGCAGTTGCTCGAGGTGCAGAATGCGACGGTCGAGCTCGGCCTGCCAGCATTCCGAGATGCGTTCCCAGTCCGAGCGCGTCGGCGTCCGGCTCTCGGGCAGCAGCTTGAGGATCGCGGCCACCTCGGCGAGCGGGATGCCGACCCGCTGGGCGATCCGGATCATCGCCACCCGGCGCAACGTGTCGCGCTTGTAGCGGCGCTGGTTCCCCGACGTACGGCGGCTGAGGATCAGGCTCTGCCGCTCGTAGAAGTGCAGCGCGGAGATCGCCACGCCGCTGCGCTGCGACAGCTGCCCGACCGTCAACTCACCCGGCTCGATATCCATCGCCCATCCCTCCAACCTCAACTTAAATCGAGGCTAGCGGAAAGCGTCAGGCAGGCACGACTCGGCGTCCGATGCTTGCGGACATCAGCGCGGCTCCCGCGCACAGTCCACCGGCGAGGTACCACGCCAGGTTGTAGCTGCCCTGGACGTCCCGGATCGCGCCGGCACCGGTTGCAGCCAGCGCGGCACCGACCTGGTGCGACGCGAACACCCAGCCGAACACGATCGGCCCGTCCTGCCCGAACCACTCCCGGCACAGCGCCACAGTCGGCGGCACCGTCGCCACCCAGTCCAGCCCGTAGAAGATGATGAACACCCACGTGCTCGGTGCAGCAGTCGGCCCGAGCAGCGAAGGCAGCACCAGCAGCGACAGACCACGCAGCGTGTAGTACGCGATCAGCAGGTACCGCGGGTCCCACCGGTCGGTCAGATACCCGGAGAAGATCGTCCCGCCCACGTCGAACACACCAACCAGCGCCAGCAATGACGCAGCAGTCGTCGCAGGCATGCCGTGGTCGTGTGCCGCGGTCACGAAGTGCGTCCCGACCAGTCCGTTCGTCGACGCGCCACAGATCGCGAATCCACCCGCCAGCAGCCAGAACGCCGGCCGCCGCGAGGCAGTCCGCAGCGCAGTCAGCGCCCGCATGGCACTACTACCGGTCGTCTCAACCCGCTGCCCGGCCATGCTCCCCTCAGGTGCGCCGTACGCCCTCAACCCGACATCACTCGGGTAGTCGCGCAGAAAGAACAGCACCAGCGGTACGACGGCCAGCGCCGCACCGGCTGCGACCAGGGCGGGCACTCGCCAACCGTGGTGCGTCGCCAGCGATGCGATCAGCGGGAGGAAGACCAGCTGCCCAGTCGCACCGGCCGCCGTCAGGATCCCGGTGACCAGACCACGGCGGTGGACGAACCAGCGTCCGGTGATCGTCGCCACGAACGTCATCGACATCGAGCCCGTGCCGACACCAACCAACAGACCCCAGCAGAGCAACAGTTGCCAGGACGCAGTCATGAAGACAGTCAGTCCGCTGCCAAGCGCGATCAGCACCAGCGCCCCGCTGACCACCTTGCGCAGACCGAGCCGGTCCATCAGCGCGGCGGCGAACGGCGAAATCCCGCCGTACAGCAGGAGATTGATCGACACCGCCGCGGAGATCGTGGCGTGCGACCAGCCGAACTCCTCGTGCAGTGGATCGAGCAGGACGCTCGGCACCGAACGGAACCCGGCCGCACCGATCAAGGTCACGAACCCAACCACCGCGACCGCCCAGGCCAGGTGCACCCTGGGGGCCTTCTTCGTCTCCACGATCTGCGTCACCCGATCAGAGTGCCGGTTCGATCATCATCGAACTAGTGGCCAGATGGACAACATGTGTCAAGATACGGCCATGAGCCCTCGCCGCTTGGCCTCTGCCGGTCCGCACGTGGTCGCCGTCCTCGCCGTCGAACCGGTCGTCGGCTTCGACCTGACGATCCCGCCGACGGTCTTCGGGGCGGCCACGACAGCGGACGGTACGCCGCTGTACGACGTCCGGATCTGCGGGCCTGACGGCGGACCGGTCCGCGCCAGCGCCGGCTTCACTCTGATCCCGGATCACGGCCCTGAGGCGCTGGCTCAAGCAGACACCGTCATCATTCCGGGTACCTCCGTCCCGCAGCCGCGCTACGAGGGAACGCTGCCCGACGACCTCGCCAAAGCGCTCGCGATGATCCGGCCGGGCACACGGATCGCGTCGATCTGTACAGGCGCATTCGTGCTCGCCGCGGCCGGGCTGCTCGACGGCCGGCCGGCGACCACCCACTGGGAGCGAGCCGAGCTGTTCCGCAGCGTTTACCCGGACGTGAAGCTCGACGAGGACCGCCTGTTCATCGACGACGGCGACATCCTCACCTCGGCCGGTCTGGCTGCAGGCGTCGACCTCTGTCTGCATCTGGTCCGCAGTGACTTCGGTAGCGAGGTCGCCAACCGGGCCGCTCGGCACTGCGTCGTACCGCCCTGGCGTGATGGTGGGCAGTCGCAGTACATCGAGCGGGCGGTCCCGGAGGTAGGTAGCGAGGGTACGTCGCCGACGCGGGCGTGGGCGCTCGGGCGGCTCGGTCAGGAGATCAGCCTGCCGGCGATGGCGGCGTACGCGCAGATGAGTGTGCGTACGTTCAGCCGCCGCTTCAAGGCCGAGACCGGCCAGTCCCCCGGCACCTGGCTACTGCAGCAACGCGTTCGGCACGCGTGCCATCTACTCGAGACGACCGACCTGTCAGTCGATCGGGTCGCCGAAGAAGCAGGTCTCGGCACGGCCGCATCGCTGCGCCATCACCTACGCTCCGACCTCGGCGTCTCTCCCCTGGCCTACCGCAAGACCTTCCGGGCGGGCTGAGTCTCAGAGCACCACGAGGTCGTGCGGCTGCTTGTTCATCGACTCGACGCCGTCCGCGGTGACCACGACGATGTCCTCGATCCGCGCACCCCAACGGCCTAGTTGGTAGATGCCCGGCTCGACACTGAACGCCATGCCTGCCTCGAGCGGCAGCTCGTTGCCCGCCACGATGTACGGCTCCTCGTGCACGTCCAGCCCGATCCCGTGCCCGGTCCGGTGGATGAAGTAGTCGCCGAAGCCAGCCGCCGCGATCACGTCCCGAGCCGCTGCGTCGATAGACTCCGCGGTCGCACCCGGCCGAACCGTATCCACCGCAGCCTGCTGAGCCTCCTGCAGTACGGCGTACGTCGCGGCCACGTCGGCGTCCCGTGGAGTGCCGACAGCGTAGGTGCGGGTCGAGTCAGAGTTGTAGCCCTCGGCAACGGGTCCGCCGATGTCGACGACGACCACGTCACCGGCCTCGATCACCCGCTCGGACAGGGCGTGGTGCGGGCTGGCGCCGTTCGGACCGCTGGCGACGATCACGAAGTCGGCCTCGGTGTGACCTTCCTCGACGATCGCGGCGGCGATGTCGGCGCCGACCTCCGCCTCCGTCCGGCCTGGCCGCAGCCAGTCGCCGACCCGAGCGTGCACGCGGTCGATCGCAGCGCCCGCCTTCCGCAGCGCCTCGATCTCCGCCGCGTCCTTCCGCATGCGCAGCTCGCGGACGATCGGCCCAGCCAGCACCTGCTCGGCTTTGGGCAACGCGTCGCGGATACCCAGCACGTGCAGCGCCGGCGTGAAGTCGCTGACTGCGACCCGCTCGGCGCCACCCAGCCGCTCGGCCGCCAGGTTGTACGGATCGACACCATCCACCCAGGTCACAACATCGACACCGAGGTCCTCCAACCCATTGAACCCAGGCGCTTCGAGCTTCGGTACGACGAGAGCCGGCGCACCGTCGGCCGGGATGAGCAGCGCGGTCAGTCGCTCGAACGAGCCCCCGGGCTGACCGATCAGGTACCGCAGATCCGAGCCCGGCGCGATGACCAAACCGGTCCCTGCCGCAGCCTCGCGGGCGCGATCCAAGCGGGCACGCAGTACGGCGACATCAGGAATGGGAGGAAGAGCTGAGCGACGGGCCATGGTCCGACTCTAGAACTGTCGGGGCAGGTTGCTACAACTTCTCCATGACTCTGCACCATGTGACCTTCGGCGACGGCGTTCCGGTTCTCGCCTTGCACGGCTGGAGTCCGGACCATCGACTGATGACCGGCTGCCTGGAACCGATCTTCGCCGACCTCCCCGGATACCGGCGGCTCTATCCCGACCTGCCCGGCATGGGCCAGAGTCCGGCGGGCGACATCGACAGTTCCGACGGGATCATGGCAGCGGTCCGCGAGTACATCGACGAGCAGATCGACGACGAGCCGTTCCTTCTCATCGGCGAGTCGTACGGCGGTTATCTCGCCCGCGCCCTGGTCGTCGAACGCCCCGAGCAGATCCTCGGTATCGGACTGATCTGCCCGGTTGGCACCCTCTGGCACAAGGACCGCAAGGTGCCGGAACACGTCGTACTGCGGACCGAGCCGGGCGTGCTCGAATCGCTGACCGAGGGCGAGGACTTCACCGACCTCGCCGTCGTCCAGACCGCGGCCGCGCTTGCCGCCTACCGCTCCGATGTCGCGCCGGGTCTCGCGCTTGCAGACGAAGTTGCGCTTGAGCGGATCCAGAAGAACTGGGCGTTGTCGATCGCGCCGGAGAGCGGCCCGCCGTACGACGGAGCATCGCTGATCCTGTGTGGGCGGCAGGACTCGATCACCGGCTACGAGGACCAGTTCACGCTGCTCCCCCACTATCCGCGCGCCACCTACGCGGTCGCCGACGTGGCCGGGCACAACCTGCAACTCGAACAGCCCGAGCTGTTGGCAGCGCTGGTCCGCGAGTGGTTGCAAAGAGTCAGCCAAGGGCTGCCGCGAGTGGCTACCAGCGGGTAATGTCGGCGGCATGACTGGGAAGCGTCCGATCGGGTGGCCGTTGCTTGTCGCACTGACCAACGGGCGCGCCCGGATCTCCGACGAGCGGTTGAGCGCGGCGGTCCGGGACAAGGTGATCCTGGTGACCGGTTCGTCGTACGGGATCGGTGAGGCGACCGCGCGCCGGCTGGCAGCGGCCGGGGCGACGGTCCTGCTCGTTGCCCGGACCGAGGATCAGCTGCAGCTCGTGGCCGAGGACATCCGGTCCGGCGGCGGTACGGCGTACGTCTATCCGGCGAACCTTGCCGATCCGGACGCGGTCGAGGAACTCGTGCGTACCGTCCTGGCCGAGCACGGGCGGGTGGACGTGCTGGTGAGCAACGCGGGCAAGTCGATCCGGCGGTCGATCGCGGACACGTACCAGCGGTTCCACGACATCGAGCGGACCAACGCGATCAACTACCTCGGCCCGGCGAAGCTCGTGCTCGAGCTGCTCCCGTCGATGCGCGAACGCCGATCCGGCCACATTGTCAACGTGTCGACGGCCGGCGTTCGGACGCCGCCGATGGCGCGCTGGTCGGCGTACCTGGCGTCGAAGAGTGCGTTCGACGTCTGGCTGCGGTGCGTGGCGCAGGAGGTTCGCGGCGACGGGGTGACGACGTCGACTGTCTATATGGGGCTGGTGCACACCCGGATGAGTGAGCCGACGCCGCTGCTGAACAAGATGCCGGGGCTGACGCCGGAGCAGGCGGCCGATCAGGTGTGTACGGCTGTGGCCGAGCGGCCGCACAACATCACGCCGCCGTTCGTCCGGCCGGCCGATGCCGTAGGCAACCTGCTGCGGGTGCCG
Source organism: Kribbella kalugense (assembly GCF_004365875.1). Classification (GTDB taxonomy): domain Bacteria; phylum Actinomycetota; class Actinomycetes; order Propionibacteriales; family Kribbellaceae; genus Kribbella; species Kribbella kalugense. The sequence goes on along the minus strand of NZ_SODF01000001.1, from coordinate 1,154,218 downwards.
ACCGATCGGTTGCTCGAGTCCTACTTCCGGTTGACTGGAAGCAAGAAGCGGTGAGGCCGATCGGACCGATCCGCCCGCCTGAGTGGCTGGTTCACAGCGCGGCCGAGGTCGGCGGGTTGTCGGTCGCACTCATCAGGTCCGGGGTCTGGCGGTCGGCGGGCCCGGCGCAGTTGGTCCGGATCGAGCGCGCGCTGCGGACCTGGGGCCAGTCGATGGCTGCGCTCGGAGTGGTCGCGGCGATCCGCTACCCCGATCGTGCCGCGGTGATCTCCGGCGAGAGCCAGCTGACGTACGCCGAGCTGGACCGGCGGTGTGAGCGGATCGCGGCCGCGATGCACGCGCATTACGGGATCGTTGCCGGGAGCAAGGTGGCGGTGCTGTGCGGGAACCACGCCGGTTTTCTCGAAGCGACGTTGGCGGCGTCCCGGATCGGCGCCGACGTACTGTTCGTGAACACCGAGTTCGCCGCGCCGCAGCTGCAGGCGGTACTCGAACGGCATCGGCCCGACCTGTTGATCCACGACGCCGAGTTCGCCGTACCGGAAGGCATCCCGGCGATCGAGTCGGATCTCGACGAGCTTGCCGCGAGTCGAGCGCCGGCCGCGCCCGCGCCTGACTCGGCCGGGCACATCACGATCCTCACCTCGGGTACGACGGGCACGCCGAAGGCGGCGCCGCGGGTGCCGACGGCAGTTGGGCTGGCGGGGTTGACCGCGAGTGCGCTCAACCGGTTCGGGCTGCGGTCGGGTGAGCCGGTGATCATCGGGCCGCCGCTGTTCCACGGACTCGGGCTGCTGACTTCGATGCTCGCGCTGTTCCTCGGTTCGCCGCTCGTCCTCCGGCCGCGGTTCGACGCCGCGACCTTGCTGGCGGATGTCGAGGCAACGAGGGCAGGTTCGGTCGTCGCCGTTCCGGTGATGCTGCGGCGGCTGCTCGACCTCGGTCCGACGGCCATCGCGGAGTACGACCTGCGTTCGCTGCGGGCTGTGATCTCGGGCGCGTCCCAGCTCGGCGCACCGCTGGCGGAGCGGTTCATCGAGCGGTTCGGGCCGGTGCTGTGTGATGCCTACGGGTCGAGCGAGGTCGGCATCGCCACGATCGCGACTTCCGCCGACCTGGTCGCCGCGCCCGGGACGGTCGGGCGGCCGTGCCTCGGCAGCTCGATCCGCATCCTCGACGACGCCGACCGGCCGGTGCCGACGGGCACGACCGGGCGGATCTTCGCCGGTGGCGGGCTGGTGTTCGGCGGGTACTCCGACGGGTCGAGCAAGACCGTGGTCGACGGCCGGATGAGTACCGGCGACCTCGGTCATCTCGATCAGGCCGGGCGGCTGTTCGTCGACGGCCGCGAGGACGACATGATCGTCTCCGGCGGCGAGAACGTGTACCCGGTCGAGGTCGAGGAGTGCCTCGCCGCTCATCCGGCGGTCGCTGAGGCAGTCGTCACCGGCGTCCCCGACGACGACTTCGGCCAGCGGCTGATCGCGTACGTCGTACTGCGTGAGCCGGCCACGCCTGACGAACTCATCGATCACGTGAAGGCGAATCTGGCCCGCTACAAGACCCCGCGTCAGATCGTCGTACTGGACGAGTTCCCGCGTAACGCGACCGGCAAGGTGCTCCGCGGCAAACTCAGCCCGCCGTGAACAACCCGCGGAACCGAGTCATCCGATCGAGCGCGCCGGTCTCGTCTCCGAAGGACACGGCGATCGTCTCCGCGCCAGCCTCGGTGAGTTCCTGAGCCTGCGCGACCACCGGTCCGGGATCGCCACTGGACCAGTCGAGCCGAGTGCCGACCTTGACCGGGCGCTCGCCGAACGACCGGAGTCGCGCGACCGCCGCACTGAATCCGGCGCCATCCAGGCCGAGGCCCTGCCACTCGTCACCGAATCGAGCAGCCCGGCGCAACGCAGGCGTCGTCGTACCGCCGATCATGATCGGCAGCGGCGCCCGCAGCTTCGGCTCGAACACCCCGCCGCGATCGCGCCCTTCGAACAGGTCCCGGATGATCCCGAGCGACTCATCCGTCCGGCGACCGCGCTCCTCGAACGACGCACCAACCGCCGCGAACTCAGCGGCCGCCCAACCTGCTCCGACACCGAGCACGATGCGCTCGCCGGACAGCCGATGAAGGGTCGCGGCCTGCTTGGCGACCACGTACGCACTCCGCATCGGCAGCACGAGCACGGACGTGCCGAACCGGATCCGGGTTGTCCGAGCGGCCAGGTACCCGATCGTCACGAGCGGCTCGTACACACCGCCGTACGTCGAGCCGAAGTCGCCCGGAGGAAGCAGGTGGTCGGGCAACCACGCCGTACCGTAGCCCAACTCCTCGGCGGCTACGGCCAGCTCGACCAGTCGCTCGGGCGGCATCGCTGCCGACTCGTCCGGCAGGACCACCTGCAGCTCAACCATGCGCTTGACCCTAACTGCCTGACCTTCGGTGACGTCGATTGATGGGAGAGTGGGTGCCGTGAAGATTCTCGTCGGATACGTACCAACGCCCGAAGGTGAGGCCGCACTGACCGCGGCGGCGGCCGAGGCCGAGCTGCGCGGAGCCTCGATCCTGCTGCTGAACACCAGTCGCGGCGACTCCTACATCGACGCCCGGTACGCGAATGCCGACGAGTTGGCCGCCGCCGAGGCCAAGCTGCGTGAGCAAGGCGTCGAGGTGACCATCCATCAGGCCGTCTCCGAGGGCGACGTCGCCGGCGAACTTCTCAAAGCAGCCGCCGCCGAAGACGTCGGCCTGATCGTCCTCGGCCTCCGCCGCCGCAGCCCGGTCGGCAAACTCATCCTCGGAAGCACCGCCCAGCGCGTGCTCCTCGAGTCCCCGGTCCCGGTCCTCGCGGTCAAGGTCCCGTCGCCGCACGACTGACCGCAAGAACCTGCCGACCGCTCCGACCCACGGGTGAACGCGGCACCTTCGGGGTGCCCGGGAGCGGAAGGAACTGCGGATGTCATATCCCGAGGTTGGCGTCGGGCTCCCGGTGGTCGGGCTGCGCGGGCCGGATGCGGTCGTCGAGCTCGCGACCACTGCCGACGAGCTCGGATTCGCGGCCGTCTCGGTTTTCGAGCGGCTACTCGTTCCGGCGGCGCCCGATTGGGTGAACCACGCCGGGTTGCCGACGGAGGCGGCGTACGACGCCTTGGAGACGCTGACGTACGTCGCCGCGCGGACCGAGCGGGTGCGGCTGCACACCGCCGTACTCATGCCGTTGTTTCAGCAACCGGTCGTGCTCGCGCGGCGGGTGGCGACGATCGATCAGCTGTCCGGCGGGCGGATGGATCTGGGCATCGCGCTCGGTTGGCTGCCGGAGGAGTTCGTCGCCGCCGGCGTGCCCGCGCGTGGACGGGTCGCGGCGTTCGAGGAGTCGGTCGCCGTACTGCGGGCGTGCTGGGGTCCTGATCCGGTCGAGTTCACCGGTGCGCATTACACCGTCCCGATGGCGACACTCGGGCCCAAGCCGGTCGCACCCCTGACGCTGTACGGCGGTGGTGTCGCGCAGCCCGCGATCGAACGGGCTGCCCGGATCGCCGACGGCCTGACCCTCGCGCATCGCGACTGGGAGTCCACCCGCGCGGCAATCGGCTGGTACCACGAGGCCGGCGGGTCCGGGCCGATCGTCCTTCGCGCCGGGCCGATGAAACCGCATCCGATGCAGCAGGATCCGGTGGGTTTCACCCCTGCCATGATCCTCGACGACCTCGAGCACGCCGCCGACGAAGGCATCACGAGGGTCGACTGGGACCTCAACCTCGTCGGCACCCCGATCCCCGACCAGATCGCCGCGTTGAAGACGCTGGCCGGGCGCCTCTGGTAATCCGGGTGAGCAGCTGGGGTTGGGCGCCTAAACTGGACTGGTTATGCCTGATGCCCGGACCGAGTCCCCGAGTCCTTCCCCAGTTCCCTCCCCGGAGCCAACCGCCACCCACCGTCCGCGCCGCCGGCGGCGCAAGCCGAATCCGGCGGGTAACGACCCGGCCCGAACGGCCGCCGCGTCGGGCGAGTCTGCTGAGCGCCTCGCGTCGTCCAGCACGCCGCCGGCCGACGGTGGGTTGAGCCTGGCCGAGGCGGTCGCTCGGCTCGACGACCTGACGGTGTACGACCGGGAGCAGCTCGGCAAGCGGCTGGAGCGGGTTCGGACCACCAAGGAAGCCGGGAAGCGGGAGCAGGCGCTCCAGGGTGTGGTCCGGGCGATCGAGCAGGCCGAGCAGCGGGTCGAGGTACGACGGGACGCCGTACCGGAGATCACGTACCCGGAAGAGTTGCCGGTCAGCCAGCTCAAGGACGAGATCGCCGCCGCGATCCGGGACAACCAGGTCGTGGTCGTCGCCGGTGAGACCGGGTCCGGCAAGACCACCCAGATCCCGAAGATTTGTCTCGAGCTCGGTCGCGGCGTACGCGGGATGATCGGGCACACCCAGCCCCGTCGGCTCGCAGCGCGCACCGTCGCGGAGCGGATCGCGGAGGAGCTCGGCACCGAGCTGGGCGAGACGATCGGCTTCGCCGTCCGGTTCACCGACAAGGTCAGCGAGCGCTCTCTGGTCAAGCTGATGACCGACGGCATCCTGCTGAACGAGCTGCAGCGCGACCGCGACCTGACCAGGTACGACACGCTCATCATCGACGAGGCGCACGAGCGCAGCCTGAACATCGACTTCATCCTCGGCTACCTGAAGCGGCTGCTCCCCCGCCGGCCCGACCTCAAGGTGATCATCACTTCGGCGACGATCGACCCGGAGCGGTTCGCCGCCCATTTCTCCGACGCCCAGGGCAAGCCGGCGCCGATCGTCGAGGTGTCCGGCCGGACCTACCCGGTCGAGGTGCGGTACCGCCCGGTCAACGACCCCGAGGACCCGGCCACGATCGACCGCGACCAGACCCAGGCGATCCTGGACGCCGTCGACGAGCTCGCGTACGAGGCGGACGGCGACGTACTGGTCTTCCTGTCCGGTGAGCGAGAGATCCGCGACACCGCCGACGCGCTGAACGACAAGTTCCGCAACGACCGTCAGACCACCGAGATCCTGCCGCTGTACGCGAGGCTCTCTAACGCCGAGCAGCATCGCGTCTTCCAGTCGCACTCGAACCGGCGGATCGTCCTCGCGACCAACGTCGCCGAGACCTCGCTGACCGTCCCCGGTATCAAGTACGTCATCGACCCGGGTACTGCGCGAATCTCGCGGTACAGCCATCGCACCAAGGTCCAGCACCTGCCGATCGAGCGCGTCTCGCAGGCCAGCGCCAACCAGCGCAAGGGCCGCAGCGGCCGGACCAGCGACGGCATCTGCATCCGGCTGTACTCCGAAGAGGACTTCGAGAGCCGGTCCGAATTCACCGACCCGGAGATCCTCCGCACCAACCTCGCGTCCGTCATCCTGCAGATGACCGCGATCGGGCTCGGCGACATCGCGGCGTTCCCGTTCATCGACGAGCCGGACAAGCGCAGCATCACCGACGGCCTCCAGCTCCTCACCGAGCTCGGCGCAATCGAGCCCGCGAAGGCGTCCGAGCGGCACCGCAGGCTGACCCCGATCGGCCGCCAGCTCGCCCAGGTCCCGCTCGACCCGCGGCTGGCCCGGATGATCGTCGAGGCAGACAAGAACGCGTGCGTCCGCGAGGTGATGGTCATCGCCGCCGCGCTTTCCATCCAGGACCCGCGGGAGCGCCCGACCGACGCCGAGGCGCAGGCCCAGCAGGCGCACGCCCGGTTCCGCGATCCGAACAGCGACTTCCTCGGATACCTGAACCTCTGGGGATATCTGAAGAAGCAGCAGAAGGAGCTGTCCGGCAACCAGTTTCGCCGGATGTGCCGCAGCGAGTACCTGAACTATCTCCGCGTCCGCGAGTGGCAGGACATCTACGCGCAGCTTCGCCAGGTCGCCGCCCAGATCGGCGTACGGCTCAACAGCGGTGAGCCGGCCGATCCGCAGAGCGTGCACCTCTCGCTGATGTCCGGTCTGCTGAGCCACCTCGGCATGAAGGATCCGGCGAACCAGCACCAGTACATCGGCGCTCGCGGGACGAGGTTCGCGATCTTCCCGGGCTCGGGGCTGTTCAAGAAGCCGCCGCAGTTCGTGATGGCCGCCGAGCTCGTCGAAACCTCGCGGCTCTGGGCGCGGGTGAACGCGAAGATCGAGCCCGAGTGGGCCGAGGACCTCGCCCCGCACCTGATCAAGCGGTCGTATTCCGAGCCGCACTGGGAACGCAAGGCCGGTGCCGTGATGGCGTACGAGAAGGTCACGCTGTACGGCGTACCGATCGTTGCCCGGCGCAAGGTGAACTACGGGAAGGTCGACCCGGAGGTGTCGCGCGAGCTGTTCATCCGGCACGCGCTGGTCGAGGGCGACTGGGACACCCACCACAAGTTCTTCCACGAGAACCGCAAGTTGATCGAGGAGGTCGAGGAGCTGGAGGAACGCACCCGGCGCCGCGATCTGCTGGTCGACGACGAGACGCTGTTCGCCTTCTACGACGAACGCATCGGCTCCGAGGTCGTCACCGGCGCGCACTTCGACACCTGGTGGAAGAAGGCCCGGCAGCGCGACGCCGACCTGCTCGACTTCGAGCGGTCGCTCGTGGTCCGCGACGGCGCGGAGATCAGGGAGGAAGAGTTCCCGCTGCTCTGGACGCAGAACGGGATGACCTTCGATCTCACGTACGCCTTCGAGCCGGGTACGGACGCCGACGGTGTGACTGTGCACATCCCGTTGCTCGTACTCAACCAGGTCACGGCGGACGGGTTCGAGTGGAGCGTGCCCGGTTTCCGCGAGGATCTGGTCACCACGCTGATCAAGTCCTTGCCGAAGACGATCCGGCGCAACATCGTGCCCGCTCCGGACCACGCGCGGCAGATCCTCCCCCAGCTCGACCCGGCGTCCGGTCCGCTCACCGACGCGATGGCTCGCGCGCTGCGAGAACTGCGCGGTGTCGTGATCGAGCCGGCCGACTGGGACTGGACCCGGGTGCCGGAGCATCTGCGGATGACGTTCCGGGTGGAGGACGACAAGGGCAAGACTGTTGCTGAGAGCAAGGATCTCGCCCGGCTGAAGGAGAAGCTGAAGCCGAAGACGACGGCGGCGATCTCGCAGGTCGCATCCAAGGCGGTCAGCGGGCTCGAGAAGGCCGGCCTGACCGACTGGACCTTCGGCGACCTGCCGCGCAGCTTCTCCGAACACCGCAACGGCCTGACCGTCGCGGGCTACCCAGCGCTCGTCGACGAGGGCAAGAGCGTCGCGATCCGGCTGCAGGAGACCGAGCGCGACCAGGCCGCCGCGATGTGGGCGGGTACGCGGAAGCTTCTGCTGCTCACGATGCCGTCGGTGATCGACCTCGTACAGCGGCACCTGAGTAATCAGCAGAAGATGACGTTGATGGCGGGTCCGCATCGCAACGTCGGTGAGTTGCTCGACGACGCGATCGCCGCGGCCATCGATCAGCTGATGGCGGCCGCTGGTGGGCCGGCTTGGAACCTGACCGCGTTCTCCATCCTGCGCGACGCCGTACGGTCGGAGCTCGCGGACACGGTCCTGACGATCTTGCAGCAGGTCGAGCAGGTACTGACGCAGGCGCGGACCGTGGACAAGCTCATCTCCCGCGCGTCGAGCCCGGCCCTGATCGTGGCGTTGTCCGACGTCCGCGGTCAGCTCGAAGCCCTGGTCCACCCCGGCTTCATCACCGAAGCCGGCGCCAAGCGGCTCCCGGATCTGCTCCGCTACCTCCGCGGCATGGAGCAGCGCCTCGACAAGCTCAGTGCGAACGCAGCTCGCGACCGGTCCGGAATGGCCATCGTCCAGACCCTGACCGACGAGTACCAGAAGCACCTTCGTGCTGTGCCCACCGGTAAGTACCCCAGCCCCGAGCTCCTCGACGTCCGCTGGATGCTCGAAGAACTCCGCATCAGCCTCTTCGCCCAGACCATCGGCACGCCGTACCCGGTCTCAGAGAAGCGCATCCGCAAGGCGCTGGCGGACAGCTAGGACTCGAGCAGCCTGCGGGCGTGTCTGTGGACGGCGGTGCGGAGTTCGGGTGGGTCGAGGATCTCGAACGGCCAGTAGAGGCGGATGACGCCTGAGACGAGGGGTCCGAGCTCGTTGGCGGCGAAACGGACCTCGCAGGTGTTCGCGTCGATGGGATCGACCACGCCTTGGCTCGGCGGAATCATCCGGGCGACCGTCTCGGCGTCGGCGTGCACGCGGACCCGGGCGACGATGTCCCACGGCGCCACTCCGGTGCCCTCGGCAACCAGTGCGACCGGGTCGGGCGGGTCCTCGAAGCGGTAGCGGGAGCCGGTGAGCACGGGCTGGGTGATGCGGTCGACGCGGAAGGTACGCCAGGCCTGGCGGTCCCGGTCGCGGGCGACGAGGTACCAGCGGCGACCGGTGTGCACGATCTGCAACGGCTCGACGCTGCGCTCTGACTCGGCGCCGTCATGGGTGCGGTAGCGGAAGCGGATCCCTTCGACGTGACGGCAACCGGCGGCCAGCGTGACCAGCACCTCGCCGTCGACCTGCGGCAGCTCACCCTGCGGCAACTGCGTGGTGTGCGCACCGATGTCCGCGACCCGTTCCTGCAGCCGGGTCGGCAGGACCTGATGGAGCTTGGCCAGCGCCGAGATCGCCGCCTCCTCGACACCTGACACGGTCGTGGTCGTCGCGACCCGCAGGCCGACCGCGATCGCCACCGCCTCCTCGTCGTCGAGCAGCAGCGGTGGTAGGCGGCCGCCCGGACCGAGGCGGTACCCACCACCGATGCCGGCCTCGGCCTCGACCGGGTACCCGAGTGACCTCAGTCGGGTCACGTCACGCCGTACAGTCCGGGGCGTGACGGCGAGCCTCGCCGCCAGCTCGGTGCCGTCCCACTGCGGGCGCGACTGGAGCAACGACAGCAAGCGGAGCAAACGGGCCGCGGTATCCATCAGTTTCCATTCTGCCTCGACCTGCGGACCGATCCTGTCCGCAGGTCGCTCTACGGTGACTTCATGACCACGACGCTGCAGAACCTGCTGGACCTGTCCGACTTCGCCTGGCAACGCCTCCGTGGACGTGTCGCGGGGATCACCGACGACGAATACTTCTGGGAGCCGTTCGACGGCTGCTGGACGATCCGGAAGACAGATGCGGGGTACGTCGCCGACTGGGCCTGGATCCCGCCGGAGCCGCCGCCGTTCACCACCCTCGCCTGGCGGATCACCCACATCGTCGACATCCTGCAGGAGGATCGCACCGCGACCTGGTTCGGCCACGAGGTTGCGGCCGACGACGGCCAGCCCCCGGTACCGGAGTCGGCTGAGGCCGCGCTGGCAGCGCTCGATCACTCGTACGACGTGTGGCGCCGGCGGCTCGCGTCGCTCAGTCAGGACGACCTCGACCAGCCGATGGGCGAGCCCGCCGGCCTGTACGCCGACCACGACGGCGCCTCGTTCGCCCTGCACATCCTGGACGAACTCATCCACCACGGAGCCGAGGTCGGCACTGTTCGCGACTTCTACCGAGGCGTGCACCCCGATGATCCGTTCGCGGCCGCCCTCGCCGGCGAACTGACGCCTGCGGAGCGCCCGGCCCTCCTCGCCGAAGCGGCGGCGGCGCAGCGATGGGAGGTCGTCCCGAAGCTCGCCGAGCTGGGCTTCGGCGTCAATGAGCGCACAGCAGAGGGCAGGACCGCTGCGCACCTGGCGGCGGGGACCGGCTCGCTCGACACGCTGCGGTTCCTGGTCGAGCACGGCGCGGACCTGTCGGCGAAGGACCCGCGGTTCGAGGCCGACGTACTCGGCTGGGCGAAGTGGTTCAAGCAGGACGAAGCTGCCGCGTACCTGGAACAGCTCTAGGGCACGAACGCGCGTTGGGAGCGACGGCGGAAGTCGCGGGGCGGGAGCTCGTGGGCGGCGGTGAAAGTGCGGGTGAAGTAGGACTGACTGGTGAACCCGCAGCGGTCGGCGATGGTGGCGATCGGGGTGTTGGTTGCCGCTAGCAATGATGCGGCGTGTTCGAGCCGGAGGTCGGTGACGAAGGCGGTGGGCGTGACGTCGTACGCCGCGCGCATCGAGCGGGACAGGTGGGCGGCGCTGACGCCGGCCAGCTCGAGCAGACGAGGTACTCCGCCGCGGAGGTTGTCCTCTGCGCGCATCGCCGTACAGGCCTTCGCGAGCCAATCCGGTACGCCGGGACCTCCAGCGTCACCGGGTTTGAGCAGGTCGAGCAGGTCGATCCAGAAGCGCAGCAGGTCGTAAGTTGTCGGGCTGTCCTGGAATCGATCGAGGGCGTGCTCGAAGACGGGTACTGCGGCCGGTTGGTGGAAGCTGATCGGACCGCGGGACGACCAGGTCGCGGTCCGGGTCAGGTCGAGGAACCCTTGCCAGATCGAGCTCGGGAAGGCGATGTTGACGAACTCGAGGCCGTCGGGCGCCGAGCCGCGGACCGCGTGCCGGTCGCTCGGCCGGACCAGTACGACGTCGCCGGCTTGAAGCGACGAGACGCCCGTCGTCAGCAGATGTTCGCCGCTTCCCGACACGACTCCCATGAACTCGTGGAAGTCCGCATGCGTGTGCAATTCCGTGTCCCGAGCCCGAGCCGGGATCCGCACCCGGGCCGCGTGATACGGCCGTCCGAACGCGTGCGTCTCGAACCGCAGGATCTGATCCACGTCAACACAGTACAAATTCTGGTCAGACCGCTGCTAGTACGCCGACGCGTCGCGACCGCACTCTGAAGACATGTTCGAAACAGACGGCTACGTCATCTTCCGCGACGTCATCGACCAGGACCTGATCAAGGAAGTGAACGATCATGTCGAGTGGCTGCAGGCCCGGCATCCCGACGTACGGCCCGAGCAACTCGGGCATGTGTACCTGCGCGACGACCCGTTCTGGTTGCGACTGGTGAGCGACGACCGGTTGGTCGACATCGCGCAGCAGTTCGTCGGACCGGACATCGCGCTGTTCGCCTCCCACTACATCTCCAAGCCGCCGTACTCCGGGCAGGCGGTGCTCTGGCATCAGGACGCCGCGTTCTGGCCGCTGGATCCGATGGAGGTGGTGACGCTCTGGCTGGCGGTCGACCACTCGACGCCGGAGAACGGGTGCGTCCGGGTCGTCCCGGGAAGCCATCGGTCCGGGGTGGCCGGGATGCGCGACAACACCGAGATCGAGAACGTCCTCGGTCAGGAGATCGCAGTGGAGGTGGACGAGGCGCACGCGGTGGACATGGTGCTCGCACCGGGCGATGTCGAGGTCCATCACCCGAACATCGTCCACGGCAGCAACGCGAACACGTCCCCGAACCGGCGCTGCGGACTGACGATCCGCTACATCCCGACGTCCACCAGGATCACCGATCCGGAGACGCCGTACCCGAGCGCCTTCCACCTGCGCGGCGAGCCGGGCGTGAACAGCTACCAGCCGCGGCCGACGTACGACGAGGGGCAGCACTTCCCGTTCACCGGCAGCAGCGCCTGGGCCTGAACATGCGAAGGCCCGCCCCGGCTGGGGCGGGCCTTCGACGGGTTACTCGAGGCAGATCCGGAACGGGTGGCCGGCCGGGTCTGCGTAGATCCGCCAGCCGCGGGCGTTCTCGGCGGGCGGCGGGTCCAGTGGGTCGAGCGGCTCGGCACCGAGGGCAACCACGGTGGCGTGACCGCTGGAGAGGTCCTCGACGATCAGGTCGAGATGGAGATCCTGCGCTTCGGTGCCGGGCCACGTGGCCGGCACGTACTGCTCCGAGCGCCGGAAGGCCAGCGTCGAGCGGCCGAGCGACGAGCCGGGGCCGGTCAGGCTCCGCCAGTCGTCGTCACCGTTCTCGTCGATGTCCAGCCCCAGCAGCGCCGAGTAGAACTGGGCGAGCTCGAGTGGGTCCGGGCAATCCAGCACCACCGAGCCGAGCCGCCCGGCAGTACTGCCCGGCTGCTCTGCCACCTGCGTCATCTGTCCTCCACATTCTGTTTCGTCAGCCTGCTCCCGGTTCGGGGCAGGACCGGCCAGGCCCGTCTGGTCAGAAGGCCCGGCCGCCTACGATGACAGGTTCGGGGGACAGTTCGCACCTTTCGACACGCGTTCTCGACCTGTGAGCCGATCGCTGACAGTGAAGGTTCGTTCGCGCTACCACTAAACGGGGTGTACAGCGGTAGCGCGTCGCCGCTCGCCGAGCTTGCGGATCTTCGCCTGCGTCCCGCAGTCCTCCATCGCGCACCAGCGCCGAGAGCCGTTCCGGCTGCGGTCCAGGAACAGCCAGCCACAGCCGCCGTCGTCGACCGGACAGGCCCGCAACTGCCGCAACTCGACCGTCCGCACCAGCTCGACCGCGGCCACCACCAGCCGATCCGGAATCAGCTGCGCCGGCGAGGTCCCGACCACCAGGTCGGCCACCCCGCGCTCCCGGTTCGCGGTCGGAATCAGCATCGACCGCGCGGCCGCCGCCGACCAGCGCAACATCAAGCGCTCGAAGGCGGATCCCTGGCTGCGCTTGACTCCGTCCTTCGCGACCACGGCCGCTGCCGCGTGCGGCGCCAGTACGTCGTACGTCGCCTCGCGGATCTCCAGCGTCGCTCCGAGCGCCTTCACGGCCAGCTCCGGCGAGGACCGCCAGGTGCCCTCGATCGCGCTGTAGTCGCGGAGATCGATCAGCTCGATCCGGCGGCTCCAGGCCAGCAGGTCGGCCGGCGAGGTCAGGTAATCGTGCTCGACCGAGCCACCCCGCACGCGGGGACTCACAGTGTTCACCAGGTCGACAGCTGGGTGTCCGCCCACGATGCGAAATTCCGCATGAGAACTGTCGGCCATAGATGAGACGCTACCACCATCAGAATGTTTACCGGGATCACAAGGTGACGCATGCAGCTCTCCACCCGCCGGGCCACCGCAGCGCTGGTGTTCCTCGGCGTCTCGACCTTCACGTTCGTCACCATCGAGGTGCTGCCGATCGGTCTGCTGACCGTGATGGCCGACGACCTCGGCCGGTCACGCTCGCAGGTCGGCCTCCTCGTCACCGGGTACGCCGTCGTCGTCGTGCTCGCGTCCATTCCACTGGCCCGGCTGACCCACCACCTCCCCCGCCGCCTCGTCCTCGGCGGCACACTCGGAGTCCTCACCGTCGCGACCGCGCTCTCCGCGGCCGCCCCGTCGTACGAGGTGTTGTTCGCCGGGCGACTGGTGATCGCGCTCTCGCAGGCCTTGTTCTGGTCGATCGCGCCGCCGATCGCGACCAGCCTGTTCCCGCCGGAGCGCCGCGGCCGGGTGGTCGCCCGGCTCGCGATCGGCACCGCACTGGCGCCGATCCTCGGGATCCCACTGGGCACGTGGCTCGGTGAGCAGGCAGGCTGGCGAGTGCCGTTCGTCGTGGCCGCCGGTCTCGGCGCCGCCGCCTGCATCGGCGTCATGACGCTGCTGCCGCACACCGAGATCCAGGACAGCCCGGCACGTCGAGGCAGCTCCCCCGACCTCCGCCGGTACGTCGTCCTGCTGATCGCTTGCGCGGTCGGGGTGACCGGCTTCCTGACCTACAACACCTATGTCACGCCGTTCCTGCTGGACATCACCGGATTCTCGTCCGACGCGCTCGGTCCGATGCTGCTTGCCAGCGGCGTGGGCGGACTCGCCGGCACGCTGATCGTCGGCCGGCTGCTCGACCGGTTCCCCTTCGGAGCTGTGGTCGCGCCTCTCGGGCTGATCACCGCCGGGCTGTTCGGGCTGTATGCGTTCGGCACTCTCAAGGTGGCGACCGTCCTGCTGATCGCGGTCATCGGGCTGTCGTTCAGCGGGCTAGCGGTCGCCGTGCAGAGCCGCACGCTCCAGATCGCCCCAGGCAGCACCGATATCGCCTCGGCCGGGACCAGCTCGGCGTTCAACGTCGGCATCGCCGCCGGCGCGTTCGTCGGTGGCGCCCTGATCGATGCCACCACCGTGCGCAGCGTGGCCCTCGTCGGCGGTCTGCTGACCGCGGCCGCGTTTCTGGTGATGCTGTCCGAGCCTTTGCTGACCCGGCGGCGCCGCGAAGTTTTGAAAGCTCTTGACGAATTGTTGGAGCCCGCCAACACTTCCGATCATGATCCCGCAGCCCACCGCGCAGCAGGCGCTCCCTGACGAGACCTTCACGTTGCCGTCCGACGCCACCATCGGACTCGACGATCCTTCTGCCCAGCCGATCGCCGACCGGTTCGCGGCCCAGCTCCGGACCTCGACCGGTTTCGCATTGCCGGTCCAGGAAGGCGCCGGCACGATCACGCTGTCGACGAGCGGCCCCGACTCATTAGGTGCCGAAGGCTACGAACTCCGCGCGGACGCATCCGGCGTCAGCATCACGGCGTACACCGCCGAGGGACTGTTCCGCGGTGTCACCACGCTCCGCCAGCTCCTGCCCGCCAAGGCCGACGCCGACAGCGCGCAGGACGGCCCGTGGGAGATCGCGGGTACGACGATCTCCGACTCCCCGCGGTACGGCTACCGCGGCATGATGCTCGACGTCTCCCGGCACTTCTTCACCGTCGACCAGGTCAAGCGCGTCATCGACCTGATCTCGCTGTACAAGGTCAACCGCCTGCACCTGCACCTGTCCGACGACCAGGGCTGGCGGATCCAGGTGGACTCCTGGCCCAACCTCACGGTGTACGGCGGCAGCAAGCAGGTCGGTGGTGCGGACGGTGGTTCGTACAGCAAGGCGGAGTACGCCGAGTTGGTGCAGTACGCCGCCGATCGGTACATCACCGTGGTCCCGGAGATCGACACACCGGGCCACACCAACGCCGCGCTGGCGTCGTACCCCGAGCTGAACAAGGGCGACCAGGCGCCGGACCTCTACACGGAGACCGAGGTTGGTTTCAGCTCGTTCGCCATCGACAAGGACGTCACGTACGAGTTCCTCGACGACGTGTTCCGGGAGGTGGCCGAGCAGACGCCCGGTGAGCTCCTGCACCTCGGTGGAGACGAGGCCCACTCGACACCGCACTCGGAGTACCTCGCCTTCGTGCCCAAGGCGGCCGAGCTGGTCGTGAAGCACGGCAAGCGGGTGATGGGGTGGCACGAGATCGCCGACGGACCGCTGCCTGCCGGCACTGTGGTGCAGTACTGGGGCACCGAGGACCCGAAGGCTCAGGTGCTGGCGCAGAAGGCGGTGGAGCAGGGCGCGACGCTGGTGCTCTCCCCCGCCAACCGTGCGTACCTGGACATGAAGTACGACGCCAACACCGAGCTGGGCCTCGACTGGGCCGGCCTGATCAGCGTGGAGCAGTCGTACAACTGGAATCCGGCCACGCTGGTCCCCGACGTACCGGCGAGCGCGATCGACGGCGTCGAGGCGCCGCTGTGGACCGAGACGGTCGACGACGTGAGCAAGATCGAGTACCTGGTGTTCCCGCGGTTGCCCGGGATCGCTGAGCTTGGCTGGTCGGCGGAGTCCGCGCTCGACTGGTCGGCGTACCGCGAGCGGCTGGCCGAGCAGGGGCCGCGCTGGGAGGTGCTCGGGGTCAACTTCTACCGGGCGCCGGAGATCGACTGGCGCCAGGAACTGAGGACCCGGTCGAGCAGCCAGGCCGTGGTCTCGTCCACGTCCTGCTCGGCCACGGTGTGCTGGTGCGCGACGTCCTTGTCCGGGGCGTCGCGCACCTCCAGCCGGTAGACGTACCGGTCCGGCTGCGGCCGGCCGGACCCGAGGTCCTTGTTGCCCAACGCATGCACCGCGGCCTCGAGCTGATCGGCATCGGCCTGGGCGCTGGTGTCCAGCTCGCCCTGCCGGGTCAGGCCGGCGAATCCCCCGCTGCGGGTCACCTTGACGATCACGCTGCCTCCATTGGTTCCAGTGCTTGCTCACACCCGCGCGACACGCCGAGAGCTTTGATCAGAATCTTGCGCCATCACCCGGCGTACCGGGGCTTGTCCTACGTTGCCATCGTCCCGGACCCATCGGCGGGGCGCGAACGAGCAGGTCGGCGCAGGATTTCGGGCTCCGGAACGGCTCCGGACGGCCCAGAATCCGGCGGGCACGGAGAGTAACGGGCCGCGACAATCAGCGACACGTGTTTGTGGTCACCTCTACCATCAGGCCGCAGAACGGCTACAGTTATGCCGTTGCAGTTTTGGACTCCCTGACTTTTGCTGTGCTGCATGGCCGGTCTGTCGTCTGGGGCCTTTCGCGACACGTGATTCATGAGGTGTGGGTCACGGTTTGTTACAAGCCATCGAGGAGATAGACAAATGGCTGTCGGTACTGTCAAGTGGTTCAACGCTGACAAGGGCTTCGGCTTCATCACGCCGGATGACGGTGGTGCGGACGTGTTCGCGCACTACTCGGCCATCCAGATGTCGGGCTTCCGTTCGCTGGACGAGAACCAGCGGGTGGAGTTCGAGATCACCCAGGGCCAGAAGGGTCTGCAGGCGGAGAACATCCGCGCGATCGGAACCTGAGGTTCACCCCTTCCAGCACGACACCGAAAGGGCCGCACACCACCAGGTGTGCGGCCCTTTCGCGTTGGTCCTTGCGCCAATCCCGGACGCGATGACGAACAATGGATCCGTGACCGACAACCCGCCGTACGGCCGCCCGGACGAGGACGCCGGCGAACGGCTGGACCGTCAGTGGAACGAACTCCTGCAGGAACTCCGGCTGGCCCAGACCGGTACGCAGATCCTGTTCGCCTTCCTGCTCAGCATCGCATTCCAGAACCGCTTCCAGGACGCCGACGGGTTTACCCACGACGTGTACGCCGTCACCTTGATCGCGTCCGCACTGGCCGTCGGACTGTTCCTGGCCCCGGTGTCGTTCCACCGGCTCGTCTACCGCCGCAAGCTCCGCGACCGCATGCTCCCGATCGCCAACCGGATGACCATCGGCGGCATGCTCTTCCTGGTCGTCGCCATCGCCGGCGGCGTCCTGCTCGCCGCGGACGTCATACTCCCCCGCCCGGTCGCGATCAGCGTCGTCGCCATCGTGCTGCTCGTGTTCGCCGTCCTCTGGTACGTCGTCCCCGCGTGGGTCCGCCGTACTAACGCAGACGAGGAATGACCTCGGTCGCGATCTGCTGCAGGACGTCCTCGGAGCCGGCGTACACGCCCTCGGCGCGTGGCCAGTGGGTGATGAGGTCGGTGAAGCCCAGGGCGGCTGCACGGCCGGCGATCTCCTCGAAGGCGGCCGGGCCGGCGAGGGCGTACTGGGCATTGTCCATGGACAGGTAGCGGTCGAGGTGGCGGCCCTCGAGCAGGTCGTCGAGGCGCTTGCTGAGGTCGGCGAGGGACGCGAACCAGGTGTCGAGGTTCGTCTTGTCGACGCCGGTGGTCATCCAGCCGTCGCCGTGCTCGGCCGCGAACCGCAACGACCGCGGGCCGTTGCCGGCCAGGATGAACGGGACTCGCGGTTGCTGGATGCAGCCGGGCAGCGTGCGGCCGTTGCGCGTCTCGAAGTACTCGCCCTTGAAGTCGACGCCGTCGGTCGTCAGCAGCGTGTCCAGGAGCTTCACGAACTCCTCGTACCGGTCCTGCCGCTGCCGTGGCGTCAGCTCCGGCCCGCCCTGGATGGTCGCGTCCAGGCTGCCGCCGGCGCCGATCCCGCAGAGGAAGCGGCCGTCGGAGATGTCGTCGATCGCGAGGATGTCGCGGGTCAACGCCAACGGATGCCGGAAGTTCGGCGACGTCACGAACGTGCCGAGCTTGATCGTCGACGTGACCAGTGCCGCCGCCGTCAGGGTGGGCGTCGTCCCGTACCACGGTGAGTCCTGGAGGCCGCTCCAGGTCAGGTGGTCGTAGGTCCACGCATGGTCGAAGCCGAGCTCCTCCGCCTGCCGCCAGCGCCGCGCGGCGTCACGCCAGCGGTACTCCGGCAGGATCGCAATCCCGAAACGCATGCTCGCGAGCCTACGGCGTCGGGAAGGTGGCCAAAGAACTGGTCCCGATACTGCCCAGCCACACCTTCCCGTCCCGCTCACGAACCCCGGTCGGCATGTGGAACCCGGGGTGCTTGGCCCGGAGGTCGTGGACCAGCTTCCCGTCCTCGTCGTACGCCTGGATCTCGATGATGTCCGCGGCCTTCGGTTTCAGGGCGTCCGGCAACGACCAGACAACCTTGCGGAACACCGGCGGCTTGGGCAGCAGGAGGTCAAGTAGGGCGTTGCGCGGCGAGCCGACCGCGACCCAGATGAGTCCGTCGGACCCGCGCGCGATGTTGTCCGGCAGTCCAGGGATCGAGGCGATCTGCACGGGCTCGGCGCCGTCGGCCGTCAGGTCGAGCTTGTACAGGCCGTACGTCGCCGTCTCGGCCCAGAAGAGGGTACGACGGTCGTTGCTGAGCGCCACGCCGTTCGGGAAGGCCCGTCCGGTCGCGAGCCGGGTGAGCTCTCCGTCCGGGGTACGTCGGTACACGCTGCCGGTGGCGGAATGCTCGAGCAGGTCGGCCATCCACTCGTCGATGCCGAACCGGGTCGACGAGTCGGTGAAGTAGATCGTGCCGTCCTCGGTGACGTCCGCGTTGTTGCAGAACCGCATCGGGCGGCCGTTGATCTCGGACAGCAGCGTCGCGATCCGGTTGTCCTGATCGAGCGTCAGCAGACCGCGGTTCGCGTCGCAGATCAGCACCTTGCCGTCCGGCAGCCACTCCAGCCCGAGCGGCCGGCCGCCGGTGTCCGCGAGTGTGCTGATCGTCTTGCCGTCCGCGCTGACACGCAGGATCCGGCCGTCGTACAACCCGGTCAGGACGCTGCCGTCGGCGTCGATCAGGGTGTCCTCGGGACCAGCGCCCGGCAGCGCGATCACCTCGACGTCGACGGCGTCCGGTTGGCGCGCCGGCGGCGCGGGCGGCGGAGTCCAGCGAACGGGCGCGATCGACGATTTCATGCCGCAGACCTTAGCGTGCACACCCCCGGTCGTGGGGGGAACGGGAGCGGCCCGGACCAGGTGGGTCCGGGCCGATCGCGTCGTACCTAGAAGATCACTTCGCCGCGGGCGCGGCGGGCACGCAGCTTCGCGAGGGCTTCCTCGAGAATCTCCTGGGCCTCCTGCTCGGAGCGGCGCTCCTTCACATAGGCCAGGTGCGTCTTGTAAGGCTCGATCTTCGGCGGCGGGGGCGGGTTGTTCACATCGGTGCTGGTCGGCAGACCGCACCGCGGACAGTCCCACTCCTCCGGGATGGCCGCCTCGACCGCGAACCAGGTCGCGGTCTCATGCCCGTTCGCACAGAAGAAGACGATGCGCTGCCGGGGCGCGGTGTCGCCGCGCTCCGCCTCGCCCATCGGCCCGGCACCGACCCGGCTGCCACGAATCGCACTGCCACCACCAGCCACGGGAACCTACTCCCTCAGCCGAGCTTGTAGAGCAGGCCGACCGCGACGATGGCCGCGAACCAGACCAGACCGACACCGATCGTGATCCGGTCCAGGTTGCGCTCGGCCACCGAGGAGCCGCCCAGGCTGGACGACACACCGCCACCGAACAGGTCCGAGAGGCCGCCACCGCGGCCTTTGTGCAGCAGTACCAGCAGCGTCAGGAACAGGCTGCAGACGATCACTACGATCGAGAAAGCGAGAATCACGAGGAGTAGCCTAACTGAAGGTCCAGGTAACGGCAGATGCCGGCGAACTCGTCCACCTGAAGGCTCGCGCCTCCGACCAGGCAGCCGTCGACATCCGGTTGGGCCATGATGCCACCTGCACTGGCCATCTTCACCGATCCGCCGTAAAGAATCCGTACCGAGTCGGCGACCGAGGGTGAGATCGACTCCTCGATCCGGCCCCGGATCGCGGAGATCACCTCCTGTGCGTCCTCTGGGGTGGCCACCTCGCCGGTGCCGATCGCCCAGACCGGCTCGTACGCGATGACCAGCTTGCGGACGTCCTCCGGCTTGAGACCGGCCAGCGCGGCGTCGACCTGAGCCAGGCAGTGCGCGACGTGGCCCTCGGCCTTCCGGACCTCCAGGCCCTCGCCGACACAGACGATCGGGATCAGCCCGGCCTCGAGCGCCTTGGCAGTCTTGGCGTTGACGAGCTCGTCGGTCTCGTTGTGGTACTGCCGGCGCTCGGAGTGACCGGTGAGCACGTAGGTGCAGCCCAGCTTGGACAGCATCGCGGCCGAGATCTCGCCGGTGTACGCGCCGGCGTCGTGCGTCGAGACGTCCTGCGCGCCGTACTTGATCTTCATCCGGTCACCGTCGACCAGCGTCTGCACGCTGCGGATGTCGGTGAACGGCGGCAGCACCGCGACCTCGACCCGCTCGAAGTCGTGCTTCTTGTCCTGCAGCGTCCACGACAGCTTCTGCAGCAGGTGCACGGCCTCGACATGGTTGAGGTTCATCTTCCAGTTGCCCGCCATCAACGGCGTACGGGCAGCATCTGCCATCAGAGTCAGTCCTCTTCCAGTACTGCGAGACCCGGGAGCTCTTTGCCCTCGAGGTATTCGAGCGACGCGCCACCACCGGTGGAGATGTGCCCGAACTGGTCGTCGGCGAAGCCTAGCTGCCGTACGGCGGCCGCGGAGTCACCGCCACCGACGACGCTCAGCCCGTCCACCTCTGTCAACGCCTGCGCGACGGCCTTGGTTCCAGCGGCGAACGCGGCCATCTCGAACACACCCATCGGACCGTTCCAGAACACGGTCCTGGCGCCGGCGATCTCGGCCGCGAAGGCCTTGCCGGACTCCGGACCGATGTCGAGGCCGAGCTGGTCGGCCGGGATCGCGTCCGCGGCGACGACGGTCGCCGGGGAGTCGGCCTTGAACTCGGGCGCGACCACGATGTCGGTGGGCAGCACGATCTTGTCTGCGCCCTCCTTCAGATAACCGCGGACGACGTCCAGCTGGTCTTCCTCGAGCAGGCTCTTGCCGACCTCATGGCCCTGCGCCTTCAGGAACGTGAAGACCATGCCGCCGCCGATCAGCAGCTTGTCAGCCTTGGCCAGCAGGTTGTCGATCACCGCAAGCTTGTCCGACACCTTCGCGCCGCCGAGCACGACGACGTACGGGCGGGCCGGGTCCTCGGTCAGCTTCTTGAGCACCTCAACCTCGGCGAGCACCAGCCCACCGGCGGCGTGCGGCAGCTTGCGCGCGACGTCGTACACACTGGCTTGCTTGCGGTGCACGACACCGAAGCCGTCGCTGACGAAGACGTCGGCGAGGGCCGCCAGCTCTTCGGCGAGCGCCTCGCGCTGCGTGTTGTCCTTGCTCTCCTCGCGCGGGTCGTACCGCACGTTCTCCAGCAGCAGGACCTCACCCTCGTCCAGCTCCTGCACCGCCTCCTGCGCGCTCTCGCCGGTGACGTCGGTCGCGAAGCGCACGGTGATGCCCTCGGGCTGCAGCAGCTCACCGAGCCGCGTGGCCACCGGGGCCAGCGTGTACGCCGGGTTCGGCTCGCCCTTGGGACGGCCGAGGTGCGCGGTGACGATCACCTTGGCGCCGGCCTTGGCCAGCTTGATCAGCGTCGGCAGCGAGGCCCGGATCCGCCCGTCGTCGCCGATCACGCCGTCCTTGATCGGCACGTTCAGATCGGACCGGACCAGCACCCGCCGGCCGGCCAGGTCGCCGAGGCCACCAATAGTTGACAGAGCGATGGTCTTCACAGTTCAGCTTCCTCAGATGAACGAGCTTGCGCCCGAAGAAGCACCAGGCTCTCTTCGGACGCAAGCGGTGGGAGCGTCAGAGCGAGGCGCCGACGTAGTTGACCAGGTCGACGAGGCGGTTCGAGTAACCCCACTCGTTGTCGTACCAGCCGACGACCTTGACCTGGTTGCCGATCACCTTGGTCAGGCCCGAGTCGAAGATGCAGGAGGCCGGGTCGGTGACGATGTCGGTCGAGACGATCTCGTCCTCGGTGTAGGTCAGGTAGCCCTTCAGCGAGCCCTCGGCCGCGGCGGCCTTGTAGGCCTCCTTGACCTCGTCCACGGTGACGTCGCGGCCGACCGTGACGGTCAGGTCGGTGGCCGAGCCGGTCGGGACCGGTACGCGCAGCGCGAAGCCGTCCAGCTTGCCCTTGAGCTCCGGCAGCACCAGGCCGATCGCCTTCGCGGCGCCGGTCGAGGTCGGCACGATGTTCAGCGCGGCGGCGCGGGCGCGGCGCAGGTCCTTGTGCGGACCGTCCTGCAGGTTCTGGTCCTGGGTGTACGCGTGGATCGTGGTCATCAGACCACGCTCGATCGTGAACGCGTCGTTCAGGACCTTGGCCAGCGGGGCGATGCAGTTGGTGGTGCACGACGCGTTCGAGATCACGGTGTGCTTGTCGGCGTCGTACAGCTGGTGGTTGACGCCCATCACCACGGTCAGGTCCTCGTTCTTCGCCGGGGCGGAGATGATGACCTTCTTGGCGCCGTTGTCGGCGTGGGTCTTGGCCTTGGTGGCATCGGTGAAGAAGCCGGTGGACTCGATCACCACGTCGGCGCCGACGTCGGACCACTTCAGGTTCGCGGGGTCGCGCTCGGCGAACGCCTTGAAGCTGTGGCCCGAGACGGTGATCTCGTCGTCGGTCGCGGAGACCTCGCCCGGGAAGCGGCCCAGAATCGAGTCGTACTTCAGCAGGTGAGCGAGGGTCTGATTGTCGGTCAAGTCGTTGACGGCGACGACCTCGATGTCGGCACCGGACGCCTGCGCGGCGCGGAAGAAGTTACGGCCGATCCGGCCGAAGCCGTTGATACCTACGCGTACGGTCACGGGACTGCGTCTCCTCAAACTAGCTTTCGAGCACTGCCGCTACAGCCCGAACATTAGCCCAACAGCCCACCTGGCCAACTGGTAGCGTCCACATCAGACCACCCTGACTGATCAGTAGCTCCCCGAACAGACCACCGCACGCACAACGGCCCCGGAAACCTCCCGGGGCCGCCAGATGTATACCAGTCAACCAGCTGGTGCCTCAGCCAAGCCCGAGAGCAGGCTTCGCGGCCCGAGAACCAGCCCCACTCTCCTGCGCGCCGGCCGCGGTCCCCTCCGGCTTGCTGACACCACCGAGAGGCGCCTGCCCACTGTTCAGCAGGTCACGCGCAAACGCCACATCCCCGGCCTGGCCGACCCGCAACGCACCGGCAACTTTGTCCATCCCGCTCTGCGGCGCGGCCTGGAATCCGTCGTCCGGCCAGTTCGCCACCGCCGGCTCGCCGGCGACCATGTTGCCTTGCTTCTGCTCGGCTGCCTTTCGGGCAGCATCCTCGGCGGCCAGCCTGGCAGCCTCGCGCGCGATCGACTCCTGGTTGATCCGGTCGAGCGCTGCTTGTTCTTCTGCAGTGGTACCCATGCGTCCTCATCTGTTCATCGGATGGAAACCCCCGTAGGGCAATCCAACCAACGCGGCAAGGTAGGCGCAGGCGGCCGTTGATAACGATCTGGTTAGGCCGGGTCGAGCATCTCCGGGGTGAGGTTGGCTTCGGTGTTCGGTACGCCGAGGTCGCTGGCGCGCTTGTCCGCCATCGCGAGCAAACGGCGGATCCGGCCGGCCACCGCGTCCTTGGTCAGCGCCGGCTCGTGGAGCTGGCCGAGCTCTTCGAGGCTGGCCTGCTTGTGCTCCAGCCGCAGCTTGCCCGCCACCTGCAGGTGATCCGGTACGTCGTCGCCGAGAATCTCCAGCGCCCGCTCGACCCGCGCACCAGCCGCGACCGCAGCGCGGGCGGAGCGGCGCAGGTTCGCGTCGTCGAAGTTCGCCAGCCGGTTCGCGGTCGCGCGAACCTCGCGGCGCATCCGGCGCTCTTCCCAAGCCAGCACTGACTCGTGCGCGCCGAGCCGGGTCAGCAGGGCGCCGATCGCGTCGCCGTCGCGGATCACCACGCGGTCCACGTTCCGGACCTCGCGGGCCTTCGACCCGATGCCGAGCCGCCGGGCCGCGCCGACCAGCGCGAGAGCAGCCTCCGGGCCGGGGCAGGTCACCTCGAGCGACGACGAACGGCCGGGCTCGGTCAGCGAACCGTGCGCCAGGAAGGCGCCCCGCCAAGCAGCCACCGCGTCACAGGAAGCCCCGGACACGACCGCCGGCGGAAGACCGCGGACCGGCCGGCCGCGGTTGTCCACCAGCCCGGTCTGCCGGGCCAGCGCGTCACCGTCGCGGACCACGCGAACGACGTACTTCGTCTGCTTGCGGATGCCGGACGGCGAGATCACCACCACGTCCGACGGGTGACCGAAGATCTCGGCGATGTCCTTGCGCAGCCGTCGTGCCGCGGCGCCGCTGTCCAGCTCGGCCTCGACGACGATGCGTCCCGACACCAGGTGCAGCCCGCCCGCGAACCGCAGGATCGACGACACCTCGGCCTTGCGGCAACACGGTTTCGTCACCTGAATACTGGTCAGCTCGGACTTCACCTGTGCTGTCATCGCCATGAAGGCCATCCTCCCACCCATGTCAAAGACCCTTGGATCACCAACGGGCGCCAGCGGCCGTGGTTACGGGGTCTTGCAACCTTCCGGGGGTCCGGTCGCGTTACCTCGGCGACAATCCGAGAGGAGGCGTATGAAGGCATCGGACGAAGCCGAGTTCACCGAGTTCGCCGCGGCCATGGTCCGTCGGCTGCGAAGAACGGCGTACCTGATGTGCGGCGACTGGCATCGCGCCGAGGACGCCGCCCAGGACGCCCTGGTGAAGGTGTACCGCCGCTGGCACCGGATCAACCGCACCCAGGGCCTCAACAGCTACGCCCACCAGTGCCTGGTCACGTCGGTCTTCGACCAGTACCGCAAGCCGTGGCGCCGCGAGCGGCTCGCCGACACCGACGACCTGGACCGGGCGCTCCCCGACCCGGCCGGCATCGTCGACGACCGGATGTTCGTCGTCGAGGCCCTCGCCGCGCTGCCGCCGAGCCAGCGCGCCTGCGTCGTACTACGCCATTACAGCGATCTGAGCCTCGAACAGACCGCCGCCGTACTCGGCATCGGCACCGGCGGGGTGAAGAGCCAGACGTCGCGAGCTCTCGCCCGTCTTCGCGAACTTCTCGACCAGACCGAAAGGAGCGCCTTGTGAACAACGACATCGAACACCTGCTGGCGACCGCCGCCGACGATACCGACCGGCCGCTGAAGACCGACGTCGACGACCTGCTGGTCCGCGCCCGCCGTTCGGTCCGCCGAACCCGGATCGCAGCAGCGTCGACCGCAGTCCTCACCACAGCCACGATCATCGGCGGCGTCGCCGTCTGGTCCGGCGGCGTTCCGAACACAGCCCAGCCGGCCGGCGGACCGACGAACACTGTCGCGATCGACCCCGACACCGGCAAACCGATCGCGCCCCCGCCTCCGGTGAGTCCGGTGAGCGACCGCGAGGTCATCGGGCGATGCATGGCGAAGGAGACCGAGTTCAACCGGGCGATGCACCGCGACCCGGCGAGCGTCGCCGGAGGCCCGCTCACCTTCAAGTGGACTGTCGCAGTCAAATCGAGCGATGCGCACGTTCTCGAAGCGATTCTCGTCGCGCCCGGCAGCGGTGTCGCGGACGTCTGCTATATCAACTCCACACCGGGTTCCCCGAGCTGGAGCGGCCAGAGACCTCGCCTGACCCAGCCGCCTGCGAGCGGAACTGTCTACCGCGCCGGCTATATCCAGGGCGTCAGGGTCCCCAGCGAGGTCACCAAGGTCCTGGTCGACGTGCCCGGCGAACCGCAGGTCCGGCAGGCCCGGATGGGCGCCGACGGCTTCTACACGCTCGGCGTGACTCCTAGCCGGGGGCCAGGCAGTCCGCCCGCCCCGAAGACGAAACCCCGGATCCGCGGGTACGCCGCCGACGGCCGGAAGGTCCTCGACCGGGTGCTGCCCTTCATCGTGCACGGGATGCCGCCGGTCCCCCAGCGCTGATCAGCTGAAGATCTCGCGGTAGACCTTGGCGAGTTTGTCCGGGGCGTGGTGGAGGTCGCGGTCGTCGTCGGCGATGTCGGCGATGACCAGCTCGGCCCCGAGGGATTGCGCCGTACGGCGGAGTGACTCGGGGTCGGGTACGTGGCCGGTGTCGGCGAGCACGACGTCGATCCGGAGGTCGGGCGCGTGCGCGGCCAGCACCTCCAGGTGGGTCTCGGGCGAGAACCCGTCGGTCTCACCCTTCTGCTCCCCCAGGTTGAGCGTCACCAGCCGGCGGGCGCTCGTCTGCTCGAGACCGCGGGACAGCTCGGGAACCAGCAGATTCGGTATGACGGACGTGAACCACGACCCCGGACCGACCACGACCCAGTCGGCCTCCGCGATCGCGACCAGCGCCTCGGGACAAGCGGGCGGGTCGGCCGGGTCAAGCGCGACGCCGACCACATGCCCGTTGGTCGTCGCGACCTCGGCCTGACCACGGATCTCGGTGATCGCCTCGGGACGTGCCGGGTCCAGCCCAAGCACCCGCGCGGTGATGTCCAGCGGCACCGAGGACATCGGCAGTACTCGCCCCTGCGCACCAAGGAGTCGGCCGACCCAATCGAGCCCGTCGACGGCCTCGCCGAGCAGCTCCCACAACGCGACGATCAGCAGGTTGCCGACCGCGTGGTCGTGCAGCTCACCGTTGCTGCGGAAGCGATGCTGCAGTACGTCGGCCCAGGTACGACCCCACTCGTCATCGCGACACAAAGCGGCGAGGGCCATCCGCAGATCGCCTGGCGGTAGTACGCCGAGCTCCTGACGCAGGCGCCCGGACGAACCGCCGTTGTCGGCGACGGTGACCACAGCGGTCAGGTGGTCGGTGACGTGACGAAGTGCGGACAGGGAGGCCGCCAAGCCATGTCCCCCACCCAGTGCGACAACCCGAGGGGCTCGACTCACTCCCGCCCCAGATCCCGGTGTACGACCAACGTCGGTGACCCCTTCTCGCGCAGCCGCCGGGCGATCTCCTCGGCCATCGCGACACTACGGTGCTTTCCCCCGGTACAGCCGATCGCGACGGTGACGAAACGCTTGCCCTCGTTCAGGTAGCCGGTCCGCAGGGTGTCCAGCACGTCCACGTAGTTCTGCAGGAACTGCTGGGCCAGCGGATGGCCGAGCACGAAGTCTGACACAGGCTTGTCCTGCCCGGTCATCGGGCGCAGGTCCGGTTGCCAGTACGGGTTCGGGATGAAGCGCATGTCGGCGACCACGTCGGCGTCGACCGGGATGCCGTACTTGAACCCGAACGACACCACCGTCGCCCGCAGCTCGGCGTTCTCCTCGTCGCCGAACGCGTTCACGATCTTCGCGGCCAGCTGGTGGATGTTCAGGCTCGAGGTGTCGATGACCAGATCGGCGCCGGCCCGGATGTCGCCGAGCAGTTCGCGCTCGCGCTGGATGCCGTCCAGCAGCCGGCCTTCGCCCTGCAGCGGGTGCGGCCGGCGGACGCTCTCCTGGCGGCGCACGATCACGTCGTCGGAGGCCTCCAGGAACAGCGTCAGCGGGCGGTACCCCTTCAGCCGCAGGTCGTGGATGGCCGAACTCAGTTCCTCGAAGAACAGGCCGGTCCGGACGTCGACCACGACCGCGAGCCGGGGCGCCGCGCCGGTGCCGATGACCTGCTCGACCAGCGTGGTCAGGAACATCGGCGGCAGGTTGTCGACCACGAACCAGCCGAGGTCCTCCAGTACGTCGGCGACGGAGCTCCGTCCCGCGCCGGACATCCCGGACACGATGATCAGGTTGCCGCCCGTGTCATCCATCAGTTCTCAGTTCTCCCTGGGGTCCCCGTCAGGCGTCCCTGCCGGCGCAGGGACGTCGTCGCCCAGTATCTCGCCCGTAGCGGTATTCACCGACGGCGCGCGGCCGGTTTCCGCCTTCGTTGCGGCAGCGTTAACCGCGAGTACGACGGACTCCGCCGTACGGCGGCCGAATCCGGGCAGCTCGGCCACCTCGTCGATGGTCGCCGTACGCAACTTCTTGAG
The DNA here is from genome assembly GCF_004365875.1 of Kribbella kalugense. Taxonomy (GTDB): domain Bacteria; phylum Actinomycetota; class Actinomycetes; order Propionibacteriales; family Kribbellaceae; genus Kribbella; species Kribbella kalugense. The sequence goes on along the minus strand of NZ_SODF01000001.1, from coordinate 1,126,467 downwards.
CGAACCGAAGTGCCGGAGCAGCGTCTTCCGGCGGACTTCACCAAGGCCGGGGACCTCGTCGAGGACGCTCTCCACCATCGACTTCGACCGCCGGTTGCGGTGGTGGGTGATCGCGAACCGGTGCGCCTCGTCGCGCAACCGCTGCAACAGATACAGCCCCTCGGAGGTGCGGGAGAAGATGACCGGGTCCTCCTCGTCCGGGACCCACACCTCCTCCAGCCGCTTGGCCAGACCGACCACCGGGATGTCGCCCAGGCCCAGCTCGTCCATCGCCTGCCGGGCGGACGCGACCTGCGGCGGACCGCCGTCGACGACCACCAGACCCGGCGCGTACGAGAACTTGCGGGCCCGTCCGGTCTCCGGATCGATCAGCGCCGCGGACGGATCTTCGTCCTCCTGCATCGTGGCCCGCTCGTCGAGCAGCCGCTTGAACCGCCGGGTCAGCACCTCAGCGATCGAGGCGACGTCGTTCTGCCCGTCGACACCCTTGATCACGAACCGCCGGTATTCACTCTTGCGCGGCAGGCCGTCCTCGAAGACGACCATCGACGCGACCACCTCGGTGCCCTGCAGGTTCGAGACGTCGTAGCACTCCAGCCGCAGCGGCGCTTCAGGCAGGTCGAGCGCGGCCTGGATCTCCTCGAGCGCCTGGTTGCGGGTGGTCAGATCGCTGGCTCGCTTGGTCTTGTGCATCGTCAGCGTCTGCAACGCGTTCCGCTCGACGGTCTCCATCAGCGCCTTCTTGTCGCCACGCTGCGGGACCCGGATCTCCACTCGCGCGCCGCGCGTCCGCTCGAGCCACTCGGTCAGCGCGGCGGCTTCCTCGGGCATCGTCGGGACCAGGATCTCCCGCGGGATCGCGTCGCCCGAGTCCCCGGCGTACGTCTGCTGGATGAACTGCGAGACCAGGTCGGCGGTGGTCGCCGTACCGTCGGCCTTGTCGGCGATCCAGCCGCGCTCACCGCGGATCCGGCCGCCGCGGACGTAGAAGATCTGCACCGCGACCTCGAGCGGGTCCTCGCTCAGCGCGATCACGTCGGTGTCGGTGCCGTCGCCGAGGACGACCGCGTTCTTGGCCAGCGCCTTCTCCAGGGCGGCGAGGTCGTCGCGGATCTTCGCGGCCCGCTCGTACTCCAGCTCGGCCGCGGCCGCCTTCATCTCCTTCTCCAGCCGGCGCACGTACGTCGCGGTCTGGCCGGACAGGAACGCGGCGAAGTCCTCGACGATCTTGCGGTGCTCCTCCAGGCTCACCTGACCGGTGCAGGGAGCGGCGCACTTGCCGATGTAGCCGAGCAGGCAGGGCCGGCCCATCTGGCGGTGCCGGTTGAACACGCCCTTGCTGCACGAGCGCATCGGGAAGACCCGCAGCAGCAGGTCGACGGTCTCGCGGATCGCCCAGGCGTGGCTGTACGGACCGAAGTACCGCACGCCCTTCTTCTTCTGGCCGCGGCCAACCATCACCCGCGGGTAGTCCTCGTTGAGGGTGATGGCGAGCCACGGGTACGACTTGTCGTCGCGGTACTTCACGTTGAAGCGCGGGTCGTACTCCTTGATCCAGGAGTACTCCAGCTGCAGCGACTCGACCTCGCTGCCGACCACGGTCCACTCGACCTTCGCGGCGGTCGTGACCATCGCCTGGGTCCGCGGGTGCAGGTTCACCAGGTCCTGGAAATACGACGACAACCGGGACCGCAGGTTCTTCGCCTTGCCGACATAGATCACCCGCCCGGCGGAGTCACTGAAGCGGTAGACACCAGGCGAGTCGGGGATCGACCCGGGCGCGGGACGATAGGAGGACGGATCAGCCACCCAACCACCCTAGTTCGGGTCGCCGACAAATCCGGAATTCCGCCAAAGTCTCTATCGCAAGTTCAATGACAGACTTGAAGGCATGATGATTGACGAAATGGATCAGGTGATCCGCGGCTACGACGGCGTCCGGGTGCTCGAGGGACACGACGACCTGTTCTACCTCTACGACCCGGCGGCCGACCTTCCGCCGGAACGTCAGCAGCCGTTCGCGACCATTGTCACCGGCGACCACTACGAGAAGGTCTCCCGGCTCGACGAGCCCGGGGCCTGGCGATTCAACGTCGCGCTCACCAAAGCGACGTACACCTCGCTGTTCGGTCCGGTGCCGACCGAGCGGGACGCCGACTGGGTGCTCGACTCCGGCCACGATTACGCGGCCCGCGACACCTTGATGCCGCATCCGTTCTACGCCTCGCAGTACTGGGTCGCGATCGTGAACCCGAGCGGTCTGGACCGGCTGCTCCCGCTGATCGAGGAGTCGTACGAGTTCGCCGCCCGCAAGTACGCCAACCATCAGGCCCGCCAAACCAGCTGAACGTTGCGGTCGTGTTGCGGGTTGGCTCATAAGGCTGGGTTGACCCCCGGCTGGGATGAGCGCGGTGCCTAGCGTGTGACTCAGGGTAGACGTGCAGGACCTTTGCGTGAGGCAACAAGGCCTTGCGCTGACTCGAGGGAGTTCCGCCCATGTCCCCATCCCTGAGCAGACGGCGCGCCCTATTCGGCGCGGTCGCGGCTTCGGCGCTCGCCGTCACCGGCGTCGTCGCCACCGCGGCCGGCAGCGACGCGGCGCAGCAGGCGCCCACCGGTACCGCGTCGATCCGCGGCGCCGGCAGTTCGAACGCGATCCCCGGCAGCTACATCGTCGTACTGGCAGGCCAACGGTCCCAGGCGCAGACCCGGGTCGCGACGCAGAGCCTGGCCACGAGCTACGACGTGAAGGTCAAGGACCAGTACGACGCCTCGATCAAGGGCTTCTCCGCCAATATGAGTGAGGACCAGGCGAAGAAGCTGGCCGGCGACTCGCGGGTCGCGTACGTCCAGCAGAACCAGAAGATCACGGTCAGCCAGGACGACCCGCCGTGGGGCCTGGACCGCGCCGACCAGCGGGATCTGCCGCTGGACAAGAAGTACGAGGCGTCGACGACTGCCGACAACGTGAACGTCTACGTGATCGACACCGGCATCTACGCCGCACACAAGGACTTCGGCGACCGGGCCTCGGTCGGCACCGACACCGTTGGCGACGGGCAGAACGGCGTTGACTGCATGGGTCACGGCAGCCACGTGGCCGGCACGATCGCGGGTACGACGTACGGCCTGGCCAAGGGCGCCAAGATCATCGCGGTCCGGGTGCTCGACTGCCAGGGCTCCGGCTCGACCGAGTCCGTCGTCGCCGGTATCGACTGGGTGACCAAGAACGCGAAGAAGCCCGCGGTGGCGAACATGAGCCTGGGCGGCGGCGCTGACGACGCGCTCGACGCCGCGGTGAAGGCGTCGGTCGGCGCCGGCGTCACGTACGCCGTTGCTGCCGGCAACGACAGCGCGGACGCCTGTCAGAGCTCGCCGGCCCGGGAGCCCTCGGCGATCACCGTCGGCGCGACCGACGACCAGGACCAGCGCGCGACGTTCTCGAACTTCGGCAAGTGCGTCGACCTGTTCGCACCGGGTGTCGACATCACCTCGGTCGGCATCACCGACCCGGACGCGACCGCGAAGATGAGCGGTACGTCGATGGCGACCCCGCACGTGGCCGGTGGGATCGCGCTGTACCTGGCCGACCACCCGGACGCGACGCCGGCCGATGTCGCGACCGCGCTCGTCGCCAACTCGACGTCGGACAAGGTCGGCGACCCGGGCGACGCCTCGCCGAACAAGCTCCTGTTCGTCGGCAAGGTCGACCCAGCGGCGAAGTGACCTGACCCATTTCATGGGTTGACCCACGAAGTTGGGGGTTCCCCACCCTGATTCAGGCTGGGGAACCCCCGACTTGCCTGGTGGACCTACCAATTTGGCTGGTTAGCCCAGCAAATGGGTCAGGCGGACTGGACGATGTTGGCGCCCTGGACTGCGACGTTGACCGCGGGGAGCGGTGAGGTGGCCGGGCCGTTGGCGACGCTGCCGTCGGCGATCTTGAACCGGCTGCCGTGGAACGGGCAGACGATCTGACCGTCCTCGACCGAGCCGACCGGGTTGCCCTGGTGGGTGCAGATCGCGGAGAAACCCTTGAACTGCCCGGCGGTCGGCTGCGTCACGACGACCTTCGCGTCGGTGAACACCTTGCCGCCGCCGACCGGGATCTCGGACGTCGGACCGAGCACCGTGCCGCCACCGGCCGGGGCGCTCGACGACGGCGCGCTCGAGGACGCGCCCGAGGTCGGGGTGGTCGCGGGAGCGGATCCGGTCGCCGACCCGGTGGACGACGGGGTCGAGCTGCCGGCGTTGTCGCTGCCGCCGCAGGCCGCGAGGATCGGCGCGCTGGCACCCGCCAACGCGACCATGGCCGCGCAGCGGAGCACTGCCCTCCGGTCGCGCAGACCGTCGGTCGCGGGGCTTGCCGCCGGACCGTCCTGCTGCGGAGTGGTGGGTGGTGCCATCGTGTCATCGCTCATGAATCTGGACCTCCAAGAGCCTGCTGGTCGAGTAGTTGAACGCTATACACCGAGTCAAACGACTGGATCAGCCGAACGGTTCAACCCTCGCCAGATTGAACCGCAGTTTGAAGGTTGGCTGTGAATCGGCTGGCAATCTGGACCGCGGACGGTAGGCACCTGGCCAGCGTCGACCTCACTCCTGACAGACTTTGGTCGTGAGGAAGGTCAAGGGATGACGGGCACAACCGACGACTCGACCGTCATCAACGCGATTTCGGACCTGGCGCCGATGTGGCTGCCGGGGTGCGTCGTCGATACCGCCGAACGGACGGTCGAGGTCGGCTGGGGTCGCGGCGCCCTGCAGATGTCCGCGGTCGTCGGGCTCGGCGAGATCATCGACCGCTGCGGCCAGGTACCCCAGCACCGCTGGGCCGAACAGATCGAGGCGTGGCTGCGCGCGGTCGTCGCCGAGGGCGAGCTCGCCACCGAGGAACACCGGTACGGCGACGTTGCCGAACGCCAGCGCGCCCTGCTCGTGCAGCGCGGCTGGTCCGCTCGGACGGCAGGTCCGGTCGCGGACGCGCTGATCCCGTTCGGCGACCACTTCGAGGTCGTGGTGTTCATCGGTACCGGTACGGACCTTCGGCGGCTGACCGTCGTACGGCGGTCGATGCTCGGGCTCGGGGATCCGAACGTGCCGTCTCCCGTTCAGCTCACGCTGCAGCAGATCTCCGACCTCCGGCCGGTCGAGCACGACGGATTCTCGGTGCTCAGCCGCGAGAACGATCGGCTGGTCTCGATGGCCGTCGTCGATCGGGAGCATTTGTTGCCGCAGACATCGATCGGGATGGGCGCGCTGATCGGCGTACCCAGGTTGAGCACAGTCGCGTTCTGTCCTGCTGATGCCGGTCAGGAGACCTCGAACCGGTTGGCGAAGTACGTCGCCGACACGTATCGGGGCGCACCAGACCAGTGCAGCCCGGATCTCTTCTGGTTGCAGGGCGACCGGATGGTGCAGGTCCCGGTCACGCTGGCCGAGCCGCCGACAGTCATGCTGCCGGCGGCCTTGCTACCGTCACCGCGCCGTACGTGGATCCGGCACCTGGTGCAGCAACTGTTCCGTCGCTGATCAGCCGGCGACGCGTTTCCTGGTCGCTGCCTTCTTCGCCGGCGCTGCCTTCGCGGTCTTCTTAGCAACCGTCTTCTTCGCAACGGTCTTCTTGGCGGCTGCCTTCTTCGCCGGCTTCGCTTCCACCGCCGCGGCCTGCTTCCGCGCGCTCGGTTTGGCCGCACGACCCTTCAGGATCTCGGCCAGGAACTGACCGGTGTACGACGCCGGGTTGGCCGCCACCTCCTCCGGCGTACCCTCCGCGATCAGCGTGCCGCCACGACGACCGCCGTCCGGGCCGAGGTCGATCAGCCAGTCCGCGGTCTTGATGACGTCGAGGTTGTGCTCGATCACCAGCACCGAGTTGCCCTTGTCCACCAAGCCGCTCAGCACGCCCAGCAGCTTCCGAATGTCCTCGAAGTGCAGACCGGTGGTCGGCTCGTCCAGCACATAGACCGTCCGGCCGGTCGACCGCCGCTGCAGCTCGGACGCCAGCTTCACCCGCTGGGCCTCGCCACCGGACAGTGTCGGCGCCGGCTGACCGAGTCGGACGTACCCGAGGCCGACCTCGACCAGGGTCGTCAGGTGCCGCGAGATCGCCGGGATCGCGGCGAAGAACTCGGCCGCCTCCTCGATCGGCATGTCCAGCACGTCCGCGACCGTCTTGTTCTTGTAGTGCACCTCGAGCGTCTCGCGGTTGTACCGAGCGCCGTGGCACACCTCACACGGGACGTAGACGTCCGGCAGGAAGTTCATCTCGATCTTCAGCGTGCCGTCACCCGAGCAGGCCTCGCACCGGCCGCCCTTGACGTTGAACGAGAACCGGCCCTGCAGGTACCCGCGGACCTTCGCCTCCGGCGTCTCCGCGAACAGCTTGCGGACGTGGTCCCAGACCCCGGTGTACGTCGCCGGGTTCGACCGCGGCGTACGGCCGATCGGCGACTGGTCGACGTGGATGACCTTGTCGACCAGCTCCATCCCGGAGATCTTCGTGTGCCGGCCGGGCACCGCCCGCGCACCGTAGATCTGCCGCGCCAGCGAGGTGTAGAGGATGTCGTTGACCAGCGTCGACTTGCCCGACCCCGACACCCCGGTGACCGCGACGAACACCCCGAGCGGGATGGTCACGTCGATGTCCTGCAGGTTGTTCTGCCGGGCGCCGTACACCGTCAGCTCGCGGCCCTCGGTCAGCGGCCGCCGCACCGGCGGGATCGGGATCTCCCGACGGCCGGAGATGTACTGACCGGTGATCGAGTCCGGGTGGTTGCGCAGATCCTCGACCGTGCCGGAGACGACCACCTGACCGCCGTGCTCACCAGCACCCGGACCGATGTCGACCACCCAGTCTGCGTGGTCGATCGTGTCCTCGTCGTGCTCGACGACGATCAGCGTGTTGCCCAGCTCCTTGAGCCGGACCAGCGTGTCGATCAGCCGCCGGTTGTCCCGCTGGTGCAGGCCGATCGACGGCTCGTCGAGCACGTACAGCACGCCGACCAGACCCGAGCCGATCTGGGTCGCCAGCCGGATCCGCTGCGCCTCGCCGCCGGACAGCGAACCCGCCGGCCGGCTCAGCGCCAGGTAGTCCAGACCGACGTCGAGCAGGAACCGCAGCCGCTCGCCGATCTCCTTGACCACCCGCTCCGCGATCTGCTTCTCCCGCGGGCTCAGCTCCATCCCGACCAGGAAGTCGTGCACCTCGTCGATCGACATCGCGCTGATCTCGGCGATGTTCTTCCCGCCGAGCGTGACCGCGAGCGAGATCGGCTTCAGCCGGGCGCCGTTGCAGGCCAGGCACGGGACCTCGCGCATGTACTCCTCGAAGCGCTCCCGGCCGGTGTCGCTGGACGCCTCCGCGTGCCGGCGCTCGACGTACGGGATCACGCCCTCGAAGCTCGTGTAGTACGACCGCTCGCGACCGTAGCGGTTCTGGTACGAGACGTGGACCTGCTTGTCGTGTCCGGTCAGCAGCGCCTTCTTCGCCTTCGCGGGCAGCTCACCGAACGGCGTGCTGGTCTTGAACTTCAGGTCCTTCGCCAGCGCGTCCAGCAACCGCTCGAAGTACTGCGAGACGTTCTGCCCCGACCACGGTTGGATCGCGCCCTCGTCCAGCGACTTGGACGGGTCCGGGACCAGCAGCTCCGGGTCGACCTCCATCCGGGTGCCGAGACCGGTGCACACCGGGCACGCGCCGTACGGCGAGTTGAACGAGAACGACCGCGGCTCGAGCTCGTCGATGGCGAGCGGGTGATCGTTCGGGCAGGCGAGCTTCTCGGAGAAGCGACGCTCGCGGTGCGGGTCGTCCTCCGGCAGGTCGACGAAGTCCAGCACGAGCAGGCCGCTGGCCAGGCCGAGCGCGGTCTCGACCGAGTCGGTCAGCCGCCGCTTGGCGGACTCCTTCACCGCGAGCCGGTCGACGACCACCTCGATGTTGTGCTTCTTCTGCTTGTCGAGCTTCGGCGGGTCGGTGAGCTGGATCGTCTCGCCGTCCACCCGGGCCCGCGACAGTCCCTGGCCGCTGAGCTGGCGGAACAGGTCCAGATACTCCCCCTTGCGGCCGCGGACGACCGGGGCGAGCACCTGGAACCGGGTGCCCTCCTCCAGCTCGAGCACACGGTCGACGATCTGCTGCGGCGTCTGCCGCGCGATCGGCTCGCCGCACTCCGGGCAGTGCGGCCGCCCGGCGCGGGCGAACAGCAGCCGGAGGTAGTCGTACACCTCGGTGATCGTGCCGACGGTCGACCGCGGGTTGCGCGAGGTGGACTTCTGGTCGATCGAGACGGCCGGCGACAGCCCCTCGATGAAGTCCACGTCAGGCTTGTCCATCTGGCCGAGGAACTGACGGGCGTACGCCGACAGCGACTCGACGTACCGCCGCTGGCCCTCGGCGAAGATCGTGTCGAAGGCCAGGCTGGACTTGCCGGACCCGGAGAGTCCGGTGAAGACGATCATGGCGTCCCGCGGCAGGTCGACCGAGACGTCTTTCAAGTTGTGCTCGCGTGCTCCACGCACGATCAGACGGTCAGACACAAGCTCACTCTCAGCCGTTCTCGAGGGTATTCGGGTAGTTCTCTGCCAGGTTCTCTGCCATGCCCGGTCATGCTAACGAGGCCCACCGACAAAACTTCCGCTGCCAGATCCGGACGGCGCCTTCGAAAGTATATTCGATCGCTGAGGGTGGTTCGCGCAACCGGCTGCCAACAGTGCAAGGATCGGCGGTAGCACCGACATCCAGGGAGAGGGCGCATGCCGGAGTACCACGGAAACGTCAAGGTCGGCGGACCCGCGCAGACACACGAGCTGGCGCGGCTGATGATCACCAAGGTCGCCGTCGGGCCGATGGACAACAACGCCTACCTGCTGCGCTGCCGGCAGACCGACGAGCAGGTCCTGATCGACGCCGCGAACGAGGCGGACACACTGCTCCGGCTGATCGGCGACGGCGGCCTCGCACGAGTCATCACCACGCACCGCCACCAGGATCACTGGGAGGCGCTGGCCGAGGTCGTCGCCCGGACCGGCGCGACCACTGTCGCCGGGCGGTACGACGCCGAGGGCATCCCGGTCCCGACCGACCAGCTCGTCGACGACGGCGACCACATCGCCGTCGGCGACTGCAGCCTTCGCGTGATCCGCCTCGTCGGCCACACACCGGGCTCGATCGCCCTCGTATACGACGACCCCGACGGCGCACCGCACCTGTTCACCGGCGACTCGCTCTTCCCCGGCGGCATCGGCAACACCCAGGGCGACGCCGAGCGGTTCACGTCCCTCATCAACGACGTCGAATCCAAGCTCTTCAACGAGCTCCCCGACGAAACCTGGGTCTACCCGGGCCACGGCTCCGACACCACCCTCGGCACCGAACGCCCGAGCGTGGCCGAATGGCGAGCCCGCGGCTGGTAGGCACTCCGCGTGTTCGAGTACCACGGCTGGGCCACGCTTCGGGACTCCCAGGACGCATTCGGCGGCAAGGCTGACGACCTGAGCCAGGCGGCGTACGACGCGGTGGTCCAGGAGATCGCAGGTGTGCGGAACGACCTGCAGACAGCCGACCTGCGGATCGCCAACGGGTCGGCTCACCTGTGGATGGCCGGGCTACGCAACCACCGCCAAGACGGCGTGATCGAGACGTTCCGAAGAATCGCCCGTACGGCGCCATGGTCGTATGGAATGCTCCACGTCTACGACGACGAAGCCCAGGGCGAGAACAAGAACCGCTGGGTCGTCTGGGTCATGAAGCGCGGCTCAGTGGCTCCAGAGGCAGACCCGTACCTCTCACCCCACGTCGGCGTCGTGGAAGACGATCTAGATGCGGGCGCGGGCGGCGTCTATCTGGGCGATGATTGAGGACGCTCCGGCTGACGCTGCCAGGGTGGATGCTTCGTCGGCCAAGGCGCGGGCGTCGGCAGTCCGGCCCTGGGCGATCGCCAGGTAGATCAGCCCGACCAGGTTCGCGGCGACTCCCGCGGTGAAGCCGAGCGTACGGCGGAGCGCGGTGGACTCCTCGAGGAGAGCGCGGGCGTCGTCGTACTCCCCCGCGACGTGTGCCGCGATGCCGAGGTGGCGGAGCGCATAAGACAGCGTGAGCTGGTCGTCGGTCTTGCGGGCGAGGTCGGCCGCCGCGGTGAGGAAGGGGACGGCCACCGGGTTGTCGTCGCGGACGACCTGGTGGAAGCAGCCGATCCAGAACTCCGCCTCGGCCTCGCCGCGCTCATTGCCCACCGTGCGGTACAGCTCGGCGGCTCGCTCGAAGGCCGGCAGCTCGTCCGGGTTCTCCACTCGGGAGTCGAGGAAGCGACAGTGCATGATGCGACCGCGCTGCAGCAGGAGGTCGGCTTCGATCGCGTCCAGCGTACGGTCGGCTTCCGCCAAACCGTCGTACTCGCCGTTGAAGACTGCTCGCTCGTATAGCTCCTGCACCCTGTCGTTCACCCGGTTGATCTTAGGGTGTGGGGATGAGTAACTTCGCCGACTATCGGCCGGATGCCGCCCGTCAGGAACTCAGTACGACGGTGGAGGTGCGGCCCGCGCGGGATGAGGATCTGGACGCCTGTGCAGAGCTGATCGTCACGCGTACCGGCGGACCCGCGGCCGCGCGCCGGGAGCGGCTCGTGGCCGATCTCCAGAATCCCGACCGCTACACGGTCGTCGCCTGCGTCGACGATCAGGTCATCGGGTACGCCGCCGTGATCCACCACGAGCTCTCCCCCACCGACCCGCCCAACACGGCACCGACCGGCTACTACCTCATCGGCCTGATCGTCTCGAAGGACTGGCGCCGCCACGGCATCGGCGAGCTCCTCACCGGTGAGCGGATGCGCTGGACCGCCGAACGCGCCGACGAAATCTACTACTTCGCCAACCTCGAGAACGGCGCGATCCGCGACCTCCACCAGTCGTCCGACTTCACCGAAGTCACCCGCGACTTCACCTTCCCCGGCGCCCCGCTGAAGCCCGGCACCTGCGCACTCCTCCGTGCAGACCTCAGCGGTCGGTGAGCTCGGCCGGGTAGGCGATCACGTCGACGAGGGCGTTGTTGCGGATTGCCGTCACCTCGGTCCGGCGGGCGATCGAGTCCTCGAAGAGCTGACGCTGCAGGGACTGGGCGTCGCGGAGCGGTACGCCGTTCACCGCGAGCACCAGGTCGCCCTGGCGAAGGCCCGCGGCGGCGGCCGGGCTGGCCGGGATCACCTCGACGACCCGGAGAGCCGTGCGTTGATCGAAGCGTTGGGCGAGCGCTGGATGCAGCGGTGCGGGCGTGGTGACGAGACCCAGGTACGCACGGCGCACCCGGCCGTCATGTAGTAGCGAGTAAATGATCCGGCGGGTCGTCGGATTCATCGGGACGGCCAGCCCGAGACCGACCCCGGCGACCGCGGTGTTGATGCCGATCACCCGGCCGTTGCCGTCGGCCAGCGCTCCCCCGGAGTTGCCCGGGTTCAGCGCGGCGTCGGTCTGGATGACGTCCTCGATGATTCGTTGGGCCGAGCCACTACGGACCGGCAACGAACGGCCGAGGGCGCTGACCACGCCGGCCGTCACGCTCCCGGCCAGTCCCAGTGGGTTGCCCACGGCAACCACCAGGTTCCCGACCTTCAACAGGTCGGCGTCGCCGTACTCCGGCGGATCCGGGATCTCCCGGTCGGCCCGCAGTACGGCGAGATCGGACAGCCGGTCGACTCCGATCACCCGGGCCTGTGCCGTCGTACCGTCGGCGAACTCCGCCGAGGCTTCCGAACCGTCGCCGACCACGTGGGCGTTCGTGAGCAGGTGCCCGTCGCCGGTCAGCACCACGGCCGAGCCGGACGAGTCGCCGCGCCGGCTGTGGATCCGCAGGCTCGCGACCCGCGGGATCAGGTGTTCCGCCACTCCCGAGACCACTCGGGAGTAGGCGTCGAGGACATCGTCCCCAGCAATCTCTTCGGCCATCTCGCGCCTCCTGAATTACATCATTACACCGCAATCAAGGCACGGCCACGGCGTGAAGCGGACCACAATCCTGACCGATCGGTTGAAAACTGGCCGATCGGTCAGGCAAGATGCTGACATGCCAGGTACCAGCCCAGTCACCACCCCCGCCCGGGAGCGGACCAGACGCGAGATCGTGCGGCAGGCGATGGACCTGTTCCAGGCCCGCGGCTACAACGCGACCTCGCTCCAGGACATCGCGACCGCGGCCGGCTGCTCGAAGGCGACGGTGCTGTACCACTTCAGCGGCAAGCCGGCCGTGCTGGCAGCCGTACTCGAGCCCGCCGCCGCCGACGTGGCCGAGCTCGTCAAAGCCGCCGCCGAGCTGTCCCGGGCCGATGCACAGGAGCTCGCCATCCAGAGCTTCATCGATCTCGCCGTCGAGCACCGCGGCGTCGTCGACGTGCTCCAGGACATCCTCCCCGTGATCGAGCAGATGCCCGAGGTCGGGAAGCTCGTCACCGACGGTATGCAACTGACGCAGTACATGGCCGGGTCCGACGACCCGCTCGAGCACGACCTGGCGAAGTTCGCGATCAACGGTCTGCTCGGCGAGTGCCGGCACTCCGGCGAGCGCACCGACGACGAACTCCGAAGACTCTGCGACATCGCCCTCCGGAGACTCCTCCGCCGCGGCTGAGCCCTGAGACCTGCAACCCGCCCTCCGCCGCCGGCGGACGATCAACCTTGCCCGTACGCCGTACCGACCCGAACGGATGCACTTCGCGATGGCCAATCTGCTGTACCGGCTCGGCCGGTTCTCCTACCAGCGCAGGCGGCTCGTGGCCGCCGTGTGGGCGCTGTTCCTCGTCCTGCTGGGCGTCGGCGCGCTCACCCTGGGCGGCAAGACCGCGAACACGTTCTCGATCCCGGGCACCGAGTCGCAGCGCGCGCTCGACGCGCTCAAGCAGGAGCTGCCGGCCGCGAGCGGCGCGTCCTCGACTGTCGTGGTGAAGGCGCCCGACGGCAAGACGCTCGCCGACCCGACGGTGAAGGCCGCGGTCGGCGTGACAGTCGCCAAGGTCGCCAAGGTCCCTGAGGTGATCGCGGCCGTCGACCCATTCACCAGCAAGGCGATCAGCCCGGACGGTAGGACGGGGTTGATCAGCGTCCAGTTCGACAAGCCGGCCGACGAGCTCTCGCACGAGAGCGTCGACGGGTACGACGGTTTGAGCGGACTCAGCTCGGGTGATCTCCAGGTCGTTCCGGGCGGGCAGATCAAGGCCGGCGTACCGGAGATCGGGGCGACCGAGATCCTCGGTGTCGCGGTGGCCGCCGTCGTACTGGTGGTCACGTTCGGGTCCTTGGTCGCTGCCGGGATGACGCTGGTCACGGCGCTGCTCGGCGTACTCGCCGGGATGGCCGGGTTGTTCATCGTCACGGCCTTCACCGATGTGTCGTCGACGGCACCGATCCTGGCGTTGATGCTTGGCCTTGCAGTGGGGATCGACTACTCGTTGTTCATCAGCTCGCGGCACCGGACGCAGCTGGCTGAGGGGATGGATCCGGAAGAGTCCGTGGCTCGGGCAACCGCGACGGCTGGGTCGGCGGTGCTGTTCGCCGGCGCGACCGTCGTGATCGCGCTGGCCGGGCTGTCGGTGGTCGGAGTTCCGTTCCTGACCGCGATGGGGCTTGCGGCTGCGGCGACGGTGCTGACCGCAGTACTGGTCGCGTTGACGCTGCTGCCGGCGATGCTCGGGTTCGTCGGGAATCGGGTGCTGCCGCGGAAGATCCGGAAGTCGCCGACCGCGGCGGTGCACAAGGAGGGGTTCGGTTTCCGCTGGGGCCGGTTGGTGACGCGGTTCCGCGTGCCGATCGTTGCTGTCGGCATCCTTGGGCTCGGCTTCCTGGCGATCCCGGTGAAGGACATGCAGCTGGCGTTGCCGGACGGCGCGTCGGCCGCGGCCGGTACCAACCAGCGCGTCGCGTACGACCTGACGGCCGCCGCCTTCGGACCGGGCGCGAGCGGACCGCTGGTGGTTGTTGTGCAGAGCAACGACCCGGCGACCTCGACCGCACTCGCACAGCAGGTGCTGGGCAAGGCGCAGGGCCTTCCCGATGTGGTCGCTGCACAGCCGGCCGCGGCGAGCAAGGACGGTACTACGCGGTTGCTGCAGGTGATCCCGAAGAGCGGGCCGGCCAGCGAGCAGACCTCTGATCTGGTCAAGAACCTGCGGACCGCGGTCAAGCCGCTGGCCACGGGCGACACGAGCATCTCCGTGACCGGCAACACGGCGGTCGGGATCGACGTGTCGAACAAGCTGTCCAGCGCGTTGCCGACGTACCTGTTCCTTGTCATCGGGCTATCGTTCCTGCTGTTGCTGCTGGCGTTCCGGTCGATCCTGGTGCCGTTGAAGGCGACGCTCGGGTTCGTACTGACGATCGGCGCGACGTTCGGGATCACGGTCGCGGTGTTCCAGCAGGGTCACCTGGCGAAGCTGGTCGGGATCGACTCCCCCGGTCCGCTGGTCAGCTTCCTGCCGATCATCATGATGGGCATCCTGTTCGGGCTCGCGATGGACTACGAGGTCTTCATCGTGTCCCGGGTCCGGGAGGAGTTCGTCCGCGGGCGGCACGCGAACGACGCCACCGTCCAGGGCCTCGGCCACGGCGCCCGCGTCGTCACCGCCGCCGCCCTCATCATGGCGTCGGTCTTCGCCGGCTTCATCCTGGTCGACGACCCGGTCATCAAGGCGATCGGCTTCGGCCTGACCATCGGCGTACTGATCGACGCCTTCGTGGTCCGGATGACGCTGGTGCCCGCCATCCTCAGCCTGCTGGGCGACCGGGCCTGGTGGTTCCCCAAGTGGCTGGACCGCCTCACCCCGCGCGTCGACATCGAAGGCGAGTCTCTTCGTGTCGACGAGGAGCCGGAAGAGAAGGAGTTGGCCGGCGTCCGCTAGAACCTGAAGAGGGGCACCGACTGAGTCGGTGCCCCTCTTTTACGGTCGGGCTGACAGGATTTGAACCTGCGATCTTCCGGCCCCCAGCCGGACGCGTTACCAATCTACGCCACAGCCCGCCACTCGCTCCCAGAGGATCGAGCGGAGTAAACCTTACCCCATCCCAGGGAGCGCTCCGACCAGCACCCGGTCAGCGTTTCTTGTTCTTCTGACGGGCCCGGATCTGGACGTGGATGGGGCTGCCGACGAAGCCGAAGTCCTCACGCAGGCGGCGTTCGATGAAGCGCTGGTACGACGCCTCGATCTGGCCGGAGGTGAAGATCGCGAAGGTCGGCGGCATCGTGGTGGCCTGCGTGCCGAACAGGATCTTCGGCTGTTTGCCGGAGCGGACCGGGTGCGGGTGGGCGGCGACCAGGCGGCCGAGGAACGCGTTCAGCTGGCCGGTCGGGACGCGGGTCTGCCAACCGTCCAGAGCCGCCTCGATGGCGGGCACCAGCTTGTCCATGTGCCAGCCGGTCAGGGCGCTGATGTTCACCCGTGGCGCCCAGCGGAACTGCACCAGGTCGCGGTCGATCTCGCGCTCCAGGTAGTAGCGCCGCTCGTCGTCCATCAGGTCCCACTTGTTGTACGCGATCACCAGCGCCTTGCCGGCCTCCTCGACCGCGTTCATGATCCGCAGGTCCTGCTCGGTCATCGACTCCGAGGAGTCGATCACGACCACGACGACCTCGGCCCGATCGATGGCCGCGTTGGTCCGCAGCGAGGCGTAGTACTCGTGGCCCTGGACGTTCTTCACCTTGCGCCGGATGCCGGCGGTGTCGATGAACCGCCACTCCTTGCCTGCCAAGGTGATCAGCTCGTCGACCGGGTCGACCGTGGTGCCGGCGACGTCGCTGACGACGACCCGGTCCTCCTTGGCGACCTTGTTCAGCAACGAGGACTTGCCGACGTTCGGCTTGCCGACGATCGCGACCCGCCGCGGCCCGCCGATCTCGCCGTCGCGCTCAGCCGGCGCCTCCGGAAGCGCCGCGAGGATGGCGTCCAGCATGTCGCCCGTACCGCGGCCGTGCATCGCGGAGATCGGGAACGGCTCGCCGATGCCGAGGCCCCACAGGTTCATCGCCTCGGACTCGATCCGCTGGTCGTCGACCTTGTTCGCCGCGAGCACGACCGGCTTGCCGGACTTCCGCAGTACCCGCACGACGGCCTCGTCGGCGTCGGTGATGCCGACCACAGCGTCGACCACGAACAGCACCGCGTCGGCCAGGTTGATCGCGACCTCGGCCTGCGCCGCGACCAGGGCGGCCATGCCGACCGCGTCCGGGTCCCAGCCGCCGGTGTCCACGACGGTGAACTCGCGGCCGGCCCAGTTGGCGTCGTACGACACCCGGTCCCGGGTCACACCCGGGGTGTCCTCCACGACCGCCTCACGGCGGCCGATGATGCGGTTGACCAGCGTGGACTTGCCCACGTTCGGCCGTCCGACGATCGCGAGGACGGGCAGCGGCCCGGTGTCCGCACGGTCGTGCGTCGGTACATCGGTGGGCAGGTCAGTCATCAAGGTCCTTCTGGTCTCGCCAGCCCGGAAGAGGGTGGCCGGTTTCTTCGACGGCCGCCTTCACATGGGCGCGCAACACGTCGCCGATCTGGTCGGCGACCGCCTGTACGTCGGAATGTCTCCTAGGAAAGGGTACGCGCTCGACCGAGAACGGCTCGCCATACACCACGTCGATCCGGCTCCCGGTCGGCGGGAATCCCTCCACATCGCCGGCCGGCAGCCTGGTCCCCATCAGCGCGACCGGCAGGATCGGGGCACCGGTCACCATCGCCAGATACGCCACACCGCCCCGGATCAGGCCGAAATCACCCGGGCCGCGGGTCCCTTCGGGGTAGATGTTCAGCACCCGGCCGTCCCGCAGCACCTGGATCGACTGCCGGACCGCCATGACGTCGTACGTCGACCGATCGACCGGAATCTGGCCGACCCGGCGCAGGAGCGCGCCCTGGAGACCGCCGAAGACCTCGATCTTGCCGAGCTGGTGCAGCATCCGCGGCGCGATCGCCCCGAGCAGCGGACCGTCCAGCAGGCTCAGGTGGTTCGGCGCCATCAGCAGCGGGCCGGTCAGCGGGAACCGGTCCTGGTGGTACACGGTGAGGTTGTACTTCCGGTAGAAGTACGGCCTGGCGATGCCTCGCATGGGGAGCGCGAGCCGGTACGGCAACGGCCGCAGGTCGTCGGTGCGGGGCGGCTCCCGGTGCAGATCCTTGCGCCAGGTCACCTCGGTCCTCATGCCTCGCGGCCCCTGGGGACCGTCTCGGCCTCCTTGGCGAGCTTGCTGATGACGTCGATGACCTCCTCCAGAGTCAGATGCGTGGAATCGATGGTGACCGCGCCGTCCGACGCGACCTGGAACTCCGAAACCGTCGAGTCGTCGGCATCGCGCCGGACGATCTGGTCCCGCAACTGCTCCGCGGTCAACGAGCTGACCTGGGCGCCGCGCCGCGCCATCCGGGCGTCCTGGTCGGCGGTGAGCAGCACCTTCAGCTCGGCGTCGGTCGCGACCACGGTGGCGATGTCGCGGCCCTCGACCACGATCCCGCCGGTCGGCTGCGCGTCGTCGATGATCTCGCGCTGCCGCCGGACCAGCTCTTTGCGGACGTCCAGGTTGGTGGCGATCTTCGAGACCACCTCGCTGATCCGCGGCTCCCGGATCGCGGCCGTGACGTCGGTCCCATCGGCGATCACGAACTGGTGGGCCGGGTCGGTGCTGACCTCCAGCCGAAGGTCCCGGGCCCGCTGCGCGACCGCCGCGGTGTCGTCCAGATCCAGCCCGTGCTCGACCGCGGACCAGGTCACCGCGCGGTACGTCGCCCCGGTGTCGAGGAACCGTAGTCCGAGCCGGGTGGCGACTCCGCGGGCGGTGCTCGATTTACCGGAGCCGCTCGGGCCGTCCACAGCGATGATCATGCCCCGAAGATTACCTTCGGACGGGGACAGAACTACCGGTGGACTACCCAGCCGCGTTCGGTCAGTACGTCGACCAACTGGTCGACGGAGGCCGGTTTGACGGAGAGTTCGACCTCACCGACCGGGCGGCCGGGGCTGTGGTCGATCCGCAGGTCCTCGACGTTGGCGCCGGACTCGGCCGCGTCGGCGAACAGTTTCGCCAGCTGACCGGGTCGGTCCGGAATCGTGACGAGGACGGTGATCAGGTCGATGTGCGGCGTACCGTGCTTGCCCGGGACGCGGACCGCGCCCGAGACGCCTTGGCCGAGGATCGCGGTCAGTTCGTCGGCCGCCTCCTCCTTGCTCAGGGCAACGAGCAGCCGGTCGAGCTCGCCGCGGATCTGTTCCAGCAGGCCGGTCAGCGCGCCCGAGTTCGCGGACACGATCTGCGTCCACAGCGCCGGGTCGCCGGCCGCGATCCGGGTGACGTCACGGACGCCCTGACCGGACAGCTGGAGATGTGACGACGGTGCGTCGGCCAGCGTGCCGGCAGCGAGCGCCGACATCAGGTGCGGGAGGTGCGATACCCGGGCGACCCCGAGGTCGTGGTCCTCGACAGACAGCTCGACAGTGCGAGCACCGGCCGCCTCGGCAAGCCGGCGTACCAGGTCGATGGCCTCGGGAGTGCTGGTCTCGTGCGGGGTGATCGCCCAGGTCGCGCCGTCGAACAGGTCCGCTCGGGCAGCCAGCGGACCATTCCGCTCGGAGCCTGCCATTGGGTGACTTCCGACGTACCGGCTCACGTCGTCGGTCAGGCTCCGCGCGTCGGCGAGCGGCTTCGACTTCACGCTGGCCGCGTCGGTGACGATCGCATCGGTCTGCTTGAGCTGCTCCGCGACGACAGCGCCGACATGATCCGGCGGTACGGCGACCACGACCAGCTGAGGCTCGATCTGGACCAGCCGCGAGCCGGCGCCGATCCGCTCGGCCATCAGCGCGTTGTCCGGGTTGCCGTCGACGAGCTCCACCACCACGCCCAGTCGCGCCAGCGCAAGCCCGATCGACGTACCGATCAATCCAGTACCGACGATGCGAACCGGACCGCGGAGCTCACTCACTGGGCGCCAGTCAGGTCCGGACGGAGCGCGACCGCGCCGTGGAGGTAGACGTGCTGGATCTTGTCGCGGGAGCGCGGCGTCTCGGTGTGCACCATCAGGCGGACAACGCGCGGCAGCGCGTGCGGGACCGGGATCTCCTGCATGCACATCAGCGGTACGTCGGTCAGCCCGATCTGACGCCCGGCCACGGCCGGGAACTCCGAACACAGGTCCGACGTGACGGTGAACAGGATGCTGATCAGATCCTCGTTCTCCAGATCGTTCGCCTCCAGGACCGCCTTCACCAGTTCCGCGGACCGCTCGAGCAGATGCTCGCGCTCGTCCACGTCCAGCTGGGTGGCACCCCGGATCGCCCGTACCGCCACGTGCTCGCCTCCTAGATTCGTCTCCCCCAACCCTAGGCCAAAGCAGTCAAGGACTGGACAGCCGTCTCGGATCGTGCCCGTGCGTCAGCCGACAGGGGTCGACCCTGCCCGTTCTGGGAAGGTAAACGACATGCATTCCGACGAGTTGGTCGAGTCCTACCGCCAGAACGGCTTCGTCGTCCTCGACGAGGCCGTGTCGCCCGATGAGGTCAGCGAGCTCCACGCCGCGGCCGAGCAGCTGTGCCGCGACATCGGACAGGCTCCGGCAAGCGAGCCCGCCGAGGATGTACTGCGCAAGCATCTGTGCATTCACCATCCGCACAAGGCATCCGCAGCAGCCTTGGCTGCGCTGCATGCGCCGCGAGTGGTCGAGACGCTGACCGCGGTGATCGGGCCGAACGTCAAGGCGATGCAGTCGATGCTGTTCATCAAGCCCGAGGGCAAGCCGGGCCAGGCGTGGCACCAGGACGAGTTCTTCATCCCGACCAGGGATCGCTCGCTGACCGCGGTCTGGATCGCGCTCGACGACGCCACCGTGGAGAACGGCTGCCTGTGGGTCTTACCCGGCTCCCACCGCCGCGGTGTGCTCTATCCGGACCGGGAGCAGGACGACCTCCGCTTCGACTGCACGGTCGAGGCGTTCGACTTCCCGTACTCCGACGACGACGCCGTACCGGTCGAAGTACCGGCGGGCTCGGCCGTGATCTTCAACGGGTACCTGCTGCACCGGTCACTGCCGAACACGGGTCGGCGCGGACTACGCCGCGCCCTCGCGAACCACTACATGAGCGCGGAGTCGCTGCTCCCCTGGCAGTCCGTGCCGGCCGGCGTTCACGTCGGCAAGCACGACTACCGCGACATCGTGATGGTCGCCGGGACCGATCCCTACGCCTACAAGGGCATCGAGGATCGGGCCCGGCCGCACTCGCGGCCCGACAAGGACGGCGGGTGCGACCGCTAACCCAGCTGTGCCTCGGCTGCGTCGACGGTCTGCTCGAGCAGGAGGGCGATCGTCATCGGGCCGACGCCGCCCGGGACCGGCGTGATCAGGCGGGCGACCTGGGACGCCTCCTCGAAGTGCACGTCGCCGACGTTGCCCTCGTTGTAGCCGGCGTCGACCACGACCGCGCCCGGCTTCAGCCAGTCGCCGCGGACGAAGTTCGCCTTGCCGACCGCGGCGATCACGACATCCGCCGTACGCACCAGCTCCGGCAGGTCCCGCGTTCGCGAGTGGGCGTAGGTGACGGTCGCATTCGATGCCAGTAGCAACATCCCGGCCGGCTTGCCGAGGATCGGGCTGCGGCCGATGACGACCGCATGCGCTCCTTCGAGCGGTACGTCGTACGCCTCGAGCAGCCGCATGATCCCGCCGGGAGTCGCCGACCGGAACCCCGGGTCGCCGAAGGCCATCGCCGCGAACGACAGCATCGTGACCCCGTCGACGTCCTTGCCCGGGTCGATCGCCTCGAAGGCGGCCCGCTCGTCGATCTGGGCCGGCACCGGGTGCTGCAGCAGGATCCCGTGCACCTCCGGGTCCTCGGACAGCTTCCGGATCTCCGCGACCAGTTCGTCGGTCGTGGTCTCGGCCGGCATGACCACACTGCGCGAGCCGATCCCGGCCTTCTTCGACCGGTTCTGCTTCATCCGCACATACGTCGCCGACGCGGGATCGTCCCCGACCAGCACGGTCGCCAGGCACGGCTGTACGCCGTACTTCTCCTGCAGGGCCTTGGCCCGTTCGGCCGCCTTGGCCACCATCTCGGCCGCGAGGTCGGTCCCGATCATCAAGTCAGCAGTCATCTGCGCACTCCTCAACAGTTGAAGGTGCCCAGGCGCGCGGCGAAGCCGGATGGCAGACCGTTCCCCGGTGGTCGTCCACCTCAGCGCCAGTTGCGGTCCACCGTCAGGATACCGACCCGGTCGCCTCGGCGACGAACGTGTCGACCACCCCGTCGCCGATCTTGAGCGGGACCTGGCTGTGCGGGAGGCGGACGTCGCGGATCTCGTCGGCCTGCGTGATCAGGTGCTGGATCTCGTCGCGGGCGGTCGCGACGTCCGAGGCGTTGCCCTCCGCCTGCGCCTCGAACACGCGTAGCGCCTGACGCAGCGCGCCGCCCCAGTAGAACGACGCGTCCAGCCAGGCGTCGGTCTCGGCCTCGAAGGCAGGATCCACCACGCCGCTTCGGATCTGGGCGGAGGCGTTCTCGATCGCCTCGAGGTGCGGCTCGAGGTCGGCGATCGCGCCGGCCAGGTTGCCGCCGTCCCAGGTCGCCCGGAAGGCAGCCAGCTTCGACGCCAACACCGGCGCATTGGTCAGGTGCAGCTTCCCGTCGTACGTCGTGAGGTCCGCGAACACCTCCAGCGCCGCGATCGTGTCCGCGTCTCCCCCGGCCCGCTCGGCGATCGCACGATGCCAGGACGCCTCCGCGTCGTACGTCGCGGGCCTCCAGCCGAACTCGGCGAACGAATACAGCGCGAGCTTGCTGGCCGCGGCCTGGTTCATCGGGTTCGAGATCACGCCGACCACGTGCTCGGCCAGCCCGGGCTCGCGACCGGTGTACGCCGCGAGCAGGATCCGCCCGTGCGCGTAGTCGTTGACCGGATAGTTGTCCCAGATCAGGATGTCGTGCCCGAAGACCGCCTTGGCCTCGGCCGCTTGTGCGCTCGTGATCTTCTCCGGAACGACCGCAGTACCGGTCCAGTGCACGATCACGGCCGGATCGAGCTGCTCACGCAGCGCCTGCTTGTACGGCGTCTCGTGCACGTCGTAGTACTCGGTCGGGACCATCTGCAGCGGCGCGAGGTCCGGCTTGCTCGCGATCCACTCCCGCTGGATCCGGTTGCACAGGTCGGCCTGCGCCGCGCCGGCCGCGCCACCACCTGAGCCGTACTTCGCAGCGTCCTCGTCGGAGTGCCACTTCTCGTACTCGATGTCGTCGAGCGGCACGTTGAACACCCGTACGCCGAGCGCGTACAACGCCTCGAACTTGGCGATCAGCGCCTGGTAGTCGTCGTCCGAGGTGTAGCTGATCGACAGGCCGGGTGAGAGCGCGAAGGTGAAGTCGACCTTGTTGCGCTGGGCCCGCTCGATCAGCTCGCCGAGCTCGGCCAGCTTGTCGGCCGGGTACGGGTCGCGCCACCGCTCACGGTGGTAGACGTCGTCCTTCGGCGCGTACTGGTACGTGTTCAGCTTGTGCGCGCCGAGGTAGTCCAGGTGGTCGAGCCGGTCCGCGTGCGACCACGGGGTGCCGTAGAAGCCCTCAATCGAGCCTCGGTACCGCAGCGTCGGCCAGTCGCGGATCTCGACACCGTCCACGTGGTTGCCCTGGACAAGCTGTGACAAGGTCAGCGCGGCGTAATACGTGCCGCGGGCATCGACACCGTCCAGCACGATCTGACCGGCGCCGACGGCAACGACGTACCCCTCCGCCGGCAGACCCGCCGCCGACTCGACGTCGAGACCGGTGCCGCCGAGGTGGACGGTCACGTCCGCCTCGCCGTCCACGATCGTGCTGACGCCGGCCCGGGTCAGGGTGTCGCGGACGATCCGGCCGGCGTCGGGATCGGTGGTCGGGCCGTGGACCAGGCCGACCGTGTCACCGAGGTCGAATCCGTCCGGACGGCTGCTGCTCTGCTGAGGCTCTGGGGTCACGAGACCCATCCACTCAGTGCGCAGACCTGCTCGTCAAGACACCCGGGTGAGCTTGAGGACCGGGATCGTGCGAATGCCGGCGGTGCGGACCTCGTACTCGGCGAAGCCCGGGTACCGCTTCGCCTGCTCGGCGTAGATGCGGTCGCGCTCGACGCCGGTCACGTCCTCCACAGTCACCTTGTACGTCTCAGTGCCGACCTCGACGACGCCTTCACCGGCGGCGGTCAGGTTGCGGTACCAATCCGGGTTGGTGGGAGCGCCGCCCTTGCTGGCGAACACGTAGATGACGGACGGGTCCGTCTCGTCGGCCAGGTACATAGTCGGGGCGATGAACTCCTGCCCGCTCCGACGGCCGACGTGGTGCAGCAGCACCATCGGCGCGCCCTCGAAGTTGCCGCCGACCCTGCCTTCGTTCTCCCGGAACTGGGTGATGACGTTCGCGTTCCAGTCGCTCATATCGATTCCTCCGCAGATTTACTAGAGCAAGCCTGCGTGGTCCAACGCGAGATAGGCGGCATCAATTCCGGTCATCGCACCCGGCGTGCGCAGCTCGGCACGGAACGCGTCCACGGACAGCTCGACCGGGACGCAGTCCTCGGCCTCGTCCAGCTGCTGCTTCCCGTCCGGGCGGCAGCCGCGGGCGATCCCGACGTACTTGCGGAAGGTCGAGGAGGCACCGGACCACTGCCAACCGACGACGTCGAGCGTCTCGCAGGTGTAGCCGGTCTCCTCTTCGAGCTCACGTGCACCGGCGAGCGAGACCTCCTCCCCCGGCTCGATCAGCCCACCGGGAAGGTTCGTGACCACGGTGTCGGGGCCGGCGCGGAACATCCGGATCGTCACGATCCGCCCCTCCGGCGTCAACGGCAGCACCGTGATGCCGGAGGTGATGCCGGCCTCGGGCCCGTACACGTCCCAGTCGACCTCACGGCCGTCGGGCATCCGGTACCGGCGCAGCCGCACGGTCAGGAACCGCTTGAACCCCGGCTCCTCCTCGAGCAGCTCCCACGGCGCCGGATCTGCGGGCCGAGACGACTCAGCCGCCACGTTCTCGGTGGCGGCTGAGGTCTCGTGCTGGTCCGTCACAGCGGACTGTTGTCGTCGGGATCCTCCGGCGGCGCGATCGGTACGTCGTCCTTCGTCGAGGCACCGGCAGTGTCGTCAGCAGACCCCGTGGACTCCGCGGCCTCCGACTTCGCATCCCCGTCGGTGGATTCGGTCGTGTCCGGGCGGGAC
Source organism: Kribbella kalugense (assembly GCF_004365875.1). GTDB lineage: Bacteria > Actinomycetota > Actinomycetes > Propionibacteriales > Kribbellaceae > Kribbella > Kribbella kalugense. The sequence goes on along the minus strand of NZ_SODF01000001.1, from coordinate 1,102,267 downwards.
TCGGACAGGATGCGCGCCAGCGTCTCCTCGGAGATCCGCTTGAACTTGCGCACCTGCGACCGGGTCCGGTCCAGGACCGCGACCTCGAGCTGGTCCGGGGTCAACTGCCGTACCTCGGAACCGTCATGCGCGAGCGCATCCACCGCGAGCCGGAGCGCACCGGCCAGTGAGATGCCCTCCTGGAAGTGCTCACCGACGTACTCCGCGACCTGGTCGGCCGGCCCGCCCATCACGGCGTACCCGCGGACGTCCGCGATCGAGCCGTCGTAGGTGAGCCGGTAGATCTGGTCCTCGGCCGTGCTCAGACCGACCTCGGCGACGAGGATCTCGACCTCGAGCGGCTTCTCGCCGCCGGAGGAGAAGATCGCGCCGAGGGTCTGCGCGTACGCGTTGGCCAGCGCGCGGCCCGTCACGTCACGCCGGTCGTAGGAGTACCCGCGCATGTCGGCCAGCCGCACGCCGGCGATCCGCAGGTTCTCGAACTCGTTGTACCGGCCGACGGCGGCGAACGCCATCCGGTCGTAGATCTCGGCCACCTTGTGCAGCGCGGGCGAGCGGTTCTCCGCGACGAACAGGATGCCGTCGGCATATTGCAGCGCGATCGCGCTGCGGCCCTTGGCGATGCCCTTCCGGGCGAAGTCGGCCCGGTCCCGCATCAGCTGCTCGGGCGAGACGTAGAACGGAACGCTCATCGAAGGTGTCGTCCTCTAATCAGTCGATCGGGCGGGTGGTCAGGTGAGGGACGCCGCGGCCGGGCCGTCGGGACGGTTGTGCCGCTCGGCCCAGGCCGCGTCGACGATGGCTGCGACCTCGTCCTCCGGCAGCCGCCGGTAACCGTCCGCGGTGACCACACCGACCACCGGGAAGATCCGTCGCAGCATGTCCGGACCGCCGGTCGCCGAGTCGTCGTCGGCGGCGTCGATCAGGGACTGGATCACCGCCGTGATGCAGTCCGTCACCGAACTGTCCTCGCGGTAGAGCTTCTTCAGCGCGCCCCGGGCGAACACCGAACCCGAGCCGACGCTGTGGAAGTGGTGCTCCTCGTAGCGCCCGCCGGTCGGGTCGTAGGAGAAGATCCGGCCACCCTTGATGTCGGGGTCGTAGCCCGCGAACAGCGGCACCACGGTCAGGCCCTGCAGCGCCATCGAGAGGTTGCCCCGGATCAGCGCACTCAGCCGGTTGGCCTTGCCGTCCAGGCTGAGGGTCGCGCCCTCGAGCTTCTCGTAGTGCTCCAGCTCGACCTGGAACAGCCGGACCATCTCGATCCCGAAACCGGCCGTGCCGGCGAACGCGACCGCGGAGTACTCGTCGGCCGGGAACACCTTCTCGATGTCACGCTGGGCGATGATGTTGCCCATCGTGGCCCGCCGGTCGCCGGCCATCACCACGCCACCGGGGAAGGTGGCGGCGACGATCGTCGTACCGTGCGGGACCTGGTCGGAGAAGTCGGCCGACCCCAGGCTGCGTCGTCCCGGCAACAGGTCAGGCGCGTACCCGGCCAGGAAGTCCATGAACGACGAGCCGCCTGGGGTCATGAAGGCTTCCGGCAACCGGCCGGAGGCATCGAAAGTCATCGAGCGGTTCACTCCCCACCCTTTTGCACGAATCCGCGGACGAACTCCTCGGCGTTCTCCTCGAGAACCTCGTCGATCTCGTCCAGGATCGAGTCGACGTCCTCGTCGAGCCGTTCCTTACGCTCCTGGACATCCTCCGACGCCTCGACCTGCTCGACCTCTTCCTCGGTCGACGAACGCTTCGGCTGCTTGTGCTGCTGACCGCCGTCTTTCGCCATGGCCACACACCTCCTAGAACCGCAGTGAAAGAGACGCCCAACCGACTCTCTCGTTGCTGTACTAGCGACCCTACCCGGCGGCGCCCCCAGTAATGGTGCGAACCAGGTCACTCGCGGTGTCGCACTGGTCAAGAAGTGCCCCGACATGGGCCTTTGTGCCCCGCAACGGGTCCAAAGTCGGGATCCGCTGAAGCGATTCTTTCCCGGGCAGATCGAAGATCACCGAGTCCCAGGAGGCGGCCGCGACCTGCGGGGCGTACTGCTGCATGCAGCGGCCGCGGAAGTAGGCCCGGGTGTCGACCGGCGGATGCGAGACCGCCATCCGGATCTCCTCGTCGCTGACCACCCGCTGCATCCGGCCGGACTTCACCAACCTGTAATACAAACCCTTGTCCGGACGGAGGTCGGCGTACTGCAGGTCGATCAGGTGCAGCTTCGGGTCGTCCCACTCGAGGCCGTCGCGGTCGCGGTACTGCTGGAGCAGCTTGTACTTCGCGACCCAGTCCAGCTGGTCGGAGAGTTTCATCGGGTCGATCGCGAGCTGATCGAGGATCTGCTCCCACCGGTGCAGCACGTCCTTGGTCTGCCGGTCCGCGTCGTCGCCGTACTTGTCCTCGACGTACTTGCGGGCCTGCTCCAGGTACTCCGTCTGCAGCTGGACGGCGGTGATCTTCCGGCCGTCCTTCAGCGTGATCAGATGCGTGCAGGACGGGTCGTGGCTGACCTCGTGCAGCGCGGTCACCGGGCGGTCGACGCTGAGGTCGTCGGTGAGCCAGCCGTCCTCGATCATCGCCAGCACCAGCGACGCCGTCCCGACCTTCAGGTACGTCGAGATCTCGGACAGGTTCGCGTCGCCGATGATGACGTGCAGCCGGCGGTAGCGGTCCGGGTTCGCATGGGGCTCGTCACGGGTGTTGATGATCGGCCGCTTCAGCGTGGTCTCCAGGCCGACCTCGACCTCGAAGTAGTCGGCCCGCTGACTGACCTGGAACCCGTGCGCCGCGCCGTCCTGGCCGATGCCGACCCTGCCTGCGCCGGTGACCACCTGACGGCTCACGAAGAACGGCGTCAGGTGCCGCACGATCGACGCGAACGGCGTCGACCGTCGCATCAGATAGTTCTCATGCGAGCCGTAGGACGCGCCCTTGTTGTCGGTGTTGTTCTTGTACAGGTTCAGCTGGGGGGCACCCGGGATCAGCCGGGCCTGGCGCGCGCCCTCCATGATCACCAGCTCGCCGGCCTTGTCCCACACCACCGCGTCCCGCGGATTCGTGGTCTCGGGCGCCGAGTACTCCGGATGCGCATGGTCGACGTACAGCCGGGCGCCGTTGGTGAGGATCACGTTCGCCAGGCCGGTCTCCTCGTCGGTCAGCTGGCTGGAGTCCGCCACTTCCCGGCTCAGGTCGAATCCTCGCGCGTCCCGCAGCGGGTGCTCCTCGTCGAAGTCCCATCGGGTCTTGCGCGCGAGCGGCTGCGTCTGCGCGTAGCCGTTCACCACCTGGCTCGAGGTCAGCATCGGGTTGGCCCCGGGCTGGCCCGGCACCGAGATCCCGAACTCGGTCTCGGTACCCATGATCCGCCGAACACTCATGCGAAAGAGCCTACGCGGTAAGGCCGACTAAAGGTGTTGCTGTGTCCACAGGGTTACATGTGAGACTGCGCGGATGGACGAAATGGTGGCGATCCTGGACGAAGACAACCATGTCACCGGATCCGCGCCACGATCGGTCATGCGCCGCGACAACCTGCGACACTCCGCCACCGGCGTACTCGTCCGGAATCCGATCGGCGACATCTACGTGCACCGCCGTACGCCGACAAAGGACGTCTACCCGGGCCGGTACGACTTCGCCGCGGGTGGGGTCGTCGCGGCCGGCGAGGAGCCGTTCCACGCCGTCGTACGGGAGCTGGACGAGGAGCTCGGGATCTCCGGGGTCGAGCTGACCCGGCTGCCGGAGGGCGACTACGCCGACGACCACACGCGGTACCACGCCTACCTGTACAGCTGCGTCTGGGACGGCCCTGTGCGGCACCAGCCGGAAGAGGTCGAGTGGGGCGCGTGGATGTCCCCCGCCGACCTCGTGGCCAAGTTCGACGAGTGGTCGTTCATGCCGGACACGGTGGGGTTGCTCGGTCCGTACGTCCGGAGCCTGGTGTGATCCTCGTCGAGGGCTGGGACAGCCACGCGTGGATCGACGGCCCGTGGATCCACCGCTCTCCCCGCCGTCCCGAGGTCCGTCCGCGGCTGCTCGCCGAAGCCACTCTCCTCCCCTGGCTGGCCCCACAGCTGCCGCTACCGGTGCCGGTACCCGAGCTGACGGATGACGGCGTACGTCACCTGCTGCTGCCCGGCACACCCCTGGAAGACGGCGGTGCGGCGACTGGCCGCGAGCTGGGCGCCTTCCTCAAAGCACTGCACGCCGTAGATCCGGTGGACGCGGTCGCACATGGCGCTCTGGACGCGGAGACTGCGACTGCGGCCAAGACCGTGGAACTGGCCGAATTCCGGACGCAAATCGTGCCCCTGCTGCCCAGCGACGTTCAGACCGCCGCACATGAGCTACTCGACCGCGTCGCCAACATCCGGACCACGCTGGTCCATTGCGACCTAGGTCCGGACCACATCCTCATGACCGACGGCCGGATCACCGGGATCATCGACTGGACCGACGCGGTGATCGGCGACCCCGCCCTGGACCTCTGCTGGCCCCTGAACGGCGCACCCGATGCGGTGCGAGCCGGAGTCATCGCGGCGTACGAGCCCACCCCTGACCTGGTCGCACGCTCCCACGACTGGGCGCGGCTCTCCCCCTGGTACGGCGTACATCGTGGTCTGCTGCTGGACCGGCCTGCTGATGTCCGGACCGGGCTGCCCGAGATTCTGACAGCGCTCTGATGCAACCATCGGGTGACTGGCCGGTCATTACCCGATGTGAACATCATCCTGACTGACGATACGGAGCCGGCCATGGCTACGGGATCTGCGGGATCACCGAGCGATCTCGAACCGGGCTCCGACCCGGACCTCTGGGAGCGGTTGCGGATCGGCGACCACTTCGCATTGGGCGAGTTGTTCGACCGCTACGCGGACGAGGTGCGGGCTTTCGCATTCCGGCGTACCGCGTCCTGGAGTACCGCCGACGACGTCGTCCAAGCGACATTTCTCAACACCTGGCGGCGATTCCAGCGGAACCCACCGGGTCCGCTGACCGGGCCGAGTGCTCGCGGCTGGCTGCTGATGGTCGCCGCCAACGAGTGCCGGACCCTGTTCCGGACGGCGAACCGGCTGCGCAACCTGGTGGCCCGCCTGCCCGACCCGGCGCCGGACCGCGATCACGCCCCCGACATCGACCGCCGGCTGGACGACGAGCGACAGATGTCGGCGATTCGCCGCGCTGTCGCCAAACTCCCCCGGCACGAACGCGAGACTCTCGAGCTCGTCGTCTGGGCCGGCCTCACCACGACCGAGGCCGCGGACGCCCTCGGCGTACCGGTCGGAACCGTCAAGGCCCGCCTGCACCGCACCCGTCGTCGCTTCCCCGACCTGCTGACCCGGGTCGACCTCACCGAGGAGCTGTCATGAACCTCCGACTCGACCCGCCTCCCGTCCCCCCGTTGGATCCGGCACGGCGCGCCCAGCTACGCAAGCAAGTGATGGACAAGTCGCGTCCCGCGGGTCATCCCCCGGCCCGGCGCTGGATCGCTCCGGCGATCGGTGTCGGCGCCGTCGCCGCCGTTGTGGCCGGCAGCCTCGTCATCACCAACCGGCCACCCACCGCCCCCGATGGCGCCGGGCCTGCGACGGCAGCAACCCCAACCGCTCCCCGAACCGGTCTCGAGGTCGTGCCCGACGCCGAGGCGGCCGCCGCCTTCGCGAAGGCCTGCGAGCGCGGCGGGCACACGAGGCTCGACCGGCCGCTGACGATTATCTGGGCGCGGCGGGTGCCGGGCGCGAATCCCAGGAATACCGATGTCCTGATGATCCTCAAGGGGTCCGGAGCCTCTGGCCTCGCCACCTGTCTCGCCCCCTCCGGAGCCGGCGGGTGGGAGAAATATCCGTCGCCCCGGTGGGTCACGCTCCCGACGCAGAACGAAGGCCTCGCCGGCCTGACCTCCGGCAGTTCCTCGCTATCGGCGCCGAAGCCGGCGTCCCGGATGTGGAAGCTCTACCGAGCCCGTCCGGAGGTCGCCCGGGTCGAGTCGCGCCTGGTCTGGAAGGGCACCACGAGTCCCTGGCAGCAGGGCTACGTCGACAGCGGCTACGCCTACGCGGACAACCGGGTGAATGTGGCCGTGAGTCTCAGCACCGTGCGCCAGGAGGTGCGGGCGTACGACGCCCAGGGTCGGTTGCTCCCGATCGAGCCGAAGTAGCGCGCGTCAGCGGCGGCGGCCGGCGGCTCGGGCGACGTTGATCATGACCAGGCCCAGCCAGCCGAGCAGGACGCCGAACGGCCCGATCATCGCGGCGGAGATCGCGGTGATCGGGATGGCGACGACGACCGAGATGATCGCCAGCGCCAGCCCGCCCGGGTCCTGTTCGCGGCTCGGGTGCGGCGGCGGGGCCGGCTCGGGCAGAGCAGTGGCCCGACGCTGCGCGTCGAGCTTCTCCAGGAAGCCTTCGATGATCTCGGCCTCGTACTCCGGTCCCAGCTCCTGGCGGGCCGCCACCGCGGCCCGCAGGTCCTTCCGCACTTCATCCGTCGCCATAACAGCAAGCTACGACCACCACGACGCCGTACCAATCGGGGAAACCCCCCGATTACACCGGGGGTTAGACCTACCCCCTGGTCAGCTGTGCTGGACCTTCAAGGCGTAGATCCGGACCTCGCCGTAGTTCGAGCTGCTGCACGGCGACGACTTGTCGCAGTTGGCCTTGAAGTACGCGCCGTCGAACGACTTCGACAAGGTGGTCTGGAGTACGCCGTTGTACATCACCGACGGAGACGAGTCGCACCACGGTCACGTCGTCGTCGCTCTCGTGGATCACGACCAATGTGTGCGTACCGGAGCCGGTTCACCGGCGCCCGGAACTGCACGCTGTTGCCGTTCACCACGAAGTACGGGTTGCTCGGATGCCTCATCCTCGCCAGAGGCCACACCGAGCCGAGCCAAGTTGCACGTTCCTGCCACCACACAGCAGACCGCCCCCGGACACTGTCCAGGGGCGGTCTCAGGTACTGCGGTGTTACAGGTACTGACCCGTGTTCGTGGCCGTGTCGATGGAGCGGCCGGGCTCGGTGCCTTGTTTGCCGGAGATGAGGGTGCGGATGTAGACGATCCGCTCGCCCTTCTTGCCGGAGATGCGGGCCCAGTCGTCCGGGTTGGTGGTGTTCGGCAGGTCCTCGTTCTCCTTGAACTCGTCCACGCAGGCCTGCAGCAGGTGCTGCACTCGCAGGCCCTTCTGGTTCTCGTCCAGGAATGCCTTGATCGCCATCTTCTTCGCCCGGTCGACGATGTTCTGGATCATCGCGCCCGAGTTGAAGTCCTTGAAGTACAAGACCTCCTTGTCACCGTTGGCGTAGGTGACCTCGAGGAAGCGGTTCTCGTCGGCCTCGGTGTACATCCGCTCGACCGTGCGCTGGATCATCCCGTCCACACAGCCTCGCCGGTCGCCGCCGAACTCGCTGAGGTCGTCGGTGTGCAGCGGCAGGTTGGGTGTCAGGTACTTCGAGAAGATGTCCCGGGCCGCTTCGGCGTCGGGGCGCTCGATCTTGATCTTCACGTCCAGCCGGCCAGGCCGCAGGATCGCCGGGTCGATCATGTCCTCACGGTTCGAGGCACCGATGACGAGGACGTTCTCCAGCCCCTCGACACCGTCGATCTCACTCAGCAGCTGCGGGACGATGGTGTTCTCGACGTCGGAGGAGACACCGGATCCGCGGGTGCGGAACAGCGAGTCCATCTCGTCGAAGAACACGATCACCGGCATGCCCTCGGAGGCCTTCTCCCGGGCCCGCTGGAAGACCAGGCGGATGTGCCGCTCGGTCTCACCGACGTACTTGTTCAGCAGCTCGGGACCCTTGATGTTCAGGAAGAACGACTTCTGCTCCGCCACCCCGGTCCGCTCGGCGACCTTCTTGGCCAGCGAGTTCGCCACCGCTTTCGCGATCAGCGTCTTGCCGCAGCCGGGCGGGCCGTAGAGCAGCACGCCCTTCGGCGGCTTGAGCTCGTGCTCCAGGAACAGGTCCTTGTGCAGGTACGGCAGCTCGACCGCATCCCGGATCGCCTCGATCTGGCCGGCCAGGCCACCGATCTGGGTGTAGTCGATGTCCGGCACCTCTTCGAGGACCAGCTCCTCGACCTCGGACTTCGGGATCTTCTCGTACACATAGCCGGAGCGGGGCTCCAGCAGCAGCGAGTCGCCGGTGCGCAGCGCGATGTCGAGCAGCGGGGAGGCGAGTCGCACCACCCGCTCCTCGTCCGCCTGCGCGATCACCAGCGCCCGCTCGCCGTCGGCGAGCAGCTCCTTCAGCATCACCACGTCGCCGACGACCTCGAAGTCGCAGGCCTCGACCACGTTGAGTGCTTCGTTCAGCATCAGTTCCTGGCCGAGCCGGAGCCCGTCCAGGTCGATCGACGGACTGGCCGCGACCCGGAGCTTTCGGCCACCGGTGAACACGTCCAGCGTGTCGTCTTCGTTCCGTCCGAGGAAGGTGCCGAACCCGGACGGCGGTTGCGCCAGCCGGTCGACTTCCTCCTTCAGGGCGATGATCTTCTCTCGCGCCTCGCGCAGCGTGTCGGCCAGCCGCTCGTTCTGAGCGGTGACACTCGCCAAGGAGGCCTGGGTTTCGGACAGTCTGCTCTCGAGCGACCGGCTGTCTGCCGGGTGCTCGAGCAGCCGACGTCGCAACGCCGCGACTTCGGCCTCCAGGTACCGGACCTGGTTACGCAGTTCTGCCGCGGTAGGACTCTCGTCTCCAGCCACGATCATCACCTCACCATGTGGGGCTCGACCCTATGGACCTTACCCAGAAAACCTCGACGGGCAAGCTGAATCCCATCACGTGTCGGTTGCGGATGGCCCCGTTGCCGTCGGCATGTCGCCGGATGATTGCACGGATGGTTCAGCAGATGGTTCGACCGAACGTTCGGTAGATGGCTCGGCCCGACGCGGGCCGGCGTAGTCGTCGCCGTACGCGCCCGGTGCCGGGCGGCGCTTCTTCCGGGGCGCCTGCACACCATGCGCCATGCGCCGCGCGGTGACCAGGAACGCCGTGTGTCCTTGCATCCGGTGGCCCGGCCGAACTGCCAGACCCTCTACATGCCAGTCTCGCACGAGCGACTCCCACGCGCGCGGCTCAGTGAACTCGCCGTGTGCCCTCAGCGTCTCCACAAAGCGGCTCAGCTGCGTCGTGGTGGCCACGTAGGCACAGAGCACGCCGCCGGGTGAAAGGGCCTCAGCGGCCACGTCAACGCACTCCCACGGCGCCAGCATGTCGAGTACGACGCGGTCCACGTCCTGCTCGTTCAGCTTCTCCACCAGGTCGCCGACCTCGAGTCGCCAGGCCGGATGTTCGGCGCCGAAGAAGCCGGTCACGTTCTTCCGCGCGACCTCCGCGAAGTCCTCGCGGCGCTCGAACGAGATGACCTGTCCGTTGATCCCGACCGCCCGCAACAGGGCCGTGGTCAGCGCGCCGGAACCGGCACCCGCCTCGACCACTTTGGCGCCCGGAAAAATATCCGCCATCGTGACGATCTGCGCGGTGTCCTTCGGATAGATCACCGCAGCACCACGCGGCATCGACACCGAGTAGTCGGCCATCAGCGGCCGCAGCGCCAGGTACTCGACGCCGCCCTTGGACCGGATCACCACCGCATCCGGGCCGTCGATCAGCTGGTCGTGCTCGATCCCGCCCTTGGTGGTGTGGAAGATCTTCCCGCGCTCCAGGTTGACCGAGTGCCGGCGGCCCTTCGAGTCCTGCAGGGTGATCCACTCGCCCTCCTGCAACGGGCCGTGGTGCACCCCGGAGTACGCCTGGTCGGGAAAGTCGCGCAAGTCAGCCATAAGGCGCTCACCTTAACTTTCGGTCATCACAACCGAGTAATCAGCGGGAACGGAACGCGCGTTCCACGTCGGCGGTCGCGAGGACGCCGTACACCGCGCCGTTCGCGTCGAGGACCAGGTACTCCGAGGCGGGGTGCTCACGGAGTGTGGCGAGGATCTCCTCGCCGGTGTCGTTGACGCCGATGATGTGGCCCGCGCCGATGGCGGTGGAGACCTCGCTCACCGTGGTCCACGGGCGCTGGTTCGGGGCGACGGCGGCCACCGCGGTCTCCGACACCAGGGCGTGCGGCTTGCCCTCGCCGTCGATCACCACGACCGCGCCGGCCTGCGACTGTCCGGCCAGCCGGACCGCTTCGGAGATCGGCGTACCGGAATGTACGGCGACGGCGCGGCGGGCCAGCGTACGGACCTGGAGTGCCGGCAGCTTGCGCCGGAGCCGGGCCTGCATCAGCGATGCGGTCGAGCCGGACCAGAGGAAGAAGCCGACCAGCAGGGCGATGATGAAGTCGATGACCGAGGGCTGCCGGTTCCAGAACTGTTCGAGCAGCATCGGCAAGGCCAGCACCGAGATCGCGAGCACCCGGCCGGCCCACGCCGCGACGACCGTGCCGGTGTGCATGTTGCCGGTGAACTTCCAGACGATTGCCCGCAGCACCCACCCGCCGTCCAGCGGCAGGCCGGGCAGCAGGTTGGTGACGCCGACGATCAGGTTTGCAACGCCCAGCTCCCACAGAGCGACGTACCCGACGCCGTCGTCGATCGCGCGGGACCCGAGGTACGCGACCGCGCCGACGATCAGCGAGGCGACCGGGCCGACCACCGAGACCGCGAACTCCTCGAGCGGTGACTTCCGCTCGCCCTCGATGTGCGTGCCTGCGGCGAAGAAGCCGAGGTTGATCTCCGAGACGCCGATGCCGAACCGCATCGCCATCAAGGCATGGGCCAGCTCGTGAACCAGGATCGACAGCGTGAACGCGACCACGAAAGCGAACGCGGCGACGTAGCGCCAGCCGCCCAGCTCCGGGAACTGCTGCCCGATGATCGCGGCGAACCCGAACGCCAGCAGCATCGCCACCGGCAGCCAGGTGAACCGCATGGTCAGCCGGATCCCGCGGATGCGACCGAGCACCCAGGTCCCGGGCGGCGGTTGGCCGGCCGGCTGGGCGGGGTTCTGGGGATCACGCGAGTCTGGCATCAACCCAAACCTACTTGGCCCGAGGTAACTCCGTGCTACACACCCACCGCAAGATTCCTGGCGCCGGTTTTCCACAGGCCGGGGTGGGGTGCGCGCGAACTGTCGGTGGTTGTGCCTAGGGTTCAAGGTATGAGCGTCGCAGCAGCTGAAGTCGATCGGCATGAACATCCGCGGGGAGCGTTGTCGCCGTCCCGGGCCGCGGACTTCATGAGCTGCCCGCTGAAGTACCGGTTCCGGGTGGTGGACCGGCTGCCGGAGAAGCCGTCGGCCGCGGCGGTGCGCGGGACCGTGGTGCACGCAGTGCTCGAGCGGCTGTTCGACCTGCCGCGCGGGCAACGCACGCTGGAGCAGGCCGCCGAGATGCTCGAGCCGCAGTGGCAGCGCGTGCTCGAGGAGGAGCCCGAGGTCGCCGAGCTGTTCGCGGAGGACGCGAGCGGCGAGGAGCTGGCGAAGTGGCTGGCCGAGGCGCACGGCCTGCTCGGCAAGTACTTCACCCTCGAGGACCCGAACGCGCTGGATCCCGCCGAGCGGGAGCTGTACGTCGAGACCGCCCTGGACTCAGGTCTGGTACTGCGGGGGTACGTCGACCGGCTCGATGTCGCACCGACCGGGGAGATCCGGGTGGTCGACTACAAGACCGGTCGATCGCCGTCGGAGTTCTTCGAAGCCAAGGCACTCTTCCAGACGAAGTTCTACGCACTCGTGCTGTGGAAGCTGCGCGGAGTCGTCCCGGCCATGCTGCAGCTGGTCTATCTGGGCAACGGCGAGATCGTCCGCTACATCCCCGACGAGGCCGACCTCCGCGCCTGCGAACGCAAGGTGTCCGCACTCTGGATCGCCATCACCCGCGCCCTCGACTCCGGCGACTGGCGACCCAGCCCCGGACCGCTCTGCGACTGGTGCGACCACAAGGCCATCTGCCCCGCCTGGGGCGGCACGCCGCCACCCCTTCCGACCCGCTCGGTCGAAGAGGTAGCCGCCGAGTCGGCAGGCATAGACCTGATCACAGTCGACGGCTGATCCCCCACCTCCACCCTGCCGAGGAACCCTCGGTCGATACGGTTCGTCGCATGGGCGTGGCTGATGCGGCGGTACGGGCGGTCGGAGTGTGGAAGCGGTACGGCGGCGGGCAGACGCAGGTGAATGCGCTGGCCGACGTGAGCGCGGACTTCGGCAAGGGCCGGTTCACCGCGATCATGGGGCCGTCCGGGTCCGGGAAGTCGACCCTGCTGCATTGCCTCGCGGGGCTGGACAAGCCGTCGGACGGGAGCGTCTTCCTCGGTGACGTCGACCTGACCAAGGTGCCGGAGAAGCAGCTCACCCACCTGCGCCGGGACCGGATCGGGTTCGTGTTCCAGGCGTTCAACCTGGTCCCGACCCTGACCGCGCTGGAGAACATCACGCTCCCGCTCGACCTGGCCGGCCGCAAACCCGACCAGGACTGGCTGACCACGGTGATCGACACGATCGGTCTGACCGACCGGCTGAGCCACAAGCCGTCCGAGCTGTCCGGCGGTCAGCAGCAGCGTGTCGCCTGTGCACGTGCGCTGGTGTCCCGCCCGGACGTGGTGTTCGCCGACGAGCCGACCGGCAACCTCGACTCCCGCTCGTCCGCGGACGTCCTCGACTTCTTGCACCGCTCCGTCCGCGACTTCGGCCAGACCGTCGTGATGGTCACGCACGACCCGAGCGCCGCGTCGTACTCCGACCGAGTCCTGTTCCTCGCCGACGGCACGCTGCAGTCCGAGCTGATCGACCCGACCGCCGAATCGGTGCTCGACACGATGAAGAAGCTCGACTCCGCGCCGGCTGAGCAACACTGATGTTCAAGCTCGGCCTCCGGTCGGTCCTCGCGCACCGGCTCCGGTTCGTACTGTGCACGGTTGCGGTGACGCTGGGCGTCGCGTTCGCCGGTGGCGCGATGGTCTTCACCGACACCCTCTCCCACGCCCTGAAGAAGAACTACGCCGTGAGTACGGCGGACATCACTGTCACCCCGTCGTCCCCGATCGAGACCGGCACCGACCGTCCACCGACGTTCCAGGCCGGCCTCGCCGACCGCATCGCCGCCATCCCCGGGGTCGCGAGCGCCGCCTCGCAGCTCCTGGTCAGCGACGTCGAGATCCTCACCCCGGACGGCAAACCGCTGGAGAACTACGGACTCACCAGCTTCGGGGCCTCGTGGCCGCGCGACGCCCGGGTGGCGCCGTTCAAGCTGGTCGATGGCACGCCGCCGTCGGGGCGCAACGAGCTCGCCCTCGACGATTCGACCGCCAGTCGCGCGGGCTACGCCATCGGTGACCAGGTCAGGATCGTCACGCCGACTCAGGCCGTCACCGCGACGCTGACCGCGACCACTACCCCGGTTGCGGCCGGCGCCGCCGCCGGTGCGCCGCTGGTCAGTTTCGACGGCGCCACCGCGCAGTACCTGCTGCTCGGCCAAGCAGGCTGGACGTCGGTCAGCGTCGCGGTCCAGCCGGGCTCCGACGCGGACGCGGTCAGCAAGGCGATCGCCACGACCATCGGCGACAGCGTCAAGGTCCGGACTGCGCAGCAGGTCACGGCCGACGGCGAGCACTCTCTCGACAGCACGTTCGGCGGTTTCAGCACTGTCCTGGTCGTGTTCGCCTGTCTCGCCCTCTTCGTCGGCACGTTCCTGATCGTGAACACGTTCGCGATGGTGGTCGCGCAACGGTCCCGCGAGCTCGCGATGCTCCGGGCGATCGGCGCGTCCCGCGGTCAGGTCACCGGCACGGTCGTCGCCGAGAGCGTCGTCATCGGCATCCTCGGCTCCACCCTCGGCCTGCTGATCGGCATCGGCGTCGCGGTCGGAATCCGGTTCACCTACCAGCTCCTCGACCTGCGCATCCCGACCGCGTCGCTGCAGGTCAGCCCGGCCACGATCATCGTCTGCTACGTCATCGGGATCGGTGTCACGGTGGCCGCCGCGGCGCCCGCCGCCCGCCGGGCCGGCAAACTCCCGCCGATCGCCGCGATGCGCGACGACGTGACCGTCCCGGAACGCTCGCTGCTCGCCCGGATCTCGATCGGCGGCTTCGTGCTGCTGATGGCAGTGCTCCTGTACGCCGTCGGCCTCAACGCCGGTGGCACCCCGGGCGTGGTCCTGATCACGCTCGGCGCCGGGACCGGCGTGATCGCCATCGTGATGCTCAGCCCGCTGCTCAGCCGGTACGTCGTCCGCGCGCTGATGTACCCGTTCGGCCGCAAGGCCCCGGTCACCCTCGGCCGCCGGAACGCCGAGCGCAACCCGCGCCGTACCTCTGCCACCGCGTCGGCGCTGATGATCTCTGTCTCGCTGATCTGCGGCCTGATGGTGATCGCCGCCTCGGCCAAGGCCTCGATCAACCAGAGCATCGCCGACGCGCTCGGCACCTCCTCGATCCTGATCACCTCCGGCGGCACGCCGACCTTCAGCACCCAGATCGGCGACCGGACAGCGCAGGTCCCCGGTGTGCAGTCCGTGCACCGGGTCCGGCAGGAGTCCGGTCAGGTCGGCAAGGTCAGCGTCCGGGTCAGCGGTGTCAGCGACGGCACCCTGGACGGTCCGGTCACCACGACGTTCGACGCCGGCTCCGCGGCCGTCCTCGGCTCCGGCCAGGCCGTCCTCCCCCGGAACCTGGCGACCACGCTCGGCCTGACCGTCGGCAAGACCTTCGACCTGGCAACCACGACCGGCAAACACCGGCTCACCGTCGGTGGCATCCTGGCCCCGAACCGCCAGCTGAACGCGGTCCTCCTCTCCCTCCCGGCGTACCAGAAGATCGGCGGCCCGGTCACCGACAACCTGCTGTACGTCGAGGTTGCCCAGGGCAATCAGGTTGCCGAGGTCCGGACCGGGATCCTCGACCAGCTGAAGAAGGACTACCCGTCGATCGAGGTCCGCGACCAGCAGGCGTACGCCGCGACCGCCCGCGAACCGGTGAACGGCGTACTGGCCGCACTCGGGTTCCTGCTCGCGCTGGCGATCCTGATCGCGCTGCTCGGCATCGTGAACACGCTCGCGCTCGGTGTCGTCGAGCGGACCCGCGAGATCGGCCTGCTGCGGGCGATCGGGATGGACCGGCCGCAGCTGAACCGGATGCTCCGGGTCGAGTCGATCGCGATCACCTTGCTGGGTGCACTGCTCGGCGTCGTGATCGGGGTCGTGTTCGCGGCTTCGGTCCAGTCGTCGATGGTCGACGACGGGCTCGCCGTACGGGATATCCCGGTGCTGCAACTGGTCATCGCGGTCGCTGCCGCGGCCCTGTTCGCCGTACTCGCTGCGGTCTGGCCATCACGCCGTGCAGCCCGCCTGGATGTCCTTCGCGCCATCGCGTCCGAGTAGCAGACGGCCCCAGATTTCGCGGGTAGCCTGCGGATGTGCCGGGCACTGTGCAGTCGATCGAGCGGGCCGCGGCTGTGCTGCGACTGCTCGCCGCCGCGCCCAACGGTCTCGGCGTGGCCGATCTCGGCAACGCGCTCGGGCTGGCCAAGACGACTGTGCACGGGATCCTCCGCACGTTGCATCAGGTCGGCTTCGTCGAGCAGGACCACAGCGGCGCTCACTACCACCTGAGCGACGCGTTCGGCCGGCTCGGCGAGAGCTACCTCGATCCGAACGAGCTCCGCAGCCGCGCGATCAACTGGGCCGACTCGCTCGCCTCCCGCAGCGGCGAGGTGGTGCGCGTCGGCCGCCTGGTCGAGGGCAAGGTCGTGGTCGTGCACCACGTATTCCGGCCCGACGACAGCGACCAGGACCTCGACGTCGGTACGACGCTTCCGCCGCATGCGACCGCGCTCGGCAAAGCCGTGCTGGCGTACGACACCAGCGGGGCCTCCCGGCCGCGGAAGCTGGAGGCGTACACGACCCGGACGATCATCGACCCGGCCGGGCTGGCCGATGAACTCGCGGCGGTCCGCGCCCGCGGCTGGGCCGGCGAGTTCGAGGAGCACACGGTGGAGCTGGCCGGTATCGCGGCGCCGATCCGCGGACTCGGCGGCCTGGTCGTCGGAGCGGTCGGCCTGGCCGGCCGGATCGAACGCATCTGCGACAGCCGCCTCCGCCACCGCACCGACCTGGTCACGATGGTCCGAGCCACCGCCGAAGCCATCGCCCGCGACCTCCGGGAGGACGCGTGAGAGTCAAGCCAGTGGATGGGGGGTGGGGAGATGGCTGAGCAGTATGTGGCTGCGGTTGACCAGGGGACGAACTCGACTCGGTGCATTCTGTTCGACCGGCGTGGGCGGTTGGTGTCGGTGGCGCAGCGCGAGCATCACCAGCTGTTCCCGCGACCGGGCTGGGTCGAGCACGACGCCGGCGAGATCTGGAACAACGTCACCCGGGTGGTACCGGCCGCGATCAAGCAGATCGGCGCCGTACCGTCCCAGATCGTTGCCATCGGCATCGCGAACCAGCGCGAGACCAGCCTGCTCTGGGACCGCCTGACCGGTCAGCCGATCGGCCATGCGGTGACCTGGCAGGACACCCGAACGGACCGGCTCGTCACTGAACTGGCCGGCTCCGAAGGTCCGGATCGCTTCGCGGACCTGTGCGGTCTCCCGTTGACGACGTACTTCTCGGCGCCTCGGATCAAGTGGATGCTCGACCACACGCCCGGTCTGCGGCAGCGGGCCGAGCGCGGCGAGATCCTGTTCGGCACGATGGAGAGCTGGCTGATCTGGAACTTCACCGGCGGCGCGCGCGGCGGTCTGCATGCCACCGACGTGACCAACGCGAGCCGGACGATGCTGATGAACATCGAGACGCTCGAGTGGGACGACGTACTGCTCGAGGCCTTCGACGTACCGCGGGCGATCCTGCCGGAGATCCGCCCGTCGTCGGGGGTGTTCGCGACCGCGACCGAGGTGCTGCCCGGGGTCCGGATCGGGGCGGCGCTCGGTGACCAGCAGGCCGCGCTGTTCGGGCAGACGTGTTTCAGCCCCGGCGAGGCGAAGTGCACGTACGGCACGGGTTCGTTCCTGCTGCTGCACACCGGGCATGAGATCGTCCGGTCGAAGCACGGGATGCTGACGACGGTCGCGTACCAGATCGGCGACCACCCGGCGTCGTACGCGCTGGAAGGGTCGATGGCGGTCACCGGGTCATTGGTGCAGTGGTTCCGGGACGGGCTCGGGATGATCCACACCGCGGCCGAGATCGAGACACTGGCGCGGACGGTCGAGGATAACGGCGGCGCATACATCGTGCCGGCGTTCTCCGGGCTGTTCGCACCCCATTGGCGCAGCGAGGCGCGCGGGGTGATCGCAGGGCTGACCGGGTACATCACCAAGGGGCACCTGGCCCGTGCGGTGCTCGAGGCGACCGGGTTCCAGACCCTCGAGGTGGTCGACGCGATGAACGCGGACTCCGGGATCGCGCTGACCGCGTTGAAGGTCGACGGCGGGATGACTGCCAACAACCTGCTGATGCAGTTCCTGGCCGACCTGCTCGACGTCCCCGTCGTACGCCCGATGGTGACCGAGACCGTGTCCCTAGGTGCCGCGTACGCCGCCGGCCTGGCCGTCGGCTACTGGCCCGACCTGGAAGGCCTCCGCAGCAACTGGCACCGAGCCGGCCAATGGATGCCTCACATGGACCCGGCCCGCCGCACAACCGAGTACGCCAACTGGCAGTCCGCCGTCCAACGCACCTTCAACTGGATCCGCCCCGAAGACCAGGAGCTCTAGTCCTCGGGGCGGTCCGTCACGCCGGCGAGACGATGTCCGGTGCTTCTAGGCGGACCTTGTCGGCGGACTCGTCGTCGGGTTGGTCCTGGGAGTCGCGTTCGGACTGGACGCGTTGCAGGTAGAACGAGACCTCGCGTTCGATCGTGGCCTCGTTCCAGCCGAGGATCGGGGCGATCAACCGGGCGGCTGCCTCGGCGGCGCCGACGCCGCGGTCCCAGGCCTCGATCGAGATCCGGGTCCGGCGGGCGAGGATGTCGTCGAGGTGACGAGCGCCCTCGGCCTTGGCGCCGTACACGATCTCGGCCTTCAGGTAGTCCTGCGTGCCGGGCAGCTGCTCGCCGAGTGTCGGGTCCTCCTCGACCAGCGCGAGTACTTCGTCGACCAGAGCGCCGTACCGGTTCAGCAGGTGCTCGATCCGGGCGACGTGCAGGCCGGAGCGTTGCGCGATCAGCTGCCGCTGGTTCCAGAGCGCGTGGTACCCGTCCGCGCCGACCAGCGGGATGTTCTTCGTGACACTCTTCGGCACCCGGCCGTCGAGCGCGTCCGCGGCCGCGTCGATCGCGTCCTTGGCCATCACCCGATACGTCGTGTACTTGCCGCCGGCAACGACCACCAGGCCGGGCGCGGCGTGCGCGACGACGTGTTCGCGGGACAGCTTCGACGTACTCTCCGACTCACCGGCGAGCAGCGGCCGGAGACCGGCGTACACGCCCTCGACGTCCTCACGGGTGAGTGGCGTGGTGAGTACGGCGTTCACGTGCTCGAGCAGGTACTCGATGTCCTTGCTGGTCGCGGCCGGGTGCGCCTTGTCCAGGTGCCAGTCGGTGTCCGTGGTGCCGATCAGCCAGTGCCGGCCCCACGGGATGATGAACAGCACGGACTTCTCGGTCCGCAGGATCATCCCGGTGCTGGACTGGATCCGGTCCTTCGGTACGACGAGGTGGATCCCCTTCGACGCGCGGACGTGGTACTGCCCGCGCTCCCCCACCATCGCCTGCGTGTCGTCGGTCCAGACGCCGGTCGCGTTCACGACCTGCTTGGCTCGCACCTCGAACTCACGACCGCTCTCCAGGTCCTTCGCCTGGACGCCGGTCACTCGCTCACCCTGACGCAGGAAACCGGTGACCTTGACCCGGTTGGCCACATGCGCGCCGTACGACGCCGCCGTACGGGCGAGCTCCATCGTGTGGCGGGCGTCGTCGACCTGGGCGTCGTAGTACTGCAGTGCGCCGATCAGAGCGGACTTCTTGAGCGACGGGACCAGCCGCATGGCGCCGGTCCGAGTCAGGTGCCGGTGCAGCGGCAGTCCGGCCCCGTAGCCCGAGCTGACCGCCATGCCGTCGTACAGCGCGACACCGGCGCCGGCGTAGAACCGCTCCCACCAGCGGTGCTGGAGCGGGTACAGAAACGGCACCGGCTTCACCAGATGCGGTGCCAGGCGTTGCAGGAGCAGACCGCGCTCTTGCAACGCCTCGTGCACGAGCCGGAAGTCGAGCATCTCCAGGTAGCGCAGGCCACCGTGGATCAGTTTGCTGGACCGGCTGGAGGTGCCGCTCGCGAAGTCGCGCGCCTCCAGCAGTCCGGTGGTCAGGCCCCGGGTCGCGGCGTCGAGCGCCGACCCGGTGCCGACCACCCCGCCACCGATCACCAGGACGTCCAGTTCCCGTCCGTCGGCCATCGCGTCGATCGCGTCAGCCCTCGCTTGCGGTGACAGAGCCACTACGCCCACTGTGCTGTTCCTTCCGAATTCGTTGTTACCGGTCAGCCGACGTCGACCCAGTCAAGGGTGCGCTGGACGGCCTTCTGCCAGCCGGCGTACCCCTCGGCGCGCTGTTCGTCGGTCCACTGCGGCGACCACCGCTTGTCCTCGTTCCAGTTCTGCACCAGATCTTCCTTGGTCTTCCAGAACCCGACGGCCAGACCGGCCGCGTAGGCCGCGCCGAGTGCGGTGGTCTCCGCGACGACCGGCTTGCTCACCGGTACGCCGAGGATGTCCGCCTGCATCTGCATGGCCAACTCGTTCGCCGTCACACCGCCGTCCACCTTCAGTACGTCGAGCGTCACGCCGGAGTCCTTCTCCATCGCGTCGGCGACGTCCTTGCTCTGGTAGCAGATCGCTTCCAGTGTTGCGCGGGCCAGGTGAGCGTTGGTGTTGAACCGCGACAGCCCGACGATCGCCCCGCGTGCGTCGGACCGCCAGTACGGCGCGAACAGTCCGGAGAACGCCGGCACGAAGTACACACCGCCGTTGTCCTCGACCGTCCGGGCCAGCGTCTCGATCTCGCTCGCACCGGAGATGATGCCGAGCTGGTCGCGCAGCCACTGGACCGCGGACCCGGTCACCGCGATCGAGCCCTCCAGCGCGTAGACCGGCGCCTCGTCGCCGAACTTGTAGCACATCGTGCTGAGCAGACCGGCCTTCGACCGGACCAGCTCGGTGCCCGTGTTCAGCAGCATGAAGTTACCGGTGCCGTAAGTGTTCTTCGCCTCGCCCGGCTTGAAGCAGACCTGGCCGACGGTCGCCGCCTGCTGGTCACCGAGGTCACCGGTCAGCGGAACCACGCCACCCACCGGACCGTTCGCGAGCGTCTCGCCGTACGTGTTCGGGTCCGACGACGGACGGATCTCCGGCAGCATCTGCCGCGGGATGTTGAAGAAGCTGATCAGCTCGTCGTCCCAGTCGAGCGTCTCGAGGTTCATCAGCATCGTCCGGCTGGCGTTCGTGACATCGGTGATGTGTACGCCGCCCTCCGTACCGCCGGTCAGGTTCCACAGCAGCCAGGTGTCGGTGTTGCCGAAGACGGCGTCACCGGCCTCCGCGGCCGCCCGGACCCCGTCGACGTTCTCCAGGATCCACTGCACCTTGCCGGCCGAGAAGTACGTCGCCGGCGGCAGGCCGGCCTTCTGCCGGATCACGTCGCCCTTGCCCTCGCGCTCCAGCGCGGAAGCGATCCGGTCGGTCCGGGTGTCCTGCCAGACGATCGCGTTGTAGTACGGGCGCCCGGTCTTCCGGTTCCACACCACCGCGGTCTCGCGCTGGTTGGTGATGCCGAGCGCCGCCAGGTCGCTGGCCTGCAGGTTGTTCGCGTTCAGCGCGGTCCGGATCACCGAGCTGGTGCGCTCCCAGATCTCCAACGGGTTGTGCTCGACCCAGCCGGCCTGCGGCAGGATCTGCTCGTGCTCCAGCTGGTGGATGCCCTTCACGTTGCCGGAGTGGTCGAAAATCATGAAACGGGTGCTCGTGGTGCCCTGATCGACGGCACCGACGAAGTCAGCCATGGAAAGTCCTCTCCTCACACAGGGGTGGTGTCATGCGCTCGTGTTCTCCTCCGGGATCCGGCCCGGCTCCTCGTCCTCGTCGGCGATCGGCAGGTTCCGGCCGACCAGTACGTCGTACAACAACGCGCCGACCAGTGCGCCGAGGATCGGTGCCACTATCGGCACCCAGAAATACAGATCCCCGAACTGGTCCTTGAAGGCCCCTCCGTACCCGGTGAGGAACGACGCCAGCCGCGGGCCGAAGTCACGGGCCGGGTTGATCGCGTAGCCGGCGTTGGTGCCCCAGGCCATGCCGATGCCGACCACCAGCAGACCGACGATGAACGGAGCCATGTTGGCCGCCGGGGACGTGTTGCGCAGGTCGGTGATGGCCAGGATCACCATCATCAGGATCGCCGTACCGATGATCTGGTCGCGGAAACCGCCCCACAGGTGGACCCCGAGGTCCGTGCTGCCGTTGCCGGGCAGCGTCGAGAACACGATCTGGCTCTTGCGAGTGAGCCCAGGGTCGAACTTGTTGAGTGCCTCGGTGTAGTTCCAGCGAACCACGAGCGCCGCCAGGAACGCCCCGAGGAACTGCGCCACCGCGTACGGCAGCACCTTTCTCCAACTGAAGCCGCGGAACGCCGCCAAGGCGATCGTCACGGCCGGATTCAGATGCGCGCCGGTCATCCGGCCCGCCACGTAGATCCCCAAGGTCACACCGAGACCCCATGCCCACGCGATCGAGTCGTGGTCACCGATACCGCCGGCCACCACCTGCGCCACCACGCCGCAGCCGAACAGGATCAGGATGAACGTGCCCGCGAGTTCCGCGGAACACTCCCCCAGAAGGGTCTTCGCCTTGACCGTCTCAGTCGTAGCCATACCGACCTCCCTTCCCCGCCGTGACGACCACGGCTGGCTGGAATGTAGGAGCGATCGTGAAGCGGCACAACGCCCGTCGTTCGACATTGTCGAACGCCAACCACCCAGAGCGCCACCACAACACCCAACGACCCCGCTATGTGTCGCCCAGCCCCCGAATCCGACACAGAGCGATGGCGTTTGACCCTCGGTCCCGTCTCGCGCACGGGCGTGCCAACCGGTTGGGGTAGTCGGGCGTCTGGGGTGTAGTCGGCTTGGTGGAGGGGTTGGATGAGGGTGTCGCTGCTTGGGGGATGGTTTCCGGTGGTGCTGGATGTCATTGCGGCCGGGGTGCTGGTGGTGGCCGTGGGGTGGCGGGATCGGTGGTGGCGGTCGCGGGCGGTGCCGATGGTTGCCGGCGGGGCGGTGTTGCTGACGCTGATTGCGGCGTACCCGGGGGCCAAGGTGGTGGGGCTGACCGATCCGTTGCCGTTCTCGGTGTGGTTGTGGTTCGGGGCGGCGATGGCAGGGTTGATCGTCCTGGCTGCGGGGTGGCGGAGTGCGCGGTGGTGGCGACGGGGTACGGCGGCTGTCGCGGTGGGGCTCGCGGCTCTGGTGTGCGCCAACCAGATCAACCAGTTCGTTGGGTACTACCCGACGATCGACTCCGCGGTGAACGACTGGACCGACACACCGCTGCCGGGCCAGGTGTCGATGTCGGGGCTCGCTCATACAGCCGGTACGACGAAGATGCCGCCGGCGGGACGGCTGGTCGCGGTGAACATCCCGGCGACGTACAGCCACTTCAAGCATCGGCAGGAGCTGGTGTACCTGCCGCCGATCTGGTTCCACGGTGACCACCGGCCGGCGTTGCCTGTCGTCGAGTTGATCGGCGGCGAGCGGGGCGGTCCGGGTGACTGGGTGCGGCTCGGTGGCGCCGTACAGGTGTCTGATGCGTATGCGCACCGGCATCACGGGTACGCGCCGATCCTGGTTTTCGTGGACGCGACGCAGCGGTTCGACAACGACACCGAGTGCGTGAACGGTCCGCGCGGGAACTCCGCGGACCACCTCGACCGGGACATCCCGCACTTCGTCGAGAAAGAGTTCGGCGCCTCCCAGAACCCGCGGCAGTGGGCGGTCGCCGGGTTCTCGATGGGCGGCACCTGCTCCCTCGACCTCGTGGTCGAGCACCCGGACGTCTTCGACCACTTCATCGACATCTCCGGCGACCTCGCGCCGTACACCAGCACCCCTGCCGCGAGCCTGCACGACCTCTACGGCGGCAACGTCGCGCTCGAGAAGGCGAACGAGGCGCTCCTGGTGATGCGCGCCCACGGTCGCTATACCAACGTCAACGGGCTGTTCCTCACCAGCACCCAGGAACTCCGCCACCAGCACGAGTCCGAGGAGCTCTCCAAGGCCGCGGCCAAGGTGGGCATCTGGTCCCGGGTCGAGATCTCCCCCGGCACCCACGTGTGGCAGTTCGCCGCTCCGGCGTTCGCCACGGCCTATCCTTGGCTGGCCAACCAGCTCGCGCTCCCGGCCGGCCCGCATCACGAAACGAGGCACACGAAACCGGCGTGATCCCTACACTCCGACGGCTCGCCACCGGTCTGATCCTGATCGTCCTCATCACCGCACTCGGCGGTGGTGAGACTGTCCGCGAGGTCGACCCGCCACAGCCCGGTGAGGTCAGTGTGGTGGCACTCGGCGACTCGGTGACGTCTGGTTCGAACTGCAACTGTTCGGCCTTCCCGCAGATGTACGGCGACCTGCTCCACGCTCGCACCGGGGTACCGGTGACCGTGGACAACCTCGGCGTCGGCGGGCTCGACTCCACCGGCCTGCTGCAGCAGCTCGACCAGAGCAACTCCCCCGCCGAGCAGGCCACTACGTCGGCGAACGTCGTACTGCTCACCATCGGCGCGAACGACTTCGGCGACCACCACGACGACGTCACGAGCGGGCAGTGCACCGGCGACTGTGTCGCCGACGAGTTCGAGCAGCTCGACGTCAACCTCGCCCGGATCCTCAACCGCATCCACGTCCTGCGTGACAACCTCCCGACCACGATCCTGATGACCGGCTACTGGAACGTCTTCGAAGACGGCGACGTGGCCAAGCGCCAGTACCCGGCGAGCGGCCGGATCGCCAGCGACCAGCTCACCGTCCGGACCAACACCGCGATCGCGGCCGCGGCTCGCGCCGACGACGCGACGTACGTCGACATCTACACAGCGTTCGAGGACAACGCCGCCGACATCACCACCCTGCTGGCGCCCGACGGTGACCATCCGAACGCGGCCGGCCACGCCCTGATCGCCCGGATCCTCCTCGCCGCAACGCCCAACCATTTGACGGCGTCCCCACGTCAGGGAGGGTAGATCGACGAGGGGAACCAGATGAGCTTCGCGGAGTTCGCGACCAGCCGGCACGGCGCGCTCTATCGGTACGCGTACCTGCTGGCCGGCGACCGTGGTCTGGCCGAGGATCTGGTCCAGGAAGCGCTGGTCAAGACGTACGTCGGCTGGCACCGCCTCCGCGATCCGAGCAACGCCGAGGCCTACACGCGCCGAGTCATCACCACGACCGCGATCGGCTGGTGGCGCCGCAAGTCCTGGCGGGCCGAGCTGCCGAACGGCGACGTACCCGACCGGCCGGTGAATCCCGACGACGTGACCGCCCGGGTCTGGCTGTGGCAAGAGCTGCAGAAACTCCCGCCGAGACAACGGGCAGCGCTGGTACTTCGGTACTACGAGGACCTCACCGAACCGCAGACCGCCGAAGTCCTCGGCTGCAGCGTCGGGACGGTCAAGAGCCAGGTCTCGGACGCACTCAAGAAGCTTCGCACCCGACTGGGCGCCGACGTCGTACTGAAGGCAGGAATGACGGAATGAACGACCTCCTCCGAGACACCCTCGCCGAACGCGCCGACGGTGCCGAACCGCCGCCCCTCGACCTTGACGCAATCGTTGCGGCCGGCAACCGTCAGATCTCCCGCCGGCGCGCCCTCACCGTCCTCGGCGGCGCAGTCGCGACCGCAGCAGTCGCCGTCGGCACAGCCACCGTGATCCGTCCTCACAACACACAGCCACAGCCGGCCCGTCCGATCCCGTTCGCGCAACGCCGTCCGACCTTCGCGCTCGGCAACAACATCCACTACGGCGACGACGTCATCTCGGTGGCGCCGTACAAGATCAACGCCTTCGTCCAGACCGATGCGGGCTTCGTCTTCCTTGACTCAGGCAACAAGATCCACATCGTCGACCGCGATGGGGTCCGCGGGCTCGGCAAGGGCGCGTGGACCCTGACAGCCGATCACCGCGGCAGCCTGGTCGCCTGGGCGGAAGGCTTCAACGACCACTACGAGTCGGTGGTGTACGACGTCGCCGCGGACCGCGAACTCGTGCGAACCCCGGTCGGCAACAAGATCCCGCCGAACGTCAGCCTCGCGTACGGTCCGGAGATCGTCGCGATCGACGGCACCGACGCGTACTTCGGGACCCTCGACGGCTTGTATCGCTGGGACATCACCACGAACAAGGGCGAGCTGATCGCCGACGTGTCACCGGTCGCGGTCCGGACCGTGGTAGCCGGGCAGATCGTGTACCAACTGCCGCTCAGCCAGCCGTTGACCGGTACAAGTCTGGCCATCGCGAAGACCGTGTCCGCGACCGCACCCGCCAGGTTCACCGGTCAGCAGGCATTCCTCTCGCCCGGAGCGAAGTACCTCGTGACCGAGCCGGACGACGCACGGCCGGGCATCCAGCCGCTGTGGGCCGATCTGCTGATGTACGACACGACGACCGCCCGGCTCACGCGATTCCCGAGGGCGTACGAAAGCATGTTCTTCGGTCAGTGGCTCGACGACGAGACCTTCGTCGCCGCGGGCGCACGGCCGTCGGCCGAGGTGGATCTGCTCGCCGTCACCCCCCGGACCGGCGCCGTCAAGGTCGCCGTACCGGGGTTCTCCAAGCTCACGTTCAGTACGACGGCGCCGCGTATCCCGCCGTTCGCCCTGCCGACCGGCAAACCGATCTACGACCTGTACTGATCAGGCCTTCGCTGCGGCTGTCGCGGTCGCTTCCTGCTCCGGCGTCGCGTTCTCCGGGAAGTGGCAGGCGGTCTGGTGACCCGGGGCCAGCTGGATCAACGGCGGCTCGACGGTCTTGCAGATGTCCTGCGCCTTCCAGCAGCGAGTGTGGAAGCGGCACGCCGGCGGCGGGTTGATCGGGCTGGGTACGTCGCCCTGCAACCGGATCCGCTCCTGCTTGCCCTTCCGCTTGGTGTCCGGGACCGGGACGGCCGAGAGCAGCGCGGTCGTGTATGGGTGCATCGGGTTCTCGTACAAGTCGACCCGATCCGCCAGCTCGACGATCTTGCCGAGGTACATGACCGCGACCCGGTCCGACACATGCCGTACGACGGACAGGTCGTGAGCGATCATCACGTATGTCAGGTCGAACTCTTCCTGCAGGTCCTCGAGCAGGTTCACCACCTGGGCCTGGATCGACACGTCCAGTGCGGACACCGGCTCGTCGGCGACGATCAGCTTCGGCCGCAGTGCGAGCGTACGGGCGATGCCGATCCGCTGCCGCTGACCGCCGGAGAACTCGTGCGGGTACCGGTTGTAGTGCTCGGGGCTCAGACCGACGAGCTCGAGCAGCTCCTGCACGGCCCGCTTCACGCCGTGCTCGGTCTTCACGTTCTGCAGCCTGAACGGCGCACCGACGATCTTGCCGACCGTGTGCCGCGGGTTCAGCGAACCGTACGGGTCCTGGAAGATCATCTGTACGTCGCGGCGCAGCGGACGCATCTGGCCTTCGCGGAGATGGCTGATGTCGCGGCCCTCGAACACGATCGTGCCGGCCGTCGGCTCGAGCAACCGGGTCAGCAGCCGGCCCGTGGTGGTCTTGCCGCAGCCGGACTCCCCCACCAGCGACAACGTCTCGCCCTGGGTCACGTCGAAGGTCAGGCCGTCGACCGCCTGGACGGCGCCGACCTGCCGCTGCAGCACGCCCTTGCGGATCGGGAAGTGCTTCACCAGACCGTCGACCGAGAGCAGCACCTCGCTGGACTTCTGGACGGCGGGAGTGGGTTCAGTAGTGGTCACAGTCCGCGTCCTTACAGCTTCGGCTTGATGTCGTTCTCCCACGCCTGCCGGCGATTCTGCGGGGAGAGGTGGCAGGCGACCATGTGGCCGTTGCCGGTGTCGAGCAGCTCCGGCCGGTCGGTCTCGCTGGCGCCGCCGTTCAGGTGCGCGTAGTTGCAGCGCGGGTTGAAAGCGCAGCCCTTCGGCACGTTGATCAGGCTCGGCGGCGTGCCCTTGATCGGGATCAGCCGCTCGGTGCGCTCCCGGTCGATCCGCGGCATCGAACCGAGCAGACCCCAGGTGTACGGGTGCTGCGGCCGGTCGAAGATGTCCTCGGCGGTGCTGTACTCGACCGCGCGGCCGGCGTACATCACCTGGATGTCGTCGGCCAGCTCGGCGACCACGCCGAGGTCGTGGGTGATGATGATGACGGCGGAGTTGAACTCGCGCTGCAGGTCCCGGATCAGGTCCAGGATCTGCGCCTGCACGGTGACGTCGAGGGCCGTGGTCGGCTCGTCGGCGATCAACAGGTCCGGGTCACACGACAGCGCCATCGCGATCATCGCGCGCTGCCGCATCCCGCCGGAGAACTGGTGCGGGTACGCGTCCACCCGCCGGTCGGGCTGCGGGATGCCGACCCGGTCGAGCATCTCGATCGCGTGCTTGCGCGCGACCTGCTTGCTGACCTGGTTGTGCACCCGGTACGCCTCGATGATCTGCGCACCGACGGTGTAGTACGGGTGCATCGCAGACAGCGGGTCCTGGAAGATCATCGCCATCCGCTTGCCGCGGAGCAGCCGGACCTCCTCCCGCGTGGACGCGACCAGGTCCTGCCCGTCGAGGAAGATCTGGCCGCTGATCTGCGCGACACCCGGCGGATGCAGGCCCATGATCGACAGGCTCGTCACGCTCTTGCCCGAACCCGACTCGCCCACGATGCCGAGGGTCTTGCCGCGTTCCAGCTGGAACGAGATGCCGTCGACGGACTTCACGACGCCGTCGTCGGTCGGGAATGCCACCTTGAGGTCGCGGACGTCGAGGAACGCCTCGCCCCGCTCGATCCGCTGCGGCTCGGGCACGGAATCCTGAGTTTCTTCGGTCACGAGATCCGCACTCTCGGGTCGACGACGGCGTACAGGAGGTCAACGACCAGGTTCGCCACCACGATGAAGAAGGCGGCGATCAGGGTCACGCCGAGCACCTTCGGCAGGTCGTTGGCCTGCAGCGCGATGACGGCGTACTGCCCGAGGCCGGGCAGCGAGAAGGTGGTCTCGGTGAGGATCGCGCCACCGAGCAACAGTCCGAGGTCGAGACCGAAGATCGTCAGGATCGGCGTCAGCGCGGCCCGCAGGCCATGACGCAGTACGACGTCCCGCTCGGTCAGGCCCTTGGCCCGGGCGGTTCGGACGAAGTCCTCGTTCATCGTCTCGAGCATGCCCGCTCGAGTGAGTCGCGCGTACGCCGCGGCGTACAGGAACGCGAGCGTGACCCACGGCAGGATCAGGTCGTACGCCCACCAGATCGGATTCGTCTCATCTAATGGGTTTGTGCCGCCCTGCTGAGTCCAGCCGAGCCCGTAACTGAAGATCGACAAGGACAGCAGGCCGGTGAAGAAGATTGGCAGCGAGACACCTGCCAACGCCACCG
Source organism: Kribbella kalugense (assembly GCF_004365875.1). GTDB lineage: Bacteria > Actinomycetota > Actinomycetes > Propionibacteriales > Kribbellaceae > Kribbella > Kribbella kalugense. The sequence continues at coordinate 1,073,721 of NZ_SODF01000001.1, read as the reverse complement.
ACATCAGTGATCGGTCCAAGACCGACCCGCGTTTCAGTGCCGAGACGATACCGGTCCCGACGCCGGTGATGAGCCAGATGAAAGCGGCACCGCCGGCCAGCGAGGCGGTGACGGGTATTCGGGCGACCAGATCCGGCCAGACCGGGGTCTGGGTCAGGAACGAGTAGCCGAAGCACGGCGCCGGGCAGTGCTCGGTGGTCGGACCGTAGTTGTAGTCCGAGCCGACGACCAGGCCCTTCACGAAGCGGCCGTACTGGACGTAGAGCGGATCGGTGAAGCCGAGCCTCTCCGCGGTCTGGTGGATCTGTTCCTTGCCCACGCTCTTGCCGACGTAGCGCGAGGCCAGGTCGTCGGCGGTCGCGCCGCCGAGCTTGGGAACGAGGAAGAAGATCGAGAACGTCACGGCCGTGACGATGAAGAGCAGGATCACTGCTCCGATCACCCGGCGGACCAGATATGCGAGCACCGTACGCGGCGTGGTGGCCGGTGATCATCGCTGATCACCGGCCACCCTCAGCCTTCACCTACCTCTGCTGGCGAAATGATGGTTGGTCAGGGCAACCACTTGGGGCAGTACGGCTACTTCTGCGCAAGCCCGATCGCGGCGTAGTCGTACATGTTCTGACCGTCGTTGCTGAACACGTTGGCCAGGGTGTCCGGCCGGTACAGCAGCCCCTTGGCCCAGATGCCCGGCAGTGCCCCGGCCTGCTCCATGACCTTCTTGTCGACGTCGACCCACAGCTTGTTGCGGGCGGTCTCGTCGGTGGTGGTCATCGCCTGGTCGATCAGCTTGTCGACCTCGGGGATCCGGATTCCGAGGTTGGTGTTACCACCGGTGTCGCGGATGACGCGGCTGTCGACGATCTGGCTCAGGAAGCCGAAGCCGTCGTTCCAGTCAGCACCCCAGCTGTAGACGATCAGGCCGAGCTTGTTCGCCTTCGCGAAGTCCGGCTTGCCGGCGTACAGCTTGGTGTAGTCACCGGTCGGGTAGGGCTTGGTGGTGAGGATGATGCCGGCCTTCTTCAGCGACTGCTGCAGGGTCTCGGCGACCGCCTTCTCCTTGGCCCGGTCGGCCCGGTAGGCGATGTTCATCGCGAAGCCGTTCGGCTGACCGCACTGCTTGAGCTCGTCCTTGGCCTTCGTGACGTTGCCGTTCTTGTCGGTCAGGAAGCCGTAGTCGTCGAAGCTCACCGCACCGGTGACACCCGGCGGCATCAGGTTCGTCGCGATGTCGCCACCGATCGGACCGCCGTACGCGCGCTGGTAGCCCTCGTGGTCGGCGGCGTACAGAACCGCCTTGCGGCAGTGCAGGTTGTCCAGCGGCGCGACCTGGCTGTTCAGCACGGTGAAGTTGAGCCGCGGCGCCGGCACGTTGTCGGCGTGCGCCTTCAGCTTCGGGTCGGCCAGGATCTTCGCCTGGGTCTCCGGCTGTACGCCGGTACCGGCGATGTCGACGTCGAGGTCGCCGGCCAGCAGCCGGTTGTCGATGTCGGTGCCCTCGACGTTGAACGCGACGGTGATCTTGTCCGGCAGCGCCTTACGGCCCGAGTCCGGGTCGGTGGCCGGGTCGTACTTGTCGTTGCGGACCAGGCTGATCCCGGTGTTCGCGTTGTAGCTCTCGAACTTGTACGGGCCGGTCGAGATCGGGTGTTCCTTGTACTTCGCGCCGGTGTCCTTCGCCTTCGGCACCGGGGCCGTCGACGGCAGCTGCGCGAAGTAGTCGAAGCTCGCGAACGGCTTGGCCAGGTGGAACACGATGGTGTTCGCGTCCGGGGTGGTGATCGCCTTGGCGACACCGGCCAGCGTCGGGTCCTTGTAGACGCTGTAGCCCTTCGGGATGTCCAGCAGGAAGTCGTTGAAGTACGTCGGGCCGTTCGGCAGCGTCGTCTTGTCGAGCGAACGCGCGACGGCGTACTTGACGTCGGCCGAGGTGACCTCGGTGCCGTCCTCGAACTTCACGCCCTTGCGGATCTTGTAGGTCCAGGTCTTGGCGCCGTCACTCGGCACACCCGGGGCCTCGGCGAGGTCCGGCACCGGCTTGGCACCCTCGGCGCCCGGCTTCGCTGCGAACGTCATCAGCGGCCGGACGTAGTTGCGGACCAGGTTCCAGGACAGGCCGTAGTAGGTGTCACCCGGGTCGGTCGAGTCCCAGTTCTGGGTGATCGCCATCCGCAGCGTGCCACCCTTCTTGTCGCTCGGGTTGAACACCTTGCCGACTGCCGCGTTGAACTCCGGCGTGGCCGCGCCCCCGCTGCTGCTGGAGCCCCCGGGCGATGCCTTCGGTCCCCCACAAGCCACCAGGCTCAAGGCGACGGCCGCACTGACGGCGGTCGCCGTCGTGATGCGATTCCATCTCATCTCTTGTTGCACCCCTTTTTTTGTGAGAGCCAGGCTCCCTGGTTGGAGAGAAGTCCTATCGCGACCGCGGGTCCAGCGCGTCGCGCAGTCCGTCGCCGAACAGGTTGAAGGCCAGCACCGTGACGAAGATCGACAAGCCGGGCGGAACCATGTACATCGGGTCGACCTGGTACCACTTCGCCGCGATCGACAGCATGTCGCCCCAGCTGGCCGTCGGCGGGCGGACACCCACACCGAGGTACGACAGGCCGGCCTCGAAGAGCACGTTGGTCGGGATCAGCAGCGTCGCGTAGACCAGGATCGGGGCGATCAGATTCGGCAGCAGTTCGGTGAACAGGATGTACGGACGCCGCGCACCCAGGCTCCGGGCCGCGTCGACGAACTCGCGCTCACGCAGCGACAGTGTCTGACCACGGATGATCCGGCCGATGTACGGCCAGCTGAAGAAGCCGATGATGAAGACGATCAGCGCGACCCGCAGCGCGTCGCCCTGCAGCCCGAGGATCGAGTCCGGTACGGCGCCGACCAGGGCCAGCGCGAACAGGATCAGCGGGAAGGCCAGGAAGATGTCCATCAACCGGCTGATCAGGGTGTCGATCCAGCCGCCGAAGTACCCGGCGATGATGCCGAGGACGACGCCGATGACCACCGAGAGCAGGGTCGCCAGGAACGCGATCAGCAGCGAGATCCGGGCGCCGTAGACGATCCGGGCGAAGATGTCGCGGCCGTTCACCGGCTCGACGCCGAACGGGTGGTCCCAGCTGATCCCGCCGAGCTTCCCGGTCGGGGTCTGCAGCGAGGCGTCGACCAGGTCCTGGTGGAAGTCGTTCGGCGTGACGCCGACGAGCTTGGTCAGCAGCGGCGCGAAGATCGCGACCAGGATCAGGAAGACCAGGAAGATGCCGCCGGCGATCGCGACCTTGTCGCGCTTCAGCCGCATCCAGGAGATCTGCCAGAGCGAACGGCCCTCGATCTTGCCCGCGCCCGCAAGGATCGCCTCAGGCTCGGCTGACGATGATCCGGGCTCGACCTCGAGTGGCGCGCTCACGCGATGGGTTCCCCTGCCTCGTTCGGATGAACCGGGACGAAATCCGGTATGGCTGCCGCCTTAACCTGCCGCCATTACAGCCCGGAGTCAAACGCGGAAAGTGCTGCGTTGCCCGATCGTGATCGGGCGGAAATCGTCCCGTATCGTGGACATTCCGCAGTAAACCACGGGGTCGCACCCAGGGTCGCCGGAGCCTCGCGAACCGTTACTGCCATGGCATCTTTGTGTCAAGGCTGCAATCAGGGGCGTAAGCCGGACAGATAGAGGAAAGACAGCGGGTCGATCGCGGCCTTCACGTTCTGTACATCCTTGCCCGCGACCACCGCGACCCGGCCCTGCCAGCTCGGGATCACCGGCACCTCGGTGGCGATCACACTCTGTAGCTGACCGATCAGGTCGTCGCGCTTCAGACCGTTCTGCTCGGTCCGCTCCTGCTGCAGCAACTTGGTCGCCGCGGCCGACCGGTAGCCGTTCTGGAACGGTACGTCGGTGACGAACGGCGCGAGGTAGTCGTCGGCGTCCGGGTACTCCGGAATCCACCCGGCCTGATAGAGGTCGTACGCCCCGGCCTTCGTCGCCTGCTGGTACTGCGGCCACTCCGCACTGCGCAAGGTCACCCGGAACAACCCGGACGCCTCCAGCTGCCGCTTCAGCTCGAGTACTTCGGCCTTCGCGCCGGCGCCGTACTGGGTCGGCGTCCATCCGACCGTCAGCGGGACCGGCGCGGTGAGGTTCGCCTCTTTGAGGATCGCCAGCGCCGCCGCCTTGCTCGGCTGCTTGTACGCCGTCTTGAACGCGTCGACCTGACCGCCGAACCCGCTCGGCACGACGGAGTACAGCGGCGACACGTGGTCGCCGTACGCCTTCTTCGCGATCGCCGGCCGGTCGATCAGCTGCGCCACCGCCCGCCGTACTGCGGGCTTGCGGGCGAGCAGCGACTTCATCTGGAAGGCGAAGAACCGGACCTCCGCGGAGTTGGTCTCGACGACCTGCACCTGGTCGGACTTGCGCAGATTGTCGAGCAGGCTCGGACCGAATCCGTGGAACGCGAGGTCCGCCTTGCCGGTGGTGACGGCTTGGTAGAGGGCGGTCGAGTCCTTCATCACACTGATCGTCACGCCGTCGTTCTGCGCTGCCCGCGGACCGCGGTACCCGGCGAACTTGGCAAGCGTGACCTCCTGGCCCGGCTTGTAAGCCGCCAACTGGTAAGGGCCGCTCCCGATCGCCTTCGTCTCGAGCAGCTTGTTCGCCGGGTACGACTGCTCGTCGACGATCGACGAAGCGGTCGTGGTCAGCAGGTACGGCAGTCGGGCGTCGGGGGCGGTCAGGTTGAAGACCGCGGTCAGCGGGTCCGGCGTACTCACGGACTTCACCGACGAGAACAGCGAGGCCGCTCCCCCGGGCGTCTTCAACCGGACCATCCGGTCGAAGCTGAACTTGACGTCCGACGCGGTCAGCTCGTGCCCGTTCGGGAAGGTCAGGTGCTCTTTCAGGCTGCAGGTGTACGTCGTCGGCGAGTCGAACTGGCAGTCCGCCGCGTCCGGGACCGGGGTCGGCTTGTCCGGCAGGATCGTCAGCAGCGTCTGGAAGAGGTTCGCCTGGACGGTGCGCGAGCCGACGTCGTACGGGCCGGCCGGGTCGAGCGAGGAGACCGAGTCCGTGGTCGCGAGCCGCAACAGCAGCAGCTTCGGCGACGGCTGACCCGGATGCGGCGCACTGTCGTCCGGCTGACCGCAGGCCGCCAGTGACGCACCCAGCGCACCGACAGCCGCTGCCGCCGACAATCGGCGCACCCACTCGCTCACCGTCTCACCCTTCCCCAACCCGTGACCCCAGCTCACTACTTCAACAACGCCCCCGAGGGCACCAAGTGACGGTAGCTCCTCAACGGAGCAAGGCGCGCAGGGACTCCGGGGTCAGCGGCTCGAGCGACTTGACCACGAGTCGGCGCGGCGCGTCCGGGATGGTCACCCACTGCGGTACGGCGACGACGTACATGCCGGCCGCTGTGCCGGCTTGGGTCCCGGTCATCGAGTCCTCGATCACCACGCAGCCGGCCGGGTCGACGCCGAGTTTGGCGGCTGCGGTCAGGTACGGCTCCGGGTTCGGCTTGCCCAGCGTCACCTCGTCACCGGCGACGATCACATCGAACGGATCCGGCGGCAGATGGCCGAGGACGGCGTCGATCATCACCCGGTACGACGCCGAGACCAGCGCGCACGGCACGTCTTCTTTACGGAGCGCCTGCAGCAACTCGAGGGCGCCCGGCTGGAAGGTGACCTCGGTACGGAGCGCCCCGACCACCTCGGAGAACATCCGCTCGGCCAGCTCGTCCGCGGTGATCACGCCGGCCGGGATCCGCGCCATCCAGACCTGGACGGCGTCCCGCAGGTCGCTCCCGATCAGGCTCATGCAGTCCTCGAGCGTCCAGGTCGCGCCGAGGTCGGCCAGCAGCGCGAGCTGCACCTCCGCCCAGACCTTCTCGGAGTCGACCAACGTCCCGTCCATGTCCCACAGCACCGCTTGCAGGGCCGGCAACTACTGCTCCTCTGTGTCGTCTGCACCGATCAAGTCGTCTCCATTGTCTCTGGTCACACCAGGTCCGGACATTTCGGGTCTCACCGACACGTTCCGCTGGAGGTGAAACCCGGCACGCCGTCGTACCGAAGCACGTAGGCTGGCAGTCCGGTTTCCGGCACTGTGCTGGATGGCTACGAGACGACAGGGGGCCTGCGAGTGGTTGACCTCGCGAACCTGAGGGACCCGGTCGTGATCGCCGCGTTCGAGGGCTGGAACGACGCGGCCGAGGCGGCCACCGGAGCAGTCGACCACCTCGTCGACGAGTGGGAGGCGGAGCTCGTCACGGCGATCGACCCCGAGGACTACTACGACTTCCAGGTGAACCGCCCCCAGGTCGGCCTCGACGAGGAGGGCGTACGGCGGCTGTCCTGGCCGACCACCCGGGTCTACGTGGCCCGGCCTGAGGACACCGGCCGGGACATCCTGCTGATCCGCGGGATCGAGCCGAACATGCGCTGGCGGGCGTTCTCCCGCGAGCTGCTGGAGATCGTCGACGAGTCCAACGCCCAGATCGTCGTCGTCCTCGGCGCGCTGCTCGCGGACTCGCCCCACACCCGCCCGATCCCGGTCTCCGCGACCTCGTCTGACCCGGAGCTGACCGCGTCCTGGAGCCTCGAGCCGTCGACGTACGAAGGCCCGACCGGCATCACCGGTGTCTTCGCCGACCTGTGCACCACGCTCGGCATCCCGTCGGTCTCGATCTGGTCCGCAATCCCGCACTACATCGCCGGTACGCCGTGCCCGAAGGCGTCGCTGGCCTTGCTCGGCAAGATCGAGGCGCTACTGGATCTCGCCATTCCCGAGGGCGAGCTGCCCGAGCTGGCCCGGGCTTGGCAGCGCGGCGCGGACGAGCTCAGCGAAGAGGATCCTGAGGTCGCCGAGTACGTCCAGTCGCTCGAGGAGCAGCGCGACACCACCGACCTGCCCGAAGCGACCGGCGAGGCGATAGCGGCCGAGTTCGAGCGCTACCTCAGGCGGCGTAACAAGAACCACCCCAGCGACTAAGCGGGCAGCTCGCGGGTCGCGGTGGTGATCACGTCGTCGAGTACGGCGCGAGACGTGGTGAGGTCGCCGATCATCCGGTCGATCCGGTCCCGTTCGGCGGTGAGCTCGGTGACGAGTTCCGGCGTGGCCCGCTCGTTCGGGCCGCCGTCCGGGTCGCGCATGCACGGCAGCAGTTCCGCGATCTTCTTGCTGTGCAGGCCGGCGGCGAACAGTTCCTGGATCAGGATGACCCGGTCGACGGCGCGTTCGGCGTACTCACGCTGGCCACCGGCAGTCCGGTCGGACACGAGTAGTCCCTGCACCTCGTAGTACCGCAGCGACCGCTCGCTTACGCCGGTCCGCCGCGCCAGCTCGCCGATTCGCACGCCGACCTCCGGACTTGAACCTGACACTGATGTCAGACTTTACCGTCCAGGTATGACGCTCTACGACTACAGCCCACTCCCCGAACGACCCCGCCTCGACTGGCCCGACGGCAAGCGAGTCGCCTTCTATGTCGGCCTCAATCTCGAGCATTTCCTGCCCGATCAGCCGTCGACCAGCATCTGGCCGCTCGACCTCGCGCCCGACCCGCTGAACCACGGCTGGCGTGAGTACGGCGCCCGCGTCGGCGTCTGGCGCACCGTCGACATCCTCGATCGGCACGGGATTCGCGCCAGCGCGCTGGTGAACTCGATGGTTGCCGAGCACAACCCGCAGATCATCAAGGCCGGCGTCGAACGCGACTGGGCCTGGCTCGCCCACGGCCAGACCAACTCGACCCTCCACACCGGCTACGAGCCCGACGAGGAACGGCGCATCCTCGCCGACATCACCACGACCATCGAGACCGCCACCGGTCAGCGCCCGAAGGGCTGGATGGGGCCGGCCCTCACCGAGACGCACCACACGCCAGAATTGCTGGCCGAGCTCGGCTACTCGTACGTCCTCGACTGGACCAACGACGACCAGCCGTACCGCTTGAACGTCCCCGGCATGCTCAGCGTCCCGTACACTGTCGAGCTCAACGACCTCGGCCTCTTCCTCCGCGGCCTGACCGGACCCGACTTCCTGCAGATGGTGAAGGACCAGTACGACGTACTGCGGGATGAGGGCGGCCGGGTCATGGCGCTCGCACTGCATCCGTTCGTGATCGGGCAGGCGTTCCGGGCGAAGTACCTGGACCTCGCGCTGGCGTACGTTGCCGCGCAGCCGGACGTCTGGCTGACCACCAGCGACGCCATCGCCGATCACTATTCGGCTCAGTAACTTCACGGGGTGTGGCGCGTTGTTACTTGCGGGTTTATATTCGTCCGGTCAACGGCGGGCAAACGGGGAGCGGGGACATGCGCAACGAGCGGGGAGGCAGCTCGATTCCTGCGCTGGCCGTGCTCGTGCTGCTCGGCATCGTCGCCGCGGTCGGCATCTGGGGCGGTAAGAAACACGAGACCGTCGACCTCAGCACACTGACGGCATCGACGACCGCGACCACGATCGCGACCGCTCCGCTCGACACCCAGCCGTTCTCCGGGACCACCGGTCTGGTCGTCCACCCGCGTGCCGAGGCGGCTCTCTACAGCGCCCCGGACGCGGACGCGTTCGGCAAGATCGGCACCAGCCAGTTCGGGCCGACCTGGCTGCCGGTGGTCGAGCAGACCGACGGCTGGGTCCGGGTCTTGCTGCCCTCCAAGCCGAACCGGTCCACCGGGTGGCTCCAGGACGAGGACCTCGACCGGGCCTCCTCGTCGTACCTGATCCGGGTGCACACCAGCTCGCGGACGATCGAGCTGTTCCTGAACGGCAAGAGCCTCGGCAGCTGGAAGGCCGGGGTCGGCGCGCAGAAGACGCCGACGCCGCCCGGACGGACGTTCCTGCTCGGCTCGATCATCGACCACAAGCGCTCGGCGTCGCCGATCGTGCTCCCGTTGGGTGCGCACAGTCCCACTCTGGACACGTTCGGTGGCGGACCTGGTACGGTCGCGATCCACGGCTGGCCGAATCCGCACGTGTTCGGAGCCGCGATCAGCGCCGGCTGCGTCCGGGTGCCGAAGACCGCGCTCGCCCATCTGCAGAAGGTCCCGCTCGGGACGCTCGTCCTGATCGACAGCAAATAAGGAGATTCCGTATGCGACGACAGTTGACTCCGACCGTGCTGACGGCTGCGGCCGTCGCGGGGGTCGTGACGTTCAGCCTGGTCGCCAGTGCTCCCGTCGGGAACGCGGCGGCCCGCCCGTCCTCGGCGTACGCCGTGAGCGCGGAAGGCCAGGTGCCGATCCCGAAGACGCCGCTGGCCGAGTCTCTCGACGGCAAGCGGCAGACGACGTCCGCGCTGGAGCTCCCGAAGAACCCGCTGCTCTCGGTCCGGGCCGGTACGGCGACCGCCGGCAACGACTCGGCCTCGGTCGAGCTGTTCGACATCGTGGTCGGCCCCGACATCCTCAGCCAGGTGCAGATCCCGCCGGAGCTGAAGCAGCAGTGCGCGAGCCTTCCGGCGACCGGCGCGAACGACCTGCCGATCCCGGACATCGCGCTGCCCGACCTCGGCCTGCCGCTACCGAAGCTGAGCACCAAGGACCTGCCGGTCAAGAACCTCCCCGACCTGTGCAACCTGCTGCTCAACCCGCCGAAGTCGCTGCTCGCCATCGACTCCCTGAACGTCTACTGCTCGGGTGATTCCGGCGGTGTCGACCTCGGCTCGGTGACGCTGCTCGGTCAGACTTTGAAGCTGCCGAGCACCAAGCAGGGCGCATCCCTGCCGTCCAACCCGCTGGCGGCGATCAGCGTCAACAGCCAGGGCAAGCACTCGGACGGCTCGTTCACGATCACCGGCCTGAGCATCAACCTCGGCGGCGGCGCAGAGGTCATCAACCTGGCATCGGCCACCTGCGCCAAGCCGGCCGCGAAGCCGAAGCCCAAGCCGACCCCGCACCCGGACAACCCGGCGCCGCCGCAGCTCGACACCCCGCCGGCCGCGCCGGTCCCGACCCCGATCAAGACCCACCAGGCCGTCACCGGCTGACGAATCATGAAGAGTGGGGAGGATCTTGTGCCCGATCCGGCACAAGATCCTCCCCACTCGCTTGTCTAGAGCTTCACACCGAGCAAGGCGTCGACGGCCTGCGCGACCAGCGCAGGCGCTTCGTGGTCGTCGCCTTCACCCTCGGCCCATGCATCGACTGCAGCCAGCGCACCCGCGCTGTCGAGATCGTTCGTGAGAGCAGCGCGTACGGCGTCCACCGCAGACGCACCATCCGGCCCCGAACCACGCCCGATCGCGCCCCGCCATACATCCAGCCGCGCCTGCGCGTCGGTCAGATCCGAATCCATCCAGAACCAGTCGGTGCGGTAGTGATGCATCAGCAGCGCAAGCCGGATCGCCATCGGATCCACGCCCGCCAGCCGCTCCTTCGACACCAGCACCAGGTTGCCCTTGGACTTCGACATCTTCTCGCCGTCGAGACCAACCATCGCCTGGTGCACGTACGCCCGCGCGAACGGGTGCTCCCCCGTCACGACCTGCGCGCCGCTCGCCGACATCTCGTGGTGCGGGAAGATCAGGTCCGAGCCACCACCCTGGACGTCGAACGTCATCCCGAGGTACTTCAGCGCGATCGCCGAGCACTCCACATGCCAACCCGGTCGGCCGCGACCAAGCTCCGAGTCCCAGGCCGGCTCCCCCGGCCGCTCGTGCCGCCACAGCAGGCTGTCCAGCGGATCCCGCTTGCCCTCGCGATCCGGGTCACCGCCGCGCTCCGCGAACAGCTCCAGCATGGTGTCGCGATCGAACCCGGACACGGCGCCGAACTCAGGGTCCGACTTCACCGCGAAGTACAGATCTCCGTCGACCGAGTAGACCGCGCCGGCTCGCCGTAGGTCCTCGACCGCGTTGGCGACCAGGTCGATCGACTCGACCACGCCGATGTAGTGCTGCGGCGGGATCACCCGCAAGGAGGTCATGTCGTCGCGGAACAGCTGGATCTCCTGGGCTGCCAGATCGGTCCACTCGACCCCGGTCGCGGTCGCCCGCTCGAGCAGCGGGTCGTCGACGTCGGTGATGTTCTGCGTGTAGTGGACGTCGTACCCCGCGTCCCGCCAGAGGCGGTTGACCAGGTCGAACGTGACGTACGTCGCCGCGTGGCCCATGTGCGTCGCGTCGTACGGCGTGATGCCGCACACGTACATCCGGGCGGTGCCGCCACCAGTCGACACAGGCGGCGGGACCTCGACCAGACCGCGGGAGGCGGTGTCGTAGAGGCGGAGCCGCCGGGCCGGCCCGGGTACGACCGGGATGTCTGGTTTCGTCCACGCCTGCATGTGTCGGAGCTTATGCCAGTCCGATTTTCAATGACGCGACACGGTTCCAATCCGTGGTCCCGAAACCGGCTGGACCCCGTCTGCCGCTAGCCTCACCCGCGATGAGCGCTGACTTCAGTCCCGAGTTCCAGGCGTACGGCGGCTGGATCGCCGCCGCCGCGATCCAGCAGCAGGACCTGTTCAACGAGGTGGTCGGAAGCGGGGAGCTGCAGGCCGACCTGGACGCCCGTACTCTGACCGGCGACCGCGGCGTCCTCGGTGGGGTCTCACTGCTCGGGAGCTTCTCTGAGCTGGATCACACCTGGCTCTGGGGCTGGGCGAACCCGGGCTTCGGGCCGGACGCGCCCGCTGTGGCGTCGACGCTGCCGGTCCGCGAGTTCGGTGAGCAGCACGGGATCGGAGAGTTCACCGCCGACGCCCCTGACTTGAGCGGGTTCCCGCAACCGACCCAGGCCGCGATCACACTCGCGATCACGGCCGGCTCCGTGCTGGGCGGTCGCGGTGTCTGGTCGACCGCGATCAACGAGGGCCGAGGGCACGTGTACCTGCATGTCGCCGACGAACAGTTGCCGAGGGCAGCCTTCGATCCGATCGCCACGCCACGCCTGCTGGTGACCGCGGTCAGCGTCTTCCCGTCCGACCATCGACAGGTCGTCCGCGGCTACTTCCAGTACTTCGGCCTGCAGTACGACGAGACTCCCGACGCGATCCGCGGTACGGCGCCCAACGGCAAGGTGATCGTCGCGTCGTTCGACGACCACGGCCGCCTCGGCAACGTGAGCGTCTAGAACGCCGGCCTCCGTCTAGAACGCCGGCCAGGGAATCGCGGGCCACTCATCGCTCGGGTACGGGAACGCGCCCGTCTTCAGCAACGTCGCGCAGCGTTCCCGGGTCGCGGTCAGCTCGACGGCGGTGATGAGTTCGCAGAGTTGTTGCCCCAGGCCCCCGGCGAGCTCATCGGCCAACCGGCGTACGTCGGCCAGCAGGTCGGCCGGGATCGGGTCACCGGCCCAGCCCCACAGGACCGTCCGGAGCTTGTCGTCGGCGTTGAACGTGACGCCGTGATCGACGCCGTACACCCGGCCGTCGCCCGGGTTCAGCACGTGGCCGCCCTTGCGGTCGGCATTGTTGACCACGGCATCGAATACGGCCATCCGCCGCAGCGCGTCGTTGTCCGCGTGCACCAGCGTGACCGGGTTGTGGCGGCCGTCGAGCGCCTCCAGTACGCCGACCCAGCCTTTGGGCACGCGACCTTGCGGCACGATGTCGACCAGCTCGGTCTCCCCCACGTTGAGCTCGGCCTCGTCGATCCACAGCTGAACCATGCCCTCACCGAGCGGCCCGTCACGCAGCAGCGTTGGCGGCACGACCGACCAGCCGAGCGCTTCGGAGACGACGTACGCCGCGAACTCGCGCTGGGCCAGCGTCCCGTCGGGGAAGTCCCACAGTGGGCGCTCGCCTTCGACGGGCTTGTAGACCACGGTCGCGGTCTCGCCGGCCAGGCTGACAGAGCCCTGGTAGGTGCCGTTCGACGCCGCGACCAGTCGGCCGTGCAGTGACAGCTCCCCAAGGGCGAGGAGCTCCGGGTTCACGATCATTCCGGCAGGTGCCTGCGGTAGCCGTTGGCACGGGGACAGATATGGCCCTCGGCGTCGATCGGCCGGCCGCAGAACGGGCAGCTCGGGCGACCGGACGCGACCAGCGCGACCGCGCGGCGGGCGAACGCCCGGGCCTGCTCCTCGGTGATCCGGACGGTGAACACCTCGGCGTCGTCGGACTCGATCGCGGCAGTGACCGGGTCGGTCTCCTCGAGGTCCACCTGCTCGCCGGTGACGACCGCGAACACCTCGATCACCACGCGCTCGGCGTCGGCCTCCCAGGCCAGCGTCATGGTGCCGGCCCGGAACTCCTCCTCGATCGGCTGCTCCAGCGGCGCCGTGTCGTCGGCCCCGGTCTGCGGAGCCGGATCGCGGTCGAAACGCCGGGCCACCTCGTCCAGCATCACGTCGAGCCGCTCCGCGAGCGCCATCACCTGTTCCTTCTCACACGCCACCGAGGTCAGCCGCTGCCCGGCCCGGGCCTGGAGGAAGAACGTCCTCGCACCGGGTTCCCCCACGGTGCCGGCGACGAACCGCTCGGGGTCGTCGTAGGTATGAACAACTCGCGCCATGTCTAAACCCTATTACCGTCCGCCGACCACTGCGTCGGACGATTGCTTCTTGGGCTTGCCTTTCGCTGACGGCTTAGGGATCAGCGATGCTAGCTCGCTGCCGGAGTCGTTCAGACGGACCAGGAACGGGCGGGTCGCGGTGTAGGTGATGATCGTGGTCGACGCGGTGTCGACGACGATCCGCTGGAAAGTGTCCAGGTGCTGACCGAGCGCATCGGCAACGATCGCCTTGATCACGTCGCCGTGCGACACCGCCACCCAGATCGCGTTGCTGCCATGACTCTTCGCCAGCGCCGCGTCATGCGCGCGGACGGCGTCGACGGCCCGCTGCTGCATCCCGCGCATCGACTCGCCGTTCGGGAACGTGACCGCGGACGGGTGCTGCTGGACGACGGTCCAGAGCGGATCCTTCGCCAGGGTGGCGATCTTCTTACCGGTCCAATCGCCGTACCCGCACTCGGTCAGCCGCCGGTCGGTTGCCGGACGCAACTCCGGATGGAGCTTGGCGATCGCCGCGGCGGTCTGCTTGCAGCGCTCGAGCGGCGAGGTCACGATCGCGGCCAGCGGCAGTTCGGCCAGCCGCTGCGCGACCGCCTCGGCTTGTTTGACACCGGTGTCGTCCAGCTTCACGCCGGGCGTGCGGCCGGCCAGCGTGCCGGACGTGTTCGCGGCACTGCGGCCGTGGCGGACCAGAATCACCGTGGGCATGCAGTGCACGTTATCGGGTCGGCCAAGTCATGGTGCCATGATGGGTGGCGTGATCGTGGACTGCGGGGTGTACGCCGAGGGGGAACGGCAGGACCTGCCCAAGGACCCCGAGACCGTTGCCCGGGCCATCGACGACGACCGGGAATCGTTCGGGTGGATCGGGCTGCACGAGCCGTCGCACGCCGAGATGGAGCGGGTCCAGCACCTGTTCAACCTGCACGATCTCGCGGTCGAGGACGCCCTGCAGATCCACCAGCGGCCGAAGGTCGAGCGGTTCGGCGACACGATCCTCGTCGTACTGCGGACCCTCTGGTACGTCGACGAGGGTGACGCCGTCGAGACCGGTCAGGTGACGGTGTTCATCGGCCAGCGGTACGTCGTGACCGTCCGCCACGGGAAAGGTGGTGAGCTCGCGACCACCCGGCACCAACTCGAGGAGCGCGCCTCGATGCTCGGCCACGGGCCGGCCGCGGTGCTGTGGGCGATCTGCGACGCGATCGTGGACGACTACGAGAGCGTCGCCGAGCAGGTCGAGATCGACGTCGACGAGATCGAGAGCTCGGTGTTCTCACCGGAACGGACCAGCGACGCGGAGCGGATCTACCGGCTGAAGCGCGAGGTACTCGAGATGCGCCGGGCGATCGACCCGCTGCGCGAACCGATGGAGCAGTTCGCCCACGGAGTTGCCGGGCTGGGTCCGAAAGCGAGCCCGTTCTTCCGCGACGTGTCCGATCACCTGAGCCGAGTCTCCGAGCAGACCGAGTCGATCGACATCCTGCTCCAGTCCGCGTTGAACGCGCACCTCGCCCGCGTCTCCGTCCAGCAAAACGACGACATGCGGAAAATCTCAGCCTGGGTGGCGATCGCCGCGGTTCCCACCATGCTGGCCGGCATCTACGGCATGAACTTCGACAACATGCCCGAACTCCGCTGGCACTTCGGCTACTACGCCGTACTCCTCCTGATGGCCACCGTCTGCACCACCATGTACCGCTTCTTCCGCAAGGTCGGCTGGCTGTAGCCACGGCCGAGGGTTCTCCTCTGGTGTTGCACCTTCTCCACCCTCACACGAGCAGAGAAGGGGCAACACGAACGGATATCCCGCCTCAGGTTGCCGTGATCGTGCTCGTGGCGAGCAGGATGACCAGGACGATTCCGAGCAGCACGCGGTAGAAGGCGAAGACTTCGATGGTGTGTTTGGCGACGAAGCGGAGTAGCCAGGCGATCGACGCATAAGCGACGACGAAGCTGACGACCGTGCCGACCAACAGGGGTACGGCGCCGACGGTGCCGTGGAGGGCGTCCTTCAACTCGTAGACGCCTGCGCCGACCAACGCCGGAATGCCGAGCAGGAACGAGATCCTCGTGGCCGCTACTCGGTCCAGGCCGCGGAAGAGGCCTGCGGAGATCGTTGCGCCTGAGCGGGAGATGCCGGGGATCAGGGCCAGGCACTGGACCAGGCCCATGACGAGCGCGTCCATGAAGGTGATGCGGGTCAGCGGGCGTTCCTTCGTGCCGAGGCGTTCGGCGGCGACCATCACGACCGACCAGCCGATCAGGGCCGCGGCCACCCACCACAGGCTGCGCAGCGGGCCTGAGATCAGGTCCCGGGCCAGGAAGCCGACGATCACGATCGGGACCGAGCCGACGATCACGTACCAGCCCATCCGGTGGTCGAACTCGCCCCGGTGCTCGGGCTTCGCCAGACCGCGCACCCAGGCGACCGCGATCCGGGCGATGTCCTTCCAGAAGTACAGGACGACCGCGGCGATCGCGCCGACCTGGATCACCGCGGTGAAACCGGTGATCGACGGGTCGTCGATCTTCAGGCCGAGCATCTTCGACACGATCGTCAGGTGCCCGGTGCTGGAGACCGGCAGGAATTCGGTCAGGCCCTCGACGATGCCGAGGATGATGGAGTCCCAGATCGTCATCAGTTGCCGACTCCGGACAGCTCCAGCGCCTCGGCGGCGGTCCGCAGGTCGGCGATCCGCTGCTCGACGGTCGACGCGAACGGGGTCAGCGAGACGGTCGTCGCCCCAGCCTCGGCGTACGCCGTGAACTTGTCAGCCATCCGCTCCTTCGACCCGAGCAGCGAGATCGAGTCCAGGAAACCGAACGGTACGGCGGCCATCGCCTCGCGGTGCTTCTTCTCCAGGTACAGGTCCTGGATCTGCTTGGCCTCCGCGACGTACCCCATCCGGACCGCGAGTGCGTTGTAGAAGTTCTTCTCCCGGCTGCCCATGCCGCCGATGTACAAGGCGGCGTACCCACGGATCGGGTCGGCCGCGGCCTGCAGGTCGTCACCGGTCATCAGCGGGGTGTTCACGACGACGTCGAAGCCGTCGAGGTCCAGGTCACGAACCGAGCGGCCCGCCTTGATGTGCGTCAACTGCTCTCCAAGATAGGCAGGATCGTTCAGGATCCCGAGCCAGCCGTCGGCGATCTCGCCGGCCAGCTCGAGGTTCTTCGGACCGATCGCGGCCAGGTACACCGGCACGTGGTCGCGGATCGGCCGCACGGTCAGTTTCAGCGCCTTGCCCGGTCCGTCGGGCAGCGGCAGGGTGAAGTACTTCCCTTCGTACGCGACTGTCTCGCGCCGGAGGGCCGCGTTCACGATGTCAACGTACTCACGGGTCCTGAGCAGAGGCTGAGAGAACCGGACGCCGTGCCAGCCCTCCGAAACCTGCGGCCCGGACAGGCCGAGGCCGAGCCGGAACCGGCCGTTCGACAGCCGGTCCAGGGTGGCCGCGGTCATCGCGGTCATGGCCGGCGTACGGGCGGGAATCTGGAAGACGGCCGCGCCGACGTCGATGCTGGTGGTCTGGGCGGCGATCCAGCTGAGCACTGTGGCGGCGTCCGAGCCGTACGCCTCCGCGGCCCAGGTGACCGAGAAACCGAGTGCCTCGGCCTCCTTCACCAGCCTCAGGTGGTCCAGGTGATCGTCGCCGCCAAACACGAAGCCGATGTTGAGTCCGAGTCGCATGACTGGCGAGCCTAGCGAGCCCTTGTCGGTGGGCCGCAATAGGCTCGGCTCATGCAGCAGCGCTATCTCGGTCACAGTGGACTGGCGGTGAGCCGGCTCGGCCTGGGCACGATGTCGTGGGGGCGGGACACCGACGAGCACGAGGCGCGCGAGCAGCTGGCGGCGTTCGTCTCCGCCGGTGGCACCCTGATCGACACCGCTGCGGCGTACGGCGATGGTGACAGCGAGCAGCTGATCGGGTCGCTGCTCGGCGACGTGGTCGACCGGGACGACCTGGTGATCGCGACCAAGGCCGGCTTCAGCGTCCGCCGCGGTGAGCGGATCACCGACACCTCTCGCGGCGCCCTGCTCCGCGACCTGGAGGGCTCGCTGCGCCGGATGAACGTCGACTACATCGACCTCTGGCAGCTGCACACCTGGTCCGACGACGTGCCGCTGGAGGAGACGCTCTCCGCGCTCGACCACGCGGTCAACTCCGGCAAAGTCCGGTACGTCGGCATTTCGAACTACGCCGGCTGGAAATCAGCCCGAGCCGTCACCTGGCAGCAGGCCTGGCCGGGTCGGGCGATCCCGGTCTCCAACCAGGTGGAGTACTCACTGCTCGCCCGGGACGCCGAGGTGGACGCGCTCCGCGCTGCCGCAGGGCTCGGGATCGGGATCCTGGCGTGGTCCCCGCTCGGCCGCGGTGTGTTGACCGGCAAGTACCGGACCGGCATCCCGGCGGACTCGCGGGCGGCGTCTCAGCATCTGTCCAGATTCGTCGACCCCTATCTCGACGGGCGGGCATCGGGCATCGTTGAAGCGGTCGCACGCGCCGCCGACGGGCTCGGCTGGACCCCGCTCGAGGTGGCGCTGACCTGGGTACGGGATCGCCCCGGCGTGTCGTCGGCGATCGTCGGAGCCCGGACTGCGTTGCAATTGAAGTCGGTGCTCGGAGTAGAGGAACTCACCCTGCCGCCCGCGATCGCGGCGGCGCTGGAGGATGTTTCTTGAGGAAAATGTTGTTCACGTAGGCGGAGGTGCGGATGGCCGAATACGAGTTGCAGCAGTTCGAGGTGCCCAGGACGGAGTCGCGCGGCGCGGTGCGCAAGCTGCTCACCGAACGTGCGGAGTACGGCGGTTGGGAGCTGGCCCGCCTCCGTCGCTACCCGGACGGCACCCGCCGCGTCTGGCTCCGCCGCCGGATCATCCGGGTCATGCGGACCCTCTGAGCAACGCACTCACGAGCTCCCGTCGGCTGCCGACGCCGACCTTGTCGAACGACGCCCGTACATGTTCCTGCACGGTGTGCGGCGACAGACACAACCGCTCGACGATCTGCCGGGTGGAGTACCCACGCAACAACAACTCGGTCACCCGCTGCTGAGCCGGCGTAAGGCCGTGCAGGTCGAGCAACAGCGAGCCCAGCTGGGCCGGTGTCGCCGGCTCGATCACCACGACGGTCTGCCCGTCATCGCCGAGCCGCGACGCCTGGAGCTCGAGCCACTCTCCGCCGCGCGCCCTGACCTTCACCCGCGCGGTCACCCCGCCCATCCGCATCCGAGCGGCCACCGCCCGCACCGCCACCGGCAGCTCTTCCTCGGCTCCCAGCTCGGACATCCAGTGCTCCGCCTCAGCAGTCACCGAATGCCTCCGCAGCAGCCGGTCGAGCACCACCACCCCCGGACCGATCCGAGGCACTCCATCAGCGTCCATCGCAGACACCTGCCCGGCTCCCGCGGCCCCGACCGCGCTCCCCCGAAGCCCGAGGCGCAGTCCCTCACCGAGGTGCGGTGCGAGTCGTCGTACCAGCTGGACCTCGTGGTCCGCGAAACCGGCTTCGGCGTTCTCACGGTGGAGGCAGAGGACGCCCCAGCAGCGGCCGTTCGCCATCAGCGCGGCCCGGAGCTCGTCACCGAGACCTAGCGGCCGCATCACCTCGGCGTACCGCGGGCTGTTCGTCCACTCGCCCTTCGTCGCCTGGCCGAGCGACCGGACCGGATCCCGGCCGCCGGCCAGTACGGCGAACTTGTTCACGTCGGCCTGCCCGAACTCGTTCGCGAGGAACTGCTCGGTGACCGCACCGAGCGGCTCGTCGGCCATCGCCGAGGTGAACAGCACCGTCGCCGGATCGACCGTCGCGAAGAAGGCCGCGTCGACCGTCAGCACACCCCGGAGCCGGGCGAGCACCTCGGACCGCAACTGATCGGCGTCCAGCCCCGCGTAACAGCGCCGGATCAGCACTTCGAGGTGATCCCCCACCCCCATGATCAGGATGCTACGCCGAGTTGCCGCAGGAAGCCGAGGTCGTCGAGCAAGCCCCAGCGCTCCACGATCAGACCGTCGCGAAGCCTCCAGATGTTGATCCCGGGCAGGTTCACAACGGCTCCGGTCGGCGGCACGCCCATCACCTCGCCGCGCTGGGTCCCGCCGGCGGTGAACCGCTCCGCGACGAGGTCGCCCTCCGCGATCAGCTCGTGCAGCTCGCTGTGCCAGTCCGGGAACGCGGCCCGCATCATGCTTCCGGCGGCGCGCATCCCCTCGCGATCCGGCGTGACCCCGAACGGCGGGTCGTGGTTGATGAAGTCCTCGGCCAGGTACGTGTCCACAGCGCCGAGATCCCCCTTGGTGAACAGCCCGTCGATGAAGTCCTTGACGACGGCTTTGTTGCTCTCTGTTGTGCTCATGGCTCGATCGTCTGCGGACGCGACTCCGCGCAGTACCCCGATTAGTTGGGGTTCTGCCGGTGAAATATCTCTGCGACAGAGGTATCTTGCAGAGGTGACCGATGCTCTGGCCGAAGAACTGCTCGCCGCGATCGGATTGGTACGCCGACGTCTGCGGCGATCCGCCGGCCGTCCGTCAGCGTTGTCCGCGCTCACCGCCTCCCAGGCGGAGCTGGTCCGCCTCGTCCGCCGCAACCCAGGGATCTCGGTCGCCGAGGCCGCCGCCGAGCTCGGCCTGGTCGCGAACACCGTCTCGACCCTGGTCGGCCAACTCACCGAGCGCGGCCTGCTGCTGCGCACCCCGGACGAGTCCGACCGCCGGGTCGCCCGCCTGACCCTGACCGAGCCGGCCCGCGAGCAGGTCGAGGCCTGGCGCGACCGCCGCGCAGCCCTCGTCAGCGACGCCCTGGACGGTCTCGGGCCCGACGACCGTGACGCGTTGCGAGCCGCTCTTCCGGTTCTCGGCGTACTCGCCGAACGACTCACCCCATCCGATCTCAAGGAGCGCGTATGAGTGCGGAACCTGCGTCACAGCCAGCGCCGGCCGTGGAGATCAGCGGCCTGAGTCACCGGTTCGGCGACCATCTCGCGGTCGACAGCCTCGACCTGACGGTCGCCCCTGGCGAGTGCTTCGGTCTGCTCGGCCCGAACGGCGCCGGCAAGACCACCACGCTCCGAGTCCTGAACACGCTCTATCCACCGCAGTCGGGCACGGTCCGGGTCTTCGGTCTGGACGTGCATACCCAAGCGATGGCGGTACGACGGATGCTCGGGTACGTACCGCAGCAGCTGTCGATCGAGGGCGCGCTCTCCGGTCGAGAGAACGTGTCCTGGTTCGCGCGTTTGTTCGACGTACCGCGCCGTGAACGGGCCGAGCGAGTCGCTGAGGTGCTCGAGATCGTCGACCTGACCGATGCGGCCGACCGGCTCGCGTCGACGTACTCCGGTGGCATGGTCCGCCGCCTCGAACTGGCGCAGGCTCTCGTCAATCGGCCCGCGCTGCTCGTGCTCGACGAGCCGACGGTCGGGCTGGATCCGGTCGCGCGGGATTCGGTGTGGGCGCGGGTGCAGGACATGCAGGAGCGGTACGGGATGACTGTGCTGCTGACCACGCACTACATGGAGGAGGCCGACATCCTCTGCGATCGAGTTGCGCTGATGCATCTGGGTCAGCTGCGGGCTCTTGGCTCGCCGGCCGAGCTGAAGACGGAGCTGGGACCCGACGCCAGCCTCGAGGACGTGTTCCGGCACTTCACCGGCGAAAGTCTCGCCGCTGCTGAGAAGGGAGGACTGCGCGATGTCCGTGGCACCCGTCGCACCGCCCAGCGCATGGGTTGAGAGCCGGCCGCGTGCCGCGCTGCGGTACTTCTCGCGGATCGGCACGTTCTGCCTGGTCGAGCTGCAGAAGCTGCGGCACGACCGGACCGAGCTGGTCACGCGGGCGATCCAGCCGATCCTGTGGCTGGTGATCTTCGGCCAGACGTTCAGCCGGATCCGGGCGATCCCGACCGGCAACGTCCCGTACCTCGACTACCTCGCGCCGGGCATCATCGCCCAGTCCGCGCTGTTCGTCGCGATCTTCTACGGCATCCAGATCATCTGGGAACGCGACGCGGGCATCCTGACCAAGCTCCTCGTCACGCCCAGCCCGCGCTCGGCTCTCGTTGCGGGTAAGGCGTTCGCGGCCGGCGTCCGTACCATCTCGCAGGCGATCGTCGTCATCATCGTCGCCGCGCTGCTCGGCGTGAATCTGACCTGGAACCCGCTGAAGATCCTCGCGGTGCTCGTGGTCGTCGTACTGGGCGCAGCGTTCTTCTCGTGTCTGTCGATGACGATCGCCGGGCTGGTACTGCGGCGTGACAGGCTGATGGGGATCGGGCAGGCGATCACGATGCCGCTGTTCTTCGCGTCGAGCGCGCTGTATCCGATCGCGATCATGCCGGGCTGGTTGAAGGTGCTGAGCCACGCCAATCCGCTGACCTACGAAGTCAGCGCTCTCCGCGGTCTCCTGATCGGCCAACCGACCAACTACCTGCTCGACTTCTCGGTCCTGATCGTCGCGGCGATCGCGGGCATCTGCGCCGCCTCCGCCCTGTTGAGCCGCCTCGCGCGCTAGAGGTCGTGGCGGACCCAGACATTGGGTTCGACGTAGACGGCGTAGTTGTGCCGTACGTCGCAGTGGACCGGAACGAGGGCCTTCGGTACGACGACGTCGCCGGTCGTATCGAAGGGCAGGCCGGTCCACTCGCGCCATTCGTCGAGGGTGCCCGCGATGACCATCGACCGTGGGGCGACCTGGACGATCTCGGCGCCGGCCTTGACGTGGACGCGCAGCCACGGGTCGACCGGCAGACCGTCCGGCCTGAGCTGCTCGACGTACTCGGTCATCGGCTGGTCGGGATCAGTCTTGCCGTTCGGGCGCACCGGCGCGTAGAGGGTGCTGTGGCCCTTGGCCTTCACGGCCTGGCGCATCGCCTCGAGCATCGTGTGGGACAGACCACGGCCCTGATGCGACGGCCGGATCAGGATCTCCAGTGCACTCGACACGTTCGGCTCGCGACCGTTGCGTGAGTCCGAGAACCCCCAGTGCAGAACGCGATCCCAGCCGCCGGACGGCAGCTCGGTGCGGTTCTCGTCCGGGAACACGAACGGGATGCTCCGGCCGTGCGCGACCGGTTCGCCGTCCTCCGTCGCGACCACGCACTGGTCCGGAAAACGCCCCGCCACCTGGCCCATGAACGCGTTCCCGATCGGGTCGTTGAACATGAACTTCGGCCAGGTGTCGGCGAACTCGTACAGCCGCTCCAGGTACTCAGGCCGCTCGGCCAACGTACTGATCACGATCGGTGCCATGTCCCGCAGTCTGACACCGCAGCAACACGAGTCCAGCGATTAATGCTGTGATCAACCCGGCTCCGACCAGCGTCGCCCCCGCGCCGACCGCCGCGATGATCGGCCCACCGACCAGCAGTCCCGCCGAACTGCTCGCACTGACAACCACCGCCTGCCCGCTCAGCAACGTACGCCGCTCTGCTCCGGCCGATGACCTCGTGATGATGATCGAGATGGCCGCGATCCCGACCACCACGGTCACACCGGAGAACGCTCCCGCGATCGCGACCACCGCCGGCGTCGACCACAAGCCCATCGCGATCCAGCACAGTCCGCTCCAGGACCAGGCCACCGCGGCACAGGCCACCGGCGGGATGCGGCGTACCACCGCCAGCGAGATCAGGGTGCCGATCAGCGAGCCCACGCCGTACCCGGTCATGCCGGCGGCCAAGTACACACCCGGCCGGCCGCGCTGCTCTCCCAGGACCGACAACCCGAGCGTGAACGCGAACCAGGTCACGCACCCGGTCCCCCGGATCAGCCAGCCGTACAACACCTCCGGACGCTCCTTGAGGCTGGCCCGGATCGACGGCAGCTCCCCTCCGTCAGGCGCGCCGGTCGTACGCCGAGCGGGCACTGTGCAGGCGAGCAGCCCGGCGCCGACGACAGCCACCGCTTCTATCCACAGCATCCGGTTCGTGAACCCGGCCGACACCGCCAGTGCACCAACCGTCGGTCCGATCAGCATGCCGACACGGCGGAGGCCGTCCTGCCAGGTGAGCAGCAGGACCGCGCGATCTACGCCCCACCGATCCCCCGTGTCGGCCAGCAAGGCGGATCGGCCCGGGTCCGACAACGCAGTGCCGCAGCCCAGCATCAGACCGCTCAGCACCAACAACTCCGGTGTCAGCAATCCGAGTCCGGCCGCCGCCGGCACCGACGCCAATGCGATCGCCGTCACCATTGCGACCAACGCCAGCCGCGGCCCCGAGTCCACCCACTGCCGAGCCTTCCGCGCCCACCACGGCGACAACAGCATCGGGACTCCGGCCGCGCCGCCGACCAAACCGGTCGCCGCGACCGAGCCGGTCTCGCGCAGGATCACCAACGGCAACGCAACCTGGGTGATCCGCATCGCGAAGTCCGCAGTACCGCTCCCCGCCAGTAACGCCAAGGCCTCGAATCTCGCTCTCACACCTTTGATTCTTGGTCTTTCACCGCTCCCCAGGTAGGCGCCCAACCTTGACTGCTTGCCATAGGCTGAACCTATGGCCTCATTACCAGCGGTCGAGGACCTGCGTTTGGTCCAGGCCATCACGCGTACCGGCGCCGTCGGCACCGCCGCCCGCGAGCTCCGCATCTCCCAGCCCTCGGCGTCCCAACGCCTGGCCCGGCTCGAACGCCTCTGCGGCACCAAGCTCTTCGAACGCGACACCCGCGGCGCCCGCCCAACCCCGGCCGGCGCCGAGCTCAGCCGCCGCGCCGAACACATCCTCAGCCACCTCGAGGAGGTGTACGACGCCACCCGCGCGGCCGCCGCCGGTCGACGACTCGTCATCGGCGCGTTCTCGAGCATCGCGCCGATCCTGTTCCCGATCCTGGACGCCGACCTGGCCGACCTCGAGATCGAGCAGCAGGTCGATCACGGCGACTTCCTGGTCGAGCACGTCGCCGAGGGGACCATGGACGCGGCCTTCATCGCGATCGCCGAGCAGATGACGCTCCCCCGCGGCACCGTCTCGCGCCGCGTCGGCCGCGACGAGCTCGTCCTCTTCGTCCCACCCGGCGCCCGCCCACCGGGCCGCGGCCGCCAGCCGTTGAAGGACCGTCCGATCGCCTTCTCGACGTACGATCGCGGCGCCGAAGACATCCACACCCGCCTGGCCGCCCTCGGCGCCATCCCCCGCCGCGGCGTCACGCTCAGCACAACCGTCGCCATGGCCCGCCGCAGCGCCCACCTCGCCCTCGTTCCCCGCAGCGCCCTCGCCACCGAACTCCGCCCCGGCGAACACCTCACCCCCGCCCCCTTCCGCTACCGCCTCACCCTCTCCGTCGTCACCACCCCCACCCCACCCAAACCCCTCATCACCTACCTCCCCCAACTTCGCGCCACGTTGAACTTGTCGTGAACAGCGGTGAGTCGGGGCCTGGGGTGCGGCAGACTCGGCGGCATGAAGCTGGGGCAGTTGGTGCGGGGACGCCGGGTGCTGGCGGGGTTCTGGGGTGCGACCGTCGTACAGGTCGCCGCCGTTGCGTTTGACGTCAAGATCCTCAAGCAGGCCAGCAAGGTGACGTTGATGCCGCTGCTGTGGCAGTGGTCGCGAACGCAGGACGCGCCGCCGCTCCTCCAGGCAGTCCTGTTGGCGTCAGCCGCCGGCGATCTGTTACTCGAGACCGATCTGCAACTGGCCGGTATGGCGGCGTTCGCGGCGGCTCATGCCTGCTATCTGGCGGTGTTCCTCGCCAACCCGGCGCAGCGATCCTGGCGAGTGCTCGCGGCGTACGCAGCGTTGTGGGCGGCGTTGATCGCCGTGCTGGCTCCGGGCCTCGGCAACCAGCGCGTGCCGGTCGCGGTCTACGCCTTGTTGCTCACAGCAACTGCAGTCGTGTCCCGGTGGCACAACTCACGCAGTGGTGTGGGCGGCGCGTTGTTCCTGATCTCGGACGCGTTGATCGCGCTGCGGATGTCCGGTCGGGACTTTCCGGGACGCGGGGCGCTCACCATGTCGACGTACGCCGTCGGTCAGTACCTGCTGACGTCAGGCGTGACCAAATCTGACCGGTAGTGGTCATCCTCGTTGACCGCTGATCGCCTCCCCTGTGGGGTGGAGGTCATGGCGACCGTCGACGACGTACGACGACAGTTCCGGAACCCGCCGCCCGAGGGGCGGCCGATGATGCGGTGGTGGTGGTTCGGTCCGTCGATCGAGCGGGACGAGCTTGATCGGGAGCTACGGGCGATGGCGGCGGCGGGACTGGGTGGCGTCGAGGTTTCGTTCGTCTATCCGATGGGGCCGGTGACGACGCGCTTTGGATCACCCGAGTTTCTTGAGCTGGTAGGGCATGCGGCTCGGACGGCCCGGTCGCTCGGGCTGCGGTTCGACGTGACGCTGGGCAGCGGGTGGTCGTACGGCGGTCCGCACATCGGACCCGAGTTGGCCGCGCGGCAGTTGCACTGGGATCGCCGCGAGATCGGCGCCGCGGCGTACGACGTACCTGTGGTGGCAGCATGGCCGGGAGATGAGTTCGTCGCGGCGTTCGTCGGTGACGGGTCGGCGCCGTCGTCGTACGTCGAGGTGCCGGTGCGCGATGGGATCATCCACGTGCCGGCCGGCGGTCAGCCGCGCGAGGTGTTGATCGCGACGTCCCGCGTGACCGGTCAGAACGTGAAGCGGGCGGCCGTGGGTGCCGAGGGGCTGACGCTTGATCACTACTCGGCGGCTGCGGCGGAGGAGCACATCCGGCGGGTTGCGGAGCCGTTGCTGCTGGCTGCTGGCGCTGAGCGGCTCGGGTCGGTGTTCTGCGACAGCCTCGAGGTGTACGGCGGGGACTGGACGCCGGCGATCTTCGACGAGTTCGCGAAGCGCCGGGGTTATGAACTGCGGTCGCGGCTGTACGAGCTGCTCGTGGACACGGGTGATTCGAAGCAGCTGCGGATCGACTTCGGGCGGACGCTGTCGGAGCTGTACGAGGACAACTTCCTGAAGGTGTTCCAACACTGGGCATCCGGGCACGGGGTGCCGTTCCGGATCCAGAGCTACGGCGAGCCGCCGGCCACGATGAGCAGCTACCGTTTCGCGGACAACTTCGAGGGCGAGGGTTGGGGCTGGACGCGCATCCCCGAGACCCGCTGGGCATCCTCGGCCGCCAACACCTACGGCCGCTCGGTCGTGTCCGCCGAGGTCTGGACCTGGGTCCATTCGCCCTCGTTCCGAGCGACGCCGCTGGACCTCCAGGGCGAAGCGCACGAGCATTTCCTCTCGGGCGTCAACCAGCTGATCGGCCACGGCTGGCCGTACTCACCGTCGAACGGCCCCGGTCTCGGCTGGATCTTCTACGCGGCCGGCGCCCTCGACGACCGCAACCCATGGTGGCCGACAGCAACCGATCTGTTCGCCTCACTGCACCGACTGTCCTGGCTCCTCCAGCAAGGTACGCCGGTACGCCCGATCAAGATCTACATTCCCGCCTCCGACGCGTACGCCGACCCCGTCGGACCCGAGCCGGGCAACCTGTACCGCGTAGTGCGCCGCCTGATTCCGGAGAGCGTGCCCCGCACGATCCGGGAGGCCGGCCTCGACTACGACCTGATCGACGACGACGCGATCACCGTGGTGGATCCGGCCGACGTCCCGCTGATCGTCGTACCCGATGGGACGACCCTGCCGCTCGAGACCCAGCACTGGCTCGAGGCAGTCCGCACGTCGGGCGGCACGGTCGTCACCGACGTCGACGCGCTTGCGGACCAGCTCCCCTCCGCGCCGATCACTCCGCAGCAGGATGTCGGCGTGGTCCACCGCCGCCTCGACGACGGCGACTTCTACTTCGTCGCCAACACCGGCCCCGAGCCGCGCGAACTCACCTTCGACGAACCGATGGAACGTTGGAGCGCGGAGATCACCGCCGCCAACGTCATCACTCTGCACCCCTACGAGTCGGCCGTCCTGGTCCCAACCACCAGCTCCACCCCGACCGCCTCACCCGCGCAACTCGCCGAACCAGTTCCAGGCCCGTGGACCGTTGCCTTTGACAACGAGAGTCGCCCGATCACGCTCCCCCATCGCTGGGAGGACGACCCGGAGCTGGCGACGTACTCGGGAACCGCGACTTACCGAACCGAGCTCGAGCTCCCTGACACCACCGACCGCCTGCTGCTCGACTTCGGCCCCGGCGAGCTCGTCCCGCCCGACAGCGAGCCCTACCTACCGCCGAACTCCTATCGCGCGATGCTCACCCCACCGGTCGGAGTCGCCGCCGAGGTCTGGCTCAACGACACCCACTGCGGTTCGTTCTGGGCGCCGCCGTACCAGGTCGACCTCACCGACGCGGCGCGACCAGGCATCAACGCCCTGCGCATCGACGTACACAACACGGCCGCGAACGCGCTCTCCGTCTACCAGCACTTAATAGACGCCGCTGATGAAGTCACCGCCCGCTTCGGCCGGCGCTTCGATCTGCAGCACATCGAGCACGCGACCGACTACCTCAACTCCGGGCTGCTCGCCGTACCGAAGATCGTCCGGTCGTCGAAGAGAACCGGCTAGTCCGCGGCGCGCGCCTCGGCGAGGCGCTCGTGATGGTGGATGACCTCGGCAATGACGAAGGCGAGGAACTTCTCGGCGAAGACCGGGTCGAGGCCGGCGTCGGCGGCGAGCGCACGGAGCCGGGCCACCTGAGCCTGTTCGCGGGACTTGTCGGCCGGCGGCATCCCTGTCCGGGCCTTGAGGGCACCGACCTGCTGGGTGCACTTGAAGCGCTCGGCCAGCAGGTGGATCAGCGCGGCGTCGATGTTGTCGATGCTGCTGCGGAGCCGCGTGAGCTCCTCGGTGGCGTTCTCTGCGATCACGCCCCTAGCCTCTCAGGCCACCGGCCGTTAGGCCTCATCGAGGAAGCGGTCCAGCACGCGCGAGCCGAATTCGAGGGCCGAGGTCGGGACCCGCTCGTCGATGCCGTGGAACATGCCCATGAAGTCCAGGTCCGGCGGCAGCTGCAGCGGCACGAACCCGAAGCAGCGCACCCCGAGCCGGCTCCACGACTTGGCGTCCGTACCGCCCGACATCAGCAGCGGCGCGGTCCGGCTCTGCGGGTCCTCAGCGGCCAGACACGCCTTCATCGCCTCGACCAGTCCACCGCTGAACTCGGTCTCCAACGCGATGTCCTGTACGACGGTCTCCCGCTGCACCTTGTCGCCGAGCAGCTCGTCGATGGTCGCGAAGAACTCGTCCTCGTACCCGGGCAGGAACCGCCCGTCGATGTGCGCCTCGGCGTCGCCCGGGATCACGTTCACCTTGTAACCGGCGTTCAGCATCGTCGGGTTGCTCGTGTTCCGGATGGTCGCGCCGAACATCCGGCTGAAGCTGCCCAGCTTCGCCAGCGTCGCGGTCATGTCGTCGGGATCGAGCTCGACCTCGAGCACGTCCTCGAGCGTCTTGAGGAACTCGCGGACCGTCGGCGTCACCCGCAGCGGCCACTCGTGTCCACCGATCCGGGTGACCGCCTCGACCAGGTTGGTGACCGCGTTGTCGGTGTTGACCATCGACCCGTGACCCGCCGTACCGCGGGCCTTGAGCCGCATCCAGTTCATGCCCTTCTCAGCCGTCTCGATCAGGTACAACCGCAGGTCGTCCTTGACCGTGATCGAGAACCCGCCGACCTCGCCGATCCCCTCGGTGCAGTCGGCGACGGTGTCCGGGTGGTTGTTGATCAGCCACTGAGCGCCGTACACGCCACCGGCCTCTTCGTCGGCGGTGAACACCAGGCGGACGGGCCGTCGCGGCTTCGCACCCGCCCGCTGCCGAGCCCGGACCACCGACAGCACCATCGCGTCGAAGTCCTTCATGTCGACCGCGCCGCGACCCCAGACGCACCCGTCGAAGATCTCGCCGGCGAACGGATCGACCTTCCAGTCCTTCGGATCCGCCGGTACGACGTCCAGGTGGCCGTGCACGAGCAGCGGGTCCGCATTCTGGTCCTCGCCGTCCCAATGGGCGACCAGCGTCGCGCGACCCGGCTCCGACTCGTAGATCGTCGACTCGATCCCGACCTCGTCCAGCTTCGCCGCGACATACTCCGCGGCCACCCGCTCCCCGTTGCTCTTGCCGTTGCCGTAGTTCGTGGTGTCGATCTGGATCAGCTCACTGCAGAGCTCCACCACCTCGGCATCGGGGGTGTACGACGGACGGTCGCTGGAGGTCGTCATGCCGACATCCTCTCTCACCGGATCCGTCAAGGCATCCCGAGGTCTCGGTCAGCTCAGCGTTATCGAGTCTCCGGACACGGTGATCTGTTTCGGCGGCAGTGGTCGCGGGGCCGGTCCGGCCACGACCGAACCGTCCTTCACCGAGTACTTGCTGCCGTGACAGGGGCAGTCGATGGTGCCGTTGGCAACGGTCGTGACCTGGCAGCCCTGATGAGTGCAGGTCGAGCTGAACGCCTTGAACGTCCCCTTCACCGGTTGCGTGACGACGACCTGGCTCTGGTCGAAGATCTTGCCCTCGCCGACCGGGATCTCGTCGGTCGTGCCGAGGACGGCGTTCGCCGGCGCGGTTTGCGATGGCTTGTTCTTGGGTTCGCCGTACTGCGAGCAGCCGGCCGCGGTCGCTCCGAGTACGACGGCAAGCACTACGCGGCGACCAGGTTGTTCCATGGGTGCGCCCTTCATCGGATCACGCCGAACGTGGTGAAGAACCACAGCGCCGAGGTCAGCCACAGGCCGATCAGCGCGGTGAACAGGGCTCCGCCGACGACGGGCAGGAGCCATTTGGGGGCGTCGGTCCGGGTCAGGGTGAGCATCTTCGCGACGAACGCGCCGTAGAAGAAGCAGCCGAGCAGCGAGTGGATCAGTATGCGCGGTTCGTCGTACTGGAAGCCGAGTGCATAAAGACAGTGCGCGACCACGGGGAGCGTCGCCGCGACGGCGGCGCGGCCGGACCAACGGTGCAGCGGCGCGACTTTCGGGTGGCCTCGGTAGAGCGCGACCGCGCTCGCCAGTTGGACCAGACCGAGTACGGCGGCGAGGGTGGCCAGCCACGTCTTGACCGCCAGGAAGCTGGAGAAGCCCGCGAGGTTGATCGCGACACCGGTCGGATCGTGGAGGCGGCCGTAGACGCCGAGCGCTACCGCGACCAGGGCGCCGACCGACAGCGGTACTGCGACGCTCGTCGCCTTCTGAACCTGTGCGGTGCTCATCAGAACGTCTCATCTCCGACGACTGCTTGGGCTGTCACAGGGGCGCCGTTCACGGTCGCTTTGCGGGTCGCGGGATCGAGCGGTGGGGCCGGGGCAGGTGTGCCGTCGTTGTCGACTCCGACCTGCTTGCCGTCGGGCAGGACGATCCAGCCGATGGTGCTGGTCGAGTTCCGCGCACGGTATAGGCCGGCGGGTGGGCCGGCTTTGGCGATCGCGAAGCGGAGCGTGCGACCACTGAGGGTGAAGGTGCCGGTTGCTGCGGTGTTCGTGATGGTGGCGGTCAGGCGTTCGCCGGTCTTGGAGCTGAGTGCGAGGCGGCCGTTGCGGTAGGTGCCGGTCAGCCAGGCTTCCAGGCGGCGGCCGTCGCAGACGTACGCCGCGGCTCGATCGCCCTTGGTCGCGATCGCCAGCGAGGCCACGTGGTCATTAGTGCGGCCTGCGTAGACGGCGGGCGGCGCGACGGTGGGTGGTTTGGGCGGCGCCGTCGTACTCGTCGTCGGTGTCTCCGGTGGCGTCGATGGAGTCGCCGATCCGGAGGTCGTTGGGGTGACCGTGCTTGTCGGCGTCGCGGTCGAACTGCTCGACGTCCCGGTCTGGGTGCTGTTGACCACCATGAACCCGAGCAGGCCGACAGCCGTCGCCGCCAACGTCACCAACGGACTTCGCTGCCCCATCGCCGCCCCACCCCGAGACTCAACCCCGCGCGAGACCTCGTCTCACGCCGCTCACCCCGAGACGAGGATCCCGCCGACGCCGTGCCCGGTCAACGGCTCAACCTGTCCGAGGGGGGACTTGAACGCCCACCGCCTCTGGACGGGCCTTTAGAGCACCTTCAGGCCGTACATCTCCCCCAGCGGGTCCGAGATCAGCTCGATCCGGGCGCCATCCGGATCGCGGAAGTAGATCGACGTACCGCTCTCTTCCAGGTACTCGACGCCGGCCTCGTCCAGGTTGTGCTTCAACCGCTCCCACTGCGCCGGCTCGACCGAGATCGCCATGTGGTGCAATCCGCCCAGCACTTCGGCGTACGGACCGAGATCGAGACCCGGGAAGTCGAAGAACGCGAGCAGGTTCCCGTTCCCGATGTCGAAGAAGAAGTGCGTCGAGCCCTCGTAGTCCCGGTTCCCGACCATCTCGGTCAACGGGAACCCGAGGACCTCCTGGTAGAACTTCACCGTCCGCTCGACGTCCGCGCACAGTAACGCAGTGTGATGCAGCCCACGCGCCGACGACGCCGTACCCGCCTTCAGGTACGCCGTCCGCAACCGCTCCCGCTCGGCCTCCACCGCGCTGAGATCGATCTCCGTCATCGCCACCACCCCTCTCTCAACCCCATCAGACACCCCCGTCCGCCCGATGTGAATTCCACCCCTGGAGTTTGCTACTGTTCTCCGGTCAGCACCGCTGCGGCGGTCAGACCACTCGTCCGGGTGGCGGAATAGGCAGACGCGCTAGCTTGAGGTGCTAGTGCCCTTTACGGGGCGTGGGGGTTCAAGTCCCCCCTCGGACACGAGACTTAACCACACGATCCGCCTGCGGATCGATCTCTACGCCGACCATCCGGTCGGCGTAGTTGTATGTCAGGGACAATTTCAAACCCTCATACAACTCACTCAGCTCCGCAGGTTCCGCCGCGTTGAGCGCCCGCCCCACATCCCCCAACTCGTCGAGTCCCTGGCGGCGCACAAAAGCCCAGGTCACCAAGGTGTCCTGGGCTTCTTCGTATTTGGCACACACCAGAAACACGCCACTGTGGCCATCTCTGCCTGGGGAGCCGCCTGCATGTGATCGTGATTGTGCGGCGTGTCACATCGCTGCCCGTGGGCGCTGAGTGGGCGCGCGGGCGGTATGGAAGGTGAGGTGGGGGTTTACGGCTGACGGATCAGCGGGGTCTCGTCGTCTGCCTCGAGCATTCCCAGCTGAAGCGCGAAGAACAGATAGTCCTGGATCCACACAGGCTCACCATCGTCGACGGCTGCCTGGTCGTCGGCGGAGCCGACGTAGGGATGGACGTCCTCCTCGCCTGAAGCCCAGAGGGCATACGTCAGAAGGATCGCGGTGAGTCGCTGAAAGGTCATGCCCGGATTGGCACCCGGCAGCTCAGCGAGTGGGCTGTCCCCATGCTCGAGTGTGATCCACTTGGCAAGTACTGCTATCCGGGTGAACGCTCCGGGGTGTTCGCTGTCGGGTGATGTCGCCCAGCCACCATCGAGGTGCCCGACGGCGATTGTGGCCAGAAGCGCCCCGACAACTCCTTGCATGATTATCAGCGCATTGGTGTCTTTGGCGAACCGGCCAGCGACCAACTCGAACGCCAACAGATCTGCTTCGATCTCCTGGACCTGGTCTCGGGAGAGGCCTACGAGCTCGACTCTCATGGCGGGAGCCGCCATAAAGGACCGCACTTCACGCGCGGCATCCTCGTCAATCTTGCTGGAGGCGTGCCGCAGAATGTGGTGTGCCACCTCATGCGCAACTATCCAGCGTTCGGCACTCGCGACAATCTCACCCACTGCATCGCGTTGCCGAGCGTCGCGGAACAAGACTGGCCAGCTCTTCGACAGCACTGCCAGACCTCGATCCTGGAAGTCGCTCATCAGCTGGGCCAGATCGTCACGCATGTTCTTCATGAGACACGCCCAGTCCTCGGCAGGGAACTGTGTACGGCTGTCGACGGCGTACAGGAACTGACCCCAGGCCCCGGCGTAGGCGATGAGCGACTGACTGTAGTGAATGGAGATGGCAACCATGCCGCCCTTCACCCCGCCTCGCGAGAAGGCCGTGTTGTCGCCGTCCACTGTCCGGCCCGCGTAGATATTGTCGACGCGGGCTTTCCAGCGCGGATCAACAATCGACGACAGCTCGACCATCACATCGTGCAACAGGGGGCAGTTGGCTCTACTCGCCGCCCCGACCGCGTTCCATGCGATCGCCGACTCGATGGCGTTCGGTTCGACTCCGGCGCCGCTCATCGAGACAGCTTCGTCGATCCAGAATGCTTGGCCCCGTGGCTGACCGGTCTCGGCGTAGAAGAGGTCGCGCGACTTCTTGAGCGTCCAAGACATCGCGTCCCCTATCCGAGCCTCTACCGATCCTGACAATCACAGCGCCCCCAGCAGAGTGAATCCTAGTACGCCGGCGAGGGCCTGTGGCCGCTCCCACGGTTGGTCGTATCGCGATCCGATAGGCCCTCGGCCGTCGATGCGGACAGGATGCCGAGGGCGACGACCCATCGAGATCCTGATCCCAGGTCGTCATCAACTCACACGGCCGAGATGATGGCGGGCTCGCGACCGCAAGCCGGTCGCCGAGCGGCCGCGCTTGATCCAGCCGGCTCGATCGTTGCAGCCCGGCCCACTCGCCGCACTGGGCATTCGTGGTGCAGCCACCGGTGACCTTTGGTCATGACAGCCGCTAGCGGTAGGCCCCAGTTTCATCGACCTTGAACCATCGACGGTCCCGAGCCACCTCGATCAGGGGCCTCTGCTGTACCGGACGTCGACTCTTGCCGGAGCCGATGGGGCCGGCATGCCATGTCAATTGGCGACTGTCGATGAGCGCTGCGATCGTGCTGTCCTCAGATGCTGGCGCCGACGGCAGGGCAGCGACCCAACCGTGGAGACTGCATCGCTGCGCGGCATCGACGACTGGCCGGCGATGTGGCTCGGGGAGTTCGAGCATCACCTTTTCCCAGTCTTCGAAGAGGTCGAGGACCACATTCGGGTCTGCCACGCACCATAGAGCGAGTGCCCACTCGGCATGAGCACGCTCACCTGCAATCGCGGATTTCTTTCCGACTTCAGTCAACTGGGCGAGTTCCAAGCGCCACCACTCACCGGATGCTGCGTTGACCCGGGATTGGTTCGCGAGTGTCGCCGGGTGGCCGGTGCCTCCGAATGGGGTGCCGTCCGGCCCGAGTTTCGACGCGAGCCTGAATGGCGAGGCCGCGCCCAAGATGGCGATTTGCGATGCCAGCCAGCATGGTCCGACGCTGTCGAAAAGCGCTGTCGCTGTGTTGGTCCAGGGGAAAGTACTCCCCTTCTCGCCAACGCGGAATCGCCGAAGCTCGGCAGCTTTTGCCAGCTCCGGGCGGTTGCGCCGAAGGTGCCTCAAAGCATCCTGACGGCGGCGCCGCCTGTTCGCGTTGTCGTTGAACCCTGCCTCGGACTCGGCGAAGTACGATTCCGCCTCGAAGGCCACTGCGATCTGTGCCGGCAAGGAGCGCGTTGACTGGACATTGGGGCAATGTCCTTCCAGCACGGCTGCGATGAGGTCGGCCTCGAAGCTGCTGCCGGGCGGTGGGGTCAGACCCGTGTTTAGGACCCGCTGCGCTACCAAGGGCCGCAACAGGTCAATGGCGTTGAGATCGATGCTCTGGCCGGCCGCCCCTTCGCAGTCCGCTGCCATCTTTAGCCAGTGATCGACCGCTTCCGGGTCACTGGCGGCGTCCCGGATGCGTTCGCACCACCATGCCGCGAACTCGCGGCGCTGGCTGAGAAGATCCCGCAAGAGCCATACGCGGGTGTAGTTGCGGTCATCGCCCGGGTCCGCGGCAATCGCGCTCGTGTACCTAGCCCACGTAGGATCCGGGCCTCCACCTACCGGCTCGGGCAGCCTTGGAAGAGAGTAGATCTCGCGTCGTGACCACGCATTAGCGAGCGTCGAGAGCTGTTCCTCGTCGCACAGGTTGAACACGACATCCCGACCCCACCGGGGGCGGCTGGTGAAGACCCCGTCGGTGAGCAGTGTCCATCCGGCGATGACAGCATATCCGCCTGGGTTGTCCGCGATCTCGGCGGCGATTCCATCGGCCAGGACGCTCAGATCGCCAGCCTCGGCGTTTCCGCCGTAGAAGCGTGTGGTGTTGAGCCAATAGGGTCTGCGGAGGAGTTCGCGAAAGACCTTGACTCGATCGAACCTCTTGGTTTCCTCGCCTGCGTAGCGGTAGAGGAATCTGGCCGCAAAGTACTCGCGCAGCGATAACACTTCAAACTCGTAGGTGCCCTCGATCTTGCTCGTCAGCGTCCACAGACGATCACTGGCCGCCTCGAACAGCTCATCTACGATTGACCCTGGATTGCCGTAGGTCTCTTGGAAGTGCTTGATTGTTGCCTTGAGGTCGGCGATCTTCATTCGCGCGTTGACGCTGTCGGCCTCGGCGTGAGCGTGCAGGTGCCAGCCCAGGAACGGGATGATCTCGCGCAGCTGGGCCTGATGCTTGCGGACAGACTCGGGATGCTTGTTGGCTTCGCGAGCAAGCAGCAAGTCGACGTAGGAGTCGTACAGTGCGGTCCGCTGAGTAGGGATTGCCTCGCCATGTTTGTGAAGCAGGTCCAGCAGGATCGCGAGTTGCATGGGGTTGCTGGCAAGCTCGTCGAGGTACGGTTCGGCGATCTTGGCCCGAAATGTGGAACGCAGAGAGCGGCCGTCGGCGCCGCGGATCCCCCTTACGGCACTCCACTTGCGCAGGTAGTCCTCCCGCTGGGACGGGGTGAACGGACTCAGGACAACGACGCTGAACAGATCCGGCGTCGGCTCGGCCAACTGGTTGGCGCTCGGCCGCGTGGTCACAATGACCTGAGGCGGGATGTCATAGGTTCGGTTGCG
The DNA here is from genome assembly GCF_004365875.1 of Kribbella kalugense. Lineage (GTDB taxonomy): Bacteria > Actinomycetota > Actinomycetes > Propionibacteriales > Kribbellaceae > Kribbella > Kribbella kalugense. The sequence continues at coordinate 1,037,521 of NZ_SODF01000001.1, read as the reverse complement.
GCGCGCGAAGCGCTCAATCTCGGTGACGATCCGGGCGCGCATCGCCGGTCGGCCCACCTCGTCCAGGCCGTCGAGCACCACGAGACTCGGCACAAGCCCGAACAGGTCCTGAACCTCGTTGGCGGTCACGCGCGTTCCGCCGCACGCATTCGACATCAGGTCCGCGATGAAGCATTCGATCGTCGCCTCTGCTTGAGGGCGCCTCTTGGCCTTCTTCTGTACGTCAGACTCGGCGTCCCATACGTCCAAGCCTGTTAGCCACCGGCCGTAGTCGCTCAGTTCGACGCGGAGCGGAAACAACGGATGCTTCACCTTCGGCAGGTTGACCGGCCGTAGATCGGCGGCGACGAAGGCGCTGCGATGCGTCTGGCAGAGAAACTGCGCCAGCGTGGATTTGCCCTGGCCAGGCGCACCGCGCACCAGGGTGAATGGGTGGCCTCCTCCGGCATGGGACAGCAAGTGAGCTGCGGCCCCGCCGAGCGGCTTTCGCGTCAAGTTCTCCGGCTCGCGCGGGTCCCGAGCGATGAGCAGGTCGGCGTCGACGTCGACGAATAGGGCGCTTACCTTCTCGCGGTCGATGTCGACTTGGCTGAACTTCACCCGCTCGTCCTCGTCCCACTGAACCGACGCAACCGCGCGGATCAGCTTTCGTAAGCCAGCGTCATGCTGATCCGCGCCATCTTCCGCGATCAGGTACCGGACCAGCTCCCAGCCCGCAAGCATGTCCGCGTACTTCCACAGCAGCTCTTTAGGGGCGTTATCGACCATCCCGTCGACAGCTTCGCGCCACAGGCAGGACATCTCCTCGAAGCCGTACGCCCTCGCATGCGCATCCAGCCGCTTGTTCAACGCATCGAAGGTCCCGCTCCCCGCCTTGCCGGTGCTCGGGATGTTCGTGACCAGCACATAGCGCTGGGCGCCCTCTCTAGCCAGGCGCCTCAGGTTCTCAGCCTCGAGCTCAATAGTTGCGTCCAGCCAGCGCACGGCGTCCTTCTCCTTGCCGTTCACCGACCACTTCACCTGGTACACCAGAGCCCGGTCCGAGCCACGCGTGACGCCATCGCGGCCGCCGTCGGCTTGGCGCAGCGGGAGCGGCACGAAGTCGGTGAAGCGGTCAGTCAGCAACGCACTGACCAAAAGCTGAAAGCTGTGATCGCCTAAGCGCTCGTAAAGGTACCTGTAACGGCTCTCCGGCAACTCCGCTCCTAGGACTACGCTCAGTGATCAGTAGCGCAACCATATGTCGACTGACGACCAGTGCCTAGGTCCGGTAGCTTGCCGCGAGCCAGGGTAGTTCTGGGTGCCTGCCGTCGAGTGAAGCTAGGTCACAGCCGTGGGATCAGCGACTCAAACTCGCCGCCTGGCGGCCCCACCCGCCAGGCGGAATTCGGTTGGAAACAGGCTCGCCGCCCTACATCATGGGTGGACGCTCCGCCTCCGTCCATCATCGGGCGGCAGCTTTCGAATGAACAGATTGGCACGTGGCCATGAGCAGCACCCCTTCCAGGCCCGACGGACGGGTCGAGTCGCCGGAACTATCGGATTTGCGCACTACTACCCGCGCACTCCGCTTTCACCTTGACACCCTCCCGGTCGGCTACAACCTGAATTGTCCCCCGGACCAGTTCCTCGCGGGTCTCGCATTCATGCTCGCGCGGCAGCGCTTCGCGTGCGCCGACTCGATGCTCGGCGCCGGCTTTGGCGGTTCGGTGGTCGGCACACTCGCCCGGAGCTTGTTCTCCGAAGGCCTGCGCTGGCTGTGGATCGGCGAAGACCCGACTCGCCGCCGACGGATCCTCGGAGACCTCATCGAGGAGCGAAACCGGATCTGCCTCACCTTCGAGCAAACCGATGTCAGCAGCGACAGCCTGACGCGGTGGCTGATGCCGATCCCGAACGTCGCTGACCTGGCTGGCCACTCCCACACCTGGGCCAACGTCGAGGCATTGCCCACGGAGACAGAACTCCTGCACGACTTCCTCACGCATCAGCGCGGCACGGGAGGCGACGATCGCGTCCGCGCACTCCTGGACATGGAAGGGCTGCAGGGCGCCGTCAAGATCCTGGAATACGCCGGCCACGGCAACTACCTGGGCTTGATGAGCAGCCTCACCCTCGATGGAGCGATCGCACACGACCTACGTGCCGATCACGAGGCACTATTCATGCAGGTAGCCGCAGCCGGCGTCGTGATCACTTTGGCCGGGTCAGCAACCGCCGTGCCAGAGCTGTGGCCGGCCGAGATGGACAAGGACACGTTCATCGACAAGGCAGTGGCGCTGGCCGAGAGGGTCTGCGACACCGCGGCGAAGATCCACGGCTTGCGCCGAGTCAGAAAAACCGCAGCCCAGGTCAGCAAGAAGCCCCGCGACAACCGCGCACCGCGAGGCCTCCTGCGGCCGATGGCCGCGGTGATCCCGCAAGATGAACTGCTGCCCGACGTCAACACAGTCGAACATGTCGCCGCCGCGGCCGAGGCATACTGGGAGGTCGCAGGAAGCTTAGTGGTGAATCCGTGGAAAGACGGCCGCACCTCGCTGAACATCACCCTGATGTACGCCGGCGGCTGGTCCCTTCTTGAAACGGTCATGGTCAACTACACGCAGCCCGGAGCGGCTCCGACTGCAGTAAGCGCGGCCCGGATGCTCCTCGAGGAGGCCGCACGAGCCACCTGGCGGTACTCGGTCGCACCTGACAAGGCCGAGGCCAGATTCGTCCAATACTTCGACGAGTACCGCGCGATGCGCCGAAACGCGATCAACACCCTGACCGGGAGCGGGATCTCCACAAAGGCAGCTGAGCAGATATTTGCCCTGCCCCCCAACGTGCAGCTGACCAAGCCACTGAACCAGATGGCGAAGGGCCGGCAGCCGCTGCCCACTATCACCAGCATGCTCCGAGACCTCGGCAAGCCGTACCCCGAGCCCGGGTGGCTCGAGCTTGCCTACACACTGCTGAGCCAGATGACGCACAGCACGCCGGTCGCCTACCTGCACACCATGCGCGCCGGCGACCCTTGGACCAACGATCTGAGCCCCGAGATGCTCGCGCTCGCGCTGGACGTGGCGTGCCTGAGCAGCGCCAGGTTGATCGGGTTGGGCGCCTGGCTACTGAGCGACTTGAACGCCGAAGCCGACAACTACCGGAAGCAGCTCGCCAAAGCAGCCGCGAACGTACACAACGCCGCGCGCAGCGTGCACTTCCTGGACTGACCCACGCAACGAATCTGCTCGGCCTCGCCGTCAGGACACCTTCTCTACGAACGCGACGGCAGCCTCCTTGGCTAGCTCGCGCATCGCTCGCGAGAGCGCATTTGCTCCCGCCCAGCCGAGCTTCATCTCTATCTCTACTGCGCCGTCGGCCAGGACGCGGGGTGGGTTGCCCTCCTGCTCGATGTCCTTCAGGTCGATACTCATCGGAACAAGGACGGCGAGGTCCTGAAACGCGTTGACCATCCTGGCCAGTGCGTCTTCCAGGAGAGGGAGATTGACGTGGGTGTCGGCTCCGGCCCATGGGTCGATGCTGCGATCCAGGGATGCGTGGCCGGCCCACTTGTTCCGCAGGTGGCGCACATATTTCAGCGACAGCACCGTGTCGACGTTGGTCGTCAAGCGGATATGGCCGAGCAGCTCGAGCGCAGCCTGTGCGTCGTCGTCGGGATTCTGTGCGATCTTGCGCCTCAGCACCTCACCGAGCACCTCGAGGGCGTGCGGGATCGACGCCGTTCGCCCATGTCCAGTCAGGTCGATCGTCGTCGCGATCCCGATGACTGCGCTGCGAAGCAGGCTCTGCACGACCGTCTCGGTACCTCTGCGCAGGTGTCCTTCCTGCGTCAGGGCAGCGGCTCGCAGAGTGAGACAGGCCTGCTTGGCGAAGTAGTAGCCGTGGACGGCATCGGTGAGCAGGTTGAGTAGAGATCGGTCGACACGATGAGCTGTCCCGAGGGCCTCGACTCCTACCTTGAGGGGGTCGTTGATCATCGGGTCGCCGACGATAGTCGGCACGTCCGCTGGATCGAACTCCGAGGCGAAATTGCTCAGCTTCATGCCGAACAGACTAGAGAGATCCAGCCTCCGGCGCGCACAGCGAGAACGCTGCCCTTGCCAGATACCGGGCGAGCCCAGCTCGGAGCAGCCGCGCTGCCGACACTCAACGTCTCTCGCCGGACCTCAGTGTTGGCCAGCGAGATCAACGCCAGCCCCTGGATGCCTCATTAGCGGCGTACGCCACAGGTGATTTGGGTAGGCAGGCTGAGCCACCAGGTGGCTGCGGTGCGGCATTCGCCGGGCAGGGTTGGATCGACTTGTACGGCACGGAGGAGCTGGAGTTCGCCGAGGGAGCGGGCGCTGTAGATGAGCCCGTTGAGGTGGTCGGCGTGGACCTGGCGGCCATCACAGGTGGATCAGTCTGCGACACCACTACTCGTGCACCATCCCGATCGGTTAAACAGCGAAGAGAAGTTGCGCAAGGGCTTCCCAGGAAGCACGGTCGCGGATGCAGCGCTGGACTACGGCGCTTCCCGGGACACAGTCGACGTCACCACGAAGGGCATCCAGGCAGCAACGGTCGCCAGCAGCAGCGACTACGCCGCCACCACCGATCTTGCGACTGCATCCGCGAAGCCAGACAACCAGTGGTGATTGAGCGAGTCCCTGAAGATGGCAAGGTCGAGTCAGTCCGGCCGGTGAGCTGCGGCTGTTCCGCACGGTGGTCGAGCAGATCGTCATGATCACTGATTTGGCAGATCTATGATCCCGGGCTCTTCGATGTAGGCGAGTAAACGGCTCCCGCGATCCGAAACGACCGAGCCGTTAAAGATCTCGCTCCGGGACCTCCCGTGTTGCAGGAACATGTACGACTCGGGTTGCCCTGATACCCGCGTTCCCGGCCGACGCAGAAGGCCAGCGGCGAGCAAATCGTCCACGAGTAGCTGCAGCTGCTGGGTGTAGTTCTCGTACTCGGGGAGGGCCAACTCAATGAAGCGAAGCATCGGATAGGACTCGCCGTCGTCATCCGGGATCGGGACTCCTCTCCCCTTGAAGGTCCGCGCAGGATCTCGGTAGTAGTCGAGCAACTGAAGATGCGACGTCGATAATTCTTCAACGATCCGTATGAATCGCGCCTGCTCCTCGACTTCTGGCGCATCTGGGGCAACGGAATTCCGGATGGCGTTTCGCAGGGCTTCGAGTTTGCCTTGCTGATGCGTGGCCTGAGCAGCCCGTGTCGCGTTCACCACGGCGTCGATGAGCACCTCGTTGCCATCGAGATCTCCGTACTGCGCCTCAAGCCACGTGATCGACGCCGCAACCTCTTCAAACCACCTGTCCAATCGCCTCGCATACCCCCGCTGAACCGCCTTCGCAAACCCGTATCCAAGCAGTCCTCCAAGAGGCAGGCTCTCGGCGCCAGCCTTTACAAGCTCATCGAACTTCTCAGTCTTAGTCTTCTCAGGGGGTTCACGCATTTACACATTCAACCTCCGCTGGACCTGGATCGCAGCTCAGGAGTGGCCGAATCAGCAGTCAGCCCGCACGCGCGGGCTTCGCTGGGACGGAACCCAGCGGATGATCGCAGCGGCGGTCGTACACGGCCCTGGCAGGGCACACGGTAGCTACCGAAAGAGTGACAGTGATTACCCAAAGCGATGACTGCCCGGGTTGTTGATCCGAGCTTGTTTCGTGGATCCCGCGCGCTGCTCCAGCCGCTTGCCGGTAACACGCACACAGCGAGTGCCGGTGATGAAACGCACCGAAGCACTACACTCTGTGATGGGGAGGGGCTCGGCGACGGGTCGACGCGCGGCTCAGCTACGCACGAGTTGATACATGGCTAATGAAGAAGAAGTAGAGGACGGCGACGCCGGGCGGGGTACGTCGATGTACCTCCGTGAGCTCAGGATCGTGGGGTTCCGGTCCTGTGCCGACGTGGTGATCCCGTTCCAGTCGGACGTCACCTTGCTCGTCGGGGAGAACAATTCGGGCAAGTCCAATGTCGTCGAAGCCCTCCGCTTGGCTACTGTTCCTCTCAGCGGCCGCCGCTCGCGCTACTTCGAGGTCGAGGATGTGACGCGAGGCCACGACAAACCCGTCGTTCTAACCACTAGATTCGCGCAGCTGACCCGATTTCAGAGAGCACACTTCATCGGCGCTCTCGAGTTGGACTCCGGCGAGGCTGTCTACTGCACCCGCTTCCAGCAGGCTGAACCAGGTCAGTCACGCTATCGAGCGCAATCCCTTGTAGCGACTACTCAGGCTGCTGATCCGGAGCCCGACAAGAGAAACCAGATCAACCACGTCTACCTGGCGCCATTGCGAGACGCACAACGCGAACTCGACTCTGCGTCCGGTACACGACTCGCCAAGATCATGCAGCATCTTGTTTCACCGGACCTGCAAAAGCAGTTCGTCGAGCAGGCACGATCCAACATGGAACAACTCGCCGAGCATCCAGTCATCCAGACCATCAAAGACGGCATTCAGCAGCACCTCACGGGTCTTACTGCACCTGCCCGGGAGCAAGCTGTCGGCGCCGGGTATGACACCCCAGAACTGGCACGGCTCGCCCGGAGCCTAAGGCTGAAGATGGCTGAGACTGGACTCGATCTGACTGATCTCGGCGACTCCGGACTGGGCTACGCGAATCTGTTGTTTCTCGCAACGGTCATCTTGGAACTCCAGAATGCACGCGAGTCCGAGCTGACTTTGTTCCTGGTGGAGGAACCTGAAGCTCATCTCCATCCGCAACTGCAAGCTGTACTACTGGAGTTCCTGTCTGAGCAAGCTGCCTCGTCAGGGAGTGACGACTCGTCGCAGCCAGCCGGCCGCATCCAGGTCATCGCGACAACTCACTCGCCAAACCTTGCTAGTGCCGTAGGCATCAAGAAAGTCGTAGTGCTGCGCCCGACCAGGCAAACCGCAGATCAACTAGGCGGCCTGACCTGCGTCATCCCCTTGTCTCAGTTGCCGCTGTCTGACAAGGAGCGGCGGAAGATCGATCAATACTTAGACGCAAGCCGATCTGAGCTCCTCTTCGCTCGTCGAGCCGTCCTGGTAGAAGGGATAGCTGAGGCCGTACTTCTGCCAGTCCTCGCGCGCAGATCGGTCTTCGTGGGCGGCGACGACGCCGCGAAGCGCCGAGCATTCTCAGGAGCGTCACTAATCAATGTCGGTTCGGTCGACTTCGAGCCGTACGTCAAGCTACTCGCCGGAAAGGTCGACGGTCATCGCCTCATCGATCGACTGGTGGTGATCACCGACGCCGATCCGATAGAGCCAAAGAACGCAGATGCTGCCAGCTCCGACCCAGATCCGGCAGCCGAAGATGGCCACGGCGCACGGAGCGAGGATGCTGCGCCACCGGATGATGCCGAAGAGGATGGCAGCAAGTCGGATTCGGCCGCTAGCTGCGATGTGGCTGATGAGGACGACGAGAGGGTGCAATACAACCGCGCAGCTGATCTCGAGGAACTCGCCACTGAGCTCGCCGCACGTGAAGTCATCCATATTGCTGAAGCGCCCCACACTCTCGAGGCAGATCTGCTCGTGCCAGGAAGCTCAAATGGAGACCTACTCGGGAAGGCGTACCTCCAGCAGAAGCCGAAGTCCTCGAAGCACTGGACATCGATCCTAGAGAGCGCCGATCCCCCGCTCGCCTTCTATCGGAAGCTGCGGGCCAACAAGAAGATGATCAGCAAAGGTGAGTTCGCCCATGATGTCGCAGCTCGGATCGATCAAGGCGAACCCTTCACCTGTCCCGCCTACTTGAAGGATGCACTTGAGGCCCTGATCGAGCCTGCCGATGACTGAGCGACGCGACTTCACCAAGGAGCAAAGAGCTCTGATCGGGGCGACCGCGAGTCTCTGTATCAGCGCCTGCCCTGGAGCCGGGAAGACGCACGCGATCGTGCAGAGATTCATCGAGCGTCCCGTACGGCATCCGCGGAAGGGCATCGCTCTGATCTCATTCACCAACGCCGCCGCTGACGAGGCGCGCCGACGGATCGCCGCCGGCTCTGACCTGCTGTGCGTCCCGAACTTCATCGGCACTATCGATGCCTTCATCAACCGCTACCTGGTCGCCCCAGGCATGCTCGAGCGCAAAGGAGTGTCGCCGACGTTCCGCGACAAGTGGTCGTCACTGCCCAACACGACCATCGACGCCGGCCTCGCAATCAGCCCTTCTCTCGACGCGTTCGTCGTCGATGCTCAAAGCGCCAAACTGGACATCGCCCGCTTGCCGTATGCGGACCGTCGGACTGCGCACAACCTGAAGCCAGAGCAGGTGAGCAGGCTCGAAAGGCTGGCGCTAGGCCTTTGGACGAAGCTCGTTGCCGGAGGCACCCTGACGGCTGCGGCTTCCAGAACCGCGCTCCGCGTATATCTTGAAGACCCCAATCTCAAGCAGCAACTCGCACAGCTCCTGACGGACCGATTCAGCGAAGTGATCGTCGACGAGATCCAGGATTGCTGCGAGGAGGACATCCTCGTCTTGGAACTGCTGCGAGAGGCCGGGATCTGTCTCACCGTGGTCGGCGACCTCGAACAGGCCATCTACGGCTTCCGCCAGCAGACGGCCACCCGGCTATCTGCTTTCCTGCACGGCCTGCCAGCGGGTGAACGTCTAGACGGCAACTTCCGATCATCTCCGGCGATCTGCTCGATCGTCGATAGCTTGCGATCAACTGATGATTCCGACAAGTCCGTCGGTAGGTATCAATCAGACTCGACGGCTGTGCAGCTTGTTTCGTTCGCACGCACCAATGAGCTTCCGAAGAAGTTGATGAAGATCAGCTCGGACAATCACCTCGGACACAAGGACATGGTCGTACTCGCCCACGCCGCAAACACGGCCCGCTCAGCAGCGGGCGCGGCCACCGAGTATCAGGTCGGGACCAGCAAGCTCGCGTTACTGGCGGCCGCGATGTACATCGTTTCGGACGAATCCCGAAGCGGCGCGGAGCGATCGCAAGCGCTGACCAGCGTCGGGCGCTATCTGAGAGAGCTCGGCGACGATGGGGACCTGCAACAACAGGCTTACCTGGCCAAGTTCGGGATCACGGAGCGCGAGTTCAGGGAAGAATGCCTGAGACTCGCTGGACTTGTACCAGACCCGTACAACGCGCCGCCGTCCGCATTGAAGACAACGCTGGCCACTGCGACGGCTTCACAGGAACGACTAGGCTGGAGCTCCGGATCCCTACGTATCCCAGCCGGCGACGATTGGCCGGGAGTCCCCAAGCCTTCTGAAGCTGCGCTTTCATACTCGACTGTCCATGGCTTCAAGGGCCTCGAACGGACCTGTGTTGCGCTGGTCATTCCCGAATCCACAAGGTCCGACCTTGCGAGCGGAGTTGACCAGTGGACAGCTGGCACCGCAGGCGAGGCGCGTCGCGTCTTGTACGTGGGCGCCTCGCGAGCTGAAAGGCTGCTAGTCATTGCCGCTCACAGATCTATTTATGGCGAAGTACTTTCGAATCTGCAGCGAGACGGAGTGCCGGTCGAACAAGTGTAAGTACACCTCGCGACAGAGCAAGGGTTCCGAACCATCACGCTCGAACAGGCCGGTAGCCGTCGACGAAAGCTTCCGTCGTAGTCTCCGAGGTAGCACTCCTATGGAGGTACGTCTTCTGTCCCACCTCGGCATTCATTGCAAGAGCACGCCTGAGCATCTCTGCAGAACGTGACCTTGGCGGGCGACGAGGGCCTTCGCCGCCTTCTGATCTGCGGGCACTCCGGGAGGCCAACACCGACCTAGGAGCTACCGATCAACCACCTGTGCGCCGATCTGTACAACTATCCTGGTGGGATGGCGATTCCCTCGGACTACGAACTAGCGGCATGGCGTGACATCCAACGTTTCAAGGGTCGACCGCTGTCACGAGGGACGCGAAATGTCAGCGAGCAAGTGGCCAGCGGCGCCGCTAGTCTCGGCAAGCGTGCCATGAGGTACCTCGAGGACCGCCCACGGGCCCAGTCGGCCGTCTCGCGAGGGCAGGACGTCGCCGCCACAGGCGTTCACATAGTCGGCACAGGCGCTCGGCTAGCCGCTGATGCCCTCCCCGACTGGAGCGGCACTGCTTTAGGGTCTGCACGACGGACGGTGGGTCGGATCTCGCGAGTTGGACTCTCGCCCAAACGGGTGCTGGCAATGCACAAGAAGCGCGGGCACGACGTTGAATCACTTTTGGACCTGCGCCGCCTCGATCTTGAGCAGATCGACAATGTCCGCGGACGTGGAACAAGCTGGTACTACCCAGCTGCCGCGGCACTCTCCGGAGCGGGTGCAGCGCTGGTGATCTCCGGGGGCGAGCTCGTCGCTGCAGCCTCCGGCGGCGCCGCAGCAGCACCTTCAGGCGCAGCCATCGCCGGCGCGTTTACCGGCGACGCTGCCTTCGTTCTCGGCCTTGCGTCTCGTTCCGTGGGCCACGTCTCGCTGCTCTACGGCCACGATCCCGAAGCGCCCGCCGAGAAGCTCTTCGTGATGTCAGTCGTCAACGCCGGCACGGCAACGTCAGCCACCGCTAAGACCGCTGCAATGTCCGACATCTCGCGGCTCACCCAAGCGCTCGTCCGCGGCAAGTCGTGGGATGTCCTGAACGAGACAGTCGTCGCGAGAGTCTCCACGCAGTTCGCGAAAGCATTCGGCATCCGCCTTACCAAGCAGGGGCTCGGCAAAGTCGTACCCGCAGTCGGGATCGTCGTTGGAGGCACTCTCAACTGGGCCACCTTGGAAGCGATCGTTGACGCCGCCGACGTTGCGTACAGGCGGCGGTTCCTCCTTGAAAAATACCCACACCTCGCCGACGAGGAAACATCCGGATCGATTCCCGATGTCGGCTCCACCGATGCGCACGACGCTCAGGAGGCGATCAGCGTACTCGGCGACGTCGCCAAGGCCGGCGGGCCCGACATCCCTTGAGCCCGTGCCCAAGGCACCGCTGACCCCCGTGGCTACCGCAAGGGTCCAGCAGCCGGCCCAACGCATTGTCGTGCCGTGCAAGCAGCCCGACTGATGCGGAGTCTCACCGCCGGCGAGCGGGCGCAACAGAACAGCGTGGCCCGTGACGACAGGCTGCGGGTAGAGCCCCAAGGCAGGGCATCGGAAACGGCCGGTTCGGCGGTTTCCTATCTCGAGTATCGGCCCTACATCAATCGATCAGCGATCGATCCACCGGCGCAGTGGGTTCGAGTTCGATGCGTGTGGTTAAGGTGCGTATCCCTCCTCGGACACACACCAGGCGGCTCATCTGAGTCGCCTGTTCTGTTTCTGATCCCGGCCAATCGGACACCGCCTTCGGCGGCGACTCTTCTTTTGGCGCCTCCGGTGCGTGCGCATCACCTGATCACGCGCCTACGCGATCTGCGCAAAAAGACTGATGTGCGCCGATCCCCGCCCCGGGCCGCGCCCACCTACGTCGCGTGCTCCGCCCGTTCGCCGCATCCCCTCAGCACGTCCACTCCGCCGGCTTGACAGCGACCAGCACCGCATGACCATCTGACAGACTGCTGCGCGCATGACGTGCTCCGCTCAATTCGGGGCACAGTGCGACACCGGGACTTGGAGGCGGTGCTCCGACAGCGCACAGACCGCGCTCAGGCCCTTGCCAGACCGCCAGACTCCGGGATTGAGCCAGCGCGGACCTTCGAAGTACTCCACGGTGAGACCAACCTGTGTAAATACCGACGTATCGAGATAGCGTCTGCCGCCGGTGCCACACAAGTAGGTGTCGGCCCGCACCGCCCGGGTCAGGTCGGCAAGTCGCGCCGAGCGTTCCTGGGTTACCTCGAAGTCGCTGCTCCGGACTATCTCGCCCTGCCATCCGACGATATCGAGCAACGCGCGAGTCGATAACTCAGCCACTTCATGCACGTGCTTGCTTTCTGCAAGACGAAGCAGAATCGGCTCTAACGCCGGGCGAAGTTCGGACCAGGTTGACCCACCTCCCAATTCATGCGTGAGCACGCGGCCGACCCGCTTTGCAGATACGTGAGGATCGACGAGTTCCACCTTCCGAATCTCGGTGCGCTGTCCTTCAGGAAGGTGAACCGGTAGCGTGAGCCAACGCCAGGCGTCGCAACTTCCCAATGGCGCCAATTTGGCACGATGTTGATAGTCGCGTCGACAGAATTGCACATCGTCTAAGATCACCCACACGTCGGCCGAGGCAATCTTGGCGAGCGTACTCAGGCGCGGAAGGAAGTTCGGCTGATGAATCGCGCAGATTCTTTTCACCCAACGCGCCTAGCCCACAAGCCGCGACGTGAATCCCGCGTCTATCAGGCGCTGAAACGCGCCCAGCACGTCCGCCGGGACCTCTTGCGCGACAGCAAAACCCTCCTTGGGGTATTCGATGATGCGCTGCAAGTCACCAACAAGCATGTCGAGCACCAACTTGGCGTCGCCAATGGTCGAGATATAGTCGTCAAGCTTCAATGGTTCCGATGCGCAAACAATCTGCACCTCTGGCCAGAGTTTGCGACATGTCGCATATGCACGCCGCTCCATATACGGTTTCGAGATAAGCATCACCCTGTCGGGGCGAATCTCATGGCGCGCGAGAAGGTCTCTCGACAGCGAGATATTCTGGCCAGTGTTCGCAGCGTCCGCATCAACCAAGATGGCGTCGGCCGGCATGCCAAGCGATACGGCATGCTCCTTGTAGTGAACAGCCTCACCGCGGGGGAATCTGGCTTTCGTTGTCGGACTGTTTCCGCCGCTGAATACAAGCACCGGGAAATATTCTCTTCGATATAGCTCAGCCGCATAGTCGGCGACACCGACATCGTGACTGCCGAGTCCGATCGCTGCGTCTACCGGTCTTAACTCGTGGCCCATCTGGTGGTATTGCCAGATCAGTAGAGCGTCTTCGAGTTGTTCGTTGGTGGGCGAGGCGGTCACGGTAACAGGCTTCCTTCCATTGGACTGAGACTTCTCCTGCTTCGCTTGAGACTCGATGTCAGCGCGGATTCGCTTGATGCTAGCCGTCTGATGCGCGAGACCGAATCGCTCAGCCAACAAGTAGGTCTCGTCGAGGAGTTTAAAACCACTTTCACGGCTCGCCGAATCGGAGCACAGGATGTGCGCCTGGGCTGTGTTCAAACGAACTTGCTGCAGCGGCGACCCTAAGTGATTTCCGGTCGCCGCGATGTCGATCGCCTCGGCAGCTTTATTAGGGTCCCCGGCCGCAAGATACGCGAGCGCCAATTTCTGATGGGACACGCTCCATTCGTCTGGTTCGTCCAGAGCTTCAAAGTCCTGGATTGCGCGGGCAATCGCGGCAACCGTTGCGTCCGTTCGATCGCCTGTTAGCCGTGACTTCTTGGACAATGCGGTGCCGATCCAGAGTCTCGCCCGAGCGCGATCAAGAGCACCGAGCCGTTCATCTTCGGCGAGGGTCTGGTATTGCCGAGCGGACTCTTCTAACCCACCGGACATCTCTGCGAGGACAGTGGTCAGCAATTCAACCTGAGCGTGACGCCGATCTGCGCGCAGCGACTTGAAACAAATCATCGCCTGCCGATAGATGGAATCAGCCGATTGCGGCCCACGCAAGATACCTTGATCGCGTTGAGCATTACCTAGGACGACAAGACTTTGACCTCTGAGGTAAACGGTTCTCTCATCCATTCGGGCGTCTTCTGCCCGAACCAGCCAACGTTGTATCAGTCGGGATGCGGCCTGGAAATCCTGTCGATCGGCGTAAAGCCTCGCACGATCAACGTCATCAGCCCAAGAATCAACATCAACTCCGCTGCCGGACGCGATCGCGGTCTTCGGAGCGGGAGCACCATTCGCGGTGCTCGGATCCAGAGCGCCCTCAAACCTGGCCTGCGCCTCAGCATCTGCGCGGTGGAGCGCGGTATCCAAGATCGCCTGCATGTACGGGCGAGGGGTCCGAAGCTCTCCGGCGTGCTCCCACTTGGACACAGTTCTGTCGGGCACGCCCAGCAGCGCCGCAAAGTCGCGCACGCTGAGGCGCAAGGCCACGGTTCGCAGCAGCCTTGCCGTCTGACCTGTCCACTGCTCGTGCAGCTTGCTCAACCTCTCTACTCAGGCCTCATTGTCGCAGGTCAGAAGGCGTAAGGGCGGCCAAAGGGCGACGGAAGGGCGGCACAGGGCCGTTACTACTCGGACGCACCCAAGCCAAGGTTGGTCCAGACGACGAAAGACTGTCGGACGCGAATCCATCAGGAGATGCAAATGACAATAGCTAGCGGAGTAGCTACGGAAATGGAGCCTTCGAACAAGCCCTATGTTGCCATCTACTTCCGCGAACACGTGATGATGAGCGCCGGCGAGATGGCACGGGCTCGGCGGGATCTGCTGAGCTTCGCAACGCGAAGAGGCTTTGGCCTCGAGGTTGATCTTTTCGTCGAGAAGCTGGAGACCGTTCCGGATGCCTTTGCGCGGATGGCCAAGAAACTCTCCGGGCCGGGAGGACATGTGGTGATCGTTCCGGGGATACACCACCTCGCCGGTCTGGGAAATCCGCCGCTGGCAGTACTTCAAGCATTCACGGCCGACGGGGTGCAGGTCCTGATGGCCGGTCACGTCGAGTAGGCAACGGCGAGCAGGTGGGTCCAAGGACCTCGAAGGGAACTCGAATGGAAGTCGAAGCACAGCTCGACCACTCGACCAGCCGCATCGCGGACCCACGCCGGTTCGTACTCCGCCGCGCAATTGATGTCAGCGGGGTCAGCGGCACCGGCGAAGTCGCCGAGGGAGTCGAGTGGTCTGACGGGACCGTGGCGCTGCGGTGGCGCGGAAAGTGGGCCACCACGGTCGTCTGGGACTACGGCCTCGACGCCCTCCTCGCAGTACACGGCCACAACGGCTCCACCGTCGTACGTTGGCTCGACGCCGACCGGCCGGCCTGACCCACCGTCCAGTTCGATGACTGAGCAGGAACTCTGGCGCGTGCAGCTGTGGCTGGGTGAGTACTTGATCGAGGAGCACATTGCCCCGACGGCACTCGCAGCGCAGTACGCGCACGTCATCAACCTTCGGATCCATGGCCTACCGGGCCGACACCTGCGGTGTCAGCGGATCGCCGACGCCGCACCCCCAGAAGCCGGCCGGCGCGGGACGAGATAGCGAGTCCGTCCTGGGCCGGCCGTTCCAAACCACCACCAGAAATGGAGATACATCATGAGCAACGAGATCACCGCTGTTCCGTTCGGTGTCCGTCACCTGGCATCCGGGCCAGACATGGCACCGATGGAACTGCCGATGACCTACAGCGCCAACCTTCAGCTGAACGTATCCGCGACCGGCAACCCGTACCACGCCATCGCCGCAGCTCTGCCGGAAACGAACACCGAGACGCCGATCCCCGACGGTCAGCGCCCGGGATCCGATAACTCCACCGACAACTACTGACCATGGGCACCGTCCTGGTGCTGACCGGCCACGACGACCTCACAGCAGACGCCGTCATCGACGAACTGACCAGACGGAATGCGCCGGTCGTCCGCTACGACACATCCGACTTCCCTCAGTCGTCCCAGATAGCCGCCACGCTCGGGGCACAAGGCTGGGAAGGGCAACTGATTGCTCATCGGTCGGTCGACCTCGAGGCGGTCAGCGCCGTGTGGTGGCGACGGCCCGCCGAGTTCAGTGTGCCGAGCGACTGGCCGGACGAGGCACGGGCCTTCGCAGTGTCCGAGGCGCGCGTCGGAGTCCTCGGCGTTCTGGGATCGCTTCCGGTGCGATGGATCAATCATCCGGCCAAGGACTCGGCCGCCAACTACAAACCGGTTCAACTAGCTGTGGCAGCCCGCGCCGGTCTCGACGTACCGCGGACGGTCATCACCTCGGATCCCGATCATGCCCGGGAGTTCATCGGCGCCGACGAGGTCATCTACAAGGGCCTCAGCGGTGGCGTACTCACGGCGGAACGACGTCATCGCTACCTGCCGACAACGGTGCTCCGCGCCGATGAGATCGACGCGAGCGTCACCGGCACTGCGCATCTGTTCCAGGAACGAGTGCCCAAGCAATGCGAAGTACGCCTGACCGTGATCGGCCAGCGGATGTTCCCGGTCGCGATCCATGCCGGGAGTGCGGCTGCAAGACTGGACTGGAGAACGGACTATCCGTCCCTCACCTACGGTCCGATCGAGCTTCCAGCTCAGGTGGAGAAGGGCGTCCGGTTGCTCATGGACGAACTGGGCCTGTACTTCGGTGCGCTCGACTTCGCCGTGACCCCGGACGGCCGATGGGTGTTCTTCGAAGTGAACCCGAACGGCCAATGGCACTGGCTCGCGGTCAAGGCCGGCGTACCGATGATCGAGGCAATGGCCGATGCCCTCCAAGGAAAGGACGATTGACTCCGTGAGTGACTGGACCGACGCCGCTCGCAAGCTCGCCGACGAGGTAACAGCAGCGGCACCGGAGTGGCACGACTCGGTCAGCTCCACACCTCGGCACCAACTGGTGCCGAGGTGGTGGGAGCCGATCCCCGACAGCTACCCATTCGCCTGGGGACTCCGAACGCCGAAGCCGGACCAACAATGGGCAGAGGTGTACGCCGACGAGACCCTGGTGACCCGTGTGGGCGCACTCCACGCGGACTACGCGGACCTATCCGATCGTCCAGCGGGCCTCCCGACGTCGTCCTCGACCCTGCCCGGGTTGATCGTGCGCATGCTCCACCTGCTCGACCCGCACAAGCACGACCAGGTGCTCGACGTCGGCACCGGCTCCGGCTACTCCGCAGCTCTCCTCGCACACCGCCTCGGCGACAAGCAGGTGACCAGCATCGACCTAGACCCGTACCTCGTCGACGCCGCCCGCGAGCGCCTCGCCGACTTCGGCCGAACCCCACGTCTCGAGATCGCCGACGCCACCGGCTCGCTACCGGACACCAACTACGACCGCATCATGGCCACCGTCGCCGTCCGCCCCATCCCTCCGGCATGGCTAGACGCTCTCCGCGCCGGCGGCAAGATCGTCACCACCATCACCGGCACCTCGCTCATGATCAACGCCGACAAACACCCAGACGGAGTAGTCCGCGGCCACGTCCAACCAGACCCAGCCACCTTCATGCGCACCCGCCGCGAAACCGACTACCCAGCCCGCCTAGATCACGTCTTCAACGCCGCCCGCGACCAACCAGGCGACGAGACCCGCCAACTAACAGGACCCATACCCGACCTGTGGGACGACTGGCAGTTGCGTTGCCTGTACGAACTCGACACCCCCGACATCGAGAACCGCTCCGCGACCCGCGACGACGGCAGCCAACTCCTGTGGCTCCTAGCAGCCGACGGATCCTGGGCACGCGCCGACAGCGAAACCAAGACCATCCACCAAAGCGGCCCACGAGGCCTATGGGACGACCTGCAACGCGTCCAAGCCAGGTGGACAGCCGCCGGTCGTTTCCCCCTCGACACCATGACCGTCGAACTCCGCGAGGACCGAAACGCCCTCATCGGCCCCGACGGCCACTGGACACTTGAGCTCTGACCAACCGCAGATCACCAGCCCCAGCGCTCAACACCACCACATGACCGCCGCTGCTGCTGCACCAGAGATCCTCCGCCTCAGACGCGTCACCCAGGTCTCGCCACCTGTGTTCGCCGCCCTCCAACCAGCGACATCGCCGCCAGTCACTACGCCGATGCGTGATTGCACCAAACGACGAACCTGAATGCCGCCACACATCTTGCACTCGAGGCGTGTCAGCAAATTGCAACGCGTATTTGGTCACCTTCGCGCGCCGCACGTTAAGCATCTATGGACGACCCACCACCCCTGCCCGGGCAAGACCTGACCTCGCGCCAACACCTACATCGCGGCCAGATCCGACCAACGGTTCTGCTCGGATCGGTGCCGCCTTCGCAACTGGCGAAGCCGAAAACTGGTGCGCTCGGCCGAGGCAATCGAAGCCGAACAGGTGACCGTACTGCTCGCGGAAGTGGATCGTCTGCAGCGCCAAGTCACCGAACTTCAGCAGGCGAACGAAACCCTCCGAGAGGCCTTGAGCCGCGCACAGAGACGGCTGCTAACCGCTCAGAGTCCGTACAGCGGATAGTCCTGCACCGTCACCAGCTGATCCCACGAATGCACCGGTCCAGTTCGCAGTGAGCGGTGTCATCACGAACCGGACCGGACGCAGAAACTCAACGTCGATCCGTGAGGAGATCCGGGGTGAGGCTCTGGCGGAGTGCGGGACGGGCACGGAGTGCGCCCCGTCCTGATCCCCCAACGACACCATCATCAAGCTGAGCGGATTCCCCAGTCCTGAGCTGATCGCCACGGAGCACGGCGGCTCCGGGCTCCTCGCCACTACAGTCCGCGGATCAGGCGGTCACTCTGCCTGAGACCGAGAATGAGCGATTCCCGGTGCTCCAGACTGACGGCGTTGTTGACCTCGTTGTCGACGGCCACAATCTGCAGCCGGCCGAGGTACCACTGCGCCGTGCGGGCCAGGAGGTCGTAAACGTCGCGGATGCGCGCCAGATCGAAACCTTTCTGGCCCGCGTTTGAGGAAATGCCGTCCAAGATCAGCAGCCCGGGCAGTGGCAGTCCCCTGTCGATTGCGACCGTGTGATGTGCCAGCGCGTGCGCGATGTTGACCAGGGTTTTGAGGCCCTGACTAGACAGCGTCTCGAAGGCTCGGCCAGATACCTCGGGCAAGTAGGTACTCCGGTTGATGTGGACCTGGAGCTCGGCCGGAGAGAAGTCCGGGATGCGCAGCTCTCGCAGATATTCCAAGCAGCGCTGCTCGAGCGCTCGTACGTTGCCCTCGGCATCGACACGCTTGATCCCATAGGCCCGGATCCGCTCCTCCACGGCATCCGCCTCCCGCCGGAGTGCCTCACGGTCGGACAGACTCGCCTGGTAGCGGTGGACCAGCTCACTGTACTCAGTTAGCCGCCGGATGTCGGCCTCGAGTGTCGCCTGCTCCGCCGCCTCTTGCTGAAGCTGCGACGACCGGTCGGAGATGAATATCGACGTGCCCTCGTCGAGCCGGCGCGACAGCTCAATGATCTCGGCGTCGAGCGCCGACCGCTCCGCCTCGAGCTGACCTCGAGCCGCGAGACGCTCGCGGAGGACGTCCGTGGTCTCCTCAATCTGGCTGGCGATGCGTTCCTGCTCGGCGAGCAGCGCCGAGGTGGACGGCGCCGGCCGGGGCTCTTGGAAGCACAGATAGCAGTGCCCGTCCTCGGCCCGCCCTGGACTCACTCCTTGGCCGCAGCGTGGACAGACAACGAAGTCAAAATCAACTAGCAGCTCGTCGGCCACGATGGCGCGCGTCAATCGCGCTGACTGTGCCCGCAACTGCTGCTCGAGATCAGCCAGGTCGCTCGCCTGGGCGGCGAGCCCCGACAACTGCTCCGACAGCGCTGCAAACCGGGTTCTCGCAGCGAGCAGCTCGGCACGGATCCTGGCGAGTTCCGGCCTGGATCGATCCATACCTCCTGCGAGGTTTCTGCGCCGATTCACGAGCTCGGCGAGCTGCTGGCGTCTGCCGGCCAGTTCGCGGTCCAGCGCCTCCGCACTGGCGAACGGAGTCTGGGCGAGGAACCGCTGGCTGATCGCCTCGGATTTCTGGTGCTCCTGGATCTGGAGTTCGAGGGTCCGAAGTTCGGCGCGCAATATAGCCAACTCCGGGTCGTAATACCCGTACACCAGCTCGAAGACCCAGCGCCGCTTTTCCTCCCGCCACGGCCGCAGATGCCCGAACACCTGGGTGTCGAGTTCATCGCCGGTGATGATGCAGTAGTTGAGCCAGTCCCTGATGGACACGGGCGTCAACGCTCCGGACGGATCGCTGCGGGCGCGAGGAACGCTGACGCTCGGCAGGCCCAGCTGCTCAAGAAGGAACTTGCCGTACGACGGCCCGTTGCCGGTGACCGGGAGACGGGTCGAGGACGGCTCCCGCCCATGGACGATTTCGCTAATCTCCACAGGAGCGGTGCTGGTTGTGGTGCGAGGCCGATAAATGCTCCAGACCGTGTTGCCGAGAACCACTTCACCACGGATCGCCGTCAGCTGCTCCACCTCCGGCGGCAGATTGCTCGGCATCGGCCCGAGCAGGGCACTGATAAGCCGGACGAGGGTCGTCTTCCCGCTGGTGATGTCGCCCTGGATGATGTTGAGACCGGGATGGAACGGGACTTTTCGCCCACCGCCGACCAGCTCCACCGACTCCAGCTCGAGGCGGTGCGACGACGTAGGCCCAGCAGGCTCTTGGCTCGTCATCGGATGTCGTCCAGCCACGTCGCGTCCGCCACCTCGGGAAGCTCGTAGACGTAGCCCATCAGCGTCCGCCCCGACTTGTCCAGATACCGACGTAGCAATTTGGCGCGGTCACCGATCTTGAGGAAGATCTCGTCGGCGAGAAGCTGTTCGGCGAGTCCGGCCCCCAGGGCAGTCGTGCGATAGCCGAAACCGCCCGATCCCGGCAACGGTTCGACTTCGACCAGCCCTCTGCCGATCAGCGAGCCGAGCACCGCATAGTACGACGGATCCCAGGGGCCGTAGCGATACCGCATCATCCTGTTGTCCAGAGGAGCGTCGTTCTCCTCGAGATCCTCCAGACGGTCGGCGTCGACTCCGTGCTTGATTAAGACCTTGCGTAAGTGGACCGGATAGCGCAGAAGGAAGTCCAGCTTCGCGAGCTTGACCCGCCCTTCCAGGAAGCGAGGCTCGCCCTTGGACTTCCGGCTGAAGGCGTCGACAAGGAGTAACAGCCGTGCCTCAGACTCTCGGCTGGACTGGAATCGCGACCGCGAGGGCCAGGTTTCACGAGTCGTCACAGTCATCCTGCGACTCCCCATCCGAAGCGGCACTCGTCCGAGAGATGGCACAGATATCCGAAGAGTTGTTCCGCATCACGATCGAAGAGGTCGTCGCGGTCGCACTGAGCGAGGTCACTGGGACGGCTCATCAGCTCCGCAACGATTGCCTCGCCGGATCTCATTCCGAGAACCGGCGACGCCGCTGCGGCCATTGAGATGCGCCGGCTGGTCGCCTCTGCCATAGTCAACATCCGTTGGGCCAACTGATCGAGCCGATCGACGGCAGAGTCCACCGAGGCGAGCTGAAGTTGTCGTCTCAGTTCCATCGTGGTGCGCAGGTTCTGCGCCTGAGCGATGGTCTCCGGAGAAGCGCCGGCGCGAATCAGCTTGAGCTCCAGCAAGGACGCCGTCGTACCGGCCTTGATCCGCTGAAGGAGACTGTGGTCGGACTCCCGACGCAGCGGCGGAGTCAGCGACAGCAACATGTGGTGAGACAGGATCTGTTCGCGGATCGGTTCGATCAGGCCCGCACTTGGCTCGCCGGGCTGTGGCAAGTCGTGCCCGAGGTGGTCCGCCGCTGCCGCCAAATGACCCTGAATGGCCCCCGGCATCTGCTCACCAGCCTGGGCCGCTTCTGCCGCATCCAGCAGGCGTCCGTAGATCTGCTCGAGTTCGACCTGTGCGAGTGGCCAGAGCGCTCCGAGCTCTCGGATCGCCTTCGCGTCGATGTGCGCCGTCGAGGGCTGTCCAGCGTGGATCTCGAGCCTGGCCAAGAAGT
Organism: Kribbella kalugense; assembly: GCF_004365875.1. Lineage (GTDB taxonomy): Bacteria > Actinomycetota > Actinomycetes > Propionibacteriales > Kribbellaceae > Kribbella > Kribbella kalugense. The sequence goes on along the minus strand of NZ_SODF01000001.1, from coordinate 1,015,993 downwards.
CCGCCAGCTGCCCGCGACCCAACCCGTGTGCCACGATCTTGCGACGGATCTCAGGCCCGGCCGTCGCCGGGGCCGCTGCGAATCCGGTGGTGACCTTATTGTCGGACAGCGGACCCTCGACCCACAGCTCGAACGTCGACCGTTCGTGGATGCCGTGCGTCCGGGCCGCGGAATACGACCGGACCAGCGAGTCCAAGCCGCGGTCGCACATCGCCGCCGCGCTCCAAGAGCCGCGGTCTCTCGTCTTCAACTGAATGAACCGGAATCGTTCTTTGCTGACGACAACCACGTCTTCGACGTGTTCGCAGACCAGGCAGAGGGCTGGATCACGCTCGGACAGGCAGGTCAGCCACAGTCTGACAGCCTGTTTGGCCTGCCACCGATAGCGTGCGAACGTGCTTAGCCCGCTGGGCTCGGTGGCCACCCCGACGAGAGCCGTCAACTGCGAGTCGATCGCCGTCCTTGCGACTTCCACAGGGCCCCCAACCAGCCAGCACGATGGAGACTCTGATGCTAAAGCCGCTCGTCACTCTCCGCGACCTCATCGGCGGGTCGCCCACCGACCCTGCCAACTCGCATCCTGAAGCGCGTTGGTGCGGCTCTCTGACACAGCGGAATAGGGCTTCGCGCCGACACAGTGATCAATGCACTGACACCGCGAGCGAGAGGATCACTCCCCTGCCATTTCGTGGCAGCGAATCGAGCAAGGTCAGCAGACAGATCCGAGCTCGGCCTTCAGATCCGCACAACGCTCAGAGGTGGGCCCTGAACTCGTCCAGACAGCAAGGGAAACACCGCCGTACAGAGACGCTCCAACTACGTGGGCTGCACAGGACTACGGCGGAGCGCATTAAGCGAACGACGGAGTTCCCACAGCGGCAGTTCATGCGTAATGCTGTGTCGGTGGCGGAAGGGCAGAAGAGCGGCTGGGCTCGGTATGGTGCAGTCGGTGTGGTGATCGCAATCCTACTTGGAGTAATCGGCTTCCTGGCCGATGCGGAAGGCGTCATCTCGCTTGGTGAGCGGGTGCGCAACTTCAAGAGCGGGCAGGCGCCGTCTAGCAGTCCACCGTCGCAACCACTTTCCACGGCCCCGACCGGCGGAGCGTCGACGGCGGTCCCACATACCAGCAAGCCGACTCGACCGTCGTCGCCGAGCACGACACCGACGACGACGACGACGACGCGGCCAACGACCACGCGGCCGCGGACGACGTCACCTCCGAGTCGCCCGAAGTACTGGCCGCTCGGCGAGATCCCGACCAGCGCCCAGATCCTCGCTTGTATCAAGCAGATGGACCGGGAACGCCACTATTCCGCCGGCGACACACTGCAGTTCAGCGAACTGTCCGCCGGAGACGTCGGCCAGGAGGTCACGTTGCGGATCAAGATTGATCCGAAGGCCGCCATCTTCTATCTCTGGGTGCGGGACGCGACCTGCAAACCCCGAAAGGTCATGGAACTGCAGGCGGGCGACAAGCTGAACTTGCGGGGCGCATGGACCGGTGGATTCGCGAGCCTCATCCCGTTCGACGAGCCCAAGAACCTCGTCGGCCAGGAGGGTGCGATCAACCCCAACGTCGACTGGACCGGCGGCGCCAGCTATGGCGGCACCACCGAGATGCTCTGGGCCTGGTCCTGACGTCCGCCATGGGTCGGCGGCTTGGCTTGAGACACTCGGCCGGTGACAAGAAACGCCTACGACCGATTCGCCGTTCCGCGGCCCGAACATATCGGCGCTGCGCACGCGGAGGCCATCGATCTGGAGCTGCAACGGCTCGCGCGGCGATCGACGCCCGGGACGACGGACAAGCTATCGGTTTCCTCAAGTGCTTGATCGAGGCAGTCGCCAAGGTGGTTCTGGACCTCAACGGAGCGCCCTCTGGCGGAGCCGACTTCGACCCGACGGTGAAGCGCGCGCACGACCTGCTCGCCGCCCAACCGGGACATGAGCTTGCCCACCCCAGTCCATTCGGCAACCTCGCAACTCAGGCAAGCAAGATGGCTGTCTCGATGAGCGCCATCCGCAACAACTACGGCGGCGGGCACGGGCGAGCCCGGCAGCCGGAGCTACAAGCAGAGATGCTGGACCTGGCGATGGACGGGTCCCTCCTCTGGGTTCGGTGGGCCGTTCGACGCCTGGGATACTTCGCCCAGGGTCGTCCCGAGACCCTGATACGCGACCTCGTCGGCGATCCCACCGGCCCAATCAGCTTCTCTGCCGGCGACCTCACGTCGCGACTGCAGAGCGCCAACCTGCCCCGGAGCGATCCGCGCCATTCACGGTCGATCGGAATCGCGGTGGGTCAGCGAACGGCACAGGAGACGTTCAACGTTCGCATCGAGGGCGTCAACGCCGCCAGCGCAGACAACGACCTAGAGCACTGGCCTGCGGCATACCGACTCGGTGTCGCCAGCGGCCTGCTGTTCAGCCCGGACGAGATCCCGACCACTACCGCCTTGAACCTCCGATTGGCCCTCCGGATCTATCTTCCCGTCACGGATGCTCCAGATGAGATTGCAAAGCTTCTGGGCGCGTGATGGCTACCCGAGCACCCGGTCCCCTGCCGGGCGACCCATCGACGAACGCGGATCTGCTGTGGTTCGTGGAACAGAACGCGGGCAGCAGACCAGGGACTAAATCGGGCGCGTGGAGCGAGCTAGCACGCCACCTTCGCGGCGAATCGACAGCGGCCGCAGTCGGAGATTGAGACTGCCAAGTCACAATGGAGCAATGCGGGATGGTGGTCGCAGCTGTGGCGGGCGAAGGCGCTGCCGCGTCTCGCCAGCATCCTTGGCCGCGCCGCCACTCTTTACCGCCAGCGCGGCGGCAGCCGCCCTCAGCGGAGTCCTGTCCAGCGGCCTGCGTGGCCAGCTCCGACGACGAACCGTGATCCCCGATTTCCAGTACCCCGCTCCTCGGAGTGCAGAATCTTGGGATGACTGCCGATGACAGCCACTCCGACCTCGCTGCGGCCTGGCACGATCTGAGCCAGATTCTGGACAGCATGCACTCGCGGTTGCAGTGGTCCGACACCCATTACCTGGACGTAAGCGATAAAGCCGAGCGTGTCCGGCAGCTCGGTTCACATCTCTCGAGCGCTGTAGTTCTCGCCGAGCAGTTCAGATACAGCTCAGCCTTCGCGCTAGTGCGTACGAGCCTGGAGCAGGTTCTTGTGGACTGGTTGGTGTTCCTCGGCCGAACGTTCGTTCAGTATCAAGGCGGCGTCGACGAACAAACCTGGACGCAGTGGCAGGCTGCGCGGGCGGCCGGGGAAGGCTGGACGGCAGAGGTCAAGGAGTGGTCACGCACCAAGAAGGGAGAGGTGAGAGTCGTCCGGGAGGGACTGTTCAGCGAGCCTGATGAAGCCGGGAAGAGGAAGCAGGTGAGCATCTACTACTTCCTCCTCCAGCAGTACAGCCCAGGTCTCGGCAGTCCGACCCAGCAGGAGGACGACGGCCTGATCGAGGTCGACGAGCTTCGGGAACTCGCGAAGGAGAATCAGGCACTCTGGAAGACCTACCTGACGTGGAGCTCGCTCGTCACCAACCTTCGAGAGAACGAATTGATCGGCGAGGCTGACGCTGGCCGGCTTGCGCCGCACTACAGCTTTCTGAGCGGCTATGCCCACCCGGTCGCGGACCTGATGACCGAGACCTACGGCCGCAACTTCAGCCACCGCTGGCCGCGCTTCGACCACTACAGCAGCGAGCTGATACTTCTGTATGCGCTGTCCATCGGCACGCTCGAGGTTCGGAACTTTCTCAAGTGTCTGAAGGGCTACGACGACATAACCATTGAAGACGAGCCTGACATACGAGCTGTGCTTGCACGGGCCGAGCGCTCAAGCTCCTATTTCTGGTTCCTGGGCGCAAACCCGCATCCATATGACATCTGGACAGCGCGAAATGCGCTGGTGTTCCGGCAATTGAGAGAAGGAAAGGCGGCGGAGCTGCCTGCCCCGCCGCCGAATGCGGAAGTGCCGTATCCACGCGATCCGCTCAAACGGCTAATTTCCATGCACCAGACTGCTAGTGAATTCATGTCCGGGCTGACGTACGTCAGTCCGTGGCCACGTGACGATGCACGATTCCGGTAGAGGCATGGGATGCTCCGGTGGTGACTAGTGAATGGCCGACCTGGGCAGACCTCCGGGCACGGAGTGAAGAGCGATACGGCACCGCCGGAGCCGCAGCAGTTGTTCAGTGCATCGACACTTTGGAAATGCATCTCGGAAGAGGCTGGCCGCGGAAGCAGATCGATAGATGCGGCTGGCTTCCGAGCGAGCTATTGATGCTCGGGCAACATGTCGCTGCGCTGCCGGCCTTTCTCTCGCTCGCTCTCCGGCTCGGCTCCGTGGCAACGGAACCCACCTTCGAGGATGTTCTGCGGCATCTCAAGCGCGGTGTAGACACGTCCACCTGGCGCCACATGTTGCTGCAACTGGAGGTCGACCGCGCCTGGCAAGCCACGAGCGAGGCCGTGACATTCGAGCCTCACATCGCGGACGCGCCGACGCGGGCCGATCTGCGTATCCGCGCAAGCCGAACGTTCCTGGTAGAGACGACAAGCCTGTCGCGATCGAGGGCCGACCGGCGCTGGGAGCGGTTGGAACATGAGTTGTGGTTGAGGATCCAAGGCATTCAGGCCACCACCGGCACTCTGATCGACGTCGAGATGACGGCCGACATGGACGTAGAAGTCATCGAGGCTTGGCTGGTTGAGATCGAGCGGGCCGCAGGCGATACGGCTCGAGATCTACCGGCGATCGTCCCCTCCGCCGTCGGCCAAGCCTCGATCCGGCGCGACCGGGCCGGCGACTCCGGCTCGACGTTTCATGGGGGCTTACGTACCACCGACGGATGGTTCCGACTGGCGCGCACGCTGGTTGAGAAGGCACGTCAGTCGAAGGGTGAGGAACCTGTCTGGCTCCGCGTCGATGCCCTGGACGGGTTCTTCCAGCTCACCGAGTGGCCTTCGATGAGCTGGCCAGATCGACTCACCCGCTTGAGCGATGCAACCAGTTACGCGCTCAAGGGCGCCGACCACCTGGCCGGCTTGGTCCTGTCCTCGTCCAAGGGTGTGGCGTTGGGCGAGACAAATGCAGCACAGGTCGACAATCGATTCGACGCTGCCAACGGCACCGGTGTGCGTCGCCTTGTTGCGCCGCACGTTGCGAGAGAAACGGCGATCATCCCGTTAGGCCCAGCAGCGACCGAAGAGCAGAATGCATGGGCCGATGCCTACTCTGCCGAGCCGGCGTGGCTCGACGAGGATCTCGGCTTGGTGGGTCTGCCGCCACTCGCGGAAATCGTCGGTGCACCGTCCTAGCGCAACTCGACGTCGGTCGGTCGTCGGCACACTTCAAGACTAGTTGTGGTGTCCAGGCTGGTTGTTCCTGGGTGGCGGTGGGTCGGTCTGACAGATAGGGAATTGTCATCATTGACTCAACGCCAAACTTCGTTGACGGGTGACGTGTCGCCTGCGATCTTCTGCATGTGAGAGAAGGCGCATTGAACGACCCCGGTGACAACCCAGCTCGCACGCAGACATGGGCAACCCAGGTTCCTCCGTGGGTACGGATCCCGCGGCTGGAACTCATCCTCGGCTGTCCCCTGCCAGCGATCGACTGGGCACTTGTCAACGGCCTAGTGGCGCGGCACGTGACAGAAGATCTGACGCTCGACTACAAGCGCACGCTCTACGGCGCCAGCGACGCCGAAAAGAAGGAGCTAACCAAGGATGTAGCAGCACTGGCCAACGCAGCTGGCGGCCTCATCATCCTCGGGATCGATGAAGATGCTCAGTCCGCGGCCAAAGAGGTGACTGAAGTTCCACTGGCGGATGGCGAGCGTCGACGCATGGTGGACGTCCTGGTGCGCGGCATAGCACCACTCATCCCGGATGTGGTCGTCGGCGAGATCCCTGACCCGGAGAACCCGACCCAAGGCGTTTACCTATTGCTCGTGCCACCGAGCGATGAGGCACCACACGGCATCCGTCGAAACGACTACTACGCGTGGCCAGTCCGTGAGGATCGTCAGGCTAGGTGGATGACCGAACCAGAGTTGGCATCGCGCTACCGCGACCGCTTCGCCGGCGCGTCCCAACAGGTCACCAGGCTGGACAAGATCTGGCATGACGCACTCCCGCGAGTGACAAACAGAGATCGCGGTTACGTCACAATCGCGCTGGTTCCAGCGCGTGCCGGTCATCTGCAAACAGACCGTGCCTCTTACTTTTCCTGGCTGAGCTCCACGGAGACGACAATTACGGGAGCGATCACCCGCGATCTGGACAAGGTGTCGATCGGCCGACGAAGAGTGATCTTCTCCGACCCAAACGACCACTACATCGAACTGCATGCGAATGGGTCCGGCTTCGGCGCCGGTAACGCGACGGTCGACCAGTCACGTGGCTTGGAACTCCAGGCCTTCCCGAGCAACAGCGGATTCTTCGCCCTAGACCTGGTAGCTACTTGGACCTTGGGCATCCTCGACGTCTTGGCTCGACACGCGGCCAATGCGGGAGCATCAGGCGATCTCGCGATCAGGCTGCAGCTCACCGGCCCGAGCGGGTGCGTTAAATACCTCGTCGAGCGGACGTCAACCGGCCGGGACCGGCAGGTGCCCCTGTCGCGCTACCCGGGCTCTGTCGAAGAGTTGGATATTACTGCTTCGTTGTCTGTGGTCACGTCGCCGCGTGACCTGCTCGATGTGACAACCTCTGCGCTGGCCGACCTAGCGGCGGAATTCAACGTCACTCCGTCCGCGATACCGCTCGTAGCTGCCGACGGATGCACCTCTGGATTTTCAGGTCCACGCGCAGCGCACCTCCAAGGCTGGTTCACCAACCATGCGGACGACCTTAGCTCCCGCGAAACACGCGGCTCAGGGCACGTCACGCCGGCCTCGCCTCGCGACGGCGTCGCCCCTACAAGCTAGGTTCCGCGTCATCCAACTCAGTTCTCGCTCCGACATCCCGAGGGGCAAGCGGGATGCGTGTGGTTAAGGTGCGTGTTCCTCCTCGGACACGCGACTTATCCACACGCTTAACCATCGGGTCGGCCCCACGTCGGCTGTCCAACGCCGTCTGCAAGAGCCCGCCGGTTCAGTCGGTCTGGGCGACGGCCTGTAGCTGCGGCAGCAGTAGTGTTGCCTGCTTTGCCCGCGCGGAGATACCGAACAGCTCGCGAGCCAGCATGACCAGTGAGATCGGGAACATCACGATCGCCACCAGGATCACGAAGATGGCGGCGAGGCCATCCAAGGGCGAGTCGTTGCTGCGGGCATCGCCGCTGCTCGGTGAGGAGAAGTTCAGGCTGTCGCGCTTGCCCGTCTCGAGGAGACACCGAAACTTCGGCTTGTACGGGCGCACCGTCGCCTTGCTCCCGTCGGCGAACCGGAGCCTGATGCGGCTACGGATGAACCCGCTGCGGGACACCCTCGTCACCGCGGCCAGTTGACGCCATGGACGGTCGGGGCGCTCGAGGACTGAGACGCCACCCTCGTGGACCTGCAGTCCGGTCACCGTCTTGTGCATCAGGACCATCGTCACGCCCGCGGGTAGAGGAGCCTCGCACGCGGCGCGGATCTCTTCGACCGTGTGTTGTGGCAACGGGTCGGCTTGCTTCTTCGCCACGATGTCCCTCCGGAGCCATGATCGATTCCCCTCGGAAGGCTAGCGTCTGTCCGCCGTCCACTCGGTGATCTGAGGCGTGTCGCCGCGACGGCGCCGTTCGCATGTCTTGCAACCCATTCGCCAATGCCCGCAACAGCTCGCCCCGTGCCGCTCAGCAAAGCCCGACAAAGCCCCGTCCGACGACTTCTTCGCCGAGCTCCAGGCGTGTGGTTAAGGTGCGTGTTCCTCCTCGGACGCTGAAACAGATGTTCAATTCATGCAGGCGGCACTCCGGTGCCGCCTGTCGCTTTTGTGGAGCAGCTTGCCGGCGTTGACCTTCTCGCCCAAGCCCCTCGATCGCACCAGCTCCGCCTTGTGTCGGCGAGTGGCACTCACAGTGAATGAAGGAAAGTTGCCGCCAGCAACCTGAAGTCGATGCCGCCTCGCCCTCGGTCCTGCACGAACGGTTATCCACAGGTTGTGAAGTCGTCCGATCCGGAGGCGGGAAAACCCATATGTTCTTGGGAAAGGAGGTGCTCGATGAGTGCTGGCAAGGACAGTGAAGGCCGCCGGGGCGTCCGCGGCGGCAGAAGACGTCAAAACACCGACGGCGATCAGCCTCACCCGGAGCTGACGCCGTTGACTCTGACCCAGGCCGACCGATTGGTCCGTCTCGCCGAGGCTGCGGTCGCCGAACGTGGGTTCTCGATGCGGTACGACGGTACAGCCGTGCTGGTATCGATCGGAGACGACGGCTCTCCGGCCAGCGACGGTCCATTCGCCGGACTCGTGAATCTTGCCCGCACGGTGGGCGAGTTGCCACGACAGCGGTGGCGTGACGCAGTCGCCGCGCATTTCGACCAAATGCTCCCTCCTGGCGGCCGACCGAGGATCCCCGAAGACCTGGAAAGCGAGCTGTACCTTCGCCTGGTCAGTGCGTCCGCGATCGAGCCCGGCTGGAGAGACCGAGTGCCGGAGTTCCTACCGGGTCTGCTCACTGTGCCGGCGACCTACGCCGGCACTGCGGTCGCGATGCATTTCGACATCGACAGTCTTGGCGCGCCCTGGGCGGAACTCAGCCGGATGGGCCTGGCGAACCTGCGCCGCCTCGAGGACAAGGTGGAGCTCGTGCAACAGCCCGGCGCCAACGGCGCCGAGGTTGCCATGCTCACCGGAGGCATGTTCACCGCCTCCCGAGCACTGGTTCTCGACACAGTGCTACGCGAATCACTGCGAGTCGAGAATCCTCCGTTCGGTTGCCTCGTGGCCATGCCGGCCCGAGACATGCTGCTCATTCACGTGGTGCGAGATCCGACGGTGGTCAGCGCATTCGGCATGCTCGCCAGACTCGCCAATTGCTTCTTCGCCGACTCGCCAGGACCGTTGAGTCCGCACGTCTACTACGTGACGGAAAACGAGTGGCAACAGGTGACCGATTACAGCACCGGCACCGCGCAACTCCGGGCCGGCGGCCGCTTCTCCGCAGCCTTACGCCGCCTCGACACCGAACCAAGCGGGACGCCGCACTTCACGTCCGGAGGAAGAGGGCAATGACGAACGCCGGCCGTCCGGGTCTTCAATTTGGTGACGGTGGGGTGGCGAACGCAGCACGAAGCGGCCTTCACGATGGGCCAGGACCTTTGATCATCGGCTCCTGGTGCCACGACCCCCAGTGGTACGGATTCGTCCGGCCCCGGTGGCATCTCCGGCGCTCCAGTGACCCGGTGATCTCGCCCAGGGTCGCATCGACATTTTCAGCTGCTTCACAGACCCGCTGAAAGAACCGTTCGCCACAACCGAGGTGGCGTCATTCGGGCAGGAGTACCTGTACCTGGTCGCGGATCTCCTGTACGACGTCCTCGACTGGGTTGGCGGCGTTGATGGCGGCGGCCATGCTGATGAACATGATCGCGGAGACGATGTGCGCCCGTGCCGCGGCGTCCTGCAGGCTGGTGCGCCCGTCTCGCCGCGCCGTACCGGCCATGGACGGTGCAGGCCGCGATCCCGAGCGCAGAAGTTGTCGGTGACCTGGGATCCGTCAGGCGTTGCCCACGCAGGGCCTGCCCACGTGACCGGCACCCTGCGGGACGGTCGGACATTCACTCGCCCGGTTCTGGTGGTCCCGCGCGGCCTGCGCTATGCCGTTCACACCGGCGGTGCGATCACTGCGGACTGGACCTGGCTGACCGAACTCGCGACGACGGACAAGCCGCTACTCAATTCCGGACCCGACCAGCCGCTCGGCCCGGATCCTGTCACCGGGAGCACGTGGGGCTATACAGGTGCCAGTGCACCGGCCGGGGACGCGAGCGGGACCTCTACACCGCCTTGCGCTATGCGAAGAACCATGAGCCGCTCGTCTACACGTTCACCGGTCTCCAGGCCGGAACATACTCGGTCCACGCCGGGTACTGACGACCCGTGGCCCTGGGCGAACCGCGCCGCGGAAGTCTCCGTGAACGGCGCAGTGGTCGACCAGCAGCGCCTCTTCACCGCAACGGGCACCTCGGCGCAGTACGGCGGCATCGCGGTCGGCGCCGACGGTCGAATCACGGTCACCATCACGCCGACCAGATCCCCAGACATCCAACTCAGCTGGCTGATGATCGCCCAGGACACCTAGCGTCCGGCACCAACTGGTCCGCGCCGGGCCGGACGAGACCAGCCGACGGCGTTGCTGAGCAGATCCGGAGTGGGGCCGTACCGTTGGGGCGTGGGCACCTTGGGACAGCGGTTGGACGCTGCGCAGCGTCGGCGTCGGCGGCTCGGGTTCCCGCTCGCCGTGGTGTACAAGTTCTTCGACGACCAGGGCAGCTATCTCGCGGTGATCGTCACGTACTACGCCTTCGCGGCGATCTTCCCGATGTTGCTGATCTCCTCATCCGTTCTCGGGTTCCTTCTGCAGGGCAATGAGGATCTGCAGAAGGCCGTCTTGCAGTCGGCGCTCAAGGAGTTCCCGATCGTCGGTACCCAACTGTCGACCCCGCAGGGCTTGCAAGGCAGCACCCCGGCCGTCATCATCGGCACGCTCGCCGCGGTGTACGGCGTGATCGGGCTCGGACAGGCGGGGCAGAACGCGGTCCACGTGACCTGGGGAGTCCCCCGCAACCGACGCCCTAATCCGTTTCGTGGGCGTCTGCGGTCCGTAGCGCTGCTCTCGCTGGCCGGTCTCACGGTGCTCGGCTTCGCCACCCTGACTGTCTTGGCCGGCAGCCAGACATCGCTGTTCGGCGACATCGCCCACCTGGGGTGGGTCGTTTGGATCGGCTCGGTACTGGTGCTCACTGCCATGCTGACCCTGTGCCTGCGCCCGGGCACTACGCCTCGGCCGGCCCTGCGGAAGATCCTCCCGGGGGCGTTCCTCACCGCTGTCGGCTGGCAGCTGCTCGAGCGTCTGGGCGGTATCTACGTCAACAATGTGCTGGCCAAGACGAGCGAGGTGAACGGCGTCTTCGCGCTGACCCTGGGGCTGATCGGGCTCATCTACGCCGCATCGGTGATCGCCGTGATCGGCGCCGAACTGAACTCGGTGATCGCGCACCGTCTGTACCCGCGCTCGTTGCTGGCCCTCTTCACCGACTCGGCCACCGACCTGACACCAGCCGACCATCGCGCCTACGCAATGTACGCCCAATCCCAGCGCCACAAGGCCGCCGAAACAATCGAGGTCACCTTCGGATCCCACGAACCAGTCGATCCCATCGCAGAAAGATCCCAGGCGTCGGAGAATCGGCACGGTGAGCAGTCACCAAGGCCGCCGGTTGCTGGTGCCTGAGTGCCTTTTCTGAGGTCGCGGTTTCGTTGATTGGAGGTGAGCCGGTTAGGGTCTTCCGGGTGTCCACTTTCGATGTCGCCGCACCAGACCACGAACTGTCGGACGTCGCGGAACGCGCCTGGCGCGATGTGTCCGATGTCGGCGCCGCCGCCGCACGGATCGAGTGGGCCGGCGCCGCACGGGAGATGCTGCTCGTCGCAGCCGGGAAGTACCAGGCGGTCGTGCAGCAGAAGGCCATCGCCGCCGGCGTACAGGAGCTGACCGGCATCCGCACCAAGCAGCCGACCCGGCAGTGGATCGGTGGCGTCCTCGCCGAGGTGTCCGCGGAGAGCCTGCGACGGGGTGAGCCGATGTTGTCGGCGCTGTGCGTCAACCCCGACGAGAGCGTCTTCGACGGGTACGCCGCAATTGTCGGCGCGGCAACAGGTACCACTCCCCCGGACGCGGATGTCCATGCCTCCCACGAACGCCTCGCCGGCTACCGTCACTTCGATGCGACCGGCTTACCGGCCGATGGCGGCAGCCCGATGATCCCGCCGAAGCTCGGCGCTGCCCGCGCGCGAGCCCGCAGGGCCGCGATCGCCGAGCGCCCGATCAACAAGTGCCCCCGCTGCAACCTGCAGACACCTGCCAATGGGATCTGCGACACCTGCGACTGAAGACTTCACGACCTCGTCCAGCAGGAGGTAGAACGCGATCACGGACGGTCGGCACGTGTCAGCCGTGGCCGGTGATTTTGGTGTAGTAGGCGCGGGCGTCCTGGGTTCGACCTGCGCCCAGCACTCGAAGTGCCTCAGCCAGTTCGGGGTAGCGGTCCTCGAGCAGTTCGGAGGCTCCCTGGATGTCGCCGGCGGAGGCGACGTCGCGGAGCAGTGCCTGGATGGCTACGACCGGATCGCCCGCGGGCACCGGCGTTGCGGGCGTCTCTTTGACCTGGTCGACGGTGAGGGTCGATCGCTGAGCGCCACGGATCTCGTCGAGCCGGCGCAGTTGCTCGGCCGGTGAGTGGGAGTCCCAGGCGGGATCGTTCACCGTCGCCTCGAGCTGGAGCAGGCGCGTCAGTACAGTCGGGTTGCTGATCTTGGCGCGCTGACCGGACATCAGCTGTGACAGCATCGGCGCGGACAGGCCGAGGATGCCGGCGAGCTGAGCCTGGGAGAGCTCGAGGCGGCCGAGCAGGCGCCGGAAGCGATCACCCAGCGGTTCGCCGTACCACTCCAGCTGCAGCTTGAGGTTGCGCGCGTACGAATCGGTCACCATGAGCTCCGGATTGCCATTTGCAAATTGCAGATGCAAACGCTAGGTTTCTGCATGTCCGCCCTTCGATGCCCTCTGGAGACGCCATGATACGACGCTTCGCCGCCGTGGCCGCGTTGCCCGTTCTGACCGCCGTGTTCGCGTTCGGAAATGCCGCGCCGGCCCATGCCGAGGGCGAGTTGTCGCCGGTGATGGTCGTGCTGGACTCGTCCGGCTCGATGACCGCCCGGGATGTCGGGGGCAGCGGCACCCGGATGGACGCCGCCAAACGGGCCGTCGGATCGATGATCGACAGCCTGCCCGCCCAAGCCCCGGTCGGGCTGGCGATCTACGGCGCGGGGACCGGGTCGAGCGGCTCGGAGAAGGCCGCGGGCTGCCGCGACGTCAGAGTCGTCGAGCCGGTGAAGGCGGTCGACAAACCCGCGATCAAGCGGGCCGTGAATGCGGCGAAGGCGAGCGGCTACACACCGATCGGCCGGTCACTGCTGACCGCGGCAGCTCAGCTTCCGAAGGAGGGTCAGCGCTCGATCGTTCTGGTGTCGGACGGCGAAGACACCTGTGCGCCGCCGCAACCGTGCGACGTGGCGAAGCAGCTCCACCAACAGGGGGTCGACCTGCACGTGCACGCGATCGGCTTCCGGGTCGACGCGAAGGCACGAGCCCAGCTCGCCTGCATCGCGCAGAGCACCGGCGGGACGTATCACGACGCCGCCGACGCCGACGCGCTGCTCGGCGTACTGGGCCGGGTGACCGATCGCGCGCTGCGGCACTACGAACCGACCGGCCAGCCGATCACCGGTACCGCGGATCCGTTCACGGCGCCGACCATGACCCCAGGCCAGTACCTGGACACCCTGAGCCCGGTCGAGGAACGCTTCTACGCGGCCGATCTGAAGGCGGGCGACACGGCGTACTTCGCTGCGACGGCAATCTTCCCGCGCGGCAACCCTCGGGATCTCGAGGTCCTGGACATCAAGATCACCGGCCCGGGCGGGGCAGATTGCTATCGGTCCGAACGCGAGCTGCATACCCGTGCCAAGCAGGACGGCGGTGCGCTGACCACGGTGCTCAGCTGGAACGGGACGGTTCCCGGGTCGTCGAAGCCCAAGGGCTGCAGCGTCCCCGGCAAGTATGTCTTCAGGGTTACCCGAGACGCGAAGGACGGCACCGACCGCGTGCCGCTGGAGCTGCAGTTGCGGATCGAGCCGCCGGTGACCGGCAGCTTCGGTGAACCGGCGCAGACCGGCCTCGTCGACTTCGCGCAGCAGCCGGCCGGTACCGTCCGGCCGGTGCGCGGCGGCGGCTCGTTCAACGAGGCGACCACCCTGACCGGAGCCGGCCGTTACGGCGAAACCATCTACAACGGCGAAGAGCTGTACTACCGCATGAAGCTCGACTGGGGGCAGGGTCTCGCCTACCGGGTCACCTTCGGCGCTGTTCCGGATGCCGGGACGACCAACATTCGCACCGGCCTGTTCAGTCCGGTCCGCTCAGAGATCAAGTTCGACACGACCGCCTACACCGGGACCACGAACATCTTGCCGTCCAGCGGAAAGGCGATCGCGACCCCACGTACGGCGTACCTGAACCGCAACGCGTCCGATGCGGTCATCCGGGAGTCCAGCATCGACGGCTGGTACTACATCGTCGTCAAGCTGGGCGCCCCGTTCGCCCACGAGGCGGGCGGCGTACCGGTGACGATCGACGTGGCCGTCGCCGGCGACAAGGTCGCTGGACCCGCGTACGGCACCTCGACCGGGGAGACTCCGAGCAGCCCGACCCCTAGCACCGAGACTCCGTCAGCCAGCCAGTCCACGCCGTCCGGGTCCGGCACCACGGCAGGCCAAGGCTCGGGCGGCGACACCAAGCCGGCGGCCGACAAGACAGCCTCCTCGTTGCCCTGGATCATCCTCGGCGCTGTGCTCCTGCTGATCGTCGCGATCGTCGTCGCGGTGCTGATTCTTCGCCGTCGCAAGTCGGCGATGCCCCAGACGCCACCGGGGTATCCGAACGGGCCGGGTCAAGGCTGGTCTAACCGGCCTTGATCCAGCGGTACGACGAACCCTGCTGGCGGCACACGATCCGAGTGCCGCCGGCGGTTGTCTCGAGATTGCCGGCCTCTTGCCAACCGCACGTTCCCCCGACCTTCGCTTCGGCGTTGGGCGCTGGGGTGACAGGCCTGGTGCTGATCGTTTCCGGGACAGTCGGCTGACTCGGCGGCGGCGAGTCGTGGCCCGCGGGTCGCCCATCGAGAGTCAGTAGCGCGACGAGAGTCGCCGTCGCGAGGACCGCCACGGTGAGTGCGGCCAGTACGACGATGCGCCGCTTCCCCGAAACCAACGGGTGGATCTGCGAGGGCGGCGTACCCGCCTCGCGGTGTACCGCGTGGCCGAGTGCTTCGGGCGGGTCGGCAAGGGTTGCGTACGGTGCGGGCAGTGGCGGCAGGTGATCGAAGACCTCGATCGGCTCCCCGTCGGGCGTCAACGCCGGGAGTTCCAATGGTTGCGCCAGAAGAGGTGCGAGCGCAGCCAGTGCATCCTCGGCGGAACGAGCCCGGTTGGCAGCCTCGGGCTGCATCAGGCTCTCAACGACCTGCCAGACGACGCTGTCGTCGGCCGCGTCCGCAGGCCGGCTCCGCGGTGGGCCGGTGAGCGGAGGTTCTTCCCCGGTCAGGAATTGCCAGCCCGTCACGCCCGCGGCGTACAGGTCCTGACTGATCGACGCGGGCTCGCCGGCAAGAGCCTCGGGCGCGACATACCCCGGCGTACCGACCACGGCTCCGTCCTGAGTGAGGCGCGGCTGTCCCAGCCACAGGGCAATGCCGAAGTCGCTGAGCCGGAGTACAGGAGGTCCGGTACCGGTGGTCTCGAGCAGCAGATTCGCCGGCTTCACGTCCCGATGGAGCAGGCCGGCCGCGTGGACCTGGTCGAGAGCGCCCAGCAGTTGCGCCAACAGTTCGGCCGCGTAGCGCTCCGGGAGCGCACCGAAGTCAGCGACCAGGTTGTCCGCCGAACCACCGCCGACCAGATCCATCGCCAGCAGAGCTTGATCGTCCTCGGCCACCCAGCTGTAAGGACTCAGAACGTGTGGGTGATCCAGCCGCAGCCCTTGCTCGCGAACGAATCGGAGCAGGGACCCCGCATGACGCTGCCGGAGCACCTTCGCGGCGCAGAACCGCCGCAGGCGACGATCCCATGCGCGCCAGACCATGCTGTTGCCACCTGCACCGATCGGGTCGATGAGCTCATAGCGCCCGGCAAACACGTCAGCCATCACGACCCCTCCTCTCGCCGGTCCGGAAGCACCCCGACGATAGAGCAGGACTGGCGCGCCTGCCGAGCAGCACCGGTGGCGACGAGCCGAGGATCAGTGCAAGGCAAGGACAACTATTCGCCGGCCGACTTGGAGAGACTCAGGTGGGTCGTGATTTGGTAGCGGTCGCCGCGGTAGGCGGCGCGGGTGAACTCGAACCTGCGGCCGTGCTGGTCGCGGGTGGTTCGCTCCAAGATCAGAATCGGAGCCTCTAATGCGAGGCCGAGCAGGGCGGACTCGGTGGCGTCGGCCGCTGCTGCTCCCTGAGTCTGTTCGGCGTCGGTCGGGATCACGCCGTAGCGTTCTTCGAGCAACGCGTAGAACGAGTTCTGCTCGATCACCCGGACGTCGAACTCGGGGACGAGCTCCTGCAGCACGTGGATGGTCTCCAGACAGATCGGGTCGCCGTTGACGAAGCGTTGCCTGGCGATCCGCAGTACGGCGGTGTTCGGTGTGACCCGGAGTCTGCTGCCGATCAACGTGCCGGCTTGGATCGTGGCGTGGCTGAGCACCCTGCTGGTCCAGGTTCCCGGTGCTGTCGGGTAGGTCGCTCCATGGGTGCCGCTGATCTGTTGAGCGACCTTGGGGCTACCGACGAACATGCCGCGGCCGTGCTCGCGCACCAGCCAGCCATCGCGAACCAAGTCGTCGACCACTGCTCGGAGGGTAGGTCGGGAGATCTCGAGTTCGGCAGACAGCTGGCGCTCGGAGGGTATCGCCTGACCGACCGCTCGCGACTCGACCAGCCCGAGCAGGTACTCGCGGGCCCGATCGCGTTTTCGCAGGCTGCCTACCACGAGGACCCACCTCAGTTATGCCGGAAGGTCCGTATGTTACGCGCTCAGTGTTCCGGCGGCTGGTAGTTCTCGCAGCTCCCGGTGTTGCTCAAGGAGTCCTGGTAGGTGGTGTCGTGCTTGCGGTACTTCTCCACGCGGGCGTCGGCCTGTGCGGGCGAGACGGTGTCGTTCTTGGCGTAGTAGGCCCAATCGACCTGCTCGCGGTAGTCACTTGTCGACGTCCCCTGGTGCCCGTCCAGATCGATGAACCACAGGTTCCAGTTCATGCTCATGTCCTGACGCGGCAGAACGGTGTTGCCGTCCTGGTCGACGGTGTGGTCGGCCGTGAGCTTGCCGTCGATGTAGTACCTCGCGTGGCCGTTGCCTACCTGGGTGACATAGGTGTGCCAGCCGTTCAGCGACCTGTCCTGGCGGCTCTCCGCGGTTCGCGCGTCCCACGGGTCCTCTCGGAAGGTGTGCCAGCTCGTCTGGAAGTTGACCGGGCCTGTCTCTCCCCAGCCTCCGTTCGGCAGGTACTCGGTGAAGTCGAGCTCGCTGTAGATCGGGTCGTAGTCGAACTTCGTCGGGCCGATGGCGAACGCGGTCTCGTTGATGTGATCGCCGTCCGTTCCGGTGGCCGGGGTGTCGGCGTACCGGACGCGGGTGGCATAGGTGCCGTTCCGCAGATTCATGGTGGTACGGCGGAGCTCGGAGTTGGTCGTACCAGCGACCGTGCCGTCCGTCGCTGCCCTGAGTTGAGCGACCTTCTGGCCGCCGGTCGTGACGAAGGAGACGTTGCTCGCCGGCCAGGCAGTACCGGGGACGCCTGGGCCACCCATTTCACTCCGCGCGTTCCAGCCGTGGTCGCCGAGCGCAGGGTCGGTGGCCGACGCGTACTGGAAGTCGTCGAACAGTACGCCGCACTTGCCCGACCCGCGGTCGGCCCGATCGGTCGAGCCGACGGCAGCAGAGGCGCCGCTCACCATCGAGGCGATCGTCGCGGCGGTGGCGAGGAAGATAGTCGTTCTCTGACGTGACATGGCTCTTCGGTCTCCTTCGCGGCAAGGATGGGCGGAAGCCCGCGTCCGGGTCGAGCATGAATGCCACCGGAGTGAACCGCAAGAGTTCCGACAAACTTTTCGAATGGACTCAGCATAAACACATTCAGCGTGAGATCGGTGCCTGCTCACTGGTAAATACCAACAATTGGCGGAAGCGATTTATTTGCGGTCCAGATGGTATTTACCACTCGCGCACGGACCGAGGCCCCACAGTCCCGCCTGCGGGCGGGACTGTGGGGCGCGGCACTACCGCGCGGTTGGTGCGGGCACGTAGCCGGTGGGTCGGGTGGTGAAGGTTCCGCGGCCCTGGGTTCGGCTGCGTAGCTGCGTTGCATAGCCGAACAATTCAGCCAGTGGCACGGTGGCGACGATCACCATCGCGCCTTGTCGCGCGGTCGAACCCGAAATCCGGCCACGCCGTGCGGCGAGGTCGCCGAGCACACCGCCCATGGCATCCTCAGGCACGGTTGCCGTGACCTCAGCGACCGGTTCCAGGAGCACCATCGCACTGGCACGGAGGGCTTCCCGCAGTCCCAGTCGGCCGGCCGTACGGAACGCCAGCTCCGAGGAGTCCTTCGGATGGGTGGCTCCATCCGTCAGCGTGACCCGCACCCCGGTCACCGGGTGCCCGCCGAGCGGCCCCTCGGCCAGAGCATCCCGGCAGCCTGCCTCGACTGCGCGGACATACTCCTGCGGCACCCGGCCACCAACGACGACCGACCGGAACGCGAAGTCTTCGTCCAGCGGCTCCACATCGAGAGTGATCTGGGCGAACTGGCCGGCACCGCCGTCCTGCTTGACGTGCCGGTACACCAGCCCGGACACCCCGCGCCCGACTGTCTCGCGATAGGTCACCTGCGGTCGACCCACGACAACTTCGAGCCCGTGAGTACGGCGTACCTTCTCCGCCGCGACCTCGAGGTGCAGCTCACCCATGCCTGACAACAGCGTCTGACCGGTCTCGGAATCGGTCCGAACCGTCAGCGACGGGTCCTCCTCGACCAGCCGTGTCAGTGCCGATGCGAGCCGGTCGGTGTCGGTGCTCCTGCGGGCCTCGACTGCCACAGAGACGACCGGGTCAGCCACGGCCGCCGGTTCGAGAACCAACGGAGCCGCCGGCGCGCACAGGGTGGCGCCGCTCCGGGCGGACTTCGGCCCGACGACCGCGACGATGTCGCCGGCGACCGCCTGGTGGACCTCCACGTGCTGATCGGCCTGGACTCGCAGGATCCGGCTGATCCGCTCAGTGCGTCCCACGCCCGCGTCCACGACTGTTTCTCCCTTCCGAATCGTTCCCGAATACACCCGCAGGTACGTCAGCCGACCAGTAGCGGTCGAGCTGACCTTGAACACGAGCGCCGCGAACGGCGCCGCCGGGTCGGCGACCCGCTCCTGCAACGCACCGTCCGACAGGCCCTGCACCGCCGGCACCTCCTGCGGCGAAGGCAGGTAGGCGATGACGGCATCCAGCAGCGGCTCGATCCCACGGTTGCGGTACGCCGACCCGCACAGCACCACCACGCCGGTACCAGACAGGGACAGGTCCCGCAGTACAACGGCCAGTGTCTCGGCCGAGAGCGTTGACCGCGCATAGAACTCGTCCAGCGCGATCGGGTGGAGCTCGGCGACGGTCTCCTCGAGCAGCCGGCGTCGGCGTACCGCCCGCTCCAGAAGGGCATCTGGCACCGGACACTCCACCAACCCGTCGTTCCAGACGTACGCGCGCATCTTGATCAGGTCGATGACTCCGCTGAACTCGGCCTCCTCTCCGATCGGCAACTGGACCACCAGCGGGGTCACGTGCAACCGCTGACGGATCGAGTCCACCGCTGCATCGAGGTCTGCACCGGGCCGGTCCATCTTGTTGACGAACGCGATCCGCGGGACCCCGTGCCGATCGGCCTGGCGCCAGACCGACTCGCTCTGCGGTTCGACTCCCGCGACGGCGTCGAACAGTGCGACGGCACCGTCAAGCACCCGCAGCGAACGCTCCACCTCGTCGGAGAAGTCCACGTGGCCAGGGGTGTCGATCAGGTTGATCGAGTGCCCGTCCCAGTCGCAGCTCACGGCCGCGGCGAAGATCGTGATCCCGCGATCGCGCTCCTGCGAGTCGAAGTCGGTGACAGTCGTGCCGTCGTGGACCTCACCGCGCTTATGAATGGTGCCGGTGAGATACAGGATCCGTTCGGTGACAGTGGTCTTGCCCGCATCGACGTGGGCGAGAATTCCGACGTTGCGCAGCCGGGACAGCAGGTGGTCAAGGTTGGTACGCATGGGCCGATGGCCTTTCGGATGATGATCCGGATCGGGACAGCGCAATTCGCGGACGACGCGGCCACTCCCCCGGCGGCTGCTCAGAATGCAGTCGCCGGCAGGACAGGCTGGGTCAGTTCGTCACGGACAGGAGCCGACCGCGCAGTCGGCACCTGACACGCGAAGACACCAGGATCACGTCGTACCGTGACCGGGGAACACACACAGCGGCGCGGTAACGCACGGCCGGGCTCCCCTCACTCGTCAACGCGCCTGCCGCGATCTCGCGGCGGCGCTCACTTCGATCCAAGCGTAAGAGGATCGGTGATGTCGGACCACCGGATTTCACCGCAGCACCGAACCGGCCGGGGTGTAGGACGGGTCCATGGTTCTTCCTGCTGAAGTAGTTGCCCCGGTGAGAATCGAGGTCAGTCCCGGGCACCGGCTGGCGGTACGGCGTTGTGGGGATGGCGGCGTACCGCTACTACTCATCCACGGGTTCCCCTGCACGAGTCGCATCTGGTCGCACAACATCGGCCCGCTGGCGGAGGCCGGGTTCGACGTCGTCGCGCCGGACCTGCGCGGGTACGGCGACTCCGACTTCGCGCCGGATGACTTCTACGACCTCAACGCGTTCAACACGGACCTGACTGCTCTCTTCGACAGCCTTGGCTGGGAACGCGCGGTCGTCGCCGGGCACGACCTGGGCGCGATGATCGCTATCGACCTGACAAATCGTCATCCCGACCGGGTGGATCGGCTGGTGATCCTAGACGACTCCATGCCCGACCTGGTTGAGGCATTCGCCGCAGCGGGTATCCCACCAAGCCGGCCGAAGCCCGCCGTTTACGACTACCAGCGTCGCCAAGGACACGACGCCGATGCTTTGGTGGCCGAGTTGGACACGCCCGACCAGCGACGGCGTTACATAGCTGAGTTCTACGGACATCGCATGTGGTGTCCGCCAGCCGCCTTCAGCGACGAGGACCTGGCATTCCTGACCGAGCCGTACGGCGACGCGGCCAGGCTGCGCGCATCCTTCGCGGACTACGAGGTCGTCATGGGTACTCGACCACTGTCAGCACCGGAGATGCTCGATCGTCCGGTTCGGCAACAAACCCTGCTGCTGATCGGCGAGGACCAGGTGACCATCGGCGATCATGTCGAACAGCGGTGCGCGCTCGCCCTCCCCGAAGCGGTCGGCCCGTTCTGGGTCAAGGGTGCCGGCCACTTCCTGCCTTGGGAGCGTCCCGGAATCGTCAACCGCGCCATCCGCTCATTCTGCGGCGACCTACTGTCGCCTCCCGGACGTCGTGCGTAGCGCCTACCGTGGTTGCGCACCCGATTGATGGAGGACCGATGGTCGACTTCTCGCTCAGCGAGGAACAGCGCGCGATTCGTGAGACGACGCGAGAGTTCGTGCGCAAGGAGCTGATGCCGCTGGAGAACGACGTGCTCAGGCGGGAGCGGGAAGGGCTGCCCGGAGTCGAGCCCGACGTGATCAGGGAGCTCCGGCTGAAGGCGAAGTCGTTCGGGTTCTGGGGGTTGAGTACGCCCGAGGAGTACGGCGGGATGGACCTGTCCGCGGTCGACCAGGCGCTCATCACCAGCGAACTCGGGCGGACCTTCGTGCCGTTCTCGTTCGGTGGCGAGGCCGACAACATCCTGTACGAGAGCAACGAGGATCAGCGCGAGGAGTACCTGCTGCCGACGATCTCGGGTGACCGCAAGTCATGTTTCGCGATCACCGAGCCGGGCGCCGGCTCCGACACACGGGCGATCCGGACCACCGCTCGCCAAGACGGGGACGAGTGGGTGATCCGTGGCGAGAAGACCTTCATCACCGGAGGAAACGAGGCGGACTTCGCGATCGTCATCGCGGTCACCGACGCCGAGAAGGGCTCGAAGGGCGGGTTCACCGCGTTCCTGGTCGACCGCGACCGCGGCTGGACCTCTGACCCGATCGTCACGATGGGCCAGGCGATCCCGGCAACGCTCAACTTCGACGACGTACGGGTACCGCAGGATCACGTCCTCGGCGAGATCGGCCAGGGGTACGAACTGGCGATGCGCTGGATCATGAAGGGCCGGTTCATCATCCCGGCACGCGGGATCGGTGCCTGCGAACGCCTGCTCCAGTTGGCGATCGAGCAGGCGACGACGCGGCAGACGTTCGGCAACCCGATCGGCGACAACCAGGCGATCCAGTGGATGATCGCCGACTCCGAGGTCGAACTCGAGGCCGCTCGCTGGCTCGTCCTGTACGCCGCCTGGTCGGTCGATCAGGGTCGTCCGCCCCAGCACGACAGCGCGATCGCCAAGCTCTACGGCACGAACACCGTCAACCGGGTCGCCGACCGAGTGCTCCAGATCCACGGCGGGATGGGCTACACGAAAGAACTCCCGATCGAGCGCTGGTTCCGCGAGGTCCGGCTCTGGCGCATCTTCGAAGGCACCGACGAAATGCAGCGACTGATCATCTCCCGCGACCTACTCCGCGGCTACCGCAAACCAGGCGCCCACTTCAACTGACCGTCGGACGCCCTACTTTGTCTCGCCCTGCAGGTTTGCGAGTTGGGTTTCCAGGGCTTCCAGGCGGGTGCGGAGTTGGGTGATGTCCTCGGACGGAGCGGGTTCGGCTGGGGTGGAGCGACGGAGGGTGTTCCGGGCTTCCGTCCACTCGCCGGAGCGGGCCAGACGGGCGCTGCGGGTGACGCTGTCTTTGCCCTGCCGGAAGAGGGCGAGGGGATCCTCGCCCTGGACGGTTTCCAGGAAGCCGAGCAGGGTCGACGCCGGGACCCGGTCCGTGGAGTTGTCGTGGTCTTCCGTGCTGTACGCCGCGAACCGGTCCGTGAGGACCGTGCAGGCGAACTTGACCAACTGCTCGCGCAGGAACGGCAGCAGCGGGACCAGCGACATCCAATAGCCGACGGTCGGGAACGACTTGACGTAGCGCCGGCGAGCGAAGTTGCAGACGCGGTAGACCGAGCCGCCCCGGATCGAGACCGCGGCCAGATCGAGGTCCTTCGTCGGTGGAGCCTTCGGTGGGCGGACCAGGAAGTGATCGAAGGCGCAGTCCTTGACGTACTGCGTGAAGCCCCCGACCAGGTCGCCGAACGCCTCGACGGCCTTCCGGCGGTACGCCGTGAGCGGCCCAAGATCGAAGGTGGTGCCGCCGATGATCGAGGTGTCGATGACCGTCAGCGAGTTGCTCACCAGGTTGAGAACCGTGAGCCGTCGCGGCGGGAGGATGAACGGCCCGAGCTTGAGCGGCGTGGGCTCGATCGTCATCGACGTCGGTGTCACCTGCACCGGGATCCGCAGACCGTCGACCAGCGCGCCCGTGCTCGGGTCGTACACGATCGCGGTCGTGTCGTCACTCCCGGCCAGCACGACCCGGCCGCCGACCATCGCCAGCGAGATCGTCCCGCTCAGCGCTTCCAGGGACACCGCCGTATGCAACGGCGAACCGTCGGCGCAGTTGAACCCGACCAGCGCGCGGCTGGTACCCCGTCCACTGACCGTGTACACCAACGTCCGCAACTGCAGGTTGAACGGCAGCAAGGACCTCACAGTCTGCACTGTGAGGTCGTCGGTGCCGTCGGTCTGCAACCCGATCTCGATCCCCAGTGTGGGCCCGTTCGCGGAGATGTTGATGACGCGCAGACGGTTGTACGACGTGGCCGGCGAACCCGGCGTACCGCAGCTGACGACGGCGGCTCCGTCGAGACCGATCGCGAGCGGCCCGACCGGGTTCAGCTGCTCGGTCCCCTGGATCGCGGCGAGGTTGTCGGGGACGTTGTCGAACGGGATCCGCCACACGCCCGCGCCCTCGAACTCCTTCAGGTTGAATCCCGATTTCGTCGTCGTCCGTCGGCGCAGTCCCACGGCGTACACGAACCCCGGGTCCACCGCGGTGGTCGCCATCGTGACCAGCCGGACGCCACAGATCGTTGCCGCCGGCCGCCAGTTCACCGTCGTACCTGAGATCTCTCCGACCCGGAAGATCGTGTCGTTGTCGTCACGGGTCGGCACCGCCACGGCGACCAGCTTCCCGTCCGGCGAGAACGTCACGTCCGTGACGGCTGCCGTTGTCGACGAACCCGACTCCCCCGGCGGCAGTTCGCGCCCCGCGATCGGATCGATCCGGGCGATCAGCGTCTCGCTGTCGAGGTCGTAGCGGTTGACCAGGGTCGACGGCGTCAACGGGTTCAGCCCGGCGCCGACCGTCCAGATCTCCGTACCACCCGGACGGCTGCGCGCCCGGGCATGCGAGCCGACCCCGGAGACGGTCCGGATCCCGGTCAGCGTCGCCGGGTAGTCCGGGTAGGGACGCGCGTCGTCGAACAGCGCGCAGAAGGTCTCGCTCTGCAGCCGTTTCCGCAGCCCGGTGTAGAAGTCGCGCAGCAGCGCGTCCTCGGTCTCGGCCACGAACACGTTGCCGCCCGACTTCGGGTTCGCGACGTACGTCGCCAGGTTGGTCAGCGCCGTTCGCAACCGGTACGCCTTCTGATCCGCGATCGGGTCGGTGCCGTCGCCCGGCGTCAGCTGCCGCTTGATCCAGTTGAACGGCGAGGCGATGCAGTCGTCGTAGATGTCCTTCAGCAACGTCCCTTGCAGGAAGTCGCGCGGCGGCTCCGGCTCGTACTTCGTCACCACCACGCTCTCGCCACGCAGTACCACGCAGACCTCACCGTCACCGTCGGGGTTGAGCACGTCGCCCAGCCCGCCGATCTCGCTCAGTACGTCGACCACGGTCGGCGCCGCCAGGTCGAGATCGTTGCCGTCCGCATCGATCGCACTACCTGGCTGTACGGTCACATGTCGCCGGAGGTCCGCGTCGGCCGCATCCCGGAACGCTGTCTGCCGCTCCGCTGTCGGTACGGCGGCGTGCACGCGCTGGTTCGCCGGCGCCGTCTCGTCACCACAATGTACGGCGAGACCGGACACGATGCCGTACCCGTGCAGGAGCCGGTTGTGCCGCCGCAGATCGTTCGCCCGGCACAGGATGTCCAGCGCGTCCTGCACCGTGGCGGTGGCCGGAAGATCGCAGACTGTGTTGCTCAGGGCAATGTCCTCGGCGGCGAGCGCGGTCAGCGCTGGGAACCGGTCGCGCCGGTCGTCGACAACGGTGATCACACCGGCGTCCCGACGGAGTACGGCGATCTTGGTCAGGTGATGGGCGACACCGGACGGCAGCTGCGCCAACGGCCGTCCTGACGAGTCCTCCGGCCATTCGATGCCTGCCTGCGAGCTCCGAGCCGGCACCAGCCAGTAGTCGTGCCGATCGAAGGTCCCACCGGCCGGGAACCGTACCTCTACCCCCTTCTCGAGCAGGAACCAGTCGTCGCTGTCCACCGTGACCGAACCGTCCCACCGGCGGACTTGAGGATTGCTGCCGAAGTCATCGATGGACGCGGGTGTCTCCAAGGTCAGCTGGTTGCCTTGGGCATTCTTCAGCCGGACCAAAGTCCCGGGAAGCCCTTGCAGCACACGCGTGTCGTCGTACAGCTCGACGAGATCGCCCGGGCTGAAGCCGAGGACCGCGTCGCGGCCGATGCTCTCCACCTCCAGCACGTCGGGCCTGACGTTGCCGAGCCAGCGCGTGACCACCGAGCCGTTCTCCCGGCTCCACACGATCACCGGCTTGCCCGCGTTCACGTCGTACACCTGGATCCGGTAGAGCTGGTTCTCCAGGCCGATGTATCCGCCGGCCGGTGTCGGCCGGCAGAGATCGATGCTGTCAGGTGGCGGCACTGCGCGCGCGGCCATCCGGCCGGTCGCCGTGGCCGCAGCCGCGAGGGCCGCGTCGAGCTCTGCCTCCCCCGGTACGCCGGCCAGGTCGAGCAGCCGCACCTGCCACACCACCTGACTCCGCGTCGTGGTGTCGACGCCCAATGCCGACTCTGTCAGCGACGGGTCGTCCACCGAGGTGACAGCGCGCTGCCAGGCATCCAGATAGACCAGATAGTTGCCGTCAGCAAGATCCAGTACTCGCGGTCCGGTGCTGACCGGAAGGGACGTGTGCTCGGGCTCGGGGAGATCCGGTTGGGTGCAGTACGACGTACGCCGACGTACCTCGGTCGCCGCGCCGATCGCTGTCTCCAACGCGATCGTCCGCGACCCGACGTCGACGGACTCGACCCGCGCGCTGCCGACAGATCCCGCCGCGTCGAGGGCCTCGATCCAGTCGTGAGCCTGAAGCTCGGCACCGTCCAGCACCAGCGAGGCGACCGCGACCGACGTCGGCGAGGACTGATCCGTCACCCGGGTCACCTCGCCGTCGATCTCGCACAACAGGCCGCCGACCCACGCCCGCCCAGTGGTCAGCAGCAGGTCGTCCTCGACGACGTCCACGCCGAATCCGCCGTCCACCTTGGGCACGCCCGAGGCGCCGATGACATCGGCCGACCGTGTCTCGTCCCGGTACGCCGCTACATCGAGCTGCTCGTTCCAGTCCGCATCGAGCTGGACGCGTCCCTGCTGCATGCGCACGCCCGAGTAGTGCCGGTACGACCGGAACGTCGATCGGGTCAGGTCCCCACCGTTCATGCTCGCATCTCCTCAGCAGCCCTCAACTTTCCTGCACCACCCCGGCGTCGAGGCCGATCCGCAGGTACTCCTCCAGCACGGCGGCCAGGTTGGCCTCGCGCTGTGGTTCCGCCAGCTCGGCGTACACCCCCATCGCCGCGCCGGCCGACGAGCCGGTCAGCAGAGCGACGTCGCTCCGGCCGTCCAGTCGTGCGTACGCCGGATCGCCCAGCGCTGTCGAACTGAACACCGGCGACAGCCGCGCCCGAACGATCGCCGCCTGCGCCGGATCGGTGACGTCCGCCAGCGCCAGGTCCGGCTGGCAGCGGTACCTCCGCGGAGTCGTCGTACCGCCGGCGAGGTAGCTGAAGCGCAGGCAGCCGTGCTGGCGACGCCCCACCGTGACCGAGCCGTCGAGCACGCAGTCACTCGAGTCCAACTGTTGCGCGGTCACCGGACCGAGACCAGTGACCTCGAGGAGCACGACCGGTGCCCCCGGAGCGTCGATCTCTTCGACGATCGACTTGGTCAGTTGCAACTCTGGTCCTGGCGCGGGGACCGAGACAGTGGCGGCGATCGTGCGTTCCACCTCGATGACGAGTCGACCGTTGTCGGTCTCGGGCGAGGTCGGCGCCTCGACGTTCAGATCGCCGAGCGTGCAGCTCCGGAGCGCGAGGCGACCGAGATCACCCGGCGCGACCTTCACCGATCCCTCGATCAGGAAGCCGTCCAGCGTCAGTTCACCGGGGACATCGGCCGCGGCACCACCACGCGTGGCCAACGCCCCCTTGAGGTGTGGACGACGATCGGCTGGGATCGCATCCGACGGGTCCAGGACGAGCGGCGCGTCGGCCTCGGCGGCGGGCCACTCGGCGGCGACCACCACTAGCTCGCTCCCCTCGGGCACCGCGATCGCCAGGTCGCCCGCGTAGCTCCGGTTGTCCAGCACGACAATGGCTCCGACCGCGCCCGGAGGTACGGCGTTCCAGTCGTCGACGGCATCGGTCAGCGTCGTCAGGCGGACACCTGCGACCGGCGCGAGCGCACTGCTCACCACGCGGAACCAGGTCGCCCGGCTCAGCAGATCCGCGGTGCGCGGATCCTCGCGATCGTAGGTGCCTGCGCCGATGCGCCCAGGACTGGCGAAGGAAGCGGTGACCTCGACGACCGCCGGAGTCAGGTCGGCACGGAACGCTACACGTCCGAGCACGGGATCCACGGCGACCTTGATCGAGCCGGCCGGGCGGGGCCAACTCGTGGGAGAACCGGTCAGATCGGCGGACGTCAGCTCACTCCGCGGGATCACCTCAACCCCGTTGCCCAGATCGGCGAACACCTCGACCACCGGATCGTCACCGAACCAGCGTGGTGGCTCCGACGATCCAGCCCGCAACGCCTCCAGCTCGTCGTACAGGGCTCGGCGCCGCAACGGCGCGGGCACGTTCTGCTCGGCGGTGCGACTGTCGAACGACGGCTCAGTGCTGCCCGGGTTGAACAGCGGTACGTCGAGACCGCGCGGATCGACCGTGAAGCGTCCGTCCGCCGGATCCGCGACAGGGCGCGCCGTCGCCCGGCTCACCCGCTGCGGCTCCAGCCGCCAGACATGCAGTCCGATCGTGCCGATCCCGAAGCGGCCTGCCGGCGGCCGACGTACCTCGGCGGTGTGCGCCGCCGTACCGAACGGCCCACCGATCAGCTCGAGGTCAGAGGTACGTCGCAGATCGGGGACCTGCAGGTGATCCGGCCGCTGATGCGCCAGGTACTGCGTCGTGCCGAGCCGGCTGAAGTACTCGACCGCGGCCGTCGGCCAACCCGTCACGTCGTACGCGAGCCGCTCGAGCCCCGAGATGGTTCCCTTGCGCCGTCGATGATCGAGGATGTCGGCCACCAACGCGCGCATCCGGCCAGCACCTGGTCCGAGCGGATACAGCAGGCGGACGCCGAGCAGGTCGCCGATGTACGGAACCAGAGCGTCGGCGCAGGTCTCGATGAACCAGTCGTCGTACAGCAGGCCGAGGTCCTTGGCGACCACGTCCGCCTGCTCGCCGAGTACCTGCAGGAACGCCTCGAGCACACCGTCGACGTCGCGCTGCCGGTGCAGTAGCGGCAGCAGCTCCATCAGCTCGTCCCGATAGCTCATCAGGACACCGCCAACCCGTTGGCCGCCAGCGCGACGATCTGCGCAGGGAGCGCCTGGCCCGCTGACATCCTGGCCGGCAAGGCAGGCACATCCGCGACCGGATCGGTCACGTTGACCGCCTCCACCCCAGGGACGCGATGCGCAGCCAGCAGGATGTCGCCGATCGTGAGCGGCTGGGCCAGGTCGCGGACGTCGATCGCGAGCGCCGTACCGAGCTCCGACCGGACGCCCGCGAGCACAGTCGTCTGGTCGTAGCCTGCGGCAACGAATACGATCGCGGCGACCGGGACGAACAGGCGCTCGGCACGGTCGACGACCAGTGGCATCCGCTCGTCGCCGGCGCCGAGGAGGGCGGTCGTCAGGTCTTGCAGCGCCTGGTCGTCGATGTCCTGCCCGGCAGTGCCGGTGACAGTGAGGTGCACGATCAGCCGACGTCCGTCCCACAGCCGGGTCGCGTGCGCCTTGCCGATACCGGCGACAGCCCCGGCGAAGTCCTCGACATCCTGCAGCGACACGACGCGATCCAAGGTCAAGGCAGCCCGGGGCGCATTCGCCCGGACGCTGTCGGCCGGTTCAGGATCGGCTGCGAGACCGGTGGCCGATGGATTGATCACGGCCTTCATCCCGAGCGGCCTGCTCATCGGCAGGGTGAGCTGCCCGGCGTCGACCCGGCCGACGAGGCCCGTGCCGATGCGATAGGTAGCGGTGACGTTGTTGGTCCCGGTCGGTAGCCGCGCACCGGTCAGCCCGTCGCCGAAGCCGACCGTCGTGACACCATCGGCATCCGCCCGGCTCGTGTAGACCTCGTCCGCGGGACCCGTGCCGAACAGCTGCGAGACCTCGGTCCAGAGCCGGCCGTCGACGCGGACCTGGAGCGTCGACACAATACTTCCGCCGGGCGCGGCGACGTACGTCAGCGGCGTCTGCGACAACTTGAAGGTCTGGTACGGCGTGCTTGCGTTGCCGCTGCCGAGCACCTGGGACCGTGTCTCGCCATGAGTCGCCGACGCGATGTTCGCCGAGACCCGGACCGACTCACGGTCGTAGCAACCGCTGAGCCCAACGGCGAAGACCAAAGCGTCGGCGGTCGGTCCCGCAGTGGTCGCGACTTCCGTGAAGATCTCGGCGTCGTTCGCGGGCCTGACGGACACCAGCTGGTAGGCCTGCGCGGTCACCGTCCCGCGGGTGGTCGACCAGGTGATGGAGCCATCCGCATTGTCGACGGCGGGCGCCGCCACCTCCAGCAGCTCGCCGGCGTGCAGGACCAGGCTCGTCCCCTGGTCGGGCGTGACCGTCAGCCCGCGTACGCCGTCGGCGACCTGGATCAGCGGATGGGGGCCCCGGACAACGACAGTGCGCCCCGCCTCGACTGTCGGGATGGGCCGTGCCAGCTCGATCCGATCGCCCTGCACGGGCCGCGGATTCGGCACCTCCGCGAGCGCGAGGAGCTCTGAGCCGACCCACACACTGGTCTCGCGCACGTTGTCGCTGAACCGGGTGCGGATCGATGGCCCGCGCAAGGTGAGCCGGTCGACCCGGGAGGTGAGCGCGTAGTCCGTCCGCGAGGTTTCACTGACGGCTTGGACCCGGTACGGCTCGGGTACCCCGGCCAGGCTGAGCACAGCCCAGGAGCCGACCGTCGCGGTCGGGTAGAGACCGTCGAGGTCGACGACGTTGTCCGCGCCACCGGGTACGACGACGGTCCAGCCGGGCCAGTCACCAGTCGTCGGCACAGTCGGAGGCCGCCCCGGAGGCACCAGGATCTCGTTCCCGATCGGAGGCAAAGTCACCGGACGCGCCGCCTGCACCGCCGTGACCTGCACCGCCGTCGGCCGTGCGGCTGCATTCTGGATCAGTCGGTAGTCGGGCGCGTTGGCACCGAAGACGCCCGCCCGCCGGCGCAGTACGAACAAGCCTGCATCGGTCGGATCCGGCGTCGTCGCCCCCAGCGGTTCGGACCAGGACAGTCGGGTCGAGCCAAGCGCGGGTAGCAGTTCGACCCCCGACAGCATCCGGAACGCCCACTCCCCCGCCGTGTCCGAGTTCTCGCGCTCCGAACCAACCAGCAGGACGGCATCACCGATCGAGAGGTCGGCCCGAAGACCCTCGACGTACGCGGACCGGGCGCCCGGCCCAATGTGCTGGACGCTCCTGGTGCGGGCGGCGATCGCGTTCCACGCCGGTCGCGCGTCCAGCGGCTCCACCGTCTCGTAGTTCTGTGGGACCTGTCCCGGTCCCGGCATGCTGGAGACCTTGGTCCCGACCGGTATCGGCACCAGCAGCGGCGCGCCGATCGCCTCCTCCAGGGTGAACGCCAGCAAGGTCGCCGAGGCGCGCCCGCGCGCGGGCTGATACCCGACGGCATGCGCCAACTCGTTCACCGACGACGATTCAGTTGCTGTCGGCAAATACCCTTCGTTGGCCAGTCGCTCCGAGTAGAAGGTCAGTACGTCGAGTACTGCGGACCAGGCGTCCACCAGCGCGATCGACGGATCGTCGGTCCGCCGCTCGGTGAACCGGTCGAGCGCCGGCTGCCGTCCAAGACCACTCAGCATCGCCGCGGAGAAGGTGGCCGCGGTGCCGACGCGTCGCTGGATCGCCGGTGAGTCCGTCATCGCCCACCCACCACCGTCACCGTGAGCAGGCCCCGCTCCGGCCGGTCCGGATCGTTGGCCAGCTGCGCGATCTCGAGGTCCCGCACGGTCAGAACGCCCTTCGTCAGCTCGTCACCGGCCGGTTCGCCGTACCGCTGGAACTTGGTTGCTCGTACCGTCGCGACACCAGGCACGGCGAGCACCGCGGCGTAGATCGGGCTCAGATAGACCGGCGTGCCGAAGGTGAAGTTGTCAGGATGGAACAGCCCGCGCCGCCCGTCGCGCAGTACGCCGGACGACAACACGTCGAGCACGTCAGCCTCGACGTCGGTGTTGAAGCGGGTGGGCCGGGCACCGATCAGCAACTCCAGGTCGAGCGGCACCGGCTTGGGCGCGGACACCTCGACGTCGACGCCGGCCATCCGGTACCGGTCGAGGAAGTCCTTGACGTCCTGCTCGAACGGCACGTCGACCTCGGCGCCGCTGACGCGATCGACCGTGACGAATGCCGTGTACCAGCTGCCGGTCCAGCGCAGATGGCCGGCGGCGCGCTGCACTCCCGGAAAGCGTTGCGTGGTCAGAGTTCCGTAGTCGGCCTCGGTAACCGCGCGGTCCTGGATACGGAAGGCGTACGGCGCGTCCGTCCGGACCTTCTCGGTCGGCTCGGGATCGGATCCGCCGGCCGCGGCCATCGGGTTCCGGACGGTGAGCACGCGTTCGTCGCCGGGTCGCAACTGGGTGATCGATTCCGCCCCGACGTTTCCGACCGTGCCGTGTCCCTGCCGATAGGAGACCTCGTGCCGCGCGGTCGGGTCCGGTCGCCGGCCGTAGACGCCGTCGCCGAAGCGGAGCCTGGCGGTGCCGTCGTCCTCAGGCTCGACGACGAACTCGGCCGCGTCCGCCTCCGAGCCCAGCAGATCGACGACCGGGTCGTAGTCGCGATCGCCGTCGCTGACGGCGACCACCGGTGTGGCTACCCGCGGATCCAAGGCGAGCTGACGAGTCGCCGGAGCGCTGACGTCGTACGGCGCCGCGTACGTCGGCCGTCCACCCGGCAGCACCGGCAACCACCTTCCGGCCACGTCGAGCTCGTCGGACAGCACGACCGGCGCCATCCGCACACCGTGCTCGACCAGTACGACGTTGCCGCGGGCAACCGCGCACGCGACGCGCTGCCGCGGTCCGTCGCGGGTGTCGACGATCGAGCTGACCTGCAACGGGAACGGCACCGCGTCCTCGGCGTCCCAGGTCACCTCGACGACCGGGGTCCCGTCCAGCGGATCGACCACCGGCGTCACTGTCGTCAGCCGGACGACGTGACGGTGCGCCCGATCCGCGTCGACCGGGAGTCCCGAGCGCGGCCCGGCGATCTCTTCGAGGAGCAGGAAGTCTCCGGGTCCGAGTGTGCCGCCCGAGGTCAGGGTCGCCGAGGTCGAGCCGGCGGGCAACACGCACTGATCGTCTGTCCAGGTGTAGAAATCGAGCCGGTTGTTGCCCGGATCCGCCTGCAGTTCGTGCAGTGCCTCGAACCCGAATTCGCTGTCCGCGGTGAGGAACGGCCGGCCCGACTCGATCGGCGTCAGCTCGCTCACGGCGACGTGCACGAAGGCACGGGCGGCGCACCCTTCGTGGACGCGATAGCCGAGCAGGCGAGCGTGGCGGCGTACCGAGACCCGACGGCGTGCTGAGCCGAGATAGGCCTCCATTGCGACCGCGTCCTGCTCGTAACTCAACCGGTCCGCCACGAACGCGAGCAGTTCGAGAAGCGTGACCTGAAGATCGGCCGGATTCCGCTCGGTCCAGTCGGGCACGGTGCCCGCGAGCCGGTCCAGCATCAGCTGCCGGAAGCTGTCGTAGTCCTTGGCCAGGTAGTCCCGCACCACCGAGGTGTCGACGGTCGACGGGGCGCCGGAACGGGCAGCACAGTCGAACCGGGTCGGGCAGCCGGCCTTGAACGAGAAGTCGATCGCACTCAACCGCGGGTCGAAACCGCCCGGCGTCGTGCCCGTGACCGGATCGATCAACTGGAGCTGGTACGTCGAGAAGTCGCCCGGACCCGACACCGTGACGGTCAGGACGTCGCTGCTCGTCGACGTGGTCACCACCCCGATATCCCTGACCCGATCACCGCCCGAGATCACCAGCTGCGTGCGGTTCAGGCGGGTCCCGCCCGCCGGCACGCCGTCGACCTGGCCGGGCAACGGATGCAGGAAATGTACTTCGAGCTTGGTCTGACCGCCGATCACCTCGAGATAGTCGATGCCGTTCACCGTGTCGGCATCACGGACCGCTTCGGCGCGCAGCTCGTCCGCACACGAGTACGGCGTACTCACGGCGTACTCCGGAACTCGTCGACCCGTGCCTCGCTGGTCGCACGCACCGTGTAGGCAACGGTGACCCGTAGCGTCTCTGCCTCGGCACGGACATCGACCTTCTCGACACTGATCAGATCGGCCAGCCACTCGTGCAACGCGGCCTGCACGGTCACCCGCATCGCGACAGCCAGCGGCTCAGAGTTGGGCTGGAAGACCAGCTGCAACAGGCCGCAGCCGAAGGTCGGCCGGTTCACACGTTCGCCGGGCGCGGTGAACAGCACCTGCTCGACCAGCTGCCGGATGTGGTCGTCGCGCTCGGTCCGCGCAGCGCGGCCGCGGCTGTCGATGCGGAGCGGGAAAGCCACGTCACTCATGTCGCTTGCACCCGAGTCTGGGACACCACCACTTGCAGACCGGTGCCGGTCGGTACGCACACCGCCGTACCCGTGCTGATCAGAACCGGCACGCCGGACGACGTCACCCGCATCGCGGCGACCACCCAGTTGGCCGTGACACAAGGCGGCGTACTGGGTGGTGGCAGTGGGCAGCCGGAGATCGTGTAGACGGAGTCTTGCCCGATCGCGGCCTGACCGGCGACCTTGACCCGCGGCAGCGGAGTCGTCGGCTGGGCCTGGCCGCCGTGCATGCACAGGACGGTGTCGCTCTGGGACAGGACGAAGGCAGCCATCAGATGACCTCCAGCGCACCGTCGTTCACCGAGACCTTCGGGCCGGTGAGCTTGATCGAGCCACCGCTCCCGTTGACGATCTCGAGGCCGGTCGCGCTCAGCTTCACCGAGGCGCCGTCGGCCGTCTCCAGCGTGATGCCGCCGGCGCCGGGCGTGTCGTCGATCGTGATGCTGTGCCCGGCGCCGGTGACGATCATCGTCTTCTGGTACGGCGGCGACAGCCACTTGCTCGGCAGCTCGGAGCTCGAACCCCACCAGCAGCCGGTCCAGATCGGGTAGTCCGGGTCGCCGTGCTCGAACTCGATCCAGACGCCCGCGCCGACATCGGGCAACGCGAAGAACCCGATCTGGTCCCCGCCGAACGGTGCGCACGGCAACGCCCAGCCGCTCGAGCCGTCGCCGTACACGTCGGGGACATCGGCCTTGATCCGCATCTGCATCATCGGATCGCTCACGTCGTTGACGACGCCGCGGTACTTGCCCCAGAACTCCTTCCCGGTCACGGCACGACCACCGGGGTGAGCGACGACGTACCCTCACGGCTCAGCGCGAAGGACTGGGTGTAGGAACCGACCGAGATCGTGTGCGTGACGCGGCGGACGTAGTAGTAACCGTCGTAGTCGGTGCCGGCACCACGGAGCCCGACCAGACCGCGGGCCCGGAGGATCGCGCCGTACCGCGACGTGTCCAGCGTCCCCGAGCCGGAGACCGCCTCGGGCGCTTGGGTCGCGGCCGCCGCCGAGGCGAGCGCGCCGAGCGCTGGACCGGCATTGGCCGCGGTCCGCAACCGGGTCGTACGCCGGGCCGCCGCCGGACTGGCCGACAGCGGCGGGATCCGCAGCGCCGGCATCGCGGGCAGCGGAATCTTCAACTTGAAAATCGGGTCGATGAACGATCCCTCGGCGCCGACCGCGGCCAGTGAGTCGAAGCCGAAGGACAGGCTGCGCACGTTCTGATGCGGGCCCATGCCGACGGTCAGCCGGGGTTGCGGGAGCGAGGTCCGCAGTACCGGTCCCCAGTACGCCTTGTTCACTCCGAAGGTGATCGGCTCGGTGTAGAACACGAAGCTGTTCGCCGTGGCGAGGCGTTCGATCAGTGCCAGGTCGGTCTCGTTCTGCTGCGGCGTCCGGTCGAGTTCGAGCGGGATGTCGGTGGTCGGCGCAACGGCAGGGACGAGACCGAGCTCGGGGTACTGAGCCAGGACCGCCATGACGATGACCGAGTCCGGCTGGTTCGGGTGCGGCTGGTTGCGTTCGGCCAGTCCGAGCAGCGAGGTGATCGTGGTCCCCGTGACGGTGAGGGTCGACTCGCCGGGTGTTCCACTCGGCATCAGGTCGTGCCGTTCGACCACTCCGTCGATCAGTGGTTGCGGTACGACGCCGAGCACGGCACCGATCCACACCCGGGTCCCCGGCGCCAACGTGTCGATGATGTCGAACCGGCCGAGTCGGTTCTTGGTCAGCGCGAACGTCAGCTGGAAGCCGTCCATCGAGTCGCTGTCGTTGGTGACCTCGGCCGTCCGCAGAGCCGGCAGCAGTTGCGGCCGCGGTACCGGAAGGGGATCACCGGCCCACAGCAGCAGACGAATACCGAGAACGCTTTCGAGCACAGCAGTCACCCGCTCGGCGGCATCGCGATCGGTGCCCGCTGACCCGGATGCTCCAGCTCGTCCGGCCGGAGTACGCCGGCCGCGTCGCAGATCCGCCAGTACTGCGTGGCATCGCCGAGGTACCGGTCGGCCAGGTGATCCAGCCGCTCCCCCGGCTCGACGGTGTGCAGCGCGAGTACTGCGTGGTCCTGTGGTCGTGGAATGACCCGCCGGCGTACGTAGGTGAGTTCGCGTGGTTCGCCGTCCGGGCCCGTGACGGTGACGGTCGTGGTCGGCAGGCCCGCGTACCGGCTCGTCGGCGTGAACATGTCAGGCCCTTCCACCGAGTCCGGCGGTTGCGGTCGCGGTGAACGAGCTCACGCCGGCCATGCTCGCCATGACCTCCTTGGCGATCTGGTGCACCAGGAACAGCCCGCCACCGACGCTGGCCAGTCCCAGGTCGTCGTACGTCAGGACTCGCACTGCGACCGTGACCTTGGCCTGGATCGGGTTCAGGCCGGGGTCGTACGCCTCTTCGGCGATGGTCAGATCGGTCACCCGGACCGGCAGCACGCGGCTCGGCCCCCAGATCAGCAGGGCCAATGGCGCCTCCGGTGCGATCACTTCGATCAGCCCGGCCAGCATCAGGGCTTCGTTCGCGATCACCAGCGCGGACGGCGGGTAGAGCATCATCTCCAGCGATGCCAGTTGTGGTGCGATGCCGAGACTCTCGGCGACCGGATCGCCGGTGGCGAGTTGATCGACCGCGTCGATCTCGATGTCCAGCTCGAACGTCTCCTCGGGTGGACCGGTCAGCCGCAACGCCTCGCCTTCGGATCCGTCCGCGCCGCTCGTCTTCGGTCGCAGCCGGCGCGTGACCTTCTCCGGGTTGTACTGGAACACCACCACACTGGCCACCGGCTTCAACGGGTCGAGGCCGATCAGTGCCCCCTTGAACACCTGCGGAGAACCCGAGAATCCCGTCACGTGTCCAGCCTCCCGACCGGCCCGTCACCGCCCCGTCACGAGGTCTCAGAACCCGGTGTAGATCGACGCGCAGTCGGCGTCGGTGAACCGTTCGGCCAGCGGCGACACCGCGGTGGGCACCATCACGTTCTGGGTCGCGGCCGCCTGGTGCGGACCGGGGTTCAGCAGGATGTGGCCGATCTCGTGCGCGAGGGTGCGTTCGGTGCCGGCGTTCTGCACCACGATCGTGTTGCGCTTCGACGGGACCGGGCCGCAGGACGCCGGCCAGGAGAACCCACGACCGGCTGCGAGACTGAAGGTCCGCGGGAAGAACGCGCGGATCCGGCTGGTCAGTCCGAATCTCGCCGTCGCGGCCGGAACCAGCGTGCTGACCTCGGCCGACGGGACCGCGCAGACCGGGTCCGCGGCGAGGTCACGGTTGGCGCCGATCCAGCCGGTCGTCTCCGGAGCCGTCGCGGTCTCGTCGTGGACGTGCTCGATCCGGACGTTGCACTGGGCGAAGATCGCGTTCGCGATCGCGACGTCCGTGGCCGGAGTGTGGGTCGAACCATCGAGCTTGACGGTGTCGATGGTGATCGTCCGCATCGGCCGTGGCCTGGTCGAGACCGGTCCCGTCGCCGAAGCCCGGCCGGCGACCAGACCCATCATCAGGTTCGCGCGGTCCAGGCTCGCCTGCTGCTCCGGGGTACGTACGGCGGGTGCCGCGCCGAAAGCGGTGCGGATCAGGGCCAGGACCGCGGCGCCGTCCCGCTGCGCGGCCAGTACGTCGATCTCCCGGTTGACGAGGTTGTCCATGAACGCCAGCGCGACGTCGAACCCTCCGGCGCCGAGCTGGCGGAAGGTCTCGCGAATGAAGGGCAGCTCCACCGTCGCGTCGGTCAGCGCCCGTGCACCCAGGTGGATGCCTTGGGCAAGCGCCGTCGGTTCGCGGGCGAGGAACGCGGTGACATCGGCGGTCAGAGTGGCGGCCGGCGGCGCGGTGCTGTTGCCGGCGCGCTGGTCGAGCAGTGGTTCCCAGACCGGATCGAAGGCACCGGCCAGGGCCTTGATCTGGGACGGATGCAGAGTGACCATCCCGGCCGCGTCGACCTCGGCCGGCAGCGGGAACCGTACGCCGGCT
The DNA here is from genome assembly GCF_004365875.1 of Kribbella kalugense. Classification (GTDB taxonomy): domain Bacteria; phylum Actinomycetota; class Actinomycetes; order Propionibacteriales; family Kribbellaceae; genus Kribbella; species Kribbella kalugense. The sequence continues at coordinate 977,976 of NZ_SODF01000001.1, read as the reverse complement.
CGCCAGTTGGTCATCGCCGGAGTCGGCAGGTAGGTCTGGTTGAACACCAGGAGCCCCCGCGCGAGCTCGTCCTGCGTGAACTGTTCCAGCGGAAGTGGTGCGACCGCGCCGGGCGGTGTGAACGGTGTGGCCGTCAACCACAGCGGACGTACCTCGGCCGCCAGCGCCCGCAGCGTCAGATTCTGGCCGATGATGACCTGCAACTGGGTGAGGCCAGGAGTCAGCAGACCGCCTTGCGCAGAGGTCGGTCCGACCTGGCTGTCGACGATGTTCACGGGCAGGAACTTGAGGCCCGTGCGTGGAGTGAAGTGGAGCTGCCGGGTCAGTTGCACTGCCCGTGGATCCGCTCGCGCGACCGTTGGTTCGGCGCTCACCGTGGACGTTGTTCGTCCGTAGCTACGAGCCTCATGCTCCGCGGCGGTGTCCGACGCGCCGACGTTGAGCGGGCTGCCTGGGCGCCACGACATACCCCGTTGCTGGACGACGTGCGTCAGCTCATGAGCGAGCAGTTCGCGGCCGGCCGACGTACCCGGTGAGTAGCGGCCGCGGTCGAAGACGATGTCCCTGCCGACGGTGTAGGCCATCGCCTCGACAGCTTGCGCGGATCGAGCGGCCAGCGCGTCCGTGTGCACGCGTACGTCGTCGAACCGGTGGCCGAACGCCTCGGACATGTCGGCGCGGGTTGTGCCGTCCAGGGCGTGACCCGGTGACCGCAGTACGTCGTGAACGACCGGAGGCGCGGCGCCGCGGTGGCTCGCGTGCGGTCCGGTGGTGTGGCGTTGTAGTTCGTCGGAGTCGTCGTGGTTGCAGGTTCCCGGCGGGCAGACCTTGCCACCACAACGCTGGAGCAGAGGCTGTGGCTCGGCGTGGGTGCTGGTCATGACTTCTCCGCGCGGAGGTGTGCCTTCACGGCCGCGGCGACGGCGGACTCCACCGTTCGTCTGTCAGAGGTGCCGGTCTCGGCGACGGTCCGTTCTATCGTCGCGAGCAGCGCAGCCCGATCGGTCGACGCGCCGCTGACGCTGACGTCGTTCAACTGCACTCGGCTCGGTTCGTTCGTCATGCGCCGGCCTCCGGGCGGATCGACGCTACGGGTAGGCCCGACTTGACCGCCTCCAGGCGGGCGGCCTGCAGGATGTGCTCCATCCGTACCGGCGTGCCGGCGTCCGCGGCCAGTACGGCGGCGTTGACGGCGACGTTGCGGATGCCACCGCCGGAGAGGGCGAGCTTGGCAACCTCACCGATGTGGAGGTCAGCGGTCGGAGTCTCCGCCGGGAAGGCGCGCTGCCACAGCCTGGCCCGCTGCTTCTCGTCGGGGAACGGGAACTGCACGACGTACCGGATCCGGCGCAGGAAGGCAGTGTCGACGGCATCGGAGAGGTTGGTGGTCAGGATCGCGATGCCCCGGTACGCCTCGAGTCGCTGGAGGAGATAGGACACCTCGACGTTGGCGTAGCGGTCGTGGCTGTCACGTACTTCGGTGCGCTTGCCGAACAACGCGTCCGCCTCGTCGAACAGCAGCACTGCCGCCCCGTGGTCGGCCGCGTCGAACACCTGCCGCAGGTTCTTCTCGGTCTCCCCGATGTACTTGCTCACCACAGCGCTCAGGTCGACGCGGTACAGGTCGAGACCGATCTCGTTCGCGATCACCTCAGCGGCGAACGTCTTCCCCGTGCCGCTCGGTCCGCCGAACAGCGCCGTACTGCCGAGGCCCGCGCTGCGGCCCATCCGAAGTCCCCAGTCGTCGTAGACCTGGACCCGATGGCGCGCGTGCGCGACAAGCATTTCGAGCGTACGACGTTGTGGTGCCGGGAGGACCAGATCGTCCCACTGCGCGGTCGACTCGATGCGCCGGGCATGCGCAGTGAGTCGCGGGCGATCCACCGCCCGGCAAGCCGACCACAGGGCATCGCTATCGCCGCCGGCAGCCGTGGCTGCAGTCCCGATCACGGTCGCACTGAGGTCGAAGGCCGCGACCAGTTCCTCGATCGGCGCATCCGGGCCGACCGCCGTACGCCACAGCTCACGCTGCTCTGTCGCGGTCGGCGCGGGTACCTCGATCGACAACGTCGGACAGCGTGGCAGTACGGCGGATTCATCGGCCGAGACCGCGATGCGGGCCGCGGAGGTCGCCACCAGCGCGTCCACCAGGGACCAGTCGTCGTGCCCCTCGACGAGGAAGGCCGTCGTACCGAGAGCGCTCTCTCGTTCCAGCAACCTTGCCAGCTCGTCCCGCGCACCGACCGCAGCGGGGATCGTTGTTGCTTCGAGCAACGACAGGCGCAGTCCGAGGTCCTGCGCCGCATGGGCCGCGACGGCGATCCGGGTACTGCGGTCTGCTCCGGTCAGCACCCCCACGAGCTGCTCGGCCGAACGCCACGCGTTCACCAATTCGTGGGCTGACGGTCGCTGGCCCGGAGTGATCGGGGCAGCGGTCTCGACCGGGCTGACAATTCCGGTCAGCTTCGCGTCAGTCACGCGGAGGCCGGTCAGGTGATGGAGGACGCGCTCGTCGATCCGCAACTCCGCCGTCGTCAGCGGGCTGTGCTCGGCGACCTCGATCAGCCGCCAGCGCCGCAACGCGCCGTCCGGCGTGAGCGCCGACCAATGTGCTCCGGGCAGCGTAGCCAGCGCCAGTCCGAAGGTGGGCCAGCGCCGGTTGGGGTCACCGGCGGCCTCCGCGCACAAGGATGCGAAGCGGGCGTCCAGCTCGACGCCCGCGCACAGCAGCAGCACGGCACGTTCGAACGCCGACAACCCGAACGACGCACAGAGTGTCTCGAGAGCAGCCGGTGGCTCCATCTCTGCCGGCCTGACCGAAGGCTCGGAGCGCATGGTTGCCGAAAGGTCGGCCAGCGACGCGACCAGGTACGCCTGGTTCGCCTCGACCCAGCTCTGCTCGTCGACTGCTGGTTCCTCGGTGCTCACCGACGCGGCCATCAGATCGTCACCACCGGCGCGGTGATCGGGAGACCGGTCGCCGGCGACACGGGACTCCCGGCGCCGTCGACCTGCAGTACGACGGCGTACTGGCCGCTGGGCAGGGTCAGTGGAGCACTGATGGTCGCCGAGTCGATGGACCTGTCGGGTACGTCGACGGTCAGGACGGTCTGCCCCGTGCTCGGCGAAAGCAGTCGGACAGTCACGGTCTGATGGGCGCCGATGACGAGGTCGCTGGTCACCGTCAGCTGCCCACCGCCGAACGAAGCTGTGATCCGGGGTTGCAGCAGCACGCCGGCGACATTGCTCGTCTCGCCCCCGCGTGGTTCGGCCAGATCTCCCACCAACCAGCGATGGGCGACCAGGACCGGTTGCAGCCCGGCGCGGAGGCCTGCGTCGGCACCCAGGTCGAGCGTCAGCTGGGTGGGACTGACCGCGGTCGGGGTGAGTTCGGCTGCGCCGACCCGGATCGCGGTCTGCTCGCCGCGCAGACCGCTGCCCTCGACGACGAGCTCGCTGTCGGCGACGATCGGATCGCGTGCACCCGCAGAGTTGCGGATCCCGGTGATCGTCGGCCGAAGTACTCCACGAACGGTCAGCTGCTCCGCGAGGACCGGCGGCGCCGGCACCGCGACGTCGTCCCGCTCCTCCAGCAGGACCGGCGATGCGACGTACGTCGCCGACAACTGGTACGCCGTCTGGAAGAAGACGGACCACAGCTTCGACAACTCGTCCAGGTCCAGCGGCTCGGGCGTCAGCCGGACGAGCTCGTCGGCGGCAGCCAGGTCGGTCTTCCCGAGGAACTCGTTGCGAGGCGTCGGATCGGTCGCCTCGGCGACGACCTGGTCGATCAACGCCCGGGTGACGAGTGGACGGGAGTGCAACCGGGCGAGTGTTGCCCCGAGCAACCGTTGCGGTTCGAGCTCGTCGTCCTTGCCGTGGAAGGTCAGCAAATAGTGCAGTCGGCCGGCCAGGCACGGCCGGGTCCGGATCGCACCGTCGGCGCCGCGGGCCGGGAGATCGTCGTTGCGCCGGGCCGGATCGTCCGACGTGCGGTACAGGTAGATGTTCACGCCGGCTGTCTGCCGAGGTACGTCGGAACGATCGGTCCAGACCGTCGCGCCGCTGACCGCGTGCTCGACCGTGTCGGTCAGAAGGACCTGCAGCGCGGCCGTCACGGTGGCGACGGCCAGCGAGTTGCTCACCGCCCGCTCCGCGACTTCAAGTACTGCGCCAGATCAGGGGCGGACGTCGTCCGTCGCCGAGGCGCGGGCCTCGGGGCGGGCTCAGCGACCGCCGGCCGCACGATCTCGATCCGTCCGATCGTCACGTTCACCTCCGGCTCCCCCACCTCCACCGGAACCTCCAACCGAGGCACAACCACCACGGGCTCCCCCCAAGCCGGACCGGTCGGCACCACACTCGCCTGTGCGCGCTCCTGACTCGCCGATCTCGCGGTCTCCCCCGCTCGGACCCCGTGCTCCGTGGTCGCCGCCGTGTCCGACGCGAAGGCAAGCTGACCCGCCCTGCGGCGCAACTCATTCGTCGGCAGCTCTTGTGCCGTGCCGGCCACTACGTGTTGTGCGGCTGGGAAAGCCTGCTGCCCGAATGCTGCCGTCCTGCTTGTTGTGTCGGGCTCGGTTCGCCTGGAAGCCGTGCTGCCCGCTGCGTCAACTCCAGAGTCGGCCCGCTCAACGGGCCCACGGATCCCGCTCTCCACGGCTGGCCGCAGAGCTGCCAAGGGAGGTGCCGGGCCAGCTGCCGAAGAGGCTGTGGGCTGCTGCGTCGCGGCTGCGCTCTCGTTCGTCTCCGTTGGTTCGCCAACCGTCGCAGCCGGCTGACCGGGTCGTGTCCGGGGCTCTCGCGAGACCTCGTCAGCGGGCTCGGTGGCGACCTCCTCGGAAAGCGCCTGCTCCGCGCGGGTATCCAGCGCGGGCGGCTCGACCGGTGTTCGGCGTACGGCGGGGTCGGCGGTGGGCGCCTCGTACATCGCCGACGGTCGCGGACGCAGTCCGGCGTCGGACCGGGTCGAGCGCAGCACCAGCCGGCTCAGATAGCCGGTCACGGCTGCACCGCCGACAGGTACAACCGGCGCCGGAACGGACTCAACCCAAGGATCTCGGCCTCACTCCATCCATAAGCCTGAGCAAGCACGTGTACGTCGACCGCGAGTCGACGCGCCGCCGTCTCGACCGACGTCCACGCGAACCGGACCGGATCGAGTGACTCCGACCACTCCGCACCGCACTCGGCGCAGGACAACGCCAGCCGGATATCGGCGCCAGGATCCGCCTCTTCCAGCGCGGATTCGACGGCCAGTTCGACCGCCTCGGGTAGCTCTGCAACCGCGTTCCCGGCAAGGTCGGCGGACAGGATGCATCGTTCAAGCAGCGTACGGCGGAGTTCTTCGTCCGCCAACGACCCCGGCAACTGCGCGAGATCGGCACCCGTGGGCAGCCGGGCGACGACCCGGTACCCGTCGTACTCCACCGAGACCTGCGAGTCGCCGGTCGTTGGTGTCACCAACGCCGCCGGATCCAGCTCGACGTCCAGCTGTGCGCCGCAGACCGGACAGTCGGTGACCGCGTCCAGCGATCGACCGAGTGGAACGCAGTCCCGGATCAAGGCCCGGTCGCGCTCGCCGACAGCCCAGTCGGCGGCGTCACGGTGGCCGGCCGCGCCGAGCAGCAGCAACGCCCGGGCAGCCGGCGTCATCGACAGGCCGGCCTCCCAGACGTCGAGCGCGGCGGGTGCGAGCAGGCCTACCTGACGTGCGGTCATGTCAGTGCCGGCTCCTCCGGCTCGGTCACCTCGAGGTCGCGCTCCCAGCCCTCGTTCTCGAGCTTGATGGTCTGGATCGCGACCGCGTTCGCGTTGGCGTCGAGGTCGGGCAGCGCCTGGTACTCCGACACCCAGCAGCGGAACACCTTGTAGGCAAGGACTTTCTGACCCGCCTCGTTGTAGACCTCGATGATCACGTCCTTGCGGAAGTCGCGCAGCGACGACTCCGCGCCGAGGCCGGCGCCGAAGTTCCACACCTTCGCCGCCCAGTTCTCGAACTCGACGTCGTGGGTGACCCCGCGTTCCAGGCTGATCGCCTCGAACTCGCTCCGGCCGGCAGACTTCCGGGTGGTGCTCGGATCGCCGCCCTCGCGGTGCTTGACCACTTCGGTGGTGCGTTTCAGCGCACCGACCTTGCTGATCCCGGCGACGTACCGCCCGTCCCACTTCACCCGGAACTTGAAGTTCTTGTACGGATCGAAGCGCTGTGTGTTCACGGCGAACTGAACCATCGTGCTACCTCTCAACCGGCGGCCTGGCCGGCCATCTGCTGGATCTGGATGACGACGAACTCGGCGGGCTTGAGCGGAGCGAACCCGACCAGGACATTCACCACGCCGCGGTCGATGTCGCCCTGCGTGGTGGTGTTCCGGTCGCACCGGACGAAGTACGCGTCGCGCGGGGTCGCGCCCTGGAAGGCCTGTTTGCGGAACAGGTCCTGCAGGAACGCGCCGACGTTCAGCCGGATCTGCGACCACAGCGGTTCGTCGTTCGGCTCGAAGACGACCCACTTGAGCCCGGCCCGCAGACTCTGCTCGATGTACAGCGCGGTACGCCGGACCGGGACGTACTTCCACTCGCTCGCCAGCAGGTCCGCGCCCACCAAGGTCCGGGCGCCCCAGACCACGTTGCCGACCACCGGGAAGGTTCGCAGTACGTTGACGCCGATCGGGTTCAGCCGGGCGCTGTCCGCGTCGTTGACCACCGAGCTCAGGTCCGCGCCCCGCAACGTCGCCTCGATACCGGCCGGAGCCTTCCAGACGCCGCGGGTCGCATCCGTCCGGGCGAAGATGCCGGCGACCGCGCCGCTCGGACCGGTGTCGCGAGGGACCCCGTTCGCCAGCGGGTCCGGCATCCGCAACCGTGGCCAGTAGATACCCGCGTTCTTCGATCCGGTCGGAGCATCGGTGCCGGCGGCCCAGGTGGCCATCTCGGCGCCGGTGTCGGTCGCGGCGCCGGGCGGCGGATCGACGACCAGGAACGCGAAGTTGTCCTCGCAGAACTTCGACGCCTTGTCGACGAGCTCGTCCAAACCGTCGCCGAGGGTCGCCGCGGCGGGGATGCAGAGCAGGTTGAACACGGCCGGTTCGATCCTGGTCAGCGGCGCAAGTCCTGCCTCGAGCGCCGCGGCCAGCTTCGTCGCGTCGTTCGCCGTACCGTCCGCCTTCAACACCGGCGCGTCGACGCCGCCGGTCAGCCCGACGTACGTCGTGGGATCCGACGGCTCGCCCGTGGCCGAGGCGGCGACCGGCTCGGGACCTTTGGGGGTCGCGGCGATGTCGGTCAGGAGAACCAGATCCGATGCGTCGTTGACGGCCGCGATCAGGTCCGCGGCAGCCGCCGGCAGGTTGCGGTGGATCTCGCGTACGGCGATGGTGCCGTCCGCCGCGACCTCGCCGACGACCAGGTTCACCGCGTCGGCGGCGCCGCTCGTCACAGCGACCCGCAGGCCGTTGCCCCAGCCACCAGGTGCGGCCGCGCTGACGGTCAGCGTGTCTGCGTCGTCCTCGTCCTTCAGCTTGGCGGTCGCGCTCTTGTCATCGGCCAGCCCGATGCGCACGATCCATGCGGTCGCGCCACCGTTCAGGAAGTACTGCATCACGCCGTACGACGCGCAGCTCTGGGAATGCAGGCCGCCGAAGAGGCGGGTGAATTCCTCGAAGCTGTCCACCCGCGTGGCCACGCCGACCGGTCCGCGTGCGTACCAGTCCACGAACGCCGTGAACGACGTACTCACCCCGACAATCGGGCCGGGCCCTCCGCGCAACTCCTCGATGTAGATTCCGGGTGCGCTCAGTGTCGAGGGCATGATCTCTTCCCCATCCGCCGGTCGGCCAGTGTCTCCAGCCAACCGCGGGCCCCGTCACGACCGCGTCACCGGTCCGAGCACCTCGTCGAGCCAACCCTCGACCAGCCGCAGCACCTCGTCCCGGCTCGTCACGACGCGCGTCCGCACCGACTCCGGCCGGAGGTCGGTGGAGCTCGTCATGCGAATGCGGACCTCACCCCCGGTTTCTCTCCACAGCCGGATGACGATCAATCCATCTGCGCGGAGGTCATCGGCACTCATACGCCATTCATCCGCCACCGACCGTCACATCGGTGTCAACACACCGCCCCTGCGTGGCAGCAGCCCACCCAACCGGGGCGACGGCTCGAGTTCCAGTTCACGCCAGAGCAGGTCGCGGTACAGGTGGAAGCGCTGGATCGCGTCCGACGTGTTCCCCTCCGCGATGTAGACCGCGATCAGCACCTCGTTCGCGGTCTCCCGCAACGGCTCGGCCCGCACGGCCTCGAGCGCCAGGCGAAGAGCGACGTCCAGGCGTCCCCGATCGACGAACAGCCGGGCCGCGATCTCGAGGGCATGCAGACGGAGCTGGCTGAGCCGTTCGCGCTCGAACACCACCCAGTCGTCGTACCACCCCGCCAGCAACTCGGGCCGGCAGAGCGCGGCCAGTGTCGAGTCGTCGACGTACCGGCGGCTCAGGACGTCGTCGACGACGCGCTCCTGGGCGTCGGTGTCCGCATGTGTGCCGGGTGCCAGCCGCAAGGCGTCGCCGACGATCTCCAGCAGGCCCGACGCCAGCCGGTTCATCCGCCACACACTCGTCCGCAAACTGGCCAACGCCTGCGTCTCCGGCACTTCCGGCCACAACGCACCGGCCACCAGGCATCGGTGCGAGATCCCGCGAAGCGCGAGGAAGGCCGCCAGTCGTTGCAGACCGAGCGGCAAGTCGATCGGCACCCCGGAGCGTTCACACGCGAAACATCCGAGCAGACGCAGCCGCAGTTCATCCATAGCGCACCCCCCTGGCTCAGCCATGGCGGGCCGGACCAACCGGGATTCGCGACGAGCGGCGAGCCAGGCCCGGATCCACTGTGACACGGCGAAACCGCACCCGCCAAGGCGTCGGCATTGGCCGTACCAATGATTTGCCGATGCTTTACGGAGCCTTGGGGTAGGTGACGGCGACTTTCGTCAGGCCGATGACGCTGTGGTAGTTCAGGCGCTTGATCGTGTTCAGGTTGTTCCAGTCGACGTGCACGCAGCCGTGCGAACCGGCGTCGACCGGACCGGCGTGCAGAGACTCGCCCTGGTTGTAGAAGACCGCGAAGCTCATGTTGCTGAGCCGATCGCCGCGCGCGTCGACCTTCGTGTACCGGTTGTTCGGGCCCTCGCGCTGGGCCGGATCGAAGTCGACCCCAGGTGTCCCGGAGTACGCGCCGCTGTTGTAGCCCGCGCCTTCGATCCGGAACACCGTGAAGTTGCCGCGATCGGTCGTCCGCCCGATGACGCCGCCGGCCACCGGGAAGGTGAAGTCGGCGCCCTTCGCCGGGCTGTTGAAGTACGTCGCGCTCGCACTGCCCCGCCAGTACTCGAACCCGTCGCCGTCGACGGCCTTCGAGGCGAACGCGACCTTGACCGACTCGATCCACGGCTTGGTCGCCTTGTCGGCGTTCGGGTCGAACGAGCCTTCCTTCAGTACGGCGTCGTCCTCGACCCCGAAGTTGAACGCCTTCGGGCTGCGGTACCGCCGTACCACTCCCGGTGTCCCCTGCACCACGTGCGCCAGTTCGTGGGCGAGCATGTGCCGCCCGGCCGGGCTCGTCGGCGGATAAGCCCCGCGGCCGAAGACGATGTCGCTCCCTACTGTGAAGGCCGGCGCTTCGACATCCCGGGCAGCCGCATCATCCTGGTGGATCCGGACGTTCGCGAAATCATGCCCGAACCGCTGCTCCATCCCCGCCCGCACCGAACTCGGAAGCTCTGCCCCGCGCCTGCCCAACGCTCGCTTCACACTGGCCGGAGCCCGCACCCCCTCCGACTCACCGAGCTCCCGCGAGCCGGCCCGCACCGGGCGCCCCATCAAGGCAGCACCCGCCAAGGCATCCGCCTCCCGCTCCCCAGCTTCCCCCCGCGCCATCGAATGCACCCTCACCATCCCCCGATCATCCGCCCCAGCCCAACCACCGACAACCCTCGACTGCCACCGCCGATGGTGCTTTGCTGGTGGGGGGTGTCCGTTATGGCGCAGCCATCGGCGACGTATCTGGTCGTGGAGAGCGCAGGGCAGGATCACGGGCGGCGGATCGACCTGGTCGGGAACCGGTTGACCATCGGCCGCTTGCCTACGTGCGACGTGCGGTTCGACGATCTGCAGGTCAGCCGCACGCATGCGACCGTCTGGCGCCGCGGCGACGCGGACTACGTCGAGGACCTCGGCTCGTCCGGTGGCACCTACGTCAACAACGTCGTCATTACCGGTCCACGCGAGCTTCGCGCCGGAGACACGGTCGCGTTCGCCGGTCTTCGACTCCGGTACTCAGCTGACGGCTCGGAGGATCCTCGGCCGCGGCAGGAGTCTCAGCAGGTCCGCTACGACATCCGGGAACAACGAGCCGACGAGATCAACAACGTCGGGCGGGACCAGTTCAACTACTCGCAGCACATTGTCCAGCAGCGGGAGAGTTTCTTCCGCGAGATCGCGGCGACGAAGACGAAGGCACGCTGGCTGGTGTGGACAGGTGTAGCGCTCTTCGTGATCGGTCTGGGAATCGCCTATGTCGGCGGCTTCAACTACCTGCAATGGTTCGCCGACGTGTGGAGTTCGTCGACTGCTTCGTCCACTGCTCCGGAGCTCGATTTCAGCGGTCTCCTGATCGCGGCGGTCGGTGGCTTGATCAACACCGTCGGCGTGCTACTGGTCATCATCGGAATAGTTCTGCACATCGTCGCGACGTCGCGTCGCAAGCGCGTCAACCGAGACTTCCCTCCGCCCCCTCCGCAGTACCGGAGGCATTGAGACGAGTGGGCGAATGACCTTCAACATCGGCAATCAGTCGGCGGGCAACATCAACAACGTGGCTCGCGATCAACACATCACCGGCGGCCAGCACGGCGTACTGGTGACGCCCGAGGCCGCCGGCCAGGCAGTGATCGACCTACGCGCCGGCCTGCGGACAACCTCGCTCGACGAGCAGACCGCGGCCGATGCGGAGGCCGAGGTGACGCAGATCGAGACGGCGATCCGGGAGCCGCAGCCCGATCGTCCCCGCGTCGCCCGTTCCCTGGAGCGGCTCACCCGGCTACTTCTCGCAGCGGGTTCACTCGCAACGGCCGGCTCATCCTTACTTCAACCCCTACACACCCTCGCCGGCTGGCTCGGCACCCTCGGCGCCCCGATCCTCCATCTGCTTCCCCTACTGGCCTGACGGTTTCATGCATCCGCTTCATGCGGTTGTGTTTGTTGACTTCAGCTGTTCGGAAGAGTATCGAGGTCACAGGGGTGGGAATTCAGCGAACCGCGGATGCTCCGTGCGGGCGCTTCGGCATGCCGCGTGCTGCCGGCTTCGTCATGCGCGCCATTGAGTTGGTTCGATCGGAGCAGTTGACAGGGGGGCTTCACGTGAGTGAAGAACAGCTCGAAAGAGTCGCCATTGATGACTTGGATCTCAGGGGCGAGGACGACGACGTCATCGAGCACGAGGATGCGTCACCGGAAGCAACAGCGGAAGCCGGCTTGACCGAGGACGGCGTCGTACTGGCGCCGACCGACGACATCGAGTTCGAGGAAGACGACAGCGGGGTGGCCCAATGAGCACGGTGCCGTGGATGGCTGACGCATTTCGCAGCAACGGCCTCAAGGTGCTTGAGGTCGCGGGTTGGAAGACACGTGGCCGGCCGGGGACCTTCGAGCCGCGCGGTGTGGTCTTCCACCACACAGCTTCGGGCAAGCACGGTGGCTCCGCGCCATCGCTCGGCACCGTTCTGAAGGGGCGGCCGGGAATCCCCGGCCCGCTGTGCCACGTGCTCATCGGCCGGGACCTGACAGTCCGAACGATCGCCGCCGGCCGGGCGAACCACGCGGGTGCGGGTGGTCCCCTGATCGGCATCACGAAGGACGCGGGGAATTCTTTCCTGATCGGCGTCGAGGTCGAGAACGACGGCGTCGGAGAGCTCTGGACACCCGGACTGCTCGAGACCTGCGACACCGTGTTCGCGACCTTGCTCCTCGGACTCCGCCGGCAGCCCGCGATGCTGATCGGGCACAAGGAGTGGGCACCGAAGCGCAAGATCGACCCGGCCCGCACCACCGCCGGCCTTCCGACGATGGACCAGGTCCGGGCCCGGGTGACGGCGAGGTTGACCACGATGGGGCATCCAGATCTTCGAGCCCCGTCACTAGGAGTCGTTGTCGTCAAGGCCGGCGACACCCTCTTCAGGATCGCGCTGCAGCACCGAATGTCGGTGGCCGAGCTGATGAAACTGAACGGGCTGTCGACCACACTCATCCGCGTCGGCCAGAAACTAAAGGTCCGACGCTGACGTGGAGAAGTAGTTGCCGTTGTCCAGATCGGCCAGCAGGGTTGGCTGAGTGGGCTCCCAGCCGAGGGTTCGGCGGGTGATGTGGTTGGACGCCGGGTAGTTCTGCGTGACGATGTTCGCGAGGAAACCGAAGTACCCCGGGATCATCAGTTCGTCCGCGGGAATGCTCACGGCGGGCAGGCCCAGGCGGCTGGCGATGGCCTCGGCGATCTCGCGGAGCGGGATCGCCGAGTCGCCGACCGCGTGCCAGTACTTGCCGGCCGGGCCCTTCTCCAGTGCCAAGCGGAACAGGGAGGCGAGGTCGCGGATGTGTACGGCGTTCCATTGGTTCGCGCCGTCTCCGGGGTAGCCGACGACGCCCTTCTCCTTCGCGAGCGCGATCAGCTGCACGAGGAAGCCGGCCCGATCGGTCGTGCTGTGCGCGATGTTGGCAATCCGCACGACCGACGACCGCACTCCCCGCTCGGCGAGGCCGACGACGGCGGTCTCCACGACGTTGCGAACCCGCAGCGTGCCCCTGTACTCATCGCTGCTGGGAAGGGCCGGGTCGTCCTCGGTGGCCGGCCGGCCCAGGTTCCCGGGTGAGCCGATGCTCCCCGCCGCGACCAGCGGCTTTCCGGTTCCCGCGAGTGCCTCGCCGTACGCGAGCATGATCGGGAGCTCCGCGGCGGCCACGGCGTCGATCCCGCCGGACGGAAGCAGGTCTTGCCTGTGTGCGACGTGGATGACTCCGTCGGAGTCCGCGGCCGCCTCCTTGAGCCCGTCGAGATCCTCGAGGTCGCCGCGACGCACCTTCGCGCCGAGCGCTGACAACGCTGCCGCAGCCGTGTCCGACCGGGCCAGGCCGGTGACCTCGTGCCCGGCGGCGATCAGCTCGGGGATGATGTACGAACCGGTGTGGCCGGTCCCGCCAGCGACGAAAACGCGCACGCTACTGCTCCTTGTGATTGAGGTGGAACGCGCTCAGTCGGTGAATTCGTTGACGCCGAGGGCGAAGTCCCAGTGGCCGACCCCGTTGCCGGCGAGGCCCATCGTGACCAGACCCATTCCTTCCAGCCAGTGCGCCATTTTCAGGCCGCCGACGTCCAGCGGGCGCAACCCGAGGCTCTCGATGAATGCAGCCAGGTCCGCTTTGGCCTGCGCATTGTCACCGGCGATGAAAACGCTGGGCCGGCCCTTCTCCAGGACATTACGGAAGATGGTGTTGAACGCCTTCAGCACGCTGGCGCCGGCCGGCGCCACCTTGGCGGCCTCCTGCGCGATCGAGCTCTCCCCGCTGTAGGCGAGTCCGTCGAACGTCGCGTTGAAGGGGTTGCTGATGTCGACGATGACCTTGCCCGCCAGGGCGTCTCCGTACTCCGTGACGACCGGAACAACCCCGTCGTACAGCAGGGCCGTGATGACGATGTCCCCGGCCGGGACGGCGCCCCACTTGCCCGTCGTCGCGCCGCCGCCGAGAGCCTTGGCCAGGTCATCGGCCTTCGACTGATCGCGTCCCATGACCTCGACTTTGTTGCCGCCGGCAACCGCGAGTGTGCCGATGGTACGGGCCATGTTCCCCGCACCGATAAGGGTGATGCTGCTCATGAGGTGTGCTCTCTTCCTGTGGTTCAGATGGCGGTGGTGCCGCCGTCGGCGACCAGTTCCAGGCCGTTGACGTAGCTGGAGTCGTCGGAGGCGAGGAACAGCGCGACGGTGGCGATTTCTTCGGGCCGGCCCATCGCTCCGCGAGGGATGAGGGACTCGAATGCGGCCTTGGTTGCCTCGTCGAACAGTTCTGCCTGTTTGGCGGTGGCGACCTGGCCGGGGGTCAGGACGTTGACCCGGATCTTGCGGTCGCGCAGTTCGTTCAGCCAGACGCGGGCCCAGGCCTGCTGAACGGCTTTGCTTCCCGCGTAGAGGCTCCAGCCGGGGAAGGCGCCGAGGGAGGCGTTGGATCCGGTCATCAGGATCGAGCCGTTGTCGTTCATCAGCGGCAGCGCCTTCTGCACGGTGAACAAGGTGCCGCGCGCGTTCAGCAAGAAAGCGCGGTCGAACTGTTCCTCGGTGATCTCGCCGAGTACGCCGGGTTCGCCCATCCCGGCGCTGGCCCACAGCACGTCGATCGAACCCTTCTCCCGCTTGACGGCGTCGTACAAGCGGTCCAGGTCGTCCAGCTCGGCCGCGTCACCCTGTACGGCGGTGACGTTGCGCCCGATCAACTTGACGGCGTCGTCCAGTGCCTCCTGCCGCCGGGCCTGGATGAAGACGTGCGCGCCTTCCTCGACGAACAGTTTGGCGCCGGCCAGTGCCATACCGGTGGATCCACCGGTAATAACGGCGACCTTGCCATCGAGCTTTCCCACAATCACTCCATAGAATTGATGAATACTCGAAATTGCTTATCCCGAATTCGCTCGGCCCCATTAACGATGCCATCGGCTCGAGTGGGTGTCCAAGACCTCTTTCAGCGGTGGCGATACCCTGGAGGCATCGCCGTACCGGGAGGCTCGATGGATCTGGACCTGCGCAAGCTGCGGTACTTCGTGACCGTCGCCGAGAGGCTGCACTTCGGCCGCGCCGCCGAGGAGCTGCACATCGCGCAGCCGGCGCTCAGTCGGCAGATCCGCGCTTTGGAAAAGGATCTCGGCGCCGCGCTGTTCACCAGGGACAGCCACGGCGTAGAGCTGACCGACGCGGGCCGGCAACTACTGGACGACGCCGGTCCGCTGCTCGCCTCCACGCACGCGGTCCGCCGCCGGGTGTTGGTGGCTGCCCGCGGCAGCCGGCGGCTGGCAGTCGGCTTCCGGACCGGGATCCCGGTCATCCCGGCCGCGCGGGCGTTCGAGGCCCGGCACCCGGACGTGGTCGTGGACGTGCAGCGGATCGAATGGGACGACCAGGCCCTGATGCTGCTCGACGGCCGCATCGACGTCGGCTATGTGCGGCTGCCCATCGACGAGACCGGCCTGCGCGTGACCCCGCTGTTCACCGAGCCGCTCATGGTGGTGCTGCCGGCAGACCACAGGTTGGCCGGCAAGGAGGAGCTCACCGAGGCCGACCTCGACGGTGAACCGCTGGTCTGGCACGCCGACCCGAGCACGCAGCCCACCAGGCGCCCGCACCCCGACTCCGGTCTCCGGGTGCGCGGCGTGGAGGAGAAGCTCGAGTACGTCGCGGCCGGCCGGGGCATCTCGTTCGTGGGGCGTTCGGAGACGGTCTTCTACTCACGCCCGGACATCAGCTACGTCCCCATCCCCGAACTCGCGCCCGACCAGGTGTGCGTCGCGATGGCGGCATCGCGCACCTCGCCGCTGGCCGACGACTTCTTCGCCGCGGCGCAAGCGACGGCCGAGATCACGGCAGAGTGTGGAATCTACGAGCAGTAAGGCGTCAGAGGGTTGGTTTGCCTGGTTGGTAGAGCCAGGTTTGGAAGAACGTGCCGAGGTCGCGGTGGGTCAGTCGCTCGACGAACCGGATGAAAGTCTGCGTTGAGACATTGTCGTGCCGGTACGTCGTCGGCCACTGCTTGAGCACCTCGAAGAAGGCGCGGTCACCGATCTTCATCCGCAGCGCCTGCAACGTCATCGCGCCGCGGTTGTAGACCAGGTCGTCGAAGATCTGGTCCCGGCCGGGATCCGCTACCTTCCCGGTCCAGTCCTTCTCGTCGGCGTACGTCTCCGCGAAGCTCTTCGCTACCGGGACGCCGTTGAACTTCTCCTGGTAGAGCCACTCCGAGTAGGTGGCGAAGCCTTCGTTCAGCCAGATGTCCGACCAGTGCACCGGCGTGAGACTGTCGCCGAACCACTGGTGGCCGAGTTCGTGGGCAAGCAGGTCACCGCTGACTTTGCTGGTGCGCTGGTCGTACACGGGTCGGCCCTGCGTCTCCAGGGCGTAGTGGACGCCGACGTCGGCGATGATGCCGCCGGTCGAGTCGAACGGATAACGCCCGTACAGCGACGACTCCCACTGGATGACCTGCGCGGTGGTGTTGTTGAGCACCTTGCCCTGACCGGCCACGGTGTCGATCGACTGCCCGATCGCGGTGATGTTCAGGAGACCGTCGGTCACGCTCCGGGTGACGTTGTATTTCCCGATCGCGATCATGGCCAACTCGCTGGCCATCGGCTGGTTCATGTGCCAGCGGAAGGTGGTCCGGCCGTTGTGCTTGGTGCTCGGACCTGGTTCGCCGTTCGCCAGCACGGTGAGCCCGGTCGGCACGGTGATGGTCTGGGTGTACGTCGCTTTGTCGTCGGTGGTGTCGTTCACCGGGTAGTACGTCGCCGCGCCGATCGGCTGGTTGAGCGCGACCGCGCCGTCCTTCGTGGCGACCCAGCCGGAAAGGCCCAGCGCAGGGTCGTCGATCTTCTGCGGAACGCCGGCGTACGTCACCGAGACGAGGAAGGTGCTCCCCCGCGGCAGCCCGTGCCGCGGAGTGATCACCAACTCCTGCGCACCGCTGCGGGCGTACGACGCATCGCGCCCGTTGACCGAGAGCTTGCTGATCTTCAACGGTCCCTGGAAGTCCAGGTCGAAGCGGGAGAGATTCTGCGTGGCTCTGGCGAGGATCGTCGTGGTCGCGCTGATCGCCTTGGTCTTCGGGTCGAACGCGAGCCTGATGTCGTAGTGGCTGACGTCGTACCCGCCGTTACCCATGTCGGGGAAGTACGGATCCCCGGCCCCTGCCGCACCAGGCGAGAACCGCGACACTCGCTCAGGCGCGGCACTCGCCGTCAGCCCGGTGCCGGCCACCAGCCCAAGAGCCAACGCACCGACGATCAAAAGGTAACCACGACGACGACCAAAACGTCCCACAATTCCTCCTCGCAGTCCCCAACGACTCACCCGCTCAGCTGATCATCGGGCGTGCCCGGTGTCAACGGTTGTTCTGGGCAACCGACTCGCGGATGACGACCGGGCAGGGCAGCAAGGTCGGGTGGGTCGAGCGGTACCACGAGGTGCTGCTGCTCTGGATCAACCTGGTCAAGGTGGCCACCGCCCAGGCACCCATCTCGTAATGCGGCAGCGCAACTGTGGTGAGCGCCGGGTAGACACTGGCCGCGATCGGCGCCTGGTCGTCGAAGCCGACGATCGACACGTCGTCGGGAATTCGCAGGCCGAGCTCCTGGGCCGCGCGGTAAGCGCCCATCGCCATCCGGTCGTTGTAACAGAAGATCGCCGTCGGCCGGTCGTCTCGATCGAGCAGGTCGAGGCTGGTCGTGTATCCGCCGACAGCCTCCGAGACACCCGAGGTGATCAGTTGGTCGTTCCGCGGGATACCTGCCTGCTCGAGACCGCGGAGGTACCCGACCAGGCGGCCCTGGGTGGCCGGAACCTCGATACTCGAGTCCGCGAACGCGATCCGCCGATGCCCGGCGTCGGCCAGCAGGGCAACGAGATCGGCCGCCCCACTGGCCTCGTCCGGGAGAACGGCGGGTACGACGCCTTGCCGGTCCAGGGCTCCTATCAACACCGCCGGTACCGCGCGCAACTCGCGCGGCACCGACACCTCGTGGTGGAACACCGTGGCGTAGATGATGCCGTCGACCTGACGCTCGATCAGCGCCCGGGCGTCGGCGCGGCGGGCGTCCGCGCCGGCGTCGAGATGCGAGTTGATGATCGCGAGCGTGAGGTTGTGCCGACTCGCTTCCTCCTGCGCGCCGAGGATGATCCGGCCGGCATGCGGGGTGGTCGCGATCTCCTCGGTGAGCAGCCCGATCATGTCCGACGCCCGGGTCCGCAGCCCGCGGGCGAGCCGGTTCGGGGTGTACCCGAGGTCCCGGGCGACCGATCGGACCCGATCCCGGGTCGCCTCACTCGTTCGCGTGTGCGGCGTCTCGTTGAGCACATGCGAAACCGTCGTGACGGACACACCCGCGGCGCGGGCGACATCCCGGATGCCGACCTTCGGCGTGATCGCTTCCTCCTCTGCCCCGCTCATCGACCCGACCTCACTCGTCCCAGAGGCCGTGCTCCGGCCACCGTCGCGGCAGCCGCTCCTCGACCGGTGGCAGCTCGGCATGCGGCGCGTGCTCGCCCAACTGGTACCAGTAGGCGACGCTCGAGTAGTCGTTCCCCTGATCGTTGGCGTGTCCGTGCTCGATCGACACCCGCAGGCTCTGCTCGAACCGGACCGGGTCCTCGATGTGCCAGCGGAACATGCTCCACAGCCCGAAGTGCTCCTGCGGGCTCGCACCGAGCGTGATGCCGTGGTACGGACCGGCGTACTCCCCACTGGGGAATCCCCAGGCGGCACCGAAGTAGTCCTCCGTGCCGGTCCCGTGCAAGGAGGGCGGCCAGACCTCCCCGTCGATGAAGAACATGTCGTCGCCCTCGCCCGGCCAGGTGAACACCTGGTTGGAGGCGTCGAAGTTGTCGATGCTGAGCACGCAGCCAACGTAGTGCCCCGTGCCGGTCGCATCGAGGATCACGTAGTTGTCGTCCCCGGTCAGGTTCGTCCCCGGCAGGTCCCACGGCGCCGGGTTCTCGAGATCGGTGGTGTGCGGTACGGCGGTCGTCGGCTTCTCCTGCCGGTAGTACGCATGGAACTGCGCGACGTCGTCCGGGATCGACTGCTCGCTGAGCTCGTAGTCGACGTAGTAGAAGAGGTTCTCGATCGGCTGATCGCTCTCGTTGCGGATCTGGATCCTCGCGTGACTGCCGAACGGCATCGGGAAGTAGGAGTTCATCGCGGCCGCGAACGGCCCTTTGGGACCCCGCCGTGGACCGAACACGGCGTTCAGCGGTAGGGAGATGTAGTGCTTCGCGACCGCGTGCCCGACACCGAAGAAGTCGCCGAGCGGCGCTCGTACGCTCGGATTCTCCTCCCCGTCCCAGAACATCTCGATGACGAGCTTGCGCAGGTACTTCTCCGAGTAGCAGCGCGTGGTCAGCCAGATGTGCTCGATCCGTCCCGCCCCGCTGATGTCGGCGATCACGAAGGTCTCCCCCGCGGGCACCACCGCGAAGTCCCGGTTGCCGCCACTGCGATCCCAGCTCGACTCGCGTCGTGACCGGCCGGACTTCACGTGGGCCAGGCCGCCGAGCGGGCTGTTGGGTTGCCAGAATTCCATGTCTTCTCCAGTGGTTGAGTGATGTCAGCCCTTGACGGCGCCGAGGGTCAGGCCGGCGACGATGTGCCGCTGGAGCGCAAGAGTGAGCAGGATGACGGGGACGGAGTAGACCGCCGAGAGCGCGGTCATTCCGCCCCAGTCGAGGCCGAACTGGGTCTGGAAGTTGGCGATCACGATCGGCGTGGTCTGGGCCCGCACCGACGTGAGCAGCAGCGCGAACAGGAACTCGTTCCAGGACGCGAGGAAGGCGAAGATGGCCGTCACGGCCAGGCCGCCGGAAACGACCGGCAGTACGACGTGCCGGAACGCCTGCAGCCGATCGCTGCCGTCGACCTTGGCGGCTTCTTCCAGCTCGACCGGAACCGCCTCGAAGAAGCTCGACATGAGCCAGATCGACAGTGGCAGCGAGATCGTGGTGTGGGCGATCGCCAACCCGATCGTGGTGTCCGAGATGCCGAGCCGCCGCATCGTCTCGACCAACGGCGCCCCGACCGCGATTGTCGGCACCATCCGGGTGACCAGCGCCGCGACCACGAAGATGCGGCCGCTCGGCGTTCGGTAGCGGGTGATCGCGTACGCCGCCGGCACCCCGAGGGCGAGTGAGAACGCAGTACTGAGCACTGCGGTTGCGCCGCTGTTGATCAGCGCCGGTACGACGCCTTCCTTGCTGAGCGCGGCCACGTAGTTGTCGAGGGTCCACTGCGACGGCAACACCTGGGGCGGTACTGCGATCGCATCGAGCGGGGTCTTGAACGACGTCAGCAGAAGGTAGACGAACGGGAATCCGTACAGCACCAGGACAGCGACCAGCGTGCCCCACAGGATGACGCGGGTCGGACGGCGACGGGTCTCGAGGCCGTTCATGCCTGATCTCCCCCAGGTCGCCAGATGGCGAAGATCGCGATCGCGGCGACCACGAGCATCCCGATCAGGTAGACGGTGCCCATCGCGCTGGCCAGGCCGGGATCGCCGTTGCGCGTCATCGTGCGGTAGATCAGCAGGCTGAGGGTCGTCGTACTGTCCTGTGGCCCACCGCTGGTCTGGATCAGGATGATGTCGAACGCACGGGCCGCATCGATGCCGCGAACGATCAGCGCGACGGCGATCACCGGTCGCAGCAGCGGCAGGATGATCCGGAACAGCAGCGTCGGGAAACGTACGCCGTCGATCCGAGCGGCCTCGATGACGTCACCCGGCACGTTCTGCAGTCCCGCGAAGAGGACGAGCGTGATGAACGAGGTCGTCAGCCAGATGTCGGGCATCGCCACCGAGAACAACGCGATCTTCGGATTGCTCAACCAGCCGATCTGGTCCGTGCTGTGCAACAGCCCGCCCCGGCGCAGCAACTCGTTGAGGATGCCGAAGTTGTCGATGAGCAGGAATCGCCATAGCAGGCCGGCGACCACCGGGGCGACCATGAGCGGATACATGAAGACAGTACGGAACACTGCCGACCGACTGCCGAGCGCCGCGAAGACCAACGCCACGGCAAGCCCGAAGGTGAATTCGAGCGCGACCACGACGACCGTGTAGACGATCGTCCGCAGCGCCGCTCCTTGGAACGCCGGCGAACCGAACGCGGTCGCGAAGTTCTCGAAACCCACGAACTTCCGCGGGCCACCGGCCATCGGCGAGATCTGGTAGAACGCGTTCGCAACGAATCTGAGCAGTGGCCACGCCACGAACGCGGCCAGGAACAAGGCGGCCGGCGCGATCAGTGCGAGCGCGAACCGGCGGTCGGTGAGGCGCACGGGAGTGTCCTTCACTTGACGATGGCCTGGATCTGACCCTTCGCCTGTTTCAGCAGCGCCGCGTTGTTCGCGCCCTTGGCGACCGCCTTCTGCAACATCGGCGTCAGCACCGAGGTCACGATCTCCTGCCACTTCGGTGTGGCCGGCCGTGCGATCGTCTCGGGCGACTTCAGCGTCGTGAGGATGGCCGGATAGTTCTCGTGCCCGGCGACGCCGGCCTGCGATTCGAACGCCGAGATCCGTGCGACCAGACCCAGCGACGTCTTGATCGAGAGATCGTTGTGCGCGTAGGCGAAGGCGATGAACTTCTTGGCCTCGGCCTGCTTCTCCGTTGCCTTAGGCACCGAGAGGTACCAGGCGCCCGGTACGCCGGCAATGCCGCCAGGCCCCGCGATCATCGGCGCGACACCGATCTTGCCTTTGACCTTGGCGTTGGCCGGGGTCTGGGTGTAGGCGTGTCCCCAGAACCGCATCATCGCGAGCTTTCCCTGGTAGAAGAGGTTCTGCGCGCCGGCCCAGTCGAGTTGCGCGGCGCCGGGTGGGGCGTAAGGCAACAGGCTGGTGTAGAAGTTCAACGCTGCCAGGTGATCGGCGTCGTCGATGCTGACGTCGCCGCTCTTCGGATCGAGAACCATCGTCTTCTCGCCGGTCTGTGAAACCGTGGCCAGCCACTCCGTCTCGACCGCACCCTTCACATCGGTGCCGTACAGATCGGTCTGGCCGTCGCCGTTGGTGTCGCGGGTGAAGAACTCGGCCACGTCCTTGTACTGCTTCCACGTCGTCGGCGGCACCAGCGGGTAGCCGTACTTCGCCTGGAAGGCAGCCTTGTTCTTCGGGTCGCCGAACAGGTCCGTCCGGTAGTAGAGAATCTCGGAGTTCGTCCAGACCGGCATCCCGACGTACGACCCGCCGACCTGTGCCTCGGTCACCAGGCCCGGGAACAGATCGCGCTTCACGTCGTCGGTGAAGAGGTCGTCGAGTGGCGAGACACCGGTCGAGAAGGCGCTCAGCCAGATGGCGTCGAGCGCCGCGACGTCGAACGACGTCTTGCCCGAGCCGAGCTCGGTCTGGATCCGGTCGTAGAGACCGTCGTACGGCAGTTCGACCAGCTCGACCGTCGTACCGGTCTCCTTCTGGTAGAGATCGGCGATCGGCTGGAGCTCGGCCTTTCCGCCTCCCTCCACCAGGACGGTCAGCTTGCCGGCGGCACCTTGCGAGCTTCCACCGGCACCGCATCCGGCGATCGCCAGGATCACACTCGCAACGGCGATGCCGGCCATCGCGGTCCGGAGGCGACCGCTCGTGCTGCGAAGCTTCATACTCCGACTCCGTTCCAGGCTTGTGATTAAACGTTTTGGCAAAACGTCTTGGCAGAAGTGTTCGTCCGCCGTGGCCAGTCGGTCAACGCCAAAATTCCGCCAAACAGCTGCCAAAACTTTTGGCATCCGCGACGATCTTGCCGCCGCCTGGCAGCAGTCCTACCTTCGGATCAATTCCACTCTGCCAAAACCTTTTGGCACCCTCGTCAAGGAGCCGCCGTGAACTCCTCCACCCCACCGGACGCGCGCCTGTCGCGCCGGGTTTTCCTGGCAGCCGCGGCCGCCGTGAGCGCCGCGGGCTACCTCCAGCTGCCGAGGACGCCGGCGGCTGCGGCCGTCGCCGCGGACCCGGCGCCCCGACCGCACAACACGCTCCTCGGCGTGCTCTGACCACACCTGGAAAGGGAAGACGATGCCCTCGACGATCTACGACGTCACCACCTGGACCATCCCCGCAAGCCCCTCCACCACCGCGTACACCGACATCGGCGCGATCGTGAACAGCATCATCGCCGACATCAAGACGAACCAGCCGACGCAGGCCTCCAAGCCCGGAGCGGTGATCTACGTCCCGCCGGGCGACTACTCGCTCAAGACGCGGATCGTCATCGACATCAGCTACCTGCAGATCAAGGGGTCCGGACACGGCTTCACCTCCTCGAGCATCCGGTACAACGCCGGCGACACCTCCGGTTGGCACGAGATCTGGCCGGGCGGCAGCCGGATCCGGGTCGAGAACACCGACGGGAACGCCGAGGCCATCCTGATCAGCCGCAGCGGCGACCCCCGGCTCAGCTCGATCGAACTGCTCGACTTCTGCCTGGACGGCGTCTCGTTCACGCCGAACCAGAACAGCTACCTCAACGGCAAGATCGGGATCCGGTCGACCACCGCCACCGACTCGCTGCGGATCCGGGGTCTGGGGATCGTCTATCTGGAGCGCGGGATCGTGATCACCGACGCCGACGCACTGCACATCCAAGGCAACTTCATCTGCGAGAACGGCAGCTGCATCGAGCTCGTCGGCTCCGGGCAGGCCAGCATGGTCAACGACAACATGATCGGCGCCGGCTATGTCGGCTTCTCGGTCTACGCCGAGAACCACTTCGGCCTGATCGTCTCCGGGAACAACATCTTCCCCCGGGGCAAGAGCTCGGTGCACCTGAAGAACAGCACGAACAACACGATCAGCGCGAACCGCCTGCACGCCTTCTATCCTGGGATGATCCAGTGCGAAGGCGCCTGCCACAACAACCTGATCGGATCGAACCACTTCCTCCGGGTCCCCGAATCGTTCCCCGCGATGACCGGCTTCAGCAACGGACTCGATGATCTCTTCGGGCTGGTGCAACTCAACGGCAGCGGCAACACCGTGGTCGGCAATCACTTCTCCTACGACGTCCCGGCCGCGAACATCACGCCGTCCGGAGCGACCCCGACGATCGTCCTGGTGAAGTCGGGGAGCAACAACTACGTCGCAACCAATCACACGGCCGCGAACGTCGCCGTACACACCGTCGTACTCGACGGATCGACGGTCAACACGAAGGTCCTCGACTGCGGCACCACCGCGGAGTTCCAGGCCCTGACCGGAGCAACGTACGGCTTCCGAGCCACGCCATGAGCCGGCTCGAGACCCCGGGGCCCTATCCACCGGACGAACCGTGGAGCTGAGCGGCGCGGCCGGTGATTTCATGGGGGTGTGGAGCACGATCGGGATGAGGTCCTCGAGGTCGGGAAGGCTTCGAGGCGTGGCCGCCGAAGGGCCGGATGGGTTCTGGTCCTGGCAGCGGTGCTGACCCTGATCGTTGTCCGTGTCTCGACGGATGGTCCGCCCCATCAGGCGGTGCCGAGCCCCACCCCGTCGGAGGTGATCAACGCGATCCCGGACGGTCGGACGGCGAGGGCCTGGCCGACGGCGCCTGGCGCGTGTGGGGCGGTCACGCTGCTGCCTATCGTGTCGGCTGCGCCACCCGCGGAACACACCGGGATCCAGGTGCTGCTCGGCGGAGACCGGCTGCGACTCGTCGACTTCGACAGCGGCCGCGCGACGACCTTGCCTGACGCAGTCGTCCGTCCGGGCGAGTACGCCGCTGTGCTGGCCGGCGATCCGATCACGGCGTACGCGACAACCGAGTCGTGCAACGAAACGGCTCCCTACGCAATGGTGCGCATCAGCGACGATCACCGGGTGAGTGTCATCCGCCCACTCGGTCCCACCGAGTCACCGCTGACGGACGGCAATCGGGTCTGGATCGCTTCCTTCGCCAGCGGCATCGACAACCCCTACGGGACGATCGTTCCGATCGCCGGCGGGCCGCGGGTGAGGCTGCCGCACGGGTTCTCTCCATCCGCCGTCGTGGGCGAAACGATCGTCGGGCAACTGCAGCCCGATCCGGCAATCTCACCGACCTGGCTCGCGCTCGTCGATGCGCGCACCGGTCGGTTACAAACCAAGCTCGAAGAGCAAGCGGCGCCGCTCGCGGCCGGCGCCGGCCAAGTCTTCTGGACCAGCGGCTGTGACGGCGACGCGTCACCGTGCACGCTGCGCCGCCGGCTGATCGCCGGCGGGAAGAACCTCGGAGCCCCGCTTCCACGCCCCGCCTGCTGCGGTGTGGTCAGCCCCGACGGCACGAAGGTTGCCTTCCTGATCGAACGAGCGTCGACC
Organism: Kribbella kalugense; assembly: GCF_004365875.1. Taxonomy (GTDB): domain Bacteria; phylum Actinomycetota; class Actinomycetes; order Propionibacteriales; family Kribbellaceae; genus Kribbella; species Kribbella kalugense. Next base: position 952,858 of record NZ_SODF01000001.1, on the reverse strand, counting down.
GACTCACCTTTCGACGGCGATCCGCTCCCGCCCATGGATATCGCGATCATGCAACTCGGCACCGGCCGGCTGGACATCGTGCCGGGGATCGAACTGCCCGCCAAGTCGCAACCCGGGCTGGCCTTCGCCGGCCGTGGTGACTGGTTGGTGATCGCCCTCGACGCGGGATCCCGTACTCGGCTCCTCGCCTGGCGGCCCGGACTGCGGCAGCCGTACGAGACGAACGCGCTTCCGGGGCTGGTTCACAACCCGCCGACGCTCGTCGTCACCAGCCACTGACCACACGTACCGGAAGCTGAACGTCCGGAATTGGGGGTACGTTGCCGGTATGGCCGACTTCGCGATCAAGGCGCTCACGGTGGAGACGTTTGGGGACTTTGCTGCGCTTGTCGAGCGGAACAAGGGGATGTTCGCCAGTTGCTGGTGTACGCATTTTCATCCTGACTGTGCGGAGAAGGCGCAGAGTGCGGAGGGGAATCGGGCGCTCAAGGAACGTCTGGTGGCGGACGGGATCGCGCATGCGGCGCTGGTGTACGACGGCGATCGGGCCGTTGCGTGGGCGGAGTACGGATCGCCTGAGGAGCTGCCCAACATCCAGCACCGCAAGGAGTACGTCGCCACTGCCGAGCGGCTGCCCGACTACCGGGTCACCTGCATCCTGGTCGAGCGCAGCTTCCGCGGTCAGGGGCTGGCGGCGATCGCGTTGCGCGGAGCCGTCGAGTTGATCGCGCAGGCCGGCGGCGGCCGGGTCGAGGGGTACCCGCACGACACCGGCGGGGTCCGGAAGAAGAACTCGTCGTTCCTCTACAACGGCACCCGCGCGATGTACGAGCGCGAAGGCTTCACCTACGACCGGCCCAAGGGCCTCGGCAACTGCGTGATGGTGCGCGAGGTCGCCCCGAGCACGCGCGGCTGAATCAATCCAGCCCCGGCCAACCGACCAGGCGCCAGTGTCAGCATAGATAAATTCACAATTGATAGCGGCCAGTTTTGCGCAACATATCAGCCTGGTCACAACGGAGTTGCAAGCAGCTTGCGAAGTGCCCACATCGCCGACTTTCGGCACACGGTTTCCGCCTGCTGTACAAGGGATTCGTGATCCCAAACGTTCTACCGGCAATTGCAACAATAGACTCGACCCATTGCCGCGTGAGAACGCTCTCGCTAGGGTTTCGAATTGTCATCGAACGATTCGAACGTCATTCCGGGAGATGAGGGAAATGACCGTGAGGACCCTTTCCGCGGCCGCCGGACTTACCGCGCTGACCCTGGGCGGAACGCTTTGCGTGAGTCCTGCCGCCCACGCCGCCGCACCACCGGCGAACCACTGCGTCCAAAACCTGAAGACCGGCAAGATCGACTGCTTCGGCACCTTCACCGCCGCGATCAGCGACGCCACCCACGGCCGGATCACCACCGCGCCGGCCGGTGTGCCGGACGCCGCGCAGCGCGCCACGCTGGACCGGTCGATAAGCCGCGCCGATCTGACGGCGGACGGCGAGGTCATCCAGGGCACGTTCTTCGACGACCGTGACTTCGGCGGTGCGAGCTGGACCGTGGTCGGCGCCGGGCTCTGCGACGGCTCGGACGGAGTCATCAACTACCAGACGAACACGATCGACGGCTGGGCCGATCGGATCAGCTCCGTGCAGCCGTGGGCGAACTGCAAGATCTGGCTCTACCCCGAGCCGGATCTGACCGGCGACCGCGACGGACCGTTCACGCAGAACACCGCGTGGGTCGGCTCGATGATGGACGACCGCACCAAGTCGGTCGGCTTCAGCTGAGTACGTCGAGATCCCAAACCAGCACTATTCACGTGAGGAATGCCGTTATGCCGAAACGTCTTGCCGCTTTCGCCGGAATCGCAGTACTCGCGACCACCGGCCTCACCACCACTGCCCCCGCGTTCGCCGACGGACCGACCGGTCGCGAACTGCTCGACAAATGCAACAACGGCACCGATACCTGTGTCTTCCATCCGTCCGGTGCGCCGGAGACGTTCCGCGGCGACGTGCACCAGGTCGGCGACACCTATTACAACTGCACGGGTACGCCGCAACGCAGCACGATCAAGTGGTCCGAGACGACCGGCGAGTCGAACAGCTTCGGCGTCTCGCTGTCCGCGGAGTACGGCTTCTCCGAGGTGTTCAAGGTGTCGATCGAAACGTCGTACTCACACACCTGGGAGACGTCCAGCACGTTCGGTCAGGACAGCAACGTCGACGTACCGGCCGGCGAGAAGGGCTGGATCGAGCGCAGTACCGAGATGGAGAAGGTGCACGGTCAGTACGAGATGCACTTCCCCGACAAGTACTACGACCACTACATCTGGTACCAGGACTTCGACGCGACCGGGCCGGTGAAGGACGCGGCCGGCCAGATCACGGCGAAGACGGCCGCCATGTCGGACGACGAGAAGTCCCAGCACTGCGGCTGACGCGCGAAGCACCGGCCTCCGAATTCAACGGAGGCCGGTGCGCATGCGTCAGATCGGCAGCGGCTCGTAGTTGGCGCCGAACGGGGCATCCGGCCGTGCGAACTCCCCCATCAGTGCGCGACGCAGGGGCGTGGTGCGCTCGAGGAACTCGGGGTCGTTGCTGAGGCGGTCAGCCGGGCGGACCCACGGTGGGCTGTAGACGTAGTGCGTAGTGAAGCGGTCGTAGTCGCCGTCGTGGCGGAAGGTCCGATGCCAGACGCCGTTGTGAAACACCAGAGCGGACCCGGCCTCGGCGCAGATGACATGGCCGATCGCGATGTCGCCCTTGTTCTTGCGGATCGAATCGGGGAGCGGGACGCGTGAGCGGTGGCTGCCAGGAATCAGCTCCATGTTGCCCATGCCCGGCACAGTCTGGTCGGTGAGCAGGTACGACACCCGGAGCTGAATCAGCGGAACCGGGTATCCCAGCTCCTTGAAGTCGAAGGCGGACGAGCCGTCCTGGTGCCAACCGCCGTTCCCCGCGTGCGCCGGTTGCATGGTGTTCCAGCCGGCCTGCAGTACGAACCGGTCGCCGAGCAGACCCTGCACCTTCGGCAGTACGTCGGGATGGTCGATGAGCCGCTCCAGCACCGGCTCGCTCTCGTAGGTCCGGCCGATCTGCCCGAACTCGCGATCCCGGCTCTGGTGCAGGCGCTGCGAAACGTCGTACGCCTCGGCGGCCTCGTCCTTGGTCAAGACGTTGGGAATCAGGAAGTAGCCCCACGACTCGAAGATGAAGCGGTCGGTCTCGGTCAGCTGACCTTTGTCGACGACGGGATCGAGCATCACTCTGCCCTCTTCTTGATGTTGTTGGTACGGCTTCTCGGATCTGGCATACCCCATCGCAGTCCACACGCACCTTGCCCGCGCCAACAACTTTCCGTCCGCTACTGGCCGAATCCGGCCATCGAATTCACTGGCTGCGGCGCCAATAGGCCCACGTCAGCGTGAGTAGGGCCGGACCCCAGAGATTCAGCGGTGCGTAGCAGGCCGTGAAGACGGCCGCCCAGAACGAGCTGCCCATCGGGCCTGGCCGACCAGTTGTCCAGACCTCCCAGAACCCCACCGTCCAGATCAACATCAGCGCCACCGAACCGGCTGTGGCCGCAACGATGACCGCCTTCGGACGAACCGTGCGGCCGCCGAAGAACGGCAGCCACCGCGGGACCTCCTCTCCCAGCGGGCGGACCAGTCCGAAGGCGGTCAGCGCGACAGCCTCTGATAGGAGGCTGATGAAGGCGACGTAGACCGCCGGCCAGCCCCGCACGAGCTCGAGCTCCCCCGCGCTGTTCACCATGCCCATGGGGAAGCCAAACGCGACGGCCCAGCGCCACAGACCGGAGGGCAGCACCAGCAACGGGATCACGTGTGCCAGACGCTTCGCCCATCGCGGCACCGGCCGCTGCTCAAGCTTGTCAGCGACCGGAGTCCTCGCCATCGTCATGCGTCCATGCTTGCCTCCACACCACCCCCGAGCCCTCCCCCGCCGGAGTGAACCGCCTCCCTCGACCGAGGGTGAGTACGGTCGTGTCGCCTGGACGGAAGCCGCGAACGCGCATTGACTGTGTCGATGACCGCTGACGTTCAGCAGGTGCAGCTCGAAGACGACCCGTTCGCAGGACAAGCCGACTGGCCGGCGCGCTGGATCCGGGCGACGGAGTACGGCGACGTGGTTGGCTTCCGGTTGCGGGTCGAGTGCGCCCAGGTGGCTGAGGTCGTGGTCCACGTGTCCGCCGACGAGCGGTACGAACTGTGGCTCGACGGCGACCTCCTCGGCCGCGGTCCTTCTCGGGGCGAGGTCGGGCACTGGGCGTTCGAGAGCTACCGGCTGCGGTTGCCGGCCGGCGGGCACTGGCTTGCTGCCCGCGTGTGGAGCCTCGGGGACGACGCACCGCTGGCGCAGTTGAGTCTTGGCGACGGCCCTACCTTTCTCCTCGCAGCCGAAGAGCTCAGCACCGGTACGGCGGACTGGCAGGCGGCCGCACTGCCTGGCCACGGCCGCCGGCCGAAAGGCGACGGGTACGGCTGCGGAGCCAGGCACGTCAGCGACGGCCGGACGTATCCGTGGGGTTGGCAGACCGGCGAGGACACCCTCGACTGGTCGCCGGCTGCGAGGGGCGACCTCGCCCGATCAAGCAGGTCGGGCACCGAAGGGCGGTTGCTGGTGCCGGCTCGCTTGCCTGCACCGGCGCAGCGGTGGGCCGAAGGCTCCCGTGTCCGCCATGTCGCCGAGCATCCGGCAGGAGAGCCGACCCACGATCGTGTCGTCGATCCGGCGGACCATCTGGACGATGAGGCCGGTGACTGGCAACAACTCCTCGGCGGTACGGCGCTGGTGGTGCCGCCCGGGACCTGTCGGTGCGTGCTGATCGATCTCGACGAGTACGTCTGCGCGTACCCCTTCCTCGACCTCGAGGGCGGCCGCGATGCCGAAGTACGACTGCATTGGCAGGAGTCGCTGTACGAGACGGATCCTGAAGCAGGTAAGGGACATCGTGATGTTGTCGAGGGCAAGCTGTTCGGTCGGCCAGGGCTCGAGGAAGACGGCATTGGTGACCTCTTCATCGCCGGCGGCGGCCGCGAGTGCCACAGCACCCTGTGGTGGCAGTCCGGCCGGTACGTCGAGGTTCTCGTCACCACCGCGGCCGAACCGTTGACGATCACCGGCCTCCGGTTCCGTGAGACCCACTATCCGTACGAGGACCGCAGCCACTTCACCGCCAGCGACCCGCGGCTCGCGGAGGTCGGCGTACTCGCATTCCGGACGCTGCAAATGTGCAGCCACGAGACGACCATGGACTGCCCGTACTACGAGCAGCTTCAGTACGCCGGCGACACCCGCCTGCAATGCCTGGTCGCCTACGCCACCACCGGCGACGACGCCCTCGCCCGGCAGGCATTGCGTGCTTTCGCCCACAGCCAGGACGCCAACGGATTGGTCCAGTCCCGTACGCCGGCCCGGCAGGCCTCCCCCATCCCGCCGTTCACGCTGTGGTGGGTGGCGATGGTGCACGACTTCGCGTTGTGGCGCGGTGATCTGGCCTTCGTCACCGAACTCATGCCGGGAGTCCGCGCGGCCCTCGACGCACACCGCCGTACCGTCGACGACCACGGGATCTTCCACGCCCTGCACGGCTGGAACTTCACCGACTGGGTGCCCGGCTGGGACGCCGGCACACCACCCGGGATCGTCCAGGACGGCGAAGTACACCCTGACTGGCCCGGCCCAGGGCGCGGCGTGAGCGCCGTACTGCAACTACAGCTGGCTCTGGTCGCACGGCAAGTCGCCGAGCTGGAGTCATGGTTGGGCGAACCGGACGCCGGATACTCGCAGCTGGCCGACAGCCTCGTTCAAGCCACCGACGAGAACTTCTACGACACCGACCGCAGGCTGTACGCCGATGACCTCGGGCACACCGCGTTCAGCGAACACGCGCAATCGCTGGCGCTACTCGCCGGAGCGAAGTACGGCGAGACGGCGGTCAGGGCGATGCTCCAGGAGCCGCTGGAGCGGACCACCGTGTACTTCGACCACTACCTGTTCGAGGCACTGCACCGGATCGGGCGGACCGACGTACTGCTCGACCGGCTCGGACTCTGGTTCGGCCTGCTGGACCAGGGCTTGCGTACCGTGATCGAGCACCCCGAACCGACTCGCAGCGACTGTCACGCGTGGGGTGCGCACCCGCTGTACCACTACGTCGCGACGCTGCTCGGCGTCCGGCCAACAGCACCTGGAATGACCGCAGTCACGGTCGCTCCGCAGCTCGGCGGCCTCGAGTGGGCCCAGGCATCGGTGCCGACACCGCATGGTTCGCTCGAGGTCCGCGCCGAGGCCGGCAGGCCGCCAGAGGTCTCTGCACCACCAAAGATCGCGCTAACGATCCACTGAACCGGCCGGGTTGTGCGACCGTAGATGGCGAGAGGGGTGACGGTGGCTCCAGCAGCTCCCTGGCTGATCGACCGGGGTGACCTTGTCGCTGCCCTGGATCGCGCGTCGACGCGGCAGGTGACGATCATCTCGGCTCCGGCCGGCAGCGGGAAGACCAGCCTGTTGCGCGCGTGGGCCGGTCGACCGGGGCACCGTGTCGCGGTTGTGCAGGTACAACGCGGTCAGCAGGACGACCAGGAGTTCTGGCTGGCTGTCCTCGACGCGATCAGTCAAGGACCACGAGCAGCGACACCTGACTTCAACGCAAAGGCGACGGTCGACCAGGTGTTGTCGGAACTCGCCGGCGGCGTCACCTTGATCATCGACGATCTTCACGAGCTCAATTCGCCGGAAGCCCTCGCCCAGCTCACCCGACTGCTGACGAACCTTCCTCCTCAGGCCCACGCGATCCTGACCATGCGCCACGACGTACGGCTGCGGCTGCATCAGCTCCGTCTGGCCGGCGAGCTGGCGGAGATCAGGGCCGCGGATCTGCGCTTCTCCGAACGCGAAACCCGCGACCTTCTCGACGCCGCGGGCATCACGCTGTCGGCGTCTGGGGCGGCGCTGCTGCACCAGCGGACTGAGGGATGGGCAGCGGGCCTTCGGCTTGCCGCGCTCTCCTTGGCCGGTCACCCCGATCCGGAGCGGTTCGTTGCGGAGTTCTCCGGCAACGACCGCACGGTCGCCGAGTACCTGATCGCCGAGATGCTCGAGCGCCGACCACCCGACGTACAAGATCTGCTGGTACGAACGTCCTTGCTAGACCGAGTCAATGGCGAACTCGCGGACCTGCTGACCGGCCGTCCCGGCTCGGAGGGGACCCTGCTCGAACTCGAAGACGCGAACGCGTTCGTCGTCTCGCTGGATCCCGAGCGCACGTGGTTCCGTTATCACCACCTGTTCTCGGATCTCCTCCGGCTGCAGCTGCGGGCGACGCTTCCCGAGGAAGTACCGGTGCTGCACCGACGCGCGGCGGAATGGTTCATTGCGCACGGCCAGGTGGTCGAGGCCATCCGGCATACCCGGGAGGCGGGCGACTGGGTCGACGCGGCCCGGCTGCTCGCCGATCATGCGTTCAGCCTGACGCTCGACGGGCGAGCGCAGACCATGCAGGCGCTGGTACGGGACTTCCCGAAGGGCGCGGATCACCCCGAGCTGGCCCTCGTGCGCGCGATGGGTGACCTCGAGCAGGGACGTCTGGACCAGGCGGCCGCACAGCTCGCGCTCGCCGAAGCGCACGTCCAGGCGACGCCGCCGGAGCGCCGGCGTCGCCTCCAGGTGGCGGTCGCGTCACTGACGCTCTCGCTGGCCAGGCGGCGCGGCCAGCTTGCCGGGGTCATCGAGCAGGCCGGTTTCCTGGCCTCCGGGCAGTTCGACGGGGACATCGCGCTCGGCAGCGATCTGCGCGCGGTGGCGCTGATGAACCTGGGCACCGCCGAGGCGTGGACGCTCGGGCTGCCGGCCGCGCCCGATGCCGAACGGCACCTGCGGGAGGGCGCCGCGCTGGCCCGGCAGATCGGCCGCCCCTATCTCGAAGTTGGTTGCCTGGCGCAACTAGGGTTCGCATCGCTGGTCCTGCAGTCGTTCGCCGAGACCCAGCGGCGCTGTCGGGAGGCGATCGCGCTCGCCGAGCGCTACGGGTGGGGGACGGAGCCGGTGATCGCGCCCGCGCTGATCATGCTCGCCGCAACCCTCATCTGGACCGGTGAGTTCGATGAGGGCGAGCAATGGTTGCAGCGAACCAGACAAGCCCTCCGAACAGACACCGGCCCGGACATCACGCTCCTGCTGCACCAGACGGCCGGCCTGCTGCACGCCGGCCGCGGCCGCCATCAAGAAGCGCTCGAGGAGTTCGGCGTGGCCGAACACCTGGGATCACAGCTCGAGGACTCACCGGCGCTGGCGACTCGGACCACCCGGTGGCTGCTGGCCACCCAGGCCCGCCTCGGGATGGTCGGCGAGGCGCGCGCCCTGCTCGCGACGCTCGACGACGAGCGGGCCGGCTCTGGTGAGATCCGCAACGCGTTCGCGGTGATCCGTCTCGCGGAAGGTGAACCGGCCGCTGCTCTGGCCGCGGTTGCCGAGGTTCTGGACGGTACGGCGCTGGTCTTCGGGGACGTGACGGTCATCGAGGCTCACCTGCTGGCCGGCCTCGCTCATCATGAGCTCGGCAACCGGCGCGCGGCCAACCAGGCGGCTGAACAGGCGCTGGCCCTGGCGGAGTCCGACCGGCTGGTCCTCCCCTTCGCGATCACAGGCTCCCGGGAGCTACTGGAGGCGCTGCCGCGGCACGAGACAGCGCACGCCGCGCTGCTCACCGAGATCCTCGACAGCCTGCACGGCGCTCCCCCGCCGGCCAAAGAGTCGTCCTCTTTGCCACCGACAGCGGAACTCAGCCCGGGCGAGCTCCGAGTACTGCGTTACCTCCCGACGAACCTGTCCCGGCACGAGATCGCCGGCCAGCTGTACGTCTCGCCGAACACCATCAGCACGCACCTGCGCAACATCTACGCCAAGCTCCAGGTTCGTGACCGCTCGTCGGCCGTACGGCGCGCGCGGGAACTGCGGTTGCTCGCGGCAGGACGCCGTACCAAATAGCGCGTACCAAATAGCCCCGAGTCACCTCATCCCAGTGAGGCGCGATCACCTGACCGCCACTGACGATGTGCCTCATGGACCCCATGCCCGCCCGGTATGCGATCCGGATCCGGGGCCACCTCGGCGCCACCGTGCTGACTGCATTCCCGGCGCTGGAGTCGCGGCGGCGCGGCGCCGACACCGTGCTCACCGGGCTGCTCGACCGCTCAGCGCTGTACGGCGTCCTGGCGGAGATCGAGGCGCTCGGCCTGGAGCTGATCGAGGTCCGCCGGCTCTGAAGACCACAGGAGGACAGGACTATGAAGGTTCATCGCTGGAAGACGATCAGCGCGTTCGTCGCGGCCGTGGCTCTTACCATCGGCGCCCCGCCGTCCGTTGTCAGCGCCGCGCGAGTCGAGAGCACGAGCTCGAGCGCGAGCGACCTGACCAGGCTGCCGCTCACCGACCGCCACCTGACCAAGCACGAGAAGGCCAACCTTGCGGTCGTCCTGCGCGCCTACCACGCCGGCGAGGGCAATGTCCTGGACGCCCAGGGATTCATGAACCTGTTCGCTCATGACGGTGTCCTCAACGGCATCGGCGGCGTGGAGGGCCAGTCGACCTTGCGGGGTGAGCAACTGGGCGGCTTGATCACCTGGATGGGCACGTTCCTTCCCGACGTACACCGGGAACTGAAGCAGATCACCGTGAACGGCGACATCGTCAGCATCCAGCTCTCGATCCAGGGCACCTTCCTCGGCGCCTTCGACACACCCGCCGGGCTGGTCCAGCCGACGGGAGCGAAGATCGACTTCCCGACCGCCGACTTCTGGCGGCTGCGCAACGGCAAGATCGAGGTCTTCGACTGCCACATCGCCTTCACCACCCTGTACGCGCAGCTCGGCATCCTCCCGGACTACGCATCGGCGACCCGGTAAGTCACTGGAATCAGGTGACTGCCACTCACCCCGCCCGCCGATAGAACGGCGTGATAGCGATCCCGATCGAAGGGCGATCCATGACCACCACCAACCCACGGGCCGCGCGGGCCGGCTCGTACCGGGTCGGGGACCTCGAACTCAACCGGATCGGGTACGGCGCGATGCAACTCGCCGGCCCGGGCGTACTCGGGCCGCCGCGCGACCGCGCCGCCGCGATCGAGGTGCTGCGGACCGCGGTCGAGCTGGGCGTCAATCACATCGACACGGCCGACGGCTACGGGCCGCACATCACCAACGAGATCATCCGGGAAGCGCTCTCGCCGTACGACGACGTGCACATCGTGACGAAGGTCGGGGTGGTCCGCGACGAGCAGGGCGGCTGGCTGCCCGGAAACTCACCGGAGTCGCTGCGCACGCAGGTCCACGACAACCTCCGGTCGCTCGGACTCGACGTACTCGACGTCGTCAACCTGCGGACCCTCGTCGGGCTCGTCGACACCGCGACGGCTACGGACACTCTCACCCCTGGTTTCGAGGCGCTCGCCGAACTGCAGCAGCAAGGCCTGATCCGGCACCTGGGCCTGAGCACGGTCAGCCTCGACCAACTGGCCGAGGCGCAGCGGATCGCCCCGGTGGTGTGCGTACAGAACTTCTACAACATCGCCAACCGGGCGGACGAGGCGGTGCTCGTGGCCACCGCCGAGCAGCAGATCGCGTACGTGCCGTACTTCCCGCTCGGCGGCTTCTCGCCGCTGCAGTCCGACGTACTGGAGTCTGTCGCCAAACGACTCGACGCGACCCCGACAGCGGTCGCCGCGTCCTGGCTCCTCCAGCACTCACCGAACCTGCTGCTGATCGGCGGCACCTCGTCGGTCGACCACCTACGCCAGAACATCGCCGGCGCAACCCTCGCCCTCCCACCCAACGCGGTGGCCGAACTGGACAAGATCTGACATGCCCAAGGCAGTGAGGTACGACGGGTTCGGCGGGATCGACGTGTTGCGGGTCGAGGAGGTGCCGCGCCCGGTCCCCGGGGACGGGCAGGTCCTCGTCCGGGTGAAGGCGGCCGGCATCAACCCGAGTGAGGCGGTCATCCGCATGGGCGCGGTAGCAGACCTGTTCCCGTTGGCGCAGGTCCGCGAGGCCTACACCGAGCTCGAGCGCCGCCATACCCGCGGCAAGATTGTTCTGAGGCCCTAGTCATGGCGTCAGGCGGCCGCCGATGGTGGGCCTTGGCGGTGATAGCGATCGCTCAGCTGATGGTGGTGCTCGACGGCACTGTCGTGACCATCGCACTGCCCTCGGCCCAACGCGACCTCGGTATCTCCGACGCTGATCGGCAGTGGGTGGTCACGGCGTACACCGTGGCGTTCGGTGGTCTGCTTCTGCTGGGCGGACGGATCGCCGACTACAGCGGCCGTAAGCGGATGTTCCTGGCCGGGCTACTCGGGTTTGCTGCGGCGTCGGCGCTCGGCGGCGCGGCGCAGAACGGCGCGACGCTCTTTGGTGCCCGGGCCCTCCAGGGCGCCTTCGCGGCGCTGCTCGCGCCCGCCGCACTGTCACTGATCACGGTGACCTTCACCGCGGTGAAGGAGCGGTCCCGGGCGTTCGCGGTGTACGGCGCGATCTCGGGAGGTGGTTCCGCGATCGGCCTGATCCTGGGCGGAGCGCTGACCGAGTACGCGTCGTGGCGCTGGTGCCTGCTGATCAATGTGCCGATCGCGATCGGCGCGTTCATCGCCGGCTCGATCCTGGTCTCCGAGAGCAAGGCCGGCCGCGGGAGCTCCTATGACATCCCTGGCGCGATCCTCGGCACGGCCGGGCTGGTCGCCCTCGTGTACGGATTCACCCAAGCGGCCAAGCCCGGTGTCGGCTGGCTCTCGGTCGAAGTGATCAGCTATCTCGTCGGCGCCGTCGTCCTGCTGGTCGCGTTCGTGCTCGTCGAGTTGCGTACGGCGAGCCCGCTGTTGCCGATGCGCGTCGTACTCGATCGCCATCGCGGCGGCTCGTATCTCGCCTCGCTCCTGGTCTTCGCCGGACTGTTCGCGATGTTCCTGTTCCTGAGTTACTACTTCCAGTACAACCGGGGCTACAGCGCACTCAAGTCGGGTATCGCGTTCCTGCCGTTCAGCGTCGGCATCATCCTCACCTCCGCCGTGGTGTCATCGCTGCTGCCGCGCACCGGACCCAAGCCGCTGATGCTGGTCGGGCTCGCTCTGACCGCAATCGGTCTGGGCACCTTCACGCTCATCTCTGACACCAGCAGTTGGGTTACCAGCGTTCTGCCCGGAGAGTTGCTGATGAGCGTCGGCCTCGGGCTGGTGACGGTGCCGCTCTCGAGCCTCGCGCTCGCCGGGGTGAGCAACGACGACGCGGGAGTCGCCAGCGCGGTGCTCAACTCGACCCAGCAGATCGGTGGATCGCTGGGCACCGCGCTGCTCAACACCTTCTACGCGAGTGCGGTCACGTCGTACGTCGTGGCTCATCACCTCTCGTCGTCCGGGTTCAATCCGCTCGCCGCGATCCACGGCTATCACGTCGCGTTCTGGATCGGGTTCGGGCTGATCTCCTCGGCGTTCGTCGCGGTTCTGGTCCTGGTCAAGGCCGACATCTCCCGGCAACCCGGCGTACCGTCCGATGCCTAGGGCAACCGACGCAGGGTCGCGTCGGCCCAGTCGGCGTGGTCGGAGTTGTTGCCGTCGCCCGCGTCGGTGACTCGGAGCGTCAGCTGCTGTACGCCCAGGACGTCCAGGTCCACCTTCTGCGGATCGGAATCACCGCGCATCACGGGCGACTCGTAGATCACCTTGCCATCCGCCTCCACCTGGAAGACCACCGAGGAGTACGGCGAGTTCCGCTGGAAGTCATCGACTCCGACCATTGCGCTGAACCGGACGTCGGCCGGATCGAGCTTGTAGACGATCTCGGAGTTGGCATGGGTTCCGATGCCCTTCGCGTACTGGACGCCGGCCAGCGCGATCGGCCCGCCGGAGACCGAGCGGTCGTGGCCCAACGATCCCCAGCCGATGGTCGCCGACTCCCATTCCCGGTCGCTGAGCGCGGTCGCCGTCAGATCCGTCGGCAGCGACTGTTCGTCGGCCTGAGCTGGCGCGCCGGCCCCGCGCTCGTTCGCCGACGTCACGCGGTACCGCCACGGCCCGCCGGCGGCGTCACGATCCACCCAGCCGTCGCCGGTCACCGACTCGGCCACCGTTTTGAAGTCCTCCGATCCGACAGGCGCTCGCTCAATGCCGGCGGTCAACGCGTCGGGTGCACTCTTCCAGCTGAGCGCCACCCGATTGCCGGACCGATAGGCGCCGAGGTTGGTCGGAGCTGCGGGCGCAGCGGCCGGCATGGTCCGGAAGCTGTGCGGAAGCCCAGGCACAGGCAGCTCCTGATGGGTCCGCGCGTTCACCGCCGTCACCGACCAGTAGTACTCGCGTCCCGGCATCAGGCTGGGAGCTGAAGCCGTGGTCCCCTTCACGGTCCAGCTGCGAACGACGTCACTCAGCTGCGAGTCCTTCGCGACGGTGACCCGGTACTCCGTCGCGTTGGCCGACGGGCTCCAGCGCAGTACCGCAGTCCGGGGTGAGACCCTGTCGCCGCCGTCCTTGGGGGACGTCAACGCGAAGTCGTCCGGGGACGTCGTGATCGCGTCGCCCCAACGCTTCTGATCGTTCGGGCCCACCGCCTCGGCGGTCACGTGAGCGCCGACCGGCAGGGAAACGGTGACCGAGCTGACGGACTTGCCGCGTTGCAGAGTGTGCTCCGCCTGCACGCGACGGCCGTTCACCGCAATCTGGGCATAGCCGCCGTAGAAGCTGACCGTCGTCTTCAGCGGCTTAGGCCCGCTGTTGTGCGTCACGGTGGTCCGGGTCGCGCCTTCATGCCGTACGCCGAGATCGTGCTGACCAACGGTGATGTGGTCGAGGTTGAGCCAGCCGATCTCCTTGGGCAGCCGGGACAGGGTGGAGACCGCGTTCGCCGGTGCGTTCGGAACGATGCCCGCGAGTCCTTCGACCGTCTGGGAGACCAGCGTGTAGCTCACCTCGGGATAGTCGCCGTTCGTGCCCTGCGACGGAACTTCGTGCGGCTGTCCCAGGACAGAGATGATGTCCTTCATCCGCGACCAGGCCTGCTCGGACCGGCCGTAGGCGAACATCACGTCCGGGACATAGGTGCTGGACTCGATGTTGCTCGGCCGATTCTCGGTGTACTTCTTGAACATGTAGTCGAGGAAGTCGTTGGTCTTGCGGCTGTTCGGGTCGATGATCTCGTCGTACGCCATGAACATCGAGTTCTCCTGGCCCCAGCCGGCCACCTTGGCGCCGTCGGGGGTGCGGCCGCGGACGTACTCGTCCGAGCCGAGCGCGACTCCCCAATCCTTGTTGAAATACTTGAAGAGCTCGGCGGCGCGAGTGTCGAACTGCTTGGCGATCGCGGCGTCACCACGGGCCCGCGCCAGGTCGGCGTACCCACGGAACGCCTGGTACTGCGTCGCGATGCCGTCGCCGGCCTCGATCATGTCCGCGTCGGATCTCTCGTTGTAGCTGGCCGCGCCGTACCAGATCCCCTGGCCTGTTCCCTCGGCGACGCCGTTCGGCAGCTGGGTGTCGTGCAGCTTGACGAACTTGGTGACGGCGTTGGTGTAGAAGTTCCAGAGCGCGGGGTCATCGAGGTACGTCCGGTCCCCCGTCCAGCGATACTGCTCCGCGGCCTTGTCGACCAACTCGAACACTGCGGGCACCTCGCGGACGAAGTAGTCGTCGCTCGGGTGGTCGAGGAAGTACGGGCTGCCGTCGAAGTTCAGCGCCCACAACGGGTACCAGTTCCGCGTCTCGTTCGAGGTGGCGGCGTACGCCTGAAGCATCGACTTGTTCTCCTGGTCAAGCCCCAGCAGGTGCGCTCCGGCGGCCTGGTGTGCGTAGTCGCGGATGTAGAACGCCGTCCTGTTGGCGTAACCCGCCCAGTAGGAGGGGATGTAGTCGGCCTGGCGTGCGTCGGGCGGGACGGGTCCCTCGACGTCGACAGGGCCGCGCTTGCCGGTCTGGACGTGCTGCCGGGCCCGCCACTTGGCCCAGTTGAAGGTGTCGACGAGTTCGTCGTTCGAACTGCTGATGACGATGCTCTTGTGTTCCTCCACCGCAGTCACTGTCCACGTCGAATGGTTGCCCTTGCTGTCGGTGATCGTGAACTGCCGGGGCTGGGTGTAGTCCAGGGGTTGCGCGGGATCTGGGGTGATCGTGCTGCCCACAGGCAGTTCGACGGCGGCTGTCACGGCGTTCCGGTCGGACTCGTAGGGCAGCTGGAAGCTCACGGTGCGGGCATCGTGGTCGATCACCGATGGGCCTTGCTGGCCGTCCACCTTGAAGCTCAGCAGCTCGCGCAGGTCGTCGTACACCGAGACGTCGTCGATGTTGATCCAGTTCTCGGTGCTGCTCGTCACGAACACCTCCACGTGCTGCCCGGTGGACAGGTCGACCGGCTCGAGCGAGTACGCCCGGTACGACGGAATGACGGGCAGACTCTGGGACGCCAGGACGTCGCCAGTGTCCGTGTCGCGAAGCCCGAATACCCCACCCGCACCGTTCACCCCAATCCACGCGGACGCGGTGTAGTTGCCGTCGGCATCGACTGTGAGGGGCTGGGACACCTTGTACCCGGTGCCGGCATCGAGGTAGGCGAGGCCCTGTCCCGTGTGTGGGTTGTTGGTCGCGCGTCCTGCGCCCGCGGTGAACTGCCAAGGGTCGCTGCCGGCTTCGAATCCGCCGTTCACCACGAGTTCGTGACCGGTGCTGTCGGGCTGACCGCTCGCCCTGACTGGTGGGACGAGCAGGAGGAGCGCCAGGATGCAGAACCCGATCAGCAGTAATCGACTGGTCCGTGACAAAGCGCTGAGGGCGGTGGGCGGCATGGCGTACTCCTTCTTGGTCAGCGGGCGGGCGCGACCGAGGCGCCGGGCAAGAACGTGCAGGGAACCAGCTGGGGTGGAGTCCGGGTGCCGGACTCCAGGTAGTCGACCAGGATCTCGACGCCGAGTCGCCCCAGTTCCTCGCCGGGCGACTGCATCATCGTGAGGGCCGGTGACGACATGGTCGAGATGTCCCCGGTCGTGCCGAGCGCGATCACAGAGACGTCGTCCGGCACGCGCAGCCCTGCCTGGCGAACGCCGACCATGACGCCGAGCGTCGCCTGCTCGTTGCGCACCAGGATCGCGGTGACTTCCGGATGTTCGGCGAGCAGCTGCTGGGTGATGTCCGACCCTGCCGACGCGGTCTGCTCGCAGCCGACGGTGACCGACCGCAAGCCCCGCTCGGCGACGAGACGGGCGAAGGCTTCATCCGTTCGGACCTGGGGTCCGTATCCAGGCAGGGCTCCGGTGCCACCGCGTTCACCGATCAGTGCGACGTACCGATGGCCGAGGGATTCCAGCCGATCCAGGGCGGCCGACACGGTGGCGTCGAAGTCGATGTCGGCGTACAGCTCTCCGGACGGATCGGCGGTGCGGCCGATCATCGCGAACGGCGTACCCGCGTCGCGCAAGGTGGTGACGCGCGGGTCGTCGAGCAGTACTTCCATCAGCAGTACGCCGTCCACGAGGCCGGCGGACAGCAGATCCTTCAGGCCGACCGCGTCGTTGCTGACCGGCCACAACGTCAGGTGGTAGTCGGACCGATTCGCGGCCGTGGCCGCGCTGGTGAGGAACTCCACCGACGTCGCCCCGAGACGCCGCTCCAGCGCCGGATACACCAGCGCCAGATTCTGCGTCCGGCGGATCGCCAGGGCTCGCGCGGCCCGGTTGCGCTGGAAGTTCAGGTCGGCCATCGCCGCCTCGATCTTCGCGCGCGTAGCCGGCGTCACCGCCTTCGTCCCGTTCACGACGTACGACACCGTCGCAATCGACACCCCAGCCCGATCGGCGACATCCTGCATCGTCGTCACGCCCACACCTCGCCCACCTCACCCGACGGCCAAAGCCCTTGCAAAACAGAAGTTAAGCGCTTAGCTGCCGGAGCACAAGAGCCCACAACCCCGCGGGCAAGATTCAGTCCAGTTGGGTGAAGAAGGTCCTCAGGTCGTTGACCAGCAGGTCAGGCTCCTGGTGGGCGGCGAAATGGCCGCCGGTGTCGTAGACGTTCCACGAGACGATGTTCGCGTGATCGCGTTCCGCGAAGCGCCGGATCGCCTGGGTGTCGTCGCGGAACTGCGCCAGCCCGAGTGGCACGGTCGTGGGCTCAGTGGGCCGGGTGCTCTTGCCGTTCTCGTAGTAGATCCGCATGGCCGAGGCGACCGTGCGGGTCAGCCAGTGGATCATCACGTTGGTCAGCACGAAGTCGAGGTCGAGACCGCCCCGATAGATGAGGTTGTGCCAGCCGAGTAGCCCGGCCGGCGAGTCGGTGAGCGCGTGCGCGAGCGATTGTGGTTGCTGTGATTGCAGGTAGTCGTAGGCGTCCATGTTCTGCTGGAACCATTCGAGTCCCTCGATGGCGGCGCGTTCCTCCGGCGAGTTGGGGTCGAGCTCGGCGGGATCGATGTTCGAGAAGATCTGCGTGACGTGAGCCCCGACGACGGCCGCCGGCGCTACCCGGCCGAGCTCCGGGGCGATGTCCGAACCCCAGTCGTTGCCGACCGCGCCGTACCGCTCGTAGCCCAGCATGCGCATCAGTTCCGCCCAAGCGGCCGCGATCCGGTGCGGGCTCCAGCCGCGGGAGCTGGTCGGCCCGGAGAATCCGAACCCGGGCAGCGACGGGATCACCAGGTCGAAGGCGAGGTCGCCCTCGACCGGATCGGTCAGCGGCTCGATGATGTCGAGGAACTCGGCGACGGAACCCGGCCAACCGTGCGTGAGGATCAGCGGCAAGGCGTCGGCCTGCGGCGACTTCACCTGCAGGAAATGGATGTTCTGGCCGTCGATCGTGGTCGTGAACTGCGGATACTCGTTCAGCCGCGCCTCCCAGATGCGCCAGTCGTACGACGACTTCCAATAGTCGACCTGGCTCTTCAGCTCGTCGACCGGCGAGCCGTAGTCCCAGCCGGCGCCCTCCACCTCGTCGGCCCACCGGACCCGCTCAAGCCGCTCTCGCAAATCATCGAGCTCAGCTTGCGGTACGTCGATCCGGTACGGCTTGATCTCGTTCATCGCAAACTCCACAAGCTGGTCATGCGCTTCATTCTCTCTACCTAAAGGGTCGTGAATGCGCAACTTTCAGCGGGTTGGCGGCATCAGGCTAGGCAACGATC
This sequence comes from Kribbella kalugense, assembly GCF_004365875.1. GTDB lineage: Bacteria > Actinomycetota > Actinomycetes > Propionibacteriales > Kribbellaceae > Kribbella > Kribbella kalugense. Next base: position 934,686 of record NZ_SODF01000001.1, on the reverse strand, counting down.
TAGTGCTGGCAGGGAGCCCGCAACCTGGGGGGTCAGGTCGCGAGAGGTTGCGAAATGTACGGTAAGCAAAGGCTTGTCCGTCGAAGCTCCGTAGTAGTTAGTGCGGCCGCATTGCTGGCCGCCGGATTGTTGCCCGGAGCCGCGGACGCTGTAACAACAACCACCGGCAACGCAAACGCCGGCAAATGCACGATGGATCTGGGGTCGGTCACGGCTGGAGGTGACGAGAGGTCGCAGCGCATCACAGCCACCTCACCTCCGACGAGAACGAACGATCATGTCGTGGCGCCCGCACTGTTCGGCGACCAGGTACGGCTCAGCGGTTCGAGGTTTACGTCCCCGGATCCGCGCGGAGTTTACGTCGCGGGCCATGTGATCATCGGCAAAGCCCTGTCCTACAACGGTTACACGCTCGTCATGGGCCGCGATCTCGACCGGGACTCGATCCGTCGCGAGGTCGACGGCGGCGACTACGGTGACATCGTCGCGTTCGAGGAAGCTCGCTATCGGGAGGGGACCTCGGTCCCGCGAACGAAGCTGTACGGGCTGCGCGCCGACGGCGTGCTGCTCAGGTGGACCTCGACCAGCGGGGGCTGGCAAGTCACCGGCACGTCCCCGGGCTTCGCTTCGGTGAAGTCGATGGCGTTGATCAGCAAGACCCGGACGTATGACACGTTCCTCGCGAACACCCGGGGCGGCGCGCTCTACACGATTCGGATCCCGACGACGTCGCCGATGCAACCAGTGGTCAAACCGGTACGCACCCGTACCTGGCAGGGCTTCGAATTCCTGATCGCGCAGAAGTGCGGCAGCCAGGGCACCCTGCTGCTCGGCGTCGACAAGGACACCAATACGGCCTATCTGTACGCCGTTGGTCACGCCAACGGCACCGCGACGGTCATCCAGGGCCTCGGCAAGGTTCCCGGCACGTTCAACGACCCGGCCTACTTCCGCTGGGCCTCAGCAACCATCGACCCGCTCGCGGGCGAGTAAGCACCTGACCCGCCACCCGGCTCACTTCACCGGTGGCGGGTCGGGTTTCCATGCCCGTGGCGCGGAGCGAGGTCTAAAGCGCGACTCGCAGGCCGGGATGGGCCAGGATCACCGGGCATGCTGCTATCTGAGCTGCCTCGTCGAGCAGCCGCAGGTGGTCCTGCCAGGCGCGCAGATGCGTCAGGATCAGCAACTTCGCACCAGCCTTCGTCGCCAGCCGGCCCGCGTCGCCGGCGGTGAGATGCCCACGCATCGGCCCGTCGGCGTCGAAACCGGACGCCTCCGCAAGCAGTACTCCGCAGCCGTCGGCCAACGCCTCGATCGCCGCGCACGGTTCGGTGTCAGCTGTGTAGCACAGGACGTCGTCGACCCTGCTCGCCCAACACTCGAGCTCACCATGCCGGACCTGGGCGAGCCGGACACGCATCGGACCGAGCTCGAGGTCTCCTGCTCGCGTCACGGTTGTGGCGAAGTCGTCCGGATTGGTGGTCAGGACCGAGTTCATGTTCGAAGGACCGAACACTCGCAGCGGTCCGCAGTCGCTTCCATCGCGGATCGCGTTGGACCGGTAGTAGCTGAGCTGCGTCACGTCCGACCAGTGATCGGAGTGCGCGTGCGACAAGATCACGGCGTCGATCGCTTCCGCGGTCGAGTAGCGCTGGAGGGGCCCGGCGGCACCCGCCCCCAGGTCGAGCAGCAATCGGTGGCCGTCCTTCTCGACCAGATAGCTCGACGCGGCGGAGTCCGGACCCGGCGCGGAGCCGGAGCAACCCACAACTGTCATCCTCACCGCCCAAATCTATCCGACTTACCTGAACCCGCCACCAAAAACAATTGCAAAAGCCAATTGGAATCCAATACAACAAAGCACCTGCAAACGTCAGTCATACGCTCGAACTGTAGGATAGTTGGACGTTCTTCGCAGCCAGCGCTTCCCCTTCTCGGCGGTCAGGAGTACGACGGGACGAGGGGCTGGTCGAGGGGGACGAAATGAGGATTCAGGTACCACCGGTTTCGGTGGAGCCGGTGTGTGAGCTGCGGCTTGCGCTGGTGTGCTTCGGGGGCGTGTCGCTGGCGATTTACATGCACGGCACGACCAAGGAAATCCACAAATTGGTGCGTGCTTCTTGTGCCTACGAGGACAACCAGCAGACCAATCCGTTTACCGAGCCGGGCGAGCGGACCGAAGCGGCGTACTGGAACCTGCTCAAACGGAAACAACTCGAGGACCACGGCGTCCGGACCAGGGTCGTCGTCGACGTCATTACCGGCACCTCCGCGGGTGGAATCAACGGCGTCTGTCTGGCGACGGCACTCGCCCGGAACGCCTCGCAGGATGCGCTGCGCGACCTCTGGATGGTCGAGGGCGACATCGGGCGGCTCTGGCGGCCGGCCCTGGCCGGCAAGATCCCCTGGCTGTCCGAGCACCTCCACTGGAAACTCCGCGCGATGGAGTGGGCCTCGTGGTCACTCATCAATCTCGGCCGTGCCCAACCGCCCTTGCGCGGCGATCGGATGGGCCGCGTCCTGTACGACGTCTTGGCCGGGATGACCCAGATCGAGAAGCCCACCTTGGTCCCGGACGGACTCTCCCTCGAACTGTTCGTGACGCTGACGGACCTTCGCGGGTACCGCCGCTTCATCCGCATCGCGGATCGGACGATCGACGACAAGACTCACCAAGTGGTGATGCGGTTCCGCCTGGACGCCGCGGGTGCGGAGGACGCCGAGCGGGTCGACGACTTCACCGCGGCCGACACCGGAGCCCTGAGCTTCGCCGCCCGCGCGACCTCGTCCTTCCCGGGCGCGTTTCCTCCGGTCGGCCTGGGCAGCTTCGATCGCGACCTCCGCTCCGATGCACGGACCCGCGACCTCAACCCGTCGCTCGTGGCCGGGTTCCTGCCCGCGTATCGTGCGCCCTTCAACACTGCCCAGGACGCCTGGTTCATCGACGGCGGCGTACTGGACAACAAGCCGTTCGGTCTGGCGATCGACGCGATCGTTGCGAAGCCGGCCGCCAGCGAGGTGCGGCGGTGGGTGGTGTACCTGGAGCCCGACCCGGCCCAGCCGACGGTCGAACGTCGTGATGCCACGGCTCCGACCCTGCTCGGCGCGGTGATCCCTTCCCTGTCGGGAATCCCACGCAGCGAACCGATCCTCGACGAGCTCCAGCGACTCCGGCAGTTCAACGAGCGTGTCAACGACATCCGCCGGCTCGTCACGCCGCAGGTGGCGGCCCTGCCGACCACGCTGGCGTCGGTGAGCGCGCTCCTGCGGTCTCCGGAAGCGGACCAGATGCGGACGGCGATGAACCAAGTCCACGATCAAGCTCGCCAAGCAGTCGGCACGACCTATCCGACGTACCTGCGACTCAAACTGCGCAGCATCCACCAGGCACTCGCGACCGCGGTCGCATCTGCGTATGGCTACCCGCCGGAGTCGGCTCAGGCCGAGTTCATCCGCGCGGTCCTGGGCGAATGGCAAGACGCCAAGTACGGCGGCGATCCCACCAGTGCGGACGCTCAGAACTACATCAGGTCCAGCGATGTGCCGTATCGCGTTCGTCGGCTGCGGTTCGTGGTCCAGGGTGTCAGCGACCTCTATTCCGGCGCAGGTCCCGAGCTCCGGCCACAGCTCGACGCCGCGAAGCGCCAGCTGTACTTGTTCATCGACTCCATCGACTCCGCGCTCGCACCCGACCGTCTTCGTGACGTGCTACCGCACGGCGGCCCCTTCGCCGACGACGCGCTCGCCGGCCTAATGACCCAGGAGCTGGAGGGGGTGGCAAGAGATCACGAAGCTGAAGTGTCGGCGATGATGGCCGCACTGAACAGCCATCTCGACAAGCAACTGGAGGGCTCCAGCCTCGAGATGCTCCAGCGGTTCAACGAGTTGTCGACCGGCTGGGACGACGAGCTGCGCAACGCGGTGCTGGTGCGTTTCATCGGCTTCCCGCTGTGGGACACCGCGATCTTCCCGCTGATGTCGCTGAGCGAGATCCAGCAGTTCAGCCCGATCCGAGTTGCCCGCTTCAGTCCTGATGGCGCAACGCGCCTCAATGCGAGAGGAGCCGCGAAGCTTCAGGGCATCGGCGTACATCACTTCGGTGCGTTCTTCTCCCGCAAGGCCAGGGAATGCGACTATCTGTGGGGCCGCCTGGACGGCGCCGAGCAGCTCGTCCATCTGCTCGGCCTGGAGTCGGGTGCCGCCGAGGAGCTGTATCTGTCGATCCTCGACGAGGAGGCCGCGGCTCTGCCGTTGGCCGAGAGCCTGATCTCCGCCTGCCGTGCCGGACTCGCGGGCGGTACTGCGGTTCGAGGTTGAGGGCTAGGGCCAGTGGGGTGGGCGGGTCAGGCGGGGTGGGAGGGTTGTGGTGGCGTCGCCGCGGGCTGCGTTGAGCTGCATCTGGGTCAGGAAGATGCTGCGGGCGAGGTGGGCGCCGCGGAGGTCGGTGTCGCGGAGCTCGGCGCCGATGAGGTCGGCGGTCGTGAGGTCGGCCTGACGCAAGTCAGCGCCGGTCAGGTAGGCACTGCGCAAGTCCGTGCCCCGCAGGTCGGCGCCGCGCAGATCCGCGCCGCTGAGGTCCGAGCCGCGTCGGCTCATCGGCGTGGGCGAGACGCCGGCCCGGACGAGCTCGCTGGTCTGTAGCAGCAGGTCGTTGATCCGTGAGCGATGAGCGAGTACGTCGAGCGCCGTGAGCGACTCCGGGCTGCCGAGGGTCAGTTGTTCGGTGTCGTCGAGCGCACGCGTGAGCTCACCGTGCAGAGAAGGTGCCAACTCGAGAGCCTCGGTCAGGTACCAGAGCAGCTCATGCAGCAGCCGCACTACCGAGAACACCTCGAACATCTGCGCACCCGAGTCCGCCGCCTGCCGCCAGTCACGGCCGCCGTACGTCACCTGGGTGACCTTCTGGCCGGCGCCGAAGCAGTCGTACACGGTGCAGCCGGGGAAGCCGCCGTCGCGCAGCCGTGCGTGGATGCCGCAGCGGAAGTCGTGCCTCAGGTTCGGGCACGGTTCACCGGCCGGCTTGTCGATGGCGAAGTCGGCGGACGCGGTGATCGCCAGCGCCACGCAGCACAGCCCGGCGCACTGCGCGCAGTCGGCACGCAGGTCCAGGCGTCGTACGGGCTGACTCGGAGCCATGTCCCTGTCGAGGCTAGAGCCTGCTGCCTCAAATCGCACCGGCTGCGCTGGGCGCGTCGTAGAGCTGCATCATCACCTCGCGCGCACAAGACGCAGCCGACGGATGCCCGGAGTCGATCGCGAGTTGGTACGCACGCTCGGCGCCGTCGAGGTCGCCTTGATCCTGACGCAGTACGCCGAGATTGAACGCGGCCTTCGGAGCCATGTCAGCATGCCCGGACTCGATCACCAGCTGGAAGGCCGACTCCGCGCCGGCAAAGTCCTCCCGACCGTGACAGAGCACCCCGAGATTCACCGCCGCCTGCGGAGCCTGGTCAGCGTGCCCAGATTCGATCACGACCCGGTAGGCCAGCTCTGCCCCGGCGAGATCGCCTCGCTCTTCACGGAGTACGCCGAGGTTGACCGCCGCCTTCGGAGCCAGATCGGCGTGCCCGGAGTCGATCGCTACCTGGTACGCCAGCTCCGCCCCGGCGAAATCACCTCGCCCCTCGCAGAGCACCGCGAGGTTGACCGCTGCCATCGGAGCCATGGTGGCGTGCCCGGACGCGATCGCCAGCCGATAGGCGCGCTCGGCACCAACGCAGTCGTGCCGCCGCTCACGGAGTACGCCGAGGTTGACCGCCGCCTTCGGAGCCTGGTCGGCGTGGCCGGAGTCGATCGCCACCTGGTAGGCGCGCTCCGCTCCATCCTCGTCGTCACGCAGTACGCCGAGGTTGACCGCCGCCATCGGGGCGAGGTCGACGTGCCCCGAGTCGATCGCCAGCAACAGGGCCCGCTCCGCACCGGCGAAATCGCCGCGCCCCTCACGGAGTACGCCGAGATTGACCGCTGCCTTGGGTGCATGATCTGCGTGCCCCGAGTCGATCGCCAGCTGATAGGCCTGCTCCGCCCCCTCGAAGTCGGCCCGATCCTCCCGCAGGACGCCGAGGTTGAATGCTGCCTTCGGCGCCCTGTCGGTGTGCCCGGAGTCGATCGCCAACAGCAGCGCCTGCTCCACCGCGGAGATATCGCTTGTCTGAAGTATGGAGTGCAGAACTGTCACGATGTCCCCCTTGGACACCTACTAGATGCGACCAAGTCGCCAAAGGTTGCAAACCCAGCCACACCTTCGCATACTGCGAATTAGGGGTTGGGGGCCGCGATGGTTGATCGCGAAGTTTTGTCGTGCGTTGTCATTGCCGGGGAGTGCCGATGACGACCAGTCTGGCACCGCCTGGGCCTATTCCTGTGGGCGTTGCTGGTGATCTTGAGCGGATCAAGGGTGCGTTGAAGTTGTCGACTCCTGAGAAGACTGTTGACAACTTGCTGATCGGGACCTGGAACATTCGTGCGTTCGGTGGTTTGGCTCCGCGGTGGGACTCGGTTGAGGGAGACAGTCCGCGACGCGATTGGCATGCGCTGGCGTGTATCGCTGCGGTGATCGAGCGGTTCGATGTGACTGCCGTTCAGGAGACGCGTCGCGACACGTCAGCCCTGTTTGCTGTGCTGTCGTTGCTCGGTCCGCAGTACCGCGTCATCGCATCGGATGTCACCGAAGGCGATCCGGGTGGCGACGAACGGCTCGCCTACATCTACGACAGTCAACGGATCCAGCCATCCGGCCTCGTCGGCGAGCTCGTCGTACCGGCCGATGCCGACGGACCGGTGACGCAGTTCGCCCGTACGCCGTATGCCGCCGGATTCGTCCGTGGCGACACCGACTTCATCCTGACCACCGTGCACGTCATCTGGGGCGACGGTCCGGCCGACAGGATCGACGAGATGACCGCCTTTGCCAAATGGATGCGTGGCTGGGCCGACCGGCCGAAGGACTGGAACCACAACCTTCTTGTCCTCGGTGACTTCAACCTCGACCGACTCGGCAACCCGTTGTTCCAAGCGTTCGTGTCGACCGGACTGTGGCCGCCGTCCGAGCTCGACGTCCTCCCCCGCACGATCTTCGACAATCCCCACACTCACCACTTCTACGACCAGATCGCCTGGTTCAGCGACCCGACCAAACCAGGCCTGCCGTCTCTCCTCGACGGCCTGACCTACACCCACCGAGCCGGCAACTTCGACTTCGTCCCACACATCCTCACCGACCTCGACAAGACCCGCCTCTCCTGGCGCATCTCCGACCACTACCCCCTCTGGCTCGAGTTCGCTGTCTCCTGAGGCAGGAAGCCGTCGAGGGCCTGCGCGACCAGGTCCGGGCTCTCCAGCGTCTGCATGTGGGGAACGCCGGGCAGCTCCTGGAACACCGCTCCCTTGATGCGGTCGGCGATGCCGCCCATGATCGCCGGAGTGGTCGACAGGTCCAGCTCGCCGGACAGCACCAGCACCGGAGCGGGGAAACCCTCCAACCGGCCTTGCACGTCGAGGTCCTTGAACGCCCGCCAGGCGGCCGCCCAGTCGGTCGGGTTGCCGCGCAGGACCCGCTCCCGGGCGTAGCGCACACCCCAGGCGTTCACGGCCAGGGCCGGCGGTGTGAACCAGCGCGTCAGCGACGGGACCACCTGAGCAGGCATGCCGTCGACCTCGCCGGAGCGAGCCCGGTCCTCGAAAGCGGCGAAGGCAAAGTCGGTCGTGGCGAGCAGCGCGAGCGAGGCGAAGCGCTCAGGGTGGGCAACCGCAGCTGTCTGCGCGATGCCGCCGCCATAGGACAGTCCAACGACATGGGCCTGATCCAGGCCCATGGCATCCAGTACGCCGATCAGGTCGCGGGCAGTGTCGTCCATGGTGAAGGGGTTAGGAGACCCGGCGGCCGAGCCGTGACCGCGCACGTCGTACGCGAACACCCGGCGACCCGCGGCCGCCAGTTGCTCCATGACCGGCTCCCACATGCGCCAGTCCAGCCCGAGCGCGTGCACCAGGACCACTGCGGGCCCTTCCTCGCCCCGTTGTGCCACCGTCGTCCGGTGGTCGGCGAGTGCGACATCGTGCAGGCGGGCCGGGCGAGCGATCCCTTGCGACGTGAGCACCTCGTCGATGACTGACAACGCGTTGAGGGCGCGGGGGAATCCGGCGTAGGCCGAGACGTGTTCGGCGAGCGCGAGGAGCTCGGGCTGCGTGACGCCGTGGCGGAGTGCCGCTTTGACGTGGCTGGCCAGCTGCTGCTCGGCGCCGCCCAGGGCCGAGAGCATCGCTACCGTCGCGACCTCGCGGTCGGCGCGACTCAGCTCCCCGTGAGCCAGCGGGCCTGCGAACGGCCCTTCCAGCATCGTCCGGTACAGCTCCGGGGAACGAAGGCGCACCTCGGCCAGCGCCTCTTCGGCCGGGGCGCCCATCAGGGCGGTGAACTCCCGGGTGCCACGCTCGTACGCGTTCATGATGACGGGTCCTCCAGGTCGGATCGGCTGCTGTGACCACTGTCCGCTAGGAGTTCGTCAGTCGTCCAAGACCTGATCCGACTCACGGTCAGACGTCAGGGTTATCACCGGGCAGAAACTCCGCGCCGGCGAGCATCAGGTCCAGGAACGCCGAGAGCGCCGGCACTGGACGTCGTACCGCCGACCATGCGAGCGCCGGCGTCCACACCAGCTCTGGCTCCAGGACGGCGACCCCGACCGGCGGTCCCGGAGCCACAGCCACGGAGCGGGGTACGACGGCCGCTGCCAGCCCGACACTCGCCAGAGCCCGTGCCGTGGTGTACTCGCGGCTTTCGAAGCGGAGATGCGGCACGGCACCGGCCTCGGCCAGAGCGCCTGTGATGATCGCGGCGATCGCTGACTGCGGCGGATACGCGATCAGGTCCTGCCCGTCGAGATCACCGACCGGCACCCGGTCCCGACCGCCCAGCGTCGTGTCCGGCCCGGCGATCAGCACCAGCGGCTCGCTGCCCAACGGCTGCCACTCGATTCGCCGCTCTGCCCGCTGAGGAGGGGCAGCCAGGGTCGCGGCATCGATCCTGCCGCCGAGAAGGTCGGCCATCATCTCCTCGGTGTTCTGCTCCCGCAACTCCACTTCGACCTGCGGATAGGTACGGCAGTAGACCACCAGGGTCTTGGCCAGCTGAGGCATCAGTCCCCGGGCGGCACCCAACCGGATCCGGCCCCGTACCCCGCTGGTCCAGCCGAGCATCTCCTCCTCGACGGCGACGATGTCCGCCAGGATCCGTTCGGCATGCTCCAGCAACGCGGCACCAGCCGGCGTCAGACTCACCTGGTGGTTGTTGCGTTCGAACAGCGTGAGCCCCAACTGCCGCTCCAGTTTGCGGATCTGCTGGGACAGCGCGGGCTGGGCAATGCGCTGAGCCTGGGCCGCCCGAGTGAAATGCAACTCCCGCGCGACTGCCTGGAAATACTCGAGCTGGCGCGATGTGATCACAGCCGCATCGTCTCACCGGGCCGCTCAGGAGGGTGTGTGAGTGAAGGTGTTGCGGTACGCCGTTGGGGAGAGGCCGATCTTTTTGGTGAAGTGTTGGCGGAGGGACTCGGCTGAGTTGAGGCCGCTGAGGTGGGCGACTCGTTCCACGGGCAGGGTGGTGGTTTCGAGGAGTTCTCGGGCTCGGTCGACGCGTTGCTGGAGGAGCCATTGCAGGGGGCTCTGGGCGGTCTCGGCTCGGAAGCGGCGGGTGAGGTTGCGGACGCTGGTGTGGGCGTGGGCGGCCAAGGTTGTCAGGGTCAGCTCGTCGCCGAGCCGCTCCAACGCCCAGGCCCGGGTCTCGGCGAGGCCGGTGCCGTTGTCCGGCTGCGCGGGCGACTCGATGAACTGCCGTTGCCCGCCGTGCCGCACCGGCGCGACAACAGCGAGCCGAGCCGCGTGGTTGGCGACAGTCGCACCGTGGTCGCGGCGGACCAGGTACAGGCACAGGTCGAGGCCGGCCGCGACGCCCGCCGAGGTGAACACGTCGCCGTCGTCTGTGTACAGCACGCCGGCGCGAACCTCGACCCGCGGGAATCGCCGGGTGAACTCCTCGCTGTACGGCCAATAGGTCGTCGCGAGCCGCCCGTCCAGCACACCGGCCGATGCGAGCGCGAAGGCGCCGGTGCAGATCGACGCGACCCGCCGCCCGGCGTCGGCAGCCTGGCGTAGCGCGTCGAGCACCTCGGGGTCGAAGTCGTCGCGCCGCCCCGATCCCGTGACGATCACCGTGTCGGCGCCGCGAAGAGCGTCGAGCCCGTGATCGACGACCATCCGAACGCTGCCGGTCGTCGCCACCACACCCGGCTCGGCAGTGCAGACAACCACGTCGTACGCCGGGGTGCCGTCGACCTCCACGGCGGAGAAGACCATCTCCGGGATGGCGAGGTCGAAGGCGGTCACGGGAGGTACGGCGATGACGGCAACGCGGTGCATGTCCAGATCCTTGGGCATCATGGCATTCAGGCCACTACTGTACGACGCCGGCGCGCCCGACGATGGAGTCCAGTCCACGCAAGAGGAGCACTCCATGCCTTTGAAGGTCGTCGTCGGAGCCGGAGCCACCGGCATCCCCACCGCGCTGCTGCTGGCCGAGGCCGGTCACCAGGTCCGGCTGGTCAGCCGTCGGGGAACGGGACCCGACCACCCGGGCGTACAAGCGGTCAGCGCCGATGCCACTGACGCCGTCGCGCTCGCCGAGATCGCCCGCGGCGCACAGACCCTGTACAACTGCGCGATGCCGCCGTACGACCGTTGGCCAGAGCTGTGGCCTCCGCTGGCCGGCTCGCTGCTGGCAGCCGCTGAGCAGACCGGCGCCGACTACGTGATGGTCGGCAACGCGTACGGCTACGGCCCGGTCGACGGGCCGATCACCGAGGACCTGCCACTGGTAGCGACCACCGCCAAGGGACGGGTACGCGCCCGCATGTGGGAGGACGTCAAGGCGGCGAACGACGCCGGCCGGGTACGCGCCACCGAGGTGCGCGCGCACGACTTCCTCGGCCCCGGCGCGGTCTCGTACTACTCCCTCACGGTGCAGCCGGCGGTGTTCGCCGGGCAGGACGCGACGTTCTTCCCGGCCGACCTGGACGCTCCCCACTCGTGGACGTACACGGTCGACGCTGCCCGCACAGCCGTCGCGGCCGGCGAGAACGACGCGTCCTGGGGCCGTGCCTGGCACGTGCCGAGCACGGCCGACCTCTCGCTCCGCCGCCTCACCGAGATCCTCGCCGAGGCCGCCGGTACGAAGCCTTCCCTGGCCGCGATGACGCATGAACAGCTCGCGGCCCTCGCGGCGGCCGACCCGGTCGTCGCGGAGATCACGGAGATGCTCTACATGATCGAACGGCCGGCCGTGCTGGACAGCGCGGAGACCCGCAGGCTGCTCGGAGTGGCTCCCACGCCGTTGGCAGAAGTGGTATCTAGCCTCACTTAAGGTTGCCGTCAAGTGACGGTCTGTTCATCTTTCTCACATCTGCCGGCAGTGGTGATGTCGAGCGCTGACTCCGACGATGGGTGACGGCCCTGGCGCAAGCCAGGGCCGTGGCCGCCCCAAGAGGAGACATCGTGATCCGGAAACGCGTTGCGGGAATGGTGGTTGCGGCGGCGGTTGTCGCCGCGTCGGTGGTGGCGATCGCCGGTAGATCGCCCAGTGCGCAAGCGGCGTCGGCTGTGCCCGCGTTCGATCACATCGTCGTAGTGATGTTCGAGAATCACGCCTACTCACAGATCAACGGCAGCTCGAGCGCGCCGACGTTCAACAGCCTCGCCGGCCAGGGCGCGAAGTTCACCCAGGCGTACGGCGTCACGCACCCGAGCCAGCCCAACTACGCGGCGATCTTCTCCGGCTCGACGCAGGGCCTGACCAGCGACAGCTGCCCGCACACCTTCAGCGGCAACAACCTCGGCAACCAGCTGATCTCGGCCGGCAAAACCTTCAAGGGGTATTCCGAAAGCATGCCGTCGGCCGCCTACACGGGTTGCTCGAGCGGCCAGTACCAGCGCAAGCACAACAGCTGGGTCAACTTCAGCAACGTGCCGACGGCAAGCAATCTCCGGTACAGCGACTTCCCGAGCTCGGCGAACTACGCCAGCCTGCCGACCGTCTCGTTCGTGACGCCGAACATGTGCAGCGACATGCACGACTGCTCGGTCGGCAACGGTGACACCTGGCTGAAGAACAACCTGACGGCGTACGCGACCTGGGCCACGACGCACAACAGTCTGCTCGTGATCACCTTCGACGAGGACAACGGCGGCTCCTCGAACCACATCTTCACCGCGTTCCTCGGCGCGCACACCCAGGTCGGCACCTTCTCCAACCAGATCAACCACTACAACGTGCTCAGCACCATCGAGAGCTCGTACGGCCTGGCCCACCTGAACTCGGCCGCCGAGATCACCAACGTCTGGAACTGACGCTGGTGTACCTGTCCACGATCGACCGCCCGAAGACGGCGCGCGGACGCGCCCTGTTCCTTGTCAGCGGCAACGTCTTCGCGCTCGGCGCCGTCAGCCTGGTCACCGACATCTCGTCGGAGATGGTGACCGCGATCCTGCCGGTGTACCTGATGATCGGTCTGCACCTCAGCCCTGCGCTGTACGGCGTGGTCGACGGCACGTACACCGGCGCGACCGCGTTCCTGCGGCTGATCGGCGGGTACATCGCGGACCGGTCCCGGCGCCGCAAAGCCGTTGCAGGCTTCGGGTACGGCCTGTCGGCGGTGGCGAAACTCGGTCTGCTGGCCGCGGGCAGCTCCGTCGGTGCGATCGGCGCGGTGATCGCGATCGACCGCACCGGCAAGGGCCTCCGCACGGCTCCGCGCGACACGCTGATCACCCTGTCCACCCCACCACAGTTGTACGGCCGTGCCTTCGGCGTACACCGGATGATGGACACGATCGGCGCGTTCGCCGGGCCGTTGGTCGCGGTCGGGATCTTGGCTGCGACCGCGCAGGCGTACGACGCGGTGTTCGTCGCCAGCTTCTGCATCGCCGCGTTCGGCGTTCTGTTGCTGGTGCTCTTCGTCCGCGACCACCGTGACAAGCAACCGCCGAAGAACACCGTCGCTCCCTCGGCGCTCCGTGAGCTCCTGCGCAGGGGACCGGTACGACGCCTGGTCCTGGCCGCGTGTGTCGCCGGAATGGTGACCATCGGCGACGGCTTCGTCTACCTGCTCCTGCAGCGACGAGAAGACCTGAGCATCGGTTGGTTCCCATTGCTTGCCGTAGGCACCAACCTGTCGTATCTACTGCTGGCAACGCCTCTCGGTATTCTGGCGGACAAGATCGGCCGACTCAAAGTGGTCCTCGGCGGCTACACCGCACTCGTTCTGGTTTACCTGCTGCTGTTCGGACCGTTCGGCGGCTGGCCGTTGCTGGTCGTCGTACTAGGTCTCTACGGCCTCTTCTACGCATCGACGGACGGCGTACTGATGGCGTTGGCCGGCCCGCTGCTTCCTGAAGGCTTCCGTACGACGGGGATCGCGCTGATCCAGACCGGACAAGCGGTGTCCTATCTCGGATCGTCGATCCTGTTCGGACTCGCCTGGACGATCTGGGGTCCGGCCAGCGCCAGCCGCATCGCCGCCGGACTGGTCGTCGCAGCCGTCTTCGTCGTCGCCCTACTGCTCCGCGGGATCTCGCCGAGGACGGAGCAGCCAGCGTGACCCGGCGAGTGCTGATCGCGGTCCTTGGAGCATTGCTCCTGGCCGCGGTCGGGGTCACCTACAGCGTGTTCACAACCACCCACGACCGTACGCCGGTTGCCGCAGCCGACGGACTCAGCCTGACCGGTCCGCGCATCATGTTCCGCAGTACTGCGCCAGGTAGCAAAGGGCGTCTCGCCATGGTCGCGAAGAACGATCCGGGCGGACCGCGTTCGGTGTCGGCGTTGAACTGCTTGCGGGTGTACGCCGCTGGTGGCACCGGCACGTGTCTACGGCAGGACGGCGCACTGACGACGTTCCAGATCGCGATCCTGGACAAGAATCTTCAAGTGCAGAAGGCGATTCCGCTCGTCGGCGTACCGAATCGCACCCGGGTCTCGGCCGACGGACGAATGGCGGCGTGGACCGTCTTCGTCGCGGGCGACTCGTACAACAACGGCCGGTTCTCGACGCGTTCCGGACTGATCGACCTGAAGACGCTGGACATGGTCGATTCGCTGGAGTTCCTGTCGGTGACGTTGGACGGTCACCCCTACAAGGCCGCCGACCTGAACTTCTGGGGTATCACGTTCACCGCCGACGACAACCACTTCTACGCCACTATGTCCACCGCCGGCCACCGCTACCTGGTCGAGGGCGACATCGCGGCGAGGACCGTGCGTACCATCACCGTTAACGTGGAATGTCCGTCCCTCTCCCCCGACGGCCGCCGGATCGCCTTCAAGTCGGCGATCGACGGCAACCCGGCCAAGGGCTGGCGACTGACGGTCCTCGACCTGGCCACCGGCGCCAGGACGCCACTGGCCGAGACCCGCACCGTCGACGACCAGCCGGCCTGGCTCGACTCCGACACCATCGGCTACGCCATCCCCCACGGCCCGGCCGACTCCGACATCTGGAGCGTCCCAGCCAACGGCTCGGGCCACCCCGCCCTGCTCATCCCCCAGGCCGAATCCCCCGCCGCACTGAACTAGTGCGGGCGGACAACCGCGAAGATGCGGTGGAAGCCGATCACGTCGATCTTGCCCTGCACGAAGTCCTGCTCGGAGATGTGGCCGACCGTCGCGTACCCGGGCTCGTAGTAGATCAGATCGCCGCCGGCGCGGCCGATCAGCAGGATGTAGTGCCGCGGGATCCAGTCTCCGATCAGCACCGGCACCGGCTGACCGTTGCCGGCCGCCTCGGCCGCATCCGACAGCGTCGACCCATCGGCCGGCCGGGCCTGATAGCGGGTTCCGAGCGCAGCGGCGTACCGGTTCAGCTCGTTGCTCATGCCGAGCGGTGTCGAGCCGAGGCTCTGCGGCCAGAAGCGGTTGGTCTCGGCGTGAATGCGGTGTTCCTCGGCGGTCAACCGCGCCTGGAACTGTTCCGCGCCGGCGTCGGCCCGGTCGGTGGTGTCGCCGGTGGTGAGGTACAGCGAGTAGAACGGGTCCGAGATCGCGCGGGCCATCAGGATCGTCATCGGCCCGCAGCTCGTGTCGTCGGGCTGTTGCACCGGTGAAGACCGGTACGCCACCCAGCCGGACCCATCCGGATCGAGCAGATCGAGGTGCGTCTGCAGCCACCGAGGCCGCTTGCCGCTGATCAGGCGTGCGAACGAGGCGACTTCGGCGGCGCTGTGCCCGGCGGCCACCACCTCGACGACGTACGGCCGCTCGTCGCGACCGGCCGCCGCCAGCGTCGCCTGCACCCGGTCACGGTCGGCGGTCGACATCGCATCCAGCCGCTCCTCTGCACGTGTAGCCGGTGATGCCGCCGAAACCTGATCCTGGTGCACGACGATGGGCGGCGATTGCGGACTGATCCCGTATCCCGCCAGCGAGACCAGCATTGCCGTTGCCCTCAGCACCGATCCTTTCACCACGACCTGTACCTCTCCACGACTCCGGGGTTCTGCCACTTCCCACGGTGCCGACGGAACGACCGGATTTCGTCACAGCGAGCGCCCATTCGGCGTACCGGCCAGCCGGAAGATCGCGAGCCCGCATGCTTCCAGCTAGCCGGATTGTCCGACGGTCAGGCGGTTCGGCATGCTGGAGCCATGGAGTTGCGCTGCTTGATCGTGGATGACAGCCCTCATTTCCTGGCGGCTGCTCGCGGTCTGCTGGAGCGCGAGGGCATGCGGGTCGTTGCCGTGGCCTCGAACGGGGACGACGCGGTGCGCCTCGTCGTGGAGCTCGGGCCGGATGTCACGCTGGTCGACATCGACCTCGGCCAGGAGAGCGGCTTCGACGTCGTACGCCGGTTGACCAGCGAGACCGGCCTCGCGCCGGCCACTGTGATCGTGGTCTCCACCCACGCCGAAGAGGACTACGCGGATCGCATCTCGGCAAGCCGGGTCGCCGGCTTCCTGCCCAAGACCAGGCTGTCGGTCCCGGCGATCCGGGATGTGCTCGGGCTCACGGCCTGAGTCAGCGAGCCTCGAGGTAGGTCACCACCGCGAGCACGCGGCGGTGGTCGTCGTCGGTCGCCGACAGGCTCAACTTCGCCATGATGTGCCGGACGTGCTTCTCCACGGTGCCTTCGGTCACCCACAGCCGCCGCGCGATGCCGGCGTTCGACCGGCCCTCTGCCATCAGCGCGAGCACCTCCTGCTCCCGGTCGCTGAGTCCGGCCAGCGGGTCGTTCCGGCGGCGCGTCCTGACCAGCTCCTGCACCAGCGCGGGGTCGATCACCGAACCGCCCCGGACGATCCGCTCCAACGTCTGGATGAACTCGTCCACATCGGTGATCCGCGTCTTCAGCAGGTACCCGATCCGCTCACCGCTCCCCAGCAGCTCCATCGCGTGCTCGACCTCGGTGTGGGCCGACAGCACCAGAATGGCGATCCCCGGGAACTCCAGGCGGATCTGCCGGGCGGCGTCCAGGCCCTCGGTGGTGTTGGTCGGAGGCATCCGGATGTCCACCACGACCAGATCGGGCTGCTCGTCGCGCACCAGCGGAAGGATCCACGCGCTGTCGCCGGTCTGCCCGGCCACCTCGAACCCCGCCTGCTGCAGCAGCCTGGCGAGCCCCTCACGCAGCAGTACGTCGTCCTCGGCCAGCACCACGCGCGTCCGAGCGGCATCATCGCCGCTCTGCTGTGGTGACGGCCCAGTCGCCATGGCACAGAGTATCTCCGATGTCGCCATCACGGGCCATGAGTCCAGCTCGCACGCGACGAGACATTCACGACGCGCGCTCCAGGTCCGCGCGGAGGGCTCGGCGGCCGCGGTGGATGCGGGACATGACGGTTCCGCGGGGAATGCCGACGATGTCGGCGATCTCCTGGTAGCTGAACCCGTCGACGTCGAACAGCAGTACCACTCGCCGGTAACGCTCCGGCAGCGACGCCAGCGCTGTTTGCAGTCCGCGGTCCGGGATCGCGTCGAGCACGGTGGTTTCGGCGGAGGCCGCGACGCTGTGCAGGACGCGGACACTGCTCTCGTACCAGTCGTGGGAGACGGTGATCGGCTCGTTCTGGCGCTTGCGATAGCTGGTGATGAAGACGTTGCGCAGGATCCGGAACAGCCACCCGCGCAGGTTGGTTCCGGGCTCGAATCCCGCGAAGCCTCGATAAGCCCGCAGGTACGTCTCCTGGACCAGATCCTCCGCATCGGCCGGATTTCCGGTCAGTCGCAGGGCACCGACGTACACGCGTTGACGAAGCGGGACCGCCTCGACTTCGAAGCGCTCCTTGAGCTCCTGGGGACTACGCAGTGATCGCACCCTTGGAGCATCGCGCGGCGCGGGTGGTGCTGTCGTCGCGGTGAGCACCCAACCGATGAGCACGGTGGTGGGAATCCTGAGTTCCCGCTAGCAGGAACTCAGCTGCCGATCGGGAGCTCGCAGGTAGCTGTCGTACCGGCGCCTCGTGGGCTGTCGACTGCGAAGGAACCACCGAGGGCGTCGAGGCGGTCCTTGAGGCCCACCAGCCCCGAGCCTAGCGCCGGATCGGCGCCACCGACGCCATCGTCTCGCACGACCAGCAGAAGCTGGCCATCCGAGACCTCCGCGCGCACCTGCACAATCGTCGCCTGCGCGTGCTTGGCCGCGTTGGCGAGCATCTCGGAGACGACGTAGTACGCCGCCACCTCGACCGCCTCAGGAAGCCTGCCCTCGATCCGGGCCTCGAGCTCCACTTCGACCACCGACCTTCGGGCCAGCGCCCGGAGCGCCGGACGCAGTCCCGATTCCGACAGGATCGCCGGGTGGATCCCGCGGGAGATCTCCCGGAGCTCGTCGATCACCTCGACGAGCTCGGTGGCGATCTGTTCGATCTCGGCACGGATGTCGTCCGGTCCGGTGAAGCCGGTCGCCGCCGACCGGAGACCGAGAGCCAGCGAGACCAGTCGCTGCTGGGCGCCGTCGTGCAGGTTCCGCTCGATCCGGCGGCGGGCGTCGTCCGATGCCGTCACCAACCGTGCTCTCGAGGTCATCACCTCGGCGCGACTCTGCGCGTTCGCCACCGCCATCGCGACCAGGTTGGTGAAGTCCGTCAACCGATCCTCGGCGCCGGCCGGCAGCGGTCCGTGCCCGGACCCGAGGGCGATCATCCCCCACACCCGACCGTCGACGTGGACCGGCATCGCCACGGCGGCGCGCAGACCTTCGCGCAGGTACGGTTCGCCGCCCGGGATTACGGCGTAGTCGTCGACCCGAGCGGCCTGTCCGGTGCGCAGTATCGTCTCGGTCAGGCCGGTCGGCGGATAGCCCTGCCACGGCTCACCGATCCGGACATGCGGTCCGGTCGTCCCCTCGCTCGCGACCAACGTCGCCGTACCGTCGCGCTCGAAGCGGATCATCCGGGCCGTGTCGCCGCCGAAGTGCCGCAGCACTTCCTCCGTCACCGCGCTGAACACCACCGCGGGCGGTTCGCCGGCCGCGACCAGCAGGGCCAGCCGTCGCAAGGAAGCCTGCGTGTCGGCCATGTCGCCCCGGGCCTTCTCGGCTTCGACCGACCGGCGCCCCGCCTCGGTCGTCACCGCGCCGATGATCACCGACATCACCAGGAACAGCACCAGCAGCAGGACGGTGGCCGCGTCCAGCGCCCGCAGCGGAGGCAGGATGTACCAGTCGAACGCCAGGATCACGACGACGCCGATCGGCAGGGCGTACAGGATCCCGGTGAGCCGAACGATGCCGAAGACAACGATCAGCAGGACGACACCGACGATCACCACGTGCACGTGACCTCGAGCCTCCGTACACACGACAGCGGCCAGGACGAACGCAACGACACCCGCGGCCAGCGCGCCCACACACTGCAGCAGCAACGACCCGCGGAGCCGGACCCATCCGAGGCTCACCACCCGACGAGCGTCCCACTGCCGTCCCGACCGCACAACGGCCCGTCTCAGGGCAGGTTGTCCGGCGCGAGGAGGACGACGGAGCGGGGAAGTGCCAGGCCGGCACAGGTCAGCTCATGCAGTAGCCGAACCAGTTGTTGCCTGCTGTAACCGCCTACCGGCCGGTCCGGATGCGGTACGTCGATCGCCTGCGCCGCCTGTACCGCGCGGTCGCCGATCCGCTTCTCCATCCACCGCAGTCGCCCATCAGGCACAGCCCGGTTCGGCGATCGCAGCAGTTCGTCGTGGTCCCAGAGCAACTGCCGAAGCGCCGCCGCGATCTCCTCGATCGGCGGGCCTATTGGCTGCGGCGCCGCGCTGGGCCGCCGCCTCCGCGCCCACCGCCATACGGCCAGTGCGGCGAGCAGGCGCCGAAGATGTTCACGCTTCATAGCCTCAGTTTCCGGTGCCGAGTGGGGATCGATCGCCCCGGCCAGCGTCAAACCGATGTTCCGGCTAGCGGGGGGATACGAGGACGGCTGGCGGTGACGATTCGCGCGATCCGGCCGGCGATCCTGGAGACAGTGCGAAGTCGACGGGAGTGAGTAGAGACGATGACGAGTACGGCGAGGCGTCCGGTTGTTGGCTTTGTCGGCCTGGGCCATATGGGTGGCGCGATGGCGGGACGGCTGCTCGGAGCTGGGTACGAGGTGTACGGAACGAGCCGGACCCGCGAACGGGCTGAACCGCTCGTCGCGGACGGTCTGCGCTGGATCGACGACGCAGGGTCGCTGGCGAAGACGTCCGAGGTGGTCGTCACCTCGATTCCCGACGACTCTGCCCTGGAACTCGTTGCCGACAGCATCATTCCCGAGCTGGCCGACGGTCAGGTTTGGATCGACATGAGCACCGTCAGCCCGCGGGTCAGCCGCGAGGTCGCGGACCGGGTGCTCGCGACCGGAGCCCGGCTGCTGGACGCGCCGGTGTCCGGAAGCGTCCCTCAGGTGCGGGCCGGCACACTCACGATCATGGTCGGCGGGGACGAGCAGGCCTACCACCAGGTCGAACCGGTACTCGGTGAGCTCGGCAGGCCGACGTACATCGGCGGCAACGGTCAGGGGCTCGCGCTGAAGCTCGGGATCAACATCAGCCTCGCGGTGCAGGTCCTCGCGATGGCCGAAGGGCTGCTGCTGGCCGAGCGGTCCGGGGTCGACCGCGAGCTCGCCCTCCGGGTGATGACCGCCAGCCCGATCGGCTCACCGATGCTGCAGGCCCGCGAACCGCTGCTGCTCAACCTTCCCGACGAGGCCTGGTTCGACATCCGGCTGATGCAGAAGGACCTCGTTCTCGCCCTCGAGGCCGGCCGCACCCTGGAGGTCCTGTTGCCAACAGCAACCAGCGCCGACGAGATCCTGACACTGGCCCGAGCCCTCGGCTACGAGCGCCGAGACATCGCCGGCGTCTTCGAAGTCCTGGACCGCCTCACCCGCCACTGATCGGCGGGCGGTCGGTCAGGGTTGAGCGGGCGTCGAGGGTCTCGATTGCGGTGAGTGAGACGCGGTACCAGCGGACGCTGTGCTGGAACACCGACTGGAAGAGGTTGCTGATGAGTGAGAAGCGGAAGTCCCACTCGCACAGTTCCCAGCTGTAGTCCTCGGCTGCGAGTGCTTCCCAGTAACGGCGCAGGAGCGCTCGGTCGCGGGTCGGTCGATCGTCGGATGGGACCACAGACAGGGCGTAGGCCAGGTCGTGCGGGCCGAGGCCGGGCTTGAGTTCGGACCAGTCGATGACCTTGGGCCTCGGGTCGGCTTCCTTGAAGAACACGTTGCCGAGGAAGTGGAAGTCACCGTGGATCAGGGTGAGTGCGCGGCCTTCGCGGACTCTTGCTTGGAACTGGTTCTCCCAGCCGTCGACGATCTCCTCGAGGATCGAGCGTTCCGCGTCCACGAGTTCCGTGGCGGCGTCGAAGAATCGTGCGGCCTCGGCGCGGACGGCGGCCGCATTCCGGCTGATCACCTCCGGCGGCCAGGCTTGCGCCGTACTGGTGACCGATTGCTCGAGCTCGGCGGCCGGGACGTCGTTCCAGAACTCACGATGCAGAGCCGCGAGTACGTCGATTGCGCCGTGCAACTGATTGTCGGAAACGTCCGGACCCGGGGCGTGATAGCCGCCTGCGTTCAGGTCCTCGGTCAGCAGGAGGACCGACTCACCGTCGTCTGTTGCACCGAGCAACCGCGGTGCCGGGTGGTCCCAACGCGGCGCAAGCTGCTCGTAGAAGGCGATTTCCCGCCGCGCAGCTGCCGCCCCGGCACCGGTCGCGTGCTTTGCGATGACCGTGGTTTCAGAGCCGTCCAGCCGCACCCGCACGACCTCAGCATCCGAGGCAGCGAACGTGTCCAGCAGTTGTACGTCGCTCAGCCGCGAGCCGAGCGCAGCGCCGATGGCGTCTGGGGAGAACGGGGTCACCCGCCTCATTCCACCATGCCGTCAAGATGGTGTGCGAGGTGGTTGGTGACGTCTCGGGCGTCGTCTTCGATGCCGTGAATGAAGGTGGATTTGCGGCGTCTCAGCACGGGCAGGCCGAGGGCGTACATTCCTGGGCTGTCGACCACGCCGCCGTCATGGCGCAGGCGGCCTTTCGGATCGAGGACCGGTACGTCGAGCCACCCGTAGTCGGGCCGGAAGCCGGTCGCCCAGATGATCGTCCGAATCTCGCCCCTGCGCAGATCGAGCTGCAGTCGTGCCGACGCAGGCACCTGGGTCGGCGCGAAGCGTTCGGGCGCATCGGCCTCGTCGTCGGCCCACTCGTCGAAGGTGGTCAACAGTCGCGCCAACTTCAGGTCAGCCAGCGCGAACACGTTGCGCAACCCGCCCGAGAACAACGCGGTGCCGTCGCGGATAGCGGCCAGCCGACCCACCGGCTCGACACCCATCGCGGTGAGCACGTTGAGGTCGAGCGTCGTGCGCTCCGGCGTCCCCACGAGCTGCGGCGACGGCAGTCGGCGGGCCCGGTCGAGGTCGTCAACCTCGTCGTACCGCTGGTCCCAGATGCCGGAGGCAACCATCCACCACAGTACGTCGCGACCGCGGTAGGTCCGCGGCATCCGTGCCTGCTCCCCCACCGAGATCGTCACCGGCCGGCCCGAGCGTCGCAGTTCGGCTGCGAGCTGAACCCCGGTCGCCGAGGCGCCGACGACGAGTACGCCGCCATCGGCAAGCTGAGCGGGATCGCGATAGGAGAACGGCGTCAGCTGCTCGACCGACTCCGGCACTGCGGCAGCCAGCTCCGGCACGGTCGGCCGGTTACACGCACCGCTAGCGATTACTAGCGCACGACACCGGATCTCGCCGTTGCTCGTCATGACCTGGTAGCCGTCGTCAATGCGGCGTACCCGAGTCACTTCAGTGCCAGTCCGGACGGGCGCGCGCGACACCTTGGCGAAGCGCTCGATGAACTCGGTCACCTCGGCCATCGTCATGTAGCCGTCCGGCTCCGGGCCGTCGTAGTGATGACCCGGGAGCCGGCTCAGCCAGTTGGGCGTGAGCAGCCGCAGCGACGGCCAGCGTTCGCGTCGCCAGGAGTTCGCCACCTCGCCGCGCTCGAGCACGACATGGTCCAGGGACCGCTCGGTGAGGAAGTGACTGGCGGCGAGACCGGCGTGGCCGGCGCCGATGACGACGACCGCGGTGCGCTCGATGGCCGGAACCTCAGGCGACTTCGACGGTCACGTTGGTCGGGTTGGTGAGCGCGTCGAACACCGCGGAACGCTTCTGGGACTGGGCCACCAGCGCCTCGATGTCCTCCTTGGACGCGTCGGCGTCGATCGTGAACGTCACCTTGACGTCGTTGAAGCCGTTGCGAACGTCGCTGTCGGCACCGAGGATGCCGCGGATGTCGTGGTTGCCCTCGACCGTCGACTCGACCGAACGCAGCTGGATGCCGCGGTTCTGCGCGACCGACGCGACGCCCGCCGTCAGGCAGCTCGCCAGGCCGACCAGCAGGTACTCGATCGGGGTGATGCCGTTGTCCTCGGCCGCGAAGACCGCGGGGTGATCGGCGTCGAAGACCGATTCGGACTTGTGCGTCTGTTCTTCGCCGAGACCGAAGAAGTTCTGGATCGTGGTCGTGCTGTGCACGCCCTTCTGCCACTTCGACGACGCCCGCCAGACGAACTGGGCGGCTTCCGGCGCGCCCTTCAGGACCTCCCGCGCGTCCAGCAGTGCCTGCACGTTGACCCCGTTGACAACCGTCGTACTCATGTCCGTTCGCCCCTTCGTTCGGATTGTTTGGTTAGTCTATAGAGATAGTTAAGAAGCCAGCTAGGATGACCACATGGCGGAGCCAGACCCGAAACTCGCGGCCGGTTCCGTCGGAACGGTGGAGACCCGGTACGCCGAGCTGCCCGAGCCGGTGGCACTCGATTGCGGGCGGAGACTGCACCCGATCCGCGTGGCCTACGAGACGTACGGCGAGCTCTCGCCGCAGCGCGACAACGTCATCCTGGTCTGCCACGCACTGAGCGGCGACGCGCATGCGGCGGGGTTCGCGAAGTCCCCGCCGGAGGCCGGCACCCGCGACGGGTTCGGGGCCGCGGACCGCGACGGCACCGCCGGCGCCGGGCTCGGCTGGTGGGACGGGATGATCGGTCCGGGCAAGGCGTTCGACACCGACCGGTACTTCGTCGTGTCGACCAACCTCCTGGGCGGCTGCCGCGGGACCACCGGGCCTTCGTCGATCGATCCGGCGACCGGTGCGCCGTACGGCCCGGACTTCCCGGTGATCACCGTCGCGGACATGGTGCGGACCGAGCGCGCGTTCCTGCAGACCCTCGGCATCGAGCGGCTGGCGGCAGTCGCCGGTGGCTCGCTCGGCGGGATGCAGGCGCTTGAGTGGGCGGTGCAGTTCCCCGACCAGGTCGACTCCATCGTGGTGATCGCCAGCACGCACGCCCTCCAGCCACAGGGCGTGGCCTGGAACGCGATCGCGCGCAACGCGATCACCGGTGACCCCGACTGGCAGGGCGGCAGGTACTACGGCACCGGCCGCGCACCCGACGCCGGGATGGGAGTGGCCCGGATGGTCGGGCACATCACCTACCTGTCTGCGCCGGCGCTGGCCGACAAGTTCGACCGACGCCTGCAGTCCGCCGACGACATTCGGTACACGCTCACCGAGCCTGAGTTCGAGGTCGAGAGCTACTTGCGCCACCAGGCGGACTCGTTCGTGAAGCGTTTCGACGCGAACACTTATCTTTATGCCTCGCGCGCCCTGACGTACTTCGATCTCGCCCGACAGTACGGCGAGGGGTCGCTCGTACGAGCGTTGCAGGGCGTCACGGCGCGGACATTGCTGATCGCTTTCAGCTCCGACTGGCTGTACCCGCCGGCTGGGTCGGAAGAGATCGAGCAGGTACTGCGGGCGCTCGGTAAGCCGGTCGAGTTCGAGGTGATCGAAGCGCCGTACGGACACGACTGCTTCCTGCTCGAGGAAGCGCGGCAAACGCCCGTCATCCGCCGGTTCCTGGCGTAGAAAGGACTTCATGAATCCCGAAGAAGACCGCGCGTTCGGATTCGAGACGCGGCAGTTGCACGCCGGACAACGCCCCGACCCGAATACGGGCGCGCGGGCGGTGCCGATCTTCCAGACCACCAGTTATGTGTTCGAGGATCCGGAGTCGGCCGCGGCGTACTTCAACCTGCAGGAGTACGGGAACACGTACTCGCGGATCATGAACCCGACCGTGGCCGTCTTTGAGGAGCGGGTGGCCAACCTGGAGGGCGGCAGCGGCGCGGTCGCGTTCGCGAGCGGGATAGCGGCACAGGCGGCCGCTCTGTTCACGCTGCTCGAGCCGGGCGACCACGTCGTCTCGTCCACAGCGTTGTACGGCGGGACCGTGAATCAGCTCAAGCACCTGCTGCGGAAGCTGAGCGTCGAGCTGACCTGGGTCGACCCGGACGATCCGGACGCGTGGCGGGAAGCGGTCCGCCCGAACACGAAGGCGTTCTTCGGCGAGACGATCGGTAACCCCGCCGGCAACGTGCTCGACATCGAGACTGTGGCCGCGATCGCGCACGAGAACGGGTTGCCGCTGATCGTGGACAACACCTTCGCGACGCCGTACCTATGCCGGCCGATCGAGTGGGGCGCGGACATCGTCGTTCATTCCGCGACCAAGTTCATCGGCGGCCATGGGACGAGCATCGGTGGGGTCGTGGTCGAGGCGGGTACGTTCGACTGGTCCAACGGTCGGTTCCCGGTGGTGGCCGATCCGTCTCCGGCGTACCACGGGCTGCGGTTCCACGAGACGTTCGGCACGTACGGGTACCTCATGAAGCTGCGGGCCGAGACGCTGCGCGATCTCGGGGCGGCTCTGTCGCCGTTCAACGCCTTCCTGTTCCTGCAGGGTCTGGAGACGCTGTCGCTGCGGATGGACCGCCATGTCGAGAACGCTCAGAAGGTCGCCGCGTTCCTCGAGTCGCACGAGTTGGCGTCGAACGTGACTTATCCCGGCCTGCCCGGCAGCAAATACGCTGATGCGGTGGCCAAGTACCTACCGGGTGGGGCGGGTGCCGTGTTCTCGTTCGACTGTGTGGGCGGCCGGGCCGGCGGGCAGGGCCTGATCGGCGGGCTGACGTTGTGGTCACATCTGGCGAACGTCGGCGATGCCAAGAGTCTCGTCATCCATCCCGCGAGTACGACGCACCGTCAACTGAGCGACGACGAATTGCGCGCGGCCGGCGTCGGTCCGGGGACCGTGCGGCTGTCGGTCGGCACGGAGTCCGTCGACGATCTGATCTGGGACTTGGAGAACGGCCTGGCCAGGGTCGCCGCGGCTGCCAACGGAAAGGCGGTCACGGCATGATCGATCTCGCGCAGTACCAGGATGCCCTGGCGATCCAGCGGGTGCTACACAGCGCCAAGACGATCGCGATCGTGGGTCTGTCCAACAACGAGCTCCGGGCGAGCTACTTCGTCGGCTACTACCTCAAACGACACGGCTACACCGTCATCCCGGTGAACCCTCGCGAATCAGAGATCCTCGGTGAAAAGTCGTACCCAAGCCTCCTCGACATCCCCGTACCCGTGGACCTGGTCAACGTCTTCCGCGCCCCGGACGCACTACCGGACATCGCCCGCGACACGGTCGCCATCCACGCCGGCGCCCTGTGGTGCCAGTTCGGCGTAATCAACGAAGAAGGCGCCCACATCGCCACCGACGGCGGCGTCACCGTCATCATGGACCGCTGCCTCAAGGTCGAGCACGCCCGCTACATCGGCCGCATGCACTGGCTAGGCTTCAACACCCACCGCATAACCTCCGTCCGCACCGGCCTCCAGTAACTGCACCTAGCCGGTTGCCTGGCGGGCTCCGGCGCGGCGTAGGTGGATCGTGGCTGAGATGGCTAGGGCCTCGTCTTCCAGCAACTGGTAGCCGCAGCGGGCGGCGAGGTTGGTGGCGCGTTCGGCGTGGTGCCTGGCTTGGTCGAGGTCGTCGAGCCCGAGGTTTGCGGTCGCCAGCCCGAGCAGGGCCTGGATCTGGGTCCGAGGCACGGTGGTCTGCTCGGCGAGTTCGCGAGCGCGGGTGTTGTGCCGGAGTGCCTCGTGCGGGTCCCTCGCAGCTGAGGCCAGGAGGTTGAGGGCGAGCGCCTCGGTCCGCGGATCGCCGCCGTCGCGTGCCAGCGTCAACGCTGCCTGAGCGCGCTCGTACGCGTCCGTTGTCCGACCTTGGTCCCGGGCCACCTCGCCAAGTCCGATGTGGACAATTGCCTGACCGTCGCGATCACCGATCTCGGTGCAGCGCTGCAGAGCCTCGGTGAACCGCCAAATCGCGTCGTCAGTCCGGCCCACTTCCCGGTATGCCTGCGCGAGACCTGTCAGGGCGAGAGCCTGCCCGTGCCGGCTGCCCGAGCGGCGATTCAACTCGAGCGCTTCGCCGAAGCAATCGGCGGCAGCGTTCACATTCCCCTGATCCAGGTAGACGGCGGCCAGGTTGCCGAGGTTGTTGGCCAGGCCCGCGGTCCGGCCGATGCGGCGATCGAGCGCTATCGCCGTAGTGAGCCGGCCCACCGCCGCCTTCAAACGCCCCTGCGCCTGGTACACGATGCCCAGGTTCCCGAGCGCTGTCGCCTCGGCCTCCTGCCAGCCGCACAGCCGCGTCAGTCGCAGCGCCTCGTCATAGTGCTGCAGGGCGCTCGGCGAATCTCCCATGCAGCGGTACGCCGTCCCGAGACTGTGCCGCGCTGCGGCCTGGGCGCGAATGTCGCCAAGTGCTGTCGCCGTGTTCAGCGCGGACTCGCCGACGACGAGCCAGTCCGACGAGTGCCGCCGAAGGTGGAAGTAGCCCCGCAACGCATCCGCAAGCAGACAGGCAGTCTCGGGTACGGCGGCTTGCCGTACGGCGGCCACGAGGTTCGCGCGTTCCGAGTCGAGCCAGGTCAGCGCGGCCGCGTGGTCCGCGAACATGGGAGCAGTCGCGGTCTGGGACAGTCGGAGCATGTGCGGGTACAGCAGGTCGGCTGCAGCAACCACAGCCTCGACGTACCAGTCGTAAAGACGCCGGCTGGCTGCGGCGCGGTCCTCATCCGAGTCCTCGGCGGCCGAACGGTCGGCCGCATAGGCGCGCAGCAGATCGTGCCAGGCGTAGTGGCCAGATCTCGGCTGGTCAAGCAGGTGTGCCGAGGCCAGGCGGCCAACCAGTACACGTGCATCCGCGGCGTTGATATCGCTCACGGCCGCAGCTGCCGAGACGCTGAGATCGAGGCCGGGGACCAGGCTGAGAAGCCGGAAAAGGCGGCGGGCCGGGAAGGTCAAGGCCTGGTACGACGCATCGAAGGCAGCTGCCACTCCTTGCTGCGGATCGCCGTCGATGGTGAGCGTGCCCAGACTGTCGCCACGCAACTCGGCCAGGTAGTCGGCGATCCGTCGATGCGGTTGCCAGGACAGGTTCGCGGCCGCGATGCGCAAGGCTAGCGGGAGGTACGCACAAGCCCGGGCAAGCTCGGCTGCGGCGTCTGGCTCAGCGATCACCCTGGCGTCGCCGAGCACGCTGGTCAGCAACTCATGCGCCTCCGCCTCGGTGAGCGCGCTCAGAGGTACGGGCAGCGCTCCTTCGTGAGCGGCTAGTCCACTCAGCCGATCCCGGCTGGTGATCAGAACCAGACTCCCCGGCTCGCCTGGCAGCAGTGGGCGGATCTGGTCCGCGGTGCGAGCGTTGTCCAGCAGAATCAGCATCCGGCGCCCGGTCATCAACGTGCGGTAGAGGGCAGCGGCCTGGTCGACTTGTACGGGGATCTGGTCGCCCGATACCCCGAGCGCTGCCAGGAACCCGGTCAATGCGTCGATAGGCCGCACGACCGGTCCGGCATCGTAACCGCGCAGGTCCGCGAAGAGCTGGCCATCGGGAAACCGGTCGCGGACCCGGTACGCCCATTGCAGGGCCAGGGTGGTTTTGCCGACTCCCGCCGTACCAGCGATGGTGCCGATCGCCAGACCGCCGCGCTCCGAGGCAAGCAGGGTGTCCAGTCGATCGAGGTCGGCCTGCCGGCCGGTGAAGGTGGCGCCCGGAGCGGGTAGCTGGGCAGGGACCGGCGGTCCTGAAAGCTCCACGGATTCTGGCAGCTGTAGCAGGGCGGGGTCCTGACGAAGGATGGCGGTCGCCAACTCGCGGAGGTCCGGGCTGGGCTGGATGCCCAATTCTTCGGCCAGGGTCGTGCGCAGTCGCTGGTACGCGTCCAGGGCGTCGGCCTGACGGCCGGCTCGATACAGCGCGAGAATCAGCTGTCCGTGCATCTGCTCGTCGAAGGGGTTGTCACGCAGATGCTGTTCGAGCTCGGGCATCAGCTGCGCGTGCTCCCCCAGCGCGAAACGCGTCTCCAGCAAGGCGTGCCCGGCGCGAGCATGCAGGTCTTCGAGTCGTTCGGCCTGCTCCTCGAGCCAGGGCAACCCGGCGACGTCCGCCAGCGCCGGGCCACGCCACAGGTCGACGACGGCGCGCAGATCCCGGGCACGATCGGTGAGCTGCGAGGTGCGGACGGCCCGGTCGAAGAGTTGCTGGGCGACCTCTACGTCGGTCTCGGCGCCGTCCGCGTCGAGAATGTAGCCAGGGCGGCGGTATTGGATGACTCCCTTGTCGCCCAGCAGGTCGCGTAGATAGGACACGTGACTCTGCAGGGTGTTCGCGGCCGTCGAGGGCGGGTCGTCGTTCCAGACGATGCCCACGAGCCGGTCTTTGTCGACCACCGCACCTCGCTGCAAGGCCAAGGCCGCCAACAGCGCGCGCCGCCGCAGTCCTGGCACCGGCAGAACCGCACCGTCCAGTACGACGTCGATAGTCCCGAGCAGACGAATCCGCATCGCTGCCCCCTCCCCCGAGTTCAGACTAACGGACCCCGCTCGTGCACGCAGCGAATTCCCGACCCGCGGTTCCAGCATTGCTTCAGCGCCGTTCCAGGCTGTCTCACCACTCTGATCCAGACGACGGCAGGGGGCCGTCGCACGGTCAGAGAGGCACAGCAATGCAGCGCAAGTATTCGATCCCTTACATCCGCCGGCTAGCCCGCCCGATAGCCCTGGCGGCGATCGGGGCAATGACACTCGTCGGAGGAGCCGTCGGCGCCGCCCAGCCCGCTGCGGCCCTTCCTTCAGCGGCCGCGGCCCAACCCACCGGCGGCGGTAGCGCCACGCCCCAGGCGTCGGACTTCCGGGCAGCGGTCAAGGCGGCGCACGTTCAGACGCCCCATCAAGCGGCGCCTCGCACCACCCGCAAGCTCGCGCCCAATGTGGCGCCACACATCTCCAGCCAGTTCGACGGCATCAGCCGGAGCCAGGGGTGCAGCGTCTGCACGGTGCCCGACCCGTCCGCGGCGTCCAGCCCCGGCCAGATCGTCGAACTCGCCAACCGGTTCATCCAGGTCACCAACCGGACCGGGGTCGTGCAGTGCGGCGGCGGCATCACCCTGAACCAGCTGTTCAAAAGCAGCGACCAGCTGATCAAGCCGCGGCTGCAGTACGACATGGTCAACAAGCGGTTCAGCCTGATCACGATGATCATCCAGCCGGGCAACGCCGTACCCGCCATGTACGCCGCAGCGACCCGCACCGCCGATGCCTGCGGGACCTGGAACGTCTACCGGATCACCATGAGGGGCAGCCCGTTCCCGGTCAACATGCAGATGGATCTGCCGACCCTCGGACAGGACGCGAAAGCTCTCCTGGTTTCCACCCGCAACGTCAACAACGGCGTCACCTTCACCCTCTTCGGTTTGCCCAAGTCCGTTCTGTACAACAACAGCGCGCTCAGCTTCAACACGTTCAGCACCGCGTCCGCGGTCGCTCCGGTCACGACCGCCGGCAATCCGATGGTGACGAGCCTGTCCACCTACTTCCTCGGCTCGCTACCCGGCTTCGGCTACCGGCTCTACCGGCTGAGCAACTCCGGCGGTGCGGGCGCGACCCTGACCCTGCAGGCGGACATCTCCGCACCCTTCACCGCACCGACCCGGCCCGCCCGGCAGCCGAACGCGATCAGCCTGGACACCTCTGACGGTGACATCCGCTCGACTCCGTACTTCGACGGCAGCAAGATCTGGTTCACCCACGTACGGGACTTCGGCGGCTTCCCGACCGTTCGGTACGGCGCTGTGAACATCGCCAACAACACGGCCGTCACCGCGGACGCGTTCCACGGCAACACCACCGACGACTTCAACCCGTCCATCGCCGTCGGGATCTCCCCGGCCGGTCCGATCGTCTACCTGAGCTGGGTCTTCACCGACGCCGACGCGGGCCAGGGAGTCTCCCTGACCGTGAACCAACTGCAGGCCGGCCAGTCCATCACCACGCTGTCCGGTAGCGACCTCCTGTACTTCATCGGTTCGGTCAGCGACAACAGCACTGCTCTGTACGGCGAGTACTCGTCGGCGTCCATCGACGCCGGCATCACCAACGGCAACTGCGCCATCTCGGCCCAGCAGTACTTCGGCCCGGACGGCACGTGGCGAACCCGAGTCGCCCGCCTGGGCAGCTGCTGAACTCCGACCAGGGGGCGCCGGCCGATCCAGGCCGGCGCCCCCGCTGCGGGAATGCTCAGTTTTCGGCCGGCCAAGTTGCTTCGGTGACTTGGCCGCTCCGGACCTCGACGGTCAGCTGGACGGGGCCGTCCGGGAGAACGGCGAGGTGGTAGCGGCCCTCGGGTACGTCGAAGAAGACCGCCGAGTGGATCATGTGACCCTCAGGAGAGGGCCGTGGAACCACTGCGACGTGCGGATAACGACGGCCCCCGTGGCCGTGGCCGTGTCCATGCCCATGACCATGGCTGGGCTCGTCGTGCTCATGTCCGTGCGCTGGTTCGGTACTGCGGAGCTCGATCTCGGCGTCGTCCAGCTGGGCCGGCGTGGTGATGACGATCGCGCCGACCCCGTCGCCGATGTCGAGCAGGACCGAGGAGCCTTTCCCCGCGTGCGGATTCTCCTCGGCGTTGGTGAGCGGCCCGGTCATGACACGGCCGGCATGCCCGGCTTGGAGGAGTACCCGCCGGCCGGCGTACCGAGGTACGGGAACACCTTCAGGTAGTCGGAGTTCGTGTTCGACGTACCGTCCTTGATCGCCGCAGCCGCCCCGTCGGGCTTGTACGCCGGATCGACCAGCGGGATCGTCAGCCCGGCCACCGCACGCAGCTCGACCGTGACGACATCGTCGAACACGCGGCGTCCGTTCGGGAAGCCGGCCGCATCGCCCGCGACCAGACCGAGCGGGTTCGGCGACTTGGCCGGCGGCACGGCGACGTTCAGCCGCAGCATGTCCGCCTGCACCGAACCGGTGTAGTTCTGGAATCCCGGTACGACGCCCTTCGGGATACCGGTCAGCAGGATCGCCGCCAGGTCCGCCCGAGGCTTCTTGTACGCGGCCAGGTTCGGGAACACGCCGGGGTACAGCACCGGCAGGAGACCTGCGAGCTCCGGCTTGGTGACGTACCCGGCAAAGGCCTTGTCGTCGTGCGGAGACCGGCTGTTCCACTTGTCCTTCTCGGCCATCGGCACGATGACCTCATTGAACAGCGGGTTTCCCAGCCGCGAGACCTGCTTGAACGGGCCGTGCCAGACCGGGATCCCCAGGACGTCATCGAGGATCTTCGACTGCTGCCGGCTCGCGGTCGCATACACACCGATGACGGACTTGGCATCGAGTATGTCGCTCGGCCGCCGTCCGTCCCGGGTCAGATCGGTGATCGGGACCTGGATCGCGATCGTGTGCACGTTCGAACCTTGGAGGCCGTTGACGCCCATCGCCGCGGCGGATGGGATCAGGTGTGCCATCTGGAACGGCCGCAGCGTGCCCAGGTCGAAGATGCTCCCGAGGTCGGCGAAGAATCCGTCGGCCCGTTGACCGGCGAACACCTTGCGGTTCGTTCCGATGGTGTGGATCGCCTGGCCGGCGAGCTTGGCGTAGTTCGGCGTACTGCGAATGCCGACGTTGACCGGCGGTGCCGCCAGGTCGCGGGCCAGGATCCGCGACCGGCCGTTCTCGACGCGGGTGACCGAGTAGAACTGCGGCCGGTTCCAGTTCGGGTCCTTGATCGAGGCGATCGGGCCGGTGTTGTACAGGAACGTCTTCTTGTTCCGGATCTCGGCGTGGAAGCGGAACTGGTAGCTGATGTCCGCGCGGCCGGTGCCGCTGTTGGAGATGTGGATCTGGTACAGCACGTCGTCACCGAACTCGTAGAAGTTCGGTCCGCCGTACGGGTTCTGGAACGGGATGAAGTTGGCGATGATCGTGACCGTGTCCGGCTTGTCCGGGGACACGAAGGCGTACACATCGGTGTTGTCCGCAACCGGGTCCTTCGAGATCTCCGGTGCTTCGCGATGCGAAGACATGACAGGTTCCTCCCACTGAAGGTGCAGCAAGCTGGTGCCGGGACCGCGGGGTGCGGCGCCGGTGGAGACGGCCCGAGGTCAGGCGGTGGCGGTCACTCCGGCCAGCCGCGCGGCGAGCTCCCGGTCGACGACCAGGACTTCGCGCTGGCCGACCATGATCGCCAGCTCCCCCCTGCGCACGTCTTTGACGTGTACGACGAACGACTCCGCGTTCGCCAGATCCATCTGCTCGACCCCGGCCGGCTCCCCGTCGTTCCGGTCGAAGATCTTCGGTGCCGCAACGGCCCCGACCGCAGCCGCCGTCCCCGCCCCCGCGAACACCAGAAATCCGCGCCGTGTGGCGTCACTCATGACTCTTCCTTCCCCTTCGCCCGAACCACCGGCAAACACCGGCAGTCACCTGGACTTCGTCGCCCAGAACACCGCGGATGGGCCGGATCTCGCCTGACGTTGGTCGTTTGGGATGGTGGGGGGTGGAGAAGGTGGGGCTCGGTGGGACGGCGACTTTGAGGAGTGGTTCGGATGGTTGGTCTGCGGGTTCTGTTTCTTGGTGGGACCGGGATCATTAGTTCGGCGAGTTCGTGGCGGGCGGTTGAGTCGGGGCTGGAGCTGACGGTCTTGAATCGTGGGAAGACGTCGACGCGTCCGCTGCCCTCAGAAGTGCGGCAGATCACCGGGGATGTCGACGACCCGGCGGCCTTGGCGGAGGTTGCCAGGCTGGACTTCGATGTGGTTGTCGACTGGCGGGCGTTCACGCCTGATCAGGTGCGCGCTCGGACCGACGCTCTTCGCGGACACGTTGGCCAGTACGTGTTCATCAGCTCGGCGTCCGCGTACCAGACGCCGCCGGAACGGCTGCCGATCACCGAATCGACGCCGCTGCGGAATCCGTTCTGGCAGTACTCGCGCGACAAGATCGCCTGCGAGGACCTCCTGACGACGCTCTACCGCAACGAGGGTTTCCCGGTCACGATCGTCCGGCCGTCGCACACGTACGACCGCACGCTGGTCCCGTTCGACGGCGGGTGGACGATCGTCGAACGGATGCGCCGCGGCCAGCCCATCGTCGTACACGGTGACGGGACCTCGCTGTGGACCCTCACCCACCACCGCGACTTCGCTCGTGGGCTGGTCCCGCTGCTCGGCCACCCGCGCACCCTCGGCGACACCTTCCAGATCACCTCTGACGACGTCCTGACCTGGGACCAGATCGCGAACACCCTCGCCGCCGCAGCCGGTACGACGGCACAGATCGTCCACGTCCCGTCCGACGCCATCGCCGCCGTACACAGCGGATGGGGCGCCGGGCTGCTCGGCGACAAGACTCATTCGGCCGTGTTCGACAACACCAAACTCCGCCAAGTGGTCCCCGACTTCGTTGCCACCATCCCCTTCGAGGTGGGCGCCCGCGAGATCGTTGCCTGGTACGACGAAGACCCGACCCGGCATCACATCGACCAGAGCATCGACGACGCAATGAACACCCTGATCGCCCGCTACTCGCAATCAAGCTGAGTCGCATGGACCTCGCCAGGCTGTTGGTGGCCATCGCTGCGGGCGATCGCGCAACCGTCACAGCATCGCTCGACGCCGTGCCACAGTTGGCGACGGCGCGGTTGGCGCGAGGCGAGGAAAGCTTCATCGCCGTGTCTCAGGTCTATGAAGGAGACACGGCGCTGCACGCCGCGGCATTCATGTACGACGTTGAGCTCGCCGAAGACCTGGTGGCGCGAGGCGCTGACGTCCGCGCCCGCAACCGCCGCGGCGCCGAACCTCTGCATGCGGCCGTCAGCGGCGGCCCCGGCGCAACGACGTGGAACCCGGGCCGTCAGCAGGCGATCATCGAGTACCTCGTCGGCGCCGGCGCGGACCCGAACGCTGCCGCGCTGGGCGGAGTCACACCTCTGCATCGAGCCGTCCGAAACCGATGCTCGGCGGCTGTCGAGACACTCCTACGTCTCGGCGCGAATCCTCGCCTCGAGAACGACCATGGCTCGACTCCGGCCCACCTCGCACACCACACCACCGGCCGCGGCGGCGTGGGCTCCGAGGCGGCCAAGCACGAACAGCAGCGCATCATCCAGCTCCTGGCCAACGCCTGAGACACGGTTGGATCACTACTGGTGATCAGCTGTGGACGGCGATTCGGCTGGCCGTTACGTTGAGTGAACGCCGGCACGGGGGTGACTGGCATGAACCGTGGGGGGAACCATGGTCATCGCATTCGCACGCGCCGTTGTCGTTGCCGGTCTCGCGCTGCTCGGAGGGACAGCCGTGTCCGCGGCTGCGACGCCCGCCGACTACGTGCTCCTCTCCCCCGAGGCAACGCTGACCGAGGGTGCCAGCCCCACGACCTCGTACACGCTCATCAACTTGACCGACCAGCCGGCGATCCTGACGAGCACGACCTCTGAAGCGGGTCAGCACTGCCAGATCACACCCGATCCACAGGTATTGCCCGCACACCAGCAGCAGCAAGTGGTCCTCACCCTGCACAACTGCGACCTGGCAGCTGGC
The DNA here is from genome assembly GCF_004365875.1 of Kribbella kalugense. Classification (GTDB taxonomy): domain Bacteria; phylum Actinomycetota; class Actinomycetes; order Propionibacteriales; family Kribbellaceae; genus Kribbella; species Kribbella kalugense. The sequence continues at coordinate 899,381 of NZ_SODF01000001.1, read as the reverse complement.
AAGACCGTTGGAATCAGCCTCAAAGCCGGCGACACTGCGTTCCCGGTCACGGCCAAGCCCGAAACCGCGCCGCATCCCGTCTGGGGCATTCTTCAGGTCTTCATGTGGACACCGCTGGTCGGATTGGCCGCCGTGGTCGCTGGGCTCCTCTGGTTCCGAGGGTGGCCAGGTCCAGTTCCCAAGGCCAAGTCGAAGGTCTTGTTCACGGCACCCCTACCCCAGCTGGGTGCGAACTGGAGCCTCAAAGACAGTTGGGCATCCAACGTGACTTTGGTGTCCGCTGTATTCACCGGAATCTTCGGTACATCGGACCTGCTGAAGTCCATCACCGGCGGCGAGGCGCCATCCGCCTTCGCCGTCATTACCCTGGCCAGTGCGATCGGGCTTGCCCTGATCGGGGTCGCGCCGATCGTGCTGCAAACCCTTCGCAATGGCGAGAGCCAGGTACTCGTCGGCGGACTGCTCATCTCAGCAGCGATCGCTGTCGGAGCGTCCGGCGGACTGGTCATCGCCATCGCGCGCAGCGTCTCGTCGTTGGTGACAGGCACAGCACAGGTCGCCGTCACGGTCGGAGCGATCATCGGCTGTGTCCTGCTCTTGGCGTACGCCGCGACCTCGGTCCGGCAGAACCTGATCACCGGCCTGACTCCCCCGCCGAAGCCGAAGCCGACGCCCGCGCAGACGACTGCCGCTGTGAACGCGTTGAAGAAGCTGATCGCCGGAAGCCTCAGCGATCAGGAGATCCGCGACCTGCTGCCAGAGCTGCAAAACGTGGCTCCGAGCTACCCACCGCCGATCTTCGGCACCAGCCTGGGCGACGGCTACAAACCATCTGCCCTGATCTGACAAAGATCGGGGGCCTGCGATGCCACCAACCCGGCTGCCAACGCGCAGTCCTACAGCCGCTGGGCGTCCGAAGGTCGCGGCCGTCAGCATTCACGCCGACCGTCAGACCTTCCGGGCGCGGGTGGCGCGGTAGCGGAAGCTGTCCTGCCGCACGGCTTCGTAGTCGAACTCGACGTCGTCTCCTTGTTCCAGGCTGCGGAAACCTTCGGCCTCGATCACGCTGAAGTGAACCCACGCGTCGAAGCCATCCGGCAGTTCTGGAGACGCAATCGCTCCCCAGCCCTTCTCCGGATTGAAAACTTCACGGTGCCGTGAGACATGGTGCAAGCATCGCGAACGAGCGGCTGACCGGCAATCGAACTCGCCCGAGGCACGTGACCCGCTGATTCCTTCGAGCGTGTGGATTGTCATTTGACTCGGGCGGCCCGGTCGTTTTCGCCACCTTGTGCACCATTGCCGCACCAGCGGACGCTGACCGTACGGCTCCGGTGCACAAAGTGAGCAGAGTCGGACGCAGTCAACTTGCCCCGGAAGCGTTGGGGAGCGAGTTATCCACAGGTTGTGAAGTCGTCCGTTCTGGGGGTCTGGAAGTCCGTATGTTCTTTGGGCAAAGGAGGTGCTCGATGAGTGCTGGCAAAGCCAAGAACAGCCGTCAGCGACCCAACCAGACGGACAGGTGGCATCCAGATCCGGTATTGCTGCCCCTGACGGTGAGTCAGGCGGAGCGACTGGTGCGGCTGTCCGAGGACGCGGTCGCGAAGCGCGGATTCACGATGCGGTACGACGGCGCGGGGGCGTTGTTACGGGTCGGAGCCGACGGCTCTGCGGTGCGGAACGGCGTGTCGGCAGGTCTCACGAACCTCGCACGCACCGTTGCGACCTACCCCGGCAGCAGTGGCGCTCTGCGGTGGCGGTGCATTTCGACCAACTGCCCTCTCCTGGCGGGCCCCCACCAGTCCCGGACGATCTCGAGAAAGAGCTCTACCTCCGGCTGGTGCGCGCGGCGACGATCGACCCCGAGATGGGCAAACACGTGCCAGAGTTCGCGCCGGACGTTCTCATGGTGCCGGCCACGTACGTCGGGCGCGGGGTCGCCATGCATTTCGACATCGACAGCCTCGGCGTGTCATGGGAGGAAGCCAGCAGAATGGGGTTGGCGAACCTACGCAACCTCCGGGACGAGGTCGAAACCATGCACTTCGACGGCGCCGAGGTCGCCGTTCTCACTGGCGGTATGTTCACTGCGTCCCGCGCGTTGGTGTTCAACACTGTGCTGCGCGAGTCGTTGCACGTCGAGAACCCGCCGTTCGGCTGCCTTGTCGCGATGCCGGCCCGCGACGTGTTGTTGGTGCACGTGCTTCGAGATCAGACGATGCTGAAGGCCCTGTACCTGCTGATCACGACCGCGACGAACATGTTCAGCACTCGGCCAGGATCAGTCAGTCCACATGTTTATTACGTGACAAACGAAGACTGGCACCAAGTCACCGACTACAGCACCGGCGAGCTGCATCTCCGGGCGGTCAGCCAGCTCGAAGACGCCGCGCAACGCCTCGGAGTGACCGACACAGCTGCCTGAACGTGTCCACCGGTCAGCGGGCCGGTGAGCACGTTCAGACACAGCCGAGGGCGCATCAAACCTGATAGCGCCTGATCGTCAAGCGGGCTGCGCTCGAGCGGGTCGGCGGCTTCAGACGCGGCCGGGGAGGCGGGTTGTGACCTCTTGGACCAGCCAGGTGTTGCCGTCGGGGTCGGAGAACGAGCAGAAGGATCCGTAGCTGGCGCCCTCGGGGTCGCGGCCGGGCTGTCGCGCTTCGACGGGGAACGGCGGGCCGTGCCATACGTCGACGACCTCGATGCCTCGACCGACGAGGTCCTTGTGGGCGGCCTCGATGTCGGACACGACCAACGCTGCCAGCGCCGATCCGGGCGCGGCGTTGGTCAGACCAAGGCCGAACGTGATCGAGCAGCCCGAGCCCGGCGGCGTGAACTGGACGATCCGGAGCCCGTCCATCGGCGCGGCGTCCTCGTCGAGCCGCCATCCCAGCCGCAGGTAGAACTCCTTCGCCCGATCGACGTCGGAGACCGCGATAACGTCGTTCTCGAGATGCAGCTCGCCCTCACCGATGCCTGCGTCATTACTGCTGGAACTCATGTCGCTCTCTTTCTCATTCGGGCTGCTGTGGCTCCCGGCCCGGGAGTTGGCCGGGTCGTTCGGGTGGGCGGACAGCGGGGTCACCTGATCGGAACGCCAGATGCGTAGCGGCATCGAGGCGAGGACGGCCTCGAGCTCTACCTCGTCGGCCGCCGTGAACAGGCCGAGAGTGCGCCACTCCCCCGGCTGCAGCGGAGGACGCCACAGGCGCAGCAGATGCCCCTGATCGGCGAGCTCCCTGGACCGCGCGGCCTCACGGCCACGGATCTCCTCAACCACCTCGTCCGCAGTACCGTCCGGAACCTGCGTCGTCATCGTGACCAGATAATCCACCTGATCAGTCTGAGTCGGTCACCACGCCGGCGGCCACGACCGATCGCCTCCCTGCTGATAGCCCCAGCCTCCTACCGCAGGAGTCAGTTCACCGGTTTGAGGGGACGCGGGATTCGGCTAGGTAGGCGAGGCGGCGGAGGGTTTCGTTGTTGCGCCAGTGCAGGACGGGGTCGAGGGCTGCGGCCGGGAGTAGGCCGGCGGGGCCTTCGATGGCCTCTTCGCGCATGACCAACAGGCACCCGTCCGGATGGGTCGTCATGACGAATTCCACCCGGCCCGCACCGGCCGGCCAGACCCGGACCTTGATCACGAGCCGCTCGCCGAACTCGAACTCCTCGACCGTGGTCACGTCGTTCACGAGCAGCGGCCAAACCCCCACCGAGTGATGGATGCTCGTGCCCGGCGCCGGGAAGCCGTCATCGACCGACCGGATGCGTGCCGCGCCGACCACCCAACCGGCGTACGACCAACCATCGGCCAGTACTGCGGACACGTCCGCAGGAGTGGCGTGCACCAGTCGTTCACTCTGACTCATGCCACCCCAGTACCCAGGCGGAACCTCACGAGCCGAGCAGGCCGACCGCAAAGGACACGACCAGGACCGAGAGCATCAGAGCCGCGACCGATTCGACCGCCATCAACGCCTTCGCCCTGACGGTCAGCGGCATCGTGTCGGTGGGGCTGAAGGCCGACGAGTTGGTGACGGACACATAGAGGTAGTCGATGAAGCCAGGAGCCCAACCGGACTTGGCCGACGAACGGCTCGCGACCTCACTGATCGCATCGTGGTCCTCGTCCTGCGGAAAGCGGAAGTCGGCGTCGGGCAGCCCCGGCCTGGCCACTCGGAAACGCGCCACCGGACCGCCGCGATCAAGTTCCCAGTACGCCAGGGCGAACACCAGAACGTTCGTGAGCCACACCTGTCCGGCCGCCGCCAGCAACTGGCCACCCGCCGTCGCCTCCCGGAGGACGAGCGACCGGATCAGCAGCACGAGCGCTGTCGTGTTCGACAACGCGATCAAGACGGCCAGGCCGATCGACAGGCGTCGCAGGAGGCGGTTCTCCCTGCTCATCCGCCGCGGGTTGGCCAGCATCAACGGTATGAACAGCAGCAATTCCAGCCCTGGAATCACATACCGCGGTCCGACCTGCAGTGAGCTCGGCAGTACGGCGTACAGCACGATCGCCACCACCACGCCCACCGCAGCCGGCAACCGCGGCTCACCCGGATGTGCCTGCCCCGTCGCTTCATCACCCATGTCGGTCATCTTGGCCCCTGCGAGTGCGGGGATCCTGGACTTACTGCGGGAGTGGGGTGTCGGAGGCGGTGGGGGTGTCTGAGGCGGTAGGGGTAGGCGTAGGTGAAGGGGGCGACGAGGAGGACTTGGTTGGGGTTGGCGTCGGGCGAGTGGACGGCGGGGTGGTAGAGGGGGCCGTGGTTGTCGGCGCGGACGGGGTTGTGGTCGGAGTGGTGGAGGTTGTGGGGGTGCTGGAGGGCGTCTCGGTGGTTCGGGTCGGCTCGGTGGTGCGGCCCCGGGTCGGTGCGGTCGACGGCTGGGTCGTCGGGTCGGTCGAGGTGGTGGACGTTGTCGGCGTACCGGCGCTTCGGCTTGGGTGCGGGCCTACGTCCACGGTCGGCGGGAGGTCGTCACCGGCGTTCCGCAGTACGAGGCCTGCCGCGACGGCGCCTGCCACGGCCAGTACGGCGAGGCCTGCGATCAGAAGCGGCTTCCTCGAACGTGTGACGGGCGGCGCGGCAGGAGCGACTGGCTCAGTCGAGCGAGGCGTCGGGTCAGGGGGCAATGGCGTTGTCGGGAACCACGCGGCTGCCGCAGGCAAGGAGACGAGCTGCTCAGCCGTGGGCCGCTCTGCCGGATCCTTGGCGAGCATCCGCAGCAGCAGCGGCTCGAACGGACCGGCGAGCTCCGGACGCAGTCGGCTCGGCGGGACCGGGGTCGCGTCGACGTGCTGGTACAGGACCGCAGTCGGATGGTCTCCGGTGAACGGCGGCCGTCCGGTGACCAGTTGATACAGCACGCAGCCGAGCGCGTAGACGTCGGACTCCGGGCCGGCCTGCAGCCCTCGCGCCCGCTCGGGTGACAGGTAGTGCGGACTGCCCATGATCTGGCCGGTCGCGGTCAGATCGCTCGTCTCGGACCCCGGCAGCGCCGCGATCCCGAAGTCGGCGACCTTGATGGTCCCGTCCCCCGCGATCAGCAGGTTGCTCGGCTTGATATCGCGATGTACGACGTTCTGCGCGTGAGCGGCCGCCAGCCCCGCCGCGGCCTGCTCGATGATGGCGACCGAGCGATCCCATGACAGCGGACCGTGCTCGGCCAACTCAGCGGCAACCGAACCGCCTTCGACGATCTCCATCACGAGGTAGAAGTTGTCGTCGTACTGCCCGAAGTCGTAGACAGCGACGATGTGCCGGTCGCTCAACCGGGCCGCAGCCCGGGCCTCCCGCTGAAACCGCTCGGTCGCCGAGCCGTCCCCCTCGCCCTTCAGCATCACCTTCACCGCGACCTCGCGGCCGAGCACTTCGTCCGTTGCGCGGTGCACCACCCCCATGCCGCCCCGCCCCAAGGGCGCGCCCAACCGATACCGCTCCGCGATCAACATCCGTCCCCCGTACCCACGCCACTTCTCCGCAATCCATCGATCTCAACACCAAAGAGACAGGCTATCCCCCGCTCAAACCGTGGGCCCAAACCGTGGACCAGGGGGCGGACACGGGTCTCTCACTGGTGTGAACCGGGGCAACGGACCGGATTGTGGGGAGGTGGATACAGGAGGCGACTCATGAAGTTGTTTCGAAGCTGGCAAGGGGCACTGCCCGATGCCCGGTCGGACTCACGGCCGGCCGAGGTTGATGGCGGGCCAGTGATCGTGCTGGTCGACGAGCGTGGTGCCGAGCCGGATGCGCTCGATTGGGCCGCGGCCGAGGCTGCCGAGCGGGGATCCGAGTTGCGGATCGTGCACGCGTTCCGCTGGCCTCGGGTGTCCGATCCGCTCGGCAACTCGACCATCGATCTGCGGGCTCGTGAAGGTGCCGAGGCAATCGTCGCAGAGGCCGTACGTCGCGCCCGAAGGATCGCACCATCGCTGCGGATCACGACCGCGGTTCACCCGGCTCGCCCCGTCCCGGCGTTGGTCGCCGAGGCCCGAAGGAGCGAACTCGCACTGGTCGTGCTGAGCCACAACAGCAAATTCGAGCGCACGCTGGCCCGGCGGTTGGTCCGCCGTACGACGGCATCGCTGGCAGTGATCGGTCTGTCGCCGAGAGCATCGATCGGACCGTCGGCGGGACGAGTGGTCGTCGCCGGTGAGACGTCGGCCGCGATCGAGTTCGGCTTCCGTTCGGCCCGGCGCCGCGGGATCGGTCTCACGATCGTGCACCCCAGCCTCGACGAAGCAGCACACATCCGGCAGACGGCGTACCCCGAGGTCGACGTCCGCTGGGTCTTCGCTGCAGGCGCCGTCGGCAGTGCAGTGCTGGCCGAGTCCACAGCAGCGGCGCTCACGGTGCTCGGTGCGAATCGCCGCCACACGCTGTACGACGTCCTGCGCCTGGCCCGCGGGCCGGTCGTCGTGGCCCCCGCGCGCTGACCAGGGCATTCAACGGACGCGATCAACCCGACATCGCGCGAGAGTCGATGGTATGAACCTCAACCAGAAAACCTTGGCGAACGCCAAGCGGACAAGGGTTTCCGACTACGCCGACGTTGCCCGGCTCACCGCAGTACCGCCGTCGCAGACCGATCTCGTCGCCAGGCTCGCCACCGTGCCAGGACTGGTCCGGCCAGGCATCGCGCACTGGGACATGAAGACCCGGCTCCCCCTCCAGCCGCTCTCCAACGAGAACGCGTACGGCGACCCACAGTTGCTGCACGACCTCGCCGTACCGGGTGTGAACTTCGCCCGTTGCCTCGGCGCGGACGTCATCGTCGGAGCCGAGACCGGTGGCATCCCGCTCGCCACCGCGGTCGCGCTGACCGGACAGTTTCCGTTCGCATTCGTCCGCAAGCCCGGGTACGTCGGTCACGAGGACCACGAACCACGCGTCCGCGGAGCCTCCGTAGCCGGCCGGCGAGTGCTGCTGGTCGATGACGCCGTCTCCTCAGGTACGGCCCTAGAGGCTTTCGCCCAGGAGCTACAGAGTGAAGGCGCGATCCTGGTCGGCGTGTTCACCCTCGTCGACATGCGCGACGTCGCGACGTCGGTGGCCCCGATCGCCAAGACCCTCCCGATCGAGGCCGTCGCCTCCTATCTCGAGGTACTCGCGGCAGCCACCGAGCACGGCGTACTCGATCCAGCGACCCACCAGCTCGCCGTCGACGCCCTGGTCAACCACTGGTACGACGAAGACCCCCGCTGGGCCCTCCTCAACCAAGCGGCCTGATGAACGCCTCCTCGGCGCGAATGATGTGCATGATCGCGTTGATCAAGGCCAGGTGGGTGAACGCCTGCGGGAAGTTGCCAAGGTGACGTCCGCTCACCGGGTCGATCTCCTCGGCATACAGGCCGAGCGGGCTCGCGTACGACAGCAGCTTCTCGCACAACGCGGTGGCCTCGTCCAGCTCCCCGATCTCGACCAGCGCCGACACCAGCCAGAACGAGCAGATCGTGAACGTCCCCTCGGCACCGTGCATCCCGTCGTCGGTCTCCGCGACGCGGTAGCGCAGCACCATCCCGTCTTCGGTCAGCTCGTCGGCAATCGCCCGTACCGTGGCACGAACGCGCGGATCGCCAGCCGGCAAGAACCCGAGCAACGGCAGCAGCAACAGGGATGCGTCGAGAGTGCGAGCGCCGTACCGCCGCACGAAGACTCCCCTGTCGTCCACACCGTTGGCACAGATGTCCTCGCGGATCTCGTCGGCGACCGCCTGCCAGTCATCGGCGAATCCGGGCTCGTCGTGCAGCAGGGCCAGCTTGGCGCCGCGATCCATCGCCACCCAGCACATCAGCTTGGACGAGGTGAAGTGCTGCGGATCGCCGCGCGATTCCCAGATCCCCTGGTCGGGTTCGCGCCAGTGCTTCGCCGCCGCTTCCGCCTGCCGCTTCAAGAATGGCCACAAACTTTCGGTCACCTGGTCGCGCGATTTCGCATGCAGATAGACCGAGTCGAGGATCGCTCCCCACACGTCGTGCTGGCCCTGGAGATAGGCGGCGTTGCCGACCCGGACCGGTCTCGCACCTTCGTAGCCGGTCAGGTGGTCCAGCGTCTGTTCGGGCAGCTCGCGTTCGCCGCCGATGCCGTACATGATCTGGATGCCCTGATCGCCGTCGCAGATCTCGGTCAGGAACGAGAAGAAGTCGTTCGCCTCACGATCGAGCCCGATCGTGTACAGCCCCCACAGCGCGAACGTGGAGTCCCGGACCCAGGAATAGCGGTAGTCCCAGTTCCGCTCGCCGTACGGCGTCTCCGGCAGCGAGGTCGTCGCGGCCGCGAGGAGTGCGCCGGTGGGAGCGAAGGTGAGTCCTTTCAAGGTGAGCGCGCTGCGGGCCAGATAGTGGCTCCACCGGTGATCCGGAAACTCGCCGACATTCATCCATTGCCGCCAGTACTCCGCCGTTCGCCCCATCCGCTCAAGCGCCTCCGCCCACGTCCGCGGCGGCGACATCGCCGACCACGAGACCGCCACAAACGCCGTGTCGCCCTGCGACATCCGAGTCCGCGCCTGGGCCGTCCGGCCCTCCAGACCGAGCCGCAGGTCGGTCGTCAGCGTCAGCGCGACATCGTGAACAGGATCCGCGCAATCGGCCTGCCCATAGCCAGGACCGTCATACCGCCAGCTCGCTTCCCGCCGGCCGTACCCGAACATCGGTTCGCACACCATCGCGAGATCCACCGCGCCGCTGACGCACTTCACGGTCCGCAGCAAGCAGTGTTCGGCGTCGTAGTCGGTCGGCGTACGGCGATGTGTCGTAGACCGCTCGGAGATGCTGTGCCACGGTCCGGTCAGCAGCGCATCACGGACGATCAGCCAGCCCGTCGCTGACTTCCACGTCGTTTCAAGCATCAGACTGCCTGGCAAGTACCGACGGGCAGCAGGCACTTGTACGCCGTACGGTCCGAGCCGGAAGCTCCCCGCGGCACGATCGAGAATCGCACCGAACACACTCGGCGAATCGTGGCGCGGCAAGCACATCCACTCCACCGCCCCGCTCGGTGCGATCAGGCAGTTCGACTCGCAATCCGAGAGGAAGGCGTAGTCCGCGATCGGCGGATGTGCACTGCTCACTTCGCGCGACCCGCCTCGACGAACTTCCTGATCTCGGGCAGTACGCCGGGGTCGATGGTGTGGCCGCCGTCAAACGACAGGAGTTCCACATCGGCGTCTCGACGCCGGAGTTGCTCGGCCAGTCTGCTCGTCTGCGCAGGGGTCGCCATCGGATCGCTGTCACCGTTGACAATGAGCACCCGCTTGCCGGCTAGCGCGTGGTCCGTCGGCTCGTCCGCTGCGAAGGGCACCATCGCGGCCAGCAGTACGGCGCCGGCGAGCGATTCGGGATGGCGTAGAAGCAACGCGGATGCAATGTTGGCTCCGTTGGAGAACCCGACGGCCAGCCAGGCACCGGCGGTCACGCCGTACTTCTCCTCGGCGGCGGTGAGGAATGCGGCGAGCTCGTCGACCCTCAGCCTCAGGTCGTCCTCGTCGAAAACGCCTTCCCGGAGTCTGCGGAAGAACCGCGCCATCCCCTGCTCCAACACGGTTCCACGCGGCGACAGCACGGGTGCGTCCGGCGCCAGGTGTGCTCGCAGTACCAGGAGGTCGTGCTCGTCGCCACCGGTGCCGTGCAGCAACAGGAGGGGCGGCGCGGACGAGCCCGGCAGCCAGACGTGCGGCCGCCGGAGCGGGTCCTCGCTCATCAGTCCGCTTCGTCCGGCTGGGGTGGTACGCGCAGCGCCGGCAACGAAGCCTGGATCTCCTCGCGGCTCGGCTCGAGCCACGGCGGGAGCTTCAGGTGCTGGCCGAGCTCCAGCAGCGGTTCGTCGACGGTGAAGCCCGGCTGGTCGGTCGCGATCTCCAGCAGGACCCCGCCAGGCTCACGGAAGTAGATCGACGTGAAGTACTGCCGGTCGAGGATCTCGGTGACCTGTACGCCGGCCTCGATCAGCTCGAGCCGCCATTTCGCCTGAGTCTCGTGATCAGGCGCCCGGAAAGCGATGTGGTGAACCGTCCCGGCCGCCTGCACTCCGCGGGACGCCTTGCTGGGCTGGACGTCAACCGCCGTACCCTCGGCTGCTCCGGACATGACGAACCGAGACCCGTCGGCAGTGTCCCGGCCGTGCCGCATCCCCAGCATCCCGGCGAGCATCTCGGCCGTCGGGTCGAGCTGCTGCTCGGTCATCGTGACGGAGAACAGACCGCGGATCGCGTTGTCGAACGGTATGGCGGCCACGCCGTCCCAGCCGGATCGGGTGTCACCGTCGGACGCGACTAACTCGATCACCAAGCCGTCGGGATCACGCAGCCGCAGTACCTCCTGGTCCGAGCTCGCGACCGGCGCGTCCGCGTCGACGTCGAGGCTCTGCAGCCGCTGCTGCCACCAGCCGAGGGACTCCGGCGGAACGCTGAAAGCGGTCGCCGTGGTGAGCCCGGTCCCCTGTACGCCGTTCGGCGCCCCCGGCCACGGGAAGAACGTCAACAGCGTCGACGGCCGGCCCGAGGCGTCGCCGTAGTACAGGTGATAGGTGTCCGGAGCGTCGAAGTTGACGGTCCGCTTGACCAGGCGCAACCCCAGCACCGTGGTGTAGAAGTCCACGTTGCGCTGCGGATCCTCCGCGATCGCAGTGACGTGGTGGAGCCCGTGCGGTGCGACCGAGTCAACCATCGTTCATCCCTCCCAGCCCGCGACGATCTCTCGACAGTACGACCGGATCTCGCCAGTTTGAAGGCCGTCGCGGGGTGAGCCCGTTGCGGCGACGTGGTGGCAGGTGCGAGCCTGACGGGCATGGCAGCTCGCGGACTGCGTGGCCGGCAGCAGGAGACCGCCGTACTGGCGGCGCTGGTCATCTCTGCCCGCACCGGGCGCAGTGAGGTCCTGGTCCTCCGCGGCGAGCCCGGCGTCGGCAAATCGGCGCTGCTCGACGAGCTGGCCGCCGACAGCGACTCCTGCGCGGTGACGCGGACCGTCGGGATCGAGTCCGAGATGGAGCTCGCCTACGCGGGCCTGCACCAACTGTGCCTCCCGTTCCTCGACGGGGTCGAACGTCTCCCCCGGCCGCAGCACGACGCACTCAGTACGGCGTTCGGCATGCTCGCCGGGCCTGCGCCGGACCGGTTCCTCGTCGGCCTCGCCGTACTCAGTCTGCTGTCTGACGCCGCGGCCAAGCGACCGGTGATCTGCATCGTCGACGACGCCCATTGGCTGGATCACGTCTCCGCGCAGGTACTCGCGTTCGTGGCCCGGCGCCTGGCCGCCGAGTCGGTGGTGATGATCTTCAGCGTGCGGAACGGCGTCGACCACGAGTTCACCGGGCTCAGCGAGCTGGAGGTCCGCGGCCTGGGCGAGGACGATGCCCGCGCGCTGCTGGAGTCGGTCTTGCCAGGTCCGATCGACCCGCGGATCCGGGACCGGATCGTGGCCGAGACGTACGGCAATCCACTGGCACTCCTCGAGCTGCCCCGGGCCTGGTCCCCCACTGACCTGGTGGACGGATTCAGCCACGGACCGTTGACCAACAGGATCGAAGAAGGCTTCGTACGGCGAATTGAAGAGCTGCCCGCGGATACCCGGATGCTGCTGCTGATCGCGGCCGCCGAGCCGCTCGGTGATGCGACGCTGCTGTGGCGAGCCGCCGAGCAACTCGGGTTGGGCGCGGACCCGGCCGCCGGAGCGATCCAGTCGGGACTGATCACGTTCGGGCAGCACGTGCGGTTCCGGCATCCGCTGGTGCGATCCGCGGCGTACCGGATGGCCTCGCTGCCGGACCGGCTCGCCGTGCATCAAGCACTGGCGGACGTCACCGATCCCGAACTCTCGCCAGAGCGACGGGCCTGGCATCGGGCCCAGGCCACAGCGCGCCCGGATGAGGACGTGGCCGCCGAGCTCGAGAGCTCGGCGCTCCGCGCCCAGAATCGCGGCGGTCTCACCGCCGCCGCCGAGTTCCTCGAGCGCTCCGCGGAGCTCACGCCCGACCCGGCCCGACGTGCCGAGCGATCCCTGGCTGCCGCCGCCGCCAAGCGCAGCGCCGGAGCCATGGACGAGGCGCTGCGACTGCTCAGCGCATCCGAGGCCGGCCCACCCGACCCGGTTCGGGCCGCCGACATCGAACGGTTGCGCGGGCAGATCGCCTTCGACCAGGGCCGCGCCCGCGACGCCGCCCGTACCCTCCTCGGCGCCGCCCGCCAGCTCGAACCGCACGAGCCAGAGCAGGCCCGACTGACCTTCCTCGAGGCGATGTCTGCGGCCATCTGGGCCAGCGGACCGGAGGTGCCAGGCATCCTCGCCCTCGCTGCGGACGCCGCTCCCGCACCGGTCGACTCGGATCCGCCGGCCGACCTCCTGCTGCAGGCACTCGCCCTGCGGATCAGGAGCGGCTACCCAGCCGCAGCCGCGCAGTTGACCAAGGCGCTGGAACGGGCACGGCACGAAACCATCGGCGCCGACGACGTCGACAGCTGGCTCTGGCTGGCCGGAAGCCGCGCCGCCGGGATCGTCGCGATCGAGGTTTGGGATCTGGAGGCCGGTCTAGAACTCGCCGCCCGCCAGGACCGGATGGCCCGCGAGACCGGCGCGCTGGTCCAGCTGCAGTACTCCCTCAATTTCCATGCGAATCTCGAATGCCTGACCGGCGATCTGACCGCTGTCGCCAGCCGGGTCGAGGCCGACCGCCAGATCGCGGTCGCCACCGGCAATCCACGCCTCGGCTATGCCGGGATGATGCTCGCGGCCTTCCGCGGCGACGAGGCAACGGCAACCAAACTCATCGAGGCAACCATCCAGCAGGCCGCCGCGCAGGAGCAGGGCCGGATGGGCATGTTCGCGACCCTGGCGAGCGCCGTCCTGCACAACGGCCTCGGCCAGTACGACGCGGCCCGCGAGGCCGCCCTCCGCGTCTTCGACCAGGACGTCATCGGGTACGGCGTACTCGCCGTCGGCGAACTCGCCGAAGCAGCCTCCCGCACCGGCGACACCGATCACGTCGAGTCCGCACTCAACTGGCTGACCGAACGCACCACCGCCACGCCCACCGACTGGGGTCACGGCCAACGGACCCGGGCCCAGGCCCTGCTCAACGGCGACGAGAACGCCTACCGAGCGTCCATCGACCACTTCGACCGGACCGTGCTCCGGGTCGAGAGCGCCCGCGCACATCTCCTGTACGGCGAGTGGCTGCGCCGCGAGGGACGACGTGTCGACGCCCGGGAACAGCTCCGGACCGCTCACGAGCAACTGACCGCAATGGGACTCGACGCCTTCGCCGACCGAGCCCGCCACGAACTGCTCGCCACCGGCGAAACCGTCCGTAAACGCAGGCCCGACACGCACAACGACCTCACCGCACAAGAAGCGCAGATCGCCGGACTGGCCCGCGACGGCCTCACCAACCCTGAGATCGCCGCCCAGCTCTTCATCAGCCCGCGGACGGTCGAGTGGCACCTCCGCAAGACCTTCTCCAAGCTCGGCATCACCTCACGCCGCCAACTCCGCACGGCCTTGGCCCGGTCGGCCTGACACACCAGCAGACCGGAGCGTTCGGCTCCGGCCTGCTTGGTTGGTGCGTGACTTCAGCGAGCGGCTTGTTCGATGACCTTGGTCACGGTCGACGGCTGCGACACCGCGACCAGGTGGGATGCACCCTGGACCTCGGTGATCTTCGCGCCGGCGCGGTTGGCCATGAAGCGCTCGGCGGCCGGGGCGATCGCGTGGTCGCCGGTCGGAATGACGGCGTACTTCGGCAGCGCGGCCGGGGCAGTCTCCTCGACCGGTTCGCCGAATGCCGACGCTGCGATCGGGCGCTGGGCGGCTACGAACACGGCAGCCTGGCGGGCCGGGACATCAGCAGCCAGGACCGGACCGGCACCGGCCGGGTCGACTGCGAGGTCGAGGCCACCGGGGTAGCTGATCGTGGTGGTGACCGAGCCGAGTTCGCTGCCCGGGAACTGCGAGTTCAGCGTGCCGAGGGTCTCGCCTGCCTGCGGGATGAACGCCGCGACGTAGACCAGCGACTTCACTCCGGAGGTGTCCGCGAGCTCGCTGACCAGGGCACCGGCGTACGAGTGCCCGACGAGCACCTTCGGACCGGGGATGGTCGCGAGTACGCCGCTCAGGTACGACGTGTCGGATGCGATTCCGCGCAGTGGGACGGCAGGGGCGACGACCTGGTAGCCGTCCTTCTGCAGCCGGCCGGTGACCTCGGACCAACTGTTGCCGTCGGCAAACGCTCCGTGGAGCAGGACGATGGTCGGTTTCTCCTTGGTCTGGCTTCCCATCGTGGCTTGTGCGGTGGTCGTACCGGCCAGCAGCAGCGCGCCGCCGAGTGCGGCCAGGACGAGGTTGCGGCTCAGGTTTCGTGCGCTACGGATCAGGTTCTTCATGGTGTTCACGCCTTTACGTTGTTGTTGGTGGTCAGGGTTTGCAGATTGCGGGCCTCGATGGCCTTGACGGAGTTGTGGAACGGCTTGCCGAGGACGCTCTTGCCGAACAGGCCGAGGACGATCCCGAGCAGCCGGCCCTTGAGGTTCTTGCCCTGGCGGACGATCGTGACGTCGATCGTGGTCGCGCCGTCGGCCCGGCGGTGCAGGGTGTAGGTGTGGCCGGACGCGCCGCCCCAGAGGTTGGAGTCGGTGGTCGTGAGGACGATGTGGGTCGGGTCGGACCAGTCGTAGTGCAGCCGCTCCCACACGCTGTCGTTGCCTTCGGTGACGTCGGCGTACGTGGCGCCCAGGTCGTGGACCTTCAGGTGGTCGTCCGAGCTGTTCGCGAACAGCTTCGCCCGGCCCGGCCCGAAGTCGGTGAGCCCGGCAACGAACTGCTCGGGCGTCGAGGTGGTGATCTCGGTGAAGTGAATGGTGGCCATGTGCCTTCCGTTTCCTTGAGGGATGCCCTGGTGGGATCCACTAACTCCACTGTTCGTCCGCTCGGACCCCGTCACACCAGTGGATTCCCCTGGTGCACCAACGGGTGCCTTCTTCTCGGTGAGGCTGCGGATCAGCAGTGGTGAAGCGACGAGAATTCCGGTGGACACGATGACGGCAAAAGTGAGGAGGATGACCTTGAAAGTCACGTACTGCAAGGCGATTCCGGCACCTACGACAGGCAGCGAGAGGCCCAGATAACCGACAACGAAGAACAGGGCCAACGCGGCGGCGCGATCGTTGGGCGGCGCGGTCGTGATGACCACGGTCAAGGCGCTCCGGAAGATGCTGCCGGTCCCGACGCCCACCAGCGCCGCTCCGATCAGGAAGAACGTGAGGCTCGGTGGACGCAACCAGGCCGCAGTCACAATCACAGCCAGTCCGATAAGCAGCACAGGGATACCGAGGGCGAGCAGGCGGCGCAGCGGCCAGGTCCTCGTGATGATCTGAGTGAGCGCACCGACTCCGAAGGCGATGAACACGGTCAGGCCGGCCAGGACGGGCGAGGAGCGATGCAGCGGCCCGGCCAAGAACGCGGAAGCCAGGCCGGCGAACACGCCGTACACAGTGAACACCAGGAAGTCGCCGGTGAGCGCCGCACCGAACTGCGTCCGGGCAGCTCCGGGAATCGCGAGCCGTTGCGGGCGGTAGCGCGGTCGGGGATTTGGCAGCGGCCTGACCTCAGGTGCGGCCCACACGGCTATCAGCGCGAGCGCCAACAGCACCGCGAGTACGACGTAGATCAGTCGGGGAAAGCTGGGCACGTACGTCGCCAGCAACCCGGCCGCCAGTGGGCCGACCGCCAGCCCGCCGACGTTCGCGACAGTGGACGTTATCTGCGCCCGCCGCGTCGGTACTCCGTTCGGACCTGCATCCAGATCGGTTAGGTAGGCGGTGGCGGTCGCGGTGGCCGCACCCAGAGCGAGTCCGGTGAGCACCCGGCCCACGAATAGCGCCGGAAGCGACGTGGAGTTGGCGAGGACCACCGCAGCCACTAGTCCGGTCAGCAGAGCGGGCATGAGCAGCGTGCGTCGTCCGTACCAGTCAGATAGGTGACCTACCAGCAGCAGGCTGGTCACGATGCCGGCGGCAAAGACGGCGTAGACGATGGTGACGGTGATGGACGACAGATGGTCCTGGCGTCGGTAGATGCCGTACAGCGCGCTCGGGGCGGTGGAGAACGCAGTCAGCACCGACATGCTCGCGGCCACGGCCCAGAAGCCGGCGGTCCGGCTCAGACGGTGAACAGTTGAAGTGGTCATGCCACCGATGCTCCGCGCGCCCGACCTCCATCGAACCCGTGTACCCCACGGGTCAAACCACCTGCCACCAGGTCGGCGCGCAGGCGGTCACAGCGGTTACCAGGTCGTCGGTGGTGAGGGTGCCGTCGGTCAGCCAGGCCTTGATCGCGCCGGCGAAGCCGTGGGAGACGAATTGGGCCATCAGAGCGCGATTGCCGGGTGGGAGATCCGCGCTGGCCATGAAGGTCAGGCTGTAGTCGGTGAAGTGGCGCACCAGCGCCTCGTAGACCCCGCGGTCCGCTGGATCGTCGAGGGTGTGGCGGTAGACGCCGGCGAAGCGGGCGACATGGTCGACCACCTCCGCGGTCGCACGGCGGAGTGCCTCGTTGCTGGACGGTCGTTCGGCCGCCCGCCACTCGGCCTCACGTTGGTAGACAGTCGCCAGGTCGGCGTCCAGGACCGTGAGCAGGAGCTCCAGCGGACTGCGGTACCGGTTGTAGAACGTCGGCCGCGTGACGCCGGCCGCCTCGGTCAGCTCGGCGACGCTGATCCGGGACACCGGGCGCTCGGCGGCAAGGCGCAGTACGGCGTCTGCCAGGGCGCGATCGGTCCGTGCCATCCGCGGATCCCTCATCGCACTCCTCTGGCGGTCGCTATTTTACAGGTGTAAATTAGCAGAATGAGGTCGCACACCACCATCTCCCCCGAAGAAGCCGCCGACCGTCTCGCTCTGCGCGAGCTGTTCGACGCCTACGCGCACTGCGCGGACCGCCGCGACGCCAAGGGCCAGCAGGCTCTGTTCACCGAGGACACCCGCTTCGTCGTCTACATGGACGCGAAGTCCGACGTACCCACGCAGGAGTTGCGCGGCCGCGACGCACTGGCGCCGGTCTTCGACGACCTCAACCAGTACGCCGCGACCACGCACTTCAACGGCCAGAGCACAGTCGTTGTCGACGGCAACAACGCGTCCGGCGAGTGCTACACGATCGCCCACCACGTCACCATCGGCGACGACGGCTCACGGACCCTGATGGTCGCCTCGATCCGCTACCTGGACCAGTACGTCAAGCAGGACGGCACGTGGTACTTCGCCGAGCGCAAGCTGCTCGTCGACTGGACCGAGACGCGCCCCATGAACGTCTAGCGCCGGGCGGGAAGGGCTCAGGAGGTAAATCTGCAGCCCGACAGGTAGTACACCTCCGATACACCGTACGCGCGGCCACCTTCACACTCAGGTGTACTACCGGCTGCCCGACACTACCTGTCCACCTGCCCGGTCACGGACGACCCTCGACACCCTCCGGCACCGCCCACACACACGGCACCAGAGCCAACTCGGGGAGGATTTCGTGCCGTTCTGGGTGCACAACCCTCCCCACCTCGGTCGTGACCGTCGGTCGGAGTGAGGCGACGGCGGGTCGGGCCGACCCGCTGGCGTTACGACCCCAACCGTTCTGGACGAGGCACTAGCTCAACGAGCCGCTCCACGGACGGCCGCCTGCTGCTGGGCCGTCAACGCCAGGCGCATGGTTTCGAAGGTGTGCTCCTGCGGCGCGGCCGACGTGGTCCGTTCCTGTACGTCGCGAACCAGGTCGGTGTAGTAGGTGGTCTTGACGTCCGAGCAGTCGATGTACTGCGTACCTTCCTGGTTGACCAGGAACAGGTGGTCGCCACCGTCGCGGCCCGCGATGTCGACGTACTTGCGCAACTCGATGAACCCGTCGGTACCGAGGATCATCAGCCGCCCGTCACCCCAGGTCGGCAACCCCTTCGGCGTGTACCAGTCGACCCGGATGTAGCCCTGCGCGTTCTCGCTGCGCAGCAGGATCTCACCGAAGTCCTGCAGACCCGGCTCGTCCGGGTTGGCGAAGTTCCCGACCGTACTGGCAACGACCTCCGCGGTCCGCGCGCCGGTGAACCAGAGGAACTGGTCGATCTGGTGCGACGCGATATCGGTCAGAATCCCGCCGTACCGGTTCTTGTCGTAGAACCAGTCGGGCCGGCCGGCGCCACCACCGAGATGGTCGCGGTCCCCGACGCGGTGCGGCCCGATGCCGAGAGTCTGTACGACGGTCCCGATCTTGCCCTCGCGGACCAGCTCACCGGCCTTGATCACGCTCGGTACTTCGAACCGCTCGGAGAACGTCACCGACCAGAACCGCCCGCTCTGGCTGACCGCCTTCTCGATCTCATCCAGCTCCTCGAGGCTGACGCAGCCGGGCTTGTCGGTCACGACGTCCTTGCCGGCTCGCAGCGCGGCGACGGCGATCTCACCGCGTCGATCCGGTACGGCGGCGGTCACGATCAGATCGATCCCGTCGGAGTTGATCAGCTCGTCGGGACTCTCGACCAGCGGAACGTCCGGGTACCGCTCCCGGAGCCGGGTCGCAATCGCGACGGACGGGTCATCGGTCGCCATCCCGACGAACTCCGCACCGGCCTCGATCAACCCCGCGACCTGACCGAAGATATGCGCGTGATCAAGCCCGACGGCGGCGAACCTGACGGCGTGCGTGGAAGTCACTCGAATTCCTCCAGACTCGGCAACGCTTCGACTGCAACTCACCCTATGCCAGTTCGGCAAACGCTTGCCAACCTGTCTGCGCGTCGGACAGCCGCTAGTCGGAGACTCTGACCTTCATCGATTCACCAGGGCGGCTGAAGATGCTCAGGATCTCCGCGGGCCCATCGCCGCAGCTACCGAACCAGTGCGGGACCTCGGTGCTGAACTCTGCGATCTCGCCTGGTCCGAGCACCCAGTCCTCGTCGCCGAGGACGAGACGCAGGCGGCCGGACAACACGTAGATCCACTCGTCGCCGTCATGGGCCCGCAGCTCTGGATCAACCTTGCCGGCGGGTATGACGATCTTCCAGGCCTGCATGCCGGCCGGCTCCCGAGTCAGTGGGATCACCGTCCGGCCCTTGACCCGGCCGGGCCTCAGCCTGATCCGTGGATCGCCCTCCTCCGGCGCCGCGACGAGATCGTCCAGCGGGACCCGATAGGCATGCGACAACCCGAGCAGCAGTTCCAGCGTGGGCCGCCGCTGTCCGGTCTCGAGCCGCGACATCGTGCTCTTCGAGATGCCGGTCGCGTCCGCGACATCGGTGAGGGTCATCCGGCGCTGGGTGCGGAGTCGCTTGAGCCGGGCACCGACCCGATCGAGCACGACGGCGCTGTCCGCCGCTGAGGTGTCCTCCACGCGGCCCATCTGACGCCCCTTTCCCACAAACAGCAACCTTCGTAGGTCAGCAGCCGGCGCAGCCCCAGCCTTGGGCCATGAGCCACTACGACGTACGAGACAAGGCCACCGTCGACAACGAACTGTCTATTCGCCGCATGAACGTCCTGCGTTTCGGCTACGCGTTCTGGGGAGTGGGTCTGGCCATCGTCAAGTGGCCGCTACTCCTCAACAACGCCCAGGACCTCCCCGTGATGACAGGAGCCGTCGCCTGCATGCTGACGGCGATGTCGCTGCTGGCCTTCCTCGGACTCAGATACCCCGGCCGGATGCTGCCGATCCTGTTGTTCGAGGTGATCTGGAAGGTCATCTGGGTCAGTGCGGTCGCGGTCCCGCACCTGATCTCCAACGACCTCGACTCCGAGACCGGCGACGTGCTGTTCAGCTGTTCCTTCGTCGTCGTCATCGTCGCCGTCATCCCCTGGCGGCACGTCTGGACGCGCTACGTCCGGACACCGGGAGATGCCTGGCGGTGACGGCGCGCGGGTGACGTTGCTGTACGGCGAGTTGGGCGAGAGGATCGCCGTACGGTCGCCCTCCACGTCCGCGTGATACCGCCCAGCACGGTAAGGAGTGACGTGAAATTCTCGTCCTTGAGGTCCGTCCCTGCCCTGATCACCGGCGCGCTGCTGGCCACAGCTCTGGTCCCACTGGCAACGGGACACGCCTCCGCCGACGCCCCTGCCGAGAGCGTCAACCTCGCTCTCCTGCCGGGCGCGGTGGCCTCCGCCAAGTCCCAACGCACGACTGCACCGGCACTGACGTACGCGCCCGCCAACGCGACCGACGTGTTCGTCCACAACGGCTGGACCTCGAACTACGCGTCGGTCGGCTCGGGGTACGACCCGACGCAGGACTGGTTCCAGGTCAAGCTGGCCACACCTGCTCCGGTGTACGAGGTGTTCACCCGCTGGACTTCGCCGGCCAAGCCGACGCAGTACGACCTGCAGGTGTCGACCGACGCCGACTGCCAGACCTGGTCGACGGTCACCCATGTGGCGAATCCGAGCGACAAGGATTCGCAGGTGATCGATCACAAGGATCCGGTCTCGTGCGTGCGGATGCAGGCCCTGGCCACGACGTCGACCGTTGGGTACACGATCAACGAGTTCGAGATCTGGTCCGGCCCGAAGCCGGCGCCGGTCGTCGGGCAGATCATTCCCGTCCCGGTGAAGCAGACGACCGGGAGCGGCGAGCCGTGGGTACTCACGGACAAGTCCCGGATCGTCGTCTCCAGCAGCTCCCTCGCCGCCACAGCTGACGTCCTCGCCGGCTACCTGCGTCCGGCGACTGGATTCGTACTTCCCGTGGCGACAGGATCCGCGACGGCATCCGACATCGCGCTGAGTCTCGGGTCGGTGTCCGGCCTCCCGGCCGACAAGACAGCCGAGGGCTACTCCCTCACCGTGTCGAGTGCCGGCGCGAAGATCGTCGCGCCGCAAGCACACGGCTTGTTCAACGGATTCGAGAGCCTCCGGCAACTGTTGCCAGCAGCAATCAATTCCCCGACCACCGGCGCCGGGCCGTGGACCGCACAGCCCCTCACGGTCCTGGACTACCCGCGCTACGAACATCGCGGGCTGCAGCTCGACCCCGCCCGCAACTTCCTGTCAGTGACCGAGATCCGCTCCATGATCGACCAACTGGCGGCGCTGAAGGGCAACCAGCTGCACCTGCACCTGAGCGACGGCCAGTCCTGGCGCCTGGAGATCAAGGGCTACCCGACGCTCGACGGCACCGGATGCAACGGAGCGGCTTGTATCGCGGGCTTCTACACGCAAGAGGACTTCAAGGGCCTGGTCAAGTACGCCGCCGACCGGTTCATCGAGATCGTCCCCGAGCTCGAGGGCCCGGCCCACGCCAACGCGGCGATCACCGCCCTGGGCGGCGTCGCGAACATGGGCTGCCAGGGCCAGACCCAGACCGACCGGTTCTGTACCAACCCGAACGACCCGGCGAGTCAGCGCGCGCTCGCGTTCTGGCGGGACGCGATCGCACAGCTGGCCGCGATCTCGCCCGGACCGATCATCCATATCGGCGGCGACGAGGCCATCGGCATGCCGCACGAGGACTACAAGTGGTGGATCGGTCAGATGGAGACGATCGTCAACGCCGCCGGCAAGCGACTGATGGGCTGGAACCCCGCCATCGAGGGCTACGCACCAGGCTCGACCTCCATCAACCACTACTGGTCGGA
The DNA here is from genome assembly GCF_004365875.1 of Kribbella kalugense. Lineage (GTDB taxonomy): Bacteria > Actinomycetota > Actinomycetes > Propionibacteriales > Kribbellaceae > Kribbella > Kribbella kalugense. The sequence goes on along the minus strand of NZ_SODF01000001.1, from coordinate 877,278 downwards.
CTACACCGGCGGCGGTCCCCCGCTGATCAAGCCCGAGTGGTTCAACCAGGGCCGCAAAGTCATCACGACCCCCGAGTGGAACGCGTACCTCGACTTCGGGTACGACGGTTCGCCGGGCCGGACCCCGCGGACGGAGCTCGACAAGGCGTACTCATGGGACCCGGAGTGGGTCTACGAGAAGTACCGTTCCGTCTGGGCGCAACCGGCATACGGCGGACCGAAGGCCGCGGACATCATCGGTATCGAGGCGCCGATCTGGGGCGAGCAGATGCGTGGACTGGCCACCAATGAGTACATGGTCTTTCCGCGGCTGGCCGGCATCCTGGAGAAGGCTTGGTCCCCGAAGGTGCTGACCCAGGACTACGACTCCTACGTCCAACGGCTCAGCGTCGCCGGACCTCGCTGGGCGTTCGCAAATGTGAACTACGGCTCGATCGCCCAGGTCCCGTGGGCTCCGGAGGCAATGGGCACGGTCGCCCGCTTCGGCGTCGACAGGATCGTCAGCAACGCACCTCTTGGACGTCTGGCCGCCGGCTCGCTTCCGCCTGGTGAGTTCACTGCCGCGATCGATTGGGGCGACGGATCCCCGACCGAGGCAGGCGTTGTCGCCGGACGCGATTACGTGGCGAGCCAACGTCAGGGCAGAAGCCTGATGACCGTCAGCGGCAGCCACACCTACCCGGCGGACGGGACCTATCACGGGACCGTCACCTACACCCGTCAGGCCCAGACCTGGGTCGTACCGTTCGTCGCGACCGGCGTTCCGGCCTGTACGACGATGCTCAGCGGAACGCACAATGGCCCGTTGACCGTGTCCTCGGGCGTCGCGTGCTTCGACGGCGCGACTGTCTCGGGACCGATCACCGTGGCTGCCGGTGCCGGACTCTACGCATCCGGATCTGACCTCCGCGGACCGGTCACCGCGTCCGGTGCAGGCAACGTTCTGCTCTGTGGCACCACCGTGGCCGGACCGGTCAGCGTGACCGGTCGCACTCGGGTCTGGATCGGCAACGGTGAGTGCGCGCCCACGACGGTCAAGGGTCCGGTGAGGGTCAGCGGTTCGGTGGGCCAGGTGACGATCGACGGAGCCACGATCGGCGGACCACTCGCCGTACAGAACAACACCGGCCCGACGGTTGTCTCCGGCAACCACATCAGCGGGCCGCTGTCCTGCACGGGCAACTCCCCCGCACCGACCAACGCCGGCCGGCCCAACTCGGTCTCCGGCCCGAAGTCAGGGCAGTGCGCAACCCTCTGACCTGACAGACGCCGAGCTGGTCCGGGACCTTTGACCCTGGTCCCGGACCAGTTCGCCGAGCGATCGTCGAAGGGTGGTCGCCACGGACCACTGCGTCCATAAGGAACATCCGATGACCACGACTCAACAGTTCGACCACTCCAGGCTCCAGATCCTCGGTCCGGCCGAGTGCCTCAGCAGGCTCCGGACGGTTCCGCTCGGCCGGCTGGTCTACACGTACGGCGGCCTGCCGGCCATCCGGCTGGTCAACTTCGTCCTCGACGACGACACGATCGTGTTCAGCACCGGACGGGGTGACAAGTTCCAGGCTGCCGAGCGGGGCGACGTGGTCGCGTTCGAGGCCGATGACGTGGACTCCGAGCGTCATGTCGGCTGGACCGTCACGGCGATCGGGCACCTGTCCGTCGTCACCGGCGACGAGGCGCGCGAGTTGTGCCGTACGCTGCCGCTGCACTCGTGGGTGTCGATCGACGATCCGCACCTGGTCCGGCTCGGAATCGAGTCTGTCCACGGCCGGCGCCTGGTCCCGTGGGCGCAGCGGCCCCGGTCCGGGAGTTCCCAACCCCGGTGACGGTGCGTACGGTGGGGCTGTGGCCGGAGACTCGCGGTCGGCGCGTGGGGGTTGGGACGAAGGCGCGCTGGAGTATGCAGGATTGTCCCGGGTGCGTCTCGATGCCCTCCTACAGGAGGTGCTCGGCCGGGTCGACGAGATCATGGACACCCAGGAGCGGCTGCGGGCACTCCTCGACGCTGTTGTCGGCATCGGTGCGGATCTCGACTTGAACAGCACCCTGGACCGGATCGTGACCGCGGCCTGCGAGCTCGCCGGTGCCCGGTACGGCGCTCTCGGCGTCGTCGGCGCGGACGGCAAGCGGCTGGTCCGCTTCATCACCCGTGGCGTGACCGACGAGGAGATCGCCGCCATCGGCCCCTACCCCGAGGGCCACGGCATCCTCGGTCTGCTGATCGAGCACCCCGAACCGATCCGCCTGCACGACCTCGCCGAGCACACGAAGTCCTACGGTTTCCCGACGAACCACCCGCCGATGAAGAGCTTCCTCGGCGTCCCGATCGGGACCCGTGAGCACGCCTACGGCAACCTGTACCTGACCGAGAAGACCGGCGGCGCCGACTTCACCGAGGACGACGAACGCACCGTCACCGCCCTCGCCGCCGCGGCCGGCGTCGTGATCGACAACGCCAGGCTGTACGCCGACAGCGAGCAACGCCGGCGCTGGCACGAGGTGACCGCCGAGATCACCCAACTGATGCTCGGCGAGTACGACGCCGATCAGGCGCTCCAGCTGATCGTGCAGCGCTCCCGCGAGGTCGCGGGCGCCCAGGTCGCCGCCGTACTCCTTGCTGACGGCAACGAGTTGGTCGTCCGCGCGGTCGACGGGCCGGCGGAATTCACGCAGTACGTCGGCCATCGGATGCCGGCCGATCTCCCGGTCCTTCAGCTGCTCCACTCCAGCAGCGGCGATCAGATCGTCATCGAGGATCTCGCGCAGCTCGTCAAGGACGCCGGTGGGCTGACCGAATTCCCGGAGAGTACGAATCTCGCCCGGGCGACGATCGCTCCGCTGCCGGCCGGTACGAGCGGTACCGGCGGCCTCCTGGCCGTAGCGATGGAACAGGGCGCGGACACCCGGGTCGCCGAAGGTGCGGACCTGGTCCGGATGTTCGCCGGCCAGGCCACCCTGGCGATGGAGCGTGCCCAGGCGCAACGGGATCGCGACCTGCTCGTCGTCCTCGAGGACCGCGACCGGATCGCCCGCGACCTGCACGACCTCGTCATCCAGCGGCTGTTCGCGACCGGCCTGCAGCTTCAGGGCATGCACAGGCTGGTGCAGCCCGAGCACCGGGAACGCCTCGGTCGCGCGGTCGAGGACATCGACAGCACCATCCACGACCTCCGGGCGGCGATCTTCGAGCTCCAGCAGCCACCCGACTCGAGTTCACTCCGCGGTGACGTGCAGGCGCTCGTCACGGAGTACGCCGAGGCGCTCGGCTTCCGGCCGCAGCTGGTCTGCACCGGACCGATCGACACTCTGGTGCCGGGCGCCGTACGACCGCAGATCCTCGCCACCGTCCGGGAGTCACTGTCCAACGTCGTCCGCCATGCGCAGGCATCCAGCGTGAAGGTCGAGGTCGTCATCGACGGTGACCAGGTTGTCGCACGGGTTACCGACAACGGTGTCGGGATCGGCGAGCAGCACCGCAGCAGCGGCCTGCGCAACCTGACCGAGCGCGCCCAGGCCCTCGGTGGCGCGGTAAAGGTCAGCGACAACGCACCGCACGGCACGATCGTCGAGCTTCGCGCACCACTCGCCGACAGCTAAACAGCCGAAGGGCCTGCCAGGTCGGGACTCTTGCCCGCAGCGCCACCCACCTCCTTCCGGCGAAGCTGAAGGAAACCAGTGGGAGGAGCACCCCGTGTCCGAGAAACTCCCGATCAGGGACCTCGACATCCTGCTCGCGGCGGCGGTCGCCGCGCCGAGCATGCACAACACCCAGCCTTGGCGGTTCGAGGTCGACGGTCAGGTGATCGACGTCTATCTGGACGGATCACGCACGCTGCCCGCCGAGGACCCGACCGGCCGCGCGATGCGGATCGCGGCCGGCGCCGCGACCTTCAACCTGCGGTGCGCGGCCGAGAGCCTCGGGTACGGCACCTGGTTCGGACTCGCGCCGTACCCGGAGGAACCCGATCTGCTCGCCCGCGTCGTCCTCGAACCCGCCGGAGCCCGGAACGAGAGCCTGTGCGATCTCGCCGAAGAGATCCCGCACCGCCACACCGACCGGAATCCGACCGATGCGACGTCGGTGTCGGAGCAGCTCCGCGTGCAGTTGATGCAGGCGGCGTACGCCGAGGGCGCCGAGCTCAACTGGCTCGAGCAGGACGACGTCCGCGCGGTCCTCGACCTGGTGCTCGACACCGACCTGCGCGAGATCGGCGACTGGCACCGCCGGACGGAACGGGCCCGGTGGGTCGGCGGCGAGCGGGCAACCGACGGCATCCCCAGCTCGGCCCTCGGACCGCGAGCTGCCAGCTACCCCTCGCCCGTCCGCGACCTGGCTACTCGGCCGGACGATCACCTGCGTCCGATCGGCAAGTTCGAGCCGCACCCGGCGCTCGCCGTACTCTCCACGTCCTCGGACAAGCCGGCCGACCAGGTCGCGGCCGGTGCCGCGCTCGAGCGAGTCCTGCTGACCGCCACCCGGGCCGGTCTGAGCGCGTCGTTCCTCAACCAGCCGCTCGAGTTCGACGACCTGCGCCGCGAGGTGCAGAGCCTCACCCAGCAGCAGGGGCACGCCCACATGGTCATCCGTTTCGGCCACAATCACCCGCACGACGGCACCGCCCGCCGGCCGCTCGCCGACTTCCTCCCGAGGGATCCGTCATGATGTCCAAGAAGGTGCTGGTCGCCTACGCCACCAAGGCCGGCGCGACTGCCGGCATCGCCGAGGCAATCGGCGACGAGCTCCGTTCCCACGGGCAGACGGTCGACGTCCTCGACGTCGCGCGGGTCAACGACATCACGTCGTACGACGCTGTTGTGCTCGGCAGCGCGCTCTACCTGCGCCGGTGGCGACGAGAGGCGGTCCGGTTCCTCAGCCACAACGTCGACGAGCTCCGCAAACGCCAGGTCTGGCTGTTCCACAGCGGCCCGGTCGGCCCCGACGTGGACCAGGACCAGGCCATGCCGGCGGCCGTCCGCCGCCTCGCTCACGAGATCGGTGCGACACCCGCGGTCACCTTCGCAGGTCGCCTCGAACCAGAAACGGCCACCGGTTTCCTGGCCCGCCGACTCGCTACCGGCAGCCTGTCCGGCGACTTCCGTGACTGGGCCAAGGTCCGCGCGTGGGCCGCCGACATCGGCGCCGCCATCCAGGCCACCCAACGCAGCACCTGGCACCGCCCCAACCAGCCGGCCGACTACTACCTCGGCTGACCTGCCGCACTACGCCCGAGGTTGCTTCTTCGTGTGTTCGATGGCGAAGACGGCGGCCTCGGTGCGGCGTTCCAGGTTGAGTTTGCGGAGCAGGGACGAGACGTAGTTCTTGACCGTCTTCTCGGCGAGGAAGAGGGACTGGGCAATCTGCCGGTTCGTCTTTCCCTCGGCGATCTCGGCGAGGATGCGGCGTTCCTGCTCGGTCAATGAGGCATACCGCGGATCCTCGGCCTGAGTAGGGTGCCGAAGGCGTTCCAGGACCTTGACGGTCATGCTCGGGTCCAGCAGCGACTCGCCGGCGGCAAGACGGCGTACCGCCTCGACCAGCGCCTGACCGTGGATCTGCTTCAGCAGGTACCCGGCGGCGCCGGCCATGATCGCGGTGAACAACGCCTCGTCGTCGGAGAACGAGGTCAGCATCAGGCAGGCCGGCGGTTCATCCATCAAGGAGCGAATCTCCCGGCACACCGTGATCCCGTCACCGTCAGGCAGCCGGACGTCCAGAACCGCGACGTCCGGGCGTACGGCGGGTATCCGCGCGATCGCCTCCGCCGCGGTCGAGGCGTCACCGACGACCTCGATGTCCGGCTCCGCGTCGAGCAGCTGGTGCAGCCCCAGCCGCACCACCTCGTGATCGTCGAGCAGGAACACCTTGATCGTCATCGCCATCTCCTTCGGCTCCACGCCGTACCCCACCCGGACCGGCGCTCCCCAGCATCCCGCTCCACCACGCTATCCGCCAGGGACCACGGTCCCGACCAGCGCAGGACCTTCGGCGTGGATTGCGTAGCTGCCGACCTGGGGCATCCGTTGTACGGTCACCGGCATCACGGCCCGGTGCTGGTCGGCTCCCGCGGCCTCCCGGTTGCTGAGGGCAACGGCGCTGTACAGCGCTGCGAAGCATCGCCGGCAGGCGGCCACGACCTCGGCTCCCGTGCTGAGGTGCAGGAAGACGTCGTCCCGGACAGCATCGTCAGAAGTCACCGGGCTGCACCGTACGGCGACCTCCGTGCCGTCGCCACCAAGCTCCCGATAGGCCTCGAGGATCTCTTCGACCACCGTCGAGGGCATCGGAGCCTCGCAGAAGGCGGACCGGATCTCTGCCGCGGCGATCACCAGGTCGCGACCGGCCCGGACCCGCCGAACCATCAGCGCGATCTCGGGCGCCAGCCTGGCGTCCCGGACGAACTCACCGTAAGCCTCCGCGGTGACCGCGAAACCCCTCGGAACCCGGACTCCCTCGCGGGCCAGCTCGGCCAGACGGGCCGCCCTGACACCCACCTGTCCTGGATCGACAATGCCGTCCAGCCGGACGACGTACTCGCTGTTCATCTCTGCTCAGATCCTTCCGACAGCTGTGTTCGGTGGGATGCACCGGCTCGCCGGACCAGAGCCGCCGCGACCACGATCGAGCCGTGACCACCCCTCCTGAATCCGCCCGGCGAACCGACATCCCCCCAGTGACTCCAGCATCGCCCGCCCGCGACGCCGCGGTCAGAGTCCAAGGTCCTGCTCCCCAGGGACCAAACGGTGCAGTGCAAACTGGTGTCGGGAGGGAGTGCGACCGATGGATACTGCGATCCGAGCTCGGCCGGCCTGGTACCGGCGGGTCTGGACGGCTGTGTCGTTGGTGATCCTGTTCGCGGTGGTCGAGTACATCGTCCTGCCGAAGCTCGCCCTGGCCCGGGAGTCCCTCCACCGTGTCTCGGAGCTCAATCCGGCCTGGGTGGTCACCGCCGTCGTGCTCGAAGCGGGAAGTCTGGTCTGCTACTCGCTCTTCAGCCGTGCCCTGCTGGGTAAACAGCACGTCCACTTCAACTGGATCCTGCGCTCCGATCTGACTGGGTACGGCGTGAGTCACGTCGTACCCGGTGGTGCCGCAACGGCGACTGCTCTCCGCTTCCGGTTGCTCGTCATGGGCGGTGCGCAGCCGACGAACGTGACGGCGACCGTCACGGCCGAGGCGATCGGTTCGCCGCTCGCGCTGGTGCTGCTCGCCTGGTTGACGTCGATCCCTGCGGTGTTCTTGCGTGAGGCAACTACGGCGTACCTGGTCATGTTCCTGATCGGCCTGGTCGCCTTGGCCTGCGGCGTACTCGCCATCCGCGAGCGATCCAACCTCGAGCGGTACGCCGGACGTCTCCTCCGCGCGATCCTGCAACGACTCCCCCACCGTGTCCGGCCGTGGATCGCAACGGTCGCGCTCCGGCTGCGTGACGTCCTGTCCGACCAGCACGTCCTCAAAGCGTTCCTCGTCTGGGCGACGCTGAACTGGCTTCTCGATGCCGCCGTCCTCTGGACCTTCCTCGCCGCCTACGGCGAGCCGATCCACCCCATCCCGTTGCTGCTCGCGTACTGCGCTGCGAACCTGGCCGCCGTACTGCCGCTGACTCCTGGTGGCATCGGAGTGGTCGAGGGCATCGCCGTCTCGAGCCTCTTCGGCTTCGGCGTCCCGACCGAGACCGCCGTACTCGCCGTTCTGTCCTGGCGCCTGCTGCAGTTCTGGGCGCCTGTGCCGCTGGCCGGGCTCTGCTACCTGAGCCTTCGAGCGCAAGGCGCAAGGCGGACTGCTGGAGCGGCCTGAGTTGGAACGACGAAACGCCGGCCCGGGATGGGCCGGCGGTTCGTTTCTGCCCGGTTAGGCGGTGTGGGGAACCGCTCCGGTCAGCCTCGGCATGACCTCGGCCTCGACCGGAACCCGGCGGAGGTGGGCATAGCCGAGGAGCGACAGCGCCAGCAGGAGTCCGGCCGCCGCGAACGCGGTGATGGCGGCGATCAGGGCGATCTGCCCCATCTTCCCGAAGGCGTAGGCGTTGAGCAGCAGGCCGCGCAGCGTCTCACCGCGGAACACGGTCTGGACCTGGCCGGCGAGCTTGGTGTCGTTGGGGTTGGCCTGCGCCTCCGCGGACAGTTGCGAGTAGGTCTTGCCACCGGCCAGCTCGTTGATGTGGACGGCGATGAAGTGGTTGGCGTAGGCCTCGGCCTGAGCGCCGGTCACCAGTTGCTGGCCGGCGTACTGGGAAAGGTACGGCTTGACCGCCGGGTCGTTGAGCGAGTCACTGCCCGCTTTGGGGAAGAAGATCTTCTGGGCGGCGAGCTGACTCTGAACCTGGTTGTCGACGAAGTTGTGTGCCCACAGCAACAGGCCACCCGCCGCGACCAGGACGATCGCGAGGACAAGCCCGGCGGAGGTGAGCAGCGCGTCGAACGTCTTGCGGCGCATGATCGGTTCCTTTCGAGCCGCGAGGCGCGGCTGCCAAGAGTTGAACGGTGATGGTTCGATTCTTGGCCCGCGGCACCGCCGCGACTACGCACCGAAAGGCCCGAACCACAGGCCATTAGGCCCGAGTTCGCCGGGCCTGTCGTCAGTCTGTCTTCTCTGCTACCAGGCGGCGGTGGAGTTCGGTGGTGAGGGCGTGGATCTCGCGGGTCAGCTGGGTGTTGGTCTTCAGTTCCAGCTCCGACTCGTTGAAGTCGTGGTCGGCCTTCGCCTGCTGGAACGCCGCCTGCCGGTTCTGGCCGATCATCACGAAGGTGGACAGGAAGATCGCTTCGAGCGACACGATCAGGGTCAGCGTCGGCCAGGGACTGCCCTCGATGAACAACATCCAGACCGCGAACACCACGACGTGGGCGTAGACGAACCCCATCGAGCCGGCGAAGGCCGTGATCGCGTCGGCGATCCGCACCTGCACACTGGCGGCACGCGCCGCCTCATGGGCAAGTACCACCGGGTGGTGCTGCTGGCGAGGTTTCGTTGACTCGGTCGACACAGGACCTCCAGGCGCTCGAACGTGGGCTTCGGCTAGGAAGGTACATCCTGGGCTTCTAGGATCTGGGATGTGGAGCGACTTGAGCTTTCTGACGGGCGGGTCCTGGAGTACCTCGTTGAGGGGCCGGCCGGCGGGCGGCCGCTGGTGATGCATCACGGCACGCCTGGCGTGGCGATGGCGCTGGAGCCTGTGGCCGAGGCGGCTGCTCGGTACGGCATGCGGTTCGTTACGCACAGCCGACCGGGGTATCGGGACAGCAGTCCACAGCCAGGACGACGAGTGGCTGATGTGGCCGGTGACGTGAGTGCGTTGCTCGACGCGGTGGGGGCCGATGATTTCGTGACCCTCGGTTGGTCGGGTGGCGGGCCTCACGCACTCGCCTGTGCGGCGCTGTTGCCGGAGCGGTGCCGCGGTGCGGCGATCATCGCGGGCGTGGCGCCGTACGACGCTGACGGGCTCGACTGGCTAGCCGGGATGGGTCCGGAGAACGTTGAGGAGTTCGGAGCGGCGGCGGCCGGCATCGAGGCGCTCGAGAAGTTCCTTGCGGAGGCCGGCGCCGAGCTGAAGGACATCCAGCCTGACGAAATCATCGCCGCGTTCGGCGGTCTGCTGTCGGCGGTTGATCAGCAGGCTCTTCGCGATGGGATGGCCGACTACCTGGCCGCGTCGTGCCGTGCTGCGGTCTCGAGCGGGTACGACGGTTGGCGCGACGACGATCTCGCGTTCCTGACCGACTGGGGTATCGATCTGGCCGGCATCCAGGTTCCGGTCTCGATCTGGCAGGGCGATCAGGACCGGATGGTCCCCCGAGACCACGGCCGCTGGCTCGGCGAACACGTCGCCGGGGCAGCCCTCGACTTGGTGCCCGGCGAAGGCCATTTGTCGCTGATGAAGAACATCGACACGATCATGGCCGCACTCTCACACGGTGGTTAACGCTGCGGTCATGCGCCGGCGGGCCTGGTAGTAGTGCTCCGGCTCGAGCACGGGTCGGTTGAAGCGCAGAGTCCGGTCGGGATCGATGATGTCCAGGGCCGCGGCCTCCCCGTGAGCCGTGCGTACGGCCTGCAGCGCGCGGTAGTCCCACATTGCCTGGGCAAAGACGCGGTACCGGATCGACAGCCAGGGTGTTCCGTCGGGTCCGGGGTAGACGATGAAGGGATCGCCGGACGGGAACGCGCCGCCGGCTGAGGTGTCCGCGAAGGGGTCGATCTGCCGGATCGAGTGCCACGTGTACCAGAAGTTGAAGCCCCAGTGCAGGAAGCCGTCGACGCGGGATGCGAACAGTTGGTGGCCGATCGCGCGGTTGCGTGACGAGGGCATCCCGATGAAGCGGTTCGCGACGTCGCGATCCTGGCTGACGCAGTAGTAGACCCACATCCGTTCCGGCCGCTCGGCTAGGAACGGTTCGACGTGATCGGTCGCGACGACCGGCACGGCAACGGCGCCCGAGGTGTAGAAGGAGTGCTCGCTGAGGGCATCGACGACTGTCCAGCCTTTCAGGAGGTCGGCGACGACGGCCTTCGCGGCGAGGTAGCTCGCGAGCCCCTTCTCACCTGAAGGCTCGTCCGAGATGTGGAAGACCACGTGGTCGCGGTCCCACTCTTCGTCGAGCACGGCCTGCAGCGCCGGCAGGAGCGCTTCCATCAAGGTCCGGTACCGCGCGTCGGTCGCGGGGACGTCCCAACCGAAGGCTCGCTCCTCGCTCACCACGATGCCAGGCGTGGCCTCTGCGCCCCACTGGGTAAAGAGATGCGCGACCTCGATCCCGGTGATCCCGTTGCGCCGGCACAGGTCGAGCCAGCGCCGAAGCCGATCAAAGCCGAACCGGTACCCGTCGCCGGTCGCCGTGATCTCGATGAGCTGTACGACGGTGCGGTACGAACCGACCGCGGTGTCGAGCGGCGGCGTCCACACCGGCGCGAGCAGCGACGTCGCACCCATCTCCGCCGCCGCTGCGATGAAGCGGTCGACCAGCGCCCAATGCTCTTCGCTGAATACCTCAACGCGGTAGTGATCCGCCAACGAGTCGAGGTGCATCCAGTGACCCGACACGATGTCGAGTGGTGGCAGCTCGATACCGGTGAGCTCGACGGAGACCGGCTCTCGATGGAGTTCGGAACCGTCGGGCGCGGTGATCACGATCGTGAGTTCGTGTACGCCGGCCTGCTTGGGATCGGACGTTGTCACGTCGAACCACAGCGCTCCCCAACTGCCGAACCGTACGGGAACCTCGCCGTTCGGGATGGGTCGCAACAGGTCTGGATACAACCCAGGTTCGTCGTACTCGTAGCCGTCGTCATGTCCTGGGAGCGCGACGAAAGTACACGGCACGAGGTCGACACTCGACACCGTGACCAGGTCAGCGGCCGCGCCTTCGACCCGCACCTGGAGTGGGCTCGGGTTGCGGAACGTCGGGTCGAGCGGAGGGCGGTACGCAAGCTGGAAGGACGCCGGCTCACCGAGGAACGCCTGGAACCGGGTCACGGCCGAGGGCCGCGGATCCCTCACCGGGTGCACCTTCGCGAGCGCATCGCAGAGCACGAACGTCCACTTCGCAGTCACTCCGGACCACTCCTTCTCGCTGCGTGATTGTGGATCCTATGATGCAGATCCGCGCATCAATGCACAACGCAACGTCCACGCTAGGCTCAGCGGTATGCGGATCTCCGTCTCGTCGGACATGGACCAACCGGTGGCGCGCGCACTCGTCGCGAACCTGCGCGGCCGCGGCCACGAGGTCATCACGTACGGCGCGCTCAGCCCAGGCGACGACCCGCAATGGGCCGTCTGTTCCCAAGCCGCCGCCAGCGAGGTGGCCGCCGGTACTGCGGACCGAGCCGTCGTCTGCTGCTGGACCGGCACCGGCGCGTCCATCGCCGCCAACAAGGTGCCAGGTGTCCGGGCAGCTCTCTGCACCGACGCCTACACAGCCGAGGGCGCCCGCCGCTGGAACGACGCGAACGTCCTGGCGCTCAGCCTCCGCCTGACCTCCGAGCCGCTCCTCACCGAAATCCTCGAAGCCTGGTTCAGCACCGAACCAAGCCCCGAGGAAGAAGACCGCCAAAACGTCGCCCACGTCACCCGCTAGAACTGTCCGGCGGACCGCCACGCATGCACAACCCCGCCGACGTAGTACTTGTGAGCGTTCACAACCGGGTTCTGCATGCCTGGCGGTCCGACTCTCAACCGAGCGGCAATGGTGCGTTGCCGCCGAGTTCGCGGGAGGGTGTGGTGGTGAGCGGGGAGGGCTTGAAGCCCTTGGCGATCATCCAGATCGCGACGCTGACCTCCCACGCGAAGACCGGCAGTGCGAGGACTGTGTGAACGCTCTGGCCGTAGGCGCCGAACAGCATTGCGGTTGCGGAGACCGTGGCCAGGCCGCCGCCGACCATGCCGAGCATCGTGATCGCGCGCGGGACCAGGCCGGCTCGATACAGCAGGTACGCCAACAGGAAGCTGTTGATGCCCAGCACCCAGCTCGGGCCGATCAGGAAGGTCCAGTCGTGGATCGCGACCAGTGACCTCTCCACGACAGCGGCGCCGGCGGAGTCGCTGCCGGCCAGACCTGTCAGGTCCTGCCTGAGTGTCACTGCGGTGAGGACGCTGACGGCACCGACGACGATGATCGCAGCCTCGAGCAGCCGGCCGCAGACGTACCCGAGCGCGATGCTGTGGTTCTGCCGCTTCACCACCGGATACAGCGTGACCGCCGTCCCGATGACCGTGACAACCAGCAACAACTCGAGCAGCCCGCCGAGCAGCACGCGGTTGTCGGAGTCAGCTCCAACAAGGTAGTTGCCGTCCCGCAGAACGGGTTGGTAGAGCAGCAAGGCTGGGATCGACGTGATCTCGGTCCCCAGGAAGAAGATGCCCGCGATCATCGCGCGACGCCTGATAGGACTCATGTTCGCCATACGACGTGGCCCCTTACAGCAGCCCCCCGGCCACTCTTAGTCATCTCCGGCGTACACGCCTGAGACCTCCACCCGTATGCGCCTTGTGCCGCTCACCATCCTCGCGCGACCACCCCTTGTCAACGGTCACTCTCCGTGCGCCCAGCCGCTCCAACTCGCCTTCGCAGGCCCGCTTGGTCGGCGTACAGCTCTTGGGGATTTCTTGGAGTGGATCAGCCCTTGAGGTGGGCTGCGTCGAGGGCGGACTGGAGTGAGCGGCGGTAGCCGTCTGAGGTGAACGTTGCGCCTGAGACGGTGTCGATCTGTGCGCTCTGGGCGGCGATCGCCTCCTGTTCCAGCTGTGGGAGGGCGAACGAGCTGATCTCCCGATCGCGTCCTCCCGAGTCCGGGTAGACGAGAGCGTTCACGGCGACGAGGCGGTTCGCGCGGATCGTCACGCTGACCTGGACCGGGCCGAATCGGGTGTCGGCTGAGGTGCCGTTCGCCGTCAGGCCGCCGTTCGCTGGTGCGGTGCTGACGACGCCGGGCTTGGCCGCGCTGGTCGTCGGTGAGTCGGTCCGGTTGGTGCTCGTCGGGTAGATGAACAGCAGGCCGAGCAGTACTCCGGTTGCTCCGATGACCGCCGCGTTGCGTCGTAGGCGCGCCGTGTGGTTGGTCATCGCGCGCCGGCTCGATGGGCTGCGTCGAGGGCCGATTGCAGCGATCGTTGGTAGCCGTCGGAGGTGAAGCTGGCGCCGGATACGGTGTCGATCTGTGCGCTTTGGGCGGCGAGGGCTTCCTGATTCAGCTGCGGTACGGCGTAACTGTTGATCGAGTCGGTCTGCCCGTCTCCGCTCGGCTGCTGGAGTGCGTGGACCTGCGTGATCTTCCCGCTCCGCACGCTGATCTCGACCTGCACCGGCCCGTACTGCGTCTGCACCACGTCACCGGCGACGGTCACCAACTTCGAAGGGCGCGCCGATGGAGTCGGCGTCGTCCGGGCTGTGGATCGACTGGGGGTCCGCGGTCTCGTGCGGGCGGGCTGCTTCGTCGGTTGCCCGGCTTGGGCCGAGACCGCATGAGTTGCCAGTTGGACGCTCGCCCGCAGGCCGAGGCCGACGACCACCACGCTCGCGACCGACATGACCAACTTAATCCCGCGCCTCACGCACGTACTCCTCTCACCACGAGAACCGTTCCTGATGCAGCTGGTTCGACGGCAGCCCGAGTCCGGTGGCAGCCGCACACACGGCGTCCATCCACTGATCGGGTCCGCACACGTAAACGTCGTACCGCTTGATGTCGGGGACGAGATGGCGCATCGCGTCCTCGTCGGTCCAGGTCGCAGCGTCCGCCGGCAGCCATGACTGCCGTTTCCGGATCCGCGGGCCGAGGACGTAGTGCACGGTGATCCCGCGGAGGCGAGCCAGTTGGTCGAGTTCGTCACGGAACACGAGGTCGTCGGCATCGTGAGCTCGATAGACCAGTACGGCGTTGCCCGGCTCGTACGGCAGGTCCTCGAGCAAGGCCCGCAGCGGCGTGATCCCGATACCGCACGCGAACATCGCGAGCTTCTCGGTGACCCGTCCCTCACCGGTCAGCCGACCGTACGGACCTTCGATGACGACCTTCGTACCGGGCCGCAGCCCGGCCAGCCGCCTACTGCCGTCACCGGACGCCTTGGCTGTGACTCGCAGGCGATCGGGCGCGGGCGAGGCAGACAACGAGTACGGATTGCCCCGTGACCAGCCCGGACCGTCGAGGAACCGGAACACGAAGTACTGACCGGCCTGGACTGCCATCCGATGCAGACCGCGACCGGCCAGCACCACCGTCACCACGCCCGGACCTTCGCGAACGACCTCGCGGACGGTGAGCCCATGTCGAAGCGTCCGCCACAGCGGCAGAGCGACCCGGTACAGCAGGATCGCGACCAGAGCGACGGCGTACGCCGACCACCAATACACCCGCGCCACGTGCGAGGTCGTGAAGTCCGCTCCGGTCCAGATCTCGTGCGGCACAGACAGTCCAACACCGACGTACGCGTAGAGATGGAGTAGGTGCCACGACTCGTACCGCAACGCCTTGCGGGCGACCCGGACCGACGTGACGGCGACAACCGTCAGCGCCAGACTTCCGACGACCGCTAGCAGCATTCCGCCGTACGTCGTGGTGACGTTCCACGTCTCGCGGAGCAGGTTGTTGTGATCGCGCAGGGTGTAGCCGACGAGGATCAGCCCGATGTGGACCATCAGCAGGTTGAACGACCAGAAGCCCACCAACCGGTGCCGACGCGCTAACTCGTCCTGCCCGAAGGTCCGCTCGATCATCGGTACCCGGGCCATCAGGAACACCTGCACCAGCAACAGGATCGCGGCCACCAACCCGGACAGCCGGCCAAGCGATGTGAACAGATCCGCCGGCCCGGATCCGAGTGACTGCAGTCCCCGTCCGGACACCCACAGCACGATCACGATCAACACGTTGATCCAGCACAGAACGCCGATCGCGTCGCGCCACCAGACCGGCGTACGGCGTGACCGGGCGTGCGCGATCCGTTGTCGACGCGTCGTCGCCGTCACCCCACCACCGCCCGTCATACTCCGACGATGACCGCGGATTCTTAGTTGTTCCTTTGACCAGGATCCTCGATGCCCGGTAAGACCAACTCGAAGGTCGCACCGACGTCGCCCGGAACCAACCGCAGCTGACCGCCGTGCCGGTTCGCGACGTCGTGGGTGAGAGCCAGACCGAGACCATAATGCGCGCGGCCGGCGCGATGACCGGCTGAGTCGAACCGGCGCAGGATTCGCTGCGCGGCCTCCGGCGCGATCCCGGGACCGGTGTCGCTGACGGCGAGGATCACGTCCCTCCGATGCCGCCGTACGGCGATCCGCACCTCGCCGTCCGCCGGCGTGTGGTCGATCGCGTTGTCGACCAGCGCGATCGTCGCCCGCCGGATCGCACTCGCCGAACCGAGCACGAGCAGGCTGTCGCCGTCCGCATGCCAGCGCAGCCGTACGTCGGCCTGTTCCGCGTGTGCGCCGGCACTCTCCGCGACCGCTTCGGCGATCCGGGCGAGATCGACCGGTTCATGACCCTCGACGCCACGCGGGTCGGCGGCGGCCGCGAGCAGATCGTCAACCACCTCGCCGAGGCGCTTCGTGTCTTGTACGACGCCGTCGGAGTCGCGCAGGATCTCGTCGGTCGAACCGCTGCGCCGCAGGGCACGGCCGAGGACCTGGGCTCGGGTGCTCAGCAAGGTGAGCGGCGTACGCAGCTCATGGCCGGCATCTGCCACGAACGCCCGCTGCAAGGTGAGCGCCTGCGCCAACGGCCGGACGGCGCGACGTCCGATCAGGATGCCTAGGAGCGCGGCGAACAACAGGCCGAGGGCGGCTGCGAAACCCATGGCCTGGAACAGGCGGGCGCGCTCTCGGTGTGCGGTCGCCAGATTGAGTACCGCCTGCACGAGCTTGCCTTTGGGCATCCCGGTGGCGATGCGGTACTCGCCTTCGTCGTTCTCGATCGTGGTCAGCCGGACCTGTTCGGTGGCGCTGTTTCGCATCGCGGCCAGCTCCGGGAGGAGGTCATTCGGCAGGCCGGGCGTCACTGAGCCGTTCATGACCAGCCAGGTGCCGGCCGGTGGGTCGCCGACGTCGTCGGCTGTCGCGATCGCGGTCCTGAGGAGATCGTCGGCGGCGCCGGTTTGACCGCGGACCACGACGATGGTGACCAGAGCGATCAGGACCAGCATTGCCACCGCGACCAGAGCCGCGACCTGGACGGCTACGCCGCGGGCGGCCCGGCGGACCAGGACCTCGTCACCGATCGGCCGTCCGGTCACGAACTGCCCAGCCGGTAGCCGAGACCGCGGACGGTACTGATCACGCCGCGCCCGAGCTTGCGCCGGCAGTAGTGCACGTAGGTATCGACGACGGTCTCGGACTCCGCCTCGTCGAACACCCGGTCCAGAAGATCGCCACGGCTGAACACTGCGCCGGGCCGTGCGGCCAGCAGGCCGAGCAAGGTGGCCTCGCGCTCGGACAATTCCACACTCGAACCGTCGGTACGTCGTACTGTGCGCGTTGCGAGATCGAGCGAACCGCCGGGGACGGTCAGATGGCCGGCGTGGTCGAGGTGCCTTCGCAGCAACGCCCTCAGGCGGGCGAGCAACTCGGTCAGCTCGAACGGCTTCGCTAGATAGTCCTCAGCACCGGCGTCGAGGCCGTCGACTCGGTCCTCGGTGCTGTTGCGAGCTGAGAGCACCAGGATCGGCGTACTGACACCCCGGCTGCGCAATCGCGCGATCAGGTCCAGCCCTTCGACGGCGGGCAGGCCGCGGTCGACGATCATCGCCTCGACCGGCTGGGTCAGCGCGAGGTGCAGTCCGGTATGACCGTCGCCGGCGCGGGTCACGGCGTACCCCTCGTCGGTGAGCACTCTGTCGAGAAGGCTGGCGAGGTCGGCGTCGTCCTCGATCAGCAGGATCCGTTTCATCCTGCCACCGCTTCGCTTGAGGGCCAGCCCGCCGTCGCGAACAGGTTGCCGTCAGCAAGGATCCCCAAGCCTTCGTAACCGGGCAGGGCCGCGAGTACCGCCGGCCAGTCCTCCCCCGCGACGAACGCGGCCGTCGCCAGGATGTCGGCGTACTCCAGCGACGGACCACTCACCGACACCGACGCCCACCGGGTCACGGCCGGACCGCCGGTCCGCGGGTCATACAGGTGCGCACCTCGTGCCGCCGTACCGCTCGTCGCGACCGCGCCCTCGGTCCGGGCGACACTGGCGAGCACTCGACCAGGATCGCGCGGGTCCTGGATCCCGACCGTGAACGGGCGACCGCTCGGGCAGACCACGAGGACATCACCACCCGCATTCAGGCACCAGTCGAGGTCGGCAACTGCTCGCAGCTGCGCACCCGCACGCTCGACTGCCCAGCCCTTCACCAGCCCCGACGGATCCCAGCCGCCGTCAGGCAGCTGAGCATCGGGCAGCTGCGCGTCGAACAGCCCACCGGTCAGATCACGCGCCCGCACACACCGCTCAGCCACCTCCCGAACGACGGGATCCACCTCATCCCATCCCACCTCACCCCGCGCCAGCCGACTCACGGCGCTATCAGGCTTGTACGGCGAAAACACCCGATCGACCTCAACCAACTCGGCGAACACCGCCCGTACCGCCGCGTCCGCCCGCTCAGACTCGGCCCGTTCCCCGCGAGCAAGCACGCTGACCGGCAGCCCCATAACCTGCTCAACCCAACTCCGCCGCCCCATGCCGCTACCGTACGACGCGCCACGCCAGGACTTCGCCGACCGGTATGGAGCGCCGCGGATCTGCGTCACTCACCAACCCCGGCCTCACGTCCTCCCCGCCCCGCCCCCGAGCGTGCCCACCCAGCACAACGGCCACTTGGTCAGTGACTCACGACCGCCTCCAACCCGGCCACTCGGCCGCGCGGGCTCACTTTGTGCACCAGAGCCGTACCGCCGGGCGCTGAGCGTACGGCTCCGGTGCACAAAGTGGCCCAGATCCGGGCAGTCGCGCCGGGGAGGGCCGCTCGTGGCGCGGTGGGGAGGGCGACGGCGAGCGGGGCGGGCTGCAGCGGGCGGTGGCGCCGGGTCGCGACAGCGGCGAGGGCGGCTGCTGTCACGGTCGGTGGGGGTGCGGCGCATTGGCAGGTCGGCGGTGCATGGGGTAGGTCGCGGATGGTGCGGATTTTGCGGCGGGACAGTTCGATCAGGGACAGTCACGCGACCGCCGATCGCCTGCCAGTGCCGGACTGCCTGCCTCGCCCACCCAGAGAAGATTGCAGGACACGCGGGTCAGCTGGCCGCGGCCAGAACGCGGGGTGTCAGCTGGTGGCCGGCCGGCGCCAGATCGCGACGCTGAGGCAGAGGGACCAGATCAGCGACAGGATGATCGTGTACTGGCCGATCATCGCCGCGCTCGCGACCAGGATGATCACCGAGCACACCAGCCCGACGTACCCGAACCACTTGGCCAGAACCACCGTCCGTACGACGACAACAGACACGGCGAGAATCGTCAGCCCCAGAGCCGTCATCGTGACGCTGCCGATCAGGTCGTAGTTGAGTGCCGTCGAGTACCGCAGTACGTCGAGGCCCGGCAACGGCTCGCCGTCGATCTTCATCATGTGCCCGATCACTCCGCGCAGCGCCGCGGACACAAGCAGCGTCGTACTGAAGATCAGGCCCATCGAGCGCGCGAACGCCGACCACTGCACGGCGTCGGTCTTCGCGGTGAGCGTCCTGACGTAGTTGATGAGTACGACGAACAACAGGGCCGCCGCGATCGCGCAGTACTGCGAAACGATGCCGGACAGCTGGTTGCTGCTCTGCTGCCACCAATCGAGCAGCTTCGCGTCGTTCGCCTTGTGCGGAACATCGACGCTGGCGACCGTCCAGAAGAGGGCGATCGCGAAGAGAACCGACGCGGCGGACGCGACCTTCGCTGCTGAGGTCCTGGCGGTTGAGGTACGGGTGATGGTTGCCATGACAAGACTCCTAGGTTCGAGTGAGTCCGTCCAGCGTCGAACTTTCGCGCCGCAGGTACGACGGAGTGGGCACCGGTCTTCGGATCAGGGCTGTCCCTGAGTACACCGGGCGATTTTGCTGCCACTATGACGAGATGGGGAGGACCGGGAGGGTACTGGTGCGAGCGGTCACCTGGCCGCTCGCACCCGTACTCTGCGTCGCCCAGCTCGCGGTCCACCACGGCCGCCTCATCGCCGGCCCGTCGGACGTCCTCTACCTCGTCGCCATGCTGGTCTGCTGGGCGGTCGGCGTCTTCCTCACCTGGAGCGTCGTCGACCAGCCCGCCGGCTGGGCGTTCCTCGGGCTCGGCACGGCCCTGACCTGGAGCGGGTTCACCGACGTGTACGTGGCCTCCACGCCCGGACCGGACCACGCCGCGCTGATCGCCACCTTCAGCGACAGCAGCTTCGTCTGGTGGTTCGTCTTCCTCGCGCTAGGCCTCCAGTTCACCCCCGCCGTCCGCCCCTCGTCGCGCGCACTCCCGATCCTCACGGTCGTCTCCGGCGTGGTCTTCCAAATCGCCGCCCTGCTTCGCTCCACGCCACTCGAACCGCCGTACGACGGCATTGTCAGCCCCTGGGCAATCGCAGGCAGTCTGATGAAAGTGCTCGCGTTCATTGCGGTGATCGTGCTCGGCCTCTGCCTCCTTGCCTCGGTCTACGTCCTCGCGGCCGCCTTCCGTCGGGCCAGAGGTGAGGCTCGCCAGCAGTTGCTCTGGCTGGTCGCCGGAGCAACGCCGATCGCGCCGATCGTGATCGCGTCGTTCGTTGCGTCGTACGCCGGGTTCGACGACCTGGCCGGTTGGGTGCTGAGTATCTGCGTCATCACCCTTGCGCTTGGTGCCGCTTTGTCGGTGGCGAAGTACCGCTTGTACGACGTGGAGCGGATCGTCATCGACTCCACGGCGTACGCGATCTCGACCGGCGCGGTCCTCGCTGTCTTCGCCCTCGTGGTCGTCGTGATCACCAAGAGCCTGCCCGTGCGAGCTGACTCGCAACTGCTGACGATCCTTGCCACGCTGGCGGCGATCGGGGTCGCGCGGCCGGCGTACCTGTGGGCGCGTCGAGTGGTCGACCGGCGCTTCAACCGCCGTCGGTTCGACGCCGTTCAGGTGGTGCGGGCCGGGCTCGCGCAGTCGCCGGCGCCCGAGCTCGGGGCATTGCTGATCGAGGCGACCGGAGATCCGCGGGTGCGCGCTCTCTTCCGTTCCGACGGCGGCTGGGTCACCGCGGACGGGCGCGCCGCAGTGCCCAGCTCGGACGTAGTTGATGTCGTACGCCGGGGGCAGGTGAGTGCACTCGTCGAGTTCGACCCGGCGCGCTCTGAGCGGACGGTTGTGGAAGCCCTTGTTCAGGAGGCGGCCGCGGAGATCGACAACCTGGGTCTGCGGGCGGAACTCGCCAAGCAGGTCGAGCAGATCACCGAGTCGCGGGCCCGGCTCGCCGGTGCGCATCTGGAGGAACGCCGCCGGATGGAGCGCGACCTCCACGACGGCGCGCAGCAGCGGATCCTCGCGATCGCACTTCAGCTCCGTTCGGCTCGGGTCAACGGCGCTGAAGCGGTACTGCGGGCTGAGGTCGATCAGGCCATCACGGATCTCGCTCTGACGATGCAGGAACTCCGCGACCTGGCCAGCGGGTTGCAACCGGCCGCGTTAGCCGGAGGTGGTCTGCGAGCGGCGACCGATGAGTTGGCCAGTCGGATCCCGGTGCGGATGAAGCTCGACGTGATCGATCAGCGGTTCTCGGCATCAGTGGAGAGCGCAGCCTGGTTCGTGATCGCGGAGGCGGTCTCGAATGCCGTCAAGCACGCCGGGGTGGACGAGGTGACGATCCGCGTCTCAGCTGACCAGGCCGAGCTGCACGTCGCCGTACTCGATGAAGGGCTGGGTGGAGTGGATCCCCGCGGTCGCGGACTGCAAGGTCTTGCCGACCGAGTCGCGGCCCTCGGCGGAGTGCTGTCTGCGTGTAGCCAGCCCGGCGGCGGGACTCGAGTCGAAGCGGTGCTGCCATGCGGGTAGTGATCGCGGACGACTCCGCCCTGCTCCGGGAGGGTTTGGCTCGGCTGTTGGCCGAGTCCGGCGTCGAGGTCTGCGAAACCGTTGCCGACGGCACCGGATTGATCGCGGCCGTCGATCGGCACCTGCCCGACATCGCGATCGTCGACATCCGGATGCCGCCGACGTACACGCACGAAGGCGCGGCAGCGGCGATCGAGCTCCGCGGCCGGATGCCTGGTCTCGGCGTACTCCTGCTGTCCCAGGCGGTCGAGACCCACTTCGCCTCCCAGCTGCTTCAGCATCACGCCGCGCGGTTCGGCTACCTGCTCAAGGACCGGGTCGTCGACGTCGAGACGCTGATGGGCGCACTGCGCACGATTGCGGCCGGCGGTACGGCGCTTGACCCGGAGATCGTGCGGCACCTGATGCGTGCGGACTCGGCCACCGATCCCCTTGCAGCGTTGACGGAACGGGAACGCGACGTACTGGCGCTGATGGCCGAAGGCCGGTCCAACTCGGCGATCGCGAACCGGTTGACGGTCAGCCTCAAGACGGTCGAGAGTCACATCGCGAACATCTTCAGCAAGCTCGGGCTACATGGCGCGCAGGACGATCACCGCCGCGTTCTCGCCGTACTCGCGGCATTGCAGGGCTAGAGAAGGTCGTGGAGTTGGTGGCGGCCGGCGATGCCGAGTTTGGGGTACGCGCGGTAGAGGTGAGAGGCGACCGTGCGGGGTGAGAGGAACAGGCGGTCGCCGATCTCGGCGTTGGTCAGGCCGCGGGCGGCGAGGAGGATGATTTCGCGTTGTTGTGCGGTGAGTTCGGCCAGGGCGTTGGGTGCCGTTGGCGCATCGAGTACGCCGCTGGCCCGCAGTTCGGACTCGGCCCGTTTGGTCCACGGCGTCGTACCCAGGCGGCGAAAGGTGTCGAGGGCCGCCGCGAGGATCGGCTTGGCGTCGTTGATCCGTCGCTGCCGGCGCAACCAGCCGCCGTAGTCGAGCCGCAACAGGGCCCGCTCGAACGGCCACTGCTCCCCCGCGGGATCGGCCAGCGCCTTCTCGAAGTAGGACTCGGCGTCGACCGGTTCGGCGAGCAGCGCACGAGCCCGAGCGGCGAGCTGCTGCAGTCGTGGTCCGCTGGTCTCCTCGATCGTCATCAGCGCGGGCTCGAGGAGGGTCCGCGCTTCGAGCCGATCCTCGGTCCGGACCGCGGCGGCCGCGAGGTCGGCGACAGCCAGATAGGAGACGTGGTGGTGTATCGGCGTACCCGCCTCGTCGAACAGCTGTCTCAGTTGGGCATACGCCGCCTGAACGTTGCCCTGGGCAAACGCCGCCATACCCTCTGCGTGATGGGCGCGCGCGGCCACCGACCGGTACTCCCGCCAGTCGGCGTACGCCGCCGCACTGGCCAGCAGCGATGACACGTGCTCGCCACGCAAGGCGTTGACCGATGCCACACAGAGATCCGCCGTCGCGGCAACCAATTCCATCCGGTACGCCGCCGCCGCGTCCGCCGCCTCGCGGGCCGCCGCGAGCGCTTCGTCCCACCGGCCGGTGTCGATGCAAGCCCATTGCAGCGCGGACAGCGCCGCCGCAGCGCGACCCACGGTGCCGGGAGCACGTTGCCGATCGACCGCCTCGCGCAGCAGCCGGACTGCGAGTTCGGTCTCGTCGAGGAGCCAGGCCGCCGCGCCAACCTTCGCCAGATCGGTCACTGGCCGCGTCACGATCCGTTGTAGCAGCTCAACGCCGTCCGCGTGCCCAGCCACCGGGTTGGTGCACGCCCGTACCCAGATCCGCTCTTCGTCCGCGAGACCGTCCGGCCAGTCCGCAGTTGGCTGCGCAGGCTCGGGCAGCCGGTCGATCGCGCGTACGACGGCGGCCCGGTCGGCGGGTGCGCCGGATTGATACGCGACGGTGGCGGCCAGGCCGATCGCATCCCAGGCGACGATCGGGAGCTCGGGCGACGCCTCCTCTACGACAGCCAACAGGGTCGTCAGCGCGGCCGCATGCTGGTTGGACCAAACCAGCGCCCATCCGATCCGCTGCTGGGCGGCGACGCGCAGATGCGGATCGGCGGTCACGGCAAGGACCCGGCGCGCGAGGTCCTGGACCCAGTCCGCCTGACCGGCCGCCAACGCAAGACCGGCCGCGGCCAGCAACCGTCGAGCCTGGTCGTCTTCGGCAGGGCTGAGTTCGGCCGCCCGTTCCAGGGCTCGTGCGGCAGCCGCGGCACCACCTCGCCGCTGCGCCTGCATCGCGGTGTCTTCGAGGAGTACGGCGAGCTTTTCATCGGGCTCGAGCGCCGCTGCCGCGAGGTGCCAGCCGTATCGATCGGGTTGGTCGTGCAGGATCTCCGCGACAGCCAGGTGCGCCGCAGCCCGCTCGGCGAACGGGACCGCGTGATAGATCGCCGCCCGTACCAGCGGATGCGCGAACTGCGGGCCGGATTCGCTCAGCCGGATCAGCCCGGCCTGCTCAGCCGGTCCCAGCGTGAGCCCGGGAAGCCGCGCGGCCACGTCCGGGCTGTCCGCCACCGCGACGAGCAGCAGCGCGGCCCGTGCGGACGCGGGCAGTACGCCGTACTGCGTAGCCAGCACGCTGGTCAGGCGCTCGGTCAGTGGCAAGGGCTCGGCGGTCCAACGCCGGCCGGCGCTCGGGTCGGCGGCGATTGCCTTCGACAACTCGATCAGCGCGAGCGGGTTTCCGCGTGCCTGCAGTAGTACCTGCTCGCGGGCTCGGCCACGCGGTGGGTCCGGTTGGTCATCGAGCAGCAGCCCGGCTTCCGGCGTACTCAAAGGCTTGAGGACGAGCTCCGGGAAGTCGATTCCGGGCGGAGCGGTGACACCGCGGGCGGCGAGCACGAGCACGAGCGGCTCGGTGTCCAGTCGCCGCGCAGCGAACGCAAGACTGTCGAGCGACGCACGGTCCAACCACTGGCTGTCGTCGACGACCACGAGCAACGGAGCATCGCTGGCGACCGCCGACAACAGCGTCAGTACGGCGATGCCGATCAGGAGCGCATCGGGTGGGACCGGGTCGTCGGTCAGACCGAACGCGCTCAGCAGGGCCTGGGATTGCCGATCGGGCAGCGTCGGAACGCGCTCCAGGACCGGCCGCAACAACTGATGCAGCCCGGCGAAGGCCAGGTCACGCTCGGAGACTCGACCGGCAACGCTGAGTACCCTCCGGCCTTGGGACGCGGCCTGTCTGGTCAGCTCGGTCAGGAGCACGGTCTTGCCCAGACCCGGCTCGCCCAGCAAGACCTGGACCTGGCTGGTCGCCGGTGGCGCGTCCAGGAGATCTGACAGCCACTTGAGCTCGCTGTCCCGCCCGATCAACCCGATGGCCACCTCGCCCCCTCGATCGCAGCCAGCATACGAGCTTCGTGGAGGGGTGCAGTCAACCTGCGGATACCCAGATCGCCACCGGCTGGCAAGCATGGCAGCGACTCCTACGGAAGGACAGCCCGAGATGAGTACGCGACCGAACATTCTTCTCGTCCATGGCGCCTGGGCGGACGGCTCCTGCTGGAGCGGCGTCATCGAGCGCTTGCAGGCTGACGGCTACCACGTGACCGCGCCACAGTTCCCACTGACTTCGCTGGCCGATGACGTGGCCAGGCTGCGGCACGTGCTCGAACTCCAGGACGGCGCGACGATCGTCGTCGGGCACTCGTACGGCGGTCAGATCGCCACCGCCCTGGGCTCCGAGGCCCCGAACGTGGCCGGCCTGGTCTACATCGCGGCGTTCGGGCTCGACAACGGTGAGTCCCTGGGCGGCCTGCTCTCCCAAGGACCCACGACCCCGGCACTCGAGCACCTGTTCACCGACAAGCAGGGCTTCGGCTGGCTGTCCGAGGACGACTTCGTCAACCACTTCGCCTCCGGCGTCGACCCGGTCCAGGCCAACGTGCTGTACGCCGTACAGCAACCGCTCGCCGTCTCCGCGTTCGCCGATGTGATCGGCGTACCGGCCTGGAAGTCGCTGCCGACCTGGTATCTGGTCGGCGCCGGGGACCAAGCCATCCCGCCGGACGCGGAACGCCTGTTCGCGAACCGGATGGGCGCGACCACCATCGAGGTCGACTCCGGCCACCTCGCGATGGTCTCCCACCCCGACGAGACCGCCCAACTCATCCGCGACGCAGCAGAGGGAGTCCGCAACGCCGATTGACGTGTACGCCGTCCCTGGAACCTTCACCGACCGTCACCAGCTCGCCGTCGACTGACTCGGGGAATTTGCTCGTGTGGGGTGTGGGTTGGCGCGTAGGCTCGGCAGCGTTGTGATTCGTGCCGAGGGGGGATCCACCCATGAGCCAGTCTGCGACTCAACCTGATTATCCCGACAATATCGATGCCGCCGTCCTGAAGATCGCCGGTGTGGTGGTGCTCGGCGCCATCATGTCGATCCTCGACATCACGGTGGTCAACGTCGCGCTGCCGACGTTCCAGGCCGAGTTCGGTACGCCGGACAGTCCGGTCGCCTACTCGACCGTCGCCTGGACTGTCACGGCGTACACGCTCGCGCTGGCGACCGTCATCCCGTTGACCGGATGGGCGGCGGACCGGTTCGGGACGAAGCGGCTCTACATGACCGCGATCTTCCTGTTCACGGCCGGCTCCGCTCTGTGTGCGACCGCGACGAGTATCAACATGCTGATCGGCTTCCGGGTCCTGCAGGGGCTGGGCGGCGGCATGCTGATGCCACTCGGGATGACGATCATGACGCGGGCCGCGGGACCGCACCGGATGGGCCGCCTGATGGCCATCCTCGGCGTACCCATGCTGCTCGGCCCGATCGCGGGACCGATCCTGGGTGGCTGGCTGATCCAGGTGGCGAGCTGGCACTGGATCTTCCTGATCAACGTGCCGCTCGGCGTGATCGCGCTGATCTACGCCTGGCGCGCCCTGGCCAGGGACAACGCACAGCGGACGGAGTCGCTCGACCTCCTCGGCGTCGCGCTGATGTCCCCCGGACTGGCGCTGTTCCTCTTCGGCGTCTCCTCGCTGCCGGCCGAGGGCGGCGACTTCACAGCGCCTCGGGTCTGGCTCTCGATGCTGGCCGGGGTGCTGCTGATGGGGGCCTTCGTCTGGCACTCGTTCCGGCCGGAGCATCCGCTGCTCGATCTGCGGCTGTTCCGCGATCGCAACCTCACCATCTCGATCATCACGATGTTCTTGTTCGCCGCCGCGTTCTTCGGTGGCCTTCTGCTGGTACCGACGTACTTCCAGCAGATCCGTGGTGAGTCCACATTGCACGCGGGCCTCCTGGTCGCGCCGCAAGGACTCGGAGCCATGGTGACCATGCCGATCGCCGGACGGCTCGTGGACAAGGTCCCTGTCGGACGAATCGTGCCTGTCGGGCTGGCGCTGATCGTCGTGGGCATGTTCGGCCTGACCCAGATCACCGCAACTACGCCGTACCTGCTGATCATCGCGATGCTGGTCGTGATGGGCTTCGGGATGGGCGGCACGATGATGCCGCTGTTCACCACGGCACTCAGGACGCTCACCGGGCATCAGGTCGCGCGCGGGTCGACGCTGCTCAACATTTCCCAGCAGATCGCCTCCTCGGTCGGCGTCGCGACGATGTCGGTCATCCTGACCAACCAGCTGAACAACTCGCCGATCATCCCCGGTACGCAGAACGTCCCCGGCCTGGGCGCAGGCCTCCGTGAGACGCAAGCGGCGATCCTGTCCAACACCCGGCCGGACAGCCTGGCCCAGCTCCACATCGACCCGGCCGCCATCGCCCGCGGGCTCGTCGATGCGGCCAACTCGTTCGCCCATAGCTACTGGGTCGCCTGGGTGCTGGTGGTCATCACCTTGGTGCCGGCCCTGATGCTCCCGCGCAAACAACCCAAGCCGGACGTCGTCGAGGAGGGCGCACCACCCGCCGTCGTCGACTGACCGCCGTGGGAGCCGCCGGACGGAGCCTTCGAGCGGCCGAGGTAAGGTAAGCCTTCGCTAAGACGTGGCGGAGGTGGAGCGTGGGGCTGGCGACTGCGGAGTCGTCCGTTCGGGTGCGGCAGAAGCGGTCTGGCGTGCTTTGGGTCGGCCTGCTCGCGCTCGTGGTCGGACTCGGCTTTGTCAGCCTGGCCATCGGTTCCCGCCCGCTCAGCCTGGGACAGGTTGGTCACGCGGTCTTCGCGCCTGATGGGGACGCGGCCTCGATCATCGTCTGGCGCCTGCGGATGCCGCGGACCGTGCTTGCGGTTCTGGTAGGCGCCGATCTCGCCGTCGCGGGCGTGATCATGCAGGCGCTGACCCGGAACCGGCTTGCCGAGCCCGGTCTGCTCGGAGTCAACGCCGGCGCAGCGCTGACCGTCGTACTAGCCATCTCGCTGCTCGGCGTGACCTCGGTCAGTGGCTACGCCTGGTTCGCCTTCGTTGGGTCAGCCATCGCGGCGGCTCTGGTGTACTGGTTGGCCGGTCGCGATGCCGGCGATCAGGGACGCATCCGGCTGGTCCTGGCCGGTGCGGCCATCTCGGCGAGTATCAGCGCCGCGACCGGCATCGTCACCCAGTTCGACTCGACGACCTTCGATTCGTACCGCTTCTGGGTCGTCGGCTCGCTCGCCGATCGCGGCTCCGACGTCGCCACCGCCGTACTGCCGTTCTCCGTCGTGGCGATTGGACTGGCGCTCACGCTCGGCCGTCCGCTCAATGCGCTGGCCTTCGGTGATGAACTCGGCGCTGCGCTCGGTGTCCGCGTCGCCTGGACCCGTGGGCTCGGCTTCCTCGCGGTCATTCTGGCGAGCGGGGCCGCGACGGCGGCCGCCGGGCCGATCAGCTTCGTCGGGCTCGCGGTCCCCCAACTCCTGAGGTGGTGGGTCGGGCCGGACACTGTGCGTCTCGTTGGGTACTCCGTGTTGGCGGGGCCGGCGCTCGTGCTGACTGCCGACATCCTGGGTCGGGTAGTCGCGCCGCCGGGCGAGTTGGAGGTCGGCATCGTGACCGCCTTCATCGGCGCGCCCTCCTTGCTGGCAGCCGTCCTGCGACGGACACGCGCACTGTGACGGCCGCCCTCGAGGTACGAGCGGCGATCCGCTCCCGCCGCCAACGGACGGGGCTGGTGTGCGGCCTTCTGCTGCTCATCGCACTCGCAGTGTCAGCACTCGCGCTCGTGCTCGGCGACTACCACGTGGCGCCCCTCAAAGTCCTCGACATCCTCGCCGGAGGCGGCGACCAGACCGAGCGGTTCATCATCGTCGGCCAACGCCTTCCGCGAGCCATCGCGGCCTTGCTAGTCGGCGCCGCCCTCGGACTGGCCGGCGCGTTGTTCCAGAGCATCTCGCGCAACCCGTTGGGCAGCCCCGACGTCATCGGTTTCACGACCGGCTCGGCATCCGGCGCGCTGCTTGCCCTCCTGATCGGGAACGCCACCGGAGCCAGGGTCGCGGTGTGGGCCGTCCTCGGCGGTCTGCTCACCGCGGTCGCCGTACTCGCGCTCACCGGCCGAGGCCAACTCCGCGGCGAGCGACTCATCGTCGGCGGCATCGCGGTCGGCGCGATGCTTGCCGCAGTCAACGACTACCTGATCACCCGCGCCGATCCCGAACGGGCGCAGGAGGCGAAGCTGTGGTTGCTCGGCAGCCTCAACGGCATCAACGGATCACCGGTCCGCTTCCTCGCCGTCGTACTCCTGGTGCTCTTCGTACTCACGGCCTGCCTCCGACGCCGACTCGGTGTGCTGGAAACCGGCGACGACTTGGCCACGGCTCTGGGTGTGCGTCCGGCGCAGGTCCGCCTGCTCGCCGCGTTGCTTGGCGTCGCGCTGACGGGCGCGGCCGTCGCGGTGTCGGGCCCAATCGGCTTCCTTGCGCTGGCGGCTCCACAGCTGGGCCGCCGACTCACCCGCTCCCCCACGCCCGCACTTGCGTCCGCCACCGTCACCGGCGCTTTGCTTCTCGCAGTGGCCGACCTCGTGTCTCAGCGTGCGCTCGCACCGTTCCAGATCCCGGTCGGCCTGGTCACCGGCGTACTGGGCGGCGCCTACCTTGCCTGGCTGATCGGCCGGCGATGACCCCTCCACCACAGAACAGGACGAGATCTACGATGCGACACCACTTGCTGTGGCTGAGCTGCAGCCTCGCCCTCGCCGTCAGCGGATGCGCGGGTACGACGACAGCCGCAACCGGCCCGCAATCCTCGCCGACCACGCACGTCGCACCACGGACCCTTCCGGCGGGGATCGGGAGTGGCGCGGCCGACGGAGTCTTCCCGCGGACGGTCCGTCACTTCGAGGGCAGCACCCAGCTCAAGGTCGCCCCGAAGAAGGTCGTTGTCGTCTCGACCGGTCAGGCGGACTCCCTGCTCACATTGGGCATTACGCCGGCCGGGTCGACCCGCGGAGACGGCGCCGACCTCATCCCGAAGTACCTGATCGACGCGTATCCGCAGCAGCGCGCGGCGCTCGCGAAGGTCGGTGATGTCGGCAGCCGGCTCGCGCCGAGCATCGAGGCGATCGCCCGGATCGCACCGGACCTGATCCTGATGAACGTCGCCGGCAAGGACTCGAAAGCGCTCTACGCGAACCTCAGCAAGCTCGCGCCGACGGTCGCGTCCCGCGGCACCGGGCTGTACTGGAAACAGGACTTCCTGCTGGTCGCGGATGCGGTCGGCGAGACCGAGAAGGCGCAGCAGCTCCTCGACCAGTTCCAGACCGATGCCGCGGCGCTGGGCAATTCGCTGAGCCCACGGCCCACGGTCTCCTTCCTGCGCAAGAACGGCAATCGGCTCCGGGTGTACGGCGTACCGTCGTTCACCGGCAGCGTCGCCGACGACGCGGGACTGCCGCGGCCGAAGGACCAGCAGTTCAACGAAACGTCGCAGGACATCAGCTCCGAGCAACTCGACCGCGCCGACGCCGACTGGCTGTTCTACGGCGTCCAGAAGGGCGACGCCGAGAAAACGATGAGCGCCAACCCACTCTGGCCGGCCCTCAACGCCGTCACCACCCAGCACGCCATCCCAGTAGACGACGACGTCTTCTACCTCAACACCGGCCGCAAGATCCTCACCACCCTGCAGAAGACTCTGAAGCCTTAGTAGGTGTGGTAATAGATCAGTTCGCCTGATTCGCCTGCGGCGGCGCCTTCGCTGGGGATGAAGAGGGTGGTGAGGATGGCTGGTTGGCCGTTGGGGGCGCGGAGGGCGGTGATGGTCGGGTTGGCGAATGCCGTACTGCCGCCGTCGGTGTGGATGGTGGTCTGATCGGCGTTGCCGGTTTGGTAGTCGTAGACGAAGGTGCGCCAGGATCCGAAGTCGCCCTTCGTGAACTGGCCTTCGATCAGCCCGTAGCTGAAGCCGCGGAAGACGGCCTGGTCGCGGTCGCCGATGTTGCCGCCGACGCCCCAGTACAGCAGGGCGTTGTCGTAGTTCGGCTGGGCCGACGTACTCCAGGAGTTGAAGTTCGTCAGGTGCCCGCGTTGCTGCCGGTCGCGGTCGCAGTTCCACCAGTAGTGGCCGCCGATGTCGATCGTCGAGTGGTCGATATCGGGCGACAACGTGACGCTGTAGATGTTCGGCGTACCCTCCGCGCAGGACGACAACTGACGGCCTGCGTCGAAGGATCGGGACACGTTCCCGGCCAGCAGGTCGGCGCGGCTGGCGAAGTACCGGAAGGCCAGGTGGTTGTTGCCACCGCCGGCCTGCTCCTGCTCCCAGGCCATCACGAAGCCGCCGTTGGAGGCCTCGGCGATCGTCGGCTGCGACGCCGGTCCGGTGTTGCTCCCGGCGAGCTCGCGTACCCAATGCCAGTTCAGCAGGTCGGTCGAGGTCGCCAGGTTGACCCGGAAGTGGCCGTCGGATGCCATGTGGTGCGACACGGCCAGGTACCCGCCGGTCGAGTCCTGGATGATCTTGACCGTGTCCATCGTGTGGCCGGCGTCGTCGTGTACGGCGTAACGCTTGCCGGTCGCGCCGCTCACGTTCTCCACCATGCCGCGAAGCTCGGCGCGAGCCGGATCCGATGGTGGAGAGTCGGCAGTCGCGGGCGCCGAAACACTTCCCAGAAGCAGCACTGAAACAGCCAGAATCCTGGTGAACATGGGCGGTCCTCCGTGGGGCGACGGTACTGCAGATGCTAGCTGAGCCGAGGCGCCACCTCTTCGGACAGGCGAGTCGCGAACTCGACCGGGTCGCGGTCGGGCATGAACTGGAGCTCGGTGATGCCGAGGCCGGCGTAGGTCTCGGCGGCAGCGACGACCGCATCCGGGTCCTCGAGCACGGGGCCCATGTACACGGCCGTCTTGGTGATCGCGTCGTAGTCCCGGCCCTCGGCGTCGCAGTGTGCACGCAGTACTTCGAGCTTGTGTGCGACATCCTCCGGGCTGACCGCGAACAGGTTGCACGCATCGGCGTACCGCGCGACCAGAAGGAGCGTCTTCTTCTCGCCGCCGCCACCGACCATGATCGGCGGATGCGGGGACGTCAGCGGCGCGGGCACGCACAGCGTCTCCGCCAGCTGATAGTGGCGTCCCTCGAACGGACCGTTGTTGTTGTCGCTCCACATCTGCTGACAGATCTGGAGGCTCTCCTCCAACCGCTCGAACCGCTCACCCATCGGCACCACCGGTACGCCGAGGGCACGCTGCTCGCGCTCGTACCAGGACGCGCCGATGCCGAGGAACGCGCGGCCGCCGGACAGCACGTCGAGCGTCGTCACGATCTTCGCGAGCAGGCCCGGATACCGGTACATCACCCCAGTCACAAGCAGGCCGAGCTTCACTCGCTCGGTCCGCGCGGCCACATAGCCGAGGGTGGTGTACCCCTCCAGCATGGGCTCGTCAGCGGTACCGCGGTGCTCCATCTGGAAGTAGTGATCCATCGCGGTGAACCGGTAGAACCCCGCCTCGTCGACGATCCGCGCCGTCTCCGCCAGCGAGGCCGCGATCTGCGAAGTGTCGGTCGGGTTCGAGTAGTTCCAGTAGTGCAGGCCGAGTCTCAAGGGAACCTCCGTCGAGTGTCCCGGCCATTACATCACCGCACCGTGAACAGGCGGTGACCGTGGTGCACATGATCTAAGGTGAATCTGACATCACTTTCATTTCGGAGCGGAGCGCGGGTTCGTGACCATGTCCAAGTCAGATCGGACGGCCGAGGAGTTCAAGGCGGCGGCCCGGCGGGTGTTCGCCCGGCAGGGCTACTCGGTCACGCGGATCACCGACATCACCGCGGAGGCGGGCCGCGCGACCGGTGGCATCTACCGGTACTTCCCGTCCAAGGCCGCCGTACTCAAGGCCCTCGCCGACGAGTTCCTGCAGGCCCGGCGCGAGCGCGTCGCGGATGCGTCCGGGCACGGTCACACGATGGTCAGCGAGCAGG
Organism: Kribbella kalugense; assembly: GCF_004365875.1. GTDB lineage: Bacteria > Actinomycetota > Actinomycetes > Propionibacteriales > Kribbellaceae > Kribbella > Kribbella kalugense. The sequence continues at coordinate 844,507 of NZ_SODF01000001.1, read as the reverse complement.
ATGTCCGCGATCATGTCCAGGCGTACTGGCGTTCTTATCGCGAGTACCGCCCGGAGATGATCGCGATCTTCGAGGCCGCCGTGTCGGACCCGGAGTTCGCCGAGATCCAGCGGCGGATCCGGGCCAAGGACGTCGCCATCTGGCGCACCCACATCAAGGAGCTACGGACCCACCTCGGCAAGCCGGTCGCCGAGTCGGCGGCCCTCGCCCAGATGGTGGTGGGGTTGCTGGAGAACTACTGCTACACCACCATGCAACCGGGCGCGGGCCGCTCTCGGAGCAGCGTCAGTACCTTGACCGCCTTCGTCTACGGCGGAATCACCGCAGGTAGTTGAGCCAAATCCCGGCCGGCGGCCGCTGACCGATTCCCGGCTTGCTGTAGTCACAGACCCCGGATGGAAAGGCCTGGCGAAGCTTGACCCGGTCCGCAGCCGAGAAGCCGCTGAAGTCCAACGGCTTGAGTGCGCACTTCAGGGTGGTCATGCCCACGTCGGATCCGGCGGCGATTCTCGGGTTCGCCGCGACCGGATAGGCAGCGCCGCACTTCCCGGCCGGCGGGTACACGAGCTTCTCCTGGATTCGTTGCGTCGGGGACAAGAAGCAGCCGTCACTCAGATCCGCCGGCTTGTCGGCGATGACTTTCTGCTGCGCCGTACGCCGGGACTTGTCGGCCGTGATCGCCGCCAACCACCGATCCATCGCGTCCAGCTCGTAGCGGGAAGCCGCTGCGGACTGCGCCGGGTCCAGCGACGACTCGATGATCACCTGGTTGGCCGCCGTACCGTTTGCCTTCAGCAACCGATCACGAGTGACGAAGGACAGCTCCGACGTGTGGATGTCGATGCCGGGACCGGCCCGGTCCGCGTACGTGCGCTGGTCGATGATCGGGGTCGACTTGAGCCCGAGTCCCCCGTTGAGCGAGAGGTCGTCGCGATAGGCGGTCTCGAGCGCCTTGGGATCGGCCACAGCTCGCTGGTTGACCACTAAGCCGACCTCGTTCACGCTACCGACCTTCGCGTTGAGATCCGCGAACTGGTCCGGCGTGATCACCCCGGACTTGAGCGCCTGCAGCCCGTACTGGAGCCCGACGTTGTCCCGCGTGCTACGGACGATCCCGGTCTTCGGGTCACGCCCGTACTGATTGACCCAACCCTCCGACGCCATGCACTTGATGCCGTTCGGGTTCGTGATCGGATCCCAGACCGCCGTCGGCGGAATCGGCGGCCCACAACTCGCTGTCGGAGTCATCAAGGGGCCGAACCCGCCCTGCCACGAGACGCAGGGACTACTGCTCACATAACCGGCGATCGCGGTCTTCTGTACTTCGGTCAGCGAGCTGGACGCGAAGTACTTGTTCAACGCACTGCAGTCGGCCGCCGAGGTGAACGCGGTCAGCATGTCCGGGAACGACACCCCAGGAATGATGCCGTCGAGGATCCCCGGATACGCGTCGGCGATCTCGTGCTGGTTGACGCTGCCGCCGGAGCCACCCCAGCCGATCGTGTACCGCACCGGCCCGTAGGTCTCGATGAAGTGCTCCTTGACCATCATCGCGGCCTCGGCCGACAGGATCGTGCTGCAGTTCGTCGCTGGGAAGTTCAGTGTGGACGACGCGACGGCGTACCCCTGGGACAGGTACAGGTCGTCGACGACGTTGGCGATCATGCTGCCCTGGTGGTAGCCGCCGTTGCAGCCGCCGCCGAAGGTGTAGACGAGCTTACTGTTCCAGCTCTGTTCGGACCGCAGCGGTGAAGGCGCCCCGCCGTCGTACAAAGCCGCGAACTGGTAGACGGCACGGTCGATCGTGCCCGTCTCCAAGCGGACGATGTACGGGACCTCGCGGCCGTCGACCGTAGTAGTCGCGAGATCGGTCGGTCGCCCAGCAGGATCGGCGAGCGGCGCAAAGGCGCCGGCGGTCGTCCGGTAGAGATACGACACCTTCGTCGGCGCCTCGCACAACGGCTGCGTCGACGGCGCCAGCCCGAACGACGTCGTCTCGCAGTAGAAGGGGGTCTGCTGCGGCCCGGCGAACACCGGCCCGGACAGCGGGTACGAGGTGATCCGCAGGGAGCTGTCACCCGCCGTCACCACGTTGCCGCCGGTCTTCAGCCCGCTGACCAGGCCGAGCAGCGACCGGTCCGGCTGTACGGCGAAACTCGACGAGACGTCACGCCCGTTGAGCCGGACCTTCGCGGCCCGGCTGACCCGGAGCAGGACGTCGCCGCCGCTGACGTACTCCGGCCTGGTGTTCGAGACGACCGTGATGGACAGTGGATCTGGCCGCATCCCAGCCGCAGCGGGTGACGCGAACACGGCGACGAGGGCCAACAAACAGGGCAGAATGAGCATCCGACGTGAAAGTGAGTTCACTTTCATAGACACTAGGGACTACCCAGCGGACCCACAATCCTCTCCAGATGGAGGTACCGTGCCGGTCGCCTACCGTGCGAGAGTCACCAGGTGAGTACCGCGCGTGCCACCGACCAGGTCACCGAGCGACTCACCGCGCTCGATGCGCTGCTGCGTGAGCGGGACGGCCTGCTGACGGTGATGGACCGCGTGGTGGCGCTCCACGGCACCGCGCGGCTGATCAGGATCGCGGTCGGCGCCGACTCGGGATTCGTGGCCGATCTGGAGGCACCGGATCAGGCCGTCGTCCGCTGGATGTCTGGGACCCGGACCAACCAGTTGCAGAACCTCGTCGTACCGATCGGTCAGGGCATCGGCGGCCGGGTGCTCGCGCTGCGTTCGGCGGTCCGTGTCGACGACTACGTCAGCTCGCCCTCGATCACCCACCACTTCGACGTACAGGTGCAGCACGAGGGCATCGGTGCGATGCTCGCCGTCCCGGTCGTCGGTAGCGGCGGCCGGACAATCGCCGTTGCGTACGCCGCCATGCGCACAGCGACGTCGTTCGGTGACTTCGCCGTCGACCGGATGCAGGAGGTCGCGGACCAGGCCTCGATCGCACTCCGGATCGCAGATGCGGCCGAGGCGCGCGAGGCCGATGCGATCGCCGCCGAACGGCAACGTGCACAGAGCGCCCTGCATGACTCGGTCGGCGCGCTGCTGTTCCTGATCGGAGTTCAGGTCCGCGATCTACACGAGTCGGTTCAGGACAACCCGCTGCTGGTGGACCGGCTGCGGCGGCTGGAGTCGGACGTGTCCGCCGCGTCGACCGCGCTGCGCGAGTCCCTGCTTGTAATGACCGGGACCGCGCCGGAACGTGCCCTACCGGTGGAGATCGCCGAGTACACCCGCTCATTCGAGGCGAGGACCGGCGTATCGGCCCGCTTCGTCCAGCTGGCCACGGTCGCGCCACTCGACGCCGAGCGGACCGCCTTGCTGGTGGCAGTTGTCCGCGAAGGCCTCCTGAACGTCGAGAAGCACGCCAACCCGCAATCGGTGATCGGTGATCGTCAGTCTCGGCGCATCCGACGACGGCGGCGTTCACGTGGTGGTCGCCGACGACAGCACGGCGGAGGTGGCCGGCAGTCCGGGCAGCGGTCTCGGCGTACGGTCGCTGGCCGAGCGCGCCGTACGGCTGGGAGGTGACGTGAGCCTCGTCCGCGACGAGGACGGCGGCTGCACCTTGCGCTGCTGGCTGCCGGGATGACGTCGACCGTCTTCGTTGTCGACGACCACCCGGTCGTCCGCGACGGAGTGATCCTGCTGCTCCGGTCGGATCCGATGCTGACCGTGATCGGATCGGCCGAGTCCGGGCAGGCCGCGATCGAACGCATCACCGAGCTGCGCCCGGACCTTATTTTGCTGGACCTGCGCCTCCCGGACATGCTTGCCCCCGAGGTCATCAGCGAACTCCGCAAGGTCCATTCCGGCGGCAAGATCGTGGTGTTCACCGCCCACGCCGACCACCACGGCATCACAGCCTCACTCGACGCCGGAGCAGACGCGGCGCTGGTCAAAGATGTGGCCGGCACTGACCTCTCCGCGGCCTTACGAGCAGTACTGCGCGGTGAACGCGTGGTCGATCCGAGAATCGTTCCGCACCACACGCAACGCTCGGATGCCTTGGCACGCAGCGGTTTGACCCGTCGAGAGTACGAAGTACTGCGGTACGCCGCGCAGGGCCGGACCAACCCGGAGATCGCCGAATCCACCGGCCTGACCCGCAACACCGTGAAGACGTACCTGCAGTCCGCCCTGCACAAACTCGGCGCACGCAACCGGGTCGAGGCGATCGTGAAGGCGAGCGAGGCCGGGTTGTTATAGGCAACCTCTCCACTTGGGGGTGTGGAGCCGGACGGGATTCCTCGCAGACTGTCCGCCACCGGCCGATCGGCTGGGGATGCGGAGGGGATCCCGCCAGTGTTGACTATCCGGAATCTGCAGGTGCGATACGGCCGTTCGATGAACGCCTTGCACGGTGTGGATCTCGACGTACCGGACGACGGTGTGCTCGCCGTCCTCGGCGCGAACGGCGCGGGGAAATCCACTCTGCTCCGGGCCGTCTCCGGAACTCTCGGTCTGCACCGCGGCATCGTGACCGGCGGGACGATCCACCAGGGTGAGCTGCGGCTCGACCGACTCGGTCCGGCTCAGATCGTTCGGCACGGTGTCGTCGGCGTACCGGAAGGGCGGCAGATCTTCACCCGCATGACGGTCGCCGAGAATCTCCGCGCTGGTGGAATCGCCAGCACTGATCGAGCAGCCGCCCGGGACCGGGTGCATGCGCTCTTCCCGTTGCTGGCGGAACGTGCAAGCCAGCGCGCCGGCCTGTTGTCCGGCGGCGAGCAGCAGATGCTCGCGATCGGACGCGCCCTGATGGCCGGGCCGAAGCTGCTGCTGCTCGACGAGCCCTCGTTGGGATTGGCGCCACTGATGGTCGAGCGGATTGGCGAGACCATCCGCGAGATCCACGCCCAGGGCACGGCCGTGGTCCTGGTCGAGCAGAACGCCGCGATGGCACTCGAGGTCGCGGACCACGCCGTCGTACTCAGCGTCGGGTCGGTCGCCATGTCCGGCCCGGTCGCCGAAGTCGCGGCCGGCGTACACCAGCACTACCTCGGTACGGCGGCAACCGAACGCCGAACGTTGGCCAGGTGGCCCGGATGACCGAACTCGTCCTGCAAAACGTCAGCCTTCGGTTCGGTGGGCTGATCGCACTCGACGACATCTCCTTCACCGTCAGTCCGGGCTCGCTGCACGCGCTGATCGGACCGAACGGCGCCGGGAAGTCCAGCTGTTTCAACGTCATCAGCGGCCTCTACCGACCGACCGCCGGCACGGTCCGGCTGGGCGTGCAGGACCTGCTCCGGCTCGCACCGCATCGAGTGGCTCGCCTCGGCATCGGGCGCGCGTTCCAGAACACCGCGCTGTCTCCGCACTCCACCGTCCTCGACAACGTGCTGCTCGGCCGGCATGCGCTGACCCGTGGCGGCTTCCTCGCCGGCGGACTGCGCCTGACCAGCCGCCAGGAACGACTGCACGCAGCCCGGGCCAGGGAGATCTGCGACTTCCTCGGGATCGGCGCGAGCGTCGACCGGCCACTCGGCGCACTGCCGTACGGCGTGGCCAAGTTGGCCGACATCGCCCGGGCTCTGGCCACTGAGCCGTCCCTGCTCCTGCTCGACGAACCGGCGGCCGGCCTGAACACCGACGAGACCGCCGAACTCGCCGCGATGATCGGCCAGATCCGGACCGACCTCGACATCGCAGTACTGCTGGTGGAGCACGACATGGAACTGGTGATGGGAATCGCCGATCAGGTCACGGTGCTCGACTTCGGCCGGGTGATCGCCGACGGCACCCCGGCTGACGTACAGACCGACCCGGACGTGGTCAAGGCCTACCTCGGAGTGACGACATGACGACCTTCCTGCAACTGATGGTCAACGGACTCGGCAAGGGTGCCGTGTTCGCCCTGCTGGCATTGGGATTCGTGGTGATCTACAAGGCGACCGAGGTGGTCAACTTCGCCCACGGCTCGCTCGTGCTCTTCGGCGGCTACCTGGTGCTGGTCACCAAGGACCACATCGGCTGGGCCGCGGCCGCGATCATCGGCATCCTCAGCGCCGGGCTCCTCGCGCTCGCCGTGGAACGGTTGCTTCTGGCCCGCTCCCGGCACGCCGACCCGTTCAGCCTTGCTCTGCTGACGATCGGGGTGGACGTGATCATCACCGAGGAGATCATCCGCCGGCTGGGAGTCTCGGTTCCGTTCATCGGCGACGCCTGGGACGCGAAGCCGATCCAGCTCGGCGGGATCACCCTCTTCCGGACGCACCTGGTGGCGCTTCTGGTCGCGACGGTCCTGATCACCGCCTTCTTCCTCGCCTCCCGCTACACCAACTGGGGAATCGCGATGCGGGCACAGGCGGAGAACCGCGAAGCCGCTGCTCTGGTTGGGATCCGCAGCTCACGAGTCACGGCGTCGGCCTGGCTTCTGGCCGGCTTGCTCGCAGGCATTGCGGTGTTGTTCATCGCGACCCAAGACTTCTCCGGAGCCGGTCTCTCTCGCGGGACGCACTCGATCGCGCTTGCCGCGTTCCCGGCCGCGATCCTCGGTGGGCTCGACTCCACCGTCGGCGCGATCGTCGGTGGGGTCGCGGTCGGTCTGGTCGATGCGCTGTCGACGTACTACGTGTCGTTCGCGTTCGCGAAGAGTGCGGTCTTCCTGGTCATGCTCGTGGTCCTGGTGGTGCGGCCGGCGGGGCTGTTCGGTACGCGGGAGACGACTCGTGTCTAGGCTCGCGTGGATCCCGGTCGGCATCGTCCTGCTGTTGCTTCCGCTGTACCTCGAGGCGCCCTGGCTGAAGGCCGGTCAGTACATGATGATCGGCGCGGTCGGGGCGATCGGACTGACTCTGCTCACCGGCCAGGCCGGCCAACTGTCGCTCGCCCACGGCTTCTTCCTGCTCGTCGGCGCGACGTCGTACACAGTTCTGGCCGGGCCGAAGGGTGACCACCTCGGTTTGGGCCTCGACCCGTTGATCTCGCTGGTCGGCGCGGTCGCGATCAGTGCGCTGGCCGGGATGGCGTTCGCTCCGGTTGCAGGTCGGGTCCGCGGGATCTATCTGGGCGTCGCCTCACTTTCGCTGGTGTTCCTCGGCCTGTATCTGGGTCAGGCGGCCGAGTCACTCACCGGCGGTACGTCGACCGGGCGGGATCCGGCCACCTTCAAGCTGTTCGGCTTCCCGTTCTCCAACGAGGGTGACCTCGTCGTCGCCGGCGTACCGATCCGCGGCACCGAACGGATCTGGTACCTGTTCCTCGCGTTACTGGCGCTGGCGTACTGGCTGGCCCGCGGCGCGGTCCGGACCCGGATCGGGCGGGCGTGGCGGGCAGTACGCGACAACGAGGCTGCTGCGGCGGCGATGGGTGTCGACGTACGGCGTACCAAGGCGAGCGTGTTCGCGGTGTCGTCGGCGTACGCCGGGTTGGCCGGGGTGATGACCGTGCTCTGGTTCGACATTCTCAAGCCGGACGAGAGCGAGTACGGGACCTACGGCGTCAACACGTCGATCGCGTTCCTGGCGATGGTCATCATCGGCGGCCTCGGCTCGGTCGGCGGGGCGGTGATCGGCGCGCTGGTCGTCTTCGGGCTGCCGCAGGTCCTGACCTTGTACTCCACCGACCTCGGCTGGTTCACCGGATCGGTCACGCCGGTGCTGGTCAGTTCATTCGTGTACGGCGCAGCAATCGTGCTCGTCGTGTTGTTCGAACCGGGCGGTCTGGCTGCGGTCGGCCCCAGAGTCAAACACAGGATTAGGGAGCTCAGATCATGAAACGTCTACTGGCTATGACAGTGGCACTGGTGTTGCCACTGTCGCTCGCCGCGTGCGGTACGAAGGGTGGCGCCGAGACGAACACGGGCTCGGCCGACGGCGTCCAGACCGGCGTCGGCGTGACCGACTCGCAGATCACGCTCGGGGTGATGGCCGACCTGTCCGGCCCGTTCAAGAGCCTGTCCACCGCCATCACGCACGGAAACGAGCTGTGGGTCAAGGACCTCAACGCGTCCGGCGGCGTCTGCGGACGTCAGGTGAAACTCGAGATCGTTGACCACGGCTACAAGGCGGAGACGGCCAAGACGCTCTACCCGCAACTCGAGCCGAAGGTGCTGGGCTTCGTCCAGCTGACCGGCTCCCCCATCATGGCCGCGCTCGGCAAGGACATCGAGACCGACAAGGTGACCACCACCCCGGCCTCCTGGTCGTCGGAGCTGCTCGGCAACCCGTACGTGATGATCGTCGGCACGACGTACGACGTCGAGATGATCGACGGACTGAGCTACCTGCAGAAGCAGGGATTGCTCAAGGACGGTGACGCGGTCGGGCACATCTACGTCGACGGCGAGTACGGCGCCAACGGTCTGCGCGGATCGAAATACTACGCCGAGCAGCACAACCTGAAGCTGTCCGAGGTCAAGATCACCTCGACCGACACGGACCTGACCAACGTGGTCACCGGTCTCAAGGGCAAGGGCGTGAAGGCGATCCTGCTGACGACCACGCCGAAGCAGACCGGCTCGGCGGCCGCGGCCAGCAAGGCGCTCGGGCTGAACGTGCCGATCCTCGGCAACAACCCGAGCTTCGACCCGGCGCTGCTGCAGAGCCCGGCGGCGAGCGCCCTCAACAAGCTCTACATCGTGGCGAGCAGCGTGCCGTATTCGGCGGATATCCCCAAGGCGAAGGAGATTGCCCAGAAGTATCAGGCTGCCGGCTACAAGGAGCCGCCGAACGCCGGCGTACCGTACGGCTACGCGGTCGCCGAGGTCTGGGGATCGGTGTTGCGGAAGGCCTGTGACAACAAGGACCTGACCCGCGACGGCATCCACAAGGCGATGCAGCAGACCACGTCGGCCGACACCGAAGGCCTCGTCGCCGCTCTGAACTTCGGCTCGCCCGGCGCTCCCGCGACCCGCCAGGTGTACGTCGCCCAGCCCGACGCGTCCGTGCCCGGCGGAACGAAGTACGTCCAGCAACTGTTCGAGGCCGACCAGGCCAAGACCTACAAGGCACCCCACGAACAGTGACAGGTAGTGTCCTGGATCGTGGACGTTGGGGAGCGGATTCAGGAACTTGCCGATCGGATCGTCGTACTGCGTGACGCCTACTACCGGGGTTCGCCGGCGGTAGCCGACGCGGAGTACGACGTGATCGAGGACGAGCTGCGGACGCTGATCGAGGCGAACCCGGAGCTCGCGCCGGACCCGAATCCGCTGGAGCAGGTGGGTGCGCCGGCGGTGCTGCACGCGCCGATCCGGCATTCGCGGCCGATGCTGTCCCTGGACAAGGCGACCCGGCCGGAACAGGTCGAGGCGTTCTTCGCCCGCTTTCCCGGTCAGGCCGTGGTGGTCATGCCGAAGCTGGACGGCCTGTCGCTGGCGCTGGTCTACGAGAACGGGCATCTGGTCCGGGCGATCACCCGCGGCGACGGGACGACCGGCGACGACGTGACCCCGCTGGTGCGGGCGCTCGCGGACGGCGTTCCGGCGAAGCTCGACGTACCGGGGCGTGTCGAGGTCCGCGGTGAGGCGGTCATGTTGCGCTCCACCTTCACCGCCTACAACGCCGCCCATCCGGACAAGCCGTTGATCAACCCTCGGGGCGCCGCCGCTGGCACGTTGCGCGCCAAGGATCCGGCGACCGTTGCCGAACGACGGCTGCAGTTTCTCGCCTTCGATCTGCTGAGCGACGTCGAGAACACCGACGCCGATCTGGAGCGGGCGCTGCAGGACCTGGGGTTCACCGTCGCCGAGATGCGGCACTGTGACGACGCTGCGGCGGCGCAGGCTGTGATCAGCACGATCGAGCAGCGGCGGAACGATCTCGACTACGACTTGGACGGCGCCGTACTGCGGCTTGCCGATCGTGATGCCTTTGCCGCGGCCGGCACTCGGTCCAGCTCGCCGCGTGGCGCTTTGGCCTTCAAGTTCGCGGCTGAGGAGAAGACCACGATCTTGGCGGACGTGGTCTGGGATGTCGGCAAAACCGGCAAGATCGCGCCGGTCGCCTGGCTGGAGCCCGTCTTCGTCGGCGGTACAACGGTCACCCGCGCGACGCTGGCCAATCAGGAAGTGATCCGTGCCCGCGGCATCAAGATCGGCGACACGGTCCTGGTACGCCGTGCCGGCGACGTGATCCCGTTCGTGGCCGGCGTACTCGACGCGTCGAAGCGCACGGGTGCGGAGAAGGACATCGTGCCGCCGAGCGTGTGCCCGTCGTGCGGGGAAGAGCTGATCGAGCAGGGCAACAGCCGCGAACTGTTCTGCGTCAACGCGGCCTGCCCCGCCCAGACCGTACGGCGACTGATCCACTGGGCTTCCCGAGCGGCCGCGGACATCGACGCGATCGGCGGGGTCTGGATCGAGCGGCTGGCCGAGGCGGGGATTCTGGAGAACCCGTCGGACTTCTACCACCTGACCTCGGAGAAGCTGCTCGAATTCGACCGCATTGGCGAGATCTCGGCCACCCGGATGGTCGACTCGATCGATGCGAGCCGTCAGGTCGGCCTCCGCCGGGCGATGATCGGCCTCGCGATCCCGATGGCCTCCGAAGGCACCGCGGCCAGGCTGTGTCGCGCGGGATTCGGCTCGCTCGAGGATGTCGCCGATGCGGGTGTCGACGGGCTCGTCGCGGTCGAGGACATCGGTCCGAAGGTCGCCGCCTCGCTGATCGAGCACCTCACCCGGCTGCGTCCCGAGCTCGAACGACTGCGGGAAGCCGGCGTATCACTCGACGTACGCGAGGAAGACCTCCCGCCGGTCGTCGCCGCAGGCGCGCCACTCGCCGGCAAGACGGTCGTAGTCACCGGCTCGATCAGCGACCCACGCTCCGGCGAGAAGGTCAACCGGCCAGCCTTCCAACGCCTCTGCGAGCGGGCCGGCGCAACCATCGCCTCCTCGGTCTCCGCCGGCACCGACCTCCTCATCACCGGCGCCGACGTAGGCGCCGCCAAACTCACCAAGGCCGACAAACTCGGCGTCACCGTCGTAGACCAGTCCGAAATCTGGCACCAACTCCAAGCCGCCGACCTCCTCAACGGCTAGCCCTCCGTCAGACAACGCTCGAGCCGCCGCGAACCGGCCGAGGCGAGCCGGATCGTTTGAGGGGTCAACCCCTGAGATTGCCGGTTGCACTCCCTGGATGCCAGGTGTCAACCGACCATCTCGGGGGTCAACCCCTGAGACGGCCCGCGGACCACCGCCGCACGTGTGGCGGGGTTCGGGCGTTGCCGCTCGGTTGTGGGGATGGTTGGGGTTGAGGCCGGCCTAGCGGTACGGCGGTCGCGCGCTGGCGATCTGCAGGTCGACTGGTAGTACACCTGCCGTACGCCGTACGCGCTGGCGTTTCTACGCTCAGGTGTACTACCAGGTGCCCGACACCTCCTGTCCACCTGACCGCCAAACCCGGCCACGTCGCCTCACGATGCGACCTCGGTCGGCGCCGGCTGGCCGGAATCGGACAGGCGGCGGGTAGCGGCGTACTGCGGTCTTGACAGCGTCTTGGGTGCATCTTAAATTGACCGCGTTGAAACATTTCACCATGCCGCCCGAACGCTTTGTCTTGTTCTAGTCAGCCGAAGGAGGCTGGAGATATGCGACGTCACGCCAGGAAAGGTGCTGCCCTCTTCGCGGCCGCTGCGATGGCAATGACCGCATTGGTCGGATGCTCGGGCTCGGACAAACCCAGCGCGAGCGACAAAGTGTCACTCACCTGGTGGGGCTGGAATGCATTCAACCAGACTCAGGCAATCAAGGAATTCCAGGCCGCGAATCCGAATATCACCGTCACCTACAAACAGTTCGCGTACAACGACTACCTGACCGCGCTAAGGCCGGGACTGGCCGGCGGCAAGGGGCCGGACGTCTTCCAGGTCCAGCCCGGCGACCTGGTCACGAACTTCGGCCCACTCGCCGTACCGGTGGAGGATTACCTCTCCAAGAGCCTCGGCTCGGACTGGGCCAGCAAGTTCAACCCGGAAGGGCTGCGACAGCTGCAACTGAAGGACAAGCAGGTCGCGCTCCCCGCCTACATGTCGGCCGCCGGACTCGTCTACTACAACAAGAAGATTCTCGACCGCTTCGGCCTGACCGTGCCCACTGACTTCGCCGCGTGGAAGACCGTCTGCGCCACCCTCAAGTCGAAGGGGGTCGGCTGCCTCGCCCACGGAGCCAAGGATGCCTGGGCCAACACCGACGTCTTCCTGTCGCTGATCAACAGCATCGCCCCCGGCAAGGTGTACGACGCCATCGCCGGGAAGACCTCGTGGACCGATCCAGAGTTCGTGCAGGCGATGGACGCGTGGCACGACCTGTTCACGAGTGGCATCATCGCCCCCGGCGCCGCGGCCGCAGCGGAGTACCCGGATGCGCAGATCAACTTCCTCGAAGACAAGGCCGCGTTCATCGCGCTCGGCACCTGGAACACCCCGGCGACCATGACCAAGACCGGCCAGGCAGACGCGCAGAAGACGGTCACGAAGAAGATCGACGGGCTGTTCTTCTCGGCTCCGTTCCCGGCCCCGGTCGCGGGCGGTACGCCGACCAAGCTGTTCGGTGGACCGGACAACGGGTACGCCGTCTCGGCGAAGTCGTCGAAGCAGGACGCGGCGTTCAAGTTCATGGAGTTCCTGACCGCCGGCAAGGGACAGGACATCCAGGCCGCCGGCGGAAACATCCCCGCGATCACCTCGATCAAGGTCGCGACCACGGATGTGATCGATCCCCGCCAGGCCGCGGACATCGAGAAGCAGCAGGCATCGCTGACCCAACTGGTCGGGGCTCGGCAGATCCCGTACAGCGACCTGACGACCGCCCTCGGCGATGCGCTCTCAGGAGTCGCGGCGGGTACGACGAAGCCGGCCGACGCCCTCGCCCAGGTCGAAGCGGCGTCGAAGTCGGTGACCCGCTCCTAAGGGGGAAATATGACTGCGCTCATGGAATCCCGAACCGCGCTGGCAGCGACAGACTCTGCCCCGCGCCGCAACGGGTCCCACCTCCGAAACTACCTCTGGGCCTTGCCCGCCGTGATTCTCGTCGTCGGCGTCATCCACGCGGGCATCGCCTTCAACCTCTTGTCGTCGCTGTTCGACTGGTCCGGCGTCGGCGCTCCGACCGACTTCATCGGCGCGAAGAACTACCAGACACTCAGCCAGGACCCGATCTTCTGGAGATCCCTCCGCAACACGTTGCTCTTCGCCCTGGTCACCGTTTCGGTGCAACTCGTTCTTGGGCTCGGACTAGCCATTCTCGTCCGTACCAAGGTGCGACTGGCAGGCCTGCTCCGGACGATGATCTTCGTACCGGTCGTCCTCGCGCCGGCGATCGTCGCAACCAGCTTCCGCTCCTTGCTCACCCCGGACGGCGCGATCAACAAACTGATTCAGGGCGTGGGCTTCTCGGACTTCAGTCAGCCCTGGCTTGCCGATCCGAAGACCGCCTTCGCCGCGATCATGCTGATCAACGTCTGGCAGTACACCGGCTACAGCTTCCTGATCTACGACGCCGCGATCGGTCAGGTCGATGCCGCGATCTTCGAGTCGGCGCAGATCGACGGTGCCTCGGCGTGGCAAGTGACCCGGCTGATCCTGGCGCCGCTACTTCGCGGATCGCATCTCGTGCTGATCATCCTCGGCTTCGTCAGTTCGCTGAAGATGTTCGATCTCGTCTACCTGACCACTGGCGGCGGGCCAGGCACCACGACCCAAGTGCTCACCGGCTACATCTACCGGCAGGTGATCGCGCAGTTCCATGCGGGGTACGGCGCTGCGCTGTCGGTGATCCTGGTTGCGATCGCGTTCGTCTTCTCGACCATCCAGGTGCGGCTGTCGACCCGAGAGGCCAGGTAGGCGGATGTTCCATTTCCAGCAGTGGCCCGGCCGCATCGTCAGCCAGTTCCTCGTCGTCGTGGCGCTCGTCGTCCTCGCAATCCCGCTGGCCCTCATCGTGCGGGAATCCCTGTCAGGCGAGGGTGTCCGGAACTATTCGCTCGTCCTGTCGACCACCCCGTTCCTGCAGTTCTTCCTGAACAGCGCGATCGTGTCGGTGACCACCGTCGTACTCGTACTCTTCCTCGCCCTCAGCGCGGCGTACTGCTTCGGGATCCTCAAACCGAGAGGATCGACAGTCGGAGCCGTCATCATCCTGACCGGACTCGCCCTGCCCGCCATCGCCCTGGTCGTCCCGTTGTACTTCGCGATCCAGGCCGTCGGGCTGCTCGACACGTACTGGTCCGTCATCATCCCGCTGACGGTCATCTCACTTCCGTTCGGCGTACTCGTCGGGACCAACTACATCCGCGGGCTCCCGGTCGAGCTGTACGAGGCGGGACGGCTGGACGGCGCCGGACCGTGGCAGTTCTTCTGGCAGATCCTCGTACCCATGTGCCGGCCGATCCTCTCGGTGATCGCGCTGTTCACCTTCCTGGCCGCGTGGAACGAGTACCTGCTTCCGCTGCTCTTCATCCAGTCGACCGACCGCCAGATGCTGACCCAGGTACCGACGTACTTCCAGAGCGAGCGCCTCGTCGACACCCCCAAGATCTTCGCGGCGAACATCCTGATCAGCCTGCCGATCGTCGCCGTCTTCATCGCCCTGCAGAAGACCTTCCGAACCGGCCTGTCGGCCGGAGCAGTCAAGTGACCCCCGACCCAGGAGCACGTTTGATGGAGCGCCCGAAGGTACTCGCCTACTACTTCCCGGACTGGCACCAGGACCCGCGCAACGCACGCTGGTTCGGTCCCGGCTGGGACGAGTGGGCGCTGCTGACGTCCGCAAAGCCCAGATTCGAAGGGCATCGACAGCCCCGCGTGCCACTGCACGGCCCCTTCGACGAGGCCACCCCGGCCGCGGCCGAGCAGCAGATCAGGCTCGCCAAGCAGTACGGCGTCGACGGCTTCCTGGTCGACTACTACTGGTACGACGACGGGTCGTATCTGCAGGCGGCGTTGGACGAAGGACTCCTGTCCGCCGAGAACAGCGACGACGTCGAGCTTGCCCTGATGTGGGCGAACCACGAGCTGGTCGACATCTTCCCGCATCGCGATCCGGCCGATCAGAATCCCCGCCAGCTCAAGAGCGGCGCGATCGATCGTCAGGCCTTCGAGAAGATGGCCCGCCACATCATCGACGCGTACTTCTCGCGGCCGAACTACCTCACGATCGAGGGCCGGCCGTGGTTCTCGATCTACGAACTCGGCAACCTGATCCGCGGCCTCGGCGGGGTCGACGAGACCGCTGACGCGTTGGGGTGGTTCGACGAGGAGGTACGGCGAGCCGGCTTCCCTGGCCTCCATCTTGACGCGGTGATCTGGGGTATCGGCGTACTGCCGGCCGCCATCACCTCGAGCGACCCGGCGGAGCTCGTTCAGCAACTGGGCTTCAGGTCTGCGACGTCGTACGTCTGGGTCCATCACGCGGATATGAACGACTTCGAGTTCCCGGCCGCGGAGATCGCGCCACTTCGCGAGGCCGCGTTCGCGGAGTACGAGGGGTACGCCGCGGAGCTCGACGTACCGTTCTATCCGAACGTCACGGTCGGCTGGGATCCGTCACCGCGCACCGATCAATCCCGTGCCTTCGTCCGCGGCCGCTATCCATGGACATCCACTTGGGACCCGACCCCACTCGAATTCCGGGACGGACTGGTCGCTGCACGGTCGTTTTTGGAACGGCACGGGCAGCCGCATCCGATCGTCACGATCAATGCGTGGAACGAGTGGACCGAAGGATCCGTATTACTGCCCGACAATCACCACGGGAATGGTTTCCTCGAGATGATCCTGGAGGTGTTCGGCCGGCGGGATGACCGCGTCGAGTAGGATAGGCGCGGCGCAATGGATCGAGGTCGGCAATGGCGAAGAACGTCACCATCAAAGAGGTGGCAGTCCGTGCTGGCGTCTCGCTCGGAACCATTTCGAATTACCTGAACGGCACCAAGACGGTCGCCCCCGACACCCGCGCCCGGATCGAACAGGCCATCGACGACACCCACTACGTTCCGAACCGTGCGGTCCGGACGTTGCGCGGGAATCGGACCCACACGGTCGGGCTACTCGTCCCGGACGCCGGGAACCCGTTCTTCACCGAGATCGCCCGCAGCGTCGAGGACGCGGCCAGAAGCCGTGGCGACGTCCTGGTGTACTGCGACACCGCGGGCGACTCAGCCCGGCAGGCGGTCTACATCCGTCAGCTCGCCGAGATGCGGGTCGGTGGCCTGATCATCTGCTCCACCACCTCGATGCCGCCCGACCTCGGCGATCTCGAAGCGGTGGGTACGCCGCTCGTCGTGCTGGGCGGCGAGGACATGGCGATCGACATCTCGAAGGTGACGTTCGATCAGCACCTCGGTGGGAAGCTCGCGATGAAACACGTCCTCGAGCTCGGCCACCGGCACGTGCTGTTCGCCGGCGGGCCAGGCGGCGAGCTCGTCATGCAGGCCCGCTTCGCGGGTGCACTGGCCGCGATCGACGAGTTCGGCGAGGACCGTGAGCTGCTGCACCGCGTCGACGCGGACGGCCGGACCGTGAGCGAGCGGAGTGCTCTGGCCGACCTGATCATGACGATGCAACCGCAGCCGACCGCGGTGCTCTGCGGCAACGACATGATTGCGATCGCCATCGTCAACAAACTCATCCGCCACGGCTGGTCGGTCCCGAAGGACATCGCCATCGTCGGCTACGACGACATCACCGACGCCCAACTCGCCGTCATCCCACTCACCACCGTCCGCCAGCCGGCCCGCGAAATCGGAGCCCTGGCAGCCCAGCTCCTCTTCGAACGAGCCGACCACCCCGAGGCCCCGCACCGCGAGATCAGCATCACGCCCGAACTCGTCGTACGCGCATCAACTGCACCTCTCACCTGAGGTTTGCGAGCGCAGCCTGCGCCGCGTTGTAGCCGCACATGCCGTGCGCGCCGGCGCCGGGTGGTGTCGCCGCCGAGCACAGGTACACGCCAGGTACGCCGAGTGCGTACGGGTTGAGCGTTGCCCGCGGCCGGAAGACCAGTTGGCGCGCAGTGTTCGCACCTGTCGTCACGTCGCCGCCGATGTAGTTGGCGTTGTGCTCCTCGAGTTGCGCGGGCGACTGCACATGACGAGCCACGATCAGGTCGCGGAAGCCCGGTGCGAACCGTTCGATCTGCGCCTCGATCTGCTCGGTCGCGTCGCCGCGGAACCCGGCCGGCACGTGGGCGTAGGCGTACAACGGACGAAGGTTGCCGTGGGCACGCGACGGGTCGGCGAGATGCTGCTGCCCGACCAGCAAGAACGGCCGTTCGGGCATCCGTCCCTGCACCACGTCCAGCTCGGCCCGGGCCAGCTCGGCGAAGTCTCCGATCACGTGGATCGTGCCGGCCCGCCGCGTCGGCTCGTACGTCCACGGAACCTCGCCGGACAACGCGAAGTCGACCTTGAACAGACCCGGCCCGTGCTTGTACCGCAGCAACGCCCGCCGCACCCGGGACGGCATCCGATCCCCCACGATCCGGACCGCCGCACTCGGCGTCACATCCATCAGCACGAGATCCGCCTCACTGAGCTCGGCCAGCGACGTGACGCGGACGTTCGTCTCGACCTTGCCGCCGTACTCCTCCAGCGCCGCGATCATCGCCCGACTGATGGCCCCAGAACCGCCCTCGGCGACGGGCCACCCGTACGCGTGCGCCGCCGTACCCAAAGCCACTCCGATCGCAGACGAGAACGGCGAAGACATCGGTCGGAGCGCGTGCGCCGCGACTCCACCGAACAGCGCCTGAGCCTCGTCCGACGACCACCGCTTGGCCAGCACCGACGCAGGCATCGCGGAGAACGCACCGAAGCGAGCCATCGCGAACGGATGCGACGGCATCCGTACGACGGGTTGCAGGAAGTCGGCCGTGATCCGGTCGAACCGCTCCGTCAGCGGCCCGAACACCTGCTGCCAGCGCCGCCCGTCCCGCCCGAGCGACTCGGCCGTGTCCGCCACCGACCGCAGTACGGCGGCACCCCGCCCGCCGTCCAGCGGATGCGCGTACTGCACCTCCGGCCACCGCCAGGTCAGACCGTACCGACCCAGGTCGATCGACCGGGAGAACGGCGTGTCCAGAGCCAGCGGGTGGAACGCGGAGCACTCGTCGTGGATCAGTCCGGGCACCGTGAGCTCGGCGCTCCGGGTGCCGCCGCCCGGCTGGGCGGCGGCCTCCAGGACCTCGACGTCCACCCCGGCCTTGGCCAAGGTGACCGCGGCGGCCAAGCCGTTCGGTCCGCTGCCGATGACGACCGCCTTGGTCATGACGCACCTGCTGTATCCGGGCTGGTCGGCTGGACTCGCGGGTAGCTGGTCCGCTCGTACCCCTCGAGCCGCCACTCGACCGTCAGCGGGATCGAGCCGTTCGGCAGCCACGGCTGCTCGGCGACGGCGTCGTCGACCAGGTACGTCCCGCGTTCGACGATCCCGAGGGCCGCGTCGATCACCAGGTACCGCTGGTAGTTCTTGTTCACCGGCTGGGACTCGATCCAGGCCACGATGAACTCGCCCGGCGCGAACTGGCAGCGCTTCTGGATCGACGCGATGAACTTGTGGTCGTGCAGGTGTCCGTCGCCGAAGTTGAACCCGACGATGCAGTTCGTCATGAACTCAGCTTCGCGGATCGCGTAGTGATTCAGGTCCTCGCCGAGCTGATCGAGCAGGATCGAGTTCAGCGCCCGGCCCTGGCTGTGCAGGGACCGCCAGCCCATCACCTGGTACATCGCCAGTTCGGCGACCTCCCGGCTGCCGAGAAGCTCGGTGACCTGGTCGATGATCATCGGCGCCGGCTTCACCAGCCGCTCGTTCAGCCGCTGCTCCGCGCCGGGGGCGAAGGCCCAGGTCGCGGACGCCCAGTTGCCGGCGTACTGGCGCATCGACGGCAGGAAGGACACCAGGTCCGGCCTGAGATTGCCGAGCACCGGGAAGAACAGCAGCGCGGCGGCCGTCACGACGAGCAGCCACGGGGTCATGTCGCCCAGACCGAACCCGTCCCAGTTCGGGTTGCCGAGGAACAGGAACCCGGCCGCGAAGGCGAACAGGACATTCCACTCCAGCGGTACGGCGAGCGGGAACGTCGACGTGATGAAGGCGTGGAAGCAGATCATCACCACCGCCGCGATGATCGTCACGGTCTTGTTGGTGGAGAACAGCAACGTCAGCGGTACGACGATCTCGACGAAGGTGCCGCCGACGTGGGCGAGCAGGTTGCCGGCGTGGGACGGCCGCAGATCCTCGGGGAACTTGCGGTAGTTGATCCGCTTCATCGCCTTCAACGGCACCCAGGGCGTGTTCGAGACCATCGGCGGTACGACCATGCCGAAGTGCTTGCCGAACTTCGAGAAGCCGGCCCCGACCCAGACCACGACGATCAGCAGCTTGAGCGCGACGATCATGTCGACAGCGCCGTACAGCGAGAAGAACACGATCGCGGGCAGGTACTGCTCGCCGCGGGCCTGCAGGAAGAACACCTTGTCCCGCAGCCCGAGCGCGATCAGCAGAACGCCGAGCACGATCATCAGCGCCGGCGACACGCGACCTCCGGTGAAACCGTGCGCGGTCAGTCCGCTGTCGTCGACCGATGGCAGCACCAACGAAAGCACGAGCGTGACGATGATCGCGAGGTAGAGGGCGACGTCGGCACGGGTACGACGGTCTCCGCCGGTCAGCGGCATCCGCCACGGTGGTTCGCGGATCGTGTCGACCCGGCCGTAGGTCCGCCAGCCACCGGTGAACGGCTTGAAGTGCCCGGCCAACGGCCCCCAGGAACCGGCGATGCCCAGCACCTCGAGCAGCACGGTCCACAGGATGAACTTCTGGTAGAGCACCGGCTCGTTCCAGAACCCGCCCGGGTGGAACGGGTTGAAGCCCGACGTCAGCGTGCCGATCAGGTAACCGCCCAGCATGTAGAGGAACAGCAGCTTGGCGATGTAGATGACATGGAAGATCTTCGGTGACCCGAAGCCTTCTTCGGCCCAGTAGCGGGACAGGATCTTGATCCGCTCCAGGTACGGCAGTTCGTAGACCTGCTCCGGTGCCAGTGGGGGGACCGAAGGTTTGCTGAATCCCATCGTGACGCTCCTCAGCTCTGGATGGATGTGCGGATGGCGGGCTTGTCGGGCTTGCCGACCGGGTTCTTCGGGATCGCGGCGACCACGTGGATCGCGACCGGGACCTTGATCTTGGTGAGGTTCGCGCGGCAGAGCGCGATCAGCTCGTCGACGTCGATGACCTGATCGGGGTACGCCGCGACCACGGCGACCGGAACCTCGCCGTACACGGGATGCGGAGCGCCGACGACGGCCGCCTCGAGGACGGCGGGATGACCGTGCAGGACGGTCTCGATCTCCTTGGGATAGATGTTCTCGCCGCCGCGGATGATCATGTCCTTGATCCGGTCGACGATCCGCAGATAACCGTCGGCGTCGAGGATGCCGACGTCGCCGGTGTGCAGCCAGCCGTCGCCGAGCGCGTCGGCGGTGGCGTCGGGCCGGTTCAGGTAGCCCTGCATCACGTTCGCGCCCTGGATCACGACCTCGCCGCGCTCCCCCGTCGGCACCAGCGCGCCGTCCGGCGCCATGATCCCCACCCGCTGTCCGGGCAGCGCCACACCGACGGTGCCGAGCTTGCGCTCACCGTCGACCGGGTTGGCCGTCGACGCGCAGGTCACCTCGGTCAGACCGTAGCCCTCGACCAGCCCGATGCCGTACCGCTTCTCGGTCGCGGCCAGCAGCTCCTTCGAAGCCGGCGCCGCGCCGCAGATCGCGAACCGGATCGAGGATGTGTCGGCGACGACGTCATCGGGTTGCGAGACCAAGTGCGAGTAGATGGTCGGTACGGCGGAGAAGTACGTCGGCCTGAACTTCTCGATCGCCGCAAGAAACTCCACCGGCTGGAACCGCTGCAGCACGGTCAACTGCCCGCCGACCGAGATCGGCGTCAGGAAGCTGATGCAGATCGCGTTCACATGGAACAGCGGCAGGATCAGCAGGCAGTGGTCCTCCGCGGTGATCTTCAGGTGCTCGGACATCATCGCCGCCATCGCGCCGATGTTGCGGTGGCTGAGCATCACGCCCTTGGGCCGGCCGGTCGAGCCGCTGGTGTAGATCAGCAACGCGAGCTCGCCGGGCTCGGTGGCCGGCTCGGGCAGGCCCCGGTCGCCCCATCGGGTACGGCGGAGGTCGTCGACCGCGATGCTCGGACGGCCGCCGTTCGGGGACTCCGGGCCGTTGTTGACCACCACGGCCGCGTCGGCGTCGTTGATCTGGTAGTCGGCCTCGTTCGCGGTGAACATCGGGTTGATCGGCGTCGCCGCGGCCCCCAGGCGCCAGGCCGCGACGAGGACGACGAGGAGCTCGACGCGGTTCGGCAGCATCACCGCGACCACCGAGCCCGGGCCTACGCCGTACCCGGCGAGTTGCTCGGCGACGGCGTCGGTCCAGGTACTGAACCCGGCGTAGGTGAGGTCGTGCTTGTCGTCGCGGACGGCGGGACGATCGTCGTAGGCCGCGGGCCGCCGCCACGGGAGATAGTCGAGGTTGGTCACAGTGTCCTCCGGAGTCTGGTTGCCATCGACGGTAGGAATTCGCGGGCCGCCGGGCACTGTGCGCGGGACACGAAGCTGGCTGCACCGTTCGTGCTCGCGAGCTGACAGGGCCGTCGGTCGGGCGCACAATCGGGAGCGGAAGGGAGAACTCCGTGACTCCTGACACGCTGCACGACGCCGCGGTCGCCCGGGTGACCGCACTTGCCACCCTGATGGGCACGCAGCTGCCGATGCTGACCCGGACCCTGCACAAGGTGCTGGCCGAGTCGATCGAGGACCTGCAGGGTGACCAGCTGATCGTCGAGCTGCTCGGGGCAAGTATCGAGAGCAACGTCGAGACGGTCGCGCACATCCTGCAGTACGACGTCGACGTGGACAAGGTGGCCACCCCGTTCGCCGCGGAGGAGTACGCCCGCCGGCTCGCCCAGCGTGGGATCGCCCCGCTCGCGCTTGTCCGGGCCTACCGGCTAGGCCAGCAACAGGTGCTGGACTGGGCCTTCGACGAGCTCGACCGGGACGCCGACGCGACCGTGGCGCTCGCCGCCGGCCGAATCATCGTGGACACGACCTTCCGCTACATCGACCGGATCTCCGAACAGGTGGTCAGCGCCTACGAGTCGGAGCGGGTGCGCTGGCTGGCGAACCGCAACACGGTGCGCAAGGCAATGATCGAGGAGCTGCTCCGCGGCGATCAGGTCGACCTGGCCGCGGCCGAGGGCGCGCTCAGTTATCGGCTCCGGCAGAACCACGTCGGCGTCGTACTCTGGAGCACCTCCGGATCGACCGGCGACGAGAGCCTGCGCCAGCTGGAACGCTTGCTCCAGCAGGCGGCCACGGCCGCTGGTTGCTCAGGGCAACCGCTGTTTGTGCCGCGGGACCGGTCGACCGGCTGGGGCTGGATCCCGCTCGGGCGGAGTCATTCGGAGATCATGATGGTCGGCGACGACGAAGGCGACCACTGGATCGCCGTCGGGTCCGCCGCAGCCGGAGCGGACGGTTTCCGGGTCACGCACCTGGAAGCGCTCCGGGCTCAACAGGTGGCGCTAGCGGCGCGAGACCGCGCCGAACGGGTGACCGCGTTCAGCGATCCGCAGGTCCGGACCGCCGCGATGATGGCCGCGGACCTCGAGGGGACCCGGCGGCTGGTGCAGAAGGCGCTGGGTCCGCTGGCGGCCGATACCGAGGCCGCCGCACGGCTGCGCGAGACGTTGCAGGTGTTCCTGACCGAGAAGGGCAGCTATCTGGCCACTGCGGATCGAATCCATCTGCACAAGAACACCGTGAAGTACCGCATCGACAAGGCGTTGGAGGAACGCGGGCGTCCGCTGGACGACGAGCGCCTGGAGCTCGAACTGGCCCTCGTCGCCTGCCGCTGGCTGGCCGGCACCGTCCTGCTGCCGGCCCCACTCTGAGGTCTCACCCGTTCAGGTGATGGCGGGCAGGCTTCAGGAGTCGCATGCTGGGGGCATGGTGGGGCTTTCAGTATTTCTCAGTCCGTACAAACCGTTCACCGGCGCTTCGAAGAGCTGGGATCCGGCCACGCAGGCGACCTGGCCCGCGAGTACGGCGACCTTGATCGAAGGTGAGCGCGACGCCGTCCTGGTCGACGGGTTGATGACGCTGGCGGAAGGCGACGAGTTGCTCGCCTGGATCCGGCAGAGCGGGAAACGGTTGACCGCGGTCTACGTCACGCACGCCCACGCGGACCACTTCTTCGGCCTCGAGCCGGTACTCACGGCCTTCCCGGACGCTGACCTGGTGACGCACGCGTCCGTCGCACCCGTCGCAGCGGGGCAGGTCAGCACCGGAGCGCTGGCACTGTGGAACTCGTACTTCCCCGGACAGATCTCCGAGCACCCCGCGGTCCCCGCGGCGCTGCCGACGGACGACCTCCTGCTCGAAGGACAGTCGCTGAAGACCGTCCTGGTCGGCCAGAGCGACGTGGAACTGTCAACCGTCGTCCACGTGCCGTGGCTGGATGCGGTCGTCGCCGGGGATGTCGCGTACAACCGGGTACATATGTGGCTGGCCGGCTCCGACCCGAAGACGCGCGCAGCCTGGATCGATTCGCTCGACGCGATCGAGGCGCTGCGGCCGGTGACTGTGATCTCGGGCCACAAGGATCCCGATGCTCCTGATGACGACGCGACCAGGATCCTCGACGAGTCACGCCAGTACATCCGCGACTTCGACGCCGTCGTCGCGACCGGTGACCCGGCGCCGCAGATCGTCGCCAAGATGGTGGCCAAGTACCCGGCCTTCGGAAACCCCTACACGTTGACGTACGCCGCGGACTCCCAGCGGCCCTAGCCGAGGTGATCAGATGACGTACTCGGAGAGCTCGACCAAGACCATCACGGCGGACAACGGCATCGAGTACGCCTACCGTGACAACGGCGCGGGCGACGTACCGCTGATCCTGCTGCAGCACTTCCGGGGCAACCTGGACAACTGGGATCCCGCTCTCGTCGACGCGCTCGCGACGGATCGACGAGTCGTTGCCTTTGACAACACCGGCGTCGGCGCGTCGACCGGAGCCACCCCGCACACGGTCCACGAGATGGCCCGCGACGCGCTGGCCTTCGTGGACGCGTTGGGTTTCGCGCAGGTCGACGTACTCGGCTTCTCCCTCGGAAGCTTCGTCGCACAGGAGATCACGCTGATCCGGCCCGATGCCGTCCGCCGGCTCGTCCTGGCGTCGTCGGCACCGCAGGGAGCCGCTGGCATGCACGGCTGGGCCGCCGACGTCATCGGCGCGGTCGGGCAACCGCAGCCCAATCCTCAAGGGGTGCTCGGAGTCTTCTTCGCCGACTCGGATACCAGCCGTCAGGCCGGCATGCAGTACTTCGGCCGGATAGCGTCACGCACGTCCGACCGTGACGCGCAGACCACGTGGGCGACGCGGATAGCGCAGTACGACGCCGTGTGCGACTGGGGTGTCCCGAACAACGCGCTGCTCGAACGCGTGAGCGCGATCGGCGTCCCGGTCTTCGTCGCCAACGGGGACAGCGACCCGATGATCCTGCCGCACTACTCGTACCTGCTGGCCGGGCTCATCCCGCAGGCCATGGTGAAGATCTACCCCGACTCCGCCCACGGCTTCCTCTTCCAGCACCACACCGAGTTCGCCGCCGACGTCCACGAGTTCCTCCGATAGTCAGCTCGTCATCCAGTCTGGTTCCATAGGCTGGGAGATGAGCATGATCGATGGTCGGCCGCTGCGCGGCCGCAGTGAGCCACTGAGCCGCGCGCTGAGCACGGTCCGGCAGGTCCGCACGGTCGGATCGTCCGGGGTCGTCCTCGTCACCGGTGCGGCCGGAATCGGCAAGACGGCATTACTGACCGAGATCTGCCGGCAGGCGACCCGCCAGCAGTTCCGGGTCACGCTGACCAAGTGCGACGAGATCGAACAGGTCTCGCCGGGCGCGCCGGTCATCGCCGTACTTCGGTCCGGCCGCGACCCGCTGATCTCGGCCGACGATTACGAGGAGCTGGGCCGGGCGCAGCCGTTGCTGCTGGCGGACCGGATCGCGGCGTACCTGGAGAAGGCCGCGACCGCCACTCCCCTGGTGATCGCGATCGACGACCTGCACTGGGCGGATCGGGTCAGCCTGTTCCTGTTGCGGTCGCTCATCCCAAGGCTCGTCGGTCTGCCGGTCCTGTGGATCCTCACCAGCCGGGATCGGCGGCTCGAGCAGCAGGTGGCGACCGTGGAGCACGTCCGCTTTCAGCACCTCGCGCTGATGCCGCTGACCGGCCCGGATCTGGCTGCGATGGCGCACGACACTCTGGGCCGAATTCCTAACCAGGAGCTGCTGGCAGCGTCCGACGGGAACCCGTTCCTCGCCGTCCAGATCATCGACGGAATCGCCCGCAACGGCGACGAGGTCCCGGCCGAGTTCACCGCAGCGATCCAGCACCGTCTGGCCGACCTCGACGACCCGGTACGACGCATTGTCGAGCTGGTCGCGGTCTTCGGACGGCCGCTGCCGATCGACGTTCTTGCCAGGATCCAACCCGAGCTGTCGACGCTCGTCGGGGACGCGGTGCAGACCGGGATCGTGATCCAGGCTGGGCCGACGCTGACGTTCCGCCACGACCTGATCCGCGAGACCGTTTATGCCACGATCGCCGGCGAGACCGCCCGACGGTTGCATCGACGGATCGCCGACCAGCTGCTGAGGGCACAGCCTTTGCTCGCGGCATCGCACGTCAAGGCCGCGGCGATCCCCGGCGACGTAGGCAGCGCATTGATCCTGGTCTCCGCCGCGGAGACACTCGCGTCGATCAGCGCCGACGACGCCGGTGAGCTCGCGATGCTCGCCTTCGGAACGCTCCGGCCGAGCCACGATCAGTGGTTCGGGATCGGCGAGCGCTGCCTCTCGGTCCTGGGCCGCACCCAGCGCGTCGCCGACACCCTGGCGGTCGCCGACGCCCTGCTCGCCCGCGCCGACGAACCCGACGTCATTGCCGCGATCGAGACGATCACGGCCCGTGCACTCTGGCTCGGCGGTCGCGTCACCGAGCTCGCCCGGCGCTGCGATCGGGTACTCCGCTCCCCCGGGCTCGGCCCGGTCGCCACCGCACGCGTCACCGCGGCACGCGCGCTCGCCCGCACGCGTCTGATCCCCGGCGCCGCTGCTGCGATGGAGGCCCACTCCGCACTGGACCTGGCTCGGACGGCCGACGACCAGGAGGCGATCACTCTCGCGTTGCAGGCGTGCGGCGAGGCCGCCAAGAACGAGGGCCGTCATCGGGCGAGCCTGCAGTACATCCGCGATCTGCGGCCGCTGCTCGGTACGTCGTACCTCGCCGAGGAGATCATCGCGCTGCAGCTCCTGGACCGGTACGAGCACGCCCAGACCCTGCTCGACCAGGCCCGTGCTGACAGCGAGTCGACCGTCGAGTCCGCAGTACCAGCGCTCGCGTACGCCGAGGTGTGGCAGGACTTCAATCTCGGCCGGCTCGACGACGCGGACGCGGGTGCTCGTGCCCTCATCGAGCTCGGCCGCCAGCTCGGCACGAGTGTGCACGCGCTCGAGGCGACGATGATCCACAGCGCGGTTCTGCTGTCCCACGGCGATCTCGCGGCCGCGGGCCGGCAGATCGAGGAGGCGGCCGGCCAGACCGACGCGGACGAGCAGTTCCGCGAGCCGGCGATTCCGTTGATGCGAGGCTGGCTGGCCGCGGCCGAAGGCGACCTGGAGCGTGCGACTGCCGTACTCGGACCGCTGCTCGACACGGCGGCCGAGGCCCGCACCTTCTGGCCTTGGTGGCCGGGATGGATGCCGGTGTTCTACGACATCGGGGTCGCGGCCGGCGATCCGAAGTTTGCTCAGCGGGCGGTCGAGCTCGCCGAGCTCGGTGCCGAGCGCAATCCCGGCGTACCGAGCTTCGAAGGCATCGCCCTCAACCTTCGTGGCCGCCAGGAGGACGATCTCGAGCTGATCGCCCGGTCGGCGGAGGTCCTGTCCGCCAGCCCGCGACCGGTCCTGCGCGCGGTCGGCGCGGCGTCGTACGGGCAGGCACTGCTGTCCGCGGGCGATCGGGACCGGGCGCTCGTCCAGCTCGACCAGGCGTGGGACATCTACGACGCCATCGGCGCGTCACTCGCGCGCAACGCCGTCGCGGCCACCATGCGTCGAGCCGGGGTACGACGAGCGAAGTGGGACCAGCCCGCCCGGCCTGCGACCGGCTGGGACGCCCTTACCGAGGCCGAACGACGGGTCGCCAATCTCATCGCGGCTGGCCACACCAACAAGTCGGCCGCTTCGACTCTCGGCATCTCCGTCAACACGGTCGGCACCCATCTGCGGGCCGTGTTCGCCAAGCTCGGGATCCGTTCCCGGGTCCAGCTGGCGAACACGCTCCACGTGCTCAGGCCGCTCGGTGGGTGAGGCCGACGTTTGCGGCGGCGGACGACAGTTCCTTGGCCTGGAAGGACAGGACGACGGTCGAAACGCCGTACACGATGCTGAAGAGGCCGAAGACCTCCGCGAGCGACAGCGCGCCGAGGTCCGGGCGGATGAAGAGGACGACGCCCAGCGCAATCGACAGTAGGCCGCTCAGTACCCACATCGCTCGCGCGCCGCTCGACTGACCCTGCCGGAACGTCAGGCCGACCTCGACGACACCGGTGACGAGCGCCCAGGATGCCACCCAGATCGTCAGCACCAGGGCAGTCAGACCGGGCCAGGCGAGTGCGACGATGCCGCCCGCGACCGAGAGAAGTGCCAGTAACAGGTAGCCGAAGACGGGTCCGGCGCTCTCACTGCTGAACGCTCGCATCGCGTCCGTGACCGCCGCGATGAACGCGTAGACGGCGAACAGTACGACGAACGCGCCGACAGTGATATTCGGCCACGCCACCGAGACGATTCCGACCACGATCGCGAGAATGCCTCGCAGGAGCAACGACGTCGACAGGCGCATGGCAGTACTCCTCGGGAGGGGGCGTCAGATCGAGCACCAAGCTAGATCGGAATCGCAGCCCGCGAATCACTGGAATCCGCAGTCCGGCGACGTCGCCGGCACCACTACCGAAGACCCTGATGCCGGAACCGGCCGGATCGGCCTAGCTTGTCGGCGATCCCCATCCAATGAATCTCCAGGAGGACGTCATGGCGTTGTCGGACGATCTGATGCGGTTGTCGCAACGGGCCAAAGAGGCCGAGGACCGGGTCGCCGCGGCCAAGACCCAGGCCCGGGACAAGCTCGAGCAGGACGTCGAAGAGGCCCGGCAGAACACCCAGACGGCCGCGGACAAGCTCCGCAGCGGCACCACAGCCGCGGCCGATCGGGCCAAATCCTGGAACGACGACATCCAGCAGTCGTGGAGCCGTCACCTGACCGAGGTCCGCGAGAAGGTCGAGGCGCGCAAGGCAGCCCACGACGCGAAGGTCGCCGAGCGGGACGCGGAGGATGCGGACAGCGACGCGGAGTTCGCGATCGACTTCGCCTACTCGGCGATCGAGAACGCGGAGTACGCCGTACTCGATGCCGTCCTCGCCCGCGCCGACGCCGACTTGGCGGAGAAAGCGGCCGGCTAGTTCGGCTTGGGTCATCTAACTGCGTAGTGAATGCAGTCAGATGACCCAAGCCAGTCCGCAGTTCACCGCACTAACCTCGTCAGGGCGTCATCGACCCTGAGGAGGCTGGATGGGCGACTTGTCGCTACCTGCTCGGGTTGCCCTGGATCGCCTGCTGGCCGACGCGCGCGACGGTGCCGGCGGTGCGCTGGTACTGCGTGGCGATGGGAAGACCCGTCTCCTCGAGTACGCCGCTGGTCAGGCAGCCGGGATGCGGGTGATGCGACTGGCCGGCGTCGAACAGGAGTCGTCGTACCAGTTCGCCGCTCTGCATCGGCTGCTGCTGCCGCTGATGCCCAGCCTCGATCGTCTCCCCCGGCCGCAACGCGCAGCCTTGCAAGCAGCTTTCGGCATCACCGATGCGGGGCCGCCGGATCTGTTCCTGGTCGGTCTGGCTGCGTTGACCATCTTGTCCGACGCTGCTGCCGTCGAGCCGGTCCTGATCATCGTCGACGACGCCCACTGGATCGACGACGCGACGATGACCGTGCTCGCCTTCGTCGCCCGCCGCCTCGAGACCGCCCGGATCGCCCTGACTTCGGCGATCCGAGAGCCGAGCGAACGATCCAATCCCTTCGCTGGACTCCCAGACATTCACGTGTCGCGCACCTCGACCGACCGGGACAGTGAAGCGCTGTATGCCTTGACCATCCACGAGCTCGGTCTGAGCCGCTACGAGTCCGCGGCGGCCACCGCCTTGCTCGTGTATCACGACGATCCGCCCGGGTTCGGCACCCAGATCCTGCCCGAGCTGGTCGAGGCCGCCGTCCGCTCGGGACAACGCGACGCAGCGGAGTCGGCACTGGACCGGCTGACCGACCGTGTGTCCGCCGGCGCTCAGGGCCTGCTGGCCAGATCCCGCGCCTTGCTGACGGAGACGAACGAGGCGGAATCCCTTTATCTTCAGGCGATCGAGCAACCCGGTCCGCAGCTGGAACGAGCCCGAGCGCAGTTGCTGTACGGCGAGTGGCTCCGACGCCGGCGTCGCAGGCGGGCCGCCCGGGAACACCTGTCCGCCGCCCGGGAGATCTTCGACCAACTGGGCGCAGAAGCGTTCGCCCGGCGCGCGTGGATCGAGCTGAAGGCCACCGGCGCCACCAGGCCAGACCGGCACGGCAAACTCACGCCGCAGGAAGGCCAGGTCGCGCGGCTGGTCGCGGAAGGTGGTTCGAACCGTCAGGTCGCCGCGCAGCTGTTCATCAGCCAGAGCACCGTCGAGTACCACCTGCAGAAGGTCTTCAGAAAGCTCGGAGTCAGCTCCCGCACCCAACTCGTCCGGGCATTGTTGCCACTGGACGAGTTAGCGATCGAGCCGCGGTAGCTCGGCAGACTGCTGCCGGACAGCCTCGAGGGCAAGGCAGAGCCGGGCGATGTCACGCGGCGCGGTCAGCGTGCAGCCGGTCAGGTCTGCGATCCGGCGCAGTCGCTGGCGCACGGTGTTGGGGTGTACGAAGATCAGCTTCGCGGCGCCCTCGCTCGATCCCCCGGCGTCCCGCCAGGCCGCCAACGTGTCCAGCAGCACCTCGCGATCCGCGGATGCGTCGAGAGCACCGAGCGTCGAGCTGACGACCCGGGCCATCACCTCCGGCGTACTGGCGGCGGTCACGGCGAGCGGCGAGCTGTCGAACAGCGTGACGTTCGCACCGGCCGCCGTACCGAGAACGGCGAACTTCGCGAACCGGAGTGCCTCACGCGTCCCTTCCAGCGCCGGGTACGGCGGACTGACACCGACGCGATGCTCGGCGTGCTTGGTGAGTACGGCGACCAGCTGGTCGAGCCGGCCGCTCTCGGGCAGCACCACGATCCCGACCTGCAGGTCCGCCAGCAGCCGCCAGGCCGATGCGAGTCCGATCGAGCGCAGCCGCGCCTCCATCTCGGGGAAGGCCTGCCGCCCGACCTCCGGAACCTCCGCCGCGACCACCGCGAACGGTCCCCGCCAGGAGATCCGCAGAATCTCGGCTGCTTCCCACAGCGTCTCGTTCTCGGTGATCCGACCCTCGAGCAGCGCGGCGACCAGCGCGGAACGTTCGTGCTCCTGGGCAACGATCTGCTCGGCGACCGCGTCGCGGTACGCACTGGCCATCGCGTCGGTGAAGTCGTCGAGGATCAGCCAGATCCTCGACGCGGCCCGCACCAGCGCGTCGCTGCCGAGCACGCCAGCACCCAGAGCCTCTGCTTCCGCGACGAGTGTCTCCCAGATGAACCTGCCGCCGACCCGATAGGCATCCGTCACCTTGACCAGCGGGACGCCCGCGCCGGCCCGATGGCGGCCGCTCGCCCTCGCGTAGGCCACGTCGGCGGTTTCGGACCCGGCCAGCGCCGGCAGGATCGACAGCAACTGCGCACTGCAGTCCTCGTGCAGCTCGGCGTACGGGACGAGCCCGCTGTCGACGTACCCCGGGACAGCCTTCTCGATCCACTCCGCCATCGTCCGGGCCAACGGATCGAGACGGCCCAGCAGCGCCATGGCCAGCTGCGCGATCCGGCCATCGCGCTCGGCATCGTCGTCCGTGTGCATCTGCCGATCGTAGAGCGTCGCCCGCGGTGTGGTCCTGGTTGTGGTCTGCCACTCGCAACGGCTCCGAACCTTGTGAGCACACACATCGACAGCTGCTGCGGCCGCTTGGATCCTGAGATCAGGTGGCGATCAGTTGCGAAGGGTTGGACGACTTGCGGTCAGACCTCGTCGGGCGAACCGCCGAGCTCGAGTCGATCGACTCACTGCTCGGTCGGCATACCTCGGCCTCGCCTGCCCTGCTACTTCGCGGCGATCCGGGCGTCGGGAAGACGGCGTTGCTCTCTGCTGCTGCTGACCGGGCGACCGATCGTGGAATGCGGTTGCTCCGTGCATCCGGCGCCGAGTTCGAGGCGGGGCTCAACTTCGGTGTGTTGCATCAACTCCTCTACCCGTTGCGTGATCGGGTGGATCGCGTCGGCGGCGACCAGTGCAGGCGCATCCTCGACCTCTCGCCCAACCTTGAGCCGGATCCGCCCACTCTCACCGCGGTGCTCGCCTTGCTGACCGACGCGGCCGCCGAACAACCACTCCTGATGATCGTGGACGACCTCGGTTTGATCGACCCAGCCAGCGCCAGCGTGCTGGGCTTCGCGGCCCGCAGGTTCGGCAGCGACCCGATCGCACTCCTTTCAGCCGCAAGGTTCGGTGCAAGCGGTCTGCGACTGCCAGAACTCCTCGTCGGACCACTCGATGCGGCGGCGGCCGAGACCCTGCTGGATAGTCATTGGCCCGCCCTGGCGCCCGCGGTACGGAGGCGAATGCTCGACGAAGCCGCCGGGAACCCGCTCGCGCTGCAGGAACTTCCCACCTTGCTCGACGGTCGGCAGCGCTCCGGGCGTGAGTTGTTGCCCGAGTTCCTGCCGCTGTCCGATCGATTACTGCGAACCTTCGCACCTGACCTCCAAACGTTGCCCTCAGCAACCAGAGAGCTCCTCGTGCAACTCGCACTGGAACCTGCTGGCATTAGGGGATCCGCACCGGCACTGGACGCGGAGCTCGTTCGGGTCGATGCGGACGGGCGCATCCGGATCCAGCATCCGCTGACCAGGCTGGCAATCGTTCACGAAGCACCGCCCGATGTACGCCGCAACGCCCACCAGACTCTGGCCGCGGTGATGGCCGACTCTCCTGTGCGTCAAGCCTGGCATCAGGCCGGTGCCATCGACGGACCAGACGAAACCGTGGCCCTCGCGTTGGAGGACGCTGCGATGCCCGGCCGCTCCCCCGCGGCGCTGGTTCGGGCTGCTGAGCTCAGCCCGCGCGCGGCCGACCGGTCCCGGAGGCTAGCCGCAGCCGCCTGGCTCGCAACGATCACCGGTCAACTCGACGACGTACCCCATCTGCTCGCCGACGCCACACCGGACGCGATGACGTTGGTCACCACCGCCCAACTGCTCACCTACCAGGACGGCGACCTCGAGGCCGCCCACCGACTGCTGGCCCAGGCTCTCGACGTTCTCGAGGACACCGACGGACTGCTGGACCCGATGCTGTCCGCACTGCTGTTCGTCAGCCTCAGCTCTTCCCGGCCAGAGCCCTGGGAGCTGCTCAACAAGGCAATGGCTCGATTCGAGCCGGAGGACGTCGTACCGTTCCGCCTCTGCTACGAGGCGTACGTCGACCCGTGCCGCAAAGCCGACGCGATCCGGGCAGGACTCGCGCAAGCCTTCACGAACCTGCCGGCCGACGCCGAGCCCTGGCGACTCATACCGCTGGCATTCGCCGCGACGGCGATGGATCTCCTGTCCGACTACCGCTACCTGATCAGACGGATGATCGATCGGGAACGAGTCGACGGGGCGATCGCGATGGTTGTGCCCGGCCTGATGCTGCTCAGCCAGGACTCATACGTCCACGGGCGGTGGGACGAGGCCGACCGGTTGGCACAGGAAGCCCTGGACCTCGCGACAACCTTCGGCTACCAGTTCTGGGTCGGCCAGATCCAGGCATTGCGCAGGCGAAGCGAGGCCCTGACGGAGATCGCACCGAGTACCGGCATCCCGGGCCGCTGGATGGTCTTCGACCAGGTCGAAGCCGCCATTCGATCCGGTGAGCTCGAGCGCGCCCGCGCGTACGTAGCCGCAGCGCACCAGACCGGTCTCCACCGCATCAGTCCCCGGATCGACCTGATGGTCACCGGTGCGGCAGCCCTGATCGCCCCGCACGGCACAAGCGAGACAGCCGACGCGGCCGGCGCGCTGTTCGAGGCAGCCCTCTCGGTGCCTGACGCCGACCGGTGGCCGTTTGATCGCGCGCGGGTCCAGTTCGCCCATGGGCAGTGGCTGCGTCGAACTCATGACACCGCCCGCGCCCGAGCTCAGCTCCGAGCGGCCCTGGAGACCTTCGACCGGATCGGCGCCGAAGAGTACGCGCGCCGAGCCCGCGAGGAACTCCGCGCGGCCGGAGTTGCCAGCGGTCCCCGCCCGGCCGCGGCCGGCGTGCTGACCACACAGGAGCAGCAGATCGCCGAGCTCGCGGCGACCGGACTCACCAACAAGGAGATCGCGGCGCGACTGGTTCTGTCCCACCGCACGGTGGCTTCCCACCTGCACCGGCTGTACCCGAAGCTCGGCATCGCCGCCCGCGCCGGCTTACGCGCCGCGCTGGACGCGATCCCGCAAGACTAGGAGTCCAGGCCGAGCAACGCGCGGGCCTGCAACGCGAAGACGAGTTCGGCGACATCGCGCGGGTTGGTCAGTGAACGACCGGTGCGCTCTTCCACCCGGTGGAGGCGGTAGCGCACGGTGTTCGGGTGGCAGTACAGCGCGGCGGCGGTTTCGCCGGCCGAGCCGTCATGGGTCGACCAGGCAGCCAGCGTGGCCAGCAGGATGTCCCGATCGTCGGCGGCCAGGTCATCGAGATTGCCAAAGACCAGGTGTACGACGGCTCGCGCGACCTCGACATCGGCGAGAGCGACCATGTTCAGTGGTGCGCGGTCGAAGAGCTTGACCGGCTCTGCCACGGTCGCGGCTGCCAAGGCGATCCGGGCCAGCTTCAGGCCCAGATCGAGCTGGTCGGCGTCGGGGTAGGGCGGACTCACGCCGATCCGGCCGACGGTAGTTCTGTTCAGTAGGCCGATCACCCGGTCGACGCTGTCCGGGCGGATCGCGACGACGCCGACGTACAGCCCTGGCAACGGCTGCCAGGCGGACGGGATCGCCATGGTCTGCAACTGCTCTTCGATCCGGTGGAGACCGGACGTTTCCTCGGCCGCGACGACCAGGAAGCGTCGTCCTTCCGGTAAGGCGTCGGCGAGACGGCGAAGGCTGCCGTTCACAGCGACCGGTGCGGGTGTCATCGGAGCCTCGCCACAGTGCTGGTGACGTCAGCCGTGCTGCTTGGCCAGCAGGCGCAGGCCGATCATCGGGACGCTGAGGGCGATGGTGGACAGGACCGGGATCAGGTAAGCAAGCATCGGACTTTCCTTTCGGTGGGCCGGGGCTGGGTTCCGGCTGGTACCTAAAGGTTCGCCTGTGAGCCCCTCCCGATTCCTGGCCCGCCGACCCGAACTTCGAGCCGGCCACTGTGCCCGCCGCACAAATCACCGTCTCTCCGGGATGCAGAGCCGAGCAGGCGGATTAGCGGTGTTAGCAATTGCCGTGCTAACGTAGCAAACACCACCCGACGACCAGCAAAGGGATCTCATGGCCACCAGCACCGAGAGCACGAGCAGCACACCGAACTTCGCCGACCTTCCGTCGATGGAGGAAGCGTCCGAGCGGATCCGCGACCTCAACGAGCGGTTGATCGAGTCCTCCAAGAGTGCGGGCATCGTCGCCCTCGATGCCTATGAGAAGGGCCTGCAGAGCCTGGTGGACTTCGAGACGAAGGTCGCGTCGGCCAGCCAGCTGGAGTGGGTGTCGGCCGTGGCCACCACCCATGCCAAGTTCGTGACCGACCTGAGCGCCTCCTACAGCCAGGCCGCGCGCGACCTGCTGAACTGACAGCACGTACCAGAGGTGCCGCACACGCTCGTCCTCCGGAATCGAGGGCGAGCGTTCGGTTGCCGGAGGAACCCTCGACCGGAACCGATTCCCGCCCGATCACCAGTGAGGACCCGCCCATGGCCACCTCGCACCCCCATGCAGCCATCGTCAGCGCGACGGTCGACGAGACGTTCGGCCACTTCGAAACGCTCGTGCGCGGCGCGAGCGATTACTTCGCCGACATCGTGTCCCGTCACAGCACGCCTCTCCGCGTGGGTCTCGACCTTGTCTCCTGGGCGACGACCATCGCGGACCGCGAGCCGCCGCGCTGGGCCACTGAGAACAACGTCGTCGCCGCGTGGCCGATCGCCCGGCTGCGCGACTTCTCGACGGCCGGCTCCGAGGCCGCGATCCCCCTTCTCCTGCTGCCTCCCCAGGCGGGTCACGACTCGTGCATCGTCGACTACGACCCGCTCCAGAGCCAGGTCAGGACGGCTCTCGACTCCGGGCTCACCCGGGTGCTGTCAATGGACTGGATCGGGGCCACCGCCGAGACGAAGGACGCCTCGATCGAGGACTACGTCGCGGTCGTCGACGAGGCCATCGCGCTGGCGGGTGGCCGGGTCCATCTGGCCGGTGACTGCCAGGGCGGCTGGCTTGCCGTCATCTACGCCGCACTGCACCCGGAGACGGTCGAGACTCTGACCATCGCCGGCGCACCCGTCGACTTCCACGCCGGCGAGCCGTTGATCCACGACTGGATGCAGGTGTTGTCGCCGCGGCGCGACCTGGCCTTCTACCGGGCCGTCGTCGGGGCCAACGGCGGCGTCCTTCCTGGCAGGTTCCTGCTGGCCGGCTTCGTCGCGATGCAGCCGGCCAACGAGCTCGACCGCCAGCTGCAGTTGCTCGCCCATATCGGCGAACCTGCCCACGTCAACCGCTACCGGACCTTCGAGAACTGGTTCCGGCACACGCAGCCCATCCCGGGAGCCTTCTACCTGTGGATCGTCGAGCGGCTCTTCCAGGACAACGAGCTGGTCGCGGGCAGCCTTCAGGTCGCAGGGCACACGGTCGAGCTGGCCCGCATCGCGTGCCCCGTCTACCTGCTGACAGGCAAGACCGACCGCATCACGCCGCCCCCGCAGGTCTTCGCACTCGCCGACCACATCGGCACCAGGCCGACCGACATCCACCGGCGCCAGACCACCGGCGGGCACCTCGGCCTCTTCATGGGCCGCCAAGCGCTCCGCGACCACTGGCAGCCCATCTTCGCCGCGCTCGCCGCGCGGTCGTAGGCCGATAGCTACGGCTTGGCGCGGGTCGTGCGCGCCCGGCGGACGGCGTTGGCGTCAACGAACCCGCGGTAGACCTCGAGCAACGCCCGGCGCTGGGTCGCAGTGAGCTCGTTGGCGGCCTCGATCTGCGCGGGGAGAGCTGCCGGCTCGGCCTGGTCCTCGGAGAGTGGCTCAACGAACCCGGCGTCGGCGTAGAGCCGCTGCACGGAGGTCTCCAGAGAGTCGGCGATCGCGTTCAGCACCGCGTCCGACGGCGCCCGCAGGCCGCGTTCGATCTGCGACAGGTAAGGGTTCGAGATGCCGACCGCTGCTGCCAGCTCGCGCATAGGAAGTGCCGCAAGCTCACGCTGCGCCCGGATGATCCGGCCGAGCATGAGATGCGGCATCTCCTGGTCCGTCATGGCGCCAGTCTAGCTTTGCGGACTACATGCCTTCACGAAATGGCGCTGACACCGGTGATGTCGCGCCCGACGATCAGTGTCTGGATGTGCTCGGTGCCCTCGTAGGTGTAGATCGACTCGATGTCGGTCATGTGCCGGATGACGTGGTAGTCGAGCAGGATGCCGTTTCCGCCGAGCAGATCCCTCGCCTCGGCGATGACCTGCCGAGCCTTGAGCGTGTTGTTCATCTTCGCCAGGGCGGCGATCGTGTCGGTGAGCTTTCCCTGCTCCTCGAGACGGCTCACCCGCAGGCAGTAGAGCTGCATGGCCGTGACCTCGGCGAGCATCTTGACCAGTTGGTCCTGCACCATCTGGAAGCTGACCAGTGGCTTGCCGAACTGGCGGCGTCGCCGGGTGTAGCTCAGCGCGGCCTCGTACGCCGCCACCGCGTGACCCAGGGCGCCCCAAGCGACCGCGATCCGGGTCGAGGCGAGCACGCGCGCGGCGTCCTTGAAGGTGCGTGCTCCGGGGAGCACGTTCGCGTCGGGAACAAAGACGTCGGTGAGGGTGAGGTCGGCCTGCCACACGGCTCGGACCGAGCCCTTGCCTTCGATCAGCCTGGCGTCGTACCCGGGTGCGTCCTTCTCGACGAGGAAGCCTTTGACCTTGCCGTCGAGGGTGTCGCGGGCCCAGACGACGATGACGTCGGCGATGGTGCCGTTGCCGATCCAGCGCTTCTTCCCGTTCAGCCGGTAGCCCTCGCCGTCACGCGTGGCCGCCGTCTCCAGGGCGACGGCGTCCGAGCCGTGCTCCGGCTCGGTCAGAGCGAAGGCGCCCAGCTTGTCCAAGGTCGCCATGGCCGGCAGCCAGCGTTGCTTCTGCTCCTCGGAGCCGAGCATCCAGATGGACCGCATGGCCAGCCCGGCCTGGACGGCCTGGAAGGTTCCGAGGCTGCCGTCGCCACGGTTGAGCTCCATGTTGATCAGTCCCGCCGCGACCGAGCTCATCGGTGGGCAGCCGTAGCCGACGATGCCGTCGCCGACGATGCCGAGGGCACCCATCTTCTTCACCAGCGCCCACGGGAACTCGGCCCGTTCCCAGTAGCCGTTGATGACCGGGAGTACCTCGGTGTCCACGAACTCTCTGGTGCGATCCAGGTACACCTGCTCGGCGTCGGTCAGCTCGTCGCGCAACCCGAAGTAGTCGGTGCCCAGCGACTTGCCGATGTCAGTGGTGGTCAGGGTGGTCTCGTCGTAGGTCTCGTCAGCAAGCATGGTGTCGCTCATCCCTGGATCCGGCTCACGTGGCCGACCCATTCCTTTTCGCGGAGCTCGAACTTCTGGATCTTTCCCGTGGAGGTGCGCGGAAGCTGTTCGACGAACTCGACCGCCTTCGGCACCTTGTACTTGGCGATGTGGGCCCGCAGGTGAGCGATCAGCTCCGCCTCGTCGACCGTGGATCCGGGCTGCCGGACCACGAAGGCCTTCGGCCGCTCGCCCCACTTGTCGTCCGGAATGCCGATGACGGCCACCTCGAGCACCGAGTCGTGCGCCTCGAGGGCATGCTCGATCTCGACGGTCGAGATGTTCTCGCCGCCCGAGATGACGATGTCCTTCGCGCGGTCCCGCAGTTCGACGTAACCGTCCGAGTGCTGTACGCCGAGGTCGCCGGAGTGCAGCCACCCGCCGCGGAACGCCTTCTCGGTGGCGTCGGTGTCATCGAAATAGCCCGCCATCACATTGTTGCCGCGCATCACGATCTCGCCCATGGTCCGGCCGTCGCGAGGGACGTCGACCATGTTCTGGTCGACGACGCGGATGGGGTCGGCCTGGATCATGGCCACTCCCTGGCGGGCCTGGCGCCTGGCCTGGTCCGCCGGCGGCAGAGCCGCCCAGCCCGCCTGCCACTCGTTCAGCGTGTAGGGACCGTAGAGCTCGGTCATGCCGTAGACGTGCACGATCCGCGCCCCGAGTTCGCGCATCCTCGCGATCACCGTCGGACTCGGCGCGGCTCCCGCGACGGTGGCCACCAGCTCCCGTTCCAGCGCGTGCGCCTCCGGTGCCTCGGCAATCGTCGTCAGCACCGTGGGAGCGCCGTCGAGGTGGGTCACGCGTTCCTCGTCGATGAGGTGCCAGATCACGTTGGCCCGGACTGCTCGCAGGCAGACGTGGGTGGCGCCGATCCCCGTCACGGCCCAGGGTGTGCACCAGCCGTTGCAGTGGAACATCGGCAGCGTCCACAGATACACGCTCTCGGGGTCGAAGCGCTGATGGATGATCTCGCCGAGGGCGTTGAGGTAGGCGCCGCGATGGGTGTACATCGCGCCCTTCGGCTGCCCTGTCGTCCCCGAGCTGTAGTTGATGGAGATCATGCTGTTCTCGTCCTCGACCGTCCAGCGCACGGGCTCACCCGTCCCGCGCTTGAGGAACTCGTCATAAAGCACGTATGCCGGGTCAACAGCCTCGTGCGCGGCTGGGCCGTGCAGGTCGCTGACCGCGATCACCTCACTCACCGTCCGGAACGACTCGACGGCCGGGCTCAGTGCAGGCAGGTACTCCGTGTCGACCACGAGGATCTTCGCGCCGGAATGGTCACAGACGTAGCGGACCTCCTCGGGCGACAGGCGGGTGTTCACCGCGACGAGCACCGCACCGGCCAGCGGAACGCCGAAGTTGGCTATCAGCATCTCCGGGATGTTCGGAAGCAGGTAGGCGACCCGATCGCCGGGCTGGATACCGGACGATCGCAGCGCGTCGGCCAGGCGGGTCGCTTCCACACCGAACTCGCTGTAGCTGATACGTCGATCACCGTAGGCAATCGCCGTCTTGTCGGCGAACACGTCGGCGGAGCGTTGCAGAAAGGACAGTGGAGTGAGCGCTGTGAACGAGTGGGCGAACATGGGTGGACCTCCGTAGTGCGGTTTGGTCGGTGCATTCGGGTTGGGAGTCGGCGCACTACAAGCGGATGTACTCGCCAGGGGCGTCGCACAGCGGCGGGTGCTCGGCCGACGGTTCTGGCGGGGCGACCATCGGTCCCGCGCGCTCGGCGGCCCACGCGTCCCAGTCGGTCCACCACGTTCCCGGGTGCTGCTCCGCCGCGACCCGCCAGTCGGCCGGATCGGTCGGGTTCTCCGCGGCGACCTCGAACCAGGCTTTCGGTCCGGGCGGGTTGACGATGCCGGCGATGTGACCGCCGCTGGAGAGCACGTACCGGACATCCCCGCCGAGCAACTGGGTGGCTTCGTACGACGCCGTCCACGGCACGATGTGGTCGTTGACGGCGCCCACGACGTACGCGTCGTTCGTGATGTCGCCCAGGTTGAGACGGCACCCCCCGAGCTCGAGCTGACCTGACGCCAACAGGTTTTCGACGTACAGGGAGCGCAGATAGGCCGAGTGGAGAGTGGCGGGGATCCGGGTGCTGTCGGCGTTCCACACGAGGATGTCGAACGCGGGCGGCGTCTGTCCGAGAAGCCAGTTCGAGACCACGTAGTTGAAGATCAGCTGGTTCGGCCGCAACACATCGAAGGTGCCAGCCATCTTCTCGCCGTCGAGGAAGCCCGAGCGTGCCATCTGCTCCTCGAGCCGGGCGATCGATGCCTCGTCGGTGAAGACGCCGAGAGCGCCGGGCTCGCGATAGTCCAGCAAGGTGTTGAGTAACGTCACCGTGCCGACCCGGTCGGGCTCCGACTGCGCCAGGTACGCCGCCGTCATCGCCGTCATCGCCCCACCGATACAGAGTCCGACGAGATCCACCGTCGACGAAGCGGTGATGTCGGTGATGACGTCGAGGGCTGCGCACGGCCCGCGGGACAGGTAGTCGTCCATCGTCACGCCGTTCATGGACGCGTCGGCGTTGCGATAGCTCATCACGAACACGGTCCGCTCGTGCTGCACCGCCCATTCCAGGAAGCTCCGCCCCGGCGCGAGGTCCATGACGTAGTACTTGTTGATCCACGGAGGGACGGCGAGCAGCGGCACGGCATGGACCGACTCGGTCTGCGGTGTGTACTGGATGAGCTCGATCAGGTCGTTGCGGAACACCACCTTGCCCGGGGTGGCGGCGAGGTTCCTGCCCACCTCGAAGGAACTGGAGTCGACCTGGCGGGGTTTTCCGCCGTTGGTCAGCACGTCACCGACGAGGTTGGTGGCTCCCTTGACGAGGCTCCAGCCGCCGGTCTCCGCGGCCCGGCGCAGGGCCGCGGGGTTGGTCAGCAGGAAGTTCGTGGGGGCGAGTGCATCGGCCAGGAGCTGTCCGGCCAGGGCTGCCTTGGCCTCGACCGCCGGATCGTCGGACCCGACTGCCAAGACGTCCTCACCCCACTGGCAGGCGGCCAGATAAATCTCACGCAGGGCGAAGTACGCCGGATTGGAGCTCCAGGCCGCGTCGGCGAACCGGCGGTCTGTCGCACCGCCGTTCTCCGGTGCACCATTGGCGAACACCACGGCGGCCGTTGCCGGCCCCAGCTTCGACAGCCGGCCGGCGAAGGTGACCGCGGCCGCGGCGAGGCCGGCCGGCCGGGTCGCCGACCGAGACAGCGTGGCGACCAGGGCCTTGGCCTTCCAGGAGTACGGGTTGTCGCGGTACCAGTCGTACGCGATCGTGTTCACCCGCGTCAGCGCCGTCAGGTCACCGTTGCTAGCAGCAACGATTCCCTGGCCGAGCCAGCGGAGCGAGTGGAACCACATGTACCAGCTGGCGTTCTTGTACGGATTCGCCGCCCAGTTGATGTTCCCGCCGCCGTTGCCGACCTTGACCGCCGCGTACGGCCCCCATTGGAACTTGTCGGCGTACAGGTTCGCCACCGGGTTCGTCTTCTCGATCCCGCTGAAACCCGAGCACGCGTAGAACGGCGCCGCCAGCGACTGGATCTTCTTCGTCCCGATGTCGGTGGCCGGCGGCGCGGTCGCCGGTACGACATTGCTGTCGCCCGGCACGAACTGCGCCTGGTCCGGCCCCTCCGGCGCGGGGACGATCTGGAGTCCCGGCGTACTCACTGCTCCTGTTGCCGTTCCCGCCCCAAGCATCAGAACGGCGATCCCGACGGCCACACCGGCCATGCTGGTGACTCGCATGAGTCGTCCTTCCCCCGTCGCCGGAAACCGGCGACCCGATCAGGCCCGACCGCGAATGACCGGTCGAAGCCTGAGAAGCCGACGCAGGTGGTCTGGCTCGGCCCCCCGGCTGCCAGCTGCGTCTTTGTTGCTGATGGCAATCACACGGTTGCCGTCAGAAACCACTGCCCGTTGCGTAATCCCCCTACCTGGCACGATGCGCACGGGTCGGCAAAGGTTGCGGGATCGCAGGGCAGTTCGGTGGGTGATCGGTTGGACACGATCAGTAGCGGCGTCCGGTCAGCGGTCAGGTCCGGACGATTCCGGTACGCACCGGTCCGGCGGATCTACGCTGGGATTGTTCGCTTGGCGGTATACCCCACAACCGGGTAGCCAGACCGACAGAGCAGGGCCGCGCGACCCTCATCCCCGAGACGTGCTGTCGCCTACCATCGGTCGACTCCACAGCCCGGCACCGCCAGGCGAACCTGGGCGGTGTCGTCAGGTGTGATCAGGTACTGCGTCTGATCAGCGTCAGAGCGTGTGGAGCTTGTGGAACGGCGCCAGTACGCGCAGCAGGCGACCCTCGCCGAGGTCGACCACAACTGCTTCGGTCCCCTCGACAACGGTGATACGACCGACACCCTCTTTGTCGTGGGACACCCGGTCACCGACCTCGAACGTCTTGATCGGGTCGGGCACCCGGCGCTGGAAGGGGCTCGTGGACAGGTGACGACGCGTCGTCCCGCGTGAAGACTCCATCGGGTCCAGTATGCGCCCAACTTCGTCCCTCCGCCCACCCGAGGCCCGTTCCGTTACCAACCCACGCCTGAGTCAGTGACCAAGCTGGGTGCGCAGGAAGTCGACGACGAGGTCCATGAGTTGCTTACTGGTCCACAACTCCGGGTTGTCGGACAGGTCGCCGTGACCACCGCCTGTTACCACATAGCGAGTGCTGTCGACGCCGGCTTCACGCAACGCCTGGTGCAGACGCGCCGTTTGCATCGGCGGAATCACCCGGTCGTCGTCGCCGTGCAGCAGCAGGAACGGCGGCGTGTCCGCCGTGACCCGCGTCGCCGGGTCTGCCTGCCGCATCTCGTCGGGATGGTCGGCCGCCGCCCGGTCGGGCCCCAGAACGTACGCCGGAATCGCGGCGCCGGGGCCGGTCAGGGCCGCCACGATCTCCCCTTCGAATCCCTCGGCGATCGAGGCGAGATCCGAGGCGCCGAAGAAGTCGACGACGGCGGTGATCCTGTTGCCTGGTTCGGTTCCCGCCATCGACGCCAGGTAGCCGCCGGCCGACTCGCCCCAAACCGCGACCCGGTCCGGATCGATGCCGTACTCCGTCGCGTGCGAACGCAGGAACTCGAGTGCGGCCGCGACGTCGGTGAGCCCGTCCCGGTACGTCGCGCCGACGGTCGTGGTGCGGTAGTCGATGCTCGCGACCACGTAGCCGGCGGCAGCGAGATACTGCCGCTGCTTGGCTGCCATCATCCGGCGGGCGGCGACGAAACCGCCACCGGGCAGGTAGAGCACCAGCGGACGCGGGCCGCTACCCTGCGGAATCAGCAGGTCCAGCTTGAGTTTCCCGGCGTACCCGATGCCCTTGGTGGAGCGGAGGTTCCGGGCGCGGCCGATCTGCGGATCCGGATTCACCTCGATCGCGATGCTGTCGGGGTCCTTCTCCGGCGCGGCGACCGTGGAGAACCGGATCGGATGGCCTTGCAGGGTGGCGAGGGCGGCGATGATCCGCATCGACAGCTTCATGTCAGTGTCCTTTCAACGACAGGTTGCCACGGGCGGGCAGAGATCAGGGCGATTGCGGCCAGTCCGAGGGCGATCAGCATGTACAGCGCCATCGCGCTCACTTCGCCGCCGCTGAGCGGACTGGTCAACGCCCCGAACAGGTAGGTGCCGCCACCGGACAGGGCCGCCGCGGCGCCGGCGCGGGATCGCCCGATCGTCTGCGTGATCGTCGTGACCGACGGGAACGTCCCGCCGATGCCGAACATCACCACGGCCAGGCCGGCCCACGTACCGCCGAGCGTCGGGGCGATGGTGGCCTGGATCGCCAGCGCCAGCGCGCCGGCCACGCCGACCGTGATGTAACCGCTCAGCAACAGCGACGGAGCGATCCGTTTCGAGGCCCGGCCGAAGATGATGTTGGCCACCAGCATCACGGCCGCGTTCGAGGCGAACACCATCCCGTACTGCGCTGCCGACAGGCCGAACAGGTCCTGGAAGACGTAACTCGAACCGCCGATGTAGATGAACATCGCAGCGGCCGCGAATCCCAACGTGAGCGTGTATCCGGCGAAGGCCCGTCCGCGCATCAGCTGACCCATCGCGGTGAAAGTGGCCCCGATCCCCTGCGGCGCCCGCCGCTCGACCGGCAGCGACTCGGACACCCCGAGGAAGACCGACGTGAGCAGTACGACGCCCAGCCCGGCGAGGACCCAGAACACGGCCCGCCAGCC
This sequence comes from Kribbella kalugense, assembly GCF_004365875.1. GTDB lineage: Bacteria > Actinomycetota > Actinomycetes > Propionibacteriales > Kribbellaceae > Kribbella > Kribbella kalugense. The sequence goes on along the minus strand of NZ_SODF01000001.1, from coordinate 800,255 downwards.
GCCCGCGGTCACGATCAGCCCGCCGAGCAACGGCCCGAGCACCGGCGCGATGCCGAGAATCATCGACTGGATCGAGAAGTAGAACGGCAGTCGCGGACCGGCGAACCGGTCGGTCAGCACCGCCCGCGCAAGCACCAGGCCGGCTGCCCCCGCACAACCCTGGAGGAACCGGCCGGCGATCAGCAGCGGCATGGTCGGGGCGACCGCACAAGCGACGGACAGGACGGTGAACAACGACGTACCGCCGAGCAGGAGGCGCCGACGGCCGAGCTTGTCGCTGATCGGGCCGATGACCAACTGGCCGATCACCAGGCCGATCAGGAACACGCTCATCGACAACTGCACCGTCGACGCGGCCGACTTCAGCTCCACGCCGAGCTCGGGGAAGCCCGGCACGTACATGTCGATCGCGAACGGAGCGACGGCGGTCAGCGCGCTCAGGATCACGATCAGCGCGATCGGCCGGCGTACCGCTGTGGTCTGGGGCATGCAAATAAGGTAACCTATGGTCAACTAGTTAACAATCTAGAGAGACGGACGGCCGATGAATGAGCGCAGCCTGGACCGGGTCCGGAAGGCGTGGACGGCCGCGCGCCCAGATCTGGACACCTCGCCGATGGAGGTGATCGGGCCGCTCAAGCGGATCGCCGCGATGCTCGACGAGGCCCTCGAGCCGCTGTACGTCGACGCACCGCTGACCGGCGCCGAGCTCGACATCTGCATCCGGCTCCGGCACGACGAGAGCCCGATGATCGCCCGCCACCTGGCCGGCCAGATGCGTCATTCGCGGGCCGCGATCAGCAAGACGCTGAGCCGGCTCGAGACGCGCGGCCTGGTACGGCGGGATCCCAGCCCGAACGACCGCCGCGCCGCCCTGGTCCGGCTGACCCCGGACGGCGAGGCCGTCGTCGACAAACTCTTCCCCCGGCAGCTCGCTCGCGAGGCCGAGCTGCTCGAAGCCCTCGGTGACGACCGTCAGCGCGTCATCGACGCCCTGAACCTCCTCGCGGAGACCCTTGCCCGCCAGGTCTAACCGATCAGGCGAGCGATCCCATAGTCGAAGCGGTCGTCGAACGAATCGTCGAGCATCGTCGCGAGGCCGACCTTCGCCAGCGCCGGGTCGCCGCGTTTCCCGACCGAACTTGGTCAGTGAACAAGAGTCAAGAGGCGCTCACGGATGGACTTGCGAACCCACTCCGAGGTCGAGGCGGATCGACTCGAGGATCAGGAATGTCGTGGTCGCCGTGTACACGTCGGCCGCGGCGAGCACCCCGAGGTACTTCTTGATCACCGGATCGGACGCGTACTTCACCTGCGCCGCCTGGTACTCCTTCACCGCCGCCCAGGCGTTGTTCCCGTACTTCACGAAGAACGGTGTCGGGTCCACGTTGACCAGCGCCAGCTTCACGCCGGCGACGATGTCGTCGATGTACTGCCGGTACACGGTCATGTCCTGACGCGTGCCGAGCCGGCCGATGTGACCGCCGATGTAGTGCTTCCACGGATACGCCATCGCCTTGGCCGGCGCCGCGATCGAGCCCGGCACGTCCTCGTTGATGTTGAAGAAGTCGAACGGCACCCAGCCGGGCAGCATGACGTCGACCAGCATCAGCGTGTCGTGATCCGGGAAGTGGATGTAGATGTTGTCCGGGGTGTGGTTCGTCCCGTGATACGCCAGCTCGATCCGCTCACCGCCGACGTGCAGGGTACGGCGGGTCTCGAACGTGACATCGGGTACCGGCCGGGTCGGGTCGTTGTCTCTGGCAAGCAATCGCTTGTTCTCGGTGTGGCCGATCCGGGTGACGTGCTTGCCGAACAGCGACGAGGCGCCGAGGTGGTCGGCGTGGTGGTGCGAGTAGACGAGGTGGGTGACCTTGTTGGACACACCGTTCTCGGCGGCGATCTGGTCGATCGCACGCTGGATGTTCTGGCCGATCGAGGGTGGTGCGTCGAACAGGACGACGCCGTCCTTCGTGGTCAGGAACGCTGCCTGGTAGGTGCTGTCGGTGACCCAGTACAGGTTCTTCTGCACCCGCCCGACGAAGTACCCCTGCGCGTTGACCGCCGGGCCCAATGCGGACGGCGGGACCGGCGCGTAGTCGGGCAGCTCATCGGCGGAGGCGGGCGAGGCCAGTGCCCCCGCTACCACTGGCGCGGCGGCAACCGCCGCGCCGGCAGCCAGGAACGAGCGGCGGTTGGTCGTTGATGTCATGACAGTCCTTTCTCAGGCCCCGTAGGTGGGAATGACGGCTCCACTGATCGGCGCGGCCGCCTCGCTGACGAGGAACGCGATGATGCCGGCGACGGCTTCGGGTGCGACGGCGTGCGCCAGCTGGTCCGGCGGCAGGTACGGCCGGTTCTTGGCGGTGTCGAGGATCATCGGCGCGACGGCATTCACGCGGATGCCGAGTGGCCGCAGTTCCACGTCGAGCACGCGGGTCAGGTGGACCAGCGCCGCCTTGCTGACGCTGTACGTCGTGAGTCCCGGAGTCGGCTCCAACCCCGGACGGGCGGCCACGTGGACAATCGCGCCCGTACCGGCATCACGCATGTACGGCGCGACTGCCTGCGAGAGCCAGAGTGCTGGGCCGGTGTTCACGTCGAGCATCAGCCGGAGATCCTCCGGCGTCGCGTCCAGGACGCCACCCAGGTGATAGGTGCCGAGGGTGTTCACCAGCACCTCGGGTGGTCCGACCTCGGTGGCGATCCGGTCGACCACCTGCTTGGCGACCGCCGGGTCGCTCGCGTCGGCGACCTCGGACCGGATGCCGTCCGGCAGTTCCTTCAGCCCGTCCTCGTTGCGATCGACGCCGACCACCGTGAATCCGGCGGCGGCCAGCTTCACCACGGTCTCGCGACCGAGCTCACCGCCCGCACCGACCACGATCGCCACTCGCTCCGTCATCTGGTCATCTCCCTGCATTCGTTTTGGTTCAGATTTCCCGCCGGACCCGTGCCCGGTCGTCACCTGATTCCAGTGATTTCTGCGGTTAGGCTGACCAGGTGCCTGGACCAGACGCCGCGACACCGACCGGGCTGATCGACCGCCACGATCTCGTCGCAGCCCTGGACCGGGCCGCGACGCTGCGGGTGACGGTCGTCTCGGCGCCCGCGGGGAGCGGGAAAACGTCGCTGCTGCGCGCCTGGGCCGCTCGGCGAGCCAGGACTGCGTTCGTGTCCGTCCGGCCCGATCAGCAGGACGCACAGCTGTTCTGGCTGGCGTTGCTGGGCGCTCTGCGCGCGGCGACGGGTGGGTCCGAGCCGCCGCCTCCGTCACCTGGGTTCAACGGTCCGGCCATGGTCGACAAGGTGCGCGCCGAACTGGTCGAGGCGGGCGACCCGTTCATCCTCGTCATCGACGATCTGCACGAGCTGAGCACGACCGAGGCCGCCGAGCAGCTCGCGACGCTGTTGACTAGCCTCCCGTCGAACGTCCACGCGATCGTGGCGACGCGTGGTGAGTCGCCGGTTCGCCTGCATCGGCTTCGGCTGGCCGGTCAGCTGGCGGAGATTCGGGCGGGACAGTTCCGGTTCAGCCTGGCGGAGACCCGGGCGCTCGTGGCGGCTGCCGGGATCACGTTGACTGATGCGGATGTCGCCGTACTGCATGAGCGGACCGAGGGGTGGGCGGCTGGGTTGCGGTTGGCGGTGCTGGCGCTGGCCGGGCATCCGGATCCGTCCCGGTTCGTGGCCGAGTTCTCCGGGAACGACCGGACGATCGCCGAATACTTGATGGCCGAGATGCTCGAACGGCAGCCGGCCGACGTACAGCGGCTGCTGTTGCGGACGTCGGTGCTGGACCAGGTCAACGGGGAGCTTGCCGACCTCCTCACCGGCGGCACCGGGTCGGAGCGGATCCTGCTCGAACTCGAGGATGCCAACGCGTTCGTGGTGTCCCTCGATCCTGGCCGGACCTGGTTCCGGTACCACCATCTCTTCCGGGATCTGCTGCGCCTCGAACTACGCCGTACGACGCCTGGCGACATCCCCGAGCTGCATCGGCTCGCGGCCGGATGGTTCGCCGTGCGGGCCGAGCCGACTGAGTTCATCCGGCACCTGCAGGCGGCCGGCGACTGGGCCCTGGCGGCTCGCGTGCTCACCGATCACGCGCTCAGCCTGACCCTCGACGGGAAGGCCGGGACGGTGGCGGCGCTGCTGCGGTCGTTCCCGCCACGCTTCGAAGAGGACTCCCCCGGCCTGGCGCTGGTCCACGCGATCGCCGATCTCGACGAGCTTCGGCTCGACCAGGCTGCAGGACACTTGAACGTGGTCAGGGCGTACGCCGCGACGACGCCGCGCGACCGGCAGTACCGGCTGCGAACTGCGATCGCCTCGCTCGAGCTCTTGTCCGCCCGGCTGCGCGGGAACTTCGACGGGGTCTTCGAGCAGGTCGACGCGCTACCGACTCCCGATCCCCGGTGGACTGCCTCGGAGGTTGCGCTCAGCAACGATCTGCGGGCGATCGCGCTGCTCAACCTCGGTGTCAGCGACGCCTGGTCGCTGCGGCTGGCCGAGAGTGAGAAGTACCTGTCGGAGGGCGCCGACCTGGCCCGCGACATCGGCCGGCCGTACCTCGAGGTGGCCTGCATGGCTCACCTCGGGTTCGCCGCGGTCGGGACGTCGATCGCCCGGGCCAGGCAGTACTGCGAGGACGCGGTCGCGGAAGCGGCCAGGCATGGGTGGGACAACGAGCCGGTGATCGCGCCGGCGTACGCGACACTCGCCGGAATCCTCAGCTGGACAGGCGATTACGACCAGGCCGAGCTGTGGCTGCAGCGCGCTCAACGGGCAACCCAGGGTGGTACCGAACCCGGTCTCCGGTTGGTGATCCATCTCGCGGCCGCGATCTTGCAGGCGGCGCGCGGGCGGGACCACGAGGCGCTGGCCGAGTTCGACGCAGCACAGCGGGTCGAGATGGCCGGGAGGCACGCGCTGCTGTCGCGGATCGTTGGTTGGTCCATCGCTACTCAGGTCCGTCTCGGCTCGATTGATCAGGCACGGGACGCGGTCGTCGCCGTCGACGAGGAGCTGGCCGCGACCGGTGAGCTGCGGAACGCGATCGCCGTACTGCGGCTTGCGGAAGCAGACCCGGCTGGCGCGCGGGACGCGGTTCGAGCCGTCCTCGATGGCAGTGCGCCGATCAACCCGGTCATCACCCTGATCGAGGCTTGTCTGCTGGACGCACTCGCCTGCCGCTCACTTGGTGACCTACGAGCGGCGCGCGCCGGGGTCGAGCGGGCGCTCAATCTGGCCGAGCCGGACCGCGTGATCCTGCCGTTCGCGATGACCGGTGCCTGGCAGCTGCTCGAGGATCTCCCACCACACGGTACGTCGCATGCCGCACTCATCGCGGACATCCTCGACGCCGCCCGAACCGAACCCGACCGCGCGACCTCCACCGGCGACCTCAGCCCAAGCGAGCTACGGGTACTCCGCTATCTCCCGACGAACCTCACCCGCCCGGAGATCGCCGCCGCACTGTCCGTCTCGCTGAACACGGTCAACACCCACCTCCGCCACATCTACGCCAAACTCAACGCCACCGACCGCTCCACAGCCGTCCAACGCGCCCGAGACCTACGCCTACTCTCAGCCGGCCGGTCGTGACGCACTCCCGCTGACAGGTTATTTCGCCGATAACGCCCTACAACCGGCCAGCGGAGAAACAAGCCGCTACCGATGCCCTGGGCAATCACCCGCGGGCTTGAACCCGAGGCTCGCCTGACCCTCAAAGCCTGACCTGGGGAGGATCTCCTACCCGCAGCGGGCAGGAATCCTCCCCACCTCGCCATACGAGCCACGTCTCGGCTCCCTGCGCATCGGTCAGACCGGGCCGGACACCCCAAACCGCGACGCCGACCACTCTCTGGACCGACGCGGGCGCGGATCAGGCCCACGACTCGGCGAACGGAACCCGCTCAGGCGGCGCGACGGAGGGGAGACGTCAGGGCGCGAAGTGCATGCGCTCCCCAGCCGAAAACCCTCCATCGATCCGGGGATCGGGGGCCGGGCGGGTGATGGGAGTTATCCGGGGACGTGTGGGGATCCGGATGGTGATTGGCGGGGCATCAGGTGATACACGCGCTCGGCGGTGCCGCCGTACAGGAGGTTCTTCTCGGTGGGGCTCATTGTCGGTAGGGCTGTGTCGAGGGCTGTGCGCACGTCGTCGTAGGAGGCGGCTAGGAGGCAGACCGGCCAGTCTGAGCCGAAGAGGAGGCGGTTGGTGCCGAACCACTCCACCACCTGTTCGACGAACGGACGTAGGTCCTCGGCGGTCCACTTCGCCCAATCGGCTTCGGTAACCATGCCGGATAGTTTGACCGCGAGGTTCGGTGCGGCCGCGAGAGCCGGTAGCCGTTCGGTCCACAGCGGATCCGAGCCGTCGGCGATGCGTGGTTTGGCGATGTGGTCGAGGACGAACTGCAGCTCGGGGAACGCTCGTACGGTGTCGACCGCCGCGGGGATTTCGCGTGCTCGGACCAGGAGGTCGTACGTCAGTCCTCGGTCTTGCACGGCGGCGAGACCACGCCGTACGTCGTCCCGCTGCAACCACTCGGGGTCGGCCTCGTCGTGGACCTGGTGACGGATGCCGACCAGCCGGCCGGGACCGTCGATCAGCTCGTCCAGGTCGTCACCGACCGCACGCGAAGTCAGGTCGACCCACCCGACGACACCGGCAACGAAGTCGGCGTCCAGGCTGAGGAACTCCTGCGTCTCGGCCAGGCTCGACAACGTCTGCACAAGGATCGTGCGATCACCGTCCGACAACGCAGCGCGGAGGTCGTCCGGCGTGAAAGCACGCCGTACCGGATCCATCGCGTCGCCGTCCATCCACGGGTACGAGTAGCGCGTCGGGTCCCAGAAATGCTGGTGCGCGTCAATTCGCATGGCTCACTCCGGTGTCGGTACGTCGGCCTCGATCAGTCCTGCGCTCCGCAAGTCGGCCCACAGCGCGCCCGGGATCTCGGTCTCGAACAGGCCGAGATCCATCTCCAGCTCGTCGACCGTCCGCGCGCCGACGAGCACTGTTCGGACCTGCGGATGTGCCAACGGGAATCGCAACGCAGCAGCTGCCAGAGGTACGTCGTACCGCTTGCAGACCTCCTGGATCGCGAGGGCCTTCGTGACGACACCGTCGGCGGCCGGGATGTAGTCGAACGATGCGCCGGGAGCGGGATCGACCAGGACTCCGCTGTTGAACACGCCGCCGATCACGACCGACGTACCCCGTTCCGCACAGGCCGGCAGTAGATCGGCCAGCGAGGACTGGTCGAGCAGCGTGTAGCGGCCGGCGAGCAGGACGAGGTCGAGTTCGCACTCGCGGACGAGCTGGGTCAGCGGCTTGGAGTTGTTCATCCCGGCGCCGATCGCCCGTACCGTCCCGACTGCCCGCAGATCGCGCAGCGCGGCGTACCCGGTGGAAGCGGCCTCCGCGAGGTGGTTGTCCGGGTCATGCAGCAGCAGGATGTCGAACCGATCGAGGCCGGTCCGCTCCAGACTCTCCTCGACCGAGCGCCGGATGCCGTCGTAGCTGAAGTCCCACACCGGCCCGGCCGACGGCACATCCAGGTAGAACGGGACGCCATCGTGGTACTGCGATTCGTCCCGCGGAGCGTCCTCGCGGAGCAACCGGCCGACCTTCGTTGAAACGATCAGGTCGTCACGCGGCACATCCGCAACGGCCGCGCCGACCCTGCGTTCGGCGAGACCGTGCCCGTACAGCGGCGCGGTGTCGAGATAGCGGACGCCACGCGCGAGCGCGCGATCCACGACCGCGATGGCGTCGTCGTCGGTGATCGCCTGCTGAAAGTTGCCTAGGGCAGCCGTTCCCAGACCGATCTCCGGGAAGTTCAGGTCAGTCATGCGAGTTCATTCCGACGCCCTTGACCTGCCACTTCTCCCGGGCCTGCGGTGTCACTGCCGTCGATGCACCAGGAGCTTGTGGGCGTTCGGCGTACCCGTCGCTGACGACGCTGCGGTGCTCGAAGACTTCCTGCGTCCACGGGATGAACTCCAGCAGCGGAGGACTCTCGGTGAGGACGACGCCGGCGAGATGCTGATGGACCTGCATCATGTCCCCGGCATGCGGCACCAACCGCAGACCGTGCCCGGCGGCCTGGTGAGCGACCTGCAGCCACTCGGTCACCCCGGCCAGCCGAGTCACGTCCGGCTGGACCACGCGGAGGGCGTCCGCGGCCATGAAGCTGGCGAACGCGTGGTAGCTGTACAGACTCTCGCCGGCCGCCACATCCACCGTCCCGACGGCCTGCAGGCGTTGATGCCCGGCGAGGTCGTCGGCGTGCACGGGTTCCTCGATCCAGTCCATGCCGACCTCGGCCAGCACCGGCAGGATCCGCTTCGCGGTGGCGATATCCCAACGCTGGTTGGCGTCCGCCATCACGGTGATGTCCGATCCGACCGCCTTCCGCACGGCTCGGACCCGGGCAGCATCCGCCCGCCAGTCCTCCGAACCTACCTTGATCTTCACCCGGCGCCAGCCACGGTCGACCAGCGAACCGAGATCGCGGACCACCTCAGCGACGCTCAGGCTGAGCCAGCCGCCGTCGGTGTTGTAGGTCTCGATCGGATCAGCCGACCCACCGAGCAACCGCCACAGCGGTACGCCGGCCCGCTGCGCCGCGAGGTCCCACAGCGCGATGTCGACCATCGACAGCGCCATGTGCACGACGCCGGCCCGGCCGATCCAGTGCGTCGGCAACCAGTAGAGCCGCTTCCAGGTGCCGAGGATGTCCTCGGACGACGCGCCGAGCAGCGCGGGAGCGTAGTACCGATCGATCACCTGACACAGCAGCTCCGGCGCACAGTGCACCCCGGAGATACCGGTCCCGACCCGGCCGTCCGCGGTGCGGATCTCGACCACCGGGACGATCCATGACGTCAGCGCCGCGGTCGCGTCCGCGGTCCGTTGGGCCAGCGGTACGGCGAGCGCGTACGTCTCGACCGAGACGACGACATTGCCCTCGTCGCCCGGGACCAGATCGGTCGGCGCGGGCGACAACAGGCCCTGCGCATCATCCGGCAGCTCGAATTCCACTCGAAGCCCCTCTATTCGCACGAATCCAGCACAGGTATTCAGGCACGCCGGGCTGGTCGACCACAACGCCGAAAAACGAATGGAGTGCTTTCGTCCGACGAATACCGGCGCGTGAATCCCGTCCGGGCGCGACTGGTAGCGTCCGAACCAAGTGATCATTCCGCTGCGGAGGAGGCAGCCCGTGATGGATGTCGAGCTGGCCTGGCTCCGGACCTGGATCGAAGTGGTCGACTCGGGCGGATTCGCCCGGGCGGCCGCACGGATGCACCTGTCTCAGCCGCGGGTGTCCGCCCGGGTCGCGAGCCTGGAGCGTGCGCTCGGCTGCGTGCTGATCGAACGGCGGATGCGTCCGCTCACCCTCACCGACGACGGCCAGCGCCTGCTCCCCCGGGCTCGGCGGATCGTCACCGAGATGGACGACACGGTCTCCGACATGCGGGCGACGGCCGGCTCGTTCACCGGGAAGCTGGCCGTGGCGAGTTTCGCCAGCGCGAGCTCCGAGTTCCTCCCGGACCTGTTGATGGAGCTGCGGCGATCGCATCCGTTGCTCGAGATCGCCGTACTGGACGGAGACGTCCAGGTCATCGACGACTGGCTGTCGGACCGGCGAGCGGCGGTCGCACTGCGCCCGCTACGGCCCGAGCCGGCTGAGCACACCCTGATCCACCGCGGTATCTGGCGGGAGCCGTTCGTCGTACTGGCGCCGCCGGGGCACCCGCTGCTCGCCGTGGACTCGATAGGCCTCGACGAGGTCGCGGCGTACCCGGTGATCACGATCGGCGACCCGCTCGGCGACCCGAGCCTTGGCTACGAGGCGTGGTCGGCGATGCAGGCGAGCCGGATCGAGCCCGCCGCGGGTGTCGTCTCGCACCAGCCGACCACGCTCGCGGCGATGGTCCGGGCCGGTCACGGGATCGGGTTGGTCAACAGTCTGGCGGCGGCGATGGTGCGCACCGACGGCCTCGAAGTACGCGAGCTGACGAGCCAGCACCTGTACCGCGACGTCGGCCTGTGGTGGCACTCCGAGCGCCCGCTCAGCCGGGCGGCGCAGGCCTTCGTCGATCTCGTGCTCGCCGCCGATCGGCCGCCGGGCACGCTTCCGGTCCCGGACTGAGCGGGGCTATTCGCCGGACGAATAACGCACATCCGATATGCGGCGTTGCACCCAGGGCGCGTGCGTGACTGAATTCTGGAAACGACACCCCGGAATTGTCCGCGAAGGAGCCCCACTGTGGCGACACTTGCCGCCGGCACCGCGTCTCGGCGCCGGAACAACACCGGACCCGCGCATCGCGGCGACTGGCGCTTGGCGGCCGTGCTCATTCTTCCTGCCACCGTCGGCTTCATTGTGTTCGGCGCCGTACCGGTGTTTCGCGGCATTTACCTGAGTTTCACGAGATTCCGGATCCTGACGCCACCTCGGTGGACCGGACTGGACAACTACCGGCGACTCCTCAGCGACGACGTCTTCTGGAAGTCGCTCGGCGTCACGGTCGAGTACGTCGTACTTTCCGTCGTACTCGGGCTCGCGGTGTCACTGGCAACCGCGGTCATCATGCACCGGCTGACCCGGTCGACCGTTGTCCGCGGCATCGTACTGCTGCCGTTCCTGGTGTCCGGTGTCGTCGCCGCGCTGGTGTGGCAGTGGATGCTCGACCCGGGCCTCGGCATCGTCAACATCGTCGTCAAGGCGTTGACCGGGCACAACGTCCTCTTCCTCGGCTCGCAGGGCTGGGTGATCCCGACGCTGTCGCTGATCGGGGTGTGGAAGTCGATGGGCTACAACGCGATCCTGATCTTCGCCGGACTGCAGACGATCGCGCCGCAGATCTACGAGGCCGGGCGGATCGACGGCGCGAGTGAGCCGCGGATGTTCCGCTATCTCACGCTGCCGCTGCTGCGCCCGATCATGGCGATGGTGGTCGTGCTGACCGTGATCGGCTCGTTCCAGGTGTTCGACCTGGTCGCCGTGACCACGAAGGGCGGGCCGGCCAACGCGTCGAACGTGCTGCCGCTCTACATCTACTCCAAGGGCTTCACCGAGTTCGACTTCGGCTACGCGGTGACCATGTCGATGGCGTTGTTCGTGCTGCTGCTGACGATCACGTTCGTCCAGCTGCGGTTGCTGCGTGCCAACGAGTCCGACACGAACTGAGGCGACCATGACGAGCACACTCCCCCAGGTGACCCCTGCCCGGAGCACGCCCCGGACGCCGGAGCGGCGGTCGCAGCGCCGCCGTCCGCCGATCGGCAAAACGGTCGCGTGGGTCTACCTGATCGGCTTCCTCGCGGTCACGATCTTCCCGTTCTACTGGATTCTCCGTACGGCGCTGTCGAACAACTACTCACTGATCGACCACCCGTCGTCGCTGCTCCCGGTCGACCTGACCCTCGGCCCGTTCGAACGGGTCCTCGGCCTGGCGACCCGCGAACAGGCCGTCGCGCAAGGCGGTTCCGGCGCCACCATCCAGCTGGGGTTGTATCTGCGGAACTCGGTCATCTACGCGACCGGGCTGACTGTGCTCGTGGTGCTCAGCTCGTTGCTCGCGGCGTACGCCTTCTCCCGCTTGCACTGGCGCGGCCGGGACGTGGTGTTCGGCATCTTCCTCAGTGCGCTGATGATCCCGGGCATCATGACCCTGCTGCCGAACTTCGTGCTGATCCACGACCTGGGTCTCACCAACACCTTCGCCGGCCTCATCCTGCCCGGCGCGCTGTTCTCGGCGTTCAGCATCTTCTTCCTGCGTCAGTTCATGCTCGGCCTACCGACCGAGATCGAGGACGCGGCGCTGATCGACGGACTCGGCCGGTTCCGGCTGCTGTTCCGGATCACCGTCCCGATGAGTCAGGGGCCGCTGACCACGCTGGCCCTGCTGACCTTCATCAACGCGTGGAACGACTACTTCTGGCCGCTGATGATCGCCGGCAACTCCGACGTACGGCCACTGACCGTTGCCCTGGGCGTCTTCCAGCAGGCCTCACCGCAGACCCAGCCGGACTTCGCCGGCCTGATGGCGGCGACCCTCGTCGCCGCCTTCCCGATGCTGGTCATCTTCATCCTCTTCGGCCGGCGCATCGTCGACTCGATCGGCTTCACCGGTATCCGCTAACCCGTTCCGAAAGGGGACTAGGGTGTCAAGATCACGATTCATCCGCGCTGCCGCACTGACGGCGGCGGTCATCACAGCTGTGGCAGGTTGCTCCGGAGGTAGCTCAGGCGACTCCACCGAGGCGACCACTGTCAACTGGTGGACCTGGTCGCCCGACCAGGCGATCGCGTACCAGCAGTGCGTGCCGGCGTTCGAGAAGGCCAACCCGAACATCAAGGTCAAGATCACCAACTACAACGTCAGCGACTACTTCACCAAGCTGACCTCGGGGTTCGTCTCCGGCGACGCCCCGGACGCGTTCATGAACAGCGTCACGTTCCTGCAGTCGTACGCCGGTCAGGGCCAACTGCTGCCGCTCGACGACTACATCGCCAAGGACAAGCTGGACCTCGGGCAGTACGCGATCGGCGCCGAGGGCTGGAAGTACAAGGACGGCAAGCAGTACGCGCTGCCGATGGACTGGGCCACCGGAGCCCTTTATTACAACAAGGATCTGCTCGCCAAGGCCGGGTACACCGACAAGGACGTTGCCTCGCTCAACTGGACGTACGACGGCGGCGGCACGCTCTGGAAGATGGTCAAGCACCTGACGGTCGATGCCGCGGGCAAGCGTGGCGACCAGCCGGGCTTCAATGCCAACACCGTGAAGTCCTACGGCCTGGGCAACATCGAGTCCACGGGTGACCCGTTCGGCCAGAACGCCTGGGGGTGGCTGCTTCCGAACGACGGGGTCAACATCCCGGACAAGCAGCAGTGGGCCACCGTCTTCAACTACAACGACCCGAAGGTGGTCAAGTCGGTCCAGCTGGTCAGGACGCTTGCGAACGACGGGTTCACGCCGAAGCTCAACCAGTTCACCACGGCCAACAGCCAGCAGCTGGGCTCCGGCAAGGTCGCGATGGCCGTTGGCGGTACCTGGGAAGCCGCCACCTACGCGGGCCTGAAGAACACCAAGATCGGCACCGCTCCGCTGCCGGCCGGTGCCGACGGCAAGCGCGCGTTGATGACCAATGCCAACGGCAACAACATGTGGGCCGGCAGCAAGCATCCGGACCAGACCTGGAAGTGGGTCAAGTACCAGGAGAGCGAGGAGTGCCAGACCACGGCAGCGAAGTACAACGCCTCGCTCTTCCCCTCGATCGCCGCGTCGATGAAGGCGCTGTCGGACCAGCAGACCGCCAAGGGCGTGGACTTCTCGGTCTTCAACAACTACCTGACCAGCGGTGAGCTGGTGCCGTGCCCGATCTACAACAACGGCGCCGCGCTGACCAACGCGATGATTCCGCAGTTCGAGGCCTACTTCACGAACAAGGCGGATGAGAGCATCTTCCCGAAGCTGCAGGAGCAGAGCCGGACACTGCTGGCCGAAGAGAAGTAGGAGAACCATGCTGATCGCTTCACCCGCGACCGAACCGCGACGTCCCGTCACCCCGGCCGGCGTGCTCTGGTACGACCGGCCGGGCGCGCGCTGGTTCGAAGCGCTACCGATCGGCAACGGCCGCCTGGGCGGCATGGTGTACGGCGGCGTACCCGCAGAACGCATCGACCTGTCGGAGTCCACCGCGTGGTCCGGCGGGCCGTCCACCGCAGACCTGAGTCCCACCGCCCGGGCGGAGCTACCGGCGGTCCGGAAGCTCCTGTTCGCCGGTGAGTATGCCAAGGCGCAGCAACTCGCAGGTGAGCACCTACTGGGAACCCGAGCCTCCTTCGGCACCAACCTCCCACTCCCCCAGGTATCCCTCAAGTTCGGCGGGTCGCCGACCACTAACTACCGCCGATCCCTGGACCTAGACACCGCCCTCGTGTCAGTGACCTACGACCTGGACGAAGCCCGCTTCACCCGAGAGATCTTCGCCTCACACCCACACGAAGTCATCGCCCTACGGCTCAGCGCAGACCGGGCGGGCGCAGATCGCGCGGGCGCAGATCAGCCCGGGGCGATCAGCTTCACGCTTGGTATCAGCGGTGCGGTGTTCCCGGGCCGGACGTCGGTTACTGAGGCGGGTCTCGCGTTCAGCGGTCGGGCTGTTGAGTCGGTTCACAGTGACGGGACTGTGGGTGCGGCGGTCGAGATCCGGGTTCAGGTCGTGGCCGAGGGCGGGAGTGTTCGGGCGACGGGTGAGACGTACGAGGTTGTCGGCGCGGACTCCGTCGTATTGTTCATTGCTGTTGGCACCGACTGGGCGGGCGAGGATCCGGTCCAGCGCGTCGAGGCGCTGACGGCGGCCGCGGTCGAGGCCGGGTACGACGCGATCCGGTCCGCGCACGTCGAGGACCACAGCGCGCTGATGCGACGGGTCTCGATCGACCTCGGAGCCGGCAGCGCCGACAGCGCCGTATCAGGCACCGAGCCGGCGGCCGAGGCGGGCGGCGGGCTTCCGACTGATCGGCGGCGGGAGCGGGTGGCTGGGGGTGGGCGGGATGACGGGCTGCTTGCCTTGTACTTCCAGTACGGGCGGTATCTCACCGTCGCCGGGTCTCGCGCCGACTCGCCGTTGCCGCTCGCACTCCAGGGCCTCTGGAACGACGGTCTGGCCAGCAGCGCGTCGTGGAGCAACGACTTCCACCTCGACGTCAACACCGAGCAGAACTACTGGGCCGCCGAGCCAACCAACCTCGCCGAATGCCACGCCCCGCTCTTCCGTTTCCTCCAACTCCTAGCCGACACCGGCCAGACCACCGCGACCCAGATGTACGACGCCCCCGGCTGGGTCGCCCACACCGTCACGAACGCCTGGGGCTACACCGCCCCCGGCAGCGACCTCGGCTGGGGCCTCAACGTCACCGGCGGCGCCTGGCTCGCCACACACCTCTGGGAACACTACGAATACGGCCGTGACGACAACTTCCTCCGTGACATCGCCTACCCAGTCCTCCGAGGCGCCGCCGAATTCCTCCTGTCCTACCTAACGGAGGACCCGACAACCGGCCACCTAGTCGCAGGCCCCTCCGAATCCCCCGAGAACTGGTACGTCGCCCCCGACGGCAACCGCTGCTCGGTTGCCATGGGCAACACCGTCGACCGAGTCTTCGCCGAAGCAATCCTCCGCGACTGCGCCGCCGCAGCCACCGTGCTCGACACCGACCCGGAACTACGCAAGCAGATCACCGCCGCCCGCGCCCGCTTGACGCCGTACCAGATCGGCAAGCACGGCCAACTGCAGGAATGGCTGCACGACTTCGACGAAGCCGACCCTGCCCACCGCCACACCTCCCACCTCTGCGCGCTCTACCCAGAACGACAGATCTCACCTCAGGCAACACCCGAACTCGCACGAGCGGCCGAGGTCACGATCGAGCGCCGTCAAAGTGCGGCCGGCTGGGAACAGACGGAGTGGGTCGAGGCCAACTTCGCCCTCTTCTTCGCACGGCTCCAGCAAGGCGACAAAGCCCTGGCCCACCTCACCAGCCTGGTCGCCGATGCCAGCGAAGCGAACCTGCTGAGCTACTCCGTCGGCGGCATCGCCGGCGCCGCCCAGAACATCTACTCGTTCGACGGCAACGCCGGCGGTACAGCGGCCATCGCCGAGCTGCTCGTCCAATCCGACGGCACCGAACTCGAACTCCTCCCAGCCCTCCCAGCAACCTGGACCACCGGCTCGGTCCGTGGCCTCCGAGCCCGCGGCGGCCTCACCATCGACCTCACCTGGACCAACGGTCGCCTCGACGAGGCAACGATCCACCCGGACCGACCCACCACCCAACGGATCCGGTACGACGCCGAGACCACCGAGCTCACTCTGGACGGGGTGACCACAATCCGCCCGACCGCCTAGTGCCTCGTCAACCAACGTCGAGGACGTAATCAAGCCACCTCGGCCAACGCGGAGTACCCCCACTCCGCCTCGGTCTGTCCAACTTTGAGAAGCCACCAACCAGTTCCGGCGCGAATTTTGGCTGGTGGCTTCTCCGTTGGGTAGCAAGTGCCGTTGTGCGTGGCGGCCGTGAATGGCTCGCTGCCGGGCGCTGATCGGCAGCTCGACAGGTAGAGCACCACCGAGACGGTGTACACGCGGACTCGATCACGCTCAGGTGCACTACCCCGCCACCCGACACGTCCTGTCGAGCTGCAGGCCGCACGACCGATCCGGCCAAACCGGCCTGATGGATTAGGACCTGAACGTTCCTTGCCGAGGCACTAGCTCACTCAGCACCGACGACCTGGAACGACGAGTTCACGAAGATGTGGTGTGGCCAGTTGACGCCGATGTTGTGGACCTCGTACTCGCCGCTGCTCAGCTGTACGACGCGGTCCACGACACCACCCGGATACGCAGCAAGCGCCGCCTGGGTGGCCTTGTACGCCGTCGTGCCGCTGACGACCGTACCGTCGCCTTCGGTGTAGTCCGCGGGAATCTGACCGACCTGTTGCGCCGCACTCTGCGTCCCCTGCTGGAACGGGATCACCTGCCCACCGGGCGATCCCGACCCAGTTGCCGGGTCGACGACGACCTGCCCGGCGGTGATCGTCGTACTGTCCGTCGTACCCAGCACCAGCACAGACGCACCGTTCGTCACGGCCGCCTGAGTCGCCGCACTGGAACCCTTCAAATAGGTCGTCGACGACGTCACGTTGACCGTCACCTTCTCGCCGGCCGAAGTCGTCAGCGTGAACGTCGATCCGGAAACATTGCTCACCGTGCCGACGGACCCGCCCGCGGCCGGACCGGACCGCGCGTTCGATCCACCTTCACCGCCAGGCAACTGAGCTCCCGCGGCCGCGGGTGGGGCGGCGGCCGCATCCGAGTTGGACGATCGCGCCACGGCATACCCCGCCGATCCGGCCACCGCACAGATCAGCACCGCGATCGCGATCAGCCGCCGCGGTCCCGCGAACACCCGCCGTACCTTCGATTCCTTCACAGGCTCGTCCGTCATCATCCGCTCCTCGTCGTTCTTCACCGACGAACCCAGCGTCTCTTCTGACCCTGTGAGACCACTCCCCCCAGCCTCCAGACCTCCTGGCAACCAAGGGATTGCTAGTCGAGGTTGTCGGAGTAGAACTCGGCGAGCAGGTCCACGGCCGGGCCGACGTACTCCGGCTTGTCGTAGAGATCGTTGTGGCTGGCGCCCTCGATCCAGTGAAACGATTTGGGGCCCTCGAGCCGCTCGAAGGCCTCGACGGACATCCAGGCGGTGACGGCACGGCGCCCCGCGATGATCATCGCGGGACGCTGCCCGATCATCGGGATCGGCGAGAACGCGTCGAAGGTGGCGAGCTTATCGATGCTGGTCCAGTCGAGCGCCTTCGCCGAGCGCGGGTGCTGACCGCGAGCCGTGCAGTAGTACTCGAAGCCTTCACCCGCGTACTCCCCGAGCGCACGGGCTTCCTCGAAGGAGACGGGGAACAGCGGCATGCTTCCCGGGTCCTCGCCTCGCGCCCGCGCACTCCGCGCGATGGCGGCCTGGTCGAGGAGCGCGTCGTACGTCGCGGTGTCCGCCGTACCGTCTGGTCCGACGCGGAAGTGGCGGGCGATGTCGACGCCGCTGACCGTGCCTACCGCGCGGATCCGGTGGTCGGAGGCTGTCGCGACCAGGGAGTAGCCACCCGAGGCGCAGATGCCGAGGATGCCGATCCGGTCGGGGTCGACTGCGGGCTGTGTGGTCAGGAACGAGACGCCGGCCTTCATGTCCTCGATCCGATGGGCGGGATCTTCCAGACCCCTCGGCTCGCCGCCAGACTCGCCTTGGAAAGCCGCGTCGTACGCCAGCGTCACGAACCCCCGCTCGGCGAGAAGCCGCGCGTACAAACCTGACGCCTGTTCCTTCACCCCGCTGCCCGGATGTCCGACGATGATCGCAGGAGAGCGCTCTGCGGAGTCGCTTGGTAGGTAAAGGTGGCCGGCGATGGTGATTCCGGCGCTGTCATAGGTCACGGGTTGCATGAGGTCTCCTTGTGCAGGTGGTTACAGCTGCACTTTTGCCGGGCGCGCGCAGGTGAAGAAGACCGAATCTGTGGGGGGTAACGATCCTGGCCACCCAGCTGGCGGCCCGGCCGGGGGACAATGGTTGACATGAGCAACCCCGCGAACTGGCGCACCCTGGGCGCATTCCTGCGGGCGCGGCGGGAAGCGCTCTCTCCGGAGGACGCCGGACTGCCTCCCGGTGCGGGACAGCGGCGGGTGAAGGGTTTGCGGCGGGCCGAGGTGGCGCAACTCGCCAGCATCAGCATCGAGTACTACACCCGTCTCGAGCAGGGCCGCGTGCGTGCGTCGGCCGCGGTCCTGGACACCCTGATCCGAGCGCTTCGACTCGACGAGGACGCGCAGCGGTACGTCTACGAGCTCGCGGACCGAACCGACGATCAACCCCAGCCGACCCGGCTGCGCGGGACCGCGCAGCCGGCGATGCGGCGACTGCTCGATCGGCTCGAAGGTACGCCGGCGATTGTGCTCGGCAGATGTCTGGAGATCCTCGCCTGGAACGAGGCCGCGGTCGCTCTGTACCTCGACTTCGGCGCGCTGCCCGTCAACGAACGCAACTACCTGCGGCTGATGTTCCTGCACCCCGGCTTCCGTGCGTTGCACCGCGAGTGGGAGTACGACGCCCGCGCTGCGCTCGGCACTGTCCGCCTCGAGTCGGCCAAGAATCCGGGCGACGCCGTACTGACGCAGTTGGTCGGAGAGCTCTCGATGAAGGACGACGACTTCCGGGTCTGGTGGGCGCAGCAGCAACTGTCCGGCAGGTACGAAGGCATCAAGCGCTACCAGCATCCACTCGTCGGAGAGCTCAACCTCGACGTCGACACCTGGAACAGCCCCGACGGAAGCGGCCAGCGCCTGATGATGCTTTCCGCCGAACCCGCCAGCAGCTCCGGCGACGCCCTCCGCATCCTCACCTCCTGGCACGAAACCGAACACCCCTCCCACCTAGCCAAACCCCCACCCAACCACTAACCGTTGCCCCCAGCCACCGCCGGCGGGCCACGCGCGCCCCGCCCTCAAAGGCGCCCCGCTCCGCTCCACTTTGTGCACCGGTGCCGTACGACGGCGGTCTTGGCGTACGGCACCGGTGCACAAAGTGACCCCCAGGCGGCGCGAGCGGGCGCGGGCGGAGCCGGCGGCGGCGAGAGGTGTGTCCGCGGGGCGAGCGAAGAGGTCGATATCCTCGCCGGCATGGCGCGTGTGGTGCTGACTCTGATGTGTGGGCTGTCGTTCTCCGGCAAGAGCACGGTTGCGCGGGAGCTCGCCGGGAGGCTCGACGCGGAACTGATCAGCCTTGATGCCATCAACTTGGAACGCGGGCTCGACGGCGGGCAGGGTATTCCGGTCGACGAGTGGGCCAAGACCAACCGGATCGCGCACGGGCGGGCGACCACGCTGCTCCGGGCAGGCCGACACGTCGTCATCGACGACACCGGGTCGCCGCGGTTCATCCGCGACGAGTGGCGCGCGGCCGCGAGCCGAGCCGGTACGGCGTTCGCGCTCGTCTGGGTGCAGATCGACCCCGAGCTACAACGCGAGCGGGTCCGAGCCAACCGCTCCGACCTGTCACGTCACGACGTCGTCGACGCGGTCCTGGCCGAGCACACGGCCGGCTTCGAGAACCCGATCGACGAAGATCCGATCATCATCGACGCCCGCCACACCACCAGCGAACAGGACCTGAACGACATCGTCACCAAACTCCGCACAAAAAGCTGAGGCAGCATGCGTTTGCTTGAGGGAGCTGGACGATCTGAGCATTGACCTTCGTATGGGTAAGGAGGAGTGTCGAAAGAGGGGTAATACATAGCACCACTAGGGGGAAACATGGCCAGGAAGTTGTTCGAAGACAGCGTTGTTCCGCTACCGGCTGAGGATGGATTGGCGGCGAACGGGCTTGTCGTCCAAGCCGCCGCACCGCGGGACGCGAAAGAGCAGATGGACGTGATGTTCTCGCTCGCGCTGCCCGCGGACGCGCAGCAGAGTCTCGAGGACGCGGTCGCCCGCGGCGACGTCGTACCGGCCGGCGAGCTCGAGTCGATGAAGGCGCCGGACAAGGAGCGCGCCAAGCTGCAGACGTGGCTGGAAGCGCACGGGTTCGACGTCGACCACGTGTCCGCGGACGGGACCAGCATCTACACCACGTCCACCGTCGACAACCTGGGCAAGCAGCTCCAGGTCGACATGGTCCGGGTGACCAAGGACGGCATCACGTTCACCGCGGCGCGCAACGCTCCGAGCCTGCCGTCGACCGTCGGTGACGGCGTCCGGGCGATCATCGGGTTGCAGCCGTTCCGCCGCGCCAACAAGAACTTCCGCTCGCTGCCGGAACCCGCCGTCCCGGCAGCGCAGGCGGTCAAGGTCCCGAACTCACCGCCGTACCTCGTCTCCGAGATCCTCAGCGCGTACGGCGCAAGCGGGCTCGGCGTCGACGGTTCGAAGCAGACGATCGCGATCCTGATCGACACGGTGCCGAAGACGTCCGACATCACCGCGTTCTGGAAGGCCAACGGGCTGAGCGTCAAGACGTCGCGGATCCGCAAGATCAACGTGAACGGCGGGACGCTGCCGCCGGCCGAGGGCGAAGAGACGCTGGACGTCGCCTGGTCGAGCGGGATCGCGCCGGGCGCCAAGATCCGGGTGTACGCGAGCGGATCGCTGTCGTTCGTCGCGCTGGACCGGGCCCTGGACCGGATCATCGCGGACCTGCCGAAGAATCCGGGCCTTCGGCAACTGTCGATCAGTCTCGGTCTCGGCGAGACCTTCATGGGTGGACCGCAGGGCGAGGTCGCGACCCAGCACCAGAAGTTCCTGCGGCTCGCGGCGGCAGGGGTGAACGTGTTCGTCTCGAGCGGCGATGCGGGCTCGAACCCCGATCAGACCGGGCACGGTTCGCACGGCGCCCTGCAGGCCGAGTACGAGTCGTCGGACCCGGCGGTCGTCGGCGTCGGCGGTACGTCGCTGCACCTGACGGACCAGGGTACGGCGGCGTCCGAATCCGGGTGGGCCGGTAGCGGCGGCGGCGCGAGCATCTTCTTCACTCGACCCGTCTGGCAGACCGGCACCGGCGTACCAGCTGGAACGATGCGCCTGGTCCCGGATGTGAGTCTGGTCGCGGACCCGGGCACCGGAGCCTTCCTGATCCTCAACGGCAAAGGGATCCAGATCGGCGGCACGAGCTGGAGCGCGCCGGTGTGGGCGGGATTCTGCGCCCTCATCAACGAGGCCCGCGTCAACGCTGGTAAACCACGGCTCGGCTTCCTCAACCCGCAGCTCTACCCACTCGGCGACGGGCCGTGCTTCCGTGACATCACCACCGGCACCAACGGCGCCTTCCACGCCGGCGCCGGGTACGACGAGGTCACCGGCCTCGGCGTACCCGACATCGCCCAACTGATCAAGGAACTGACTGCGTAGGCGTCAGAAGAAGACTGACAAGAGCAACGTCATACCCAGGCCGATGATGGAGATGAGAGTCTCCATCACCGACCAGGTTTTGATGGTCTCGCCAACGGTCATGCCGAAGTACTCCTTGACCAGCCAGAAGCCGGCGTCGTTGACGTGCGAGAAGAACAACGACCCGGCGCCGATCGCCAGCACGATGAGCGCGATCTGAGTGGTGCTCTGACCGGTGGCCAGCGGTGCCACGATGCCGGCCGCGGTCACGGTGGCAACGGTTGCGGACCCGGTGGCCAGCCGGATCAGTACGGCGACGATCCAGCCGAGCAGGAGTGCGGACAGGTTCGCGGCGATCGCGATCTTGGCGATCGCCGTACCCGTCCCGCCGTCGACCAGGACCTGCTTGAACCCGCCGCCGGCACCGACGATCATCATCACGCCGGAGATCGGCAGCAGGCTCGCGCCGATCTTCTTGCTCAGGACCGGTATGCCGAAGCCGATCGCCGTGCCGAACGTGTACATCGCCAGCAGTACGGCGAACAGCAGAGCGAACACCGGATCGCCGATGAACTGCAGCACCGGGTAGAGCGCGTTGTCCGGGCTCATCCAGACATCCGAGGCGGCCTTCAGCAGCATCAGCACGACCGGGCTCAGCACGGTCACGATCGTCATGGTGAAACTCGGAGTCCTGGTCCGCTCAGGATCCCCCGCCGCGCCCTCGGCCAGCGACACCGCCGAGCCCTCGGCCCGTGGCTCAGATGAACCGTCGGTCCGTGGCTCCGACGAGGCCACCGTGTCTTGACGACCCGCCCCGCCCGTGACCTCCAGCGCGGCACCACCCGCGCCGATCGGGACCCAGCGGGCAGCAAGCCGCCCGAACAACGGCCCGGCGATGACAACAGCCGGGATCGCCACGAGCAGACCCAGAGCCAGCGTGATACCGACGTTTCCGTGCAGGATCCCGATCGCGGCCAGCGGACCCGGGTGCGGCGGCACGAAGCCATGCAACACCGACAGACCCGCCAGCGCCGGGATGCCAAGCAGCATCGCCTTCGCGCCCGACCGCCGAATGGCCAGCACGACGACCGGGACCAGCAGCACCAGCCCGATCTCGAAGAACATCGGAATGCCGATGATCGCGGCGACCAGCGCCATCTTCCACGGAAGTACGGACGCCTTGCCGCGCAGCAGCGTATCGACGACCTGATCGGCGCCACCGGAGTCCGCCAGCAACTTCCCGACCATCGCCCCGAGCGCGATCAGCACACCGACGTACCCGAGGACGCTTCCGACCCCGTTCTCGTACGACTTGGTCACGCCACCGGCCGCGATCCCGGACGCGAGCCCGACGAACAGCGACCCGATCGTCAACGCCAGGAACGCATGCACCTTGAACGCCACGATCAGCGCGACGATGATCGCGATCCCGATCACGGCAACGATCAGCACCCGGGTGTCGTGCCCGTTCCACGGCGCGTGCACATCGGCCTCGGCCACCAGCGGAACCGTAATGACACCATCGATGAGACTCATAACTTCACGCTCCTCGAGACCGTCGTACTCCCGCAGTCTCCCACCGCGTCCGCGCCAAAACCTGTCAACGGCGCGCCGCCCACTCAGCGGAACAGATCGAGGCCCTGGCCGACGAGCACGGCGGACAGGACCGCGAGCAGGACGACCGTGATCGTGTTCAGGTTGGCCAGCAGCCAGGTCTCGACGCTTCTGAGGCCGCGGGCCGACTGCTCGGAGCCGACGAATACGACGGCCAGCAGCGGACCGAGGACCGTGATCGACGCTGCGACGACGAAGATCACTGCCGCCGCGATCAAGGAAGCAGAGCTGAGACCGGCTCCGCCCAGCTGACTGCCGGCACTGACGACGAGCGGAAGGTTCTTCAGGTTCGCCAGCGCCGCGGCGGCTCCAGTCAGCACCAGCCCCAGGCCAGACAGGGTCGCGATGCGATCGACGATGGCCGGCCGCGGCGGTGCTGTCCCGGGCTCCGGCCGCTTCCGCCAGTACCGTACGGCGAGAACGCCGAACAGTACGCCGATTGCCAGCTGCACCACGTCAATCCCGTCACGCGCGCCGTCTTCGTGGCCGTCCGCGACGGTGTCCGTCAGCCACGCAACGAGAGCGACGGCGATCGCGAGCGCACACAGCCACCCGACCGCGAAGCACAGCCCGGCTCGGACCGGACGAGGAGCCAGCAGGACCAGGACGATGCAGATCATCGGCACCGGGCTCAGCGCAATGGCCATCGCCTGCGGCAGAACCGCTCCGACGACAGGCCACACGGGCTCAGTGGCCGTTCGCCAGCGGCGGGATCTGCAGGACCTCCACGATGCTGATCCCCAGCATGTCCAGGTGGTTCAGGATCCCGGCCAGCGCCGCCTGGTCGTCCAGGTAGCCGTGCAGAACGGTTTGCGCGGGCTCGGGATCCGCGGTCAGCGACGGGAACGCGTCGGTCAGGTCGCGCGACAAAGTGCCCTTCACCCGGATGACGTAGTGCCCCATGAGACGCCCCCTTTCACGGCCCTTCGCCACGACTCTGCTGCCACCGCAGGTAACTCGGCTCCCCCGGATCGGGGGATGGTGGTTGCGGCCGCGGTCACCAGGCTGGGGCTGTGGCCGAGTCCTCCTCGCCAGAGCCGGCGATGCCAACTCAACCAACGGCTCGGCGGAAGATCCCGAAGCCTGTGGTCTGGATCGTCCGGCTGCTCCTCATCGCCGTGGTGGCCTGGCTCCTGCTGCGGCTGCTGCGTGGCGTGGACTGGAGCGACGTCGGCTATGCCCTCACTCACCTCAGCGTCGAGCAGATCGCGATCCTTCTGGTCGCCATCCTGATCCGCCGCTCGATCCTCGCCGCTCCGCTCGCCCTCCTGATCGCCGGCCTCAGCTACCTGAGGGCGATGGTCAGCGATGTCGCGGCAGCGGCCGTCGCCACGATCGCACCCTCCCCCGGCGACGTCGTACTGCGACTTGCCATGTTGCGCTCGTGGGGTATCGACACCACCGACGCGGCATCGGGTCTGACACTCAGCACGACCTTGTTCTACGTCGCCCGGCTGACCGCACCGGTGATGGGCTTCGTGATCTTCTTGGCCGCCCGTGACTTCTACGCCCCGTTCGCCTGGGCAGCTCTGGTCTTCGGCGCCGGAGCCGTCGTACTGCTCGGCGGCCTGCTCTATGCGCTGCGCGCCGAACGTACGGCGGCAACGATCGGCCGGCTGCTCGGACGGCTGATCCAGCGGGTACGGCGTTCCAGTCCGGGCCCGGCTGTCTGGGAGGAGCGGCTCGTCTCGTTCCAGTCGCACAGCGCGGCGCGAATGCATCAGCGCGGATGGCTCGCCGTACTCAGCCAGCTGATCCTGATCGTCGTCGAGGCGGGTGTGCTCGTGATGTGTCTGGCCTTCGTCGGGGTGCATCTAGACGGTCCGACCGTGATCGTCATGTTCTGCAGCTTCATGGTGATCTATCCGCTGACCGGGCTGCCGTTGATGGGCGCCGGCGTACTGGATGCGACGTACGCCGCCTTTGTCGCCGACCACAGCACCATCGAGGCGACCGACCTCGTTGCGGGGCTGCTCGTCTGGCGGGTCGCCGTACAGCTCCTGCCGGTCGTCGTCGGCCTACTGACGGTCGTGTTGTGGCGGCGGTTCACCTGGAACGGGTGACCCGGGCGGCGACGGTGGGTGGACACCCTTGTTCGCATGAGGACGAAACCGCTGGTGTTCGCCATGTTTTGCGCGGCCAGCGTGTTGTTCCTCGGACTGTCCCAACAGCCGGCTGCAGCGGACTCGCCGGGCGACACCGCGGCGCAAACGCTCGCCGACCGCTACTCCCCCGTCGTCAGGCTGCAGGCGCTCGGCTCGAACTGCGACAGCGGCGAGCAGTTCCAGCCCACCGACGTCAACGCCGTACTGGGTGATCAGCAGGTCGCCCTCCGTGGACCCTGGCGACCGCCCGACCTGGTCAAGCTCCAGCCGGAAGGCACGGACCTCGGTCGTGGTTATCCCGGCCATTTCCTCGACTTCCCCGGCGACCCACTCCGTCCGGGCTGCGACTATGCGGAGTGGTCCGCGCGGATCAACAGCACGCATCCAGCCACCGTGTACGCCCACGTGGTCGCGGATCCGGGGTACCCCGGCCAGCTCTCCTTGGAATATTGGTTCTTCTACATCTTCAACGACTACAACAACACGCACGAAGGCGACTGGGAGTCGGTCCAGCTCGTCTTCGACGCGGCGACGCCGGAGGCCGCGTTGGCCACGAACCCGACGGCCATCGGCTACAGCCAGCACGGCGGTGCCGAGCGGGCGCGGTGGGGCGACTCCAAGCTCGAGATCCTCGACGGCACGCATCCGGTCGTCTATCCCGCGGCCGGTTCGCACGCCAACAAGTACGGGCAGCGGTTGTACCTCGGCCGTGGCTCGGAAGGTCTCGGCTGTGACGACACGACCCGGCCGGCGACCGAGCTCAGACCCTACGTCGCGTACGTGCCGATGGCGCGGGCCGACTACCTGAAGCAGTACCCCTGGCTGGCTTTCGAAGGCCGGTGGGGCGAACGGCAGCGGTCGTTCTTTGACGGCCCGACAGGCCCCAACGAGAAGACGTCCTGGCTGCATCCCATCCAGGATGCCGAGTCGTCCTGGCGGGACGACAGCACGACCGTGCCGGCCGGCAGACTGCTCGGACCCAGCAGCACAGGCGCCTTCTGTACGGCGGTAGGCACCGGATCGAACCTGCTCCGCGAGACCCTCGACCGGACCTGGTTGCTCGGGCTCATCCTCGCCGCACTCGTCGTGCTGATCTGGTTCGCGGCCAGCCGGACCCGCTGGAGTGATTCCACGCCACTACCGGCCCGGAGGCACCGTGCGTGGGGGCAGACGGTGGTGGCCGCGCTGCGGTTGCTCCGACATCGACCGGTCATGTTCGGCGGGTTCGCCGCCGCCTTCGTCGTGCTCGGCCTCGCGACCCTCGGCCTGGCCGAACTGCAGGCGGCCCGGCACGATTCGCCGACCGATCTGGGCGCGCCGACCGAGAACGCGACCGGCTTCTGGGCCTCGGTGCTCGCCCTCGCGATCACAGTCCTCACGGCCGCGACGTACGTCGCACTGCTGGCCGTCGTCACGTCGACCCTCGACCGGCTGGACCGCAATGTCCCGGTGACCGCCGCGTTCACCTGGGCCGATCTGCGAGCGCGCGCCCGGCCGCTGGCCGCGGTGGCCGTGCGGTACTTCGTCGTCATCGCCGTACTGACGATCATCGTGGCGACGATCCCGGTGGCCATCTACTACGCGGCCAGTCGCGCCTTCGCCATCCCGGCCGTGATGGCGGAGCAGGTCTCCTCGAGTACGGCGTTGCGCCGGAGCCGACTGCTGGTGAAGGGGCGATGGTGGCGAACCGCCGCGCCGCTCGCGATCATCGTCGGGCTCGGCCTGGCCATCGGGCCGATCGCCGGGATCGTCCTGCTGCTCGCCACGGATCTGCAGCCCACGCTGATCAACGTGGTGTCCTCACTGCTCTTCGCCGTCGCGATGCCCCTCGTCGCGGCCGCGGTCGTCTACCTGTACTTCGACCGGGCCGAAACCGAATCTGTGCCACCGAGGTCGCCCGGATCGGGTGACCTGGCCGGACCGGACCGTACCTATTCTCAGTCTGGGAGGTCGTGATGTCCGTCGCCCGAAGCCGTCTCCTGATCGTCGCGATCGCGGAGGCTGTGATCGTCGCCGCGCTCGTGATCGCGCTGGTCGTCGTCAGCATCCGGCGCAGCGGCGGGACGGCCAACGCCTCGTCGGCCACCGGCCAGGCAGACCCCGGTACGGCGATGTGCGCCGCGATCCCGCTCGCGAACCAGGTCCTGCCCTCGATCGTCACGATCTCGGCGAGCCGAGGCGTCCAGGGTGGCACCGGCTCCGGCCAGGTCTTCCGCGACGGCGGCTACATCCTCACCAACGACCATGTCATCTCACCGGCCGCCGGCGGCGCGGGCGGCTCTGTGTCCGTCCAGTACAGCGACGGTCACAACTCCGACGCGACCATCGTCGGCCGTGACCCCAGCACCGATCTGGCCGTCCTGAAGGCCGCCGACGAGGCGAAGGGCTATCCCGTCATCGGCCTCGGCTCGTCCGCCGATCTGCAGGTCGGCCAGCCTGTCGTCGCGCTCGGTGCTCCGCTCGGCCTCGCGAGCACAGTCACGTCCGGCATCATCAGCGCGCTCGACCGGTACGTACCGGTGCCGGGCGACAACGTGACTCACCACCTGATCGGCGCCATCCAGACCGATGCGGCCATCAACCCGGGCAACAGCGGCGGCGCACTGGTCAACTGCGCCGGGAAGCTGGTCGGCGTCAATGCCGCGATCGCCACCGTCCCGAACGCCTCCGGAGTCAGCGGCGGCGGCAGCGTCGGTCTCGGCTTCGCGATCCCGGTCGACCTGGCGAAACCGATCGCCGACCAACTCATCAAGACCGGAAAGCCCGGACACCCGACGACCGGCCTGCAGGTTCAGGAGATCCCGCCCGCGGTCGCGCAGGCGTCGGGCGCTCCGGCCGGACTCTTCGTCCTCGCCTCGACCGGGCCGGCCGTGACGGCGGGCCTGAAGCCGGGCGACGTCATCACCAAGGTCGACGGTCAACCGGCGGTCAGCAGTGAGCAGATCGTGGTCGCGACTCTGACTCGCCAGGCCGGAGACGACCTCAAGCTGACGTACGTACGAGCAGGCACTTCAACCGACACGACCCTCACGCTCGCCGCCCCTTAGTGCCGGTGGGACGGGCTGCGAGGCGAGCAGGTCGAGGCCGAGTTGCCGAGCCAGGAATTGCGCGACCAGCTGCCCCTGGACGCTGTTGCCGGCCTGATCGAGCCGCGGCCCGAAGGTTCCCAGCGCGCCCTTGCCGGGCGAGACCGTCACGATGCCGCCGCCGATCCCGCTCTTTCCCGGCACTCCGACATCGAGCAGCCAGTCGCCGGAGGTCTCGTACAGGCCCGCGATCGCCATCACCACGAGCGTCACCCGCGCGACATCCTCGTCGACCACTCGTTGCTGGGTCACCGGGCACACGCCACCGTCCGCGAGCGTCGCACCCATCACCGCCAGATCTGTCGCCGCGACGCTCAAGCAGCTTTGCCTGGTGTACAACTCGACCGCCTCGGCCGGATCGCCGGCCAGCCCGCCGACGCTCTTCAGCAGAGCCGCCAGCGCCCGGTTGCGATGGTTCGTAGCCAGCGCCGACTCCAGCACGTCCGAGTCCAGCTCGAGCTGACGACCGGCGAAGCGGGACAGACCGTCGACGATGAACTGCCAGCGGTTCTCCAATGACTCGCCCGGCGTCAGGCTGGTCGTCGCGATCGCACCGGGGTTCACCATCGGGTTGGTCCGGCCCGCGGCCGACTGCTCGACTGCTTGGACCGAGTTGAAGGGCAAGCCGGTCGCATTCACCCCGACCAGCGCGCGGATCGCCTCGACGCCGACCGCCTGGCAGATCAGCGCGAACACGAACGGCTTCGCCACGCTCATGATCGTGAACGGACGCCGTGAGTCGCCGGCCTCGAAGAGCCGGCCGTCGGTCGCCACCACGCAGACCCCGAACGAGTCCGGATCAACCTGGGCCAACGCCGGATACACGTCCGACACCACACCGTCGCCGACGTCCCGAAAACGTTCGTACGCCGCCTGCACAAGCTCGGCCACCGTCGCCAGATCGGGCAGGCCGCCGGTCGAAACGTACCTGCCGGCCGTCATGTCAGAAGCGCCAGACGAGCGGGACGATGATGATTGCCATCAGCAACCACCACGCCATCACGACCAGGCCGAGCTTCCAGTAGTCGCCGAACCGGTAGCCCGCCGGACTCATGATCATCATATTGGCCGGCGTGGAGATCGGCGTCAGCAGCGAGGCCGCACCGGCAACGGCGATCAACATCAACACCGGCTTCACCGACGTACCGGTCCCCTCGGCCGCCGCCACCGCGATCGGCGCGACGATCAGCACAGTCGCGGTGTTGCTGACCATCTGACCGAGCGCCGCCGTCAGCAAGAAGAGGGCCAACAGCAACAAATACGGCCGGCCCGGCCCGACCGCGTCGACAATGAGATCGGCGATCCGGTCCGCGCCGCCACTGGACTGAATCGCACCCGACAACGGAATCAGAGCACCGATCAGTACGACGATCTGCCACGAGATGGCGCGATAAGCCTGGTATGGACTGACCACCTTCGTCAGCACCATCGCCGTCGCCGCCAGCACGCCCGCCATCGCGGGCGGTACGGCGCCGGTCGCGAGCAGCACCACCATCGCCGCCAGAATCCCGACCGCGATCGATGCCTTCGGCCCCCACGGCACGGCCTGCCGCCGGACGAGTTCCGGCGAGTCGACCAGCAGGATGTCCCGGTCCCGGTTGAGCTCCTCGAGCGTCTCCCACGGACCGTGCACCAGGATCGCGTCGCCCTCGGCCAGCTGCGTGTGCCGGTTGCCGCGGTCCTTGCCCATCCGCTGTACGGCGATGATGACCAGATCACGTCCGCGATGCATCCCCGGGAACACGGTCTCGCCGACCAGCCCCGACCGCGGCGGGATGACGGCCTCGACCACGCCGGACTCGCGCGTCAGCAGGCCGTCGACCGGCGTCGGCGCCATGCTGACGGAGAGGAACGTGTCGGCCGTCAGCCTGCTGACCTGCTCCGACGGCCCGATCACCACGAGCACGTCGCCGACGTCGATGGCCGCGTCCATCCGGTTCCGGCCCTGCCCGTCCTGTGCGCCGACGATCGCGACCCCAGGGTACGGCGTCAGATCCACGTCGCCGACGACGAGTCCGAGCAAGGGCGAGAGCTCCCGCACTCTCAGTCGGTAGAACCCGTCCTGCAGGTCGTAGTGAACGTCGAGCGTCCGGGCGTGCACGGCAAGGTCGACGGCCGGATGCGCGGGCCGGGTGGCCGGCAGCAGCTTGGGGCCGAGGAGCACCGAGATCGCGATGGTGCCGATGACGAGCGGTACTCCGACGATCGCGAAGGAGAAGAACGGGAAGGGGCCCGCGCCGGCATCGCTCGCCGCCTCCGACACGATGATGTTGACCGGTGTCCCGGTCAGCATCAGCAACGAACCGGCGCTGCCCGCGAACGTGAGCGGCATCAGCATCCGCGACGGCGGCTGCCCGATCCGGATCGCGAGCATGACCACCAATGGGAGCAGGGCCGCGACCGCTCCGTTCAACGTGATCAGGGCGGACAGCACGGCACACAACGCGGTGACCGCGATCAACAGCCGGGTCCGGGTGGTTCCGGCGTACCGGACGATCGTCTGGCCGGCCCACGCGGTCACGCCGGTCGAGTCGACTCCCTCACTCACCACGAAGAGCGTGGCGATGAAGATCACCACCGGATCGCCGAAGCCCGCGAGTACGTCGGTGAAGCCGAGCACACCCGTTGCCCACAAGGCGATGGCGACCAGCACCGCGACGACATCCACGGGCAGCCTGTTCCACACGAACAGTACGACGGCCACTCCGAGGATGATCAGGCTGATCGTGCCGTCATCCATGGCGGGCCTACCCGAGGTGCACCGGTGCGCCCGGGCCCCACGGAATCCCGATCAGGTACCACACGATGTAGAACAGCGTCCACGACACCAGCACGATCCCGGTGTACGGCAGCATCATCGACACCACGGTGCCCATCCCCGCCTTCTTCCGGTACCGCTGGCAGACCAGCACGATGAACGGCAGGTACACCATCAGCGGCGTGATCACGTTCGCCGGACCGTCGCCGACCCGGTACGCCGCGACGACGGTCTGCGGCGCGATCCCCAGCCGGTAGAACAGCGGGATGAAGATCGGCGCCAGGATGGCCCATTTCGGGATCACCCCGGGCATGATCAGGTCGATGATGAAGACCAGCAGGATGAAGCCGATCAGCAGCGGCAGCGGACCGATGTCGGCGCGCTCGAGCAGGTCGGCCAGACCGGTCGCGGCCAGGGTCGAGATGTTCGTGTAGTTGAAGTAGGCAATGAACTGGGCGATCAGCAGCATCAGGAAGATCAGTCCGCCGAGGCCGTTGAACGTCTTCACGATCGCGTTGATCACGTTCGTGCTCCCGGTCAGCGACTTCGCGCCCTGGCCGTAACCCAGACCGGCGGCCAGGAACAGCATCGAGATGATGAAGAGCAGGCTGCTCATGAACGGCGAGTTCCCGAAGATCTCACCGGTGTCCGGGTTGCGCAGCGGGGCCTTGGGGATGAAGGTCAGCGCGGACACGATCACGACCGCGACCAGCAGGTAGTAGACCGAGAACCGCAGCCCGCGGGACTCCAGTGCCATTTCCTCCTCGCTGGGCTTGTGGTCGACCGGCGCGTCGGACGGCGCCTCGGCCGGGTCGTACTTGCCGAGCCGGGGCTCGAGGATGCGCTCGGTGATCAGCGTCATCACCGCGGCGCAGAACAGCGTCGCGACGATGCTGAAGTAGAAGTTGTGCGTGACGTTCAGGTGTACGTCGGGTGCGACCAGCCCGATCGTCTCGTTGGTGACCTCGGTGATGATCCCGTCGGCCGGAGTGATCAGGATGTTCACGAAGAACGCCGCGCTGACCCCGGCGTACGCCGCCGCGATACCGGCCAGCGGATGTCGCCCGAGCGATGCGAACGCGGCTGCGCCGAGTGGTATCAGGACCAGATAGCCCGCATCTGACGCGACGCTCGAGATGCCGCCGAGCAGCACGATGATGAACGTGATCGCGGCTTTCGGCGCGACTTTCACCATCTTCCGGATCAGTGCGGCGATCAGCCCGGCCTCCTCGGCGACGCCGACCCCGATCATCGCGACCAGGATCACCGCGACCACGCCGAAGTCGTTGAAGTTCTGCACCGCCGTGGTGAAGATGAACCGGATGCCATCACCGGTCAGCAGGCTCTCGGCCTTGATCGTCTCGTGCTTCACCTCGTACTGCGGGATTGCCTGCGCGGGCGGGGCGTCGTTGCCGGCGACGCTGGTGCCGCCCTCGTAGTCGGGCGCGACCTGGACCGTGGCCGGCTCCGCGACCTCGGTGGTCACGCTGGTCCCGGCCCAGGACAGGATCTGGGACAGCACGATGACGATGACGATCAGCGCCAGGAAGATGATCGCCGGGTGCGGGACTTTGTTGCCGACCCGCTCGATCCCGTCCAGGATGCGCTGCATCCCGCCTTTCTTGACCGGCTTGTCGCCGAGCGCCTCGGTGCTCATGATTCCTCCGGCCGGGCGAACTGCAGCGCGAATTCGATCAGGAGTTTGGTGCCGAAGCCGGTCGCACCCTTGTTCCGCCAGGTTCGCGGCGCCGGCAGTTGCGCCGTACCCGCGATGTCGACGTGGGCCCAGGGCAGGCCGGCGACGAACTCTTCGAGGAACAGTGCGGCCGTGATGGAGCCGGCATTGATCCCGCCCATGTTGGTCATGTCGGCGATCGTCGAGTCGAGCTGGGATCGGTACGACCGGTGCAGTGGCAGCTCCCACACGGGCTCGTCGACCGTGTCACCCGCGCGCCGCAACTGCTCCACGACGGCCGAGTTGTTGCCCATCACGCCGGCGATCTCTACACCGAACGTGCGCAGGCACGCGCCGGTCAGGGTCGCGATGTCGACGATCGCGTCGACGGGCTCCTCGGTCGCCAGCGCGAGTGCGTCGGCCATCACGAGACGCCCTTCGGCGTCGGTGTTGAGCACCTCGACCGTCGTACCGTTCCGCATGGTCAGGACGTCGCCGAGCTTCATCGCCGACCCGGACGGCATGTTGTCGGTGCACATCAGGTAGCCGGTCACAGCCGTCGTACATCCCAAGTCACGCAGGGCCGTCATCGATGCGAGCACGGTGGCAGCGCCCGTCATGTCGTTCTTCATCTGGGCGTGCGACTCGTCGCTCGGCTTCAGGCTGATGCCGCCGGAGTCGTACATGATCCCCTTGCCGATCAGGGCGATCCGGCCGGTCGGATCGGTCGGCTGGTAGCGCAGCCGGATCATCCGGGGCGGCTCCACGCTGCCCCGGTTCACCCCGAGGAGTCCGCCGCAGCCCATGGCGATCAGCTGGTCCTTGTCGAAGACCTCGACCTCCAGGCCGGACGCCGTACCGACCTCTAGAGCCACCTCGGCCATTCGGACAGCAGAGAGCGTCGTCGCCGGGCAGTTGGCCAGGTCGCGGCCCAGGTTGTAGGCCGCGGCGACGATCTGGCCGCGTTCGACACCGGCCTCGGCCGCCGGGGTGTCCTCGTCGGAGGCCACGATCAGCAGCGAGTCCAGCGTGGGCTGATCGGCGTCACGACCGACGAAGTACCGCCAGCGCGCCAGCAAGACGCCCTCGGTCACGGCCTGGGCGAAGTCGGCCACCGAGACGTCCCCGGCAGCCACTTCGATCGCGAGCTTCCGGTGCCAGGGAACGGCGCGGGCGAACTCCGCGGCCAGGTCACGGACGACGGTCGCGTCGATCTCGCCGCGGCCGCCGATCCCGACCGCGACCCGGACCGGGCCGTCGGCGCGCGGAAGGACCAGCGTCTCGCCGCGCCGGCCCGTGAAGCCGGCCGAGGCCAGCCCGGCCAGATCGGTACCCAGTTCCTCCGGTGGTTCGGCATCGGCGCCGACCGGTACGGCGAGGGCATCCGCCTCGTCGGCCGCCTGCTTGAGTGAAGCAACACCGACCCGAACCCGGTTCCGGGTCGAAGGAATCGGATCGAAGTCACGCGGGATCGTGTTCACGAAACCTCCTCCGACGTACGGGGATCAGCTCTGGAGGGCCTGGACGAGCTCGTCCTCGCGCTCCTTCGACAGGTTGGTCTGGATGATCGTCGGGCTGAACGGCTTGAGTGCGTCGACCACTCGATCGACGGTTGCCGACCGGGCCAGCAGGAACACCGCGGCGTGGCCCTCCTGCAACTCCTGGCCGACCTGCTTGATCATGTCGTCGTTGATGCCGATGTCGGTGAGCTTGCCGGAGAGCGCACCGGAGGCCGCGCCGACGGCGAAGCCGGCGAGCGGGTTCAGGAAGATGAGTCCGATCAGCGTGCCCCAGAGCGCGCCACTCGCGGCGCCGGCGCCGGTGAGGTTGATGGTCTGCTGGATGCGAACCTTGCCTTTGTCGTCCTTGTAGGCGTACGCCGCGTCTTCGCGCTGCAGGAGTTGCTGCTTCGCCAGGTCCTCGGTCAGCTGGATGACACGCTCGGCGTCGTCGCGGCTGTCCAGACCTAGCACCACCAGGTGGGTCATGAAGAACTCCTCGATGGGCAGGCGCGTCAGTGTTTCCGCGCTGGACGGCCTCATCCCATCAACCCGGCCCACGACCGGCCTCCACCGATTAGGGTGAACCCCCATCGTCGTGCCTCGCGAGAAACGCTGACAGCGGTCCCGGCAGCTCCGCCGGCCGTTCGCCCCAGTCGTAGACCACCGCGGTCCCCGCGATCAGATCGTGCAGCGCCCGATGCTCGCGATGGAACACGATCGGCACGAAACCCAGCCCGGCCGGTACGACGCTGAACGGAAACGCAACCACCCACCGCAGGGCGTTTCCGGCCCGGATCGGGCCGCCGTCGGACCGCACAACCCGAAGACCGACGATGCCCTGGCCGGGCGTACGACCGGCGATCGCGAGGAATCCGAACACGTAGCAGAACGCGAGCACCACGACGGCGATCGTTGCCGGCAGCGCGCGTCGTACCGAGACACCCCAGAAGGAGGTGGTCAGCAGGTTGACGCCGGCCAGGCCGATCGTGAAGGTCGTTGCGATGAGCAAGAGATCGAGCGCGGTGGCGGTAGCTCGGCTCACCGCGCCGGCGTAGTGACCGGTGACGGTCAGCCGCCCGCTCACTCCGAATCCTCGAGCAGCCGCGGTGCGATCGGCAACGAGTCCGGATCTCTGCGCAGCAGCCGCGTGACACCCCGATTGAGTACGGCGTCCAGTCCGGCGAGCTGCCGTCGGACCAGGTCGATGACCGAGCCCGCGAGCCGGGCCTGGCTCTCGACGACCACCTCGGGCAGGCCGGACCGACGTACCAGGGTTTCGACGTCGAGCCGCTCGACCAGGCGGTCCAGGTCGACGCGCTCGAGCAGCCGTTCGACATCGACGCGGTCCATCAGGTCTTCGACGTCGATGCGGGCCACCAGGCGCTCGACGTCGATGCGGTCGAGCAGGCGGTTGAGGTCGATCCGGTCGAGCAGCGCGTCGAGGTCGATATGGGACAGGATGACGTCCGGCTGAACGGATTCGACCACCCGGCCCGTGACCTTGCCGGCCAGTCGTCCCAGGACTGCCATTGATCCTCCTCACCCGCTCCAGGTGATCTCGGCCAACAAACAAGCACCTACAGCAGGCCGACCGTGCGCGCGGTTCGCAACGCCGCAGACCGCTTGTCCACCCCGAGCTTGCGGTACAGCGAGATCAGGTGCGTCTTGACCGTGTTCTCGGTGATGAACAGTGCCTGCGCGACCTCGGCGTACGAGCTGCCGAGCGCAAGCTGGTCGAGCACCTCGGCCTCGCGGGCCGTCAGCTTGATCCGGGCACCGTTGATCACCGCCTCGAGCCGGCGCGGCGGCGGGGTGTGAGCGTCGGGCCGAGTCCGGGCCAGCGGAGTCATCCCGCCGGCCTCGCTCCAGGCCGGCTGGTAACTGGACAGCTTCTCGAGCGCGGCGGCCGCGAACGGATGCGGGTTCGGACCGGTGAGGTGCTTGCGCAACCGGTCCAGGAACGCCGGCTCACCGCCGGCAGTGGCGAGAACGTGCAGCATGCGCTGCGGCGTGATCCGATTAAGGGTGTCGACCAGCGCGGCCTCGGCGGCCAGCTCGTCACCCGCCCGGACCAGCAGGACGGTCCGGAACGACGCGGCCGCCGAGGCGAGCGGTGGGTAGATGTCCGGCCGGTCGAGCCCGGCCTCGATCAGCTTCAGCGCGGCCTGGGCGTCCTCCATCGAAGTCATCGCCCGGACCAGCTCGGCCTCGGTCGTGTTGCCGGTGCGCTCGAGCACGCTCACCTGGGTGTCGACCGTGGCTTTGTCGCCGAGCAGGGTCGCCAGCCAGCACCGCAGCAGCGCCAGATCGCGGGACAGGTACGACGGCAGCGGGCCGGCCGCGACCGGGTCGGTGGTGAGCTCGGTGAGAGCGTCCCCGAGCCGACCTTGCTCGACCAGGAGCATGGTCCGCAACATCGTCCGCAGTCCCGCGACCACTGTGTCGGATCCGGCCACGTCGGCCACCGCCACCTGCTCGTAGTACTTCGAGGCTGAGTCGAGATCGAGCCCGCTCACCGCCGCAAATCCCAGTACGACCTGAGCGCGAGCGCAGTACTCCTGCGGAAGTCCTTGCTCGCCCGCCGCGTCAAGGGCGGCCTGCGCCGACCAGGCCGCGTTCTGGCCTTGACCCCGTACGTGCTGCACGACCGCCCGGTGAGCGAGACCCGCTGCGATGAGTTGGTGATGGCCCGCCATCCGGGCGGTCACCAACGCCTCGTCCAGATGGCTGAGCGCCGCGTCCAGCTCGTCGGCCCAGGTCTCGGCGGCCGCCAGCTCGATCAGCAACCAGGCCAGCCGCTCGGGACCGAGCACAGCGTGCGGAGTGTCGCCTGCTGCCGGGACCGGGCTCAGCAGCGACCGGGCCCGTTCTATCGCGGCGTGCACGTCCTGCCATCCGTACCGCGACTCCCACAGCCGCAGCAGTACGGCGTCCGCCGCCAACGCGTCGTCCTCCGGCCGGGCTGGACGGGCCTCCGCCGTACTCTCGGCCGTCCTCTCGTCGGCCGACGCCGCATCCAGCACCGCGCCGGCAACGTCGCCAGTGACCCGCCGCAGCAACCCGCGGACACCGAACAGGTGTGGATGCTGCTCGACGTAGCCGGCCGGGAGTACGTCGAAGGCTGCCTCGACCAGCGCGGCCTCTCCCGCAGTGAGCAGGGCAGGCCCGTGGCCGAGCAGGATCCGCGCCACCAGCTCCGCGTCGTCGGCAAGCAGCGCGCTCCGCAACGCGGCCTCGCTGTCCCCGCGACTCTCGTAGTACAAGGCGGAACGATGCTGCGCGGTGACGACCAACTGGCGGTCGTCGACGCTGATCGCGATCCGCCGCCGGAGCAGCTCGACCAGCAGCGGGTGGTACCGGTAGAGCGGAGTGCTCGACGGCGAATCGGCGTACGCCGTAACGAGGAGACCGCTGCCGGCGAGGTCCTCGAGCATCGAGCCGGCCTCGCCGTCGCCGCTCATCACGGCGGCCAGCTGCGGCGTCAGCGAGGTGACGCCGAAGGTGCTCAGCAGCATTGCCTGGACCCGCGGATCGAGGGTGTTCAGCGTCTCGCCGAACAGTAGGTCGAGCACCGGACGCTGGCTGGCCAGCGGCCAGACGACGTCACCGGACGACTGCAGCGTTCGGGCGGCGAGCACCAGCGCGGCGGCCCAGCCGGCCGTCTTCTCCTGCACCCTGGCGATGGCGTCCGGGGTCGCGTCCTCGGCGTGCGCCTGCACGAGCAGCGTGGCTTCGGCGTCGTTGAACCGCAGATCCCGCGAGCGCAGGGTCAGCGCCATCCCTCTGATCTCGAGTTCGGAGATCGGCAACGGCAGGTCGTACCGGGTGGCGAGCAGCAGCCGGACCGCGTGCGGCGACTGCTGCAGGACCCGTGCCATCTCGGTGACGGTCGATGCCGGAAGCAAATGAGCGTCGTCGATGACGATCGGGTCCAGCATCAGCGCGCTCTCGAGCTCGGCCGCCCGCTCGAGGAATCCGTGCAGCGAACCCGGAGTCTGCCCGGGCACCCAGACGACCTTCTGCCCCAGCAGCCGCCGGCGCGTCACCCAGTCCGACAGCAGCACGGTCTTCCCGGTGCCGGCCGGTGCGACCACCAGGGTCAGCGGCGCGCGCACGCCAAGGTCTAGCGCGGAGTGCAACCGCTCGCGGGTCACCAGCGTGAGCGGCGGCCGCGGAGTCTTGCTTTCCGCCGACTGCCGGAACGCTTCGCGCTCTCGATCGAGCCCTGGGCCCGTCACGCGCGTCACACCCCTCCCCTGGGTGGGCGTGCCCTAGTGGTTGCTAGTAGCTACCTTCCTCCTACGTGCCTCGGAAATCGAGACTAACCGGTTCGGCGTGTTTGCGGCAGGGTTTGACACTCGGACTTGTTACTCGGATTTGTTACTGCGGCGGTGGATCCGGGGCACCTTGGCCCCGATCCAGACGGCGACCACGACGAGCAGGCCGATACCGACGAGCCAGCCCCACAGGCCCTCGGAGACCGGTCCGAGCCGCCCGAGTCCGAACCCGCCCGGGTCGTCCTGGTTCTGCAGGGCAACGATGTAAGCGATGATCGCGCGCTTGTCGTCGGGGAGCAGGACGTGGTCGGAGAAGACCGGCATCTCCTGCGGGCCGGTGAGCATCGCCTGGTACATGTTCCGCGGCGTCGTACTCATCAGGGACGGCGCGTAGCGACCGTTCGGGAGCGCGCCGCCGCGGCCGGCGAAGTTGTGGCAGGCCGTGCAATTGGTCCGGAACAATTCACCGCCACGGGCGATCTCGGGCTGCGTCACCTTGCTGACGTCGTACGACTCGGACGCCGGGATCGCGGGTCCGGGAGCCAGCGACGCGATGTACGCCGCCAGCGCCGCGGTCTCCTCCGCGGTGTAGACCGGGGTCTTCGCCGGCACCTGGGCATTGGTCTGGGTGGCCGGCATCCGTCCGGTGCTGACCTGGAAATCGACCGCGGCCGCGCCGACGCCGATCAGCGAAGGCCCGGCGATCCGGCCCGCGCCGTTGGTGCCGCCCTGGGCGTGCAGGCCGTGGCAGCTCGAGCAGCCGACCGCGAACAGCCGCCGGCCGGCCTCGATCTGATCCGACTGCGGCCCGTCCGCGCCCGACGCGCCGCCGGGCATCAGGACGCCGTACCCGAGGCCGACCGTGACCAGCGCCGCGCCGATCACCAGTGTCTTCGCGAGTCTCCCTCGGCGCACCGCACCAGCAGACCCAACTGAGCGCATGATGTGATCCCCCGAATCGGGTGAGGTTTTGGGTCAGCGAGCGTCGCGCTTCGCTTGCCGGCGGGCGCCCATGGCCCGCGTCGACGCATCCTTCTTCACTCCGCCGGTGGTCTTCTTCGTCGCCCGCGGCCTGGTGATCGTCCCGCTCTTCGGCTGGTCGGCCGCAGGTGCCGCCGGCGCGGCGGACTTCGCTGCCCGCGCCGCTTCGATCCGCTCGGTGCGCAGCTCCATCGACGCGCGGTTGGCCGCCACCGCAACCTCGCGACTGACCTTTGCCAGCACCGACTCGAACAGCTCTGCCTTGTCGCGATCGCGCTGGTTGCGGGGATAGGACATGCCCCGGCCGCCCACGCCCGGCACCGCCGCGCTCGCCGCGCGCCGGTAGTTCTTCACGTACTTCGTCCGCGCGCGCCGAATCCGCTGGTGCAGATCCAGCAGCCCGTCTTCGTCCAGGCCTTTCAGCGCGTCCCGCTCGGTCTCCGCAACCAGCAGACGTTCGGTATCGGTCAACGAGTTCAGCAAACCTTGGTTCATCGCAGTCTCCTTGCCGCCATTCGCAGACTACGTCGTGGAACGGCCGACGGATACTGTCGTCGCATGAGCCGACTCGTGGTGGATGCGCCGATCGTCGCCGTGACCGTTTACCCGGATCGCGCGCGGGTGACCAGGCGCGGGCGCATCATCGTGCCGGCCGGCGATCAGACCGTGTACGTCGAGCCGCTGCCGCTCGCCCTGGAAGACGACTCGGTCCGGGTGGCCGGTCGCGGGCCGGCGACCGTGCTCGGGGTGGACGTGGCGATGCAGCACAATGCGCAGTCGCCGGAAGAGGCTGTGGCCGAGGTGGAGCGGGAACGCCTCGAGGTGCAGGAGCTCGTCGCGGAGCTGACCGATGCTGACGACGTACAGGAGCAGCTCGATACATTCCTGGCGCAGTTGGCTCGACGGGCCGGCAACAGCTTCGCGCGCACGCTGGCTTCCGGCGAGCCGGGCGCCGAGCTGACCGGATTCACCGAGTCGCTCACGGACCGGATGGCCGCCGTACGGGCGACTCGGAGAGGGCTCGCAGCGCAGCGGCGCGAGGCCGAGAAGCGTCTCGCCGCCGTGGATCGTCGGCTGGCCGAGATCTACCAGCAGGTCAAGCCCGACCGGCGTTCCGCGGCGATCGCGTTGGAGCTGGCCGCCGAGGCCGAGGTGGAGGTCGAGCTCTCGTACGTCGTTCCCGCCGCCGGCTGGAGCAGCTCGTACGACGTTCGCCTGACCGGCGACCGGCTCACGCTGAACTGGTACGGCCTGATCACCCAGCGAACCGGCGAGGACTGGCCGGAGTGCGACCTCACCTTGTCGACAGCCCGGCCGACCGTGAACGCGAAGGTCCCCGAGCTCGACCCGTGGTACCTCGACCGCTTCGCCCACCCAGTGCCGTTGGCGGCTGCCGCACCAGGCATGGAAGCCAGAGGCGCCGGCCGCCGGGACCGGCTCCTGTCGGCCGCCATCGAGGAGCAGTCCGCCTTCGGGCAGCAACAGGCGACCGTCGAGCAGGGCGTGACCGCTGCGAGCTACACCCCGCCGCGGCGGGTCGCCGTACCCGCGGACGGGGCGACGCACCGCGCGACGATCGCCGCGATCGACCTCGACGCCAAGCTGGACTACGTCACGGCGCCGGTCCGCTCGACCGACGTACACCTGCGGGCCACCGTCGTGAACTCGTCCGCGCACACGCTGCCCACCGGGAAGGCCTCCGTCTTCCACGACGCGGACTTCGTCGGCTCGGCCGCACTGCCGCTATGGGCACCTGGTGAGGACGTCGAGCTCGCACTCGGGCTGGACGACCGGATCCGCGTCGAGCGCAAGCTGGTACGCCGGGAGGCGAGCAAGGCGACTCTGGGATCAACGCGCCGGCGCCAGGTCGAGTATGAGACCAAGATCGAGAACCACACGCCTCGCGACGCCCGGATCACCGTTCTCGATCAGCTGCCGGTAGCGCGCGATCACGAGATCACCGTGAAGCCGCTCACCGCCGAACCGGAGCCCGCCGAGACCACCGACCTCGGCGTCATCACCTGGAAGCTCGACCTCGCCGCCGGCAAGGAGACGACGCTCAAACTCGCGTTCCGCGTCGACACCGGGAAGTCCGTCGACCTCACCGGCTGGCGTGAGTAGAACTCAGTCGTCCTCGAGTTCCTCGGCCGCGCCCTTCAGGTTCTCGAGGTCCGACTCGAGGTCCCTCGTCGCGGTCGGGTCGTAGTCCGGGTCGTCCTCGTCCTCGGCCGGCTCGCTCGACTCTGCCGCGTGCAGCTCGTGCGACGCGACGGCTGCCACTTCCTCCGGATCGCTCTCCATCCCCTCACCCTAAGCCCCGACCGTCCGGGCGGCCTCGAGCGCCAGCAGGAGTTCGGCCACCGAGCGAGGATCGTTCAGCGACCGGCCGGTGCGCTCTTCGATGCGGTGCAGGCGGTGGCGGACGGTGTTCGGATGGCAGTACAGGTACTCGCCGGTCTCCGTGGCCGAGCCGTTGTGCGTCGACCAGGCCGCCAACGTGTCGAGCAACACCTCGCGATCGTCGGGCGCGAGCTCGTCGAGTCCGCCGAGCACCTTGCGGACGAAGTACTGCATCACGTCCGGTGCCGCGACAGCCGCCATCGTCAGCGGAGACTCCTCGAACAACGTCACCGCCGAATCCTTCGTCGACCCCGCCAGCGCGACCCGGGCGAACCGAACGGCCTGGCCGGTCCCGTCCAGGTCGTCGTACGGCGGACTGACGCCGACGCACCCCGTCGCGGACCGACTCAGCAGATCAACAAGTACCGAGAGACGCCCGGCCGCCACAGCCACCACTCCGATCTGTAGCTCGGGCAGCAGTCGCCAGGCCGAGGGCAGACCGACGGACCGCAGCCGTTCCTCTGCTCCGGGCAGCGCCTGACGACCGACCTCGGGCACCGCGGCCGCGACGACCACGAACGGTCCCTTGTACGGCAGCCGGAGCAACTCGGCGGCCTCCCAGACCGTGCCGCCACCAGGCATCCGACCTTCGAGCAGCGCCTCGACCAGGGCCGAGCGCTGCTGATCCTGGTCGAGCAGCCGTCGCGACTGCACGTCGCGGTACGCACCGGTCATCGCGTCGGTGTACGACGACTGCATCTGCCACAACCGGCTCGACAGGATCACCAGGACCTGATCGGTGATCCCGGCCGACGCCGCCTCCTCGAGTACGGCGTCCCACAGGTACCGCGTCCCGACTCGGTACGCCGCCATCACGTCCGCCAGCGGCGCACCCTGCTCGGCCCGCAGACGACCGGTCTCGCGTGCCGACACCGGGTCGGAGCCGTCGCCCACCAGCGACTCGAGCATGAACTCGACGTTCGCCCCGCACGACGCCCGCAACGCCTCCCGCGGCACCAGTCCACCGGTCCGGTAGAACTCGATCTCGGTCTGGATCCGCGCCGTCATCGCGTCGGTCAACTCGCCGGACCGGGTCCGCAACCGGTCGATCAGCTCCTCGATCTTCCGGTCGGCGTCCGTGCTCATCTTTGGAGCATAGGCCCGACCCCGTTGTTCGCGGCGACATTCGCAGGCCCGTCACGTTGGCCGCCGCCCCATCGCTTCCGCCCGTCTCCGGCCCGATGGTTGAAGCACGAACCGAGCCACACCACCGGAGCCAGCGATGACAAACCTCAGCCTCAACCTTTCCGAGTCCGCCGCCATGTACCCGGACCACCCCGCCATCCGGCTGGACGACGATGTCCTCCGCTACAACGACCTCGACGACGCCGCCTCCCGCGTGGTGACCCTGCTCCGGGAGTACGGCGTACAGCCCGGCGACCGCGTCGGTCTGATGCTGCCGAACGTCCCCGAGTTCGCGATCGTCTTCTACGGCGTACTGCGGGCCGGCGGGATCGCCGTACCGATGAACCCGCTGCTCAAGCGGCGCGAGGTCGAGTACTACCTGGACGACTCCGGCGCACGCGTGTTGTTCGGCTGGCACGAGATCGCAGCCGAGGCCGAAGCCGGAG
This sequence comes from Kribbella kalugense, assembly GCF_004365875.1. Classification (GTDB taxonomy): domain Bacteria; phylum Actinomycetota; class Actinomycetes; order Propionibacteriales; family Kribbellaceae; genus Kribbella; species Kribbella kalugense. The sequence continues at coordinate 756,801 of NZ_SODF01000001.1, read as the reverse complement.
CCAAGGCCGCCGGGACCGACTTGGTGACGGTCGCGCCGCAAGAGTTCCGCGCACTCGTCGGCACCCGTGAACCGGCGACAGACCCGGCCAGCCGGGACGGCGAAGACACCGCGGTGATCCTGTACACGTCGGGAACCACCGGCCGGCCGAAGGGCGCCGAACTGACCCACGCCGGCCTGAACACCAACCAGGCCGTCAGCGCGCGGACGCTGTTCAAGATCGGACCGGACGACGTGGTGATGGGCTGCCTGCCGCTGTTCCATGTGTTCGGACTGACCTGCGGCCTGAACACCGCGATCGCCAACGGCGCGACGCTGACAATGATCCCCCGCTTCTCCCCCGCCAAGGCTCTCGAGGTGATCCAGCGCGACAAGGTCACAGTCTTCGAGGGCGTGCCGACGATGTACTCCGCGATGCTCGGCCTACCGGATCGGGACAAGTACGACGTCAGCACGCTGCGCACCTGTGTGTCCGGTGGGGCTGCCCTCCCGGTCGAGGTCCTGCGCGGGTTCGAGGAGGCATTCGGCGCCATCATCCTGGAGGGCTACGGACTGTCCGAGACCTCGCCGGTCGCGTCGTTCAACCACCCGGACGCGGTCCGCAAACCAGGCTCGATCGGCACGCCGATCGAAGGTGTGCGGATGCGGGTCGTCGACGAAGCGCACAACCCGGTGCAGGCTGGTGAGATCGGCGAGATCCAGATCGGCGGGCACAACGTGATGAAGTCCTACTGGAACAAGCCCGCGGACACCACCGCCGCCGTCGACGCGGAAGGCTGGCTGAGCACCGGTGACCTGGCCCGGCAGGACGAGGACGGCTACTTCTTCATCGTCGACCGGAAGAAGGACCTGCTGATCCGCGGCGGCTACAACGTCTACCCGCGCGAGGTGGAAGAGGTGCTGTACGAGCACCCGGCCGTCGCCGAGGCGGCCGTGGTCGGCATCCCGCATCCGTCGCTGGGCGAGGAGATCGGCGCCGCCATCGCGCTCAAGGACGGCGAGACGGCAACACCGGAGGAACTGCGCGAATTCGTGAAGAGCCGGATCGCCGCCTACAAGTACCCGCGGGCGGTGTGGATCGTCGACGGTCTGCCGAAGGGCCCGACCGGCAAGATCCAGCGCCGCGACGTCGTCGTACCCGAAGGAGTCCTGTCATGAGCACGCCCGCCGACGAACTCGCCGCCCCGCTCGACCTGCTGCTGACCAGCGCCGCAGCCGGACCGCTGCGCCGGTTCACGCCGAACGCGGCCTGGGCCCGGATGGCGACCGGACTGGCCGCCCGGCCGCGGACCGCCGCACACCGGGCCGCCGATCTGGCCGCAGAACTGGGCCGGATCGCGATCGGCCAGTCCGACCGTACGCCGTCCCGCCGCGACCGTCGGTTCACCGATCCGGCGTGGACCCAGAACCCGTTCCTGCGCCGGATCGTTCAGGCCTACCTGGCCGCGGCCGACACCGCGAGCGCCCTGCCCGGGGACGCAGAGCTGGACTGGCGGGACCGGCAGCGGATGACCTTCGTCGTCGACAACCTCGTCGAGGCGCTTGCCCCGAGCAACAACCCGGCGCTCAACCCGATGGCCTGGAAGGCTTTGATCGACACGGCCGGCCTCAGTTCGCTGGTCGGCGCCCGCAACCTGGTCCGTGATCTGGCGACCGCGCCACGGGTGCCGAGCATGATCGAGCCGACCGCGTTCGAGGTCGGCGAGACCGTCGCCGTTACCCCCGGATCGGTTGTCTTCCGCAACGAAGTCCTGGAGCTGATCCAATACACCCCGCAGACCGAGAAGGTCCGCACCATCCCGTTGCTGATCGTCCCGCCGGTGATCAACAAGTACTACGTCGTGGACCTCGCACCGGGTCGGAGCATGGTCGAGTACTACGTCGGACAGGGTCAGCAGGTGTTCACGATCTCGTGGCGGAACCCAGATGCCCGGCACCGCGACTGGGACCTCGACACCTACGGGCAGGCGATCCTGGACGCGATGGACGCCGTACAACGGATCTGCCGGACCGACAGCACCCATCTGTTCGCGACCTGTTCCGGCGGGATCCTGGCCTCCATGCTGATGGGACACCTGGCGGATCAGGGCCAGCTCGACCGGGTCGCCAGCTTCACGCTCGCAGTCGCGGTGCTCGACCAGAGCCGGGCCGGATTCGCGTCGGCCGTCATGGACGAGCGGATGGCCGCGGCCGCGATCGCGTCGTCGGCATCGAGAGGCTACTTGGACGGACGGGCGCTGGCCGAGGTGTTCGCCTGGCTGCGTCCGACCGATCTGATCTGGAGCTACTGGGTCAACAACTACTTGCAGGGCCGGACGCCGGCCGCGTTCGACGTACTGTTCTGGAACGCTGACACGACCCGGATGACCGCCGCGCTGCACCGCGGGTTCGTCGAGCTGGCGATGAGTAACGCGCTGACTCATCCCGGCGCGGCGACGATGCTCGGTTCGCCCGTTGACCTCGGGAAGGTCACCACACCGTCGTACGTGATCGCAGGGATCGCCGACCACATCTGCCCGTGGCAGTCGTGCTACCGCAGTACGCAGCTGCTCGGTGGCGAGACCCGGTTCGTGCTGTCCACGGCCGGTCATATCGCCTCGATGGTCAACCCGCCGACGAACCCGAAGGCGACGTTCCAGGTCAACGACGGCACGCCCGCCGATCCCGACGAGTGGTTGCGCACGGCAACCACCGAGCAGGGGTCGTGGTGGCCGGACTACATCGCCTGGCTCGGTCAGCGCAGCGGCCGGCTGAAGGCGGCGCCGAAGCGCCTCGGCGGTGGTGGACTGGAGCCACTCGACGAAGCCCCTGGCACCTACGTGCGGGAGTCCTGACGTGGAGACCCTGACCGCCGGCGGCCGCCGGATCCGGTACGACGTGACACCTGGTGATCCCGATAAGACCCCACTGTTGATGTGCTGCGGTATCGGCGCCGGCTTCGAGGTCCTGCAGCCCACCGTCGACGTACTGGACTGCACGGTGATCCGGTTCGACGTACCCGGTGTCGGCGGCTCGCCGAGCGGTCTGTTCCCGGACGGCATCCCCCGGATGGCGTGGATGGTCGACCGGATGCTGACCCAGCTCGGGTACGACGAGGTCGACGTACTCGGACTGTCGTGGGGCGGAGCGCTCGCCCAGCAACTCGCGGCCCAGCACCGGCGGCGGGTCCGCCGGCTGGTCCTGGTCAGCACCGGCACCGGCGCACTGATGGTGCCGGGGAAGCCGACCACCTTGCTGCGGATGATCACGCCCCGGCGCTTCCGCGATCCCGGGTACGCCGCCGGCGTCGCCGGACTCTTGTACGGCGGCACGGCGCGGAAGCACGCGGGCGACATCCTCGCGGTCTTCAAGAACCAGGTCAGCGGCGGATCTCTGCGCGGCTACCTGTACCAACTGGCCGCCGGTGCCTGCTGGACCAGCCTGCCGTTTCTCAGTCTGATCCGGCAGCCGACGCTCGTACTCACCGGCGACGACGACCCGATCATCCCGGTCATCAACGGACGCATCCTCGCTCGGCTGATCCCGCATGCCGAGCTGCACATCTACAACGGCGGACACGTCGAGCTAGTCACCGAGGCATCAACGCTGGTGCCTGTCATCACCCGCTTCCTGTCTCGCTGAGGGGGAAACCATCATGACCACCGACCCGATCGACTTCTACGGCCTCGAACTGCTGCTGGACGACAGCGATCGCTCGCTGCTGCACGCGGTCCGCGACTTCGGCGACAAGCAGGTCGCCCCGATCATCAACGACCACTGGACCCGCGCGACGTTCCCGTTCGAGCTGCTCCCCGCGCTGCGCGACCTGGGCATCGTCGGTACGCCGTACACCGGCTACGGCTGTCCCGGCCGTAGCTTCCTGCTCGACGGCCTGCTCGCGATGGAGCTGAGTACGGCGGACCCGTCGATCGCGACCTTCTTCGGCGTCCACAGCGGACTGTCGATGGGCTCGATCTACCTGTGCGGCTCCGAGGAGCAGAAGGAACGCTGGCTGCCGGCGATGGCGCGGCTGGAGAAGATCGGCGCGTTCGGGCTGACCGAACCCGACGTCGGATCCGGCGCCTCCCGCGGTCTCAAGACGACCGCCCGGCGCGAGGGCGACACCTGGGTGCTGAACGGTCAGAAGAAGTGGATCGGGAACGCGACCTTCGCCGATCTGACCGTGATCTGGGCCCGCGACGTCGAGGACGGACAGGTCAAGGGCTTCGTCGTCGAGAAGGACACACCAGGGTTCACGACCGCGAAGCTCGAGGACAAGATGGCGCTGCGCGTGGTCCAGAACGCGCTGATCACGCTGGACGACGTACGCGTCCCCGAAGCGAATCGGCTAGCCGAGGCGAACTCGTTCCGGGACACGGCCAAGGTGCTGCTGATGACGCGGGCCGGCGTCGCGTGGATGTCGGTCGGGTGTGCACGCGGCGCCTACCGGCACGCCCTCGCTTATGCGCAGCAACGCGAGCAGTTCGGCAAGCCGATCGCGGCGTTCCAGCTCGTGCAGGACCTGCTGGTCCGCATGCTCGCCAACACCACCGCGTCCGCCACGCTGTGCGCCCGGCTCTCCCAACTCCAGGACGCCGGCGCTGCGTACGACGAGCACGCGTCACTCGCGAAGATGTTCTGCACCATGCGGATGCGCGAAACCGTCGGCTACGCGCGCGAGCTGCTCGGCGGCAACGGCATCCTGCTCGAACACAACGTCGGCCGCTACGTCGCCGACGCCGAAGCCATCTACTCCTACGAAGGCACCCGCGAGATGAACACCCTCATCGTCGGCCGGTCGATCACCGGTCAGTCAGCGTTCGCCTGAGTTCAGAGCGAGCCCGACAACCACGACCAGGCGACCTCGAACTTCTTCTCCAGCCGCACCCGGACCGCGTCGGCGACAACCTGTTCGAGGCCCTTGCCCACCACCGGCACCGACGCCGTGATGTGCAGCTCGAACGCCTGTGTCGTACGACGACCGGCCGGCACGATGCGCGTCGTGCCGGTCACCTTCACCGGCACCCCGGTCACCTCACCGTCGACATCGGCCTCCCGCGCGCCGTTGACATCGGCACGGTGCCAAACCTTGTACTGCGCCAGCTCCAACGTGTGCCCGACGAACCGGCGAGCCACGACCGGTACGTCGGAAGCCCTCGTCTGCCAGTGGAACTGCACGGCCAGATCATCGCCGTCGCCGCCCACCATCACGTCGTACGACGGCACTTGCAGCCGCTCGAACACCTGTTCCTGGAACGTGATGTCGGTGATCATCGCGAACACTTCCTCCGGAGAGGCGTCGTACGACGTGGCGAGAGACAGACGCATGGGCCAATACTGCACCGACCACGAGGTCCGGTCGCTGCCGCTGCAGCTTCCTGCCTGCCGTTGTCGGAAGCGTCACACTTCGCCGGAAAGTTGCTTTGGGCAACGGTCTCAGCTGAACAGCTCCACCAGTCCCGCGCCGCGGCTGGTGCGGCGGACCAGGATGCTCTTGCCCCTGCCGGATGCGCTCGACCAGACCGGCCGACTCGAGCCCCGCCGGAGTGTGCATAACTGAGAGCAACCTGAGCCGCAGCGGCTTCGGGATCCCCTTGCCGTCGCCGAGCAACGCCTGCAGGGTGACCGACAGCATCGACAGGTCGGGCACCAGGACAGAGCGCGGTTCGATCGCCATCCTTTTCTCTGGTCACGCGGGAAGTCACTCGTCCTTCGATGGTCTGCCCGGAGCGGGGTCAGCACCAACCTGTCAACGAACCTCGCAGTGTTTTCCACAACGCAGCGGAAGGGGAGTGACACGGTGCGCGACTTTCGGTAACCTTTTCGTGATGTTCACCGCATAGCTGACTGAGAACGGGGCTTGGGAAGCGCATGACCATCGACGATGACGCACGAAGTTTTAGTGGCGGTGTGTGACTCTCACATGTCCACGACACTTGCCACTGTTGCCAACGATGTTGATGACGAGGACGAACTGATCCGGCTCGCCCAAGCGGGTGACGGTGCCGCTTTCGGGCGGCTCTACGATCGGTACCTGCCGTCGATCTACCGGTACACCTACAGCAAGACCTCGTCCCGCAGCGCGGCCGAGGATCTGACCAGCGAAACGTTCCTGCGAGCGTTCCGCGCGATCGCCCGCCGGCCGCGGGCACACCTGAACTTCGCGGCCTGGCTCATCACCATCGCCCGGAACGTGGTCATCGACCACCACCGCTCGGGCTGGAGCCGGCTGGCGGTCGTCACCGACGAGGTCGATCCACAGGTCGACGAGTCGATGGGGCCGGAGCAGTCCGCGCTCGCGTCGATGAGCACGGCCTCGGTCCGCGACGCGCTGACACACCTGCCCGACGACCAGCGCGAATGCCTGGTACTGCGGTTCTTCACCGGCCTGTCGATCAACGAGACGGCCGCTGCGATGGACCGGACCGACGGCGCGATCAAGCAACTGCAGTTCCGCGCCACCAATCGCCTGCGCCGTCTGATCAAGGATCTCTGAGCCCGTTGGTGAACGGCGGCACAACACGGGATCGGAGTGCTTGCGCCGACTCCTACGTTCGGGTAGGAAAGGGCGGGTGCCATCCGGCTCACGGTCGCGATGCGGCCGTTCCACCCATATCTCACGGGGAGATATCGCATGTCGAATCCTTACGACGAAGGCTCGTCCGACCGTTCCGGCGGTAACGACGACGAGCGGAACGACAGCCAGTACGGCCAGCAGTCGGGGCGCGAGTCCGGCTCGGACAACTACGGTTCCGGCGACTCTGGTGACTCTGGCAACTCTGATGACCGGGGCAACGATTTCGGCTCGGATTCCAGCGGAGGGGAATCCGGCGGCGAGAACTCGTACGGCAACCAGGGCGGCGATTCGGACCGCTCTGGCAACGAGTCCGACAGCAACTCCGGCAGCGACTACGGTCAGCGTGAAGAGTCGGGCAGCAGCTACGGCAACGACTCCGGCAACGACTCGAACGACGGCGGCAGCAGCTACGGCTCCGGCGATGACTCGGGCAACGACTCGGGTAGCGACTCCAGCGGCGGCGGCTACGGCGGCGACAGCCAGTCCGGCGGCGGCTACCAGTCGAGCGACGACAACAACAACTCCTACGGGAACTGAACGGGGATCTGGATCATGGGCGTATTCGACAACCTCAAGGACGCGGCTGAAAGCCTGAAGGACAAGGCTTCGGACCTCGTCGACGGTCACGGCGACAAGGTCGGCGAAGGCCTGGACAAGGCCGGCGACTTCGTCGACGAGAAGACCGGCGGCAAGTACGGCGACAAGATCGACCAGGGCGTCGACCAGGCCAAGAGCCAGCTCGACAACCTGGACGGCCAGAACGACGACATCCCTGACAACCAGGGCTGATCCAACGCCGAAACCGAGGCGGTCGTGGGCCTACCCACGACCGCCTCAGGCGTGAAACGCCCCCACAACCAACAACCGCCGACAAGCCGCAGTACGCGCAACCGCGCGGTCCGTCTCAGGGGTCAACCCCCGAGATGGTCGGTTGACACCCTGCATGCAGACGGGACAACCGGCAATCCCAGGGGTCAACCCCTCAAACGATCCAGCTCACCTCGGGCTGTGCGGGGAAGCGTCCGACGACCCGAACGTTTCTTGATGCAGCACTACGGCCAGTCGGGTTGGGGTTCTGGGGTTGCTAGTTCGATGAGGCGTTCGGCTACTTGGGCGCAGCGTTCTTCGGCTCGGGTGCGGGCTGCGCCGGCGTAGCGGAGGCGGGCGGTGGCGGTCAGCGGTTCGGATCTGACCTCGATCAACGCGCCACCCGGCCGCGACTGCACTTTGATTGCCACCTGCACCCAACCGCCGAGGCCGCTTCGCAAACGGACGACCAGTTCGTGATCGGGTCGCCACCTCTCGACAATCGCGACGATCAGGTGCCGGTTGTGCATGTGGCGGCCGCGCAACTCCCGGCCGGTGTCGCGTTCGACGAAGCTGCCGGTCTCCGGCCAGTTCGGCCCGGGACGGAGCTCGGACGGTACGGCGATCATCCAGTCCGCGAACGTCGCCGGGTCCTGGATCACCGCCATGACGGCATCAACGCCAACGGCGCCGAACCGCCATGCCATCACCATCGAAGCTGTTTCCCTGTCTGCCGCCGGCGCCAGGTCCCGTGTCTATCAGGTACCCGGTCCGCACGGCGTCTTTCACACGCCCCGTTGAACCATCAGCGAACGCAATCCGAGTCGCATATGTCACAAGATGCCGAGCGATCACGTGATCCCACGTCATTAGCGGATCCGTCAGCCGGTTGTGTTGCTGGATTCGGGTCAGTACGTCGGTGTCGGACAACAGCTCCGCCACCGTCCGGGCCATTTCGGTATCGCTCTCAACCAAGTAGCCCTCGATACCGGGCCGGACGAACTCACCGACGCCGCCGGACGCCATCGCCACCACCGGCAAACCGGCACACCGGGCCTCGAGAGCCGCAACGCCGAACGACTCCAACTCGGCCGGCGCGAGATACAAATCAGCCGACGCGTAGAGCTGTTGAATCTCATACCGGCTCAGCCGACCGGGCAGCTCGACCCAGGGCGCAAGCGCGCGGCGCCGAGCCTCGACCGCGCGTTCCCGAGGGCCCGCGCCGACAATCACCGCTCGCAGGCAGACGTCCGCCGGCACGAGATCGCGGATCATCGCGAGCGTGTGCAGCAGTGCGATCGGCCGCTTCCGCCGGCTGAGTCGCATCGTGCTCACAATCGTCAGCGGATGATCGGCGCGTCCGACCGGTCGCCACGCCCTCGGGTCGACGCCGTTGTGCAGTACGTCGACCGTCCGGCCAGGCAGCGCTCGCCGGACCACGTTGGCGACCGCCTCGCTGACCGCGGTCCATCCGACGTTGCCGGCGTACCGGTCGATCTGTGCGATCGGCCACGGCATCGTTGGCCCTGGCAACGAGTGCACGGTGATGACGGCGGCCCGAGCCAGGCGTGCCGCATGCCAGGCCAATGGCGATAGCAAGGACGAGTGAGCATGGACGACGTCGAAGGACTCCAGCTCGACGCGCAGACGGTCGATGGCCCCAGCCAGCGGTACGCCGGCGATCGCAGGAAGCCTGACAACGGGTATGTCGGCCGATGGTCCGTCGGTGACCGTGAAGACCGTCACGTCGTGGCCGGCGCGGATCAGTTGTACGGCGAGGTCGTGCACCTGCAACTCAATGCCACCGAGCCGCGGGAGATAGCAGTCACTGACGAGCGCGATCCTCATCCCGCCACAGCCTCCAGCTGTCGCGCCTCGGTTTTGGTCCGGTGCTGCAGCCACGACCAGACGGCGAGCAGCACGCCGCCGACCGGGATCTCCATCAGGTACGTGAATCCGCGGAACAACAGCAGACCAGCTGCGACGCCCGCCGGATCACCGCCGAGGGCGACCAGAGCCGCAGTCGTCCCGACCTCGACGACACCTGCACTACCCGGTGTGATCGGCACCAGCGTCAGCAGACGCTCTACTGCCAGAGCAGTGAAGAGGATCGGAAGACCGAGCGGGACGTGCAGAACGTGGAAGCACAGCCACAGCAACGCGAGCTGAAGCGCGAGGTACGCGACCATCCCGGCCGCCATCCGGCGCCAACCGGTCCGCATCAGCTGCAGCGTCGACCGTCGAAACCTCGGCAGCCGCTCCTTCAGCCGCGACCGGCGGAACACCTTGTCCAGTACGCCGCCGATCATCACGGCCGCACGTTCGTCCACGAGAACCCATGCGCCGGCCACCACCGCGACCAGGACCGGCGCGAAGAGCAGACTCGCCGGACCGAACGCCGACGCGCTGTGCAGGATCGGTATCAGACCGAGCGCCACCGCGATCACGCCAAGCTTCGAGACGACATTCAGCAAGGTCGTGACCGCAAGGAACCCACCAAAGGCCCGCGCGCTGAACCCCCACCGGCGGACCATGGTGAAGTTCAGCGCCGTACCCGCGGCTCCGCCGAGCGGGAGAACGTTCGCCACCGCACTGCCAGTCAGGCTCAGCGTCAGGCCGCGCCGTTTCGTCAACCCTGGTAAGGATGCGGCCAACACGAACGAGTGCGCCCACAGCCCGGCGATCCAGACCACCGCGAGCACAGCCAACGCCCCGATCGACACTCCACCGAGCACGACACCGACCTGACTCCAGGTGGCACCGACCGCTCGCGGCAGGAACACCACCAACGCTGCAGTCACCAGGCCGCTCACGACGGAGGTCACCAGTCGCCTTCGCCATCCTGCGTGCCGTTCGTGTTCGCTCATCGCCACCCAGCCTGGATTCCTGGGGCTGAGAGGGTGCTGAGTGCAACTGGTCCGACGGCGAGCGGCGTGCAATGCTCACATCATGGCCTTCACGCTGGTGGCCTTCCACGCGCACCCGGACGACGAGGCACTCCTGATGGGTGGCACGTTGGCGCGACTCGCCGCGGAAGGGCATCGCGTCGTGCTCGCGGTCGCCACCGATGGCGAGGCCGGTGCGGCGGCTTCGTCGTACGGGAGCGCCGGCCGGTTGGCGGCGTACCGGCGGAGTGAGCTGGATCGGTCGGCGGCGGCACTCGGCTGTGCGCGGGTGGTGCGGTTCGGGTTCAAGGACTCGGGCTGGCCCGCAGCCCTCGATGGGTTCAGTACGCTCCCGGTCGAGGAGGCCGCCGCACCTCTGATCGAGCTGCTGCGCGATGAGCAGGCCGACGCGCTGACGATCTACGATCCGGCCGGCGGATACGGGCATCCGGATCATAGGCGGGTGCATACGGTCGGGACGTACGCCGCCGCCGAGGCCGGTACGCCGTTGGTGCTCGAAGCAACCATCGACCGGCGGCTGATCCGCCGGCTGATCCGGGTCGTCGAGGCGATTCCCGGCGTACTCCCGAACGTCTCAGCGGCCGACTACAACCACGCCTACTCCCCCGGTACGGCGATCACGCACCGGGTCGACGTACGTCAGTACATGGCGGAGAAGCGCCGGTCGTTCGAGGCCCATGCCAGCCAGGCGAGCTCGGACGACGGAGCGCGCACGTTGGCGCTGCTGCTCAAGCTGCCACCCTCGTTGTTCCGGCTGATGCTCGGCCGCGAGTGGTACGTCGAACACGGCCGAACCCCCAGCGCTCCACTCGACGACATCTTCGCCAGCCTCCGCTAGCTCCGCGCTGAGATTTTCCTGTGAACTTTTCGGCGGTGGCCGGATTCCAACCCGGTACGACGGAGGCGAGGACGCCTCCGCTGAGGGGAGGACGATCCAGATGTTTCGCAAGACCGCAAGTCTGGCTTCGGCTGGGGTACTCGCGCTGGCGCTCGGCGCGGCCATGGGGCCGTCGGCACAGGCCAAGCCGTCCGCACAGAGCGGCACGTCGGCGACCACCGCGGCCTGCGCGCTCCGGTTGGGCTCGGTGACCGCTACCGGCGCCTTCACCAGCCGGATGCTCAACGCCACGGCACCGATCACCGTCGGCGGTGTCCGGGGCACCGCCGGGGTGTTCCCGGCGAACCAGGTCCAGCACATCAGCACCTTCGTCGGCCGGGGGCTGGGCGCCGGCGAGGAGTCGAGGTCTGGGCTGACCATCATGGGCGGCGCGCTGTACACGAGCTCGTTCGTCGTCGACGGTGAAAGCCAGATCGACCCGCACTACCCGCACAACAACCTCCGCGTCGGCGGCGGCTGGGGGAACTACCGCTGGATCGAGGAGTCCATCCATCGGTCGGCGGACTCGGGGACCCCGGCCCGGACCACGCTCTACGGCCAGCGGACCGACGGCGTCACCAACCGGTGGGTCGCCGAAGGCACCAGCTGGCGCGCGACCGGTGGGGTCGGCGGCCTCACCACGGTGAAGTCGATGACGTTGATCGGCCGCACCGACACCGCTGAAACCTTCATCGCCAACACCCGGTCCGGCGCACTGGTGACAGTGACCTGGCCGACGAAGTACAACGCCGTACCGAGCAGCCGGCCGGTTCGCACCGCGACCTGGCAGGGCTTCGAGCAGCTGATCGCGACCAAGTGCGGCGCGAACGGCACGCTCCTGCTCGGCATCGACCGGGACACCAAGTCCGGTTACCTGTACGCCGTTGGTCACGCCAACGGTGCCAGCACGGTCATCAAGAGCCTGGGCAAGGTCCCGCTGACCTTCTCAGACCCGCAGTACTTCCGCATCGCCCCCCAGTCCGACCCCCTCAACGGCGGCTAGTCCTAGGCACCTAGATCTAGGCGACGACCTGTACGTCGTTTGTTACGCCTTTGACCGACTCCATCCGGGTCACCACGGCTTCGGCCTTGTCGCATTGTTCGTGCGTCGCGGTGCCGCTCAACGTGACCCAACTGTCCTTGACGTCCGCGTCGATGGACTCCGGTACGCCGTCCTCCAGGCCCAGCGCCTGGAGGACGGCGCCGCGCAGATCGGCATCATCCCTGGTCGCCGCGTCCAGCGCGGTGACCACGAGCTCGTTGTGTACGCCGGTCACCCCGTCAACCCGCAGTACATCCTGCTCCGCCTGCTCCTTCTCCCGCACGCTGCCCACCGTCCCCCGCAGCGTCACGGCACCCCCGTCAACCTCAGCCACAATCGCCACGCTGTCCACCGACGGATCAAAGAAGATCGCCGTATTCACTTCCCCCTGCAACTGTCCATCACTCATCATCAACCTCCGGGATCAGTACCTTCAGGCCTTCTTTTTCAGGGCGTTCTCTAGCCAGGGGCGTAGTTTGGCGGCGGGGGCGGCGCCGATCTGGGTGCTGATGGGGCGGCCGGCGCGGAAGACGATCAGGGTGGGGATGGAGCGGACATCGAACCGGCGGGAGATGTCCGGTGCGTTGTCGGCGTTGATCTTCACGAGCTTGATCTGGCCGGCCTTTTCGGTGGCGAGTTGCTCGAGCACCGGGCTGACCATTCGGCAGGGTCCGCACCACGGCGCCCACAGATCGACGAGGACCGGCAGCTTGGACATCTCCACCACCTCGGCGAAGTCGTTGTCGCCGGCATCGACGATCCAGGGCAACGGCTCCTTGCACTGACCACACCGAGGCGTGCCGTCGGCGACCGCCGGCACCCGGTTGCGGCGACCGCAGTGCGGGCAGGTGATCATGGGTTTTCGTACCTAACCGCGAGTACGCCGTCGTCGAGCTCGACGTCGACCTGGGCGCCGTCCAGGACCTCGCCGCTCAGCAGGGCACGGCCGACTCGCGTTTCCACCTCGCGGGAGATGAACCGGCGGAGTGGGCGGGCGCCGTAGACCGGGTCGAAGCCTTGCTCGGCGATGAAGCGGAGGGCGTCCGGGGTGACGACGAGTGTCATCCGGCGGTCGGCGAGGCGGTCCCGTAGGTCGCCGAACATCAGCTCGGCCACGTGTTCGATCTCGGGCAGCGTGAGCGGCTTGAACAGCACGATCTCGTCGACCCGGTTCAGGAACTCCGGCCGGAAGTGGTGCCGCAGAGCGGCCATCACCGCGTCCCGCGCGTCCTCCTTGATCTGACCGTCCGGCGTGACGCCGTCCAGCAGGTACGACGATCCGATATTCGATGTCATGATGATCACCGTATTGCGGAAGTCGACCGTCCGGCCCTGGGCGTCCGTCAGCCGACCGTCGTCGAGCACCTGCAGCAGCGTGTTGAACACGTCCGCGTGTGCCTTCTCGATCTCGTCGAACAACACCACGGAGTACGGCTTGCGTCGTACCGCCTCGGTCAGTTGACCGCCTTCCTCGTAGCCGACGTACCCGGGCGGCGCGCCGACCAGCCGGCTCACCGTGTGCCGCTCCTGGTACTCGCTCATGTCGATCCGGACGATGTTGTCCTCGGTGTCGAACAACGCCCCCGCCAGCGCCTTCGCCAGCTCGGTCTTACCGACCCCGGTCGGCCCGAGGAAGATGAACGACCCGATCGGCCGCCGCGGGTCCTTGATCCCGGACCTGGCCCGGACGATCGCGTCCGCGACCAGCTGCACCGCCTCGTCCTGACCGACGACCCGTTCGTGCAGTACGTCGTCCAGCCGCAGGATCTTCTCGCGTTCGCCCTCTTGCAGCCGGGTCACCGGGATCCCGGTCCAGCGCGCGACGATCGAGGAGATCTCGTCCTCGGTCACCACCTCACGCAACAACCGGCCACTCCCCTGCTTCGTCGCGAGCTGCTCCTCCTCAGCCAGCAACCGCCGCTCCAACTCCGGCAACTGCCCGTGCCGCAGCTCGGCCGCCCGATTCAGGTCGTACTCGCGTTCGGCCTGATCGGCGTCCTGCCGCACCTGCTCGATCTGGCTCCGCAGGTCCTGGGTACGCCGTACCACCTGTCGCTCGGACTCCCACTGCGCGCGCATCGCGTCGGACTCGGCGCGGAGATCGGCCAGCTCCTTGCGCAGCTCCTCCAACCGATTCTTGCTCGCCGCGTCGTCCTCCTTGGCGAGCGCGGCCTCCTCGATCTCCAGCCGCCGTACCCGCCGGGTCAGCTCGGCCGGCATCGAGTCGATCTCGGTCCGCAGCATCGCGCACGCCTCATCGACCAGGTCGATCGCCTTGTCCGGCAGGAACCGGTCGGTGATGTAGCGATGGCTGAGTACGACGGAAGCGACCAGCGCGCCGTCCTGGATCTTCACGCCGTGGAAGACCTCGAGCCGTTCCCGCAGCCCGCGCAGGATCGAGATCGCGTCCTCGACCGTCGGCTCGTCGACCACGACCGGCTGGAAGCGGCGTTCGAGGGCGGCGTCGGGTTCGATGTGCTTGCGGTACTCGTCGAGCGTGGTCGCACCGATCATGTGCAGCTCGCCCCGCGCGAGCATCGGCTTGAGCATGTTGCCCGCGTCCATCGCGCCTTCGGTCGCGCCCGCGCCGACCACGGTGTGCAGCTCGTCGACGAACAGCAGGATCCGTCCCTCGGCCGTGGTGACCTCGTTCAGCACCGCCTTGAGCCGCTCCTCGAACTCGCCGCGGTACTTCGCTCCCGCCACCAACGCGGCCAGGTCCAGCGAGAACACGGCCCGATCCTTCAACCCCTCGGGCACGTCGCCGTTCGCGATCCGCTGCGCCAGACCCTCCACGATCGCCGTCTTCCCGACCCCGGGCTCACCGATCAGCACCGGGTTGTTCTTCGTCTTCCGGGACAGGATCTGGATCGTCCGCCGGATCTCCTGGTCCCGCCCGATCACCGGATCCATCCGCCCGGTCTTCGCGTCCGCGACCAGTTCACGCCCGTACTTCTCCAGCGCCTCGTACGACGCCTCCGGCATCGCCGACGTCACCCGCTGGTTCCCGCGGATCGCGGTCAGCGCCTGGAGGAACTTGTCCCGGGTCAGCCCTTGTTCGCGCGCTCGACGGCCGGTCGCGGTCTCGGCGCCCTCCTCGAGCAACGCCATCACGAGATGCTCGACCGAGACGTACTCGTCCTTCAGCCGCTTCGCCTCGCGGTCGGCCGTGTCGAAGAGCCGGGACAGTCGCTGCGTGACGAATACCTGTCCGGGCTGCGCACCGGGGCCACTGACCTTGGGCCGGCGACTCAGGTCGGATTCGATGTCGGCGCGCAGCCGGTCCGGGTCGGTGCCGGCCTGGGCGAGTAGCTTGGGCACTAGGCCGTCGGGCTGATCGAGCAATGCAAGCAGGAGATGCTCGCCGTCGACCTCGGTGTGCCCGAAGCGGAGGGCTTTGGTCTGCGCGTCGTGCAGGGCTTCCTGGGACTTCTGGGTCAGCTTGTTCGAGTCCATCGTCAGTCTCCCGAGAGTCGGGTGCGACCACGCGGAACGTTCTCGTGTGCCGCGATGCGATTGAGCAGATCGATCACCAGGCCGAGCGCTGCATAGTTGAGCGAGAAGGCCGCCCGCAGTCGCTGGATCCGCGCGACGACCGCGATGTCGGCGTACCCGAACCAGACGCGTCCAGCGGTCACGCGCGTCGGCTCCAGCAATCCCAGTGCGACGTACCGCCGGATGAGTTGCGGATGTACGCCGGTCAGTCGCGCGAACGTGTCCAGGTCGAGCAGCAGTGGACGGGCGAGAGCCGTGCTCATCGCTGCCTCCGTGGGTCGAAGGTGGTTGCGGCGGCGAGTTGCTCGTAGAGGCGTTGCTCCTCGTCGGACAGCTTGTCGGGCAGCACGATGCGGACCTCGGCGTACAAGTCGCCGGGGTTGCGTTTCGCGCCGAGGCCACGGCCCTTCAGGCGCAGGCGTTTCCCACTGGAGGTGCCTCCGGGTACGCGGAGTTTCACCTCGCCGCCTGGGGTTTCCAGGGCGACTCGGGCGCCGAGGGCGGCTTCGGACGGCGAGACCGGGAGGTCGACGTAGATGTCGCGGCCTTCGACCCGGTAGCGACGGTCACCGACTAGGTGCGCGACCAGGTAGAGGTCGCCGGCGGGAGCGTCGCCACTCCCCTGGCCGCCCTGGCCGGCGAGCCGGATCCGCTGGCCGTCGGTGACGCCCGCCGGGATTGTCACCTCGACGGTCCGGCCGCCGTCCGGGCCGGAGATCGTCAGTCGCCGGTGCCCGCCCCAGTATGCCTCGGGCACCGACAAGTCGAACCCGACCTCCTGGTCGGCACCCGGGATCGGACCCCAGCCGCGCCGCCCACCGAACATCCCACCCAACAGATCCTCAAGATCCACGTCCCCATCGGCCTCGGACCAACCACCTGACCAGCCGCCAGGTCCGGCCGAACCGCCCCACGCGCCTTGCGACGCGCCGGCTCGCCCGCCGGATGCGGCGCGGCCGGCGCCGCCGGCTCGCTGGGCGCGGGCCCAGGTTTCGGGATCGACGTCCGGCGGCACCCGGCGGAAGTCGTCGCCGAACGCGTCGTACCGCTTCCGCTGGTCCGGATCCGACAGCACGTCGTACGCCTCGGAGACCTGCTTGAACTTCTCCTCAGCCCCAGGGTCCTTGTTGATGTCCGGGTGATACTGCCGAGCCAGCTTCCGATAGGCACGCTGCAACTCGTCAGCCGTCGCATCCCGGCCCACTCCGAGCCGCTCGTAGAAGTCGGCCATGGCACTACCGCTTCGCGACGACGACCGAGGCCGGCCGGAGCAGCGCGTCCGCGGTCCCGTATCCCGGCCGTACGACGGCCAGCACCGTGCCCGGCGTCGCGTCCTCGGACGGCAGCGTGCTGACCGCCTCGTGCAACACCGGGTCGAACGGCTGGCCGGTGGGATCGAACGCCGGGAACCCGAGCCGAGCCAACGCCGCGACGGCCTGTTCGTGGATCACCCGGATCCCCTTCACCAGTCCATCCGGATCGGAGTCCGCGTGCTGCAACGCCAGCTCGAGATTGTCCACGACCGGCAACCAGGCCGCTGCGAGCTGGGCCCGCTCCACCGACCGGGCCCGGTCGAGATCCCGCTGGTAGCGCTTGCGCAGGTTGTCCAGGTCAGCCGCCGTACGCAGCAGCTGATCCTCCAACTCGGCGATGCGCTGCTCGGCGGCCGACGGCTGCTCGTCCGGGACCTCCGCTTCGTCCGGCATCAGTCGACCGTGAACTCGGCGTCGATCACATCGTCGTCACCAGGCTCATCCGGCTTTGCCTCGCTTTGTGGGCTGCGCGCAGCCAGCAGACTTTGATACACCTGCTGCAACTCCTGAGTAAGAGGCCGCACCCGCTCAGTCCCCGCGCCCTCCTTCACCGCCTGCCGGGCATCCGCCACCAACGTCTCCGCCCGAGCCTTCTCGTGCACCGCAACGGCGTCGCCGAGTTCGGTCAGCCGGCGATCGACCTGGTACGCGACCGCGTCCAACTCATTGCGCGCGTCAACCTCTTCACGCAACCGGGTGTCCTCAGTCCGGTGCTGCTCGGCGTCCGCGACCATCCGATCAACCTCGGACGCGTCCAGTGCCGAGCTTTCGGTGATCGTGATCGTCTGCTCGACCCCGGTGTCCTTGTCCTTCGCCGCCACGTTCAGGATGC
The DNA here is from genome assembly GCF_004365875.1 of Kribbella kalugense. GTDB lineage: Bacteria > Actinomycetota > Actinomycetes > Propionibacteriales > Kribbellaceae > Kribbella > Kribbella kalugense. The sequence goes on along the minus strand of NZ_SODF01000001.1, from coordinate 738,974 downwards.
CGTTCGCGTCGATGTCGTAGGTGACCTCGATCTGCGGCTCACCACGCCCGGCTGGGCGGATCCCCTCCAGCCGGAACCGTCCGATCACCCGGTTGTCCGCGGCCCGCTCCCGTTCGCCTTGCAGTACGACGATGTCGACCGCGTTCTGGTTGTCGTCCGCAGTACTGAACGTCTCGGTCCGCCGGGCCGGAATCGTCGTGTTCCGTTCGATAACCTTCGTCATCATCCCGCCGAGCGTCTCCACACCGAGCGACAACGGCGTGACATCGAGCAGGAGCACGTCCTTCAGCTCGCCCTTGATGATCGCGGCCTGGGTCGCCGCGCCGATCGCGACCACCTCGTCCGGGTTCACGGTCATGTTCGGGTCCTTGCCACCCGTCAGCCGCCGGACCAGCTGCTGTACGGCGGGAATCCGGGTCGAGCCACCGACGAGGATCACCTCGTCGATGTCGTTCGCGGTCACCTTCGCGTCCGCCATCGCCTGCTGCACCGGCCCGAGACACCGCTCGACCAGGTCATGGGTGATCTCGTCGAACGTCGACCGCATCACCGTCACCACCAGGTGCTTCGGCCCGGTCGACGTCGCGGTCACGAACGGCAGATTCACCTGCGTCTGCGACACCGACGACAGCTCGACCTTCGCCTTCTCGGCCGCCTCGAACAACCGCTGCAACGCCTGCGCGTCCTCACGCAGATCGACGCCCTCGGCCTTCTTGAACTCGTCGGCCAGATAGTCGACCAACCGACGGTCGAAGTCGTCACCACCCAGGTGCCCGTCACCGGACGTCGAGAGCACCTCGACCACGCCGTCGCCGACCGTCAGGATGCTCACGTCGAACGTCCCGCCGCCGAGATCGAACACCAGGACGGTCTCGTTCTCCTGCTTGTCCAGCCCGTACGCCAGCGCGGCCGCGGTCGGCTCGTTGATGATCCGCAGTACCTCGAGACCGGCGATCTTGCCGGCGTCCTTGGTCGCCTGCCGTTGCGTGTCGTTGAAGTACGCCGGCACCGTGATGACCGCCTCGGTCACCTTCTCCCCGAGGAACTTCGACGCGTCCTCGACCAGCTTCCGCAGTACCAGCGCGGAGATCTCCTCGGGCGCGTGCAGCTTCCCGCGGACGTCGAACCGCACCGAGCCGTCGGGACCCTCGACGACGTCGAACGACACCGCTGTCATCTCGCTGGTGACCTCGTCGTACCGCCGGCCGATGAACCGCTTGGCCGAGTAGATCGTGCCCTTCGGGTTCAGGATCGCCTGCCGCCGGGCGAGCTGGCCGACCAGCCGCTCGCCGTCGTCGGTGAACGCCACCACCGACGGCGTGGTCCGGGACCCTTCACCGTTCGCGATCACCGTCGGGTGACCACCCTCCACCACCGCGATCACCGAGTTGGTGGTGCCGAGGTCGATGCCGACCGCCTTCGCCATGTCCGTCTCCCGTCCGTCTCGGTACGCCGCTCGGCCGCACGGAAACGGTTGCCCCAGGCATCAGACCGTCCGTCGTGCCGGCTTCTCGCGGTGGGTTCTCGGGCTGGATTTGTGGCCCGCCGGAACGCTACTGCCGGCGTTCCGGCAGCGGCTGTGGACGATGACAAAGTTTGTCCAGGCCAACAGATCCGGTTGTCCGGGTGGCCAGACAATCCCTGTCGCCCTCCCGGGCAGGGCAGGCACAGTGTGTTGAGATGAGGGGATGCAAGGGAGAGCCAGATGACCGACACGGAGCTCGCGGCACTGATCGCGTGGGCGGAGGACCGCCTGCCCGAGCTGACCGAGGAGGCCTGCGGGGCGATCCTCGCGCGCATCCCGTTCTACCGGGACGCCTCTGTCGTTCAGGTGCCCGAACTCCGTCGATCCGTCGGCCAGAACCTGCGGTTCCTGGTCACAGCGCTGCGCGATCCGCACGCCCCGCTCGACCTGCGTGCCCCGAAGGAGACCGGCCGCCGCCGGGCGCAGCAGTCCGCTCCGCTGCCCGAAGTACTCCAGGCGTATCGAATCTGCTTCGCCACGCTCTGGGACGCGCTGGTCGCGCAGGCGCGGAGGAACCGTCACCCGGCTCAGGTCGACGCACTACTGACCGCGGTCAGCCTGATCTGGCAGCTCACCGACGAACACGCCATTGCCGTCACCGAGGCGTACCGTGCGGCGACCGCCGAGCTCCTGCTCGCCCGTCAGCAACGCAGGTCGGCGCTGGTCGAGGCGTTGATGACCGGTCATCCAGGTCCGGATGGCGGCCCGTGGGAGGCCGCGTCGCTGCTCGGCTTCCCGCCTGACGGACAGCTCGTGGTGGTTGCCGCGGAGACGCGCGGGCTGGCGGAGGAGAGTCTGCCCGGTATCGAGAAGCAGTTGGCCGGCCACGGCGTCGTCTCCGGCTGGAGGCTCACGCCGGCCCTGCACCTCGGACTGGTCGCGCTACCGGCCTCGTCCGGCGACGCGGTCCTGTCGATCCTGCAGAAGGCGGCGACCGCGCGGACTGGCGTGAGTCCGCCGTACCACTCGCTGTCCGAGACGCCGCGGGCACTGCAACTCGCGCGTACGGCGCTGGTCATGCTGCCGACGGGTCGGATCGAGGTTCAGGTGTTCGACGCGAGCCCGCTCGCCGGGCTGATGGCGATGGATCCGCGGGAGGGCCGGCGGATCGCGCAGCAGGTGCTCGGCCCGGTCCTCGCACTCGCGGTCGACGATCGCGCCGTACTGCTCGACACGCTCAACGCTCACCTCGACCACGGCGGTTCGGCCGAGCAGGCCGGCGACATACTGCACTGTCATCCGAACACGGTCCGCTACCGCCTGCGCCGCCTGCAGGAGCTGACCGGGCGCTCGTTGTCCGATCCGCGACAGGCGTCCGAGCTCGCGGCCGCGGCGTACGCCGTCCGGCTGTTGCCGGTGACGACAGCCGCTGTCGGGGGCGACAACGTCTCGGCCAGGATCGACCGGCAGGTGCAAACTCGTCCCTAGGCGGAGGGAGCAACATGACCGACGACAAGGTGAACGACGGCGGCGACGGGCCGGAAACTCACACCCAGTGGTCGCAGCAGGACTATCACCACCCGTCCGCCGGCTGGGGTGCCGCGATCTCGGTGGCCCAGGTTCTCGGCCGTCAGCACGCGGTCACCTCCGGGCCGCGGGCGATGCTGAGGATGAACCACGAGAACGGCGGGTTCGACTGTCCCGGGTGTGCGTGGCCGGACGCGACTGACGGGTTGAAGCTCGACCTGTGCGAGAACGGCGTCAAGCACGTCGTCTGGGAGATGACCCCGAAGCGGGCCGGCCGCGAGTTCTTCGCCGAGCACACGGTCACCGAGCTCGAGACCTGGACGGACTTCGCACTGGAGGACGTCGGTCGGCTGACCGAGCCGATGGTGTACGACGCGGCCACGGACCATTACGTCCCGATCAGCTGGCAGGCCACCTTCGACCTGATCGGCGCCCAGCTCCGCGCGCTCGAATCCCCCAACCAGGCGTCCTTCTACACGTCGGGCCGGTTGAGCAACGAGGCGACGTTCCTCTACCAGCTGATGGCCCGCGAGTACGGCACCAACAACCTGCCGGACTGCTCGAACATGTGCCACGAAGCCTCCGGTCGCGCCCTCCAAGCAGCCCTCGGCACCGGCAAAGGTACGGCGGACCTGCGCGACTGGGAGACCGCCGAGGCGATCTTCATCCTCGGTGTGAACGCAGCGTCGAACGCGCCCCGAATGCTGACCGCACTCTCGGACGCGTACCGGCGAGGCGCTCAGATCGTGCACATCAACCCGCTCGTCGAGGCTGCCGCCGGGCGCACGATCGTGCCGCACGAGTTCGTCGACATGGCCTTGTTCAAGGCCACTCCGACCAGCACGCTCAACCTGCAGGTCCGGGTCGGCGGTGACCTCGCGCTGCTGCGTGGCATCGCGAAGGCGGTCCTCGAGGAGGCGCGCACCGATCGCAAGGCGCTCGACGAGGTCTTCCTGGAGCGGCACACCGACGGCTTCGCGGCGTACCAGAAGGTGTGCGAGGACACCGAGTGGGCCGACCTCGAGCGGCAGTCGGGGCTGACGGAGGCGGACATCCGCCGCGCGGCCACGATCTACTCGCAGTCCCGGCGTACGTTGGTCAGCTGGTGCCTCGGTGTCACTCAGCACGAGCACGGCGTCGACACCGTCCGCGAGATCGTCAACTTGTTGCTGCTGCGCGGCAACCTCGGCCGGGAGGGCGCTGGGCCGTCGCCCGTCCGCGGTCACAGCAACGTGCAGGGCAACCGGACCTGCGGCATCAACCATCGCCCGAGCCCGGAGTTCCTCGATCGGCTCGCGACCGCCTGCGGGATCGATCCGCCGCGCGAACACGGCCTCGACACGGTACGGACGATCGCCGCGATGCGGGACGGGTCGGTCAAGGTGTTCGTCGGCATGGGTGGCAACTTCGCCCTCGCCGCACCCGACACCGCGGCGACCGGCGAAGGTCTCCGAGCCTGCGAACTCACGGTCCAGGTCAGCACCAAACTCAACCGCAGCCACCTCGTCCACGGTCGCCAGGCGCTGATCCTGCCGTGCCTCGGCCGCACCGAGGCCGACGTACAGGCCGCCGGCCCGCAGTCGGTGTCGGTCGAGGACTCGATGAGCATGGTCCACCTGTCCATCGGCCGCAAACGTCCCGCCTCACCCCACCTGCTGTCCGAGCCCGCGATCATCGCCGGCATCGCACAGGCGACCCTGCCGAGGTCTCAGACACCATGGACGGCGTACGTCGAGGACTACGACCGGATCCGGGACGTCATGGCGAAGGCGCTCGACGGCTTCCAGGACTTCAACCGCCGCGTCCGGCACCCGCTCGGCTTCCGGCTGCGGCAACCCGCCCGGGAGCTGGTGTTCCTCACTCCGAGCGGCCGCGCCGAGTTCTCCACCGCTGATCTGCCCGATGTGGTCCCGGCCGAGGGCGACGTACTGATCCTGCAGACGATGCGGTCGCATGATCAGTGGAACACCACGATTTACTCGGACAACGACCGCTACCGGGGCGTGAAGAACCTCCGCACGCTGATCCTGATGAACCCGGACGACATGCGTGCCCGCAGCATCAAGCAAGGCGATCTGGTCGACATCACCGCGACCGCGCGGGACGGCTCGACCCGAGTCCTGCGCGAGTACCGCGCTCTCCGCTACGACATGCCGCGTGGGAACTCCGCCGGGTACATGCCGGAGATGAACGTGCTGGTCGCTGCCAACGACTACAGCACTCAGAGCGACCAGCCGCTGATGAAGAACATCCGGATCCGCGTCACGCCGCATTAGTCCGCGTGTTCCCGGCCAGGTTCGTGCGATGCTTCGGTCGTGGCTAGGGTGACGACGCTCGCTGGGCGGCTCACAGGTTGGTTGCGGCGGCGGGATCCTGGCCTGGCCGCGACCCGGCGCGCGGCACGGACGGCGTTGGTGATGCCGTCGTTGTTCGCGTTCTGTGCACAGGTCCTGCACGCGCCGATCGTGGCGACGTTCGCCGCCTTCGGTGCCTTTGCGATGCTGCTGCTGGTCGACTTCTCCGGTACGGCGATTCAGCGGCTGCGGGCGCACCTCGGACTCGCAGTGGCGTGGCTGGTGCTCGTCTCGTTGGGAACGCTTGCCGGACAGTCGGTGTGGACCGCGACCCTGGCCACGGTCGTCGTCGCGTTCCTGGTGCTGTTCTCCGGCGTGGTCAGCTCGGTCCTCGCAGGTGCGAGTACGTCGTTGTTGCTCGCGTTCATCCTCTCCGTATCGACGCCCGCTCCGCTGTCGCTCCTGCCGCAACGGCTGGCCGGCGTGGCCATCGCGGGCTGTGCGGCGATCCTCGCGGTCCGGCTGCTCTGGCCGCGGATGACTGTCGATCCGCTGGTCGCGCCGGCGGCCCAGGTCTGTCGGGCCGCCGCGAAGCAGCTGCGGGCTGACGCCGAGCACTTCTCGACCGGCTCCAGCCTGCAGACCTGCCGTCTGGTTGGTCAGGCGACGACCGCCGCCACCGAGGAACTCCGGCGTACCTTCACCGCGACGCCGTACCGTCCGACCGGGCTGTCGACCGGCTCCCGGGCGTTGGTCAGGCTCGTCGACGAGCTGACTTGGCTGAGCACGATCCTCGACGAAGGCTCCCCTGCGACATTGCCGGAATCGGCGCGGGATCCCGAATCCTCCGCGGTCCGGCTGGCGGCTGCGACCGTACTGGAGCTGTGTGCAGACGTGCTCGCGGACCCGCGGCTCGGCACAGCGGAGCTGCACACCGCGGCTGACGACTTGCGCAAAGCCGTCAGTGCGTTGGAGGAGAGTGCGGTGGGTCGGTTGCCGGCTGCCGCTGACTCGGACATGCACGAGTTCTTCGGCAGTCTGAACGTCTCCTTCCGGGCGCAGGAGATCTCCTTCGGCGTACTGCAGATCGCGCAGAACATCGAGGTCGCCCGGGCCGCCGACCGACGCAGCTGGCCGGACCGCCTCCTCGGTCGCGAACCCGGTTCGCTGACCAGCCCGTTCGCCAGTGCAGTAGAACGCGCGACCGCGCACATCGAGCCGCACTCGGTCTGGCTACACAACAGCATCCGCGGCGCCGTCGGTCTGGCGATCGCGGTCGCGCTGGCGGACGTGACCGGCGTACAGCACGCGTTCTGGGTCATCCTCGGCGCCTTGTCGGTACTGCGATCCAACGCGCTCAACACCGGTCAGAACGCGTTCCGGGCGCTCGCCGGCACCGTCGTCGGCTCGATCGTCGGCGCCGGTCTACTCCAACTCATCGGGACCGACACCACGGTGCTGTGGATCCTGTTGCCGATCGCGGTGCTGATCGCGGGAATCGTCCCGGCCGCGATCTCGTTCGCCACCGGACAGGCCGCGTTCACCGTCACGCTGGTGATCCTCTTCAACATCGCCCAGCCGGAAGGCTGGTCGCTGATCCTGTTCCGGATCGAGGACATCGCGCTCGGCTGCGCCGTCAGCCTGGTCGTCGGCCTGTTCTTCTGGCCGCGCGGCGCGACCTCCGCCGTCGACAAGGCCCTCGCCGAGGCGTACGCCGACAGCGCCCAATACCTACTGAACGCGGTCGACTACGCCGTCGCATGCTGTAATCCAGGCACAGCCCCCGGATCTCCGCGAGACGGTCGCCGGGCCGCGGCCGCGGCCCGGCGACTGGACGACGCCTTCCGCACCTACCTCGCCGAACGCGGCGCGAAGTCCACTCCACTGAGCGACGCGACCACGCTGGTCACCGGCGTGGTCGGAGTCCGCTTGGTCGCTGACGCAGTACTCGAGTTGTGGGAAACCTTCGTGGACGACGATTTGCCGCTGGCCGATCGGATCGCTGCGCACAGCGAGCTGATCGTGCTGGCTGAGGCCATCCGGCAGTGGTACGCCGACCTGGCGACCGCGCTGGAGGGCCAGGGTCAGGTGCCGAAACCCGTGGCACCTGACCACTCCACCAAAGCCCAGCTCCTCGAAGCAGTACGCCGAGACCTCCACGACGAGAACGGCAGAGCCACACCGACCGCCATCCGCATCCTCTGGACCAGCGATCACCTAGAAGTCCTGCGCCGCCTCCAACCCAGTCTCGCCACAGCCGCCAGCCACACCAGCGTCATGGGTAGTTGACCAGGTAGCGCTGCTGGTTGGCTGTGTTGGCGGTGCCGCCGGTGTTGTTGATGACGTTGGCGATGGTGCCGACGCCGCCGAGTGAGACCGACACCAGGTCGTGGAAACGGACGCCCGCCGTGTTCGGCACCTCGAACGAATGGGAGGCCACGATCGACGTGTTCGGGCTGAAGAAGCAGTAGCTGCCGACGCCCCATGCCTCGTGCGACGTGACGTTGTCCGCGACCTTGTACGCCGCCCAGCCCTGCGTTCCACCGCCGCTCGACCACGAGGCCTGGTCCGGGACGTCGTACGGGAACTCGTTCTGGAAGAAGTACGTGCGGCCGCCGTTCCCGTTCCAGAGCACCTCGTACTGCTGGTAGTGCTCGACGAACAACCCGTACATCGTCACGTTGTTGCCGTTGACAACCAATCCGTTGGCGGCGGTGTTCACGTTCCAGCCGACGCCGTCACCGTGGTCGCCGCGCCACAGCCAGAGGTGATCGCCGATCACGTCGTTGCTGTTGACCTGAAGACTGACCGTCGCCTTGCCGACGTGGGCTCCGCCGATCCGCACGTACACATCGTGCAGCGAGGTCGGGTTCGCCGCGTGGCTCGCGGTCGAACCGGGCGGACCGACCTGGATCAGGACCGGAGAGTTGACCGGACCGGCATCGACCAGCAGACCGGCGAGGTTGACCCCGTCGACGTCGGCGACACTGATCGCCGGCTGGCCGGTATCCGGGGTCAACGTGGCCAACCCCAGGCCGAGTACGACGGTGTTCGGGTGGGTGACCCGGATCGTGTCGTCCAGGTGGTAGATGCCCGGAGTGAACAGGAGATGCTTGCCCTCGTCGAGGGCAGCGTTGATCGTTGCAGCGGTCGCACCGGGCTTGACGACGTAGAAGTCGGCGAGGCTGATCGATGTTCCGGCCGCCGGTCCGTGCGACCAGCTGGTGCCCGCCGAGTTGGATCGCAGCGCCGGGACGAACACGTTGTAGTTGCCGGCAGCATCGACGTACAGGAACGGCTTCTCGCGAACCGTCGGCGTCTGGCCGACGACCGTGTGGGACGGGTTCGGGAAGTTCTGCGGCGGTGCGCCGGTGGTCCCGGTGAAGACCATGTTCCAGACTGAACCGTTCCAACCGCCGAACTCGGAGTTGCGCGACATCCACTGCTGCTGCGACCCGGAGACCACGGTGTTGTCGATCTTGGTGTCGGCGAACAGTCCGCCGCTGGCCCAGCCGTCGCCGCCGTTCCAGAGCTGGATCTCCGGCGCGCCCTTGAGGTGCATCCGCCGGTACGGCGCCGCTTGCGAGACGGCCCAGCGCTCGATCTGACCGGGCGGCGTGGTGACCGAGAGGTTCTCGGCGGACCGCCAGAAGTTCTGGGTCGCGTTGCCCTTGTTGTTCGGGTCGTCACCTTGCTGGAGCCAGTCCGCCTCGACCCGGACGTGGCCGTTGAGGTTGACGTCGTCAGGTGACAGGCCGAGGCCTGCCGCCTGCGTGTAGAAGCCGAGGTTGACGTCCGCGGTGTACGTGCCAGGCTTCCACAGGACGGCGTACCGCTGGGTGCCGAACTGGTTGGTGTGCATCTCGGCGGCGATCTGGTTCAGCCGGTTCTGCATGTCGGCCTGCGGGGTGCTCGGGGTGAAGACAGAAACGTTCGGCCCGAGGTCCGGGTTTGCCGGGTCGGTCGGCGGTACGACCGGGCCGCTGCCGTCGTCGGTGGTGTGCACTGCGACCTCCCACAGCGAGTACCCGTACCCGGTGCCGCGTTCGGTGCCGGTGATCCGGAGGTACCGGCCGTTGCCGGTGACATCGAGCGTCTGGTTGCCGCCAGTGCCGGTGGTCGTCGCGTAGATCTGGTGCCAGGTACTGGCGTCGTCCGACAACTCGATCCGGAACGACTTGCCGTACGCCGCTTCCCAGCTGAGCCCGATCTGGCAGACCGCGACGCTGGAACCGAGATCGACCTGCAGCCACTGGGGATCGGAGAACGCGCTCCCCCAGCGGGTGCCGGGATTTCCGTCGACCGCGGCGGAGGCGGGGAGGCCGGCGTTCTCGGTGGACGAGGCGGTCGCTGGGTGGTTGAGGGCGGCGTTCGTGGTTCCACAGGCGTCGACGGCGGCCACGGCGTCACCAGCGCCGATGCCGCCGGCAACGAGTAGCAGCGCGACGAGACAGCGCAGGAGTTTCAGGGACATGGGGCGGACCAATCAGTTGGGGCGGTTACTGAGAGAGCGCTCTCTTCGAGAGTCGTCGTCCGCGCGAGGCAGTGTCAAGGGGCTGCCGTTCCCGGAACTGTTCCGGAACCGCTAGGCGGATTCGCGGATGATCAGTTCCGGGGTGAAGACGACCGAGGTCAGCTTGGTGGCCGGCGTACCAAGCTGGTCCAGCAGGATCGCGGTCATTCGCGCGGCCATGTCCTCGACCGGCTGGGCGACCGTGGTCAGCCGCGGCCGTGCCATCAGCGCGGGTTCGCTGTCGTCGAAGCCGATCAGCGCGACGTCGCCCGGCACCGACCGACCGCGTTCGTGCAGCACCCGGAGCGCGCCGACCGCCATCAGGTCGTTCGCCGCGAACACGCCATCGGCATCCGGGACCGCGTCGAGCAGCTCGGCCATCGCCTGCTCGCCACTCTCCGCGGTGAAGTTGCCGCGGACAACATCGACGTACGGCACGCCGCGTCGTTCCATCGCACGCTGGAACCCGGACAACCGGTCGTTCGCAGCAGGCAGATCGGCTGGGCCGGCGATTGTCACGACCCGGCGGCAGCCGAGGTCGGCCAGCCGGTCGGCAGCGAGGGCCGCGCCGGCCTCGTGGTCCAGGTCGACGAAGCTGATCGGCACCGGGACCGCGGGCCGCGCGAACAGGACGGCCGGGATGCCGGCGTCGACGAACAACCGGGGCAGCAGATCCCCGGCGTGCGTCGACACCAGCAAGGCGCCGTCCGCGTTGCCCCGGCGGACGAAGTCGACCGCGTCCCGCCGGGCCTGGTCGGAGTCGGCGAGCATCAGGGTCGGATGCATCCCGCCGGACCGCAGGTGCCGGACCACTCCCCCGGCGATCCGCCCGAAGAACGGATCCCGGAAGATCTGGTCGGCCGACCCGTCGGACCCGGAGATCACCAGCGCCACGGTCCCGGAGCGCCGATTGACCAGCGTCCGGGCCGCGGCGTTCGGGATGTACCCGGTGGCCTCGATCGCCTGCGTCACCACGGTCCGGATCCGCGGATCGACCGAGGTGATCCCGTTGACGACCCGAGACACAGTGGCGCGCGAGACACCGGCGGCCTTGGCTACATCTTCCAAGGTCGGCGTACGACGCGATGCCTCACTCGTCATGGGACCGGATCGTATCTCTCACTGTTTGTACACACCGAACTCGTAGAGGGAGTAGCCGAACCCGGTCCCGCGTTGGGTGCCGGTCAGCCGGACGTAGCGCCCGGAGCCGCCGACCGCGAGGTCGTCGACGTCACCGTTGGCGTCAGTGGTGCTGTAGAGCTCTCGCCAGTTGTTGCCGTCGTCGGACACCTCGATCCGATACGCCCGCGCGTACGCCGACTCCCAGACCAGTTGGAGGTGATCGAAGGCGGTCACCTGTCCGAGATCGACCTGCACCCATTGCGGATCGGCCCAGTCGCTGGCCCACCGAGTCGTGTTGTTCCCATCGGTCACGTTCGACGGCGGGTACGGCGCACCGTCGCCGACCTGCTGGTACGACGAAGCCGTCGCCGGCTTTCCGCGGGCCACATTCGTCCCTTGCACCGGCGGCGCGACCACCCGGAACGACCGAGTCTCGATCCCCACGTTGCCATGCCCGTCACGGACGTAGTCGTACAACTTCCACACCCCGAGCCGCTGCGGCACCGTGACCGTGAACGGCCCGTTCCCACTCGACGACGTCGTCACGAGCGCACCACTCCCGTCGATGTACTTCCCGCCAACCTTGAACTCGTGCGTGAGCGCATCGCCATCGGGATCACTGACGGCCACGTTGACCGTGATCGTCCCGCCAGCCGGTACATCGGTGGTCCGGCTCAGCGTCATGTTAGTGATCACCGGAGCCGTGTTCCCACCGGACGGACCGCCGTACGCCTGCCGAACGGCGTACCAAGCGAGGCTCTTCTCGTTGCCGGGCGTGAGGTTGAACCAGACTGCGCCGAAGTCGTTCTCGCTGCCGTAGTGGAACAGCGTGGCGCCCAGTGCGACGCCAGTGTGCCCGATGATGCAGTTCCACGCTTGCGTGTAACCGTCCCGCTTCTGTACGTCGGTCGACTGGTTCGGTACGCCGTTCGCGTCGTTCGGCACCTCCCACTCACCGGCCGGTCCGCTCTCGGTGAGGATGTAGGGCTTGTTGTAACCGCCGTCGATCCAGTCCTGCTTGACCTGACAGACGTGCCCGTACGAGTTGACCGCGAGCAGGTCGAGGTCGGGTGCGTACTGCTTGAAGTACGGCCACGCTCCCGTCCACGCGTCCGTTGACGTGACCGGGTGGTTCGGGTCGATCGCGTGGATCGCCTTGGCGCCGTCATTGACGAACGTGGCGTACGCGATCCGCTGCTGCTCGAGCTCGGCGCCCGAGTAGCAGTTCTGCAGCCCGAGCACGGACTCGTTGCCTACGTCCCACAACAGGACGCCTTGGTTGTCCTTGTACTCCGTCGTCCAGCGCTGGATCTCGCCGAGCATCGTGGTCTTGTAGTTCGTGTCGGTGACGTAGTTGACGCAACCACCGCTGCCGGGTCCACCACCAGGTTGGAGCCAGTAGCCGACAACCACTCGCATGCCGTTCGCAGCCGCGGCATCGAAGAGCGGCTTGGAGCTCGCGTCAGTCCCCCACGTACGCACGGTGTTGACGCCGATCGACTTCAGTTCGGGCAGTCGTTGCGCCGCTTCTGTTGCCGGAGGCCCCCAAGTCAGACCCTTGACGGTCCACGGCGCATCGTTCACCAGCAGCTGCCAGTTGCCTTGGCTGCCGGCGACGCGGACGGTGCCCGAACCAGGCGGCGGTCCGCTGGTCCCGGGCGTGCCGTAGACCTGGAACTCCCAGAGCGAGTAACCGTAGCCGCCGACGCGCTGGGTCCCGTAGAACCGCACGTAGCGACCGGTGCCGTTCACCGCGAGCGTCTCGGTCCCGCCGTGGCCGGTGGTCGTGCTGTAGATCGGATTCCACTGCTGCCCGTCGGCCGACACCTCGATCCGGTAGCCCGTCGCGTACGCCGCTTCCCAGCGCAGCACGACCTGGTCGATCGTGTCGGTGGCGCCGAGGTCGACCTGCAACCACTGCGGATCCGCGAACGTGCTCGACCACCGGGTGCCGAGATCACCGTCGACCGCGGCCGAAGCCGGCGTACCCGCACCTTCGCTGGACGACGCCGTGACCGGCTTTCCCTGTGAGAGCAGACTTCCAGCCTGGGCGGACGTTTCGTGGGCAGCCGCCGGCTGGACCAGGCTGCCCAGCAACAACAGGCCTGCCGCCGTGACGGCCGTGAATGAGAAGAGTTTCATCGGGGCGGAACTCCTTCGGGAGAGAGATGAGAGAGCGCTCTCTCGCGGCTCCGATGTTCCCGACCTCATCACCGGTTGTCAATGCCTCGATCACGCTCAGCTGGTTCCGGAACCGGCGGAGGGTTGACACCACTCGACGGCCGGAACAAGGTGTTTCAGAGAGCGCTCTCCCGCGATTCGTCCACCCGCGGGCTGCCCGATCCACCGCCCCCGCGGAATCCCCCCGACCGGAGGAGTTCCGTGTTCCCCAGAAAGAAAGTCCTGTATGCCGGTGGCGCCGCCGCCGGCGTGATCGCCGCCCTGCTGACCGCCCTGACCGGCTCGTCCGCGCAGGCCGACGACCTGGTCACGCATCACGAGTTCCAGGTCAACTGCACGGTCCACCACCGCGCAACCGACGACCCGATCGTGTTCCCGAACATGCCGGGCGCTTCCCACGAACACAGCTTCGTCGGCAACACGACGACGAACGCGGCCACGACGCTCGACAGCCTGAACGCTGCCGGCGCCTACTCGACCACGTGCCTCAACCCCGACGACCTGTCCGCTTACTGGTGGCCGACGATGTTCCGCGGCGACCAGCCGGTGATCCAGACCTGGGCACAGACCATCTACTACAAGTCCGGCATCCTCGACTACCAGGCGGTCCAGCCGTTCCCGCAGGGCATCCGGTTCGTCGTCGGCAGCCCGGCTGCCACCGAGGACGCGTTCCGGACCGCACCGGGCGCCGTCGAGGGCTGGGAGTGTGGAGACAGCTTCCACAACTGGGACTTCCCGGTCAGCTGTCCCGCAGGTACTCAACTCAACATCCGCTACCAGGCACCGAGTTGCTGGAACGGCCACGACCTCGACTCCGCCGACCACAAGAGCCACATGGCGTACCCGGTCAACGGCGTCTGCCCCTCGACGCATCCGGTCCCCGTGCCGATGCTTGAGTTCAAGATCGCGTTCCCGGCCGACGGTGACCTGGCCGGGATCCGGCTGGCCAGCGGTCGCGGATTCTCCTGGCACTACGACTTCTTCAACGCCTGGGACCCGCCAACTCTCGCTGCCCTGGTGAGCCACTGCATCAACGGTGGTCTGCAGTGCGACTCGCGCGGGTTCGACCTGTACAAGCCCGACCGCGGCCAGGCCCTCGGCGACAACTACCGCCTCCCCGGCCGGCCCTAACCTCCTGCGGTGCCGGGCGTGGGCAGACCCCGGCACCGCAGGTCGATCCCTGGGAACTCTCATGCCTCTCCGGCTCACCGCCCTGCTCCTCCTCGGCGTCCTGACCGCCTGCGCGGCCCCCGCCACCCAGCCGCCCCCACCAACAGCCACCGTCAACCCCGCCTACAACCCCACCGACGCCGCCTGGCTCGAGCTGATGATCCCGATGGACCAACAGTTCCTGCAGATCCTCGACCTCGCCCCGACCCACTCCACCAACCCCGCCGTACGCCGACTCGCCGCGCAACTCGCTCCCGGTCACCGGACAGAACTCCAGCAGCTCGTTGCCCTTCGCACCCAAGCCGGACTGCCTACCAGCAACCTGCACGAGGGTCACGACATGCCGGGCATGATGACCGCCGACGAGGTGGTTGCCATCGGCAATCTCAGGGGCGCTGCCTTCGACAAGGTCCTGGCCTCGGAGATCCAGGACCATCTCAGTCAGTCCGCGCTGGTCACCCGCAGTGTCAAGGCCGCCGGTCATTCCCCCGCCCTCAAAACGCTCGCCACCCGGATCGAGAAGGCTCGCACCCAACAACTCGTGTTCGTCCGCACATCAGGCGTTGGTCACCAAACTCCTTTATCGTGATAGCCAGTTCCGTCTCCGCCCACGGAAGGCTGTCGCATGCGCTTGGTCGCTCTTGGTCTCACGGTTGCTCTGCTGGTCCCCGCAGTACCGGCGCATGCTTCCCTAGATCCGGCGTCGTACGTCGACCCGATGATCGGGTCCGCGCGGGACGGGACGACCTGGCCGGGGGCGGTGCGGCCGTTCGGGATGATCTCGTGGAGTCCGACCAGTACCCGGGGCGACCAGACCAGTACGGGTGCCGCGAACGGGTACCAGTACGACACGACCCGGGTCCGCGGCTTCAGCCTCACCCACCTCAGTGGTGCCGGCTGCAACCCGGGAGCTGCGGGCGATATCCCGATCATGCCGATCACCGGGGCCGTCGACTCCTCGCCGACCGCCGACACCACGGACGCGAAGTACGCCACGAACTTCAAGCACGAGAACGAGACCGCCCGCCCCGGCCGCTACACCGTGACGCTCGACTCGGGCGTCAAGACCGATCTCGCCGTGACGACCCGCGCCGGCGTCGGCGAATTCACGTTCCCGAGTGATCAGGCCGCCAACCTGCTGTTCCGTACGTCGAACTCGCTCAACGGCAGCGAGGACGCCGAGGTGACCATCGACGCGAGCCACCGCAAGGTGACCGGGTCAGTGCTGACCGGTGCGTTCTGCGGGCGGCGGGCGAACGGCGGCACGAACAACCGCAAGACCTACTACCGGCTGTACTTCACCGCGTCCTTCGACCAGCCGATCGTTGCCAACGGCACCTGGAAGGACAGCACCCTGACGCCCGGGAGCACCCACGCCACCGGCGGCGAGGGCTACGCCACCGGCGCGGACCGTGCCGGTCGCGGCTCCGGTGGCTACGTGACGTTCGCGCCAGGCGCCGCGGTCCGGATGCGGCTCGGCATCTCGTACGTCAGCCTGGCCGGCGCCGAGCAGAACCTGCGCGCCGAACTCAAGCCGAACGCAACCGTCGACAAGGTCGCCAGCGACGGGTACGCCGACTGGCAGCGCGAGCTGAACGTGATCCGCGTCACCGGCGGGACCGACGCCCAGCGCACCACCTTCTACACCGCGCTCTATCACACGCTGCTGCAGCCGAACGTGTTCAACGACGTCGACGGACGCTACCTGGGCTCCGATCAGAAGATCCATCGACTCGCACCCGGGCAGCGAGCGCAGTACGGAACGTTCTCCGGCTGGGACCAGTACCGCGCCCACATCCAGCTGCTCGCGCTGCTCAAGCCCGATGTCGCGGGTGACTTTGCGCAGTCGATGTACCAGTTTGCCCAGCAAAACAACGGGATCTGGGACCGTTGGCTCCACAACAACGGCGACACTCATGTGATGACCGGCGACCCGGCCGCGCCGACGCTGGCGACGTTCGCCGCGATGGGCGTACGGAACTTCGACGTTCGCGGCGCGTTCGACTCGCTCGCTCATCAGGCCCGGGTCCAGAACCCCGACGCCGAGAACGACGGTGGTTGCCCAGGACAATGCACCGGGCAACGACCGGCGCTGAACACCTACCTCGCCAAGCACTACGCGCCGCAGGACGCCTGCCACTGCTGGGGCGGCGCCGCCGAGACGCTGGAGAACTCTCTGGCGGACTACTCGCTCGCTCAGTGGGGTACGCGGATCGGTGCCGATGTCACCGATCTGAAGGACCGCGGTAGCTGGTGGAAGAACACCTTCGACCCGGCCGTTGGATACCAGCGGGCGCGGAAGGCGGACGGCAGCTGGCAGGACGGATTCAGCCCGTCGACCGATGTCGGATTCGCTCAGGGCACCACGTCGACGTACACCTGGATGGTTCCGCAAGACGTGTCGGGTCTCGCCTCGTTGATGGGTGGGGATGCGGCCGCGGTGCAGCGGCTCGACACGTTCTTCCATGATGCCGACGGCAACTGGGCGGTCAAGGGCGGCAGTCCGCTGCGGTACGACCCGACCAACGAGCCGGGGCTGCACGCTCCGTGGCTCTACAACGGGCTCGGTGCGCCGTCGAAGACGCAGGAGACGACTCGGGAGATCGTGGACACCGTGTACGGAACTGGTCCGTCCGGGCTGCCGGGGAACGATGATCTGGGCACGCTGTCCGCCTGGTACATCTTCGCGTCCATCGGCCTGTTCCCGCAGACCCAGGGACGGGCGGAACTGCTGGTCGGCAGTCCGCTGTTCCCGAAGGTCGAGGTACGGCGGAGCAACGGCGTACGACTGACCGTCGAGGCGCCGTCCACCTCGGACGCGAACCAGTACGTCCAATCGCTCACTCTGAACGGTCGGCCGCGGGCCGAGTCGTGGCTGCCCGAGTCGTTCGTCAACCGCGGTGGACGGATCACCGTCGGGATGGGCGCCACGCCGTCCAGTTGGGGAACGGCGCCGATCGACCACTAACGGTCGCGGATCGCGATGCCTGGGTAGTCCAGCACGAGGCCCGAGGCGTCGTACATCAGGTCGCATTCGAAGTCGAACGTCGCGGACTCGTAGCGGAACACGTGGTGCTGCTCGTCGGAGCTCAGCAACGCGTACCGCTGCTCGATCCGGATCACGCTCAGGTCATCCGCCTGGACGAACGCGGCCGGAACCTCGAAGGTCTCGCCGAGGACAAACGGAAGCCGGTGGACCGGCAACGTGTTCGTCACCGCCGACGACTCGAAGTCCACGTCCCGACACCCGTCGAGGTCGGGCCGCGCCACCCCGTCTACAGTCCAGCGATCTGCCGTCCGCTCAAGCACGACCTCCCGATCCCCCGACGCTGTCGAGTTCACCGCATGCACGGACCTCGTCCGCCAATCCGCGTCGACGTCGATCTGATAACCGACGTACCAGGTCGAGGCTCCCTCGCGAGCCGACGTACGGCCGCGCAGCCGGTGGTGATCGACGAACAGCACCTCGAAACCGACCCGCACCCCAACGTGCGTCCACGAGGCGGCTGAGGGCATCGCAAGCAGGTCCATGACCAGAGCCTATGTTCGAGGACTGACACAATCCGGCGCCCGGCGGAGGAAGCGCCTATCGTTCTCGGCAGGCGCTTTCCGTGGAGGGGTGGATGCTGGATCGGTCGGAGTCGGCCCTGGGCATCGTGCTCCGGTCGCGGTTCTACCGCTCGGCGTTCCTGTCGTTACTCATCGCCGGGATCGGCATGTCGGCAGCAACCCCACAGCTGACGCTCTTTCTGGTCCGCGACCTCGGTACGCCGTTGCCGGTCGCCGGGCTGTACTACGTAACGAACCTGGCCGCGCCGCTGGCCGGATTCCTGGTCGGGCGGTGGTCTGACCGGACCCAGGACCGGCTGCTGTGGTTCCGGCTGTGTTCGATGGTCGGTGGCATCGGCTGGCTGGCGATGGCGGCGGCGAACGCGGTCTGGATCCCGTTCGTCGTCAGCGCCGTGGCGCTCAGCGTTGCCGGTGGGTCGATGGCCACGCTGTTCGCCGCGTGCCGTGACGAGCTGAGTCGCCACCCGACCCGGGTCGAGAACCGGATCATCGCGACGATCCGGATGGCGTTCACCGCGGGCTGGATCATTGGGCCGGTGTTCGGCAGCTGGTTCGGTGGGGCGTTCGGGCTGCGAGCGCTGCTGGTCGGGACCGCGGTCTGCGTGTTCGGTCAGATGATCCCGCTCGGCGGGCAACGGGTCGAACGCTTCGACGACCCGACTCTCATTGAGAGACCGGAACGACGGCAGATCGACCACATGATGCCGTTGCTGGTGTTCACCGCGGTCTGCGTACTGGCGATGACCGGCGACACCATCAAGTTCGGCTACCTGCCGATCTACATGGCCGAGCAGCTGCACGTCTCCGACTCGGTTCGTGGTGCCGTGATCGGCATCCAGCCGCTGCTCGAACTGCTCCTGCTACCCGTCGTGGCCCGGTTCGCCGACCGCTTCGGCCCGATACGAGCCATGACGGTCGGCGCCGTACTCGGTCTGGCCGGCAACCTCGCGTACGCCCTCAGTACGTCGGTCGCCGGTCTGTTCCTCGGGCAGGCGCTGACCGCCGGTCTGTGGGCGTGCGTCGGCGCGCTCGGCGTCTCGATCGCCCAGCACCTCTACCCCGAAGGCGTCGGCACCGCCTCCGGGGTCTTCCTCAGCGCGATCCCACTGGGCTCGGCCATCGGCGGCACCATCGGCGGCATCGGCGTCGCCGCGATCGGCCTCCCCCACGTCTTCTTCATCCCCGCCGCCCTCACCACGCTCTCGATCGCCGCCTTCACCATCCTGAGCGTCAGGGAAGCTCGTCTCCGCTAGCCGATGGCGGCTCGGATTGACTGGCGGAGGGAGCCTAGGGTGGCGACCACTGCGGTGGGTTCGTAGCCGCAGTGGGCCATGCAGTTGGCGCAGCGCGGATCCTTGCCGCGACCGTAGCTGCTCCAGTCGGTCTCATCCAGGAGCTGCTGGTAGGTCTCGACGTACCCGTCATCCATCAGGTAGCAGGGCCGCTGCCAGCCCTTCAGCGAGTACAGCGGGATCGCCCACGCCGTGCAGTCGAAGTCGACCTTGCCCTCGAGGAAGTCGAGGAACAGCGGCGAGTGATTCAGCCGCCACTTCTTCCGCCGCCCGTCCCCGAACGCCTTCCGGAACAGGGCCCGGGTCTCCTCCGGGCCGAGCCAGTGCTCCTGGTCCGGCGCCTTCTCGTAGGCGAACCCGGGCGAGATCTGCATGTTGTCCACACCCAGGTCGTCGTTCAGATAGTCGAGTACGTCGATCACGTCCTGCGGGCTGTCGGTGTCGAAGAACGTCGTGTTGGTCATCACCCGGAACCCGGCCGCCTGCGCCTGCTTGATCGCGGCAACGGCCTCGTCGAACACCCCGTCCTTGCACACCGACTGGTCGTGCCGCTCCCGCAGCCCGTCGATGTGCACCATCCAGGCGAAGTTCTTGTGCGGCGCGAACTTGTGCAGGTGCTTCGGCATCAGCACGGCGTTCGTGCACAGGAACACGATCTTGCCCCGGGCAAGCAACTGCCGGACGATCTCGTCGATCTCCTTGTGCATCAGCGGTTCGCCGCCGGCGATCGACACCATCGGCGCGCCACACTCCTCGACCGCGGCGACCGCCTGCTCGACCGACATCCGCTTCTTCAGCCAGTCGTGGGTCTGCTGGATCTTGCCGCAGCCCGCGCATTTGAGGTTGCAGGCGTACAGCGGTTCGAGTTCGAGCAGGATCGGGAACTTCTCCCGGCGGCGGACCTTCTGCTTCATCAGGTATCCGCCAAGGCGGATGGACTGCCGTAGCGGCATGCTCACGGCTGACTCACCTCTTTCGGTAGCGCGAAGCGGACGTCCTCGGTCAGCGTCCCGTTCTCGGTGACGGACACCGGTCCCAGTCCGGACAGGCACCGGACCAACTCGTCGACGAGCGCCGGCGGCGCCGACGCTCCTGCGGTGATGCCGATCCGGCGGGCGCCGGCCAGCCGGTCCAGCTCGACCTCGCTCGCGTCGTCGACGAGTACTGCGGGGGTGCCTGCGGCCTCGGCGACTTCGGCAAGCCGCCGGGAGTTGGAGGAGTTCTGCGAACCCAGCACGATCACCAGGTCCGACTGTTCGGCGATCTCGCGAACGCCGGCCTGACGATTGCTGGTCGCGTAGCAGATGTCGTCTCTGCGTGGACCGGTCAGCGTCGGGAAGCGTCTGCGCAGTACGGCGGCTGTTTCGGTGGCCTCTTCGACGGCGAGCGTGGTCTGCATGGCGTAGCCGACCTTTGTCGGGTCGGGGACCTGCACGGTCTCGGCCTCGGTTGGGCCGGCGACGACGATCACGTGGTCCGGCGCCTCACCCATCGTGCCGACCACTTCCTCGTGATCGGGGTGGCCGATGAGTATGACGGTGCGGTCGCGCGCGGCGTACCGGCGTACCTCGTGGTGGACCTTGGCGACGAGGGGGCAGGTGGCGTCGATAACGCGGAGGTGGCGCTCTGCTGCTTGCGCGCGTACGGCGGGGGCGACGCCGTGAGCCGCGAGTACCAGGAGGCTGCCGTCGGGGACTGCGTCTACTTCCTCGACGAAGACTGCGCCGCGGCGCTCGAGATCTTGTACGACGTGACGATTGTGGACAATCTGACGACGGACGTAGACCGGAGCGCCGAAGCGGTCGAGGGCACGCTCAACGGTTTCGATGGCGCGTTCTACGCCGGCACAGAAGGAGCGGGGACCGGCGAGAAGCAGCTCACGTTCGGCGGTTGCGGCGGACCAGGCGTTGATAGCTGGGGCTGCTCGGCGGAGTTGGGCGAGTGCTTTGAGACCACGAGCAGGCATACCCAGTCGCTTGAGCGGTTGCGTCGGATTGTCAACAATCGCCCTGACGACAATCGTCTGCCCGTCGTCGCCCGCCAGCAGAGCAGATTCGGTGTCAACGGCAATGGCTCCAGTCGCCGCCAACGCGGCCCGCTCAGCCGCAGACTCGACGACGTGATCGGTAGTAACAATCGGCCCGACATGAACAGTCAACCCAAGCCGCCGCAACTCCCCCGCCACCAACCCAGCCGCAAAACTCTCCACCACCCGCCCCGCCTGACCACCGCCTTCATCGCGCGGGACAGTCCGTCCGGAGTAGCGGATCTCGCTTGCGACGACCAGGTCGCCTGGGGCGATGTCATCGGTGAGAGCGCCGGCGAGTCCTGCGATGAGGAGCGGGCCTTGGATTGGCGTGCCCTTCGATCGGCCGGTGCGGACTACTGGTGTGGTGAGTTTGCCGCGGAGGGCGAGCCATTCGGCGTACAGCGGGGTGCAGACGGTCATCGGTTTCTCCCCAGGTAGCGACCGAGGGCCCAGATAGGAAACACCAACCGATACAGGTGATAACCGATGTAGAAGTCGCCCGGGAACCCCGTGCCCGTGTACCGATGCTCGTCCCACCCGCCATCGACCCGCTGTGTGTCAACGAGATACCCGACTCCCCGCCGTACCGCCTCACTCTGCTCCCCCGCAGCCAGCAGCGTCAGCAGCCCCCAAGCGGTCTGTGACGGAGTCGAGTCGCCGCGACCGATCCACGACGAATCGACGTACGAGCGCAGGTCCTCACCCCACCCGCCGTCCGCGTTCTGATGCTCCTCCACCCACCGCACCGCCCGCCGGATCACCGGATCGCCCGCAGACATCCCGGTCGCGATCAACGCCGGTACGACGGCACCCGTGCCGTACACGTAGTTCGTCCCCCAGCGGCCGAACCACGATCCGTCCTTCTCCTGCGAGTCGAGCAACCACCGCACTCCCCGCCGGCACTCCTCGGAATCAGTCCGACCCTCGGCCGCCAACATCTCCACGACATGCGCGGTGACATCAGCCGACGGCGGATCGATCACCGCGCCGAAATCGCAGAACGGCAACTTCAACGGCGTCGTGTCGGTGTTGTCGGCGTCGAACGCACCCCAACCACCGTCAGCCGACTGCATCCCAGTCGTCCAAGCGACCGCATCGTCCAACGCCTTCCGCAACCGACCGGGCTCGGGATGATCCACCCGCCGCAACGCGAGGACGATCTCCGCCGTGTCGTCGGTGTCCGGATACCCGTCGTTCGCGAACTCGAACGCCCACCCGCCCGTCACCAACCCAGGCCTCCGCACCTGCCAGTCCCCAGGCGCATGGATCTGCTCGGCCAACAACCAATCCGTTGCCTTGAGCACCGTTTTGTCGTCCGGCTCGACGCCCGCGTCCATCAACGCACCCACCGCCAGACCGGTATCCCACACCGGCGACTGACAAGCCTCCAGCCAACGCACCGGCCCGTCATCCGTCTCCGCGTGCACAGTGAACCCTTCGAGCCCCTGCAACCCGGCCGCCATCACCGGATGATCGATCGCGTAGCCCATCAGATCCAGGGCGATCAACGAATACACCCACGGCGGCTGAATCCCACCCCACCCGCCATCGGCCTCCTGCCGAGCCACGATCCACTCGACCGCCCGACGCATCGCCAGTTGACGCAACCCCTTGAACGGTCCCCGCGGTCCCCACCGCGAGTACGCGTTCAGTACGACGTCCAGCCGCTGGAACGCACCCTCAACGGTCAACGATCCCGCTGGCCGCCCAGCCGTCGTACCAGACCGAAGCGCATCAATGCCGAAGGCAACCGGACGCACGGGGCGATGTGCGCTCACGATGGTCAACGGGACGATCGTCTGCCGGGCCCAGCACGCCCAGTTGTAGACATTCAGCGGCACCCAGCTCGGCAGGAAGATCAGCTCCGGCGGCAGATCCGGGCAGTCGTCCCACTTCCACAGACCGAACAACGCGAGCCAGATGTGCGTGAACACCCGCGCCTTCTCGACGCCACCCGCGGAACGGATGAACTCGGCCGCCTTCACGAGGTGCGGCGCCGCCGGATCGTCGCCCGCCATCCGCAACGCGACCCACGACTCGACGGTTGTAGACAATTCACCAGGTCCACCCGGGAACGTCGCCCAGGTCCCGTCGTCGCGTTGCTGCGAACGGATCCACCGAGCAGTCTCCGCATCGGTCTGCGCCGTCGCCACGCCGAGGAAGTGCCGCAGCATCAGGTCCTCAGCGTCCATCGTCACGTTCGTTGCCAGATCACCCTTCCACCAACCGTCATCGTGCTGCAGCGAGCGCAGGTACTCGACCGCCGCATCAAGGCACTCGGACGCACGGACATCGGACCGTTCCTCATCCGCCACCCGCTCCGCCGTCACAGCTGCCGCTCCGCGACAAACTGGGCCAACTGATCCAGCTGATCCCGATTGGCCGGCGCAATCCCGGCAGCGTCGAGCGCCTTCCCGGCCTTCCGCACTCGCTCCTCAGCCTCCGCCAACGCCCACTCCCGACCGCCCGCATTCTCAACCAGTACGGCGGCCCGCCGTACGTCGTCCTCGGATGGAGTACCCGGCTCCGCGAACCAGGCGGCCAGCTCGCGGCCGTGCGTACCGCCGTACTCAAGGGACCAAACGACGGGCAGCGTCTTCTTGTGGGCAACCAGGTCGGAGAACACGGGCTTGCCGGTCTTCTCCGGCGCTCCCCAGATGCCGAGCAGATCATCGACAAGCTGGAACGCGAGACCGAGCTCCCAGCCGTACGTCCGGAAGGCCGCACGCGTCGCCGAATCAGCACCGGCCAGGATCGCGCCGAGCTCTGCCGATGCCCCGAGCAACGAACTGGTCTTCCCGGAAGCCATGTCCACGCACTCCGCCAGGCTGACCGTCTCGCGGCGTTCGAACGCCACATCGAGGACCTGTCCGCGGATCAGCTCCCGGGTGGCGACGGCCAGTGCATGTCCGGCATGGACGGCGTACGGCGAGTTGCACTCGGCAAGCACCTCGTCGGCGAGACAGGCGAGAGCGTCGCCGACGAGGACCGCGGTGGCGTCGCCCCAGATCGCCCAGACGGTACGACGATGGCGCCGCTGCGTGTCGCGGTCCATCAGGTCGTCGTGGATCAGGGAGAAGTTGTGGACCAGCTCCACTGCGACTCCGCCGGGCACGGCTGGCTCGGGCGAACCGCAGACCGCCTCGGCGACGAGCAGGGTCAGTCCGGGACGGATCGCCTTGCCGGAGTTCGCGCCGGTCGGCCGTCCCTCTTCGTCACACCAGCCGAAGTGGTACGACGAGACCAGTCGACTGTGCTCGTCGAGCCGATCCACCGCTTCCCGGAGCGACGGGTCGACCAGCTCCCGGCCACGGGCCAGCAGATCAAGCACGTTAGTTGCCGAAGGCATCCGCTCTATCGCTGTCACGAGACCACGTCCTTCGACGACAGGGCCGACGCCGACGGCGCCGCAGAGGGTGACGGCGCGGAGGACGGCAAGGCCGCCGGGGCGTGCAGGACGGAGGCGGCCGCGGCCTCGCCGCTGCGGACGGCGCCTTCCATCGTGGCGGGCCAGCCGGTCGCGGTCCACGCGCCGGCGAGGTGGAGTCCCGGGAGTGCTGTGGTCGCGCCGGGACGGAACCGGCCGGAGCCTGGGGCCGGCCGGAAGGTGGCTTGTCGCTCTCGGGTCACGAAGAACTCCTTCACATGCGCGTCGGCAGCCGCCGGAAGCAGCTGCCGGAGGGCAGGCACCAGCACGTCGCGCAGTTCGGCCACCGGGGTGTCGATCAACTCGTCCGCCGCCGACAGCGACACCGCGATGTACTGCTCATCTCGATCGCCACCGCCGCTCTGGACGGTCCGGTCGAAGACCCACTGGAGTGGACTGTCGACGCCGGCAACGAACGGTTCGTCGAGCACCATCCGGTCGAAAACCACGTGTGCGTTGACGATCGGAGAGCTGCCGAGTGCCTCCGCCCACCCGGCCGGCAAATCCACCGCACCGTCCGGCAGCAGCCCCGCGGCCTCAGCCGGAGGCACCGCCAGTACGACGTCGTCGTACCTCTCCCCCTCGATCGTCCATCCGCCGTCGACCGCCTCGATCCCGCGGACGCGAGCACGCAGCCGAACCCCGACCCCCGCAGCCGTCAGTGCATGCGCAGCGGCCTCGCCGTGCAACTGCTGCAACGGCGCCAACGACCAACCGATATCCGCAGCATCACTCTTCTCGAGCAAACCGACTTGGAACACAGTCGCCGCCACCGCCAGCGACGCGTCGTCCGCACGCGCATTGAGAGTGGCGATCCCGATCAACTCCCAGAGCGCTTCCACCGCCCGCGCATCCTGCCCGTGCGCAGCCAGCCAACCCCCGAACGACTGCGCATCCGTCTCCGCCGCAGTCCGATCCACCCGCCCCATCGCCAACGCACCACGGACGGCGGCAACCCGCTCCCCGACACTGAGCCACCGGTACGTCGCCAACGCCGGCCCGAGATGCAACGGCGCCGGCATCCCGTTCCGCCGGATCCGTCCCACACCGGGGTGCACCCCACTCCGCACCGGTACGTCGAGCCTCGGCTGCAGGTGCACCTGATCCCGCACCCCCAGCCGATCGAGCAGCCCCAGGTACGACGTACAGCACCGGAGGAACACGTGCTGCCCGTTGTCGATCCACCGCCCGTCCCGCTCGAACGAATGGGTCAGCCCACCCAACTTCGGCCGGCCCTCCAGCAGCACGACCGCACACCCCGCATCCGCCAACCGGAGTGCTGTGGTGATCCCCGCGAGACCACCTCCTACGACAGCAACCCTTCTCATGAGCGAGCTCCGGCCAGTGAGGCGAGCGCCACCTGTGCCTTCTCCCCCGCTGACAACGACAGCCGCTGGTCGTACACCAGCACTGGGTTCGCGCCGATCCGGCGGAGCAGGTGGTGGTAGATGCCCGACATCGCCCGGCAGGACGCGCCGCTGCGCCAGTCCAGGTACGGCAGGAGCCGCCAGCCGAGCGAATACCAGTCCTGCGCCCGGCCGGTCGCGAACCGGATGTAGGAAGCCAGCCGGCCCTGCGGATCGTCGAGGTTGCCGTGCTCGTCGAGTTCGATCCGGACGCCGAAGCGCTCCAGCTCGTCGGCCGGCAGGTAGATCCGGTCGTTGGTCAGGTCCTCGCGGATGTCGCGGAGGATGTTCGTCTGCTGCAACGCGATCCCGAGCTGGTCAGCGTACAAGGACAGCGTCTCGAAGTCGGCGTCGCCGGTCGGCCCGAAGATCGACAGGCACAGGCGCCCGACCGAACCGGCGACCCGCCGGCAGTACACGACCAGCTCGTCGAAGTCGGCGATCCGAACGTCCGTCAGGTCGGTCTCGACACCCGCGACCAGTTCCTCGAACGCGCCGAGCGGCACCGGATATCGACGGGCCGCGTCCGCAACCGCGACGTACACGGGCTCGTCGAGGTCGTCGAGCCGACCGAGATCCTTGCGAACTCCGGCCAGCGCGGTGCGCTTCTCCTCCAGCGGCAGATCGCCGTCGCCGATGTCGTCGATCCGTCGAGCCAGTGCGTAGAGCGCCGAGAGCGCGTTCCGTTTCGGCGGAGGCAGCAGCCGGATGCCGTAGTAGAAGTTGCGCGCCTCGGTCCGGGTGATGTCCAGGCAAGCGGCGTACGCATCCGCAACCGTCATCGCGCCACCGCCTTGACCAGCAGCCGCACTGTGTCGACCTTCGACGGCCGCGCTTGCTGCGCCAGCACATCGCCGCCGGTACGACGCAACGCGCGGACCGTCGCCTGACCGCCGGCCACGAACCCGGCCACCGAGATCCGAGCCCAGCCGTGCAATCGCCGGACGATCGCCGCCCCTTCGTCGAGCATCTTCGCGGCCCTCGCAGTCTCGAAATTCATCAAGTCCCGCAACTGTGCTGTCGCCTCCCGCTGATCGAGATCCGTCTCGGCAACGCCGTACGTCGTCAGGTCCTCTTGCGGCAGGTAGATCCGCCCGGCCCGGCAGTCCTCGGCCACGTCCTGCCAGTGCTCGACCAACTGCAACGCCGTACACACCAGGTCCGACAGATGCTCGGTCTCGGGATCGTGGACGTCGAAGACGCCGAGCACCATCCGGCCGACCGGATCGGCGGAGAGCCGGCAGTAGCCGAGCAGGTCCTCGAAGGTCCGGTAGTGCGTGACCGTCTGGTCCTGGAGATTGGCCTGGATCAAGTGGTGAAAGGGATCGGCGGTCAGGTCGTGCTGCCGGACGACCGGGCCGAGGCGGCGCAGTACCTGATGGTCGGGCTCCTCGTCGGCCCAGATGCGGTCGAGATCGACCATGAACGCGCGCAGGGCCGCCGTACGGTCGCCGGTGTAACTGTCGCCCAGTTCGTCGACCGTCCGGGCGTAACCGTAGACAGCGTGCAGCGCCTCTCGATGAGCGGCTGGTAGCAACTTCAGTGCTACGGGGAAGTTCTCGCTGTGCTCCCTTCTGCCCAGTTGCCGATCCGTTGCGACGTTCTGCAGTCCGTCTGGATGCACAGTTCCATGATGGGAAGCGGTTTCATGCCAACTCTGCCCCCATTACGAACATTCGCGGCGGCAAAACTTGTCACGGAGTTACAGTTGCCCCGATGAAGTTCCCCAAGTGGAACGCGTGGGAGTTCTCCGCATGACCATCGGAACCTTTGACCGCGCTCGGCTGGAGACTGCCCTGATCAAAGGGCTGCCTGATCTGGTCGCCGAGGTGCGGGACCGGCTGGCCGAGCACTGGCCGGACTACGCTGCCTTCCTCGACACCGACCGGGACGCCGTCGTCAAGCCTGCCGAGCTGTTCGTGCACCGGCTGCTGGACATGTCGATCGCCAACCTGAAAAGCCCCGAGCAGACCATGTTCGAGAGCGCCGACGAGACCGTACGGCGGGTCTTCGAGGAGATCGGCCGTCTCCAACTGCGGGAGGGCAACGACCTCACCCGGCTGCTCACCGCGTTCCAGCTCGGAGCACGAGTCGCCTGGCGGCATGTTGCCGCGACCGCGCTGCGCCTGGACTTCGCGCCCGACAACCTCGCCGCCTTGGCCGACTCGGTATTTGTGTTCGTCAACCAACTGTCTTTCTCCGCAGCAAACGGCTATCTGCAAGAGCAGATCGACGACGCAATGGCGCGCGAACGCCGCCGCGAGGACCTCGCCAACCTGCTGCTGTCCGGCCGGGCCGGCACCGAGGCGATCCGGACCGCCGCTCAGCAGGCCGCGTGGCGCATCCCAGCAACGGCCGCAGTCGTCATCTACGGCGACAGCGACCAGGAACCGTCCGGGACACTCGTCGCGCGGCTTGAGCCGGGCGCGCTGCCGATCCGCCGCAACGCGGTCGTGGTCGGTGCGATCGTTCCGGAACCGTCCGGTCCGGGTCGCCGCCTCCAGCTGAGCCGGGAGCTGGCCGGCATGGGTGCAGTGGTCGGCAACTCGGTGGCGTTGGCCCAACTCCCGCGCAGCCTGGAGATCGCCCGGATCGCGGTCCGGCTGCGGAACACCGGCGTACTCACCGATGATCCCGTGTTTGCCGACGAGCATCTCGACGCGCTGATCGTCTGGCGGGACGAGGCGCTGGTCGCGGCGTTGCGCGAGGAGATGCTCGCGCCGCTCGCCGGCGAGACCGAGGCCGCCCGCGAACGGCTCGCGGAAACGCTGGCCAGCTGGCTACGGCACTTCGGTGACCGGCAGGCGATCGCCCACGAGCTGAGCATCCACCCACAGACCGTCCGCTACCGGATGGCGCGGCTCAGAGCCCTGTACGGCGACCGCCTGGACGACCCCGAGTCACGCGCTCGCCTCTTCCTCGCCCTCGAGTGGGCGGGTCCCTGAGCGCAGCCGTGCCAGCGACTGGTTCAGCTGGGTCGCCAGCGCCGGACCGTCGACGAGCTGCGGATCGGTTGCCAACCCGATGCCCAGAACGCCTGTCCAGCTGAGCGCCCCGACGGCGAGTGGAGTCCCCGGCACCAAAGGCAGGATCGGGTACACGCGGTGGTGCGGTACGCCGGCGAAGTACATCTGGTTCGTCGGACCGGGCATGTTCGACACCACGGCATGCAGGAATCGGTCCCCGTAGACGGTTGGCGCGAACCACCGCACGAACGGCTCCGGCACGATCCGCAGCCCGGGCGTCATCACGAACCGGGACGCCAACGCCCGGGTCGGCCGGCGCAACCGACGCTTCGTCCGGGCCGACACCTCGGCGAGCAGCTCGTCGAACGGACGACCGTCGATCGGCACCTCGACCATGATCGCCGCGGTCGCATTGCCCTCGGCCGCGCTGTCCGGCGTCCGCACCATCGTGGTGATCGAGAACCGCAGCTGTCCGCCGACCGACCGGGCGAGCTCGGGCGCCACGGCGTACAGGCTGTCGGCGAGCAAGGCGATCAACAGGTCCGTGACCCGGACGCCGTGCGCCACCGCGGCCCGTCGTACGACGTCAAGCTCGACGTCGGCGACGCCGAAGTCGCGGCGCAGCGAGGCCGACGGCAACCTTGTGGCGGTGCCGTCGGTCGCGAGCTGGGCAAGTCCGACGGTCACGGCCGCGGCCCGCGCCAGCCGTCCGGGAGCCTTGCCCGACGGCATGGTGAGCATCGGCGCGGGCTCGAACATGCTGAACGTCTGCAGCACCGTTCCGATGCCGTCGGCAATCGAATGGTGGACCAGCACGACGAGTGCGTCGGCACCATCCGGGCCGATGTCGCGCACCATCGCGATCCGCCACATCGGCCGGTCTCGCGGCATCGGCTGCTCGGCCAGGTCGCCGACGAACCGAGTCAGCCCGGCCCAGCCGTTGGTCGACTGGTGCTCGATCACATGCCAGTCGAGGTCCACGTGCTCGGCCTCGATCCAGCGCGGCCGACGCCAGCGGGACGCCTGCGCGAGGCGCTGATGCATCCGCGGCAGCTGGGCGAATCCCTTGGCAACGAGCGCCCGTACCTCGTCGATCGACGGCCGCTGGTCGGAGGGTTCGAGCACCACGACTCCGCCGACGTGCTGAGCGGCGCCTGTACGCTCGATGTGCAGGAAGAACGCGTCAGCCGACGGTACGACGATGCCCTTCACCGTGGCATCACCTGCTCGCCGAAGCGTGCCGACAGCCGTCGATAGAGCCCGGGAGCGAGTGCGCGTACGACGGGTGCGATACGGAGCCAGCCGGGGATCCACGTCTCCGCGCGATCGTTGGTGATGCCATCGACCAGGGCCTGCGCGACGTCGGATGCGGGCAGCGGGCGCGGACGCTTGCGGTCGTACGGTCGGCCGCGGGCGGTGAAGAAGCCGGTGTCCACGACGCCTGGGATGGTCATGCTCACGAATACACCACTACCACGAACCTCCAGTCGAAGGCTCTCCGCGAAGACATCCAGCGCGGCTTTCGTGGCGGCGTACACGGCCTCACCGGCAACCGCCGTACGCCCCGCAATCGACCCGACGAGCGCGATGTGCCCGCTGCCCCGCTCAACCATGCCCGGCAGCAAACAACGAACCAACTGCAAGGGCGCCACCAGATCCACCGCAACCAACCGATCGATCTCGTCATCCCGCATCTCCACGAACGGCCCCGACCACCCAAGCCCAGCATTCGCGACCAGAACATCGACGCGACCGTGCACGGCGACGGCCGCCGCCGCGACCTCAGCGGCCCCTCCGGGCGTCGAGAGATCGCCCAGCACCGCCGCTCCCCCAACCCGCGCAGCGACAGCCGCGGTCCGTCCCGAGTCCCGCCCATGCACCACCACCCGAGCACCCGCCGCCGCAAGCCGCTCGGCAACAGCCGCCCCGATCCCCGCCGACCCACCGGTGACAAGCACGACCTTCCCATCCAGTCGCATCGCACCTCCGGTTGCTTGGCCTTGTCCTACCAGCATTACCCCATCACCAGATGCCGACAGCAACTAGTCGGTCAGGTGCGCGCGGATCCGGGTGCTGTTGAGTGCTGCGAGCAGCAGGAGGGCCGCTGCAGACGCGAGGCTGATCCGCAGGCCGGTGAGGAAGGTGCCGGGGTTGGCGATGAGAGCGCCGAAGACGGCGATGGCGACCGCTCCGCCGATCTGACGGAACGTGTTGAAGACGGCGCTGGCGGTCCCGGCGCGCTCGGCGGGGACTCCTTCGAGGACGACGCTGGTGACAGAGGGCATGGCGAGGGAGCCGCCGGCGCCGATCGGGATGACGCACAGAGCGGTGATGACCGGTGATCCGAGTGGTGCTGTGAGGAGCAGGGCGATGAGGCCGGCGGTCATCGACAGGAGTCCGGCGACGACGGGCACGCGGGCGCCGAATCGGTTGGTGACGGGTCCGCTGGCGAGGTTGCCCGCGATGGCGAAGAAGGCCGATGGCAGGAACACCAGGCCGGCGTGGAGTGGGGTCAGTCCGAGGTGTTGCTGCAGGAAGAGGCTGACGACGAACACGTTGCCGTAGTTGCCGACCATGAACGCGAATCCGACCGGGAGAGCGAGCCGGAAGCCGTGGGCGTGGAACAGGTCGAGCGGCATCATCGGGTGCCGGACGCGAGCCTGAATCAGCAGGAAGCCTGCGAGGGTGACCGCAGCGAGTCCGAGGGAAGCGATCACGGTGGGCTGGGTGAAGCCGCGGTGACCGCCTTCGATGAGGCCGTAGACGAGGCCGGCCAGGGCGATGACGGCGAGGATCTGCCCGGCCCAGTCGAAAGGCGCCCGCCGGGTCGGTGGGGCCGCCACGACGGTGAGGAAGGCGATCATGGCCGCGCAGACGGGCAGGTTGATGGTGAAGACCCAGCGCCAGTCCAGTGTGGTGAGCAGTCCGCCGAGCGGCTGGCCGATGAGCCCGGCAACGGCACCGCCGACGGCCCAGATGCCGAGCGCGGTGGCGCGGCGACGGGGATCGGGGAAGGCTTCGCGGACCAGGGCCATGGATGCGGGCAGCATGATGGCCGCGGCTGCGCCTTGGGCGGCGCGGGCAGCGACCAATGCTTCGATCGTGGGCGCGGCGGCACAGGCGGCAGAGGCGAGTCCGAAGCCGAGAATGCCGGCCGACAGCGCCGTCTTGGCTCCGATGCGGTCGGCGAGATTGCCGGCGAACAGCAGCAGCGCCGCGAACAGCAGGGTGTAGCCGTCAATGATCCATTGCTGTCCGGTCGTACCACCGCCGAGCTCGGTCCTGATCTGGGCGAGCGCGACGTTGACGATCGAGATGTCGAGCGTGATCAGGAAGAACCCCAGCGACGCGATCGCAACGACGATCCGGGCGTGCGGCGCATCAGGAGCCGCGGCGGCGACCAGCGGTGTCATCGATCCAGGGCTGGCCATCGTGGTTCTCCTGCGGGGATCTGGAGGCTGACAGGCGCGCCATGACCAGCAGTGTCCCAAGGCCGAGCGTAACCATGACGATGCCGACAACGATTCCTGGTCCCGCGCGAGCGCGGAAGGACCTGCTGAGACGTGGTCTGACAGGTCCTGTTGCAGCTGACACGTGTCTCCTGACGTCGAACAGTGCAGGCACCACACCGCTACGGAGGAGACAAGCATCCATGTCGGCTACTCGCCCGAGCTGATCGACCTGATCGAGGCGTCCGCCGCGATCACCATCGCAGGCGGCCGCTACCCCGACTTCCTCGAAGCCCAGACCAACCTGTGAACCTAGAGTAGATGCCATGGATCCGCGCTCCGAGATCAGCAGCTTCCTCACCTCACGGCGCGCCAACCTGACTCCCGAACAGGCCGGCGTACCGCTCTACAGCGGCAAACGCCGCGTCCCCGGCCTGCGCCGCGAAGAAGTCGCCCAACTCGCCGGCGTCAGCACCGACTACTACGCCAGGCTCGAACGCGGCAAGATGGCCGGCGCCTCCCGCGAAGTCATCGAAGCCATCGCCCGCGTCCTGCAACTCGACGACGACGAACGAGACCACCTCCTCAACCTCGTCGAACTCACCCGACACCGCCCGGCCCGCACCCGAAAGCCCCGCCGTACGACGATCCGGCCCGGCATCCAGCGCGTCCTCGACTCGATCGACACACCGGCCTTCGTCCAGAACGCCCGCCTCGACCGGCTCGCGTCCAACCGCATCGGACGCGCCCTGTACTCACTGCCCGACAACGGCTCGCAAGACCACTACAACTACGCCCACTACCTGTTCCTCAACGCCCAGGCCGCCGACTTCCACCGCGACTTCGCGACCGCCAAACACAACGTCGTCGCACTCCTCCACGCTGCCACCGCACACGACCCCCACGACAAAGAACTCATCAACATCGTCGGGACCCTGTCCACCCAGAGCGACGAGTTCCGGATCTTGTGGGCAAACCACGACGTGTTCCGGTACCGGTCCGGCGCCAAGCTCCTGACCCACTCGATCGTGGGCGACCTCGAATTCGGCTACGAGTCCTTCGAACTGTCCACCGACCCAGGACTGGTCATGCTCGTCTACACCGTCGAACCAGGATCACCGACCGCCGAAGCCATGAGCATCCTCGGCAGCTGGACAGCACCCGCCTCGCTAGGCGCGAACGGCGAGGGTGGCCAGGAGGGCTGAGACGATTCCGCCGTACAGGACGAGGAAGGCGATGAACGGGAGCACACGGCTGGTGTGCGTCGGTGTGCGGGCAGTCTGGTCGAAGTAGGTCATGTCGCGGCCCCAGCCGAACGGCGACAGGGGTGTCCCGCCGGCGGCCGATCCGTGTAGTGCGTGACCGCCGTACGTCGGCATCGACCCGTCGGGCAAAGCAGGCGGCGGCTGACGTACGTCCGTCAGCACAACCTTCTCCTCAAAAGGCACAGCGTTCCTCCCCAGGAACCACCTGCCGTTCGCTCCTCAGCATCCCCAGCCGGCCAGGTGTCAGACCCCACTGTGCACTACCTATACGAGACCCTGCAGCCACGAATTCCGGCTGTTCACAGACCGTCAATCTGTAGGCACGTGACGTATATGCGCTGGTGCATCGGGGCTGGCATTGTCGTGTCGTTCCTTTCCGCCCTGAACTAAGTCTCGAAGGAGCAATCGATGCAAGATTCCGCCCCACCTCGTCGACCCCGGCGCTTGCGCCGGCTGCTCGGCGTCTTCCTCGGAACCAGCGCGCTGATGGTCACCTCGGCCGCCTTCGCGTTCGCCGAGCCGCCGCCCAACCTGCCGCAGAACGCCGACGGGTACGAGCAGTCGTTCTCACCGGCCTACGACTACGACACCGACGGCTGCTACGCCACCCCGGCCATCGGCGCCGACGGCACGCTCAACCCCGGCCTGAACCCGACCGGCGCCCTGAACGGCAACTGCCGGGACCAGTCCGACCTCGACAACTCCCAGACCTACTCCCGGGAGAAGTGCAACAACGGCTGGTGCGCGGTCGTCTACGCCAGCTACTTCGAGAAGGACCAGGCGTTGCCCGGCAGCAGCCTCGGCGGCCACCGGCACGACTGGGAGCACGTCATCTCCTGGATCAACCAGGCGTCCAACCAGGTCGAGTACGTCACCACGACCCAGCACTCGAGCCAGGTCACCTACACCCGCTCGCAGGTCCTGTTCGAGGGATCGCACCCGAAGGTCGTCTACCACAAGGACGGCGCGAGCACGCACTACTTCCGGCTGGCCAACACCAACGACGAGCCGCCGGAGAACCACTACCACAACTGGCGCTACCCGCCGCTGGTCGGCTGGGACGGCTACCCGAGCACGTCCCTGCGCGACACCCTGATGAACGCCGACTTCGGTTCGGCCACCATCAAGATCACCGACAAGGACGACCGCTTCCGCAACCTGCTGAACGCGTCCAAGCCGTCCGGGATCCCGTTCGACCCCTGGGCCTAACTACAAGGCGGGCGCGCTCAGTCCTGAGCGTGCCCGCCGTCCGGTGTCGTCAACGAGTCGGCGATCAGGTCGATCATCGCCGCGTGCCGCGTGGCCGCGGTGTCGGCCTGACCCAGCGCGACGGTATCGAGAAAGACCCGGCTGACCACGAGCTCCGCGGCACTCTGCACCCGGTCCGGATCGGCGACCACATCCTCGGCCCCACCCAGTACGTCGGCCACGGTCTCAGTCGCCTCCGCGAACAGCTCCGCCGCCCGCTCAGCGATCTCCGGGCGGCCCTGCGCCTCCCGGAACACGATGATCCGGGCCGCACGATCGTGCTCGAGTTCCTCGGCCATCGTGGCCACGATCGCCTTCAACCGCCGTCGTACCGTCCGGCCTCGAGCGGCCGACCGCAGTACCTCGCTCGGCGCCGGACGCTCCTGCACGATCGCGAGCAGCAAGTCGAGCTTGGTCGCGAAGTGGTAGAACACCAGCCCGGACGGTACGCCGGCCTCGTGCGCGATCCGGGCCGTCGAGGTGGCGTCGTACCCGTGCTCGGCGAACAGCCGCTCGGCGGTCTCGATGATGACCTGCCGCTTGGTGTGCCGCGCGTGCGCGGGAGCAGTCATGCTGTGGCCTTCATAATGGGGCTGGTTCGGCCGCGGGCCAGGTCTCACCCTTCCGCTCGGCGGCGAGCTCGGCAGCCCGCCGCAGGGACTTGAAGACGTAGTCCGGGACTCGCAACCCGTGCCGTTCCGCGAACATCAGCTCGTACTCGGCCCGCCCGACCTGCCGCGCGTAGTCGCGCAGATCGGCCTCGCCACCCCTGCTGACCTCGAGCGCGTCCATCACGTCGCCGAACTCGGTCACCTGCCGCTTGTTGTACGCACCGACCACCTCGAACGTACGCTTCCGCAGCGAACGGGTCAGCCACCGCTGCCAACCGGACAGCTGCCCCCAGAGCTCCTGGGCGGCCATCTGGTAGTAGGCGAAGTGGCCTGGCTCCTGGCGCTTGATCGGTGCGACCACCGTTGCGGCGATGGCGCGCTCGCCGAGCTCGATCAGCCCGGTATGAAGCTTGTTGTAGGCAAGGACCGCGGACCGCTCGGTCGCCAGCCCGGTCAGGTAGTACAGCATCCGGCTGATGTCCTGCACGCCGGGAACCTTGCCGAGGGCACCGAGTAGCTTGAGCTTGAAGTCGACATCGGTCAGGTTCGCCTCGTGCGGCACGATGCCGGCCAGTTGCTGCATCTTGTCCAGGATCAACCCGTGCCGGGTCTCCTGCGGCATCCACACGTCGGCGTAGAACCGCCGGTCGACCTCGGGCGGATCCGGCAGCAGGATGTTCAGCTCGAGCACGTTCCGCTCGACCTCGAGCTCGACCCGGGTCATGTACGCCAGCACCGACCCGAACCGCTCGGCCAGCAGATTCGGCTTCTTCATCGTGTAGTCGACGCTCTCGAGCGGGATCGGCGGGTGCTCCTCGCCGAGCCGGTCGACATGGTCGGCCAGCCGGGAGTCTTCCCGCCGGCGGCCTCGCCGGAGCGGAGCGGTGATGTTGCTCAACGACCTCATCGACATGGCGGCACCTCACTCGTTCGACAGGGATGCCAACTCGATCCCCCGAGAGGTAAGCCTAACAAGGTAACTGACTGATCAGTCAGTCAGAGGCTGTGAGCCGGACAACACAACGGCGGGTGGCGGTCACCAGACCACCACCCGCCGAAGCGCAGTGTTACTTCGCCATCGTGTAGCTGATCGCGTCGTTCCGCAGTACGTCGCCGTCGACCTTGACGATCCGCAGCGTGTGCTGGGCGTTCTTCAGACCGGTCGCGTTGAACACCTGCTGGTTGGTCAGCCGCGCGTCGCCGTGCAGGTTGACCCGCTTCACCAGCTTGCCGTCGATGTAGACGTCGGCGTTGCCCTGGTCCGGAGCGAGCGCCGTACTCCACCCGACGCCGGTCCCGGTGAAGGTGAAGCTGACCGCCGCGCCGTTCGCCTGGGCCGCGTGGATGTCGTCGCGGTAGTCACCCCGGAACCGGAAGTCGAGCGCCACGCTGCCCACCGCCTGCGCCGCGAGGTACGCCGCCTTGACCGTCACCACGTTGCCAGCGACGGTGTAGTCGGTGCCCTTGACCAGATCCTGACCGGCCTTCGAGATGCCCGCCAGTTCGCCCGGCTCGCGGCCGATCTGCACGCTGACATCCGCCGGCGCACCCTTGTCGAAGGTCGCGCTGTCCGGGTTCAGCAGACTCTCCTGCCGGATGTTCAGCTTGTCGAGCAGCATGAACTGACCGGACTTCTTCACCGCGCGGATCGTGTGCGAGCCGTTCGGCAGGTCCGAAACGCTGTAGACGACCTGCTGTGGCTTGTTGTGTCCCTGCGACGGATCCAGGTACGTACTCACGGTCTGCTTGAACTGACCGTCGATGTAGATGTCGACGTCGCCCTGCCCCGGATCGGTCTCCGTCACGTAGTCGACGCCGGTCCCGACGAAGTTGTACGAGAACGAGTCGCCGTCGGTCTCCGTCCAGGCCACATCGTCCTTGTAGTCACCGAGACCGCGACCCGTGCTCTGGCTCCACGAGCCGGTGTAGACGATCTGCGAGTTGTCGTTGTTGATCTCCATCGTCCGCGAGCCCACATCCGCGGTCTTGGCCTGGCTGGAGTCGGTGACCGCGACGGTCAGCGGCTCGGACACCGCGGGTACTTCGAAGTTGTTGTTGCGCTGCCACGCGCCGTCGTACGACACCCGCAGGTCGTCGTCGTTGACGCGGATCGCGGAACCCTTCTGCGGTGTGACCTTCAGCAGCTGGACCCCGTGGATCGGGATGTCCTTCCCGGTGAAGCCGCTCGCGAACTGACCGAGATCCTTGCGCGCCCACAGGTCCCGCACCTTCGCGGCTCCGGTCAGACCGAGGTCGGACCAGTTGACCGTCATGTCGGCGTCGGTCTGGCCGAGGTTGAACAGGGCAACGGTGTAGCTGTTGTCCGGGTTGAGCGAGTACCAGACCTGGCGGTTGGTCTTCGTCGACACCGGCTGCGCCGGACGACCGGCCTGGTTGACCCCGATCACCTCAGGGTTGGTCAGCAGCGAGAGACCGTACGAGTCCAGCTTGGTCATGTCGTTGCCGATGTACATCGGCGCCGCCGAGACCGCCCACAGCGTTGCCGCCGTACGCCGTTCGTCCTTGGTGAGACCGTCCATCTGGCCGTTGCCGACGTCGAGCGAGTCGAGATCGTTCCAACCGCCCGGCCCGGCGTAGCGCCACCAGTCGGCCAGCTTGGGGAACAACCGGTTGATGTTCGGCCAGCTCGTGTACGCGACCCCGGTGCAGTAGCACTCGACGTCCCACTCGATCCGCCAGCCGTTCGCGTACTGCTTCCAGGTGTCGGCGTAGTTGATGTCGACCGCCCAGGACAGCTCGAGCCAGATCTTGTGCTTGGTGAGCGCCTGCGACCAGGCCTTCACGTCGTCGCGGGCGTCCAGCGAGAGGTCGCTGACTCCCGAGCCCGGCGTGACGCTGTCGAACTTCAGGAAGTCCAGGCCCCAGGAGCCGAACAGGTCCGCGATCGAGTCGATGTACTTCTGCGCACAGGGCTTGGAGAAGTCGAGGCGGAAGCCGATACCCCAGTAGTCCGCCTTCTGCAGCGGCCGGACGGGCAGGTCACCAGTCTTGCACTCCGGAGCGCCGTACACCGGCAGGTTCGCGTCGATCAGCGCTTGGCTGATGCCGGGGATCGAGTACAGGCCGACCTTCTGGCCGTTGGCGTGGATGTGGTCGACCACCGCCTGGAACCCGTTCGGGTACAGCTTCTTGCTCGGCGTCGGCCGGCCGTAGGCGTCGACCCCGTCGTTCCAGCCGGCATCGATGTTGATGTAGTTGTACCCGAACTTCTGCAGCTTGGAGTGCATCGCGTCGGACTGCGCGATCAATTGGGCCGCCGTGATCCAGCTGCCGCCGTTCGGGTTGTAGACCTGGTTGCTGTAGCTGCTCCAGCCCATGTACGGCTTCAGCGCCTTGTCCCCCGCCGGCCCGGACAGCAGGTCCGTGGCCGCGGCGGTCTGCACTTTGGGGGTCGCCGCTGCCTGCACGGTTGGTTTCTGGGGTGGCGGTACGGCGGAAGACGTTGGCGTCAGACCGGTCGCGAGCAGCCCGGCACCAGCCAAGCCCACAAGCACGGCACGGGACATCCTCTTCCGAACGGATCTGGTCATGGCGGTGACCTCTCTGAGAGAACCGAATCGGATAGGATATTGGAACTATTACTTAACCTTGTCAAGATTCAACCCGAAAACTGGTGGAATCAGGCCGCCGATTCGGTGCTCTCCTGCCAGTCCGCCGGGCCATCCGAGCCGGCTTCGTACTCCTCCAACGGGACCTCACCCGCACGCCAAGCGGTCAGGACAGGTTCGACGATTTCCCAGCAGCGTTCGGCCACATCGCCACGGACCGAGAGGAGCGGGTCGCGACGGAGGATGCCGCTCAGCACCTCGCCGTACGGCAGGACCGGGGACGACGGCAGCGTCGCGTCGAGGAAGACCTGGCCCATCGTGTACGGGCCGTCGACGCCGAGCGCGGGGACGGACAGGGACAGCTCGCCCGGGTTCAGACCGATGCGGAGCGTCTCGCCGTCGCGCGCGCCGTTCAGGCCGGACGGCAGGTGCCGCAGCGGCTTGAACTTGATCACGATCTCCTTGCGCGCGACCCCGAGCGCCTTGCCCGATCGCAGCGTGAACGGGACGCCGGCCCAGCGGTTCGTGTCCAGCTCGACGGTCACCTCGGCGAGCGTCTCGGTGGCCCGGTCCCGGTCCACACCGGCCTCATCGGCGTACGCCGGAACCACGCGATCGTCGGCGATCCCCGCGGTGTAGCGCGCCCGCCGGCCGGCCTCGATCGCGGAGCCTCGGTAGAGATGGGTACTGCGGAGTGCGCGGGCCATCTCGCTGCGGACCTCGACCGCGTCCATCGTCGCGGGGGCGTCCATCGCGAGGAGCGCGAGGACGAGCAGGAGGTGGCTCTGGATCATGTCCACGAGCGCGCCCGCGTTGTCGTAGTACTGCGCGCGTCCCTCGAGCCCGAGCGTCTCGTCGTACACGATCTCGACGCTCTCGATGTGCTCGGCGTTCCACACCGGCTCGAACAGGCGGTTGGCGAAACGGAGGCCGATCAGATTCAGGACCGCGGTCCGGCCGAGGAAGTGGTCGACGCGGTGCACGTTCTCCTCGGGGATGAACGAGCCGACGAGCTGGTTCAGCGCGGCCGCGGACGCGGCGTCGGTGCCGAACGGCTTCTCGAACGCCAGCTCGGTCCCTTCCGGCAGCTCGACCTCGCGGAGCTTTGCGACGATCGCGGTGGTCACGGCCGGCGGCAGCGAGAAGTACAGGACCGGGGCCGGACCGGCGAGCTCGAGCAGCGCACGCAAGTGATCGGTGTCCGTCGGGTCACCGGCGACGTACTCC
This sequence comes from Kribbella kalugense, assembly GCF_004365875.1. GTDB lineage: Bacteria > Actinomycetota > Actinomycetes > Propionibacteriales > Kribbellaceae > Kribbella > Kribbella kalugense. Next base: position 698,643 of record NZ_SODF01000001.1, on the reverse strand, counting down.
GTCGTTGCGAGGGTCTCCGCCGCCACGGGACCGATCTCGCCACGGGTCGCGGCAGTGCCGTCTGATTCCCTCGCTACGCTCGCGAAAGCAGATCGGACCCGGTCCGTCCACTCGTCCGCCGCGAGCGGAGACCGCCCGGTGCCGATGATCCGCACGCTGGTCGCGCGCTGTCCGGCGAGGAGACTGCCCAGACCGGGCAGCAGCAACCGTGAGCTCAGATCGCCGCTGGCGCCGAAGATGACCAGGGTTCGTTGGCCGGTATGTTGACCTGCACCCGCCGAATGTTCCTCGACCGGCAGCAGGGCCGCATGCGTAGTGATGATGCCTCCCAAAACTGGTGGCTCATCCGTGGAGCCACACCCACAGAAGCAACCGCGCCGAGGGTAACCGCATTCCCTTTTACTGGACGCGGGTTATCTCGACTGCTGGGTAGGGCGAGTCCTGCAGGCCGAGATTGCGCCAGACGAAGCGCGGGACCCGGGACAGGAAGCCGCGGAGGAAATCGGAGCTGTGGGCGATCGCGGGCTGGCTGTGCACGCCCGGTGAGAACCAGGCCCAGCCCTCCTCGATCCGGAACGCCGCCGGCGGATTCGCCATCAGGTACTCCATCTGGCGCGGATGGACCACGTCGTATGCGAACTTCGTGTCCTGCGCGTGGACGGCGAACTTGTCGTTGAACGCCTGGCTCTCGAAGCTGATCCCGCGATTGCCGAAGCTCTTCCGCCCGACCTGCAGCCGCGGCATCCGGACCGGCAGCTGGAACCCGAGGATCGGCTCGCTGTGGTTCTCTGTCACGGTCCGGGTCTGCGTCCGGCCCTCGCTGTCGGTGTAGGTCTCGGTGCGCGTCGTCTTCCAGTGATGCGTGAACGCGACGAACGGCGGCCCGTCGCCGTCCCGGCCGCGGATCACCTCGCTGGTGCTGTGGCCGTGACCGCCGCGGGCCACCGGCGTGAACTCCAGCAGGCTGTCGTCGACACCGATCCAGTACCAGTCCGGGTGGTGATAGAAGGTCAGCCGCGGCGGCACCTCGGGCTGGATCCAGTGGTCGAGCGGCGTCGCGTCGATCGCCGCCGCGATGGCACCGAGCTGCTCCAGCCACGGCGCGAGCAGGTCCGGCTTCTCACGCGGCGGATTGAGCACGACAAGCTGATCGCCGTCGATGCAGACGTTCACTCCCGCCTGTCCGGCGGCGAAGGCAGTCAGCTGCGATGACACCTGCGGAGTCAGTACCTCAGCCGCAAAAGCAGGATCGAGTACGCCGACCTGCCAGCCCGGACCAAGCTGCGCCGGAGCAGGCACGGCGTGGGCAAGGACGCCGTACCGCGGCTTGGTGTCGCCGCCGGTGATCCACAACTCGGGAAGCCGGCGCGACAGCGTCACCATGCCGACCCACCCCGACCAGTGCGCGGAGCTGTACTCGATCACCTGGAACGGCCGCCCGACCGCGGTCAGCCCGGTGATCTGGTCGTCAGGCTTCCGAACAAACCCGAGCCCGAACGGCGGATTACTCAACCGGGCCACGGCGTCGAACGTCGGACTGTTGACGAAGTTCCAGCCCCGCTTCCGCAACGAGTCGATGTACCGCTGCCGCCGTACGAGCGCGACGATGCCCCAAGTGATCCCGGCCGCGCCGAGCACGATCAGGACCACCACGAAGAGCTTCATCGCGCCACGATAACGGCGCTAGGGGATCAGCCCAGGGCTCCTGGCAGGGGGTCGGCGTGGATGATTTGGAGGCGGCTTACGGCTCGGGTCAGTACGACGTAGAGGCGGTGGAGGCCTCGGGGTTCGGCGGCGACGATGTGGGCGGGTTCGGCGACTATGACCGCGTCGAACTCGAGGCCCTTGGCCAGGGTGGCCGGCACGCAGACCAGGCGGACGGTGTCGATCTCGTCCTCGGTCTCGCCGATCAGTGCGACCTCGAGACCGGCGGCGGCGATCGCGTCCCGGAGCCGGCCGACCTGGTCGTCGGCTGCGATCAGGGCGACCGATCCTTCGCCGGCGAGCGCGGACCGGCAGGCGGCGACGACCTCGTCGGCGAACGTCGACTCGGTGGCCGAGACGATGCTCAACGCGTCGGCGACCGTGCGGACCCCGCTCGGCGTGCTCAGCGTCGGGGCGATTTCCGGCAACAGCTTCGCGGCGAAGTTGATGATCTGCTCCGGCACCCGGAAGCCGCGGTCGAGCTCGGCCACCACGCCGTCGGTCTTGTCGAGATGACCGAGCACCAGGTCCCAGGAGCCCGCAGCCCACGCCGTCGTCGCCTGCGCGAGGTCACCGAGCACCGTGGCCGAACCGGTCCGGCATCGCCGACCCAGTGCCCGCAGCTGCATCGCCGAGAGGTCCTGCGCCTCGTCCAGGACGAGGTGACCGAGCGATCCGGTACGCCGCTCGATCAGGTCCTCCAGCTCATCAAGCAGGACGTTGTCGGCGAACGACCACTTCGCCGACTTCCACGACCGCGCCGGCTTGTCCCACAACAGCGCCGTACGCTCCTCATCTGTCAGCGCCGCAGCGGCGTGGGCGAGGAAGTCCGCGTTCGAGAAGAGCCGGTGCAGGACCTGCTCGGGTACGACGCGGGGCCAGACCGAGTCGAGCACGTCCTTCACGGGCTTCGAACGGGCGACAGCGTTCTGGACGCGGTCGTCCGGAGACTCGGCCCGCTCCTCCATCCGGACCAGGACGACGTGCGCGATCCGCTGCGCGAGAGCGTTCCGGCCCGGCGCGTAGCGAGTGGATTCACGCAGGTCCGACACGATGTTCACGACCTCGTAGTCGTGGACGCGATAACGCCGGGATCCCTTGCTGTAAAGGACTCCCTCGGTCGGCGTACCGACGTACGACCACAACGCACGCCGCAGTACGTCGGCCATCCGGGCGTCGCCCTTCAGCCGCTCCCCCTCCGGCTCGTCGGTCGCCGTGGTCGGCCGGGTGAGGAGCTCGTCGATGGTGATCTGCCGGACGTCGACCTCGCCGAGCGCGGGCAGGACCTTGCGGATGTAGGAGAGGAACGAACGGTTCGGTCCGACGATGACGACACCGCCGCGGCCGAGTCGCTCGCGTTCGGTGTAGAGCAGGTACGCGACGCGGTGCAGTCCGACCGCGGTCTTGCCGGTGCCAGGCGCACCCTGCACGCACACGCTCGGATGCAGTGGCGCCCGGACGAGATCGTCCTGCTCGGGCTGAATGGTGGCCACGATGTCGCGCATCGGACCGGTGCGCGGCCGCTCGATCTCGGCCCGCAGGAAGACGTCCGCCTGATCCGTCGCCACGGCCGCGGTCAGCGACTCGTCCTCGAACCCGGTCAGCTCGGCGTGGTCCGAGAACCCGTACCGGCGGCGCATCAGCACCCGCTGCCGATCGCTGTTCGTCGCCCGGTAGAACGGCACCGACACCGGTGCCCGCCAGTCGATCACCAGCGGTACGCCGCTGCCGTCGTGCACGTGCCGGCGGCCGATGTAGATCTGGTCGATGTCCTGGATCGTGCCGTGCTCGTAGCCGAGCCGGCCGAAGAACAGCGGTACGTCGGGCAGGTCGACGAGAGCGTGGGTACGCATCTCCTTGGCCCGCTGGTTGGCCTCGTTGGTGAAGCGTTCGTCGTTGTCCTCGCCGCCGATGACCTGGACGTCGCGGTCGACGACCTCGGCGTACATCCGGCGCAGGGCGCTGTGGGCAGTTGTCAGGAAAGCGCGTTCGGCCTCAAGTTCTGTTTCGGCCATGGGTGAGCAGCCTCGAATCGTGAGCTGGGTCCCGCCCCGGAGCAGATCCATCCGGTTCGATTCGATCCCGAAAAGACAGACCGGCGACGTTACCAGCGGCCACGTCGGCCTGCCACCCAATTAAGTCAGCCACTCCGGCGTGTGCTCGGCGTCCCGCGGGAACTCGCGCAGATCGGCCGCGTAGATCGCTGTGTCGACAGGAATCGACCAGGCCGGCTCGTCGTCGTAGTCGAAGTCGGTCGCGAAGTGCCCGTCGGCCGTGACGCTCACCTGAGCGGTCAGCCAGGTCCCCTTACCCGGCTGGTACATCTCCCGCCGCAGCTGCTCGAAGTGGTCCTCGAGCCCCTCCGGCAGCGGATCGAGCTGCGCGCCGTCCACGGTCGCGTCCAGTTCGGAGTACGACGTCGTCGACCGATAGACCCCGGTCACCTGATGCCATCCCGCGGGCAGGTTGGCTGTCAGGGCGCGGGCAATGGTGTCGATCGTGCCGATCTCGCTCATGGTCTCTCGTATCCCCGGGACGGCTGCGGTTTGGTCTCCCTGAAGATACGCCGGGGTGACCGCTGCCCTTCGCTGCGGTCGGTCACCGACCGGCTGGACGGCCGTCGGGTCTGCTGATTCGCGTGCTGTACGTCGATCGCAGCGTGCACCGGGAGCCCCGCGGCCCGCTTGGCCCGCCAGGCGTCCTCCATCCGGCGCCAGTTGTTGCTGCCCGCGACCGCCCGGTTCTGCTCACGGGACTGCGCGGTCAGGTTCAACGACTCCCCCGGACCACCGAACATCGCGGCGAACAGGTGCCCGCCGTCGTCGGCCGCCTGCCGGTCCGGCTCGCCCGCCTCCAACTGGGCGTCGAGGTTCCGGTGGTTCTCGTTGTCCTCCTTGCCGGGACGCCAGCCCAGCCAGCCCTCGGCGTGCACGACCCGTCCGCGCTTGTCGGTCACGAACACGTACCGGTCGTCGACGATGTACACGGTCGACGGCTCCGGGTCCATCAGGTCGGCGTTCCAGTGGTCGACCCGGCCGGACTTCTCCTTGCGGACCGGCAGGCCGTCGTACTTCTCCGGCACCTTCGGTACGTCGCGGGGTCCGTAACCGACGGCGCGGACGTCGGCCGGATCGGCTGGTTGCTCGATCCGGGCCGACGCCCGCGTTGCTGGCATGCAGTGTTTCTACAGCACGGTTCTGAACTTGTCGTTACTTCCGGGTGTTCAGCCGTCGCTCTCGGCGGCCGGGATGATCGCTCCCGGCACGTCGTTCGGCGCGACGATCTTGGTCTCGCCGGGGTACGGCGTGGACCAGTTGTGCGCCTCGTACCAGTCGTAGTGGTTCATCTGGGACGGGTTCGCGTAGTCGGCCTTGGCGTTCGGGCCGGTGGTCCGCTGCTGGTCCTTCCACGCCGACCAGGTCGCCGCCATCGACGCCATGCCGGCCGGTACGGCCGCGGTCGGCGCCGCTGCGACGTTCGGGTTCTGCGCCGCGGGAACGTCCGCGCCACAGGTCGGCAGCGGGTTGACGCCACCGGTCAGCGAGGTCCGGTTCGGGAGCGCGGTGAACGGCGCGTAGTTCGGCTTGCTGGTGAACGCGCCGAACATCGGGGTGGCCGCGGTGTCCTTCTGGTTCATCGGGTGGATCCCGAGGATCTGCTCGATGGTCCGCATCATCGTGATCTGGGTGTAGTAGTGGCTGTCGACCGCACCGTGCTGCGCGTACGGGCTGATGATCTGGATCGGCGCCCGGTGCCCGTCGATGTGATCGAGGCCGGCCTGCGAGTCGTCCTCGACGATGAAGATCGCCGAGTCCTTCCAGTACTTGCTGTGGGTGATCGCGTCCACGGTCCGGCCGACGGCCAGGTCGTTGTCGGCCACCTGGGCCGGGCCGTTCGCGGTCCCGCCGGTGTGGTCGTTGGAGTACCAGAACATGTTCAGGTTGGCCGGACCGTTCTTCTCGAAGTCCTGCTTCCAGATCTGTTCCTTGTAGACGTCCGGAACGCTGGTGTCGAAGAGCGGGAAGCCGGGCACCGAGACCTTGTTCAGTGACGGGATCGCTGAGCCGACCTGGATCGGGTACTGCGTCGCGGCACCGGTCGACTCCATCGTCTTGGTGTCGCAGTACAGGTTCTGCCAGGTCGCGCCGGCCGGCTTCTGCTCGACCGACTGGAACTCGCCGTAGTCCTTGACCGACTTACCGGCCGCCTGCGCACCGGTCCAGATGAAGCCGCTCTTCTGGTGGCCGAGGGCATCGTTCTCGGTGTCGTAGCTGCGCAGGTACTCACCGGCCGAGGACTCGGTGTACTCCGGGTTGTCGGCCTGCATCAGCCAGTTGTGACCCTCCGCGGAGTTCGTGCCGACGTCGTAGGTGTTGTCGTACAGCCCGAACTGCTTGGCCAGCGCGTGCTGGTTCGGCGTCACGTTCTCGCCGTACTGCGCGAGCGCCGGGTCACCGTTGCCCTCGGGGATGTCGCCGTACACCTGGTCGTAGGTGCGGTTCTCCTTGACCAGGAGGAAGACGTGCTTGATCGTCGACGGGTCGCCGAGCTTGGCCGGGACCGGCACCGGCTTGCGGTGGCCCTTGTCCGTCGCGAGCTGGGCCGAGCCCTTGGTCCAGCCGTTCTGCTCGAAGACCTGGCCGGTGTACTGCTTCTGGATGGCGTGGTCGTCGGGCAGCCGGAACTTGGTCAGGCTCGACGTGGTGTCGTGCGTGCCGTGACCGGCCGCCGTGGTCGTCCGGAGGGCGTCGATACCGCGCGTGTTCGAGACCACGATGTCCTTGCCGACCTGAGCGAGCTCGGCCGGGAAGTAGTCGGTCGGCAGCAGGCCGACGTAGCTGACCGGCTCGAGCGGGTTGCGGTACTTGTAGACCGCGATCGCGTTCGCACGACCGAGCGAGACCAGCAGGTGGCCGTCGTTGGTGAGTGTGATGCCGTCGGGCTCGTACCCGACCGAGGCCTCCGGCCACGGCTGCGTGGCGATGGTCTGGACGACCCGCCCGCGCCGGGTGTCGATCACGGACACGCTGTTGGTCGCGGTGTTGGCGACGAACACGGCACCGTTCTTGGCGTACAGCGCCGTCGGGTGCAGACCGACGTCGATGCTGGCGACGGCGGCAGCCGGGTTCTTCAGGTCGATCACGCTGACCGTACCGGTCGTGGTGATCGAGTTCTGGTTCGCGACGACGGCGGTGCCGTACGAGTTGAGCGTGGTGTCGCCGGCCCGCGCGGTCCGGCCACCCTCGTTGCTCACGTACAGCTTGCCGTCGACCATGACCAGGTCACGCGGCGCGTTGCCGGTCGCCCAGCTCTGCTTGATGGTGCCGGTCGCGGTGTCGATCGCGATCACGCGGTTCTGGCCGTTGACCGCGGAGTACACGGTCGAGCTGTCCGCGGAGAACACGGCCTCCGCGGCGAGCGAATGCTTCGCACCGTCAGCCGGGATCGCCACGAACGTCGGGTTCGCGAGCGAGCCGTCGGCGTTCACGTCGAACTTCCGGTAGCCGTCGGTCTGCCCCAGCCAGACCTGCTTACCGTCCGGCGAGTACGTCGGGCCTTCCTGGCCGATGTCGTTGCCGGGGATCTTCAGGTCGGCGGCGGCGTTGTTGCCGATGTACTGCTGGACCTTCCAGTTCTTCAGGTCGACGATCGCCAGCGCCATCCCGCCGTCGGTCACGGAGGCGGCTATATGGCTGCCGTCCGGGCTGACCGTGGACGACATGATCTTGCCGTCCTGGAGGACGAGACGATCGCCGATCGGCTTGAGGTACTGGTCGGACGAGATGACCTCGCCCTTGTCCGTGACCTGGCCGACCTGGTCGTGACCGAAGCCCGTCGTCGACGCGACGGCGGTGCCTGCCAGGGTCACCGCGAGCGCGGTGGTGCCCGCGGTCAGCAATGGTAATCTGCGCCGGAGGGGACTGCGTGAGCCCTCTACGTCACGCCTGCGGCGGCGTGTTACCTGCATGGGATGGATCCCTTCGGGTTGGCCTTCAGTTGGCAGGTAGCAGTTCGATGTTGCCGTCGAACTGCCACAGTGGGTTCGGCTCGTCCCCGGACGGGGTGCGGACCAGAAAGAAGCCATTCACTTCTTTCGGTCCGTCCCCGTCGGAGACGTACCGACCGAGTGGGTTGATGTCGAGCTGGTAGATCGCCGAGCCGGCGGCCTCCACGCCGGGGATGTGCCAGCTGATCACGCAGCGCCAGTCGTTGCCGGGTCCGCGCGCGGCGACCTGGTCGCCGCCCTTGGTGCATTCGGCCGCGCTCTGCAGCTGCGCCTCGGTCACGTCGGCCCGGTTGAGCTGCTTGGTCTGCAGCCGGTAGAGGTGCGCGAACTCGACCGCGACCGCGCGCTGCACCTTGTCCTGATCGATCCCCGAACCGAAGCCGGTCACCGGAGCGAGTACGGCGGTGGTGAGACCGAGCAGTACGACGAGGGGCACCAGACCGGCCGTGATCGCCAGCCGGCCGGAGCCGTCATGAGTCGGGTTGGTGAAGTCGCGGCGTACAAAGAGGAAGTACGCCAGGCCAGTTGCGACCAGGGCCCAGACCAGGCTGACCGCGACTCCGATCAGTAGTGGTCCGCGTTGCATCGGGCTGGTGAACAAGCCGTTCCAGCTGATGAAGGCATAGCCGGGAAGGGCCAGCCGGAAAGCGACCGGGATCGGGAGCTGCTGGACGATCTGCATCGCGAGCGCCACCACCGCCGGGAGCAGCAGGCCCATCGGCGACCGGCCAAGTGCGACCGAGCCGAGCAGACCGATCGCGGCGAGGGCCAGCGTCGGGGCGAGCGCACACAGCCACGCGAGCAGGACCCTGGCGGCCGCGTCGCCGGGTGAGAGCAGATGGCCGTCGAGGCCGATCAGTTCACGGCTGCCGACGACGAGCAGGCCGCTGGCCGTGCTCGACACCACGAGGCCGATCACCATCACGAGAATCACGGTCAAGCTGGAGAGCGTCTTCGAGACGAAGATCCTGCGCGGCGAGCGGACCGCGACCAAGAGATGGCGCCAAGTGCCGAGGCGGTCCTCGGACGCGAACACGTCACCGGCGATCAGCGAGGTCAGCAGCGGCAGCGCCCATGATCCGGAGAACCCGAGCAGGACCAGCGGTCCGGCCCATCCGGTGGCGTGCATCCAGCGACCGAACAGGGTGTCGACCGGCAGCGAGGCCTGCTGGCTGATGACCGCGACGAAGAGCGCGGGCGCGATCCAGCAGGCGATGATCAGGACCCGGACTCGCCACTGCGAGAGCAGCTTGACGAGCTCGAAGCGGTACCCGCGGGCAACCGAGACGCGGCGAGCCACCGGGGCATCCGCGGTGATGGCCGTCATTCGTTGTTCTCCTGCTGCTCGGTGAGGGCGAGGAAGGCGGCTTCGAGGGGCGACACCACGGGCGCCAGTTCGCGGATCGCGATGTCGTCCTGGACGAGTCGCTTCACGAACTCGTCGAGGGCGGGCACCGGCGCGGAGATCACCAGCAGCTCGACGCCGTCGTGGACGAGGTCGTCGTCGTGCAGCTTGATCCCGTTCGTCTGGCGAGCCAGCCGGCGGGCGGCGGCCGGGTTCGAGGTGAGCACGCGGTAGTCGAGCTCGTTGTCCTCCGACGCCAGCTTGCTGATCGGCCCGGTGAACGCGACCCGTCCGGTGGACAGGATGGTCACGTCGGAGCAGAGCGACTCGACATCGTCCATCCGGTGACTCGACAGCATCACCGCCGTACCGTCCGCGGCCAGTCGGGTCAGTACGCCGTACACGTGCTTCTTGCCGGCCGGGTCGAGGCCGTTGGACGGCTCGTCGAGGACCAGCAGCCGTGGCTTGGTGAGCAGCGCGGCGGCGAGGCCGAGGCGCTGGCGCATGCCGAGCGAGAAGCCGCGGACCCGGTCGTCGGCGACATCGGTCAGGCCGACCTGGTCGATCGCCTCGTCGATGTTCATGGTCTGTGCGTCGTCGCCGCGGAGTCGAGCCAGGGCGGCCAGGTTCTGCTTGGCGGTCATCGATGGGTAGAGCCCGGGGCCGTCGACGAAGCCGGCCACACCTTCCGGTACGGCGAGCGCGCGGCCGACCGGCGTACCGAGGATTTCGAGAGTGCCGCTGTCGGCAACGGCGAGGCCGAGGAGCAGGCCGAGGAGCGTGGTCTTGCCGGCTCCGTTGGGTCCCACCAGGCCATGGATCTGGCCGGGTGCGACGTCGAGGTCGACGCCGTCGAGCGCGACGACCTCACCGAAGTACTTGGTCAGGCCACGGGCACGGACAGCAGGCGGGGTGTCCATGGTTAATACATTAGGAAGGAATGTACGGTCAGGTGAAGACCGAACGTTAACAAATGGCGAACTAGCGGCAACTCCTTCGGCCAAACCTCTCAGCGATCTCTCAGCGGTAGGCGCGCGCCTGGAGCTCGAAGAGCTCTGCATACCGGCCGCCGGCGGCGAGCAGATCGGTGTGGGTGCCGTACTCCTCGACCCGGCCGTTGTGCATGACGACGATGAGATCGGCCATCCGGACGGTCGAGAACCGGTGTGAGACCAGGACGGTGATCCCACCGGTCTCCGCGGCGGCGACCTTCGCTGCCCGGGCGTACTGCTCGTACAGCCGGTGCTCGGCCTCCGGGTCAAGAGCCGCGGTCGGCTCGTCGAGCAGCAACAACAGCGGTCGCTCGCGCATGAACGCACGGGCCAGCGCGAGCCGCTGCCATTGCCCGCCGGACAGCTCGACACCGTCGGTGAACTTCTTGCCGAGCTGAGAATCCAGCCCGTTCGGCAACCCGGCGATGACCGACTCCGCATCTCCGCGCACGATCGCCGTCCGTACGGCGACCTCGTCCGACGCCCGCGCCACGTCGCCGATCCCGACGACCTCGCGCGCGGTGAGCTCGAACTTCACGAAGTCCTGGAAGCCGGCCGACAGCTGCGACCGCCACTCGTCCGGCTGGATGGTCGCCAGGTCCACGCCGTCGACAAGGATCCGTCCAGTAGTCGGGTCGTACATGCGGGCGAGCAGCTTCACCAGAGTCGTCTTGCCGGCACCGTTCTCCCCCACCAGCGCCACCGCCGCCCCGGCCGGCACGGTCAGACTGATGTCGCTCAGGACCGCGGAATCCGAACCAGGGTAGGAGAATCCGACATTCCGCAGCTCGATACCTGACGTGAGCCGCTCCGGCACCGGCGTCGCACTGGACCGCCACGAGTTCTGATTCGCGTACTCGCGCAACCAGTCGTATCTGCTGAAACTCCGCACGACCTCGCCGACCCAGTACACATTCTGGGCGATACCGCCGGTCATCTGATCGACTTGCGGCGCGAGCAACAGCACGAGTACGACGTCACCCGCGCTGGCCTGCCCGTGCCGCGCCCGCGAGATCACCCAGACGATCGCCGCGGCGTACGCGAGACCGAACACGAGCCGCACCGACCCGTCGACCTTGCCGCCCCAGCGCGCCGCCGCGACCCGGCGCTCGAACCGCTCGGTCTGCAACGCGAAGATCCTGTCCAGCAAGACCTTCCCGAGCCCGAACACACGCAGCTCCAGACCAGTCCGTGGATCCTTGGCCGCCTCGATCAGCCGGTCGACCAACCGCTCCTGCGGCAGCGATTCCTCCCAAGCCTTCTGCTGCCGAGTGCTGCTCAGGTACGCCGACCAGATCCGCGCGCCACCCAGTAGCGGGAGCACCAGCAGCAACGGATGCACGGACCCGAGCAGCGTGAGCACGGTCGCGGTGTTCGTCACCGTGGCGAACGCCCACAGCAGCACCTCGGCACCAACGCCCATCCGCCACGCGCGTTCACGCACCAACTCCAGCCGGTCCGCGACATCGGGCCGCTCGTGCTGCGACAGTCCGGGGATCCCGGTCGTTACGTCGAGCAGGTCGGCGTGCACACGACCAGCCATCCGCTCCTGCGCGGTGTCTTGCAACGGCCAGCCCAGTCCGTCCGCGACGAACGACACCGCGAGGCCGCCGACGATGATCGCGATCCCCAGCGCGATCGTGCTCGACCGGTCCGACGCGATCCCGTCGACCAGCCGGCTCACGCCGTACGTCTGGGTCGGTGCGGTGATGGCGCGGGCCGCAACGAGCGCGGCCGAGATCGTCATCAGCCAAGGTGCGGCCCGGAACGATGTGCTCAGCCAGAGCCAGAGGATCCGTGTCGTCTTAGACATCGACTGCCTCCGGACCGGTCACGTACCGCTCGGCCTGCAGCCTGAACATCCCGGCGTACTCCCCCTCGCGAGCCAGCAGCTCTTCGTGCGTGCCGTCCTCGACGATCCGTCCGTTGGACAGCACACAGATCCGGTTGGCGTTGCGGACCACCGAGAACCGGTGCGAGATGATCAGCGACGCCACCCCTGAGGTCAGCTCGAGATACCGCTCGACCAACTCAGCCTCGGCGCGTACGTCGAGGGCCGCAGCCGGCTCGTCCAGCACGAGGACGCCCGCGCCGGCGTGAACCGCGAACAAGGCCCTGGCCAGAGCGACCCGCTGCCACTCGCCTCCGGACAGGTCGACGCCACCGTCGAACGTCTTGTCCAGCACGGTGTCCCAGCCCTTCGGCAGACCGCGGACGACCTTGTCGATCCCGGACTCGCGGGCGACCTTGGCCAGCGTCAGCTCGTCATCCGCACGCTCGACCGCACCGAACACGACGTTGTCCGTGACCGACAGCGGAAACCGCAAGAAGTCCTGCACGATCGCGGCCACCCGCCGCTGCCAGGCAGCCAGGTCAAGGTCCGCAAGGTCGACCCCGTCGACGGTGATCCGGCCGCTTGTCGGCTTGTACGCACCACCGAGCAGCTTCACCAGCGTCGACTTGCCGGCACCGTTGATCCCGACAAGCGCGAGCGCTTCATGCGCGTGGATCGTGAGGTCGAGGTCGCGCAGTACGTCGACCTCCGACCCCGGGTAGCGAAAGCTGACGTTCTCGAAGCGGATCTCCCGCGCCGGCATCGTCTCGATCCGGTACTTCGTGCTTGCCACCGGCTCCGGGTGCCGCTCGGCGATCGTCTCCGGCAGGTCCCGCATCGCCCGGTACGCCGAGAGTCCACGGCGGACCTGCACGACGCCGTACCCGTTGCTCGCTGCGCCGATCGCAAGGATCGCGGGCAAGGTGGTCGCCACCTGTGTGAGCGGAAGCGAGCCGTTCAAGGCAGCGCGGCCGACGGCAAGAATCGCGATGCCGTTCGCGATCAGGTGCACGCCGCCGATCAGAATCGAGAACTTCAGGTTCTTCCGTCTGCGGGCCCAGACCGGGCGGTAGCCGGCCGTCCACTCGCGGACATACCGCTCGACCAGCCAGTTGTGCAGACCGAAGACGCGCAGCTCTTTCGGGGCGTCCCGCATACCCAGGTCGAACAGGTAGTTCGCCCGGCGCTGCTCCTCGGTGTTGCCCCACCAGACATCGACCTCACGCTCGACCAGACGACCGCCGTACCACTCCAGCAGGACCGTCACCGCGACCAGCATGACCGCGATCCACCAGGCGAACATCACGCCCACGATCACCGCGGATCCGATCAGCGTGACCCGACTGGCCAGCAGCCACGGCAGCTGACTCAACCCTTGAGCGAGATGGAATCCGCCCTTGCCCTTCGCCCGCTCCTGCACGTCCAGGACCTCGGCGTCCTCGAGGTGCTGAATCCGGTGCGGCCGCAGCAGCGGCTCGGTGATGCCGGTGCCGATCGCGCGGACCAGGCCGGCGTCCATCATGAGCGACGCAACCTGCTGCAACGCCGGCGTCAGACTGTCGATGACGAACACCGCCAACAGCCCGCCGAGCACCCAGCCGAACTCGCCGAGCGACATCGCTCCGGGGCGTCCGTCGATCACACCTGGCACCGCCCCGACGACCCGGCCGGTCAGCAACGTGACCGCCATCCCCAGCAGTGAGCCGAGGACCGCCAGACCCATCGTCAGAAGCGTGCTCCCAGGTGCAACACGAACGCCGTAGCGAAGCAGAGTCAGCACCCAACCGACCGTAACGACCCGCACCGACAAAAGCATCCGAGTTTCGGTCCGCTCCACAATCGCGGGGCTTACTCTCATCACAACGACATCGAACCGGGGGGTGTGATGGTCGGCCTGCTCGTCGAGACCAAGCTCTACCGGCCGCGGAGCCGCCAGGGTCTGGTGGAACGCCCGCGCCTGCTGCAGAAGGACGGCGCCGGTCTCACCTTGGTGTCCGCGCCGGCGGGCTTCGGCAAGACGACACTGGTCTCGGCCTGGGCGGCCGAGAACGCGGCCTGGGTCTCGCTGGAGGCCAGCGACCAAGAGCCCGTCACCTTCTGGACCTACGTCCTGACCGCCCTGGAGCGCGCGGCACCTGGCGTCGCCGAGGGCGCTCTGGCGGTGTTGCAATCAGGTACGCCGCCGATCGAAACGGTCCTCGCCGTCGTCCTCAACGAGCTGAGCGTTCTGCCTGACCAGGTGGACCTCGTCCTCGACGACTATCACCTCGCCGACGGCCTGGAGATCAGCCGCGGGATGACCTATCTGCTCGACCATCTCCCGCCCCAGCTGCACATCTTGATCAGCACCCGAGCCGACCCCGCACTTCCACTGGCACGTCTGCGCAGTCGTGGTGAGCTCGTCGAGGTCCGTGCTGCCGATCTGCGCTTCACCCTCGACGAAGTACACGCCTACCTCAACGACGTGACCGGTCTCGGCCTTGACGCCAAAGCCGTCGCGACTCTCGAGGAACGAACCGAAGGCTGGATCGCCGCCCTCGGACTGGCAGCCCTTTCCTTGCAGGGCCGCAGCGATGCGGCGGGGTTCATCGACGGCTTCGCGGGAGACGATCGATACGTCGTCGACTACCTCGTCGACGAGGTCCTCGATCGCCAACCAGCGCCGGTACGCCGGTTCCTGCTCGAAACGAGCGTGGTCGACGGGCTGACCGGCCCGCTCTGCGACGCCGTCACCGGACAGCCCGGCGGCCGCGCGATGCTCGAGTCGCTCGAACGACGGAACCTGTTCGTCGTACCGCTCGACGACCGACGCCAGTGGTACCGCTACCACCATCTCTTCGCGGACGTCCTGCGAGCGCGGCTGCTCGCCGAGCGCAGCGACATCACCGACCTGCACCGCCGCGCCGCCCAGTGGTACGGCGAAACCGGCGACACGGTCGCAGCCGTCCGCCATTCCGTCGCGGCCGGCGACGTCGACCACGCCGCCGACTTGATCGAGCTCGCTGTCCCTCACCTGCAGCGGGAACGACGAGAAGCCACGATCCTGCGCTGGCTGGACGTCATCCCCGACGAGCTCGTCCGGCGCCGACCGGTCCTCGCGATCGGATTCGTCGGGGCGCTGATGGCCGGCAACCAGTTCCAGGGTGTCGAACAACGGATCCAGGACATCGAACGACAGCTGGCCGGCCCCGTCGACGCACTGGTGGTCGTCGATCCCCAGGAGCTCGACCGGCTGCCGGGCGCGATCGAGACCTACCGAGCCGCACTCTGTCTGATTGCAGGGGATCCGGCCGGCACGATCGACCACGCCGCGGACGCGATCCGGCTCGCCGTCGAAGGCGACGATCTCACCACCTCGGCCGCCTCCGCGCTGTCCGGCCTTGCCTCGTGGGCTGGTGGAGACATCGAGGCCGCGCACCGCGGGTACGCCGCCGGCGCCGAGGGCCTCGAACGGATCGGGCACATCGCCGACGTCCTCGGCTGCTCGATCACCCTGGCCGATCTCGAGATCACCCAAGGCCATCTCCGTCAGGCACAGGCAACGTTCGAACGAGCGCTCAAGCTGGCCGGCGAGGAGAAGCTGCGCGGAACGTCCGACATGTACGTCGGCTTGAGCCAGCTCGCCTGGGAACGCAACGACCTCGGCCTCGCCGCCGATTACCTGCGCCGCAGCGAAGACCTGGACGCGGACCTCCCACAGAATCCGTACCGCTGGCGGGTCGCGATGGCCCGGATCCGCGAAGCCGAAGGCGATCTCGACACAGCCCTGGAGCTCCTCGACGCGGCCATCCGGGTGTACGTCGGCGACTTCTCCCCGACCGTCCGCCCGCTGACCGCGGTCCGGGCCCGACTACTGATCGCCCGAGGCGAGCTGGTTGCGGCACAGGAATGGGCTGACAGCTTGCCGATCGGCGACTCCTACCTGCACGAGTACGAACATGTGACGCTGGCCAGACTCATGATCGCCCAACACCGAGACTGCGCCGGACTCCTCGAACGGTTGCGCGCCGCCACAGAGAATGGCGGCCGGACCGGCACCCTGATCGAGATCCTCGTCCTTCAGGCTCTCGCGGCTCGCGATCCAGCCGTCCTTGAACGAGCACTGACCATCGCCGAGCCAGAGGGGTACGTCCGGACCTTCATCGCCGAAGGGGCGCCGATGATGTCGCTGCTGTCGACTCTGCAGCGGCGCCGCCCGGACTGGGCCTACCCGCGAACGCTGCTCGACCGGCGCACTCAGGTCCGCGAGCCGGTCGCTCCACAGAGTCTGCTGGATCCGCTCAGCGACCGCGAGATCGACGTACTCCGGTTGCTCACCAGCGAGCTCGACGGTCCGTCGATCGCCCGGGAACTCGTCGTGTCTCTCAACACCGTGCGTACGCACACGAAGCACATCTACACCAAGCTCGGCGTCAACAGCCGACGCGCAGCGGTCCGGCGGGCTCATCAGCTGGGCCTGCTGAAGATCACCAGATGATGTGATGCGCGGTCACCAGGTCCGTTCGTAACTTGCGGCTATGGACCACGACGCAGCCTGGTACGACATTCGCCTCCAAGGGCGTCTCGACCCACGGTGGGCCGCATGGTTCGACGGCATGACGCTGACCACGCACTCCGACGGCACCACCGTCATCCACGGCCGTGTGGCCGACCAAGCAGCCCTGCACGGACTGCTCCAGCGACTCCGCGACCTCGGGCTGCCGTTGCTCTCGGTCGATCGGCATATCCAGAACCCAGGAGATTGACATGACCATCACCGCACCGACACCGACACCGGCTGCCACTCACAGCTCAGCCGATCCGACCCGCAACCACGTCCGGGCCGCAGGCATCTTCTACCTGGTGACGTTCGCCGCCTCGTTCCCGGCGCTGTTCCTGATCGGGCCGGTGCTGAACGACCACAACTACATCATCGGCGGCGGGCACGACACCCGGGTGCTGGTGGGCTGCCTGCTCGACTTCGTCAACGCCCTGGCCGGCATCGGCAGCGCCGTCGCGCTGTTCCCGGTGATCAAGCGCTACAAGGAGTCGCTCGCACTCGGCTTCGTCACGTCACGGACGCTCGAGGCCGCCGTGATCATGATCGGTGTCGTCAGTCTCGTCGCCGTCGTCAACCTGCGACAGGACCTCGCCGGCGCCCAGGGCACCGACCAAGCCGCACTCGCCACCATCGGCCGGGCGCTCGTCGAGGTCCGCGACTGGACCTTCCTCTTCGGCGGCGGCACCATGCCCGCCTTCAGCGCCATCCTGCTCGGCATCCTGCTGTACAGGTCCCGCCGCGTGCCGCGGTTCATGCCGATCATGGGTCTCGTCGGCGCGCCGCTGCTCCTCACCGTCAACATCCTGACCGTCCTCGGACACAACACCCAGCTGTCCGTCGTGTCGGCGGTCGCCACGCTGCCCGTCGCCCTCTGGGAGCTGTCGATCGGCCTCTACATGACCTTCAAGGGATTCAAGCCGGTCCGCTGACCCGAAGAAGAAGCCGGGATGGTTGTCACCAGCAACCGTCCCGGCTTCGTCACGTCTCAACCGACGATCGGCTCCGCGTGCGCCTCGGCGTACCCCGCGGCGGCCAGCCGGTCGAGGGTCCGTTCCAGCACCGCAGTGTCCTCGAGCGTCCGTACTTCGGTGATCTTCCCCCACCGGATCCGCAGGAACTGATGGACGACATTCTCGTACGTCGATCCGTCCACAACGCCGACGTGGACAGTGACCGCGGTGGCGACCCGGGTATTCCAGGGCCACCCGCTGACCAGCACGTCCTGGACCTCGAACCGGGTGTTCGGGAGCAGCCGGAAACAACGCTCCCACCAGCGACGGAGCGCGTCGTGGGTCCGGCGCTCGCCGCCCAGCGCGTGGTCCCCGTAGAACCGGTAGGTGAACGTCGGCGCCATCCCGGCCACCATCGCCTCCCAGTTGCCGGCGCTGATCTGTGCGAACGCGTTCCGCACCTGCCGCGCCACGATCGAGTGGTAGATACCCATGCCGACCACCCTAGGGGTAGTGAGTTCAATGACGCAACTGACTACACTCGGGCGCATGCGGAACACCAGCTTCGCCTCGATGCACTGCTCGCTCGCCCAGTCGCTGGAGCTGATCGGCGACTGGTGGACTCCCCTCGTGCTGCGCGACCTCTACCTCGGCCTGAACCGTTTCGACCAGTTCGTCACCGACCTCGGCATCTCCCGCAACCTGCTGACCGACCGGCTCACCACACTGGTCGACGGCGGCCTGGTACGACGTACGCCGTACCAGCAGAACCCGGTCCGCTACAGCTACGAGCTGACCGACGCCGGGCAGGAGCTGGTGCCGATCCTGATCGCGCTGACGGCATGGGGTGACCGCTGGGCGACTCCCCCGGCCGGCCAACCGCTCCGGTTCACCCACACGACCTGCGGAAAGGTGACGACGGCAACGGTCTGCTGCTCGGAGTGCGGCGAGGCGTTGCAGATGGACGAGGTCGCGCCGTCCCCCGGACCAGGCGGCCGAACAGCGCCTGGTACTGCGCTAATCGAGAGCGTGCTGTCAGGACTCAAGCCGAAGGCGTAGCAACTCGGCCAGCGGCATCGACTCGCCGTCGCGAGCACCCTGACCGACGATGATCGGCGGATCGGACGGCAGCACGTGGACTCCGGCCACGCGGGCCTTGAGGCTGGGCTGGACGCCGAGGATGTAGAAGTTCCCCTCGACGTCCACGGCCAGCGAGCGGTTACGGCGCAGGTACCAGCCGGTGAGGTTGGTCCGGTAGCTCGCGTTCGATCCGACGACCTGCGCACGCAACGGCTCGGGCTCGACGCCGCGTTCCTTCAGCGTCGCGATGAAATCGGTCAGCAGCTCGCGGGCCTGAGCGGTCTCCGAGGCCTTCCGGCGTTCCAGGGCGGCCGCGTGTTCGGCCGCCGCCTGTCGTCGTTCGTCACGCCAACTCGTCACGCCTCACCCTAAGGCGCTCAGCCGGTGCAAAGGCAGAACGGGTGCCCGGCCGGGTCGAGGAAGACGCGGAACGACGTACCCGGCTGATGCTCGGGCTTGGTCGCGCCCAGCTTCAGCACCTCGGGCTCCGCCTCGTCCAGGTCCCGGACCATCACGTCGAGATGCAGCTGCTGCGGAACGTCCTGAGTCGGCCAGCTCGGCGCCTTGTAATCGGCCACCTGCTGGAACGAGATGCAGTTGCTCCCGTCCTCAGGCTTGATGTCGGCCCACCCGTCGCGGGCCTCCACCTTCCAGCCCAGGATCTCTCCGTAGAACTGACCCAGGGCCCCGGCGTCGGGACAATCCATCACGAAACTCGGATACATAGCGATCATGCAACGCACCCTACTGACCATTCCGGACGGTTTGCGTCCGGTTGTTACACCGAGTTTGCGGTGCGGCCGACAAGACTCTGCCACGACCGATCGAGGCCTGCGGCGAGGCAGCCGGCTACGACGGTTTCGGTGCCGAGGACGCTGGCCTTCACGTCGGGCAGGACCGGGGCCATTTGGCGAAGTTGCTTGACCACGGCCTCCAGGAAGCCGGGTGCTTGTCCGATACCGCCGCCCAGCACGATCAGGTCGGGGTCGACCACGGTGATCACTGTGCAGACCGCCTTGGCCACGAGGAGTGCTTCCTCGGCGACGACCGCGGCTGCGACGACGTCACCACGGGCGGCGGCTGCGAACACTTTCTCGGCGGTCGACGTACCGCGAACGCCGGCCCGCCGGGCCGCGCGGACCACTGCCGCCGCCGACGCCGACGCATCGAATCCGCCGCGTTTACGGGCATCCCGCGGATCGCTGCCGCTACCTTCGGTGAACGGCAAGTAGCCGATCTCGCCCGCGACGCCGTGCGATCCGTGCCGGAGCTTCCCGTCCAGAACGAGACCCATGCCGATACCGGTGCCGACCGAAACGAAGGCGAAGCTGTCGACGTTCCGGCCATGTCCGTGCACCCGCTCGGCGATCGCCGCCGCATCGATGTCGTTCTCGATCATCAGTGACGACCCGAAGCGATCGCGCAGTGCCGCCAGCGTCGCAGGTGAGTCCCATCCGGACAGGCGGCCGGTCAGAGTCAGCGCATCGAGCCGCGGGTCGTAGACACCAGGACTACCGAGCACGGTCTGGGTGAGCTGGGTCAGTTGAATACCCGCCTCGGTCGCCAGCGTGACAGCCAGGTCCGCCAGCTCCTGAATGCGGGCCATCGCGTCACCCGCCTTGGTCCGCACACTCAACCGCGCGCGAACGCTCCCGCTGAGATCCGAGATCGCGCCGCGCAGAAACTCTCGCCCGACATCGAGCCCGAGTACATACCCCGCCTCCGGACGTACTTCGTACAGACTCGCAGCCGGACCTGGTACGCCGGTGCGCTGGCCGGTCACGTGGACAAGACCGGATCGCTCCAACGAGCTCAGCGCGGCCGACACCGTCGGCTTCGACAATCCGGTCAGACCGGCGAGCTCGGTGCGGGATATCGGTCCGGACCGCCTGATGTGGTCGAGCAGCACGCGCTCGTTGATCTCACGGATCAGCTGCGGACGGGCTGCCGAGGCACCACCAACCCCGTCACCAACACCGCCGGCAACGCCTCCGGTCACAACTGTCACGCCGCCCCCCTCGCTCGCTAACAACTCGGCCAACAAGTGCGAGTTAGCCCTTGTGGTCACGGTGATTGTTAAGTTAGTTTCCAATCGATTCTATTGGTCCAGGCGAGGAGGTGCCACCCCGTGATTCCGACACCGGTCGTGCTCGGGCTCGACTTCGGCGGCACGAAGATCGCCGTTGCCGTCGGCGACTTGTCCGGCCGCCGCCTGGGCGGGACCACCATCGACAGCCGCGCCGAGTCGGGTGGCGCAGAGCAGTCGCTGGCTCGCGGCCTGGCCGCTGCCCACGACCTGCTCGCCGAGGTCGCACCCGGCCAGGAGCTCGCCGGCGTCGGCGCCGCCACCCTCGGCATCCCGTACGACGATCACGTCGAGCTGGCACCGACCTTTCCGGGCTGGGACGAGCTTCCCTTCGGGCAACTGGTCCGCGACGCGTTTCCCGGCGTACCCGTGCGGCTGGCAACCGATGTGAAAGCGGCCGCGGCGGCCGAGCTCCGCTGGGGGGCGCTCGCCGACTGCGACCCCGGGCTGTACGTCAATCTCGGCACCGGTCTCGCGATCGCGATCGTTGCCGGCGGCACCGTGATCACCGGCGCGCACGGCGCGTCCGGCGAGATCGGCTACAACCTGCGCTCGGCCGGCGACGTGTACGTCGACATGGACGAGCGCACGATCCTGGAGCACGTCGTCAGCGGTCAGGCGCTCGAGACCACCGGGTCCGCCCGGCTCGGGCAGCCGGTCACGGCCGCCGACGTCTTCACGATGGCGCGGACCCAGCCGGACGCCGCCGTCCTCACCGACGAGTTCGTCCGGGAACTGGCGATGCATCTCGCCAACCTGGCCATCGCGGTCGATCCGGTCCGGATCGTCGTCGGCGGTGGACTGGTGCGTTCCTGGGACCAGATCGAAGCCGGTCTGCGCCGCGCCCTCGACGCAGCCGTCCCTTTTCCACCGGAGCTGTCAGTGGCCCGGTTTCCAACGGAGGCACCGCTGATCGGGGCACTCGCCCTAGGCGTCGAGGCGGCGGGCGTTGTTCTCGGCACGGAGGCGTTCGCATGAACAGGATTCCCAGTAGCGAAAGGCAAAGTCGATGAGGGGCATCAAACGTATCGCCGTCGCCGTGGTGGCGGTCAGCGCGCTGACCGCCGGGTGCGGCGGTGGGGACAAGCCGATCGGGAGTACGTCGTCGGCGGGTAACCCGTCGTCCTCGTCGAGCAACGGTGGGGGGCAGTACAAGAAGGGCGGCACGGTCACCATCGCCAACGTCGGCGGGCAGACCTGGCCGTGTCAGTTCAACCCGTTCAACCCGTCCGTCAACGGCGTCGCGGGCGGGTTCGTCTACGAGCCGCTGACGTTCGTCAACGTGCTGAAGGCCGGCGCTACCACGCCGATGCTGGCCACCGACTTCGCCTGGTCGCCGAAGAAGGACTCGATCGTCTTCACCATCCGCGACGGCGTGAAGTGGAGCGATGGGCAGCCGTTCAGCGCCGACGACGTGGTCTACACGTTCAACCTGATGAAGCAGCAGCCCGCTCTGGACATCTACGCGCTGTGGACCGGCGCGGGGCTGACCAGTGTCACCGCGGCCGGCAACAAGGTCACGCTGAAGTTCAAGGGCGCGGCCGAGCCGTACTTCTTCAACTTCGCCAACCAGGTCAACATCGTGCCGAAGCACATCTGGTCGACCGGTGAGGCGGCCTCCAAGCCGGCCACCTGGGCGGACCCGAAGCCGGTCGGCACCGGGCCGTACACGGTCGAGTCCTGCACCAGCAACAACATCTCGTACGCCGCCAACGGCAGCTACTGGCAGCCGGGCAAGCCGTACATCCAGAAGGTCCAGTACCCGGCGTACCTGGACAACAACCCGGCCAACCTCGACCTCGCCAGCGGCAAGGCACAGTGGGGCGGTCAGTACATCCCGAACATCGACAACTTCTACAAGTCGAAGTCGCCGCAGAACAACTACTGGTTCCCGCCGACCGCGAACGTGGCACTCGTGCCGAACAACGACCCGTCCCGCCCGGCGACCAGCAAACTGGCGGTCCGGCAGGCACTGGCGTACGCGCTCGACCGGGAGCAGATCTCGAAGATCGGTGAGAGCGGCTACCAGCCGGCCGCGAACCAGACCGGCGTCGTCACCCCGACCTTCGACAAGTACTTCGACAAGGACGCCCTGGCCGCTGCCGGGTACGACAAGCCGAACCTCGACAAGGCGAAGCAGCTCCTGCAGGGCGCCGGGTACTCGGAGTCGAACCCGCTCAAGCTCAGCGTCATCACGGTCACCGGCTATACCGACTGGGACGCGTCGCTCGCGGTCGTGAAGCAGCAACTCGCCAAGGTCGGCGTCGAGCTGAGCATCCAGGACCTGCAGCAGCAGTCGTACAACCAGAAGCTCTACACCGGTGACTACGACCTCGCCTACTCCAGCCTGTCCGGCGGCCCCACGCCGTACTACGAGCTGCGGCAGCTGCTGTACTCGAAGAACACCGCGCCGATCGGCAAGCAGGCCAACAGCAACTACTCGCGGTACAGCAACCCGGACGTGGACAAGCTGTTCGACCAGTACGCCAGCGCGGATCCGGACACCCAGATCAAGCTGGTCAAGCAGATCTCGTCGTACATGATCAAGGACGTGCCGCTCATCCCGACCACCGAGTCGGTCGACTGGTACCAGTACAACACCAAGGACATCGAGGGCTGGCCGACGCAGGACAACCCGTACGCCCAGCCGGCGCCGTACAACATCCCGGACGCCGGACAGGTGCTGGCGAACCTGTACTCGAAGTCGGCCCAGAAGTAACGTCCGGCGTGAGCACGAGGAGCTGTTTGTGAGGTACCTGCTACGACGTCTCGGGTTCTTCGTGCTCACGCTCTGGGCCGCGATGACCCTGAACTTCTTCATCCCACGGCTGATGCCCGGCAGTCCCGAGGAGGCTTTGCGGGAGCGGCTCAGCAAGGGCGGTTCGGTGGTCACGGCGGACCAGTTGCGGACCGTGCTGGCCGAGTTCGGCTTCGAGCCGGACAAGAACATCGTGCTGCAGTACCTCGAGTACCTGAAGGCGATGGTCACCGGGCACTGGGGCGTGTCGATCGGCAGCAGCCTCGGCGTCCCGGTGACCACGCTGATCGGCGACGCGCTGCCGTGGACGCTCGGCCTGGTCGGCATCGCGACCGTCCTGGCGTTCGCGATCGGCACGCTGATCGGCACGGTCGCCGGCTGGCGGCGGGGCGGGCTGATCGACGGGATCCTGCCGCCGGTCTTCATCGTCACGTCGGCGCTGCCGTACTTCTGGGTGGCGCTGCTGTTCATCTCGCTGTTCGCGATCGGCGACCATCCGATCCTGCCGAACGACTTCAACTACGACCAAGGACTGACGCCGGGCTTCAACGGCGAGTTCATTCTCAGCGTGCTCAAGCACGGCATCCTGCCGGCCGGCACGATTCTGATCACCGCGGTCGGCGGCTGGATCCTGACCATGCGGAACAACATGGTCACGACGCTGGCCGAGGACTACGTCCGGATGGCCCGGGCCAAGGGCATCCCGAGCCGGCGGATCATGTTCGGGTACGCCGGCCGGAACGCGTTCCTGCCGAACCTGTCCGGGTTCGCGATGTCCCTCGGCTTCGTCATCTCCGGCACGATCCTGGTCGAGTACGTGTTCAACTACCCCGGCCTGGGTTACATGTTCTACAACGCCACCGTGAGCACCGACTATCCGTTGCTACAGGCCCTCTTCCTGCTGGTGACACTGGCGGTGCTGATCTGTGTCCTGCTCTGCGACTTCGCGGTGTTCCTGCTCGACCCCCGAGCCCGGACGAAGGGATAGCCGACCATGAGCGAGCGTAGCGAGGTCATCATCAAGCACAGCGCCCCGCGCTCATCGGCGCCCGGAGCGAAGCGAGGACGCCGATGAGTGCGATCGTTGCCGGGACTGCCGCCCCGACTACCGCGGCAACCCGTCGTCCGCGTGGTGGCTTGTTCCGAGCCGTTCTACACAACCGCAAGGCCATGGTCGGTGCGGCCCTGCTGCTGCTGTTCATCCTGCTCGCCGCGTTCCCGCATCTGTTCGTGCCCTGGCTGCACGGCGATCCCCGCGCGATCGGCGACACCCCGCTGGCGAAACCGTCCGGCGCACACTGGCTCGGCACGACCGGCCTCGGCCAGGACGTGTACGCCGAACTCGTCTACAGCACCCGTGAGTCGCTCGTGATCGCGATCGTCGCCGGTCTGGGCGCGACGATCCTGTCGGTGATCATCGGCGTCTCGGCCGCCTATCTGGGAGGGTTCGCCGACGACGGGTTGTCGATGCTGACCGACGTCTTCCTGGTGCTCCCGACGTTCCCGCTGATCATCGTGCTGGCGACGTACGCCGGCAAGGGCAACCTGACCGTGATCATCATCGTGCTGATCCTGACCGGCTGGTCGTACGGGGCCAGACAGATGCGGGCGCAGGCGTTGTCGCTGCGGAACCGGGACTTCCTCGAGTCGGCCCGGGTCCGGGGCGAGCGATCGTCGTACATCATCGTGGTCGAAGTGCTGCCGACGATGACCTCGCTGATCGTCGCGAACTTCCTCGGCGCCGCTTTGTACTCCGTGCTCACCGCCGCCGGACTGCAGTTCCTCGGCCTCGGCGATCCCAACTCGCTGAGCTGGGGCACGATGCTCTACTGGGCGCAGAACCAGGGCGCCCTGGTGAACGGCCTGCCCGCGTGGGCGCTGTCGCCGGGTCTGGCGGTCGCGCTGCTCGGTGTTTCCTTTGCCCTGCTCAACTATGCGTTCGACGAGATCAGCAACCCCGCGCTACGGCCGGTTCGGAGGCGTCGTGCCCGATCAGCTTCTTGAGGTCCGTGATCTCACCGTCTCCTACGACACCGGGGAACACCCGGTCGTCGCGGTCGACCATGTGGATCTCGACGTACAGGCCGGTGAGTTCGTCGGCATCGTCGGCGAGTCGGGCTGCGGAAAGTCGACGCTGCTGTTCGCGATCGCGCAACTGCTGAGCTCGCCGGCCGCGATCACCGGCGGCAGCGTGAAGTTCCTCGGCCAGAACCTGGTCACGATGAGCGAGAAGAAGCTGGCCGCGCTGCGCTGGCGTGACTTCTCGGTGGTGATGCAGAGCGCGATGAACGCGCTGAACCCGGTGAAGAGCATCGGCGCGCAGTTCCAGGACACGATCATGGCCCACGACGAGGTGGTCGACGACAACCGCCCGGCCGAGGTACTGCGGCTGGTCGGCATCGACCCGATCCACCTGAAGAGCTACCCGCACCAGCTCAGCGGCGGGATGCGGCAGCGGGCGATGATCGCGATGGCGCTGCTGTTCACGCCGGACCTGATCATCATGGACGAGCCGACGTCCGCGCTCGACGTGGTCGCGCAGCGGTCGCTGATGGTGCAGATCAAGGAACTGCAGCGCAAGCTCGGGTTCGCGGTCATCTTCGTCACCCACGACATGTCGCTGGTCAGCCACTTCTCCGACAAACTCGTGGTGATGTACGCCGGTCAGGTGGTCGAGTTCGGCGACACCCGCGCGGTTTTCGACCACCCGGAGCACCCGTACAGCGAGGGTCTGCTGGACGCGTTCCCATCGATCCGCGGACCGAAGGTGCCGCTGACCGGCATACCCGGCGCCCCGCCCAACCTGGCCTCCCCGCCGCCGGGCTGCCGGTTCCAGCCGCGCTGCCCGAAGGCGTTCGAAGACTGCCCGAAGATCGAA
The DNA here is from genome assembly GCF_004365875.1 of Kribbella kalugense. GTDB lineage: Bacteria > Actinomycetota > Actinomycetes > Propionibacteriales > Kribbellaceae > Kribbella > Kribbella kalugense. The sequence continues at coordinate 672,469 of NZ_SODF01000001.1, read as the reverse complement.
CCGGAGCTCTACCAGGTCGGCGCCGTCCAGTCCCGCTGCCTCCTGCACGCCCCGTCGATCGAGTCGGCCAAGGAGGTCTCATGACATCGGTAGATGTTGAACCCGGCGTGACCGAATCGGCCGCGACGCCGGTGATCGAGGCCAGGGATCTGAGCCGGCATTTCCGGGTCGGGCGGGGGTTCTTCTCGAAGCAGCAGTTGCATGCCGTCGACAACGTGAGCTTCTCGATCGGCCGGCAGGAGATCGTCGCGCTGGCCGGTGAGAGCGGCAGCGGGAAGAGCACGATCGCACGGCTGCTCGCGGGCGTGTACAAGCCGACCGGCGGCGAGATCTTCTACCAGGGCCGGCCGATGTCGTCGTTCAAGTCCCGCAAGGACCAGCTGTCCTACCGGGGCGACGTACCGATGGTGTTCCAGGATCCGTTCAGCTCGCTCAACCCGGCGTTCCGGGTCTCACACGGCGTACTGCGGAGCTTGAAGCTGCACCGGCCCGAGCTCACCCGGCAGCAGCGGCAGGACGAAGCCGCACAGGTGATCGAGGCGGTCGGACTGACACCGGCCGGCGACATCATGGACCGGTACCCGTACGAACTGAGTGGTGGCCAACGGCAACGAATCGGGTTCGCCCAGGCACTCGCGCACAAGCCGAAGCTGATCCTGGCGGACGAACCGGTGTCGATGCTGGACGTGTCGATCCGGATCGGCCTGCTGAACCTGATGGCCGAACTGCGCAGCTCGGCCGGCGTCTCGTTCCTCTACATCACCCACGACATCGCCAGCGCCCGGTACGTCGCCGACCGGCTGATGATCATGTACGCCGGTCACATCGTCGAGACCGGTCCGGCCGAGTCGGTGCTGGCGAACCCGAAGCACCCGTACACGGACCTGCTGCTCGGCGCCGTGCCGGATCCGCGGGCGCCGTTGAGCCTCGGCATCGAAGGCGACACCGGCGAACCGCCGAAGGTGGTCGACCCGACTCCTGGGTGCCGGTTCCGGTGGCGTTGCCCGCTGGCGATCGATCGGTGCCACGTGGAGACGCCGGTCCTCCGCCGCCTCGGCGAGAACCACGAGGCCGCTTGCCATGTGGCCGAAGCGGACGCGGGCGTCGCCGGCTGATGCAGATCCTGACCTCCCACCTCGGCTACGGGACCGGGGTGGGACGTTCGGTTGTCGTCCTCGGGGTCGACGGACAGTTGACGGCGGAACTGGTCGGGGCTGTCACCCTTGAGCTGGGGCCGGTCGAGTCTGTGCCGGGGTGGTCGATCGGGTCCTGCGCGCGGGTTGTCCTGCCGGACGAGCTGTCTCCCGGGACGTACGTCGTGCGGGTCGGCTCGGTGGAGTCCGAGCCGTTCGTGGTCGAGCCGGATCGGGTGCAGCGGCAGACGATGTCCGACGTACTGGCGTATTTCAAGGCGATGCGGTCGAGTGGTGAGATCGATCGCAAGGACCGGGCTGCTCGGTTGTGGGGTGACGAGTCTGGTACGACTGTGGACGCGCGGGGCGGGTGGTTGGACGCTAGTGGGGACACGAGCAAGTTCTTGTCGCATCTGACGTATACGTCGACGATGAGTCCGCAGCAGATCCCGTTGCGTGCTTGGGCGATGCTCGCGGCGCGGGATCAGATCAGCGCTTGGCATCCTGCGCTGGTTCGGCTGTTGGGGTCGCGATTGCGTGACGAGGCGCTGTTCGGGGCTGACTTTCTGGTCCGGTTCCGCTCCCCTGAGGGTTACTTCTATACCGGCATCTTCGACGCGCTGACGAAGCAGCTGGATGAACGTGTGATCACGGCGCCGCTGCAGAACTCCGTGCGTACGGCTCGGTATCAGTCCGCCTACCGTCACGGCGGCGGCCTGGCGATCGCTGCGCTGGCTCGGGCCTCGACCACGGATGCTGATGGCGACTACCCGCGCAGCACTTACCTGGCTGCGGCGTCCGAAGCCTTCACCCACCTCGAACAACACAACCGCGAATACCTCTTCGACCACACCGAATCCATCATCGACGACTACTGCGCCCTCCTAGCCGCCACCGAACTAACCGCCGCCCTCCGCACGGCGGATGACGCAGAGGGTGTGCGGGTGGCGGCAAACGCTGCTTGGCGGAGGGCTTCGTCGTTGGTCTCGCGGTATGTGTCCCCTGGCGATGGGCCCGGATGGTTTCGGGCCGACGAGGACGGGCGTCCGTTCGTGCACGCGGTTGAGCCGGGGCTGCCGATCCTCGCGTTGCTGCGGTTCGCCGAGGTGTTCCCGACCAGTCGGCAGGCGAGCATCGCCCGGACGACCGCCGTACGGGCAATGCTCGACGTACTGGACCGCACCGCAGCCGTACCCAACCCGTTCGGCTACCCACGCTCACCCGCCGGCTTCTTCTTCCCGCACGAGAACGAAACCGGCTACTGGTGGCAAGGCGAGAACGCCGCCATCGCCTCCCTCTCCGCGGCAGCCAGCGCCTGCGCACACCTCCCGGACGTACCCGACGCGGACAAGCACAGACTGAAGACCTTCGCCGCCGACCAACTCGCCTGGATCCTCGGCCGCAACCCGTACGACGTCTGCATGCTCCAAGGCCGCGGCCGCAACAACGTCGACTACCACTCCGACTACCCGAACCTCCCCGGCGGCATCATCAACGGCATCACCGGAGGCTGGACGAACGAGCAAGACATCGCCTTCCTCCCACCAGACGCCCCCGAATCCGACCACTGGCGCTGGGCCGAACAATGGATCCCCCACACCGCCTGGTACCTCCTAGCCACCGCCTCCGCCCCGTAACCACCGTCGGCTTACCATCCCCTGCCCAATGGGATACTGTTCGACCTGCGTCGAACAATGTCGTAGGGTGGTTGGCATGCCCCTAGAGCACCGCCGGTCCGTTGTCACCCTCGCCTTGATCGCCTCGTTCATGGTGTTCGTCGACAGCACGATCGTGAACGTCACCCTCGCCCAGCTCGCCACTCACCTGCACGCATCCCGGGCCGAGCTCGAGTGGTCCCTCAACGCGTACACGCTCTCGTTCGCCGCGCTGATGCTCGGCGCCGGGGCGATCGCGGACACCCTCGGCGCGAAGCGAGCGTTCCTGACCGGACTCGTCGTGTTCACAGCATCCTCAGCGGTCTGCGCGGCGGCCGGCTCGATGCTGATGCTCAACCTCGCCCGCCTCGTCCAGGGCGCCGGCTCCGCCCTGCTCCTCCCCAGCGCGCTCATCCTCGCGACTGCGTCCGCGACCGACGAACACACCCGGCACCGCCTGGTCAGCTGGTGGGCCGCGGCCGGCGGCGCCGGGATGGCAGCCGGCCCGCTCCTCGGCGGCGGCCTGGTCGCCCTCGCGAACTGGCGGGCGGTCTTCGCAGTCAACGTGGTCATCGGCATCCCGGCCGCAATCTGGGCTCTCCGCTCGATGCCGGCAGTTGTACGCCGAGCCCGACGACTCGACTGGGCCGGCATGCTGACCGCGACCGCGTTCATCGGCGGCCTGGTCTTCGCGCTGATCGAAGCACCAACGCGCGGCTGGCTCGACCCCGCTGTACTCAGTGCGACAGCGCTAACAGTCGCCGGCCTGGTCGCCTTCGTCTGGATCGAGCGGTCCGTCCGAGCACCGCTCCTACCACCCAAGCTGTACGCCGATCCCGGTTTCGCGGCCGCCGCCGCACAGGGCACGCTGCTCAACTTCGCCTTCTACGGCGTGCTGTTCACGATGAGCCTGTTGCTGCAGCAGGGCCGTGGTCTCAGTCCGCTGGTCACCGGCCTGCTGTTCCTACCGCTGACAGGTTTGATCTCGATTGCCAATCTCTGCTCGGCACCGCTCACCCGCCGCCTCGGCCGACCGGCCGTACTCGGCATCGGCCAGGCCATCCTGACGATCGCACTACTCGGACTCGCCTGGGCCAGTACGTCGTCCGCCGTCTGGCCGATGGTGGTCGCCCTAGTTCCGATCGGCTTCAGCTCCGGGCTGCTCGTCCCGACCATGACCGCGCAGTCCATCGCCGCCGTCGAACCTGACCTGCACGGCGCCGCCTCGGCCGCGTTCAACACGTCCCGCCAGATCGGCGGAGCGATCGGCGTCGCGACCTTCGGCCCACTCCTCGGCACCGCCCACAACCTGACCACCGGCTTCATCACCTGCACGATCGTCGCCGCAGCGGCGAGCATCGTCGGCCTGTGCGTAACCGCCCTCGCCGCCATCGGCCGCCGTACTCCGGTGCCCGTACCCTCGGCCGCATGCGATTCGTGATCCGCGACGGCTACGCGTCCTACCGCGGTCCCGTGGCCGGCGGCTCGAGGCACCGGCACGCCGCGTTCCAGCTCGCGATCGGCTCGGACGTCGCGATGGTCGACGACGATGACGTGTGCCACCGCGGTACGGCGCTCGTCGTGCCCCCGATGACCTGGCACCGGCTGCTCCCGTCGGACGACGTACAGACGTACTTCATCGAGCCGCAGTGCGCGTTCGCCGACCGGCTGCGCGAGTACGACGGGATCACGGTGGCGGACGCACTCCGCGGGTTGCGCGAGGAGGATCTCGGCCCGGCGGCGACGCGGGCGTCGGGCGGGTTCGATCCGCGCCTGGTCGAGGCGATGGAACTGACGCTGACCGAGTGGCAGCTGTCGATGCCCGAGCTCGCCGCACGGGTCGGGATCTCGCCGCAACGCCTGCGCTCGGTCGCCCGCGAGGCGCTCGGGATGCCGCTCTCGCGGTGGCGGATCTGGACGCGGCTGCGCCGGGCTGCCGAGGCGCTCGCCGCTGGGCAGTCGCTCGCCGATGCCGCCGTGACGGCCGGCTTCGCCGATCAGGCCCATCTGACCCGATGGATGCGCGAGATGATCGGGCTCACGCCGACAGAGGTCCTCCCAGCGCTCCGCGGTACGCCGTCAGCACCGAGATCGAGCCGGTGATCGTCGGCACGACCTCGACCTCGCGGACATCTCGAAACCCGGCTTCGGCGATCAGCGACGGCAGGATCCCGTCCGCGTTCGGCCGGGTGTCCTGAAAACCGTCCGCCAACTGCACGATCCGGAACGCGAGCCGCATCGCCCGCGTGCGCTGCAGTCCGTAGTCCGCGATGACAAGGCGCCCGCCAGGCCGGAGTACGTCGTACATCGCGGCAAGGATCGCCCGCTTGACCGGCAGCGGGCACTGGTGCAGGACCAGACTCGACACCGCGACATCCGCGATCTCCGAACCGACGACGTCGGCCAGTTCGTCGCCCAGCCCGGTTCGAAACTCGACTCCAGCGAGTCCGGCCTTGCGTTTCGCCCTCGCCAGGACGGCGGGATCCGGGTCGACGCCGATCACCCACGCCGCGGGCTCGGCCTGGTGCAGCAGTAGAGCGAGGGATCCGGTTCCACAGCCGACGTCGACGATCAGGTCGCCGGGCGCTGGAGCCGCCTCGCGGACGACCAGGCCGCGCCACAGTCGCTCGCGGACCAGAGAGGCGACAATGTCGTAGTACCTCGTGGGAAGGAACCGTCCCAGGGCCGGTGTGAACGCTCTTTCGGTCATGCCGGTAGCTTTCCTGGGACGGGCATGCTGGATCTTGAAGAATTCGCTCATTCGAGGGCCGGACGCAACGAATTGGACGGGTCGGAGCGTTCTGCTTCTACAGAGCCGGGTGGGGGGAACGAGTGGCGGCGCAGCGGAAGAGGCGGTTGGGCACGACCGTCGCGCTGACACTTGCCTGCGTACTGGTCTGTGGGGTGGCCTTCGCCGGCGCGGTCTTCGTGCTGATGCCCGGTGCTCGCGACCGCGGTACGCCGGTCGTCGCGAGCGGTTCGCCCACGCCGAGCAAGCCGAAACCCAGTACGCCCAGCCCGAAGCCCAGCCTCCCGGATTCGACCGACGAGCCGCTCCCGGGCGTGGACACCCCGGCCACTCCCCCGCCGGCGACGCCGGTCGCCAACACCGGGACGTACGAGTGCCCCGGGTTCAGCGGCATCGCGGTGCCGGTGTCGATGCTGATGAACGACACGTTCTCCTGGGGCGACGATCCGCCGTACAAGGTCGGCGACGGTAAGGGCGACATCAACTGGCGCTCCGACCCGTACCACAAGCCGAGTTGGTACATGTGGCTGCATTCGTTGCGCTGGCTGGGGAACGGCATCGAGGCCGGGCAGCGCGGTGACCGCAAGGTGCTGGCGCACACGATGGCGATCATCCACGACTGGGTGCAGGACAACCCGTACAGCTGGAAGAGCGATATCGGTGCGTGGGAAGCGACCATGCACCGGACCAACGTGCTGCTGTGCGCCCGCCAGGCCGTGCTCACCGGGATGCATGTCAGCTCGCTGCCATCGCAGTACGCCTGGCTGGACAAGGCGTTGATCGACCATGCGCAGTTCATGATCGTGAACTGGAGCGGGTCGTCGAACCACGGTACGGACGAGAGCATCGCGTTGTTCGGGGTCGGCTGCACCTTGAAGAAACCGGAGCTGAAGCAGCTGGCCGTCGAGCGGCTGACGCAGGCCATTACGACCGCGATCGACCCGCAGGGTTCGACGAACGAGCAGTCGGTCGGGTACGGGATGTTCAACTATCTGCTGTGGGGTCGGGCGACTACGGCCTTGCAGCGCTGCGGATCCGATCCCGGGAAGGTGATCTCCCAGCGGCGGGCCGCGCTGTCCGAGTGGTTGGCGCTCGCGACCAAGTCGACTGGCGAGCTGCAGCAGGTCGGTGACGCGGTCCGGCAGAAGCCGACCGGCGCGGCCGGGACCTCACTGGACTACGTCGCCTCGCTCGGGAAGCACGGGACCAAGCCGAAGAAGCGGGCCGCGGTGTTCGACGCCGGGTACATCTTCGGGCGGACCGGGTGGGGTGAGACGCGGCCGTTCACGCAGGAGTCGACGTACAGCATCCGGTACGGTCCCGCCCGCACACTGCACGGTCACGACGACCACATGTCGATCACCTATTCGTCGCACGGCCGGGACATCCTGATCGACCCGGGTCACTCCGGCTATCAGCTCGACAAGTGGCAGGCCTGGTCCAAGAGCGCGGCCGCGCACAACGTGATGACGATCCCGTCGGCGACGACGGCGTCCGTGCAGACCCAGCTGGTACGGGCGGCGATCACGCCGACCTGGGAGTCGTACTCGCTGGCCGACTCGCCGGCACCGGACGTGACCCGGAAGCGCGACGTACTGGTGCTGAAGGATCCCGATCTGATCATCACGCTGGATCGCGGGCAGTCGCCGACCAGCCAGCGGTACGAAACGCTCTGGCACCTCGCACCGGATCAGAAGGTCACGGTCCAGTCGCCCACCACGGCCATCGCCGCCAAACCCGGCGACAAGTCGAAGACGTACCTGCTGCAGATCCCCTACCAGCAAACGCCGCCGTCCGACGGCATCACCGTGGTCCAGGGCCAGCAGGATCCGGTGCAAGGCTGGTACTACCCGGACATCTTCCACCGGCAGTCCGCACCCGTGGTCAAGTTCAACCGCAACGGCACGGACGCGACCATCCTGTCCGCGATCGTCCCGGCCGGCTCCTCCGAAACAGTCACTTACAAGACCCGGACCATCGGCTCGATGTTCTTCGTCGACCTCACCGTCGGCGCCCGCAAAACCACCGTCCGCGTCCTCCCCGACGGCCGCCTCACCCGGATCAACTGAACTGTCGGTCACATCCGGCATGCTTGGCCTGTCTTCCTCTGTGAAGTCGAATCTTCGGGAGGCTGGGAATGACTACGCATCCGGCAGCGCGCGACCACTGCCTCAGTCCGTCACGCAGTGTGGATCGTCCGACTGGTGGCGCGCGGTACGGGCGGATGTTTCCGCGGCTGGAGCCGCTCGGGACGGATCCGCACGTGTTGATGCGGGCCGGTGGGGACGGCGGGATCTGTGATGCCGCGGCCGAGCTGGATCTCGGCGCCGGCGGGGATGACGCGGTGCAGGCGGCCGGCTGGCCGTTCTTCGGGCAGTTGCTGGCGCACGACACGACGGCGGATCGATCGCCGTTGATGGGCGGCGTCGAGACCGACGCGCTGCGGAACGCGCGTTCGCCCCGGCTCAACCTCGAGATGCTGTACGCCGACGGACCGGTCGGCTCGCCGTACATGTTCGACCTCGACGATGCCGCCAAGTTCCTGCTCAGCCCGGATGGGTATGACGTACCGCGGAACCCGCAAGGTGTTGCGCTGATCGGCGATCCGCGCAACGACGTGCACATCTTCTCGTTGAGTCTGCATGTGGCGTTGCTGTAGGCGCACAACCGGATCGTCGACCACCTGCGCGCGAGCGGCGTGGCCGAGGCAGACGTCTTCGAGCAGGCGCGGACGACGCTGACCTGGCACCACCAGTGGGTCGTGGTCCACGACTTCCTGCCGCGTCTCGTCGGGCGTCCGCTCGTCGACGAGGTGCTCGAGGACGGCGGGAAGTGGTTCGCCCCGGAGCCGATGCAGGCGTTCATTCCGCTGGAGTACGCGGACGCGGCGTACCGCTACGGGCACGGTCAGATCCGGCACGCCTACCACCTGGTCGACGGCGGCCCGGAGCTCCCGCTCTTCCCTGATCTGGTCGGTTTCGGCCCACTGCCCGAGGACCACCGGCTCGATCTGGCGCAGATCTTCGACGTACCAGGCCGGCCGCCGGCCCAACGTGCGAAGCGACTCGACGGCCGGCTCGCTGCGAGCCTGATCGGGCTGCCTGAGCGGATCACCGGCGCAGTCGACGAGACGGCGTACCGGTCGCTGGCCGTTCGCGACCTGCTGCGCGGCGACACGACCGGTCTGCCCAGTGGCGAGGAGGTCGCCAAACTGCTCGACGTACCGCCGCTGACCGAAGAGACCTGGCCTGGCGGTACGCCGCTGTGGTTCTACATCCTCAAGGAGTCCGAGTACCTTGCCGACGGCGACCGGCTCGGGCCGGTCGGCGGGCGGATCGTGGCTGAAGTACTGATCGGGCTGCTGCGGGCCGACCCGGCCAGCTACCTGAGCGTCGAGCCGGATTGGCAGCCGACGCTGCCCGCCGCCGGTGACACGTTCGGCCTGACCGACCTGCTCATCCCGGCCGGCTCGCACTGAGCGACCGCGCCTTGGCCTCGGCCTCGAACGCCTCGCGCGGACTCTGGACCGAGGCCAGCGAGACGATGTCGCGGCCGTAGAAGAACGCCGCCAGCCAGATCGCGAGCACCCGCACCTTGCGGTCCCACGTCGGGACCGCAAGGACGTGGTACCCGCGGTGCATCAGCCAGGCGAGCACACCCTTGATGACGAGGCGCTTGTACTGGAAGATGCCGGACCCGAGGCCGAGCGTCGCGATCACCCCGAGGCTGTGGTGCTCGTACTTCTTCGGCTCTCGCCCACGTAGCGACCGCAGCAAGTTCTTCGCCAGCAACTTCCCTTGCCGTACGGCGTTCTGCGCGTTCGGCACCGTGTAAGCGCCTGGGATCGAGGACGTGAGGTCGGGAACGGCCGCGTCGTCACCGGCCGCCCACGCGTCCTCGATCACCTCGGCGTCGGTCCCGATCCGCAGATCGGCACGCACCTGGACCATCCCGCGTTGGTTGTGCGGCAGGTCGCTGTGGTTCTGCAGCAGCCGGGTCGCGGCGTTGCCCGCCGTCCAAACGATCAGCTCCGAGTCGAACTCCGACCCGTCCGACAGGACCACGTGCCCGTCGTCGGCCGACTTCATCGTCGTATTCAGATGCACCTGTGCGCCGCGCTTCTCGAGCAGGTTCACCACCCACTCGCCCGGCTTGTCGCTGACCTCGGGCAGGATCCGGGGCGTCGCCTCGACCAGGTGGAACGCGAGATCGCTCTCGGACAGCTCTGGGTACTTCTTCAGCAGGGCCCGCGCCGACGACAGCAGCTCGGCGAACCCCTCGACCCCGGAGAACCCGCCGCCGACGAACGTGACCGTCAGCAGCTTCCGCCGCAACTGTCCCGGCTCCAGCCCGGCCGCCTCGTCGAACGCGGTGAACAGCCGGTCCCGGATCGCGACCGCCTCCTCGACGTGCTTCATCCCGATGGCCCGATCGGCCACACCCGGTACGTCGAAGGTCCGCGTCACCGCGCCAGCGGTCACCGCGATCACGTCGTACGTCATCGTGTAGTCCGGCCCCTGCGCCGGCCGGATCGTCACCGTCCGGTCGGCATGCGCGATGTTGACGACCATCCCGGACACGACCTTCGTCCGCCGCAGGTTGCGCCGCAGCGACACCGCCGCGTGCCGAGCCTCGACGGACCCGGCGACCACCTCGGGCAGGAACGGCTGGTACGTCATGTACGGCCGCGGGTCGACCAGCACCACCTCGGCCTCACCCCGCCGCAACTTCTTCTCCAACCGCCACGCCGTGTAAAACCCCGCATACCCGCCGCCCACCACCAAGATCCTGCGCACCAGAACTCTCCGTCCGTAGCCTCTATCAGGTAAGACAACTCGCACGCGCCGGATGTGACGACCTCAGGGGCGGAGCTGCTTCCGCGACGCGATCCCAAGCTTGGCGAAGACCTTGCGCAGATGCCACTCCACCGTGTGCTGACTGAGGAACATCTGCGCCCCGATCTCCGCATTGGTCAGCCCGGCCCCGGCCAACTCGGCGATGTGCGCCTCCTGCGCCGTCAGCGACTCCCGGCCGGAGCTGTGGTCCGCCCGGCGCTCGTCCAGCACCTCACCGGCCGCGGCCAACTCCCGCCCGGCCCGCTCGGCGAACGCACCGGCGCCGGCTTCAGTGAACAGTTTGTACGCCGCCCGCAGCTGCCCGCGGGCGTCCTGCCGTCGTCCTTCCCGTCGCAACCACTCGCCGTACGCCAGCTGCGCCCGCGCGAGGTGCATCCGCATCCGCGTCCGGCTGAGCCGCTCGATCGCCTCCTGGTACGCCGATTCCGCCGCGCGCCCGTGAGCCAGCAGGCCGCGCGCCGTGGCGAGCAGTCCCATCCCCCAATCGGTGCCGGCCGACGTCGCGATCTGCTCGAACAGCTCGAACCTCTCGGTCGCCTGCTCGGGGTGGCCACTGCGCACGGCCGCCTCGACCAGCTCGGGCAGCGCCCAGTTCGCCACGCCGTACTCGGCCGGATAAGCGGTCGCCAGCCGGGCGGCCGCCAGCGCTTCGTCATACCTGGCCAGGCCGTTGAAGAGAATCGAGTTCGCGACGTGGCAGGTCGTCAGCCCACCGCCTTCGCCGCGGGTGGTCGCGTCCTCGATGCCGGCGGCGATCAGCATCGTGGCCGCCGCCTCGCGCCCCCGCCAAGCCGCCAGCCCCATTTCGCCGTACGGCGCCAGGTCCGTGCCCGTCGCGTCCTTGATGTTCTTGGCCTCCGCGAGCAGCGCCGCGGCCGAGGCGAGCTCGCCGGAGAAGAGGTCGAGGTGCACGCGGTGGTGCAGCGCGAGCAGGAGCTCGTTCAGGTCACCGAGTCCCCGAGCGATCCCCAGGTGGCGGGTGGCCAGCGCGTCCCAGCCCTCGTCGTCCCAGAGATCGACCGCCATCAGCTCCGCATGGAAGAGCCACCGTAGATCGTCCAGATCGCTCGTCCCGTCCGGCGAGGAGTACAACCGGACCGCCTCCCGGGCCAGCGGCACGACCGCGGGATACCCGTCCGAGAACAGCACTGCGACGCCGTCCAGCAGTACGTCGTGCTTGCGGTGCCGAACGGTGGTCGGAGCCGCTCGGGCTAGCTGTGAGGCGCTGGTCAGCGCGCTGATCCCGCCCGGTCCCGAGGTGGCGCCGAACCGTCCGGCGTACTGCGCCGCCACCAGCGCCTGCAGGTAGGTGTCGCGGGCGAGTTCGAGATCCAGCGGTTCGAGGCGATGGGCCACGCCGAGGAGCATCGGCCCGGACTCCAGCCCGTGGCCTGAAGCGAAAGTGATCTGTGCCCGCAGAAGGTCCACTCGCGCGTGATGAAGGTCGTCACCCTGGCCATCGCCGGCCATGACCAGCAGACGCAGCGCGGTCTCGAATGCACCCGCCTGCAGGGTGGCCCCGGCCGCGGCCAGCGCCCGGGCTGCCCGCATGCCCGGGTCCGGCGTCAGCTCGGTCGCGCGCTGGAGGAAGGCCGCCGCCGCGGCCATTCCACCGCGCTGCTGGGCCCGGCCGGCGGAGCTGACCAGCTCGGTGGCGACATCCTCGTCCGGACCGTCCGCCCCCTGAGCCTGGTGCCAGGCGCGGCGGTCCGGATCGACGCCGGGGTCGATCGCCTCGGCCAGCGCCTGATGAACCATCCGTCGATCGGCCGGGTCGGCGGCCCGGTACGTCGCAGAGCGAACCAGCGGATGCCGGAAGCGGACCCGGGCCGCGATATCGATCAACCCCGCGGCCTCGGCCGGCGCCGCCGTACTCATCGGAACCCCGAGGAGAGTCAGGGCACGGACCAGCAGCGGTACGTCGCCAACCGGTTCGGCCGCCGCGGTCAGCAGCAAGCGCTGCGTGTCCGCGGGCAGCGTCTGCACCCGCCGGGCGAAGTTCTGCTCGATCTGACTCGCCAGCGGACGGGCATCGGGTCGCTCGAACCCGCCGGCCAACTGGGCAGCGCTCATGCCCCGCGGCAGCTCCATCAGCGCGAGCGGGTTGCCGCGCGTCTCCGCGACGATCCGGTCTCGCACATGTTCGTCCAGCCGACCGGGTACGACGGCGTCGAGCAGCGCGCCGGCGTACTCGTCGGACAGACCAACGACCGGCAGTTCGCGGAAGCCGCTCCACTCCGGCCCGATTACCGGCTCGCGCAGCGAGAAGACCAGGCCGATGCGGTCCGCGAACAGCCGGCGGCCGACGAAGGTCAGGGTCTGGACCGATGCCTGGTCCAGCCATTGCGCGTCGTCGATGACGCACAGCAGGGGCTTGCGATCGGATGCCGCCGAGAGCAGGCTCAGCGTGGCCGCGCCGATCAGGAAGCGATCCGGCGGCCCGCCCGCACTCAGTCCGAACGCGACCTCCAGCGCCTCGCGCTGCGGGCCTGGCAGACGGTCGCTGCGGTCGAGCAACGGCAGACACAACTGGTGGAGACCCGCGAACGGCAGCTCCATCTCGGATTCGACTCCGGACGCGCGGACGACCCGGCACCCCTCGGCGCGGCCGACCAGGTACTCGAGCAGGGCCGACTTCCCGATCCCGGCGTCGCCGCGGACGATGAGCACCTGGCCCGTGCCGGAGCGGACTCCGGCCACGACCTGGTCCAGCCGTGCGGACTCCGCCCGGCGCCCACGTAGCTCCGGCGCGAGGTTGTCGAACCCATCGTTCGCCATCGCTCACCCCCTCAACAGAGGCTAAGGCGAACGACCGGGCGGGTACAGGACCATCAGGTGCCGAAACTCCGGATCAGACCGCTTCCTGGGCCAGGTCAGCCAGCCGGTAGCGGGCCCGTTCGACCAGCTTCCGGGCGTTCGGCGCCGGGATCCGGAGCGTCTCGGCAATCTGCCGGTACGGGTAGTCGAACCCTTCCCGCAGTACGTACGTCGCGCGCTCGGCCGGCGACAACCGCTCCTTCAACAGCCGTACGGCGACCGCGAACGCTTCCTGGTTCTCGGCGTACTGATGCGGATCGTCTGCACTCACGACCCGCTCGTCCGGGAGCCACGAGCCGATCGCCGTCTCGTGCCGTCGCCGGGCCGACTGCACCACGTTGATCGCGAGCCGCGACACCGTCGTCGCCAGGAATGCCTGCGGGTCCGCGACCACCGACCGGTCGGTGGCCTGCCAGCGCACCCAGACGTCCTGGACGAGCTCCTCCGCCTCGTGCGGATTGCCTACGATCCGACCGGCGATCCGGAACAGCCGTGGCCGTGCCTGGAGGAACTCGTCCAATCCCGCCGTACTCATGATCCGGACTCCTTGCGCTGGGGGGCTGTCTCAGCGTCGCCGTAGGCAGCCCCTCATCGCGCCCTGGAACCTCGTGGTCGAGTCCGTGGTCCGTGGCCTCAGGCACCCAGTGCGTCGAGGATCGTGGCGGTCACCGCCTCGGGCTGGGACACGCTCAGGGCATGCGACGCACCCGCGATCTCACGGGTGTCCTTCGCGCCGGCCCGCTCGGCCATGAAGCGATGCAGAGCCACCGGGATGTTCAGGTCCTGGTCGCTGAACACGAACCAGGACGGGATCGACTGCCACGCCGGGGTTGCGGTGCGCAGGCCACCGGTCAGCGCGGCCTCTGTCGCCGGGCGCTGCGTCGCGGCCATCAATGCGGCCTGCTCCGCCGATACGTCCGCGCAGAACTGCTGATGGAACACGTCCGCCCGGATGGCGAGGTCGTTGCCGCCGGTGCTGACCGGGTACGCGTTCAATGCGTCCGCGAGCGTGCTGCCCGGGAACTTGGCGGACAGCGCGAACGCGCTCTCGTCCTGGTCGGGCGCGAAGGCACAGACGTAGACCAGCGCCTGGACCGCGTCGTTGTCCGCCGCGGCCTCGGTGATCACCATGCCGCCGTACGAATGGGCGACCAGCACGACAGGCTTGCCGATGCCGGCGATCACGTCGCGGACGTACTGTGCGTCGCCTTCCAGGCTGCGCAGCTGGTTCGGCGCCGCGACGACTTCGATCGAGCGCGCTCGCAGCCGCTCGACGACGCCGTTCCAGCTGGCCGACTCGGCGAACGCACCGTGCACCAGGACGACGACCGGATTCTCGCTCATGGGACTTCCCTTCTTTCGGCACTTCTCTCGGGTTACCTGAAGAGACCGAACAGACAGCGGGATTGTGACCGGCGAGACAGTCACAGATCGGCACCCTGCGTTGTCCTGGTTAGTGAGAGCACCGAACGCGAGGGAGAACCGATGAGCATCACCGAACAGCAGATCGCCACCTCCGTCCTGGTGATCGGAACCGGTGGTGCCGGCCTGCGCGCCGCGATCGAGCTGGCCGAGCAGGGCGTCGAGGTCCTTGCCCTCGGCAAGCGTCCGCGATCCGACGCGCACACCTCGCTGGCCGCCGGCGGCATCAACGCGGCGCTGGCCACGATGGACCCCGAGGACACCTGGCAGCAGCACGCCGCCGACACGCTGCAGGAGAGCTACCTGCTCGCGAATCCGATCACGGTCCAGATTGTCGCCGAAGGCGCCGCCCGTGGGATCGAGGACCTGGAGCGCTGGGGCATGCCGTTCGCCCGCGAGGCCGACGGCCGGATCTCGCAGCGGTTCTTCGGCGCGCACACCTACCGCCGTACGGCGTTCGCCGGCGACTACACCGGGCTCGAGATCCAGCGCACGCTGATCAACCGCGCGGTCCAGCTCGGCGTACCGATCCTGGACACGGTCTACGTCACGCGGATCCTGGTGAAGGACAACACCGTCTTCGGCGCGTACGGGTTCGACCTGACCACCGGGCGGCGCTATGTCATCCACGCCGACGCGGTGATCCTGGCCGCGGGCGGCCACACCCGGATCTGGCGCCGTACGTCGTCCCGCCGCGACGAGAACACCGGTGACGCGTTCCGTCTCGCCGTGCTGGCGGGCGGGAAGCTGCGCGATCCCGAGCTTGTCCAGTTCCACCCGTCCGGGCTGATCGAGCCGGAGAACGCGGCCGGCACGCTCGTCTCCGAGGCGGCCCGCGGCGAGGGCGGTCAGCTGCGCAACGCACTCGGCGAACGGTTCATGACCCGGTACGACGCCGAGCGGATGGAGCTGTCGACGCGGGACCGCGTCGCGCTCGCGGAGTACACCGAGATCAAGGAAGGCCGCGGCACCCCGAACGGCGGCGTCTGGCTGGACGTCTCGCACCTCCCCCGGGACACGATCATGCGGCGACTCCCCCGCGTGTACCAGACGCTGCTCGAGCTGCAGATGCTCGACATCACCAAGCAGCCGATCGAGATCGCCCCGACCGCGCACTACTCGATGGGCGGCGTCTGGGTCCGGCCCGAGGACCACAGCACCGGCGTCGACGGGCTGTGGGCGATCGGCGAGGCCGCCAGCGGACTGCACGGCGCGAACCGGCTCGGCGGCAACTCACTGATCGAGCTGCTGGTGTTCGGCCGGATCGTCGCCGAGGAAGCCGCGAAGTACTCGATCGGCCGGCAGGCGCAGCTTCGCTCGGCCGACGCGGTGGCGGAAGCGCGGGCCGAGATCGACCACCTGCTGACGAATGACGGCCCAGAGAACGTCCGCGCCCTGCAACGCGCCCTACGCGACACGATGACCGCCCGCGCCGGCGTCGTACGCGATGAGGACGGTCTGAACGCCGGACTGTCGGAGCTGGCCGAGGTCGAGCAGCGGATGACGCAGGTGGGCGTCCACCCGGACATCGCCGGCTTCCAGGACCTGGCCCACGCCTTCGACCTGAAGGCATCGGCGATGGCCGCCCGCGCAACCCTCGACGCAGCCCTGGCACGACGGGAGACGCGCGGCTGCCACAACCGCTCCGACTATCCCGACCTCGACGAATCGCTCCAGGTGAACTTCGTCTGGTCCGGCCCCGCCGACCTCAAACCCGAACCGATCCCACTAATCCCAACCAACCTCCGCCCCCTAATGCGCCAAGTCACCACCACCGGCAAACTCGTCGAATGAGGTGACAGGCCAGTCACTGAAGGCGGACGAGTACGCGCAGGTCTTTCGCCTGGATCAGGTAGACGTCACCACGAACGTACGTGGCGCTGTTCGCCCTGGTCAGATGAATGACTGCGTTACCGCTCCGGTCGAGCAGGAGCCGAATCGCCCGCTTCTCCTGGCCGACCGGGCTCACCTGCGCGATCTCGCCGTGATGCGCGGGCGAGGTGCTGAGGATGACGTCCGACTTCCGTCCGATCAGGGTCGGCACCGCCTCCTCGTCCGGTACGGCGATCCGCGCGCCGCCGCCCGCCCACTGCTCGAAGTCCCGGTACCAGCCGTACGCCTTGCCACCGACCGCCGTCGGCGCCGCCAACGCGGGCGAGGCAGCGAAAACGATCCACGACAGAATGCCGGCACCGGCAAGCAGGGCCATGGTCTTGCGCGGCCAGCGCTTGTTCGGGTACGTCGTCTTCGCCAGCCGCCGGTCGACGCCGGCGAGGTTGAGGGAGATCGCCTCCGCGACCTCACTCACCGCGGCTCCAACTTGCCCGGGCGACTTGCCTGCCTCCCGCCTGCGCCGGGTGTTCGTGTACTCGACCGCCAGCGGGACCGTCAGTACGACGACTCCAGCGAGAAGCACCAGCCGAAGACCCAGCACCGCGACCCGCTTCGGCCCGGAGCGGAAGAAGACGAACCAGACCGCCGCCAGAACCAGCAAGCTCAACGTCCACGGCCGAACCCAGAGCGGCAGGAACGACAGATCGTCCAGCAGCCAACCGAGCGCATTCATCGCACCTCACCCGTCCTGGCTGAAATTCGAGTCGTCGGGTCGGTGGTCGTCGTCGGCCGGGTCCGCACGGTGCGCCGGACTGGGACGATCGGTCGCTGGGCCGCTCTCCACCTGCGGATCCGGCGTGGCGTCGACCGCGCTGACCGCGGCAATCACGTCGCGGTGCCGCTGGGCGTCTATGAAGGCCGCGACGCCCTTGGCCGGGTTCTCCGGATCAGCCGCGAGATCGCGGCCGTCAAGTTGCTCGACGAACTTGAGGAACATGGTCTGCTCGTTCGCCTCCGACGCCTGCAGCGTCTGGATGGCGGCCTGGATGTTCTGTGCAGAAGGATTGAGCAGCACCTGCTCCATCGCCATGCCACTGGCCGAGGTCAGGTTGCCGCCGATCGCTTGCTCCAGAAGCTCTCGCTGCTTGAGCGTCAGCTCGAGACCGGCCAGCTTGTCGACACCCTTGGCCAGAGTCAGCTGCTTGGCATTCCGTGCGTGGCGCAGCTCGGCAAGGTGACCGGCGGCCGCGGCGTCGTCGCGGACAACGATGTCGCGAACAGTCACCGTAAGCCAGGGCGGGAGGTCGGCCAGCGTCCTGCCGACCAACTCGTCGTTCAGCAGGTCCTCCGCGAGCTTGCGAAGATGGAGGACCGGATCAGCCAGGTTCTCGGTCGGGAACTCCTGATTCCGCAGCGTGCGCTTCAGCAATGCCGACAGGGTCGGGCGGAACTGCGCCTCGAGCGAGGTGATGCCGGACAGTGCGAGCTGACGCCCGAAGCCGGCGTCGATATACACGTCCACATGCGCGTCGACGGTGACTGTGTAGCGCGCGTACGACGTACTGAAGACATCGTCGTAGTCGAGCTGCAGGTCCCGTCCGCCGCCGTCGACGACCACCCACGACACGTAGCCGGCGAAGGCACGCTCGCCGCCGGTGGATCCGGTCGCGATCGTCGCCTGCCCAGTGCTGTCGAGCAGGATCAACTGCTGACCGTGCTCGAGGTCTGGTAGCTCCAGGGGCAGCCGACGGAACTTGAACCGGCGCCGGTCTGGTTCGAACGTGCCGCTGCGCACCACCAGCGGGCGATCGATCTGGGTCTGTGTCATCTGGTCACCTCACGAGTCGGAAAAAACTGATCCAGCAGCCGGCGTGCGACCACGCCGTCTGGGTTCTTGCGGCGTTCCAGGGCCAGCGCACGACATAGTGCTCCGCCCAGTTCGGCGAGAGTGCCGAGCTTCCTGGCGGCGTCCTTCGCGCACCGGATCAGCTCGGCCAGAACCCGCCGCTCGATCACCTCGCCCTCCACCGCATGGACCAAGGCAGTGACGGTCTTCTCCGTGGCCCACCGTGCGTATGGCGCCGACCAGGTCCTCGCCAGCAGCTCGACGAAGGCGTCCCTCGCCTCTGCTTCCTCGCCGCCCAGCAGTGACCGGAGCGAATCCGACGATGCCTCGTCCTCGTCGGCCAGCGAGTCGACGGCATACCCGAAGACCCACATCGCCTGCCGCATCTCCGGCCTGGTCCCCGCCCATTGACCGGACGAGATCTCGAGCAGCAGGTTCAGCACCGTCAACCGGACCAGCCGAGCGTCGTCGCCGGCAGCACAGAGCATCCCGAGCCGTCTTGCGGCGACGGGCGCCAGATCGTCCTCCGCGAACGTCTCGAGCCAGAGCCGGACCGGCGCCTCGGACTCGACGTCCCACGCGCCGAGCAGACCGCCGTACGCGACAATCGCGCAGAACCGGAGGTCGAAACTGCTGCCGGCGATCCAGGCATCGGCCAGACGCTGGCCGATGTCGCTGGGAATGTTCAGAATCGTCGGAACTCCAAGAGCCTGCGCGGCCGCGACCGATGGCCAGTAGCGACCCAGCGCCCACGGACGGATCAGATTCGACTCCACGTAGCGCGGGTCGATCGTCAGCAGCACCCCGGCGGCCCAGACCGCGCCCGCCCACAACTCCGACGGACGGCCGGCCAGCTTCGTGAGCCAACTCAGGACTCCTGTGCGGAATCCGGCGCCCTCATGCTCCCAGAGATATTCCAGCGCCTGATGCCGGTCAAGACGTTCCTCGAGCACGTAAACGGACTCGTCGTGGACCCCGCCGTACCGGGACTCCACCGGCCGGGTCGTCGTCGTGACCAGGCCCTCGGCCAGAGCAGCGGCGGACGTCCTCCGAAAGCCCGGCTTCGCGTCGTCCCCGAGCAGCTTGGCCTCGAGGATGTCGATCTGCTCTTCCAGATCCGACCGCGGCGCGCCCTCGCAGGTCACCACACAGGCAAGTGCGGCGACGTCGCGCGCCGATCGCTCGGTCTCGAACCAGGTGTCGAGCGCGTCCGTCGTGACCACCCCCGGCAACGCCCGCAGGAGATCGTCGTCGGACGCGTCCGGTTCCGCGCGGAGCCTGGCGACCATGGTGTCCAGTACGGCGAACGAGACCGTCCCGGACTGCGCGCCGGTGACCCGCCTGATCCGCCGTACGGTCTCGTCGTCGGCCGGGTGCCGCTCGAAGTACGCCGTGACGAGTGCGAACCTCGGCACCTCCGTTGCCTGGACGACGACCATGGTCCGATCGGTCTTCGACGGCGTTCCGTGCGTCGTGATCAGCAACCGGGAGTGCCCCGACTCGCCCAGCTTCTCTTTCAGCATCTCGAGTTCGAAATCGTTCAGTGTCTCCACGAACGACACCGGAGCATTCGCCATCAGGAAGCAAGCGTTTTCATGCTTTGTTTTCAGCTGTTCGATTGAACCAGCCACATCTTCGAACCCGAGATCGCCCGGCAGCCGGAATATCGGCGTCATTCCGGCGCGGTGGAGGGCGACCAGGCAGGCAGATCTCTTTCCCATACCAGAGGTGCCACACACCGCGACAATCGCGCCGCCGGCGGACAATGCTTCACCCAGTGCGGTCAACGTCCCAGATTCGACATGCCTTTCCGCCAGGTCGGCGGCAAGCCCAGTCTGGTTGCTCGAGTGCCGTCGCCTTCCGGAACTCGTCTGGAAAAACACCGCGCCATAGAAGTTCGGGTTGATCAACGCGTTTTTGGCGCGGACATCGGCGTCGACGGACTGCGTCGGAGTAGTCGCATCCTCGTCCAGGTCCGATCGGACCTTCTCCGGCGCTTCCTTCTCCTTCGGCACCTTTGACGACTCCTGTGGAGTCGACTTCTCGGCCTCGTCGCCAGCTTCCCCGGCCGGCTTGGACGTGCCTGTTTCCCCTTGTTTTGCTGCCTCTGCGGGCTGTTGATCGCCGTTCTGGCGCTCGTCACCCGCGGAGGCCTCCCGTTCCTCCGCCATGACCTTCGAGCCGGCTAGTTGAACGTGACCGGGTCGTTGAAGATCGGGTCGGTCAGGACCTTGGCGTTGTCACCGGTGACTTTCACGTGGGTATCACCGACACGCGCCCTGGACAAACGCACGATTTCCTTGAGGTCAGCCAGTTTGATCGTGTCGTCGTCGACACAGGCCTGCAAAGTGGCAGCCAGTTCCGTCGTTTTCGGCGCTCCGCGCAGACGTTTCCCGATGCGCTCGACGACCGACCCGACAGCGTGGGCGAATTCTTTCCCCGCTTCTTTGGAGGCCTCTTCCACCGCAGTGCTCGCCCCAGCCGCCAGTAGCGGCACCAGAACCTGCGCAGCCTCACTCACTACATCAGACATCACCACAACTCCCCCCTTGGGCCACCCCTCCCCGGCGACCCAATTGCTGGAGCGTAGCGCACAGTGACGACTACGCAAAGGCTCAACGCGCAACTATTCAGGACTACACCTGTGAGTGATTTGTTGCCGAATTACAAGCCGATCGTGGTCGGTCGCTTACGGGTGGGCGACAGCAGGCCGAGGACGAGGCACAACGGCGGCCAGGCGGTGCGGCCTCGGCGGGTGAGGGTGTAGGCGCGCATTCGTGGTTCGGGGTCGCGGAGCCCGCGGAGTGAGACGCCGGTCGACTTGGGGTAGGTGGCGGGCATCAGGGCGACGCCGAGGCCGGCGACGATCATTTCGTGGACGAGTTGGAGGGTGTCGGCGCGTTGGGTGATGCGGGGTTCGAATCCGGCGAGGGCAGCGAGGGTTCGGACCACGTGTTCGTCGGCGGTGTGGCGGGAGTTGACGATCCAGTCGCTGTCGGCGAAGGCGGTTAGGACGTCGGCCGTCGTACCGGGTGTGCGGCGGGAGCGTGACGGTACGGCGAGTGCCCAGGTCGACTCCCAGAGTGGGGAGGATTCGAGCGCCGGGTCCACGGCGGCGGGCGCGAGGTTGTAGTCGTAGCTGAGGACGAGGTCGACCTGGTCGCGTTCCAGCAGGGCGAGCGCCTCGGGTGGTTCCTGTTCCTGGATCTCCAGCCGTACGGCGGGATGCTCGGCGGCCAGCTGATGTACGACGGGCAGCAGGCTGTCCCGGATCACGGTATGGAAGGCGGCCACGCGAACTGTTCCGGCCGGCTTGGCCGACGGATCGAGGTCTGCGCGGGCTGCCTCGTGCGCGGCCAGGATGTTCACCGCGTGCCCGGCTAGTCGTCGGCCCGCTGGCGTCAGCCGCACGCGGCGACCGTCGCGTTCGAGCAGCGGCGTACCGACCTCCTTGGCCAGCGCGGCGATCTGTTGCGAAACGGTCGACGTGGTGACGCCGAGGGTCTCCGAGACCGCGTGCATCGAGCCCTGCCGGGACAGGGCGAGGAGGAGTTCGAGACGCCGTACTTCCATTCATCAATCATGAACGATTTGTCCAGGATTAACACGTGGACGCGAATGAAATCGCGAGCTTCACTGGAAAGCATGCGCAGACATGACAGCCGGACCGGCGTGGCCTTCGCGGTCCTGTCGATGACGATGGTCCAGCTCGGACTGGCCGCCTCCGTCGGGCTCTTCGACCGGGTCGGGCCGGAGGGTGCGGCCTGGCTGCGACTGGCCTGCGCTGGGCTGATTGTGCTCGTACTGTTCCGGCCGCGCCCGAGTTCGTTCGACCGCAACTCGTTCCTGGCCGCAGTCGGTCTTGGCATCGCGACCGGTGGGGTGACGCTGCTGTTCATGGCCGCCGTGGCCCGGCTGCCGCTCGGTACCGCGAGTGCGCTGGAGTTCCTCGGCCCGTTATCGGTCGCCGTACTTCGGAGTCGCGGCAGGCTGATCTGGCCAGGGTTGGCGTTCGCCGGGGTGATGCTGCTGACCCAGCCGTGGCACGGTTCGGTCGACGGTCTCGGCGTGCTGTTCGCGCTGGGTGCGGCCGCGTGCTGGGCGGCGTACATCGTGCTCACGCAGCATGTCGGTGGGAACGTCACCGGCCTGCAGGGCATGGGTGTGTCGATTCCTGTCGCCGCCGTGGTCGCGACGGTGATCGCCGGGCCGAGCACGATCCCGGTGATGACGTGGCAGCTGGTCGGCATCGGTTTCGGGCTGGCGCTGCTCCTGCCGGTGATCCCGTTCAGCCTGGAATACCTGGCTCTCCGCCGACTCGACGCAGGCGTCTTCGGCACCCTGATGAGCCTCGAGCCGGCGCTGGCCCTGCTGATCGGCTGGATCTTCCTCAGCCAAGCACCGGGTCTCCTCCAAGTCTTCGGCATCGCGTGCGTGGTGGCCGCCGGAGTCGGCGCCGAGCGAGGCGCAAAGCACCCCACCAGCGACGGACTTCCGGTCGCCGATGGGGTGGTTGGTTAGGCAGTGCGGGCTTTGGCTACCAGTTGGCCGCGTTGGGTTTCGGGGAAGCGGTCGAGGAGGGTGCGCACCTCGCCCGCGGTGACGTTGGCGCCGAACATCTCGGTGTGCGGCTCCAGCCGCACGCCGTCGGACAGCGGGCCGGCGACGACCGGGTCGAAGCCGAGCGCGTCGACGAGCTTCGCGACCTCGGCCGCGTCCGCGGGCTCCCCCGCGATCGCGATTGCTTTGCGGTCAGAGGCGCCGGCGGGGCGGGCTCCCTCGTCCAGGTCGTGGTAGCCCATGTGGTTGAAGGCCTTAACGACGCGGGACTCCGGGAGGAACTCCTGGACGAGCTCCGACGACGACGAGCGTGGGTCGGTGAGGTCGTCGCGGATGCCGTCGATCTCCCACCAGTAGTTCATCGCGTCGATGACGAGCTTGCCGCGCAACGCCTCGACCGGGATCGTCTGGTACTTCCCGAGCGGCAGCGCCAGGATCACGACATCGGCCTCGGCCGCGGCTTCGGCGGCCGTTGTCGCGATGGCGCCCGGCGTCACCACGTCCACGATCAGCGCGATCCGGGAAACCTCACCCGATCCCGCGATCAGCACGCGGTAGCCGGCAGCGACCGCGAGCCGGGCCAGGACGGTTCCCACCTTCCCGGCCCCCAGGATCCCGATCGTCGTCACTTCGACTCCTCCGCAAGAATCTCCCGCACCAGCGGGATCACCTTCGTGCCGTACAGCTCGACAGCCTTCATCCGCGCGCTGACCGGCAGCGGCCCACCCGAGTAGATCAGGTCGAACCGCTCGACCCCGAGCGTCTTCACCGCGGCTGCGATCCGGCGGGCGACCGTCTCCGGCGAACCGACGTACATCGATCCGTGCAGTACTTCGGACTCGAACTCCTCACGCTTCAACGGCGGCCAGCCGCGCAGCGCGCCGATCCGGTCCCGCATCACCTTGTACGGCCCGTAGTAGATCTCCTTCGCCTGCTCGTCCGTCTCAGCGACGAACCCCGGCGAGTGCATACCGACCGGATGCGCGACGGTCCCGAACTCCCCGGCCGCCCGCTTGTACAGATCGATGTACGGCGCGAACCGGTCCGGAGCCCCACCGATGATCGCGAGCATCAACGGCAACCCGTAGTACGCCGTGCGTACGACGGACTGCGGCGACCCGCCGACTCCGACCCAGGTGGTCAGCCGGCCGGACTCGGTCTTCGGGTAGACGTCGATGTTGTCGAGCGCGGCCCGGACGGTCCCTTCCCAGGTCACCGGCTTCTCGTCGAGGAGCTGCACGAACAACTGCAGCTTCTCCTCGAACAGCACGTCGTAGTCCTTCAGGTCGTATCCGAACAACGGGAACGACTCGGTGAACGAACCACGCCCGAGGATCACCTCAGCGCGCCCGTTCGACAGCGCGTCGACGGTGGAGAACCGCTGGAACACCCGCACCGGGTCGTCCGAGCTCAGCACGGTCACACCGGAGCCGAGCTTGATGTTCGAGGTCTGGGTCGCGATGCCCGCCAGTACCGTTTCCGGCGAAGAGATCGAGAACTCGGGCCGGTGGTGCTCTCCGAGCGCGATCGCGTTCACGCCGATCTGGTCCGCCAGCACCGCCTCGTCGACAACCTGCCGGATCGCGGCGGCAGCCGTCACCGGTGCGCCGCTGTCGTCCACCGGGATGTCCCCGAAGGTGTCTAGTCCGAAATTCAACGCAGCCACCTCGGCCATGTCCACACTCTCCTGTCCAGTCACCACAACAAGTCTAGGTTGACATGTCAACACCGAACCGGGCGGGGTTCATTCCAGTGCCCAAGCTTGTCGGGGTTCAGGATGATCCAGACGGCGGCGACCTTCGCGCCCGCCACCCTCAGACTGACCACAGCGACCACTCCACCGGCTCTTCGCAGTACGACACCAGGCTCGCCGTTGACGGACTCGACGCTCAACGCGATGTCCGGACTCATCAGCTCTGTCACGGACCGCGCGACCAGCTCCGGCCCACGGACCGGGCTCACCGCGGTGAGCACCCGCCCACCGCCGTCGCTGACCGCGACCACCTCCGGCGCCAGCAGACTTCGAATCGCACCGGGGCTGCCGGCCCGGCATGCTGTCGCGAACCGGTGCACGACGGCATGATCGCTCCGCTTGAACATAGGTCCTCCAGCTCAAGCGACGGCGGTGAGCTTGGACCGGTTCATCATCCACAGCACTTCGTCGATGCCGTCGGGCGACGCGATCACGGTGCAGACGGCGAACAGCTCGCCGTCGCGCTTGCACATCACGGCAGACTGCCCGTTCATCGTGCCGAGCTCGACCTCGACGCCCTGCCAGAACCGGGTGTGGAACGCGCGGTAGTACTTCGCCACCCGCTCCCGCCCGACCACCGGGAACTTCGACGCCCGGGCCACGCCGCCGCCATCGGAGTAGCTGATCGCCTCCTTGGCCAGCAACTGCTCCAGCTCACCAAGATCGCCCGATCGCGCCGCCGCGACGAATGCCGTGAGCAACTTCTTCTGCTCGCCTCCGCTGACCTCGGTACGGCGTTCTGCCCGGATCCGCTTGCGTGCCCGGCTGACGAGCTGCCGCACCGCCGGCTGGGTCGACTGCAGCACGGCGGCAAGCTCGTCGTACTGGTAGTCGAAGGCCTCGCGGAGGATGTACGCCGCGCGCTCGGTGGGTGAGAGCCGTTCGAGCACGAGGAGTACGGCGAAGCTCAACGCCTCGCCGCGCTCAGCACCGAGATAA
This sequence comes from Kribbella kalugense, assembly GCF_004365875.1. Lineage (GTDB taxonomy): Bacteria > Actinomycetota > Actinomycetes > Propionibacteriales > Kribbellaceae > Kribbella > Kribbella kalugense. The sequence continues at coordinate 646,906 of NZ_SODF01000001.1, read as the reverse complement.
GGATCGGCGCTGGTGTCGACCGGCTCGGGCAGCCAGGGACCGATGTACGTCTCCCGACGGGCACGGGCGGACTGGCTCGCGTTGATCGCAAGCCTGGTCACCGCGGTTGACAGGTACGCCACCGGACTCTGGACCGTACTGCGGTCCGCCGCCTGCCAGCGCAGCCACACCTCTTGCACCAGGTCCTCGGCCTCGCTGTGACTGCCCAGCATCCGGTAAGCGATCCCCATCAACCGCGGCCGCGCCTCGTTGAACACCACGACCGCGTCGTCGAGCTCCATCGACACCCCTCTGTCAGTTCTCCGCTGGAGGATACGGCTGATCCTCGCCTTCCAAGACCTCGATCGCAGCCTTCAGGCTGTGCAGATCGGCCGTTTCAGCTTGCGCCTCATACGGATCCAGCAACCAGTCGGCATCGTCCTCGGGTGGTGTGCCTGCCGCGTTCAGCTGGATGTCAGCGTCGACCTCGACCTCGAGCTGCCGCAGGAACTGCTCCTCGTTGCTCATCGGCCGGCCTGCCCGGCGTACCACTCGTCGTAGTGGAGCTCGCCGAGGGTGGCCTCGCCGATCGGGACCAGGCTGCGCTCGGTCAGCTCGGAGCCGAAGTACCGGGCGTGCTCGTCGGCGACGACCTCGCGGGCGTCGCCGCGCTCCGCCAAGGCCTTGCGGAAGAACTCGTCCATCCGGAACTCGTCCGGCCCGGCGATGTCGATCCGCCCGTTCAGCGGCGTACCGGTCGCGACTCTAGCCAGGTTCGCGGCGACGTCCTCGGCGGCGATCGGCGCCCACGCGACCGGCGCGATGTGCACCTTGCCGTCGTCCCAGGTGCCCTCGTCCGCGATCGCCGCGACGAACTCCATGAACTGGGTCGCGTGCACCAGCGAATACGGGATGCCGGAGCCCTTGATCAGCTCCTCCTGGGCGATCTTGGCGGCGAAGTAGGCGTTGTCCGGCAGCCGCTCGGTGCCGACGATCGAGATCCCGACATGGTGCCGGACCCCGGCCGCATCCTCGGCCTGCAGCAGGTTCCCGGTCGAGGTCTTGAAGAACTCCATCACCGGCCCCGCCTCGAACGACGGCGAGTTGGCCACGTCGACGACCACGTCGGCGCCCTTCAGGACCTCGTCCAGCCCCTCACCGGTGATGGTGTTCACGCCGGTGCTCGGCGCGGCCGGCACCGCCTCGTGCCCGTGCTCGGTGAGCTTCGCCGCCAACTTGGTGCCGATCAGGCCGGTGCCGCCGATCACGACGATCTTCATCGCAGGACTCCTTCGATTGATTCCAGAATTTCGAGCCGTCACCAGATAAGACAGGGCACCCCTCGGCCTTGTGACAGCCGCACCACAGTCACATCCGCGACCTGTGTGCTGTCTCATTGATTGACGACCGACGACGAACGGAGCCGCCGTGCCTAACCCGACCATCCGCATCCGGGTCCGGATGACGGCGCGGCCGATCGACGAGCCGCACCGGGTCTCCAGCCAGCTGGAGCTGCTGTTCGACCTGACCTTCGTGATCGCGGTCGCCGCGGTCACCGAGCAGTTCGCGCACACGATCGCCGACGGTCATGCCGGCGACGGGGTGCTGCCGTTCCTGCAGGTGTTCTTCGCGATCTGGTGGGCGTGGATGAACTTCACCTGGTTCGCCTCGTCGTACGACACCGACGACGTCACGTACCGGATCCTGACCATGGTGCAGATGGCCGGCGTGCTGCTGCTCGCCGCCGGCGTCCCGCCGGCCGCGGACCACGGCGACTACCTGATGATCACGGTCGGCTATCTGGTCATGCGGCTCGGGCTGATCTCGCTCTGGTTGCGCGCAGGCATCGAGGATCCGGACTCACGTCGTACGGCGTTCCGGTACGCGTTCGGCATCGGGGCCTTGCAGGTCGGCTGGTTCGCCCGGCTGTATCTGGCTGACAGCGGCGCGTCCGACGGCGTGCTGCTCGCCGCCTTCATCATCCTGGCGATCCTCGAGTTGTCAGTACCGCTCTGGGCCGAGCGGCCGCGGGCCACGCACTGGCATCCGCACCACATCGCCGAGCGGTACGGGTTGTTCACGATCATCCTGCTGGGCGAGGCGGTCCTGGCCGCGTCCAACGGCGTACGCCGGGCCGTCGAGGACACCGAGGTCGGAGCCGAACTGATCGCGGTCGCCGGCTGCGGCCTGGTCATCCTGTTCGCGTTGTGGTGGCTGTACTTCCTGCATCCCGCCGGCCCGCGGCTCGAGGACCGGCGAGACCGCTCGTACCGTTGGGGCTACGGACACTTCGGCATCTTCGCGTCGCTCGCCGCCCTCGGCGCCGGCCTGGAGGTCGTCGTCGAGCAGACCAGCCACGAGCTGCACCTCTCCCCCACCGCCGCGAGCTACGCCGTCGCCATACCGGCCGCCTGCTTCGTCGGCCTCTTGTGGGGCGTGCACAGGATCATCTCGGAGCCGTCCCGTGCCTATCTGGGTACGGCGATTGCCGGCGTCGCGGTCCTGCTCGTGCTGCCGATCGCGACACCGCAGATCGGATCGGTCGCCGACCTCGCGCTCATCGCCGCCACCTGCGTCGCCTTGGTCGGCATCGCCTCGTGGAGCGAGAGCGTCAGGCAGTCAGGCCCGAAAGAGTCTTCAGGGTCGAGCGGATGACGTCGGCGATCAGGACGCTGTCGGGCTCGACGAGCCAGCGTTCGAAGGCCACCCGGAAGACTGCGACCCCGGTCTCGGCGGCCAGCGCGGCGACGTCCGGGGCGACGCCGCGGTCCAGCAGACCCTTGGTGAGAGAGGACGTCAACGTAGCCATCTTGATCAGCTCGCGCTCACGCAGCTCGGGCGTCGCGGTGATGACCGCCGCGCGGCGTCGCGAGTAGTCCCGGCGCATCCCGTCGAAGAACTCGGCCGAGGCCAGGACAGCCGCAGCGACAGCCTCCATCGGAGTCGCCTCGGTCGGCGCCTCGGCCAGCGCCAGGACCATGTGCTGCTCGAGTTGCTCGGACCCGGCGAACAGCACCTCGCGCTTGTCCGCGAAGTGCCGGAAGAACGTACGTGCGGTGACACCAGCCGCGTCGGCGATGTCGGCGACGGTCGTGCCGTCGAACCCGCGCTCGGCATAGAGCGCCATCGCCGCCTCACGCAGCCGCCCGGCCGCATCCGGTTCCCACCGTCCCATGGATCGATCCTAGCTGATGTCATTGACTGACATCAGAAGGTGTAGCATCGTGATGTCAGTCAATGACATCACTCGAAGGGAACTCTCATGCGCGTCTTCATCACCGGAGCGTCCGGTCACGTCGGCTCCGCCCTCGTCCCGGATCTCCTGCAACACGGCCACTCGGTCGCGGGCCTGGCCCGCTCCGACGCGTCCGCGGCCAGGCTTACCGAGTGGGGCGCCGACGTGGTCCGCGGTGACCTGAACGACCTCGACGGCCTGCGCGCCGCGGCCGACGCCTCCGACGGCGTCGTACACCTCGCCTTCCGGCACGACTGGATGGTTACCGGCGACCGGGCCGGCGCAGCGGAGACCGACCTCGCCGCCATCCGCGCGATGACGCAGGTTCTGGCCGGCACCGGCAAGCCGTTCGTCGGGACGTCGGGCACTGGCATGCTCGCCTTCGCCGCGCTCGACCGCACGGGAACCGAGGACGACACCCTGCCCAGCGGCTACCGCATCGACGCGGAGAACTTCGTCATCGACGCGGCCGCCAAGGACATTCGCACGTCGATCGTCCGGCTACCACCGATCACCCACAGCGAGCTCGACCACACCGGCTTCGCGCCTTCGATGATCACCTTCGCCCGGAAGAACGGGTTCGCGGCGTACGTCGGCGAGGGCTCGAACCGCTGGCCGTCCGTGCACACCCTCGACGCCGCCCGCCTCTATCGGCTCGCCCTCGAGTCGGCTCCCGCAGGCAGTCGCCTGCACGCCGTCCAGGACGAAGGCATCGAGGTGCGCCGACTTGCCGAGGCGATCGGTCATGGGCTGAACCTCCCGGCCGGCTCGATCACGCCCGAGCAGGCGCCGGAGTACCTCGGGTTCCTGGCGACCTTCGCCACCATCGACAACCCGGCGACCGCGACCCGGACGACCGAGTTGCTCGACTGGCACCCGACGCACCCGGACCTGCTCGACGACCTGGCCAAGCCGTTCTACTTCCACGAGGCCTGACGTCCGAAGAAGTGTGGGCTGTAGACCACACTTCTTCGGACGCAACGATCAGACCTTCAGGACCGGCGCGATGGTCTTCGAGCGGGAGCCTTCGTACGCGGCGAGCAGGATGCCGAGGACGGCGATGCCTTCCTCCTCGGTGTGCAGCGGACGCGTCTTGCCGGCGAGTGAGTCGGCGAAGTGGCCGATCTCGGCGATGAAGGTGTCAACCGGTTCGAAGTCGAAGGACTCGGTCTCGCCGGACCGGAGGCGGTAGGACAACGTCGTACCGTCGCTGGTCAGTGAGCCGAGTTCGCCGACGGCGGAGAAGCGTTCGGTCGAGGCGGCCGGCTGGTAGGCCCAGCTGGTCACCAGCTGACCGACGACTCCGTTGTCGAACCTGATCAGCACCTGCGCGGAGTCCTCGCCCTCCATGAACTTCAACCGGTGCGTCGAGAGCATCGCGGTGGCCTCGACCGGCAGCCCGCCGGCGAGGTGCAGCATCAGATAAGTGGGGTGGTACCCGGTGTCGATGAGCTCGCCACCCCCACTTGTCTTGGCGCTGGCCCGCCAGCCCATCGAGCTCGGGTCGAAGTCGTTGTAGAAGCTGTCGGTCGTCCGTACTTCGTAGACCGTGCCGATCGTGCCGGCCTCCAGCAACTCCTTCGCTTTCGCCACCGCCGGCATGAACAGCTGGTTGTGCGCGCACATCAGCGTCACACCGCTCTTGACGACCGCCTTGCGCACATCCGCTGCCTCTTCGGCCGAAAGGCAGAGCGGCTTCTCGCACAGGACGTGCTTGCCCGCCTCCGCCGCCGCGACGATCGCGTCCCGGTGCAGGTGATGCGGCAGACAGATGTCGACCGCGTCCAGGTCTTCGTTGGCGAGCATCTCGCGATAATCCGTGTACGGCGTGGCGCCGAGCTCCTCGCCGCGCTTCGCAGCCGTCTCCTCGACGGCATCCGCGACCGCGGTGATACCGATCTTGTCGGCGTGCTGCTGGTATCCCTTGATGTGGGCCGACGCGATCCCGCCGGCACCGATGAGTCCTACCTTGATCATCGGAGTACTCCTCAGCTGTAGGCGATGGCGCTACCGGTCTTGGCGGCCTCGTTCGCGGCCACCACCAATCGGGTCAACTCGGTCGCGCGGGCGATGTTCTCGTCCGCGCGGGTGCCGTTGTTGATGTGGTCGACCCACTGCGCGAAGGCGTCCTGCGAGTGCTCGGGCACCGGCACCTGCTCGCCGTTCACGGTGAGCACATTGCCGGCATCGGTGTACGTCAGCGTCCCGTCGGTGCCGAACAGCTCGATCGTGAACGGGTTGTTGCTGGCGAACCCAGCCTCGATCACGCCGATCTTCTGGTCCGGGTACCCGACGACCACGACAGCGTTGTCTTCGAGACCGCGCTCGGCGATCGAGCGGTACGTCGCACTGACCGTGTCCGGCTGCGCGCCGAGGAACAACTGGGTCAGGTAGACCGGGTGGCAGCCCAGGTCGGTAAGCGCGCCGCCGATCGCGGTCGACGGCTCGAAGAACCGCTGCGGCAACCAGCCCTCGACCCCGTCCCGCGGGATGGCGCCGTCGTGCGAGAGCCGGACCCGGCCGTAGGTGATCGTGCCGAGCGTGCCGTCGTCGATCACCTCCCTGATCGCCTGCGTGTAGCCGTGGTAGAGCCGCGGCAGGGACACCGTCAGCTTCACGCCGGCCGCATCCGTCGCGGCGACGATCTCCTCGGCCTCGGCGACCGTCGGCGCCAAGACCTTTTCGGTGAAGATGTGCTTGCCGGCCCGGGCCGCCTTGACCATCACGTCCCGGTGTACGTCGGTCGGCGTCGTGATCACCACGCCGTCGAGATCGTCGCGGGCGAGCAGCGCGTCGAGGTCGTCGGTGAACTCCACCCCGAACTGCTCGGCGGCGGACTTGCCGCGGTCCGCGTCGTCGTCCCAGACGGCCACCAGGTCCGTCCCGGGATGTGCCTGTGCCTGCCTCGAATAGTCGCCGGCATGGACGTGCCAAAAGCTGAGGGTCGCGATCTTGAGTGGGTTGGACACTCTGGTCCTCCTGATGCGAAAACGTTTCGAATCGACCGTCGGCAGATCACGGTACAACGTTGTCATCAGGTCTGGACAGGGGTGCGGCGCGCCCTTCCACACGGTGAGATCCGTGCGCAGTCCGAGTGCTTATAGTTATCCGGGAGTCCTGGATAACGTGAGGAGCCGCGATGAGCGAGGAGCCGGTCGGCGGGGATCTATCCCGGTTGCGGCAGCTCAACGCATCCGCCGTACTGCGGGAGTTGCGGGGCGATCAGCCGCTCACGCTCACCGAGTTGTCGAAGCGGACCGGGCTGTCCCGGGCGTCGACCGAAGATGTTGCACGCGACCTGCTCGGACGCGGCTGGTTGGCCGAGGTCGCGCCGGCGCTGGGGTCCGTCGGGCGGCCTGCGCGGAGGTACCGGTTCAACGCCGGGGCCGGCCGGTTGCTCGGGGTCGACATCGGCGGTCACAAGGTGCTTGCCCTGGTCACCGATCTCGACGGCGAAGTGCTGAACCAGACGCGCATCGCGGTCGACCCCGAGGCGGGTCGGCGCGAGCGGCTCGCCGTGATGGACCGCTGCGTGACGAAGGCGCTGACCGGAGCCGGCGTCGAGGCGGGCCAGATCTGGTCCACCGGCGTGGCGACGACGGGCCTCGTCGACGGCTCCGGCAAGGTGATGCTCTCCGACTCGCTCCCGGAGTGGAGCGGAGTCGATCTCGCCGCTCATGTACGGCGATTGGTGCCGGGCCCCGTCCGGGTGGAGAACGACTGCAAACTCGCCGCCCTCGCCGAAACGTGGCACGGGGTCGCTCGCTACGCGAAGGACGTGGTGTTCCTGCTCGCCGGCCTCCGCACCGGCGCGGGCCTCATCATCGACGGCAAACTCCACCGAGGCTTCGCCAACTGGTCAGGCGAGATCGGCGCCCTACCAGCAGCAGGCTGGCTAAGAGCCCCCGAACACCTCACCGCGTGGCTCGAGACCACGACCCGGCGGGACGCCTCGACGTCGGTTGGGTTCGAGAGTGTGTTTATTGCTGCTCGGGCGGGTGATCAGGGGGCTTTGCAGGCGGTTCGTGACTACGTGCGTGATCTTGCGGTTGGGACCTCCGCCCTCGTGCTGACGCTGGACCCGCAGCTGGTCGTGATCGGGGGCGGGTTCTCCCGGTCGGCGGACGTGATGGTGGAGCCGTTGCGGCGTGAGCTCGACCGCTGGTGCCTGCGTACTCCGGAGATCCGGGTGTCCGCGTTCGCCGACGAAGGGGTCGCGCTCGGCGCCGTCCGGCTGGCGCTCGAGGAGGTCGAATCCACCATCACCACCGGCCTGAGACCTTGACATAATTTCCCTGGACTCCATGATTATCCTCATCGCCCGCCCAGCGAGAGGAAGCATGATGCGTCCGTTCCGCCTGCTCAGTGCACTCGTCGTCGGCGCGCTGCTCGCCGCCCTCCTGGTCTCCCCCGCCCAAGCCACGATCAGCGGCGCCACCGCGACCAATACCGCCACCACCGTCACCTACCGCTTCTCCTACACCGGCTCCCCGCAGTTCCTCCGGGCGTACGTCGACACCGACCGCAACCCGTCGACCGGCTTCGCGCAGGCCGGCATCGGCGCCGACTACCTGCTGGAGAACGGCTCCCTCTACCAACACACCGGCACCGGCTGGAGCTGGACGCTCGTCCGCACGGTCACCTTCTCCCGCACCGGCGGAGTCGCCCAGTGGACAGTCGACCGGGCCGACCTCGCCGAGACCGCCACCCCGGGCGACGCCGACCTGATCTTCCAGGTCGAAGCTCCCCTCGAGACCTCAACGAAGTACACCCAGACGTACTCCGGCGGCGGCTCCAGCGGCGACGTGACCTACACACCGTCCTCGGAGAACTTCGCGAATCCGGAGCGCGGTTTCTACCACCACACCGGCGACTGCGACAAAGCCGACTTCTCGCAGAGCACGCTGGAGAGCTACCGCACCGGCCAGGGCATCTCGCTGGTGATGTGCGTGTTCTACCTGGCCGAGTACAAGAACGGCCCGATCGCCCAGGCCGCGCTCGACCAACTCCAGCAGCAGATCAACACCGTCCGCGCGGCCGGTCTCAAGATGGTCCTCCGGTTCGCCTACACCACCTCGACCGCGGGCGACGACACCACCAAGGACCGGATCCTGGCGCATCTCGACCAATTGGCGCCGTACCTCAGCGCTGGTCAGGACGTGATCGCGGTCGTCCAGGCAGGGCTGATCGGCGCGTGGGGTGAGTGGTACTACACGCAGAACTTCGGCAACGCCGGCACTGTCTCGAGCACGGACTGGGCCAACCGCAAGGCCGTTACCGACAAGCTGCTGAGCGTCGTTCCGTCGAGCCGGATGATCCAGCTCCGTACGCCGAAGTTCAAGCGGACCATGTACTCGACAAGCGCAGTACAACCGAGCGACGCCTACAACGGCTCGGCGCTGCCTCGGATCGGTCATCACAACGACTGCTTCCTCGCCAGCCCCGACGACTTCGGCACCTACGAGAACACCGCCGTCGAGTACCCGTACCTCCAGGCCGACACGACGTACGTCGCGATGGGCGGCGAGACCTGCGGCTCGAACCCACCCCGCTCGGACTGCCCGACCGCGACCAGCGAGCTCGCGCAGTTCCACTGGTCGTTCATCAATACCGACTACGAGCCGACCGTCCTGAACTCGTGGAACACCGGCGGCTGCCTCGCCGACATCAGCAAGAATCTCGGCTACCGCTTCCGCCTCGAGTCCGGCACGTACCCCGCGACCGCATCCCCCGGCGGCAGCCTGCCGATCTCGTTCACCGTCCACAACGACGGCTACTCGACACCGTTCAACCCACGCAACCTCGAGCTGGTACTGCGGAACACGTCGACCGGCTCCACCTACAAGCTCGCGATGAACTCCGACCCACGTCGCTGGACCGCTGGTACGTCGACCACCGTGTCGCAGACCCTCACGCTGCCGACCAGTCTTCCGGCAGGTTCGTACTCCCTGCTACTGAACCTGCCGGATCCCCTCCTGTCCACTCGCCCCGAGTACTCCATCCGCCTCGCGAACCAAGGCACCTGGGACGCGGCCACCGGAATGAACTCGCTCCTGCAGACCCTCACCGTCAGCTAGTTCGAGGAGATACCCCATGAGACGGCTTGCCGCAGCTCTCGCGGCGATCAGCCTGCTACTGCCGACGCAGCAAGCACTGGCGCACAACGCTCCCCCGTCCACGACCCGCACCTACACCACCTCCGACGAGGTGATCTCCAACCAGGAGCGCGGTTTCTACCACCACGCCGAGACGCACTACTACGCCGACAACTCCGGCTACGTCCCGCTGAACGTGACCACGCTCCGCAACTTCCGCACGCAAGAGCACATCACCCAGATCCTCCGGCTGTTCTACCTGGAGAAGTTCTCCAAGCAGGACGTGATCGACAAGCACTACCTCGACCTGATGCAGGCCGACTTCAACACCGCGCGAGCGGCCGGCGTCAAGATGATCGTCCGGTTCGCCTACGCCCTGCCGGGTGACGGTTGGCCGCCGCCCACGCCGTACGGCGACGCGCCGGTCGCGCGGGTGGTCAAGCAGATCAAGCAGCTGACGCCGATCCTGCGGAAGAACGCCGACATGATCGCGGTCGTCCAGTCCGGCTTCGTCGGCCTCTGGGGCGAGGGCTACTACACGGACTACTTCTCCAACCCGGCCGACCCGAGCCAGGTGTCCGACCAGAACTGGGCCGACCGCAAGGCCGTCATCGATGCGCTGCTCCAGGCGCTACCGAAGGACAAGATGGTCCAGGTACGGACGCCGTACATGAAGCAGCGGATGTACGACGTACCGACGGGAACCGCGGGAGGGCTGACCGCGGATCAGGCGTACGACGGTTCGGCGCTGGCGCGGATCGGGCAGCACAACGATTGCTTCCTGGCCAGCCCGGACGACTTCGGCACGTATCTGAGCGATCCGCTTCAGCTGGACAAGGACTTCGTTGCCCAGGACACCAATTACGTGCCCGAAGGCGGCGAGACCTGCGGCGTGGACGCACCTCGGTCGGAGTGGCCGTCGGCCGCGGCCGAGATGGCCCAGCTGCACTTCTCGTTCCTGAACATCGAGTACCACCCGGACGTGCTGGCCAGCTGGGGTAGCAACATCGAGATCGCCAAGCAGAAGCTCGGCTACCGGTTCGCACTGACCCAGAGCACCGTCAGCCAGTCGCACGGCAAGGTCCAGGTCGGCGTGAAGATCCGGAACGACGGCTGGGCGGCGCCGTACAACCCACGTCAGGTCCAGCTGGTGTTCCAGAACAGCAAGCACACCTACCGCATCAATGTGCCGGCCGATCCGCGTCGCTGGGGCGCCGGCCAGACCGTGAGCCTGAACTGGAGCGTCAAGCTGCCCAAGGGCAAATACGAGGTCCTGCTCAACATCGCGGATCCGAAACTGCAGTCACAGGCTCACCTGCCGGGTTCCGCGGAGACCTACAACGCCGTGTATGCGGTGCAGTTGGCGAACAACGGCACCTGGCAGTCGAGCACCGGCTACAACGATCTGCAGCAGACGGTGACTATCGGCTAAGGGTTCGGGGCCGCCGAAGTCAGTGACTCGTCTTCGGCGGCCAGGACCTTCACCATCAACGCGATGAACTGCCGCCGCTGCGCAACGGTCAGCGGCTTCAGAACTTGCTCCTGGACGTCGTCGACGATCGCGTCGAGTTCCAGGAGTCGTTCGACCCCGGCCGGGGTGATCGTGACGATGTTGCGGCGCTTGTGGGCGGGGTCGACCGAACGCTTCACGAGCCGGCGCGACTCGAGTTCGGACAGCGCCGCCGTGACATCACTGCGGTCGATCCCGGTCCCGCGGCCGAGGTCGGCCTGGCTCGCCGGCCCCCACTCGTCGAGCGCGGCCAACAGGCGGTAGTGGTAACTGCGCAGACCATCGCCAGCTGACTCGAAGGCAGCGGCGAGCAGTCCCGACGAGCGCTGGAAGTTCCGGCTGATCAGCCAGGTCGGACGATCTTCGACGCGGGCGAGAGTGCGGCTCGGCGGGTGATGCATCGGCATGGGTAGACGGTACCAGTTGTTGGCGCGGCCAACATCGGCTATGTTGGTCGAGCCAACACTCAATCAGCCGGGAGACCAACTCATGGACCAACGGATCCTGATCATCGGCAGAAGCCCGAGCGTGATCCTCGACGCTGCCGACATCCTTAGAAACAAAGGGTTTCGGGCCGATGCGACGAACCAGTTCGACGAAGTACTGACGGAGTACGACGCTACCGACTTCGATGTCGTGCTCTTCGGTGGCATGGTTCCGGCTGACACCAAGCGGCAACTGAGGGACGAGATCTCCAAGGTCAACGACCACGTCACGTTCGTCCAGGGACTCGCCGGAATCGCCGGGCTCATCGCCGCCCAGGTCGAGGGCATCGGCTCGACTGCCGACGGGGTGGCCTACGAGAACAGGACGGTGCAGCTCACCTTGAAGGAGCCGGCCGAGGTTGTTGTCGAGGCGTTCTGGGGTACGTCGTTCACGCCGCCCGAGCCGAAGAGCGCCTCGATGCGGGTGATCGAGACCCGCTTCGATGCCGGGGAGCACGTCATTCCGCTCCCCGATGAGATCCCGACCGTGGCGTCGTTCGTCACGGTGTCCGTCGGCTCAGCTGTGTACGCGTTCACGGTTGGGCCGATGCCTGAAGCAGTCACGCGCCTGGTGCCGACCGGCGGCCGGCGCTCACCGCTCCCTCCTGTCCAAGCGGTCTCGACCCACAGCTGACTAGGTCGCGTCGCGCGGGGCCGGCTGCGGTGCGAGGTCTGGACGGGTGGAGTGGGTGATGCCGGCGGCGGCGTACGCGTCGGCCTCGTCGAGGGTTTCGTGCTCGAGGAGCTGGGCGGCGATCGAGTCCAGCTTCGGGCGATTGTCGCGGAGCAGGCGGCGGGCCTCGGCGTAGCACTGTTCGATCAGGCTGCGGATCTCTTCATCGACGGTGTTGAGGAGTTGGTCGGAGACACCCGCCGAACGCGCATCGCCTTCCGCCGGGAGGATCGAGACCGGGCCGATCGCGTCGGACATGCCCCACCGGCCGACCATCGAACGTGCGATCCGGGTGGCGGTCTCCAGGTCGCTCTCGGCGCCGGTGGTGACGACCCCGAGGACCTCCTGCTCGGCCGCCATCCCGCCGAGCGCCCCGATGATCCGGCCGCGCAGGTACTCCACGTCGTACCCGTAGCGGTCGGAGTCGGGCGTCGACAGCGTCACGCCGAGCGCCCGGCCGCGCGGGATGATCGACACCTTGCGGACCGGGTCGGCGCCCTTCTGGATCATCCCGAGCAGCGCGTGCCCGCCTTCGTGGTACGCCGTACGCCGCCGCTCTTCAGCCGGCATCACCACGTTCCGCGCGGTGCCGAGCTGGATCTTCTCCAGGGCGTCGGTCAGGTCGCGTTGAGTGATCTGCGATTCGCCCTTCCGCGCTGCGCCGAGCGCTGCCTCGTTGAGAAGGTTCGCAAGGTCGGCGCCGGTCATCCCCGGCGTGGACTTGGACAGCGCGTTGAGGTCGGCGTCCGGGGCCAGCGGCTTGCCGCGCGCGTGCACCTTCAGGATCGCCTCCCGGCCCGGCTGGTCCGGTGCGTTCACGGTGATCGTGCGATCGAACCGGCCGGGTCGCAGCAGCGCCGGGTCGAGCACGTCGGCGCGGTTCGTCGCCGCGAGCGTGACGACGCCCTCGGTCCCAGAGAACCCGTCCATCTCGGTGAGGATCTGGTTCAGCGTCTGCTCGCCCTCGTCATGCCCGCCGACCGACCGCGCGCCGCCGCGGGCACGGCCGATGGTGTCGATCTCGTCGATGAAGATGATCGCCGGCGCCACCTTGCGCGCCTCGCCGAACAGCTCCCGCACCCGGCTCGCGCCGACGCCCACGATCATCTCGATGAACTCCGAAGCGCTCGCGGAGAAGAACGGTACGCCGGCCTCCCCCGCGGTCGCCCGCGCCAGCAGGGTCTTGCCGGTGCCCGGCGCACCGGACAGCAGCACGCCCTTCGGCGCCCGCGCACCCAGCCGCCGATACTTCTCGGGATCCTTCAGGTAGTCGACGACCTCCTCGATCTCGGCCTCGACCTCATCGATCCCTGCGACGTCGGCAAACGTCACTCGGACAGTGCTCGGGTCGACCGGCTTCTTCTGCTGGCCGCTGCCACCGAACAGACCGCCCAGACCACCCAGACCGCCACTGGCCCGCTGCCGCCGGATCAGCCACCAGTAGAAAGCTGCGATCAGCAGGAACGGGCCGAGCGAAATCAGCAGGTTCACCAGCACGCCACGCTGCGCGACCACCGGCGTCGCCCGAACGGTGGCGCCGCCCTTCTGCAGATCGCCGTACAGATTGTCGTTGGCGAACGTCGGCCGCTCGGTGGTGAACTTCGTGTAGTTCTGGTCGGTCTTGCCCGGCACCGGCGCGGCCGCCTTCAGCCGGCCCTGGATGGTGTCGCCGCGGGCGAAGATCTCGGCTACGTTCTGCTTCTGCACCTGAGCGGTGAAGTCGGTGTAGGCGATGGTCTGCTGGCCGCCGGCCATCTGATCCTGCATGGTGGTGAGCAGGAAGAGCACGAGGTACCCACCGACGATCCACGCGGCCCACTTCCACCAGCGCGGCCGCCGCGGCTTCTCGCTGTCACCGTGCCCAGCCGGCAGTCCCTCGGTCCGCCACGGCTTGTGAGGCGGCCGCTCTGACGACCCGCCGTTGCGGTCACTCTGATCGGGATCTGTGCCCCGGTCGGCCGTGGACGGGTCCTTCGGCGGCTGCTCCTTCTCGCTCATACAGCCAACATAGGACCTGAATCGGCTGGGAAACAGCAACGACTCCATGGTCGTACCCTGGCCCGCATGCCCACCCCACTCGTGCTCGACTGCGATCCCGGCCACGACGACGCGATGGCGATCCTGCTCGCGGTGGCCGATCCGGCCGTCGACCTGCTCGCCGTGACGACCGTGGCCGGCAACCAGACCGTCGACAAGTGCACGCTGAACGCCCGCCGGGTGCTCTCGCTCGCCGGCGCGTCCGGCATCCCGGTCGCGCGCGGTGCGGACCGGCCGCTGGTACGACGGTTGCGCATCGCGGACGACGTACACGGGCAGACGGGTCTCGACGGGCCGCTGTTCACGGACGAGCCGTCCGTGCCGGAGTCGCCGTACTCGGCGCATGAGGTGCTGGTCGACGTACTGCGGACCAGGTCGGTGACGATCGTGGCGACGGGGGCGCTGACCAACATCGCGCGGCTGCTCTCGGAGGAGCCGGGCTTGGCCGCGAACATCACCGAGATCGTCTGGATGGGCGGATCGACCGACCGCGGCAACATCGCACCGCTCGCCGAGGCGAACGCGTACGTCGATCCTGACGCGGCTGATCTGGTCGTCCGGTCGGGTGTGCCGTTCACGATGTGCGGGTTGAACGTCACGCATCAGGCATTGGTGACGGAGGAGGTCCTTGAGCGGTTCGATCGGATCGGGACGCCGTTGGCGCGGGTGTGTAGTGAGTGGATGACGTTCTTCGCGTCGACGTACCGGGACCTGTTCGGATTCGAAGCGCCGCCGCTGCACGACCCGGCCGCTGTGGCGCGGGTGATCGATCCAGCGATCGTCCGGTGCATCGAGGCGAACCTCGTAATCGAAACCCAGGGCGAGTGGACGTCCGGCGCGACAGTGGTCGACCTCGATGGCTACACAGGACGGCCGGCGAACGCCCGAATCGCAGTCGAGCTGGACCAGGACGCGTTCTGGGACAGGATCGTCGCCGCCGTAACCGCCCTCAGCTGACTGCTTCGTCTGCTGGTAGCGGAAGAGCCTTCTCCCTACCTGCGATGTGCCGCAGGGTGGAGGGGACGACGCATCCGGGAGGAAGCATGTACTTGGAGAAGCCCGCCGCAACCTGGCCGCCGGGAGAGCCGGAGATCCCGAAGCCGTGGCCTGCGGTTCCACCGAGGCCCGGCGTACCCGGTCCAGGTCCAGGAGTGCCGGGGCCCAGAGGTCCGCAGCCTGGGGTGTCGCCGCAGCCGATCTTGCCGTCGTGGTACGAGCCGAACTCGATCAGTCTCGAGCGGGAGCTCGCCGACCGACTGCTCGAGCAGCGGACGATCCTGGTCGACGGTCGGTTGGACGACGCGCTGGCGAGTCACGTGGCGGCGCAGCTGCTCCTACTCGATGCCCGCAGCAACGACCCGATCACGCTGCACCTGTCCTCGTCGGAATCCAGCCTAGACGCAGCCCTCTCGGTCGCCGCTGCGATCGACCTGATCACCTCGCCCGTACATGCCGTTGCCCGCGGCACCCTGCGCGGCCCGGCAATCGCCGTACTCGCAGCCGCCGAGCAGCGCGAAGCCCACCGCCACACAATGTTCGTCCTCTCCTCGCCCCACTACTCAGCTGAGGGCACCGCTGACCAACTAGCCGCCCTTGCCGACCAGCACGAACGCCAGGTCGCCCGCCTCCGCGACCTCATCGCCCAAGCAACCGGCCGCCCGGCGGACGAGATCGCCACCGACCTAGACCCCGGCCGAATCCTCACCGCCGAAGAGGCCCGAGACTACGGCCTAATCACCCGCCTCCTCTGACAGTTCGCGGTTGCCCACTCAGCTAGAGGTTTGCCCACTCAGAATCCGAGCGGGCAACCCTCCACCTCAGCAGGCAACTCCCCACCTCAGGGGGCAACCCTCTAACCCACGGGGCGCCCACCCAACTGGAGGGTTGCCCACTGAGAATCCGAGGGGGCAACCCTCTACCTCAATGGGCAACCCCAGCTCAGGGGGCGAGGTTACGCGCGGCAGGACGGAAAGACTCCGGGACCTTTGTTCAGGTGGTGGTGAGAACGAGGCGGCCGGTGGTGTTGCCGGTTGCTTGGCGTTGCCAGGCGGTGGCGACGTCGGCGAGGGTGACGGTTTCGTGGGCGATCGCGATCGCGCCGGTTGCCGCGTGCTGCAGTACGGCGGTTAGCGCGTCACGTCGCTGGTCGGTGGTCAGTGCGTTGTTCGTGTAGCCGAGTACGCTCGCCGTCCGGCTGCGGAGTACCGCCGACGAGAACACCGCCTCATCACCCGACGCCCCACCGAGATTGACGAGCCGCCCGCCGACTGCGAGCACCCGCGCGGCGGCCGTCGCGGCCGGGCCGAAGACCGGGTCGATCACCACGTCGTACGTCGGATCGCCGAGCCGCCGCGTCAGTTCGTCGACATCGGTGCTCAAGGCAACCACCTCGTCCGCACCGGCCCCGAGCGCTCGTTCGCGCGCCGCATCCGACCGCACCACCGCAACCACCCGCGCGGCCCCGAGCACCCGCGCCGCCCCGATCGCCACCTGCCCGACCGCTCCCCCACCACCGAGCACAAGAACCCGCTCCCCCGGCTCCATCCGCGCCCGCCACGTCAACGCCATCCACCCCGCAACCCCCGACAACCCAATAGCCGCCACCGCCGCATCCCCCACCACACCGATCGCCCCGCCCTCCACGTCAGCATCCGCCACGCCGCCGGCCGCCGCCTCGCCATTCGGCGCAGTCGCGTCGAGTGGGCCGCGTCCGCCGCCTTCCGGTGCTGCCGGTCGCGCAGGGTCGAGTGGGACGAGGGCGTCGTCCGGTACGGCGGCACGTTCGGCGAAGCTGCCGTTGCCGGCGGCCATTCCTGCTGTGGTTGCGAAGAAGACTCGGGTGCCGGGCTCCAGGATCTCGGACTGTTCGATCACGCCGACGCCCTGCACGCCAGGGACGTACGGCAGCCCCGGCGGGCCGAAGTACGACGTACCCGAAGCGCACAACAGGTCGAGCGGGACGACCGGCGCGGCAGTGACCCGGACGATCGAGATGCCCTCCGCGGCAACGGGGTCCGGGTGTTCGCCGTGTGTCGGTGGCTCGCCGTGGGTGTGCAGTACTGCGGCTCGCACGCGGCCTCCTCAGGTAGCGATATCGGGATAAGGCAGTGACAGGTGCTGCAAAGCACGCCCGTACGCCTTCTGGTACTCGAGCGGCCCGTGATCACGCTCGAACATCGCGATGAACAACGTCAGCGTCAGGAACGGATGAGCCCCAAGCCCGAACAGCGCCACATGATCGTGCTCCCGCAGCGCACGCCGCTCCTCGTCGGTGAAACTAAGCCACGTGGACCGCTCTCCCGTGTGGCAGTTCAGGATCTCGTTCGCCAGCTCCTGCTCCCACCAGCTCACGGTCCCGGCGGCGTCCTCGCGGTACCGCTCGACCAGCTCCGGGTCGCGATCGATGGTGTACAGGAACTTGTTCAGCAAGTACTTACTCATGCCGGCACCCCGTTCGGGTACCAGGTGAAGTACGCCTCCATCGTGTGGAACAGGTCCAGCGAGTCGACGTGATCCGCCTTCGCCCCGGCACCCGCGACACCCATCATCAGCATGAAGTCCATGAACCCGTGGGTCGCGTTGCCCG
Organism: Kribbella kalugense; assembly: GCF_004365875.1. GTDB lineage: Bacteria > Actinomycetota > Actinomycetes > Propionibacteriales > Kribbellaceae > Kribbella > Kribbella kalugense. The sequence goes on along the minus strand of NZ_SODF01000001.1, from coordinate 629,306 downwards.
GCTCGTGCAGGCTATCCAGCGTCACCTCGGACAGGCAACCGTCGACGTCGCCGCGCGCGATCCACTCCACCGCCTTCCGGTCGAACTCCGGATCCGGCCCGTGCGCACCGAACTGCCGCGGCCCGCCCAACTCCAGCGACAAGTGTCCGGTGCCGATGATCGCCACCCGCTTGTCGCTCGGCCACGACTCGACCAGCTGCCGGATCGTCCGGCCCAGCTCGACGAACCGCCCCGGCCGTGGCAGGGGCGGCGCGAAGATGTTGGTGTAGATCGGCACGATCGGCAGATCCGCGTCGGGGCGGAGCGTGATGATCGGGCAGGTGATGCTGTGGTCGATCCGGAGTTCGTTGCTGAAGGCAAGGTCAAAGCCGGCGTCCAGCCCGTTCCGCAGAATGTGTCCGGCCAGCTGCTCGTCACCGGCCAGCCGCATCCGCGGCAGCCCGAACTCGCGTTCCTCGTTGTACCAGTTCGCGTCGAAGTACGGCGCCTTGCCGACCAGGAACTGTGGCATGTTGTCCAGCCATAGCTGGTGGAAGTGGTCACTGCCGACCATCACCAGGATGTCCGGGCGCGCCTTCGTCAAGGTCTCCCGGAAGGCCTCGATCTTCGCCACCCACTCGTCGGCGAACGGCGGCCGGTCGGCACCTGTCGCGGTACTGGCGCGATAGTAGAACGGGTGGTGCGTAGAGGCGATCACAGCGGCGACTGTGGCCATGCGGTGCTCCTTCAGCTTTCCGGATCAACGTAGACGGCGTTGCGGTCGATGGTGGAGTAGATGTCCATCCCGATCGGCCGGCGACGCTCCTCGGCAAGCTGACCGAGCAGCCCAGCAGCCCTTGCCAGCAAGGCGAATCCGCGCAGCATCTCGACCGGCAACCCGAGGTCGGCGAGCGCGGCGCCACAGACCCCGGCGCCGTTCAACGGGAGCTTGCGGCCAAGGACCTGCTCGTGCACGCGGCCGATCGCCTGGAACAGCTGTAGATGCGGGCCTTCCAGCCCTTCCTCACGAGCGATGCCGATCAGCACAGGCGTCCGTGGGTCGAGCACCTTGTGTACCGGATGCCCGAGACCGGGGAGGTACTTGCCGGACTCACGGGCCGCGGAGACAACCTCCAACGCGAGGGCGTCCCAGCCGGTGTCATCGGTCGGTAGATCCCGTCCGTCGAGGGCTTCGTGCAAGAACATTCCACAGTCCTCGGTCACGCCGAGGAACCGGGATCCACCACCGAGCAGGCCGGCGGCGAGCGCACCCTGCAGGGAATCCGGCGCGGACAAGTAGGTGACCCGCGCGGCGATCGCGGTCGGTGTGAACCCGTGGTCCGCCAGCGCGACCAGTACCGCCTCGAACACCCGCGTCTCGGACGGCGTCGGCCGGCGCAGCGTCACCAGCCAGAACGCCAACTCACCGAACCCGACCTTCCCCATCAGATCTGCGGTGAGGTCCTGCCCCAGCAGCCGGATCTCGTCAGCTGTCGACGTACCCAACGAGGTCGGAAACTTCATTCCGTCAGCCATTTGCGTAGCTCACCTCCGTGTTCGTCGAGTGACGGCGGCGGCAACCGGTACGACGCCGCGCTCTCCGAGAACGTGATCGGATTGCGCACGGTCGGGATCTCGCCGACCGTCACGACCGGATCCAGCCCGATGTCCTCCGCGAACGCCACCCCGCCGTCGACGGTGTTGATCGGTCCACACGGCACCCCGGCCGCGATGATGTCGCGGAACCACTCGAGCTTCGTCCGCGTCTTCAGCCGCTCGACCAGCAACGGCCGCAGTACGTCGCGGTTCGCGGTCCGCTTCTCGTTGCGGTCGAACCGCGGATCGTCGGCCAGCTCCGGTACGCCGAGAACCTCCGCCAGCTTGCGGAACTGCCCGTTGTTTCCGGCCGTGATGATCAACTCCCCGTCCGCACAAGGCAGCGGTTCATAGGGAAACAGGCTCGGATGGCTGTTCCCCATCCGCAGCGGTACGACGCCACCCGCGACGTACGCGCTCGACTGGTTGACCAGGCCGGACAGCGCCGACGACAGCAGGTTCACCTCGACGTGCTGACCGCGTCCGGTCTCGTGCCGGGCGTTCAGCGCGGACAGTACGCCGATGGTGGCGTGCAGGCCGGCCATCACGTCGAAGACCGAGATCCCGGCCCGGAACGGCTCGCCGTCCGGGTCACCGGTCAGGCTCATCAAGCCCGAGATCGCCTGCACGATCAGGTCGTACCCGGGCAGCTCTGCACCCTTCGGCCCCGACCCGAACCCGCTGATCGACGCGTAGATCAGCTTGGGGTTGCCGTCGGCAACGGTCTCGTAGTCAAGCCCGAACCGGGCCAGTCCACGCGGCCGGAAGTTCTCCACCAGCACGTCCGCGCGCCGTGCCAACTCTTGCGCGGCGGCCAGGTCCTCGGGGTCCTTCAGGTCGAGCGCGATCGACCGCTTGTTCCGGTTCACCGCGAGGTAGTACGTCGAGATGCCGTCGCGGACCGGAGGTTGCCAGGACCGGGTGTCGTCGCCGCCGGGCGCCTCGATCTTGATCACGTCAGCGCCGAGGTCGGCCAGCAGCATGGTCGCGTACGGGCCGGCCAGGATCCGGGAGAAGTCGGCCACCAGCAGCCCGGAGAGCGGACCCGTCACACAACCTCCCAGGAGGATCACGGACAGTTGTCCGCACGACCAGATCGCTTCAGTCTCGGACCGCCCTCGCTCGCCTGTCAACCACCAGGTTGAACTCTTGACAGTCCATCCAGCCGCTCAGATAGTGAGTCTCATCGCCCCGATGACCGTCATACGGACGCATGTCCGGGATCTCTTCTGGAGGGGAATCATGACCACTGCCGCGACGCCGCTGGCGGGCCGGCCGATCCTGCTGCGCGGCGGCACCGTGCTGACCATGGACGACCACCACACGATTGTTGACAATGGCGATGTCCTGATTGTTGACAATCAGATCGCCGCCGTCGGCCAGGCGCTCGACGTCCCGGAGAACACCCAGGTGGTCGACGCGACCGGCGGCATCGTGATGCCGGGCATGATCGACACCCACCGGCATATGTGGCAGACCGCGATGCGCGCGTACGGCGCCGACTGGACGCTGACGCAGTACTTCGTCTGGTACTACCTCGAGCACGGCAAGACGTTCCGGCCCGAGGACATCCACGCCGGCAACCTGACCTCGGCCTGGGAGTCGCTCGAGGCGGGCGTCACCACAACGGTCGACTGGTCGCACGGACTGCAGAGTGTCGACCACGCCGAGGCGGCCGCCGACGCGCTGCGCGCCGTACCCGGGCGGTTCGTTCTTGCCTACGGCAACATTCAGGCCGGGCCGTGGGAGTGGACCGCGGATCCGTCGGTGCGCGCATTCCTGGAGCGGCTGCGGGACGACTCGCAGCTCGGTCTGCAGCTGGCCTTCGACGTGACCGGCGACCCGGCCTTCCCGGAGCGGGCCGCGTTCGAGGTGGCCCGGGAGCTCGGGCTCGGCGTGACCACGCACGCCGGTGTCTGGGGCGCGACCAACGACAACGGCATCAAGCTGATGCACGAGAACGAGTTCATGACGCCGCAGAACATCTACGTCCACGCGGCCACCCTCACCACCGACTCGTACCAGCGGATCGCCGCGACCGGCGGCTCGATCTCGGTCTCCACCGAGTCCGAGCAGAGCGCCGGCCAGGGCTACCCGCCGACCTGGCAGGTCCGCCGGCACAACATTCCGGTCTCGCTGTCGATGGACACCAGCGTGTGGTGGAGCGGCGACCTGTTCAGCGCGATGCGGACCACGCTCGGCGCCGACCGGGCCCGCGAGCACCTCGAGGCGCACATGAAGGGCGCCACCGTGACCCACAGCCATCTCCGCGCCGAGCATGTCGTCGACTGGGCGACCCGCGGCGGCGCGAAGGCGCTCGGCCGCGACGACCTCGGCAGCCTCGAACCCGGGAAGACGGCCGACGTCATCCTGATCAAGAACGACTCGTCACCGGTCTCGTTCCCGCTGATCAACCCGTACGGCCAGGTGGCGTTCCAGTCCCAGCGCGGCGACGTACACACCGTGATCGTCGACGGCCGCGTGGTGAAGTTCGCCCATCAACTGGTCGGCTGCGACCTGCCCGCCGTACGGCGTGAGGTCGAGGCGACCGTCGACCATCTGCGCTCGACCCTCGGCGAGGAGGCGTGGCGGAGCGGGATGAATCCGGAGCTGCCGAAGGGCGAGGTGTTCGACAACCCGTACCAGTACACGGACTACAAGTCCGACTCGACCCGCGAGGCCCGTGGCACCATCTTCGGTGAACCGTAGTCAATCGACTGGAGGACGATCTATGGCAGGCCGTGGTGCGGGTCCGGATTTCGTCGAGTCGCTGGCTCGCGGGCTGGACGTGCTGGCCTGCTTCGACGTCGACCACCGGACGATGTCGCTGAGCGAGGTCGCGTCCGCGGCCGGCCTCGCCCGGCCGACCGCGCGCCGGCTGCTGCTCACGCTGGAGGAGCTCGGCTTCGTCCGCACCACCGACGGCGCCTTCCAGCTCACCCCCAAGGTCCTGACCCTTGGGATGGCGTACGTCGGTTCGCTCGGGCTGTGGGACATCGCGAAACCGCACCTCGAGTCGCTCGTCACCCGGACCGGCGAGTCGTCGTCGATGGCGCAGCTCGACGGCTCCGACATCGTCTACGTGGCTCGCGTCTCGGTGCCGAAGCTGATCGCACTCCGGGTCGACATCGGCACCCGCTTCCCGGCCGCGCAGACCTCGCAGGGCAAGGTGCTGCTCTCCGCGCTCTCCCCCGCCGAACTGGCCGAGGTCCTCGCCGAACCGAGCCGCGCCGGACTGCCGCCGTACATCGGCCGGACCGCGGAGCAGTTGTACGACGAGCTGACCGAGATCCGCGCCCGTGGATGGGCGCTGGCCGACGAGGAGCTCGCGCCCGGTGTCCGCTCGGTCGCAGCACCGGTCCGCGACGGCACCGGCACGGTCCGGGCTGCGATGAACGTGACCGTGCACGCGGCCGAGACCTCGGTCGACACACTGCTGCACGACCACCTCCCGCTCCTCCTCCGTACGGCGGGCGACGTCAGCGCGGAGTGGGCCCTCTGGCAATCTCGCCCCCACGTCGAGATCGAGCAACGACATGAGACGACTGCTTGAATAACTGCATGACCGTTCTCGACTCCCCCATCCCCCGCTTCCATCTCGCGATGCCGGTCGACGACCTCGACGCGGCGCGGCACTTCTACGGCGACGTACTCGGCCTCGAGCAGGGTCGCAGCTCCGAGACCTGGATCGACTGGAACCTGCGTGGCCACCAGTTCGTCACCCACGTCGCTCCCGAGCGACCGCAACGGATCCACAACCCGGTCGACGGTCACGACGTACCCGTGCCGCACTTCGGACTGATCCTGACCGTCGACGAGTTCCAGACCTTCGCCGAGCGGCTGAAGGCGGCCGGCACCGAGTTCGTCATCGAGCCGTACGTCCGCTTCCAGGGCCAGACCGGCGAACAGTGGACGATGTTCTTCCTCGATCCAGCCGGCAACGCCCTGGAGTTCAAAGCCTTCGCCGACGACTCCCAGGTCTTCGCCGCCTAGGGCGTGATCCAGCCTGTCAGGATCGTGGTGCCGGAGGCGGCTGTGCAGACCAAGCGGTATGGGCTGGTCGGGACCGGGCGGAGTGCGAAGAAGCCGAGGTCGTCGATGTCCGCCGTGGCCAGTTTGCCGCCCTCGCCGCGGGCGGTGACCGTGCCGGCTTCCGGCGGGTCCAGCTGACCCAGTACGGCGTCGGGCGTCAGCTCGAGCTCGACCGTCCAGCCGTCGGACGCGAAGGTAAGCGACCGCAGGATCGCGCTCTCCGACCGGATCGCCAATGCGTCCAGGGTGTCCCAGGCCGAGTCGTAGGTGAGCGCCGCCAGTTCGGCGTCGATCGTCCGCCACGAAAACGCCGCCTTGCCGGCCTCGACGAACGCCGTCGGCACCTCGTCGGCGGACGCGAGCGCGTCCCGCAAGGCCTCGATCATCTGTTCGTCGTCGTTCCAGTCCAGATCTGCCACGGTTCTCACCTCCTCGTTCTCTCGTCAGGTCCATCCGCCAGCAACGCCAGCGCCGGAGTTTGCCGCAGCTTGGTCAAACAACGCGCCCGGTTCGGCCCGATGCTTCCGATCGGTACGTGCAGTCGCCGGCTGATCTCGTCGTACGGCGTCGGCGGGTCTTGCGTCAGTAGGGCGAGCAGGATCTGGCAGCGACGCGACAACTCACTGAACGCGGTCCGCAGGATCGCGCGCCGTTCGTGCCGCAGCACTTCCTCCTCCGCGATCGCATCCTCGGGTACGTCGGGCGAGTCCGCCAGGTCGACCGGTTCGACCCGATTGGTCGTCCGGATCAGCCGGAAGCACTCGCGTTGCGTCGTGGTCGCGATCCAGCCCGGTAACGCCGCCGGCTCGCGCAGACCGGGCAAGTGCTCGACCAGCCGCAACCACACGCTTTGCCCGACGTCGTCCATGTCGGGCTGCGCCAGCCGATACCGCCGGCAGACCGAGAAAACCAGCGGCGCGTAACGCTCCACCAGCTCGTCCCAGGCCTTCTTCTCGCCGTCCCTGGCCCGGGTGACCAGGTCGACGACTGTCGGGTCGTCCCGCATGCCGTCCCCCTCTTCAACACCGGACCGCTCACTAGTACAGAGTCGCTCCGGATGACTGCTGATACATATCTATGCACCGAGGGCGACAAACGATCGGCCTGCCGCATCTGCGACCGGGTCGCCGCGCGCCTCGGAACGGGCGCCCGCAAAAGCGGAAGCCAGCGACTGACCGGCTTGAAGGTTTTCGTGGACCGCGAGCATCAACGGCGCGGTCGCCGGATCGTTCACCGGTACGACGCTCGCCAGAATCCCCGCCGCCCCCAACGGAATCAGACTGCTGCTCAACCCGAGCAGCTCATCCGCGCCGACCGGCTTCGCCAGCCCTGAATCGCAACTCGACAACACCATCCGGTACGGCGCCCTCCGCAGCCGCTCGAAGTCGTATACAGTCATCGGCCCGTCGTCGAGCCGCAACGACGAGAACAACGGACTGTCCGAGCGGAACGTCCCGTGTGCTGCGATATGCGCGACCCAGGCCCCGTCGAGCTCCCGCAGTACCTTCTCCGCGGTCGCATCGCCGTCCGCGAGCACGGTCGCGTCCGGGTACTTCTCGGCCAACCGCATCACCTCGGTCCGACCGGCCGACAACCCCGGACCCAGCACCAGCACCACGCGTCGATCGGCCGGCGGCCGCAACCGTCGTGCCCGCAACCAGGTCGCGGCAGACGGCACGACGTTGACGGCACGCGAGGCCAGTGCCGGCACCAATCCCCAAGGCAACGCCTGCAACCGACTCGGCGGGACCATCACGGCCGGCCGATCACCGAGCAACTCCTGCGCCGGCCCGAGGATCGCCGAGCCGAGCCGCGTCCCAAGTACGTCCAGCGACGGACCGCGTTGCGTCCTATCCGATCTGCCATGCGCCAACCACCGCAACCGGAACCGCGACCGCTCGACCTCAATCGCCGCAGCGGCCAACGGCCCAACCTCATGCCGCGTGATCCGTCCATCCCGCACCACCACCGCATGCAGTACGCCGTCGACCTCGATCAGCTCAACGAGCACCGTCTCACCCAATGCCTCGACCAGCTCGTCGACATCAAACCGAACCATCCCACCCAACGAGCCACCTTCAGCACGCAACGCCCGATCGCGAACCGCCTTCTCCAGCCGCCGCCGTTCCTTCTCCAACCCAGGATCCGGCTCAGCATCCAAACGCCGTACGACGTCACGCAAAGCCGCGAGCTCCGCCGCCAGTTGTACGTCGTCCGACCGTCGAACCGGAGGAACTCCGAGCGCCGTCGCTCGCCACCGCTCCCCCCAACTCAGCAACCTCCGCGCGTCGTCCCGCCGCAACGCATCGCGCAGCGCCAACTCAGCCAACTCAGCACCCTGACCCGTCGCCAACGCGCGAAGCTCGGTCGCCCCCATCGTCAGCCGATGCTCGTCCAACGCATCCAGACCGCGAGCGCACGCCGACAACGTGCCGCGCACATCGGACCGGGCCTCCGCCCGCAACGCCTTCCCGAGCCAGGCCGCACTCCGAGCGATCGGCGGCGCATCCCTGCTATGCCGTCCGGCCAACTCCAGTTGACGATCCGCGGCCCGCGACCGTCCGTCGGCCAACGCGAGGCGACCAGCCAGCAGATGCGCGGCCGACGCCTCGGACGAACCCAACGCGTCGAGCCGCCGAGCCGCCGCGGTCACCCGACGCAGCAACCGCTCCCCGCGTTCTCCGGCCTGATAGCGAGCCTCCAACTGCACCATCGACGAACGCACCGACCACCACTCCCGGTGCTGCGCGGAGAACAACCGCCGCGCCCGATCGGCCCGCTCCTGAGCGGCCTGTGGGTCACCCGCCGCCAGCGCAGCCGTCGCGGCCGCGAACCACAGTTCGCCGCGCTTGGTCGCCGTACCGCCCTCGGCCTCCATCTGGGCGATCGCCTGGTCCATCTCGGCCAACGCCTCGGCGCTGAGCCCGGCCGCGAGCAGTACGCCGCAGCGGTCGATCGCGAGGTCCGGCCAGGCCACACCGACCGCAGCGAACCGCCGTCCAGCTTCGTCCAGGTACCGCAGGGCCGCTGGCAGATCGCCACGCGAGTACGCGACCAATCCCCGGTTCTGCCGGGCTTCGGCGTACTCGAACTCCTGACCCGTTGCGGCATACAACTTCTCGGCCACCGCGAAATCCGCGTCCGCCCGCTTCGTCCCGCCCAACGCGAGCTGGATGAAGCCGCGATAGTTCCGCGACCGCGCCTCCCAGACCTGATCGCCCGACCGCCGCAACCGGGTGATCGCCGACCGCAGGTCGTCCAGCGCCTCGCGATGCCTTCCTAGCACCAGCAGTACGTCGGCCCGCCGCAACAGCACGCGCCCGGTCAGGGCTCCGCGACTGAGGTCGACAGCGCGATCGAGCCGCGCCAGCCCTTCGCGACTCTGGCCGGCCCGGCCAAGCGTGGCGCCCAATGTGGCAAGGACATCGGCCTCGCGCTTCGAACGCCCGGACTGCTCGGCCAGTCGCAGTGCGGTCCGCAGCTCGCGAACCGCTGCCAGCACATCACCGAGCTGACGAAGCGCGATACCCCAGGCTTGATGGGCGATCGACGCGTCGACCGCCGCCGGCGCACCGGCCAGCAGGGTGCGCGCGGCCGCGATCGCGTCGTGTGGCCGCGACAAAGCGAGCGGCAGCAGATTTTCTACTGCCCCGGCACTCCCCCCAGCCGTCGGCATTCTGAAAGGATAACGGCGATTCATTCATCCAAGGGGGGAAATCGGGAAATGGCCGATCAAACGAGCGACCGAAAATACGTCGATCAGATCGAACTGATTATCCAGGCCTACGGGCGCGAGGTCGAGGTGTTCCCGGAGGAGTGGCAGAAGCAGCCGGAGGGGGCCGACTATCTGTACCGCACCGGGGTCGTCCTGGTGCGCGACGAGGACCTGACTCGGGTCGTCGAACTCTTCCAGGGCGGGCAGCCCGGCGAGGGTGGGATCGCCGGCGTCACCCGGCTGCGACTGCCGGACAAGGTGCCGCCGGAAGCGCCGGAGGACCGTTCGGTCACGCAACGATTCCTGAAGTACGCCGACCTGCGGCTCGGGCGCGGCGTGGTCACGCCGGAGCACTTGTTCTACGTGACTCCGAGCGTCAGCCCGTGCCCCGCGACCGAGCCGGAAGAGGTGCCGCCCGGGATCCCGCCAGACCCGGTGCTGCCCACGCCGTACCTGCCCGCCGGCGCGGCGGACGGTCGTGGCGTGAAGGTCGTCGTACTCGATGTCGGCTGGTCCGACGCACCGGCGGCGTACTGGCTGGCCGGGGTGACCGGCGACCCGGAGAACGCGTTCGACCCTTCGGGCCGGATCCGGCCGTATGCGGGGCACGGGACGTTCATCGCGGGCGTGATGCGGGCGATCGCGCGGAATGTGGAAATCGTGGTGAAGAGCTACTTCACCGGCGCGGGCGCGATGTGGGAGTTCGATCTCGCCGAGGCACTGGACGAAGTACTCGATCTCGGGCCGGACATCATCAGCCTGTCGGCCGGCACCCGGACGCGGTTCGACCTGCCGGCGCTCGGGCTCGACGTCTTCATCCGGACCAGGCTGGACCGGGTCAACGGCCTCACGCTGGTCGCTGCCGCGGGCAACGAGTCGACCAGGGACTACTTCTGGCCGGCCGCGTTCCCGGAGACCGTCGGTGTCGGGGCACTCGCGGAAAACGGCCGGGACCGGGCGTCGTTCAGCAACTTCGGCGCATGGGTCGATGTCTACGCACCGGGCGAGAATCTGGTGAACGCATTCCTCACCGGCGACTACGAGTGCACCGAACCGCCGAACGCCGGCGACGTGCGGTCGTTCGCCGGGATGGCGCGCTGGAGCGGTACGTCGTTCGCGACGCCGCTCGTGGCCGGCCTGATCGCCGGGCGGATGTCGGTCACCGGTGAGAACGCCAAACAGGCCTCCGACGCGTTGCTCGCGTTCGCCCTGACCCAGCCGGAGGCAGGCGTCGGTCCGGTACTGCGGGCCGGCGACGCGCTCAACTCCCTGTAGGCGACGCACCGAGTCAACGCACCGACGCGGTGCGGGGCTACCGGCCTCACCGCCGGACCTTCCGCACCGCGTCAGCCTCCCCCTCTGCGTGCCTTCGGGTCGTCCTCCCCCCTGCGACGATCCGAAGGCATCCCCCCACTTCTGCGGAGACTGCCCGGTCCGGATTGATACACCCAGTTACGAGGAAACTTTTCAACCGGTCGGGTGCTCACAGAGGAATGGTGGCCGGCCCGCGCCGGAGTGGTAGTTGTACTGCGTCCCGTTGACCTCGAGGACCGTCCGGTTTCCCTGGATCAGCGCCTGGGTGTAGCGCATGTCCGGCTCCGGGCAGCCGAGGCTGCCGTCCGACCAGGTGATCTCCTCCGAACTGACCACGGTCACCTGCGCGGCGTCGACGTTCAGCCGCTTGGCGAGGTCGGCCTTGGCCTGCTCGACCGGGCCGCCGGAAGGCGCGCTGCTTGGGGGGCTGCTGGTCATCGAGGGGGTTCCTCCAGTTCCGGGATTGCTTCCAGTGTCATTGCCGCAGGCAACCAAAAGGCCGGCCATCAGCAGCAGGACGCTCACTCTGCGCATCACCATCACCTCCCACAGTAGACGCTGGCGAATATGTATTCGTTGCAGATGGATGGCACGAATGTTGTTCAGGTTCTGTTTCCCGCGCGTCGTCCCACGGCCTGTTGGATCGGAGGAATCTCGGGAACCGCCTGTCCAAGGAGCATTGCATGTCTGTCGATCGTCGTTCCGTCCTCCGAGGAGCCGCCGTGGGCGCGGCCGGAGTCGGTTTCACCACCGTCGGCGCCGTACCGACGCTTGCCGAGGCCGCGCCGGCGTCGCACCAGGGCCACACGCCGTTCCCGCAGCACAAGCCGTTCCCGCCGCTGCTGGACGACCCGAAGGGCCTCCTCGCGCTGCCGGCCGGGTTCAAATACCGGGTCGTCACGCAGGCCGGCGAGACCAAGCTGAAGAGCGGTCACCCGACCCCGGCCCTGCACGACGGTACGGCGGTCTTCAAGGGCAGCCGGCACGATACCTACACCCTGATCCAGAACCACGAGATCGGCGCCGCCGACCCGCTCGGCGTACCGGCGATCGAGGGCACCGTCTATGACAGCGGCGTTGGCGCGGCCGGCGGCTGCACGGTCATCTCGGTCGACCGCGACGGCAAGAACCTCGGCGAATGGGTCGGCATCTCCGGCACGATCACCAACTGTGCCGGCGGCCCGACGCCGTGGGGCACCTGGATGACCTGCGAGGAGACCGAGAACAAGGCCAACGGCACTACCCGGCTGAAGGACCACGGCTACGTCTTCGAGGTCTGGGCCGACGGCAAGACCGCGCACCCGGTGCCGCTCAAGGCGCTCGGCCGGTACGCGCACGAGGCCCTCGCGATCGACGAGGACCGGACCCACGTCTACCTGTCCGAGGACGCCTCCGGCCCGAACGGCACCTTCTACCGCTGGTCGGCGCCGCGCGGCTACAAGCTCAGCTCGCGCAGCTGGCAGGACCTGCAGAACAAGGACTTCGGCACCCTCGAGGCGCTGGCGATCCTCGGTGACGACGGCAAGCCGATCCCGGACGTCGCGTACCTGACCTCGGCCCAGCTGCTCCGGCCGTTCCGGACCGCGTGGGTGCCGGTGCCGGACCGCGACGGCGCGACCACCTCGGTCCGCAAGCAGTTCACCGACGGGCAGATCACCCGCGGCAAGAAGTTCGAGGGCGTCTACGGCACCAAGCAGGGCGTGTACGTCGTCAACTCGTACGCCGAGTCCGGCACCGCCGACCTGCCCGCCGACGCCGTACCGCACGACGGCATGGTGTGGTTCTACAACTACGACGCCCGGACCATCCAGCTGGTCACGTACTTCCCGGAGAACGCGGCCGCGAACAAGGGCCCCGAGGCGAAGTACGACGACCTGAACTTCGACAGCCCGGACAACGTCACGGTCACGCCGTGGGGCTCGCTGATCCTGGCCGAGGACGGTCAGGCCAGCAGCCACGTGCTGAGCGCGACGCCGGGCGGCCCGACGTACGCCATCGCCCGGAACATGCTGAACGACTCCGAGTTCACCGGCCCGACGTTCTCGGCCGACGGCAAGGTGCTGTTCGTCAACATCCAGACGCCGGGGATCACGCTGGCCATCACCGGTCCGTGGCGCGACTACCTCGGCTGAGTGCATCCAGCAGGGTGAGCGGACGGTCGTCCGGACCGACGCGCACCTCGTTCATCAAGTAGGAGTAGGCGGTCTCGCGGCTCGGCCAAGCGCCGTGCCGCGAGCCGCCGGCCCCTGGGTGACCGAACGCGTCCGCCGGACCGTCGCCGGTCTGCAACTCGAACCCGGCGCCGTAAGCCATCGGGCTCCCCCACGTCGGCTCCACCCCTCGCCGGATCTCGTGGCGGCCGAGCTCGACCGTCTCCGGCGTCAGGACGCGTACACCGTCCACCTCGCCGAGCAGGGACGCGTAGAACCGGGCCATCCCGCGAGCCGTCGCGTATCCGCCGACCGCGGCCAGCCCGGCGTTGCGGTACTCGGCGCTGTTCCAGATCTTCTCCGAGCCCGGCACCCACAGCGGATTCGGCCTGTTGAGCTCGGTCCACGGCCCGTCGACGAGGACACCGTCCGGCGCGACCATCGTCGCCACCCGCCAGTGCAGTTCCTCAGGCAGCCCGATCCACACCTCAAGCCCTAGCGGTACGGCGAACTCGTCCGCGAAGAACCGGCCCACGGTCCGGCCGTCAACCCGCCGTACCAGCTCGTCGAGCAGCCAGCCCCACGTGACCGGGTGGTACATGAACCCGGCGCGCGGATCGGACGCCGGCGCCTGCGCGGCCAGGTGTGCGGCCATCGCGTCATGCTCGAGCAGGTCGGCGTACCCGGCGTCGACCCACGGCAGCCGGGCCTGGTGCGACAACACCTCGGCGATCGTGATGCTTTCCTTGCCCTCGGCACCGAACTCGGGCCAGTAGCGACTCAGTGGATCGTCCAGCGACACCTGACCACGCTGGACCAGCAGCAGGATGCAGGCGCTCGTGAGGCCTTTGGTCCCCGAGAACATCAGGTGGATCGTGTCTCGGTCCCATGCCCTGCCGGTCTCGGGGTCGGCAGTCCCGCCCCACAGATCGACCACCAGCCGACCACGGTGGTACGCCGCGAAGGCCGCACCGAGCTCGCCCCGCTCGGTGAAGTTCCGCTCGAAGGCTTCGGCCACGTGCTCGTATCCTGTCGGCATGCAATTGATAGTACCGATCGTTCTCATCTAGGTCTAGATAACACCGATCGGTATTATTGATCGTGGAGGTGGTTGCACGATGCCGGTCAAGGCTGGGGAGCGGTTGGATCCGGAGGCGACGAGGGCCCGGATCCTGAAGGCGGCGGCGGAGGTGTTCGGCCGGCGCGGGATCCACGCGACCGGGATCAACGAGGTGGTCGAGGCGGCGGGCGCGTCCAAACTGACCATTTACAAGAACTTCGGCTCCAAGGAAGGCCTGGTCGAGGCGGTCCTGACCGACCGCACCCATCGGGTCCGCGCCTGGCACAACTCAGTGGTCGAGCAGGCGCCACCCGGCCGGGAGCAGATCCTGGCCGTCTTCGACCTCGTCGCCAGCTGGTACGCCGAAACCGGGTTCCGCGGTTGCGCGATGATGAACGCCGCGACCGAGGATCGTGGTCAGGACGGCGCGCCCCGGCGGCTCGCGCGCGACCATCTCGCCTTCTACCGGGAGCTCTTCGAGCGACTGTTGACGCAGGCCGGGGCGCGTGATCCGGGTACGACGGCGCGGCAGCTGGTCGTCGTACTGGAAGGCGCGACGCTGATCAGCGCGGTCGACCAGGATCCGGGACTGGGCGCGGAGGCTCGGGCGATCGTGGAGACACTGCTCGACTCGGCACTCTGAGCGCGACCAGGACGCACGCCAGCCCAGCTCCGGCCGCCACGAGAAACGCTTGGCGATAGCCAGCCTGCTCGGCGATCAGCCCTCCGAGCGGACCCGCGGCCATCACCCCGAGATCCCAGAACGACGTCATCACGCCCATCGACACGCCCGGCCGCAGCCCACGCACCCGATCCAGAGTCATCGAGATGCAAGCCGGATAGACCAGGGCCAGCCCCAGTCCGGCCAACGCAGTACACACCACCGCCGTGACCGGTCCGTCAGCCAGCGCGATGCCAACCAGTGCAACGATCGCGATCGGGACGGTCGATGCCGCCACCACGCGGCCGCCGTACCGATCGACCAATGGACTGCCGGCGAACCGCGCGATCAGGAACGCGGCGGCGAACACGGCCAGCGCGATGTTGTCCACGCCGATGTCGTCGGCGCGCAACCGCAGTACCAGCAGCGCAGCGACCGTCCCGTAGCAGTAGGCGGCCAGGCCGATGGTTGCTCCGGGCAATGGTACGCCGGCCGGTACCAGGTCGCGAGGCCGGCGAATCCGCACCAGCGGCTGGTGCCGGCCCGGATCGGAACGGGTCGTCAGCACCAACGCGGCCGAGGCGAGCGCCAACCCGACGACCACCCACCAGACTCGGTCGCCGACAATCGTGGCGATCACCGGGCCGGCGGCCAACCCGCCCCACATCGACAACCCGAACCAGCCGGCCAATCGACCGCGTTGGGCCGCTTGCGTACCGGACAGCACCCACGGCAGCGCTCCCGAGAACAACGCCGCCTCACCGGCGCCCATCACCAGCCGCGCGACCAGCAGCAGGGCCAGGTCGGGCGCGAGCAGTTGCCCGAGGCCCCCGACCGCCGCCAGCACTCCCCCGGTCACCACGACCGGCCGCGACCAACCCGCATCCGCCAGCCACCCGGCGAAGGGCCGCCCGCAAGCCGTTGCCAGGAAGGCGATCCCGACCGCGGTCCCACTCGCCAGCGCGCCACCGCCGAACTTCTCCGGCACGTACGACGGCAACGCCTGCAACGTGGCACCGAACGCGAGGTACCCAGCCAGCACCGCCACCCACAACCGCCGCACCGGAACGCTCATGGATGGGATAGTACCGCTTGTTACTATCTCTGTCGCGCGCGGTCCAGCAGAACGACCTCACACGCGTAGTGCTGCGACGCGGTCATCTCACCGCGGAACCAGAGCAGCGGGACGCGACCGGGATCGCCGGGCGCGACGATCGGCCGGAGGTTGTCGACGGCGGAGTTCTCCGTCACCGGCGTCCACGTTGTCGCGTCATCCGCCGTACGGGCATGGAAGATCTCGTGATGCTTGAGGGCGGCGCCGTCGCGCGGGTCGATCGGTGTCGAGACGTAGAGCGAGTCGAGGTCGTACGGATCGATCGCGACCAGGCCGGTGTAGTCGTTCTCGTGCACCAGCAGACCGTGGCCGGCCTTCGCCAACTGCCGCACCTGCCACGTGCCTCCGGGCGCGAGGCGTGCATAGAAGAAGCGGTGATCCGGCACCGGATGCTGTCGCGCGAACGCATCCTCCGGCTTCTCCGGTACGTCGTGACGCGCGAGCAGAACCGCTGCGAGCGAGCCGTCCTCGCCGCGGCGGATGTCGACTGTCCAGCAGTGGGTCATCGGCTCGCTGTCCCAGACCGAGTCCGCGGCGAGGACCGTGGTCAGCTCCACCTGCGACGGCGCGTCCGCGTCGAGCGCTATCGGATCCACGACGGTGCCGTCGGTCCGATGCAGAGCGCCGCCCTCCAGGTAGCCGTGGTAGATCGAGTTGTTGTAGTCGCGCGGGTGGTGGTCGGTCGTGATCAGGTCGACGCGCGTGGGCGTCGAGACGTAGCGCGTGTAGCCGTTGACGTAGCCGACCTTCGGGCGGGTGAACAGCTTCCCGGCGTACTCCCAGGTGTCACCCTCGTCGTCCGACACCAGTGCACACGGGTCGTCGTTCACTGCTCGGGCGAAGCAGTAGAGGCGGCCGTCGAGCTCATGCAGGTTCGAGTACGTGACGCCGCGACCGCCGGTGAACTCGCTCCAGTCGAACGTCTTCTCCGGTCCCCACGTCCGCGGATCACCGGGCTCACTCACCCGCCACCGAGTCAGGTCGTCCGTCTTGTGCTTCGTGTACACCGCCAGCCAGCGACCGTCCCGGCGTCGCCACAACGCCGGTACGTCGTGATCGTCCGCTTCGAACCGCTCGTGCAGTACGACGACCTCAGTCGAACCGGACCGCAGATCCACCACGGTCAACTCGACGTTGCCGGCCCGATCGACTCCGCCTGGTCCCTCCGGCGCCGCGATCGAACCGGCGACCAGCACTCCGCCGTCCGGATCGACCAAGGCCCGTTCGTCCTGGAACCAGCACCAAGCACCGTTGTCATTGATCACCCGAGGCTCATCCATGGTCGCTCAGTGTTTCAGAGTTCGACCCGTTTGGGTAAGCGCTTGCCAGCATGTGGTCAGCCTTGTCAGATGCTCGTGCGAGGATCGGGGTATGCCGATCGACCCGCACCTTCTGCTTGCCTTTCTGCTGACGACGATGGTCGCGATGATCACGCCTGGGCCGGACATGCTCTACATCCTCGGATGCGGGATGCGCAGCGGTCCGCGGGCAGGTCTGCTCGCGACGGCCGGGGTTGCGACTAGTGAGGCCGTGCATGTCACGGTCGCGGCGGCCGGGTTGGCTGCCTTGTTCGCCGCGGTGCCTGTCGCGTTCACCGCAGTGCGGATCGTCGGGGCGGCGTACCTCATTTATCTTGGCGTGCAGATGATCCGGCATCGGAAGGACGCTGTTGACGACGAGCCGGCCGCGGCGGCGATGTCGGGGCGGAAGGCGTATCTGACCGGTCTGACCACGAATCTGCTGAACCCGAAGATGGTGACGTTCACGATCGCGTTCCTGCCGCAGTTCGTGGTGCCGGCGCGGGGTCAAGTGTGGCTGCAGTTCGCAGTGCTGGGCGCGATCTTGATCGTGCTGGAGTTCCTCGTCGACGGCACGGTCGGGCTGTTGTCGGGGCGGATCGGCAGTTGGCTGCGCGCTCGCCGTACCGCCCGTCGCCGCATCGACACGGCCACGGGCGGGATCTTCATCGGTCTCGGCGTACGGCTCGCCTTGCTGCGTTAGAAGACGACGGTCCAGCCTGAGCGGGCGGCCTGGTCGGCGGTGTAGGCGACGCCGTGAATCTTCAGACCTTTGCTGTCGAGGAGGGTGATCTCGCCGCCTTTGTTGCCGAGCTGGACGGTCGGCGGCAGGTGGACGAGGAGGGTCGCGCCCGGTTCGAGTACGGCGGATGGCAGCGGGCCAACGTGGAGGGCGCGATCGACCACGTGCCATCCGGTGAGGTCGACCGGGTTGGGTGACGCGTTCAGCAGGGTGACCGTCTCGGCCTCGGGCGCGGGGCCGACCGGGTTGATCAGGGCGGCGACGATCCGGACCGGCTCGGCGCCGAACTCCTCGATCGGCGCGTCGACCAGCGTGTGGCCGGTCTTGTCGTCGGTGTGCCAGGACTGACTCTGGAACGCGAGGAAGATGCCGACCCAGCGCTGCTGGTCCGGCAACGCGATCAGCAGCGCGCCGTCCTGCCAGACGCCGTCGTCCTTGCGGAACGTGCCGACATTGCCTTGATTCATGTGGATGTCGTGCACCCCGTTGCCCGGCTGGAACCCGAAGATCTTGTCCGGTACGCCGTTCTCCGACGGCCACCGCTCACCGAACGAGTACACGACCGCGGCCGGCTCCCGGATCGCACGCTGGACCTGGTCGTCGAGCAGATCGCCGAGGTCATTGCCCGGTCCGGCCACGTCGGCGGGAAGCGGACGCAGCAGGGTCCGGTCGAAGAGCGTCTGCCGGACGTAGTCCAGATTCACGCCGGCCGGTCCGTTGTCGAGCAGATGCCAGCCGGGCGTCAGGCTGGTGAGTTGCGCGGTGATCGGATGCCGGAAGTCCTCGTCGACGCGGTAGAGCAGCTCCGACGGGTAGTCCTGCGACCGGACGTTCACCGCGATCCGGTAGCTCACGCCATCCGCACCTACGCGGATCTGGTAGTGCGGGGTGTCCGTTCCACCCTCCCGGCGCGCGTCGACCGCCCGGCCGACCAGAACGCCGTACGACGTCAGTGGCATGACGCCTCCTCTCCCCTGCTTTGAGGAGGCGCCCTGCGGCCGGAGTGATACAGACCTGGTTCAGGCCGACCGACTACCGGTCAGATCCAGCAGCACCTTCGACGCGGTGGTGCGATCGCTTGCCAGCTCGAACGCCGAGAGTGCGTCGCCGAGCGGGAACGTGTGGGTGACGATCGGCGCGACGTTCAATCCACCGGCGAGCAGGGCGATCGCGGAGTCGAACTCGTGGTCAAACCGGAATGCGCCGGTCAGCGTGAGCTCGCGGGTCATCAGTACGTTCCCCGCGAACGCGGTGTCGCCGGGCGGCAGTGTCCCGACCTGTACGACGGCGCCACCACGGCGTACCCGCTCCAGACAGGTCCGCAACCCGGCCGCCGTACCGGACGCCTCGATCGCGACGTCGATCTCGTCCGGCCAGTCCGTCTCGCCGACCTGGATCGTGGTCGTCGCGCCGACTTGGGTCGCCAGTGTCAGCGGAGTTTCGTGCAGATCGACTGCGATCACCTCGACCGCGCCAGCCTGGCGCAACGCAGCCACGACCAACAGCCCGATCGGTCCCGCGCCGGTGACCAGAACCCGCTTGCCATCCACGGATCCCGCCTGCCGGACTGCGTGGATTGCGACAGACAACGGTTCAGCCAGGACCGCAGTACGCAACTCCAGCCCGGCCGGCAACACCCGCACCTGCTCGAGCGGCACGATCAACTCCTGAACGAACCCACCCTGGATATGCGGATCCCTCGCCGCACTTCCCAGATAGTTGCTATAGGCACAGATATTCCGCCGGTCCCGAACACACTCAGCACACGTCCCACAAGGTGTCGCCGGATGAATCCCGACCGCCGTACCAACGGCAAACCCGTCCGCCTCCGCACTGACCCGCCCCACCACCTCATGCCCCAACACCAACGGCTCCCGAATCCGGAAGTCCCCCACCCCACCATCGTGGTAGTAATGCAGGTCCGACCCACAAATCCCCCCAAACTCAATGCCCACAGCAACTTCCCCCACCCCCGCCTCCACCGCCCTACGCTCCTCAACCCGCAAATCCCCAGCCCCATGCACCACACACCCGTACAAACCACCCACCACCCTCAAGTCGCCGTCCACCGACAGTATCCGGACTACTGTCAGTGCCGCAGGTGTCCGCTTGGTTGTAGTAGGGAGTTGATGTGCCGGACCGTGATGTCGATCCCGTTGCCCACAATCGGGCGGCTTGGGACAAGTATGTCCAGGAGGGTAATGAGTGGTCGACGCCGGTGAGTGTCGAGGAGGTCGAGCGCGCCCGCCGGGGTGAGTGGTCGATTGTTCTCATCGGGCGTGAGCCCGTCGACCGGTCCTGGCTGCCGGCGGATCTGACCGGGAAGGACCTGTTGTGCCTGGCCTCCGGTGGTGGCCAGCAGGGTCCGATCCTCGCCGCCGCGGGGGCGCGGGTCACCGTGTTCGACAACTCACCCGGACAGCTCGGCCAGGATCAGCTGGTGGCGGCGCGCGACGGGCTCGACCTGCGCACCGTGCTGGGCGACATGCGCGACCTCAGCGCCTTCGGCGACGCAACTTTCGACGTCGTGTTCCACCCGGTCTCCAACCTGTTCGTACCAGATTTGGCGCCGGTATGGCGTGAGTGCTTCCGCGTCCTGCGACCGGGCGGAACTCTGCTCGCGGGCTTCCTCAACCCTGATGCGTACCTGTTCGACCACGAGGCGCTCGACGAGCGCGGCGAGCTGATCGTCGTGCACAAGCTGCCCTACAGCGATGTCACGCACTACTCCGCCGAGGAACGCGCCACGAAGTTCGGCGCGGATGCCGCTCTCGAATACAGCCACACCCTCACCGCCCAGATCGGCGGGCAACTCGCCGCGGGGTTCGTCCTCACCGGCTTCGCGGAAGCGCCGCACCACTCCGACGCATCCGCTCAGTACATGTCGGGCTATTTCGCGACGCTGGCAGTCAAGCCAGGCTGACCCAGCCGTTGGGTCCTGAACTAGCGGAAGTCTCGGGATCTGGTTTGGGCGGAGAGCGGGAGGCGTTGGAGGTGGTCGGCGGAGAGGTTGGTTACTTCGCCGGCGCGTTCGACGCGGCCTCGGATGATCATGGCCGCGGCGTTGCGCGCTACCGCGGCGTGGCGGTGCCAGCAGCCGACGGTGATGACGATGTTGGCCATGCCGGTCTCGTCCTCGAGGTTCATGAAGGTGACGCCCGAGGCGGTCGCGGGGCGCTGGCGGTGGGTGACCACGCCGGCGACCCGGACCCGGGCGCCGTCGGGGGCTTCGCGGAGTTGGGCCGCGGACAGGATGCCTTCGGCGCGGAGCTGGTCGCGGACGCGTTCCATCGGGTGGCTGGTCGTAGTGATCGAGGTGGACCACAGGTCGGCCATGTCGGCCTCGATGTCGCTCATCCCGGGCAGTGTCGGCGGCGGACCGGCCGCGGTGATCCCGGCCAGCTGGCCCGGACGCTCCTCGGCCGCCCGACCCGCCTCCCACAACGCCTGCCGCCGGTCGAGGCCGAAGCAGTCGAACGCGCCGGCCGTCGCCAACGCCTCGACCTGCGCCGCGGTGATCCCGGTCCGCCGGACCACGTCGGCCATCTCGCTGAACGGCCCGCCGCGCTCCCGCTCCTCGACGATCAGCTTCGCGCCCTTCTCCCCGATCGTGCGTACTTCGGACAACCCGAGCCGGACCGCGAACGCGCCGTCGCGGCGATGCGCGGTCGTGTCGGACGGCGCTTTCGGATCGAACGGACCCACCAACGGCTGCGGATCCGCCAGACAACCCGGTGACCCGGTCGGCCCGGTGAGCTCCTGCCCGTCGACCAACTGCTCCAGCCCCGCATCGACCCCGGACAGATGCAGGTGCGGACGGCGTACTTCGACACCGTGGCGGCGAGCATCAGCCACCAGCGACTGCGGTGAGTAGAACCCCATCGGCTGAGCCCGCAGCAGCGAGGCCAGGAACGCGGCCGGGTAGTGCAGCCGCAGCCACGTGCTGGAGTAGACGAGCAGCGCGAAGCTGATCGAGTGCGACTCGGCGAACCCGAAGTTCGCGAACGCCTCGATCTTGTCGTAGATCTCGTCGGCCAGGTCCCCGGTGATCCCGTTGCGCGCCATCCCGGCGTACAGCTTGTCCTTCAGGGACGAGATCCTCTCGATGCCGCGTTTGGATCCCATCGCCCGGCGGAGCAGGTCGGCCTCGTCGCCGTCGATCTCGCCGACCGCCATCGCCATCTGCATCAGCTGCTCCTGGAACAGCGGCACGCCCATGGTCCGCTCCAGCACCGGCTGCAGCTTCGGGTGGAGGTAGGTGATCGGCTCCTCCCCGGTCCGGCGGCGGATGTACGGATGGACGGCGCCGCCCTGGATCGGGCCGGGCCGGATCAGCGCGATCTCGGTGACCAGGTCGTAGAACTTCCGTGGTTTCAGCCGCGGCAACGTCGCCATCTGCGCGCGGGACTCGACCTGGAACACACCCACCGAATCCGCCCGGCAGAGCTGGTCGTAGACCCCTGCCTCCTCCCGCGGGATCGTGTGCAGCTCCCACGACTCCCCGATCTCCTCCCGGACCATGTCCAGGCAGTACTGCAGGGCGGCCAGCATGCCGAGCCCGAGCAGGTCGAACTTCACCAGCCCCATCCAGGCACAGTCGTCCTTGTCCCACTGCAGGACCGTACGGTTCTCCATCCGGGCGTGCTCGATCGGCACCACCTCGCCGACCGGGCGCTCGGTCAGCACCATCCCTCCGGAGTGGATCCCGAGGTGCCGCGGGAACTTCAGCAACTCGGTCGACATCGCCACCACCTGCGGCGGGATGTCGTGCTCGGTCGAGGTGATCTCCGGACTCCAGCCGTCCACCTGTTTCGACCACGCGTCCTGCTGACCGACGGAGTACCCCAAGGCCTTCGCCATGTCGCGGACGGCGGACTTCGGGCGGTAGGAAATCACGTTCGCCACCTGGGCGGCGTTGTGCCGACCGTACTTCTTGTAGACGTGCTGGATGACCTCCTCGCGGCGGCCGGAGTCGAAGTCGACGTCGATGTCCGGCTCCTCGGCCCGGGTGGTGGCCAGGAACCGCTCGAACGGCAGGTTGTAGAGGATGCTGTCCACCGCGGTGATCCCGAGCGCGTAGCAGACCGCCGAGTTCGCCGCCGAGCCACGGCCCTGGCAGAGGATCCCCTCGTCGTGCGCGAACTTGACGATGTCGTGCACGATCAGGAAGTACCCCGGGAAGCCCTTCTCGGCGATCACGGCCAGCTCCCGCTCCAGCCGTTCGTACGCGTCCGGGCGCTGCTCACGGGTCCCGTACCGCCCGGCGGCGCCGGCGAAGGTCAGCTCCCGCAGCCACGACATCGGGGTGTGACCGTCCGGTACGTCGCGCAGCGGCAGCTTCGGCTTCGCCCGGGCGAGGTCGAACCCGAGCTGGCCGGCCAGCTCGACCGAGCGCGCCACGGCCCCGTCGTACCGGCGGAAGCGAGCTGTCATCTCCGCTCCGGAGCGGACGAACGCCATCCCGCTCGGCGGCAGCCAGCCGTCCATCGAGTCCAGGTCGCGCCGGGCCCGGACCGCGGCCAGCGCAGCGGCCAGCTTGTGCTTGACCGGGGTCGCGTAGTGAACGTTGTTGGTGGCAACTACCGGGAGGCAGCGGTCGGCGGCCAGGCCGGCGAGGATCCGGTTCCGGGTGGTGTCCGCGGGGAGGTGGTGGTCGATCAGCTCGACGACCACCCGGTCCTTCCCGAACAGGGCCGTCAGCCGGTCCAGCTCGCGACCGGCGGCGGCCGGACCGTCGGCACGTCCGCCGAGCTCGAGCGCCTGCCGGACCAGCCCCTTGCGGCAGCCGGTCAGGATCATCCAGTGCTTGCTCCCCACGGCAGCCAGCTCCTCCAGGTCATAGACCGGCTTCCCCTTCTCCCCGCCGGCGAGCTGCGCCTCGGTGATCGCGCCGGCGAGCTTGTGGTACCCCTCCTGCCCCTCGGCCAGCACCAGCAGGTGACTGCCCTCCGGATCGGCCACGCCGTTCTGCGGGCCGGTCAGCCCGAGTGACAACTCCGCCCCGAACACCGTCGGCAGCGAGTACGCCGCTGCAGCCTCGGCGAACCGGGCCGCGCCGTAGAACCCGTCGTGATCGGTCAGCGCGAGCGCATGCAGCCCCTGGCGGACCGCGGCCTCGACCAGATCCTCCGGTTGGGAGGCGCCGTCCAGGAAGGAGAAATTCGAATGGACGTGGAGCTCGGCATACGGAACGGCGTGCTCGGGGCGGCGGACGACGTCAGGCACATACGGCCCGCGGTGCTGGGACCAGGCCGGGCTGTCGCCGCCGTCGGCTGTCACTGGCCGCCCGCCGTGGCTGCCCGGGCGGGAGCGGTCCGACAGCTTGCGCTCCAGCTCGGACCACTTGATCGGCGGATTGTTGTATCCCACGAAGACATACTAGAACATGTGTTCGACACTTTAATCGGTTGACTGGTGCCGTGCCCGGATTGGTACCGTGCGATGGTCCGTGACATCACACCTGGAGGTGAGGCCCCAATGAACGCATCAGCGCAGTGGGTGCTCCCCTTCCCGTGGTCACGGGCAGGCGATTGACGTAGGTGTCGTCGGGAGCGCCGCCAGAAGCTCCCGAAAGGAAACACCTATGAATCCTTTGCCTCACAAAGCGAGTCTCGGTGCCGTGACCATCTCCCGTGTCGCGGACAACCAGTGGCACGCGATCGAGAACGACCTGGTCGTCGGCCGCGGTCACGCTTCGCGCCGGCTCGACGGTCGGACCTTCCTCAGCATCGACACCTGGCGAGACGCCGTCTTCGACCGGCTCGCCGCCGCGATGCTGACCGACGCCGACCAGTCGACACCGCAGTACACGGTCGTCGACGAAACCGACCACGACCTCACAACCAACTGGGAACGCGCCGGGTTGACGACCTGGCGCCGCGAATCGGAGTTCGCCGTACCCACGGATCTCACCCCGACAGCTGCACCTAACGGAGTAGTCATCACGACCGCCCAAGAGGCTCCGCTGCGGGAGCTTGATCAGGCGATTCGTGCCGAGGTCGAGTCCAGCGTCGGCTGGCAGACGATGCCGGCGGAGGTGCTGCCCTGGCAGGGCGGGACCAGGCCGCTCGACCCGTCCAAGTACACGGTCGCAGTACGGGATGACCGGTACGTCGGACTTGTCCGGGTGGCGACGATGACCCGGCGCCCGCGCATCGGGCTGGTCGCAGTACTGGCCGACGAGCAACGACAAGGCATCGCCCGGGCTCTGCTGAGTCAGGTGCTGGCCAACCTGCACCGCTCCGGTTTCGAAGCGGCCACGGCGGAGATCGACGAGACCAACACGGCAGCGCTGGCGCTGTTCGAGGGCCTCGGCGCTCGTCGTACGGGCGGCATTCTGGAACTGATCAGCCGGCCGGGAAAGGCCTGACCATGCCCAGAACAGCAAACGGCATCGAGGTCGAAGGCACCGTCGTCGAGTGCCTCCGCAACGCGACCTTCCGGGTCGAACTCACCAACGGCCACAAGGTCCTCGCGCACATCAGCGGGAAGATCCGGAAGAACTACATCAAGATCGTCCTCGAGGACCGCGTCCTGGTGGAGCTCAGCCCCTACGACCTGAACCGGGGCCGCATCATCTTCCGCTACCGAAACTGACCTCCCCACCACCGATGACACCGCCCCTCGCCCGGCAGTCCCGGCTGCCGGGCGTGGCCCATCGCACACACCTTCCGTTGAGATCAAGACTAGAACATATGTTCGATCAGGCGCTAATCTGAAAACATGCTTGGTCGGTTCACGGTGCGCCCGTCCGACGACGGATCGAACAGATTCGGCGTCTGGGACGGTGCGGTCAACGGGTGGCGTGCAACTGGTATCGACGACGAGGTCAAGGCGCGTGAGTTGGCCTCCGACCTCGACGTGCAGTACGACGCTCACGGTCCCAGAGCGGCGGACGCCGTCCGCCACGTCGACCCGGCCCAGAAGGTCCAGCGAGCCACCTGGTCCACCGGTGAGCTCGACGTCTGGATCCGCGACAACGGCGAGTGGCTCGGCCGCGTCCGGGACAAGGACGGCGGCATCACCTGGGTCCCTGGCACCGACCTCCGGCCCCTCTAGCGGTTGGGCTTGGGCTTCGGCTTCGGTTTCTTGCCGTTGTCCGGCGGCGGCTTGGGGTTGGGATCGCCGATCATCTTGCGGGGCGGGGCCACGAAACGTACGACCGGAAGGCCGTGGACTGCGCCCTGCATGGCGGTCTCCCACAGCGGGCCGGCGGTGCCGGAGCCGGTCGGGTCGGCGATGTCTTGACCGTTCAGGTCGTGGCCGAACATCAGGTTCGTGTACGGCAGACTCGCGTCGGCCACGACCGCCGCGGCGGCGAGGTTCGGGGTGTAGCCGGCGAACCAGACGGCCAGGTTCTGCTGGATGGTGCCGGTCTTGCCGCCCATGTCGCGGGTCCCGAACCGCAGGTGGCCGCCGGTCCCGCCCGGCATCATCACAGCGCTCAGGACCCGGTTGACGCCGTCGGCGACCTGCCGCGGGATGGCCTGCTTGCAATTGATGCCGGGACCGGGGACCGGCCGTCCGGACTTGTCCCGGACGGACGTGACGACCAGCGGCGCGCAGTACTTCCCCCGCGCCGCGAACGTCGCGTACGCGTTCGACAGCATCAGCGGCGTCACGTACCCGACGCCCAGCGTCATCGACGCCACCTGGTCGAGCGGCCCGCCGGTCTGGGCGTTGTACATCCCGAGCTTGGCCGCGATCCTCGCGATCGGGCACAACCCGGTCCGCTGCGACAGCTGCAGGAAGTAGGTGTTGGTCGAGAACCGGGCCGCCTCGACCATCGTCAGGTCACCGCTGTGCGTCGAGTTCTTCGGCTGGTACGTCGGGTCGCGGGTGTACCCCGTACAGGTCCGGAACTTCTTGTTCCGCAGGTCGATCTGCTCCGGCGAGTTGATCCGGTAGTCCATCGGGATGCCCCTGGACAGCGCCGCCGCGATCGTGAACGCCTTCATCGTCGAGCCGTTCTGGAACCCGCCGAACCCGCCGGCGTACGACTTCTCGACGTTGTAGTTGTAGTTCGTGTGGTTGCGCCCGTTGCCGTACGGCTTGCTCTGCACCATCGCCTTGACCAGCCCGGTACCGGGCTGGACGACCGTGATCGCCGCGATCGCGGTGTCGGTGGTCTTGCTGTGCTGGTCGATCGAGGCCTGCGCGGCCGCCTGCATCCGCGGGTCGATCGAGGTCCGGATCAGCAGCCCGCCGGTCTTCAGGTAGTGGTCGCGGTCCTTCACGGTCGCGCCGAGCGCCGGGTTGGCCAGCAGCTTGGAGACCACGTAGTCGCAGTAGAACGGGTACCGCGAGTTGGCGCACCCGTTCGGCACCGGCTCGACGGCGGCCGGGTTGATCACCGGCGTCCGCAGCGCCTGGTTCGCCTGGTGCACCGTGATCACGCCGAGCTCGAGCATCCGCTTGATCACCACGTCGCGGCGGGCCTTGGACCGGACCGGGTCGTTGGTCGGGTCGTACCCGGTCGGGTTCTTCACCAGGCCGGCCAGCAGCGCCGCCTGCGGGAGCGTGAGCTTGTCGGCGGTGGTCCGGAAGTAGTGCTGGGCCGCGGCCTGGACGCCGTACGTGCCGTCGCCGAAGTTCGCCAGGTTCAGGTACCGCTCGAGGATCTCGTCCTTGGACAGCTGGTCCTCGATCGCGACGGCGTACCGCAGCTCGGTCAGCTTGCGCTGGTACGTGACCGCAGTCGCGTCCGCGCGTTCGGCCGCGGTCTTCGCCTTCTCGACCAGGCTCATCTTCACGTACTGCTGGGTGATGCTCGACCCGCCCTGCTGCACCTCGCCCTCGGTCTGGTTGCGCAGCATCGCCCGCAGCGTGCCCTTCAGATCGAGCGCGCCGTGCTCGTAGAACCGGGAGTCCTCGATCGCGACGATCGCCTTGCGCATGATCGGGCTGATCGAGCTGAGCGGCACCGGCACCCGGTTCTGCTCGTAGAGGGTGGCGATCAGGCTGCCGTCCGCGGCCAGGATCCGGCTGCGGACGGCGACCGGATCGACCACCAGCTCTTTCGGCAGGGTCTGGACGGTCTCGGCGACCTCGGCCGACCCGCGCCCGGCGAAACCGGCGAACGGCACCGCGAACCCCGCCGCGAGCGCGCCCGACAGCACACTCACGCCGAGGAAGGTGATCAACGAGCGAGCCCGACTGCGACCGCCCCTGCCGGTACGCATACCTCCAGGCTAGTCGAGTGATCGAACTCCCGGTACCCCGGAATTGATTGCCTCGATCAACTTTGGCCGCAATTCCCTTGCACTGATGACCGCATCGACCGATCCGACGTCGCGCGCCCGCTCGATACTGTGCACCCGATCGAACTCGGTCGCGACCTCGCCCAGTTTCTCTGCTCGTACGACGGTTCGCACGTCCGCAAGCTCCGTCGCCAGCGCCGCCCGCTCCGCTCCGGTGGCCTCGCCGACCCGCTCGGCCAGCAATGCGACCCGCGGATCCGCAGCCGTTCGCGCATCGACCTCACCCGCGAAAACAACCGCGGCTGCAGGCGCACCGCCGAGCACGGACGCGAACGATCCTTCGACCGCGAGCACCGTCATGGACGGATTCAGCGACTTCGAGAACACCACGAACGCGCCGCCGTGGTACCGCGAGA
This sequence comes from Kribbella kalugense, assembly GCF_004365875.1. Lineage (GTDB taxonomy): Bacteria > Actinomycetota > Actinomycetes > Propionibacteriales > Kribbellaceae > Kribbella > Kribbella kalugense. The sequence goes on along the minus strand of NZ_SODF01000001.1, from coordinate 601,030 downwards.
CGACGCAGAAAACGATCGGTCCCCGGAAGTTCACGATCGCGCGGCCGATCTCGGCGCCGTACTCGAGCTGCAGGTTCCGCATCGAGTCCGGTGATCCGTCGAACCCGGACAGGTTCGCCAGCACCACCAGCGGACGGTTGCCGCTGGCCGAGTTGATCGCCCGGGCCACCTTCTTCGACGACCGCGGGAACAGCGTGCCGGCCGTGTAGGTGTCGGGGCCGTCGGTGGGAGGGAATCCGCGCCGCGGCACCGACTTGGACTCGATCCCGACCAGACAGACCGGGAACCCGCCGAGCCGCGCGTCCTGCACGACGGCGGTGTCGGCGTCGGCCATCCCGGCCCAGCGCTCCAGCACCGGGTGGTCCTGGTCGGTGACGGCCCGCATCAGCGTGCGGATGTCGAACGCCTTCTTCCGGTCCGGGTTCGTCGTAGTCGAGAAAATCTCACCAACCGTCTTGAAGTCGCTCCCGTCCACGTCGTGCGGGTACGGCGTGACGTCGCGATCGACCGGGTCCGACGTCACGGCCCGACGCGGACCGCTCTCCCCCGGTACGACGTACGTGTGGTCGTAGTGCGTCATCAGCACGTCCCGGGCAGCCTTCAGGTCGGGCGCCCAGTACTGCGCCTGGCCGTTCGGGCCCATCACCCGGTCGTAGCCGCCGATACCGAAGTTGTCCTCGGCCGAGACGCTGCCGGAGAAGTCCAGCGTCTGCTTGCCGGTCAGCACCATCGCGCTGTCCGGCGTCATCACCAGGATGCCCTTCGTGTGCATGAGCATCGTCGCCTCGGCGTTCCAGTACGGCTGCGCGCCGACGTTGATCCCCGCGACCACGACGTTGATCTCGCCGCCGTCCTGGGTGAACTCGACGATCCGCTTCAGCGCCTTGGCGACCCAGTCCATGTTCTCGGTGCCGGAGTCCATCGAGATCCGGGCGCCGGCGGACAGCGAGTACCACTCGACCGGCACTCTCATTTGCTCGGCCAGGTCAAGTGCCGCGATGATCCGCGAGCACTCCCCCTCCGCGACCGCGCCCAGCGCCATCGTCGGGTCGCCGCTCATAGCGACCCGGGTGACGCCCTCGGGGTACCGCTCGCTCGGTGTGGTGACGATGCCGACGATGATGCCGGCCTTGTTCAGACCCTTCGCTCGCTCGACCGGAACCAGGAAGCCGGCGTCGTCGAGGTCGTGCTCGACGAACGAGCCGCCCTGACCGGCGACCATCCCGCTGACCTCGTACGGGTAGATCGTGTTCCGCCGCCGCGATCGCTGCACCTTCTGGGCGTAGTCGTCGAGCGGCAGCAGCCGTCCGGTCGGCGGCTGCTCGATCGACACGACGACCCCGGCGCCGTGCTGGTAGTAGAACCGGGCCGCGACCGGGTTCGTCGTACCGTCCGGACCCGGGACCTGGCCCTGGACCAGGACCTCCTCGATCCCGGCGCCGGCGGTCAGCGGGGCGATGTTGCGCTGCAGCGCGGTCACCTCGTCGACCTGGGCCTCGACTACCGGCCAGATCTGCACCCAGACGTGGTTCATGTCGAGCTTGGCGCCGGCCGCGCCACGGGCAGATCGGGCGCGGCGGATCGCCTCGAGGCAGTTCGCGATCGCGCGCTCCGCGTGCGGCAGCGACGTGACCTGGCCGTCCTCGTCGCGGACTACGACGAACTGACGGACCTGAGCCAGTGCGACGAGCCGCCGGTCGGCCGGGTTGTCCCGCGCGACGCAGTAGTAGAGCAGCACGTCCTCGGGAGCGTCGAGGCGGGTGATCCGGAAGTCGCGCAGCCGCCACAGGTTCAGGCGGCGGCCGACCATCGGGTGTACGCCGCGGACGTTGTCGTCCTCGGTCATCGAGCCGCCGGCCGGGCGGTAGGTGAAGTAGGAGACCGGCCCGCCCTGTCCCGGTGCGACCGCCACCGAGAACCGGCGTACCCGCTGGGCGACCGGCAGGTCGGCGACCATCCGGCGGTACAGGTCGGAGGCGTCCTGCTGCGACTCAGGCAGGTCCGGGCCGTACAGGTAGAGCTCGACGACGGCCTCGTGGCCGGCCGGACGGGCGTCGACCTGTGCGGTCAGTGCGCGGGACAGACCGCTGTCCCGGTCGGCGAGCTCCGCTACCGTGCCGACCGTCGTGACGAGGTGGCTCGGACGGTCGTCGATGCTGTAGTCGGCGGTCGTGAACGGCCGCCCGTCGACCGCGAACTCGCGCAGGTCGTGCAGCTCGTACTCGCGGTAGTGCCGCCGGACGAGCACTTCGAGCATCGGCTCACGCTCGCCCCCGGCACCCTCCAGCCGCTGGGCCAGGAACCGGACGATGGGCTCCGGGATCGCGGCCAGCGCGTCGATCCGCTCCTGCCGGTCGGGCGCGTCCGGGTGTGCGGCCAGGTCGGCGACCTCGTCACCGACGCCGGCGATGATCGACGCTCGCTCGGCGTCGACCTGCGGCTGGTCGAACCAGCGGAACCGAACACTCCGGGCCAGGTCACCGACCACCGGGAACCGCAGCTGCGTGGCCAGCACCAGCCGGTCCAGCAGTTCGTGAACGGACTCGTCGAGCGGAGTCTCCGGCAGCGGCTCCGCGATCCACCGCTGCAGCACGGACGTCACCAGTACGACGTCCGGGTTCGAACGCAGCTGGGCCAGGAAGATGCGGAAGACCGCCTCCTCCAGCTCGGGACTCCGCTCCAGCCCGGTCACGCCGTAGTTGCTCAGCACCCGCGTCAGCCGAGACTGGAACTCGGCCGGCAGCCCACCGCGGTCCGGATCCAGGCTCTGCAGGTACGTGTAGAAGTACTCGCGCGGGCTGTGCACCCGATTCTCGATCGTGGTGTCCGTCCCGGCAGGCCGGTTCCGGCTCAGCTCGGCGAAGTCCGCGAAGACAGTCAGCAGCTCGATCTCAGCAGCCATCGGAGGCGCCGAAAGCTCGGCCCGAGCCGACAGGTAGTCGGCGAGCGTGCCGCCCTCGTCCTGCGGGTCGATGTCGAACCCGAGCAGCATGCTCCGGAGATCGTCCAGCCCACGCTCAACCCGCTCGGCCGCGGACTTCTCCCCCGACCCGTTCGGCAGATCCAGCTGTACGCCGTTCTGCACCGGAGTGGTCGCTTCGGGCTCGTCGGTCTCGTCCGCGACCGGCTCCAGCCGGAGCAACGGCGCCCCGGTCTCCACCTGGCTGCCAGTCGAGACCAGCAGCTCCTTCACGGTCGCCTTGAACGGCGCGTACAGCACCGTCTCCATCTTCATGCTCTCGAGCACGAGCACCGGCGCACCGGACTCGACCTCGGACCCGGTCTGCACCGGCGTCGCAACCACGAGTGCCGGCGCGGGCGAACGCAGTACGCCGCCCTCGTCCCGGCTGACGCGGTGGGTCACGCCGTCGACCTCGACCAGATGCACCGGGCCGTGGGTTGCCGTCACCAGGCGGAACCGCTGCCCGCCGACCACCAGCCGGCTCGTGTAGTCGTCCAGCCGCTCCAGATCGGCATCCACGACCTTGAGGTGATCGTTGCCGTTGCCAACGCCGACCCGGAACCGCTCCGGACCGATCCGCGCCACCGTCACCCGGTAGCTCGCACCGCGCAGCTTGAGGTCGATCGCGCGGCCGACCTCGTGCTGCACCTGCGGACGACCGCCGTGCGCGGTCTCCAGCAGACGCGTCCGCTCGACCCGCTCGGCGTCCTCGTACCCCTCGATCGCGGCCGCGACCAGCGCGATACCGGAGTGCCGGTGCGAGACCAGGCGGCCCTCGCCGCGGACCCGGTCGATCCAGCCGGTGTCCGCACTGCCGTCGATCACCTCGGGCTGGTCGAGCAGCTCGAGGATGAAGCTCTTGTTGGTCGCGCCGCCCTCGATCAGCACCGTGGTCGAGGCCATCGCCCGCCGCAGCCGGGCCAGCGCCTCGTCCCGGGTCCGGCCGTACCCGATGATCTTCGCGATCATCGAGTCGAAGTCGGCCGGGATGCCGTCGCCGGCGCTCACTCCGGTGTCCACCCGGATCCCGGGACCAGCGGGCAGATCGAGTACGGCGATCCGTCCGGGAGACGGCGCGAAGTCGCGGTCCGGGTCCTCGGCGTTCAGCCGGGCCTCGACGGCGTGCCCGCTCTCAACGGGCTTGGGGCCTTCCAACCGGCCACCGGAAGCGACGTACAACTGTGCCTTCACCAGGTCGAACCCGGTGGTCAGTTCGGTGATCGGGTGCTCGACCTGGAGGCGGGTGTTCACCTCGAGGAAGGCGAAGGACTTCTCGCCCGGGTGGTACAAGAACTCGACCGTCGCAGCACCCTTGTAGCCGACCGCGAGCGCCAGCCGTTCAGCAGAGGCCTTCAGGTCGTCGACCTGCGACGCGGACAGCAGCGGCGACGCCGACTCCTCGATCACCTTCTGGTTGCGACGCTGCACCGAGCAGTCCCGGACGCCAAGAGCCCAAGCGGTCCCCTGGCCGTCGGCGATCACCTGCACCTCGACGTGCCGCGCGCCGGTGACGAGCCGCTCCAGGAACACGACGCCGCTACCGAAGGCACGGGCAGCCTCGTCGCTGGTCCGCGCGTACGCGTCGGACAGCTCGTCGGCGGACCGAACCACCCGGATGCCGCGGCCACCGCCACCGGCCGTTGCCTTGAGCATCAATGGGTAACCGATCCGCTCGGCCGCCTCCAGCGCGGCGTCGAGCGACTCGACCGCACCCCGGCTCCACGGCGCGACCGGTACGCCGACCTCCTCGGCGATCAGCTTCGACCCGATCTTGTCGCCGAGCTTGCGCATCGCCTCGGCCGACGGACCGATGAAGGTCACGCCGATCCGGTCGCACAGCTCCGCGAATGCGGGGTCCTCGGCAACGAATCCCCAGCCGACCCAGGCCGCGTCGGCCCCGGTCTCCCGGAGTGCGCGTTCGAGGACAGCGAGATCCAAGTACGGCCGGGCCGAGGCCGGGCCGAGTGGGTAGGTGATGTCTGCCGCGCGCACGAAGGTCGAGGTCCGCTCGCCGTCGGTGAACAAGGCCACGGTCTCGATCGGGTCACCGCCTTCGGCGTTGACTTCCCGGACCGCGTTGATGAGCCGCATCGCGGCCTCACCACGGTTCACTATTGCGATACGCTTGAACATCGACCGCCTCCGTGTCTCACCCTGCCTTATGCAGTTGGGATCGCCACCTGCTGGCACAGGTTTTCAGCACATCACCGTTACCGTCGAGTCGGCCCCCCTTCCGAGCGTGTCCGAGCCTTTTCGGACCCGCTGAAAGCGCTGACCCCGGGGTGGGGAAAACTGCCCAGGCAAGGGTGGACTTCGGGAGGGGAAGCAACATGACGGAAGACTTGATCGCCCGGCTACGCAGCGCGGTCGCAGGTCCGGTTCTGGTAGCCGGCGACGACGGGTACGCCGAGGAGCTCTCCGGGTTCAACCTGGCGGTGACGCACACTCCGGAGATCGTGGTCGGGCTGACGTCCGAGGCCGACGCCGTGGCCGTGGTTCGAGCGGCTGCCGAGAGCGGTACGCCGGTTCGCGTGCTGGCGACCGGGCACGGGATCCCGAACCCGATCCAGGACGGGATCGTGGTGACGACGACGCGGATGACCGGTGTGATCGTGGACGCCGAGGACAAGGTGGCGCACATCCCCGCGGGCAGTCGATGGGGCGAAGTGATCTCGGCCGCCGCTCCGCATGGGCTGGCGCCGATCGCGGGCGCGTCCGACGCGGTCGGCTGCATCGGGTACACGCTCGGCGGTGGACTCGGGCCGCTCGCGCGGACCTACGGCTTCTCGTCCGACTGGGTGCGCGAGTTCCGGATCGTCACGGGCTCCGGCGAGGCCGTGACCGCGAACGTGACCGAGAACCAGGACCTGTTCTGGGCGTTGCGCGGCGGCAAGGGCGGCTTCGGCATCGTCACGTCGATGGACTTCGAGCTGGTCGAGCTCAGCACCCTGTACGGCGGGTCCGTGTTCTTCGACGCGGAGTACATCGCTCCCGTGCTGAGCACCTGGGTCGGCTGGACCAAGGACCTGCCGGAGAACGCGAACTCCTCGGTCGTGGTCCTGCGACTGCCCCCGCTCGAGTTCATCCCAGAACCGCTGCGCGGCAAGACCGTGATCAACGTCCGCTTCGCGTACGTCGGCGAAGCGGTCGCCGGGAAGAAGCTGTTCAGGTCGATCCGGGCAGCCGGTACGCCGTTGATCGACGCGCTCGGCGACATGCCGGCCAGCGATATCGCGTTGATCCACAACGACCCGAAGGACCCGACGCCGTCCTGGGACCGCGGCATGCTGCTGGAGGAGATCGATGCCGAGTTCGTGGCAGCGTTCCTCGACGCGGCCGGCCCGGATCAGCAGATTCCGTTGATCGCGGTCGAGATGCGGCATCTCGGTGGGGCGACGGAGCGCGACGTACCGGAAGGCACTGCGGTCGGTGGCCGGAGCGGGGCGTACACCTTGACGATGATCGGCGTACCGGATCCGAGCCTGTTCGGACAGGTGCTTCCGGCAACGGTCGACGGCATCCTGGCGAAGGTCGAGCCGTGGGTCAGCGCGGAGACCACGGTCAACTTCGCCGGCGGGTTCGCCCTGCCGGGTTCGTTCAAGGCGTCCTGGCCGGACGACACCTTCGCCCGGCTGGCCGGAGTACGGGCCGCCTACGACCCGAACAAGGTATTCCCCTACGGACCTAGCTAGTCCTCCATGAGTACTCCGGTTCGTAGCCGAGCAGGCGACGGGCCTTGTCGATCGAGAGCAGCGTCTCGTTCGGGCCGAACGGCCGCTTCACCGGTACGCCGGGAAACACCTCGGCGAGCAGCTCCTCGTTGGGCCGTGACATGACCGTGTCGGCATTGGCGACGATGAAGACGTCCGTGCCGGTCACGTCGTACTCGAGCGCCTTGCGGACCGCTTGTGCGCCGTCGCGGGCGTCGATGTAACCCCAAAGGTTCCATTTGCGCGCCTGCGCGTCGGCGTCGAACGACGGGAAGCGCGCGTAATCCTCGGGGTACATCACGTTCGAGAAGCGCAGCCCGATCAGCTTGAGGTCCGGATGCCATCGGCACAGTTGCCGGGCCAGCTCCTCCTCGAGCGTCTTCACCAGCGAATACGTGCTGTTCGGCCGCGGCGGGTAGTCCTCGTCCACCGGCACGTACGGCGGGAACTCGTCGAACGGCAGCCCGAGCACGGTCTCACTCGACGCCCACACGACGTTCCGAACCCCAGCCCTGAGCGCCGCGGACAACACGTTGTAGGTGGCGGTGATGTTGTTGTGGAACGTCGCCGCGTTCGTCCGCAGCCCCGGCGCCGGAATCGCAGCCAGATGGACGACCGCATCAACACCGTCATGCCGATCGTCGATGCCCGCGATCGCTTCGTAGGTTTGGCCGAAATCGGTCAGGTCCAGCCGCGTCGACGTCACATCCGCCCGCGCCGGCGCCGCCTGGTCGAGCGCGACGACGTCCCAGCCGTGCTCCGTCAGGTGGTCGACCACCGCTCGGCCGAGTTTGCCGCTGCTCCCGGTCACCGCAACTCGTGTCATGCGTTCAGACTAGGGTGAGGGGTGTGAAGCTTGCTGGGCGGATGGGACGGCTTGGGACCGAGTCGGCGTTCGAGGTGCTGGCGAAGGCGAAGGCCTTGGAGGCGCAGGGTCGGGAGATCGTGCACCTCGAGATCGGTGAGCCGGACTTCGATACACCGCCTCACGTGATCGAGGCCGCGCAGCAGGCGCTCGACAAGGGCTTCACGCACTACGTTCCGGCGCCGGGCATCCCGGAGCTGCGGACCTCGGTCGCGGACTTCCTCGAGCGGACCGACCGGATGCGGACAACGCCGGATCGGGTGCTGATCACGCCGGGCGCGAAGCCGATCATGTTCTTTACGATCCTGGCGCTCTGCGAGGAGGGCGACGAGGTCCTCTACCCGGATCCGGGCTTCCCGATGTACGCCTCGATCGCCGCCTTCGCCGGCGCCAAGCCGGTCCCGATTCCGCTCCGCGAAGAGAACGAGTTCGTCATCGACCCGGACGAACTGCGCTCGCTGGTCACCGACCGGACGAAGCTGCTGATCCTCAACTCACCGCACAACCCGTGCGGCAGCGCCTCCACTCCCGAGCAGCTACAGGCGATCGCCGAGATCGCGATCGAGCACGATCTCGTCGTACTCAGCGACGAGGTCTACTGGGCACTCCGGTACGACGGTCGGCACCACAGCGTGCTGGATTTCGACGGAATGGCCGAGCGGACCGTGCTGCTCGACGGCTGGTCGAAAACGTTCGCGATGACCGGGTGGCGGCTGGGCTTCGGCGTGTTCCCGGAGCCGCTGGTCGAGCCGGTGACCCGGCTGATGATCAACTCGGTGTCGTGTACGTCGGCCTTCAGCCAGTACGCCGCGATCGCAGCACTCGAAGGTCCGTGGGACGACGTCGACCGCATGCTCGAAGCGTTCCGCGAACGGCGCGACGTGATCGTCTCCGGGCTCAACGCCGTACCGGGTGTGTCGTGTGTCGAGCCGGGCGGCGCGTTCTATGCGTTCCCGAACATCAGCGAGCTCGGCCAGTCCGCGGCGACTCTCGCCGACCGCCTTCTCGACGAGGCAGGCGTCGCTTGCCTTCCCGGTACGTCGTTCGGCGAGTACGGCGAGAACCATCTGCGCTTCTCGTACGCCAACTCGGTCGAGAACATCCATCACGCACTCGACGCGTTCACTGCACTCGTGAGCTGAACGCCTTCCGAACCTTCGCGGCCGCCGTGACGATGTCGGCGAGTGCCGACTCATCGGACATCAGCATGCTCTGCCTGATCCACACGACCGAGTCCGCGGCCGCCTCGGCCACCGGGCAAGGCAGCAACTCCGTGTACGCCGAGAGCGCGCTCTCCCGTGACAGCGAGCGGTAACCAGCGTCGAGCGGGATCCCTTCGGCAGCCATCGCCGCGATGAAGTCGGCCTTGCTCCGACCACCGAACGCCTCATACCGCAGCAATGCCAGGTGATGGCTGCTCCGGGTCGTCCCGGCCGGTTCCGCGAGTACCTCAAGGGGCAGCTCGCGGCGTAGGTACTCGACGGCCCGCCGCCGCGTCTCAAGCTGCTCATCGAGTACGCCGAGCTGCGGCAGGAGGACGGCCGCCTGGAACTCCGTCATCCGCAGGTTCCACCCGACGTCCGGGTGCTCGTACCAGCCGCCGTCGATGCTCCGGCCGACGTTGTGCAACGCCCAGAGCCGCCGATACACGGCCTCGTCGTCCGTCACCACCAGCCCGCCTTCGCCGGCCGTCATCGCCTTGCTGGACTGGAAACTGAAGCACGCCGCATCGCCCAACGTCCCCACCGGACGGCCATGCCACGTCGCTCCATGCGCTTGCGCGGCATCCTCCACGATCGGTACGCCGAACCCCTTCAACGCATCGACGTCCGCTGGGGCACCGGCCAGATGCACCGGCATGATCGCCTTCGTGCGTGGGCCGATCAGCCGTTCTACAGCAGCCGGATCGAGATGCAACGTTGCAGGCGTGACGTCGGCGATCACCGGGCGCGCACCGGCGAGGATGACCGAGGTCGCACTGGCGACGAACGTGTAGGCGGGCACGATCACCTCGTCGTCGCGGCCGACTCCGAGCGCCCGGAGCGCTAGGAACAGCGCGACCGTCCCGTTCACGACCGAAACGCCGTACGGCGCTCCGATGGACGCAGCGAACGCCTTGGTGAACTCGCCGACCTTCGTACCTGAGGTCGCTCCCCATGCGCCGCTGTCGAGCACTTCGAGGAGGAGTTCGCGTTGCTCCGGGGTCGCGGGCGGCGGCCAGGACGGCCAGCCCTCCGTGCGTACCGGCGTACCGCCGTCGATTGCGAGGGTCATCGGCGTGCCTCCAGGAGTCTCGTCATCGTGCCGAACAGCAACTGATCGCGGTCGGCCGCAGAGATCGGCGCGAGCTGCACCCGGCCGAGCCCGACGCGCAGATCCAGGAACAACGCATCAGAGCCGAACGCCATCCGGTCCGCACCAACAGTCTCGACCAACCAAGCCAAATGGCGTGCGGTCATCCGGGAACCGCAGAGTTCGAGCGTCACGTTCGGATGCTGTACGGCGACCTCGGCCGCGGCCGGGAATCCCGCCGGGAAGAGCCCGGCATGTCCCATCAGCAACTCGACCGACGGATGCCGCGCGGCGACCGTCGCGAACCGATCCGGACCACACCACGGCGATCCGAACATCCCGTGCGCGAGCACGATGCAGTCATGCTCGGCGGCAAGCTCGAACGCCCGCTGATATCCCGGACCGTCCAGCGGATGTTCGTGCGTGTCCGGGTGCAGCTTCAGCCCGATCACTCCAGGCATCGCGAGCAGGTCGGCGGTCCGTTCCGCCGCCTCCGGGTCGTGCGGATCGTAGACGGCGTACCCGAGGAAACGGCCGGGAAAACGCTCTATTTCCTTCAATAGCAAGGCGTTCCCGGCTCGTGCGTCCGGGCCGATCGCCAGCAGATGCGAGACGCACATCGTCGTCACACCGCAGCTGTCCATCACCCGGACCAGGCTCTCGGTCGAGCTGTCCGGGATCGCGAACGCGAACCACGATCCGAGATGCCCGTGCGCGTCGATGATCATCCGAGCAGCTCCAGAACGTTGCCGCCAGCAATCAGCTCGACGTCGGCCGCGGGCAGCTCCAGATGATCGAGCTGGAACCGCGGTCCGGCGTCGTCGGTCACCGGCGCGCCTGTGCCGAATAGGACCCGGTGAGCGCCGTACCGCTCGGCGATCCACTCGACGTGCAGATGACCGCACAGCGTCGAGGTGTCCACGCGCACCTCGGGATGGACGTCCATGAGATCGGCGAGCTCGCGTAGAGAGCGGTATCCGGTGTTGATCAGCACGATCCGCAACGCCGGCACCTCGGTCGCGAGCCGATGGATCTCCCCCAGGTTCTCCAGCGTGAGCAACACCGACGTACCGCACTCTGACAGTTCCCGCGCCGCCGCGAGCCCGTGCGGACCGGTCAATGGAAACCGATGCTCAGTCGGACACATCCGCACCAGCTTCGCGGACGCGGTCGACCCCAGCGGTCCGGGTACGACGACCGGCACGCGGATCAACCGTGGATCGGCCGGCAGCGCGGCCGCCGCGGTCGGGTTGTAGTACAGATCGTGGGAGTGCACGACACAGGCCGCGTCGATCGCCAGCCGGTCGAGTTCGCCCAGCAGTCCCGGCGCGTCATTGCTCGGTACGTCGCCTGTCGGCACCGGACCCACGATCCGGTTGACGTCGATCACTCGCATCCGGTCAGCGCTGTCTGGACAGCAGTTCGTTGGACTGCTTGGCCGCGTCGTCCAGCGCCTGCTGCGGCGCCTTCTTGCCGGTCAGCACTGCCTGGATCTCGACCCCGAGCAACGCCATCACCTGCCGGGCCGCCGGGTTGACCTCCCCGGAGAACGCGTACTGCAAGGACTCCTCGAACTTCTTCGACTGGTCGTCGTTCGCCGGCACCGGCGCGTCGGTCCGCGGTGAGAGGAAGTTCGACGCCATCCCGAGGCTGACGACCTGCTTCGGCTGCGTCATGAAGCTCAGGAACTTCTCCGCCGCGTCGACGTTCTTCGAACCGGCGTTCACCGAGAGCCCACCAGGCAGACCGAATCCAACGCGCTTCTTGCCCTGCAGCGGTACGCCGACCATCACGTTCGCAGCACCCCAGCTCTTCGTCACCGTCTTCGCGTCGACCAGCGTGTTGGTGAACCCCATCGCGACCTGCTGCTTGCCGAGCGCCTGGTCGGCGACCACATTGGCGTTGCTCAAGGCACTCTTCGGGATCGCGCCCTCGTCGTACAAAGTCTTGAGAAACGTGAGCGCATCGAGACCCGGCGCCTCGTTGAACGCCACCTTCTTGCCGTCCGAGGAGAAGACCGAACCGCCGGCCTGCCACAGCAGCGGGTAGAAGCTGAGGTTGAGCGAGGCCTCCGGCGAGGCAGAGTAGTCCAGCGTCGCCACGCCCGCCTGCTTGAGCTTCGGCGCGGCCGCCTTGATCTCGTCCCAGGTCTCCGGCGGCTTCGTGATCCCGGCCTTGGCGAGCAGCTTCTTGTTGTAGATCGTCGTTGTCACGGTGTGATAGATCGGCGCGGCGTACAGCTTGCCGTCGACGGTCAGCGCGTCCAGCGCACCCGGCAGGAACTTCGCCTTGTCCGCCTCGAGCACCTTGTCGACCGGCTCGAGCGAACCACTCGTGACGAACTGCGGGATCTGATCCGGACCGAGCAGCAGCACGTCCGGACCCTTGCCGCCGGAGAACGCGGTGGCGAGCTTCTGGTCGCGGTTCGCCCACGGCTGCTGCTCGATCCGCAGGTCGATGTTCGTATTGGCCGCCTCGAAGTCCTTCTCGATCTGGCCCCAGTACGCCGACCCTGTCTGCTCGTCGGCGATCACCGGGTACATCCACACCGTCACGACCGCCTTGGACGACGACGCACCCGAACCCCCGCACGCACTCACGGCTGCCACCGCCAGCAGGGCGAACGCCCTCACGAATCGGCTGATCTTCATCGGACCTCCCTTTACGGCCATGACCGAAAATACAGGAGTCATCCCTGCCGACGTCAACCACTTAGACGAAAAGCGAAGCCAGATATTCGTGGCTTTCCCGCAGCGCGGTCATCAGGTCGGTGTCGCAGCGATCCAGCTCGACGATGTGCCAGGCCACCGCCGGGTTCGCGGCCAGGATCGCCGGGATGTCGAGGCTGCCCTGACCGACAGCCACCATCGCTCCCGCAGGATCTCCGTCCTTCACATGCAGGAAGCGGACCCTCTCACCGAGCTCGCGGGTCACCACAGCGGGGTCAACACCGGCCGCGGCCGCCCAATAGATATCGAGCTCCACCAGGACGTCCGGGCTGAGCCTGTCCAGCAGAACGTCGTACGCGCGCCGCCCATCAGGCAACCGGTCGAACTCGGCCGAGTGGTTGTGATACGCGATCCGCATCCGATACGCCTGAGCGTTCATCGCCGCGTCGTTCACTCGCTCCACCCCACGCGCGATGCTGTCCTCGGTGGCGAACTCCTCCGGCTCGAGACTCCACGCGAGCACGGGCGCGCCGAGTTCACTCTGCTCATCGAGGACTCGTCGCGCCTCCGGTCCCGACGGGAACGGCGCATGCGAGCTGCACAATTCGAGGCCGAGATCCTTGAGCAACCGGCGTACGGCGGATGGCTTCGACCCATGCAGTCCGTACGCCTCAACGCCGTCGTACCCGATCTCACTGAGCTGCCGCAGCACCCCCGGGAAGTCCTCCTCGGCCAACGCGAACACCGACCAGAGCTGCACCGCGACCGGACGCTTCATGCCCGCACTCTACGATCGGAAGACATGAGCGACGCGAGCAGTCAGCACGGGCATACGCATCGGGTGGATCTCGAGGATGCGTCGGTGCGGGAGTGGGATGCGACGGTTGTCGGCGTGGATCCGGAGCGCGGGATCGTGCTCGACCGGTCCGCGTTCTATCCGGGCGGTGGCGGGCAGCCACCGGACCAGGGCGTGTTGTTGTGGGGCGGCGTACGGACGCGGATCGCGGGGACGGTCCGGGGTGACGAGCTGTACCTCGTGCCCGAGGAGGGTGATCCGGTGCCGCCGGTCGGTACGGCGGTGCGGGGTGCGCTCGACGACGAACGGCGTACTGCGCTGATGCGGACGCACTCCGGGCTGCACGTGCTGACCGGCGTCGTGTTCCGCGACTACGGTGCGCTCGTGACGGGCGGGAACATGGAACCGCTCACCGCCCGGATGGACTTCGACCTCTCCGAAGTACCGCCGGACTTCAAGGACCGCGTCGCCGAGGCGGTCAACGCCGAGATCCGCACCGACCGCCGGATCACGGTCAGCAACCTGCCGCGCGACGAGGCGTTCGCGATCCCCGACATCATCCGCACCGCGACCAACCTGCTCCCGCCCGACATCGAGATCGTCCGGATCGTCGACATCGCCGGCCTCGACACGCAGGCCGACGGCGGCACCCACGTCGCGTCGACCGCGCTGATCGGCCGGATGGACGTAGTCAAGATGGAAAGCAAGGGGCGCGGCTTCCGCCGCCTTCGCGTCCGCTTCAGCTGACTACTTGGCGGACTTCTTCTTCAGCTCGGCCTCTTGGCGGCGTACTTCGGCCTGGGTGGCGCGCTCGTGCTCGAGCCAGTCCGGGTTGTCGTCCCGGATAGCGTCGATCTCGTCGCTGGTCAGTGCCTCGGTGATGCCAGCGCGGGCCAGGCCGCTGATCGAGACACCGAGCCTGGCGGCTACCACTGAACGCGGGTGCGGTCCCTTCCGGCGGAGCTCCTGCAGCCACTCCGGCGGGTCCGCCTGCAGCGCGTTCAGCTCGTCGCGCGACACGACGCCCTCCTGGAACTCCGCCGGAGTGGCCGGGAGGTACACGTCCAGCTTCTTCGCCGCCGTCGCCGGCTTCATCGTCTGCGAAGTCTTCTGGGGTGTCTTGCGCGCTGTCATGGCAGCAGCGTAGTCGGTGCCCCCGTCACGCCGGGTAACCTGACGGGCGTGACCGGATTCCGGCTGGGCTACGTTCCCGGCGTGACCCCCGCGAAATGGGCGCGGATCTGGGCCGAGCGCCTCCCCCGGGTCCCGCTCGAACTCATCCAGGTCACCGCCGCCGAAGCGCCCGACCTGGTACGACGGTCCGAGGTCGACACTGCCCTGCTCCGGCTACCGATCGACCGCGACGGGCTGCACGCGATCCCGCTGTACGTCGAGCAGACGGTGGTCGTGGTCCCGAAGGATCATCTGGTCACGGCGGCCGACGAAGTCACTGTCGACGACCTTGCCGACGAGCTGATGCTGCATCCGCAGGACGACGTACTCGATTGGGATCGACCGCCTGGTCGGTTGATCGACGAGCGTCCGCCGACTACGACGGAAGCGGTCGCCTTGGTTGCCATGGGCACCGGGTTGCTCGTCGTACCGCAGTCGCTGGCCAGGCTGCACCACCGCAAGGACCTGACCTACCGGCCGCTCACCGACGCGCCGGAGTCGCAGGTCGCGCTCGTCTGGCCGGAGGGCGAGCCGTCTAACCTGATGGAGCAGTTCATCGGCATCGTCCGCGGCCGGACGGCCAACAGCACCCGCGGCACGGCTCCAACGCCCGAGAAGAAGCCGGATAAGAAGCCCGCCAAGAAGACGCCGGTCAAGAAGACCGGAAAGCAGCCTCCGACCGGCAGGCGCAAGCCGACACGTCGACGCTAGCTCGGCGCCGCTAGCTCGCTCGGCGAACCGGGCTGGCGCGGCGGACCTGGTACCAGGTTGAGTCCTCAACTACCATCGCAGTATGGCGATCTTCCGGTTGAACCACGCGGTCCTGTACGTGCGCGACGTCGCGGCGAGCGTCGCGTTCTACCGAGACGTCCTCGGCTTCGGCTACACCGAGGGCGGCGACACGATCCCGGGCGCGGCGTTCCTCCGGGCACCTGGGTCGAGCAACGACCACGACCTCGGGCTGTTCCAGATCGGCTCGCAGGCCGGGCCGTCCGGCGCCGGCCGCAGCACGGTCGGGCTCTACCACCTCGCCTGGGAGGTCGACACGCTCGGTGACCTCGAGGAGCTGGCGACCGCGCTGACCGACAACGACGCACTCGTCGGCGCCTCGGACCACGGGACGACGAAGTCGCTCTACGGCAAGGACCCCGACGGCCTCGAGTTCGAGGTGGTCTGGATCATCCCCGCCGACCTGCTCACCGATGCCGACCGCAACAAGACCGGCATCACCCGACTCGACCTCGCCGCCGAGATCGCGAAGTACGGCCGCGAAGCCCGCAGCGGCGTCGGCATCTCCCGCGTCCTGGGCTGACCTGGACGCACAGAAGAACAGGTAGTACACCCGCAATACACCGTACGCACTGACACGGACACGCTCAGGTGTACTACCCAGCGCCGGACACCTCCTGTCCTTAGGTACAGAGGTGGGTGGCGATCCGCAGTGAGTTGGCGAGGACTGTCAGGACCGGGTTGACGCCGCCGTTAGTGACGTGGAGCGAGGCGTCGGCGATCCAGACGTTGTCGTGGCCCCAGACTCGGCCGTACGGGTCGGTGACCGAGCTGGCCGGGTCGTTGCCCATGCGGCAGCTCCCGGCCTGATGTTGTCCGCTGCTCGCCCGGCCCAACGTCCCGACGCCGCCGACCGCCGTACGGACCGCGCCTGCCTCCTCGAGCCAGGCCTTGGCCTTGGCGCTCATGAAGGCTTGGGCCCGAACGTCCTCCGGATGGATCGAGCCGCTGATCTCCACGACCGGATTGCCGAACCGGTCGACCACCGACGGATCAACGCGTACGCGTGACTCCGCCGACGAGACCTCCTGGATCGGCCCGACCACCCGCAGCATCCGCCGCGCCTCACGCCGCATCGCCTGCTTGCCCGCCGCACCGGCCGGTGGGATCAGCCCGGCACCGGTCAGATAGTCGTACGTCGCAGCCGGCGTCGGGACGAACTCGTTGGCCAGCATCCCGCCGCCCACGATCCCGTCGTTCCCATGCCGGAAGTCGCAGGTCGCGATCGACGCGCCCGGCCCAACCAGATCGGCCACCTCGTCATCGAACAGTCCGACCGCACCGGCGTACACATGTGCCTGCAGGTGCCTGCCGACCTGATCCTGGTTATTGCCGAGCCCCTGCGGCTCGCCGTCGTGGGCGCTGTTCAGCAACAGTCGCGGCGTCTCAGAGGCGCCTGCGGCAACCACCACCTCCCCGCAGGAGATGGTCCGTCGCCACCCATCGCTCGCGACGAGCGCGACACCGGTGACGCGGCCGGCGGAGTCGGTGACGAGTCGCTCGGCCGTCGTCTCGGTGACCAGCGTGCAGTTCCCGGTCGCGAGCGCGACCGGCAAGGCGGTGTTGTGCGTGCCGCTCTTCGCGTCGACCGGACAGGCGAACCCGACACACTGCCCGCATCGAACGCAGCCGGCTCGGCCTTGATAGTCGACCGAGTTGATCAGCAGCGGTACGTCGAGAGTCCCCCAACCCAACCGCTCAGCGGCCGCCGCCAACCGATCAGCCGGCCCGGTCCGCGGCAGCGGTGGCATCGGCAGCGGGATCGACCGCGCGTCATGCCACGGATCCACGCCGCCACCACTCACCCCGAACCGCTGCTCGGCCAGCGAGTAGTACGGCTCCAAGTCGTCGTACGAAATCGGCCAGTCGGCCAACGCGCTCCCCTCAGGTACGCCGTACGTCGTGGCCATCCTGAAGTCGCGTGGCACGAACCGCCACGCCTGCGCGCCGTACACCCGCGTCCCGCCGCCGACCGTGAACGCGTTGTTCCCCCACCCACCATCCGGCGGCAACACCTCACGCCGTACGCCGTCCACCACTGAGACCCGCGGCCGACCGGCCGGATCCGGATCCGTGACCGCCGGCAACCCGGACACCGACCGCGGATTCCGCAAGTGATCACGGCTCAACGAGTCCGTCGTCGGATACCGACCCAGCTCCACGACCAGCACCGACCGACCCGACTCGGCCAGCACCTGAGCCGCCGCTCCCCCACCGGCCCCCGACCCGACCACCACACAGTCGTACCGATCCGCCAACCCCGACCGCGGCGTCACCACCAACTCGGCCTGCACGGACTCAAACGACCCAGTCCGCCACCCCACCATCCCCCAGGCCGCCGAATCCGCGTAATACCCCTGAGCCACCAATCGAACCAGCCACGCGCCATCCCCGTCAGCCAGCACCTCCTCGAGCCCGGCCCCCGCCGCAACCTCCAACGCCCGAGACACCCGCCCGCCCCAGTCCGGCCGATCCTCAGCCAGCACCCGCTCAACAAACTCCACCACCCCGGCCTCCGCCGACGGATACTCATCCGCAGGCACCGCCAACTCCGCCAACCGCTCAAGCACGATCCGTTGCTGTTCAGACAAAGGCACGGCCAAATCCTTTCACGCCACCTCGCCAGGTTTGTACTTGCCGGTCCATTTTTCGCGCGCGACGCTGGGGGTATGGGACTTGATGACTATTACCTGCTTGGGCGGTCGGGGCTGCGGGTGAGCCGGCTGGCGCTCGGGACGATGAACTTTGGACAGGCGGGCTTTCATGCGCCGTACGGGAAGAGCGAGGACGAGGCGCGGGCGATCTTCCGGGCGTATGTCGATGCCGGTGGCAACTTTATTGACACTGCCGACTTCTACACCGCCGGTGAGAGCGAGCGGATCCTCGGCCGGCTGATCGCCGAGGCGGGCGTTCGGGAGCGGATGGTGCTCACCACCAAGGCGACCAATAGCGTCGACTCCGGCGACCCGAATGCCGGTGGCAACAGCCGCAAGCACCTGATCCGCGCCCTCGACGAGTCGTTGCGCCGGCTCGGCACGGACTACGTGGACCTGTTCCTGCTGCACACCTGGGACCGCATCACCCCGATCGACGAGGTGCTGCGGACGCTCGACGACCTCGTCCGGGCCGGCAAGATCCGGTACGCCGGGCTGTCCGACGTACCGGCCTGGTACGCCGCCAGCGCGCAAACGCTGGCCGACGCCCACTCGCTCACCCCGATGGTCAGCCTGCAGCTGCCGTACTCGCTGGCCGAGCGGACGATCGAGACCGAGCACGTCCCGATGGCGCAGCAGCTCGGGCTCGGCGTCACCGCGTGGAGCCCGCTCGCCAGCGGGTTCCTGACCGGCAAGTACCGGCGCGACGACGTCCAGGGCGTGACCGGCGACGGTCGGCTCACCGGCGATGCTGCCCCGGTACGGGCGTGGTCCGACCAGCACTGGGACCTGCTGACGACCCTCCAGGACGTGGCAGACAAGCTCGGCGTGACGATGGCGCAGGTAGCCGTCAACTGGGCTGCCACCCAGCCGGGCGTCGCGTCCGCGATCGTCGGCGCGAGCAACCCGGACCAGCTCCGGTCAAGCGTCGAGGCGCTCGATTTCGAGCTGCCGGCCGAGCTCCGGACCGCGCTCGACGAGGCGAGCGCAGTACCGCCGGAATCGGTGTATCGGATGTTCACCCCGGAGTACCAGGGCTGGTTGGTCAACGCGGGCGCGAAGGTCGCCGACAAGCCGGCCGGCTACCGGCCTCAGGTGCTCAACTGGCGTTAGCCCCGAGATAATCGAGGCACTGATCGAGCGCGTACTCGAGGTGGGTCGACGATCCGGACGACAGCAGGATCGCGACTCCGCCCTGGATAGCGGCGATCAGCGCAGCCGAAGCGCGGGCGGGATCCACCTCGGCACGGATCTCGCCCGCGGCTTTCATGTCCGCGATGCCGGCCGCGATCCGTTGCTGCCACTGCTCGAGCAGCCTCCCGGTCACCGCCTGCGCGGCCGGCGTGTGCCGTCCGATCTCTGTGATCAGTACGCCAAGTGGACAGTTCACGCCCTGCCGCCGGTACTTCTCCACGACGACATCACGCCACTCGTGCCACGCCTCCCAGCTGGTCAGCTGACCGAGCTGCGGCTCCTGGTCCTCGAGCACCCGCTCGGCCTCGCGCTCGGCGACCGCGAGCAGCAACTGCTCCTTGCCGTCGGGGAAGTAGTGGAACAACTGACTCTTCCCGGTCCGGCTGCGCCGGCCGATGTCGTCCAGCCGCACCGCAGTGACCCCGCGCTCCCGGATCTCCGCCGCGGCCGCCGTCACGATCCGATCCCGCGTCGCCGCGCCCTTCGCTGTCAGCACGCAGCCAAATGTACCCGGTGGTCCATCAGAGACGACTGGCGTTGAGCTCGGCCAGCTTGCCGAAGACCTGCTTCGGCGTCCACTGGCCGTCGTCTCCGATCGCGACCAGGCCGTACGACGAGATGTCGAGATCGTGCTGTGGGTCGTCGGGCCGGTGCGGCAGCCCGAAGCCGGCGAAGCTGAACCAGAACGCCGCCGCCAGTTCGATCCGGTCGAACTCCTCGACGAGCTCGAACAGGTACTCCACTTGTTCCTCCTCGTCCCGCTCGTACGAACCGTTGATCACCGGCGGGTCGACGCTGCGGTCCACGATCATCCAGCCCGAGCCACCTCGATCGGCCGCGCCGCGGTACGCGCAGCAGCCGAACTCGGTGGCGACCACCGGCTTGCCCCACTTCGACCGCGCCGCCAACTCGTCCGCGAAGGTCGCCGCGTTGGCCGCGTCCCGGTATGCGTCGACGCTGACGATGTCGAACAGCTCCCAGTTCACGTCCTCCCACATCCCAGCGGCGTACGTGATCCGGCCGCCGAACACCCTCCGGGCCGCGATCGCCAACTCCTCCTGCACCTTGCCCCAACGCACGAGCCCGGCATGCAGTTCGGCGAGCTTCGCCTGGTCGGTCCAGGTCGCCGGATCGCCCATCAGCGCCAGCCGCTCCCCCGACGTCTCCCCCGGCACGAATCCCTTGCAGAACACGGACAACTCACACCCCAGCACGAGTACGACGTCACCGCGGCCGGACTGCCGCAGCATCTCGGCCCGGGCGGCGCAGTCGGTGAGGAAGGGGATGAACTCGGCAGGCTCCAGATTCATCGGCATCGGCGAGAACCACAGGTCCAGCCCGGCCGCCAACGCCGCCTCCCCTGCCACAGCGAGCCGGTCGAGCTCAGTGCCGACCACCCGGACCGCCGGAGCATGCAGCTCCGCAGCGATCACCGTCATTTCCTGCCGGACCGCCTCGGCGTCGAAGCGGTCGCGCGTACTGCGGCCTTCGTACACAAGGCCGGTGTCGTAGTTCACCCCGATGGATTGCATGGCCTCCAGCCTAGCAACTGAACTCATACTCGGTACAACTTTTTATCCGGTATGGTCAACCTGTGAACCGACAGGGCCGCCGGGAGCGGAAGAAGGCCGAGCTCCGGGCCCGGATCTCCGAGGTCGCGACAGGGCTCTTTCTCGACCGCGGCTTCGACGCGGTGTCGGTGTCCGAGGTCGCCGAGGCCGCAGACGTCGCCCGGCCGACGGTGTTCGCGCACTTCGCCCGCAAAGAGGACCTGCTCTTCGACCGCTACCCCGAGGCCGAGGCCCTGGTCGTTGCCGCGATCAACGACCGCCCGGCCGGCACGTCCGCGGTCGCCTCGCTGGCCGACCTGCTGATCCGGCTGGCCGACAAAGGCCACCCGCTGTCGGCCATGCGGGCGAACTTCGTCCGCTTCTGGGAGGTCGTCGGCTCGTCCCGCGCGCTGCAGTCCCGCGCCCGCGAACTGCTCGACCGTCTCGAACAGGCGATCGCCGGTGCCATGAAGAGCACCGGCGTGCCTGACCCGAACCTGACAGCGGCTCTGACCGTCGCCGCCTACCGCATCGTCCATCTGGAGTCGGTCGGGCGACTCATGGCCGGCGAGGACGCCGAGCTGGTCGCCGCGGACCATCGCCTCCGAATCAGTGCAGCCCTCGCGCGAGCTGACGAACGCTCGACCGGCGGAACCACGCGATCGCCGCGGCCACCAGCAGATAGCTGAGCGGGATCGCCGGCGACGCACCGAGCACGGCGACGTTCGTGATCGTCGCACCGACCATCAGCGCGACCAGACCGGTCGCCGCCAGCCCGCACAGCCGCGGAACGAGCAGACCAAGAGCCCCGGCGACCTCGAGTGCACCGACCAGATACCGCAGCCACTGACCGGCGCCGACATCGGCGAACATGTCGACCATCAACTGATTCCCGGACAACTTCTGCAGCCCGGCACCCACGAACATCGCGGCCATCACGACCTGCACCGCCCACAGCACCACAGTCCCCAGCCGAACCGTCCTGCGCGTCGAAACCGTCGTACTCATCACGTCCTCCTTCGTCGTTTCCTGGTACGACGAAGATCCCGCGAACCACCCGCCACCAGCATCCGTGCCGACCACGGATCCACCACTGAACGGGCTCCGTGGCTGACACACGGACGTCACGCCGGCGTCACGTCGGCGGGCTAGCGTGGCGATGTTGATCAGGTCAACATCCGCGAAGGAGTACGCCGTGAGTGGAGAGCCGCCTGTCGTCCGCCGGTTGCACGAAGTGCCGGCGTACCTGATCTCGCCGGACGACACCGTCCGGCTGGCCGAACTGGCCGGGCCGAAGCAAGGATCGAGTACGAGCGTGTTCCTGGAGATCTGGGAGCCGGGCGGGGCTCAGCCGCTGAACTCACACCCGGACTCGGCCGAGATCTTCATCGTGCTGTCCGGTCAGGCCCAGGCCCACAGCGACGACGACGCGGTCGAGCTCAGTGCCGGCGACGTACTCGTCCTGCAGCCCGGTTCGGAGCACCGGATCGTCAACACCAGCGAGACGGACAAGCTGTTCACGATCACGGTGATGGCGAACGACGGCGGCTTCGCCAAGCTCGTCACCGACGGCACCCCCACCGCGCTGACCCCGGCGGAGATCAGCGCGCTGATCAGCTGACCGAGAAGCGGGCGGCTTCGGCCAGCGCGGCCGCTGTGGTCTCCACCGCGGCCTCGAAATGCGCCTTGCCGACCGCTGCGGTCGCACCCGTCGGGTCGCCGATGTGACCGGCCGGCCCGAAGTCGTCAGACAGCCAGCCGAAGCTCACCGGCTTCCCAAACCCGATCTGCTGGTACGCCGTGAGTCCGGTGGGTACTGCGGGCTCCGCCAACTCCAGGTGCACGAGGTCGGGCCGCAGATGGAGCACCGTCGAGGTCTCGTGGAAACCGCCGTGGATCCCCATCCCGAGCTCGGACGGCTCGCTGGTCCGGCCGCCGTGGTCCACCGGCACCGACGGGTGGCCGAGGAACGTCTGCAGCCCGAACTCGCGCCGCAGCTCACGGCACGCGACCTGACCGAGAGCCGAGTTGCCGCCGTGCCCGTTGAGGAAGAACAGCCGCCGGATCGGCGTGGTCGCGAGCGACCGGCCGATGTCGATCAGCGTGCGCATCAACGTCTCCCACGACAACCAGATCGTGCCCGGCGCCCACGCGTGCTCGTCGGACTTGGTGTAGGCGAGCGCCGGCAACAGGACGACAGGCACCCCGGCCGACGACGCCGTCGAGACTGCGGCTTCGGCAACCGACGACGCGATCAGGTAGTCGGTCGACACCGGCAGGTGCGGTCCGTGCTGCTCGATCGCACCGAGCGGCAGGACGGCGACCGTATCGGGTGACAGCTCGGCGATCTCGGGGAACGTGCGATCCACGAAGTACATGGCGAAAACTCCTTCAGACGTTGAGCTTCCCGGGGTTCAGCAGGCCCTTCGGATCCGTCCGGGGCACGGTCGCGAGGACCTGCTCGACGTGCCGGTCGACGTTCCACTGATGCGGCGAGTGGATCCCGATACCGAGGCTCTCCAGCTCGGCGAACCCGGCGAGTACCCGCTCCTCGCTCTCGTAGTCGGCGACCAGCATCCCGATCGGCCCGCGGTTGCCCAGCTCGAGGTGGATCCTCGAGTTCGGGTACACCGACCGGACCGCGTCCGGGTCGTCCCACAACGGCAGACCGCCCACCTCCAGGTGGAAGCACGGGTACCCAGACTGCTGCAGGAAGAAGATCGGGTGGTTGTAGGACATCGTGCTCAGCCGATCGGTCTGGCCGTAGTCCTCCAGTACGGCGACCACCGAACCACCGGCCGCCCGGACGAGCCGCGAAACCTCCGCCACCGTGGACGGTTCGAGGATGATCCGCAGGCTGACCCGGTCCGGATCGAGGTCGACCGGCGCCGGCAGGTTGGCGACCAGCGGAGGCTCGTCCGCCGACGCCAGCCGCGGCAGGATCGGAAGATCGGGCAGCGCGCGATGCACCTCGACCGCGGCCGCGTAGGTGTCGAACACGGCATAGAACGCGACCCATTCACGCGCCGGCGCGGTCTGCACCGTGACCTCGGTGATGACACCGGTCACGCCGTACGCATGGATGTAGGCCATCGCGTCGTCACCGGCGACGGTGAACGTCGTACCGCTGCCGTCGCAGGGCGCGATCCGGAGCTCATGCACCCAGCCATCGGACGTCGTACCGTGCTCGATGGTGCCAGTGCCCGCGCTGCCGCCGCCGATGAACCCGCCGAGCGACGAGCCCTTGGTCGACGGGAACATCCATAAATCCGCATCCGCCGCACGCACCGCGCGATCGACCATCGTCAGCCGCGCACCGGGCTGGGTCCGGACCTGACCGTCCTCGACGGCCACGACCTGATCCAGCCCGCGCAGGTCGAGCAGAACTCCACCGGAGAACGGCGTCGCCTGACCGTAGTTGCCTGTGCCGGCTCCACGCGGAGTCACCGGTACGTCGTACTCGTAAGCCAGCGCGAGCAGCGCCGGGATCTGGTCAGGATCGGTCGGCCGGACCGCCACGTCGGCGAGGAACCGGCCGGGTGGGATCTTCTCCATCAGGATCGGCGACAGCCGGGCCCAGTCGGAGGACACCCGCCGGATCATCCGGGCATCGGTCGAGACCACCGCCGCGCCGAGCTCGTTCCTGAGCAGCTCGGCGAACCGACCGGCCTCGCGAAGGGACGTCGTGGTCATCCGGCTCCTCAGCTCAGCTTCACGGACTTGTCGATGAACTCGTTGGTGACCAGGTCCTTCGGGGTCAGGTCCGGCTTGATCGACGCGCCGCCCTGCTTGAGGATCGGCTCGAAGGTGGCGATGATCTCGGCCGCCCGCTTGTCGTCGAACCCGCCCAGGCTGCCGGTGGCCGGGTCGTTGGCGATGATCTTGTTCTTCGCCATCGAGTCGGCGGCGTACGTCGCGACGCCTTCGGAGTAGGTCCAGCCGGTGTTGTACTTCTGCACCAGCTCGACGATCAGGTTGTTCACCGGACCGGGATCGGACTGGTAGTCGATCTGCGCCTGCTGCAGCATCGGGACGAGTTTCTTCAAGCAGGCGGACTGTTTCGACACGTCGTCGGTCCGGACCGAGAAGGCCTCCGGGTAGATGTTGTAGCCGATGTCGGCGAGCAACTGGCTGCCGATCGGCTTCTTCCAGGCGCTGACCTCGTGCTCGTAGATGTACGGCTCGGCGCTGATGAAGCCCTGCTGCACGATCTTCGGGTCGCCGACGAACCGGGCCGGTGTCCCCTCGTAGCCGGTGTCGATCTGCTTCTTGGTGATCATGCCCTTCGACATCAGCAGCTTCGGGATGATGTCGCCGGAGGTGACCACGACCGCGCCGGTCTTGGTGACGTCCGCGATCGTCTTGGCGTCCGGGTAGGTCTTCGGGTCCCACATCAGGATCTGCGGGCTCTTGTTGAGCGGGGCAACGACCGCGGTGGTCGGCTGCTTGACCGAGCCAGCGATCGCGGCATCGGAGCTGACCGCGCCGATCAGGATGCTCTTGTCCAGGTACATCAGCGCGGGCACCGGCTGGAATCCGACCGACGGCCCGCCGGCCCGCACCTCCACCTTCACGCCGGTGTCCACGCCACCGGACACGAGCGGCCCGGTGACGCGCTTCTTCGCGGTGTCGACGGTGTAGCCCGGGCCGATCAGCTGGTACATCGCCGAGTGCTCGGCCTCCGGCTGCCAGTCCTGCTGCATCACCACGGTCTTCGGGCAGACAGCGGACAGGTCCTTGGCCGACCCGGCGGTCGCGGCCGTGCTGACCTGCTGGCCGGCGGACGACGTCGTGACGGTGGCGCCGTTGCCACAAGCGGACAGTGCGAGTACGGCGCAACTGGCCACCGCGATGGGGATCGTACGGTTCATGACTCTTCCTCACTGATGTGGAATTACCGGCGGACGACGCCGTACCAGCGACCGACGATGATCCGGTCGAGGGTGGCGAAGACCGTGAAGAACGCGACGCCGAACACCGACGCCAGGCCGATCGCGGTGAACAGGTCCTCGGTCTGCAGGCGGGCGGTGTAGATGTCCAGCAGGCCGCCGATGCCGACCAGGCCCTGCCGGAAGAACGTGTCGCCGACGATCGCGCCGATGACCGACAGTCCGGCCGAGATCCGCAGTCCGCCGAAGATCGCGGGTACAGCGGCCGGCAGCTGGAGCTTCACGAGTCGCTGCCATCTCGTTGCCTTGTTCAACGTGAACAGGTCGTGCGCCGCCGCGGTCGGCGACTGCAGCCCGAACAGGGTGTTCGAGATCATCGGGAACAGCGAGATGATCACGCAGACCACGACCCGGCTGCTGAATCCGTACCCGAACCAGATGCCCAGCAACGGCACCAGGGCGAGGATCGGGACCGTCTGCAGGATCACGGCGTACGGATAGAGCGCCCTCTCGAGCCAGGTCGTCTGCACCATCACCACGGCCTGAGTGACGCCGAGCACGACCGCGATCACCAGCCCGACCACGGCCACCCGGACGGACAGGGCGAGCGCGTCGAGCATCGGCTGGAGGTGGACCGGGTCGAGCAACGACGTCCTGATCACCTGGTGCGGTGGCGGCAGCATGAACCGCCGGTCGTCGCTCAGCACGAGGTAGCTGACGGCGTACCAGAGGCCGATCGCGGTCGCCAGCGCACCAACCATCGGACCGGCCGACAGCAGCATCCTGAGATACCACGGCCGCTTGTTCATGAGTGATCCCCTAGGGCGGCCGACACGGCGCCGGTCAGGGCGGTGAACTCGGTCTCGTAGCGCAGCTCGGGCGGCCGTGGGTACGCCCACGGAACGTTGAAGTCGGCAACGATTCGGCCGGGCCGTCCGCTCATCACCAGCACCCGGTTGCTGAGGTAGACGGCCTCCGGGATCGAGTGCGTGATGAACAGCCCGGCGAACGCCTTCAGCTGGAAGAGCCGTTGCAGCTCGGTCTGCATCCGCAGCCGGGTGATCTCGTCGAGCGCGCCGAACGGTTCGTCGAACAGGGCCAGCTCGGGTTCGGCAACCAGCGACCGCGCGATCGAAACTCGCATCCGCATCCCGCCGGACAGTTGCCGCGGGAACTGCTTCTCGAAGCCGGTCAGACCGACCAGGTCGAAGGCTTCCCGGGCTCGCTCCTTCCGCTCCGCCTTCGGTACGCCGCGCAGTTCGCCGACGAGCTCGACGTTCGCCAACGCGGTCCGCCACTCCAGCAACGTCGGCTCCTGGAAGACGTAACTGGTCGAGGTCGCCTCGACCTGGATCCGGCCGGCGGTCACGTCGTCGAGCCCGGCCGCCAACCGGAGCAACGTCGACTTCCCGCACCCGGACGGCCCGACCACGGACACGAAGTCCCCGGCCGCGACGATCAGATCAACCCCGGTCAGCGCCACCGTCCCGGTCGGGAACGTCTTCGAGACCTCTTCCATCACCAACGTCTTCACAGCAATGCCTCCGTGTTCACACTGGTGCTCGACACGACTCGGCCGCCGTGTACGACGGTCCGCGTGCCGGCCCAGCCTGCGAGGACCTCACCGAGATCCGCGTCCGGTACGACGATCAGGTCCGCGGGACTGCCGGGCGTCAGACCGGCCGACGGCAGACCGAGCACGGCATGCGCACCCGTTGTCACGGCCGTCAAGGCCTCCGACGGGCGCAGGTGCCCGGCCGCGATCAGCAGGGCCGTGGTCTCGAACGGATCGCCG
Source organism: Kribbella kalugense (assembly GCF_004365875.1). GTDB lineage: Bacteria > Actinomycetota > Actinomycetes > Propionibacteriales > Kribbellaceae > Kribbella > Kribbella kalugense. The sequence continues at coordinate 573,692 of NZ_SODF01000001.1, read as the reverse complement.
CGCCCGACGGGGTTGAACGGGTCGCGCAGGTTGTCGCCGCCCGCGGCGAGCGGGATGCCCGCATCGAGAATCGCCCGTACGGCGGTCAGCCCGCGCGGAACCAGGTGGGTCGCCTCACGGCCCTGCAGATAGAGGTTGGTGATCGGCAACGTGACGATGCCGATGCCGGCTTCGGCGACCAGCTCGAGGACGGGCGCAAGCCGTTCCGGTGACAACGATCCGAGCCGCACACAATGGCTCGCGGTGACCGGCTGAGTGAGTCCGCGGGCGATCACCTGCTTGGCCAGCTCTTCGAGATCCAGGTCGGTCGCGGGTACCTGCTCGTCGGCGTGCAGGTCGATCGGCGCACCGGTGCGCTCGGCGATGTCGAGCAGCCGGTTCAGCTCGGTCGCCGGCGAGTCGGCCAGGTGCGGACAGCCGCCGAGGATGTCGATGCCTCGGGCAAGCGCCTCGTCGACGACCGGGTCCGGCGTCTGATGACCGGCCAGCGCGACGAGCTGGAGAGTCACCCGATCGCCCAGGTCCTCGCGGAGCTGCACCAGGGCGTCGACGCCGCGCATCGGGTCGCCTGTCCCGGGAAGATCCACGTGGCTTCGGATGGTGGTGATGCCTTGCGACACATAGCGGCGTACCGCTCGGAGGGCGCGGTCGTAGATGTCGGCTCTGTCGAGTCCGGCGGCGAGGTCGCGCCACTGGGCGATGGCGGCCGGCAGGTCGTTCTGCTCGGTGTCGACTCGGTCGGCGGTCAACGCCTTGTCCAGATGAGCGTGCGGCTCCGCGGCCGCCGGAAGCACTCGCCACCCACCGGACTCCGGCGACGCGCTCGGCTGCACAGCGGCGATGAGCCCGTCCGCGAAGGTGAGATCGACGACGGAGCCGTCCGGCGCACGGACGCCGGTGAGCCCGGTGAGCTGCTCCCCCACGTTCATGCGCCCTCACCCAAACCCGCAGTCCCGCCCGGACCGCCGGTCCCGCGCGGCCTTGCGGTCTCGCCTGGAGCGGTCAGGATGACGACACCGTTGATCTCGTGCCGGTCTACGGGTCGGCCCAGTAGGTCCTTGTCGGCGAGTGGCTCGGAATCGCCTTGCAGGACACGGTTTGCGGCCTCGGCGACCGCGGCCACGGATCGGCCGGGCAGCTCGGCGAGCAGGTTGTGTGCAACCAGCACGCGGGACGGCCCGAGCCCCACCAGCCGTTGCGTCGACTTCGCGAACGCAGTCAGGTCCGCGTCGTCGCCGTGCAACCAGAAGGCAGCCGCGAGAATCGTGTCGCCGGACAGCAGTACGCCGGTCGCCTCGTCGTACAGGCAGATCGCGTCGGGTGCGTGACCCGGGGTGTGAAGGACTCGGAGGACACGGCCGCCCAGGTCGATCGACTCGCCGTCGGCCAAGGTGCGGGTGGGTGGGATCGCCGGGACGTGCCAGCTGGACAGGTCCGGCATCGGGCGCATGTGCGGGAGGGCGGACGAGACGAAGAAGCTCTGTCGGTCGAGTGCGAGATAGCGCTGGTAATCGGCGTACACCGAGCGCATCGCGTCCTCGTACATCCGAAGAAAGCTCTCGTCGACCGCGGCGTGCGCGCCGAGCGGATGGGCCGCGATCGCGACCAGGCCGGGATCGTCGACCAGCGACGCGTTGCCGCCGCGGTGGTCGAGGTGATCGTGCGAGTTGACCACGATCAGCGGGAGCTCGGTGAGTTCTCGAACGGCCGCGCGGATCGGGGCGATGCCCATGCCGGTGTCGAACAGCAGCGCGGCCTCCGTCCCGGTGACCAGGAAGCTGTTGACATGGCCGGGCTCGGCGATGAGCTGGAACCCGTCACCGAGGTCCCGGATCTCGAACCAGTCGCGCACAGCCGCTCACCCCAGAATGTTGATGTGAGTAACATTCAGGAGCCTAGGGGCGCTCGGTTTCGGGCAGATTTCTGTGGAGGACCGGCTGTATGAACCACGACGAGATGAACCACGGCGAGCTATGAACCAGGACGAGATCGACACCCACCTCGGGTCCGCGATCCGGTCCCTGCGGCACACCCGCGGACGCACGCTGGTGGAGATCGCGACCGCCACCGGGCTGTCACACCCTTTCCTCAGCCAGATCGAGCGCGGCCGGGCCCGGCCGTCGATGCGCTCGCTGTTCCTGATCGCCGAGGCCCTCGGGACGACGCAGCAGACCCTGCTCGCGGCCGCGACCCCGCCGGCCGGCGAGCCGCCGCTGATCGGCACCGGGACCCGGTTGCTGCTGCACGAGGGCGGGGTCGACATCACCGAATTCGCCGAGATCGGGACCGAGTTCGAGGAGTTCTTCAGCCACGTCCGGCCGGAGTTCCTGTACGTCGTGACCGGCACGCTGGAGGTGGAGACGCGCGAGTCCGAGCAGGCGGAGAGCAGTCTGCGAACCTTGAACGCCCGCGATTCGGTGAGCTATCCGGGTGGCGTCCTGCACCGGTTCCGGCGGGCGAGCGCGGAGCCGTGCGTTGTGCTGATGGTCCACGGTGACGACCATGTTTCGCCGACGTAAGCATCTGTCGAAAGATGTTCACCACATCAACATCCGCGCCTACGCTCGACCTCGATGAACGACTTCGCTCTCGGTGATCCGAGCCTGCTCGCTGCCTTCCGCCGCTACGAACGAGCGCTGCTGGCGAACGACGTCGCCGAGTTGGACGCGCTCTTCGCCGACGACTCGACGACTGTGCGCGCCGATGGCGGCAGCGCGCTCGTCGGGCACGACCACATCGCTGCCTTCCGCGCCGGCCGTCCACCGGTTCCCGACCGGATCCTGCAGCGGGTGCATGTGCGTGAACTGACGGTGGACTCAGCCGTCCTGATCGCTGAGACCTCGCGCGCGGACGGCGGCACCGGCGTACAAACCCAGCTGTGGAAGCGGATCGGCGGCGCGTGGCAGGTGACGATCGCGCACGTCTCGACCGCACCTCCCGCCGTCGAAACCCCAAGGTCCGGCGACCCAGCGGTCTGGCGTGTTCCTCCGGGAGACGCACCACTTGCGGCCGGGGCCGACTCCGGTCCCCTGCAAGGGATGCGTGTGGCGGTGAAGGATCTGTTCGCGGTCGCCGGGCAGCGGATCGGCGCGGGCAACCCGGCCTGGTTGGCGGGCGTCCCGATCGAGGCCAGGCACGCGGGCGCGGTCGCCGCCCTGCTGACCGCAGGCGCGGATATCGCCGGCATCGCGCAGACCGACGAGCTCGCGTTCTCACTCGCCGGCACCAACCTCCACTACGGCACTCCGGCGAACCCGGCCGCACCCGGTCGCATCACCGGCGGCTCGAGCAGCGGACCGGCAGCGGCGGTCGCAGCCGGCCAGGTGGATATCGGCCTCGGCACCGACACTGCGGGCTCCATCCGGGTGCCTGCGTCGTACTGCGGTCTCTATGGTCTGCGGACGACCCATGACAGCGTCGACCGGACCGGCCTGGTCGCGTTGGCACCGTCCTTCGACACAGTCGGCGTCCTCGCCCGGACGAGCGCCGTACTCACGGCCGCCGCCGACGCACTGTTGCCCGCAGCCGACATTGTGCCGACGCGAGAGTTGCTGGTCGCGCCAACACTCCTCGAGTTGGCCCAACATGACACCCGCCTCGCGGTCGAGGCCGCGCTGCGGGCGCTGGCGCTGCGGCTCGACCTTCCGGTACGGCGGATCGAGCTCGACCGGGATGCGTTGGAGGACTGGTTCATCGCGTTCCGGCAGGTCCAGAGCGCCGAAGCCTGGCGGGTTCACGGAGACTTCGTCGCGGCGCATCCGGGCGAGTTCGAGCCCGCTGTGGAAGCACGGTTCCGTTCCGGAGCCGACGTTGACGAGGTTCAGGAGAAGACGGCCCGCGATGTCCTCGCGACTGCCCGCGCGCGACTGCATGAGCTCCTGCCGCCCGGCGTCGTACTCGCGTTGCCCAGCTCGTCGAGCCCAGCCCTTCCGATCGATGCGGACGCCGCCGCGATCGACGAGATCCGCGGCGCGACACTGCGACTGACCTGCCTGGCCTCGCTCGCCGAACTGCCCGCACTCAGCATCCCCACCGCGCGAGTCGGCACGCTCCCGGTCGGCCTCTGCCTGGCCGCCGGTCCCGGCGCCGACCGGGCACTACTCGCCCTGACGGAGCCCAAATGATTGCCGACCGCAACAGCTGGACTCTGACCCAGGACACGGCCGACCTGCGCCGTCCGGCAATGCCGTCGAAACCTGTCTCGTTCGATGCTCAGCCACAGCGGGTCACGATCGATCTCGCCCGCACGGCGGTCGTGGTGGTCGACCTGCAGAACGATTTCTGCCACCCCGACGGCTGGCTGGCGGGCATCGGCGTCGACATCTCCGGTGCTCAGGCACCGATCCCGGTGGTGGCCGCGCTCCTCCCCCGGCTCCGCGCGTACGACGTCCCGGTCGTCTGGCTGAACTGGGGCAACCGCCCGGACCAGGCCAACCTGCCACCCGGCGTACGTCACGTGTACGACGCGGCCGGAGAGGGCAACGGCATCGGCTCGACCAGCGGCCCGTCCGGATCGCCTGTCCTGCAAGCCGGTTCGTGGGCCGCGGCGATCGTCGGCGACCTGGACGTCGAAGCCGGCGACCTCGCGATCGACAAGTACCGGATGAGCGGCTTCGTCGACACCCCGCTCGACTCGGTGCTCCGGAACCTGCGGGTCGACACGCTCCTGTTCTGCGGCGTCAACGCCGACCAGTGCGTCCTCAACACCCTGACCGACGCGGCGAACCTCGGCTACGACGTCATCATGATCGAGGACGCGGTCGGCACGACGTCCCCGTCGTATTGCCTCGACGCCACCTTCTACAACGTCCGTCAGTGCTACGGTTTCACCACCACCAGCCAGGCGCTGGCGCAGACCTTGGCTACTTGAGGTACTGCGCGATGGTCTGCGCGCAGTTGATCGAGGTGGTGTGGGAGGTGTCCACCTCGACGTCGTAGGTGATGCCCTGGTGGACGATGAGGGCTTGTTGTTCAGCCATTCCGGTGGCTCGGTCGCCGCGGGCCTGCTCTCGGCCGGCCGCGATCTCCGGGTCGCAATGAACGCCGACCCAGAGAGTCTCGACGTCGCCGATCGCGTTCCGCCAGCGCTGCTGCGAGGATGCGCCGCCGAGGAAGACGTCGTCGATGATGACCCGGCCGCCGGCCCGGCACATCGCCACGATGCCGGCGGTCCAGGCCGCCTCCAGCTCCCGGAACGCGGGCCCGACCGACACCTCGCCGCCCGGACCGATCTGGATCCCGTCCGCCGAACCTTCCAACCCGGCCGGCAGCGCGTCGACGAAGTCGTCGACGCTGAACCCGAGCCACGGCTCCGGCAGCACCTCCTGCAGACCCCGCACGATCGCGGACTTCCCGGAGCTGGATCCGCCGTTGATGATGATCAGTCGAGCCGTCACGCCTGCAAGGCTAGTGTCTCGGCCGGGGCCTGCTCGACTGGTTTCCGGGTACGGCGAGCCAGTCCGAGGAACGGCACCGCGAGCACCTGGATACCGGCCGCCAGCAGGTACGCCTGCCCGTAGCCCCACAGGTCGGCCGAACGACCGAGCCCCGGCTGGATCACGACCCCGCCGGCCGATCCGATCAGGTTGTCGAACGACAGCACCGTCGCCCGCTGCTCCGACGGGATGTGACTGTTCAGGTACGCCTGCCGGACCGGCGACATCGCGGAGAACAGCGTGCCCCAGACCATCAGCAGCACCAGGGCCGCGGCGAACGACGTCACCAGACCCATCAACGCGATCACGGCGCCGGAGATGACGATCGCCGCGATCAGGATCAGCACCCGGTCCTTGAAGATGCGGGCGATGTACGACGCCGACGCGCCACCGGCGATCTGCGCACCGGCCACGATCCCGGCGGACAGACCCGCTATCCAGTACGCGTTCGAGTGCCCGTAGAGCTGCAGGAGGTACGGCTGCGCGGCGTAGAAGCCGTACACGCTGACACCGGCGGTGAACGGACCGGCCAGCATCACCCAACGCACCCGCCGATTCAGCAGGCCGTGCTGCAGCGACGCCCGGACGATGCCACCCATCTCGGCCCGCACCGACACCCGCGGCTTCGGGACGAACCCGATGTCCCGCATCGACCGCCACGCCACGACGAACGTGGCCGCCAGCAACAACGCCCGTACGACGTACGGCATGCCGAGGTTCGTCACCTGGGCCAGCACCCCGCCGGCGATCGAGCCACCTAGCATCGCGGTCCCGCTCGCCACCTGCCCCTTCGCGAACGCCGCGTCGAGCGACCCCTTGTACCCGGTCGCGTGCAGCCCGTCGACCAGCCACGCCTCCGTCGCGCCGCTGAAGAACGTGAACCCGAGCCCGAGCAGCGCCGACACGATCGCCCACAGCACGAACGGCGCGTGCTCCCGCCACAGCAGCAGGTAGAGCAGCGTGGATCCGATCAACGTCGCCGTCCCGAGCAGGTACGACGTACGCCGGCCGACCGTGTCCGCGACCACCCCGGTCGGGACCTCGAACAGCACCATGCCGGCGGTGAAGAACGCGTTGGCCGCGAACGTCTGCCCGATGCTCAGCCCCGCGTCGAGGAGGAACAGCGTGTTGATGCCCCAGATCATCGACGACGCACCGGTCGAGACCACAACCAGCGTGAGGTAAGTCCGCAGTACCCGCTCCGGTGTCATCATTGTCCCTCCTCCGTAGTTGTCTGGTACGTCGGAGTCACGGCGCCGGACTCGACATCCAGCGCCAGGCCTCCTGGGCCAGGTATCGTCCGGTCCCGTGACGGATCAAGAGCCGGGGCCGGCAACCAACCCGGGTACGGAGGGCACCTCGGCGAGCGGGCCGGACGTCGACACCGAGACGGTGGACGCTGGGCAGGCCGGGCATGGGCCTACTGCGCGCGACACGGTGCGGCTGGCCGTGATCGTCGGCGCGCTCGGTGTGGTGTTCGGCGACATCGGCACCAGCCCGATCTACACGCTGCAGACCGTGTTCAACCCTGCTGACCCGCACCCGGTGCCGGTCAGCAACGCGAACGTGTTCGGTGTCGTCTCGCTGATCTTCTGGTCGGTGATGATCATCGTCACAGTCACCTACATCCTGCTCGCGCTGCGCGCCGACAACGACGGCGAAGGCGGCCTGATGGCGCTGATCACGCTGCTGCGCCGGTGGAGCCGGCAGCAGCCGGGCCGCAAGGGCGCGCTCGTGCTCGCCGGGCTCGGCATCTTCGGCGCGTCGCTGTTCTTCGGCGACAGCATGATCACTCCCGCCATCTCGGTGCTGTCCGCGGTCGAGGGCCTGAAGATCGTCGAGCCGTCACTCGGCGACTACGTCGTACCGATCACCGCGGTGATCATCGTCATCCTGTTCTTCTTCCAGCGCCGCGGTACCGAGGCGGTCGGCCGGGTCTTCGGGCCGGTGATGATCGCGTGGTTCGTGGTCATCGGGGCGGCCGGGATCAGCGGGATCACCCAGCACCCCAGCATCCTGAAGGCACTGTCGCCGACGTACGCGGTCGGGTTCCTCGCCGGGCACTTCCACATCGCGTTCTTCGCGCTGGCCGCGGTCGTGCTGTCGGTCACCGGCGCCGAGGCGCTGTACGCCGACATGGGCCACTTCGGCCGGAAGGCGATCACCCGCGGCTGGCTGTTCCTCGTACTGCCGGCCCTGGTACTCAGCTACTTCGGCCAAGGCGCGCTGGTCCTGAAGGACGAGTCCAATATCAGCAGTCCGTTCTTCCTGCTGGTCCCGGACTGGGCCCGGGCGCCACTGGTCCTGCTCGCGACGGCTGCGACCGTGATCGCGTCGCAGGCGGTGATCACCGGCGCCTACTCGGTCGCCTCGCAGGCCGCGAAGCTCGGTTATCTGCCGCGCCTGCGGATCGCGCACACCTCACCGACCACGATGGGCCAGATCTACGTCCCGTGGATCAACTGGCTGCTGCTGGTCTCGGTGCTGACCCTGGTCTTCGCGTTCCGCAGTTCGGCCGCGCTGGCGTACGCGTACGGCATGGCGGTCACCGGCACGATCACGATCACCACGACGCTGTTCTTCTACGTCGCCCGCTACCGCTGGAACATCTCGAAGTGGCTGATCGGCATCGGCGCGACCGTGCTGGTGTCCATCGACCTGCTCTTCGTCGCGGCCAACCTGACCAAGATCGCGCACGGCGCCTGGCTGCCGCTGCTGATCGCGCTCACCGCGTTCACGATCATGACGACCTGGCAGCGTGGCCGTCAGGTCGTCACGGCCGAGCGGGAGCGCGCCGAAGGATCGCTGCAGGAGTTCATCGACGAGCTCCAGTCCGGCAAGATGCCGGTCCGAACGGTCCCGGGTACGGCGATCTTCCTGAACCGCGGCGGCACCACCGCACCGCTCGCGTTGCGGGCGAACGTCGAGCACAACCAGGTCCGGCATGAGCATGTCGTGATCGTCGCGATCGAGACCGAGCCGGTCCCGCGGGTCTCCGAGGACAAGCGGGTGACGGTCAACGACCTCGGGTACGGCGACGACGGGATCACCCACGTCACAGTGAGGTTCGGGTACATGGAGCCGCAGAACGTGCCCGAGGCCTTGGCGCTGCTCGACCCGTCCGACTCCGAAGGCCAGCTCGACCTCGACAAGGCGTCGTACTTCCTGTCCAAGATCGAACTCCGCCGCGGCAAGGCAAAAACGATGGCCGGCTGGCGCAAACAGCTGTTCCTCGCCACGTCGCTGATCACCGCCGACGCCGCCGAATACTTCAGCCTCCCCCAAGACCGCACCGTTATCATCGGCTCACACATCGAGTTGTAACCCATGGACCAGACGTACGACGAGCGTCACCCGATCGGGCTGCTGACGGGACTCGTTCGTACGGTCTGGATCCAGCGGACAGGATCACAGCCCTATCCGCAACGCGATCTGCCGACCGGCGGTGTCGAGCTGCACTGCCCGGTCGGCGGCGTACCGCGGCTGATCGGGCCGCTGACCGTGGCCCAGCTGCAGGTGATTCCGGCGCGGACCACGATCGTCGGAGTGCGGTTCATGCCGGGCGCGGGGACGGCCTTGCTCGGCGTACCGGCTGACGAACTGGTCGACTGTGTCGTGGACCTGTGGGGCCCTGCGGCGATGGCGATCGGGTCGACCGTAGCTGATGCGGCGACTCCGGAGGCGGCGTTGCTCGGGGTGCAGCGGTATCTGGCTGCTCAACAGCTTCGGCCGGATCCGGTGGTGGCGGAGATGGTACGGCGGCTGATGCCGTGGGAGCGAACCGGGATCGCGACGCTGGCGGACGATCTGGCGTTGTCGGAGAGTCAGCTGCGGCGGCGGTGTCTGACGGCGGTCGGGGTGGGGCCGAAGGCGTTGCAACGGACGCTGCGGTTCCAGGGGTACCTCGCGTTGGCGCAGGCCGGGTTCGGTGGCGGGCTCGCCGATCTCGCGGCCGAGACGGGGTACGCCGATCATGCGCATCTGACCCGGGAGTGCGTCCGGCTGACCGGGGTGACTCCGCGGGACCTGCTCGGCGACAAGGCTGATCGGTGCGATTGCGGTCATGACCACTCGGCATCGTACGCACCGTTCCTGGCCGGGTGGTACGACCGTTTCGTTCAAGCACAGTCCCGGGTGGCGGCATTAGCGTCGGCCCATGATCGGGCCTGATGACGAGTTGTACGACGTACTGCGGAGGCCGGCGCTACCGCAGTACCGCGACATCCGCCCGTTGGCGATCGCTCGCTGTGCCTCGATCGAGGACGTAGTCGAAGCACTGGCGTATGCACGGTCCAACGGTCTGCCTGTGGCGCCGCGGGGCGGAGGTCACTGTTTCGCGGGTCGCTCCTCCACCACCGGCCTGCTGCTCGAGCTGTCCGGTCTGAACGCGATCTCGGTGCAGGACGGGCTGGCGACGATCGGGGCCGGGGCTCGGTTGGCCGAGGTGTATCGCGGGTTGCACGAGTACGCGCTGACGATTCCGGCGGGGTGCGGGCCGACGGTCGGGATCGCCGGGCTGACGCTCGGCGGCGGGCTTGGCCTGCTCGGACGGCGGTACGGTCTGACCTGCGATCGGCTCGTCGCCGCGACCGTCGTACTTGCCGACGGCACGGTCGTGACGTGCGACGAAGACCGCGAGTCTGATCTGTTCTGGGCGCTCCGTGGGTCCGGTGGCGGTCAGTTCGGGGTGGTCACGTCGCTGGTCTTCGCCGCCGTACCGTCTCCCGCCGCAACCCTGTTCAGCCTTACTTGGCCGCGAACCCGGGCCGCGGAAGTGATCGCCGCCTGGCAAACCTGGGCTCCGGACGCGCCGGACGAGCTCACCGCCAGCCTCACTGTGACTCTCGACGAGGTGCGAGTCTTCGGCGCGACCCTCGCGCCCTTCGACCCAGGCCCACTCAGAGGCGATGTCCACTTGCGGGACGACCTCAGCTGGCCCGACCTCAAACGCAGCCTCTCCGAAGGCCCTCCGGATGACCGCACCATCTTCAGCAAGTCCGAGTTCTTCCGCTCCCCTTTGCCGGCCGATGTCATTACCGACCTCCTGGACAGCGGCTGCGAACTCAACTTCACCCCGATGGGCGGCGCCTACAACCGCGTCCCCGTCGACGCCACCGCCTTCCCCCACCGCACCGAGCGCTTCCTCCTCGAACACGCCTCCCCCGACCAAGCCGCCGTACGCCGCTCATGGTCCACAGCCCACCCGCACGCGTCAGGCCGCGTCTACCCCAACTTCCCCGACCCGGACCTGACCGACTGGCAAACGCCCTACCATGGGCCGAACTATCCCCGCCTGGTCAGCATCAAGGACAAGTACGACCCCGACGGCGTTTTCCATTTCCCGCAAGGCATTGGAGCTGACCGATGATCGTGCTGTACATGAGCATGTCGCTCGACGGCTTCGTGGTCGGGCCTGACGACAGTCCCGAGAATCCGATGGGGATCGGTGGGTTCCGGCTGTTCAACTGGCTGGACGATCGCGAGTCCGACGGCCCGAGCGGACAGGTCTACCGCGAGGGGCTCGAGACGGGCGCGGTGATCGCGGGTCGGCGTACCTTCGAGTTCTCCGGCCGCTGGAACGGCGACCACCACGACGGCGTACCGATCTTCGTCCTCACCCACCACATCGACGAGGGTGACATCCCACCCGGCAGCGCGCGCTTCGTCACCGACGTCGCCGAGTGCGCCGCTCTGGCCAAGGCCGCCGCGGGCGACCGCAACGTGCTGGTCCACGGCGCCGGCGCTGCCCAGGCCCTGCTCCGGGCCGGCCTCCTCGACGAGCTGGAACTCCACGTGGTCAACGTCCTGCTCGGCCAAGGCCGCCGCCTCTTCGACAACCTCCCCGCCGCCTACATCGAGCTGGAACAGGTCCGCCAGCTGCCCGCCCGCGACGTCACCCACCTCCACTACCGCGTTGTGAGGTAGTCCAACATGACGATCCAGAAGAAGACTGCCATCGAGGAGCACTGGCGGGCGTCCGAGAGTGGGGATGTCGAAGCCGAGCACGCGATCTACGCGGAGGAGGCCGAGCTCGAGTATCCGCAGTCCGGTGAGCGCTTCCGCGGCCGCTCGACGATCGCGGCACAGCGCGGTGGACACCCGGCCGAGCGCCACTTCACCGTGCGGCGGATCGTCGGCAGCGGCGACCTCTGGGTCAGCGAATGCACGATCACGTACGACGGCGTACCGACGTACTCGGTCTCCGTGATGGAGTTCGCAGGCAACGAGGTCATCCACGAGACCCAGTACTTCGCCGACCCCTTCCCCGCGCCCGCCTCGCGAGCCTCCCTCACGGAACCCTGAGTTGGTCAGAGCCAGGGTGTCAGTGGGGCTGCGGGCTGACCGTCGGTGGTCAGTACGTCGGAGTACGGGCGGCCGGACAGGTAGGCGGCTACCTCGGCAAGAGGACCGCGGACTTCGGGTACGTCGCCACGCTGGGTGCGGATCTCTTCGCACAAGGCTTGCAGGTAGTCGTCCGGGAGATCGGCGAACGTGATCCCGGTGCCGAGATCGACGGCGTGGATGAAGACCTCGCAGGATCGCATCCACGGGATCCGGGTCGCCGGGATCGTGGCGCCTTGGGTGGTGCGTACCGAGGCCTGCCACTGATCGTCGGTCAGCTCGGCGAAAGCGCCGGCCAGGACCCCTGCCGACTCGTCGAACCAGGTCCGCAGCTCGTCCTCGGGCCGGAGCGCGCCGGCTTCGATGCCGGCGTTCCGGGCGTCGGCGGACGGGTACATCGGCCGTTCCTCGCCGGTCCGTGCCCAGTGCACCAGGTTGCCCAAACCCTCCGCATTCAGCGACAGATGGGCCGCCACGTGCCGCCGTGTCCAGCCCGGCAGCGACGACGGCGCCGCCAGGTCGACCAGTGCCGTCCGGCACAACGTCGTACCCTCGTCGATCCACTCGTGAACCCGTGCCATGAGTGGAACGTAGCCGACGACGGCGCGGGTCCTTGCAGCGGAGGGTCGTTGTGATGAGACTGACCCGATGAAGGAGGGGGCCCGCTGATGGTGACGACGATCGGGGTGGTGGGACCGTCGGACCTGGTCACCTCCACCAGCCGGATCCTCAAGGGGCTGCGCGGGGTCGAGGTCGTCCCGCTGCGGTACCGGCGTGAGACCGACACACCCAAGGTGATGGCCGACGCGCCGGGGAGCGTCGACGCGTGGCTGTTCACCGGCGTCGTTCCGTACCAGATCGCCGCCGCGCAAGACCTGCTCGATCGGCCCGCCGCCCACGTCGAGTACACCGGGGCGACGCTGATGCGCGCTCTGGTCCAGCTGCTCCGTGAGGGTCGCGACGTGACCTCTCTCAGCATCGACGTACTCGATGAGGCCGAGGTCGGGGAGACGTTCGGCGAGGTCGGGCTGCCGACGCGAGGCGTCCGCGTCCTGCCGTACCGGCCGGGGCTGACCCTGGACGAGATCCTGGCCTTTCACCACGAGGCCCACGCAACGGTCGCGATTACCTGTCTGCGGTCGGCGTACGAGAAGCTCCGGACCGAGCAGACCACGCTGCGGCTGGCGCCGTCGGTCCACTCGGTCCGCAGCGCCGTGAACAGTCTGCTGCTCGTCCACGACGCTCTGCGCAGTGACGATGCGCAGATCGCGCTCGGCCTGGTCGAGATCTCCCCGGACGCAGAGAGTGCTCTCCGGCGCGAGGCTGGTTCGCTCGGCGGCAGTGTCATCCGGTACGACGAGAAGCGCTGGCTCGTGATCGCGACCCGCGGACCGCTCGATCAGGCGACCGCGTCGTTCACCGAGCTCGGCATGCTGACCCGGCTCAAGGAGCAGTTCGGGCCGGTGCGGATCGGGTTCGGGATCGGCGGGTCCGGCACCGAGACCGAAGGGCTCGCTCGTCGCGCGCTCGGGCGAGCCAGGACCGCAGGTCGGACCGCGGCTGTGGTGTCACTGCGTAACGACATCGATCTCGTGCTGGTCGGCGGTGCGACGCCACGGGCTCAGCAGCGGTCGAAATTGCAGCTGCTCGCGCAGCGAGCGGGCCTGTCGAAGGCGACCCTTGAGCGGCTGCAGGAGCTCGTCCACTCGACCCCGGAAGACGGGCTGACCACACGCTCGGTAGCCGACTACCTCGGCATCCAGCCGCGCACCGCCCGCCGCGTCCTGAACCGCCTCGAGCGCGCCGGCCTGGCCGACGCGACCGGCACCCAACTCGGCACCGGCAGCGGCCGCCCGCTGGTCGTCTACCGCGTGCATCTCTGATTGCTTGCCGAATGGTTGACTCACTCCCGCGCGTCCGGATAATTTCAGCCATGACCGTAATTCAGTGCGAGTCACCGTTGCTCTGAGCAAATATCGGACTGATGTGAGGGATTGCCGCGATGGAGAACAGTCAGCTCGCCCGGGACGGCGGTACGCCGGTGCGCACGGATCCGCTGCCCTCGGTGATGAACGCGAGTGGCCGGCGCTTCGGCGATGACGAGGTCAAGGCGGTCGAGCGGGTGCTCCGCAGCGGCATGCTCTCGGCCACCTGGGGCACCGAGGTGCCCGCGCTCGAGCTGGAGTTCGCGTCCCTCCTCGGTGCCGGGCACGCGGTCGCATGCAGCTCGGGTACGGCGGCTCTCCACCTGGCGGTCGCGGCAGTGAACCCGGATCCGGGTGACGAGATCATCACCACACCGATCAGCGACATGGGCACCGTGTTCCCGATCATGATGCAGAACGCCGTACCCGTGTTCGCTGACGTCGACCCGATCACCGGAAACCTGACGCCCGACTCGGTCGCGGCCGTGATCACGCCGCGCACCAAGGCCGTGATCGTGGTGCATCTGTTCGGCAAGCCGGCGCCGGTGCGGGAGTTGCGGGAGCTATGCGATCAGCACGGGATCCTGCTGATCGAGGACTGCGCGCAGGCGTACCTCGCGCCGGTCGGCGACACGTTCGTCGGCCGGATCGGGCACATCGGCTGCTTCAGCCTGCAGCAGACCAAGCACATCAGCGCCGGTGACGGCGGGCTCACGGTCACCGATGACGCGCAGAAGGCCCGCCGGATGCGGCTGTTCGCGGACAAGGGCTGGCCGCGCGACACCGACGAGCGGACCTACCTGTTCCTCGCGCTCAACTACCGGATGACCGAGCTGGTCGCCTCGGTGACCCGCGCTCAGCTTAACCGGCTCCGAGGCGTCGTGGCAGATCGTCGTACGGCGGCCTTGCGAGCGTCGGCCGGGATCGCGGAGCTGGCCGGGATCACGGCTCCACCGGACGGGCACGACCACGTGTACTGGCAGTACCCGCTGATCATCTCCGAGGCGGCCGGTGACATGCACGAGTGGGCCGCGGCCTTGACCGCCGAGGGCATTCCGGCGAACGGCGGCTACTTGACCAGCCCGCTGTACGCCGCACCTGCGGTCCGCGAGCGCGTTACCTACGGCAGCTCCGGGTTCCCCCTCCAGGACGTCTCGTACCCGGTCGGCCTGTGCCCGAACGCGGAGGAACTCATCAACAACCGGCTCCTCGTCCTGCCCTGGAACGAGAACTACACCGACTCCGACGTCGACGACATCGTCAGCGCCATCCGCAAGGTCCACCAAGCGCTGGCCCAGGAGGCCTGATGACCGGCACTCCCCTGCTGCTCGATTGCGACATCCTGGTCGGGCACGACGTGACGACCGGTCGCTGGGGGCGCGCCGAGGCGGTGCAGGACGTGTTCAAGGCGGCTCACATCTCCGGCGGTGTCGTGTCCGCGTTGCGCGCGGTGCACTTCGACGTACCGTCGGGGAACGACGAGGCGCGCAAGGTTGCTGATGGCAACGGGTGGTCGGCGTGCCCGGTGCTGGACCTGCGCGATCCGCTCGGCGCCGAGAAGGAACTGGAGCGGCAGCTGTCGAGTGATGCACCGCCGCGGGCGGTCCGGTTGGCGCCGACCGCGCAGAGCGTGGAGCCGGGGTACCCGTCGTTCGGGCATGTCGTGCAGCTGCTGGTCGACGCCGGGCTGACGATCTTCACCGAGGGCGACGTACGCAAGTTCGGGCCGGCGTTGCGCGGGCTCGGGGCGCGGGTGGTCTTCCTTGACACGCACTTCTACTACCTGGGCGATTTCGTGATCATGGCCCGGTCGGAGCCTGGGTTCCACACCTCGACCCGGATGCTGACCGGGCCCGATTCGCTGGAGATCATCGCCGCGGAGGTCGGTGCGGAGCGCCTGGTGCTCGGGTGCCGGACGCCGTTCCACGAGACCCGCTCGGTGGTACGCCGGCTGTTGACCTCCAAGCTCAGCCCGGACGAGATCGCGCAGGCCGGAAGCACGAGTCTCAAGACCCTCCTGGAGCCGTCATGCTGATCGACGTACACGCCCACTGGGGTCCGTGGTTCTTCTCGATGGACACCGCGAGCATCGACGTCAACATCGACCTGATCGACCGGTTCGGCATCGACCTCCAGCTGGTCTCATCGATCGAGGGCATCGTCTACGACGCTCCGCTCGGCAACCGCTCTCTCGCCGAGCAACTCCCCGCCGACCCGCGGCTGCGCGGGATGATCGTGGTCGATCCGCGACGGCTGGACGAGGCTCGGACCGACCTCGACGAGCTGCTCGCCGGGGACGGGCGGACGCGGTGGGTCGGCGCGAAGATCCACAGCGAGTACAGCCGTACGCCGATCAGCTCACCGGCGATGCGGGCCGCGATCGAGCTGACCACGGAGTACGGCCTGCCGACCCTCGTCCACACCTGGGGCGACACCGTCGTCGATCTGGCCGACGTCGCCGCCCGGGTCCCCGGCGCGCGCGTACTCGCCGGTCACATGGGCGCGGGCGGCTGGCCCCGGGTCCCGGAGGCCGCTGACCGGTCCGACCGGATCTGGTTCGAGCCCTGCTGGTCCGCCCCGGAGGCGAACCGGATCCGCTGGGTCCTGGACCGGATCGACCCCAGCCGCCTGATGTTCGGCACCGACGCCACCCTGATCGACCCGTCGGTAGCCATCGGCGCCTTCGAGGCCGCCGACCTCACCCAGGCCGAACACGACGCCATCACCCACCAGAACGCGACCGAACTCTTCGCCCTCTAACGCCTTTCCGGAAGCAATTCGTCACTTGGCGACGATTTACTTCCGGAAACCTCAGTTGCCGGGGCTGACGAAGACGAGGATGTCGTGTTCGCGGCCGCGGACCTCGGGTTCGGTCCAGCCGAGGTGGCGGTAGAACGCGATCGCGTCGTGGTTCTGGTTCCAGGCGAGCAGCCAGGCCCGCGGGTTCGCCTCGGCGGCCGCCATCAGCAGGCGCCGGGCGAGGCCCGTGCCGCGGGCGTGCTGCAGTACGCCGAGCTCGTCCACCTCGAACGCGCCGATCAGCAGGTCCTCGACCTGCTCAGCGCCGATCCGATCCAGGACGCTCCCGTACGAGCGATCGGTCCGGAACGGCGCCGGCGTCGTCCACCCGGTCACGAATCCGGCGATCCGCCCGTCCTCCGACCGCTCGATCCGAGCCTGGAACCCGGCCCGTTCCACGTCTCCCTCGAGCCGCTTCCGGAACGCGATCCGGGTCTCCTCAGGGTCCCGATGCTCGAACGGCGGTGCCGTGAACACCTCGACGTACGCCGTTGTCAGTTCGTCCGCGATCTCCAGCACGTCCCGCCCATACGTCTGCACCGCTCCAACCTAACCGTGGAGCGGTGTCCGGCACGACCTACTTCAGCTGTTCGACGTCGCCGCCGGCTCCAGACCAGCCGCTGCGTCCAGACCGGCCGTCGGCTCCAGACCGGCTGCTGCCTCCACCACCGGTGCGGCGGCGACCACAGACTCCGGCATGGCCGCGATCGACTCGAGCTCGCTGCGGAACTGCGGCAGCAGCCAGCGCAGTGGCTGGTCCAGAACGCGCGCGATCGTGGCTTCGTCGAGCCGCAGCAGTCCGGCGATCCGGGCGAGTGCGTCCGGCTCGTCGGTAGCGGCGTACAGCAGGTGGACGACTTCGTGCCGGTGCGCGAACACGGCCAGCGCCGCTGCGGCCAGACCGGAATCGATTTCTGGCGGACTAGTGATTTCCCCGTTGACTGTCACGACAAGCTCAACCCGTTCGGGCCCTGATCGGTTACGTGTCAGTCGTCTGATTGACCTAACAGTCATACTGCGTTGTCTGCCGGAACAAGACACGCAGCGCTCGGTCAGCTGGGCAGCCAGGAGACCTTGCCGAGCAGGTACGTCGCACCGATCAGCGCGGTCGTGTCGATCAGGGTGTGCGCGACCACGAGCGGCATGATCCGGCCCCACCGCCGGTACAGCCAGGTGAAGATCACGCCCATGATCACGTTGCCGGCGAATCCGCCGAGGCCCTGGTAGAGGTGGTACGAGCCGCGCAGCAGCGAACTGGTCACGGTCGCGCGGCGGACGGACCAGCCGAGTTGGTCCAGCCGGTGGTTCAGGTACCCGAGCACGATGACTTCCTCGAGTACGGCGTTCTGCGCGGAGACCGCGACCAGGATCGGGATCCGCCACCAGTAGTCGGGCAGCTGGGACGGGTCGACGGTCAGGTTGGCGCCGGTCGCGTGTGCAGCGATGTAGAACAGCAGACCGGCGCCGCCGATGACTGCCGCGATGGCCGTGCCGCGGCCGAGGTCGCGGAGGCGGTCGCGCAGGTCGAAGCCGATGGTTCGGAGCGTTTCGCCGCCGCGGGCGAGGAAATGCCCGACCAGCGCGACCGGCACGAGCGCGGTCACGATCGCGAACACCTGCCAACTCAGATCCAGCCACGGCCGGCCCGGCGCACGCGAACCGACGATCACCGCCGTCTGCCCACTGATCGGCTTCGATGAGGTCAGCACGCCGGCGAAGGAAATGATCGCCGCCACACCCGACGCACCCAAAGACAACGCCAGCACCAGCCAAATCTCCCGGCTCAGCACCCGCCGGCTAACGCCGGCGGGGGTGCCGGAGGTGGCGGGGGTGGCCGCTGCACCCGCAGGAGGTGTGGTGGGTGGGGTGGCGAGCTCTGCCGGGGTGGTGGGGTCTTCGGCGGGGCTCGTCATGGTTCAACTATCGCGCGTGGGGCCGGTCAGTAGGTCGACGAGGTGGGTGAAGAGATCGCCTGGGTCGGCGTCCAGGTCGTACTGCGACTGGACCTGGAGGCCGTCGGAGAGCGCGATCAGCAGGCTCGCGATGGTCTCCGGGTCGGCCGACGGGTTGAGCGTACCGGCGGCCTGACGGGCACGAACCGCGTCCGCGAGCGCCGTACGGATCCCGCCGTACCGCTCGACGAAGTACTCATGGGAACTGTGCTCCGGATCCCCCGCCTCGGCGGAGAACGTCGAGTAGAGCTCGACCAGCCCCGGCACCGACCCGTTGTGACGGACGATCGCCGCGAGGTTCCCGACAGCGTCGGCAGCCGGATCGAACCGCGCCCCGTCGGCCTCGTCGCGCGCTCGTAGTACCGCCTCGAACAGCTTCTCCTTCGAGCCGAAGTAGTGCAGCAGCCCGGCCTCGCTCAGCCCGGCCGCGGCCGCCAGCTCCCGCGTGGACGTCTTCCGGTACCCGTGCCGCGCGATCACCTCGAGCGCGGTCCGCAGGATCTCGGCGCGCTTCGCCACGCCCTTCGCGTACGGACCCCGGGACGTCGCCATAGTCAAAACCTAGCATCACTCGGTTTTCGGACGTACAGTCTTCGCCATGAACTTCGACGACCTGCTCGCGCGCCTCACCCTCGAGGAGAAGGTCCGGCTGCTGACCGGCCAGGACTTCTGGTCGACGCACCCGCTGCCCGGGATCGGCCTGCGCTCGATGGTGCTGTCGGACGGCCCGAGCGGCGTCCGCGGTCCGGTCTGGGACGAGCGCGACCCGTCGCTGAACCTCCCGTCGGCAACCGCGCTGTCGTCGTCGTGGGACCTCGACATCGCCCATCGGTACGGCGTGGTGTCGGCACTCGAGGCCCGTCGGAAGAACGTCGACGTCGTCCTCGGCCCGACCATCAACCTGCACCGTTCGCCGCTCGGCGGCCGGCACTTCGAGGCGTTCAGCGAGGACCCGGTCCTGACGGCCGAGCTCGCCGCGGCGTACGTCGCCGGCGTCCAGGAGCTCGGCGTCGGCGCCACCCCGAAGCACTACGTCGCGAACGACTTCGAGACCGAGCGCTTCACCGCGAACGTCGTGGTCAGCGAGCGCGCGCTGCGCGAGCTGTATCTGCTCGCCTTCGAGAAGGCGGTCACCGACTCGAAGGCTTGGCTGGTGATGAGCGCCTACAACTCGATCAACGGCGCCACCGCGTCCGAGAACGATCTGCTCGAGACCCCGCTCAACACCGACTGGGGCTTCGACGGCGTTGTCGTCAGTGACTGGACCGCCATCCGCAGCGTCGAGAGCGCCAAGCACTCCCAGGACCTGGCCATGCCCGGCCCGGTCGGCGCCTGGGGTGACGCGCTCGTCGAGGCCGTCCGCTCCGGCGAGGTCAAAGAGGACGCGATCGACCGCAAGGTCCGTCGGCTCCTCGCACTCGCCGCCCGCGTCGGCGCGCTCGAAGGCTACGAGAAGCCGGCCGACGTGCCTCAGCTCGACACTGTCGGCTTCGCTCGTACGGCGGCTGCCGAGGGAACCGTCCTGCTCAGCAACCAGAGCGCGCTCCCCTGGCGATCCGAGGAGCTGACCAAGGTCGCGGTCATCGGCCACAACGCCCGTGACGCCCGTACTCAGGGCGGCGGCAGCGCGACCGTGATCCCGGAGTCGGTGGTCTCACCGCTCGACGGACTCCGCGTAGCCCTCCCGAACGCTGAGGTCACGTACTCGATCGGCGCCGTCGTACAGGAAGGCGTCGCCGAGCTGCCGCTCGCCACGATGACCAACCCGCAGACCGGCGAGCGTGGCTCCCGCGTGCGCTTCCTGGCGGCCGACGGATCCGAGCTGTACGCCGAGGACCGGTTCACCAGCGCACTCGTCTACCTGGGCGGTGACGCACCGATCGCCGAGACCGCGGTCTTCGAGTTCCGCACCACCTGGACCCCGGCCGAGTCCGGCGCGATCCAGCTCGGCTTCGCCTCGGTCGGCCGCGGCCGGATCTTTGCCGACGGCAAGCTCCTCCGCGAGGACACCGCGGTCCCGGTCGGCACCGACCTCGGCGCCGCTCTGCTTTCGCCGCCCTCGATCTCCACACCGCTCGAGGTGACCGCCGGCCGGCCGATCGACGTCCGCGTCGAGCTCGAGCTGCCCAAGGTGGAGGGCGGCATCGGCAACGCCTTCAGCATCACCATCGGTGTCGAGCCGAGCAACGACGATCCGCAGGCCCTGATCGACGAGGCCGTCGCGGCGGCGCGGGATGCCGACGTGGCGCTCGTTGTCGTGGGCACCAATTCGAAGGTCGAGTCCGAGGGCTACGACCGGACCTCGCTCGCGCTGCCCGGCCGGCAGGACGACCTGGTCCGCGCGGTCGCGGCCGCCAATCCCCGCACGGTCGTCGTGGTCAACGCGGGCTCACCCGTCCTCCTCCCCTGGCGGGACGAGGCCGCCGCGGTGCTGGCGACGTACTTCGGTGGTCAGGAATACGGGAACGCGCTCGCCGACGTTCTCCTCGGCCGGACCGAGCCCGGCGGTCGCCTCCCGACCACCTGGCCGCGCGAGCAGGAGGACGTCCCAGTCATCGACGTCACCCCGAAGGACGGCGTCGTCCGGTACGACGAGGGCATCCACATCGGCTACCGCGCCTGGTTGAAGGCGGGCACCGAGCCGGCGTACGAGTTCGGCCACGGCCTCGGCTACACCACCTGGGAACTCTCCGACCTCCGCGCGAACGACCCGACGTCGGTCGCGCTGACCGTCCGCAACACCGGCGCCCGCGCCGGCAAGCACGTCGTCCAGGTGTACGTCGAACGCCCGGACAGCACCGTGGATCGCCCGGTCCGCTGGCTGGCCGGCTTCGCCGTCGTCCGTCTCGACGCCGGCCAGGCCCGCGAGATCACGGTCCACCTCCACAAACACACCTTCGAGCACTGGCAGAACGGTTGGACGACCGAGCCTGGTGCTTTCACAATCCGAGCCGGCTCGTCGGTTTCGGACCTGCCGCTCTCGACAGAGCTTCAGGTTCGTTAGCTGCCCGGCTGCGCGAGCTTTATCGGGGCTCGGGGCGGTTCGACGCCGGTCGTCGCACGACGCGACGGCCGGTGTCGGACTGCCAGTACAGCACTGACCGCCCGGACCGCCGGCGCTCCAGCAACCCAGCGTCGGTCAAGACCCGTAGGTGATCCGAGACCGTCGCCAGCGAGAGACCGGTGGTTGCTACCAGCAACGTTGTGCTGACCGGCGATACGGCCTCCGCCAGGATGCGAGCGCGGTTGCGTCCGAGCAGCTGCACCAACGGCTCGTCCGGCGTCGCTGTGGTCGCGAAGATGCCGGTCACTGGGTAGGCCAGCGCGAAGCGATCCGGCAACCGCCAGCTCACGTTGACCCGCTGGGTGTGCGCCGCGATGAACATCAGATCGTGCCCACGGACGTCCGTCACCGGATAGTCCCACCTGTTGACCTGGATGCGTCCGTCGCCCAGCCACCGCACGTCCGGCCCGAGCCCGCGGAGTACCCCGGACCACCCTTGCTCGCTGAGCCGCGACGTCCGCGACACGATGTCCGCCTGCAGTACCCGGAACCGGCGCGGCCACTCCGGCTCGATGGTCGTCGTCCAGATCCACCGCAACAACCCGGCCGCCTCGGCAGCCAGTCCGCTCGTGTCGAGCAGGATCCGCGGCAACGGCGTGCGTACGACGCTCAGGTCCGCGCGAATGTGGTCGTCGGAGAGTGCGAGCAGTGGCCCGAGCTCGTCCTCCAGCGCGAGATCGGGTTCGAGCGGTGGGACGGTGAAGAAGTCGGCCGCCCAACTCGTCCCGAACGCGCTCTCGACGATCGCCGCCCAGACCGGGTGCTGCTTCAGCTGGCTCTGGAAAGCGCGGCCGTGTGCGTCCTTCCACGGCCGGAACCACGGCTCGACCGGGACGCGCAGCAGCTTCAGCGCCGACACGGTCTCGGTGAGTTGCGACGTACCGAACCGGGCGGTCACCAGGGTGTCGGCATCGACCAGGAACTCGGACAACGTTTCGCCTCCACCCGAAACTGTAGGCGGGATCCGGCCCGCGGTCGATGCTGCTCGGCATGGGAACGTATCGAGCGATCTTCGCCAACCGGGAGTTCCGCAGCCTGTGGATCGGCAGCGCGCTGGGCAACGCGTCCTCGACGATGACCAGCCTGACGCTGGCGATCGTGGTCGACGCGACCACCGGGTCAGCGCTGCTCGCGGCGATGATCATGTTCGGCCCGTCACTCGCCCAGGTCCTCGGCGTGTCCACGCTGATGTCGGCGGCCGACACGGCCCGGCCCCGGCAGATCCTCACCCTGCTCTCCATCGCCTCGACCGTTGCGGTCGGCATCCAAGCCGCCCTCGATCTGTCCGCCGGTCTGCGGCTGCTGCTCTCGCTCGCGATCGCGTACGGTCTCTCGATCGGCGCCGGCGTCCGCTGGGGACTGCTCGGCGAAGTGGTCCACAACGACCTGTTCATCCTCGGCCGGTCCGCGATGAACCTGTCGGTCGGAGCGATGCAGATCGCCGGCTTCGGCATCGCCGGCATCCTGCTACAGGCGGTCAGCCCGTCGACCGTTCTCTGGATCGCGACCGGCTTCGCGGCCCTCGCCGTACCGGTCATCCGGTTCGGCCTCAGGGACCGCTCTCCGCGCCGGGTCGCGCGGACCGGCCTCGCCGAGACCTGGCGCGGCAACCGCCAGTTGCTGGCCCAGGCTCGCACCCGCCCGCTCCTCCTCGCGCTGACACTGCCGAACGGGCTGATCGTCGGCTGCGAGGCCCTCTTCGTCCCGTACGCCGGAGCTCGCGCCGGCTGGCTGCTGGCCGCGGGAGCCGCCGGGATGATGACCGGCGATCTCGTCGTCGGCCGCTACCTCACCCGCAACGGCCGACGGATCGCGGGACAGTGGCTCCGGTTCGTGCTCGCCGTACCGTTCCTGGCCTTCGCATTCCAGCCGCCGATCGCCGTCCTCTGTGTGCTCGTCGCGCTCGGCAGCAGCGGCTACTCAGCTTCGCTTGCCCAGCAGGAGGTTCTCGTCGACCTCACTCCGGCGGAGCTGCGCGGTCAGGTCCTCGGACTGGAGAGCGCGCTGCGGATGACGACGTTCGGCGTCGTCGCGATCCTGGCCGGTGCGCTGGCCGATCTGACCGCGGCAGCTCCGGCGATGACTGTGTTCGCTGCCGCCTCGCTGCTGGTGTCCGTCGTCCTGACCCGCCCGCTGTCCCGGGTGATGAGCCCCGCCCGGTGGATAAGCTCGCCGCATGGAAGTGGTCCGGCTGCGGAAGGTCTCCAAACGGTACGGGCGGCGGGAGATCCTGGCCGACGTCGACCTGCAGGTGAACGCGGGTGAGTTGCTGGCACTCATCGGTGCCAACGGCTCCGGCAAGTCCACGGTCCTGAGGC
This sequence comes from Kribbella kalugense, assembly GCF_004365875.1. Classification (GTDB taxonomy): domain Bacteria; phylum Actinomycetota; class Actinomycetes; order Propionibacteriales; family Kribbellaceae; genus Kribbella; species Kribbella kalugense. The sequence continues at coordinate 549,857 of NZ_SODF01000001.1, read as the reverse complement.
TGATGGTCGGTCTGTCCCGGCCGTCCTCGGGATCGGTGGAGCGGAACGCCCGCGCGGTCAGCTACGTCCCGGACGTCTTCGCGTCCCACGATCGGCTCTCGGCGTCGGCGTACCTGCGGCACATGGGCCGGATCCGCGGGCTCGATGCGAGTACGGCGAGACAGCGCGCGCTCGGGTTGCTGGATCGGCTCGCGCTCTCGGGCGGGGCGGACACGCCGATGCGCATGCTGTCGAAAGGCAACGCACAGAAGGTCGCGCTGGCGCAGGCGCTGCTCGATCCGCCGCAACTGCTCGTCCTCGACGAGCCGTGGGCGGGCCTCGACGCGACCGCGCACGCGACCCTGCGCGAGCTCCTCACCGAGACCGCCGAGCAAGGTGCCGCGGTCGCGTTCACCGAGCACTCCGCCGATGTCGTCCGCTCGACCGCGACCCGAGTCTGCGAGATCGAGCACGGCATCCTCACGACGCTCGGACAGCAGCTCAACCTGACCGAGGTTTCTTTGGTGCCAGGCTCCGAGATCGACTGGGCACAGCACCCCGACGTTCTCGACGTACGCCGCGATGCCGGGAACGTCACGTTGACGCTGCCGACCGGCCGCCACGATGCGGCCTTGCTGACCGCACTCAACCACGGCTGGTCAGTCACCACCGTCCGGCAGGTGAAAGCCCAGTGAGCGCCCTCTACCGGTACCTGCTGATGAGCGTCCTGCTATCGCAGCGGTATCTGCCGCCGACGTTGATCTTCCTCGCGGCGATGGCCGTCGGGACGACCTCCGACAACGGTCCGCTGCAGTCGTCGTACTCGTTCTGCGTCCTCGCGATGCTGGTGTGCACGACCTGGTTGACCGTGAGCATCCTGAATCACGAGGATCCGACGCAGCGACAGATCACGGTGGTGATGGTTGGGAGTTCGCTCCGCGTACTCGTGATCACGGTTGCCGTCGTCGTCACCTGGTGCGTGCCGCTGCTGGTCATCGGCCTCGTCTACCCGATCGTCACCGGGAAGCACGTCGTCACCGCCAGCGACCTCGCGGTCGGTGCGGCCGCGCAGCTCGGGGCCGCGCTGGTCGGAGCGGCGATCGGGCTGTTGTGTTCGCGGCTCGTGATCCGGCGGATCGGGATCGCGATGCTTACCGCGGCCGCCGCGATCCTGCTCGCCCTGCTGCTGCAGTGGATCTCCCCGATCCGTCCGATCATGACCGTGCTGTCCAACGAGAAGACGGCCGGGGCCAACGCCGTACCGCTCACTCTCCTGGCGGCGCTGTCCGTGGTGTTTCTGATCGCCGCCGTCTTCGCGACGAAAGCCCTTGCAGACCGGAAGGAATGATCAGGAGGCCGCGACCGACGACAGCTCGTGCGGAGCGGCCGAGCCGCGGACGATCAGGGTCGTCGCGAGCTCGACGTGGTGCGAGGAGACCTGCTCCCCCGCCGCCAACTGCAACGCCGTCCGGAGCGCGACCGCGCCCATCTCACGCAGCGGCTGCCGCACGGTGGTCAGCGGCGGCGACGCCAACCGGGCCACCTCGGTGTCGTCGAAGCCGACCAGGCTGAGGTCCTCGGGCACCCGCAGACCGCGCGCCCGCGCCGCCTCCAGGATCCCCAGTGCGACCTCATCGCTGCCGGCGAAGATCGCGGTCGGCCGGTTCCGCAGGTCGAGCATCGCCGATCCGCCGGCCACACCGTCGTCGTACAGGAAGTCGCTCAGCCAGATGTACTCCGACGGCACCTCCACGCCGACCGAGTCCATCGCACTGCGGAAGCCGCTCATCCGGGCCTGGTTGCATGCGGAGGTCGGCTGGCCGCCGATGTACCCGATCCGGCGGTGCCCGAGGGAGAGCAGGTGCTGGGCCGCGGCCATTCCGCCGGCAAAGTTCGTCGAGCCCACACTCGTCACGTCCGGCTGCGGGATGTTCGCCGGATCGACCACCACCAGCGGCAGCCGGGCGCGCGCCAAAGCGGCCAGGTCGGCGTCGGCCAGCTGGCTGGTGATCCCGATCGCGGCCTGGCGGCTGTTGCCGATGATGTCGCGGATCCAGGGCGCGGCCCGCCCGCTGCTCGACGCCTGCGGGTGCGGTGGGTGCGCGTTCAGTACGACGTCGACGCCCGCCGCCTGACCGGCCTCGACGACGCCCTGGATGACCTGGACCGAGTACGCGTTCAGGACACCTTGGTAGAACAGCTCGATGGTCTCCCGGCGCGCGGGCTCCGGACGGCGGCCGACGTACCCGTGCTTCTCGAGGATCTCCTGGACCCGTGCGCGAGTGGCCGGCGAGACGTCGCTGCGCCCGTTCAGCACCTTGGAGACGGTGGCGACCGAGACGCCGGCCGACCCGGCCACCGTGGCCAGGGTGACGCGACCCTTCAACCGAGTCATCTCGTCAGCCTCCGCCGGGATCCTGAATTGTCACCGGCGTCGTCAGGACCCGGTCGTGCCCGACCACCCTCACATCCCCGGTGATCCGGACGATGGCGCGACACGGCAGGTCCATCGACGACGTGCCGAGCATCACTTCGAACTCGCCGGGCTCGACGATCCGGCGCAGGTCCGGGCCGGTGTAGGCCGTCCGGTCCGCGTGCACCCGGAACGTGACGTCGGCCGCCTGGCCGGGCTCGAGCGAGACCCGCGCGAACCCGGTCAGCAGCTTCAACGGGCGCGCGACCTGGGCGACGACGTCGCGCAGGTACAGCTGCACGACCTCGTCGCCGGCCCGGTCGCCGGTGTTCGACACCCGCACCGTCGCGGTGAACTCGCCGTCATTGCCGATCTCCGGCGCGCTCAACCGGAGATCGGCGATCGTGAAGTCCGTGTACGACGCTCCGTACCCGAACGGGAACAACGGCCGGACCTCGAGCCCGCTGATCCCGGCACTCTCGACACTTCCGAGCGCCGGCTGCAGGTACGTACCGGGCTGCCCACCGACGTGCCGCGGGATCTGCACCGGCAGCTTGCCGCTCGGCACGATCCGCCCGCTCAGTACGCCGGCAATCGCAGCGGCTCCTTCCTGGCCCGGGATGAATGCCTGCACCAGCCCGGCCACCCGGTCCGCGATGCCGCCGAGGGCGTACGGCCGACCCGACATGACCACGACGACAACCGGCTTCCCGGTCTCGAGCAGCGCGTCGAGCAGGTCGCCCTGGACACCGGGCAGCCGCAGGTCCTCCGCGTCACACCCCTCCCCCGACGTCCCGTGACCGAAGAGCCCAGACAAGTCGCCGACGAACGCGACGCACAGATCGGAGTCCTGCGCCGCCGAGACAGCGGCTGTGAACCCGGACCGGTCGTCGCCGATGACCTCACAGCCCTTTACATATGAGAGAACCGCGTCCGGCAGCTCGTTGTGCAAGGCATCTACCGGCGAGGTGATCTCGATGCCCATGCCGCGCTCGGGGTAGCGCGGCAGGACATGGTTCGGGAAGGCATAGCAGCCCATCAACGTCCGCGGGTCGTCCGCACACGGACCGACCACCGCGACCTTACGAGGGTTTGCGAGCGGCAGGGCCGAGCCCGCATCCAGTAGTACGACGGACTTCTCGGCGAGCTCACGGGCGATCGCCCGGTTGTCCGCCGAATCCAGGTCGACGTCGGCCCGCACTGAACCCTCCGCTGTCCAGTCCTCGTCGAGCAGACCGAGCTCGGCCTTCTGCTGCAGCAATCGCAGCGCCGCGCGATCGATCAGTTCCTCGGATACTTCTCCCGCCTTCACCTTGTCCAGAAGGCCACCGAAGCTGACCGTGTCCGGCAGCTCGACGTCGGTCCCGGCAGTCAACGCGACGACTCCGGCGTCGTTGTTGTCCTCGGCAACTCGATGCATCGACGCCAGGAACGGCACCGCCCAGTAGTCCGAGACGACCGTCCCCTCGAAGCCCCATTCGTCCCGCAGTACGTCGGTGAACAGCCACGAGTCCGCACTCGCGGGCAGTCCGTCAATGTCGGCGTACGAACTCATGACCGACCCGGCGGCGGCCGTCGCGATCGCAGTCTCGAACGTCGGCAGGATGATGTCCAGCAGCTCGCGCTTGCCCATCGACACCGGACCGTGGTTGCGCCCGGCGCGCGAGGCGGAGTACCCGGCGAAGTGTTTGAGGGTGGCGATCACGCCCGCGCTCTGCAGGCCACGCACGTACGCCGAGCCCAGGATCGCAACCAGGTAAGGGTCTTCGCCGATCGTCTCCTCGACGCGACCCCAGCGATAGTCCCGCACGACGTCGAGCACCGGCGACAAACCTTGGTGCACGCCGGCCGCGGCCATGTCCCGCCCGATCGCGGCAGCCATCCGCTCGACCAGCTCAGCGTCGAACGTCGCACCCCAGGCGATCGAGGCTGGATAGACAGTCGCGCCGTACGTCGTGAATCCGGTCAGGCACTCCTCGTGCACCAGCGCCGGCACGCCGAGCCTCGAATTCTTCAGCACCACCTCGTGTTGCCGGACCACCTCGGCGATGCCCTGCTCGACCGACTGCGGGTAGCTGCCCCAGACCCGGGTGAGATGACCGAGGCCGTCGCGGCTCGCTTCCTCCAGCGACAACTTGCCTCCGACCGAGAACACGTCCTCCATCGGCGCGACGTTGATCGTCTCGTCCTTGGGGAGCTCGGCGTCGGCCATGTCGTTGCCGGCCCAGCGACTGCCCAGCTGCGCGACCTTCTCCTCGAGCGTCATCGCCCGCAGCAGCAGGCCGGCCCGCTCGGCGGCGGGCAGCGCCGGGTCGCTCCAGGGCCGGTCAGTCGAGGTGGACAAGAAAATTCTCCCTTGATGATCATTCATTTCGGTGAGCAATTATCGAAAAGTTTTCGAAACTCTCCGGTCGACCTCGGTCAACTCCCGACGGTCTGTGAATCGCCTGTGACAGCAGACGATCGCGTGACCTCACTGTGACCCCGAAGTGCCCTTAGTTCAAGTCTTGACAGCAGTATCTCCGAAACCTATGTTTCGAAAACAAGTCATTATCGGCAGGTGCTTCCGCAACCTGCGGGGCAGCATGGAGTACGGAGATCACAGTGGATCCCATGGCGACATCCCGTCGTAACTTCCTCGGTCTGGTCGGCGGCGGCGCGCTGGCGGCCGGCCTCGCGGCCTGCGGCAGCTCCGGCCCGAGCAGCACGCCCGGTTCGACCGCCGGAGCGGCGGCCGGCAGCGGCACGACGTACTGGTTCCTCACCGGACAGCCGCAGCAGGCCATCCGGGAGGCCCAGGTCAAGCGGTTCAACGACGCGAACTCAGGGTCGAAGATCAAGACCACCGAGTTCCAGAACGACGCATTCAAGGCGAAGATCAAGACCGCGATCGGAGCCGGGCAAGGCCCGACGCTGATCTGGGGCTGGGGCGGCGGCGGCCTGAAGGCGTACGTCGAAGCCGGCCAGGTCGAGGACCTGACCGACTGGTTCAACGGGCAGACCGACCTGAAGAACTCGATCTTCCCGTCCGCGTTCACGGCGGCGACCGTCAACGGCAAGCTCTACGCCGTGCCGGGAGAGACCGTCACGCCGATCGTGCTGTTCTACGACAAGCGCGCGTTCGAGAAGATCGGCGCCGAGCCCCCGCAGTCCTGGGGCGACATCATGGACCTGGTGCCGAAGTTCAACGACAAGGGCATCGCGCCGTTCTCGCTCGGCGGCCAGTCGCGCTGGACCAACATGATGTGGCTGGAGTTCCTGTTCGACCGGATCGGCGGCAGCGAGGTCTTCCAGAGCATCTACGACGGCAAGGCGAACGGCTGGTCCGACCCGTCCGCACTCAAGGCGCTCGACGAGATGCAGAAGCTGATCAAGGCGAACGGCTTCATCAAGGGCTTCTCGTCCATCACCGCCGACTCCAACGCCGACCAGGCGCTGCTCTACACCGGCAAGGCCGCGATGATGCTGCACGGCGCCTGGACCTACGGCAACATGAAGTCGTCCGGCAAGGACTTCGTCACCGGCGGACACCTCGGCTACATGAACTTCCCGCCGGTCGACGGCGGCAAGGGCGACCCGACCGACACCGTCGGCAACCCGGGCCAGTACATGTCGATCTCCTCCAAGGCCGCCCAGGCCGACAAGGACAACGCGAAGAAGTTCATCTCCGGCTACACCCTCGACGACGCCACGGTGGATGCCTGGGTGAAGTCCGGCAACATCCCGGTCGTGAAGAGTGCGAAGGACAAGCTCGCGTCGATCAGCGACAAGAACGACTCCGAGTGGCTGAACTTCGTCTACGACACCGCGGCGAACGCGAAGAACTTCGCCCAGTCCTGGGACCAGGCCCTCAGCCCGACCCAGGCCGAGACACTCCTCGACAACATCGCCAAACTGTTCCAGCTGTCCATCTCGCCGCAGAAGTTCGCCGACAACATGAACGCGGTGATCGGCCAGTGACTCTGCTGATGCCACGCCTCCGGCGCGGCGGGTCATGGGGCTGTAACTCCCGGCCTTCCCTCGTCGCTCCGGTCGCTTCGCTCCCTCCGCTCCTCAGTCCAGGCCGGGAGGCCCCATGACCGTGGCCGCTCCGCCTGTCGCACCCACGACCGGCCGTACAGTTTCTTCGGGCACCGGCTCGGCGCGGGTCGGGCGGAGCGGCTCGGTCGCGTGGATGGTGTTGCCGGCACTGGTGATGTTCTTCGTGTTCGGTGTCGTCCCGCTGGTCGGCGTACTCGTGCTCAGCTTCACCCAGTGGGACGGCCTCGGCGCGATCCACCCGAACGGACTCGCCAACTGGCGGTCCGTACTTTCCGACCCGCAGTTGCCACACAGCATCCTCGTGACGTTCGAGATCATGATCCTGTCCTGGGCGGTGCAGACTCCGATGAGCCTGCTGCTCGGGACGTTCCTGGCCGGCCGCCAGCGGTACCGCGCGTTCCTGGCGGTGCTGTACTTCATCCCGTTGCTGCTCAGCTCGGCCGCGATCGCGATCACCTACAAGGCCCTGCTCGACCCGAACTTCGGTCTCGGCCCGGGTCTGCACATCGGCTTCCTCACCCAGGACTGGCTCGGCAAGAGCAACCTCGCCATCGGCGTGGTGATCTTCATCGTGTCCTGGCAGTTCATCCCGTTCCACTCGCTGATCTACCAAGGCGGCGTACGGCAGATCCCGACCACGATGTACGAGGCCGCGTCGATCGACGGCGCCGGCCGGGTCCGGCAGTTCTTCAGCATCACCGTGCCGCAACTGAAGTACACGATCATCACGTCGTCGACCCTGATGGTGGTCGGTTCGCTGACCTTCTTCGACCTGATCTTCGTACTCACCGCGGGCGGTCCGGGCGACGCGACCCGGGTCCTGGCCCTCGACATGTACAAGCGCGGCTTCATGTCCAACCAGATGGGACCGGCCAGCGTGATCGCCGTCATCCTGGTCCTGCTCGGCCTGGCCCTGGCCCTGCTGCTGCGACGACTCGGAGGCAGTACGACCGCCAGCCAGCAGGAAGGTGCGTGACATGGCTGTAGCTGCCACTGGGGCTACCACTGGTACGACGACCCGTCCGTCGCGCGCCTACAAGCTGCTCCAACTGAACTGGTTCGGCGGGCTGGCCGGCTGGATCTGGCTGGCGATCGTACTGATCCCGCTGTACTGGATCGTCGTCACCAGCTTCAAGGACCAGAGCGCGTACTTCACCCAGAACCCGTTCGCACTGCCGTCCGCTCCGACGGCCGACAACTACAAGTTGGTGATCCAGTCCGACTTCCCGCGGTACTTCCTGAACAGCGTGATCGTCACCGCGGGCACGATCATCCCGGCGGTCGGGATCTCGTTCATGGCGGCGTATGCGATCATCCGGGGCGCCGGCAGCCGGTTCCTTGCCGGGGTCAACGGGTTGTTCCTGATGGGGCTCGCGATCCCCTTGCAGGCGACGATCATCCCGGTCTACCTGCTGATCATCAAGATGCACCTGTACGACAGCCTACTGGCGCTGATCCTGCCGTCGGTGGCGTTCTCGATCCCGCTGTCGGTGCTGGTGCTGTCGAACTTCATCCGCGACGTACCGAAGGAACTGTTCGAGTCGATGCGCGTCGACGGGGCGACCGAGTGGGGAATGCTCCGCACGCTCGCGTTCCCGCTGACCCGGCCCGCGCTCGTAACCGTCAGCATCTACAACGGTCTCGCGGTCTGGAACGGGTTCCTGCTGCCGCTGATCCTGACCCAGAGCCCCGACAAGCGGACGCTGCCGCTGGCGCTGTGGACCTTCCAGGGGCAGTACAGCGTGAACGTCCCGGCGGTCCTCGCCTCGGTCGTCCTCACCACCCTGCCGATCGTCATCCTGTACGCCGTCAGCCGCAAGCAACTCCTCAGTGGCCTAACCGCCGGCTTCAGCCGCTAGCCCGTCATTTCGTTGCCCACCGCCCCATTCCCGCTCGGGAATGGGGCGGTGATGTTTGAACGCTCCCTTGCGCCGAGACCCCGGAAACAGCTACCGTTGGGTGTTTATGTCGGGCAACAAAAAAGAAGCCCTCTTCGGGCTTCTGGGATCAGCTTAACAAACCTTTCCGGGTTTGTGCAAGAGGATAGCGGGGGCAGCGTGCTGGAACAGGAAATCGCAGCAGAGCAAGGCGATGTGACCGCGATGTACGAACGGCTGGACGTGCTCCGCCGCAAGGCGCAGGGCGAACTGGGCCGGGTGCAAAGCGAGGAAACCACCGGGACCGATCAGGCCCGAACCGAAAGGGAGTCGTTCACCGATCTGTATTCCGGGCGGTTCTCGCAGTTGTCGTCAGTCGAACGCGGATTGTGTTTCGGCCGGATCGACGAAACCGGCGGCGACCGGTTCCACATCGGCCGGATCGGATTGTTCGACGACGACTACAACCCATTGCTGATCGACTGGCGGACCCCAGTCGCGCAGGTTTTCTACCGGGCCACCGCGGCCGACCCGCTCGGCGTCAAGCGCCGGCGCCACCTCCGGCTGAAAGACCGGACCGTGGTCGGTATCGACGACGACATCCTCGACCTGGACGCGCTGGGCGACGCCGACCGCGGCACGCTGATCGGCGAGGCCGCGCTGCTCTCGTCGCTCGGCGCGAACCGGACCGGCCGGATGAACGAGATCGTTGCGACGATCCAGTCCGAGCAGGACGAGATCATCCGATCCGGGCTGCCCGGCGTCCTCGTCGTACAGGGCGGTCCAGGCACCGGCAAGACCGTGGTCGCTCTGCATCGAGCGGCGTACCTGCTCTACACGTATCGCGAGCAGCTCGGGCGCAGCGGCGTACTGGTCGTCGGGCCGAACAGCACGTTCATCCGCTACATCGACCAGGTGCTCCCCTCGCTCGGCGAGACCGACGTCGTGCTGGCGACAATCAGCGAGCTGTTCCCCGGCGTCGTGGCCAACGCATCGGACTCGCCGGAGGCCGCGCGGATCAAGGGCGATCTTGCGATGGCCGACGCACTGGCGCAGGCGATCAGCAGCTTCCGGGTGGTACCGGCGGCTCCGATCCGGCTGAAGGTCGGTCAGCAGGAGCTGGTGCTGCGGCCGGACGCGATCCGCAAGGCGCAGAAGGGCGCGCTGGCCGCGCAGGAGCAGCACAACCGAGCACGCCCGATCTTCGTCCGACGGATCATCAAGACGCTGACCAACCAGGTCGTCGAGCGGATCGGCCGGCAGTACGTCGGCGCCGAGGACGTCGAGGACATCCAGCAGGAGCTGTTCGACGAGGACCGCGTTCTGGAGGTGCTTGACCAACTCTGGCCCGAGCTCACTCCGCAGCTCCTGATCTCGGTGCTGTTCTCCTCAGCCGAGCGACTTACGGCTGCCGGGCTCACGTCCAGCCAACGAGCCGCGGTACTGCGTCCACTCACCGCGGACTGGACCCAGTCCGATGTCGCGCTGCTCGACGAGGCGGCCGAGCTGCTCGGCGACACCAGCGGGATCGTTGCCGGACGCAAGCGTCAGGCCGCCGACGAAGCGGCCGCCGAGGAGGCCAACCGCGAGTACGCGAGCGGTGTGGTCGATATCGAGCTGACCGCCGAACGGATCGAGATCATGCCCTGGGAGATCGAGCAGTTCAGGGACCTGATCGCCCAACGGACCCGCCTGATCGACAACCCGGTCACCCTGGCCGAACGCGCGGCCTCGGACCGGACCTGGGTCTTCGGCCACGTCATCGTCGACGAGGCGCAGGAGCTGTCCGCGATGGACTGGCGAATGCTCATGCGCCGCTGCCCACGCCGTTCGATGACGCTGGTCGGCGACATCGCCCAAACCGGCTCAGCAGCCGGCGTCCGCTCCTGGGCGGAGCTCCTCGACCGCTACGCGCCCCGCCGTTGGCGCAGTACCGAACTAACCGTCAACTACCGCACCCCGACAGAGATCATGACAATCGCCGCGGACGTCCTGGCCCAGATCGACCCGGCGCTGAGCCCACCGACCTCGGTCCGCGAAACCGGCACCGAGCCACTCATCCAGACCGTCCCGGCCGAGGACCTAACGCATGCGTTGACCACCGCGATCAAGTCAGAACGCGAGACCATCGGCGACGGCCGCCTGGCAGTCATCGTCCCAACCTCCCGCTACGACGACTACGCCGCCGCCCTCCCGGACGTCGCCCACACCCACGACCCCTCAGTCCTCGACGCCCCCGTCGGCCTCCTCGACGTAGCCCAATCCAAAGGCCTCGAGTTCGACGCAGTCCTCATCGCCGACCCCGACACCATCATGACCGACTCCACCCAAGGCCTCTCAGACCTCTACGTAGCCATAACCCGAGCCACCAAACGCCTAACCATCCTCAAACGCGCCTCGTGAACCAGCTGCGTGTGCTGTGGCGCGCGTCTCCGGTCTGGTCGGCGGTGGCGCTGGCATTGACCGTGACGGAGGCAGCCGTCCGGACGCTGCTGATGGTTGGGATCGGGCAGTTCGTGGGATCGCTCCCCGCGTCTGCGTCCGCACGGACCTGGCGTTGGTTTCTGGTGGTAGCGGTGCTGTTGCTCGCCGGCCCGATCCTGCAGTCGTCGCTGGCCGCGGTGACTGCCAGGTGTACGACGGCGTACCTGGTTCATGTGTTCGATCTGGTGGCCGAGGTGGGCGTTCATCCGCGCGGAATCGGGCATCTGGACACGCCGGATTCCGCCAGCCGGATCCGGGCCGTCGTGGACGCGACTCGGGACTGGTCCTTCGTGACGGGGGCCGGTGCCATCTGGTTGATCATCGGCCCCCGTCTCGCCGGCCTCGGAGCGATCGCCGTACTGCTGCCGTGGCGGTGGTGGGTTCCGCTGGCCGTCGCGGCGTCGTTCCTGCTGGTCTCGCGGGTGTTCATGAGCTGGATCAGCCTCGCGTTCGACAAGCTGCTGGAGACGACCGGAGATGCTCGCCGACGGGCCAGCTACCTGCGCAGCCTCCTGACCCGGACCGAGTCCGCGAAAGAAGTCCGGCTGTTCGGTCTGACCGACTGGTTGTCCGACGTCTATCGCTCCACCTGGTACGAAGCGATGACGGAGCTCTGGCGGGAGCGACGCAGCGGGCTCGGGCCGGTTCTGCTGGCCTGTTCGGTGATGGCGCTGACCGTTGGTGGCGCGTTTGCCCTGATCGGGCTCGATGTCACGGCCGGGACGGTGTCGCTGGCGGGCGCGGTCACGATGGCTCAGGCGATCCTGCGGTTGCAGAACTTCGGCGTCCTCGGTGATGCCGGTACGGCGCTAGCCCGCAGCACGTCGACTCTTCGTGCACTGGCGAACGTCCGTCAGGAGCTCGGGCTGCCGGCGATCGGACCCGCCGCCGCGCAAGCCGAGTCCAGCCGGTCGACTCACGCAGCGGCAGAAGTCCGGCTCGACGGGGTGAGTTTCGGCTACCCGAGCCGCGCTACACAGGCTTTGAGCAATCTGACTCTCCAGATCCCGGCCGGCCAGTCGATCGCGATCGTCGGCGTCAACGGCGCGGGCAAGTCCACGCTGATCAAGCTCCTGTGCGGGCTGTACGAACCTGATCAAGGAACCGTTCGAGTGGACGGGGCTGACCCTGCCGTCGACGAGGCTGCGCGTCGCCGAGTGGCGGTGATCTTCCAGGACTTCGTCCGCTACCACCTCCCGCTGCGCGACAACGTCGTACTCGGCACCGCCACTGACGACGTACTGCAGCAGTCGTTGACCGATGCGGGTGGGCTGGCGCTGCTGGAACGCCACGGCTGGGACACGGTTTTGTCCACTGAGTACGACGGCGGGACGGATCTGTCCGGCGGTCAGTGGCAGCGGGTCGCTCTGGCCCGTGCACTCGCCGCAGTGGCCGGCGGCGCGGGCGTGCTGGTCTTGGACGAACCCACGGCGGCCTTGGATGTTCGCGCCGAAGCCGCTTTGTTCGAACGATTCCTCGAAGTCACCCGAGGCGTGACGACGATCTTGGTCAGTCACCGGCTGTCCAGCGTCCGGCACGCCGACCGCATCGTCGTACTGGCCTCTGGTGGTGAGGGAATCGTCGAGGACGGCAGCCATGACGAGTTGATGCGGCTCGATGGACGGTACGCCGAGATGTTCGGCCTGCAAGCCCGTCGGTTCGCGCAATGAGGCAGGTTCTTCGTGGGATGGCGCGGGTGCTCGCCACAGCCGTGCGGGTCAGTCCGTGGCAATCGCTGCTGTGTCTGTTCGAGACGCTCGGCAAGGTGCTCGCGGCGCTGTCGCCGTTGTTCATCGGAGTCTTCGCTGCCGGCGCGCTCAAACAGGATCTTCGCCAGATGCTGTGCGCGGCCGCGGCGCTGGTCGGCTCGACCGCGGCCAACACGGCGCTGCAGGCCGTCGGAGTCAACGCGAGGGTTCGGCAGATGGAGCTGGTCGGCCACACCTTCGATGCCCAGATCGCCGAGCTCACTGCGCGGATTCCGACCCTCGACCATCTGGAGAACGCGAGCTACCTCGACAAGCTGCAGATCCTGCGCGACAACGAGAACGCCCTCGGTGGAGCACTCAACACCTTGATCAACACGATCAACACCCTTGCCTACGCCGTCAGCGTCCTCCTCGTCGCGGTGACCGCGGACTGGCGCTTGCTGATCCTGATCGCACTCGGAGCCGCGAGACTGCTCACGGCCCGCTGGTCGATGCGGTGGGAGAAGGCCGCCGAGGAAGCCGCCGCCGCACCCGGCCGTCTGACCCGTCATCTGATCGATCTCACCGTCTCACCGGCCGCTGGTGCGGAGACCCGGGTCTTCGGGCATCAGAGTGAGCTGCGTCGGCGGATCAGACTCGCTGTAGTGGGCTGGCGTCGACCGACCGTCCGCTCCACCGACCGCAATTCCGCGCTGGCCGGCGCCAACTCGGTCCTGTTCTTCGCCACGGCCGTCGTACTGCTGGGCTGGATGACCCGTGACGCGATGGCCGGGACAGTGTCCGTGCAGTCCCTCGTGGTCGCAGTCGGCGTACTGCAAGGCCTCCAGAGCGTGAGCTCGTCATTCGTCAGTGCCGTCGGCAGCCTCACCAAGGTCGGCCGTAACTGCGCCAGATTCCTTTGGCTTCGTGACTACGCCGACGAGGTGGCCGCCGTACACACCGGCCGAAGGCAACCACCAGACCGGCTGCGCGACGGGATCCGGATCGAGCGACTCAGCTTCCGGTACGGCGATTCCGCGCGGGACTCCCTGACGGACATCAGCCTGGACCTACCAGCCGGCTCCGTCGTCGCGCTCGTCGGCGAGAACGGAGCCGGCAAGTCCACGCTCGTGAAGCTGCTCGCCGGGCTCTATCGACCAACAGGAGGTCGCGTCCTCGTCGACGGTGTGGATCTTGCCGACCTGGATCTGATCGGCTGGCGTTCCCGGATGTCCGGCGCGTTCCAGGACCACGCGCGGTTCGAACTCACTGCCCAGAGATCCGTCGGAGCGGGCGATCTCGCCGTACTGGACGATCCGGAACGCGTACTCCGAGCCCTCCACGACGCCGCGGCCGAGGATGTCGTGAATGCACTTCCGGCCGGCCTCGGCACCCGGCTCGGCACCACCTGGCCTGGCGGGGTCGATCTGTCCGGCGGCCAGTGGCAGCGCCTCGCCATCGCCCGCGGCATGATGCGCCAGTCACCCCTGCTAATGGTCCTAGACGAGCCGACCGCCGCCCTTGACGCGGCCACAGAGCACTCCCTGTTCGAGCGGTACGCCGAGGCCCGCCGACCGGGCCGAGTGACCCTCCTCGTAACCCACCGCTTCTCAACCGTCGCCGCAGCCGACCTGGTCGTCGTACTCGACCAAGGCCGAGTGATCGAGGTCGGCCCCCACGCCGAACTCCTCGCCAACCAAGGGCACTACGCCAACCTGTACGAACTCCAGGGCCGTGGCTACCGCTGACCGGGTCAGCCGGGCGGGGCGCCGGGGTCGCGGTGATCGGCTGGCAGTGATGTTTTGGTCACTGGTGGTGAGATCGGTGGGCAAATGTGTAAATTCTGTAACGGGGAACGTGCCGGAGGTCCTCGTCCTGACGTAATCTGCCCAACCATGCACAGAGGCGAGCGGCGGGCCAAGCGGCCCAACGTCGTGATGTCGGTGTTCGTGTTCCTGCTGGTCAGTGTTCTCGCCGGAGCGCTGAGCGCCGGATTGGCCCTCCCCTTCGCCGGTCTGGCCGGGGTGACCACCGCGACGGCACACGACACGGTGCAGTACCTGCCCCAGGACCTGAAGACGGCGCCACTGGCCGAGAAGACGATCATCCAGGACGCGGACGGCCGGACCATCGCGACGCTGTACCAGCAGAACCGGACCCCGGTCACGCTGAAGCAGATCAGCCCGCTGATGCTCAAGGCGATCGTCGCGATCGAGGACGACCGGTTCTACGTGCACGGCGCGATCGACGCCAAGGGCACTCTGCGCGCGCTGCTCCGCAACCAGTCGTCCGGCGGGGTCCAGCAGGGCGGCTCGAGCATCACCCAGCAGTACGTGAAGCTGAACCTGATCAACAAGGCCCGCACGCCGGAAGAGGTCAAGGAAGCCACCGCCGAGACGTACGAGCGGAAGATCGCCGAACTGCGCTACGCGATCGCGGTCGAGAAGGAACTGACCAAGGACCAGATCCTCAACGGCTACCTCAACCTGGCCTTCTTCGGCGACCGCTCGTACGGCGTCGAGGCCGCCTCCATGCACTACTTCGGCGTACACGCCGCCAAGCTCACGCTGCCGCAGGCCGCGATGCTGGCCGGCCTGGTGAAGAACCCCACCGGCTACGACCCGATCGACAACCCGGTCCGCGCCAAGGAGCGCCGCGACGTCGTACTGCGCCGGATGCTGGAGCTGAACGTGATCAGCGCGAAGCAGGCGAACGACGCGCTCAAGACCCCGGTGATCAACCCCGCCAAGGTCCGCGTCGTACCGAGCGGCTGCGCGAACTCGAAGTACCCCTTCTTCTGCGAGTACGTCGTCTCCAAGCTCAAGGCGAACAACGCGTTCGGCAAGACTCCGGAGGAGCGGGAGAACTACATCGAGACCGCCGGCCTGGTGATCAAGACCTCGCTCGACCAGAAGATCCAGGCGGCCGCCCAGACCTCGATCAATCAGCACTCCAAGGCCGGTGACCAAGCGGTCGCCGCGATCACGATGGTCGAGCCGGGCACCGGCCTGGTGAAGGCGATGGCGCAGAGCCGTTCGTACGGCAGCAAGAAGGGCCAGACCGCCTACAACTACAACGTCGAGAAGTCGT
Organism: Kribbella kalugense; assembly: GCF_004365875.1. Classification (GTDB taxonomy): domain Bacteria; phylum Actinomycetota; class Actinomycetes; order Propionibacteriales; family Kribbellaceae; genus Kribbella; species Kribbella kalugense. Next base: position 534,285 of record NZ_SODF01000001.1, on the reverse strand, counting down.
ACGCCGGCGGGTTCGGCGGGTTCCAGAACGGGTCGACGATGAAGGCCTTCACGATCGCCGCCGCGATCGGCAAGGGCGTGCCGACGACGTACCGGATCAACTCCCCGCAGGTGATCAGCCTGGGCGGCAAGGAGTTCAGCACCTGCAACGGCCCGACCTCGGTCGACAGCTACAACCCGAAGAACTCGACGAAGACGATCCCTGACCCGTCGATGGTCGACGCGGCCCGCGCGTCCACCAACACGTACTTCCTGCAGCTGTCCGAGCAGATCGGCCTGTGTCCGATCGCCACGATCGCAACGAACCTCGGCATGTACGACGCCCAGACCCTGAAGCCACTGAAGCAGGTGGTGTCGTTCACTCTCGGTTCGGCCGGTCTGATCACGCCGCTGATGCTGTCCAACGCGTACGCGACCTTCGCGGCGCGTGGGATGTACTGCAGCCCGCAGATCATCACCTCGATCACTTCGATCAAGTCCAAGAAAACGATCCCCACCCCAGGCCCGAACTGTCACCGGGTGCTCTCGCCGGGGGTGGCGGACGGCGTCAACTACGTCCTGAACCAGGTGATGCAGAGCGGCGGCACCGGCGCCAAGCTGAGGTTCGGCAACAGCGATCTGGCCGGCAAGACCGGAACGATCGACGAGAACCAAGCGGTCTGGTTCTCCGGCTACTCGTCCAAGCTCGCCGCCGCGGCCGTGGTCGGGGATGCCGATCCGCCGGCTTCGAACCTGATCAAGCAGGTCTTCAACGGCAAGAAGCTGAAGGACGCTTCTGGCTCCGGGACCGCCGGTCCGATCTGGGAGACCGCGATGCAGGCGGCGTTGGAGGGCTTGCCGACGAGCAAGTTCGTCAAGGCTGACGACAAGATCATTCGCGGTAACGTGAAGGACCTGCCGTACCTGAAGGGCATGACTCCCGCGGCCGCAGCCGTGAAGCTGCTGTCGATGGGCTTCAAGGTCCAGATGGACCACGGTCCCCAGGTCGACTCGGATGCCCCTGCCGGGACGGTCGCCTGGACGAACCCGCGGCAGGAGGACGGCGCTCCGGCCGGCGCGACGATCCTGCTGTACATCTCGAACGGCAGCAAGGCGCAGCCACCGACACCGCCGGTCACGCCACCGGTGCCGCCGGGGACGATCAAGCCGCCTCCCGGGATCCCGAGCTGCATGCCCTGGGACCCCAAGTGCCACCCCCGACGAGGCGGCTGACCCCAGCCCGCACCTAGCCTGTCGGAACTCACAGGCGAACGGGGTGAAGGTGTGCGGCGTCGCAAGCTCGCGGTCACTGGTCTGATCGGGTTCGTGCTCGGGGCGCTGATCGCCACCGTCATCGTCGTCCTGGTGACCCGGGACGACTCCCCCGCGGACGCCACCGCGCGGAAGGCCGACAAGCCTTCGAGTACGGCGCCGGTGCCGGTCGCGACTCCGATCACGGCGAAGGTGCCGAAACTGGACCTGACCGCGGCCAACCGCCGTAAGCCGATCCCCGGGTTGCCGGACTGGAGCAAGGCCGGGTACCGCGAAGGCGCCAGGCTGCCCGACAGCCTGAAGTTCGACTCGTACCCCAAGTGCTCGCTCGACGCGGGCGATCTGGCCGACGACTTCGGCGTACGGCCGGACGACTCGAAGGACGACTCGGACGGTCTGCAGAAGGCGATCGACACCATCAAGGCCGACTGCTCCTTGCGGTCGTCGTACGACAATCTCTCGATCATCCAGCTGCCCGTGGGCGAGCTCGACGTCTCCAAGCAGATCGCGGTCGACGCCGACTACCTGGTCATCCGGGGCGCCGGCGCGGACAAGACCCGGTTCGTGTTCCGGCCGGACGAGAACACCCGGTACGACGCGCTGACCAAGGACGGCGGCGACTGGGACGAGGACGGGATGAAGTTCGAGGACGGCAACGGCGGCTGGCTATGGCCTGGTCGCGGGCTGTTCCGGGTCCAGAGTCGCGCAGTACATCCGGACTACCAGGCGGCGTACGAGAAAGCGCCGGCGAACCGCAAGGACATCTTCGAGGGCACCGTCAACGTGCACTGGAAGGCCGGCCTGAAGCTGCGTGAGAAGCCCGGTGGCGCCGGGTTCGCGGCGAAGACCGGTGACACGGTGATCTACCTGGATCCGAAGGCTTCGATGGACTCCGTCAAGCCGGGCGGGTACGTGAACGTGCGGGCTGCGAACACGATGAAGTTCTACCAGCAGCAACAGGCGCTGCCGACCGACTACGACCTGCAGAACCTGCACATGCGAGAGCAGATCTTCACGGTCAAGGCGGTCGACACGGCGCAGCACACCGTGACGATCGACAAGCCGCTGGAGTACGACGTACCGGTCGACTCGACGTCGGACGGGTCGGACAAGATCCTGAAGAAGGTCTACCCGTCGAAGGTGTCGCCGCTGGTCGATCCCGTGCTCGGCGTCGGGCTGGAGGACTTCTCGCTCACCCAGCCGGTGGACGCAAAGGCCTCGGATGCCGTCCACAATTACGGCAACCTCGCGCCCGCCGAGGCGATGAACGGCATCGTCCTGAAGTGGGCGGTGAACTCGTGGGTCCGCGGCATCCGGACCACGATGACCGGCTCGCACGCGATCGTCACCGAAGAGGCCAAGAACCTGCAGATCGAGGGCAACGTCTTCGACGGCGCCTGGAACAAGGGCAAGGGCGGCAACGGCTACCTGCGCGGCTCCCGGGTCTGGGACTCGGTCTACGCCGGCAACATCTCCCGCGGCCTGCGCCACTTCACCCTGCAGTGGTCCTCCTCCGGCAACGTTGTCATCGGCAACGACCTCGACTCGGACCTGAACCTGCACGGCGGCTGGGAACGCCGCAACCTGTTCGAACTGAACACCGTCCACGTCCCGTACGAGCACCGCTCGGCGAACTGCAAGTCCAACTGCGGCGGCGAAGGCGGCGAGGAGAAGGACGACTCGACCTGGTTCCCGATCTGGTGGGGCGCCGGCCAGAAAGCGGTCAAGTGGTCCGGCGCGACCGGCCCGCAGAACGTCTTCTTCAACAACACCCTGACGAAACAACTCAAGCCCGCCGGGCCGTACCAGCCGTACCTGCCCAATACCCACACCGTCTACCAGTTCGGCTGGAACGGTACGACGTACCAACCCCTGTCCCAGAACGGCAAACCGATCTCCGACTGGGCCGGCCACGAACAAGACAACTTCACCCAGTCCAACGGCGTCGACGCCTCCCGAACCGACCCGGGGCGATCCCTGTTTCTGCGCGCCGTCGGGTGATCACTAGGCTGGGGTCCAACACCTAGTACTTGTGAAAGGACTCCCCCCGTGAGTGTCGATGAGCTGACTGCCCAGGCTGAGCGTGCGCGCCAGGATTACGAGGCGCTGGTAGCCAAGGGGCTCAAGCTGGATCTGACCCGGGGCAAGCCGTCGCCGAAGCAGTTGGACGCCGCCAACGGAGTGCTCGAGCTGAGCGGCGAGCCGGTCGCCGCGGACGGGTCGGACCTGCGGAACTACGGCGGCCTGCACGGGCTGCCGGAGGTACGGGCGATCTTCGCCGAGGACCTGCAGGTGCCGGTGGACCAGCTCCTCGCCGCGGGCAACTCGAGCCTCGAGCTGATGCACGACGCGGTCGTGTTCGCGCTGCTCGGGAAGGTGCCGGGCGCCGAGCAGCGCTGGGCCGACGTGGAGGGACTGGCGTTCCTGTGCCCGGTCCCGGGGTACGACCGGCACTTCGGGATCTGCGAGCGGTACGGGATCAAGATGATCCCGGTGCCGATGACGCCTGAGGGTCCGGACATGGACGTCGTCGAGCGGCTGGTCGCCGAGGATGCCGCGATCAAGGGCATCTGGTGCGTGCCGAAGTACAGCAACCCCGACGGCACGGTGTACTCCGACGAGACGGTACGGCGACTGGCCGCGATGGACACCGCTGCGCCGGACTTCCGGATCTTCTGGGACAACGCGTACGCCGTACACCACCTGACCGACTCCCCCGCGTCGCTCGCGGACGTACTGGCGCTGTGCGCGGAGAACGGGCACCCGGACCGGGCGTTCGTGTTCGGCTCGAGCTCGAAGATCACCTTCGCCGGGGCCGGCGTGGCGTTCTTCGGGTCGTCGCCGGCGAACGTCGAGTGGTGGCTGAGCCACACGGTCAAGCGCAGCATCGGACCGGACAAGATCAACCAGCTCCGGCACGTCCAGTTCCTCCGCGACGCCGACGGGCTGCGGGAGCACATGCGGACGCTGGCCGCGCTGATCCGACCGAAGTTCGACGCCGTCGACAAGATCCTCACCGCCGAACTCGGCGGCACCGGTCTAGCCTCCTGGACTGCTCCGGCCGGCGGCTACTTCGTCAGCCTCCAGGTCCCCGAAGGTTGCGCCCGCGAGGTGGTCGCCAAGGCCAAGGCAGCCGGGATCGCCATCACTCCGGCCGGCGCCACCCACCCGTACGGCGACGACCCGACGGACCAGATCATCCGGATCGCCCCGACGTACCCCGAACTCCCCGAGGTGGAAGCCGCCATCACCGGCCTGGCCACCTGCGTCCGTCTGGTCGCCGGCGAGAAGCTCCTCGCTGATCAGGCCTGAGCCTGAGGCGGTAGCTCGAAGAGCAGGCAGGTCGACGTTGCGTGGGCGAGGAGTTTGCCGCGTTCGTCGTACAGGCGGGACTCGGCGACCGCCGTACGACGACCTCGGCTGATGATGGCGCCCTCGCAGCGGAGGGTGCCTGAGTTGACTGTGACCGGTTTGATGAAGCGGGTCATCAGGTCCAGCGAGGTGTAGCCGACGCCCGCGGGCAGGGTCGAGTGGACGGTGCAGCCGGCCGCGGTGTCGAGCAGGGTGGCGATGACGCCGCCGTGTACCGAGCCGAGCGGGTTGTAGTGGAACTCGGCCGCGGGCAAGTACACCGTGACCTTGCCCTCCTCGGCATCGAACCCGGTCGCCCCGACCAGCTGCAGGATCGGCGGCGCCGGGAGCCGCCCGTCCCGCATCGCCTGCAGCATCTCCAGCCCCGACGAGGTCCCGACCCACGCCGCCGTCGCCGCCGGGTCGGTCCAGGTAAACGTCCGGCTCCGAACGTTGGTCGCAGGCGTTTGCTGAGTGTCCGTCATGGGGTGAGCCTCACATGTGGCCCTGAGTCTGTCAATGAGACTTAGGGCTCAGTGGGCTGACAGCAGCTTGCTCGGCGTCGTACAAACGCATGAAATAAAGGGATTCGGCGGCCGGAGGTTTCTTCTCGCGGTGTGGTGGCTAGGCTGCTGCCGGGAGGATGGAAGTGAGGCAGTTCAACACGCCGCCGGAGTGGCCCGCGCCGCCGACTCCGGACTGGCGACCGCCCCGGCGGTGGCAACCGCCCGGGTCTTGGCCGGCCGCGCCGGCGAGGTGGGCGTTCTGGGTGGATTCGTACGGCCGACCGGTTCGTGGACCGATCGGGAGGTATGGCGGACCGCGCCGACTGGCGGCCGTGGCGATGGTGGTCATACCGGCGGCGTTGATGGTATTGGTGCTGCTGAACCCGTTCAGTAGCACGAGCGGTACGCCGTACCCGCCAACCGCACCGACACCAGCACCCACAATCGTGGTCTATCGGAACTGCGCGGAAGTCCGCGCCGCCGGCAAGGCTCCGCTGCACCGGGGCCACCCCGGCTACTCCCGCGCGTTGGATCCCAACGGCGACGGCGTGGCCTGCGAACGCGGCAACTCCTGACGGATCCCGTCGTACCACAGCTCCTGCGTCTGGCTGATCCAGAAGGCCGCGAACAGCACGATCAGCGACCCCTCGATCCAGAGCACCGCGTGATCCCAGCCGAAGATCTTCTTGCACACGAACATCACCAACGGCACGACCACCATCGCCACCGCAATCACGGAGTACCGGTTCGCGGGTGAATGCGGGACCGCGTGCTTGCGTTGCTTGCGCTGGAACTCCACCGCGTTCACCACCACCACCGCGACGATGCACAGGAACATCACGATCGCCGCCGCGTAGTGCGCGTGCCCGATGAACCCGGTCCGGTCGACGAGGAACCAGGCCAGTCCGCCGCCGAAGATCAGCACCGCGACCACCAGACCCACCACGTACATCGGCGTCCAGCCGGCCGGCTGCCTGATCCGGTCCCGGATGATGAAGACCGCGGTCAGCAGCAGGCACGGTACGCCGACCACGAACAGCGCGAGCATGTTGTTCGAGACGTTCGCGGCCGCGTCGCCGAGCCCGACCTGCACCGAGTGGCACGTGCCCTGCCCCGGTGTCGGCACGAGCGCGACTGCCGGCGCGAGGATGCCGGACACGTTGAGCAGGATGTCCTCCGGCTCGGTGTTGCCCTTCAGCACCACCATGCACACGCCGATGGTGATCAGCGCACCAACGAAGATCGCGCGGACCGGCGTGTAGTAGTACGCGCTGATCGAGGTCTGCAGGCAGCGCGGATCGGTCTTGGTCCACTCGATCACCACCGCGGCGCCGAGCAGCACGATCATCGCCACCATCGCCATCCGCAGGTACCGATAGGTCTTGATGGAGTATTCACCGGGAACGGTCATCCTCGGCCCCCTCGCCGCGAACTCGACTACTCGCAGTATGCGCGGTTCACGGCCGGACGACGAGGGGTCGGAACGCCGCCTGGACCTGCGCGTCGCTCGGGGTCACGCTCTCGTCCTCCGTGCTGCCGGGGTCCAGGTGGTACGGGCAGGCATCGCCCGCGATCTGCACGGTGGCGCTCGCCACCAGCCGGCCGGTTCGCAGCTCGTACACCTTGGTCGGGACTGTGACCTTGTGGAACGTCACCTGCGTGATCGCGCCCCCGTACGGATCCGACTCCGGCACGTACGGGCAGGTCCGCACTGCCGCGCCCATTCCCGGCGTCTCGGTGCACACGACGATATTCGCCCGGTACGGGTCGTCGATCGACCACGCGGCCGGCAACTGGTCGGCGTACTGGGAGCCGTCGCCGAGGAAGATCGCCGGGTTGAAGCCGCGGTGGTACGGCTTCGCGCCGCTGTACTTCGCGGGCCTCGAGCAGTACTCCGCGTCCAGCAGCAGGCTCCGGACGTTGTCCAGCTCGATCGCCAGCGTCGCCCGCACGAGTCCGGCGCGCGCCCGCACCGCCTGCTTGGCCTTGGGGTACGTCGTGACGAGCCGCTGGTACGCCGCCCGCGCGGTCGGCCATTCCTCGCGGGACGCGTGGTCGTCAGCGCAAGCCAGCAAGGCGTTCGGCTCGATCCGGGGTACGACGGCATTGGCGCGATCGAGCAAGTCGCCGGACAGCTTGCGGGCCTGCAGCCAGGTGGTCAGCGTGGTCAGCTCGCACGGCTCCATCGCCTGCAGGTCCTTGACGAACCGATCCATGACGACGCCCGCGGTCGCCTGCTGCCGCGCGTCGGCCGCGATCGGGCCGAGGACGCCGTAACCCAGTTTGAGAGACACCACGTCACCCAGTCCCACGGCCGCGGTCAGATTCCCCTTTGCCACCTCCAGCGTGGCGCAGGTCGCTACGTCACCGTCGCCGCGGTCCATCTGCCGGCCGGCGACCACCCGGTCACCGAGCCAGACCTGGTCCTGCGCCGTCCTTACCTTGGCGCAGTCGCCTGCCTCGCGTGCGTCCGCGACCTGGCCGGCGACGCGGCTGGCGTCGTACCGGACGAAGCCGACCGCAGCCAGCACCGGGATCGTGATGCCCAGGGCAACCAGTCGCTTGGGGAGGCTCGCGGTCCGATTCGGCTGCCGACGGGCGAGGAACCAGCCGTGGGCGATCTGCAGGATCCACCAGGCGAGCAGGCCGAGCTCGCACCAGACGCTCTTGTGCCGATACAGGAGCACGACGAGCACCGCCGTACCCGCGAGGCCGACGATCCCGAAGAGCGAGCGGCGGATCAGGAAGTAGCCCAGGCCGAGCAACGAAGCGTTGCCCACGGCAACGGCCAGCGGGTCGTACTGCCTGAGCCGCTTCGGTGTCGGTCCGGGGTACGGCGTACCTTGCGGCGGGGGCATCTGCTGATAGGTCATCGGCATCGCTTTCGATCACGGATCATCGCCCCCAGCGTGCCGTGATCCGCCCGCGCCCGGACCTCCGTGACCGGTTCCTGTCAGCTGAGCCGGATGGACTTCTTGTTCATGAATTCCTCGATGCCGGCCGGGCCGAGTTCGCGGCCGAGGCCGGAGCGTTTGATGCCGCCGAACGGAAGGTCGGCCTGCGAGCCGCCGGCGCGGTTGAGATAGACCATCCCGGCGTCGATGCGATCGGCGACGCGACGGTTGCGGTCGGGGTCGGTGCCCCAGACCGACGCGCCGAGGCCGAACGGGGTGTCGTTGGCCAGCCGGATCGCGTCGTCCTCGCCCGAGGCTTTGAAGACGATCACGACCGGTCCGAAGATCTCCTCGTAGTACGCGTCCATCTCGGGGGTGACGTCGGTGAGGACGGTCGCCTCGAGGTACGCGCCGGGCGTGATCCGGCGGCCGCCCGCACGGAGGGTCGCTCCTTGCTCGATCGCCTTCGCGACCTGGCCCGCGACCTCGTCTGCCGCGGCGGTCGAGGCGAGCGGCGGGAGCTTCGTCGCGGGATCGGCGGGATCGCCGGGGACGTAGTACTCCGTGATGCGTTTGGTGAGGCGGTCGACGTACTCGTCGTAGAGGTCGGCGAGGACGATCATCCGTTTCGGGGCGTTGCAGGACTGGCCGCAGTTCCGCATCCGTGCGGTCGCGGTGGCGTTGACGGTCTCGTCCAGGTCGTCGGTGTCGAGGATGACCAGCGGGTCGGAACCGCCGAGCTCGAGCACGGTCTTCTTGAGGTTCTTGCCAGCCTCGGCGGCGACCGAGATCCCGGCCTGCTCACTGCCGGTCAGCGAGACGCCTGCGATCCGCGGGTCGGCGAGGATCCCCGGGATCTGCCGGCTCGACGCGAACGTGTTCACGTAGACGTCTTCGGGTACGCCGGCCGTGTGCAGGATCTCCTCGATCGCACGGGCCGATCGCGGGCAGATCGAGGCGTGCTTGAGCAGGATCGTGTTCCCGAGCACGAGATTGGGCGCGACGAATCGGGCCACCTGGTAGCACGGGAAGTTCCACGGCATGATCCCGAGCAGCGCACCGATCGGACCCTTGGTGATGACGGCCTGGCCGCCCTTGATGTCCAGCGGCTCGTCCGCCAGCAACGCCGGCCCGTGCTCCGCGTAGTACCGGAAGATGTCGACCACGATGCCGACCTCGCCGAGGCCTTCGTTGACCCGCTTCCCCATCTCCAGCGTCATGATCTGCGCCAGCTCGTGCGCCCGCTGGTCGAACAGGTCCGCGGCCCGCGCCACGATCGCGGCCCGCTCCCCTACCGACCGCTGCCGCCATTCCGGATAGGCGTCGTACACCTGCCCGATCGCGGCCCGCACCTCCTCCTCGGTCGAGTTGGCTACTTCCTCGATCAGCTGCCCACTTGCCGGGTTGGTGACTGAGTACATGGGAGACAGACTAGCTGCGCGCTGACATACTGTATACAGCCATCTCTCACCGATCGGTCGGCGACGAGGACTACGGGTGTTGGTGGACGATCGCGATCGGGTGGGTGGTGTGGTGCAGGACGCCTCGGGCGACAGAGCCCAGGAGGAGCTCACCGACCCGGGAGCGGAGTCGGCCGCCGACCGCGAGCAGTTGGGGGTTCAGGTCTTCGGCGGCGGCGAGGAGACCTTCGACGGCCTGGCCCTGGCGGACGAGGTGGTCGATCTCGACGCCGGGGCGTTTGCTACGCCAGTCCTCGACGAGTTCGGCGCCGCGGGCATCGGCCATGTCGTGCCACTGGTCGATCTCTTCGGTGGAGACCGGCTGGTCGCTGGCGACGGCCCACGGGAAGTCCCAGACCAGGACGAAAGTGAGCTGTACGCCGTGCGCGCCGGCGTGGTCCGCGGCGAACTCGACGGCCGGTTCGCTGGACTCGGGCTCGAGCCAGTCGACGCCGACCAGGACCGGGCCGGCGCGATGCTCCTGATCCTGCTCCTGCCAGCCGCTCGGTACGACGACGACCGGGCCGCGGCCGCGGTTGCCGAGCGCGTCAGAGGTGGAGCCGATCAGCAGCTCGGAGAAGACGCCGTGCCCGCGCCGGCCGAGCACCAGCATCGTCGCGGTCTCGGTGAGCTCGACCAGCACGTCGTCCGGCTTGCCGACGCGCAGGTCGACGCCGAAGTCCAGTTTGGTGTCGATTCCGGCCAGGTACGGACGCACCTCGTCGACCACCCGTGTAGCGGCCTTCTCGATCCGCACCGGGACGATCGAGACCCCGTCGGCCCGGACCGGAGCGTAGGTGTCGCTGTAGCGCTTCGGCTCCTCGACGACGTGGATCGCGCGCAGTGGTCGCTCCCGGAGCAGTGCCTCGTTCACCCCCCAGGCGAGTGCATGGCTGCGTTGCCACGCGGCGTCGACTCCCACGATGATCACGTCGTCGGCCATCTCCGGTCCCCTCTTCCCGATGGTGAGATTGTGCGCCTCCCCCGCGCAGATTCCATCCCCCCGAGCCTGGTCGGTTGTGGTCAGGCGTGTCACCAGGCATGCTCATGACTTCGATGTCCCGCCCCTTCGTCGATCGGATGCCCGCCCGTGTCTGAGCAACGGAAAGTTCGTCGTGTGTTGCGGCTGGTTGCCGTGCTCGCCGCCATCTCCGTGCCTTCGATGGCACTCGCATCGCCAGGTGCTCCCCCGGACCCGGTCAACGCCTGGCAGTACCCGCACTGGCCGCAGAAGCAGCCGTGGCAGGAGTCGGGTCAGGACAAGCGGGTCGCGACCACCGTCTCCAAAGGTCTGCCCGGGCCGATCGATCCGCAGAACTGGGAGAACCCGGACCACATGACGTGGGACGACTACGTCAAGCCGCCGGGGACGAACTGGGCCGACCCGGCTGTGAAGGGATCGCAGCGGACCTTCAAGGGTGCGCTCGTGCTGCTCGACTACCCGAACCAGGACTTCGTCATCACCAAGCCCAAGGGCTCGACCGTCTTCGGCAACCCGAGTGCCGCGGCGAACGGCGTACCGCGGGACCAGACGGCGCAGTTCTACAAGAACTTCCTCAACACACCTGAACCGCTGAACCACGGTCACACGCTGCACGAGTACTGGATGGAGGACTCCGGCGGCCGGTACGGTGTCGACCTCACCGCGTTCGGCCCGTACCGGATGCCGGGCAAGTCGCACGAGTACGGCATGGAGTTCCAGAGCGACGCGGACTGCCCGGCCGGCGACGACTGCTCGCGCGACATCCGCACCGACGGCAAAGCGGCCTGGGTCGCCGACCAGGGTCCCGAAGTACCCGCCGGCTTCGACTTCGTGTTCTTCCTCAGCGCCGGGCAGGACGAATCGTCCACCTGGCAGGAGTTCGGGATGATGAAGTTCCCGACCAAGGAGGACGTGTCCGAGGCCTTCGGCCCGCCGGATCCCGCGCAAAAGAACTGGTCGGACACCCGGTACGTCGACTGGACGTCATGGGCGGCCGGATCGTCGATCTGGCCGAACGCGGGCGGCGGCTCGTCGACCCAGGCGGAGAGCTCGGGGATGGCGGTCTTCGCGCACGAGTTCAGCCACATCCTCGGGATCGGCGACAACTACAACAACCCGTACGGCGTCCCAGCAAGACGTGCGTACACGGGCATCTGGGAGATGCTGTCCCGAGGCAGCTTCAACGGTCCGGGTGGACCACACAGCCGGTGGATGATCCCCGCGACCGGTGGCGCGTCGATGGGCGCGCAACACATGCTGCGCAACAAGATCAAGCTGCAGATGGTCGACGACCAGAACGTACTGCGGTTGTCCCGCGAAGCGCTCGCGTCGTCGGGTGTCGTGATCGCGAACGTCACCGCGCGCAGCGTGAACCCGGGCGCTAAGGACCTCTCCGGCATCAACATCGAACTCGGCAGCGCCGGTGATCTCGATGCGCCCTGCGACGTGAACAAGGATCCGCTCTGCGACGGCCGTGGGTACCAGAACTACACGGTCGAGGTGGTGGACCGGATGGGCACCGACTCGTTCACGCCCGATTCCGGCGTACTGCTGGCGAAGACGAAGAACGAGGACCGGGCGCCGTTCGAGTGGGTCATCGACGCCAACCCGCAGGACATCAACCTGACCGACTACGTCCTGCCCGACGGGACGAAGGTTCCGATCACGATCGGCGACTACCGTCAGTTGTCCGACGCTCTATTCCACGCGGGGACGAATTCGGGCAGCGAGTACGAGTACACCGACACCGCGAACCGGCTGCACTTCTACATCACCAATGTGCACCGCGACGCCAAGGGTCAGCTGTCCTACACGGTCGCGGTCCGCTCCCTCGACGGCTCGGGTCCGCAGAAACGCGGAGTACGCCTCCTGCCGACGGTCGCGAAGCCGGACCGCAGCGGCGTCCAGACCTGCAACTTCCGCCTGACTAACACAGGCAAGGCCGGTACTGGGCCGTACCTGAAGGGCGACGTCTACCGCCTGTCCGCGAAGTCCAACGGCTGGCCCATCGCCCTCCCCAACGCCCTCGCCACCGCGAACGCCGGCCAGCAAACCACCGTCCCCGTCTACACCAAGCCCGGCACCGGCCCCCTCGCCAAGATCACCCTCACCGCCACCTCCGAAAGCGACCCCACCAAGTCATCCACCGCCACCTGCATCGCCGTCAAGCACTGACCGCAACGCGCCGGGCGTCCAACCGGACCGGACGCCCGGCGCCGCGTACAGGTACTCCACGATCTGCTCGATCCCCCAGCCGTGGGACTCGGCTAGACCCGTAGCTATCCAGTGCAGGTACGCCGCGGTTGGAGCGACTGGATCTAGGTCGGCGACCGTTCCGTGGGTGACTGTGAACATCGGGAGGCCGTGGAGTTCGCCTAGTCGGATCAGGGTCTCGTAGCGGCCCGGGCCGATGGTGTGGATCGCGTCCAGGTTCGGGAGGAGGGCGGTCACCTCAAGGGCGAAGGGGCCGCCGGGGTCGCGCCACATCTCTTGGGCTGCGACATCGCCCAGCTGGTCCGGGGTGAGGAGGTACGCGCGGCCGGCCAGCTGCGTGGGCGCGTCCGGGTTGTAGAAGGCCGAGCCGCCGCCCCAGACCTTGGAGGCGCCGGCGAAGACCAGGCCGCCGGAGACCGTGACGGCGGTGGTCTTCTGCGGTGGGTCCTGGTTGCGGCACCCCGGGTACACCCGCGCGCCACCGAGTGGACGGCCGCCTGAGATGTAGCACGTGAAGCGTTCGAGAGCGAGGTTCGATCCATAGGCGACGTACCAAATGCTTTCCACAGATCTCCTTGCTCCTCCGCCGAGCCACCGTACTAGTTGCTGGTAGCAACAATTGCTACCACATCTACGAGCTATCCTCGCATCTTATGCACAGACTTGCGGCGCTGTGGATAACTTCGATTGCCGAAATCCCTTGAAAATAAGGGCTTTTGGGTTTGAAAAGTGTCGGAGGGGCTGTCTACGGTGTGTGTATGGAGATTCTCGGGGAGCGACCGGTGTGGTCGATGAGTGGCGGCGAGATGGTGTCGAACCTGGACGCCACGTACGCCGAGATCGCCCGCCTCGAAACCCTCGCCCTGCACCTGACCGCGGGCCTCGAGACCATCGGCTACGCCAAGGATGTCGGTGCCGGCACCACGGCGCGGTTCCTGACCTTCCGCTACCGCATCGACGCCGCCAAGGCGCGCCGGGATGTCCACCTGGCCAATGCGCTACCGAAGTACCCCGCGGTCGCGGACGCGCTCCCCGATCCCAATCCCAACCATGCTCCCGGGACCACTCCCAGCGACGTTGGCAACGACACCGCCAACGACACCAGCGAGGGCGATGCAGGTGGTGAGGGCGATGCAGGTGGTGAGGGCGATGCAGGTGGCGAGGGCGATGCAGGTGGTGGGGTGCTGTTGCATCCGGCGCAGGCTGAGGCGATCGTGTCCGCGCTGGATAAGTTGCCGACGACGGTGCCGGTCGAGGACCTGGCGGTCGCCGAGCGGGAAATGGTCGAGCTCGGCCGCACGCACGGTCCGCTCGACCTCCGCAAAGCCGCCACCCAGATCCGCGATCGTCTCGACACCGATGGTCCCGAGCCCGCTGAGCAGAAGGCCTACGACCGCGAGACGCTGCGGTTGAAGACGGCCGACAACGGCGTCGCCTTCAGCGGGTTTCTGGCGAACGAGAACGCCGAACTGTTCCGCACCCTGATCCACACTCACGCGAAACCCCACAAAACCGTCGACGGCGCCCTGGACCCCCGCAGCCGCGACAAGCGCCAGGCCGACGCCCTCACCACCGTCCTCGGCGGCGCCAATGCCTACAACATCGGCGGCGTCGCCTGCACCAGTGCCAGTGCCAGTGCCGGCATCCTCGCAGGTGACGGCGCCGGCGGCGCGGGAACGGCCGAGAGCGCGACGGGTTCGGCGGACGACAGCGCGACGAGTGCCAACGGTGCAACTCGTGCCGGCAGCGCTAGCCCGGCCCGTGCCGGGCATGGCGCGAAGCCGCACATCACCGTCACCATCGACTTCAACGACCTCAAGGCCGCCAGCGCGACCGCGACAGGTCAGCTGATCTACGGCGGCAACCTGTCCGCGGCCACCATCCGCCGACTCGCCTGCGACGCCCACATCCTGCCGATCGTCCTCGGCTCGGATTCCCAGCCCTTGGACGTCGGCACCACCCTGCGGCTTGCCACCGGCCCCATGCGCAAGGCTCTCATCACCCGTGACAAAGGCTGCGTCTGCTGCGGAGCTCCACCCATCTACTGCGACGCCCACCACGTCATCAGCTGGATCGACGGCGGCGAGACCAAGATCGACAACCTCGTCCTCCTCTGTAAACGCTGCCACCGCGACCTGCACGCCGGCAGCTGGGACATTCACATCACCGACGGCATCGTTCACGTCGCCCGCCCCACCTGGGCGACCCCGGATCCGGCTCACCTCCACAAATACCGCCCACCAACCGCCGCAACCACGTCTACCGCCACGCCCAGCTCAGCCACCCCCGCTGCAACCACGCCCGGCGCAGGCATGCCCGGCGTACCCTCGCGCGTCTGGCCGCGTGACACCGACCCACCCTGGATCAGCGCAGATGACGCCGCCCGCCTCAACCCCTGGGGCGACGCGCCTGACGAACTGCCTGCCCGTACTCGAACGCGCCCACCTGCCGCTGACTTCGATCCCTGGGGCGACGACGGCAGCTCGATCGCGCAGGTCGATCCTCACAGCGACCTCAGGCCGAGCACCACCGTCGCATTCGACCCGTGGGATGACCTTGCCGCGGTCTCCGGCGACAACGAGTGCAGCCCTGGCGACGGTTCTAAACTCAACCCCTGTACTGCCGACGGGTGGCCTGACTCCGCGGAGCCTCGCACCACTACCGCTGCCTAGACGCGGCCGGCTTGCAAGGTTCCAGCAACCTCGTCCTCCTCTGTAAACGCTGCCACCGCGACCTGCACGCCGGTAGCTGGACCATCCACCTCAGCAACGGCGTCGTCCACGGCGCCCGCCCCTGCCGGGCCACCCGCCGGCCCGAGCCCCCAGCAGATACCGCTCATCTGCCCATCAGACCCCACCTCAGCTCCAAACGCGCCGGGAACAAGACCGTGCCCGAAGGGACCAGCTCCGCCTGTAGAGGTTCAGATCGAGCGCGCGAGCTTGTCCGCCTGCGCCAGGTGATCGGCGCTCGGACCCGCCCAGCGCACTTCACCTCGGCAGTCAGCCACCAAGTGGTTGCTCGGAATGGTTTGAAAGTCACCTGGGGTGGACAGCAGAGTTCATCTTCCGTCAGTTAATCGTTCAGATTAGGGTGCCTGCGATGCATTCCTGGTGTTTCAGACTCCATCCGCCCCACCGCCCGACAGGAGACTCGCATGCCAGATATCAATCGCCGACGGTTCCTGCAGCTTGCCGGAGCGTCGGCCGCGCTTGCCGCGATGACGAACAGTATCGAGCAGGCCGCCGCGATCCCGGCGCATCGCCGGTTCGGCAGCATCGAGGACGTCGAGCACATCGTCGTGCTCATGCAGGAGAACCGGTCGTTCGACCACTACTTCGGCACCCTCAACGGTGTCCGCGGGTTCGGTGACCCGCGGCCGGTGACGATGCCCAGCGGTCAGCCGGTGTGGCACCAGAAGAATGCCCTCGGCAAGGAGATCCTGCCGTTCCGGCCGGAGGCGGACAACCTCGGCCTGCAGTTCATCCAGGACCTCGCGCACAGCTGGGGCGACGCGCACCAGGCGGTGAACGGCGGCAAGTACGACCAGTGGATCCCGGCCAAGACGTCGACCACGATGGCGTACCTGACCCGCGAGGACATCCCGTTCCACTACGCGCTCGCGGACAAGTTCACGCTCTGCGACGCGTACCACTGCTCGTTCATGGGCTCGACCGACCCGAACCGGTACTACATGTGGACCGGCTACACCGGGAACGACGGCACCGGCGGCGGGCCTGTCCTCGGCAACGACGAGGCCGGCTACGGCTGGTCGACGTACCCCGAGCGGCTCGAGAAGGCCGGCGTGTCCTGGAAGATCTACCAGGACATCGGCGACGGTCTGGACGCGGCCGGCGGCTGGGGCTGGATCGACGACGCGTACCGCGGGAACTACGGCGACAACTCGCTGCTGTACTTCAACAACTACCGCAACGCCGCTGCCGGAAACCCCTTGTACGACAAGGCTCGCACCGGTACGAACGCGAAGGCCGGCGAGAGCCTGTTCGGCCAGCTCGCCGCTGACGTGAAGAACAACCGGCTGCCGAAGATCTCCTGGATCGCTGCGCCGGAGGCGTTCACCGAGCACCCGAACTGGCCGGCCAACTACGGCGCCTGGTACATCTCCCAGGTCCTCGACGCACTCACCTCGAACCCCGAGGTGTGGAGCAAGACCGCGCTGTTCATCACGTACGACGAGAACGACGGCTTCTTCGATCACGTCGTACCGCCGTTCCCGCCGCTGGACGCGAACCAGGGTCTGTCGACCGTCGACGCCGGGCCGGATCTCTACACCGGCACCAAGGCCGCGCACGGTGCGTACGGTCTCGGCCAGCGGGTGCCGATGCTGGTCGTGTCGCCGTGGAGCACCGGCGGCTACACCTGCTCGGAGACCTTCGACCACACGTCGATCATCCGGTTCATGGAGTCCCGGTTCGGCGTGCACGAGCCGAACATCTCGCCGTGGCGCCGCGCGATCTGCGGCGACCTGAGCTCCGCCTTCGACTTCGGTACGACGGCCACCCGGCCGGCCAAGCTGCCGGACACGACCGCGTACCAGCCGCCGGACAACAAGCGGCACCCGGACTACGTGCCGACGCCGCCCGCGGTCGGCAAGGTCCCCGTGCAGGAGCACGGCTGCCGTCGTACCCGGCCGTTGCCCTACGCACCTGTTGTCGACGGCATCGTTGCCGACAGCAAGTACAAGCTGACCTTCAGCTCCGGACCGCACACCGGTGCACAGTTCCTGATCACGTCCGCGAACCGCACCGACGGACCGTGGACGTACACCGCCGAGGCCGGCAAGACCGTCGCCGACAGCTGGAACCCGATCTACTCGGGCGGCGTCACCGACCTGACCGTCCACGGCCCGAACGGCTTCCTCCGCACCTTCAAGGGCAAGCCTGCGACCGGCCTGGAGATCACGGCTCGCGACACCCGCACCGGCGACGTCGTCCTCACCTTCACCTCCGACACCGCCCGCCGCGTGACGATCACGAACGCCTACACCGGCAAGACCAAGAACCTCGACGTCCGCAAGGGCAAGACCAACTACACCGTCACCACCAGCAGCCGCTGGTACGACGTCTCGGTCACGACCACCGCGGACACGACGTACCTCCGCCGCTTCGCCGGCCACGTCGAAACCGGCACCCCCGGCGTCAGCGACCCGGCGATCAAGACCGCCTGACACCAAGCAGCGGGACCTCCTCGGACAGGAGGTCCCGCTGCTGGTCAGATGATCGGCGCCTCTGGCTTGGTCGCGTCGCCGAGGGTGTTGTCGTCCAGGTGCTCGAGTTCGTCAACCTGGATGCGGGTGGTCCAGCGCTTGTCCGGGTCGGGTTGCGGGATCGAGTCGAGCAGCAGCTTCGTGTATGGATGGGACGGCTCGTGCATGACCGTGGCGACCGAGCCGCGTTCGACGATCTCGCCCTTGGTGATGACCATGACCTCGCCGCCCAGGTAGTACACCGTCGACAGGTCGTGGGTGATGAACAGTGTCGTCATCCCGTGTTCGCGCTGGAAGTCGAGCAGGATGTCCAGGAAGTGCTTGCGGACCTGGGCGTCCAGCATCGACACCGGCTCGTCCGCGATGATGAACGACGGCCGCAGCATGTGCACCCGGGCCAGCATGATTCGTTGCCGTTGGCCACCGGAAAGCTGGTGCGGGTAACGCCCGAGAACGTTCTCCGGCTCCAGCCGGACTGCTTTCAGCGACTCTTCGATCAGTTGCAGACCGGCCGCTCGCGTTGACGCCAACTTGAACTTCTTCACCGCTTTCCAGAGCACGCGATCCACCCGGTAGAACGGGTTGAAGATCGCGTACGGGTCCTGGAAGACGGGCTGTACGTCGCGACGGTACGCGTCGTACTCGGCGCGATTCAGCTTGAAGATGTCCTTGCCGCCGTACAGCACGGACCCGGCCGTCGGCTTCTGCAGGCCGAGCACGTTCCGGGCGATCGTGCTCTTCCCGCTACCGCTCTGGCCGACCAGGCTGACGATCTGCGGCGGCGACGCGAGCAGCTTGAAGCTCACGTCGTCGACCGCGGTAATGTACCCGTCGGCGACCCCACGGGCGTGGAATCGTTGCTGTACGCCACGAAGTTCGAGCTCCGACTTCATGAGGCCCTCCGTCCTACCTGCGGGATCGACTCGATCAGCTGCCGGGTGTAGGGATCCTGCGGATCCTTGAACACCTGGCGTACGTCGCCGACCTCGACCAGCTGGCCTTCGTACATCACGGCGACCCGGTCGACCAGCTGCGCGTGGACGCCCATGTCGTGCGAGATCACCATCAGCGTGACGCCGAAGTCGGTCCGCAGATCGGCCAGCGACTGCAGGATCACCCGCTGGATCGTCACGTCCATCGCGGTGGTCGGCTCGTCCGCGATCACCAGGTCGGGCTCGAGCGCGACCGCGATCGCCATCAGCACCCGCTGCTTCATCCCGCCGGACAGCTCGTGCGGATACATCCGGGCGACTCGGGGCTCCAGGCCGACCTGGGTGAGCAGCCGCGGGATCATGTCGCCGACCGCTTCCTTGCGATCCGGCGCGTGCTCGACGATCACGTCCTTGAACTGGTCGTGCACGCGCATGACCGGGTTGAGCGAACTCATCGAGCCCTGCGGGAGATACGAGAGCGCGCTCCACCGCAGTACCCGCAGCTCCTCGCCGTGCACCTTGAGCAGGTCCACCGGCGAACGGCCGGCCGGGTTGAAGATGACCGAGCCGCCGGTCACCTTGCCCGGTGCCTTGAGCAACCGGAGCAGAGCGACCGCGAGCGTGCTCTTGCCGCTGCCCGACTCCCCAGCGATCCCGAGGATCTCGCCGCGGCGGACGTCCAGGTTGATCCCGCGGACCGCCTGTACGTCGCCGCGGTTGGTCGAGTAGACGACGTCAAGGCCCTTGATTTCCAGGACATTGGCAGGAACGTCATTCACCGGCCACTCCCCTCAGCCGTGGGTTGTAGACCTCTTCCAACCCGATGTTCACCATGTTCAAGGCCGCGAACAGCAGCGTCAGCAACCCGACCGGTACGACGAACATCGGCCAGGCGCCCAGCGTCAGCGCACCGGTGCTGATCGCGCTGTAGATGATCTGACCGAGGTCGATCACGCCACCAGGCCCGAGCCCGATGATCTCCAGGCCGACCAGGCCGAAGATCGCGCCGAGGGCCGAGGACGCGAACCCGACCCCGATGAACGGCAGCAGGTTCGGCAGCAGTTCGGTGGTGATGATCTCCAGGTCGCGGGCCTTGCTCACCCGGGCCAGATCGACGTACGGCCGGGTCCGCAGACTCAGCACTTGCGAGCGGATCGTCTTCGCCGCGAACGGCCAGGCGAAGATCGAGATCATCACGCCGACCTGGAACAGGCTGACGTTCTTCGCGTACGCCGACAGCGCGATCAGCAACGGGAACGTCGGGATCACCAGCAAGATCCCGGTGAACGTCGAGAGAACGTTGTCGATCCAGCCGCCCTTGTACCCGGCGACGAAGGCCACAATCACGCCGACGACCGTCGAGATGACACCGGCGATCGCGCCGATCTGCAGCGAGACCGCAAGCGCCTTCACCACCATCGCGAACACGTCCCGGCCGAACTGGTCGGTCCCGAGCAGATGGCTGGGTCCAGGCACTTGCCACTTGTCGTACGCCGCCAGCTCGATCGGATCCTGACCGCCGCCGATGGCCTTCGCGATCAACGGGCTGAACAGCGCGACCAGCACCAGCACTCCGAGGATGACCAGGCCCATCGCCAGCCGCCGACTGTTCCGGATCGTCCGCAGTACAGCTCTGAGGATTCTCATCGGCATCACTTCCAGTACTTGACGCGCGGGTCAAGCAACGGCAGGAGGAGGTCGAGCAGGAGTACGGCGGTCAGCACCGAGAAGATCGCCATGTCGGTGACCCCGAGGATCGTGTTGAAGTCGAGCTGCTGGATCGCGGTCACCAGCGTGGTCCCGAGACCCGGATAGTTGAACAGCTGCTCGACGAGCACGTTGCCGTTGAAGATGAACCCCAGCGAGATCCCGAACGCGGTGATCTGCGGCAGGTAGCAGTTCCGCAGCGCGTACCGGGTCAGGATCCGCCAGCTCTTCAGTCCCTTCGCCTCGGCGTACACCAGGTAGTCCTCGCCGAGAATCGGGACCATCAGCATTCGGGTCGACAGGATCCAGCTGAACGTGCCGATGATCACGATCGACAGACCAGGCAGCAATCCGTACTTGAGCACGCTGCCGATGAACGCCAGCGAGATCCCTGGATTGATGTTGGAGTCGTACGCCGATCTCGCAGGCAACACACCCATCGAGTACGCGAAGATGTAGACCAGGATCAGCGCGACGAAGAAGTACGGCACGTGCGAGAGCGCGATCGACAGGTTGGTAGCGATCGAGGAGCCGAGCTTGCCGCGCCGCCAGCCGGCGATCGCGCCGATGACGACGCCCAGGACCCAGGAGAGTACGGACGCGATGCCGAGCAGACCGATCGTCCACGGCAGCGCTCGCAGGATCACCGTCTGGGCCGGCGTCGGGTAGTTGATCAGGCTCGGCCCGAGATCGCCGTGCAGGACCAGCTTCTGCATGTACACGACGTACTGCGTCAGCAGGTTCCCGTCGAGCCCGAACTCGTGCTTGTAGCGGGCGATGATCTCCGCGCTCGCCTGCGCGTTGTAGATGTAGTTCTGCTGCAGGGTCTGGATCAGCGTCTGGATCGGGTCACCCGGCATCAGCCGGAAGAAGAAGAACGCGATGGTCAGCGCACCCCAGAGCTCGATCAGGTAGAGCCCGAACCTGCGGAGCGCGTACGCCGCCAGCGGATGCCGCGACAGCCAGGCCCGCACCCCCGAGATGGGTGCGGAGTCCTGGCTCTTGTCGACGGCTACAGCGGGCGGGGCGTCCGCCGTCACGCCGGTCCCTTCTGCCCAGTGGGCTCGATCTTGCCGAGGACGAAGATGAAGTGCTGCCACCAGTTCAGCGGCACCTCGTACAGGTCGTCGTCGGTCGGCCAGCCCTTCCAGAACGTGGTGTTGAAGTACGACGGGTAGCCGGTCTGGATCACCGACAGCATCGGCAGGTCCTGGAAGTAGATCTCCAGCGCCTGGTTCAGCAGCGGCTTGGCTTCCTCGCTCTCCGGGTCGAGCTGGGCGAGCTTCTCCGAGATCGCGTCGAACTTCGGGTTCCGGTACCGCAGCTTGTTCTTGCCGGCCGCGTTCTTGCCGATCGGCTGGTACTTGTCGCTGGTCCAGTCCGAGTACAGCTGCTCGGGGTCGATCGCGATCCCGGCCCAGCTGGAGTCGATGTCGTACTCGCCGCGCTGGAACTTCTCGTCGTGCACGTTGCCGGCCAGGCTGCGCAGGGTGGCCGGGACGCCGACCTTGGCCAGGTCGGTCTTCAGCACGTTGGCGATCGCGTACTCACCGCCGTCGACCGGCGAGGGCGTGATGATCTCGAGGTTGATCTCCTTGCCCTTGTACATCCGCTTGCCGGCGGCGTTCTTCGGGGCGATCTCGTCGAGCAGCTGGGTCGCCTTGTCCGGGTTGAACTCGAACTTGTACTTGTTCGCGAGCTCGTCGTTCTTCCACTTGTCGTTGGACTTGTAGTCCGCCCACGGGTACTGCGCCGCCGGCACCGGGACCGGCCAGATCGACTTGCCGATCTTCTCCCGGTCCAGGCAGTAGTTGATCGCCCAGCGCATCTTCGGCTCCGAGATGACACCGCGGGACGGGTCGCAGTTCAGCCACATCACCCGTGGGTTCGGGTCGTGGAACTGGGTCGTCTGCAGCGCCGGGTAGCCGGTGTTGCGCAGCTGCTTGGCGTGCTGCTCGTCGACCGAGCCGACGTCGAACTCGGCCCGCTCGAACGCCAGCGACGCCTGGTCGAGCTGCTTCGACGTGCTCTGGTAGACGACGTACTGCGGCTTGACGTCGAGCTTGTCCTTGTTCCAGTAGTTCGGGTCCTTCTCCCAGATGAACATCTTCTGGTTCCGGATCGCCTGCTTCAGCTTGTACGGACCGCTGTGCACCGGCGGGTTGTCCTTGAACTTCGTCGGGTCCTGCGACTTCCAGATGTGCTCGGGCATGATCCCGAGCGGCGGTCCGGCGATCGCGGAGATGAAGTTGTAGTGGAACCGGGGCGCCGGCTTGGTCATCTTGACCACCGCGGTCTGCGCGTCCGGTACGTCGATGCTCTTGACGAACTCCTTCAGCTCGCCGCCGCCGCCGAACAGGTCCGGCCGGTCCTTGAGGAGCATGACGGTGAACTTGAAGTCGGCCGCCCCCAGCGGCTGTCCGTCGTTCCAGTGCGCCTTCGGGTCGAACTTGAAGGTGACCTCGGTGTGGTCGTCGTTGTACTTGTACTCGGTGGCCAGCCACGGGCGCATCTCGCCGGTGGCGAAGCTCAGGTAGAACAGCGGTTCGGTGCTCAGCTCCACGCCGGCGCCGGACGGCGATCCGTTCGGGATCATCCCGTTGAAGCTGTCGAAGACCGTGTACTCGACCTGGCCGACGATCACCGACTGGTCCCGTGGGACCGGGATGTTGGCCTTGCCGATCTGGATCGACTTGGTGGCGGCAGGCTTGTTGTTGTTGGCTGGCTTGTCGGAGTACGAGCCGCCACCGGAGCAGGCCGCCAGGAAGGCCGTCATCGCCGCAGCGGCACCTCCTCCGAGCATGCTTCGCCGACTCAGCTGATACCGGACGACGTCTTGGACGTCTTCGAACTGGGGGCGCGGCCCATTGGATGACACCTCGTTCATGACGAAAGTCACCTCCGTTTCCGTTGCGCGGACAGGCTTATCACCGACCGAGAGGTGTGACGGACTATAAGTAGCGTTGACAACGTTGGCAAGAGTTCGCTGCCACGTTGGAACTGCGATGTCATATCCGCTGATCAGTCGATATACCAACCTTTGACAACGTTGGCTCGCTCTGCGTGACGCCCGGAGGCGGAAACGCTTCCAACGGCGGTCACGCCGCGTGCAGATTCGGCCCCGCGGCCGATTCCGGTCAGTCGTAGACGGCGTCGACCAGAAGTTCGACGGATCGGTCCGGTTCGTTGAGAACCGCGCGGATCACATGGCGTTGGTCCCAGCGGCCCGCGGCCCAGGCGAGCGCCTTCGCGAGCCCGTCGAACGTCGCCGCGTGGGGTGCACCGTCGGCGTCCACCCACCAGAACACCTCGACCCCGTCGACGGTGAGCTCCTCGTGCTCCCACCACGTCGCCGGCACCTCGGGCACCAGCTCACGGACGATCGGCGGCACGTCGGCCGCCGTACCCTCGCCGTCGATCTTGCCTTCGGCAACATCCTGCGCGAGCGGTACGTCGAGCAGGTCGCTGAGCCCGTCCGCCGCGGCACCGGACCCGATCACGAACCCGCCGAGGTCCTCCCGCTGCACCCACATCGGGCCGTCGATCACGACCGCGTGATCCACGTCCGTCACCCGGGTCACGCCGTCCGTGCCGAGCACTCGGACCTGTTCCGGCGCTTCACCGGGGAACAGCGCGAGCGTGCCGAGCCGCGCCCACAGCCGGAGGATCGTTGCCTCATCGACCTCGCGCTCCGGGTCGGCCAGCCGATCGAGTACCAGGCTGATGCCGTCGGCATCGAGGTCGCCGACCTCGCGGACCAGACCGACCGCGGTCCGGACCTCGGGATCGAGGCCGGCCGTCCAGTCGGGTGCATCGTCGAGGAAGCTCGCGAGCACCGGTTCGGCATCGGGATCCGCGCGTCCGGCGAGCGGTTCGCCGTCCTCGAGCATCACGTGCTCACGGATCCACCAGGCGGCGTACGACGGTACGCCGAGCGGCCGGTCGTCCGGGCCGACGACGCGGACCTGGGTAACGAGCGCGCGCCGTAGATCTGGCTCAGAACCCATGATGTGCAGGGCTTTCGGCCAGCTGTCGTCGGTGATCCAGTCGAGGTCGCGGATCGCTTCGAGTTCTCCGACGCCGGCGCCGTACCGGGATCCGTCGGGTGCGACGTCGTACGCCCAGTCCTCGATGCCGTCGAGGTCCTGAACCGACTCGGGGAGTTGATCCAGGGCGACGTCGGACGCGGTGACGACCCCGAGGGAGGCAAGGACGCCGACCGCTTCGAGGGCGGGCTGGCCGTAGCGGTCGAGGAGGTCGCTGGCGATCGGTGCGACTTCGTCGGCGTCGAGGATGGTCTGGGCTGCGGAACCCTCGACCACCAAGGCGTTTGCAGGCACGAGGTCGCCGTCGGCATCGCGGAGTACCAGGTCGGAGAGCCACCACAGGCCGTCGGCCTGGGAGGGGTCGGCGGCGACCAGACTGAGTACGGCGTGGGCGATCGCGTCCGGGTCGGTGGCGTCGGCGGAGTGCTCGACAGCGGAGCGGACCGCGCTGTCCTCGAGGAGTGATCGCGGGGTGGCTGCGATCGCGCCGAGTCGTTCGAGGACCGGGTGGACGGCGTCGGGGTGGACTACGCGTACGCCGTACTCACCGAAGGCGGCGAGGGTGTCGAGCGGGATCTCCGGTCCGGGCAGCAGCAGACCGCGGGCGCCACGAACGAGTCGGCCGTCGGCGAGCGGTACGGGAAGGGTGCCTAGCGATTCTCTGATCAACGGGTCGGTGACCATGGTCGTGAGGGACGTGTAGAGGTTGCCCCACCACTCTGGCGACTCCTCTCCCCCGAGCTGGTCGATGACCTCGGACAGCTCGAGACGCCTTACCTGCAAGGCATCCAGGGCCAGTCGGTCCTCCCGGCGCGACCGGATCAGGCCTGGCACGATCGGTGCGAGGACCTCGTTGAAGGCATCGTCCGCCCCCTCCACCACCACCGCATCCCGCGGCCGGAGTACGACGTCGTCCTCGACTCCCCGGACGAGCTCCACGCCGGGCAGCACCCCGAGGATCTCGTCCCGTAGCACCCGATCAAGCGCTCCGGCCGCCAGCCCGGTGGGCACGAGGCCCAGCACGTTGTCGCCGTCGGCAGCCCGCTCCCTCAACAGCTCGCCGTACGCCGTCGCCGCTTCCTTCACCAGCCAGTCGGTCAAGGGGCCTTTGGCAACGTGCCGGCGAGTGGAGTCGAGCGGGAAGGTTGCCAACAGCAACGCTCCGAGCGAGAGCGGCTCGTCCGTGGGGGTCGGCGCGTGGACCGTTCCCGGTGGCGGGACTTGGGTGCGGGGTAGGGCCCAGACGACGGACCAGTTCGGGCGGGAGCGCTCCTCGGTCGGGCGGTCGGCGAGGAGTTGTTCGCGTTCGGCCGCGTCGAACACGCCGCTCGCCCGCTGGATCCACCAGCGAGACTCGGCGTCTTCCAGGACTCGACGTCCGTCGTCGGTCTCGATCTCGATGCGTTCCAGACCGGGGAGGGCGAGCAGGAGCGCGTCGTCTGCTTCGGACAACAGGCGGCGTACCAGAGCGACGGCTGCCTCGTCGCGGAGCGGAAGGATGACCGCGGTGTCGTACCCGGCGGGTGGTTCGCCGTCGGCCTCGAACGGCAACCGGAGGACGGGGACCTGACCGTCGCGGCGACGCACCTCGGTGTCGAGATCAGGCGAAATCCCCGCGATCGCGGCCGCGGTGTCGGCCTTCGAGAACCGGACGCCGCCGGTCCGCGAGAGGACGACCGGTTCGTCGGTGACGGCGAGTACGGCTGAGAAGCCCACGCCGAAGCGCCCGACCGACGCCACCCACTCACCGCCGCCGGCCTGGGGAGGATTTCCGCCCGATCCGGGTAGAAGATCCTCCCCACCCGGGGGTGCGAGATCCGGTCGCTTGGCGGAGGCTCGGAGGGTTGCCAGTGATTCGACGCCCTCGGCGTTCAGCGGTGCACCGGTGTTTGCCACCACCAGCGTGTGGTTCCTGAACTCGAACAGAACACGACCCCGCACGCCCAAGCGGGCCGCGGCGTCGGCGGCGTTCTGCGCGAGTTCGATCACCAGGCGGTCGACGTACCCGCCGAGGGCGAGTTCCTCCTCGGCGTTCGCGTCCTCCCGGAAGCGGACGGGCGCGGCCTCCCACCCGGCCAGCACCCGCTCGCGGATCCCCGTCGTACCGAACACGTCGTCAGTCACCGACGCAGTATGTCGCACCTCCGGGCAACCGAATCTGCCCGCAACATAACGGTTACTGGAACGAACAGCCCGGGTTGGGTGCGTCTTCGGACAGCGGCTTGCTATGCGGGAGGACGTAGAGCACCTCGAGCACGATCGGCCTGGTGCCGAGGTTGCGGCCGACGTGGACGTGGCTGGGTCCGTTCGGCTCGGTGAACGCGGCGCCGGCCCGGTAGACGCCGTCGGTCTTGCAGTCGTGATCGGAGTGCGTCAGCGTGCCCGCCTTCACGAACGCGTACAGCGTGCCGTCGTGGAAGTGCCACCCCGTCGTGCCGCCCGGCTGGATGGTGATCTCGCGCAGCACGTAGTCGGTCCCGCCGACCGTGGTCTGCGACAGGATCGTGCCGGTGACGCCCGACCCCGGTGTGGCGTCCGCCGCGGACGGGAGCAGACCGATCGCCAGCCCACCGGCGGCGACCGCGGTGAGGGCTCCCCGAGTGAATCGGTACATGAGGATTACCTTTCCTGAAGCGGTTTGTCGGCTCATGGTGGCAGGTCAACTATCGTGGTGCGGTGATCGCATCCGGCAGCCGGTACGTCGCCCTTGGTAGTTCGTTCGCGGCCGGGCCGGGGATCAGCCCGATCGTGCACCCGCCCGCGGGCCGTTCGGGCAACAACTACGCGCACCTGGTCGCGGCCGAGCTCGGGCTCGACCTGACCGACGTGTCGTACTCCGGCGCAACCACGGCCCACCTGCTCGACACCCCGCAGGACGACGCCCCACCACAGCTCGAGGCCCTCACGCCGGACACGGCGCTGGTCACGATCACCGTCGGCGGCAACGATCTCGAGTACATCGGGACGTTTCTCCGCGGGAGCTTCCTCAACACGCTCGCCAAACCGGCGACGATCTTCGGCCGCCGGGTGGCGAACCGGATCCGGGCGCGGGTCAGTTACCTCAAGGACGAGGCGTCGTACCAGGCCATCGCGGACTCGCTGACGACCGTGGTCGAGCGAGCGAGAGAGCGCTCCCCGGAGGCTCGGATCGTGCTGGTCGACTACCTGAGTTTGGTCGGTCCGGGTACGCGGGCGCGTCTCGACGTACCGCTGAACGAGGAGCAACTGCCGAGCGTTGCGATGATGGCGGAGGGTCTGGCTGCCGCCTTCGCGAAGGCTGCTGCGGCGACGGGCGCCGATCTGGTCGCGGCGTCGGCGGCGAGTCTGGACCATGCGATCGGTACGGCGGAACCGTGGACGACCGGGTTCACGCTGCTGCCGCCTAATCTCGGCGGGTTCGTGCCGTATCACCCGAACGCGGCCGGCATGCGAGCCATCGCCGACCTGATCGTCAAGGAGCTTCGGGCATGAAGGTGCGGGAGGCAACCACTTCGGATGTCGACGCGGCGGTGGAGATCTTGGATCGGGCCTTGGGCGACTATCCGATGACGCTCGCGTGCATCGATCCGGGGCGGTTGACGGAGTACCACCAACTGTTCGTCAGCGCGATCGGTCTGCCGCACGGCCGGATCTGGGTGACCGATGATGTGAGCGCGGTCGCCGTGTGGTTCCCGCCGACCATGGCTGCGGACGTGTTTGCACCGCATGCGGCTGCGTTCCAGGAGATCTCTGGTTCGCGGGCGGCGGTGGCTGCGGAGTACGGGCAAGCGACCGCGATCTTTCATCCCCCGGAGCCCTTGTGGGTGCTGGCTCTTGCGGCTGTCGATCCGGATCTCCAGCGGCAGGGGCTCGGGCGCGCTGTTATCGCGCCTGGACTGGCAGCAGCGGACGCCGAGCACGTTGCCGCCTTCGTCGAGACGCAGGACCCTGCCAACGTCGGCTTCTACGAATCGTTGGGCTTCATCGTGACCGCCGAGCTGGAACTCCCCCACCGCGGGCCGATCCACTACGCGATGTATCGCGCCGCCCGCTAGTCGGCGATCATCATGTCGAGGGTCGGCCAAGGAGGACCCGCGCGCAGCACGCGGATGAACTCCTCGCCGAAGCGCCTCCCGTTCGGGAACTCGTCGCCGACGTCCCAACGCCACGCTGCGACCATCGCGAGAACGAGCTGCCGGCAATCGTCCAGCAGTCCTTGATCAATGCCCGGGTAGTGCTCGCAGACCGCCGCAGGAACATGCGCGAGATCGAACTCGACCGGTCCACGACAGCACGTCTCGAAGTCGATGAACAGCGGGCCGTTCTTCGTGCTGAGTACGTTGCCTGGATGCGGCTCGCCGTGCAGCAGCTGCTCCGGGGGTTCGCGGTCGTCGATCGCCCGTCGCAGGCTTTCTAGTCTGCCACTGAGGAACACGCGGTCCTCGTCAGCGAGCTCCGGCGAGAGCTCCGCATTGCCGACGATCTCTACCGCCTCCGCGATCCGATCCGTGAACCGCGGGCTCGGCAGATCAACCTTGCGCATACCGGCGTGCAGCTGCTCCAGCGCCTCGGCGAACTCGGCCGGTGAGACGCCAGGTGTCACCGGCTCGTAGTAGGTCCACAGCGTCACTGCGAAGCCGTCACGCGTGTACACCAGCGGCTCCACCCGAGGCTCCAAGGCTGCTACCGGCGATCCAACCTCGGCAAGCCGTTGAGCCAGCTCGACCTCGAACTGCGCAACCTCTTGCCCCACAGGAGCAACCCGGGCAAACACGTCGCACGGCGTCAACCGCAACGCCAACTTGTTCGAGTTATGCAGAACGACCGCGTCATCAGCCTGCAGGTCAAGCGACACAGCAATCGAAGTCGCAACCGCAATCGCCCGCGCAACCTCGGAAGTCTCCATGACGAGTCAGGCTACATTCGTGACCTTGTCCGGTCCCCTGAATTTACGGTGGCCCTGGGGCCGGTAGTCCTTCCGGTACGCCGAAGTTGTTCGACCTGGAGCGCTACCGGATCATCCTGTTCGATCAACGCGGTTGCGGACGCAGCACGCCGCACGCGAGTGATCTTGCGACGGACATATCGCTCAACACGACCGAGCATCTGTTGCGTGACATGGAACAGCTGCGTGCGCAGCTTGGGGTGGAGAGGTGGTTGTCGTTCGGTGGGTCGTGGGGGTCGGCGTTGTCAGTCGCCTGTGCGGAACGGCATCCGGAGCGGGTGTCGGAGATGCTGCCGGCGTTCTGGTTGATGGGTCGTGCGGAGGTTGACTGGTCTGCTTGGGAGGATGCCGTGCTCTCGCTGGAGCCTCACGGAAAGCCGGCTCCGTTCAGCGACCGTGCCTCGGACGACCTGTTGGCGTTCGCGCGGATCTGCGCTCACTACGCGGCCAACAACGGCTGGTTGGAGGACGGGGCTCTGCTTCGCAATGCCGGGCGTCTGGCAGGGATTCCGGCGGTGATCATGCATGGGCGGCTCGATTTGAGCTGTCCGTACGACGCGGCCTGGCAGTTCGCTCAGGCCTGGCCCAATGCGGAATTGGTTGCCTTCGACGACGCCGGCCACAAAGGCAGCCCGGCGATGCACGATCACGTCCGCAGCACGGTCGCGCGATTCAGCGTGCTCTAAGGCTTGTGGACGTACGGCGTGGTCGTCGTGACCGCGAGGAAGCCGAGGCGCTGCAGGATCGGGGAGCTGTCGTCGGAGGCATCGACGTGGAGGTACTTGTAGCCGAGCTCGACCGCCCGCACTGCACGGACCGCGACCAACGCCTTGTAGATGCCCTTCCCCCGCCACTCCGCGAGCGTCGATCCACCCCACAGACCGGTGAACTCGGTGCCCTTCTTGTACACAGCCCACGCTGCGGAGACCACCTGCCCGTCAGCCTCGGCGACGTAGATGTCGGTGAGTCCGGTTGCGTGCCGGCGTACCAGGTCGTCGGTCAGGCAGGACCAGTCGTCGTTCCAGACCGTCGACTCCATCGCGGCGATGCGCTCGAAGTCCGCGCGATCGTTCACCAGGTGGATCGTCACACCGTTGACCGACTCGCGGCCGTGCAGCCGTTCAGCGATGTCCGCGCTCTCCGCGACGAGTACGGTCTCCTGCTCCTCGGGCTCGAATCCGGCCGCCCGCAACCGGTCCGGCAGGTCAGCAGGCAGGTCGTGACCGCGCAGCTTCCACTCGACCGCCTGGCCCTTGGCGGCGAAGTAGTCCCGCTGCCGGGCGATCAGCGCGTCGACGGCAGCGCTGTCGAGACCGTCGAGCGAGCGGTAGCTGACGAATCCACGGTTCGGGTACTCGACCCGGATCACCGGCCCGTCCATGCTCGTCGGCACGTCCGCGCTCTCACTCGTCCCGCGCAGCTGGTCGTCGTACACGGCGAGCAACTGCTCGCGCTTCGAGGCATCGGTCACGTGAGGACTCTGGCACGGCGAAGGACCAACCGCCGCACATTCCACCGTGCCGAAAGCCTCCGCCGACGACCGGCCGGTTGGCTCAGGCCGTGCCGGTTTTTCGGCTTGTCGTTGGCGAAGTGGCTCAGCGACACCATCAGGTTCAGCGGTTCCATCAGTCCGTCCTCCGGTCTCTCGGCGCTTACACAGGTACGTCGGACCGGACCGGGCGAACTTGACATGCCCAGCTAAGAATCTTTCTCGGTGACCAGGACCAGGCTCCGGAGCAGGTCGTCGAGGCGGGTCCGGTCACCGGCGGACAGGTGGTGGATCAGCTCCTCCTCCACCCGCTGGATGTCGCCGATCCCGCGCTCCCAGAGCTCTCTGCCGGCGGGCGTGAGCGTCGCGACGACCTTGCGGCGGTCGTCGCGGTCCTGCGTGCGCTCGACGTACCCACGGCGTACCAGCGCGTCGATCCGGTTGGTCAGCGCGGCCGCGGACATGCCGAGCTGCCTGGCCAGCTCCCCGGGCGTCGCACGGTACGGCGTCCCGCCGCGGCGGAGCATGTGGAGCGTCTTGAACTCCCAAGACTGCAGCCCGTACGCGGCGAGGACGGCTTCCCGGCGGCGGTCGAGGTACCGCGTCAGGACCTGGAGCCGGACCGTGATGCCCTCGACGTCGCGGTCGAGGTGGTCGAGCTCTCCGGCCCAGAGCTCGATGTGCGCGTCGACGAAATCCTTCACCGGACTAACTTTTCAGCCACTGAAGGTTAGTTGTCAAATATTTCGATGTCGAAATACCGTCGTGGCATGAGTCAACTTGCCGCCATCGATGTCGTCACCGCCGCCACTCACCTGATGCGGGCCGGCCAATGGACCGCCGCGACCGCCCTGCTGACCGCCACCAACGCCGAGGATCCGGCCGAGCGCGCGACACTGACGCTGGCGCTCGCCGAGGTCGCGGTCGACCAGGACTTCGCTCAACGGACGAACCACGGATCGGCCGCCCTCGAAGCCGTGCTCGACGATTCGTGGGACCTCGAGTTCCTCAAGTTCCGGAAGGACTACTCGACGGCGCTGTTCGGGGGAGCTGCCGGAGACCTCAGCGAGCGCGCTCTGGCGCTCATCGCACAAGCACCGGACGACGCTCGCCGAGGAATGGCCAACTTCTACGCGGGAGTCATGGCCGACAACCTGTACACGAAGCCCGCGCAGGCCTTCGCGCATTACGAAGAAGCGTTGGCCTTGGGTGAAAAGAGCCAGGACGAACTGTTGATCTCGCTGGCACTGCGGCATCTCGGCGATCACGCGCACACAGCCGGCGACCTCGTCCTCGCTCGGACGCATTGGGAGCGGTCGACCGAGTTGCGGCAGAAGGTCGGGCACCTGCTCGGCGCGCTGGCCCAGCAGTCTCTGCTCGCCATGCTGCTCCGCGATGAAGGCGATATCGCCGGATCGCGGGCGCTTGCCACCGAGGTCAACCGATGGGCGCGTCAGGTGGACCTGGAGTTCATCGTTCGGGGGACCGCGGAACTGATGGGAAGTCCGAACGCCGCCGGTACGCCGGCGCCGTAGGCGACGTGATCCGGCGGCCTGCCCGGCGGAGTCAGGCCGACCGAGGTCAGCAACGCGTCTGCGTTCAGGCTGGTAACCGTCGCGGTGTGGAGGACCCACGGCGGGTGCTCGTTGGGGAGGTACCAGGTGCGTCCGAAGCGATGGATATGCAAACCCCAACGCGCGGTCAAGAAGTTCTCGAGCGGGCCCGCCCAGAGGCGCGGACCCTGCTCGATCCCGACGCTTGCCTCAACACGCGAGTGGCGGAGGGTCGATGTGTAGGTCTGGAGATTGCCCTTGCGTTCGTGGGTCATGCTGGCCCACCGGTACGGGAGCCCGAAGACGGTCCGCGCAGTGGCGACCACGGCCAGGCGATCAGCGTCGAGGCTGAGGAAGACGACACCGCGCCGGCCCGTGTCGTCGATCGAGTACAGGCGGATGTTCGTTTCCAGGAACGAGCCGAGATACGGAACGCCCGGCCCGCGCGGCAGACCTGTATCGACCATGCGGAAGGGCACCAGACCGACGTACGTGCGTCCCTCGAAGGTGTCCGGGCGGGTGCCGGGCGGGAAGAAGTGCGCGACCTCGGCCGGGTCGAGCGCCCAATGCAGGAAGGTCAGATCAAGCCATCGCTGCCGCAGGATGCGCGGCCGCGGCAACGGCGGCGCCTCCGGCCAGGTCACTCCGCTGTGGGCCGAACCTCGCACGTCGGCCGGCCATCGTTCAGTTCACAAACTATGTACGCCGTACTGCCGGACTCGGCCGGCTTCCACGGCATGACCGCATCACCCGCGAGCAAGGCGTCCAGCGTCTGCAACTCAGGATCGCGCTGTTCCTCGTGGTGCCGGTAGCCGGCTGCTCCGAGTGCGAGCGCGATCGCCATTCCGAGCAGGTTCACCTCGTTCGGCTCTTCCGGGACAGTCGTGCCCTCCCCCGGCTCCAGCTTGATGCCGTGGTCCGGGACCTCCACGATGCGCGCGGTGTACTTTCCAGCACTCATAGGCCGAGAGTAGCCGCAGCGGTCACCCGGTGTCCGCTACCCCTTCTAGTGTCGGCCGTATGGACTTTCGGGCAGAAGTACCGCAGACAGAGCTGGACGAGTTGCAACGACGCCTCGGCGCAGCCAGGTGGCCGGATCAGTTGCCGGAGGCGGATTGGTCGTACGGCGTGGAGCGCGACCGGCTGAAGGAGATCACGGAGTACTGGCGTACGTCGTACGACTGGCGGCGGTTCGAGGACCGGCTCAACGCGCATCCGCAGTATGTGACCGAGATCGACGGGCAGCGGGTGCAATACATCCACACGAAGTCGTCGCGGCCGCCGCTGCTTCTGCTGCACGGCTGGCCGGGAGCGAGCTCCGACTTCCTGGAGCTGATCGAGCCGCTCGCCGAGGACTTCGACCTGGTGATCCCGACCATGCCGGGCTTCGGGTTCTCCGGCCCGACGACCGCGACCGGCTGGGGCGTCGACCGGATCGCGCGGGCGTGGGCGACGTTGATGGAGCAGCTCGGATACGAACGGTACGGCGTACACGGCTACGACTGGGGTGCGCGCATCGGGCCGGCGCTCGCCCGGTTGGCGCCGGAACGGGTGGTCGGTCTGCACCTGGACGGCTACTTGGCGTTTCCGCAGGGTGAGGAGCTGACGGAGGCCGAGCAGCAGCGGTTGAGTGGGCTGGATCGGTGGCAGGCGGAGCGGTCCGGGTACGCGTCGATCCAGGGCACGCGACCGCAGACGCTGGCGTATGCGCTGGTGGACTCCCCCGTTGGTCAGCTGGCCTGGAACCTGGAGTGGTACGACGACTACGGCCACCGGATCGGTGCCATCAGCAACGACAAGATCCTGGACACCGTGACGCTGACCTGGCTGACCGGCACTGCTGGCTCACAGGCCAGGCTGTACCGCGAAAGCCAGTCATCGTGGGGTGCCGAGGTCACCCACTGTCCGGTTCCGACAGGCCTCGCCGTGTTTCCCAACGACAGCACCGTTCGCAAGCTGGTCGAGCGGGAGTTCGACGTCGTGCACTACACCGAGTTCGACCGCGGTGGGCATTTCGCCGCGCTGGAGGTCCCCGACTTGGTGATCGAGGACCTCCGAGCGTTCTTCGGCAAGCTCTAGGACTCTAGGACGAGAACGCCGCGTCGAAGGACGCGGTCGGCGCGTCGAAGGCCAGCGAGCGGACGAACTGGACGGCTTCGGCGGCGCCGACCAGTCGGTCCATCCCGGCGTCTTCCCACTCCACCGAGATCGGGCCGTCGTACCCGATCGTGTTGAGCATCCGGAAGCACGCCTCCCACGGGACGTCCCCGTGCCCGGTGGACACGAAGTCCCAGCCGCGGCGCGGGTCGCCCCAGGCGAGGTGCGAACCCATCCGCCCGTTGCGGCCGTTGCCGACCTGGCGCTTCGCGTCCTTGCAGTCGACGTGGTAGATCCGGTCCTTGAAGTCCCACAGGAAGCCCACCGGGTCCAGGTCCTGCCAGACGAAGTGGGACGGGTCCCAGTTCAGGCCGAACGCCGGCCGGTGCCCGATCGCCTCCAGCGTCGCGACGGTCGACCAGTAGTCGTACGCGATCTCCGAGGGATGCACCTCGTGGGCAAACTTCACCCCCACCTCGTCGAACACATCGAGGATCGGATTCCATCGATCGGCGAAGTCCTGGTAGCCAGCCTCGAGCATCGCCGGCGGTACCGGCGGGAACATCGCGACCGTCTTCCAGATCGACGACCCGGTGAACCCGACGACCACGTCGACGCCGAGAGCTCGCGCGGCCCGGGCCGTCGTCTTCATCTCCTCGGCGGCCCGTTGCCGCACACCCTCCGGGTCACCGTCGCCCCAGATGTGCGCGGGCAGGATCGCCTGATGCCGCTGGTCGATCGGGTCGTCGCAGACGGCCTGACCGAGCAGGTGGTTCGAGATCGTCCACACCTTCAGGTTGTACTTCGCCAGGATGTCCAGGCGGTCCTGGACGTACGCCGGGTCCTCGGCAGCACGCCGTACGTCGAGATGGTCGCCCCAGCAGGCGATCTCGAGCCCCTCGTAACCCCACGAGGACGCCAGCCGTGCCACCTCCTCGAACGGGAGGTCGGCCCACTGCCCGGTAAACAACGTGATCGGTCGAGCCATTCGTCTTCTCCTTGTCGTGTTACAGCAGGGGTGTCCCCGGCGGCGTCCGGAGCGCGAGGCCGCCGCCGGGGACGGTCACCGTGGGACTCGCGTTACCGTCGCCCGTCTGGGGCCGAACCAGCCGGGGCGGCGGCAGGTGTACGGCAGCGAGTTCCCACGGCGACGTCATCAGCCGAGCCGTGCCTTCAGGTCCTGTCCGACCGCGGTCAGCAGGGTTCTTGCGGGCACGTCCCGGACGGTCCGGGCCTGAGCCAGGTACAGGTTCAGCGCGACCGCGGCGACCAATGGTTGCCCACGGCCCGCAGCGCGCTCGGCCAGGCCGAGCTGGATCTTCATCACAACGGCTGTTGCCAACGGCACCTTTCCGCCAAGACGGTAGCGATCGACGAGCTTGACCGCTTCGGCGTACGACGCGACCACGGTGAACGGAACCTTCGTCACCGAGGTGTTGCCGGCCTTGTCGGTAGCTGTAGCCGACAGCGTGTGTGCACCGAGGCCTAGAGCGACGCCGTCAAGGCTCCCCGTCGTCGCCTTACCGTCCACAGCCAGCGTGGCGGCGCCCGGTCCGGACAGCGCGTCCGCGACAGTTGCTACGACCGTGGTGGTCGAAGCGACGCCGAGGGTGGCCGGTAGACCGGTGACCGTTGTTGTGGGC
The DNA here is from genome assembly GCF_004365875.1 of Kribbella kalugense. Lineage (GTDB taxonomy): Bacteria > Actinomycetota > Actinomycetes > Propionibacteriales > Kribbellaceae > Kribbella > Kribbella kalugense. The sequence continues at coordinate 498,013 of NZ_SODF01000001.1, read as the reverse complement.
GGGCTCTGGTCGAGTTTGACCGTGACGGTTGCCGGCTCCGAGACGTTGCCCGCGGTATCACTCGCGCGGACCGACAGCGTGTGAGTGCCGTCCGTCGAGAGCGTGACCGGTGCGGTGCACTCGGACCAGTTGCCGTCACCAACCTTCTGTTCCAGATACACCTGACCACCCTGGTCGTCCACGCCCATCGCAGTGGCACTCACCGGAGCGGTCCACCACCCGGCCTGACCCGATGGTGTCGAGGGATCGAGGCCCAGCGTGACGGTCGGAGCCACCGTGTCCGTGACTCGTTTGAAGTAGTCGAACTTCGCCGTCTTCGATGCGGTTTGATCCACCCCGAACGCGTAGACGCCGAACTTCGCAGCTGCCAGCGCGGTGTTGGTCACCGGTGAGAGAGCGTTCCACGCGACACCCTCCGAGCTGTAGGACCCGGTGAACGTCGAGCCGGACTTGCTGATCCGGAGATACCAAACGCCCTGCGTCGGAGCCGGAGCGTTCGGTTGCGTCAACTGCACAACGTCAGCCACCTCACTCCGAAGCTCGATGCCACGGGCAACAGCTGATCCGGCTGCGTTGGTCGTGAGGTAGTCGAGCTTCACGTAGTTCGCGTCGTCCGCATAGACCATCAGGCCGGCTTGCTGGAAGGCTTCGTCGAATGACGACGCGTCGACCTTCGTCTCGATCGTCCAGTCGCCGTCCGGCGTCGGCTGCAGTACGAGGTTGCGCGGGTTGGTCGCCGTACCGCCGTAGATGTCGCCGTTGCTGGTGTCGATCTCCAGCCCGTCACCGGTCACCCGGTAGGCGGCAGGATCCGGTCGTACGACGTCCGTCCAGCGGCACGCGTCCAGCGAGGTGCCGGTGAACTCGTCGTCCGGCGTCGGCTGCTCGGCGGTGTCGTCCGGGGTGATCGTGAAGTAGTCGAACGACGCCGTGATCGGTAGCGCCTCGGTCCGGTTCGCCAGCCCGAACAGACCGATCCGTGGGTTCGTGATCCCGGCGAGCTGCTTCGTCTCCGGCATCTCGGTGAACGTCGCACCATCCGCGCTGTACGCCGCCTTCAGGTTCGCGCCGTCCGACGTGAGCCGGACCCACACCGCGTCCGGATACGCCTCCCCGAGGTTGGCTGTGTTCGACGCCGCCACCTCGTTCGGTACGCCGTTCTCCTCACGAATGAACTGGAAGATCCGGTCGGCCGCCGACGGATCACCGGTCGACCGGCCCTGGATCACCATCTTCGCGTAGTTGTCGTCGTCGCCGTACACGATCAGCCCGGCCTGCTGATACGCCAGTCGCGCCGGCAACGTCACCTTGGTCGTCGCCGACCAGGCTCCCGCGGGCAGTGGTTGCAGGACGAGGTTCGGCGTACCGGTGTTGCCGGTGCCGTAGATGTCCGTCGCGGTCAACGGGATCGACAGATTGCCGTTGGCAACCGACAGTTCCTGGTTGCCCCGGACAACGGACGACCAGCGTCCGGTGTCAAGCGCCGTATCCTCGAAGCCGTCGGACCGGCCGGTCAGGCAGGTCGGCAGCGTCGGGGCGTCCACGGTGATGTTGACCTTCGCGGTCCCCGCGGCTCCCCGCGCGTCGGTGACCGTCGCGACGGCCGTGTGCGTGCCCGGCGTCGTGAAGGTATGACTCGCGGTTGCTCCAGTTGCCGTTCCACCGTCGCCGAAGCTCCAGGCGTAGGTCAGCGGCAGGTCACCTTCGGGATCGGTCGCCGCCGCGGTGAAGTCGACTGCCAACGGCGCCTTGCCCTGGGTCACGGACGCTGTCACCGTCACGTCAGGTCGTTCGTTCTCCGTCACGCCCTTGCCGATGAACTTCACCCAGTTGACGTTCAGCTGCCCGGTCGTCTTCACGAAGTACAACGGCCCACTGTCCAGCGACGCACCACTGACCGGACCGGTGAAGTCGCCGTACGTCTGCCAACCACCGGTCGGCGACACCTGGATCGTTGCCACAACCGGACCATCCGTGGGCGATCCCTGCCGGACCTCGACGGTGGCACCGGTGTCCGGTGACGCGGCCCGCAACTGGAGCTGGTTGATGTTGGTCAGGTTGGTCGGCTTCCAGCCCCACCAGTCGCCGTCCTCGATGAACCCGATGTTCTTGCCTCCACCCGCGGTGTCACCGGTGTCCTCGACCTGTACGCCGGGCGCCGATCCAGGCCCGCCGGTCTCGTTGAAGAACTCGGCCTCCCGGGTCTTCGGCTGCAGCTGGACCACCTTCTGGGTCGTGATCTTGCCCGTCCCCGGCGCACCCTTGTCCGTGTACGTGACGGTGACGATGCCGAAGATGTTCGCGCCGACATGGCCCTGGTCGCCGGGCAGCGGGAAGTCACCCTCGCACCCGTGATACTGCTCGTACGGATGCGCGTGCTCGTCGTGCCCGAGGGCCGGCTGGGTGATCACGTCGTTGCAGTCGACAACGCCATCCTCGGGATCGGTGACCGTCACCTTGTAGTGGATCGTGTCGCCGAAGTCGAAGAACCCACCGTCGACCGGCGCCTGCACGGTGATCGTCGGCGCGGTGTTCCCAGACGTGATCGTCCGGTTCGAGACCGCAGTACGACCATCCGGATCAGTCACAGTCAACCGTGCCGTGAACACGCCGGCGCTCGCATAGGTGTACGACGGTTTGGCGTCGGTGCTGTCCGTCGTACCGTTGCCGTCGAAGTCCCAGGCCAGCGTCACCGGCTGCCCGTCCGGATCACGCGATCCGGTCGAGTCGAAGGCGACCGTCAACGGGACGGGACCGGACGTCTTGTCGGTGGTGAACTGCGCGATCGGTGCCCGATTCCCTTGTACATAGTCGATCCGGTAGATCCCCGAGTCGGCGTTGTTGCCACCGAACCCGCTCCCCCACTCGATCACGTACAGCGCGCCGTCCGGTCCGAACTGCAACGCGTGCGGCCGGATGAAGTTCATTTTCTGCAACATCCGCGACACGTCGGCAACGCCGGTCCGGTCGTCGTTCAGCTGCACCGAGAACAGCCGGCTGTCGTTCCAGTCGGCCCACACCGCCTTGCCGTCGAAGTACTGCGGCCACTTCCGGTCCGACGGGTTCGCAGCGTCGTACTTGTAAGCCCCACTCGTCATCGGCGCGCCACTGCCACCGATCTCCGGTACGCCGGTCGTGGACTTGCCCTGCCACATCGTCGCCGGGATCGCGGCCGGCAACTGGGTGATGCCGGTGTTGTTCGGCGACTCGTTGACCGGCGCGTTGCAGTCGAACGTCGGCCCCGACGTACCGGTGGCGAAGTCGTAGTCGTTGTACGGCGTGTTCGCGCCGACGCAGTACGGCCAGCCGTAGAACCCGGGCTTGGCGAGGATGTTCCACTCGACCCGGCCGTCCGGACCGCGGGTCGGCGAGACCGCGCCGGCGTCAGGTCCGTAGTCCGCGACGAACAGGTGGTTCGTGGTCGGGTCGATCCCGATCCGGAACGGGTTGCGGAAGCCCATCGCGTAGATCTCCGGCCGCGTCTTCGCCGTACCCGGCGCGAACAGGTTGCCGGCCGGGATCGTGTACGAACCGTCCGCCTCCGGGTGGATCCGGAGGATCTTGCCGTTCAGGGCATTGCTGTTGGCCGCGCTCCGCTGCGAGTCCCAGGCCGCGCGGCCCGGTCGCTCGTCCAGCGGCGCGTACCCGTCGGAGTCGAACGGGTTGCTGTTGTCGCCGGTGGCAACGAAAAGGTTGCCGTTGCCATCGAACTCCAGCGCACCGCCGGCATGGCAACACTGGTCCCGTTGCGTGTCGATCCGCAGTACCTGCTTCTCGCTCGCGAGCTCAAGCGTGTCACCAGTCACCTTGAAGCGCGAGACCTGATCGAAGGGCTCGGTGCCCACCGGGGAGTTGTAGAGATAGATGAAACCGTTCGTCGCGAAGGCCGGGTCCAGTGCGATCCCGAGCAGGCCGAACTCCTGGCCGGTGTAGACGTCCAGCGTGCCCGCTGTGACGACGGTTCCGTCGGTCTTGATGATCTTCACCGCGCCGTTCCGGTCGATGTAGAACACCCGGCCGTCGTCGGCGATCGAAAGCTCCATCGGGTTCGACGTGTCGTCGTCCAGCGTCACCTTCTCGTAGCTGTCGCTCAGCGACGCGCCACAGTCCGCCGGCTCGACACCGGCAGCAGTCTTGATGCCGCCCAGCAGCTGCTTGCGGAAGGTGGGATCGGAGTACGACTCGATCGTGTGACCCATGCCCGTGTACCAGGCGCGGCCGCCGTCGTAGTCCTGACACCAGGTGATCGGGTGCTCAGGCCCCATGTTCCCGCCCGTGTACGACGTTTCGTCGAGTGAGGCGAGCACGTGGACGGTGCCGCGCGGGTTGGTGCGGTAGTTGTACCACTCGTCGGTCCGCTGCCACAGCGTCGGCGCATCGGCCGTCGACGGGTGGGCGTGGTCCTCCACCTTCACGGTCGCGGTCGGCGTACCTGCGGGATGGCTGTCGAAGTAGCTGCCGACGAGCTGGCCGTACCAGGGCCAGTCGTACTCGGTGTCGGAGGCAGCGTGGATACCGGCGTACCCGCCACCGGCCCGGATGTACCGCTCGAAGGCGGCCTGCTGGTCGGCGTTCAGCACGTCACCGGTCGTGGACAGCCAGATGACGACCTCGTACTTCGCCAGCTCGGTGTCGTTGAACATGGTGGCGTCTTCGGTGGCGGTGACCGTGAAGCCGTTCTCGGTCGCCAGCTCGGTGATCGCCTGGATGCCGGCCGGGATCGAGTCGTGCCGGAAGCCGGCCGTCTTGCTGAAGATCAGGGCGTTGAAAGTCTCGTCACCGTGACCAGGGTGGGCCCTGGCTGGCAACGGTGCCAGCAAAGCCGCGATCAGGGCGAGCACGAGAAGGCACACCAACGTGCCAGGTCTGCGTAGCTGGATCATGCGGAGCTCCTCATGGGACGGATAAGGGTGCGCGCTCCATCACTACGAATCCCGTGCTCTGCCCTGCGCGGGACCACTACCGGATCAACGAACGCCGAGCAGGTGCTCCATCGCCAGCTGGTCCAGCTTTTCGAACCCGAGACCGCGCTCGGCCAGCGCTTCCCGGTCGTACTTCGCGTTGCGGAGCTCGTCCAGCGACTCACCCTCGGCCAGGGTGGGTTCGGACAACTCCGCGACCCGTGCGTCGGCGAGTGCCTCCGCAACCTCGGGGTCGGCACGGAACGCCTGCACCTTGTCGCGCAGGATCAGGTAGTTCCGCATGCAGCCACGGGCGGTCTCCCAGACGCCTTCCTCGTCCTCGGTCCGCGGCGGCTTGTAGTCGAAGTGGATGTACCCGTCGTACGCCGGGTAGCTTCCGGCTCCCTGCAGTACGTCGACCGTCCAGAAGGCCTCCCGCAGGTTCCCGGCACCGAACCGCAGGTCCTGGTCGAACCGCGGACCGTGCTGCCCGTTCAGGTCGATGTGGTACAGCTTCCCGTGCCACAGCGCCTGCGCGATCCCGTGCGCGTAGTTGAGCGAAGCCATCTGCTCGTGCCCGACCTCGGGGTTGATCCCGACCAGCTCGGGATCGGCGAGATCGTTGATGAAGGCAATCGCATGCCCGATCGACGGCAGCAGGATGTCACCGCGCGGCTCGTTCGGCTTCGGCTCGATCGCGAAGCGGATGTTGTACCCCTGCTCGCGCACGTACGCGCACAGCAGGTCCATCGACTCCTTGTACCGATCCAGCGCGGCCCGCACGTCCTTCGAACCACCGGACTCGGCGCCTTCGCGACCGCCCCAGAGCACGTACGTCGACGCGCCGAGCTCGGCCGCGAGGTCGACGTTGCGGAGCACCTTGGCCAGCGCGTACCGCCGTACCTGACGATCGTTGGCGGTCAGGCCGCCGTCCTTGAAGACGGGATGACTGAACAGGTTCGTGGTCATCATCTCGACGACCAGGCCGGTGTCGGCCAGGGCCTTCGTGAAACGCTCGAGCACCTGGCCGCGAGTGGCGTCGTCGGGTACGACGTCGTCGTCGTGGAACGTGACCGCGGCGGCGCCCAGTTCGGCGAGCTTCTCGACCGCGTGCACCGGGTCCATCCGCGGGCGGACCGCGGTACCGAAGACGTCGACGCCTTCCCAGCCTACGGTCCACAGACCGAAGGAGAACTTGTCGTCCTTGGTCGGGGTATAGCTACTCATTCAGGAATCTCCTGCCATTGTCGTGACGTCGAACTGGTCTCGACCGCGGCCAGCACTCGCTGGACCTGCAGCCCGTCGGCGAACGACGGTGTCGGATCGACTCCTTCGGCGATCGCATTGACCAGGTCGACGACCTGATGGGTGAACCCGTGTTCGTAACCGAGCAGGTGGCCGGGCGGCCACCAGGCGGCGACGTAAGGGTGGGCGGGTTCGGTGACGAGGATGCGGCGGAAACCCGCGGTCCTCGAGTCTTCTCCTGCGTCGTAGTAGTGCAGGAGATTCATGTCCTCGAAGTCGAACGCCAGACTTCCGAGGCTCCCGTTGATCTCGATCCGGATCGCGTTCTTGCGGCCGGTCGCGAACCGGGTCGCCTCGAAGACGCCGAGCGCGCCGGACCGGAAGGTGGCCAGGAAGACAGCCGCGTCGTCGACCGTGACGGGTCCGCGTTCGGTCCCCGCCGTACCGGCAAGACCCGAGTGCTCCGCCGCGACCGGCCGTTCCTTGACGAACGTCTCGAGCCGCGCGCTGACCTCGCCGATGGTGTCACCGGTGATGTACTGCGTCATGTCGACGATGTGCGCGCCGATGTCGCCGAGTGCGCCGGAGCCCGCCTTCTCCTTGTCCAGCCGCCACGACAGCGGCGCCTCCGGGTCGGAGATCCAGTCCTGCAGGTACTGCGCCCGGACGTGCCGGATCGTACCGAGTTTGCCCTCGGCAACGAGCTGGCGGGCCAGCCCGATGGCCGGCACCCGGCGGTAGGTGAACCCGACCATCGACCTGATCCCCTTGGCCCTGGCCGCCTCGGCCGCGGCGGTCATCGCCTCGGCCTCCTCGACGGTGTTCGCCAGCGGCTTCTCGCACAGCACGTGCTTGCCGGCTTCCAGGGCGGCGATGGCGATCTCGGCGTGACTGTCGCCCGGCGTGCACACGTCGACCAGCTGGACGTCGTCGCGGCCGAGCAGCTTGCGCCAGTCGGTCTCGGTCTCCTTCCAGCCCAGCTTGGTGGCGGCCGCTTGCACAGCCTCGGCGTTGCGACCGCACAACACGTTCATGGCAGGGTTCAGCGGCAGGTCGAAGAAGCGCGGTGCGCTCCGCCAGGCCTGCGAATGGGCCGCTCCCATGAACGCGTAGCCGATCAGGCCGATGCCCAGGTCACTCATAACTCTCCAATCAGCTCTCGAATGCAGTGGGTAGGTACTGGTCCACGTTGTCCTTGGTCACCACCGGCGCGTACAGCTGGACCGTGCGCGGCACCTCGACCTCCACCAGGTCGCCGAGGGCCTTCTTCTGCACCAGCAGCCGGGCCAGCCGGATGCCGTCGGCACCCTGCGTGGACGGGTAGATGACGGTGGCCTTCAGCAACGAGCTGCCGGACTTGATGTCCCGCATCACGTTCGCCGAGCCGGCCCCGCCGACCACGAAGAACTCCTTGCGGCCGGAGTTCTTGATCGCGGCCATCACGCCGACACCCTGGTCGTCGTCGTGGTTCCAGATCGCGTCGATCTTCGGTGCCGCCTGCAACAGGTTGGCGGCGGCCTTCTCACCGGACTCGACGGTGAACTCGGCGGCGACCCGGTTGTTCACCTTCAGGCCGCAGTCGGCCAGCGCTTCCTTGAAGCCCTTGCTGCGGTCCTGAGTCAACGGCAGCGAGTCGATCCCGGCGATCTCCGCGACCACCGCGTCCTTCTTGCCCTTCAACTGGTCGCAGATGTACGTGCCGGCCGACACGCCCATCCCATGGTTGTCACCGAGCACCGTCGTACGGGCGGCGAACGGGCTGTCGAACTCGCGGTCGACGTTGATCACCGTGATTCCGGCCTCCATCGCCTTCGTCGCGACCGGGGTGAGCGCGGCCCCGTCGAACGGCAGCAGGACGATGGCGTCGACCTTCTGGTTGATGAACGTCTCCACCTGGCTGATCTGCAGGTTCACATCGTTGGTGCCCTCGGCAACGACCAGCTCGACGTCGGAGTACTTCTTCGCCTCGGCCTGGGTCGCCTTGGTGATGGCGCCCATCCAGCCGTGGTCGGCGGCCGGTGCGGAGAAGCCGATCTTGACCTTCTTACCGGGCTCGTCGTTCTTGACGGCGGCCTGGTTGGCCGGCGCGTTGCCGGCGTTCTCCTCGGCCTTCGGGGTGTTACCGGTACAGGCCGTGAGGGCGAGCACGCTCACCCCGGCCAGGACGAGTGTTCGGGCGGAACGGGACATCCTTGTCCTCCTCAGAACTAGGTGTTGCTGCTGCGGGCGAGGCGCTGCTGGAGCAGGACGGCGACCACGATGATCGCGCCCTTCGCCACCGACTGGGCGGAGATGCTCAGGTTGTTCAGGGTGAAGACGTTGTTCAACGTCGTGAAGATCAGTACGCCGATCACCGTGCCAACGATCGTGCCGCGGCCACCGGACAGCAGCGTGCCGCCGATCACCACCGCCGCGATCGCGTCCAGTTCGTACAACTGACCGTGGGTGGAGCTCCCCGTTGTCGTCCGCGCCATCAGCATCACCGCGGCGATCCCGCAGCACAGCCCGGCCAGGACGTACAGCGCCACGGTGTGACGCTGAACCTTGATACCCGCGAGGCGGGCGGCCTCGGCGTTGCCGCCGACGGCGAAGGTACGGCGGCCGAAGGTGGTCCGGTTCAGCACCACCCAGCCGGCCGCGGCGACCAGCAGGAAGATCCAGACCAGCACCGGTACGCCGAGCAGCGAGCCGCCGAAGAAGTCGACGAACGAGTTGACCGTGATGATCTGGGTCTTCCGGTCGGAGATGATCTCGGCCAGACCACGCGCCGCCGCCAGCATCGCCAGCGTCGCGATGAACGGCACGATCTTGCCGTAGGCAACGAGGAGCCCGTTGACCAGACCACACGCGGCGCCGACCACCAGCGCGGTCGTGACCATGAAGATCCAGTGGAAGTCGGCAGCCAGTTGCTGGGTCGCCAACGTAGTCGCCCAAACTGACGCCAGCGCGACCATCGCGCCGACGCTCAGATCGATCCCGCCCCCGGTGATCACGAACGTCATCCCGACACTGACCACGCCGATAACCGCCGCCAGCCGCAGAATCGTCAGCACGTTCGCACCAGTCGCGAACGTATCGCCGGCCGTGATCACCCCGACGATGCAAAGGACAACCAGCGCAACGACCAGACCAAGGTTGCGTCCGACACCGGATCTCATCAGCCTGGCCGAGTTCCGGGTAGCCGGTGGGGTCACTGTCGCTTGAGTAGACGGTGTCGTTTCAGGGGTTGTGATGTCCTCACTCATCACACCGCACTTCCTTCCATCACCAGGTCGAGGACCTGGTGTTCGTCGATGGCTTGTGCGGGTCCCGTGTGGACGGAACGCCCCTCCCGCAGTACGACGACCCGGTCGGACAGACCGAGCACTTCCTCGACTTCACTGGAGACCAGCACGATCGCGACCCCGTTGGCCGCCAGCGTGCGGATCAGCGTGTAGATCTCCGAGCGTGCACCGACGTCGACGCCGCGCGTCGGTTCGTCGAGCAGCAGCACCCGGCAGTCGCGCAGCAACCAGCGAGCCAGCACGACCTTCTGCTGATTGCCGCCGGACAAGTTCCGGACCGGTTGGTCCACGCCGACCGGACGAACATCCAACGTCCGGGTCAACTTCGCAGCCGCTTCTCGCTCGGCGTGGTTGTTCAGGAATCCCGCGCTGGCGAAGCGTCCCAGCGTCGACACCGTGATGTTCTTGTACACGGCCTCGTCCAGCAGCAGCGCCTGACTCTTCCGTTCCTCCGGCGCGAGCCCGATCCCCGCCTTCACCGCGGCCTGCACCCGCCCCGGCCGCAGCGCGACGCCGTCGACCTTGACGAACCCGGTCGCCGGCCGACGTGCGCCGTACACGGTCTCAAGTACTTCGGAACGCCCGGACCCGACGAGTCCGGCCAGTCCGACGATCTCCCCCGCGCGGACGCTGAACTCGATGCCGGCGAACTCACCGGGCCGGCTCAGGTTGATGACCTCGAGTATGACGGGCGCCGTGGTGGGGATCTCGTTGCGCGGCGGGAAGACGTACTCGATCGAGCGGCCGGTCATCAGCCGGATGAGTTCCCTGGTCGGGGTGTCGCGCGCATCGAGTCCGGTGGCGACAGTCGCGCCGTCCTTCAGGACCGTGACCCGGTTGCCGATCTGGCGGATCTCCTCGAGCCGGTGCGAGATGTAGACGACCGCGACACCGCGTTCGGTCAGGCCGCGGATCACCCGGAACAGGTTCGACACCTCTTCCGGATCGAGGACCGCGGACGGCTCGTCCATCACGATCAGTCGAGCGTCCCGGGACAGCGCCCTGGCCATGCTGACGACCTGCTGCCCGGCGGCCGGCAGCGAACCGACCGTCCGATGGGTGGGGATCTCGGCGTGCCCGAGACCGGCCAGGATCTCCCGCGCCTTCGTGGTCGCCTCGTGGGCCCGGCTGAAGCCGAAGCGGGACGGCTCGTTGCCGAGAAAGATGTTCTCGGCAACGGTCAGCTCGGGCACCAGGTCGAGTTCCTGGTAGATCGCGGCGATACCGCGCTCGATCGCCGCGGTCGGGCTGTTCAGCTGGACCGGCTCGTCGTTGAGACGAATCGTGCCGGCGTCCGGCTGGTGCGCACCGGTCAGCACCCGGATCAGCGTGGACTTGCCGGCGCCGTTCTGCCCGAGCAGGCAATGCACCTCGCCGGCCCGGACATCGAGATCGACACCGTCCAACGCCCGTACGCCGGGGAACTCCTTGACGATCCCCGTCATGGTCAGTAGATCGCTCCCAGGCATATTCACTGCGCCACTCCGGTCTCGGAGCGGCCGATCATCGTCGGGTCTACGAAGACCCGGTCGAGCGCGATCTGCGCGCCGCCGCGGACGGCCGCGGCGAAGCCGAGCTCCGAGCGGACGACCCGGCAGCCGCCGCCGTCCGGTGCGATCACGCGCTCGCGGATCGCCTTCTCCAGTGGTTCTCTCAGCCACGGCCCGAGTACGGCGAAGTAGCCGCCGAGCACGAGCACGTCCGGGTTCAGGATGTTCACCAGGATCGCTCCCCCAATCCCCAGCCAGATGCCGACGTCCTTCAGCGCGGACAGCGTCCGCGCATCCCCCGCTTCGGCCCGCCGGGTGATCCCGGCCAGCCGTTGCTCCACGTCCAGCGACGGATCCCGCACCGGGTCGTCCCTGTCCGTTGCCTTGTGCAACAGTGCGGTCAGCCCGACGACGGTCTCCCAGCATCCGGTCCGCCCGCAGCCGCAGGTCCGGCCCGGCGGCGCGACCGGCATGTGCCCGACCTCGCCGCTGTACCCGTGCCCGCCGCGCAGCAGATGCCCACCGGCCACGACGCCACCACCAACACCGACGGCTCCGGTCAGCAAGACCAGGTCATGCACCGGCCCGTCCTCGGTCTGGCGCAGATCGGCGTACGCCGCCAACGCCGCCAGGTTCGCCTCGTTGTCCACATGCAGCGGGTACGTCGGCTCGCCCAGCCGCGTGCGCATCTCCTGAGCGACCGACAGCTCGCCCCACCCCAGGTTCGGCGCGAGCTTCAGTTCGCCGGTCTCACCCTGGACGAGACCCGGTACGGCGAGGGTGACGCCGGCCAACTGCCCGCCACGCGCATCCACGGCCGCGACCGCTTCCTGGACCAGCTCCGCGAACCGGTCAAGCGTCGTACCCGGGTCGAGGTGGGCGACGTCGACCGGGACGCGCTTCTCCAGAACGACATCGCCGGATAGGTCGAGGGCGGCGACCGCGAGGTAGTCGACGTTGATCTCGGCGCCGACGCCGCAGACGGCGGAGCCGCCGAGCTCGACGAGCTGTCCCGGGCGGCCCAGCGCGCGACTGGAGTCCGCTCGTCCTTCGCGCAGCAGTCCGCGTTCGACGAGCTCGGCGACGAGGCTGCTGACGGTCGCCTTGTTCAGGCCGGTGTCGTCGGCGATCCGGGCGCGGGAGCGCGGACCGAGGTCGCGGACGTGCCGGAGAACGACGGAGAGGTTGTTCCGCCGGAGCGAGACGTGGTCTGCGGCGACGCCCCGGCTCCCCGGGCGACGACCGTCGGTGAGCGTCATCCAGCCCCCTCTCCAGACTTTGTCTGTTGACCCAACAAACTAAGTTCACGCCGGAAAACCGTCAAGTGTTCGCAACAGTCGAGTTCTTGCAGGGCTTTGTCGAACTTTGTACGCTCGCCGGGTTCTCTCCTGTCCGCCCCCACCAGGAGCACGCTCATGACGCTCTCTCGCCGTACCTTCCTCGCCGCCACCGCCGCCGCTGCCACTGTTGGCACAGCCGGCACGGTCGGCACCAATCTCCAGTCCGCCTTCGCCGCCAGCCCGCCTGGTGACGTGGTCGGCAAAGTCACCGTCGGATACCAGGGCTGGTTCGCCTGTGCCGGTGACGGCGCCCCGATCAACGGGTGGTGGCACTGGAGCAACAACTGGGGGCAGCCGCCCTCGCCGACCAACACCGCGATCGTCAGCTGGCCCGACGTCCGCGACTACAACTCGACGTACCAGACCGCGTACTCGAACCTCGGCAACGGACAGCCGGCCAAGCTGTTCTCGTCGTACGACCAGCAGACCGTCGACACGCACTTCCAGTGGATGCAGCAGAACGGCTGCGACACGGCCGCGCTGCAACGGTTCAACCCGACCGGCGGCGAAGGGCCGACCCGCGACGCGATGGCCGCGAAGGTGCGGCAGTCCGCCGAGCAGTACGGGCGGAAGTTCTACATCATGTACGACGCGACCGGCTGGACGAACATGCAGTCGGAGATGAAGTCCGACTGGACCTCGAAGATGAGCGCGTACACGTCGTCATCGGCGTACGCGCGGCAGAACGGCAAGCCGGTCGTGTGTATCTGGGGCTTCGGCTTCAACGAGGCGAACAAGGACTTTCCGGCATCGGTCTGTCTGGACGTCATCAACTGGTTCAAGGACCAGGGCTGCTACGTGATCGGCGGCGTACCGACGCATTGGCTGCCGGGGAACGAGGACTCGCGGCCCGGGTACCTGGACGTCTACCACGCGTTCAACATGCTGTCGCCGTGGATGGTCGGCCGGATCAGCGACATCGCGGGCGCCGATCACTACTACAACAACGTGAACCAGCAGGACCAGGCGGACTGCAACGCCCACGGGATCGACTACCAGCCGTGCGTGATCCCAGGTGACCTGCAGTCCGGGCATCGTGCGCACGGTGAGCTGATGTGGCGGCAGTTCTACAACCTGACGCGCGTTGGCGTGCAGGGTTTCTACATCTCGATGTTCGACGAGTTCAACGAGGGCAACCAGATCGCGAAGACCGCGGAGTCCTCGGCCTGGATTCCGTCCAGTTCCGGCATCCGCGCGCTCGACGAGGACGGCACTGCCTGCTCGTCCGACTACTACCTCCGGCTGACCAACGACGGCGGCCGGATGCTCAAGGGCGAAGCGCCGGTCACGGAGACGCGACCGACGCAACCCGTTGTCTAGAAGAGCTCCATGCTGTCGGCAGCCGCGGTGATGACCGGGTTGTCGAAGTACAGCCGGCAGGCGATGGCGTGGCCGGTGCAGGTGAGCAGAGCCGGTCCGGCCGCGTCGACGACGCGGTACGCGACCGGGTGCTCGCAGCGCTCGACCTCGCCCTCGTTCTGCCGGCCGCAGCCGAGCACGTGGCAGGTCGCGGTCTCGCCGATGTTCATCAGCGTGAGGCCGTGCTCGGGGCAGACGCCCCAGCCGACACCGCACGCCTGGCCCTCGTTCGCCGCCAGCCGGACGAGCTTGCCGGCGGTCACCTCGAGCTTGGTCGCCAAGTCGCGGAAGGTAGTCGCGGCCTGGTCGAGATCACGCCGGAAACGCCGCAGTTCAACGGAATCCGGCATGCTCTGCGTCGCCGCGTGCAGATCTTCGGCCAGGGTCATCGCCGCAACCGCGATCTCGTCCACGCGGACAGGGGTGTTGAACTGGCGCAGCGTCGTACCGTTCGGCGTTCTAGGCCGATCGCGAACCTCGGACAGCCACTCCGAACGAGGTACGTCGTCCGGCTGGCGCACCTGGATCTCGGCGATCTGCTGCCCGGACTGCCACTCCGGCGCCGGCTGGTCGCCTTTCTGATCGACCGTCTGGTCGACCTGCTGTTCGTCCTTCTGGTCGTCCGCCGGTGCTTCGAGGTGAGCGCTTGGTTGCGGAGCGTGACCATGTCCGTGACCGTTGGTCCCGTTCACTTGGATCCGGTTGTCTTGCGCTACCCGCCCGTTCATACAGCCTCACTCATCTGATGCCTGGCACCCGCCATGCGCGATGCGCGTCCCCTGTTGTGCCTCCGACGGCCGATCGTGCCATGCACCAGGCACCCACGACCAGAGGAAAACATCGGCGTCACCCACCGCACCCCCATACTTGCGGACCGCAACGATCAATCCCCAGGCATTCCTAGCCTCCCCCGCTCAACGGCGACCGAATCACACCGTCTGCGTTACTCAACGTGGTTTTGACATTTCCACACGGAACGTCGTCAGGCGGTCGCTGTCAGGTGTTCCCGGAGGAAGTCGACGGTTCGGGCCCGGGCGGCGAAGGCCGAGTTCGGCGGGTTGTCGCGGACCTCGGCCGTGAGCACCGCGTGCGCATTCTTGCTGTATCCGTCCGCATTCCCTGGCGAGGAGTCGAGCTCGATCACCTCGAACGCATCACCGAGCTGCGCGCGCAGAGTGCTGAATCGCTCAGGCGCCGCCGCTCGGTCCCCGCTGAACCGCAGGCCGAGCACGCACAGCCCGTCGGTCCGCGTCCGCTCCTTGACGACCTCGAACTCCTGCTGCGACAACCCCGGATCGCTGCGCCGCTTGGCGCTCACTGGGAACGGCACCGACGGCTGACTGAGCACTGGCGCGGTGACGACATCCTCGACGGCGGTGGCGAGCGCGAATCCCCCGGTGAAACACATCCCGATCACACCGACGCCGCGTCCGGGCGTCCGGCCGGCGAGGTCGGTCGCGACGGCACGCAGGTACTTCGTGATCGGCCGCTCGGCGTTGACCGCGAAGGCGCGGAACTCCTTCGAGACGCACAGTCGCGCGACGGTGCCCAGTACGTACCCCATCGACTCCTTGCGTCCCGGCGTACCGAAGGGCGACGGGATGACGACTGTGAAGCCCGCCTCGACCAGGTGTTCGCCGAAGCCGATGACGCCAGGGCTAAGTCCGGGGATCTCGGGGATCAGGACGACGCCCGGCCCCTCGCCCTTCTCGAAGCAGTCGTAGGTCAGGCCGCCGCCGGTGAACGGCGCCCTCCGCCAGGAACTCAGTTCCTCAGTCATGACCAGAGCTTAGAGCGGCATGCCGTCACCTTGTCGTGAAATTGCAGCTTGTGACATCGATTCCGGTCTCCACTGGAATTCAGTCCTCTGCCATAATCCGCAGGTCTATCACTTTGACCCGTGGGGGGTCCTGTGTCATTCCGCCCTGCGCTCCTGTTGCGCCTGGGGTTGCCCGCAGCTCTGGTTGCCGGCTCGCTGATCGTGCTGACGGGGTCGTCCGGCTCGGCCGCACAGCCGCGTCCCTTCCATCCGCCGTTCACCGCCCATCCGTCCGCGAAAGGCGAGTTCGAGCCGAACACCGTGATGGTGAAGTTCAAGCCGAAGGCAACGACCGCCGCTCGCCGGTCCGCGGTCGCCAAGGTCGGCGGCAGTACCGAAGACTCTGTCGTTTCGGATTTCGTGAAGGTCACCGGCAAGCTGTCCGCGCCCGAGCTGCTGAAGAAGGTCGAGGCCGACCCGAACGTCGAGCTGGCCTCGCTCAACTACAAGCGGTACGTCTCCGCGGTCCCGAACGACACGTACTACAACAGCGATCAGAAGACGTACCTGAACACGACCCGCGTCCCGGCCGCCTGGGATCTGTCGAAGTCGACCGGCAACCAGATCGTCGCCGTACTCGACACCGGCGTCGACGCCGGTCACCCGGATCTCGTCGGCCACCTCGTGCCGGGGTACAACGCGACCTCGAGCACGCGGCCGAACCCGGTCGACGACAACGGGCACGGCACCATGACGCTGGGCATCATCGCAGCCGGCGCGAACAACGGCATCGGCGTCGCCGGTGTCGGCTGGAACGTCAAGGCGATGCCGGTCAAGGTGATGGGCGCCAACGGCTCCGGGTACGACGCGGACATTGCCGAAGGCATCAACTGGGCCGTTGCCCACGGCGCCAAGGTGATCAACATGTCCCTCGGCGGGCCCGGCGACAACTCCGTGCTGCACAACGCCGTGACGAACGCGGTCAACAAGGGCGTCGTCGTTGTGGTTGCCGCTGGCAACGACGGGACCGACGTTGTGCAGTACCCGGCCGCGTACCCGGACGTGATCGCGGTCGCCGCGACCAACCCTGGCGGTGTGAAGACCGACTTCAGCTCGTACGGCGACTGGGTCGACGTGGCCGCTCCCGGCTGGAACATCCTGACCAC
Source organism: Kribbella kalugense (assembly GCF_004365875.1). Lineage (GTDB taxonomy): Bacteria > Actinomycetota > Actinomycetes > Propionibacteriales > Kribbellaceae > Kribbella > Kribbella kalugense. Next base: position 481,469 of record NZ_SODF01000001.1, on the reverse strand, counting down.
CGGCGCGCGTTCGCTGACGCCACCGGAGTTCGCGCCGTACTGGTACTGCACCGGCACGTCCTGCTCGGCGCCGATCGTGGCCGGGATCGCGGCCCTCGTCCGGAACAAGTGGCCGACCTTGACGCCGGCCCAGGTCGCGCAGCGGCTCGAGGTCCTCGCCCGGGACGCCGGTCCACGCGGAATCGATCCGTACTACGGCCACGGCATCGTCGACGCGTACGCCGCCCTCGGCGGCCGCTTCGCCCCGGACTTCCCGGTCAACCCCGAGGACAACCTCGACCAGCCATCGCGTTCCTTCCCGGTGGCGGTCCCGGTAGCGGGCTCCAAGACGACCAGCTCGACGATCAGCGTCGAAGGCGACGTCGACTGGTATCAGGTGACGTCGGCGACGAACCGCAACCTCAAGGTGTCGGTGACCGGGCCGCTGTTCAGCTGTGCCTTCGCGGAGAACTTCGGGCCCCGGATCGATGTCTACAACTCCAGCCTGCTCTCCCTGGGCCATGCGGTGAACCCGTATCCGTCCACGCCGATCGACCCCGCCACCGGCTGTCCCCAGGCCACCAACCTGACCGCGACGGTGAACGTCAGCGCGAACGACACGACGTACATTGCCGTGCGCAACGACAACGGATCCCGGGACACCCGGAAGTACACGCTGACCGTCTCCGAGGAGGGCGCCGGCTCGACCCCGACCGGGACCGCCTACCCGGTCGCGGACGTGAAGCCGAACGACCTGTCCGCCAACGCCGTGCTGACGACGACGCCGATCGTGATGTTCGCGCGGGATGTCGTTGCCGCCAGCGTGAACCCGACGACGGTGCGGCTGCTGAACGGCAGGACCGGTTCGTCGGTCGGCGCGACGGTCGCCTTCGACGCCGGGACCCGTCTGGCCACTCTCAAGCCGACGGTGCCGTTGCTCGACAACACGCCGTACCGGATTGTTGTGAGCGGGGTGCAAGGGGACGGTGGGACGATCGCGCCGTTCACCAGTGTGTTCTCGACGGTGGACCAGACGCCGTCCGCGGCCGGGTCCTTCGACGCGACGGGTGCGTACCTGGCTGCGAACCTTGCCTGGAAGATCCCGCCGACCGGCGACCTCGACCAGGTGATCGTCCGCCGGAACCCGATCAGCAAGCCGCCGACGGCGGCGACCGGGACGCTGGTCTACGCAGGCACGGGCTCCGCGGTGAAGAACACCGGGCTCTTGCAGGGCGTCACGTACACGTACGCCGCCTGGGTCAAGGACCGCGGTGGCAAGACCAGCCCGATCGCGACCACGCAGCTGTTCGGGATGAAGACCGGGATCTCGACCACGTCGACGCTGATCAACTACGGCGGCTCGATCACGCTGCGCGGGAGCACCCTGCGGATCGACAACAAGGCGTACGCCGGTCTGCCGACCAACCTGTACGTCCGGCCGAAGAACTCGACGAAGTTCACCCTGCTGGCCGCGCTGAAGACGTCCTCGACCGGGACCGTCAGCTACACCTACAAGCCGGCCGTCTCCTCGGTGTACATGATGACGTTCCCCGGGAACGCCGATCTGATGGGCACCCGGACGCCGGACGTCACCGTCCAGGTGGCCCCGACGATCTCGGCCACTCTCGCACCGACGGCGGTCAAGCTCGGCAAGACCACCGCGATCAGCGGCTACATCGCGCCGGCCCACGCTGGTCAGCCCTTGTACCTGCAGCAGTACGGGAACAAGGTCTGGAAGTCGATCGCGTCGGTCAAGCCGATCTCGTCCGGCAAGTACGCCTTCGGCATCAGGCCTGCGGTACGGGGCCAGATCGCCTACCGGATCTGGTTCCCCGGCGACGCCGATCACGCGCAGGCGTTCTCCGCGAACAAGATCGTCACCATCAGCTAAAGGCCCTGCATGGCCCCGGCCCGTCGTCCTTGATTTTGCAACCACTGGGAAGTCCTGTGTCCTTCCGTCCTGCCCACCTCCTGCGTCTCGCCGTCCCCGCGGCGCTGGTCGCCGGCTCGCTGGTAGCCCTGACCAGCTCGTCCGGTTCGGCGGCGCAACCTGACCTGTACCAACCGCCGTACCCGGCCGCACACCAGACCGGCAAGCCTGAGTTCGAGCCGAACGCGGTGGTGGTGAAGTTCAAGAAGAAGAGCACCTCCTCGGCCCGCCACGCCGCGGTCGCCAAGGTCCGCGCCACCACCGAGGACTCCGTCTCGTCGGACGTCGTGAAACTCAAGGGCGACCTCCCGGCCCAGGACCTGCTGAAGAAGGTCCAGACCGACCCGTCCGTCGAGCTCGCTTCGCTGAACTACAAGCGCCGGATCTCGGCCACCCCGAACGACACGTACTACGCGGTCAATCAGCAGACCTCGCTGAACACAGTCCGGGTTCCGGCCGCCTGGGATCTGTCGAAGTCGACCGGCAACCAGATCGTCGCCGTACTCGACACCGGCGTTGATGCCGGTCATCCAGATCTCGTCGGTCATCTCGTGACCGGCTACAACGCCGTCTCGTCCACCCGGCCCAACCCGGTCGACGACAACGGCCACGGCACCATGACGCTCGGCATCATCGCGGCCGGCGCCAACAACGGCATCGGTGTCGCCGGTGTCGGGTGGAACGTCAAGGCGATGCCCGTCAAGGTCATGGGCGCCGACGGCAGCGGGTACGACGCAGACATTGCCGAAGGCATCAACTGGGCTGTCGGTCACGGCGCCAAGGTGATCAACATGTCGCTCGGCGCTCCGGGGTACGACGCTGTGCTCGACAAAGCGGTGGCGAACGCGATCGCCCACGGCGTCGTCGTGGTCGCGGCGGCCGGCAACGACGGTACGGACGTCGTGCAGTACCCAGCGGCCTTCTACGGCGTGATCGCGGTCGGCGCGACCAGCCCGGGTGGTGTGAAGACCGATTTCAGCTCGTACGGCAGCTGGGTCGACCTGGCTGCTCCCGGCTTCAACATCCTGACCACCGGCGCCCGGTCGCTGACGCCGGCCGGCAAGGCGCCGTACTGGTTCTGCACCGGCACGTCCTGCTCCGCGCCGATCGTCGCGGGCGTCGCGGCCCTGGTGAGGAACAAGTGGCCGACGTTCACGCCGGTGCAGGTGGAGAGCCGGCTCAAGACGCTCGCCCGGGACGCCGGTCCGCGCGGCACCGACCCGTACTACGGCGCCGGCATCCTGGACGCGTACGCCGCGCTCGGCGGCCGCTTCGCGCCGGACTTCCCGGTCAGCGGGTCCGACGGCAACGACCAGCCCGAGCGGGCGATCTCGGTCAGCCCGGAGTCGAGCCCGCTGGAGACCACGATCGGCGCCGAGGGTGACGTCGACTGGTTCGAGGTCACCTCGGAGGCGGCCCGCAACCTGCGGATCGCGGTCACGGGCGCCGACTTCCAGCCGATCTACGCGGAGAACATGGGTCCGCGGGTCCAGGTGTACGACGGCACCCTGCTGGCGCTCGGCAGTGCGGTCAAGGCCTTCCCGGACATCGACCCGGTGTCGCAGGAACCGCAGTGGGGTCCGCTGACCGCATCGGTCGACGTCGGCGCCAATCCGGGCAGCACCTACATCGCGGTCAGCAACGACAACGGGTCGCGCGACACCCGGGCCTACTCGCTGAACATCACCGAGGAGGGCACCGGCGGCGCGGGCTCCGGCACGGACTATTCGCTCCGGGATGCGCAGCCGGAGGACCGCTCGACCATCTCGGACCTGTCGACCCGGCCGTTCGTGACGTTCGCCCGTCCCGTGGTCGCGAGCACTGTCACCGCCAGCACGGTCCGGCTCGTCAACGCCAAGAGTGGCGCCACGATCGGGGCGACGGTCGGCTATGACGCGACGACTCGGCAGGCAGTGATCACGCCGACGGGCGGTTTGACCGACAACACGGCGTACCGCATCCAGGTCCTCGAGGGGATCACGGAGACCAACGGGGACGAGGTGCTGCCGGTCAGCAGTGGCTTCGCGACGGCCGACCTGGCGCCGCAGAAGCTGACGTTCGACGCGACCGGTGCGTACCTGGCTGCGAACCTGACGTGGAAGATCCCGCCGACGCCAGACCTCGACCAGGTCATGGTGCGGCGGAACTCGACCAGCCAGGCACCGACTCCGACGACCGGCACGCTGGTCTACTCGGGTGCGGCGTCGGCGTACAAGAACACCGGGTTGGCTCAGGGCGTCACCTACACCTACGGCGCCTGGGTCAAGGACCGCGGTGGCAAGTTCAGCCTGATCGCGACGAGCCAGTTGCTCGGCATGAAGACCGTGCTCACGCCGTCATCGACGCTGATCAACTACGGCGGGTCGATCACGCTGACCGGGAGCACGCTGCGGATCGACAAGTTGGCGTACGCCGGTCTGCCGACGAACCTGTACGTGCGGCCGAAGAACTCCTCGACGTTCAAGCTGCTCGCCGCTTTGAAGACCTCGTCGACCGGGACCGTCAGCCTTTCCTACAAGCCGACCGTGTCGTCGGTGTTCATGATGACGTTCCCCGGCAACACCGACCTGATGGGGACGCGGACGCCAGACATCACCGTCCAGGTCGCACCGACGATCTCCGCGACCCTGGCGCCGGCAGCGATCCGGCTCGGCCAGGCCGCCGCCATCAGCGGGTACGTCGCTCCCGCGCACGCCGGCCAGACCGTCTACCTGCAGCAGTACGGAAGCAAGGTGTGGAAGTCGATCGCCTCGGTGAAGCTGAGTGCCTCGGGCAAGTACGCGTTCGGCATCAAACCGGCCGTCCGCGGCCAGGTCGCCTACCGGGTCTGGTTCCCCGGTGATGCCGACCATGCGCAGGCGTTCACCGCGAACAAGATCCTCACGATCAGCTGACGAAATGATTGCAGCCAACCGTCTGTCAGATCTCTGTTGGATCACAACGGCTTGACGGTTGCGCTCAGTCACCTTGTATCGTCCACGCGGATCCCGACCATCTCCTGGGGGCAACACTATGAAACCGAACCGTCGCCACGTCCTGATGGCGGGAGCCGTGGCCACTGTCGCGGCCGTCGCCACCGGCGAGGCATCGACGGCCCAGACCGCCGCTGCGTCCGACCCGTATGGGTCCGGCGCGCTCGGCGACTGGACAATCTTGAGCCACGCGATCGCAACTGAAGCAACCATTACGTCCGTCCGCGACAACGACGGCGTCTATATGTTCGGCGACAGCATCGCGGTGCAGGACGGCAAGGCGCTCGCGTCGCAGCTGATCGCGCGCACCGGCAAGACCATCGCGGTACACAACTGGTCCGGCCGTCCGACCGCGCCGGCGGTCGACGCCTTGCAGAACTGGGCAGTCCGGTACGGCATGCCGCGCCGGATCCTGATGGCGACGGGAACGAACGACATCTTCAACCCGCCGGTCTTCGCCGCGCAGGTCGACCGGACGATGCGGATCGTCGGTTCGCAGCGGACGGTTGTCTGGGTCAACGTCCAGTGCGCTCGTACGGCGAAGTCCGCGGCCGTGCAGCTGGCCGACCAACGCAACAGCGCGTGGATCAACTCGCAGCTGTCGGACGCCTCGAAGAAGTACTCGAACCTGAAGGTGGTCCGCTGGGCGGAGTCCCTGGCCGCATCACCAGCCCACCTGACGACGTACTTGCGAGAGGGCGTCCACACCTCAGTCCCAGCCGGCCAAACAGCCCGCAACGACCTAATCCTCCAAGCCCTCCTATCAAACTGACCCACGGCTCGGCGCGCTGAATCACGGCCCGTCGTGCCGAGTCAGGGCGCGTAGTGCTGAGTCGCGGCCCGTGGTGCTGAGTTGCGGCTCGTGGTGCTGAGTCAGGGGGCGTAGTGCTGAACGGCCCCGCCTTGGGAGAGATCGACCAGGGTGTGGGCCAGTTCGCGCGCTTCGGCGACGACCTCGTCGCGATCCATGGTCAGCAACTGCCGGTCGCGGACGACCACCTGCCCGGCGACAAGAACGGTGACCACGTCCGAGGCGCGCACGGAGTACACCAGGGCCGCCCGCGGATCGTGCAGCGGCTGGTTGTGCGGACCGTTGAGATCGACGAGCGCGATGTCAGCTTGGCGGCCTGGCTCAAGGACGCCGATGCTGTCGGCGAGACCAGCGGCTGCCGCGCTGCCTCGGGTGGCTAGACGAAGGGTGTCGGACAGCGTCATCCACTCGGCGTCATGCTCACGTTGCTTCTGGGTCAGCGCGACCATGCGAATCGCCTCCCAGACGTCGAGGGTGTTGTGCACGGCGGCTCCGTCAGTGCCGATCCCGACTCGTACGCCAGCCGACCGGAGCCCCTTGATCGGAGTGACCTCGCCCATCGCAAGCTTGAGGTAAACCTTCGGGCAAGAGGCAACTGTCGTGCGGTCTGCATACCGCTCGAGGATCGCGAGGTCAGACTCACGGATGCCGCACCCGTGCGCGATCAGCGCGCCGGCATCGAGTACGCCAGTCCGCTCAAGCACCTGGATCGGAGTGACGCCGTGCCTATCGAGCGACGCCTGAGTCTGATCGTCCGTCTCGGCCGCATGCAGATGGATCCGAAACCCCTCGTCCCGCGCGAAGTCCGCCGTACGCCGCAGATCATCGTCAGTGACTGTGTACGTCGCGTGCGGCCCAAGGCTCGCGCTAATCCGCGGATGAACCCGACTCAACTCACGAGTCACGTCGAAAGCCGCTCCGATCACATCCTGCCCCGCGGTGGAATGGCCGGTGGACGAGAAGAACGTGGGCGCGAGGTCAGCCCTGATCCCGGACTCGATCGCAGCGGCCGCGATCTGCTCGGCGTGAAAGTAGTGGTCGACGAACGTAGTCACCCCAGCCAGCAACATCTCAGCACACGCCAACCGCGCCCCGACCCGCACCCGCTCCGGCGTCAGATTCACCTCCATCGGCCAAATCCGCCGATTGAACCAATCCTCAATCGAAAGATCCTCGGCCGCCCCCCGCATCATCACCATCGGACTATGCGTATGCGAATTAACCAACCCAGCCACCGCCACCAACCCAGTCCCATCAATCACCTCCCGCTCCCCCACCTCCCCCACGCCGGTCGGGGTTATTGCGGTGATTTGGTCGTTGGTGATGTGGATGTCTTGGGCCTGGTCTACTCGGCAGTCGCCGTGCTCGGGGACTACCAGCACGGAGACGTTCCGGATCAGCATGCGGGTCATGCGTTCTCCAACCGTTGATCGGTGGCGCAGTCAGGGGTGTTGGCCGGCTAGGACGCAGAACTCGTTGCCCTCCGGGTCGGCAAGCGTTACCCAGCTCTCCTCGCCGGTTTGGCCGACGTCGGCGTGGTGGGCACCGAGGTCGAGCAGGCGGCGTACCTCCTCGTCCTGTCCCCCGTCGGTCGCATTGAGGTCGAGATGGAGCCGGTTCTTGATCGTCTTGCCCTCGGGCACCCGCGCGAACGTCAACGTCGGCGGCACCGGCCCAGGACGCTCCCTACCTTCGGGCAGCAACGGCGACCCGATCGTCACCAGCCCGTCCTCCTCGTCCTGTACCTCATAGCCGAGTACCGCGCACCAGAACCGGGCGAGCCCACTCGGATCGGCACAGTCGATCGCCAGCTCAGTGAACTTACTGGTCATTGCCCGACCTCCGACTCAAACAGCGGCTCCGCCGAAGCCCACACCCTAAACGCAGCACTACGACCAGGCGCTCAGCTCCATGGGAATCACCAGAATCTCGTGACGCCTGTCGCACCTACGATCTCTGGTCGGGCTTCTGGCCGAAGATGCCGAGCAGCCCGATGGCGGACCGGATCAACGCGGCGACGAAGTTCGTTGCCACCCACCATCCGGAAAGTCTCGATTGGGGCCCGTTCGAAGGCGTTGGACCATACCTCGTCGACCCGCGTTCGGCGCATCCAGGCAGAAGACGGCCCCGACCTCATCCTCTCGGGCAGCTCCACGCTGACCTCGACGCTGCTCGAACACGGGCTGGCGGATGAAGTCCTGCTGATCATCAACCCGGTCCTGCTGGGCACCGGCAAACGCCTGTTCGCGGAAGGCACCTCGGCGCAGACCTTCGAACTGACCAGCGCGACGCCGTTCCCGTCCGGCGTCATCCTCACCACTTACAAGCCCACCGGACCGCTGAAACCCGCGTAGCTCGACGTCGGTGCCTCGAGCGTGCGTCGACTCCCCGGCTGTTGAGCGACTCGATGCGAAACTGGGTTGACCGCGGACGGATCCGACCGTTCGAATGGCTCGTGAGTCCCCGCAAGGTCCACGCCGATCAGGCCGACATCGACACGCCGCTCGTCCGCGAGCTGCTGGCCGAGCAGTTCCCGCAGTGGGCCGCATTGCCGCTGGAGCCGGTCGACTCCGGTGGATTGGTGAACGCGATCTACCGCCTCGGTTCCGACCTGTCCGTACGGCTTCCGCTCCGGCCGTCGATCACCGACGAAGTCCGACGGGAGCAGGCGAAACTCGCGGCACTCGCGCCGTTCCTGCCTGTGGCGATCCCTTCGGTCGAGGCGATCGGCTCACCCACCGACGCGTTCCCGGGCGAGTGGTCCGTCCACCGTTGGCTCGCCGGTGCGCACCCCTCCCCCTACGCGCTGGTTGATCCGCGTGGGCTGGCGACGGACCTCGCGGCGTTCGTCGACGCGTTCCGGCGGATCGACCTGCCAGACCGGCCGCCGGCGTATCCGGGCGAGCGCCGTACGCGCGCCTCGATGGTCTCGATGGACTCCCCGACGCGGAAGGCGATCAGCGAGCTGGATGGCCTGATCGACACTCGCGCGGCGCTGGCGTCGTGGGAGGAGTCGCTCGCGGCGCCGTACGACGGGCGCGAGGTGTGGGTGCACTCGGACCTGACGCCGAGCAACCTGCTCGTGTCGGCGGAGGGCCGGCTGACCGCGGTGCTCGACTTCGAGACCTGCGGTGTCGGCGATCCGGCGTGCGACCTGTTCCCGGTGTGGTACCTGCTGCCCGCGAACGTCCGCGACGAGTTCCGTGCGGCGCTGGACGTGGACGACGCGACGTGGCTGCGCGGACGCGGGCGCGTACTGTCCCAGGCCCTGATCGTGTGGTCGTACCAAAAGGACACCAACCCGGCGCTGACGACCTACACGCGGCACGCCATCGGCGAGGCGCTCGCAGCTCCGCAATGAGTCAGGGTTTGCCGAGCCAGGCCAGGGCGGCCAGGACGAGTGCTTCGACGCCGGTGGTCAAGGTCGGCTCGATGACTGGGGCGAAGTACGGCGAGTGGTTGCCCGGAAGCTGATCTATGCGTCCCTCACGGAAGGCGGCAAGGGTGGGCTCGGTCTCGAGGCCGCCCCAGAACCAGAACACGGTCGGGACCTGCACCGCCTCTCCGAACACGCCGACGTCCTCGCTGGCGTTGACCTGCGGCATCAGCTGGATCCGCTCCACGCCGAAGTGCCGGCTGAAAGCGTCGATAGTGATGTTGGTGGCCTCAGGTTCACTGACCAGCGCGGGCACGCTGGCGAACCAGTCGAGATCAGGCTCCGCCACGGCGGCGCTGGCCGCGGACTCAGCTCGAGCGATGCGCTCGATGGCGTTGCGGACAAGGTCTCGGACCTGCGGGGTGTAGGTACGGACGTTGATGCCGAGCTCGGCTTTGTCCGGGATGATGTTGTCTTTCGATCCTGCCTGCAGTCGGCCGACGGTGACCACGGCTGACTCGGCCGGCGGCACCTCGCGGGCGACGATGCCCTGCAGGCGCGTGACGACGTTCGCCGCCATCAGGACCGGGTCGATCGTCGACTCGGGGCGGGAGCCGTGCCCGCCCTGGCCGTACAGCGTGAGGTTGAGGGAGTCGGCGGCCGCCATCACCGGGCCGGTGCCGTAGCCGATGAAGCCGGCCGGCAGTGGGGCGACATGCTGACCGAGGACGATCTCTGGTTTGCCGAAGCGCTCGAACAGTCCGTCGTCGATCATCTCGCGTGCACCGATCGCGAGCTCCTCGGCAGGCTGGAACACCACCATCAGCGTTCCACGCCATTCGTCTGAGGCCCGCTTCAGCAGAGTCGCGGCGCCAACCAGGCAGGTGGCGTGCATGTCGTGCCCGCAGGCGTGCATCACGGGAACGTCATCGCCGTCGCGGTCCACAGCCCGAGCCGTGCTCGCGTACGGGAGGCCGGTCTTCTCCTCTACTGGCAGAGCGTCGAAGTCGGCACGCAGCATGACCACCGGGCCGGGACCGTTGCGCAGCACGCCCACGACGCCGGTCACACCCACCTGCTCCGTGACCTCGTCAAAGCCGGCAGCACGCAGACACTGCGCAAGCACGCCGGCCGAACGCGTCTCCTGCAGCGACAGCTCAGGATTCTGATGCAAGTCGCGATACAGCGTGGCCAGCTCGTCTCGCAAAGCCGCCAACCCGCCCAGCACAGCCCCAGTCATGCTCGACCTCCCATGTGCGACTCCGCCTACACCGTACTCCCCGGCCTCGCCCTCACCATCGTTACGGAGACCTAGGGGAACGTATGTTCGAATCTCGGGTATGGTGGGGGTATGGGTGCTGATCTTCAGGGCTCGTTGCTGGATGCTTTCGAGGATCCGGAGCTGGGGTCCTTGGACGGGCTGGCGCGGACCGAGCTGGGGCGTGGAGCCTGGGTCGACGTGTTGCCGGGGTGGTTGACCGGGGCCGATCAGGTGTACGGGCGGCTGGCGCGCGACGTGCCGTGGCAGGCTGAGCGGCGGCAGATGTACGACCGGGTGGTCGACGTACCGCGACTGCTCTGCTTCTACGGGGAGAACGTGGACCTGCCGTTGCCGATCCTGGACGAGGCGCGGGATGCGTTGAGTGCGCATTATGCGGAGGAGCTGGGTGAGCCGTTCCGTACGGCGGGGTTGTGTTTCTACCGGGATGGTCGGGACAGCGTCGCGTGGCATGGCGACCGGATCGGGCGAGGGAACCACGAGGACACGATGGTCGCCATCCTGTCCGTCGGCGAACCACGCGTACTGACACTCCGCCCACGACCCGGCGGATCGGGCGGCGCAGGTGGGGCGGGTCACGGGAGTGGGGTTAGTGGGCCGGTGGGTTCGACTGTTCGGTATCCGCTGGGGCATGGGGACCTCATCGTGATGGGTGGATCGTGTCAACGCACCTGGGAACACGCGATTCCCAAGGCTGCCGGCCGGATCGGCCCGCGAATCAGCATCCAGTTCCGCCCCCAGGGCGTCCGCTGAGCGCGGGGGCGCGGGGGTCAGGCTGCGGCTAGGGAGTTGGGGTGGTGGACGCCTTCCTTGGTGGCTATGTAGAAGCCGAGGAGGCGGATGTTGGCTGTGGTGCAGATGGTGGTGGCTGCCTTGGTCCATTCGGCGTCTAGGTCGGGCAAGTTGGCGTGGCCCGGGCGGCCTAGGGCGAGGATGACGCCGGTGTCGGGTGCGGTGTCGACGGCGGCGATGATCGGTTTCAGGGCCGTGGTGCAGACCTCTGCGGCGTCCACGACGGGGCTGAGGTGGTCGAACTCCGACGGGAGGTCGATCAGTACGGTGGCTCGGTAGTGATCATCCGGGTCGCAGAGCACCACGGCGAACGTGCCGCGTTGGCGGTCGCCGAGGCTCAGCACGAGGTCGACGACATCGGCCGCGACGCCGGGGTTGGTCAGTGGTTGGTCGGTCCAGGCAGGAGTCAGATTGTCGAAGCTCATGCCTATAAAGTGCAGCGGTTCCGGCCCCGGATCCGAGTTGTCCACAGACCAAAGTGGCCCAACATCTAACCCCGCGAATGGACCTGCCCGCTGGGCCGCCGAGATCCTAGGCTCAAGTCATGAGCCGCAGACTTGGACAGATGCTTCCCCCGGCCGGAGCGCCGCGGGACCTGGCGATGGCGCAGTTGGCCAACTCGGTCGGCGACGGCGCGTTCGTCGTCACCTCCGCATTGTTCTTCACCAGGGTGGTCGGCCTCTCGACCGCCGAAGTCGGGCTCGGGCTGACGGTCGCCTGGCTGCTCGGATTCCTCGCCGGCGTCCCGCTGGGCAACCTCGCGGACCGTCGAGGCGCGAGGGGCGTCGGGGTCGTACTCGCGCTGACCACAGCGACCGCGGTCGGTTCGTTCCTGTTCGTCCGAGGCTTCGCCGCCTTCCTGATTGCCGCAATCGTCTACGCCTGCAGTCAGACCGGACTGACCGCGGCCCGGCAGGCGCTCCTCGCGGGCCTCGTACAGCCGGCCGAGCGGACCCGGATCCGGGCCTTCCTCCAGTCCACGGTGAACGCCGGTCTCGCGGTCGGCGCGCTGCTCGGCGGGATCGCGCTCCGCTTCGACACCAAAGCGGCGTACCTCACCGTCTTTGCCATCGACGCACTCAGCTTCCTGATCGCCGCCGCTCTGATCCGTCGGGTCCCATCGATCGCGGTAACGGTTCGCAGCAAGGGTGAACCGCGGCTCGCCGTACTGCATGACCGCCCGTACGCCGTACTCGCGCTGATCAACTCGATCATGCTGCTCTTCATGCCGCTGATCAGCCTGGTCGGCCCGCTCTGGATCGTCACCCGGACCAACGCACCGAGCTGGGCCGTGGCCTCGCTGATGATCGTCAACACGCTCGGCGTCGCGTTCTTCCAGGTCCACATCGCCAAGCGGGTCAAGGATCTCCGCACCGCGACCCGCTCCGTCCGGTACGCCGGAATTGCGATGCTGGCCGCCTGCGCCGTATTCGCCACAACTGCCGCCAACCTGAGCCCGGCGATCGCTGCGCTCGTCCTGGTAATCGCGGCCGCGCTGCTCACGGTCGGCGAGATGAAGCTCGCGTCCGGCGCCTGGGAGATCAGCTTCGGACTCGCACCCGCCGACAAGCAGGGTCAGTACCAAGGCTTCTTCGGCACCGGCCCCGCAGTGGCCAGGATGCTCGGTCCGGCCTTGCTCACCACGGTCATCCTCGGCTGGGGTCCGATCGGCTGGATCCTGGTCGGCGTCCTCTTCCTGGGGACCAGTTGCGCAGCTGGTCCCGCCGTACGATGGGCTGCGCGGACGAGGGCCGTCGACGTGGAAGCCACGCCGTCGCTGGTAGAGGAGAACGCCGCCTGATGGAGATTCCCGGACTGGTCGAGATCACGACGTACGACGAGCTGCGTGAGCTCGTCCCGCCGCCACTGGCAGCCGCTGCGAGCAAGGAGCGCAAGGAGCTCCACGACCTGGACATCGAGTGGCTCGGCGCGTCGCCGTTCTGCCTGATCGCCACTTCCGGAGCCGACGGCACCTGCGACGTCTCGCCCAAGGGAGACCCGGCCGGGTTCACCAAGGTCCTGGACCCGTCGACGATCGCGATCCCGGACCGGGCCGGCAACCGCCGGGTCGACGGATTCACCAACCTGATCAGCAACCCGCACGTCGGGCTGATCTACTTCATCCCCGGCCGCACTGACACGCTCCGGATCAACGGCCGGGCCCGGATCATCAAGGAAGCGCCGTTCTTCGACGAGATGATCGTCCGGGGCAACCGTCCGCAGCTGGCCGTGCTGGTCGAGATCGAACAGATCTTCCACCACTGCTCGAAGTCGTTCCTGCGCTCGAAGCTGTGGAAGCCGGAGACCTGGGAGCCGGACGCGGTGCCGAGCCGGGCGCGGATCTCGCAGGCGCTGGAGCGCCAAGGCGAGGACCTCGCGACGCTCGAGGAGTACTACGGCCCGATCTACGAGGAGAAGATCTACCAGGTCAAGTACTGACCTACTGCCACGGGCGCAGGCCGAAGTACTCCGTGGCGACGATGACACCTGCCCGGCCGCACTCTACGGTTGCTTACTGTGAGCACGACTGAGCCGATCACCGCACCGACCTTCGGGTACTGGGCGCGGCGGATCGGCCTGCCTGTCGTCGTCTCGATCATCGCGGTGGTCGGGTCGATCGGCGCGGCGGTCCACGGTGAGCCGGAGGCCCGGCATCCGGACTGGTTCATGGTGGTGCTGATCCTGATCGGATCGCTGTCGCTGTATTGGCTCCGGACCCGGCCGATCCCCGTGCTGTGGGCAACGGTCGTGTCGACGCTCGTCTACGTGCTGATGGAGTACGCCTACGGCCCGATGATCTTCGCGTTCGTCATCGCCGTGTTCACCGCGATCCGGCTCGGCTACCGGATTCCCGGCTGGTCGGCGCTGGCTGTGCTGTACGTCGGGCATGTCGGCGGACGGATGGTGCTCGGCCTGCACGAGTTCGGCCTGTACCAGACCCTTCTGGTCGGCACGTGCTTCGTCGTCCTCGGTTTTCTCGCCGAACTGTTCCGCGCGCACCGCGACCGGGTCAACGCGGCAGCGCGGACCCGGAAAGAGGAGGAGCTCCGCCGAGCCGGTGAAGAGCGCCTCCGGATCGCACAGGAGCTCCACGACGTCGTCGCGCACCACATCTCGCTGATCAACGTGCAAGCGTCCACTGCCCTCCACCTGGTCGACCGGCAACCAGAGCAGGCTGCTCCGGCGCTCTCGGCGATCAAGGACGCCAGCAAGGAAGCCCTGGTGGAGCTCAGGTCGATCGTCGGCGTCATGCGGCAGTCCGACGAGTCTGCGCCCCGGCAACCGGTCGCTGGACTCGACCACTTGGACCACCTGGTCAGCCGCACCTCCCGGGCCGGCCTGGAGGTGCACAAGATCGTCCACGGCGACCCGCGTGCACTACCGACCAGCCTCGACCGCGCCGCGTTCCGCATCATCCAGGAGTCGCTGACCAACGTCGTACGTCATGCGAAGGCGACGTCGGCGACGGTCCGGATCCAGTACGGCGAACAGGCGCTGGTACTGCAGGTCGACGACGACGGCCAGTCGCTCACCGGTACGCCGACGGAAGGCAACGGCATCTCCGGCATGCGGGAGCGAGCGACCGCACTCGGCGGCACGCTGACCGCCAACCGCACACCCACCGGCGGTCTGCGCATCACGGCGACTCTGCCGCTGTAAAGATCAGTCTCGGCCCTGCCAAGTGGTCACGCAGGCCTCGTTCCCCTCCTGGTCGGCAAGGACCCAGAAGGCGGGCGCACGCGTCGCGGACACAAGTCGGCCCCCAGCCTCCAGTGCAGCTTCGACGCGCCGTTGTGCCTCGTCATGCGGAACACAGATGTCGAAGTGGATGCGATTGCGCTGCGGGCGCGGCTCATCCATCTGCTGGAACCAGACGGCCGGACCTTGCTCGACCGGATCGACGAGCGGATCCTTCGGTCCCTCGGCACCCGCCTCACCGGTGTAGCCCAGCACCGCCCTCCAGAACGGCCGAATCCCAGCAATGTCCAGAGCATCGATCGCGATCTCCAGCATCTGGACGGATCGCGGTGCCCCGGTTCCGATTTCGGGCTCGGTCAGAAACCCAGAACTGTCCGCGGTGGCAGAGATCCGAAGCGCGAGTTCGACGTCCAGGGTGGTGACCGCCGCGTGCTCCAACGACTGCAGGGTGAAGACGACCCGATCGGCGCGGGCATCGACCCGAAGGTGTCCGTCGGCGTCGTCGCCGCACGCCGCGACAGCGTCCGCTGCCAAGCCGATCGCACGAGCCAACGACCCGACCGGGATCGACGTTCGAAAAGTGCCCAGCAAGAAGCGCCACCCAGCGTCGGAGACCGCGTCCGACGCTTCCGGCCGGCTCAATACCTGTTCCATGACTGCAGACCCTAAGGCAGGCGGACGTGCGACGGGTTCAACTCGGCCACGCTCGAGACACCGAGTAGCGCCATCGTCCGCCGTACCTCCTTCGTCAGGATCTCGGCGGCGCGGGCGACACCGCGCTGACCACCGGCCATCAGGCCATACAGGTACGCACGGCCGACCAGGCAGGCATCAGCGCCGAGCGCGATCGCCGCGACGATGTCCGCGCCGGACATGATGCCGGTGTCGAGGTAGACCTCGGCGTCGCTGCCGACCGCCTTGCGAACGTCCGGCAGGATGCGCAGCGGCGTCGGAGCGCGGTCCAGCTGACGCCCGCCGTGGTTGGACAACACAACCGCGTCCGCGCCGGCATCGACCACGCGGCGGGCGTCCTCGACGGTCTGGATGCCCTTGACGATCAACGGGCCGTCCCAGATCGAGCGCAGCCAGTTGAGGTCGTCGATCGTCATGGTCGGGTCGAAGAGCTTGTCGAGGAGCTCGGCGACGGTGCCGTCCCAGGTGGACAGCGAGGCGAACGTCAGCGGCCGGGTGGTGAGCAGATTCGCCCACCAGGCCGGATGCATTGACGCGTCCAGCACGGTCTTCACCGTCAGCGACGGCGGGATCGTGAAGCCGTTGCGGACATCGCGAAGGCGAGCACCGGCAACGGGTACGTCGACGGTCAGCATGAGCGCCTCGAACCCGGCAGCGGCCGAGCGCTTCACCAGATCCTCGCCGGAGTCGCGGTCCTTCCAGACGTACAGCTGGAACCACTTCCGCGCGTTCGGAGCAGCAGCCGCGACGTCCTCGATCGAGGTGGTGCCCATCGTGGACAAGGCATACGGGATGCCGATCTGTTCGGCGACCTTCACCACCGCGCTCTCACCCTCGTGGTTCATCATCCGGGTGAAACCGGTCGGGGCGAACGCGAACGGCAGCTCGGAGCGGCCGCCGAGGATCGACGTACCGAGGTCGATGTCGGACACGTCGCGCAGGATCGACGGCTGCAGCTCCATCTCGGCGAACAGCCGACGGGCGCGGCGCAGGCTGATCTCGGCCTCGGCGGCGCCGTCGGTGTAGTCGAACACCGAGCGAGGGGTACGCCGTTTCGCGATCGACCGCAGGTCCGCGATCGTCAGCGCCTTCTCCAGCCGCCGGTCGGTCGGGTTGGTCGTGATCGGCTTCGGCCGCAGCAACGGCTTCAACTCGGACCATTTGGGCATCTGGCGATCGGTCATCACAACTCCCGGCTGAATCTGTGGTCGGACCACACCCTACCCTGTGGTCCGACCACAGAGGTAGGGTCGTCCACGTGAAGAACTACGAGCTGGTCCTGCATCAGGTGGAGGCGGACCTCGCGGCCGGGCGGTTGCGGATCGGGGGGCGGCTGCCCGGGGAGCGGGTGCTGGCCGAGCAGCTCGGGATCAGCCGGCCGTCGGTGCGGGAGGCGGTCCGGGTGCTGGAGGCGATGGGCGTCGTACGGACCGCGACCGGGTCCGGGCCGGAGGCGGGCGCGGTGATCGTGGCCGAGCCGGTCTCCCCGCTGACCGCCGTACTGCGGTTGCACCTGGCAACCAATCATCTGCCGATGGCGGACGTCGTACAGACTCGACTGCTGCTGGAGTCGTGGTCCGCGAGGGAGGCCGCCGAGCGGGATCTCGGGGCTGGCGAGCTGAAAGTCGCGGCGGAATTGCTGGACCGGATGGACGACGCCGGTCTGTCGCCGGAGGAGTTTCATCTGCTCGACGCGGAGTTCCACGTCGCGCTGTCCGGCCTTGCGGGGAACGTGTTGATCGCTGCCGTGATGGCGTCGTTGCGGTCGGCGATCCACGGGTACGTGCTGGCCGCCGTACCCAATCTGCTCGACTGGGAAGCGACGGCGATGGGGTTGCGCGCCGAGCACCGGGCGATCCTGGCCGCGGTGCGCGGCGGCGAAGCGGAGCGCGCGGCCGACCTCGTGACCGCGCACATCCGGGGGTTCTACCAAGCGGCCCAGTTAGCACCGTTCGGCGGCGAGGGCGGTGCGGCGGAGGCCGATGATGACCGTCGCGCCGACGATCAGGTGGAGTGACGCCAGACCGAGTTTGGCGCCGAGGCCGATTCCGTTCGTCAACGGGCTGCCGAGCGACAGGACGCAGACGATAGTCGCGACGACGGTCCAGGTGTCGCGCGCCCAGCCGACGCGGCGCTGGGTACGACGTTCGAGGATCGCGAGCAGTCCCCAGCCGGCGAAGGCGACGACGAGGGTCGCGACGACGACAGAGATCGCGCCGATGTGCTGGACCCCGCCCTGCCGAGCTTCGAGGGTGAGGCCGGCGAGCGGGCTGAGGATCGCCCAGTCGGCCAGCGCCGCGGCGGCGGCAACGCCGACGACAGCGAGACGGCTGCGACCGGAGACGGTACGTCGGGTTGATGCCGGTGCGTCGGTTGCGGCGGGCATCGGGGTGATCGAGTTGGGCATTGTGGCTCCTTCAGTGGCTTGGTGGCATCACAGTGCTGCAACGCGGGTACTCGCGGCATCGGCCGGGAAGCTGCCCGAGGGTGGTCCGAAGTCGGCGCGGCCTCGACTTTGGTCGGTGGTGGAGATCGGGGCGGCCACCTAGTCTCGGCGGCATGGAGTCGTGCATGGCGCGGAAGGCGCCCTGGTGGGTGACCGCCGTGTCGATGGGATTGATCGCGGTACTGACCGGAATGACCATCGTGGGGCGGTTGTCCGATCCGTCGCACCGGAAGTTCCTGGTGCTCGACGTGGCGGTCGGCATCGTCGCGGTCGCGGTTCTCCCGATCATGTTCCGCCGCCCGGCGCCGGGCGCGATCGCACTGGCCGTGCTCGCCGCCCTCTCCCCCGCCGGTACGCCGCCGTCCACCGTCGGCACGCTGACCGTGGCGCTCCGCCGCCCGTTCCGCACGGCCGCCCTGGTCGCGCTCGCCGGCACAGTCGGCCATCTGATCCAGGGCCTCTGGCAACCGATCCACGGGCTGCCTTTCCTCTGGTTCGCCATACTGGATGTCGCTGTGCATACCGCTCTGCTCGGTTGGGGTCAGGGCACGCAGGCTCGTCAACAGTTGCTCGCGTCGCTTCGTGAGCGCGCGACTCGGGCCGAGGCCGAGCAGGGTCGCCGAGTCGCCGAGGCGCGCACCCTGGAGCGGACCCAGATGGCCCGCGAGATGCACGACGTACTCGCTCATCGTCTGTCGCTGCTGGCGACGTATGCCGGTGCGCTCGAGTACCGGCCGGATTCGTCGCCGGAGAAGCTTGCGAAGGCGGCAGGCGTGATCCGTACCGGCGTACACCAGGCGCTCGATGAGCTGCGCGAGGTGATCAGCGTGCTGCGCGACACGGAGATCGACGATCTGCCGGGCGGGCGGCCGCAGCCGACGTTCGGTGATCTGCGGGCGCTGGTCGACGAATCGCGCGAGGCAGGTACGGCGGTCGCGTACGACGATCGCGTCGCGGATCCGGCGTCGTTGCCCCCGGCAACTGGGCGGACGGCGTACCGGGTGGTGCAGGAAGGGCTGACGAACGCGCGGAAGCATGCCGCCGGGCGTCCCGTGACGGTGACTGTGGACGGGCGGCCTGGTGACGGACTGCGGATTGAGCTGACCAATCCGGCGTCGAACGGTACGTCGTTGACGCCGGGGAGCGGGACCGGGCTGGTGGGGCTGACCGAGCGGGTGCAGTTGGCGGGCGGGACGCTGGACCACGGGCAGGTGCCCGGTGGCGGCTTCCGGCTCGAGGCCTCGCTACCGTGGCCTGTATGAGCGAGCCGACCATTCGTGTGCTGGTGGTGGACGACGACGCGTTGGTCCGGGCCAGCCTGGAGATGATGCTCGACGGGGCGAACGGGATCTCCGTGGTCGGTCAGGCCGCCGACGGTGACGAAGTACCTGCCGCGGTCGACGCGCATTTCCCCGACATCGTGCTGATGGACCTGCGCATGCCGCGGGTGGACGGGATCGTCGCGACCCGTCGGCTGCGGGCGCGGACGAATCCGCCCGAGGTCGTCGTACTCACGACCTTCGACACCGATGAGAACGTGCTGCATGCACTCCGCGCCGGGGCGAGCGGGTTCCTGCTCAAGGACACGCCGCCGGCCCAGATCGTCGACGCCGTACGGCGGGTCGCGGCCGGCGACCCCATCCTGTCGCCGGCGATCACCCGCCGACTGATGGACCGGGCGGCGACTCAGGCCGACGCGCACACGATCGCGCAGGACAA
This sequence comes from Kribbella kalugense, assembly GCF_004365875.1. Lineage (GTDB taxonomy): Bacteria > Actinomycetota > Actinomycetes > Propionibacteriales > Kribbellaceae > Kribbella > Kribbella kalugense. Next base: position 461,773 of record NZ_SODF01000001.1, on the reverse strand, counting down.
GCTCCAGCGGCTGTCACCCCGTGAGTACGACGTGATGCTGGCCGTCGCCCAAGGTAAAGCGAACGCCCAGATCGCCACCGAGCTCTTCATGAGCCTCGCAACGGTCAAAGCACACATCTCCCACATCCTCACCAAGCTGGAGCTCGGCAACCGCACCCAGATAGCCCTCCTCGCCCACGACGCCGGCCTCGCCTGAGCGGCGTACCGAAGAACGGGTAGTGGTGGCGCTTCTCGAGGCGCCCACGCCGTAGAAGTGGGAGCGGAGGCGACTACTACCCGTCCGTCGGTACGCGGATGCTCTAGCGTGAGCGCATGATCAGGGTGTTGCTGGCGGATGATCAGGCGTTGGTGCGGGCCGGGTTCCGGTCGTTGCTGAACGCCGAGGACGACATCACGGTGGTCGGCGAGGTGTCGGACGGCGCGGAGGCGGTCGCGCTGGCGCGGGCCGAGAAGCCCGACGTGGTGCTGATGGACATCCGGATGCCTGGTACCGACGGGCTGGAGGCAACCCGCGAGATCGGCGCGGACCCCGAGCTGGCCGACGTACACGTGGTGATCCTGACGACGTTCGACCTGGACGAGTACGTGTTCGAGGCGCTCCGGGTCGGCGCGAGCGGCTTCCTGGTGAAGGACACCGAGCCGGTCGAACTGCTGCAGGCGGTGCGGGTCGTCGCCCGAGGTGATGCACTCCTCTCCCCCGGCGTCACGCGGCGGCTGGTCGCCGAGTTCGCGTCACGCAGCCGGCAACCACATGCGAGCAAGGAACTCGACGTACTCACGGAACGCGAGAAGGAGATCGTCGCGTTGGTCGGCGAGGGATTGTCGAACGACGAGATCGCCGAACGCCTGGTCCTCAGCCCGGCAACGGCGAAGACCCACGTCAGCCGAGCCATGATCAAACTCGGCGTCCGTGACCGCGCCCAACTGGTAGTAGTCGCCTACCAAACCGGCCTCGTCCGCCCCGGCTGGCTCGGCTGACCTGCTGCTCACAGGTTGTTTCGCTACTCCCACCGCGGTAGGTGCGGTCACTCCCGCTGGGCGACGCGACGGACCGGCCTCGACCGCCACCCTCTAGGTATGGATGCGCTAGTTGAGGTCAGCGGGCTGACGAAGAGGTACGGCGACACCCTCGCGGTCGATGGTGTCGATCTGACAGTGCTGCCGGGCGAGGTGTACGGATTCCTCGGACCGAACGGCGCGGGCAAGACGACAACGCTCCGGATTCTCACCGGACTGATTGCGCCGACGAGTGGAACCGTGCGCGTGCTCGGCGGGAGGCCCGGGCAGGCCGACGTACTGCGGCGGACAGGGTCGATGATCGAGTCGCCGGCGTTCTATCCGTACCTGTCGGGGCTGGACAACCTTCGGCTGTTGGCGGAGTACGCCGGGGTGGCGCGGCAGCGGATCGACGAAGTACTCGAGCTGGTCGACCTCGCCGATCGGGCCAAGGACCGGTTCTCGACGTACTCCCTGGGGATGAAGCAGCGGCTCGGGGTCGCGGCCGCGCTGCTGAAGGATCCGGAGTTGGTGATCCTCGACGAGCCGACCAACGGCCTCGACCCGGCCGGGATGCGCGACATGCGCCGGCTGATCCGCGAGCTCGGCACCGACGGCCGGACCGTACTGCTGTCCAGTCATCTGCTCGGCGAAGTGCAGCAGATCTGCGACCGCGTCGGGATCATCAACTCCGGCCGAATGGTTGCCGAGCACAACGTTGACGAGCTGCGCGGCGAGCAGGAGCTGGTCGTCCGCGCCAACCCGAAGGATCAGGCGCAGGCGATCCTGACCCGGTTCGGCAGCGTGCACCAGTACGACGACACGCTCCGGGTCAAGGTGACTCCGGATCGCGCCGCCGAGGTGAACCGGGTCCTGGTCGAGGCCGGGATCGCGGTGTCCGAACTGCGCAGTACCGAACGAGCTCTCGAGGACGTCTTCTTCGAGCTCACCGCAACCGAGGAGAAGGCTGATGTTGGGTAGTTACCGAGCGGAGCTGCTGAAGCTCCGGAAACGGTCCGCGGTCTGGGTGCTGTTCGGCGCCGGCCTGGTGCTGAGCCTGATCTTCGGCTACCTGCTGCCGTACCTGGGCTACGCGACCGGCGACGACAACCCGCAGACCGACGGCGTACCGCGGGCCGAGATCCTTCGCGGAATGTTGCCGGAACGCGTTATCGACAACACGATCGGCGGGTACCCGATCTTCGCCGGAGCGCTCGCACTCGTGCTGGGCGCGATCGTGATCGGCGGCGAGTACACCTGGGGAACGCTCAAGACCGTTCTCACCCAGCGGCCGGGGCGCGGCACGATCCTCGGCGCCCAGTTCCTCGCGCTCGCCACAACGGTCGCGCTCTGGGTCGTCGGCATCTTCGCCGCCTGCGCACTCTGCAGCGTCGGCATCGCCGCCGCCGAGAACGGTTCGACCGCGTGGCCAAGCATCGGCAACCTCCTCCAAGGGCTGGCCGGCGGCTGGCTGGTCCTGATGATGTGGTGCCTCGCCGGCGCCGCACTAGCCGTTGCCTTCCGCAACGTCGCCCTACCGATCGGCCTAGGCGTCGTCTGGATCCTAGGCATCGAGACCCTCCTGGCCGGCGTAGTAAGCAGCCTCCTCCCAGGCCTCAAATGGCTAGCCAACGCCCTCCCCGGCAGCAACGCCGGCTCCCTAGTCTTCACCGTCACCGACATGGCATCATCCGACGCCCCACCCGGAGTACGCGACGCAGTCAGCGGCGGCCGCGCCCTACTGACGCTGATCGGCTACTGCGCGGTCTTCACCGCACTGGCGGTGTGGACCACCCGCCGCCGGGACATCACTTGACCGCAGTCGAACCATCGGCTGGCAAGCAACTTGCTCAAACTTGCGCGATGGCCCACCCAAGGGTTGGCTACAGGCGGTAGTCCGCTTGATGATAGGCCAGCACCGTCCGCGCATTACCCGATACGGGAGGTCATCATGGCGTTAGAGTTCTACGGCAAGGATCCCAACTGCCCGGGCAACAACTGTCCGGCGGTCTTCCGGGACGAGGAGACAGGAGATCTCTACTTCCAGGGCGAGACCGTGATCGCCCCGGAGGTACTGGTCAGGCTGTCTCAGGACAGCGGGCTAGCCGACTCGGAGTCCGTTGTGAAGCTGCCCGCCCGGATGGCGGAGATGATTGTGGAGGCCTGCCGTGCCGGAGCCGTCGTTCGCTGAACTGCTCGCCAGCTGTACTCGGACTGCGCTGAAGCTGGAGTTTCGCGACCAGTACATGACCGATGATCCCGGCTATGTGGCTTGGCAAGCGGGCGACCTCGATCAGGCGGTCCGCGAGTACGCCGGCTGGACCGATACCGCCCGAAGCGCGACGGAGCGTGGGATCCAGATGAAGCGGGTTCGAGTCATCAGCGAACCGGTGTCTGACTACATCGCCTTCGAGCACGCAGTGACCTCGCGTGCCAACGTGGCGGCCGGTGAGACGATTCGTTGGGTGCCGCGCGCACGACTGTCGGCGGTTGCTCTTCCCGGCAATGACGTTTGGGTCTTCGATGAAAGCACCTTGCAGTTCATCTTCTTCGCCGGTGACGGGCAGTTCGTCGGCAACGAGGTGAGCACCGACCCCGATGTGGTGAAGCTCTGCCTCCAGGCGTTCGAGGCTGTGTGGGAACGTGGCATCGACCACGACGACTACTCCATCGCGCTATAGCCCCGGCCTACTTCTCGGCGTTACGAATCCGGATGTCTGCTTCGCAATCCTCGAGTGCACAAAGCGCCCGTCAGGCGCTTGCCGACCGGCTGCGGGAGGTCAGGCTCGACGCGGGACTGACCGCGCGGGCGCTGTCTACCGCGGCCGGCTGGCATGAGGCCAAGACCTCCAAGATCGAACGTGGCAAGCAGCAACCTTCCGAATCCGACCTCCGCATTTGGTGTGCGGTTTGCTCCTCGCGCGAGGTCCTTCCGGAGCTGATCGCCGAGCTCCGGTCTGTCGACTCGATGTGGCTGGATTGGCGGCGCGCCGAGCAAACCGGGCTCCGCCACCTCAACGCCTCCGTGCGGGAACTCTACGACCGCACCAGGCAGTACCGGTCCTACTGCCAGAGCATGATCCCGGGCCTGTTGCAGACCGTCGACTACACGACCGCCGTGCTCACGTCGCTGCGGGATCGCCGGCGCGTCCAGGTAGACGACGTGGCCGCGACCGTGGCTGAACGCACAGACCGCCAGCGCATCCTGGTCGAGGGCGGACACACCTTCGCTTTCGTGCTGGAAGAAGCCGCCCTGCACTACCAAGTCGGCGGCCCGGAGGTCTTGACCGGACAACTGCGACACCTCCTCGACGTGATGCAGCTGGCGTCGCTCAGTCTCGGCGTGATCCCGACCGCAGCCGACCGGACGTCGCGCTGGCCTGTCGAAGACTTCTACGTCTTCGACAACGCCCAAGCCAACGTCGAGCTCGTCTCCGGGTTCCTGACCATCACCCAGCCGCGCGAAATCGCCATGTACGGCGAGACTTTCGCCGCGCTCTCCAAGCTCGCCGTCTACGGTTCTACGGCCCGCACCCTCATCAAGGCTGCCTTGGCTGACCTGTCGACCTAGGGAGGCTTACCTGTCACAGAACGCGCGCAAGTTGGCGCAAGTTCATCGATCCGGCCTGCTTCCCATCCATACGGTCGGAGGGTGACATCGGGGTATGACCTTCGGACGCCAACGGGTGCACTCAACTGCGCTCGTGGGAACCTCCGCCAAATGTTCGATCACCCACTGGCCTACGCGTACCTGTGCGCCTACCTGCTGCCGTGCGCCTCCGAGGTCAACCGAACCAAAGAGCGCTTGAATGCCTTCGCCGCAGCGTCCGGGTTGGAGCTCGCGGCAACCTTCGTGGAAGACGACGCTAGACGGCCGCTGGCTTTCGAGCGGTTCTTTCGGGCCGTTGTGCGAGACCAGGTCGAAGTCGTGCTCCTGCCGAGCCTGCTGCACGTCATGGTCCTGGGGTCTCCGGGCCGGATCCGCGAGTACTTCGAGGCTGCGACCGAGGCACGGATCGTCATCATCGACCAGGACGTGACCAACCTTGTCGGCGAGGCAATCTCTTGATCTCTTGCGCCGAGCGGCCTCGACCTGGTCATCACGAGCGTCCTTGTCCGAGTCGTCCTATCCCCTGTGGACGACTCGGCCAGGGACCCCATACCGGCTGGCGCGGTGCAGTGAGGCCAGACCTGCACTGCGCCAGCCGTTCCATGCCACCGGGCGGGAGCAATCGTCGCGGCATCTAATGGTCCGCTCGGACTCTGCCGCGAAGCGTGTCGAATTCACCGGTCCGACCGGATGGGCAGCTGCTTCGCCAGATGCGGCTGCCCGAACCAACAGTTCGCGCGCCGCCGAAGGCGGCCAACAAGACAGCCGCCGCGGAGCGGTGTCCGCTTTTCGCGCTTTTCTAACTCTTGATGCCGGCGTGGACTAGGGCTAGTTCGCAGAACATGGCGTTGGCCCAGGAGAACCATTCTCGGGTGTACTGCGAGGGGTCGTCGACGTTGAAGCCCTCGTGCATCTGGCCGGTGCCGCCGGTGGTGTCGCGGAGGAGCTCCAGCAAGCGTTGGCGTTCCTCCGCCGAAGTGCTCGAAATCCCCTGCACAGCAAGCGCAATGTGCCAGATATAACGCGGCGGAGTGTGCGGACTGCCGATGCCGGCCGCAACCGTACCGCTGTAGTAGTAGGGGTTCTCCGGGCTCAACAACAACTGCCGAGTAGCGAGGTACGTCGGGTCGTCGGGCGCGGCGTACCCAGTCAGCGGGATCGACAGCAAACTAGGCATGTTGGCGTCGTCCATCACCAACGACTCCCCCAACCCGTCGACCTCGTACGCGTACACCCGGCCGTGCACAGGATGGTCGATCGTCCCGTACTGCGCGATGCCCTCGTCGATGTCCGCCTTCAAGGTCTTCGCGCGATCGGCCAGCGGCTCGTCCCGTAGTACCTCGGTCGCGATCTCCTGCAGGTATCCGAGCACCACCGACGCGAACATGTTGCCCGGCACGTTGAACCCGAGCTCGGTCGCGTCGTCACTCGGCCGGAACGCGCTCCACGACATCCCCGTCGGCTGCGTCAGCCGCCCACGACCTTCACGGACCAGCGTGTCCGACGGCCGGTCGTGCAGCCGCTGGAAGCGGTACGGTGACCTTGCCTCGTGATCCTGCTCCACCGTCCACAGCTCGACGATCGCCTCGGCGGCTGCCCGGAACCGGTTGTCGATCACGTCCGCGCGGCCGGTGATCCGCCACAGCCGGTACGCCAGTTCGAGCGGGAAACACAGCGAGTCGATCTCGTACTTACGCTCCCACACCCACGCCGACATGTCGGTCTCGTCGGTGGTGTGCCCGGCGCCGTTCGCCTCCTTGTTGAAGGCGTTCGCGTACGGGTCCAGCACGACGTACTCGAGCTGCCGGTGCAGCACCCCGATCAGCGAGTCCTGCAGACCCGGATCGTCCTTGCACAGCAGCAGGTACGGACGCATCTGTGCGGCGGAGTCACGTAACCACATCGCCGGGATGTCGCCGGTGAGCACGAACGTCGTCCCGTCCGGCAACGGTTCGGCGACCGCGGGTAGGTTGCCGGCCATCGAGCGCCGGAACATCTCCGCGATCACCTCGTCGCCGGTGGCCCGCTCAACAGCCGCAACCGCGCGGGCAAGGACCTCGGGGTCGATCATCTACACGTCACCTTTCACCGACGAGTGCACTGCTTTGCAACAACAAGGAGGGGTTGGGCGAGAAGGTCTGGTCGAGCACCAGGCTGGCCGCGCCGATAGCGCCGACGTCCGCGCCGAGCGCCGTACCGGCGACGTCGAACGGGTGGACCGCGCGGAGCAAGAAGCGTCCGTCCAGCGCATCGCGTACTGCGTCGCCGAGGACGGGAGCGAGGTGTTCCCAGTGCGGACCGCCGAAGACCACGCGCTCCAGGTCGAGCAGGTTGGCGATGTCCTCGACCACCTTGGCGATCCGCCCGGCCAACGCGGCGACGATCTCCCGCGCGCCACCGGCACCGTCCACGGCCAGCGCGCACAGCTTGGCGAAGGCTGCGTCCACCGCGGGCCGGTCGTCGAGATCGATGCCTTGGGCAAGTACTCCGGCCCGGACCGCCTGCTGCACCAGGTATCGCGGCTGGCTCGTCTCACCAACGCAACCACGCCGCCCGCAGTAGCAGACCGGGCCGTCCGGATCGACGATCACGTGACCAATCTCGCCGACGTTGCTCGACGAACCGCGGACCACCTCGTCGCCGATGACCAGTCCGGCGCCGACCCCGGTGCCGAGGTAGAAGAACACGAAGCTGCCGCTCTGACCGGCCCACTTCTCCGCCGATGCGGCCGCCGTGACGTCCTTGTCCAGCAGGACCGGGAGGCCGGTCCGCTCCCGCAGTTCGTCGCGGAGCGGGACCAAGTGCCAGGCCGACAGGTTCGGCGGATCGACGACCACACCGCGGTCGACGTCGATCGGGCCGGGTGCGGCGATGCCGACGCCGGTGACGCGCTCACGCAGTGCGCCGGACGACGTGATGACTTCCTCGATCGTCTTCGCGATGCCAGCGATGAGTACGTCGGGATCGTCGGCGTACTGGTCGACCGGCCGCCGCGCGATCACCTCGCCGGTGAGGTCGAGCAGTACGACGGTGACGACGGACGGGTCGAGGTGCACACCGACGGCGTACTGCCCAGTGGGCTCGAGCTCGAGTAACGTCCGCGGTTTGCCGAGGCCGGCGCCGCGCAACCTGCCTGCCTCCCGGACCAGTCCGGCGTCGAGGAGGCGGCGGGCGATGTTGGAGATGGCCTGGCCGGAAAGGCCGGTGGCTTCGGCGAGCTCGACGCGGCTGAGTTGTTCGCTGCGGCGGATCGCGTCCAGTACGACGGCGTCGTTGAAGCCGCCGACACGATCGAGATTGGTGCCTCGCCGTACGCTCACACAGCCCCCAGGTCAGTTGGCGGTCGGGTCCGCACCCCACGGACGAGACCAGTCGTAGTGGATGGCTTCGTCGCCCGCGCGCCAGGAGGTGGGCGTGGTGTTCACCAGCCAGTCGGTCGGCTCGAGCTCAGCCGTCGTACCACCACTGAGCGCCAACCGTATACCGTTTCGCAGCGCCCGGTCGGTCCGCTCGGTGCGCGCGGCCGGATCGATCGACAGGAACAGCGCCGTACCGGATCGGGCGACCAGATCAAGGAAGCGCTCGTTCAGCTCCCACGGCGTCTGCGGCGTGCAGGGAACGCAGTCCGCGTCCACGGTGAAGAACCGGTTGTGCTGCGGCAGCCGGAACGCGAGCGTGTTGACGCCCATCTTCCGGGTCCGCTCCCAGTCCCGTCCGGACGTGTCGTCACCGGTCCGCTGTACGTCGACAAGCCCCGCGGCGAGGTGGCCGACGGTGTTGCAGCCGATCAGTACGACGCCATCCGCCGCGGCCCGGATCTCCCGGTAGAACGCCAGAATGATCTCGGCTGTGGTCCGCGAAGGATCGTGGAACTGCCAGCCGTCGCGAGTCAGCCGCGACCCCATCGCGGGGCCGAAAGCGCCGAACACGTCGTACGTGCTGAAGTCGTGCTTGACCAGCTCGAAACCCCAGCCCTTGAACCGCTCCAGATCCGCGCGGACCCCGTCGAGAACCTCCGGGTACGACGGATCGAGCGCGCGACCCGGCTTGTCATGAGGCGCCGTCGACGCCCACCGACCCGGCTCGCGGACCAGCAGCGGGCGGAACCACAGCCCCGGCCGAGCCCCGATCTCCTTGATCGCGGCCGCCGTACCGGCGAGGTCGTCGAAGACTCCCGGCGTACCGCGGTCCCAGGGACCACCTGAGGCGATGCCGCCCGGGTACCAGCCGTCGTCGACCACGCTGAACGGTTTGACTGGATGGCCGTCCGCCAGCTCGACGATCGTGGTCGCGTCCTGGAGGACTGCCTTCTCGTCGAAGTTCTCGCCGTACGCGTAGTACCAGTTGTTGGCCCCGACCACCGGCGCGGGCTCAGGTCGCGCCGGTAGCCGGGTGCTCATGGTGGCGACCGCTGCGTTCAGGGTCTGCCAGGGTGTGCCGGCGTCTTCGAATCGTCGCACGGTTGCGGCGGTCAGCGTCCGGCCGTTCAAGTGTGCCGCACCGCCGCCGTTGCGCAGGTCGAGCCAGAGGGTGAAGCCGTTGCCGTCGACTGTCCAGGAACAGAACGCGCTCGGCTGCACGTCGACGCCCGCGCCGGTGGTGCTTTGGGTCTCCGGGTCGTGGACCAGGAAGTACCACGGCAGCAGGCGCTCGGGTTCCTGGTGACGCCACTGCAGGTCGCCGTACGAACGCTCCCAGGCATCACCGAGGATCAGTGCGCCGGCCGGAAGCTTCTCGGTCCAGCGGAGGGCGACGCGGCAGATCGTGTTCGCCGTGACCTCGACGGCTCCGTCATTCCAGCTGACCTCAGCACCGGCGGCCGACCAGGTCGGGCCGGAGCGGACCGCGCTGGTCAGTCCGTCCGAGGGGTCTGCCTGGACGAAAACAGCACTCGGTTCTCTCACCTGGCTCCTCGGGCGAATTAATTTCCCCACAGACTTTAGTTAGTCCCTCTCGCCGTGGTCAAGGCGGTGACGGCGGCCACGAGCCGGTCGACGTCCGACTGCTCCGTGTACGGCGCGAGGCCGGCGCGGACCGCTCCGGCCGGGCCAAGACCGAGGTGGCGCGCCGCTTCGTAGGCGTAGAACGAGCCCGCCGGAGCGTTGACTCCGGCCTTCGCGAGGTGCTCAGAGACGGCGGCCGGGCTGTGACCGTCGAGGGTGAAGAGCAGGGTCGGCGTACGGCGTGCCGCATGGCCGTAGAGCGTGATCTCGGGGATCGCCGCGAGGCGCGACTCGAGGTCATCTCTGAGGCTGTCCTCGTGCTCCTCGACCAGTTGGAGGGAGCTCACGAGTCGCTCGCGGCGGGTGGCACCGGCGCCGCCGAGGCTAGCGAGGAAGTCGACGGCCGCGGTCGTCCCGGCGAGCAGCTCGTACGGCAGCGTGCCGAACTCGAACCGCTCCGGTACGACGTCCGACGACGGCAGGAGCTTGTCGGGCCTGAGCGTCTCGAGCAGCTCCGGCGCGGCAGTCAGGACACCGAGGTGCGGGCCGAAGAACTTGTACGGCGAGCAGACGTAGAAGTCGGCGTACCCGGCATCGACCGGCGCGTGCGCGGTGAGGTGGACGCCGTCGACGTAGATCAAGCCGCCGGCCGCGTGGACCTGATCGGCGAGCTTCTGTGTATCCGGGCGGGTGCCGAGAAGGTTGGACGCGGCAGTGACCGCGACCAGGCGAGTGCGGTCGGTGAGCAGTGGGGCGAGGTCGTCCAGCTCGGAGGTCTCGGGGTCGAAACCGAGCCACTTGATCGTGGCACCTGCAGCCTCGGCAGCCTGCACCCAGGGGCGGACGTTCGCGTCGTGATCGAGACGCGTGACGATCACCTCGTCACCGGCAGACCAGGTCTTGGCAAGAGTGCGGGAGAAGTCGTACGTCAGCTGAGTCATGCTCCGGCCGAACACGATCCCCTGCGCGGTCGTGCCGAGCAGCTCGGCCATCGCCTCGCGGGCGCCGACGACGATCTCGTCCGCACGGCGCTCAGCGGCGGTCAGCTGACCGCGGTTGGCCAGCGCCGAGGTCATCGTCCTCGCCACCGCGTCGGCGACCACCTGCGGGGTCTGCGAACCACCCGGCCCGTCGAAGTGCGCCGCCCCCTCGTCCAGCGCCGGGAACTGCTTCCGAACCGCCACCACCTCGAAGGCACCCATGAGCGTCATCCTCTCTCGCTCCTGACACCCACCGCTATGTGCTGTCCATTACTCACCGCCTCTTGCCCGAATGCAGACAAAAATCTCCAGGTTGTCGGTGAGGTAGTGCAGGATGTCAGGAGTGAGCACGGTTACGACTCCTGACAAGGCCCCGGTGCGGGCCTGGCTTCCGGTGATGCTGGCCCTGGCCGCCATCTGGGGCTGCAGCTTCCTCTTCATCTCGATCGGCGTCCGCGAACTGCCGCCGCTCTACCTGGCCCTCGGGCGGGTGATCGCGGGGTCCGTCGTACTGCTCGCGATCCTGGTCGCGAAGCGCGAGGCGCTGCCGCGCGATCCGCGGATCTGGGCGCACTCGTTCGTCGCCGGAGCGATCGGGTCGGCGATCCCGTGGACGCTGTTCGGGTACGGCGAGGAGCACATCCCGTCCCTGCTGGCCGGCATCTGGAACGGGATCACTCCGCTGATCGTGCTGCCGATCGCGGTGCTGATCTTCCGGACCGAGAAGTTCTCCGCGCAGCGCGGGCTCGGACTGCTGATCGGGTTCGCCGGCATGCTCGTCGTACTCGGAGCCTGGCAGGTGCAGGCCGGTGCCGACCTGACCGGGCAGGCGCTGTGCATGCTCGCGGCAATGTTCTACGGGCTCGCGATCCCTTACCAGAAACGATTCCTGGCCGGTACGACGTTGTCCGGCACGGCACTGTCCGCGACCTTGTTGCTGTGCGCAACTGTTCAGCTGGCCGTCGTCGCGCCGATCGTCACCGGCCAGGCGCCGCCCGCGCCGTGGTCGCTGTCGATCGAGGTGGTGCTGAGCGTTCTCGCGCTGGGTGCGCTCGGAAGCGGTCTCGCGTTCGTCCTGAACATGCGCAACATCCGGCTGATCGGCGCCAGCCGCTCGTCGATGGTGACGTACCTGATGCCGGTCTTCTCGATCCTGGTCGGCGTCATCGTCCTGCACGAACACCTCACCTGGTACCAACCGGTCGGCGGCCTGATCGTCCTACTCGGCGTAGCCGTCTCCCAGGGCGTCCTCCGCCCACTCCGCCGCAAGCCAGTCGTCCCAGCCGAGGCACCGGCGGTCACCTGACCTGCGGACCTGCGTCACTCACCAACCCCCGCCGATGGGCGGCATCCGCCGCTTGCTGAGCGTGAGCCGCGTCGACGGCGCGCGGTTGATGAGTGGCGGAGGTCCGCCCAGCCATCGGATCAGCTGCGACGGAGGTTGGGGACGGCGGCGACCGCCACGGCGACGAGGGCGAGGAGGGTGCCGGCGACGACCGGCGTGGTGATTGGCTTGTCTGCGACCGGCAGGAAGATGTCGATGAACAGGCTCGCGATCAGTTGGCCGGCGATCGTACCGAGGCCGAGCACGAAGACGCCGACCACTCGGACCACGGCGGCCGCGGCGCTGATGAAGATCACGCCGCACGCGCCACCGAAGTACAGCCAAGGCTCGCTCGGCAGATGCCGGGGCGCGCCGCGAAACGCGAGATCGATCAGGAAGACGACGAGCAGCGCGGCGAATCCGACCAGGAAGTTGACCACCCCGGCCGCGACCGCGCCGTACGCGTCGGGGGACGCGGTCCGTGCGACCCGCCCGTTGATGGCCTGCTGCACCGCGGTGCCGACACCACCGATCGCGGGCAGGACCGCCAGCAGCAGACCGTTCGGGTGACTCAACTGCCCCGACACCGCCAACGCGACCGCGCCCAGCGCGATCAGTGCACCGACGACGCGTATCGCGGTGAGCGGCTGCGGGCCGGCCGGACCGAACCCGAGCCGGTCCACCACCAGGCTGCTGATCGCCTGCCCGGCCACACCTGCGACCAGGAACACCGCGACGCCGATCACCGAGACCGTGATCGACTGAGTTGCGACGAGGAAGGCGCCCGCGAGTCCGCCGAGACACTGCCACCAGCGCAGACCGCCGTACCCACGCATCGGCGTCCTGATGGTGCGCCAGACCCTGCCGAGCGCGCGCCGGACCGGCGGTACCAATGCCGTCGCGACCAGCAGGATCAGCAGTCCGGTGCCGAATGAGATCAGCGCGGCCGGGATGCCATCACCCAGGATGCCGCCGAGCTCGCCGTTCAGCCGCGACTGGACCGCGACCAGCATGCCGATCCCGAAGGCCGATACGAGACCGACGACGTGATGCTGTCGGGTCGAGGCGGCGGGACGGATGGCGGTCGTTGTCACCTCACCATCATGACCGTTCGACCCATAGCACCTGACAGCAGGTCCGGATTATGACCGTCGTACCAGCGCCAGATACATCGCGTCGGTGCCGTGCACATGCGGCCACAGCTGGACATCAGGACCCTCGCCCAGATCCGGTACGTCGGGGAACAGCGGCCGCGCGTCCTCGAGCGACGCGTCGTCGCGGCGGCTCAGGACGGCGTCGACCACGGCGCGGGTCTCGTCGGGATGGGGCGAGCACGTGACGTACGCGACCACTCCGCCCGGCCGGACCGACGTGATCGCGGAGTCGAGCAGGGCCTCTTGGAGCGGCCGCAGTTCCACGACGTCTTCCGGCGTACGACGCCAGCGGGCTTCCGGACGGCGCCGGAGCGCACCGAGTCCGCTGCAGGGCACGTCGGCCAGCACCCGGTCGAACGAACCGGCCGGCCAGGTCGGCTTGGTCCCGTCCCCCACCAGCACCTTGTGGTCGCCGGGGATCGCCCGCAGGTTGGAGCGCACCAGCTCCGCCCGATGCTTGAGCGGCTCGACAGCGGTCAGCTGTCCGTCACGCTGCTGAACGAGCGCCGCAAGCAGCGCCGACTTCCCGCCTGGCCCGGCACACAGATCGAGCCACTGCGTGTCGTCTCCGTCCACCTTCGCGGACGCGAGCGCGATCGCGACGAGCTGCGACCCCTCGTCCTGTACGCCGGCTCGCCCGGTGGCAACCGCCTCGATCCGTCCGGGATCGCCGCCGCCCTCGAGCACAGCGCCGTACGGCGACCATCGAGCAGGCGTCGCACCGGCCGCGACCAACTCGTCCAAGTCAGCCAGACCGGGCCGGGCGGCAAGCGTCACCCGGGGAGGATCGTTGTCAGCGGCAAGCAACCGCTCGAGCTCGCGCACTGCCTCACCCGGCGGGGCAGCACCAGGTCCATCGGTGAGAGCGCGGTCGAAAGCATCGATGACCCAGCGTGGATGCGCGTCCGCGACCGCCAGGAAGCCAAGCAGGTCTTCCTCCGGTGTGGGCGCCACCGTGGAGATCCATTGATCCAATGTGCGTTGGCTGATCTTCCGGAGTACGGCGTTGACCAGGCCGGTGCGTTTCTGACCGAGTTCGGATCGGGTCAGGGTGACCATCTCGTTCACGGCAGCGTACGAGTCGACTCGCATGTTGAGCAGCTGATGCGCGCCGAGCCGGAGCAGGTCGAGCAGCTCCGGGTCGAGATCAGCGAGCGGACGGGAGACGCTGCGCGCGAGGAACGCGTCGTACGTGCCTTGCCAGCGGAGTGTGCCGTGGACGAGTTCGGTGCAGAAGGCGGCGTCGCGACCAGACAGGCGGGCGTCGCGGAGTGCCTTGTTGAGCACGAGGTTCGCGTACCCGCCCTCGGCTGTGACCTGACGGATGACCTTGTATGCAACCCGCCGGACTGGGTCCGCCTTGAGCTGCGGCGCGCGATTACGCGGCGACCGGTCACTCACGCCTCCACCTCGCTACGCTCGGTTCCGGCGTGAGCGACAACACTGCTGTGCTTTTGGTTCACTCGCTACGCTCGCTCACTCGACGGTCCCAGCCGGTCCTCGTCGATGAGGCGGATACCGCGGGCCCAGTCGGCCGCAGCCATCGGCTTCTTGCCTTGCGGCTGCACTGTGACCAACTCGAGCGCCTTGCTGCCGGTCCCGACCTTGACGCTCGACTTCGTTGCCTGCAGCTCGCCTGGCTTCAGGTCCTCGTCGGTCAGCCGGACGGCAAGCACCTTCAACCGCTCGCCACGGAACGTGGTCCACGCCCCCGGCGCCGGGTTGCAGCCACGAACCAGCCGATCCACCCGCTGCGCAGGCGCGGTCAGATCCAGCTCGGCGTCCTCGACGGTGAGCTTCGGCGCCAGCGACACGCCGTCGTCCGGCTGCTCCCGCGCTTCCAGTACGCCGGCCTCGACCCCGTCCAACGTGTCGACGAGAAGCTTCGAACCCGACACCGCCAGCCGGTGCAGCAGGTCGCCCGCCGTGTCGGTCGGCCCGATCGGCTCGGTCAGTATGCCGAACACCGGGCCGGCGTCGAGCGCCTTCACGATCCGGAACGTGCTCGCGCCGGTGACGTCGTCGCCCGCGATGATCGAGTGCTGCACCGGAGCGGCCCCACGCCACGCGGGCAGCACCGAGAAGTGCAGGTTGATCCAGCCGTACTGCGGGATGTCGAGCGCGGCCTGCGGCAGCAACCCGCCGTACGCGACGACCGGGCAGCAGTCCGGCGCGATCTCCCGCATCCGGGCCAGGAACTCGGGATCGCTCGGCTTCACCGGCTTCAGGATCTCGATCCCGCCGAGCTCCTCGGCGTACTGCGCGACCGGCGAGGCGACCAGCTTGCGGCCGCGTCCGGCCGGCGCGTCCGGCCGGGTGACGACGCCGACGAGTTCGTGGCGGCTGGCAACGATCGCCTCGAGCGCGGTGACTGCGGGTTCCGGCGTACCGGCGAAGACGACTCTCACAGACCGAATCCGTTCGTGGGGTGGGGCGAGACCTTGATCTGTGGTGAGCCGGTCAGACCGGACCATTCGGCCTCGCGGATCGCCTTCATCGCCTCTTTGCGGGTCTCGCGGTCGAGCCGGTCGACGAACAGGACGCCGTCGAGGTGGTCGGTCTCGTGCTGGATGCAGCGGGCGAGCAGGTCCGAGCCCTCGATCACCACCGGGTCGCCGTACATGTTGAAGCCCTTGGCGATCACGGACTGGGCCCGGCGGCAGTCGAACGTCAGGCCGGGGATCGAGAGGCAGCCCTCGGGACCGAGCTGCTCGTCGACCGACAGCGACAGTTCGGGGTTGATCAGGTGCCCGAGCTCGCCCTCGACGTGGTACGTGAACACGCGCAGGCCGACCCCGATCTGCGGCGCGGCCAGGCCGGATCCGGGCGCGTCCTGCATGGTGTCGGTGAGGTCGGCGACCAGGCGGCGGAGCTCGGCGTCGAAGTCGACGACCAGCTCGGCCTTCGTGATCAGCACGGGGTCGCCGAACAGGCGGATGGGTTGGACCGACACAGACACTCCACAGCGTTTCACGGGCACCGACCGCGCAAGTCTAGTTGGCTCGTCGGCAGGATTCCGGCGGGAGGCCCCTCCACATTGTTGCCCCAAGCACGTACTGTGGTCTCAGGCGTACCCTCAGTCACTGCCGTCACACGCCGCTCGGGAGACCCAATGCTCACTGCAGCACGGGGGGCAACTCTGATCCTCCTGGGTGCACTGCTTGCGCAGGCACCCCTCACTGCCCAGGCCTACCAACCACGCGAGCCCGAGTACTCCGGGCCGCCCAGCACGACCGCTTCCACGACACCGACCGTTGCACCCACGTCAGCTCCTACTGCGGAGCCCTCTGCGACGCCGACGCCGACGAGCACGCCGAGCGCGAGTACGCCGGTTGCTGAGCCGACGGCGCGGTCGTGGAGTGAGGTGGTGAAGCAGGTGACTGATACGTCGCCTGGTGACCTGCAGGTGCGGTCCGCGGACCAATCCGAGCAGGCCGAGTCCATGCTCAGGTGCTTCAAGCTCGACACGGAGAACTACTGCCTCGGGCTCGGGTTCGTCGACCGGGTTCCGACGGGGGCTCAGCTGCAGGAGCTGGTGAGCCCGCCGAGCCAGCGTGCGGCGGGCGACGTCGGGGTCGAGCAGGACATTCCGACCGGTGATCTGACGCCGGCCGCGTTCGTCGCCCAGCGCGCCGCGATGCCGAAGAGCACCCGCGTCAACGCCGAACTCGACGAGATGCAGGCCGCCTGGAACGGCCGCGAGAAAGCTCGGGAGTTGCGCGAGCTAGTTGCAGCCAACACACCTCCGGTGAACCCGGCAGAGCCTGGCAGCGCGCCTGCGGCGAGCGCTGCGCCGACACCTACCGCGACGGCGACGCCGACTGTGATGCCAACTCGGACTGTGCCGACCGTTGGGCCCTCCGTGCCGGTGCCGGCTACTCCGGCGGCGCCGGTGAAGACGCCGGCTTCGGCGTACATCATGAAGGGGTTCCAGACCTCGCAGGAGAAGGGGTACTGGTGTGGTCCGGCGACGTTCCAGTCGATCGACTGGGCCGACGACAACCAGAAGGACACCCAGGCGTCGTGGGCGAAGGACCTCGGCTCGACGACCGGCGGTACGGCGATCTCGGCGATGGTGAAGCAGACCAACGTGAAGACCGCCTGGCCGAAGTCCGCCGGCACGTACGTCGTACAGAACGTCTCGGACTGGAACGCGCAGACGTTCTTCACCGTCCACCAGAAGCACCTCGGCGTCTACAAGGCCCCGGTGATCGAGCACGTGCAGCTGCTCAAGCGGTACTTCCCGTACCTCGCCTTCAACCACAGCGGCCACTACCAGGTCGGCCGCGGCTACGACAAGGCGAACGGGACGATCGCGATCTTCGAGGTGTTCAACGAGCGCCGGTTCAACAGCCGCGGCAACGTCACCGACGGTCCGCGGAACATCCCGGCCAGCGCTCTGTTCAACGCGACCCTGGC
Source organism: Kribbella kalugense (assembly GCF_004365875.1). Lineage (GTDB taxonomy): Bacteria > Actinomycetota > Actinomycetes > Propionibacteriales > Kribbellaceae > Kribbella > Kribbella kalugense. The sequence continues at coordinate 444,347 of NZ_SODF01000001.1, read as the reverse complement.
CAACTCCTTCCAGAACATCGGGTTGTAAATGCGTCGTCGTACGGTTGCCGCAGGCACCCTTCTCGTCCTGCTCCTGGCCGGCTGCTCGTCCACCTCGAAGGACGCCGGCCCGACCCCGAGCCCCACGCCAACACCGAAGCCGTCGGTCAGCCCAACTTCCCCGGGCCGGCCGACGGACGACGGTACGGCGATCCCGGTCTGGGCGAACGTGCTGCGGCAACCGGTCGACGGCCAACATCTCGTCACCCAGCAACGCAAGTACGTCGTGACCCGCGGTAGCGACGAGGCCGGTACGACGACGATCACCGACCGCACCAGCAAGAAGGTCGCGATCCGGCACGTCCCCGCAGCCGGGTTCGTCGCCCAGTCCCCCGTCGTCATCGACGACCACTGGGCCCTGATCGAGGACATCCGCTCCGACGGCCCGGACCCACAGATCAAGGTGCTCCGCTACGACCTGACCACCGGCAAGGCCGCGGCCCTCACTTCACTCCCGTCGGTCTCCGAGCCCGAGATCGGCGCGTACGACGGAACCTTCGCCTACAGCTCCACCGACGCGAAGAACCGCTCCTGCCTGATCGTGGCCGACCTGGCGACCCTCAAGTTCCGGCCCGTCACCTGCGTCGCCGCCCCCGGCTACATCGCCGACCCGGTCGTGTCGGCCGACACCGTCACGTTCAGCGAGATCGTCGCGCCCGAGACCGCACGCCGGTGCAAGCGCGTCCTCGCCGCTCCCCTGTCCGGTGGTGCGGCGACTCCGGTGCCAGCAGCAACCAATTGCATCCAGTGGAGCGGCGCCTCGTTGCGTGGCGCAACAGTGTGGTCCGAAGTCGGCGCGTCCGATCCCGACCAGTACCAGAGCAAGGCGTACGTCCGCGAGTCCGGCGACTCCCCCGCCCGTCCGCTCGGCCCGGTCGTCACCGACACCATTCTTGCCTGCGGCAACTGGATCCTCTGGGAGACCCGCACCGTCAGCGCTACTGGCGAGGAGACCTACCAGATCATCCGCTGGCGTCCGGGAATCCCCACCCCACAACGGATGTACGCCGCCAAGCCCGGAGTCGCCCTGACTCCGATGACGTGCCAGGACAACACGGTGTACGTCGAAGCGGCCTACCTCGCGAGCACCCCGACGTACACAGAAACGATCTCAGCCGCGGTCTAGCGCTTCGCGTGCCGGATCTTCAGCCGGCCGAAGCCCATGACGCCGGTGATTCGGATCCGTGGACCTTGGCCGGTAGAGTTCCGCGCCGGCCGGTAGCGGGTGTCCTTCCACTCGGTGTGCACTCCGTCGAACTCGACGACCGCGTCGCGGGGCAGCTTGATCTTGACACCGCCGTGTACGACGTTGAGGACGATGTCGACAGCCGCGTGCTCGAAGATCGCTTGCGACAGGTCCAGCCGCGCCCGCCCGTGCATGGACTCGACCTTGAGCGTTCGCGGCACCCGCCAGACTCCGCGCCGGACGATCCGGCCGGCGGAGGCGCCGACGGTCACCGACCGGCCCGGGTCCTCGGCCGGTAGCGCGGCGACAGCGACTTCGAGGTCCTGGCGAGTCCTCGCGGACAGCACCTGGTGGAGGCGATCGTCCATCTCCTCGTGCGTCAGGAACCCTCCGGTGAAGGCCTCCTGAACACGCTCGACAGCGGCATCGCGATCAACGTTCCCGACCGCGGGCGGGCGCTCTTCCGGCACAGACGTCACCGTCACACTTTAGTACCGCTAGACGGCCAGACCGCGTGCGCGGAGCTCAGTGCGAAGGTCGGCCGCGCCGGTGAAGAGCTCGGCGTCGAGACCGACCGTGCGGGCGCCGTCGACGTTGTACTGCATGTCGTCGGTGTAGAACGTCCGCGCCGGGTCGAGGCCGAAGCGGTCGATCAGGATGCGGTAGATCTTCTCGCCCGGCTTCGCCGTCTGCTCGACCCCGGAGACGATCTCCCCGTCGAACCGGGTGAGGATCGGGAACGCCTCCTTCGCCACCTCCCACTTGTCACCGGAGAAGTTCGTCAATGCGTACGTCGGCAGCCCGAGCGCCTGGACCTCCGTCAGCACCTCGGCCGTGTCCGCGAACACACCCTTGATCATCTTCAGCCAGCCGCTGTCGTACGCCGCGATCCACTCGGCGTGCTCCGGGTGCAGACTCGACAGCTCCTCGATCGCCTCGGCCCACGGCCGGCCCTCGTCCTGCTTGTGGTTCCAGGCCGGCGAGACCACGTTGGTCAGGAAGTGCGACCGCTGCTCCTCGTCCGGAATCAGTTCGGCGTAGAGGTAGGTGGGGCTCCAGTCCAGCAGGACTCCACCGATGTCGAACACAACTGCGTCGATCGTCCGCCCCGTCAAGTTTGCAGTCATAACCGCAACCCTAATGCGCCCGGCGCGAACGGGGCGGCGGCTTTCACGGTACGGAGGATGGGGACGGTCTCGATGGCGGTGATGTGCTCGATGGCGCCGATGCGTTGGGTCAGGTAGGTGTGCAGTGCGTCGGGGCTGGCGCAGAGTGCCTGCGTGACGAGGTTCGTCCGGCCGGTGGTTGCGGCGACGAAGCCGAGTTCGTCATGCTCGGCCAGCGCCCGCCCGACCGCGTCCAGATGCGCCGGTGGGACGGACAGCCACAGCATCGCGCTGGTGGTGAAGCCGAGCGCCACCGGATCGACGTCGACATCGAAGTACACCGCTCCACTCTGCTGCAGCTCCTCCATCCGTCGAGCGACTGTCGCCGGAGCCCAGCCCGTCCGCCCGGCAAGCTCCGCATGGGTTGCTCGCCCGTCCTCAGCGAGCGCGGCCAGCAGCTTCCCGTCGCTCGCGCCGAGTGGTTTGACGGGTCCTCGATCAGTTGCGGTCGCCCTGAAGACAGCTGCCTGGGCTGGGGTCAGACTCTTCGCGCGACCACGCCAGGCTGTCGGCCCACCGACGTACATGTGCAGGAGGTAGTGCGCAGAGACAGAGGTGATGCCGGTCGTACGAGGGATGTCGTTCAGCAGGAGTGCGCTTCCGTCGGTCGGGGTGCTGGTGACGATCGCCTCGATCTCGGTCCCGCCCGACGCGAGCTTGATCCAGCTCGTATCGGAACGGCGAGACAGCGCTGCGGCAAGATCCTGCGCCACCTGCGGCGCCGCGGTCAGGCGAACCAGCCACAGCGACCGCCCGGCCGCCTGCGGATCCGGCAGACCGACCACCCGCAGACCGGCCTCAGCCCGGAGCCGGTTGAAGCGACGAGCAACCGTCTGCGTCGAGACGCCGAGCACTTCCCCGATCCTGCTGTACGGCGCCCGGCCGTCGAGCTGCAGCGCGTGGATCAGGGCGCGGTCGATCGCATCCATCATGTGAAGATCATGACCTAGAGACCGTTCTCTTGGAAGTTTCCTGCAAACCTCGCCCACCAGATGGATGAGAATGCGGCTCGATCCGATCGTGGTGGCATGAACAACAAGCGATGGATCGGGCTGATCGCCCTACTCGTGGCCGAAGCCATGAACCTGCTCGACGCGACGATCGTCCAGGTCGCGGCGCCGGTGATCCACGGCGACCTCGGCGGCCGGACCGCGGACATCCAGTGGTTCAGCGCGGCGTACACCTTGCCGTTCGCGGCCTTGCTGATCACCGGCGGCCGGCTGGGCGACCGCTTCGGCCGACGCCGGATCTTCCGGATCGGTGTGACCGGTTTCGTACTGACCTCGGCCACGTGCGCGCTGGCCACTGAGCCCGGCCTGCTGATCGGAGCTCGGGCGATCCAGGGCGCGACGGCCGCGTTGGTGATCCCGCAGACGATCGGACTGATCAAGTCGGGCTTCACCGGCCGATCGCTCTCCAAGGCCCTCGGCACGATCGGCCCGGTGATGGGTCTGGCCGGGATCTCCGGGCCCCTGCTCGGCGGTTTCATCACCGAGGTGAGCTCCTGGAGAGCGGTCTTCCTGGTCAACGTGCCGCTCGGCATCGCCGTACTCGCCCTCTCCCACCTGCTGCCCGAGTCGGCGGCTCCGCAGCGGCCGAGGATCGACGTGCTCGGGACGGTCTTGCTCACCGCGGGCACTGCGCTAGTGGTCTACCCGATCCTGCAGTCGCGGGACTGGGTGCTGCTGGCCGGAGGGGTTCTGCTGCTTGGTCTGTGTGTGCTGCTGCAGCGACGGCGGACCAACGGGCGGTTGATCGAGTTGAGTCTGTTTGCTCATCGCGGGTTCGCGTGGGCCCTCGGTACGTCGGCGTTGTTCTTCGCGGTGATGAGCGGGGTGACTCTGGTCGTCGTACTGCATCAGCAACTCACGCTGCACCACGGCGTGATGCGCTCCAGCCTCGCGTTGCTGCCGTGGTCAGCCGCATCCGGAGCCGCCTCGCTGATTGCGGGCCAGTGGCTGGTCGCCCGATTCGGATCACGGTTGATGTACGTCGGCCTCGGCGTACTGCTCGTCGGCCTGGTGGTTGCGCCGTACGCACTGCTGCCTGCGTTGGCCGTCGGTGGGGTCGGGGTCGGACTGTTCACCACAGCGTTCTTCACGGAGGCGTTGCACCGAGTGGAGCCGCACGAGACCGGGTCTGCTGCCGGGTTGCTCAACGCGGTGCAGCAGTTCGGCGGGACGCTCGGCGTTGCGGCGTTCGGGTCGGTGTTCTTGCATCACGCTCAGACGCCGGAACGCGCGCTCTGGATTGCGGCCGCGGTCGTCGTGGTGACGGTCGCGACCGCTCACCTCATGCGTTCGCCTCGGCGCGGGCGTGTAGTGCCGGAGCCAGTGAGTACTGCCCGATGAAGATCACCACGCCGAGTACTGCGCAGCCGGTCCAGGTTGCCGTCGGGCCGAAGTGCTCGAGCGCGTTGGTGCCGGCCAGCGGCCCGATCACCGTGCCGACGCCGAACGCCATCCCGGACAGGCCCATGTAGCGGCCGCGCAGGTCGATCGGCGCGAGGTCGGCGAATACCGCACCGATCACCGCGGCGAACCCGATCTCCCCGATCGTCCACACCACGACCGACAGTCCGTACCCCCACCAGCTGTGCACGACCGCGCCCAGCCCGAAGCCGAGCCCGACCACCAGCATCGAGGTCGCGAGCAGCTTCGTCCGGTCGAGCTTCACCATCCACTTGCCGAGGAACGGCTGGATCAGCACGATCACGACACCGTTGAGCGCGATCACCAAGCCGTACGTCCGGGACGACAGGCCGTCCCCCGACATCGCCAGCGGCAGGGTCGAGTAGCCCTGCATGTAGATCGTCGCGTAGCCGATCTGGATCAGGATCATCAACAGGAACACGGTGTCCCGCAGCGCGACCCCGAGCAGCGGGCGCCGCGGAGCACTCTCGTCGAGGACCGGGCGGCTCTCCGGGACCATCGCCCAGATCACCACGCCGGCGATCACCGACGTACCGGCGTTCAGCCAGAACAGCAGGCCGTACCCGACCGACGCCAGTACGCCGGCACTCACGGTCGAGACCGAGAAACCGAGGTTGATCGCCCAGAACAGCAGGCCGTACGCGCGGACTCGTTCGGTCGGCTGCAGTAGATCGGCGATCGTCGCCTGCACGGCCGGGCGGAACAAGTCACCGAGCAGGCCGACCAGGAAGGCCGCCACCCAGATCATCACCATCTCGCGCGCGGAACCGAGGAGGATCAGCGCAGCGGCAGTGCCGAAGAAGCAAATCAGCATCGTGAGCCGTCGGCCGACCCGGTCCGCGAGCCAGCCGCCGACGAGTTGTGCACACACGGTCCCGGCGCCGACCGCGGCCGCGACGGCTCCCGCCGTACCCGCGGAAAGGTGCCGGTCGTGGGTCAGGTACAGGACGAGGAACGGTTGCACGAAGCTGCCGAGCCGGTTGACCAGCTGGCACACCCATAGCGCCCAGAACGCCCGCGGCAGAGCGGTGGGGGTGGCGGTTTCGATGGCGACTGCGCTCATGAGATCAACTCTCGGGGCCGCGCGAGGTGTTGTCGATGATTAGGGTGAGGACTAATCTTGGCCGGGTGATCACGATCAGGCTGAACGCCGGGGACGTCGGGCGGATCCGGTTCGCGCTGTCGCCGGTGTGGGAGACGATGACGAGTGTGCGGGCGTTGAGCAACAACACCGCGCAGAGCGTGCACGGTCCGTGGCTGCAGAAGGTCCGGCCGACGATCGAGGGCGACGACCTGACGTTGCTCAGGGCACTCATTCCGCCGTACGGCTATATCCCTGACTTCATGACGCCCGCGCCGCCGCGGCGGTCGACGAGTTTCGAGTCCGGTCTGGCCGCGATCGCCGCCACGCCGCACGAGATGGTGGCGGACGAGATCGGCAAGCTGCACCACGACACTCCACATCCACTGCTGCCGGAGCTGATCGCGCATCCGGCGAAGGCGCTCGACCTGATCACGTCGGCGCTGGACACGTACTGGCGCCGGGCGATCGAGCCGGAGTGGCGGCGGATGCGGTCGCTGCTGCAGGAGGACCTCGCGTTCCGGCTGGACGAGCTGGCGAGCGGTGGGATCGAGCGGCTGTTCCGCAACCTGCACCCGTCGATCAGCTATCGCGGCGATCGCGTCGAGATCGACCGCCCGTACCGCTGCGACGGCGAACCAATGGCCGGGCAGGGCTTGCTGCTGGTGCCGTGTGTGTTCACGTGGCCGGCCGGGCTGGCAGTGACGGGTGCGCCGCACGTGCCGACGGTCACCTACCCACCACGCGGCCTCGGCCGGCTGTGGGAGGACCGCCAGGACACCACGGACTCACCCCTCGCGGACCTGGTCGGCCGCACCCGCGCCGCGATCGTCAGCCACCTGGACCTCCCGATGTCCACCACCCACCTCGCCAACCAGCTAGGCGTCTCCGCCCCAACCCTCAGCGTCCACCTAGGCATCCTGCGCAACGCCGGCGTAGTCGACTCCCGCCGAGACGGCCGAGCCGTCCTCTACCACCGCACTCCCCTAGGCCACCAACTACTCACCGCCGCAACCCCGCTGGCAACCTCCGCCTGACCGCCTGCGCCGTCTGATCAGCGCACTGACTGGAGCATGTTCAGAAGGTCGGTCCAGGCAGCGACGGCCGCGGCGGGGGCGTAGTCAGGATGCGATTCATCGGTGAAGTAATGACCCGCCTCTTCATACTCACGAACCAGCGCGACCGCACCTGCGGCCGCCGCGCTCCGGCGGAACTCCGCCACCTGCTCCGGCGGGGCGAAACGATCGCCTGCGGCATAGTGCAGCTGCACAGGCGTACCAGGCCATACGCCAGCTGGAACCGAGGCTGGGGCGTGCAGGCAGGCGACTGCCGCCGCGCCGAGCCGGTCGGACCAGACCTGACTGATCACGCCGACGCCCATCGAGAACCCGATCATCGCGGCATCGTCGGACACCCGGGACAACGCGTCGTACGCCCGTCCCGTGATGGTCGACCAGCCAATCTCCGCCATCAACGCGAAGCCCGCCTCGAGCTCGCCCGGCGCGGTCCGACCGCCGAACAGGTCGGGCAGCGAGACCTGGTAACCCAGCGAGCGCAGCCGATCCGCCGCGGCCACCTCCACCGGCCGCAACCCCCACATCGAATGGAACACCACGACATCCATCTGCTATCCGAAGCTGGGTGGGTCTACTTGGATTCGGACTGTGCCGGGGTTTTTCTTGGTGGTTCGGGCTGATTGGGCTTCTTTGAGGGAGCGGACGAGGGTGGTGCCGTGGGCGCGGGGGGTGCGGACGACCGCTCGGACGGTTTCGTCGTCGATGTCTACCGGGCCTAGGACTTCGAGGCCGGCGGACGGGGGAACGAGGTCGCGGAGGCGGGTGATGAGGTCTGCGACGGATTCGGTGGGGCCGGTGAGTTCGACGAGTTTGGCGGCGGGGGCCAGGCGGGCGGTACGGCGCTCTTCGATCTCGCGGGTCGAGTAACCCTCGGGGCTCCAGCGGACGATCGCCTGCAGTGGAAGGGCGGACGGGTCGCCGACGAGGATCACGGTCCCGCCGTCGCGGGCCGGCCGGACCAGGGCGGCCGCGTTGAACCACCGGCGTACCGCTTCTTCCGGTGCTCGGAGATCGGGGCGGGCGAGCATCAGCCAAGTGTCGAGCAGGAGAGCCGCGCTGTAACCGCCTTCGGCAACGGGCTCGGCTCCAGGTGTGCAGACGATGAGCGCCGGCGCATCCGGTACGACGTCGAGCATGTTGTCGCCTCCCGACGTACGCACCACGACTCCGGGAAACGCCCGCCCCAGCTCTTCCGCAGTACGACGCGCACCGACGATCGCCGCCCTCATCCGGGTGTCACCGCACTCCGGGCATCGATGATCGGCCGCCGGCCGCCCGCACACACTGCAGCTCGCCGGCCCCGATCCCCCGGTACGCCGCAATGTCCCGCCGCACGTCGCGCATCGAGACGGCGCCCGGCACGTCTGGCACACCAGGCTCGGCAGGTAACCGGCCCGCGGAACCTGGACCAGCACCGGCCCCGACCGCAACCCGTCCCGCGCGATCTCGAACACCCGGTGCGGCAGCCGCGCCGCCCGCGCCTGCGGATCGCGCGCCAGCTCGATATCCGACTCCCCCGCGATATGCACCGACGGCGCCGCCGCCCGGATCACCGCCCGGTCCGCGATCAGCTCATGGGCGAACCCGGTCTCGACCAACGCCGCCGCCTCGGCGGACCGCGCGTACCCACCGAGCAGCGCCGCGCACTGCTGCCGAAAAGCCCGCAGCAGCAGGACTTCCCGGGCATGCGGGTACGGCGCCCGCGGCTCGGCGTACGAGTCGTCGCCGTCGTCCCACATCGCCACCAGCCCGAGCTCCGCGACCGGCGCGAATGCGGCTGCACGCGTCCCGATCACCACCCGCGCGCACCCGCGCACCGCCGCGAGGAAGGCGCGATAGCGGGCCGTCGGGCCGAGATCGGCCGAGAGCGTGACGAAGCCAGACTCCCCCAGCACCGCAGTACACGCCGCCGCCAGCCGCTCCAGATCCCGAGCATCCGGCGCCAGCAACAACGCCCCGCGACCAGACGCCGCACACACCGCCGCGGCCTGCGCGAACGCCACGGCCCAATCAGCCCCTGGTACGGCGGTCCACACGGCCCGCGGCGACTCCGCGCGCGAGATCGCGTCGAGGAATCCAGCCGGGTACGGCGACCACTCCGAGCGGGACGTGGACACCGGCGGGCGCGGCGGCTGATCGCAGCGGAGCGACTCGCCCTCGACCTTCGCGTGCCGCGGCGGCACCGCCAAGCGGGTGACGTCCGCGAGCACTCCGGCGTACCGGTCCGCGACCGCCCGGCAGAGGTCGGCGATCTCCGGTTTGAGCACCTGCTCGGGCGAGACCACCTTGCGGATCCGGGTCAGCTTGCCGTCGTGATCCGACTCCGCGAGCCGCTCCAGCACGAACCCGTCGAGGTCCTTACCGGCGAACCGTACCTTCACCCGAGCACCCGGCTGAGCCGCCTCGGCCATGTCCTCCGGTACGACGTAGTCGAACGGCCGGTCCAGGTGCGGGAGGGAAACATCGACCGCGATCCGGGCCACCGGCAACGTCTCGGTGATCTCGGCCGGCTCTTTGGTCCGGGATTTGCGCACGGTGTCCCGCAGCAGCGTCAGTTGCTCCGGCGAGTCCGATGTCACCGGGGAATGCTAGTCCGCGGGGACGACAGTGCGCGGACGCACTGCCGTCCCCTGTGGACAACTACTACTTGTTGACCGCGGCCTTGAGCGCCTCGACCCGGTCGGTGCGCTCCCAGGTGAAGTCCTCACCGGTCCGGCCGAAGTGGCCGTTCCGGGCGGTCTGGGCGTAGATCGGCCGGAGCAGGTCCAGGTCGCGGATGATCGCGGCCGGCCGGAGGTCGAACACCTCGCGGACCGCGTCGGCGATCTGGCTCACCGGGACCTTCTCGGTGCCGAACGTGTCGACGTAGAAGCCGACCGGCGCGGCCTTGCCGATCGCGTACGCGACCTGGCACTCGACCCGGTCCGCGAGCCCCGCGGCGACGATGTTCTTCGCCACCCAGCGCATCGCGTACGCGGCCGACCGGTCCACCTTCGACGGGTCCTTGCCGGAGAACGCGCCACCACCGTGCCGCGCCATCCCGCCGTAGGTGTCGATGATGATCTTCCGCCCGGTCAGGCCGGCGTCACCCATCGGGCCGCCGATCTCGAACCGGCCGGTCGGGTTGACCAGCAACTTGTAGTCGGCCGAGTCGATGTCGAACTGCTCGAGCACCGGGTCGACGACGTGCTTCTTGATGTCCGGCGTCAGCATCGAGTCCAGGCTGATGTCGGCGGCGTGCTGGCTCGACACGACGACCGTGTCGATCCGGACCGCCTTGTCACCGTCGTACTCGACCGTGACCTGGGTCTTGCCGTCCGGCCGCAGGTACGCCAGCGTGCCGTTCTTGCGGACCTCGGACAGCCGCTCGGACAGCCGGTGCGCGATCGTGATCGGCAGCGGCATCAGCTCCGGCGTCTCGTTGGACGCGTAACCGAACATCAGTCCCTGGTCGCCTGCCCCCTGCAGGTCCAGAGCGTCCTCCGACGCGTCCGAGCGCGACTCGTACGCCGTGTCGACACCCTGCGCGATGTCGGGCGACTGGCTCCCGATGGCGACCTGCACCCCACAGGACGCACCATCGAAACCCTTCAGCGACGAGTCGTAGCCGATCTCGAGGATGCGCGACCGCACGATCCCCGGAATGTCGACGTACGCCGTCGTGGTGACCTCGCCCGCGACGACGACCAGACCCGTGGTGATCAGGGTCTCGACCGCCACGCGGCTCTTCGGATCCTCGGCCAGCAACGCGTCGAGGATGGAGTCGCTGATCTGGTCAGCGATCTTGTCCGGGTGACCCTCGGTCACGGACTCGGACGTGAAAAGGCGCCTCGCCACAAGTTCTCCTCGGATTGCTCTTGTGCCGCACGACCACGACGAGTCACAGCCGCGCGATCCCCCCATGCACCGGCGGTTGGCGATGCATCTTGGGAAGTATGCCAGCAGTTTCCGCCCGAGTCCCGGTGACGCTCCGAATTCATCCAGAATGCGAGATATGCAACCACATCTTGGACTTCGGCTCCGGTTTCACGCGTGTGGGCCGACCGCTACGTCGCCGAGTGTGAGCGACGGGACACCACCAAGGATCGCAGCCAGACGGTCCACCTCGGCGTCCAGTTGCTTGCGGCGGCGACGGTTCAGCGGGGTGAGGGCTTCGACGGTGACGTGCAGTGTCCGGCCGGACTTCTTCTGATGCCAGACACCCGCGACGATGCCGTCGACGAGGAGCAGCGGGTAGTTGCCGGCCTGACCGCGGGCCGTCGCCCGGGCGAACGCCTTGCCAGGGAAGAGCAGTTCTCGCGGGAAGCTGCCGACGCCGTACGCATCGAAGTACGGCAGCAACCGCACACCGTCCACCCGCTCGTCGGGGAAGTCGCCGTCGCCGGGGGCGTACCAAACGGTTTGGTCTGCCAGCTCGCCCTGCGGAAGGTCGTCGAAGTACGGCTTGACCGTGGTCGGCGTGGTCTTCAGCCAGCGGGCGAACTGCTGCGGCGTCGCGGGACCGTAGGAGTACAGGTACCGATGCAGGAGCTCGGTCAGCGCCTTGTCCGCCAGCATCGGGTCGAACGGGCGGAGGCGATGCGGGTTCGCGTACGTCACGAGCCGACCGCGCATCGGTCCGTGACAGAGCACGCCCGCGTGCGCGGCGAGGGAGGTCGCTTGCCGCCACCGGGCCCACGCGCCCTGGAAGGCCGGGATCGTCGGTTCCCGGGCCCACGCGCCGGTACGCCGTACCACCTCTTCGGTCAGCTCGTCGACGGTCAGGTCGTCCTCCGCCAGCGCCTCGCCGATCGCGACGATCACCTGGTCGATCTCGTCCGCGCTCATTCGGATCGGGTCCGGCTGACTGCCGACGGACGGCAGCGCCGACAACGCGCCGGTCCACATCGGCAGGTCCTCGAGCGGCAACAGGTGCACGGTCCCGCGAGGCCCGAAGGTCTTCACCAGCCCCTCGTCCTGCTGCACGCTCGCCCGCGTCGCCCCAGCAACCCGGAGCGCCACCGAGGCCTCCCCCGCGGCCGCGATCTGCGCGTGCGTCCCACACATCGCCCGTACGGCGTCAACCGGCGCGTCGAACGGTTCGGTCAGACCGTGACGCCGCATCCGCCGCGCCACCACGGCCTCCCAGATGATCTCCATTCCGACGACCCTATGTACCAAAGCGGACAACTCCTGGCCTCTGTCCATCGGCCCGTTGAGAATTTCTTCTGGCCTGTCGGATCCGGGACGAGTCGTTCGTTGCACAGGCAAGGGGCGGTCGGAGCGGCCGCCGGAACAAAGGAGTCATGGGATGCCGGAGTACTTGATCTCGTTCAACGACGGCTCGATGGACCACATCCCCGCCGAGGACTGGCCCGACGTGGGCAAGGCCTCGAAAGAGGTGGTCCGGGAGGCCGTCTACGCCGGCGTGTGGGTGTACGGCGGCGGCCTCGAGAGGCAGCGGGCGAGCGTCGTAGGCACCGACGGGTTGGTCACCGACGGGCCTTACCCGGAGACCAAGGAGGTCATCGGCGGATTCTCGGTCATCGACGTGGCCACCCGCGAGGAGGCGCTGGCGTGGGCTGCCAAGATCGCCGTCGCCTGCCGCTGCGCGCAAGAGGTGCGGGAGCTCATGCCCGACGCCGAAACCGACGCCCTGATCCGCGAGGTTGCCGCGCGGGGCTGACCAGGTGTCGCGCCGGGCGAGGAAATGGTTGGGCGGTTCGGCGCGGGTTGCGGCAGGCTGAGGGACATGACCACGACTATCCGGACGGCTGTCACCGACGCCGACTACGAGGCCTGGCGCGCGGTGCGGATCGCCGTACTGCCGTACGAGCGCTGCCCGACCGTCGCCGAACTCCGCGACCTCGACCGCCCCGGCCGGCTGATGGTGCTCGCGGAGCTCGACGGCGAGGTCGTCGGCAGTGGACTGACGGATCGCTCGGGCGACGGCGAGCGGGCGGGCCTGATCCCGCGGGTGCACCCGGACTTCCGGCGGCGCGGCGTCGGGACCGAGGTACTCCGGGTGCTCGCCGAGCATGCCGTTGCCCAGGGCTACGACATGGCAGGATGCAGCGTCGACGACGACGAGTCCCGGCTCTTCGCCGAGCGGTTCGGCTTCGTGGAAAGGAATCGGGAGGTCGAACAAGTACGGCAGATCGGCGACGAGCCACGGCCTCCGGCACCGACGGATTACGAGATCGTGTCGGTTGCCGAACGCCCGGAGCTGTGGGCGGCGGCCTATCACCAGGTCGCGCTGCCGACCCTCCCGGACATGGATCACCCGGTCGCGCTGAAGGTCTCCGAAGACGACTGGGAGAAGGAGTGGATCAACGACCCAGCCGCGATGTTCGTGGCCGTCGCCGGTGACGAGGTGATCGGCGTGGCTGGATTGATGCTCGACTCCGATCGCCCGGAACGTGCGGAGGTCGCCTACACCGCCGTACGCCGGGAGTGGCGAGGCAAATCGGTCGCGTCGACCCTCAAACGCACCAGCATGGCGTGGGCCGCCGAGCACGGAATCACCGAGATCTACACCTGGACGCAGCGCGGCAACGACTCGATGCGCCGCCTGAACGAACACCTCGGCTTCACCTACGGCATCGTGAGCCTCAGCATGCGCGCGCCGCTGCCGCTGACTGGCTTAGCGCCAGTGAGTGGCGACTAGGTTCCAGATGACGCCGGCCAGCGCGTCCTTGCTGCCCGATGGGACGTGGAGCGCGCTGCCGGCGCGGTCCAGGATGACGGCCTCGTTGAGGTCGCTGCCGAAGACCTTGCCGCCGGAGACGTCGTTGACGACGAGGAGGTCGCAGCCCTTGCGCTCGAGCTTGGCGCGGCCGAGGTCGAGGACGGTGTGCTCGGCGTCGCCGGTCTCCGCGGCGAAGCCGACGATCACCTGACCGGCCCGGGACCGATCATGCGAGATCGTCTGCAGGATGTCGGGATTCTGAACCAGGTTGACCGCCGGTACGGCGCCGTCCGCGGTCTTCTTGATCTTGTGCTCCACGAATTCGACCGGCCGGAAGTCCGCGGGCGCCGCCGCCATCACGATCGCGTCGGCGTCACCGGCGCGCCCGGTGATCTCGTCGTACAGGTCGCGGGCCGAGACGACCGGCACCACCTGGACGCCGGCCGGGTCGGGCAGCTCGGAATTGGCCGCGACCAGTGTGACCTTGGCACCGCGGGCGGCGGCGATCCGGGCCAGTGCGTAGCCCTGCTTGCCCGATGACGAGTTGCCGAGGTACCGGACCGGATCGAGGTGCTCACGGGTGCCGCCCGCACTGACGAGCACGTGCTTGCCGGTGAGGTCGGCAACCGATTGACCGGCCGCGCGGGCCGCTTCGTCGGCGAGCATCAACTGGCTGATTGCGAAGATCTCCGACGGCTCCGGCAACCGGCCGCGACCGGTGTCGGCGCCGGTCAGCCGGCCGACCGCGGGCTCGAGGACCGTGATCCCGCGGGAACGCAGCGTCGCGACGTTCGCCTGAGTGGCCGGGTGCTCCCACATCTCGGTGTGCATCGCGGCCGCGAACAGGATCGGGCAGCGCGCGGTCAGCAGGGTGTTCGTCAGCAGGTCGTCGGCCAGCCCGTGGGCGGCCTTGGCGATCAGGTTCGCAGTCGCGGGCGCGACGACGACCAGCTCCGCCGCCTTGCCGATCCGGACGTGCGGGACTTCTTCGACGTGATCGAACGGGTCGGCGGTCACCGGCTGCCCGGACAGCGCCGCCCAGGTCGCCGCACCGACGAACTCCAGCGCGGCCGCTGTCGGCACCACCCGCACGCTGTGGCCCGACTCGGTCAGCCGTCGCAGCAGGTCACAGACCTTGTACGCCGCGATACCGCCGCCGACTCCGAGCACGACGTTCGGTCGGTGTTTGGGCGTGCCAGAACCCCCCGGGGCCGCTGAGGTCCCAGGGGTCTCGATCTCACCGGTTGCGGACATCACGCGACTCCGTTCCCGGTTGAGTCAGCTACTCGGACTTCTCCGCGGCAGCGGCGGCTTCCGCCTCGGCCTCGGGGTCGATGTCGGTGCAGGTCAGCACGCCCTCGTTGATCTCGCGCATAGCGATCGACAGCGGCTTCTCCTGGACGTGCGTCTCGACCAGCGGTCCGACGTACTCCAGCAGGCCCTCGCCGAGCTGCGAGTAGTAGGCGTTGATCTGCCGCGCCCGCTTGGCCGAGTAGAGCACGAGCTTGTACTTGGAGTCGGTGCGGGTGAGCAGGTCGTCGATCGGCGGCGAGGTGATGCCGATGGCGACGGGCTGGTTGCCAGACAAGGTCAGCTCTTTCCAGAGATGGAGGGTGATCGAATCAACTTTACCAACTGATCAGCGGCTTCCCGAACCGACGCGTTCACGATCGTCACGTCGAACTCCTTCTCGGCCGCCAGTTCCAGTACGGCGGTCTCCAGGCGGCGCTCGCGCTCCTCCTGGGTCTCGGTGCCGCGGCCGACCAGCCGGCGTACCAGCTCGTCCCAGGTCGGCGGGGCCAGGAACACGAACTGTGCCTCCGGCATCGTCTCGCGGACCTGACGGGCGCCCTGCAGGTCGATCTCCAGCAGAGCCGGCCGACCTGCGGCCAGTTTGTCGAGCACCGGCTGCTTCGGGGTGCCGTAGCGGGCCGCCTTGTGCACGACCGCCCACTCGAGCAGCTCACCGTCAGCGATCATCCGGTCGAACTCGGCGTCGGAGACGAACAGGTAGTGCACACCGTGCACCTCGTTCGGCCGCGGCTTGCGGGTGGTCGCCGAGACCGAGATCCAGATGTCCGGGAACCGCTCGCGGATCTCCGCCGCCACCGTCCCCTTCCCGACCGCGGTCGGTCCGGCCAGCACGGTCAGCCGCGCCGGGCCGTGATCGCCCGGACCCGGCTCGTTCGAAACGTTCTGCGAGTGCGTGGTCATCGTCACACCAGTGTCCAACGAGCCGGGCAGGGTTTCGGTTCGGCTCACCCGGCGAATTCGCGCTCGAGCGCGGCGATCTGGTTCGAACCGAGGCCGCGGACCCGCCGCGTGTCCGAGATCCCGGCCCGCTGCATGATCTGCTGGGCACGGACCTTGCCGACGCCTGGGATGCACTGCAGCAACTGGCTGACCCGCATCTTGCCGATGACCTCGTTGGTCTGCCCCTCGTGGAGCACCTCCGTCGGAGACGCTCCCGAGTGCCGGATCCGGTTCTTGATCTCGGCTCGTTCACGCCGCGCAGCCGCGGCCTTGTCCAGAGCCGCCGCACGCTGCTCCGGGGTCAAAGAAGGAAGTGGCACCGTTTCACCTGTCCCGTTGTATGGCTTCGCAAGGGAACCTAACACGGGTGCAGCCCGAGGTCCGGTGGTGGTTGAGCAGAGTCGCCGGACGGCGCGTGGATTGGAACGATCAGGTGATCAGTTCAATGCCGGCAGGTCGACCTTGCAGCTGTCCTTGGCCTGGCTGCTGATGTTCTTGTACGCCGTCATGACGGTGCCGGTCTGCTTGCTCAGCTTGGCCAGCTCGACCCGGTCCGAACCGGCCTTCTTGGCCTGCTCGGCGAACGTCACGACGACTCCCCAGTCGTCCTTCACGTCCTTGGGCGCGGACTCCTGGAGCTTCTTCGCGTCGTCCAGGATCTTGACGTAGTCGACCGGCTTCTGCGGATCGACGTTGACGGCCTTGGCGGCGTACTTGCCGAGGTCCACGCAGTACGCCTGCGCGTCGGTGCAGGCGGTCAGCGCACCGGCGGTGGCGGTCACGGTGGCGATGATGGCGAGAGTACGTTTCACGGCTTCATCCTCGGGGGTCGGGAGGTCGTGTGCCACTGACGCTACCGGGAGTCACCAAACCATCCGAAAGGAATACGTTCCGCTGTCGTGCTCTGCCGCTCGGGTGTTACCGCCGTGGCGCCGGCGGGACGGCGATGCGACGCCGCCCTGCCGGCACCGCGGGCGTCAGTTGCCGGCGCCCGGGAGGTCGATCTTGCAGCTGTCCTTGGCCTGCTTGGTGATCGCCTGCATGGCGGGGGTGATCTTGTCGCCGTCGGACTTGGCCAGCTCGAGCAGCTTGTTCGTGTCGCCCTTCGCGTCCTGCGCCTTCTCGGCGTAGTCGATGACGACCTTCCAGTCGTCCTTCAGGTCGTCCGGCGCCGACTTCGACACCTTCTTGGCCTGGTCGAGCATCTTGCCGACGGCATCGGAGTTCTTGATGTCGAGATCCTTCGCCGAGTCGACGTAGCCCTTGAGGTTGTCGCAGTAGTTGCCACCCGAGCATGCCGTCAGGGTGCCAACACTCATCGTCACAACCGCCGCGAGGGCTGCCAGCTTCCGCATCGTGTTCCTTACTGAGTCGTGCGGGAAGACCGTGGCTCCCCGTCCGCCGACACCTTTCCGAACGCCGGGGTCACCGCAAGCTCCGGCACGCCGTGAAGAACATCGCACCGCTCGACTGGAACCGGGCTGTGATGTCCCGCGTCGCGTTGTGCCACGTCGCCCCGGCCGCCGAAGGAGATCGCGACCGCGTTCGCCGACACGATCACCAGGATCGCCACCCAGTCGACGATCGCCAGGTCCTGCTGCAGAACCACCAGTCCGACGACTGCCGCGAGTACCGGGTTCACGCTCATGAACACCCCGAAGAACTGCGCCGGCACCCGCCGCAACGTCAACAGATCAACGAGGAACGGCACCGCCGACGACAGCACCCCGGCCACCAACGCGTACGACGCCGTGGCGAGCGTCGCGGGATGATGCAGCAGAACGACTACTCCCACCGGCACGTAGGCGAGTCCGGACAGCCCGGCTGCGGCGGCCGAACCGGTGACGCCCGGCAACTCTCGACCGACCTTCCGGTTGAGCAGGATGTAGAACGCCCAGCACATCGCCGCGACCAAGCCGAGCCCGACGCCCAGGTAGTCCGTTGTCGCCTGCGGACGGGTCAACAGCACCACCGCCGGCGCCACCGCCAACCCGCACAGCAGATCGAGCACTCGCCGCGATCCCAGCAGGGCAACGGCCAGCGGGCCGAGGAACTCCAGCGTCACCGCAAGTCCGAGCCCGACCCGATCGATTGCCGTGTACAACGACAGGTTCATCACCGCGAACACCGCCGCCAGTCCCACCACCGGCCGCCATTGCCGGCGCGTGATCGTCCGGAGCCGCGGCCTGCCGACCGCGAGCAGCACGATCGCCGCGACCCACTGCCGGATCGCCACCACGCCCGCCGGACCGATCACCGGGAACGCGAGCGCCGCCACGGACGCACCAACCTGCGTCGAGAGCCCGCTCCCGAGCATCATCACCACACCGACCAACCGTTCTCGCCTCACAGTCACGAGAGTCGGTCCGGCGACGCCCACCGCAAAATGCAGGCCGTCGCTGATCTATACGCTGGAGTCATGGATATCCGGCAGCTGCGATGCCTCGTGGAGATCGTGGACTCCGGGACGTTCACCGATGCCGCAATCGAGCTCGGCATCTCCCAGGCCGCGGTCTCCCGCAATCTCCTCGCACTGGAACGCGAACTCGGCGTCCGCCTGCTGCACCGGACCAGCCGTTCACTCACCCCGACCGCCGCCGGCGTCCGGGTACTAGCCCGAGCACGACACATCCTGGCCGAACTCGACGAACTGGTCAGCGAGGCGACGAGCGGTCACACCCGGCTTCGCGTCGGGCACGCATGGTCGGCGTTCGGCAGTCACACGCGCGAGTTCCAACGCCGGTGGGCGGCCGAGCACCCCGGCATCGAGCTCCAGCTGATCCGCACCAACACAACGACCGGCGGCCTCGCTGAGGGCCTGTGTGACCTCGCGGTCGTACGCAGTCACCTGGACCTCCGACGGTTCGCCCACCTCTTGCTCACCCAGGAGCAGCGGTACTGCGCCTTGCCGGCCGACGACCCGCTGACGCGCAAACGGGCCATCACACTGGATCAGGTTCGCCAACGGACGCTCATCATCGATCGGCGCACCGGCAGCACGACGGCCGACCTCTGGCCGGAGGACGCGCGCCCCGCGATCGAGTACACCCAGGACGTCGACGACTGGCTGGCCGCGATCTCGTCGGGCCGCTGCGTCGGCATCACCCCGCAGGCGACAACAACGCAGTACCGCCGCGACGGTGTCGTCTACCGCCCGCTGCGTGACGCACCGCCGGTCGACGTACATCTGATCTGGCACCGCGAGGACCCCCACCCAGCCACCCAGGCGGCTGTCGGTTTGCTGACCAAGCTCTACCGCGAGTCGAGCAACCCAACCAACTGACGACGGTCCGGCACCCGCCACAACACGTTGCGCACCTGCTCGATCCCACCGACCGGCCAGCGCTCCAAGAGGCGTCGTACCTCCGGATCCTGGATGTCGGCGGTGAGCGCGCCGATGAAGTCACCCCAGACGACCTTGAACGGCCGGTCGACCAGCCGAACGACGTCGAGGTCGACCGGCGACGTGATCGCGAGCCGGTTGTGCAACTCCTCCACCGCCCGGTACGCGTGAGAGAGCGCCTCCTCGCGTTCCTGCCAGCTCTCCGCCCGCAGCACCTCGCGGCACAACGGCCCGATCGACGGACCGCAGGACAGCTGGCCGAAGGCGGTCCCGAACCACTTCGAGTACGGCGCGTACTGCCGCTCGATCAGGAAACACAACCGCATCAGGTCCTCGACCATCCGCGCCCCGATCAACGCCGACCCAAGCTCATCCCCGACGTACCCGGCCCGCCCGACCAGGTTCATCTCCGGATGCACGCGCCACCACGCGGTGATCATCAGATACCGCCAGACGTCGTCCGGGTAGTACGCGAGCCGATCACGCACGGCCTCGAGACCGAGGTCGTCGTGGAACACGCCGCCGGCGGTGAACTGCCGCAGAATGGACTCGGGAAACGTGAGCCAGTCCCCCGGGGCCAGTTCGGCGTCGATGTCGAAGCCCAAATGCTCAAGAAAGTACGCGCGGAGGCTGTGCACCTCAACCAGCGCCTGCCGTCCCTCAAACGTCTCCGGCACCTCGAGCCGCAGTTCGACCCCGTCAGGGACGAACACCAGCGCACGAGCCTCACAGTTGTGATCCGTCGACATCTCGTCGTCAAACCCGAGCACCTCGGAGCCCCGCCCCAACAACGCCGCACTGTGGGGCACGTCCACCTGCGGCCGGACGACCTCGTTGTAGAACCGCTCGCAAATCCCCAACCCCGAACCCATGCCGCACAGGATCGCATGATCTGCAGCACGACAGGATGTGTCGGCCTATCTCACCCGATCGGCCGAGCAGCTGAGCGTGACCGCGCCCGGCGAAGCCGGACACCTCCTGTCGAGCTGCAGATCTCTCAGTAGCCGAGCACCGTGCGGTAGGCGTCGTTGGCTCGGTCGGCTGCAGACTGGAGGGCGGTGGGGGTGGGGCCGGCGCCTAGGATTTCGCGGGAGCTTGACGGTACGACGTTGCGAACTGCTGGGCCGAAGACCTGGGTCAGGCTTTCGGCGGTGCCGCCTTGGGCGCCTAGGCCGGGGGCTAGTAGCGGGCCGTTGATGTCTAGGTTCTCGGTCGTGGAACTGATGGTCGCGCCAACGACTGCGCCGAAGGAGCCGAGGTCGTCGGTGCCGGCGTTCAGCTCTCGCAGTCCGTCGAGGACTGCGCCGGCGACCGTTGAGCCGTCGGCTGTGCGGGCCGACTGGAACTGCGGGCCTTCCGGATTCGACGTCAGGGCGAGGACAAACAGCCCCGCCCCGGACTCGCGTGCCTCGTCGATCGCAGGCTGCAGCGAGCCGAAGCCGAGGTACGGGCTGACTGTCAGCGCGTCGCATGCCAACGGAGCCTTCTCGGCCAGGTACGCCGCCGCGTAGCCGCCCATCGTGGTCCCGATGTCGCCGCGCTTCGCGTCGATGATCACCAGGGCGCCGGCCTCCCGCAGCAGGATGGTCGCCTGCTCGAGGACGGCGATGCCGGCCGAGCCGAACCGTTCGAAGAACGCGGACTGCGGCTTGAACACCGCGACCCGGTCGGCGAGCGCGTCGACCACGCCGAACGTGAAGGACGCGAGACCTTCGGCCGTGTCCGGCAGGCCCCACGAGTCCAGCAGGTGCTGGTGCGGGTCGATACCGACGCAGAGTGGTCCGCGGGCGTCCATGGCCGCGCGCAGGCGGGCACCGAAAGGCTTGTTACGCATGTCGCTCCCGAATGGTTGGTTGCTCATGGCAAGCTCCTGTTGATCTTCCGGATCAGGCCGGGTCCGCGGTAGATCAGGCCGGTGTACACCTGGACGAGGCTGGCGCCGGCATCGAAGAGGCGGGTGGCGTCGGACGGGTCGACGATCCCTCCTACTCCGATGATCGGCAGCGCTCCCCCGGTCTCGTTGTGGATGTGGGAGATGGTCTTGGCCGCGATCTCCGCCAGCGGGCGGCCCGAGAGGCCGCCGGTCTGCGCAGCGAGCGGGTGGTCCGAGACGCCGGGACGGGTGATGGTGGTGTTGGTGGCGATGATGCCGGCGACGCCGACCTCGGTGCAGACCTGGAGCAGTTCGTCGATCGCGGACGTGGTGAGGTCCGGGGCGATCTTCACCAGGATCGGTTTCGGCGTCAGCCCGGATGCGGTCAAACCGGCCGCCTCGGTGTGCAGGGCGGTCAGCAGTTCGCGGAGGTGGCCTGCGTCCTGGAGTGAACGCAGTCCGGGGGTGTTCGGCGAGGAGACGTTGACCGCGAAGTAGTCGCCGTACCGGTAGAGGCGGCGCAGTGAGGTCACGTAGTCCTCGACTGCATCCTCCAGCGGGGTGATTTTGGACTTGCCGATCGAGATGCCGAGCGGATATCCCAGATCCCCGTAGGCCGCGAGGCGTTCAGCCAATGCCGAGGAGCCCAGGTTGTTGAAACCCATCCGGTTGATGACTGCCTCGTGCTCGACCAGTCGGAACAACCGCGGCCGCTCGTTGCCGGGCTGCGGGTGTGCGGTGACCGTGCCGACCTCGACGAAGCCGAAGCCGATCGCCGGCCACGCGCGCAACGCGATCCCGTTCTTATCCATGCCTGCCGCCAGCCCAACCGGCGACGGAAACCGCACCCCGAACACGGTCCGTGCCGAGGCGGAGCCGAACACCCGGGACCCAAGAGCAGGCACGGCCGGGATGCGCCCGAGCAGGCGCATCCCGTTGAGCGTCTGCTCGTGGGCGACCTCGGCGTCACCACGACCCAGCCGGTAGAGCACGGGCCGGACGAGGCGCTCGTACCCGGACCGCCCGGACCGCCGCGCCGGCACGCTCCCCGCCCGCTCAGACACCGCGGATCCTCGGGACCCAGTCCTGTAGGGACCGTACGCCGATGTCGCCGGCGCGCTGAGCCTCGATGCCCTGTACGGCGGCCGCGAGCCCCTGCACTGTGGTGATGCACGGGATGTTCCGCGCCACCGCCGCGCTGCGGATCTCGTATCCGTCCAGTCGCGGCGAACCGCCTTGGGTGATCCCGATCGGCGTGTTGACGATCAGGTTCAGCTCGCCGTCCTGGACCATCTGGACGATCGTCGGCTCGCCGTTCGGCCCCGGACCCTGGCTGCTCTTCCGCACCGTGACCGCTTCGACCCCGTTGCGTCGCAGCACGTCCGCCGTACCTTCGGTCGCGTAGATCTGGAAGCCGAGATCCGCGAGCCGCTTGACCGGGAAGATCATGTGCCGCTTGTCCCGGTTCGCGACCGACACGAACACCTTGCCTGAGCCCGGCAGTGGCTGTGACGCCCCGGCCTGCGACTTGGCGAACGCCGTACCGAAGGTGTCGTCGATGCCCATCACCTCGCCGGTCGACTTCATCTCCGGCCCGAGCACCGTGTCGACGGACGCGCCGTCGATCGTCCGGAACCGGTTGAACGGCATCACGGCTTCCTTCACCGCGATCGGCGTCGAGGTCGGCAGCGTCCCGCCATCACCGACGGCGGGAAGCATGCCCTCGGCCCGCAGTTCGGAAATGGTTGCCCCGAGCATCACCCGGGCCGCCGCCTTGGCCAGCGGCGTCGCGGTCGCCTTCGACACGAACGGCACCGTCCGCGACGCCCGCGGGTTCGCCTCGAGCACGTAGAGCACGTCCCCGGCGAGCGCGTACTGCACGTTCAGCAGGCCGCGTACGCCGACACCGCGAGCGATCGCCTCGGTCGACCTGCGGATGTTCTCGACGTCCGCGTTCCCGAGCGTGATCGGCGGCAGCGCGCACGACGAGTCACCGGAATGCACCCCGGCCTCCTCGATGTGCTCCATCACGCCGCCGAGGAACAACTCGTTCCCGTCGTACAACCCGTCCACATCGATCTCGACCGCGTCGTCGAGGAACCGGTCGATCAGCACCGGGTGCTCGAACGCCTCGCCGCCACCCAACCGCTCCAGCGCAGCCGAAAGCTCAGCCGTGCTGTAGACGATCTCCATCCCACGACCGCCGAGCACGTACGACGGCCGGACCAGCACCGGGAACCCGATCTCCTCGGCGATCACGTGCGCTTCTTCGGCCGACAACGCCGTACCGTGCTTCGGCGCCGGCAGCTGCGCGGCCGCGAGCACCTTGCCGAACGCGCCCCGCTCCTCCGCCAGGTGGATAGCCTCCGGCGGCGTTCCCACGATCGGCACGCCGGCATCCGCGAGCCGCTGCGCCAGGCCGAGTGGCGTCTGCCCGCCGAGCTGGACGATGACCCCGGCGACCGGGCCGGCCTGCATCTCGGCGTACACGATCTCGAGGACGTCCTCGCAGGTGAGCGGCTCGAAGTACAGCCGATCCGAGGTGTCGTAGTCGGTCGAGACCGTCTCCGGGTTGCAGTTCACCATCACGGTGCAGTAGCCGGCCTCGCGCAACGCCATCGACGCGTGCACGCAGGAGTAGTCGAACTCGATCCCCTGGCCGATCCGGTTCGGCCCCGAACCCAGGATCAGCACGGCCGGGGTCTCCCGCGGCGCGACCTCGGTCTCCTCGTCGTACGACGAGTAGTGGTACGGCGTCTCGGCCTTGAACTCGGCCGCACAGGTGTCGACCGTCTTGTAGACCGGCCGGATCCCGAGCGCCTGCCGAACTCCGCGTACGACGTCCTCCGTCAGCCCGCGGATCTCGGCCAGCTGCAGGTCGGAGAACCCGTGCCGCTTCGCCAGCTTGATGATGTCCGGCGTCAGCCGAGGTGCGGCGGAAACCTGCAGAGCGGTCTCGTGGATCAGGTACAGCTGGTCCACGAACCACGGGTCGATCTTGGTCGCGTCGAAGATCTGCTCCGGTGTCGCACCGGCCCGGATCGCGTCCATGATCGTCCGCAGCCGCCCGTCATGCGGCGTCTTGATTGCCTCCAGCAACGGCTCGAGCTCGCTGGCCGGCGAACCCTTCCAGGAGAACCGGGCTTCCGGCTTCTCCAGCGAACGCAGCGCCTTCTGCAGCGCCTCGGTGTAGTTGCGGCCGATCGCCATCGCCTCGCCGACGCTCTTCATGTGCGTGGTCAGCGTCGCGTCCGCGGCCGGGAACTTCTCGAACGCGAACCGCGGCACCTTCACCACCACGTAGTCCAGCGTCGGCTCGAAGCTGGCCGGGGTCTGCTTGGTGATGTCGTTCGGGATCTCGTCCAGCGTGTAGCCGATGGCAACCTTGGCGGCGATCTTCGCGATCGGGAAGCCGGTCGCCTTCGACGCCAGCGCGGACGAACGCGACACCCGCGGGTTCATCTCGATCACGATCAGCCGGCCGTCGGCCGGGTCCACCGCGAACTGGATGTTGCAGCCGCCGGTGTCGACGCCGACCTCGCGAATGATGCCGATGGCAAGGTCCCGCATGACCTGGTACTCACGGTCGGTCAGCGTCATCGCGGGCGCGACCGTGACCGAGTCGCCGGTGTGCACGCCCATCGGGTCGACGTTCTCGATCGAGCAGATGATCACGACGTTGTCGGCCTTGTCGCGCATCACCTCCAGCTCGTACTCCTTCCACCCGAGGATCGACTCCTCGATCAGGACCTCCGTCGTCGGCGAAGCGTGCAGTCCGGCGCCGGCGATCCGGCGCAGGTCGGCCTCGTCGTACGCCATCCCGGAGCCGACGCCGCCCATCGTGAACGACGGCCGCACCACCAGCGGGTAGCCGAGCTGGTCGGCCGCACCCATCACGTCGTCGAGCGTGTGGCAGATCACCGACCGCGCCGTCTCCGCGCCGAGCTTCTCGACGATGTGCTTGAACGACTCCCGGTTCTCACCGCGCTGGATCGCATCGACGGACGCGCCGATCAGCTCGACGCCGTACTTCTCCAGTACGCCGTTCTCGTGCAGGGCGATCGCCGCGTTCAGAGCGGTCTGGCCGCCCAGGGTCGCGAGCAGCGCGTTCGGGCGCTCCTTCTCGATCACCTTCTCGACGTACTCCGGGGTGATCGGCTCGACGTAGGTCGCGTCGGCGAACTCCGGGTCGGTCATGATCGTGGCCGGGTTGGAGTTCACCAGGACGACGCGGAAGCCCTCTTCACGCAGTACCCGGCAGGCCTGGGTACCGGAGTAGTCGAACTCGCAGGCCTGACCGATCACGATCGGGCCGGAGCCGATCACCAGGACCGATTCGATATCTGTACGGCGTGGCATCAGGCCCTCCCCTCCATCAGTTCGACGAATCGATCGAACAGGTACGCCGAGTCGTGCGGACCGGCCGCCGCCTCGGGGTGGTACTGCACCGAGAAGGCCAGCACCTTGCCGTCCTTGGTGAGCCGGAGCCCTTCGACCACGTTGTCGTTCAGCGAGACATGCGACACCTCGACAGTCCCGTACGGCGTCTCAACCGGACCGTCCAGCGGCGCGTCCACAGCGAAGCCATGGTTCTGCGCGGTGATCTCCACCTTCCCGGTGGCCCGGTCGAGCACCGGCTGGTTGATCCCGCGATGCCCGTACTTCAGCTTGAACGTCCCCAGCCCGAGCGCCCGCCCGAACACCTGGTTCCCGAAGCAGATCCCGAAGTACGGCTTGCCGCGCTGCAGCAGCTCCTTCAGCAGCGTGGTCGGGTGCTCGGTGGTCTCCGGGTCGCCCGGACCGTTGCTCATGAAGATGCCGTCCGGGTTGACGGCCAGCACTTCCTCCAACGAAGCGGTGGCCGGCAGCACGTGCACCTCGATGCCGCGCTCGGCCATCCGCTTCGGCGTCATCGACTTGATCCCGAGGTCGAGCGCGACCACGGTGAACTTGCGTTCGCCGATCGCCGGTACGACGTAGGTCTCGGCAGTGGTGACCTCGTCGGCGAGGTCCGCACCCACCATCGGCGCCTGCTGCAGGACCTTCTCCAGCAGGGCGGCCGGGTCGAGGAGCTCGGTGGAGATCCCGGCCCGCATCGCGCCGCGCTCGCGCAGGTGGCGGGTCAAAGCCCGGGTGTCGATCCCGGAGATCCCCACGATCCCCTGCGACTTCAGTTGGTCGTCGAGCGATCGCGTGGCACGCCAGTTCGACGAAACGCGGGCCGGGTCACGCACGACGTACCCGGCGACCCAGATCTTCTGCGACTCGTCGTCCTCGTCGTTCACGCCGGTGTTGCCGATGTGCGGCGCGGTCTGGGTGACGATCTGCCGGTGGTACGACGGGTCGGTCAGCGTCTCCTGGTAGCCGGTCATCCCGGTGGTGAACACCGCCTCGCCGTACGTCTCGCCGGTCGCCCCGTACGACGTGCCGGCGAACGACCGGCCGTCCTCGAGGACCAGGAGTGCGGGCTGGCTCATCTTTGCTCGGCTCCGATCAGTGTTGCGATGGATTCGGTCAGGGCGGCGGTGTCGGCCTTGCGACGCGGGCGGAACCCGGTGTCGAGCTCGCGGCCGTCGTGGGTCCAGGTGACCACGACCAGGCCGGACTTCTCCGCGGTCACCTTGCCGGCGATCCCGCGGTCGGTCCGGACGCCGGTCAGGTGGTCTACGGGGATGAACACATCCGTCGCGCCCTGCCGGTGGAAGATCAGGCCGTCCGCACTGACGGCCAGGTCCGCGATACTGCGGACGCCCAGTTCGTACACGGCGATCCGGTCCATCCAGTCGCCGGCACTCGTCGTCGCGACGTACACACCTTCGATGCCGCGAATCTTGTCTTCAGGTGCCGGTGGCAACGGTGCCAGGTCGGTCTGCCGGGACTGGCGGTTCCGCCAGCCCCGATACATGCCGAAGTACGCCACCGCAAGAACCAGCAGCGTGCCGACAATGCCCAGGAAAGCCTTCACCGTGTCAGGTCACCATCCAGCACGGTCGGCGTACCGCGGAGGAACGTCGCGACCACCTTGCCCGGCAGCGTCATCCCGTCGAACGGCGTGTTCCGCGACAGCGAGACCGAGTCACCGGGGACGACCGTCCGCTCGACCGTCGGGTCGAGGAGCACCAGGTTCGCCGGTACGCCGGCCTCCAGCGGGCGACCGTGCTCGGTGATCTGACCGATCGCGGCCGGCCGGTAGCTCATCCGGTCGGCGACCTCGGCCCAGGTCATCAGCTTGGTGTCGACCATTGCGTGCTGTACGACGCTCAGCGCCGTCTCGAGCCCGGTCATACCGAACGCGGCCGCGCTCCACTCGCAGTCCTTGTCCTCGACCGGGTGGGGCGCGTGGTCGGTGGCGACGATGTCGATCGTGCCGTCGGCCAGGCCCTCGCGGACCGCCTCGACGTCCGCCTTGGTCCGCAGCGGCGGGTTCACCTTGAAGACCGGGTTGTACGAGGTCAGCAGATCCTCGGTCAGCAGCAGGTGGTGCGGAGTGACCTCGGCCGTGACCTCGAGCCCGCGCTTCTTCGCGGCCCGGACGATCTCCACCGAGCCCTTGGTGGACAGGTGGCAGATGTGCAGCTTCGAGCCGACGTGCGCGTTCAGCAGGATGTCGCGGGCGATGATCGCCTCCTCGGCGACGCTCGGCCAGCCGGTCAGGCCGAGAACGCCGGAGAGCGCTCCCTCGTTCATCTGCGCGCCCTGGGTCAGCCGCGGCTCCTGCGCGTGCTGGGCGATCACACCGTCGAACGCCTTCACGTATTCGAGCGCGCGCCGCATCAGCGCGGCGTCCCAGACACAGTCGCCGTCGTCGGAGAACACCCGGACCCGGGCCGCCGAGTCCGCCATCGCGCCGAGCTCGGCGAGCTGGGTCCCCTTCCGGCCGACCGTGACCGCGCCGATCGGGTACACGTCGGCGTACCCGGCGTCGCGGCCGAGGCGCCAGACCTGCTCGACCACACCGGCGGTGTCGGCGACCGGGTCGGTGTTGGCCATCGCGAACACCGCGGTGAACCCGCCCTTGGCCGCGGCCCGGGTGCCGGTCAGCACGGTCTCGGCGTCCTCGCGGCCGGGCTCGCGCAGGTGCGTGTGCAGGTCGACCAGCCCGGGCAGCGCGATCAGGCCGGCGCCGTCGATGACCGTCGTACCCTCGGGCGTCGAGAGGTTAGTGCCGACAGCAACGATCTCGCCGTTGTCGAGGAGCAGGTCCGCGACCTCACCGCCGACGATGCTCGCTCCGGTGATCAAGTACGCGGTCATGCGGTTTGCTCCTCTTCGTTACTTCCAGATAGCAGCAGGTACAGGACAGCCATGCGGATCGCCACGCCGTTGGTGACCTGTTCGACGATCACCGAGCGGGTCGAGTCGGCGACCTCGGCGCTGATCTCCATCCCGCGGTTCATCGGGCCGGGGTGCATGACGATCGTGTCGTCCGGCAGCTGCGCCATCCGGTGTACGTCGAGGCCGTACCGGCGGGTGTACTCGCGGGCGCTCGGGAAGAACGCCTCGCCCATCCGCTCCCGCTGTACCCGCAGCATCATCACCGCGTCGGTCTTCGGGAGCACGCTGTCCAAGTCGTACGACGTCGCGCACGGCCAGGCGGTCATGTCGACGGGCAGCAGCGTCGGCGGAGCGACCACGGTCACGTCGGCGCCGAGGGTCGACAGCAGCAGCACGTTGGACCGCGCGACCCGCGAGTGCAGGACGTCGCCGACGATCGTGATCCGGCGACCCTCCAGCGAGCCGAGGTGGCGTCGCATCGTGAACGCATCGAGCAGCGCCTGGGTCGGGTGCTCATGGGTGCCGTCACCGGCGTTCACCACCGAGCCGGTCATCCAGCCCGAGGTCGCCAGCAGGTGCGGCGCGCCTGAGGAGCCGTGCCGGCAGACGACGCCGTCGGCGCCCATCGCCTGCAGCGTCAGCGCGGTGTCCTTGAGGCTCTCGCCCTTGCTCACGCTCGAGCCCTTGGCGGAGAAGTTGATCACGTCCGCCGACAGTCGCTTGGCGGCCGCCTCGAACGAGATCCGGGTCCGGGTCGAATCCTCGAAGAACAGGTTCACCACGGTCCGCCCGCGCAATGCGGGCAGCTTCTTGATCGGGCGGTCGGCCAGCGACCGCATCTCCTCGGCGGTGTCGAGGATCAGGTGCGCCTCGTCCCGGCTCAGGTCGGCCGCGCTCAGCAGATGCTTCACTTCGCCCCCTTGTCGGCGATCAGGACCGCGTCCTCGCCGTCGTACTCGGTCAGGTGGACGGTGACGCGCTCGACCAGCGAGGTCGGCAGGTTCTTGCCCACGTAGTCGGCGCGGATCGGCAGCTCGCGGTGCCCGCGGTCGACCAGGACGGCCAGCTGGACCGCGCGCGGCCGGCCGATGTCGCCGAGCGCGTCGAGGGCCGCCCGGATGGTTCGGCCGGAGAACAGCACGTCGTCGACGAGTACGACGACCTTGCCGTCGATCCCGTCTCCCGGGATGTCGGTGTGTTCCAGGCCACGCGGTGGCTTGAGACCGATGTCGTCGCGGTACATCGTCACGTCGAGTGACCCCGTCGGTACGCTCTGCCCCTCGACGGCCTGGATCCGGGCCGAGACGCGCTGCGCGAGTGGGACACCGCGGGTGGGGATGCCGAGCAGGACGACCGGGTCGGCGCCGCGGTTCCGCTCGAGAATCTCGTGGGCGATCCGGGTCAGTGCCCGGGATATATCGGAAGCGTCGAGGACCTCGCGGCTACCGCGTTCAGACGGCTGCACGACATCCGGTTGCTCTGCGCTCTGGGCAGGGCTCATCGCTACCGTTCCTCCTTTCCCGCCTCTCTGGACGGGTCTTTAAAGGACGTTCGGACCGCTTGACATGGTATCGGATGTGACACGCCGTCTTGACGCTGGCCTCCGACCCAGAATATTGTTACTCTGTGTAATCGAGGGGGTTTCACCACACCGGCTCGTTCCCTGCGAGCCGGACATGACGAAACTAGTCGGAGGGAAGACCAGCGTGCCGAGCGAATACGCGAAGACACTGGGTGGCAAGCTACGTGCCATCCGCCAGCAGCAAGGGCTGTCGCTGCATGGCGTGGAAGAGAAGTCCAAGGGTCGCTGGAAGGCGGTCGTCGTCGGCTCCTACGAGCGCGGCGATCGGGCCGTCACGGTCCAGAAGCTCGCGGAACTCGCCGATTTCTACGGCGTTCCGATCCGTGAGCTGCTGCCAGGAAACGCCAGCGCGGCCGCGGCTGCTGCCGCTCCTCCCCGGTTGATCCTCGACCTGGAGGCCCTGCAACACCTCGACGCGAGCGAGGCCGGTCCGCTGACGCGGTACGCGGCCACGATTCAGGCTCAGCGTGGGGACTACAACGGCAAGGTGCTGTCGATCCGTCAGGACGACATGCGCACGCTCGCGGTGATCTACGACGAGTCGCCGACGACGCTGACCGAGCGTTTCATCTCCTGGGGTGTGCTGAACCCGGAGGCGAAGGGTGACGTCGAGGAGTCCGAGGCAGCCGGCGCCTGACGCGCTGAACGCCAGCCGAAGGCACTAGACGGTCGGGGCTTGTAGCAGCTGGCCCGCGGCCGCCCGCCTTCACCATTGACCCAACAGAGCAGTACCGGCAACACAACGCAGTACAAGCGGCGGGGTACCACTTCACCGGCCGCGCACGGGGACGCAATGGCGGCCCGGGACCGTAACGAGACGGTCACCGGGCCAGATTACAAAAAGAGGGCTCGCCCCCCTCGACCTCAGACGCCCAGTGTGGGCTTGAGCTGCAGCAGTCTCGCCAGCAGCCCGTTCACGAAGGTCGGCGACTCGTCGGTCGACAGGTCCCGCGCCAGCGCGACCGCCTCGCTCACCGCGACCACGTCCGGAACCTGGTCGTCGAACAGCAGCTCGTAGGTACCGATCCGGAGGATGTTCCGGTCGACGGCCGGCATCCGGTCCAGCGTCCAGCCCACCGAGTGCGTCTCGAGCAGGTCGTCGATCTGCTCGCTGTGCTTCGCGACGCCTTCGACCAGCGCCACGGTGAACTCGTTCACCGGCGGGTCGTTGTCGGCTACCCGGTCGGCCAGGGTGCCGCCGACCGGCAGTCCCCTGACCTCCGACTCGAACAGCACGTCCAGTGCGCGCTTGCGGGCCTTGCTACGGGCAGACATGTTCTGTTGTCAGCTCTCTGTGTAAGACCTCTGGATGTAAGACGGTGTCTAAGAGCTCAGGACGTGACGCGGCCGAGGTAGTCACCCGTGCGGGTGTCGACCTTGACCTTCTCGCCGGTGGTGAGGAACAGCGGGACCTGGATGTCGTAGCCGGTCTCCAGCTTGGCCGGCTTGGTGCCACCGCTGGAGCGGTCACCCTGCAGACCCGGCTCGGTGTACTCGACCGTGAGCTCGACCGAGGCCGGGAGCTCGACGTACAGCGGGAGGTCGTCGTGCACCGCGACGATGGCGTCCTGGTTCTCCAGCAGGAAGTGCACCGCCTCGCCGACCACCTCGGGCTGAAGCTGCAGCTGCTCGTACGTCGACTTGTCCATGAACACGTACGCCGTGCCGTCGTTGTACAGGTAGGTCATGTCGCGCTTGTCGACCGTGGCCACGTCGACCTTGACGTCGGCGTTGAAGGTCTTGTCCACCACCTTGCCGGACAGCACGTTCTTGAGCTTGGTCCGGACGATGGCGCCGCCCTTGCCCGGCTTGTGATGCTGGAACCAGACAACGGACCACAGCTGTCCGTCCAGGTCGAGCACCATGCCGTTCTTGAGGTCGTTCGTCGATGCCACGCGGGTATGCCCTTCGAATTCGATCAGCGGTAACACGAAATTGTAGCGGTCACTCCCCCTTTCCTCCGATTCGCAGGTCCCGGTCGGCCTTGCCGCGGCATACGCTGGCAGTCCAGACCCATTAGGGAGGCCTGCGATGACGGGGTTCGTGATCTTCGTCGTGGTGATGATCGTGGTGAGCCTGATCAACAAGGCGAAGCAAGGATCCAAGCGGCGCAACGGTACGCCGAGTCCGCGCGTGCAGGCGATGATCGAGAAGATCCAGGCCCAGCAGGGTGGCAACCAGCCGATCCAGTTCCAGGGTCAGTTCACCCAGGCGGCCGGCCAGGGCGGACCGCCACCGGCCCAGAGCAAGCCCCTGGCCCAGCAGACCTCCTTGCCCACCCAGACCGGCAGCGCACCAGGCAGTCAGCAGGTCGCGGCGGTTCTGGAAACGCTGCTGCAGAACGGCCGGCAGCCGCGTCACCTGGGCGAGCGGAACTCCCCGGGCCAGGCATCACAGTTGCCCGGCAACCCGACGCCGTACGCACCGGCCGGTCAGTACCAGCCGCCAGGCCAGTACCAGCCGGGCCAGTACCCGCCGGCCCAGTTCCAGCAACCGCAGTACAACGCGAACCCCTACCAGCCGCCGGCGCATCGGCCGCAGCAGAACCGCCTGCCGACGCCGAACCAGGACCTGGACGCGAAGGTCCGCGAGCTGATGAACGCGAACAACGAGGTCGGCGCGATCCGCCTGCTGAGCGAGGAGCGCCAGCTGGGCATCCTCGAGGCGCAGGCCTACGCCCGCTCACTCATCGCCCCCAAGACAACGTCGAAGCGCACCGGGTCAACGAGTGAAACCGGGTCCGAGCCGGACGACGACGAGGGACGGTGGGTCGGTTCGGCCGCGTTCGCGGAGTCGATCTTCAACCTCGACGACCCGGACGAGAACGTCTGGGCCAGCGGCTGGGTCGACAAGCCCGAGCCAGAGGACCGGTCCGACATCGACGAGCTCTGGCAGACGGTCAGCAAGCCGCTGCGGCCGGGAACTACACCTCCCAGTTGACAGTGATGTAGCTGTGTCGCCGGGCGATGTGGAAGCCCGGCGACAGTACGTCGCCCGCCGCATGCACCTCGAACGTCGGTCCGGGCCCGTGTCGCAGAGTCCGGTCCCAAACGTGCACCTGCTCCAGCACGCGATCGATCAGCTCAGCTGCGTCCGGACCATGGCCACTGCACCCCAATTCGACCTGGCCATCAGACCGGCCCGGACGCAGGACGACATACGCCAGGCTGTCCGCGGTCGCCACGGCCCCGACCCACTTCAGCCCGTCTCCGGACAGGACGCAGTACCCGGGCAGCGTGGTCGCCAGCCAGAGGTAGAGGTCGAGCAGCACAGGATCTTGGCGATGCACCTCTACGCCTGACCAGGTCTGCTCGACCGGCAGCGTCAGTACGTCGTCACTGGGATGCGGCTCGTCCTCCTGGTCCTCGTCGAAGGACAGACCGGCGTCATCGAGCGGGATCAGGCGCTCGTAGTTCGCCCCGGCGCCTTGCATGCTGACGAACCCGCAGATCGTCGTGGACCGGCTCTCCAGGTGGTCACCGACCCGGTCGAACGCAATCGACCGCGTCTGCCCGCGCACCCGCAGCGGTACGACGATCCGCCCCAGCGGCCGCAGTTGACGCAGCCAAGCAGTCGCGATGTCCCATGCGGTGACCGTCACGACGATCCGGTCGTACGGCGCTCCGTCCGGATCACCGAACGTTCCATCGGCCCGTACGACGGCAACATCGTCGTACCCGGCCTCGTCGAGCAGCGTCCGCGCCCGGTCGGTCACCTCCGGGTCGATGTCGACCGTGGTCACCGCACCGCCCGATCCGGCCAGCTCCCGCATCAGGGCGGCGTTGTAGCCACCCGAGCCGATCTCGAGCACCCGATCCCCCGGCCGGATCGCGGCCTGCTCGAGCATCAGCGCGATGATGCTCGGCTGCGACACCGAACTCACCACCACGCCGGCCCGGTTCCGCTTCATCGGAACGACGTCGTCGGCGTACGCGATGTCGAGCGGAGCGTCCGGGACGAACAGGTGCCGAGGGACCGCCTCGAATGCGGCCGCCACCCGCCGGTCATGGATGGTGCCTTCGGTCACCAGATGCCGAACGAGCGAGGTACGCAGCGAGTCCACCTCTGCCATGGCAGTCAGTCTCGCTTGTCCCCGAGCGATTCCAGCAGCGACCGCAGCAGACCGGCCAACTGGTCGCGTTCACCAGCCGACAGCCCCGACAGGAGCTCTGCCTCGGTGTCGACGTGGGTCGGTAGCACCTTGTCGATCAGCTCGAGGCCCTTGGCCGTCAGCGTCACCTGTACGCCGCGACCGTCGGTCTCGCTGGGCGCGCGAGTCACCAGACCGCGGCCCTCCAATCGATCCAGCCGCTGACTGATCGCTCCCGAGGTCACCATCGACGAGCGCATCAGCCCGGCCGGCGTCAGGCTGTGCTCCGGGTTGCTCCGCCGCAACGTCGCCAGTACGTCGAACGACGCGCGATCCAGGTCGTACTTGGCGAAGTTCCTCCGCAGCTCGGCATCAAACAGGACACTGAGCCGGCTCAGCCGCCCGATGATCCCCATCGGCGACGCGTCCAGGTCGGGCCGCCGCTCGCGCCACTGCTCGAGCACCAGGTCGACATGATCTGCCATCTCCCCACCCTAGCGCGAGATTGCTTAGCGCTCAGCGATCTTGGGGTATTGAAAAGTTGCTTAGCACTAAGCTACTTTGTCTTAGTGCTAAGCAATCGACGACTTTCCGTCCTCCTGGTCACGGCGATCACGCCGATGCTCTGGGGCACGACGTACCTGGTCACTACCGAGTTCCTGCCTCCCCACCGCCCACTGCTGGCCGCATTGCTTCGGTCGCTGCCGGCCGGCCTGCTGCTGGTCGCGCTGACCCGCGTCCTGCCGCGCGGCAGTTGGTGGTGGCGCGCACTGGTGCTCGGCACTCTCAACATCGGAGCCTTCAACGCACTGCTGTTCGTCGGCGCCTACCGCCTGCCGGGCGGCGTGGCCGCGACGGTTGGCGCGATCCAGCCGCTCTTGGTCGCACTGCTGTCGGCCGGTCTGCTGCGGCAGCGCATCTCTCTGCGCACTGTGCTCACTGCGCTGGCCGGCGTGTTCGGCGTCGGCCTGCTGGTACTGCGAGCCACGGCCCACCTCGACACCTGGGGTGTACTCGCGGCACTCGGCGGAGCAGTCGTCATGGCGTTCGGCGTCGTACTCAGCAAGCGCTGGACCTCACCGGCTCCCCTACTGGCCACTACCGGATGGCAACTGGTCGCCGGTGGACTCGTACTGCTGCCAGTGGCGTTCCTGGTCGAAGGTGCACCGCCTGCCTTCACTGCGCGAAACCTGGTCGGCTACGCATACCTGACGATCATCGGGTCGGCCGTCGCCTATGCACTCTGGTTCCGTGGCCTCCGAGAGCTGACGCCTACCGATGTCACGTTCCTCGGCTTGCTCAGCCCAGTCATGGCCACAACACTCGGCTGGCTCGTGCTGGACCAGCACCTGACGGTTTGGCAGGCCCTCGGCGGCCTGATCGTGCTGGCCGCGCTCGTGTCCGCCCAGGTACGCCGGAAGGTCCGGCCAACTCCAGCTGTCGAAGCCCCAGCCCTCGCTGCAGCCGGGGAGCGGTGACATGCGAATCCTGGTCTGGGGCGCAGCCGGCGCCGTCGGCAGTCGAGTCACCCAAGAAGCACTAGAACGCGGCCACAACGTCACCGCGGTCGGCCGCTCCGGTCCGGTCCGCGGTGACGCCGCAGACCCGAACGACGTGGCCCGCTTGAGTACTGGGCACGATGTGCTCATCAGCGCGACCCGACCGCGTCCCGGGCACGAAGGTGAGCTCGTCGACGCGGCCAAGGGTCTACTGATCGGCCTGCGCGGGAGCGGCGTACGACTGATCCTGGTCGGCGGCGCGGCGAGTCTGATCGTCCCCGGGCCTGAGGTGTTGCTGGTCGACGCGCCTGACTTCCCAGGGGACCTCCGATCGATCGCCTTGGCCTGCAACGCGCAGTACGACGTCGTGCGGGCAGCGAATGATGTGGACTGGACGTATGCGAGCCCGCCGGCGCTGCTCGAGCCCGGCACGCGGACCGGTAGCTACCGGAAGGGCTACGACCATCTGGTCACCGGTGTGGATGGCAGTTCGGCGATCTCGATGGAGGACTTCGCTGTCGCGCTGGTCGACGAGGCGGAGCGAGCTGAGCACGTCCGGCAACGGTTCACCGTCGGCTACTAACGAACAGCCGGCCCCTGCTGTCTGCAGGGGCCGGCTGGGTTGGTATTTCAGATAAGGCCTTCGCGCAGTGCGTACGCGACGGCATGTGAGCGGTTCTTCAGCTGGAGCCGGCTGGTCACGTCGTGGAGGACGTTCTTGACCGTCCGCTCCGAGTAGGACAGCTCGCGAGCGATCTCTTGCGTGTCCTTGCCGTCCGCGACCAACCGCAGTACCTGCGTCTCGCGGTCGGACAGGCCGGTGTGGGACAGCCCGCGTGGTGCGAGCACGTGCCGCTGCATCCGCGACACCTGGCCGAGCAGCCTGCCCAGCAGGTCCGGAGGCAGGCTGCCGTCACCCGCGGCGGCGGCCTGCACCAGGTGCACGATCCGGTCAGCGGTCGCCTCGGTACGGCGCAGTACGCCGGACACGCCCAGCTCGACCGCGGTCATCAGTGCGTCGTCGTCGATCGTGCCGCCGATCAGCACGGTCCGGCGGCAACCCCGCTGCGTTGCGTTCCGGAGCACCTGGACCGCACCGGTGTCGAGCGAGTCGACGGCGATCAACGCAACCACTGGCGGGGCGGTGCGCTGGTCTGTCGAAAGCCCGGGCAGCAGTGCGGCCAGGTCGGTGTCGCTGATCAGGCTGATCTCCGGCCGCTGCCGAAGCGCGTGCACGAGCCCGAACTGCGACAACGGGTCCAGCGCCTTCACCCAAACCGGAATACGGTGTTGCACATTCGGTTGCCCATTGGTCATACCTGTCACTCCCCCAGAGCGTTTTTGAACGGAACGGATCGAATCCGTAGTCACACGAACCCCCATGTCGTCGATTTCCTCCCGATCGTGCGCCCGAACCGCCGTCCTTTCGGACCGGTCACGGTCGGTGTCACGACCCAACGCCTAGGGTGAGGTACCGGCGTTTCACCGGCGTCTCACCCCGACTTCTTGGCCGTCGGCTCCGGAAACGTGCCCGCACAGGTGCCCCAGATCTGCCCATACCCACCAGATGCCCGAAGGGGCAGGTTGGTTGCGAGCCGATAGCCGCCAACAGATTACGCGTTGAATGCGGCGAGCGTAAGTAGGTTACGACTCAAGCGAGGTGAGCGCTCGGAGCGCGAGGCGGTAGGAGTCGAGCCCGAAGCCGGCGATGGTTCCGGTCGCCACGCCCGCGACGACGCTGGTGTGCCGGAACTCTTCGCGGGTCGCCGGGTTGGTGAGGTGGATCTCGATCAACGGCGCGGTCCGCTGCGCGATCGCGTCGCGGAGCGAGTACGAGTAGTGCGTGAACGCGGCCGGGTTCAGTACGACGGGGATCCGGCCGTCGGCCGCCTCGTGCAGCCAGCCGACCAGCTCCGCCTCGTCGTCGGTCTGCCGGATCTCGACGTCGAGCCCGAGCTCGGCGCCGGTCTTCTCGCAGACCCCGACCAGCTCGGCGAACGTCGTCGTACCGTATTTCTCCGGCTCGCGGGACCCCAGTCGTCCGAGGTTCGGCCCATTCAGCACCAGCACCCGCCTGCTCACATCCGTCACAGCACTCACCCTAGTGCCCTCGCGAACGCTGTCCTCGCCTCGGCCAGGGCGGTCGGGTAGCGGTCGGCGGCGGACTGTCGGCCGGAGATGGCGAGCCAGTTGCGGTAGGCGAGGATCCGCTGGGTCGAGAGAAGCTGGGCGGACATGAGCTCGGCGGCCAGGTCACCACCGATCGCCTCGGCCAGGGCACGTTCGTCGTCGTCCATGAACTCGCGCAGCCGGGTCGCGAGGCGAGCGCCAGGCGTGCGGCCGAACGCAGTGGACGTATACCTCCTGTCGAGCTGCAGCGGAGCTAGGCACCCCACGGTGCGCCGGGGCCGCCCATGCGTTCGGCGTACGGCGTGCCGTGGGTGAGTTCGCCGCGGCGGACGGGCTTGTCGGTGAAGGCGGAGGCGTAGATGGCGGCGGCCAGCTCGATCGTATTGCGGGCCTCGGTCAGGGTGACCGGGGTCGGTGTGCCCGCGGCCTTGGCGTCCAGGATCGCGGCGAGCTGGGCCGTGTGGCCGCTGGCCACATCCGGGAGGTCGGTCGACCAGGCCTCGGCGATCTCCTCGTGGCCGGGGGCCGGCGTGACGGTCCAATCGGGGTTCTTGTAGCCGTACAGGTGTTCCAGCTCCACGGTCGCGTTCTCGCAGTCGAACCGGAGCTGGGACGTCTGGCGGGCCGACACCAGCGAGTTCACCACCGAGGCGACCGCGCCGTTCTCGAAGGTCACCAGGGCCATCGAGACATCCTCAGTCTGGGTCGGCCGCGCCTGCCGGGCCGCGAGCGCGGTGACCTTCTCCCACGGGCCGAGGACGGACAGCAGCAGGTCGTACTGATGGATCCCATGACCCATCGTCGGCCCGCCGCCCTCGACGTCGAACGTCCCGCGCCACGGCACCGCGAAGTACTCGTCGTCGCGGTACCAAACGGTGTTGCA
The DNA here is from genome assembly GCF_004365875.1 of Kribbella kalugense. Classification (GTDB taxonomy): domain Bacteria; phylum Actinomycetota; class Actinomycetes; order Propionibacteriales; family Kribbellaceae; genus Kribbella; species Kribbella kalugense. The sequence goes on along the minus strand of NZ_SODF01000001.1, from coordinate 405,772 downwards.
CAGGGCAACCAACGGTCGCCCGAGTACGCCGTCACCGAGCAACTGCCGCAGCCGGACCGCACCCGATCCGAACCGGTGCTGGAACACGCACGCCACCTGCGCCGACGATTTCTCCTCCGCCGCCAGCAGGGTGTCGAACTCGTCCAGCGAGAGCGTCGGCGGCTTCTCCATGTACACGTCGACGTCCGCGGCCAGGCACTCGGTGGCCAGCGGTACGTGCGAGTTGGGCGGCGTACACAGGTGAATCAGGTCGACGCGATCGGCCGCGAGCAGGTCGGTCAGACTCGGGTACGTCGCCGGGATGTTCCACTGGGCGGCGAACTCCTTCGCCCGGTCCAGGTCGACATCGACAGCCGCCACCAACTCGGCCCGATCGGCGAGTGCGGTGACAGCCCGAGCGTGCGAACGGGCGATCCCGCCGGTACCAACGATCGCAATCCTCTGCTTACTCATACTGGAAAGCCCTTTCCGAGGGGTCACCAGCATCCTCTGCGGGCTCCACCCGAACTACAAGGCACTGCCCACCATGTGACCGGATCCGGTCAGCTGATCTCGCCGTACGCGGCTATCAGGAGGCTGGGGTCGGGGCCTTCGAGGATGGTGGGTTTGGCCAGGGCGTCGAGGATGACGAAGCGGAGGCGGTCGGCTCGGGTTTTCTTGTCGAGCTTCATTGCGTCCTGGAGGTGCGGCCAGGCATCGGCGCGGTAGGTGACGGGGAGGCCGAGGGATTCGAGTACGGCGCGGTGGCGGTCGGCGGTCGTGTCGTCGAGGCGGCCGGCCGCGCGGGCCAGTTCGGCGACGAAGACCATGCCGATGCTGATCGCGGCTCCGTGGCGCCACTTGTACCGCTCGACGCGTTCGATCGCGTGGCCGAGGGTGTGTCCGTAGTTCAGCGCCTCGCGACCGATCCGGCCGCCGACCGCGGTGGTCCGCTCGCGGAGGTCCGCGCCGACCGTGTCGGCCTTCACCTGGATCGATCGGGCGATCAGTTCTTCAGTCGCGCCGTACGACGGACTTGTAGCGCCGGCCGGGTCCTTCTCGACCAAATCGAGGATCGTCGGGTCGGCAATGAATCCGCACTTCACGACCTCGGCCAGGCCGCTCACGTAGTCGTTCAACGGGAGGGTCTCGAGGGCGGCAAGGTCGCAGAGTACGCCGGCCGGCTCCCAGAACGCGCCGACCAGGTTCTTGCCCTCGGCGGTGTTGATCCCGGTCTTGCCGCCGACGGCCGCGTCGACCATACCGAGCAGCGTCGTCGGGATGTGGACGACCTTCACGCCGCGCAACCAGGTCGCCGCGACGAAGCCGGCCAGGTCGGTCGTCGTACCTCCGCCGACGCTGACGATCGCGTCCGACCGAGTGAAGCCGGCCTGTCCGAGCACGGACCAGCAGTACGCCAGCACCTCCGCGGTCTTGGCCTCCTCCGCGTCGGGGATCTCGACCGCGTGCGCGGTGAACCCCGACCCGGTCAGATCGTCGCGGATCGCGTCACCGGTCGAGCGGAGCGCGCGGGGGTGAATAACAGCGACCCTCTGCACGCCCTCGCCCAGCAGCGCCGGCAGCTCCCCCAGCAGATTGTTGCCAATGACAACGTCGTACGGCGCAGCAGCAGCAACCCGGATCCTGGTCATCCCAGATGCTCCAGGATTTCTTCGGTGATCTCGTCTGGGGTTTTGTTGTCTGTGGCGACGGTGAGCTTGGCGACCTCGGCGTACAGGGGGCGGCGGGCTTCCATCAGGTTGCGGAGCTGGGTGCGGACGTTGCCGAGCAGGAGCGGTCGGGCGACGCTCATGCCGACGCGCTTGGACGCCTCGCCGAGGCTGACCTCGAGGTAGACGACCGTGTGGCCGGCCAAATCAGCCCGCGTCGCGGGGTCCAGGATCGCGCCGCCACCGAGCGACAGCACCTCGCCGTCGTCCTTCAGCGCGGCGACGATCGCGGCCCGCTCCAGCGCGCGGAAATGCGGTTCACCCTCGTCGACGAAGATCTCGGAGATCGGCTTGCCGGCGACGGCCTCGATGTCGGTGTCGGTGTCGCGGTGCGTGGCCTTCAACCGCTCGGCCAGCAGGCCTGCGATCGTAGACTTGCCCGATCCCGGCGGCCCGACCAGGACGACGACCGGGCTCACTCCCACTCCCGCGGAGCAATCGTGGTCGGCAGATTCGCCAGGTAGGACTGGTGGTTGCGCGCGGACTCCTTCACCGAGTCGCCGCCGAACTTCTCCAGCGCGACATCGGCCAGCACCAGCGCGACCATCGCCTCGGCGACAATCCCCGCAGCCGGTACGGCGCACACGTCCGAGCGCTGGTGGTGCGCGGACGCCGCCTCCCCGGTCGACGTGTCGATCGTCCGCAACGCCCGCGGCACCGTCGCGATCGGCTTCATCGCGGCGCGGACCCGCAGGGTCTCGCCCGTACTCATGCCGCCCTCGGTACCGCCCGAGCGCCCACTGGTACGCCGGACCGCGCCGTCCTCGGCCACGATCTCGTCATGCGCCTTCGAACCCGGCGTCCGGGCCAGCTCGAACCCGTCCCCGAGCTCGACACCCTTGATCGCCTGGATCCCCATCAACGCACCGGCCAGCTTCGAATCCAGCCGCCGATCCCAGTGCACGTAGCTGCCGAGCCCCGGCGGAAGACCGTCCACCACGACCTCGACCACGCCACCGAGGGTGTCGCCGGCCTTCTGCGCGGCGTCGATCTCGGCAACCATCTGCTTGCTCGCGTCCGGGTCCAGGCAGCGGACCGGATCCGCGTCCAGCTTCGCGACATCGGCGTACGACGGAATGACGCCGTACGGCGCCTTGACGGTGCCGAGCTCGACGACGTGGCTGACGATCGTCACGCCGTACGCCTGGCGCAGGAAGCGGGCCGCGACCTCGCCGAGGGCGACCCGGGCGGCGGTCTCGCGGGCACTGGCGCGTTCGAGCACCGGGCGGGCCTCGTCGAACCCGTACTTCTGCATGCCGGCCAGGTCGGCGTGACCGGGCCGCGGGCGGGTCAGCGGAGCGTTCCGGGCCAGGCCGGCGAGGGTCTCCTCGTCGACCGGATCGGCGCTCATCACCTGCTCCCACTTCGGCCACTCGGTGTTGCCGACCTGGATCGCGCACGGGCTCCCGAGCGTCAGTCCGTGCCGGAAGCCGCCGAGGAACGTCACCTCGTCCCGCTCGAACTTCATCCGGGCGCCGCGGCCGTAGCCGAGCCGCCGACGGGCCAGGGCGTCGGCCACGTCGTCAGTGGTGACCTCAACCCCGGCGGGAAGACCTTCGAGTACGGCGACGAGCGCTTGTCCGTGCGACTCGCCGGCGGTAAGCCAGCGCAGCATGCCCGGATTCTTTCACGCTGCTCCCGGTCCCCGGACGGCGGTCTCATCAGCGGCAGGTCTGGGAGTCCTGGGTCAGGCCGTCGCGGACGGACAGGACGACGTCGAAGGTCTTGATGATCGCGGACTGGTCGCAGCTGGTGCTGGCGCTCGCTGCCTGACCGCCGGCGATCGCGGCACCGGTGAGGGCCGTGGTGGCGAGCGCCGCCACTGCCAAGCGCCCGGCGGTACGACGGAATGCGGGGGTCATCATGCGCTCCTTCTTCGAAGGCTTGTCTTATACCAACGACCGTAGAAGGCGGAAGAGCTGGACGAACTGGCCTTGGAACCCGTGTTGGGGGTAGCGCTGGCACCACCCCGGATAGGGTCCTGGCATGAGTGGGCAGGCTGAGGAGAGGTGGCGGGCGCGAGTACGCGGCTGCCTGTTGGGCGGGGCGGTCGGGGACGCGCTGGGCGGACCGGTGGAGTTCGAGAGCGGTACGTCGATCATCGCGAAGTACCCGGAGCTGGTGCGGACCTTCGTCCCGGGCGGCGACGGCTGGCCGGCGGGGACGATCACCGACGACACCCAGATGACCCTGTTCACGGTCGAGGGACTGATCCGGGCGAACGTGCGGACCGACCGCGGGCTCGGTTTCACGGTGGCCGTCGTACAGCATGGGTATGACCGCTGGCTGGACACGCAGACGCTGCCTGGACCGAGCGGCGAGCGGGACGGTTGGCTGCAAGGCGAGCAGTGGTTGTACGTACGCCGCGCGCCGGGCAACACCTGTCTGTCCGCGCTGACCGAGGCTCGTAAGGGCGAGGCGAAGATCCCGCAGTTCGGCGCGCAGGCGGTGAACGACTCGAAGGGTTGCGGCGGCGTGATGCGGGTCGCGCCGTTCGGGTTGCTACCGGAGTACTTCCCGACCGAGTGGATCTTCGACTCGGCCGCGACCGCAGCCGGCTACACGCACGGCCATCCGACCGGCAAGCTCGCCTCCGGTGCTCTGGCCGCCATCATCCACGAGCTGTGCAAGGGCGCCGACCTCGACGACGCGATCTCCCGAGCGACCGATCTCCTCACCCAACACGAGGGCCACGAGGAGACCAGTACGGCGCTCTCGTTCGCACGGCACCTGGCTGCGACAGCGCCCGCCAACCCGGTCACGGTCGAGCGTCTCGGCGGCGGCTGGGTGGCCGAAGAGGCGCTCGCGATCGCGGTCTTCGCGGCCCTTGCGTACCCGAAGCCCGACCAGGTCCTCGACGCGCTCGCGCTGGCCGTCACGCACTCCGGCGACAGCGACTCCACCGGCGCGATCTGCGGGAACATCCTCGGCGCCCTCCACGGTGAGACGGCTCTGCCCGCGGAGCTCGTCTTTACCGTCGAGGGTCGTCCCGTCATCCTTCAGCTCGCCGACGACTTCGCGCTGGAGTTCACCCAGAGCAATCGGCTGCACGGCGACTACGGTCCACACACATCCTGGACCGCCCGCTACCCCGGCTGGTGACTACTCGATCGACAACTTGTGGCGGAACACGTTGCACGGGTCCCACTTGGACTTGACCTGCTGTAGCCGCGGGTAGTTGCCCAGGTAGTACAGGTCGTGCCACGGCACGCCCGACTTGTTGTACGCCGGATCCGCCAGATCCGTGTCCGGGTAGTTGATGTACGACCCGGCGTTGGTTGCGTTCGGCACCGGCGCGCCGCCTGTGTCCTGGTAGATCTCGCCGTACACCTTCCGCAGCCAGGCCAGGTGCATGGCGTCGTCGCTCGCGTCGTCCCACTCGGCTGCGAGCACGATCTTGCCGATGACGTCGCGCTGCGCGGAGGCGGTGGCGTTCGACGGCACGGTGTTCACCTTGCCGCCGTACGGCACGAGCAGCAGCGACGACTGCGGACCCTTGTACGTCGTGTCCGTCAGCCCGCGGTAGCAGGTCAGGATCTGCTCGTCGCTGTAGCCCTTCTTCAGGTACGCCGCCTTGTACTTCCCGCGCCCCGCCGCCGGATCGTCTGCGATCGACCGCTGCATCGTCAGGTGCAGGAACGGTCCCACGCCCAGGTCGATCACCTGCGGCTTCACCGCCACGCCGGCGACCATGGCAGCGTTGAAAGCGTTCATCAGCTCGGCCGAGTTCGGCACGGCCGCGTCGATCTGGGTCGAGAGCAGGAATTGCCCCGCCGACTGGTGCGACAGGATGAACGGCGCGTAGAGCGTCGCGTACGGCGAGTCCGCGGTGTTGTGCTGTTCGAAGAAGTCGAACCAGTTCCGCATCGTCCGCGTAAAGTCGGCCTGCGTGGTCTTGGACCAGTCGTACAGCAGGATGGTCGACCGCAACGCGGCCGGTGCCTTGGGCAACGACTCGCCCGGCGACCGGCCGGCGCCGGCGGACCGCATCAGGTACCGCGTGACCACACCGAAGTTCCCGCCGCCGCCACCCGTGTGCGCCCACCACAGGTCGCTGTGCGCGTTGTCGCGGGTCGCCACCACCGATCGCGCTCGCCCACGGGCGTCGACGACCACGATCTCCACGCCGTACAGGTGATCGACGACCGACCCGTACTTGCGGGACAGCGGCCCGTACCCACCACCGCTGAAGTGACCGCCCACCCCGACCCCGAGACAGCCGCCAGCAGGGACGGTCAGACCCCAGCCGTAGAACAGCTCCTTGTAGACGGTCTCGAGGGTCGCACCCGCGCCGATCGAGAACGCCTTGTACTGCGGGTCCCACGTCACCGCGTCGTACGTCGACATGTCGAGCAGGACCTGGATGTCGCTGCTGTCCACGAAGTCCTCGAAGCAGTGCCCGCCGCCGCGGACCGCGATCCGCTTACCGCTACGGACGGCCTCCTGCACGGCCGCGACGGCGTCCTCGGTCGACCGGATCACTCGCGCGTACTCCGGCTTGCCGACGAAGCGCCGGTTCTGTCCACGCTGGACCAGGTCCTGGTACCGCGCGTCGTTTGGTCCGATCTTGTCGCTAAGGGCGGTGGTGGCGGCGGCTGCACTCGCCGTACCTGGTACTGCGAGTGCAGCACCGGCGACGGCGGTCCCGGCCAGAAGACCACGACGACTGACTGGCATTGACTTCCCTCCCGAGAGTTCGACTACTTCGACCCTAGGAAGGCAGTCGATGCGTGCACATCAACCATTTGGTGGAGTGGGTGGCTCCCCTATCCGGCGTACAACCGCTCCAGCGGGGCGCCGAGCAGGACACCGGCCAGCGCACCGATCAGCATGAATGGCCCGAACGGGACCATCTGCTTGCGCGTCATCACCCGGGTCGCGATCAGTACGATCCCGACGACCGCGCCGAGGAAGAACCCGCCGTACAAACCGGAGGCGAACTGCCCCCAGCCGAGCCAGCCGAGCGCGAGCCCGAGCAGCCCCGACAGCCGCACGTCACCGAACCCGACGCCGCGCGGGAACGCGAACCACAGCACGTAGAACACCGCGAACCCGATCGCCCCGGCGATCGCTGCCCGCCGCAACGATCCCCACTCCCCCGTCGCCACCGCCGCGGCCAGCAGCCCGATGCCGACCAGGCCGTACGTCGGCCAGATGATCACCGACGGCAGGAACCGCGTCCGCGCGTCGATGTACCCGAGCACCGCCCCGGCCACCGCCAGCACCAACCATGTAGGCAGGACTGCGTCCAGTCCGAGCATCCAGCCCAGCAGTCCCCCGGCCACCGCCGCGAGCCCGCCACACCAGTACGCCGCCCGCCGACCAGCAAGCGTCGCGTAGACGACCTTGGTCTCGCCGTCCTCCAACACTGGCTCGGGGATGCGGCGCATCAGCCAGGGGCCGACAACGGACGCAGCGGAGCCGCAGAGGACTACCCCGATCCCCGCAGCGAGCAACGCATTGTCAGCCGGCACGATCCAGGAGCCTAGACGATTTCAAGCTGCCGTTCCGCGCGACCTGTGGACAACTATCCGGGCGATCAGCGCGGCGCCGGCGCCGATCAGGAGTAGGCCGGCGAAGATCACGGCGATTGTGCTCCAGACGCCGTCGTTTTCGGTGACGTATTTGACCCGCTGGTAGCCGTCGTCGTTCGCGGCTGGGGCGAAGGTGAAGTCGTCGGTGATCCGGCCCGGTTCGCTGTACGTCGCCGTGTAGGCGGTCAGGTAGTCGGTCGGCTTGGCCAGCGCGGTGTCCTCGACGCGGCCGGCGAACAGCAGCTCAGGTTTCACAGCGGCGTCCGGCAGCTTGGTGGCGTCGACCCGGTGCTCGGCAGCGACGTACACCGTCACTGTCTGGGAGGTGGTCGCGCCCTTGCTCAGCCGCATCGGGTACACGATCCGCTCGGAGGCGAAGGTCAGTCGCAGCGGCGGTGTTGCCCCGGTCAGGCTCTCGCCGTCGCGCTTCGGCGCGAGCTTCACCGCGACGATCTCCCACTTCTCGGTCAGGTACGGCGTGAGGTTCGCGGCCAGCGTCGCCGGTACGACGTACCCGTTCGTCCGCAGCCAGTCCGTCACCGCGGTCCCGCTGGACCCGGTCAGCCGGGTGACCGCGAACGGCCCGAGCACCATCTGCTGGCGGACGTTCACCGCGGATCCCGGTGCCGGCGCCCCGGCCGAGTCGCCGGAGTTGCGCCTGAGGCCCAGGCCGCGGAACGGCCAGTAGGTCTTCCGGTACACGGTCTTCGGTCGTGTCAGCTGATCGAGTCGGTAGAACAACTCGTCGTCGCTGAGCTCGACCTTGGCCGCGGACGGGACCGGCATGATCCAGGCCGCCTTCTTCGACGTGCCGTTGATCGCCATCGAGAGCGTGATCTTCTCGGTGCCACCGGCGTACTGGACCAGCGCGTTCTCGCCGTACGCACGGGCTCGCGACTGCGCGTCCGGCAGGTAGCCGCCGCACGCGCACGCCCAAGCAGGCGTCACCCCGGCCGCAATGAACCCAACCGCCAGGACACCTGCGACTACCCGCCAAAGCTTCACTGGCGGAACACTAGCTACGCAAGGGTGTACGGCGCGTGGAAGAAGTTGGTCGGGTCGTACTTCTTCTTCGCGGCCTGCAGTTTGGCCGAGCTGCCGCCGTAGTACGAACTGGTTACCCGGCCGGCCTCGAGGTAGTTGACGTAGGCACCGGCTGAGGCCGCCCGGACGGCGCGGTGACCGTTCGCGATGAAGGTCTTCGCGTTCGTGCCCTGCGCGGACGAGTACCACTGGACCACGCCGAGCGCGCTGCGCCACGGCCACGATGCCCCACCGGCCGGCTGCTTCGCGGCCTGTCCGCCGAGCGGGTCGAGGATCGCCGACGCCGGCGTCTTCGCCCGCGCGGCCGCCTTCACCGCACCGATCAGCGCCGTGATCGTCGCCGCGTCCATCGCACCCTTGAGTACGTCGGAACCGGCGAGGAAGCCCTGCCGCGGACTCGTCGTACCGCCGCCGAGGTATTTGACCGCTTCCATGTGCGACTTGACCGTGATCGACCGCGCCGAAGCCTTCGCGCCGACGAAGGACTCCAGTTGGGCGGCCGCTGCATTCGCGTTGCCGGTGGTGGACACGCCGAGAACGTGGATCGACAACGTTCCGTTGCTGTTGGCATCGATGTGCAGGTTGCCCCAGGACGTGGTCGGCGCGGTCTGGGCGAACTTCTGCCAACCACGGACCACAGCCGCCGCCTGCGACTCCGGCCAGGTGAGCCGGAAGAAGCCGAGCTTCGTCGCCGGGATGGTGGCGAACCGGAAGGACGTGACCACGCCGAGGTTGCCGCCGCCGCTCCCGCGCAACGCCGCGAACAGGTCCGGTTCGACGGTCGCGCTGACGTTGTGCGACTTCCCGTCCGCGGTGATCACGCCCATCGACACGACGCGGTCACACGTCAGCCCGTACGTCCGCGTGTGGATCCCCATCCCGCCGCCGAGGGTGAGACCGGCAACACCGACGGTCGGGCAGGTCCCGGTCGGCAGTGAGCGACCATACCGGTCGAGGAACGCGTGTACGTCGTACAAGCGAGCGCCGGCGCCGACGGTCAGGACGCCGTTCGAGTAGCTCATGCCGCGGATCGCGCCGACGTCGACCTGCATGCCGTTGCTGATCGTGGACGCGCCGACGTACGAGTGGCCACCGCTCTTCGGGACCAGCACCAGCTTGTTGGTACGGGCGAAGTTGATCGCCTTCTGTACGTCGGCCGGGTTCGCGGCCTTGACCACGGCGGTCGGGCGGACGCTGTCCCAGCGCGGGTTGAAGAGCTGGTGCGCGGCGGCGTACCCGGAGGTCGACGGCATGTAGAGCTTGCCCGTCAGCGAACGGGAGAAGGAGTTCCAGTTCGGCGGAGTCGAGGTGAGCGTCGGCGCCGAGGTGTTCGGGGTGCTGGGAGCCGTCGAGCTCGGGACGGCAGTGCTGCTCGGCGCCGCGGTGGTGCTGGGAGCAGTGGTCGTCGGGGCGGACGTGGTCGGCGTCTGGGACGGGCTGGTGGTCCCGCCGGCGTTGTCCTTCGAGTCCCCACACCCGGTCAGCGCGGCCGCGGCCGCAGCGCCTCCGGCGATTAGTACCGCACGACGATCAAGCAGGCTCACGATCTCCCAACTCCTCACGGGCGGCCGTCCTCATGGCCGCCAGAGGAGCCGGCGACCTACCCGTCATCATCTCCACCTGGAGGGTCGCCTGATGCACGAGCAGGTCAAGTCCGTTCAACAGCTCTGTACCGATCCGGTGCGCCGCGATCGCGAGCCGGGTCGGCCATGGGTGGTACGCGACGTCGAACACCACCGGCGCCACAGCGGCGAAATGCTCGGCCCACGGATCGACCGCACCACCGGGCAGCGTCGACACACACAGGTCGAAACCGCCGATCTGCTCGACCTGCGAGAAGTCCGCGACCGACGTCCGGAGTCCCAGCTCCGCAGCCAAATCAAGCAACCGCTCGGCCTTCGAGAGATCCCGCACGACGACAGTCACCTCAGTGACTTTCAGTCCGCGCAACGCCGCCAATGTCGACGCCGCAGTCGCGCCCCCGCCAAGTACGACGGCCGTATCAGCCGCAGTGATCCCATGCTCGGCGAACGCGTTCACCAGCCCAGGTACGTCGGTGTTGTGCGCGGACCGCGATCCGTCCGGCTCGAACAGCATCGTGTTCGCGGCACCGATCAGCTGAGCGACCGGATCGACGGTGTCGACCAGGTCGAGCGCGACCCGCTTCAGCGGCATCGTCAGCGACAGCCCGCGGACATCGTCACCGAGCGAGGAGACGAACCCGCGGAGTTCGTTCTCCTCGACCTCGTACGCGTCGTACCCCCAGTCCAGCCCGAGCGCGGCGTAGGCGGCCCGGTGCATGGCGGGCGACAACGAATGCGCAATCGGCGAACCGAGGACCGCACAACGCATCGATCAGCACCGGTTCTTGTGGGCCTGGCACCAGGCCTGGAGCTTGTTGACGTTCGCCTGGTGCTCGTCGGGCGTGCTGGCGAACGCGGTCTCACCGGTGTCCAGGTTGACCAGCGTGAAGTACAGCCAGGGTCCCGCTGCCGGGTTGATCGCCGCCCGCAACGTGTCGACGTTCGGCGAGTTGATCGGCGTCGGCGGCAGGCCCTTGTTCTTGTACGTGTTGTACGGCGAGACCATCTGCCGCTGCTCGGGCGTGGTGAACACCCCGCCGTCCTTGCCGACCACGTAGTGGATGGTCGAGTCCATCTGCAGCCGCATCCCGCGCTCGAGCCGGTTGTAGATCACCCGCGCGACCTTCGCGTAGTCCTGCTTGCGGTTCGTCTCACCGGCGATGATGCTGGCCACGATCACCGCCTGGTACGGGTCCAGCTTCTTGTTCTGCGCGGTCTTCACCAGGTTGAGCTGTGCCGCGATGCTCGCGTACTTCGCGGTCATCAGCTTGAGCATCGTGGTCGCGTTCGCGTTCTTCGGCACGTCGTAGGTCGCCGGGTACAGGAAGCCCTCGGGGTTGCCGTTGGCGTAGGCCGGCAGCCCCAGCGTCGCCGGGTGCGCGATCGCGTTCGCGGCCTGGCCGGACGGCAGCTTGAGCTTCGTCTGCAGGATCACCGAGACCTCGGCCTTGGTCTTCCCGGACGGGACGCTGACCCGCATCACCTTGACCGACTCGTTCGTGTTCAGCATCAGCGCCAGCGCGGCCTTGGCGGACATGTGCTTGCGCAGCGTGTACGTCGCGGCCTGGATCTGCAGTGACCGCGGGTCGTCGCGGGCCACCCGCTCGAACGCGCGGGCGCTCTTCACGACTTCCTTCTTCTCCAGGGTGTCCGCGATCGACGCGGTGGCCTGGCCCTTGGTGATCTCCACCTGCACGACGCCGGTGCCCTCACCGGTGTAGTCGGGGGCGGAGAAGACGCCCTCGATCGCGTCCTTGGCCTTGCCGAAGCCGAGCGCCGCACCGGCGACCAGTGCACCGACGACGACCAGCGAGATCAGGCCGGCGAAGCAGCCGAAGGCGCGGCGACCGCGGGCCCGGCGCCGGTTGGCGCGGCGCTCCACGCGGGTCTCGGGGCGCAGTCCGAGGCCGCTGCCCAGATCGTCGCTCTGGCCCTCACCCTCGTTCACTTCTTCTTCCACCGATGGTCCGTTCACAGGGGCCTCCCGGGCGGGTTGCCGGTCTCGCGCTCGAAGTCGAGCGCGTGTTGCAGAATCACGACCGCCGCTGCCTGGTCGACCACGGCCCGTCGCTTGGAGCCCTTCTTTCCCCGTTCCCGCAGCATCCGCTCGGCGGTGACCGTGGTGAACCGCTCGTCCACCAGCCGCAGCGTCGTCTCCGAGTTGCCCTCGCGCACCTTGTCCAGCACCTGCCCTGCCGTCTCCCGGATCTTCACCGCGGCCGGTCCCTCGCCCCCGGACAGGGAACGCGGTAGCCCGACCACGAGCTCGAACGCCTCCAGTTCGGCGGCGAGTGCGGCGATCTTGTCGAGATCACCACGACCTCGGGGGATCGTACACACAGGGGTGGCCAGGATGCCGTGCGGATCGCTGCTGGCGACGCCGATCCGGGCGTCACCGATGTCCAGCGCGATCCGCACGCCCTGTCTCATCTACCCGGTCTCATCTGTGGTGCTCCCGGGTCAGCCCGTGACGAGGTGGCCGACGGTGTGCTCGATCGCCGCCAGCGCCTCGTCGGCACCGGCCGGGTCCGTTCCGCCGCCCTGCGCGACGTCGTCCTTGCCACCGCCCCGGCCACCGAGCTTCTCGGCCGCGACCCGGACCAGGTCACCGGCCTTCAGCCGCCATTCGCGGGCGGTGTCGTTGAGCGCGATCACCAGGCCGGGCTTGCCGTCGTTCACGCTCAGCATGGCGACCACGGCCGGCTTGTCGTTCGACATCCGGCCACGGACGTCCAGGGCCAGCTTCCGCAGGTCCCCGCCGTTCACGCCGTCGGGTGCGCGGTGGCCGACGTACTGGACGCCGAAGACGTCCTTCGGGCTCTTCGCCAGCTCGGCCGCGGCCTCCAGCACCTGGGCGGCGCGCATCCGCTCGAGCTCCTTCTCGGCCACCCGCAGCCGCTCGGACAGGTCCGCGACCTTCGCCGGCAGCTCCTCCGGGCGGGTCTTCAGGTTCTCGCTGAGCAGCCGGACCAGCGCTCGCTCGCGGCCGAGGTAGTGCAGTGCCTCCATGCCGACGAACGCCTCGATCCGCCGTACGCCGGCGCCGACCGACGACTCACCGGTGACGGTGAGCGCGCCGACCTGCGACGAGTGCTTCACGTGCGTGCCACCGCAGAGTTCGCGGGACCAGGGGCCGCCGATCTCGACCACGCGGACCTGCTCGTCGTACGTCTCACCGAACAGGGCCAGCGCGCCCCACTCGCGGGCCTCCGGCAGCGTCATGTACTGCGCCGACACCGGGAGGTCCTTCCGTACGGCGAGGTTCGCGACCTCCTCGATCTCCGAACGGGTCGCCGGGTCCAGCGCCGACGACCAGGCGAAGTCGAGCCGCAGGTAGCCGGGTTTGTTGTACGAACCGCTCTGCAACGCGTTCGGGCCGAGCACCTGACGCAATGCAGCGTGGACCACGTGCGTACCGGAGTGCGCCTGGCAGGCCGAGACCCGCCACTCGCGGTCGACGGCGGCGTGTACGTCGAGGCCCGGACGCAGTACGCCCTCGAGGATGTCGACCTTGTGCACGATCAGGCCCTTGACCGGCCGCTGGACGTCGAGCACCTTCAGCTTCACGCCGTCGGCGACGATCACGCCCTCGTCGGCGATCTGACCGCCGGACTCGGCGTAGAACGGGGTCTTCTCCAGCACGACCTCGACCGTCTCGCCCTGCTCGGCGAACGACGCGACCGCGCCCTCACGGAGCAATCCGCGGACCTGCGAGTCGGTGTCGAGCTCGGAGTACCCGGTGAACTCGGTGACGCCCTTCTCGCGCAGCTCCCGGTACCCCGAGGTGTCCGCGTGACCGGCCTTCTTCGCCCGCGCGTCCGCCTTGGCCCGCTCGCGTTGCTCCTTCATCAGCGAGCGGAAGCCCTCGGTGTCCACGTTGAGGCCCTGCTCGGCCGCCATCTCGATGGTCAGGTCGATCGGGAAGCCGTAGGTGTCGTGCAGCTGGAACGCCTTCGCGCCCTCGAGCTGGTGCGCACCGCCGGCCTTGGTCTCCTTGACCGCGACGTCGAAGATGCTGGTCCCGGCCGTGAGAGTACGGCGGAACGCCTCCTCCTCGGCGTACGCGACCTGGCTGATCCGGCCGAAGTCGGCTTCCAGCTCGGGGTAGGACTTCTTCATCTGCTCGAGGCTCGTCGGCAGCAGCTCGACCAGGCTCGGGTCCTCGTAACCGAGCAGCCGCATCGAGCGGATCGCGCGGCGGAGCAGGCGACGCAGTACATAACCGCCCTGCTCGTTGCCCGGGGTGACCCCGTCACCGATCAGCATCAGCGCACTGCGGACGTGGTCCGCGACGACGCGGAACCGGACGTCGTCGACGTGCTCGACGCCGTACTTGCGACCGCTCAGCTCGGACGCCTTCTCGATCACCGGGAAGATCTCGTCGATCTCGTACATGTTGTCGACGCCCTGCAGCAGGTACGCGACCCGCTCGAGGCCGAGGCCGGTGTCGATGTTCTTCTTCGGCAGCTCGCCGAGGATCGGGTAGCCCTCCTTGCCGCCACCCTCACCGCGGATGTTCTGCATGAAGACCAGATTCCAGAACTCCAGGTAGCGGTCGCCCGCCTCCCAGTCCCGGTCCGCGCCGAACTCCGGACCGCGGTCGATCAGGATCTCCGAACACGGGCCGCACGGACCCGGGATGCCCATCGACCAGAAGTTGTCCTTCATGCCGAGGCGGACGATCCGGTCGTCCGGCAGGCCGGCGATCCGCTTCCACAGCTCGATCGCCTCGTCGTCGTCGTAGTACACCGACGCGTAGAGGACGGACTCGTCGAAGCCGTAGCCGCCTTCGTTCTGGGGTTTGGTGACCAGCTCCCAGGCGTACTCGATGGCCTTCTCCTTGAAGTAGTCGCCGAAGGAGAAGTTGCCGTTCATCTGGAAGAACGTGCCGTGCCGGGTGGTCTTGCCGACCTCTTCGATGTCGAGCGTCCGCACGCACTTCTGCACGCTGGTCGCCCGGGCGTACGGCGGCGTTTGCTGGCCGACGAAGTACGGCACGAACTGGGCCATGCCGGCGACGTTGAAGAGCAGGTTCGGGTCCGGCGACGGCAGCGGCGCGCTCGGCACCACGGTGTGGCCCCGGTCCTCGAAGTACTGCAGGAACCGCCGCCTGATCTCACTGGTTTCCATGGGTGTTACCGGTAGTCCTCACGATCGTTTGCCTCGATGCCCAGAGCATCCCTCAGCTCGGTCTCCCGCTCGGCCATGCCCTCGCGGACCTGGTCGCCGAAGTGCCGGACCGCGGCGGCCAGCTTGGCCGCGGACTCCTGCATACCCTCCGGGGCGAGCACCTTCGCGCGCTTCTTCAGCCTGGTGACGGCGTACACGCCGACGGCGATCCCGATGATCAGCCAGATGATCCGCTTCACCGTTTCCGCGCCTTCCGCTCGGCCTTCATCTCTTCCTTGACCCGCCGGGACACGTCCTTGCGCTGCTGCTCACCGAGCGCGCGGCGCACGCCGTACGTGAACGCGGCGGCCTTCACCAGCGGGCCGCCGGCGGTCGCGGAGAACAGCGACATCAGCGCGGCCGCGTTGGTGGTCACCGTCGTCGCGTTGTCGGTGATCGTGTCCACCTTCGCCAGCTGGGCGTTCGTGGTCGCCACCGTGGTGGTCACCTCGCCGAGCAGCGGAACGCTGGAGTCGGAGACGCCCTTCACCATGATCCGGGTCTCGTCGAACACCTTGCCGAGCTTGAGGATCGGATAGGCCAGCAGACCTACCAGGATGAGCAGCGCGCAGGCAGCTATCAGCCCCGCGACTTCACCGACGCTCATGGAAACGATCCGCCTTCCCGTAGCGACCCCGTTTGTGACGTTCTGGACCGACCGACCTTATCGCGCGGCATTACCGCACTCCGCTCCAGGACACCATCCCTCACATCACAGTCGCTCACCAAACCGGGTCAACCGGTCGGTGACGTGTCCGTCGCAGTGGGTTGTGCGGGAGTTGGCGTCGGGCTGGGCGACGGGCTGGGGGTCTGCGGCGGCGTGGTCGCGGGGGTCGACGGGGTCTGGGACGGCGTCGTGCTCGGTGCTGGCGTGGTTGGTGCTGTCGTGCTTGGTGTCTGGCTTGGTGCGGGTGTGCTTGGTGCCGGCGTTGTCGGTGCGGTCGGTGTGGGAGTTGTGGTGCTGGGTTCGGTCGGTGATGCGCTTGGCCGGCTGGGGGTCGGGCTTGGTATCGGGCTGCTCTTACTCGTTGATGGGGCTGCCCACGGCGGCGCCGGCGTACTCGATGTGACGGCCGGCGACCCGCTCGGGATCGGCACCAACGGCTTACCCACCGGGAGGGACGGTCTCGTGCCCGACCTCGACGTACCTTGCGTTCGCTCGACCGTCGGAACGGACGAGTTGGACTCCGGGACCTGTGTGCTCGAGGTGTCACGCGATCCGGACGGGACGAAGTACCACGCCCCGAGGATCGCGATCGCAACCGCCGCGACCGCCCCCAGCTTCAGGACCAGTGGGCGCCGGCGACTGTGCCGCGCTCCGAACTTCCGTGCATGCCGACCTAGATGGAACTGCCTCACAACGCAAAAACCTTTCGCCCCCAGGCCGAGAAGGAGCCTACCGAGTCGAACGCTTCAATCGAAGCTCACCGTGAGTGCCTGAACGGCGCCATCGGGTGCCCATCGCAGCTCCATCGAGCCGGTGCCACCGCCCGACCAGCGGAAACGTGCCAGTTCGTCGCCGTCCTCGACCAGCGTCATCGTCTCGGCCGGCGGATTTTCCCGGTACGCCGCGGCGATCGCCGTCCGACCTTCGAACGGGCCGACCGGAATGGCGACGAATCGCATCGTCGCGTCCGGGGCGAACCGCCCGGCGAACGTGTCCCAGTCGCCGGTCCTAACCGCCTGATTGAAGGCGGCAACATGATCGGCGGCCCGGGTCATTTGCGGTCTCTGAGGATCTTGCGGATGGCCGCGACGCGGTCGGCGTACGCCGCTTCGCCGCCGCGACGAGTCGGGTTGTAGTAGTCGGTGCCGTCGATCACGTCCGGGGCGTACTGCTGCGGTACGACGCCGCGCGGGTCGTTGTGCGAGTACTGGTACGCCGAGCCGTGGCCGAGCTTCTTGGCGCCGGCGTAGTGAGCGTCCCGCAGAGCCGGCGGGACCGGGCCGACCTTGCCGGCCTTCACGTCCGCGATGGCCGCGTCGACGGCCATGATCACCGCGTTGGACTTCGGGGCGAGGGCGAGCGCGACGACTGCCTGCGCGAGGTTGATCCGGCCCTCCGGCATACCGATGAACTGCACCGCCTCGGCCGCCGCGACCGCGACCCCGAGCGCGGTCGGATCGCCCATACCGATGTCCTCACTGGCCGAGATCACCAGCCGCCGGGCGATGAACCGCGGGTCCTCCCCCGCCTCGATCATCCGGGCCAGGTAGTGCATCGCCGCGTCGACATCCGATCCCCGGATCGACTTGATCAACGCGGACGCAACGTCGTAGTGCTGATCCCCGGCCCGGTCGTACCGCACCGCGGCACGATCAACAGCCGTCTCCAACGTCTCCAGATCAATCAACGCCGGCTCGGCATCGTCTTGTTGCCCAGTGTGCTTGGCGCGGGCTCCGCCGGCCGCGGCTTCCAGATAGGTGAGCGCCCGGCGCGCGTCTCCCCCGGCCATCCGGAGCAGGTGGTCCCGAGCGTCCTCCGCCAGCTCGAACTCGCCGTTCAGCCCTCGCTCGTCGGCGAGCGCCCGGTCCAGCAGTACGGCGATGTCGTCGTCCGTCAGCGACTCGAGCGTCAGCAGCAGACTGCGCGACAACAGCGGAGAGATCACCGAGAAGAACGGGTTTTCCGTGGTGGCTGCGACCAACGTGACCCAGCGGTTCTCCACACCAGGCAGCAGCGCGTCCTGCTGAGCCTTGGTGAACCGGTGAACCTCGTCGATAAAGAGGACGGTCTCGACCGTGCCGGTCCCGCGGGACAGGTCTCGCCGCGCCCCGTCGATCACCTGGCGTACGTCCTTCACGCCGGCCGTGACCGCCGACAGTTCGACGAACTTCCGGTTGGTCTGATGCGACACCACCGCCGCGATCGTCGTCTTCCCGGTCCCCGGAGGACCCCACAGCAGCAGCGACATCGGCTGGTCACCCTCCACCAGCCGCCGCAACGGCGAGCCGGGCGCCAGCAGATGCTGCTGCCCCACCAACTCGTCCAGACTCCGAGGCCGCATCCGCACCGCCAACGGAGCCGCCGTATGGTCCGCGTCCGCCAAACTCCCGCCCCCACGAGCCGGAGCCGGCACACCCGGAAGATCAAACAACCCGTCACTCACCCCAGCAGCCTAACCAGCCGCACCGACATCCGGTCGAGGACGCCTGCTCGGCCGGCGCTAGCGGTCCGGTCCCGGACGCCGGTCGGCGGCGTTCCGAAGGGCGCGGTTGTCGCGGCGCGTGACAGGCGGGCCGGTACCAAGGGTGCCGATCAGGTCGTTGCGGACCGACCGGAGCTGTGCCTGGGCCGGATCGAGCCGGGACGCGACGGTATCGCTGTGGTCCCGCCAGTTGGCCATGGTCTCCTTCATGTACAGCGCGAAGGCAGGTGCCTTGAGCGCGAGGTCGGCCCAGTGCGGTGCCCCGGTGAGGTCCACGCCCAGGCTGTACGCGGTGTACGTCGAGGTGAGCCGCACCTGCTGCGCGAACGCCGCGCGCCGGCTGATCGGCGCCTCCTGTCTCCGGGCCAGGTCGCGGCGGTCGTCCATCAACCGCTGACCCTGGCGAACCAGCTCGTCGCCCGCCTCGCGCAGCGGCGCACTCACCCGGACCTGCGCACCCTCCGCGATCACGTCCCGCAGGAGACTCGCGCGGGCCAGCCGGGTCAGGGACTGCCCGAGCCAGTCGTTGTCGCGCTCCGGCAGGACCGCGCGCCCGCCGTACGCGTCCTCGAAGTCCTCACGGAGGTCCGCGACGGTCGTCGTCGGCATCGTCCGGCCCTCCAACGCGGCCCGGCTGACCGCCTGGGCGGAGGCCTCCTCGAGGCTGACGCCCCACTCGTTCTTGGGGTCGAAGCACAGCTCGGCCGCCGTCACCAGGATTTGTTCGGCGTCCGATCCCTCCGGATCCAGGCGTACGTCGTCCAGCTTGAGCTTGCGCCACCAGTCCATAAGCCTGTCCGCGGTCCGCCGAGCCCGATCGGTATCCCCTGCCGGGAAGGACTGCTCGTACCGGTCGAGGGCCAGTAAGGCCTCGGTGGCGAACATGTCCACCACCTGCTGTGCCGCCGCGAGTTCGTCCCGACCGGGCTCGCTGACGGGCTCGCGCCGGCCGAAACCCCAGCGCGTCATTGCCTGCCGTCCAGCTCGGCCTGGACGTCCTCGATCGCCTGCGCCCGGACCCGCAACCGGTCGAATTCCGCGGACAGTTCCCTGTCGGCCGGCTGATAGTCCGCGCCGTCCGCGGCCCCGACCGGCACGTACCACCAGTGGTCGGCGTACCAGGTCGGTCCCACCTCGGTCCCGGCGAGCAGCGGCTTCGCCTCGCCGGTCCGAATCAGTTCACGTACGACGTCTGCCGAAAGGTGTCCGTCCGTCATCCAACGACTGTAGGACGCCCGGGGGCGAACACGCGGTGCCATGTGCCGGTGCGACGGAGCAGCACGTGCGTCGGGATCTGCAGTACGACGATGGTCAGCACTGTGATGACCGGGTCGGTCGCGGGTACGACGGAGATCGGCAGTGTGTAGGCGAGGACGATCCGGATGACCGCGTCGAGGATCGCGGCGATCCCCCAGCACACCGTGATCCACTTCCAGGCCGTCCGGAAGGCCTCGTTGGTGTCCCACAGTTCGTCCATCACGGCGGCGCGGCGGGCGAACATCGCCCGGGTGACGGTGTAGGTGAGGGGCCGCGGATGGCGGAGCGACCACAGCGTGATGCCGGCGAACGGCAGGCTGATCCAGGCGTTGCGGACGAGCAGCAGCCGCGCGTCACCGCCGAGGACCGCGACGACCGCGCTCCCGACCATGCTCAGGACGACCGCCATGCCGACCAGGTCGGTACGACGTTCGCGCACCAGCGAGACCGCGGAGCTGATCAGTCCGGGTACGACGCCGGCGAGCAGAGCGGTCAAGTTGCTCGCACCGAGCGCCTTCAGTCCGTAGAAGAGCGCGAGGGGCAGGCCGATGTCGACGACGAGGAGCCAGGGGCCTTTGTGCGTGGGCATGTCCAGAGCGTCGCCCACCAAGCCGCCGGTCCGCATCGAGCCGACGGCTGTGCACCCCTAGACCAAAGTCTCAGTCCTTCTTCTTGGACTTCTCGTCGTCATCGCCGGCTTCGGCTTCGTCAGCGTCTTCAGAGTCATCCGAGTCGTCGGCGTCGCGGAGTTCCTCCGGGAGGTCGTCCTCGTCGAACTCCTCGTCGAGGATCTCCTCCGGCTCGGACACCGACTCCGGCTTGATCGCGTTCCGCAGCCGGCCGAGGATCCGGTCCGCCTCGGTGCCGAACGGGTTGTCGTTGATCAGGTACGTCCAGGTCGCGGTCGGCCGCGGAATCCCGCTGGCCTCCTCGTCCAGTCCGTCGGCCGTGATCTCCGCCGTACCGAACGTCTCCGCCGCGTCCTTCCAGGAGTCCTCGATCAGCGAGTCGAACGACGCGATCGCGGACTTGTTGAACTCGTCGATCGGCTTCAGGTGCACGATTCCGCCGGCCAGCGACCGCAGGTGGATGCCCTCGCGCAGATCCGCCAGGTAGGCGAGGTGGTCGGTCCACCGCCGGTCCAGGTGCCCGAGCGCGATCCGGCGGGCGGCGTCCTTCACGACGTCCTCGCCGATCTCGTCGACCAGTTCGTCGTACCGCTCCTTGGCGCGCTCGGCGAGCTCGGTCGCGGCCAGGTCCTCGGTCAGAACCTTCTCGCGGGTCTCGAGCAAGATCGCCCGCTGCTGACCGGTCAGCCGGTTGTACTGCCAGGTGGTCCGGTGCAGCTCGGCGTTCGCGCCGTCGGCGACCCGCTGCGCGTGCTCGAGCATCGCGACCGACTTGCGGTCGGTCAGCCGCCCGGTGTCGTCCGGGTGCGGCCGCAGACCGGACGAAACGGAGTACCGCGTGACCAGCTCGTCGGCGAGCGAGGCGAAGAAGAGCGTGCCGCCCGGGTCGCCCTGCCGTCCGGCGCGACCACGGAGCTGGTCGTCCAACCGCCGCGACGCGTGCAGACCGGTGCCGATCACGTAGAGGCCACCGAGCTCGATGGCCTTCTCCTTGTCCTTGGACTCGTCCCGGCCGCCGAGCCGGATGTCGGTACCGCGGCCGGCCATCTGCGTCGACACCGTCACGGTCCCCGGTACGCCGGCTTCGGCGATGATCGCGGCTTCCTCGGCGTCGTTCTTCGCGTTCAGTACGACGTGGGTGATCTCCGCGGCCTCGAGCTTGTCGCTGAGCTGTTCGGACTCCTCGACGCTGTGGGTGCCGATCAGGATCGGCCGCCCGGACTCGTGCACGACGCCGATGTGCTTGACCAGCGCCTCGTTCTTCTGCTCGACGGTCAGGTACAGCCGGTCCTGGTCGTCCTTGCGGACGTTCGGCTTGTTCGGCGGTACGACGGCCACGTCGACCTCGTAGAACTCCTGCAGCGACTCCCCGACGACAACCGCCGTACCGGTCATGCCGCAGAGCGTCTTGTACCGCTTGACCAGCGCCTGCACGGTGATGCTGTCCAGCACCTCACCGGAGTCGCTGACCGGCACGGCTTCCTTCGCCTCGACGGCAGCCTGCAGACCGTCGGGCCAACGCTGCAGCTTCGCGACGCGGCCGCGGTTGTTGTTGATCAGGCTGACCTTGCCGTCCCGGACCAGGTAGTCGACGTCGCGACGCAGCAGTACTTCGGCATGCAGGGCGACATTGATCTGGGTCAACCGGTCCACGTTCTCGTCCGCGTAGAGGTTGAACTCCGGCTCGGCCACCACGTCCGCGGTCACCGAATCCGTCTCCGAGTCACCGCCCGCCGCATCCTCAGTCGCGTCCTCGGTCACCGCGTCCTCGGTCGCGTCCTCAGTCGCGTCCTCGGTCACCGCGTCCTGAGTCGCCGACTCATCAGTCTCCGAGCTGCCGGTCTCCAGGTCATCGGCCGCCGCCGCCTCGCTTGCTGCCGCCTCGCTTGCTGCCTCCTGGGCCCTGGCGCCGAGGGCCTGCTCGACCTTGTCGGTACCACGGTCCGTCAGCGCGACCGTCCGCCCGTCGCCGTCGATCTCGTAATCGACCCCGGCCCGCAGGGTGCGGACGATCTGTACGACGTCGTCGTCCAGCGCCTCGGTCCGGGTCGCGCCGGCCAGCACCATCGGCACCCGGGCCTCGTCGATCAGCACCGAGTCCGCCTCGTCCACCAGCGCCACGTCCGCCTCGACCGTGACCCGGTCGGCCACGTCGGTCACCAGCCGATCCCGCAGTACGTCGAAACCGATCTCGTTGACCGGGACGTAGCAGACCTCGGCCTGGTACGCCTCCCGCCGCTCCTCGGGCGTCGACACCTGGCCGACGTGCGACACGGTGACGCCGAGCAGCTCGTACACCGGGCCCATCCACTCGGCGTCGCGCTTGGCCAGGTAGTCGTTCACCGCCAGCACGTGCACCTTGCGGCCGCCGATCGCGTACCCGGCGGCGGCGATCGCACCGGCCAGCGTCTTGCCCTCACCGGTCGCCATCTCGACGATCCGGCCCTGCAGCATCGCCAGCGCACCGACGACCTGGCCGTCGAACGCCCGTTCGCCGATCGCCCGGTTGGCCGCTTCCCGGGCCAGCGCGAGGAACTCGATCTGCTCGTCCTCGTGCAGACCACCGGTCGTGCGCAGCTCCTCGACCGACTCGGTGAGCTCCTCGTCGGTCAGGGGCTGGACAGATTCCTCCGCCTCGCCGACCAGCTGGGTGAGCCGTTCGTACGGGCCGAGATCGATCGAGCCGGGGCGCTGCAGCAGCCGGCGGAAGCGGGAAGCGATTTTCAGGGCCATGATCCGGAAACGTACAGCCTCAGCTGGTCGTTCCGCTCGTCAGGTCAGGTGTCCATTCGTACGGTGTCGTGGTTGTGACCGCGTGGAGACCGAGCTTCTGCAGGATCGGGCGGGAGTCCTCGGAGGCGTCCACCCGGAGGAACTCGTAGCCGCGGTCCTTCGCCAGCCGGGCGCGGTGGACGAGCAGCGTGCTGTACAGCCCCTGCCGCCGCCACTCCGGCAGCGTCCCGCCGCCCCAGAGACTGGCGAACCCGGTCCCCGGATGGAACCGGATCCAGGCAGCCGACACCGCCGGCCCGTCCGGCCCCTTCAGCGCATCCTCGACCAGGAACACAGACAACCGGTCCGGGAACATCCGCGCCTCCCCCTGCAACTGCTCGACGATCCGCGCCAACCCGCTGTCCCAGAGCGTGTCGGTCAGTACGGCGATCCGGTGGAAGTCTGCTGGTCCGTCGGCCTCCCGCAGCCGCACCTTCGACGGCAACGCCGACGGCCGCTCCAGGATCCGGTCCACCTCGCCGAGGATCAGCGTCTCCCGCTCCTCCTTCGTGAACCCGGCCCGGACCAGCCGGTCACCGAGATCCGCCGGCTCGTCGTACGCGTACGTCTTCCACTCGAACGGCAGCCCCCGCTCCCGGAAGAACGCCAACTCCGCCGCGATCACCGCGTCCGGGTCATCGCCCAGCCCACGCGGCGTCTCGACGAACCCGGCTCCCTCCGGCCCCTCGACGTACGAGCGGTGCACCAGGCCGTCATGTTCCTGCTTCCAACCAGGAATGGCATCCGCGTCCGGCAACCGGATCCGGCGGTGGAACACCTCGAGCAGCTCATCAGGGGTCATCCGCACATCGTGCCCGATCGACTACCTGAAATCACCGGGATAAAAAGTAAACCAGTTGGCAACTGGTGTCGTCCAAGTAAGTGTCCTCACAGAGGGGGGAACACCTCATGAACATCCACCACATCACACCCAAGACGATCTTCGCCGCACTCGCGGTGATGGCTGTCCCCGCGGCCGCCTTCGCCGCACCGGCACTGAGCGGATCGTCCACCGCCCCCCGCACCGCTACGGTCGCCGCCGCTTCCTGCCCGAGCGGTTGGGGATCATTGCCCGAGGCAAACAAACGGATGACGCAGGCGCCGGTCACGAACGTCCGCACCGGCCGGCACGCCTGCTACGACCGGCTCGTCGTCGACATCCGCGGTCGCGCACCCGGGTACGACGTCCGTTACGTCAATGCCGTCTACACCGACGGCGCCGGCCACCTCGTCCCGCTCCGCGGTGGCGCGAAACTGCAGATCGTCGTCCGCGCGCCGGCGTACAACTCGGCCGGCAAGGCGACGTACTCACCGAAGAACGGCAGGGAGCTGACCAGTGTCGCTGGGTACAGCACGTTCCGCCAGGTCGCCTTCGCCGGCACCTTCGAGGGGCAGACGACGATCGGGCTCGGCGTCCGCGCCAGGCTTCCGTTCCGGGTCTACACGCTGGCGGGGCCGGGATCGAACACCCGCTTGGTGATCGACGTCGCGCACCACTGGTAAGCCCCCACCCCGCGGTCGCCCGGTTTCCCCCGCCGGGCGACCGCCTTCCTACAATCAGGACCGCGCCTTCTACAGCACGCGATTGAGCAGGTCGAAGAAGGTGTTCCCGAGCAGCAGTTCGTACGGGTCGCCGAGCAGGCCGGCCAACTCCGCGACGTCCGACGGAGTCCAACCCCACGCATTGACGCCGCCGGAGATGAACAACGGGCTCGCACCGTCCCACTGCGCGACCCGGGCGTCCAGCGCCGCCTTGTACTCGGTGGCATTACCGGGTGCGCCCCACTGCCCGACGATCGGCAGACCGCCCTGGCGGACGGCCAGCAGATCGCCGTCCCAGGTCTGCATGATCCCCTTCAGCGGCGTGTACGTCGCGAACCCATGGGCGATCTCCTCCGACAGCAGCACCCACTTGTCGTTCTCGCGGCTGCTGTACGAGTAGACCAGGTCCATCCCGGTCCGGCGCAGTACAGAGCCGGTCAGCTTCAGGTACTGCGTGAACTCGTCGGGGACCCACGAACCCGGGTACGTGTAGCCCGCACCCGACGGACCGCAGACCAGCAGGTCGTTGGCCGTCGCAGTCCGCTGGTAGTGACTGAACAATCCCGGACCGGTCTCCAGCAGCAGCGGACTGATGGTCCAGTTGGCCGGCGCGTCGCCACGCTTCGGGTCGTCCCACAGGTCGCGCAGGTGCCGCTGGCAGTACTGGATGTTGTCGCCCTCGCCGAAGGTCAGCGTCAGGTAGACCTTGTTCTTCGGCTTGCTGATCCGGCGGACAGGCCGGGGCTTCTCCGAGATCGGCGCGGTGAAGCCGGCGTGGACGGTGCCGTTCATGTAGAAGTCGGCCGCGATCACGGGCGAGCCGCCCTTGGACGCCAGATCGACTCCGTCCCACTCACCAGACACGTCGTTCGCGAACCAGCCCATGTACGGAGCGAGCGTGGGCCACTTGGCGTAGTGCTCGATCAGCAGGTCGCCCGTCGCACCGCCCGGCGGTAGCCAGCTCACCAGGGCTTTGGTGGCCACCACGTAGTCACGGAAGTACGCGAACGGTTCGACGCGGGTGGGCGATGTGTCCGTGGCACTGACCAGGTACTGGTTCCACATCTCCACGGTGACGACGAGGGACGTCGTACCCGCCGGTGGTTCGAAGCGGTAGATCCAGTAGTTGCCGCCGTCGGCGAATCGGTTGGCCTCACCACCGATCGACGAGTGCGAGCCGTCGAACAGGTACGGCGCCTCCTCGGGGGCACCCGGCTCGAAGCGGGCGAACTCGGCGCCGTTCGCCGTCACCACCACGTGACGCACCGACGCACCCCAGCCGTCGTCGGTGAACGAGTCCGCGAACCGGACGTACACGGCCTCCTTGCCGAGCTTGGCCGAAACGTCGAGGTTGTAGGTGCCGCGGTTCGACGAGTCGCGGATCTGCTGGGTCTCGCGGGCGATCTCCTGCCAGACCACACCCTCGACGTCGACCACCTGGGTCGGCGGCAGGCCGGCCAGCAGCTTCTTGGTGACCCGCGGGAACAGGTTGTCCAGCTGCCACCGGTAGGTCTTCACCCGGTCGTCGTCGAACATCCCGCGCAGGTCCTTCACGATCCGCAGACCGTGCGCCTTGGCCTGATCCGCGTCGGCGACGACCGCGTTCTCGAGACCTGCCAGCGTGGTGGCGACGTTCAGCGAGTCCGGTACGGCGGGGTCGTGCACGATCGCGCCCCGGATCCGGTTGCGGTACTTCGCGACCAGATCCAGCGGGTTCTTGTAGAGCTTGGTCGGCAGCCGCATGTCGGTCAGCCACTTGGCGTCCGGGATGCTTTGGGTCCCGGTGTCGTAGATGAAGTACAACTCGGGCTCGGTACGGTTGACGACGCCTTGCAACGTTGTCAGCAGGGTCTGATCTGCCCCACCGATTTTGCTGACGTCGCCGTAATCCAGGTGTTTCGGGCGGTTGAACACCGGCAGCAGCCGAGCGGGGCTGCCGGACGTCGATGAAACTGCAGCCTGTGCAGTAGTTGCGAAGCCCGGGATGAACCCCAGACCCCCCACCGTCACCGCACCGCTGCCCGCCAGGAACGCTCGTCTCGAAACCATCGTGACCACTCCCTGAGGTTGACATCGATGTCAAATCTGGCCGGACAGTAACAACGCCGAGACGGTGTGTACAGATCTCGTTACAACGTTGGCCGATAAATCTGGAATCGTTTCCGCGCGACTGGCGACACGCAACGGGGTCGGTGAACAAGCTATTGCTTGTTCACCGACCCCGTTGGGTGTGGTCAGCGGCCGGTGCCGGTGCGGCCGCCGCGAGACTCGATCGACTCGGGCAGGGTGGATTCGGGCAAGCCGACTAGTTCGGCGACCTGGGTCAGGCGGCCTTCGAACTGGGTTCCCAGGGGTGCCGCTCCGAGGTGGTCGGACGCGGTCGGCTCGTCGATGCGGTGCAGGCGGACGTGGATGCCGCCGCGGGTCTGTTCGGTGACGTCGCTGGCAGGAACGCGAGCGGTGAACTCGTAGATCTCGCGTGGCGTCACGTTGTGGCCGCGCAGCTCCTCCGGGCCTTCTGGACTCGGGAAGGAGCGTTGGGTGTTCGGGTCCGCGACGGTCCCGGCGTGCAGCAGCCGGTCGTGGTACGTGACCTCGTAGGCGTCGGCGCCGTGGAACGTCGTCGACTGCGCAAGCGGTCCGTCGACCAGGTGGCTGTCGACAACCGTGAGCCGATCGCCGCGCACCCTCATCCGCAGACGTACGTACTGCTCGCGACGCCCGCCGGTCTGCGCAGCCTGCTGATCCGGCCAACTGTCGACCTGTTGCGCCGGCACCGCAGCAGTCCGGTCGTAGGCGGCCTTCGCGGACCTCGTCGGGTCCGGACGGACCGGGTCGCCTTTCACTGGACCGGCGTACGGCGGTACTGCGGCATGCTGCCGGCGGACCTCTCCGGCCGGCGCCTTCATCGGCCTACGGTCGCGCTTGGAAGAACGCTCTGTGCCTTTGGGATGCTTCATCGTCGGGCTCCTTACCAGTTCCGGCCGTAGCGGTAGTTGTGGATCCAGCGGTAGTAGATGCGATCCAGCGTGATGCCACGACGCCCGTCGATGACACCGAACCAGTCGGTGTTGTGCACGTACAGCTGCGGCCGTCCGCCGCGTCCGGTCATCCGGGCCGGCTCGAACCGGTCCGCCGAGCCCAGGTTCCACTCCCCGACCCAGTCACCGACGTAGTCGGCCTTCAGCTCGATCCCCGAGCTCAGCATCCGCCCGAGGTACTCCGTCGACCAGTCCTGGTCGTTCCACACCCACAGGTCGCATTGACCCGATCCGTCGATGTCGGCCGCGAAGAACTCGTCATGCCGCCCCAGACCGTCCCAGCCCGGTACGTCGCCGTCGTACCGGTGGACGTACGCCAGTCCGGACCCGGTCGACCGGAACATGCCGAGGTAAGCCATCGCCCAGTCGTCCCCGTTGAACACGAACACGTCGCTCTTGCCGTCGCCGTCGAAGTCGCCGAGGATCAGCCGGTCGTGCTGCGCCAGACCGCCCCACCCCGGGATGTCGCCGTCGTACCGCTGGATCATCGAGTACCCGTTGGCGCTCGCGTCGAACAGGCCGACGTACGCCATCGACCAGTCGTCGCCGTTGAAGATCGCGAGGTCGTCGGTGCCGTTCCCGGTCAGGTCGCCGACGAAGAACTCGTCGTGCCTGGCCAGTCCGCCCCAACCGGGGATGTCGCCGTCGTAGCGCTGGCTGACCCAGAACCCGGTGCCGGTCGAGCGCAGCAGGCCGACGTACGGCATCGACCAGTCGTCGGTGTTCACCACGACCAGGTCGTCGCTCCCGTCGCCGTTCAGATCGGCCACCAGGAACCGGTCGTGGGCCGCGAACCCACCCCAGCCGGGGATGTCGCCGTCGTACCGCGCCACCAGCCGGAGGCCGCCGGCGCCGTCGGACTTCAGCAGGCCGAGGTACGGCATCACCCAGTCGACGCCGTTGAAGATCGCCACCTCGTCGGTGCCGTCGCCGTCGAAATCGCCGACGTACACCTGGTCGTTCGGCATGAACTGCCACGAGCCCGGGACCCGTTCGACGGCGCTGAAGCTGTGCTCGAGCGCCGTACCGTCGGCGCGGAACAGCTGGATCGACGTGCCGTGGTGCAGCAGCAGGTCGCTGCGGCTGGTGCCGTAGAAGCGGCCGGCGTAGGCGTTGCGGAACGTGTGCTCGGTCTCGTGGTCGCGAGCGGTCTTGATCGACGTGTAGCAGACCGGGCAGTACGGCGGTGTGTTGCCGTCCATCCGGCAGTTCTCGACGGGCCGGTAGATGCCGGTGTTCGACGTACCGCCGCCCTCGAACAGGCCGACGTCGGTGTTGCTGTTCCAGGTGGACGGTCGTGGGCCGTTGTTGTAGTTCGCGCCCGCGCCGATGCCGGTCGGGAGCGGTGTGGTCGGCGCGATCAGGTTGGCCCACTTGGTGGTCGCCCGGTCGGTGATCGTGGTCAGGTTGATCCAGCCTTGCTCGCCACCGGAGTACGCGCCGCCGGCGGAGTACTCGTCGGCGAAACCGCCGATCCCGTGGCCGAACTCGTGCGCGATCACGGTCCAGTTGACGCCCATCGGCACGTGCGCCCGGCCGCCGCCTCCGCAGCCGCCGTAGTTGGGGTTGTTGAGTACGACGAGCAGCTCGTTCCAGTCCGGCACCCACTTGTTCAGCGCGGCCTGGATCCGGGCCTCGGTGTCCGTCCCGTACTCGAGCCAGCAGTGCGCCCACGACCCGCTGAAGATCATCCCGAGCGCGGTGTCGTGGACCGTCTCCGACGCGATGGTGTCGTCCGACGGGTCGGTCGGTGTGCCGTGCTCGTCGTACGTCCGGGTGCTGACTCCGGAGTCGACGGAGTCCAGATTCACCCGGTAGATGTTGTACGCCGACGCGTCCTCACTGAAGTAGTCGTGCCCGAAGACGCCATCGATGAGCGTCGTCTGCACCCAGCTGTTGAACGCGACCTGATCAACCGCGGTGAACCCGTCCCCCAGCACCGCGATGTTCCGTTTCACCCCAGGTGGCCCTGCCTTTCGCAGCACAGTCATGCTGTCAGCCATTGCTCCCCCTCAGACAGCGGTGTCCCCTACGAACACCCCTACCAAAGCGGAGGTCAGGTCGGCGCGCGGTGATACAGGCGGTCAGGCGGCCGGCGGTTTGCGGCGGGGAAAGCGGGAGCGGAACTTGCCGTCGTACTCGAGGTGGATGTAGCCCGAGGAATGCACTCCCACCGCAACGAATCCGACCAGCAGGAACACGATCCCCGCGGCCATGGAGATGTGCCAGAAGGCTGCGGTGAGGCCGACGAACGCGGTGCCTTGGGCGACTGCCTTGGCGACGGCGACGAGTCGTGACTTGGTCACCCGCTGGCGGTATGCCTCCTGGCGGTTGAGGACCAGGAGCGCCGCGAGCAACGGGATCGAGACGGCGAACGCGATGACGCACACGGTCGCCGCCAGGTCGAGCGATGAGGTCGACAGGAACGGCTGTACGACGACCAGGCCGGCAGCGCCCAGCCCGCCGTAGATCAGGTTCGACTGCCGGATCCACTCTTCCTGGGCCGCCGGGTCCGAGGTGGCCTGCTCGACCTCCTGCTGAATGCGCTCGGCCTCCGCCTCAGCTTCCCTGCGGTGTGACTGCTGCGTCTGGTCGTCCATCTGCCCATCCTCGCTCGATCGCCGCTTGTCGTCCGAATTCGAGTGGTCAGCCGGACTACGGCCAGACATAGTAAGCGTTCGTGAGCTACTACCACGCCGAACACGAGGCGGCGTACCAACGGCTCAAGCAACAGGGCCTAACCCAATGGAGCGCCCTCTTCGGCGAGACCGAGTCGTTCGACGCCTTCCCAAACCGCCCGTTCCTCGAAGACGCCCTGACTCGACTGGAGTTGCCGGCTGGGGCCGACGTACTGGAGTACGGGTGTGGGACCGGTCCGGCGGCGTGCTTCCTCGCCGCACGAGGCTTCCAGGTCGACGCGATCGACCTCATCCCGGAGGCGATCACGCTGGCCCGCCGGTTCGCCCGCGAACGCGGCCTCGACATCAACTTCAGCGTCCAGGACGTCTGCGCGATGGGAGCCGGCAGCAAGCAGTACGACGTCATCCTGGACAGCTACTGCCTGCAGTCGATCGTTACCGACCCCGACCGGGTCAGCGTGCTGGCCGCCGTACGCGCCCGGCTGAAGCCCAGCGGCTACTACATCCTCTCCACAGCGATGTATGAACCAGACCGCGTCTACGAAGACAACTTCCGCTACGACGCCACCACCGGAATCTGCTCCCAGTCCGATGGCAAGCCCCACCGCCGCCACCTACGACCTGCGGCTTTGCGAGCCGAGCTGGAGACTGCCGGCTTCCGCGTCATCGCTCAGGAAGGCCCGCACCAGGGCGACCTCATCTGCTGCTAGTCACCAGGCGCGGTGGAGGATTTCGGTGGCTTCGGCGAGGCTGATGCCGGCTCGGCGGGCGGTTCGGGCGAAGGCAGTCGCGGCGGCTCGGGTTTGTTCGTCGTCCACCTGGCTGCGGGAGGCGAGGACGAAGGTGCCGTTGCGGCCCCGGGTCTCCACCAGGCGATCCGCTTCCAGCTCTTTGTACGCACGGGCAACCGTGTTGACCGCCAGCCCCAGATCGCCGGCCAACTGACGCACGGTCGGCAGCCGAGTGCCCTGAGCCAGCTCGCCGGCGCGGATCAACGCCTCGATCTGCGAGCGCACCTGCTCGTACGGCGGCGTGATGCCGACCGGATCGACTGTGATGTCCATCCGGTCAGCATGCCGCAATCGTCAGGTGAAGTCCTCGGCGGTGTAGGCCTTCTGCTCGACCAGGACGAGCCAGTTGCCGGAGTTGTCCCGCAGTACCGCCTCCACGCCGTACGGCCGATCCGCCGGTTCCTGGATGTACTCGACCCCCCGACCGGTCAGCTCAACGAACGTCTTCCGGCAGTCATCGGTCGCCAGTCCGACCCCGTGCATCGACCCCTTCGCCATGATCCGCCGAATCCACCCGGCCGACTCCTCGTCCATCGGCGGCCCGGGCAGCATCAGCGCCAGCTCGAGCTCAGGATGGTCGGCCTGATGCACCGTGCACCAGCGGAAGTCCTCGCTGAGGGTGATGTCCTCGCCCAGCTCGAACCCGAGCTTCTCGGTGTAGAACGCCTTCGATTCGTCGACGTCGTTCACGTAGACCGTCACCAGGCTGACGTTGGTGATCACAGTTCCTCCTTCAGAGTCCGTGGGTACGACGCTAAGCCTCCGACTCCCCCGCCGGCTTCTCCGGAATTGCGGAGTTCAGCCCGAGCATGAACACGAAGCACCCCGGGATCCGCGCGCCCGTCTGGGTCCGCTGGTACTGCGTCGGCGTCATCCCCACCAGCTCGGTGAACCGCTGCGAGAACGACCCCAGGCTGCTGTACCCGACCATCGCGCAGACCTCGGTGACCGTCAGGTTGGTCGCCCGCAGCAGGTCCGTCGCGCGCTCGATCCGGCGACGGGTCACGTACTGCATCGGCGTCTCGCCGTACGCCGCTGCGAAGCACCGCAGGAAGTGGTACTTCGAGACTCCGGCCGCGGCCGCGAGACCGGTCAGGTCGAGCGGGTCGGCGTAGTTGCGGTCGGCAACATCTCGTGCCCGCCGCAGGTGCGGCAGCAGCTCGACCGGTACGACTGTCACCTCAACGACCCTAGAGACTTTCGGCCGCTACCGAAAGACTCGCAGCCGCCCCACCCCGGCAGAACACTGAACGTATGAGAGTCGGACAAGGTGGTAACGGGCCGGGACCGCTCACACCGGACGGCAGCGCGGTCGAACTCTACGAAATCACGCAGATACACGGCGAGGACGAGCTGATCAGCGCCGCGATCGAGCCGGGCAGCAACATTCTCGAGCTCGGCTGCGGGACCGGCCGCGTCACTCGGCCGCTCCTCGCGCGAGGGCACCACGTGGTCGCCGTCGACGAGTCACCGGACATGATCGCCCGAGTCAGCGAAACCGAGACGATCTGCTCGACGATCGGCGACCTCCGGCTGGATCGGCAGTTCGACCTCGTCCTGATGATGTCGTACCTGATCAACGTCGCCGACGACGCGGAACGCCTGCGCCTCCTCCGAACCTGCGCGCACCACGTCCGCCCCGGCGGCTCCGTGATCCTCCAGCAGCAGACCCCGGGCATGCTGCGCGGTCCGGCCGTGATGGTGAACGAGCAGCGCCGGATGGAAATCTCCGACGTCGAGGAACTCCCCGGTAACCGCCAGGCGGCGACGCTCACCTACACCATTGACGGCAAGACGTGGTCGCAGCGGATCCTCACCCAGAACCTCTCCGAGGACCAGCTGGCCGCCCAACTGGCCGAGGCCGGTCTGCAGCGCACCGGCTACCTCACCCCCGACAAAACCTGGGTCCGCGCACAACTGAACTGAAGCGCGGCAACCTCGCAGGGACCTACGGACCCTGCAAAGTATGACGATGACTTCGAGCCGGCCGGAAAAGCCTCCGCCCGTGCGCGACGGGGACTTGTGGGACGCCTTGCGTCGGCAGGAACCGGAGGCGCTCGGCGAGCTTTTCGGCCGGTACGCCGCCGCTGTGCATGCGTACGCCGTACGGCACACCGGCTCCTATGCGTACGCCGACGATGCCGTCCAGGCGACCTTCATGACCGCCTGGCGGTACTTCGCGCGCTCGGATCCCGGCCCGCTGAAGTACGAGACCGCGAAGCCGTGGCTGCTCGCGATCGCACGTAACGAGCTGCGCAACACCACTCGCGCCCGGCGCCGGCTGACCCAGTTCCTGCTGCGGCAACCCGCGCCCCTGCACCACCCCGACCACGCTGAGACCGTTGCGGCCAGGGTCGACTCGGAGGCGCATCTCGACGACGTTCGGAGAGCGCTCGCTGCGCTTCCCCAGCACGAACGCGAAACGATCGAGCTGGTCTATTGGGCAGAACTCTCGATCGCCGAGGCCGCCGCCGTGCTCGGTGTCGCCGAAGGCACCGTCAAGGCCCGCCTGTCCCGCGCCCGTCGCCGGCTGCCGGCCTTGCTGGAGGAGAACCGATGAACCTCACCACACCCCCGCCGGTCGAGCCCCTCGACCCCGAGTTCAGCACCGACCTACGCCACCACCTCGTACGCCGAGTCCGTAAGAAGCACCACCTTCCTTTCTGGATCCCCGTACTCGCAGCCGCCTGCGGTATCGCGATCGTCGTTGCCTGCGGCATCCTCATCGCGCGGCCCGGCGGACATGCGGGTCCGGCCGGACAACCGACGGCCGAGTTGACCGACCAGTCGCTCGACCTCGGCGCGGCCACCAGCACCCAAGCCCAGGCGTCCGCACGGTCCTGCCTGGCCAGCCTGTCCATCGGTCACCGGACCGACCCGATCCCGGCGAAGTCGCTCGACCCGAAGACCATCAAGCTTCGGTCCGCGCACTGGATCAAGGCGCTCGGGCTCCCTGGTCAGACCCGACAGCTGGTGCAGACGTTCAGCACCGCGAACGGTTTGTGGGTCTTCTGCGTCGACGGCAAGTGGCAGAGCTACGTGCAGGCCGGCGACGACCAAGGCAACCCCAGCGACGGGATCTACAGCTCGAGCCTGCAGTGGTCCGGTCTCCCAGACGCCTCGACGACCACCCTGCGGGCGTTCTTCTCCCTCACCAGCCGCCCCTCGGTGGCGCAGGTCGAAATACGGCTCCGTGGCGCCAGGGGGACCACGCCCTGGTCGGTCGCGAAGATCGTCGATGGTGCCGGCTACGTGGCGGCCGCTCTGCCCAGTCCGGCGTCTCAGCACGGCCCGGTGCAGGCGGACGTCCGCGCACTCGACAAGGCAGGCAACGTCGTCTACTCCGAGACCTTCAACGACAACTAGGCATATCGGCCGGACCCGCAGCGGGGTCCGGCCGACGCCCGGTCAGCCCAAACCGCCGCCGTTCTTGGCGAGGGTGGCGAATTGGGTGCGGGTTAGGTGGGTGGTGTCGCCCTTGAGTTTGGCTGGGCGCGTGCAGATGACGCCGGCCGGGATCGAGCCGGTCAGGTAGTTCAGGGCGCTCTTGAAGGAGTCGCAGCGGCGTTGGTCCTCGGCGCCGGCCGGGTAGCCGATGGCGGCGTTGACGCGGCCCATGTCGAGGTTGTCGGCGTACGGATTGATGTCGCGGGCAACGGTCCAGTACCAGCGCGCGATCGGCGCGCTCCACTGCAGCGACAGCGCCAGGTCCGGGTTGCCGAGCAGGTCGATGCCGAGGTACTGGCCGGCCGGGCCGTAGTTGAAGTCGCCGGTGAGCTGGATGTACCCGCGGCCGCCGTACAGCCGGGTGTCGCCGATCTCGCGGATGTTGTACTCCAGCCGCGACTCGTGCACCAGCGTGGCCAGGAATGCGGCCTTCCGGTACGGCGTGTTGATATTCGCATCCCGCATCGCCTGGTTGAGCGACGGCAGGCCGGTCTCGACGATCGACGGGTTCGCGATCCGGGTGCCGAACATCGCCTCTACGTCGGCCAGCGTGATGTCACCGGTCGGCGGTGGGTTGTCGTCACCACACACCGGTACGCCGGGCAACTGGTCCTCGGGGATCGCGACGTACACGACGGTCACGTAACCACCGAGCGCGGGCACATGCGCCCACCACGAACTGGTCCCGTCGGAGTTGCTGACGACGTCGCCCTGCTTCTGGCAGTCGACATCGATGGACGTCGGGCCGCTCAGCGTGCCGACGATGGCGGACGACAGGTAGGCGTCGGCGCGGACGTTCACGCCGCTGCCGTAGGTCTGGAAGACGGTCGCGTATGCCGGGACCACTGCGGCGAACGCGAGGCCTAGACCGGCAACAAGGGCAATGAGGAGACGACGCATGAGCACTCCTGGGGCGGTAGGAGAGGGCGGCGTCGTGAAAAGCTAACTAAGCATCTTCACGACACCGCCAGTTTCCTCCCAAACCCGGGAGAGCTCAACCCCTACTTCTCCTTGGACTCCGGCTTGGCGTCGACGCCGGCCTCCTTGCGCTGCTCCGGCGTGATCGGCGCCGGCGCGGCGGTCAGCGGGTCGAACCCACCGCCTGACTTCGGGAACGCGATCACGTCCCGGATCGACTCGGTCCCGGCGAGCAGCGCGGTGATCCGGTCCCAGCCGAACGCGATCCCGCCGTGCGGCGGCGCGCCGAACTTGAACGCGTCGAGCAGGAAGCCGAACTTCTCCGTGGCCTCCTCGTCGGTCAGTCCCATCACCTTGAAGACCCGCTTCTGCACGTCCTCGCGGTGGATACGGATCGACCCGCCGCCGATCTCGTTGCCGTTGCAGACGATGTCGTACGCGTACGCCAGCGCCGACCCCGGATCGGTGTCGAACGTCTCCATCGAGTCTGGCTTCGGCGACGTGAAGGCGTGGTGTACGGCGGTCCACGCACCGGACCCGACCGCGACATCGCCGGCGGCGGTCGCCTCGTCGGCCGGCTCGAACAGCGGCGCGTCCACGACCCACAGGAACGACCACGCCGACTCGTCGATCAGCCCGCCACGACGGCCGATCTCCAGGCGAGCCGCACCGAGCAGCGCCCGCGACGACTTGACCGGGCCGGCAGCGAAGAAGATGCAGTCACCCGGCTTCGCACCGACGTGGTCGGCAATACCAGCGCGCTCCTCGTCGGACAGGTTCTTCGCAACCGGCCCACCGAGCTCGCCGTCCTGACCGACCAGCACATAGGCGAGACCCTTGGCGCCGCGCTGCTTGGCCCAGTCCTGCCATGCGTCCAGCTGCTTCCGCGGCTGGTCCGCGCCACCCGGCATGACCACGGCACCGACGTACGGCGCCTGGAACACCCGGAACGGCGTGTTCTTGAAGTACTCCGTGCACTCGACCAGCTCGAGGCCCATCCGCAGGTCCGGCTTGTCGGACCCGAACCGCGCCATCGCCTCGCCGTACGTCATCCGCGGGATCGGCGTCTGTACGTCGTACCCGACGAGCTTCCACAGCGCGGTCAGGATCTCCTCGGACAGCGCGATCACGTCGTCCTGGTCGACGAAGCTCATCTCGACGTCGAGCTGGGTGAACTCGGGCTGCCGGTCGGCGCGGAAGTCCTCGTCGCGGTAGCAGCGCGCGATCTGGTAGTACCGCTCCATCCCGGCCACCATCAGCAGCTGCTTGAACAGCTGCGGCGACTGCGGCAGCGCGTACCAGCTGCCCGGCTGCAGACGAGCCGGCACCAGGAAGTCACGCGCGCCTTCCGGCGTGGACTTGGTCAGCGTCGGCGTCTCGATCTCGACAAAATCGTGCTGCGCGAGGACCTCGCGGGCGGCCTTGTTGACCTCGCTGCGCAGGCGAATCGCCGTACCAGGGCCCTGGCGGCGCAGGTCGAGGTACCGGTACTTGAGCCGGATCTCCTCGTTCACCGGCGTCGCGTGGTGCTCCTCGACCGGGAACGGCAGCGGCGCGGCCTCGTTCAGCACCTCGACCTCGGTCGCGATCACCTCGATCTCGCCGGTCGGCAGGTTCGGGTTCGCGTTGCCCTCGGGGCGCGGCGAGACCTCGCCGACGACCTTCAGGCAGTACTCCGAACGCAGCCCGTGCGCGGCCTCCTCGTCCCGGATGACGACCTGGACGGTGCCGGACGAGTCGCGCAGGTCCAGGAACGCCACGCCGCCGTGATCGCGCCGCCGCGCCACCCAGCCCGCCAGGATCACGGTTTGGCCGGCGTTCTCCGCGCGCAACGAGCCTGCGGAATGGGTACGGATCACGAGTTCTCCTCTTGCGTTTCGATCTGAGGGGTTAGGTCGGTCGCCGGCGGCGCCCAGGTCGCCGGATCGACCGGCACCTGCTCACCGCTACGGATGTCTTTCAGCTCGGGCCCGTTCTCGGTGCTGAACAACACGAACGGGATCCCCCGCCGGTCCGCGAACCGGATCTGCTTCCCGAACTTCGCGGCCGCCGGCGCCACCTCCACCGGAATCCCCCGCCCGCGCAGCTGGATTGCGGTCCGCATGGCCTCGGTCCGGTCTTCTTCGGAGTTGAGGGCAATCAGCACAGCAGTCGGCGTACTCCGGCTCGCCTTCAGCAACCCCTTGCTGATCAGCCGGTGCACCAACCGCGACACCCCGATCGAGATGCCAACCCCGGGGTACGTCGTCTTGCCGTCGGACGCCAGCGAGTCGTACCGGCCGCCGGAGCAGATCGATCCGTAGCCCTCGTCGCCGATCAGCTGGGTCTCGTAGACCGTGCCGGTGTAGTAGTCGAGGCCGCGGGCGATCTTCAGGTCGGCCACCAGCAGGCCGGGAGCGTGCTCGTTCGCGGCCGTCATGATCTGGGACAGCCGCTCGAGGCCCTCGTCGAGGATCTCGTTCTGGACGCCGAGCGCCCGGACCTGGTCGGCGAACGACGCGTCAGTACTCGAGATCTCGGCAAGTCGCAGTACCTGCTTGGCCGTCTCCGCGGACAGGCCGGCGGCGGTCAGCAGGTCGGTCACCTTGTCCGGGCCGATCTTGTCCAGCTTGTCGACGATCCGGAGCGCACCGGTGATGTCCTCGATGCCGAGGCCGCGGTAGAAGCCCTCCGGGATCTGCCGGGTGTTCACCTGGATCCGGAACGGCGGGATCGGCAGCTTGCGGAACGCGTCCGCGATCACCAGCGGCAGCTCGACCTCGTAGTGGAACGGCAGCTCGCCGCTGTCGATGATGTCGATGTCCGCCTGGGTGAACTCGCGGTAGCGGCCCTCCTGCGGGCGTTCGCCGCGCCATACCTTCTGGATCTGGTAGCGCCGGAACGGGAACGTCAGCTTGCCGCTGTGCTCGAGCACGTAGCGGGCGAACGGCACGGTCAGGTCGAAGTGCAGCCCGAGCGCCGCGTCTTCGTCAGCGTTCGCGGCAAGCCGTCGTACGCCGTAGATCTCCTTGTCGGCGTCCTCGCCCTGGTTGGACAGGCGCTCGACCGGCTCGACCGCACGGGTCTCGATCGACGCGAAACCGTGCAGCTCGAACGTCTCCCGGATCGTGTCGAGGAACTGCAGTTCGACAATGCGGTCTTGCGGAAGGAATTCGGGGAACCCGCTAAGAGGGGTCACCTTGCTCATAGTTGTGGAATCTCCAGGTCCTGCAAGTAGGGGTTGGTCGCCTTCTCCCGGCCGATCGTGGTCTGGCCGCCATGACCCGGCAGGACGACGATCTCGTCGCGCATCGGCAGGATCTTGGTGGCCAACGTATGCAGCATGGCCGGATGATCGCCGCCAGGCAGATCCGTCCGGCCGATCGACCCGGCGAACAACACGTCACCGGAGAAAAGAACCGCGGGTACTTCTTCCGGCCCGTCGTACGGCGTCGTGAACGTGACCGACCCCTTCGTGTGGCCCGGGGTGTGGTCGACGGTGAACTTCAGGCCGGCCAACTCCAGGCTCAGACCGTCCTTGAGCTCCGCGACATCGTCCGGCTCGGCGAACTCGTGGTTACCGCCCAGGAGCATTCGCGCGGTCTCCGGGCTGATGCCGGCCATCGGGTCCGCGAGCAGGTGCCGGTCATCGGGGTGGATCCAGGCAGTCGCGTCGTACGTCCCGCAGACCGGGAGGACTGAGAACATGTGGTCGATGTGACCGTGTGTAAGCAGCACGGCGACGGGTTTGAGCTTGTTCTCCCGGACGACCTGCTCGATACCGCTGGTCGCGTCCTGACCGGGGTCGACGACGATGCACTCCGCGCCCTGGCCGGTGGCGACGACGTAGCAATTCGTACCCCACGATCCCGCGGGGAACCCGGCGATGAGCACGACAAACCTTCCTGAAACGGTTCTGGACAGGGGCTGGACCACCCAAGGCTACCGGTCACTGTGAGCTGAGTTCGAGCCGGATTGTGACGCAACACCGTTGCGCCTGAGCTGGGAGTTTGTGATTGTTCAGGGATAAGCGTCGAGAAGGCAGCTCGACGCGCCCGCCAGGCCCTTGTTCGCACGGTTGGACCGGGGACTGACCAGAATGGGCATGAGCGCAGTACATACCGCCGGAAGGGGCGAGTTGTGGCCGGAGAGAGCTGGGGCCGGGTAGCGGAGGACGGAACGGTCTTCGTACGCACCAAGGACGGCGAACGGGCGGTCGGCCAGTGGCCGGACGCGAACCCCGACGAGGCGCTCGCCTTCTACACCCGCCGGTACGACGCTCTGGCGTTCGAGGTGGAGCTGCTCGAGCAGCGCGTCCAGGCGGGCACCGTGTCCCCGGACGACGCCCGAGCCGCGGTCAAGAAGGTCACCGGCTCACTCGAGGAGGCCCAGGCAGTCGGCGACCTCGACGGCCTACGCGCCCGGCTCGACGCGCTCACCCCTCTGGTCGCCGAGCAACGCGAACGGCGCAAGGCCGAGCGTGCTGCGAAGGTCGAGGAGGCGCGGTCCGCCAAGACCAAGATCGCCACCGAGGCCGAGACCATCGCCGGCGGCACCGACTGGCGGCACGGCGTAACCCGACTGCGCGAACTCCTCGACGAGTGGAAGGCACTCCCCCGGCTCGACAAGTCCAGCGACGACGAGCTGTGGCACCGGTTCTCTTCTGCGCGTACGACGTACACCCGGCATCGCAAGCAGCACTTCGCTGAGCTGTCCTCGAAGCGTGAAGAGGCCGCGGTCGTGAAGGAGCGGCTCGCGGCCGAGGCGGAGACGTTGGCGTCGTCGAACGAGTGGGGGCCGACTTCCGGCCGGTTCCGGGATCTCATGCGGCAGTGGAAGGCCGCTGGGCCGGCGCCGCGTGAGGTGGACGACAAGCTGTGGGCTCGCTTCCGTGCTGCGCAGGACCTGTTCTTCGGCGCGCGGGACGCAGTACAGGCCGAGGAGAACGCTGAGCAGGTGGACAACCTGGCGGCCAAGGAAGCGCTGCTGGTGGAGATCGAGGGCATGCTGCCGGTCTCGGATGCGAAAGCGGCGCGGGAGCAGTTGCGTGAGTACCTGGACCGGTGGGATCAAATCGGGAAGATCCCGCGCGACTCGATGCGCGCGGTCGACGGGCGGTTGCGGGCTGTTGAGCAGGCTGTGAAGTCCGCAGAGGACGAGGTCTGGAACCGCAGCAACCCGGAGGCGCGGGCTCGCGCGGAAGCCACGGTCAAGCAGCTCCAGTCGCTCATCTCCGATTTGGAGAAGCAGGCTGCCAAGGCGGAGTCGCAAGGCAACAGCCGCAAGGCCACTGAGGCGAGAGAAGCCATAGCCGCCCGCCGAGAATGGCTGACCCAAGCCCAAAACGCCCTCTCCGACTTCAGCTAACCGCGGGTTAGCCGCCCCACGCCCAACCGTGGCGGGTGAACGGACCGGTGCTGCCGGGGCCGCGCGAACCACAGGCGAGCGCTCGTGCCGACTCGCTCTCCGGTCGCTCATCCCCTGGCTGCAGGTTGTGGAAAACTTCTTGGCGGGAACGCATGACATCGGGGCCCCCGGGTGGGCCTGTGGACAACTTTGAGCATCGGATCGTGTCTTCGGGGATGCTGTCGGGATGCTTCCTGCTGACTTTCCGTATTACTTTTGTGGTATTCCGTTTCGGCCTTATCAGGTGGGGCGAAAGCTCAAGTGGCTTCTCGCTCACGGCGACATTCGCCCAGTGATGAAGGGCGTGTATGTCGACGTACGCGTTCCTGACTCCCCCGAATTGCGCGCCGACTCGGCGCGCCTGCTGATACCGCCAGACGCAATCGCATGTGGGCCGACCGCCGCCTGGTTGCACGGGCTCGACACCACCGCGCTCGGGCCCGCCGAGTTGGTCCAGGCTCACTGGACTCGGCAGCCCAGCGACGAGGTCGACGTCCTCGGCGTGCGTGTCACGAGTCCGACCGCCACCGCAGTCGAACTCGCCATGCGGCTGCCGCGACCGTTCGCGTTGTCCTCCGTCGACGCGTTCCTGCGTTCAGCCAAAGCCGACCGGGCTACTCTCCAAGCCGCATGTGCGGCGTACGAAGGCCGCCCCGGCTACCGGCAAGCGCAGGACATCCTCCGCTGGGCCGACGACCGCGCGGCCTCGCCCGGCGAGTGGCTACGACTCCGCCTGATCGACGGCGGCTTCGGACGGCCAGAGCTGCAGGTGCCGGTCAGGGGGCCGACCCGCACCTACCGCCTTGACCTTGGCTTTCCCACTCGCCCGGTCGACGGGCGGCGGCTTGGGTTGGAGTACGACAGCGACCAGTGGCATTCGTCGAAGAAGCAACAGTTGAAAGACGAAACCCGTCGTACGGAACTGGACGCGCTGAGCTGGCACGTCATTTCGGTACGACGAACTGACCTGTGGGGCTCGTACCCAGCATTGGAACTCGCCGTCGGCGCATTCCTCTGCCAAGAGCCGAGATTGCCTCGCCGCTGGTAGCTACGGAATGGTCCACCCGGTTTGGTCGGCCCAGCGTTCTGCAGCTGTTATGAGGACTTCGGTCGCAGGGGCCTTGATCTGGCCGTAGTCGAAAATGTCGGGGACGGATTGGGCCAGGCGTTGTTTGAACGCGCCCCAGGCCCGGCGGGCAGTCTCATCGGCTCGCAGATAGTCGCGGAAGAGCAAGGCATAACGGGCATTAGGACCGGTGGCGAGACGAATGTGCACGTTCGTGGCGCGTTCGCCGACGGGTGGCGCGAACACGAGTTTGTCGCAGCGTTGGCCGCTTGAGATCTCGACGCGGTTCCACGGCTCCGGGCGGCAGCGGAAGCTGGCGTTCTCGAGCAGCTCGACCAAATCGGTGGAGAGTGCGGTCACTCAGACCTGAGCGTCGATGCAGTTCTTCGCCGCCAGCCCGGGGACCGAGGTCGAGCCGACGTGATCAATGGCTACGGCTCGATCTCCCAACACCGCCTGCAATCTGGCGGCGAGGTGGGTGAATTCGGCCGGCCAGTCGGGGTTGTAGTCGGCGACGTTGACGGCGGGACCCAGCTCATCGGGAAAGGGCATTGGGCCATCATCGCAAGCGCCCGGTTCGCCGCACGGAGAGGCGGGTACGGCGAACCGGGGCGACCGGGGGTCAGTCGTTGTAGGACATCTTGCGCCTCACAATCAGCAGGAGTGCGAGGGCAACCGCACCCGCCCCCGCGGTAATCGGAATGATGTTGTTGCGAGAGGTCGCGGCGGTCGAGGCGGCAGCGGCCGCTGTGTCGTAGCCGCCGGCCAGACCCTGGTCGTTGTACGTGGTGCCGGGGAGCTTGTCGGAGTAGCGGTGGGAGACGAGTTCTTGGTAGGCAGTGACCGAAATGGGCTTGGCTCCGATCGACTTGACGGCGGACGGGTTCAAGGGCCGGACCTGCGTAGCCGTGAGCGCGTACCACGCGCCCACCTGCGGCTCGGTGAAGACCAGCGCACCCTTGGCCGCGGTCGTCATCCGCGCCTCGGTGTTGCCGGAGGCCACATTGACGGGCTGCCAGTTGCCCCCGGCATCGGGCGTGGTGAAGACGGTCATCGCCGAACCACCTTTACTTGCGGTGGTTGCGGCGTACCAGAAGGCCGCGACCGGCGCCGACGCGTCGCGAACGAACGCCGGGTTGAGCGCGTAGATCGGGTGCGTATCCGCCGCGACGGACACCGCACCTGCGGCCTTCGCCGTACCGCCGGCCTTTCCGAGCAAGCCGAGTGCGGCCGGCGAATGCGCCGCATTGGTTGCCTTGGACAACTCACCCGGCGCGACAGGCTGGGGTACGGCGGCACCGGCCGGGGCAGCGAAGGCGAGTCCGAGACCGAGTCCCGCAGCGAGTACGGCGGCGCAGCGGAACAGGATGTTCTTCGGGCGGCGCATGTCAGGCTCCGATCCGGTACAGGGAGTGGGTCCAGGTGAACTGGGAGTTGGACCGGTACCAGTTGTACGTCGAGTAGTTGTAGCGCGGGTCGTCCGGCCACGGGTTGTAGTACTCGATCGTCGAGTCGGACGAGTCGTACCCGATGATGTCCATCATGTGACCGCCGCCCGAGGTCCAGCCGATCCGCGTCATCACCGGGCGGCCGGCCGCGATCTCGCTGACGACCGTGCTGAAGCTGACCGTGCCGGAGATGTAGCTGCCGGCGCTGATCCCGATCGTCCGGAACGCCTGCTGGTCGTTGGCCAGGCTGGCTTGGTTGTTCGGACAGGTCGCGTTCGCATTGTTGCCGAAGGCCATGTTGCAGAACTGGTTCTGCGAGTACGAGCGGCCGTAGAACGTGGCGATGCTGTTGCCGCTCGCGGCCCAGCACCAGTTCGACTTCTGCTGGGCCTGACCGCTGACGTTCAGGTAATAGCTGGCGGGCGCGGCCGAGGCGGGCGGCGCGAGCGGAGCCAGCGTCGCGAGCCCGAGGATCGTGGCCAACAGCAACGACCAGGAGCGGCTGGGACGGAGCCTGCGCATAGGTCCTCCTTCGAAGGAGATGGGGCGGAGACCATCGTCGGGACGCCGGTACCGCGCGACAAGCACTCGGATCCCGCCGTACGACGGGTTGTGAACGGCAACGCGCCGTGAACAGCGGGTGATGAGCCGGTGTCAGACCGTGCTGTGAATGTTTACACTGCCCCAAAGGAGCGTGGGCCCATGGTCAAATCGGTCGAAGCGTCGATCCCTGCGGTAACTCCGGAGGCGTCGTTCGCGGACGCCCTGCGGCACGCGATCTCGCGCCGCGGCCTCGCCCTCAACCGGATCCGGACGCACCTCGCCGACCGCGGGCTGCACGTCGGCGTGGCGACGCTCAGCACGTGGCAGAGCGGGCGACGGGTCCCGCGCGAGGACTCGCTGGCCGTCGTCACCGCGCTCGAGGAGCTCCTGGAGGTGCCGACCGGGTGGTTGACCGTCCGGATCCCACCGCCGCGTGCGCCGGGCACCTCGCCCCAGCCGTACGCCGTTGTCGACTACGCCGAGGCGCTCAGCCGGCTGC
The DNA here is from genome assembly GCF_004365875.1 of Kribbella kalugense. Lineage (GTDB taxonomy): Bacteria > Actinomycetota > Actinomycetes > Propionibacteriales > Kribbellaceae > Kribbella > Kribbella kalugense. Next base: position 361,607 of record NZ_SODF01000001.1, on the reverse strand, counting down.
TCGATCGCCTCCGCCGGGACGCCCACGGCCGGCTGCGCAATGTGACCGTGCTCGAGGAGGTCCGGATCGGCGCCGATCGGAGCGCTCAGCTGCGGAGCGTGATCCAGAGTGTGGTCGCCGTACAGCCCGTCGACCGGTTGATCATCGCGCACCAGGGCGAGTCGGGCTGCGACGCGGAGCAGCTCGAGCTCCATGCGTTGAGCGGCTGCCGGACCGGCCGGATCGCCCGCTCCCCCGAGGCCGGGGCGCTGCTCGGGGAGTTGCTGCTCGACCGGGTGCTCGCCGTCGGGGAGACGGCCGTCGTCCGCTACGAGATCGTGGACCCGAGCGGATCGCCGACGACGGACTACCAGCGGTTCAGCGAGTGGGGCGGGATGCACTACGTGCTGGAGGTCCAGTTCGACCGCGCTGCCCTCCCGGTCCGCGTCTACGAACTGCGCCGCCGCCACACCTCCGGCCCCAACCTGGTCCACCGCGAACTAATGCTCACCCCCGACGCCCGAGTCCACGTCACCGAACCCTCCGCCGACCCCGGCACAGTCGGCATCGCCTGGGAGTGGGACTAGCCCCTCCCCCGCCACATTTCATGGGCCGCCCCACGAATTTGATGGGTAGACCCATCACGTGCTGGGTTCTGGACCCTGGTTCAGGGTGGAGAACCCAGCAATTGATGGGTCAGCCCACCAAACCCGTGGGCTGACCGGCTCTCATGCTCGATGTGTCGGTCGCGGCCCTCCTGGATGCGCTGGAGGCTGGCCCGCAAGCACGCCTCGCAACCGGGGTTCCGGCGCTGGTGCCGCCGAGCCGCTGGACCCTCGCGGCGGACCGCCACGCCACCACAACCGCGTCCGGCAAGCGACGGTCCCGTCTGGCCGGCTCCCGAGCACTACATTGTGATGGCCTGGACGTGCGCAGCCAGCCATCGGAGCGTGGGGAGCCGAGCCGCTGGCGGGTTGTTTCACCGCTGGAGAGACACAACCCGCCACCGGTCACAGAACCCGCCAGCCGCATCCCCCACCCTTCCACGGCATGACACCGATCCGTGCGGCACGAGAGTCGGCTGACCGACGAATTTGGTGGGTCAACCCATGACTTGCAGGGTTCTGGACCGTGGTTCAGAGTGGAGAACCCGCCAATTGATGGGTCAGCCCACCAAATGCGCACCCAGCGGTAGCCGCCGGGTGGGGCGGGTGGGGGCTAAGTGCGGAAGCCGGCGTGGACGTGGTCGTGGTGGGTTGCGTCCGAGAAGTACGCCGCGCCGGAGAGTTGGTAGGGGCCGCCGACGTTGTAGGAGCCGGCGGATTCGGCGGCGTGCATGTAGGACGTGATGAGGGAGCGTGAGGTGGTTGGGGAAACGACTGCGTGGCCGTTGATTTGCCAGGTGTCGAAGGCTCGGCCGCGGGGGTGGTCGCTGGGGCGATCGGTGCCGAAAACGTCGAGTGGGTGGCCGGAGCGGATGACGCTGATGCCGATTCGGTAGGTCTTGGCGAGCTCGAGCATCGTGGTCAGCACGCTGTCATGCACCTGGCCCGAGCGGATGTCGGCGGCCGATGCCGGGGGCAACGTGATCTGTTCGCTCGCCAGCACCTGCCGGGCGGCGGACGACAGGCTCGCAACCGGCGCTCCTGGTTGAGCTGGGTGGGTCGCGGTCACCCGCCAGGTTCCCTGCGATGACTTGCTCAGTCGTACGTCGACCGTCGTACCGCCGCTGATCAGACGGTTCGCTCTGATCGAGTACACCCGGCACGGCACCAGCACGCTGGCCGAGGAGCTCAGGATCCCGCCGTACTGCGCGTCGATCACCTCGATCGCGGCCGGTGTGTCAGTCGGCTTCAACAGCTTCACCACCGCCGCCACCGCAAGCCGCTTCACCTCCGGCTGAATCTCCCCCGCCCCCGGCACCCAAGCGCGCACCGACGGCAGAGCAACGGTGGGCGTGGGTGTAGGCGACGGTGTCGCCGAAGCCGCCGGCGCACTGGACGTCCCAGATGGAACAGGAGACGACGGAGCTGAGGTCGACGGAGCAGACGCCGACGGGGCCGACGTCGTGGGAGTCGAGCCCGGCTGCTTCTGAGCCGAAGAATCACTGCACCCCGCCAGCGCCCCGACACCCGCGACCAGAAACACCCGACGCCCGACACGACTCATACCCGCAGTGTCCCCACCCTCACAAACACAGCCGGCAGTCCGTGTAGTCGCCGAAATACAACCCATGCTTCGGGCAACGGGAGAACGCAGCCTCCACCGGCTCCAGATCCCAAAGCCGCGGTAGCTCAACCGGCTGCGTCGGCGGCCGATACTCCAGCACCATCCGCTCGTACTCCGCCAGATAGACCTCGACGTACGTCGGCTCGTAGCTCAGCAACTCCCACCTGAACCGTTCCTGCGCCAGCCGAACCACGCGCAGCAAGTAGTCCCGCTCCGCCTCCCATCCGTCAGCCGGCCACGGCAGCTCGTCCAGATCGAACCCGTCGTTCCCCAGCCCGATCCGGGAGTCGCACAGGAGCAACGCGAACCCACGCTCGAACTCTGTCTCCGCCAGCTCACACGCAGGCAGCGCAAGCACATCCAGGAAGACCGAGGTCGCTCCGTTGGACAGCTTCAGCCCCGGCCCGTCCGGCGAACCGCGGAACCAGTCGCCCACCTACTGGGTCACGCGGTACACGTCGAAGACGCCCTCGACCGAACGGACTGCCTTCAACACATGGCCGAGGTGAGTCGGATCGCCCATTTCGAAGGTGAACCGGGACTTGGCAATCCGGTCGCGGGTCGTAGTCAGGGCCGCGGACAGGATGTTCACGTGGTAGTCGGACAGCACCCGGGTGATGTCCGACAGCAGGCGAGCCCGGTCCAGTGCCTCGACCTGGATGGCGACCAGGAAGACGGACTGGGCGGTCGGCGCCCACTCGACCTCGACGATGCGCTCCGGCTGGGTCTTCAGGTTCTCCACGTTGGCGCAGTCGGCCCGGTGGACCGAGACGCCCGCGCCGCGGGTGATCCAGCCGATGATCTCGTCGCCCGGAACCGGCGTACAGCACCGCGCCAGCTTCGACAGCACATCCGTCGTGCCCTTGACGATGACACCGGCATCGCCGCGAGCCGTCCGCTTCCGGCGCTCACGACTGGCCGGCAGCCGAACTCCCTCGGAGAGGTCCTCGGCCGCGCCCTCCTCACCGCCATACGTCTCGATGAGTCGGCGTACGACGGCCTGCGCGCTGACGTGCTGCTCGCCCACAGCGGCGTACAGACCGGTGACGTCGGGGTACCGCAGCGAGTTGGCGACCGCGGTCAGCGTCTCGTGTGACAGGAGACGTTGCAGCGGCAGACCCTCCTTGCGGAGCTGCTTCGCGATGGCGTCCTTGCCGTGCTCGATCGCCTCGTCGCGGCGCTCCTTGGAGAACCAGTGCTTGATCTTGTTGCGCGCACGCGGGCTCTTGACGAACGTGAGCCAGTCGCGCGACGGACCCGCGCCCTGCGCCTTCGAGGTGAAGACCTCGACGACGTCACCGTTCTCGAGGGTGCTCTCCAGCGGCACGAGGCGGCCGTTGACCCGGGCGCCGATGCAGCGGTGCCCGACCTCGGTGTGGATCGCGTACGCGAAGTCGACCGGCGACGAGCCGGTCGGCAGCGACATCACATCGCCGCGCGGGGTGAAGACGTAGACCTCGGAGTTGTTGATCTCGAACCGCAGCGAGTCGAGGAACTCCGACGGGTCGGAGGTCTCCCGCTGCCAGTCGACGAGCTGCCGCACCCAGGGCATGTCGTTCGGACCGCCGACGTCAGTGGTGGGCGTGGCCGGCGCGACCGAGCCCGGGTCTTCCTTGTACTTCCAGTGCGCGGCGATGCCGTACTCCGCACGGCGGTGCATCGAGAACGACCGGATCTGCAGCTCCACCGGCTTGCCCTGCGGGCCGATCACGGTGGTGTGCAGCGACTGGTACATGTTGAACTTCGGCATCGCGATGTAGTCCTTGAACCGGCCGGGCACCGGATTCCACCGCGCGTGCAGTATGCCGAGCGCGGCGTAGCAGTCCCGGACCGACTCGACCAGCACGCGAATGCCGACCAGGTCGTAGATATCGCCGAACTCGCGGCCGCGGACGATCATCTTCTGGTAGATCGAGTAGTAGTGCTTCGGCCGGCCGGTGACGGTGGCCTTCACCTTCGCGGCGCGCAGGTCCTCGTGGACCTGGTCGATGACCGAGGCCAGATACTCGTCGCGGGACGGCGCGCGCTCGGCGACCAGCCGGACGATCTCGTCGTACACCTTCGGGTGCAGGGTCGAGAACGCCAGGTCCTCGAGCTCCCACTTGATCGTGTTCATACCCAGCCGGTGCGCCAGCGGGGCGTAGATCTCCAGCGTCTCGCGGGCGATCCGCTCCTGCTTCTCCTGGCGGAGGAACCCGAGCGTGCGCATGTTGTGCAGCCGGTCGGCGAGCTTGATCACCAGCACCCGGATGTCCTTGGACATCGCGACCACCATCTTGCGGATGGTCTCGGCCTGCGCGGACTCGCCGTACTTGACCTTGTCCAGCTTGGTGACGCCGTCGACCAGCATGGCGATCTCTTCGCCGAAGTCGCGGGTCAGCTCGTCCACCGTGTACGGCGTGTCCTCAACCGTGTCGTGCAGGACGGCGGCGCAGAGCGTCGGCGCGGTCATACCGAGCTCGGCCAGGATCGTGGCGACGGCGAGCGGGTGCGTGATGTACGCGTCGCCGCTCTTCCGGAGCTGGCCGGTGTGGTACTTCTCCGCGGTCCGGTAGGCGCGCTCGATCAGCGCGAGGTCGGCCTTGGGGTGGGTCGCACGGACCACCCGGAACAGCGGCTCGAGCATCGGCGCCCGGTTCGGATGGCGGGTGCCACCGAGGCGGGCGAGACGGGCACGAACCCGGGCGGGGGCGATCCGCGGCGGTTGAGTCGCAGGCGTCGGCGACACGGGAGCCGGGCGCACCGTCGCCGGCACGCGCGGGGGCTCCTGCGGTACGGCGTCCGGCACCGCAGATGTCATCGCCGGGTCTTCGCCCACGTTGTGTCCCTCCGCCGACAGACCACCAGTCTAGAGGCCCGCGTCCAACCAGGCAGAACCGCCTGTGGACAACACGCCGGGTCAGCTGACGATCGCGGAGAGTTTGCCCGAATTCAGACCTGAGTCAGCCTGTGTTCAGACAGTGAGCAGCGCCGTCAACTGTTCGTCGGCGAGCCGCTTACGCCCAGGCAGGAACGAGAGCTCCAGCAACACCGTCGTACCGACCACCTCGGCGCCGCAGCGCCGGATCAGCCGCAGGCAGGCCTCGACCGTCCCGCCGGTGGCGAGTACGTCGTCGATCACCAGCACCCGGTCACCGGGAGCGAACGCGTCCTGGTGTACTTCGATGGTCGCCTCGCCGTACTCCAGCGAGTACGACTCCTCGTACGTCGCCGCCGGCAACTTGCCCTTCTTCCGCACCGGCACGAAGCCGGCGCCGAGGGCGAGCGCGACCGGGGCGGCGAGGATGAACCCGCGCGCCTCGATCCCGACCACCTTGTCGACCACCGGGTTGCCGTCGTCGTCAGTCCCGGACGCGGCCAGCGCCTCCACCACCTGGGCGAAGCCGTTGTGGTCCGCCAGCAGCGGGGTGATGTCCTTGAACACCACCCCCGGCTGCGGGTAGTCCTGGATGTCGCGGATGCCGTCGGCGAGAACCTGCTCCAGCGACCGCATCACTTACCGCGCTTCGACCGCGGCTTGCGCGTCGGCTGCGGACGCCCGGCCGCCGTCGCCTTCATCGGGCGGGACGACGGAGCCGGCGCCGAGCCGGTGGCCCGATCCGCCTTCCGCGACGTGTCCGCCCGCGTCGTGTCCTGTACGCCGGAGCTCGGTACTGCGGAACGCGGGGCAGCGCCCGCGGTCGCGACAGCAACGGGGGCCGCGGCCGCCGAGGCGGTCTGGGCCTTCTTCGCCGACACCCGCTTGTTCAGCGCCTGCATCCCCGGCTCACGCTCCTTGAAGACCGCGAGCAGCGACGGAGCGATGAAGATCGACGAGTACGCACCGACCGCGATACCGACGAACAGCGCCAGCGACAGGTCCTTCAGCGGGCCGGTCCCGAGTACGACGGTGCCGACGACCAGGATCGAGCCGACCGGGAGCAGTGCGGTGACCGTGGTGTTGATCGACCGGACCACGGTCTGGTTGACCGCGAGGTTGGTCGCGTCCGAGTAGGTGAACCGGTTCGACCCGGTGATCCCCCGGGTGTTCTCCCGGACCTTGTCGAACACCACGACGGTGTCGTACAGCGAGTATCCGAGGATCGTCAGTACGCCGATCACCGTCGCCGGTGTGACGTCGAAGCCGACCAGGGCATACACGCCGACCGTGATCGTGACGTCGTGGATCAGAGCGATGATTGCGGCCATCGAGGCCTTGGCTTCTCGGAAGTAGAGCCAGATCACCGCGAACACCAGCACCAGGAACACGATCAGCGCGAGGATCGCCTTGTCGGCGATCTGCTGGCCCCAGGACGCACCGATCTGCTGCGACGTCACCTGCTCGGCGGGGATGCCCGCCTCCTTGGCGATCGCCGCGCGTACCCGGCCGACGTCGTCCTGGCTGAGCGGCTTGGTCTGGACCCGGACCTTCGTGTTGTTGATCGTGGTGACGACCGGGTCGCCGAGACCCTTGGCGTTGGTCGCCTTCACCGCGTTGGAGAAGTCGTCCACCGTGCTGCTGGTGACCTTCACGGCGGCGTCGTACTCGACGCCGCCCTTGAACTCGACGCCGAGGGCGAGGCCGCGGACGAACAGGCCGCCCAGCGAGATGACGACGAGGGCGATCGAGAGGCTGAACCAGAACTTGCGGTGGCCGATGAAGTCGTAGGAGACCTCACCGCGGTGCAGCTTGGCACCGATCTGTCCGAGCTTCGACATCAGACCTCCCCTCCCAGCGGCTTGCGCGTCGACGGAGTCTTCCGCGGCCGGACGTTCGGTTTCGTCTGCCCGGGTAGCCGTTCGACGCCGAGATGCTCCGGATCCAGGCCGGACAGCTTGTGCCCGTGGCCGAAGAAGTCGGTCCGGGCCAGCAGGGTGAGCACCGGCTTGGTGAACAGGAAGACCACGACCAGGTCGATCAGCGTGGTCAGGCCGAGCGTGAACGCGAAGCCCTTCACGCTACCGATCGCCAGGACGTACAGGACCACCGCGGCCAGCAGCGAGATCGAGTCGGCGGCGATGATCGTGTGCTTGGCGCGGGCCCAGCCGGTCTCCACCGAGGAGCGCAGACTTCGCCCCTCACGCACTTCGTCGCGTAGTCGTTCGAAGTAGATGATGAACGAGTCCGCGGTGATACCGACGGCCACGATCAGACCGGCGATGCCGGCCAGCGACAGGGTGAAGCCGATCCCCTTGCCGAGCAGGATCACCAGGCTCCCGGTCAGCAGGCCGGCGGCCACGAGTGACAGCACCACGACGAAGCCGAGACCGCGGTAGTACAGGAAGCAGAAGAGCACGACCAGCGCGAGGCCGATGACGCCGGCCCAGATACCGGCCGAGAGCTGGTCGCCACCGAGCTGCGGCGACACCGTCTCGACCGAGGAGATGACGAACTTGACCGGCAGCGAGCCGTACTTCAGCACGTTCGCCAGGTCGCGGGCCTCGGCCTCGGTGAAGGTACCGGTGATCTGCGCCTGACCGCCCGGGATCGGGTTGTCGACGCTCGGGGTGGAGATGGTCTTGCCGTCGAGCACGATCGCGAACAGGTTCTGGCCCTGGCCGCGCTGCGAGATGGCCGTGGTGGCCTTCAGGAACTTGTCCCCGCCGGCACCGGTGAATTTCAGGTTGACCTGCCACTGCAGGCCGTTCTGCGGAATGCCCGCGCTGGCGTCCGAGAGATCCGTACCCGCGAGGATTGCCGGCCCGAGCAGGAACTTGTTCTGCCCGGTCTGGTCGCAGGAGAAGAGCGCCTTCGTCGGGTCGTCGACCACCTTGTCGCCGCACTTGAACGTCGCGAACGCCGCCTGGGTGGCCGCGTCCGGCGTGTACTGCAGCGGGTCGGTGCTGGCGGCCGGCGTCGACGGCGTCGCGGCCGGCGTGCTCGGCTTGGCGGTCGGCGTCGTGCTGGCCTTCGGCGTCGGGGTCGGCGTCGCCTCGCCGAGAGCGCTGGTCCAGGCCCGGCCCTTCGGCGTACTGGTCGGCTTGATCGTGGCGCTCGGCGTCACCTTGTTGCTGGGCGTCGGCGTCGTACTCGGCTTTGGCGTGGTGCTCGGCTTCGCCGTCGGGGTCGGCGTCGGAGCGGGCGCGTTCGAGTCCGAACCCAGCACGATCCGGAAGTACAGCAGCGCGGTCTGACCGACCTGCGACACCAGGGATTCCTTGGTGGCGCCCGGTACGGCGACGTTGATGATGTTCTGCCCGGAGGTGGTGATGTCGGACTCCGCGACACCGGCGCCGTTGACGCGCTGGCCGATGATGTTCTTCGCCTCGTTCAGCTGGTCGGCGGTCACCTTGCCCTTGCCGTCGAACGTGCTGGCGGTCAGCGTGATGGTGGTGCCACCACGCAGGTCCAGGCCGAGCTTGGGCTTCCAGGTCTTGGTCAGCGCCATGATCCCGAACAGCAGAACCACGACCACCAGCAAGGCGATCAGGCTCCGCCCGGGGCGGGATGTCGAAGTCGTTGCCACGTCAGTTTCAACCTTTGTACTTCTGGGCGCGCCGCAACGTCAGAGTTCGACGCCGAACGCCGTGCCGCAGGCCGTTGGGACGGAAATCAGTTCTCGGTGTGCGTCGGCGGCAGTTTCGGCGCGTCCTGGACCTTGCCGTCGGCCTTGCCGGTGTCCGGAACGTCCACCTTGGTGGCGTCGTCGGCGGCGTCTTCGGTGGCCTCATCGGTGGCCTCGTCGGCAGCGCTGTCCTCGTCGGCGGCGGTCTCTTCCGGGATCACCCGGCCGATCGCGGCCTTGACGACCTGAACCAGCACGCCTTCGGAGATCTCCAGCGTCACGTACTCGTCGTCGGTCTCTTCGACGATGCCGACCAGGCCGCTGGTGGTGACCACCTTGCTGCCCGGGGCGAGCGCGGCGACCGTGTCCGCCTGGCGCTGGCGCTGCTTCTTCTGCGTGCGGCTCATGAACCAGATCATTCCGACGATCAGGATCAGCGGCAGCAGCAGCGTGATGCCGCCACCCCCGGAGGAGGCCATCGGTACGGCGAGGAGTTGCATCGGGTCTCAAAATCCTTTGTCGATCGGAAATGCGGGCATCCGGCACGCTCTGCTCGAAGCGTGCAGGTCGCAGCGGAATGACCTGGAGGTCAGGCCACCGGGGAGTCTAACCCTGAGCGGCAACAAGTGCCTCATGACACCGGGTCACGTTTGAGTCACTCACTACACAGTGTCTACGTTCCGGCACCGGTGGACGTTCCCCGACGTCCACTCTTCAGTTCGGGTCAGGCTCCTTAGTCTTCGTCGGTGTCGAACAGGGTGTCCGCGAAGGTAGCGCTCTTCGGGACTTTCAGCCCGATGTGCCGCCAGGCCGCGGGCGTGGCGACGCGACCACGCGGCGTACGGGCCAGATAACCCGACCGGACCAGGAACGGTTCGGCCACTTCCTCCACGGTCTCACGTTCTTCGCCGACCGCAACCGCGAGCGTGGAAAGACCTACCGGTCCACCGCCGAAACGGCGGCACAAGGCGTCCAGAACGGACCGGTCCAACCGGTCCAGGCCCATCTTGTCCACCTCGTACAGCTCGAGGGCCGACTTGGCCAGCGCGATGGTGATGATGCCGTCCGCCCGCACCTCCGCGAAGTCACGGACCCGGCGGAGCAACCGGTTCGCGATCCGCGGCGTACCGCGGGATCTGGAGGCGATCTCCGCCGCGCCTTCCGCGGTGATGTCGACCTCGAGCAGGGCGGCCGACCGGTTGACGATCTTCTCCAGCTCGTCCGACTCGTAGAACTCCAGGTGGCCGGTGAACCCGAACCGGTCCCGCAGCGGACCCGGCAGCAGCCCGGCCCGGGTGGTCGCTCCGACCAGCGTGAACGGCGGGATCTCGAGCGGGATCGCGGTCGCGCCCGGCCCCTTGCCGACGATCACATCGACCCGGAAGTCCTCCATCGCCATGTACAGCAGCTCTTCGGCCGGCCGGGACATCCGGTGGATCTCGTCGAGGAACAGAACCTCGCCCTCGCTCAGCCCGGACAGGATCGCGGCCAGGTCGCCGGCGTGCTGGATCGCCGGACCGCTGGTGATCCGCAGCGGTGCAGCCATCTCGCTGGCGATGATCATCGCCAGCGTGGTCTTGCCGAGACCGGGCGGACCCGACAGCAGCACGTGATCCGGCGCGCGGTTGCGTCCACGAGCCGCGTGCAGCACCAGCTCGAGCTGCTCGCTGACCCGGCGCTGACCGCCGAACTCGGCCAGCGTGCGCGGCCGGAGCGCGGACTCGATCTTGCGCTCCTCGAGATCCACCGCGTCCCCGGACACCAAGGGCCGAACGTTGTCTTCCATCGGCTACGCCTTGGAAAGCACGCGCAACGCGGCACGCAGTAGGTCGGGGACAGCCGGAGTCGGCATGTCGGCGGCAAGCGGCGACACAGCCGTGACCGCGTCCTCGGCGTCGCGGGCGGAGTACCCCAGGCCGACCAGACCGGCCTGCACCTGCTCCCGCCACGCCTCGTGCGTCTGCAGCGGACGCCCGGTCACCGTCTTCGACGGCGCACCGATCTTGTCCTTCAGCTCCAGCACGATCCGCTGCGCGCCCTTCTTACCGATGCCAGGCACCTTCACGAGTACGACGAGATCCTCGGTCGCGACCGCCTGCCGCAACTGGTCCGGGCTCAGCACGGCGAGCGCGGCCTGGGCCAGCCTCGGCCCTACACCGGACGCGGTCTGCAGCAGCTCGAACAGATTCTTCGAGTCGTCGTCGGCGAATCCGTACAGCGTCAGCGAGTCCTCGCGGACCACCATCGACGTCGAGATCCGGGCTTCCTGACCCGGACGCAACCCGGCCAGCGTGCCGGGATCGCAGTACACCTGCAGGCCTATTCCTCCGACCTCGACGACTGCACTGTCCACCCCGATGGCCGCGACAGGCCCACGTACAAAGGCGATCATCGCCAACCTCCATGCCCGTTCATTTCCATGCTCACCGCTTGTCCTGCTGTGCCGCCACGGCAGCCCGCAGCCTCGCCACCTGCAGGCGGGACTGCGCCTGCGCAGCCGCTTCGAGGTTGCCTCGGCTCGTGGCAGCCTGTTGCAACTTGCTCGTCACGCCACCGCGCCAGACCTGGCAGATCGCCAGCGCCAGCGCGTCCGCCGCGTCGGCGGGCGTCGGACGCTCACTCAGCTTGAGGATCCGGGTGACCATCGTGGTCACCTGCTCCTTGTCCGCCCGGCCGAATCCAGTGACCGCGGCCTTCACCTCACTCGGCGTGTGCAGCGCGACCGGCAGCCCACGACGAGCCGCGACGACCATCGCAACCCCGGAGGCCTGCGCCGTCCCCATCACGGTACGGACGTTGTGCTGGGCGAACACGCGCTCGACCGCGACTGCGTCCGGCCGGTGCAGGTCGATCCACTCCTCCAGCTCGGCCTCGATCCGGACCAGTCGCTTGGACACGTCCAGGTCGGCGGGCGTCCGGATCACCCCGACGGCGACAAGCACCGGCGGCTTCCCCGGCGTACCTTCGACGACGCCGAGGCCGCACCGAGTCAGTCCCGGGTCGACGCCGAGCACCCGCATGGACACCTCCGAACGTTTGTTCGACAACCCTAGTCGGCGGCCTCGCGACTCCTGAAATCGACGCGCCGACTCAGAAGTAGTCGAGCATGTACGGCGTTGGTCCGCTGAAGGCAGCGTCGAGCCCCGAGTCCGCTCCCCCGGTGATCAGTCCGGCGCCGCGGAGGGCAGCAACCGGCGTACCGGCGTACAGCGCGGCCAATCCACGCGGGCCGAGCCGCAGCGCGTCACTCGACGGCTCGGCGGGCGTGAGCCGGCCGGATCCGTCCGCGACGGACAGGTGCCAGTCGCCGGTGTTCGCGGGCAGCTCAGGGTCGTCGATCCGCAGGTCGGTCTCGAGTACGACGCCAGCCGGGAAGCCGCGCGCCTCAATGGCCGCCGGGGCGTCGACGAGCCGGAGCATCCAGCGGTTGATCCGCGTATCGGCCGCCGCCTCGTGCTCGGCGAGCAGGTGGATCGGGTCGAAGGGCGAGCAATACGCGTGCACTGTCGTCGCGATGGACGAACCCGAGCCGACGGTCGCCCACAACGCCCGCGCGGTCTCCTCGGATCCGGCGATCAGCTCGTCGACGGCCAGATTGCCGTCGGACCAGCTGTAGACGACGAACCCGTCGTCCGCGACGTACGCGAAGTTGTTCTCGTCCTCCAGCCAAGCCTCGACGTGACTGACCGGCCAGATCAGCGGACCGCTCGACCGCCGGGACTCATGCGCCTTGCCTGCCAGCTCGAGGAACAGCTCCGCATCACCACGCCCGGCCTTCCGCACCGCCGTACCCTTGCCGCCCAGCGTCCGCAGATCAGCGGCCTGGAAGGAGAACTTGTACCGATTGCCGCCGAACTCGTAGCCCAGATGCCGGTAGAGAACAGTCGTCGCCGGATAGAGGCCCGTCAGCGGATACCCCTTGTCCACGCACCGCTGCAGCACGGCCCGCATCAGCAAGCTCCCGACGCCACGCCCGCGGTAGTCCGGTGCGACCACAACCCCGGCCACACCACCCATCGGCACCCGCCGTCCGCTCCACCACTGCTCGAACGGCCACATCCGCGCCGCCGCGACCAGGTCGTCCCCGTCGAGGACACCGATGAACCGCCCGTCCTCGATGAAGGTGCGGGCGTGCTTGGTCCACCCCTCCCGATCATTGGCCGGACCGAAGGACCGGATTCTTACCTGCCACACCGAGTCCAGCTGGTCCTCGGTGACGTCCACCACCCGCAGCTCAGTCACCCGGCGACCCTACGTCGTACAGCGGGGCTATTTCCTCTCAGTTACCCAGAGATGGATCGTGCCCTCGACGACCACCGTGCCGTCGTCGCGGGTCGCCTTCACGCGGACCGGTACGTCGGGACCCGCCGTCCAGGTATCCGGATCGGTCTCGGCCGAGCAGGTCAGATCGGACGTCGCCTTCGCGAGGTACGCGACCTCCATCCCCTTCGGCAGCCACCGCTTGCCCGAGGGGATCGTCGCCTCGGCCAGCGCACCCATCGCCGCCTCCAGACCGTTGCATACGGCAATCGCATGCACGGTCCCGATGTGGTTCAGCACCGCCCGCCGCTTGGGCAGCGTCAACGCCGCGTAGTTCGGACTCACCTGCACGAACCGTGGACGCACCGACCGAAAGTACGGCGCCTTCCAGGTGAACCCCCAGGAGAACACCCGCTCCCCACCTGGCAACGGCCGCAACCGCTCCCACAACCCCAACACCTGACTCGCCATAGCCGCAGGTTACCCGTGAGTCACTTGGCTGGCTATGAACTGTGCCAAAGCGGCCCGGACCTCCGGCCGGTGGCCGCCGGCGTCCAGCTCGAGGAGGGCCGATTCGACGACGGCGCTGTTCCACATGGCCGCGCTCGGCTCCGGGTGCACCCAGCCCATGGCCGCGAAGTCCGGGCTGGTCCGCTCGATGACCACCTTGTTCCGGGACGCGATCGCTCCGATGATCGTGGGATCGACCCGGGCCTCCAGCAGCAAAGCCCGTACGCCGCGATGGCGCAGACACTCGTCGAGGTAGGCGTTCGCAGTCGCGAGCAGCCTGTCCCGACCCGGCGCCATCCCCGCGATCGACTGCTCGATCACCGCGAATACGCGGTCGTGGAACTCGGTGTGTAGCGCCAGCAGGAACTCCGACCGGTCGCCGAAGTGGTGGAAGAAGGTGCCCTTGGCAACGCCCGCCTCGGCGACGATGAGGTTGACGCTCATGTCGGCGAGGCCGGTCCGCTCCGCCAGAGCCAGGCCTGCGGCGATGAGTTTTGTGCGGGTGGCGGCGGCACGCCGCTGCCGTACGCCGGTGTTCACTGCTTGATCGCCACCGATTCAAGGAAGGGCAGCACCAGGCCGAGGAACCCGTCCGGATCGGAGGCGAAGGCCACGTGCCCAGTCTGCAGGAACTGGAGGTCCGCGCCTGGTATCGCCTTCTGTGTCTGGCGTGCGGCGGACTTGGGCAGGACGATGTCGCGTGCGCCCCACGCCAGCAGGACGGGTACGCCGAGCCGCGATCCGTCGGCGCGCAGGTCATACGCCGGATCGGCGAAGCTCCGCCACAGCGCGGCGGCGACTGCAGCGCCTGCCTTGCTGCGCGCGCGGTCCTGGACTCGGCGGGTGATGGCGCGGCTTTGGTCGTTGGTCGGCTTCATGTAGCGGGGAACGAGTCGGGGGAACACGACGCGGCTGACGGCCGGTATGCCCAGGAGGCGCGGCGCGAGGGGTGGGACCTTGACGAACCCGCCGGTGTTGACCAGCACTAGCCCGGCGACGCGGTCCGGATAGTCCAGCGCGAGCCTGGCCGCGGCGTACCCACCAACCGAATTGCCGATGAAGACAGCCGGCGCCAGATCGAGCGCGGCCACGAAATCGGCAAGAACGTCCGCCAGCAACGGCGCAGTCACCGGGCCGTCGGACGCAGCCTGCCCCGGCCCGTCCGGCGCTGATCCGGCCGGCCCTGATCCGGCCTGCAGCGTGGAGCGGCCGTGGGCTGGCCAGTCCACTGCTAGTACGCGATGGCCGGCGGCCGCGAGCGGGCCGGCGACGGCGTCGAAGTCGGTGTGGTCGTGCAGGGTGGCGTGCAGCAGGACGACCGGCAGGCCGCTCCCCTGCTCGGCGTAGAACACCTGCCCCGCTCTGGTCTGGACGAAAGGCATCGCGAATTCCTCCACTCATTGACCGACCGGTCGGTCAATGAACAGGTTAGTCTCCCTGCCCGAGCGAAGGCAACCGGCGCGGATTCTTAATCTCCCTTGAGGAATGGCTGGGACACTGGCGGTTCGGACCGGTTATCGGACGAGGACGAGGAGGTGCTGTCATCGCTGACCAGTCGCCGAACGTCCTGGTGGTAGACGATGACCAAGGCGTTCGCCTGTCGCTGCGGTTCGGTCTCGGGGCCGAGGGCTTCGAGGTGCGCGAGGCCTCCACCGGCGAGGAGGCGTTGAGTGCGATCCAGGCCCAACTGCCCTCCGTCCTCCTGCTCGACGTAGTCATGCCCGGGATCAACGGCGTCGAGGTGGTACGGCGACTGCGAGCAGACGGCCGGACCATCCCGGTCTGCATGTTGTCCGCGCGCGACGAGGTCGACGATCGAGTGGCCGGACTGGCCGCCGGCGCCGACGACTACGTGGTCAAACCGTTCTCGATCGGCGAGCTCTCTGCTCGCCTCCACGCCCTCGTCAGGCTGCACCAGAGCAGCGACGAACGCCCAATAGTCCTTGGTGACCTGACGATCGAACCAAGCCGCCGCGTCGCCAGCAGGCACGCCCGCGATCTCGAGCTGACGACCCGGGAGTTCGACCTGCTGGCAGTCTTCGCACGGCATCCCGGCCAGGTCCTCAGTCGCGCCCAGTTGCTGGATCAGGTCTGGGGTTACACCTGGGACGTCGACACCAACGTCGTCGATGTCTTCATCGGCTACCTGCGCCGCAAGCTCGAGGCCGCTGACGAACCTCGCCTCCTGCACACCATCCGTGGCGTCGGCTTCGTCCTACGGCCATGAGCATCGTCCCGCAGAGTCTGCGCGCCCAGATCACTGCCAGCGTTGCCCTGGTGGTCATGATCGTGGTGGCTCTTGCCGGGCTGGTGATCGTCGTTCGCATCGACCACCGAGATCGCGCGGACGTCGATCAACAGTTGACCTCACGCGCCGACAAGGTCCGCCAGGACGCCGCCAAACTGACGAACCAGGGCAACCGCCCGAACGACGAGTACGGCGGATTGCTCGCGGGCAGCCAGTCGTTGGTACGGCTGGTTGTCGACGGGCAGATCGTCGCGGAGCGAGGAGACCAGCCGACCCAGCCCCTTCCGGTGGCGACTCAGGACGGCTACACGACACTGAGGGTTGGTAGCGAGACCTGGCGATCGCTGACCGAGCCCCTGTCCGCGGGATCGGCCGAACGCATCCAAGTCCTGCAAGACCTCTCCCCCGTCGAGCAACGACGTACCGACAACATCCGGCTGGTCAGTGTGACCGCGATCGCCGCGATGCTCGTGACCGGCGCCGGCGTTTGGCTGGTCACGCGGCTGATCCTGCAGCCGCTGCAGCGCCTGCGAGCCGGCGCGGCCCGGATCTCCGACGGCAACCAGCAGCTTCCGAGCGAGCAAAGACCGCAAGAGGTTGCCGACTTGTCAGCGGCGCTGAACGCGATGCTCCAGCAGCTACAGACCAGCACGCAGTCGACGCGCCGCTTCACAGCCGACGCCGGTCACGAACTCCGCACGCCACTGACGAGCCTCGGCGTGAATCTCGAGACACTGCAGAGGAATCCCGCGCTCCCGAAGGATCAGCAGCAACAGATCGTCGCGGCCTCGCTGGCGGAGCACCAGCGCATCACTGCGCTTCTCGAAGGCCTGCAAACACTGGCCCGCGGCGATGCGGGCGCACTCCCCGCCCGGGCGGACCTCGATCTGGCAGACCTTGTCGATGACGCAGTTCGGCACGCCAAAGCTCGGCATCCAGAAACGGCGTACACCTTCGACCAGACGCCGCTGCCGCTCGTGGATGGCTGGCAGGTGGGGCTGCGGATCGCGGTCGACAATCTGCTCGACAACGCCGCGCTGCACGGTCACCCGAACGGCCGGGTCGAGGTCAGGCTGCACTGCGACGACCAGTGGGCGTTCATCACGGTCACGGATGACGGTCCGGGTATCCCTGCTGCCGATCGTGACGCGATGAAGGAACGCTTCGCCCGTGGTCCGAATCCGCGGAGTCATGGATCCGGTCTCGGGCTCGCGTTGGTCCAGCAGCAGGCCGAGCTGCACCGGGGAACGCTCACCCTGACAGATGCTCCGGGAACAGGATTGCGCGCGATTCTCGCCGTACCGCTGAACTCTTAGTCAGGTCACAAGCTGGACCGACACCGTGGAAGTCATGACCGAGACTCTGACTGCACGGGCACCGCGGCTGATGGTGAATCTCGTTGGCGGGCTGGCGATCGTGCTGACCACGTGGATCTGGGTGCGTGGTGGTGGACTTGTCCAGACGTTCGTGTACCCCGAGTATCTGCTGGAGTCGCAGGCGCTCTACACCGGTCTGCTGTCGCAGGTCCTGATGATCCTGATGGTGCTGTTGATGGCGCGCATCCCATGGGTCGAGCAGTCGTGGGGACATGACGTACTTGCGCGCCGGCACAAGTGGCTCGGGTACGCGTCGTTCTGGCTGGCGATCGTGCACACCGTGCTGTTCGCGCTCGACCGCATCGATCGCCAGCCGTCGGAGTGGGCCGCCGCGCTGTGGCAGCTGTTCGTCCGGGACTCATGGATGCTCTGGGCAACCATCGGGACGCTGTTGATCATCGGGGTGGTGATCACCTCGATCCAGATCGCCCGGCGCCGGCTGCGGTACGAGTCGTGGCATCTCCTGCACCTGTACTCGTATCTCGGCATGGCGTTCGTACTGCCGCACGAGATCTTCGACGGCACCCACTTCCACGAGACGTGGACGCAGGTCTTCTGGTGGACGATGTACTTCGGTTCGCTGGGCGCGGTCCTGTTCTGGCGGGTGATCCGGCCGCTGTGGTTGTCGTGGCGCCACCAGCTCGTCGTCGATCGCGTGGTCGCCGAGACGCCGAGCGCCTGTTCCATAGAACTCCGCGGCCGGCGGCTCGATCGCCTCCGGACCAGGTCGGGGCAGTTCTTCATCTTCCGGTTCCTCGGCAGCCCCGGCTGGACTCGCGGCAACCCGTACTCGATCTCGGCCGCGCCCACGAGCGACCGACTACGCGTGACCCTTGAGGCCGCCGGCGACGGCGCGACTCGGGCGCGCGTCCTCACACCTGGCAGCCGGGTCCTGATCGAGGGTCCGTACGGAACGATGACCGGTCTTCGGCGACGCCACTCGAAGATGGTGATGATCGCGGCCGGGGTCGGCGTCACGCCACTCCGGGCCCTCCTCGAAGACGCGCCGTACCAGCCGGGTGAGGCGACGCTCATCTACCGCTACACCGACGACGCCATCTTCCTGGCCGAGCTGACCCGCTTGACCGAGCTGCGCGGCGTCGACCTCATCCTGCTCCCGGGCCGCCGACGCGACGACGGCTCCTGGCTTCCGGCCGGCGTACCCGGCACAGACGCCGAGGCGCTGACGCGCTACGTGCCCGACATCGCCAGCCGGGACGTGTTCGCCTGCGGCCCGGTCCCCTGGCTCAGAGCAGTACGCCGTTCCGCCCGCAGCGCCGGCGTCGAGACACGGGACTTCCACTACGAGGACTACGCCTGGTAATCCACCACGTTCGAGGAGAACACCATGAAGAAGATCATCACGTTCGCAATCGCCACCATCGCAGTCGTCGCCGGAGCCATCGGCGTACAAGCCTTCGCCACCACCAACCACGACGACAAGTCGCCCGCAACCACTCAGTCCACCAAACCCGACGACACCCAACGCCCCGGCTACTCAGAAGACCACACCGGCAAACCAGGCGAGACCAAATAGCCCTCAGCTGTGCGGAAAGAAATATGCGCCAGCTGGCAAAAATGCTCCGCAAACCGGCTCGAGTCAGGGGCTGATGCGTTGAGCTTCAGTGAGTACAACCGGGTCACAACGCCGAAGGCCCCTCCGGCGGATCAGGTGATCGACGGAAAGGCCCTCGGGATGTGAGCTGAGTCAGCCGACCTCGGCCATGATTTCGTCCGAGACGTCGAAGTTGGCGTAGACGTTCTGTACGTCGTCGCTGTCTTCGAGGGCGTCGATCAGGCGGAAGATCTTGGCGGCGCCGTCGGCGTCGAGATCGACCGTCATCGACGGGACGAACTGGACGTCGGCGGAGTCGTAGTCGATGCCCGCGTCCTGCAGCGCGGTCCGGGCCGCGACCATGTCGGTGGCCTCGGTGACGACCTCCCAGGACTCGCCGAGGTCGTTGATCTCGTCGGCACCGGCCTCGAGCACGGCCTCCATGACGTCGTCCTCGGACAGCGACTTACCGTCCTGGTCCTTCGCGACGACGATGACGCCCTTGCGGTTGAACAGGTACGCGACCGAGTTCGGGTCGGCGAGCGAGCCGCCGTTCCGGGTCATCGCCGTACGGACGTCCGCGGCGGCCCGGTTCCGGTTGTCGGTCAGACACTCGACCAGCATCGCCACGCCGTTCGGGCCGTAGCCCTCGTACATGATCGTCTGGTACTCCGCGCCACCCGCCTCGGCACCGGATCCACGCTTGACCGCGCGGTCGATGTTGTCGTTCGGGACCGAGGTCTTCTTCGCCTTCTGGATGGCGTCGTACAGCGTCGGGTTCCCGCCAGGGTCACCACCGCCCATCCGGGCGGCCACCTCGATGTTCTTGATCAACTTCGCGAAGAGCTTGCCGCGCCTCGCGTCGATGACGGCCTTCTTGTGCTTCGTGGTGGCCCACTTGGAGTGGCCTGACATGGCGAACCCAACCCTTCTTACCGCTTGCAGCTGACTCAGAGGCCGCGGACCAGTTCGGCGAAATAGCCGTGCAGCCTGGCGTCCCCGGTCATCTCCGGATGGAACGACGTGGCCAGCAACCGATCATGGCGAACCGCGACGATCCTACCCGCGGCCGGGCCCGAGCTCACCGTTGACAGTACCTCGACGTCCCGGCCGACCCGCTCCACCCACGGTGCCCGGATGAACACAGCGTGGTACGGCGTGTCGAAGGCAGCAAACTCCAGATCCGCCTCGAACGAATCGACCTGCCGCCCGAACGCGTTCCGCCGTACCGTCACGTCCAGCCCGCCGAGCGTCTCCTGGCCGGCGATCCCGCCGGTGATCTCGTTCGCGAGCATGATCATCCCGGCACAGGTGCCGAACGCCGGCATCCCGTCCGCGATCCGCTTCTGCAACGGCTCGAACAGCTCGAACGACCGCGCCAGCTTCTCCATCGTGGTCGACTCACCACCCGGCAGCACCATCGCGTCGACCTGCTCCAGCTCTGACGGCCGTCGTACGGCGCGTGCCTCGACGCCGACCTCGGCCAGCATCGCGAGGTGCTCGCGCACGTTCCCTTGCAGCGCGAACACGCCGATAACGGTCACAGTGCGACCCTTCGCTGCCAGTTGAGGGTGACCTCGATGCGGCCTTCGTCGAAGACCGCGGGCAGGTCGTACTGGCGGAGCAGGGCGAGCACGTCCTCCAGCAGCGGCTCACCCGGCGCGACGTTGGCGGTGTCCGGGTGCCAGAGCTTCAGCTCGAGCATGCCGAAGTCGACCGCGTGCCAGACGTCGGTGTCGCTGAAGAACACCAGTCCCTGCGGACTGTCAGCAGCCTCCAGCGTCTGCCGGGCGGCGTGATGGTCCGACGTGTACCTGACGACCACCAGACCGAGCCGCTCGAGCTCTGCGAGTACGGCGTCCAGCCGGTCCGGGTCCGTGGTCTCGGGCCAGCCCTTCACCTCCTCGGCGAGGTCCATGATCGCCTCGCCGATCAGCAGTGGGACGAGGGACGCCGCGTCCATCGACGGTGCGTCCTCGTCCACTGCTTCGGTCAGAGCCGCACTGATCGCGGCGTGGTCGGCGTACCCGGACCGGACCAGGACGCGGGCTAGGCCACGCAGTTCCCGGGCGGTCCGTTCGTCCACCGACTGCAGGTTGCTGGTCACCTGTCCAGGCTACTTCACGCCTCCGGCGGTGACGGAGACCTGCAGCTGGCGCTGGAAGATGATGTAGACGACCAGAACCGGCGCCACCGTGATCACCACGGCCGCGAACAACGCACCGAAGTCGACCGCATAGCCGGCTTGCGACGCGAACGACGCCATGCCCTGTGAGAGCACGTAGTTCTTCGAGTCGGTGTTCAGGGCAACGGGTAGCAGGAACTGGTTCCACAACCCGAGGAAGTTGAAGATGGCGACCGACGCCATCCCCGGCCGCGCCATCGGCAACATCACCGAGAAGAACGAGCGCCACTCCCCTGCCCCGTCGATCTGCGCCGCCTCGTAGATCTCACCCGGCAGCGCCTTGAAGAAGCTGTGCAGGAAGAACACGGTGAACGGCAGCGCGAACGCGACGTACGTGATGATCAGCCCTGGCAGGGTGTTGAGCAGCGACAGGTTCTTGAGCACGAAGAACAGCGGCACGATCGCCAGGAAGACCGGGAACGTCAGCCCACCCAGCATGGCGTAGTAGATCAGCCGGTTGCCGGGGAACGTGAACCTGGCCAGCACGTAGGCGCACATGGCGCCCAGGATCATCACCAGCACCAGCGCGGAGCCGACGACGACCACCGTGTTCAGGAAGTAGCGACCGATACCGGCCGTGGTCCAGGCGTGGGCGTAGTTGCTGAATCGCAGCTTGCCCGGCAGCGCCAGTGGGTTGCCCAGGACCTCCTGCGTCGACTTGAACGAGGACAGCACGGTCCACACCAGCGGCAGGATCACCAGCAGCGACCACAGGATCAGCGCGATGTGGGCGGTGGTGGCAACGCGCTTGCCCTCCCGGTACGGCTTGCCGGGCGCGCGGGACGTGGCGGCCGGTTCGGCCCGTTCGACAGTGGTTGTCATCGGGCCACCTTCACCTTCCGGTCGCGTCCGCCGGTCAGTGCGTTCACTACGAAGACCAGAAGCGCGAACAGCATCGTCACGAGGGCCAGGATCACGCCCATCGCGGTCGAGTAACCGAACTGCCCCTTGGTGAAGGCCGTGGTGAACAGTTGCTGGGGCATGACGAGGGTCGAGTTCTGCGGGCCGCCGCCGGGGTTCAGCGCCTGCATGTAGACGAAGGCGTCGAGGGCGGCGATGCCCAGATAGATGTACGCCGTCTGCACGTTGTCCCGGATCAGCGGCAAGGTCAGGAACACCGCCGTACGGAACCGGCCGGCGCCGTCGATCCGGGCCGCTTCGAACACCTCGGGGTCGATGCCCCGGATGGCGGCGATGAACAGCACCATGTAGAAGCCGACGAAGCCCCAGATCATCACGAACATCGAGGCCGGCATCGCGGTCCGGGCGTCACCGAGCCAGGCGTAGTTCTCGAACTGGTGCAGCCCGATCTTCGACAGCAACGCGTCCAGGATGCCCGAGCTCGGCGTGAACACCTGGGCCCAGATCAGGCCGATCACGATCGCGGGGATCACGTACGGGAAGAACGAGACGATCCGGTAGAAGCTGGAGTTCTTCAGTCCGCGGACAGTCCCGGTGCCCGAGCCGCCGATCGTCACCAGCGTGGCCAGCGTCAGCGCCAGCACGATCGTCACGAGCGGCACGACGATCGCGAGCTCGACGTTGTTGCGGACGGCCTTCAGGAAGATGTCGTCGTGGAACAGCTTGACGTAGTTGTCGAAGCCGACGAAGTTCATCCCCGAGGTGAACCCGGACCAGTCGGTCAGCGAGTACCACAGCGCCTGCACGAACGGCGAGACCACGAAGATCACGAAGACCGCCAGCGGCAGGCCGAGGAACACGACCATGAAGCTGACCCGGTCGAAGGTCAGCGGCCGGCGGCGCCGCCGGACGGCGGACCGCTGGGGTCCACCGTCCGGCACGACATCTTGCGTCATGGTCACTTGGTGACCGGGATCTTCTTGACGGAGCTGTCGTTCCGCACCTTGTCCGTGATCTGCTGCAGGCCCTTGGTCAGACCGGCCGCGTCGAGCTGGCCGGACAGGAACGAGTTCCAGACCACGAGCTGGTCGGTGTTCATGCCGTACAGGCCGAACACCTGGTAGTCGAAGACGTTCGTACCGGCCGCGTCCAGCATCGCGGTCTGCGACTGCAGCGCGGTCGAGCCGAACCCGTCCGCGGGCACCAGGCCCTTGACGATGGTCGGCGCGAGCCGGGTCTTGGCGAAGTTGGTCGCCGCGTCCTTGGACAGCATGGCCCGCAGCAGCTCCTTGCCGCCGGCAGCGTTCTTGCCCTTGGCCGGGACGATGAACGGCTCACCGGCCGCGCTCCGCAGCGACTCGTACGGCAGCTTCGGGCTCTCGGTCAGGGTCGGCTCCGGGACGCCCTTCATGTCGAAGCCCGACTTGGTGGCCTTCTTCATCTCGTTCTCGATCCACGAGCCCGACGGGTAGAGGACGGCCTGCTGGTCGTTGCTCCACTTCGCCTGCGCGGCGGTGAACTGGGTGCCGGCGCCACCGGGGACGAAGTACCCGTTCTTGACCATGGTCTCCATGGCCTTGAAGATGCCCTGGAACTGCGGCATCGACCAGCAGTTCTCCTTGAGGTTCTCCAGCGCCAGCCGGACCTCGTCGCCACCCTCCTTGATGGCGCCGTCGACGGCCATCGTGTGGTAGTAGGTGGCGGCTTCCTTGCCCCAGACGAACAGGTACTTGCCCTTGGCCTTGGCCTTGGCGCCGAGGTCGAGCAGCCCGTCGTACGTCTTCGGCGGCTCCCAGCCGTTCGCCTTGAACAGGCTGTCGGAGTACCAGATGCCGTACAGCGTGAGCACGTAGTTCATCGCGACGAACTTGCCGTCGAAGGTACCGGGGTTCTTGGCTCCCGGGTACAGGGTGTCCGCGATCTTCGTGCCCTCGTAGTTGTTGGCCTCGAAGACGTCGTCCAGCGTCGCCAGCTGGTCCAGGATCGTGTTGAAGCCGATCTGGTTCGCGCCGGAGTTGTCGATCAGGTCCGGCGGGTTGCCGCCGACGAAGCGCGGCTGCAGCTGCTGGGCGATCTGGGTGGACGGGGAGACCTTGAACGTCGAGCCCGCCTGCTTCTTCTGCGCGATGTCGGCCGCGAACTGCACGTAGTCGTAGCCGTAGCCGCCGTTGAAGATCACCGCGTCGACGCTCGACTTGTCCGCCATACCGAACGGGTTGTCCGTGCTCTTCGCCCCACCCTGCGAGGAGTTGTCGTTGCTGCTGCCACTGCCTGCGCAGCTGGCGAGCACGCCACTGAGGGGAAGCACCGCGGCCGCCGCCAGGCTCCCTTTCAGGAGACTCCGTCGTCCGAACTTGCTGGTCTCGCTCATTTGGTCCTGCCTCTTCTCACTAGATTCCCGACGGTGCTGATCACACCTGCCCCTTTGTGGTGAGCGTCCCCCGCCCCGCAGCCAGTGCTCGTCGCGGCTCGTTTCCGACGTTCCAGCCGCACGATATTGGCATCAGGGCGCACTCCGGCGCGCTGCTGCCCGAGGTGATTACGCATTGTCTTTGCCAAAGTCGCTCGACGTCAAGCCTCGCGACGGCGAGTCCCGGACCCGAGAATCGGCGGCCGACCACCCCAGAACGCCTTCTGCACGCACGCACCCACGCTCGCCGTCCTTCACCGGCACCGCGACCGACGCGCCGGATCCGATCCCATTTCGTGACCTCGGGGTGTCCAAACAGAGGGCTTAAGCGACACAAATGGACAGACTTCGGCTCACCGGCGAGGTTTTACCCGCTTGGTCGGGATGGCGGTGAGTGGATCTTCGGGCCACGGATGGCGGGGGTAGCGGGCTCTCAGGTCGGCTCGCACCTGGGGATAGCCCTGCTTCCAGAAGGAGGCGAGATCGCTCGTGATCGCGACCGGGCGCCGGGCGGGCGACAGGAGGTGCAGAACGACCGGGACACGACCGTCCGCGACGACCGGAGTGACAGTCCAGCCGAAGACTTCCTGCAGCTTCACGGCGAGGACCGGCGGCTCGGCACCGTCGTACTGGAGTCTCACCTCGGAGCCTGACGGGACCTGGAGCCGTTCCGGCGCGAGTTCGCCGAAACGGGTTGCCGCGGGCCACGGCAGCAGTCGCCGGAGCGCCGAGGCCACGTCGATGCGGGCAAGATCGCCGGCGCGGCGCACCGAGGCGAGCTCGGTGCCCAGCCAATCGTCAAGATTGGCCAGCAGCGCTTCGTCGTCGACCGCGGGCCACGGGTCTCCGAGATGGGCGTGGCAGAACGCGAGCCGCTCCCGCAAGGCCAGTGCGGCCTCCGACCAGCGCAGTACGGACAGACCGCTGCGCCGGATACCGTCGCGGACGGCGGCTTTGACGAGCAGCGGGTCGGGCTTTGTCAGCGGTACGTCGTTCAGCACGATCGCACCGAGTGCCTCGACGCGCCGGGTCACGATCCGGCCGTCGTCCCAGCGGATCTGGTCGGTGGTCGAGACCAGGTCGCCGGCGATGTCCCGCGCGGTCTGCTCGTCGATCGGCGCCGCAGAACGGATCCTGGCGTCGGCGCGACCGGGTGCCCGGTCGGCGACCGCGATCGCCAGCCACGGCGTGGTCCGTAGCGGCGACTGCGGATCCAGCGCGGCGCCCGTACCACCAGACATCTGGTACGTCGTGGAGTCGGCCGCCCGGATCCGCGCAATCCGATCCGGATACGCCAACCCCACCACAATCCCCGCCGCAAGATCATCCGGTACGCCGGCTGTCCCCGGACCGCCGGTCGTCGCACCCCGGCTACCCGCCGGCCGCGCGCCGTCGCCGCCCAATGAGTCGCCGCGGCCGAGGCGCTTTGTTTCTTCTCGCCAGCGGGCCGCGGCTCCGCGGTCCTCGCCACGGCGGAGGGCTCGCCAGCGAGCCGGGAGATCGTCGCCGAAGTCGCGGCCGGAGTCGTCCGAGAGCATCGCGACGACCTCGCGGGCCCGGTCGGCGCCGACCCGCGGCGTACCGTCCAGCAACGCCCGAGCCAGCCGGGGATGC
Source organism: Kribbella kalugense (assembly GCF_004365875.1). GTDB lineage: Bacteria > Actinomycetota > Actinomycetes > Propionibacteriales > Kribbellaceae > Kribbella > Kribbella kalugense. Next base: position 335,895 of record NZ_SODF01000001.1, on the reverse strand, counting down.
GCCCCGATCGCCGCCATCCGCCGCCCCCGCTCGGTGATCCGGCCACTGTCGTCAACGGCGTCGAGGCGGCGCAGCAGCTCGGTTGCCGTGGTCATCGCCACCTCCGGCGGTGCCTCGAGCAAGGTCAGACCGTCACCGGCCGGCGCACCCCACGCCGCGAGGTCGAGCGCGAAGCCGGCCAGATCGGCGATTGCGATCTCCGGCGCCGGATGATCGTCGAGATGCGTGTGGTCGGTGGCAGACCAGCACCGATAGACCCGGCCAGGCGCCTCACGCCCGGCGCGACCCGCTCGCTGGTCGGCAGACGACTTCGAAACCCGGCAGGTGACCAACGCACCGAGGCCACGGGACTGATCGGTCCGCGGCTCCCGGGCAAGACCCGAGTCGACCACGACTCTGACCCCCGGCACAGTCAGCGAACTCTCCGCGACCGACGTCGTGACCACGATCCGGCGGGTGGCGGCCGGCGTCAACGCGCGCTCCTGTTCAGCCCTGGACTGACGACCGAACAACGGCAGCACATTCTCACCGGCCAACCGGCGAGTCACCCCGTTGATCTCGGCCTCCCCCGGGACGAACACGAGGATGTCGCCGTCGTTCTCGGCCAGTGCCCGCCGTACGACGGCCGCGACGTGATCCAACAGCCGCGGGTCGACCCGCCCACCGGGCAGCAGCGGCACCGGGACCGGTGGTGGGGCCCACTCGATCGCGACGTCGAACAGCGCGGCGGACGCGGTGATCACAGGGGCCGTGCCCAATGCGCGACTCAGCCTGATCGTGTCCGGCGTGGCCGAGGTCGCGACGATCGCCAGGTCGTCCCGAAGATTCGCCCGGATGTCGAGGCAGAACGCGAGCAGTAGATCGGCATCGAGGTGCCGCTCGTGGCACTCGTCGATCACGATCGCGGCGACACCGGGGAGCTCCGGGTTCTGCTGCAAACGCCGTACCAGAAGGCCTGTCGTCACTACCTCGACGCGGAGTCCTTTGCCGCCGCTGCGTTCACCGCGCATCGCGTAGCCGATCCGCTGCCCGAGCGGTTCGCCGACCAGCTGCGCCAACCGGGTCGCCGCCGCGCGGGTCGCCATCCTCCGCGGCTCGGCGACGACGATCGTGCCCCCGAGCGCGTCGCCGAGCGCAAGCGGCAACAGCGAGGTCTTCCCCGATCCAGGTGGCGCAACCAACACCGCCGTACCGCGCGAACGCACCGCGTCGACCACGGCGGGCAGAACCGCCCGCACAGGCAGCTCCGCCCCCTGCACGGACGATTCAGGCAGCAACACACCCCGACGCTAGCCGACCACGTCGATCAGCTTTACCAGCCGCGCTCGGCAAGCCGGTGCGGCTGGGGGATCTCGTCGACGTTGATGCCGACCATGGCTTCGCCGAGGCCGCGGGAGACCTTGGCGATCACGTCGGGGTCGTCGTAGAAAGTGGTGGCCTTGACGATCGCCTCGGCGCGCTGGGACGGGTTGCCGGACTTGAAGATGCCGGAGCCGACGAACACGCCCTCGGCGCCGAGCTGCATCATCATCGCGGCGTCGGCCGGGGTGGCGATGCCGCCGGCGGTGAACAGTACGACGGGAAGCTTGCCGAGGGCAGCGACCTCCTTGACCAGCTCGTACGGCGCCTGCAGTTCCTTGGCGGCGACGTACAGCTCGTCCTCAGGAAGGTTCTGCAGCTTGCGGAGCTCCTGGCGGATCTGGCGCATGTGGGTGGTCGCGTTCGACACGTCACCCGTGCCCGCCTCGCCCTTGGAGCGGATCATCGCCGCGCCCTCGGTGATCCGGCGCAGCGCCTCGCCCAGGTTGGTCGCGCCACAGACGAAGGGGACGGTGAAGTTCCACTTGTCGATGTGGTTCGCGTAGTCGGCCGGGGTGAGCACCTCGGACTCGTCGATGTAGTCCACGCCGAGGCTCTGCAGCACCTGCGCCTCGACGAAGTGACCGATCCGGGCCTTGGCCATCACCGGGATCGACACCGTGTTGATGATCGATTCGATCATGTCCGGGTCGCTCATCCGGGAGACGCCGCCCTGGGCGCGGATGTCGGCCGGGACCCGCTCCAGCGCCATCACCGCGACCGCGCCGGCGTCCTCGGCGATCTTGGCCTGCTCGGCGGTGACGACGTCCATGATCACGCCGCCCTTGAGCATTTCCGCCATACCGCGCTTGACCTTGGCGGTTCCGGTCTGGTTCTCGGTCACTGCTTTCCTCCTGATCGTGGGGCTCCTCTCCAGGTTAGGAGGTACCAGGCGCCAATCCTCAGTCCACCCTGGATCAAGTGGACTGAGCCAGCGCCTCGCCCAGCCGAGCCACCACGAGCCGGAGCGTGGCCGGCGGTGCGGTGAACGGGATCCGGATGTGGCGGCGGTCGGTGCCGTCCGGCGTGAACAGGTCGCCTGAACCGAGCAGGAGGTTCTGTTCGCGTGCTGCCTCGAGTACTCGGCGTGCTCTGGTCTCGGTCAGCTCGAGCCAGAGCGTCATACCGCCGGTCGGCGTGGCCCATGCCACGCCGTCGAGCGTCTTGAGTCCGGTCTCCAGTGCGGCCAGGTTGGCGCGGAGACGGGTACGGCGGCGTCCGATGACCTTGTCGAGCTTCGGGACGATCGCCCGGGCCAGGAGGTCGTCCAGCGCACTCGGCGAAGGCACGCTGGGTTGTGCGGCGGTGTTGATGCGTCTGCGGAGCTGCTTGCCGGTACGGACCCAGCCGACGCGCAGTCCGCCCCAGACTGTCTTGGACAGCGAGCCGACGCTCACTGTGCGCGGGTAGCGGCTCAGTGGCTCGGCCTGTTCGCCACTGGCGAGCCAGAGTGGTCGCATGGTCTCGTCGCTGATCAGCGCAGCGCCGTACCGACGCGCTATCTCGACAACCGCCGTACGACGGTCTGCCGGAAGACTCAGCCCGGTCGGGTTGTGGTTGTCGGCCTGCAGGTAGATGACCTTCGGGCGGTGTCGTCGGCAGAGGTGCGCGAGCTGGTCGGTGTCCCAGACACCAGCCGGCCAGCCTGCTACGTCCAGCCGGTGTTTGCGCAGCAGGTCAAAGGCAGCTGGGTACGTCGGGGTTTCGGTGATGGCCACGCCCGGTCCGAGGTCTAGTCCGGCCAGTGCGGCATTCAGCCCGGCTGCCGCGCCCACTGTGAGGGTCAGTTGGTCTGGCTCGGTGGGCACGCCTTCTGTGGTCAACCGCTCTGCCAGCGCTGCTCTGAGCTCAACCGATCCACCTGGCGGCGGTCCGTCGCCGCCCATGGCCAGCGCCAGTCCGTCCTCGACGATCTGAGCCGCCGCCTCGGCGACGTCATGCGGAGCGGCTGTAGTCGCGAACCGCAGGTCCAGCACCGGCTGGTCCCCCGGCGTCACCGTCGACGCCGGCGCCACAGGGTCAAGCAGTCGGTCCAGCGGCCGCACTACGGTTCCGGAACCCCGCTTGGTCTCCAGTACGCCGTCCCGCCGCAGGTTCTCCAGCGCGCGTACGACAGTCACCCGGCTGACTCCGAGCCGCTCGGCCAGCACCCGCTCCGACGGCAGCCGCGACCCGATCGACAGGTCTCCCCGCTCGATCCGCCGCAGTACCAGGCCTTCGACCTGCTCTGTCTTCGTGCCGTCCGCAGTCTCCAGCTCCCCCGCTCGCCACATAAGTCCACTATCCCATCACTGGCCTCATGTCCTCGGACTGTCCGTGCCAGGTGCTTGTATTTGCCTATGGACGAGCGGTGGGCGATCGGGCCCGAGGAGGGTGGCGCGGCGACGCTTGTCCCGTTGCATCCGGACGGGCAGCCTGCCGGCGAGATCCGGCACGAGCCAGACCTTGTCGCGGCTGTCGCGTCGCGGCCGCAGGTCAGTCGTTGGGTCTGGCGTTCGTCGGCCGAGATCTACCCACGTCTGCTGGCCGCTGGGGTCCGGGTCGAGCGCTGCTACGACATCGAGAACTCCGAAGGCCTATTGCTTGGCTATGAGGGTCGTCTCGGCGAACCACGATCCGCCGCAGCCGCCTGGGCGCGACTGAGCGGTGCCCCCGTGCCACCAGATCCGCCCATGCGTGCCGTCGTGCCTGGTGAGCAGTCCTCGCTCTTCGACATCCCCGCCGAGCCGCTCGCCTTCCAAACCCTCCTCCGGGTGTACGCCGACCAGCTGCGACGGCACGAACTCACCGAGCACCCGGACCGGATGCGGTTGCTCACGGCATCGGAATCGTCGGCGATGCTGATCGCCGCCGAGATGGACCGCGCCGGGCTGCCGTGGAGCGCCTCCACGCATCGTGAGCTCCTGGCCGAGCTGCTCGGCGAACGCTTCGGCGGCACCGGCGAACCACGCCGGCTGACCGAGCTCGCCGACCAGATCTCCACGGCGTTCGGCCACCGGGTGCGTCCCGATCTGCCGGCCGACGTACTGAAGGCTTTCAAGCAGGCCGGCCATCAACTGAAGTCGACCCGGCGATGGGAGCTGGAGACCATCGATCATCCGGCGGTCGCGCCACTGGTCGAGTACAAGAAGCTGTACCGGATCTACACCGCCAACGGCTGGTCCTGGCTGAACGACTGGGTCCACGACGGCCGTTTCCGCCCCGGCTTCGTCCCCGGCGGCACGGTCTCCGGTCGTTGGATCACCAACGGTGGCGGCGGTTTGCAGATCCCGAAGGTCATCCGCCGCGCGGTCGTCGCCGACCCCGGCTGGCGTCTTGTCGTCGCCGACGCTTCCCAGCTCGAGCCGCGCGTCCTGGCCGCGATCTCCCGCGACCGCGCCCTGATGGAGGTCTGCAACGATGCCGGCGACCTCTACAAAGCCGTGTCGGACCAGGCGTTCTCCGGCGACCGAGGCCAGGCGAAAGTCGCCATCCTCGGCGCCATCTACGGCCAGACCTCCGGCGACGGCCTGAAGAACCTCGCCATGCTCCGCAAGCGATTCCCGCAAGCAGTCGCGTTCGTCGACGACGCGGCCCGCGCCGGCGAAGAGGGCCGACTCGTCCGCACGTACCTCGGCCGCACCTGCCCACCCAGCGGCCATCCGCTGGACGACGCGACGCTCGAAGGTCCGCCCGCCGACATCCCCACCACCGACCCTCGCCACGCCAGAGCCCGCGGCCGCTTCACCCGGAACTTCGTCGTCCAGGGCAGCGCAGCCGACTGGGCCCTCCTGCTCCTCGCCGCCCTCCGTCAGGCCCTGACGCCGCTGAAGGGCGAGCTGGTCTTCTTCCAGCACGACGAGGTCATCGTCCACTGCCCCGCCGACGAAGCCGAACAGGTCGCCGACGCCATCCAGCAAGCCAGCAACCTGGCCGGCACCCTGACCTTCGGCCCCACCCCCACCAACTTCGCCTTCACCACCGCGACGGTCGAGGTTTATGCCGACGCCAAGTAACATCAAACGATTTATTGCTCCTCCCGGCCGATAGCGTCCGCGCAATTCGCTGTCCGACTGATAGAGGGAGAATGTCATGCCATTCAGCAAGAAGAGGGAAGCGGCCCGCGACGCTGTCGCCAACGGCGGCAAGACCAGCGGCAAGCAGGCCAAGAAGGCGACCCAGGCCGGGCATCTCGGCGACGACAACCGGGTCTACCACCGCGGCAAGGTCGTCGGCGACTTCTCGAACCGCACCCGCAAGCAGGAGAACCAGAACGGCGTCTGATCACACCGGCTGATCACCGGTCTCGAGTGCCCGGGGCACGGCTGTAGCCGGGTGAGGGGTGCCCCGCCGGCGAAAACTCTGAAACGAGACCATTTCCTGCCGCGATTCCGCTGGACGCCGCAGGGGCCACGGAAATCGTCGCCCCGACTGGTCTATTCTCCCACGACAGATATCCATGCGGCTCAGATCAATGACCCTCCCGCCGCCCTACATTGGTCGAACTCGGTTACCAATTGAAGGGATCAAGCCATGGGTTGGGGAAACGGAAAGGGCAAGGCCCAGGAGAAGGCCGAAAAGCAAGAAGTGAAACAACAACGCAAAGATACCGATACGGTACAGAAGATCAAGCAGGGCCAGCCCATTTCCGGGCGTGAGGCCGCGCGTTTCGCCCGGCGCGGGAGCGGTCAGAGCAGGTAGTCAGCAGCAGCCGGCCGACCCTCCCAGCGCCGGATAGCGACACACCCAAGCGCGGGTGACGTAATCAACCGAGGTTTCCTGGCAGACCGTACAGATCGCCATCGGTGGTTTCGAAGGCGGTAATTTCGGCGATTTTTCCGGACTCTATGCGGAAAATATCCAGAGCGAAAAGGTGATATGTCGTCGCGTGTCGCGGTTTGAGGTAGGCGGCGAGGGTCGGCTGGCGGTTGGTGGTAGTGGGAGCGAAACGCCAATGGCCGCGATAGTTCGGGGAGAGGTTGGGGACCAGCGAACCCAGCGCATCGTCGCGGCCTTCGAACCAGAACGGGTACGGCGGCATCGTGATGCGGATGTCTTCATGCATGAGTGATGCGAGGGCGTCGGGGTCGGCATTGTCCCACGCGGTCATGTAGGACTGCAGGAGCTTGCGTTCGTCGCCGGACGCGTCCGGAGCCGACCACTCCGAACGGTGCGAAGGCAGGTGCTCGCGGACAACCGGCCGAGCCCGTTGCAGGGCCGAGTTGACGGCCGCGACCGAGAGGCCGGCCGCCTCGGCGGTTTCGCGGGCTGACCAGCCGAGCACGTCGCGGAAGATCAGGACGGCACGCTGCCGCGGTGGCAGATGCTGGATCGCGATCAGGAACGCCAGCTCGATCGTCTCCCGGCGGATCGCGACCGCGTCCGGCTCCTCGGCCCGGTCCAGCAGTACGTCGGGAAACGGCTGTAGCCACGGCACGTCCTCCCGCGGTGGCAGGGCCGTGGCTGGGAAGGACGCCGGCTCCAGCTGGTACGGGAGGACTCGCCGCGGCCGTCGTACGTCGATGCACGCGTTGGTCGCGATCCGGTACAGCCAGGTCCGCACGGACGATCGCCCCTCGAACTCGTCGAAGGCACGCCACGCGCGCAGGAACGTTTCCTGGACCAGGTCCTCGGCCTCGTCGTACGAACCGAGCATCCGGTAGCAATGCACCCGCAGCTCGTGCCGGTACCGCTCGACGTCCTCCTCGAAGCTGCTCACGTCGAAACCGTAGCCAAGTCAGTTGCCGTCTTCGAGTTCGATCGTGGTCGGCATCGGCGCGTGTCCGGCCAGCCGGAACCAGGTCACCAGCCGCCGTTGCCGCAGGTCGCGGGTCGACACGACGACATCGTTGTGGAAGCGCCGGGCCAGCTGGACCCGTCGCATCGCGAGGGTCAGCTCGCCGGCCCACGGCTCGATATCGGTGCCGGTGGCATGGATCGCGCGGGTCAACGCGGACTCGGCCTGCTCACGTACCTCCGGCGCGTCGAGCGACGCCGCCCGTGCTCGATGGGCAGCGTCGAGCAGGAGCAAGGCCGAGGCAGGGTCGAGGATCTCACTGCCGGCCAGCTCGGCGATCAGGGCGGAACGGCGGGCCAGCTCGGTCTCCAGCGACGCGCGGGCCAGGTCGACCCGGTGGTGCAGCCGGTCCAGCCGGCCGGCTGTCCAGCTGGCGTAGGCGCCGAACAGCAGCAGCACCGTGCCGACCGCGAGCAGCACCCAGGAGATCTCCACGCCCCCATTCTTACGGTGCTTTCTTACGGGGCGCTGACGGTCCAGCCGGATCGAGTAGTCGCAGCGTCACGTGACGCTAGCGTCGGAGCCATGGCTGACATCGGAGTGCTCGGCGGTTCCGGGTTCTATTCGTTCCTGTCGGACGCGGAAACCATCGAGCTCGACACCCCGTTCGGCGCGCCCAGCGAGCCGCCGGTGGTCGGCGACCTCGACGGCCGCCAGGTCGCGTTCATCCCCCGCCACGGCGCCGATCACCGGTTCCCGCCGCACCGCGTCAACTACCGCGCGAACCTGTGGGCCCTGCGTGAACTCGGCGTCCGCCAGGTCCTCGGCCCCTGCGCGGTCGGCTCACTGAAACCCGAACTCACCCCCGGCACATTCGTCGTCCCCGACCAGTACGTCGACCGTACTTGGGGCCGCGAACACACGGTGTACGACGAACACCCGGTCGTCCACACGTCCGCCGCGGACCCGTACTGCCCGGCCGGCCGTGCCACGGTGATTGCCACCGGCAACGTCGTACCGAAGGGCACGATGGTCGTGATCAACGGACCGCGGTTCTCGACCCGGGCCGAGTCGCAGTGGCATGCCGCTCAAGGCTGGTCCGTCGTCGGCATGACCGGCGCGCCCGAGGCCTCGATCGCGCGGGAGCTCGCCCTTTGCTACACGTCGATCGCCGTGGTCACCGACCACGACGCGGGCGTCGAAACGGGTGGCGGTGTCACGCAGGCCGAGGTGTTCGAGGCGTTCAAGGACAGCATCGAGCGCCTGCAAACCCTGCTCAAGAACGTCATCGGCCAGCTCCCCAAACCAGACACGGACTGCAGCTGCCACCACGCCCTCGACGGTACGGCGGCCGCTCGATGAGGGTCCTGCTCACCGGCGGCGCCGGTTTCATCGGCAAGCACGTCCACCACCAACTCGTCGCCGAGGGCCACGAGGTCACCGTCCTCGACTCCTTCCGCCCGGACGTCCATGCCCACAAACCTGCGCCTGGCCCCGGCCTGATCGTCGGCGATATCCGCGACGCCGACTGCGTGGCCGAGGCGCTCCGAGGCATCGACACCGTCATCCATCTCGCCGCGAAGGTCGGCCTCGGGGTCCACCTCGACGACATCGACGACTACGTCTCCACCAACAGCCTGGGTACGGCGGTCGTGCTGAAAGCGCTCGCCCACGCCAACATCCGCCACCTCGTCTACGCCAGCTCGATGGTCGTGTACGGCGAGGGCCGCTACGACTGCGACGTCCACGGACAGGTTGCCCCCGGCCCCCGTCGTACCGAAGACCTGGACGCCGGCCGCTTCGAACCACCCTGCCCGTACTGCGGTTCGCCGCTCCACCCCGGCCTGGTCACCGAGGACGCCGTACTCGATCCGCGGAACACCTACGCAGCCACCAAGCTGAACGGCGAACACCTCGCCGCCACCTGGGCCCGCGAGACGGACAGCCGGGTCACGGCGCTCCGCTTCCACAACGTCTACGGCCCCGGCATGCCCCGCAACACGCCGTACGCCGGAGTGGCGGCGATCTTCCGCTCCGCCCTCGAACGTGGCGAAACACCTCGCGTCTTCGAGGATGGCAGTCAACGTCGCGACTTCGTTCACGTCGGCGATGTCGCGGCCGCGGTCACCACTGCGGCCTCCGCACTCCCGCACCAACCGGCGTTCACCGCGTACAACGTCGGCAGCGGCACCGTCCAGACGATCGGCGATCTGGCCACCGAACTCGCGCACCTCTACAACGGCCCGAGCCCGATCGTCACCGGGCAGTACCGCCTCGGCGACGTCCGCCACATCACGGCATCCTCCGACCGACTCAAGGCCAACCTCGGCTGGAAGCCTGCCTATGACCTCACCACCGGTCTGCGGACCTGCTAGTTGTGAGCGGCAACTGGTGGTAGGTCGATCTGGAACGCGCACCCGCCGTCGACGTTGCTGACGGCAATGTTCCCGTCGTGGGACTCGACCACGCCGCGAGCGATCGCCAGGCCCAAGCCTCCACCACCGGCGGCATCGGGAGTGCGCTGTTCGTCGCCGCGCCACCCCACGTCGAACACCCGCTCCAGATCGTCGGTCGGAATCCCGCCGCAGCCGTCTGTAACTGCCAGCCGCACCCGACCGTCGGTCTCACGGTCCACGTCCAGCGTGACCGTCCCACCCGGCGATGTGTGCCGGATCGCGTTGCCGACCAAGTTGGTCACCGCGCGGGTCAGCTCGTCCGGATCGCCTTGCACAGCGAGCCGATCGTCGTTCATCGGCGTCGACAGCTTGAGGCAGACACCCGAAGCCCGCGCGTGCTCGTTGTTCTCGCCCGCGACGTCCTCGGCCAGCTCGCGCAGACTCACCGCAGACCGGCGACGAGGCAACGGAGCCGCCGACAACCGCGACAGCTCGAACAGATCGTCCACCAGCCCGGTCATCCGATCCACCGTCGACCGCATCTGCCGCAAAGCACCAGGTACGTCGTCGATCACCCCGTCCTCGAGCCCTTCCGACACAGCCCGCAGGCCGGCCAACGGTGTCCGCAGGTCGTGCGACATGAACGCCACCAGCTCCCGCCGGCTCGCCTCCAACGCCCGCTCACGCTCGTGCGACGCGGCCAGCTTCTTCCGCGTCATCTCCAGCTCGTCCGTCAGCTCGGCCAGCTCGGCAGGCACAGCCCCACCGGCAACGTCCGGCGCGTCGTACGACGTACCGAGGTGACGCAACCGCCGCCCGACGTTCCGCGACCCGGTGCTGACCCAGTGCCCGAGCAGGACCGACATCGCCAGCCCGAGCAGCGCAGCGAACGCCAGCGTCCACAGCACCACCCACGAGTCGTGCTCGGAGATGAACATCGCCCGCACGCTCTGCAGTACCGCGGCCAGCGCCGCCGCCATCGGCGCGAGGCCCGCGACGATCAGCGTCACCCGCAACGACCGTCGCCGGAACTGCCACAGGACCGCCGCGCCGATCGCCGCCACGACCAGCGTCCACAGCGTGGTGAGCGCGAAGATCGTGAACATGTCCTTGTTCATGACGCGTCGCCCGCGAACAGGTAGCCGGTCCGGGGCACGGTCAGCACGAGCTTCGGGTCCGACGGATCCGCCTCGATCTTCTCCCGCAACCGCCGTACATGCACCGTGACCGTCGACGAGTCACCGAAGTCCCAGCCCCACACGCGTCGCAGCAACTCGGCCTTGGTGTACGCCTTGCCGGCATGCGACACCAGGTAGGCGAGCAGATCGAACTCCCGGTGGGTCAGCGACAGTTCCTCCCCGTTGAGATCCGCGCGCCGCGCCGCGGTGTCCACCGTGACCGGCCCCGCGCTCAGCTTGGTCGGCGTCAGGTCGAGGCCTGCGAGCCGTTCCTCGCGGCGAACCATCGCCTGGACCCGCAACGTCAGCTCCCGCGGACTGAACGGCTTCACCACGTAGTCGTCCGCGCCGACCTCGAGCCCGACCAGCCGATCCTCTTCCTCGCCACGTGCGGACAGCATGATCACCGCCGCCCCGTCATCGGCCGCGCGCATCCGGCGCAGTACCTCGAGACCGGACAGTCCGGGCAGCATCACGTCCAGTACGACGACCGACGGCTTCCACTGCTGCCACACCTCGACCGCCGAGACGCCGTCCGCGACCACGCGGGCGTCGTACCCGGCCTTGGTCAGGTACGCCGAGACGACGTTGGAAACGGTCGGGTCGTCGTCGACCACGAGCACACGAGTAGCCACGTTCAGAGCCTAGATCGTCCGGTCGGCACCAGGTCACAGCAGCACCGGAACGGAGCACGCCGTAAGCGATCCGTAGTCGTGTTCGGCAACCACCGGCCCGCGTTCGTCCTTACCGTCGAAGAATGTCCGTCGATCTCGTCCTGCCGTGCCTGAACGAGGCGGCCGCCCTGCCCTGGATCCTCGAACGACTGCCGCCCGGAGTCCGCGCCATCGTCGTCGACAACGGCTCCACCGACGGCTCACCCGAGATCGCCGCCCGGCTGGGCGCAACCGTCGTCGGCTGTGAGGTGAAGGGGTACGGCGCTGCTTGTCACGCCGGTCTGGAGGCGGCCGAGGCGGACGTCGTCGCGGTGATGGATGCCGACGCGTCACTCGACCCTCGGCAGCTGATCCGGGTCACGGCGCCTGTCCTTGCGGGCCGTGCAGATCTGGTCGTCGGACGCCGGCGCGCCGTGTCGCGGGGCGCCTGGTCGTGGCATCTCCGACTGGCCAACGTCGAGTTGTCCCGGCGGATCAGGCGCCGTACCGGCGTTGCGCTGCACGATCTCGGTCCGATGCGCGCGGCCCGGCGTACCGCACTCCTCGAGCTCGGGCTGACCGATCGACGGTCCGGATACCCGTTGGAAACCGTCGTCAGGGCGGCCGACGCGGGCTGGCGGATCGCCGAGGTGGACGTCGACTATCTACCTCGCTCGGGGCGTTCGAAGGTGACGGGGACGCCACTAGGTGCGGCCCGCGCCGTGCTCGACATGTCGAAGGTCCTTGCGCGGTGAAGGGGACGCTGATCGTCATCGCGAAGGAGCCGGTGCCGGGGCGGGTGAAGACCCGGCTGCAGAGCGAGTTCACCGCGCAAGAGGCGGCGGCGCTGGCCCGGGCGTCGCTGGTCGACACGCTCACGACGGTCCGCGCGGCTCCTGCGTCCCGGCGGGTCATCGCGCTCGACGGTGATCCGGGGCCGTGGCTGCCGGATGGGTTCGAGGTCGTCGGGCAGCGCGGCGACGGTCTCGACGAACGGCTCGCGGCTGCTTTCGAGGACGCGTACGACGGCACGCCGATGCTGCTCGTCGGGATGGACACGCCGCAGCTCCGGCCCGAACTGCTCGGCTTCCATTGGTCCGGGTACGACGCGGTGCTCGGGCTGACCGAGGATGGCGGGTATTGGTGCCTCGGGCTACGAAAACCGGATCGTCGCGCGCTCGTCGGCGTACCGATGTCGACCGATCACACCGGAATCGATCAGCTGCGGCGGTTGCGCGCCTTGGGTCTGCGCGTGCGGATGTTGCCGACGTTGCGCGACATGGACACGCCTCGGGACGCGGCGTACCTCGCGGCCGAGTTCCCTTCGTTGCGTGTGTCGCGGTTGTATCGGCGGCTGCAGCATGCGGCTCACCCGGGATTGCTGTTCGAGCAGGCCCTCGGCGGTACGGCGAGAGTCGTTGCCACCGGCACCGATGGACGGACCGTGCCGACGCTGTCGGAGCTAGATCGCTGGACTGCGCCTGCGGACGAGGTGGACCGGCTCGCCTTGAGCCGTTGCGAAGGGCCCGTACTCGACATCGGCTGCGGACCTGGACGGATCGTGACTGCGCTCGCCGAACGCGGGATCCCTGCGCTCGGCGTCGATGTGTCGCCACGTGCGATCTCGCTGACCACGTCACGTGGCGCGCCCGCGCTGCATCGCCCGGTGCAAGAACGGTTGCCGGGAGAGGGCCGCTGGGGCAGCGTGCTGCTGATGGACGGCAACATCGGGATCGGGGGCGATCCGGTCGACCTGCTTCGCCGGTGCGCCGAACTGGTCCGCCCGGACGGGCTCGTCCTGGTCGAGGTCGACCCGGACGACGACCTCGACGACACCGACCCGATCGTCCTGCGCAGCTCCACCGGCCGCCGCTCCACTCCGTTGCCCTGGGCAAGAGTCGGAACGCGCGCCCTGATCAGGCACGCCCGCACCGCCCGCCTCCACCCCACCGAAGACTGGCGAGCCGGCCACCGAGCCTTCCTAACCCTCCGCCGGACCGCCTAATGCCCAACAACCCCCCACCCCGCCGCCCTCCCCTCCGCAGCCCTTCCCCAGACCACCCCTCCCTCCGTAACCCTTCGCGCGACCGCCGCCCTCTCCCCCGCCACCCCAGAGCCTCGGTCGACGACTCCGGCGCCCGCTCGCCCCGCCGCGCTTCCGCGATCGGCCACTTTGTGCACCGGTGGCGCACAAACCCGCCCTCGCCGTACGGCAACCGTGCACAAAGTCACCCCAAGCCCGCGCCGCGACCCCGGTCGACGACGGCGGTCGGGGCGGCGGTCGGGGCGGCGGTCGGCGAGGCCGGGCGGTTGGTCACGTTGTGCACGGTTGGCGCATGAGCGCGTGCTCGCCGTACGCCAGCGGTGCACAAAGTCAGCCCTGGTTGCCGATGGCGGGCGTGGCGGCGGCCGAGCCCGGCGCGCGCCGGGGTCGGGCGGTTGGTCACGTTGTGCACGGTTGGCGCACGAGCGCGTGCTCGCCGTACGCCGGCGGTGCACAAAGTCAGCCCAAGGCCGGGGCGGCGGTCGGCGAGGTCGCGCGGTTGGCGACGTTGTGCACGGTTGGCGCATGAGCGCGCGCTCGCCGTACGCCGGCGGTGCACAAGGTCGGCCATGGTGGGCCTTGGCCGGCGGCGGTCGCGGTAGCGGCGGCGGGCGTTGGGGGCGGGTGGTTGGGGTTGGGGGTTTGGCGGTTGGGGTTGTTGTGGGGGCTGTTGCGGCGGCGCGGGTTGGGTGGTGGGCGAATGTGGTGCTGGTGGTTGGGACTGTTGTGGTTGGTGCCGTCGTGTGGCGGTTTGGGCGGGGGTTGAGTGTCGGGGCGGTGGTGGCTGTCGCGGCGTTGTGTCAGGTGCCGGGGCTGACGCAGGCGCCGATCACCAGCACGGATGCCTATCGCTACGTCTGGGACGGACGGGTCCAGCTATCCGGCCATTCGCCGTACGCGCGGGTCCCGTTGGACGACTCGCTGGCGCAGCTGCGGGATCCCGTGCTGTTTCCAGGTTTGTCACCTTCCGAGAAGTCAGGGGTGACAGAACAAACTCCGAAGAATCCGGTCGACGATCCCCGGACGCGGATCAACCGGCCGTTCGTGCCGACCATCTATCCCCCGGTGGCACAGGCCTACTTCACCGTGGTCGCGCTCTTCACCCCGTGGTCCGCCGGCACCCTAGGTCTCCAGATCGCGGCCGCGTTGCTCGCGATCGCACTCGCCTGGCTACTCGCCGTGCAGAATCCTCGCTGGGCCGCCTTGTGGGGTTGGTCACCGATCGTCGCCATGGAAGCGAGCAACGCGGCCCACGTCGACGTACTCGCGGCCCTCCTCGTCACCGCCGCCGTCATCCTCACCGCCCGACGGCCGAAACTCGCCGCCGTACTGCTCGGCGCCGCCGGCAGCGTCAAGCTCCTCCCACTCCTGTTACTCCCCGCATTCCGCGGCCGCCGACCGATAGTTGCCATCGGCACCTTCCTCGCCTCGTACGTCCCGCACGTCCTTGCCGTCGGCACCTTGGTACTCGGGTTCCTGCCCGGCTACCTCAACCAGGAAGGGTTCGACGACGGCAGCTCGAGATCGGCGATTCTCGCGCTCCTGTTGCCTCCTGAGGCCCGTCAGGTCGCCGCCGCGGTCCTCGCGCTCGCCCTCGCCGCGCTCGCCTTCCACCGGACCAGACGCGACCCGATCGCCCTCACCTGCTGCTGGCTGTACGGCGCCGCGCTGCTGATCGCCACCCCGACGTACCCCTGGTACGGCCTGCCGTTGATCGCGCTCGCCGCCCTCGCCCGCCGGCCCGAGTGGATCGCCGTACCGCTCGCGTCGTACCTCGCCTACGCCAGCTTCGGCCACGACACCCGGCAGGGCCTGATCTACCTCGCCGCCGCCGTCATCGTTGTCACGGCTATCACGATCCGTCACCAACTCGTTGCCAAATCAGGTTTGACCACAGCACCCCTCCCTGCCAACACTGGCGAGCGTGACGAAACGCATCGCCCTCGCAACCTCGGCCGAGCACGCTGAGTTACCTCCGACCGACCTCCCGCTCGTCGACGCCCTCCGTACCGCCGGCCTCGACCCGGTGGCCGAGGTCTGGACCGACCCGTCCGTCGACTGGTCGGCGTACGACGCGGTCCTGCTCCGCTCGGTCTGGGACTACCACCGGCGGTACGACGAGTTCACCGAGTGGCTCGCCCGCCTCGACAAGGCCGGCGTACCCGTGCTGAACGACTCCGGTCTGGTCCGCTGGAACGGCGACAAGCGGTACCTGCTCGAGCTGCGCGAGCGTGGTGTCGCGATCGTCCCGTCCCAGGTCGCGGCCGGCGCGTGCCTGCACGAGGTGGTCAGCGGGCTCGACGGGCAGGAGATCGTGGTCAAGCCGACCGTCGGCGCGACCGCGTTGCACACCGTCCGCGGCGTCGCGGGCTCGACCGAGCTCGATCAGGCGCTGGCCGAGCTGCCCGAGATCGTGTACCTCGTGCAGCCGTTCCAGCCCGAGATCGTCGCGGACGGCGAGTGGTCGCTGATCTTCGTCGAGGGCGAGTTCACCCACGCGGTGATCAAGCGTGCGGCCGCAGGCGACTTCCGCGTCCAGAGCGACTTCGGCGGCACCGTGACGCCGACCGACCCGACTCCAGTCGTCCTCGACGGCGCCCGGACCGCCCTCGAGGCAGTCGGCCCGACACCGACGTACGCCCGCATCGACGGCGTGGTCGTCAACGGCCGCTTCCTGCTGATGGAGGTCGAGCTGATCGAGCCGGAGCTGTTCTTCCCGCAGTACCCGCAGGCCGTCGACAAGCTCGCCGCAGCGGTCGCCGCCCGCCTCTAACTCGCAGCCGACTCCGGATGGCCGCGGCGACGCCCGTAGAGCAGGGTCTCGCCGGCGGCCGTTCCGGTGTACTTCGTCCGCCGGGCCCACTCGCGGCACTCAGCCAGCACCGGGCACGTCTTCAGGCACAACTCGCGGGCCTTGCGCTGCTCCCAGCGGGACGCGCTCTCGTCGTACGCCGGAGCCTGACCGATACACGCGGCCCGGCTCATCCAGCGGTCGGCGGGATCCACGATCACGGTCAGCGTCGGCCTCATGACACCGACGGTAGATCCCGCGCGACCGCCCGCTGCTGATGTCTCGAAATATGATCTAGTTAGTAGACATTCATCAGGCCGGTGCTAGTACGCCGGAACGCACACCGTCGGACGGGTCGTCCACGAGGTCACCCTGGCGGACCGGATCCTTCTCCGGGAGCAGGATGTCGCGGGCGACCACCAGCATCAGCCACAGCGTGCCGGCCATCCGGAGGATCACCGAGAACCAGTAGATCCGGTCGGGCACCTGCGGATTCCCAGGCGCCAGGAACTGGGCGAGATGCATCCAGACCAGCATCCAGTAGAAGCATTCACAGGCCTGCCAGATCAGCCAGTCGCGGAGTCTCGGCCGGGCCAGTGCGACCAGCGGCAGCAGCCACAGCACGTACTGCGGCGAGTAGACCTTGTTGATCAGCAGGAACGCCGCGACGACCAGGAACGCGAGCTGTGCGAAGCGAGGTGGTCTCGGCGCCATCAACCCGAGGATCGCGATCGACAGGCACAGGCCGGCGAAGATCACGATGTTGAGCTGGTTGACGTTCTTGACCTCGTGGTTGGCGAGCTTGAGGACGTACCAGATCGAGCCGTAGTCGCTCTCCCGCTGATCGTTGAACTGCCAGAACGACAGCCACTCGTTCTTCGCCAGCAGGTAGATCGGCGCGTTCACCAGACCCCACGCGACCGCTGTCGCCACCAGCGCCTGGATCCACGGCCAGATCTTCCGGCCTCGGATGCAGACGATGAGCAACGGCCCGAGCAGCAGGAACGGATAGAACTTCGCCGCCGTCCCCAGCCCGAGCAATATGCCGAACCACACCGGTTTGCCGCGCGACCACGCGAACATCGCCCCGGCCGTCAGCGCGACCGCGAACAAGTCCCAGTTGATCGTCGACGTGAGTGCGAGCACCGGTGCCGCAGCGACGTACAAGGCGTTCAGCGGCTGTCCACGCGCCGCGCCCGGACGTGTCGCGACTCCGCGTGCCGTCGCGACGGTCAGGCCGACGATGATCAGCGCACAGAGGAACAACATCACCATGTTGACCAGGAAGAACACGCCGGCCGTGTCGCGCTTCTGCTCGACGGTCAGGTCCTTCTTCGGGTCGCCGGTGATCAGCCAGGTGATCTGCGCCGCGACCTCCATGAACCCACCGGTCAGCACCGGGTACTCGAGCACCGGGTAGTTGCCGGTGTCGAGGAACGGCCGGTTGCCCTCGGCGAAACCGCGCTCCTGGTAGAGGAACCCGATGTCGGAGTAGCACAGCGCCTTGAACGGCCGCCAGCTCTGCCGATCCCAGCCGGCCTCCATACAGGGCGCCTTCTGCAGTACGCCGAGCCCGAAGGTGATCGTGCACACGGCAAGCGCGATCCGCAGCGGCGTCCACCACGACGAGCTGAGCCGGGCGAACCGCCCGGTCGGCCCACCGAGCCCAACGGTCAGCCCGGCGACGGCCGGTTCAACGTCCGACGGCACCTGCGCGAGCTCGCGTTGTGGTCCGGTCACGGTGGGCATCATCTCCTATCGGCCACCTGGCCTTGGGAGAGGTTACCCACCTCGCTCCAGGAACGGCGCACGTGTCCCCGCGTGCCGGGTCAGTCGGCCAGGAAACCGCGGAGAATCTCGGTGCCTTCCGGGCCGGCCGGCAGCCAGCGAGCACCGTCGACGGCCTCGGCGATGACTCGGTCGGTGGCGAACACGGTCCCGCCGTACGCGCGGGCCCGGCGACGGACCTGTTCGCGGTCGACTCGGCCGTAGACGACAACGGCGTGCTTGATCCTGGCCGCGGCGAGCAGCGGCAGGTCCGAGACCAGGTCCTCGCTGCCCAGGATCGACTGCCAGTCTTCAATCAGCAGGTGCGTTATCCCATCCAGATCGGACGGCGCCAACTGCGGACGGATGAACCCGACGCCGAGCTCACGCAACCAACGCCGTGCCGCGTCGGAGCCGATCGGCCCGACGACAAGTCTCGGCGAGGTGTCCTCGACCGGCTCCGGCGGGCCGATGAGATCGGCGTACAGGTCGCGCAGGTGAGCGGCCTGCGTCTCCCACGACATCTCGCTTCGCAAACCGGGATCCGCAACGCGATGACGGTACGACGCCGGATCCTTGAGCACGCGCTGCACCGCCGCGGCCAGATCATCAGGATCCTCCGCGGTGAAGACCTCGCCGATCCCGGTCTTGTCGACGAACTCCTGCAGCGTCGGCATGTCACTGGTCACCACCGGCAGACCGGCGAACGTGTACTCGAAGACCTTGTTCGGCAGGGCCATCTCGTGGCTCGGGTACCGCAGGATGGGGATCAGGCCGATGTCCGCCGTACGCAGGAACGACACCACGTCGGCGGTCTGCACCGGATTCAGGTAGTGCACCCGGTCCTTGACTCCCACCTCGGCGGCGAGCGCCCGAAGTTCGTCGACCGGACGGGTGCGGGTGTGCGGCACACAGACCACGGCCAGGTGGACGTCCGGCAGCAGCGGCAGCGCGGCGATCGCCGTTTCGACCCCGCGCGCCCGAGTGATTCCACCGCTGTAAACCAGCAGCGGTACGTCGTCCGCCAGCCCCACCGCGGTCCGGATGTCGGTGACCTCGCCGCCCTCCGCGGCCAGCTGCGGGCTGTTGATCACCACCGTCGGCTCCCGGTCCAGCCGGTACTGCTTGTGCAGCGTCCGCGCGATCGCCGGG
Source organism: Kribbella kalugense (assembly GCF_004365875.1). Lineage (GTDB taxonomy): Bacteria > Actinomycetota > Actinomycetes > Propionibacteriales > Kribbellaceae > Kribbella > Kribbella kalugense. Next base: position 316,839 of record NZ_SODF01000001.1, on the reverse strand, counting down.
CTGACTGTGATCACCCGGTCGACGGACCGGATGTAGGTCCGCTCGTGCTGCGCCCAGGCCGCGATCATCCGCGGTGTGCGACCGCCGTACTGCGAGAGTCCGGCGACATACTCGTGCGCGTCATACACGACCTTGACCGTCCGGCCACGCAGCTCCGCCACCCCGGCCGCGCGGCACGCGACCCCGATCACGTGCATGTCGTGCGCGTGCAGGACATCCGGCCGCAGCTGGGCGAGCAGGTCGGCGAAGATCGCCTCGTAGTCGTCGGCCTCCGGAATGACGGACCGCCAGTTGACCAGCTCGGTGCGCGCCGGCAGCCAGGTGTCCCACCACTGCCAGAAGCCGGAAGCCTGCCGAGACTCGAGCTCCGTCAGCCACCCCGCGACCGACCGCGCCCCGTGCGCCAGCCGCCACCCGCGGCCCTTGACGACGCGGATCGCCCGGCCGGCCTGGTAGCTGGCCGGCCCGATCGCTCCGGCCCGACGCTTGGCCTGCGCACGCCCTGTCTCCGCCCGGAGATCCGCCAGCCGAGCGGCCGTGCGGGCCGTCTCAGCCAGCTCCACCCGCTCACCCAACAGACGGCGGTCGCGCCGGTGCCTGCGGCGCCGGTTCCGCTCGTCGCGCAGGAGGAACCGGCCAGGCACGCGGATCATCACCACGCCGCCCTCGATGGTGTCGATCGCGGTCCGCCCAGAGGCCGACACCCCGAGCAACGTCACCCGGTACCCCGCCGTTCCCAGCGCGATGGCCTCTTTGAGGACCCTGGTGTCATTGGTGACGTCGTTCGCGACGATCATCACCACATGCGGACCGCCCACGCACTCCCCCTCGGTGAAGTCAGCTGAAACACATGCGCCGGTCCCAGCGAGGCGGTCGCACGGGTCCCTCACAGGACCACTGAGACCCGTTTGGTGGGTCCCGGTACGTCGTACAACCCCCGAGGAAGTAGAAAGTTAGCTCAGACCTCGAAGATTGGTCCAGACCATGCCACTTCAGTGTGGTACTTCGAGGTGCTCGAGCCAAGCGGTCAGGAGCTTCTCCAGCTGAGCCTGCTGGGCCGCGGTCAGCGGTTCGAGCAGGCGGTGCTCGTTGGCCATGTGGGCGGTGAACGCCTTGTCGATCAGCCGCCGCCCGGCCGGCGTCAGCCGGACCACCCGACCGCGACCGTCGTCGGCGCTACGCCGACGCTGGACCAGACCAGCTTCCTCGAGCCGGTCGACCCGCTTGGTGACCGCACCCGTGGTCACCATCGTGTGCAGCGCGATCTCCCCCGGCGCACGTTCGTACGGCGAACCCGCGCGACGAAGCGCCGCGAGTACGTCGAACTCCCCCTCCGAGAGCCCGTACTGCGAGTACAGCAGCGTCAGCTCACCGGTCAGGTGGTTCGCGATCCGGTGCAGCCGGCCGATCACCCCCTGCGGTCCGGTGTCGACATCCGGACGCTCGGCTCGCCACTCCGCCTGGATCCTGGCCACGTGATCATCGGTCACAGGCTCCACTCTATCTTCCCGGGAAGCTATAGTGTCTTCCATGGAAGATACTTTCCGCTGGACCCTCGTCACCGCGATCGCACCGATTGCCTGGGGCACGAACTACTTCGTCACGCACGAGTACCTCCCGACCGGATATCCCTTGTACGGCGCGGTTTTCCGCGCACTGCCCGCCGGTCTGCTGCTGCTCGCCCTGGCCCGGCGTCTCCCCCGCGGCATCTGGTGGTGGCGCTCGCTGCTGCTCGGGGTCTGCAACATGGGCGCGTTCTTCGCGCTGATCTACCTCGCGTCCCAGCTGCTTCCGGTCAGCCTCGCGTCGACGATCATGTCCGCCTCGCCGCTGACGATGGCCCTGTTCGCCTGGGCGCTGCTCGCCGAACGGCCGACCGTGCCGGTCCTCGCCGGCGCGGCGGCCGGAATCGCGGGTGTCTGCCTCCTCCTCGGCGCCGGCGCAACCGCGGTAGACCTGCGCGGTGTCGCCGCCTCGGTCGCCGCCCTGACGATGTCGTCCTGCGGCTACGTCCTCGCGAAGAAGTGGGGACGCGCGGACGGCCCGATCGCGACGACGTCGTGGCAACTGATCGCGGGCGGCCTCGTGGTCATCCCGTTCGCGGTGATCTTCGAGGGAGCACCACCGCACCTGGACCTGCCTGCGATCGGCGGGTTCGTGTACGTCGGGGTGGTGGCGACCGCGCTCGCGTTCACGGCCTGGTTCACGGGCCTGCGTCACCTGAGCGCGGCGACTGTCGGGCTGATCGGGCTGCTCAATCCGGTGACCGGCGTACTGCTCGGCGTACTGGTGTCGGGCGAGGTCCTCACTGTGCAGCAGGTGCTCGGGCTGGCGCTCGTACTCGGTGGCATCACGCTGAGCCGTCCACGTCGCGGATCGCGGGTTGAGCCGGCAAGGGCGGAGGCATCTAAGGTTTATCGATGAACCTCGTCTGGCGCGCGCCCGAGTTGACCCTGACCTTCGCGATCGACGACGGCCCGGTCCGGCTGACCACCGGGCCTGAACTTCAAAGTCAACCGCTGGTCGAGGTCTCGGCACTCGGGCACGGGCGCTCCACCGCCACGAACCGTCACGTCGACACGATCCTCGGCCGGCGCCTCCGGTACGTCACGCACGAGGACGCCGGCTCCACGCTGCGGATCGTCCAGGAAGACGCCTCCACCGGCCTGCGCGTGACCAGCGTCTTCGAGGCCAGAGCCGGCGTACGGGCGTGGTCGGAGGCGTCGCTGACCCGTCCCGGCGAACTCGTGCTGGACTTCCTGTCGTCGCTCGTTATCGGCCTGGAATCCGTCGACGCCGACCTCTACTCGGCGGCCAACGACTGGATGGCGGAGAACCGCTGGTCGATGCAGTCGTTGCGGTCGGGCGGCGTACCGCAGATCGTCCGCGACCCGCACTACCCGGTCGCGAAGAGCCGGCATGCCGTGACCAACACCGGCTCTTGGTCGACGGGTGAGCGCCTACCGGTGGGAGTCCTCGTCGGTCCGTCGTACGCGCTCGGCTGGCAGATCGAGCACAACGGGCCGTGGCACTACGAACTCGGCGAGAACCGGCAGGGCGGCTACTTGCTGCTCAGCGGGCCGACCGATCAGGAGCACCAGTGGAACGTTCGGCTGACTGAAGAGAACCCGTTTGTATCCGTGCCGGTCTCGCTCGTCGCCGGGACCGATCGAGACAGCGTGTTCGCCGCGCTCACCCGCCAGCGTCGTACCGTGCGGAAACGCCGGGCGATCGATGACCGGATGCCGGTGATCTTCAACGACTACATGAACACGTTGATGGGCGACCCGACGACGGCCAAGCTGCTCCCGCTCATCGACGCCGCGGCCGAGGTCGGCGCGGACTACTTCTGCATCGATGCCGGCTGGTACGCCGAGGGCGACTGGTGGAGCACGGTCGGCGCCTGGCAGCCCTCGACCACCCGCTTCCCGAACGGGCTCGGCGAGGTGATCGACCGGATCCACCAGCGCCGCATGGTGCCCGGCCTCTGGCTCGAGCCCGAAGTGATCGGCGTCGACGCACCGATCGCCCATGAGCTGCCTGACGACGCGTTCCTGACCCGGCAGGGCATCCGAGTCGCCGAGGGCGGCCGGTACCTGCTCGACCTGCGCAACCCACTCGCTCGCCAGCACCTCGACGACACGGTCGACCGGCTCGTCGCCGACTTCGGCATCGGCTTCTTCAAGTTCGACAACAACACGATGACCGGGCCAGGCACCGACAAGGGCGGTACGTCGCTTGGACACGGGCTGCTCGAACACGAGCGGGCGTTGCTGGACTGGCTCGACGCGATCCAGGCGCGACACCCGGACCTGCTGATCGAGAACTGCGGGTCCGGGGCGATGCGGATGGACTACGCGATGCTGTCCCGGCTACACCTGCAGTCCACATCGGACCAGCAGCACCCACTGCTGTACGCACCGATCGCAGCTGCGGCGCCGGCTGCCGTACTGCCTGAGCAGGCCGGCCACTGGGCGTACCCGATCACCGGCACTACACGTGAGGAGTTCACGCTCGCACTGGTGAACGGAGTCCTCGGTCGCCTCTACCTGTCCGGCCACCTCAACCAGATGACCGACTCCGAACTCGGACTGGTCCGGTCAGCGTTGGCCGCGCACCGCGACGTACTGAAGCAGCTAGACACCCTTGTCCCCTGCTGGCCGCTCGGTCTGCCGGACTGGACCGACGAGTGGGTAGCTCTCGGCCTGACCGACTCCACCTCCACCTACCTGGCCTTGTGGCACCGGAGTCCTGGTCCGGCCGAGGTGACGCTCCCACTGCCGCACGGGACCGTCACTCCGGTCTTCCCCACCGACGCCGACGGCTGGACCTACACCTGGTCCGACGACAACCTCGTCGTCCGGACCGATGTGCCCGAGCCGTCGGCGCGGATCATCCAAGTGGGTCAGCTGGACGTAACGGAGTAGGAGTTGGTGGTGAAGTTCATGCCGCCGGCCGATGAGGTGATCTCGAAGCCGAACTGGACTTCGCCGACTACGGCGTCACCCATCCAGCCCTGGCCGCGGATCCAGTTCAGAACGGCCTTGATGTCGACCGAGCCGGAGTCGGTGTTGGAGGTGCGGAGGAACGAGAAGACCGCGTTGGCGCCGTTGCTGCCGCGGTACACGTCCCAGGTGTGGCCGCCCACGCTGACCGTGGTCTGCTTGGAACCGATCGGGCCGACCGCACCCTGCTTGTTCATCCACAGCATGATCTCGTAGGCGTTGTTACCGGCCCAGACGTCGTACGTCGACGAGTACGAACCACTGCCCGGCCGGGACACGTTGAAGTTGCTGGTCAGCGAACCGAGCGAACTGATCGAGCGGCCGATGTTGCGGGCAGAGTGCGGGTACGCCTTCACGCCGCCGGTGTTCGGATGGTCGGCCCAGACTCCCCAGTTGCTGTAGGAGTTGGCCCAGATGGTCTGTGGTCCGGCGCCACTACCCCAGACGTCATTGCGGACGGTGTAGCCGCCGTTGGACCAACTGCCGAACTTGTCCGACGACGACCACGCCGCTGCGTGGGCCGGTCCCGCGGTCACCAGGCCGGCGGCCACTACTGTCAGTGCTGCGATTGCTGCGATTGCTGCTTTCCACCATCTCGGCATTTCCGTTCCTCTCGTCGAGCCCGGCCGGCGGCCGGACCTTGGGCGAACGCAGGGGAAGGCATAGAGTGTCGAAGCGCTTCGACTCGGGTAGAACTGGGACAGGCTCAGAAAAGGGGACGACGTGGTCACGATCGCGGATGTCGCGCGGCACGCTGGGGTTGCGACCAGCACGGTGTCGTACGTGCTCAGCGGGAAGCGGACGATCTCGACCGACACCCAGGAGCGCGTGCAGCGCAGTGTCCGCGCGCTCGGCTACCGGCCGAACGCGAGTGCCCGCGCGCTGGCCAGCCAGCGGTCCAACGTGCTCGCGCTGGTGATTCCGCTGCGCACCGGCATGCACGTCCCGGTGATGATGCAGTTCGCCACCGCGGTCGTGACCACGGCCCGCCGGTTCGATCACGACGTACTGCTGCTGACCGCGGACGAAGGACCTGACGGCCTGGAACGGGTCGCGCAGAGCTCGCTGGTGGACGCGCTCGTCGTGATGGACATCGAGCTGCACGACGAGCGCGGCCCGGTGCTGCGGGAGCTGCCGATGCCGTCGGTACTGATCGGCTATCCGGACGAGGCCGACGGACTGACCTGCATCGACCTGGACTTCGTCGCCGCGGGCGCCTCGTGCGTCGACCACCTGGCCGACCTCGGCCACCGATCCCTCGCTCTCCTCGGTACGCCGTCCGCGGTCTACGAGCGCCAGACCGGCTTCGCGCAGCGCACCCTGACCGGATTCGCCGAGGCCGCCGAACGACGTGGGGTCCTCGGGGTGGAGACGCCCTGTGAGCACACGTTCGACGCGATCCTGACCACGGTCGAGCAGCTCCTCGACGATCACCCTGGCATCACCGGGCTCGTCGTACAGAACGAGCCGATCATCGGTCCGCTGCTCGATGTCCTTCGCCGGCTCGGGCGCCGCGTCCCCGAGGACATGTCGCTGGTGGCGATCTGCGCGGACGACGTCGCCGAACGACAGGTCCCGCAGTTGTCGTCGGTCACCATCCCGGCCGAGCGGATCGGTGCGCAAGCAGTCGAGTCGCTGATCACCAAACTCGAGGGCAGCGACGTGCCCGGGCTGACCCTCCTGCCGCCCACTCTCACCGCGCGCGGCAGCACCGGCCCGGCTCCTCACGGTGACCTCACCACCGCATAACCGCCAGGCCGCAACGGCAGCTCACCGACGACCAGCTCGCTGCCATCGGCGGGTACGACGACCTCCGCGTCACCGTGGTTGAACAGGAAGGTCCAGGTGGTCTCGCCGGACCGTCGTCGGACAACCTCCACCGGAGACGTCGACAGGCCGAACAACTCCGCCGCAGTCGCATCGTCCAGCTCGGTCGACACGTACCACGCCGTACCCGCACCGACCTCGCGGCGCGTGATCGCGGGCTTTCCGTCCAGCACACCCCCGACGTACCGATCGACGATCTCGGCCGACACCGCCTGCACGTCCTCGCTCCACAGGCGCCCACGCCCACCGGACGACAGCGCGACCTCGTCGTCGGCGAGCGGATGGAACTCCTCGACCCGCACCCCTAACAACTCCGTGAACGCGCCGGGATACCCACCGAGTCGCACCCGCAGGTCCGGATCCACGATCCCGCTGAAGTACCCGACGACCAGCTGGCCGCCGTTCTGCACATAGCCGGCGAGATTCGCCGCAGCCTCGTCGGAGATCAGGTAGAGCGACGGCACAACGACCTGCCGGTACGACGACAGATCGGCGTCCGGAGACGCGAAGTCGACCGTGACGCCGGCGCGCCAGAAGTGCCGATGCGCGGAGCGTGCCGCGGCCAGGTAGTCCAGCGACGACGACGGCAGATGCGTCCCTTGCATCGCCCACCAGCACTCGACGTCCCACAGGATCGCCACCTCGGCCACAACGTTGCTCTCGGCAACCTCGGCCAGCCGCGGCAGCTCCGATCCGAGCGCCGAGATCTCCCGGAACATCCGGCTGTCCGGTCCCGCGTGCGGCACCATCGCCGAGTGGAACATCTCCGCGCCACCCCGCGATGCCCGCCACTGGAAGAACAATGCGCCCCGCGAGCCGCGGGCGATGTGCGACAGGCTGTGCCGCGCCATCCGCCCGGGCTCCTTCGTGTGTAACCGACGACCGGCGTTGATGCTGCCTGCGGCTTGCTCCATCAGCAGCCACGGCTTCCCGCCGGACCATCCGCGCGCCAGGTCCGCGCCGAACGCCGTCTGCTCCTCGGCGCCGATCCCGGCCTGATCCGGATAGTGGTCAATGGCAACGACATCGACCTCGGCGGCCCAGCGCGCGTGGTTCACCGGAACCCAGCCGCCGAACACGAAGTTCGTTGTGATCGGCACCGTCGACAGCTCGCGCAACTCGGCCTTCTGCTCCAGATAGGCAGCCAGCAACTCGTCCGACCAGAACCGCCGGAAGTCCAGGTACTGCGTCGGATTCACCAGGTACTGCGTCTTCCGCGGCGGCTCGATCTCCGTCCAGTCGGCGTACCCCTGACTCCAGAACGCCGTCGTCCACGCCTCGTTCAGCCGGTCGAGCGAGCCGTACCGATCGCGCAGCCAGTCGCGAAAACGTGCCGCGGCCAACGAGCAGTAGCACGTGGTCCCGAACTCGTTGTGCACGTGCCACATCGCCAGCGCGGGGTGATCGTGATACCGCTCAGCCAGCGCCCGCGCGATCCCACGAGCGGCCTCGCGATACGCCGGCGCGCAGGCGCAGTACGTGTCCCGGCTGCCGTGCGTCAGCCGTACGCCGTCAGCCGTGACCGGCAACGCCTCCGGATGCAGCCTGCTGAACCACGGCGGCGGTGACGCGGTCGGCGTCGCCAGGTCGACAGCAATGCCTCCGTGGTGGAGCAGGTCGAGCACCTGATCCAGCCAGCCGAAGTCGTACTTGCCAGCTGCGGGCTCCAGCGATGACCACGAGAAAACCCCGACAGTCACCAGGTTCACCCCGGCCTGACGCATCAGGTCGACGTCCTCCTTCCAGACCGCCGGATCCCACTGCTCGGGGTTGTAGTCACCGCCGTACCAGAGTCGCGTCATACCGGCTCACCGTACGGAATCCCGAGGCCGTTCGTCGACAAGTACACCCGGCCGTAGACGCGCGGGTCGCCGGCGATCGCGTCGCCGGTCGACGCGTACTGGTGCTGGCCGTCGTTCACCCGCACCCAGGAAGCAGCGCCGTCGTCCGATCGGTAGATCCCGCGAACGCCGGCGACCTTCCCGGACGTGAAGGCCGCCATCTCCGGGCAGCTCGGCGCGGCTTTGCCGAACCCGATCGTGTACGCCTCCTCGATCGTTGTCACGGGCAAGTACGTCAGCCCGCGATCGACCGAGCGGTACAGGCCGCCAGGACCGGCCGCGAGCCAGCAGTTCCCGGCCCGGTCCAGCACGGTCTCCAGCTTTCCGGATCCGGTCGGAAGGCCGGTTGCGGTCGCTGTGAAGGCAATGCCTCCGTTCGTACTGACGTACGCCGTACCGGTCGCCGGATCGAACCCGTAGAACAGCCTGCCGTCGACCCGATCACCGACGACCACGGACGCCACGGGCAGGCCGGCGACGGCGATCCAGGTCGCGCCACGGTCGCGCGAGTAGTGCGCGACGACGTCACCCGGCGCCCAGACGATCGTCCGAGCGTCCGCGCCGACCGCGATCCGGCCCGACTGCGTCAGCGCCGGCGGCTCGCCCGCGAACGGCTGCCAGCTTGCCCCCGCGTCGGTCGAGAAGGCACCACGCTCGCCCGCGTTCGCATTCGCCAGCCGAACGACGAATCCTGACCTACGAGCCGCGTAGTCCAGACTCGGCGACGTTCCACTGACCGGATTCGACGCCTGCCCGTCCGGCGGTACGACGTCCAGCCGGTCGTGCCGGTACACGCCGATGTCGCCGAGTGCGCTGATCAGTGGCGGCCCCCACGGTGGACTGATCAGGTCGAGGACCGCGGTCTCCTCGAGACCTTGTGCGCGGACCGACCAGTGCGTGCTGCGACCCGCCTCAGCCTCGGTCACGTCGTCGGTGCCGAAGATCGTCGCGCCGGTGACGTACATGACCTTGTCCGAGTCAAACGGGTCGATCGAGATGTCGCCGATCATCCAACCGAGTTTCGGCGTACCGTGAAAGTCGAGGTACGGCGCCCCGGACGTGTCGAGCACGATCCGCTCACCGATCGAGTGCCAGGTCCGGCCGCCGTCGACCGATCGGAACACGTCGTCGACCGGTCCCCATCTGCTCATGGTCGACACCATCACTGTGCCTGGCTTGCGGGGGTCCGTCGCGAGACCGGCGTACCCGAATCCGGCCTCGGCGCCGGTGTTCGGACGCAGCGGCGTGATGTCGGTCCATTCGCCGGTTGCGGTGTTCAGCTTGTGGACGGCGCCGTCGTACATCTCGTACGGTCCGGGCAGATCGCCGTACGTGACATAGATGTTGCCATCAGCACCCAATTCGCCGTGGTGCGGCAGCAATCCGATCGGCTGGCCGGGTAGCGCCGTCCAGGTACGCCCGGCATCGGTACTGCGATACAGCGGGTTCGCCGGATCCGCGACGCCGGCGTAGATCGTGCCCGCGCGCGGGTCGAAGAAGACGAAACCGATGCCGATGCCGGCGTTGCCGGTCACCGGGAAACTGTTCACCCGGGACCAGGTCACGCCGCGGTCGGCGCTGCGCCACAGACCCTGGTTGCGAGTGCCGAACAACAGCACTCGGCCGTCGCGCGGATCGACGACCAGTCGCTCACCCATCGAGCGGCCAGGCTCGTTGCCGCCGAGCTTGAACGGCAGGTCCGTTCGCTCGAACGTCTTGCCCTGGTCACGGGACCGCAAGATCGCACCGTTGATCGGTGACCACTCGTTGGTATAGGTGCCGACGGCAAGGTACAGCCGTCCTGGATCGGCAGGATCGAGCGCGAGACTCTCGACCCCGGTCAGGCTCCACTCGTCCCACCCGACCCAGTGCAACAACTGCACCCATCGCCGGGTGCGGTTGTCGAACCGGACCGCGCCGCCGATATCGGTCCGCGCGTACACCAGCCCACGCTTGCGCGGATGGTGCACGATCCCGGTGACGAACCCGCCCCCGACGATCTCCACGTTCCGCCACCGATAGCACGCCGACCGACCGCTGCTCGCGCCCTCCACGGCGCCGGCTCCCGGACCGGCCGCCGCTGCCGGACCCGCGGACGCGGCCAGCGCCGTACCGGTGCCGATGGCAAGGAACCGCCTGCGTGCAAGAGACATCGTCAGCCTTTCACGGCGCCGATGATGACGCCCTTGGTGAAGTGCCGCTGGATGAACGGGTAGACGAGCAGGACGGGAACGATCGCGATCACCACGATCGCCATCTTGATCGCCAGACCGGGCGCCGGCGCCAGACCGAGTCCGGCCCCGGTCACCACTCCACCGGCACCGGTGGGGAGCGGTTGCTGCTGGACGATGTAGGTCCGCAGCACCATCTGCAACGGCCACTTGTTGTTGTCGTTGATGTAGAGCAGCGCGTTGAAGAACGCGTTCCAGTAGCCGACCGCGTAGAACAACCCGACCACCGCGACCACGGCCTTCGACAGCGGCAGCACGATCCGGCGCAGGATCGCGAACTCCCCTGCCCCGTCGATCCGCCCACTGTCGATCAGCTCGGCCGGGATCCCCATGAAGAACGAGCGCATCACGATCAGGTTGAACGCCGACACGGCGGCCGGCAGGATCAGCGACGCGTAGTGGTCGATCAGCCCGAGCGAGTTGACCAGCAGGTAGCTCGGGATGATGCCCGGGCCGAACAGGAACGTCAGCAGGACGACGAACAGCAACGGCCGGTGGAACAACGATCCCGGCCGCGAAAGCCCGTACGCCGCGAGCACGGTGACCCCCAGGCTGAACGCCGTACCGATCGCCGTGATCAGCACGCTGATCAGCAGAGCGCGAGTGACCACGCCACCCGACAGCAGCTGCACGTACGCCGCCACCGTCAGCTCCCGCGGTACGACGACCAGCCCGCCGGCCCGGGTGACTGCTTTCGTGCTGGACAGACTCGTCACCACCACGACGTACAGCGGGAACGCCACGGCGAGCGCGATCAGCGTCAGCACGACCGGCTTACCCAGCCGTCCGGCAACTGTCGGTTCTTCTTCCCAGACAGCTCTTGTGCTCATGATCGCGAATACACCCCCTGCTCGCCCACCAGGTGCGCGAATCGGTTGGCCAGCAGGACGAGGACCAGGCCGACGACGCCCTTGAAGAGTCCGGCGGCCGCGCCGTACCCGAAGTCGCCGACGAGCAGGCCCTGGTAGTAGACGTAGGTGTCGAGCACCTCCGCGGCGTTACCGCCGACGGCGCTGCGTTGCAAGATGAACTGCTCGAATCCGACCGTCAGCGCGTCGCCCAGCCGCAGGATCAGCAGCAGGACGATCACCGGCCGCAGACCGGGCAACGTGATGTGCCACAGCCGGCGCCACCGGTTCGCGCCGTCGGCCGCGGCGGCTTCGTAGAGCGCCGGGTTGATGGTCGACAACGCAGCGAGGAACACAATCATCCCCCAGCCCGCGTCCTTCCAGACCGACTGCGCGGTGACGAGCAGGATGAACGTGTCCGGCTTCGTCATCAGGTCGACCGCCTGGTGACCGTGATCCCGCAGGGTCTGGGCGAGCAGACCGGCGCCGCCGATCATCTGCTGGAACAGCGACACGACCAGCACCCAGGAGAAGAAGTGCGGTAGGTACACGACTCCCTGGATCAGGTTGCGCAGCTTGCTGGACAAGAGACTGTTCAGCAGGAGAGCCAGCCCGATCGGGATCGGGAAGAAGAACACCAGCTGGACCGCGGTGATCGACAACGTGTTCGCGACCGCTTTCCAGAACGCGGGTTCGGAGAACATCCGGCTGAAGTTCGCGAACCCGATGAAGTCGCTGCCCCGGATCCCGGCGTACGGCGAGTAGTCCTGGAAGGCGATCACGTTGCCCAGCGTCGGGAAGTAGTGAAAGAGGCCGAGCAGCACGATCACCGGCAGCACCATCAGCAGCAGCGGCCAGTCCCGCCGCAACCGATGCCGGAACCCCATACCGGTACGCTTCTCCGCCCTCACCGGACCTGCCTGCCGAGCGGCCCGCACCGGGGGCTTAACGACCGTTGTCACTGAGGACCTTGGCGTAGAAGTCGCGACCTTCGTTGCCGCCGTTGGTCTGCCACTGCTTGACGGCGGTCTTCAGTTCGCTGACCGGTTTGCGGCCGCGGAAAATGTCCTGCAGCGCGTCGTCGAACGGCTGCGCCAGCGCGGCCATCTTGGCCGGCTGCTCGACCCTGATGCCCTCGAACAGGTTCTTCTCGCGGACCTTGGCCGCAGCGTTCTGCCAGGCACTCATCGACTGGACATAACCCGTGTACTCGCTCTCGGTGATCGCCGTCGGACGGCCACCCAGGAAGATGTACGTCTGCGAGACCTCCTTCTGTCCCAGTGCGGTGAGCTTCGGAGCACCGGACGCTTGCTTCACGTAGTGCTTGCCCTCGACGCCGTAGTTGTAGAGCACGTACTCCTCCGTCCCGAACGGCGCCGAGGTGTAGTTCAGAACGCCGAGCAGCTCCTTCACGCGCTCCTCGCCGACCCCCTTCTTCACAAAGGTGAAGATGCCGGCCGGGTCGCCGCCCCAGGTCATCGGCGTACCGCCGTCGTGGGCGAACGGGGTCACCGGCTGCGGATCGAACGCCGGGTTGGCCGTCTGCTGGCGCTGCAACGCCTCGTGCCAGCCACCCAGCCCGTTCTGCCGGATCACCAGCTTGCCGCCCTCGAACAGCGCGTTCTCGTCCGCGCCGGCGTTCGCGACGACCTCCGGATGCACGTACCCCGATTGGAACAGCTTCCGGACGAACGCCACCGACGCCTCGAACTCCGGCGTCTCGATCTTGTTGACCAGCTTGCCGCTGGAGTCCTTGCGCCAGCCGCCCGGCGCTCCGAACATCCGGGCCATCTCGTCGGCCACCGAGCCGAACGTCCACCGGCCCGCCTTCGCGTCGGTCAGTTGTTTGCCCAGCGCCAGCACGTCGTCGGCGTTCTTCGGCGGCTCCGCGCCGACCTGATCGAAGACGTCCTTGCGGTAGAACAGCGCCCACGGGAACCCGTCCGACGGGAACGGCACGGCCTTCAGCTGCGAGTTCCAGACGCCGTACGCCCAGGCCCGGGTCGGCAGGTTCGCCAGCATCGGGTACGCCGACACTTTGTCGCCGGCCAGGTGCGGCGTGAGATCCTCGAACAGCTTGTCCGCGGCCTGACTGAACCGGGTCAGCCCGGAGATGTTCCAGCCCGGGATGCAGAGCAGCTCCGGAACGTTGCCGGCCGCAAGAATCGGGCCGAGCTTGTCGCCGTAGTCGTTGCCGTTCAGGATGTTGAACCGGACCGGCGCGCCGATCCGCTCGTTGTTCGCGTCGTAGTACGAGTTGTTGCCGAGGCCGGGCGGCAGTGGGCTCCACAGCGGGGTCATCGCCGAGACTTCCTTGCCGCTGGCCACGGCCTTGTCCGGCACGGCCCGCTTGAACTCGCTCGGGTAGTGGCTGAAGCCCGGCGACGCGCCGTTCTCGCCGGGGAGGTCCGGCTTGACCGGCTCGTAGGCGGTGTACTTCGGCAGCAGCCCGGCCAGCTTGTCCTCGGTCTCGGCCCGGCCGGAGGTCGTCGCCCCGGAACCGCCGTCCGAGCAGCCGGTCAGCGTGACCCCGCCGGCGGCAGCCGCCGCACCCGCGCCGAGCAGGGAGATGAACGTCCGGCGGCTGGCCCCGCCACGCACTGGTCCGGTCATAGTCGATCCCTTAGAATTAGTTGGGCTAGTAGCCAAACAAATTAGCTCAGACCGGACAGCCCGACAAGGTGTAGAACTGACGCAAGACTCGATCGAGGGACGGACGTTGACCACACAGACCGCGGACCACACCCACATCCGCGCGACCAACCTGGCCGCGGTGCTGGGCTACCTGCGCCGCGAGGCACCCTGCTCGCGGGCCGCGATCGCCACCGGGACCGGCCTCAACAAGGCGACCGTGACCAGCATCGTCGGCGATCTGCTCGACCGCCGGCTGGTCCGGGAGACCCAGCAGACCCAGAACCACGTCGGCCGCCCGGCGACCCTGCTCGTGCTCGACGGGTCGGCGTACGCGACGATCGGGCTCGAGGTGAGCGCTCGCGGACTGATCGCACTCAGCTGCGACACGGCCGGCGGACAGGTACTGCGTTGGCACCGCGCCGGGCCCGGTGTCGACGCCGGGCCCGCGAAAACGATCGCCGCGCTGGCCGCGCTGGCCCGCCGGGCGGTCACCGCGGTGCAGTCGTCGGGCCGCCAGGTGCTCGGCATCACCGTGGGTGTGCCAGGGCTGGTGAATCGCGACGGCGCCGTCGTACTGGCCGCCGGTCTGGGGTGGCGGGACGTGCCGATGCGGGCCGAACTGGCGGCGGCCATCGGCCGGCCGGATATCCCGGTCACGGTCGACAACGATGCGTCCTTGGGCGTGCTGGCCGAGCATCTCTACGGCCCACAGGCCGGGACCGCGAACCTGATCCGGCTCACCGGCGACACCGGCGTCGGAGCGGGCATCATCGCCGACGGCAAGCCGCTCGAAGGTCATCTCGGGTACGTCGGGGAGATCGGTCACCTGCGTCTCGTCCCGGACGGACCGCGCTGTGGTTGCGGCCGGCGCGGCTGTCTCGAGGCACTGGCGAGCCTGCCGTCGATCCTGGCGCGGACGGACGGCCGGACCGACAGCGATCCGCAACTCCAGCTCGAGGACCTGATCCGGCGCGCCGACGCCCAGGAGATCGCGGTGACGCAGGTGCTCGCCGAAGCCGGCACCTATCTGGGCCAGGGCATCGCCGCGCTCGTCAACGTCCTCAATCCCGAGGTCGTGCTGCTCGGCGGCGCCTACGCCCTGCTCGCCGACCACCTCACCCCGGCCATCGACAAAGCCCTCCGGGAGGCCACCATCGCTCCGGACGCGGGCGGCTGCACGGTCCTCGCCTCCACCCTCCCCGACACCGCCACTCCCCTGGGCGCCACCGCCCAAGCCCTCACCCCCCTCACCCGGGGCCACCTCCCCACCCGCTGACCCTGGCCCGACGCGTACCGAAGAACGGGTAGTGGTCGGCCCCCGACCGCACACGTCCGCGCACCCACGGCGCGTTCGGCACCGCGCCGCCCACCACTACCCGTTCTTCGGTACGCCGCGCCCGCCGGTCAGCGCCTATCCGGAGGCCCGGGTGAGGTCTTGACCGTGAGCGCTCGGGATGCAACCCTCTGTTCCACGCCCGATCTGTCGAAGCGCTTCGATCATCGTCGACGACCAGCGTTCGAAGCGCTTCGACACCCAGCCCGTGGAGTCGATCGCCGATGAGTACTCCAGCCCTGTCCGACCCGTTCCGCGACCCGGCCCGGCCGACCGGCGAGCGGATCGACGATCTCCTGGCCCGGCTCACCCCGGACGAGAAGGTCGCGCTGCTGCATCAGCACCAACCGCCCGTTCCGCGGCTCAGCCTGGACGCGTTCCGCACCGGCACGGAGGCGCTGCACGGCGTCGCCTGGCTCGGCCCGGCGACGGTCTTCCCGCAGGCCATCGGTCTGGCCACCAGCTGGAACCCGGACCTGGTTCGAGCCGTCGGCGACGCCGTCGGCGACGAGGTGCGCGTCTTCCACCAGAAGGACCCGACCGGTGTCGGACTCAACGTCTGGGCGCCGGTGGTCAATCCGCTCCGCGACCCGCGCTGGGGCCGCAACGAGGAGGGGTACGCCGAGGATCCCTGGCTGACCGGTGTCATCGCCACTGCCTACGGGCACGGTCTGGCCGGGGACGATCCGTCGTACCTGAAGACCGCACCGACCCTCAAGCACTTCCTTGCCTACAACAACGAGACCGACCGCTGCACGACCTCGAGCAACCTGCCGCCACGGGTCCTGCACGAGTACGAACTGCCCGCGTTCCGGACCCCGATCGAGTCCGGCGCAGCGGTCGCGGTGATGCCGTCGTACAACCTGGTGAACGGACGGCCTGCCCACCTGAGCCCACTCATCAACGACGTACTCCGCACCTGGACCACCGACGACCTGCTGGTCGTCAGCGACGCGTACGCGCCCGCCAATCTCTTCGGCCTGCAGCGGTACCTGCCTGACGGCCCGACCGCGTACGCCGCCGCGATCAAGGCCGGCGTGGACAGCTTCACTCAGGACGGCACCGACTCCACCCCGACGATCGAGCGACTCCACGAGGCGCTCGATCGCGGTCTGATCGCCTGGTCGGACATCGACACCGCAGTACGGCGGGTGCTGGCGATCCGGCTCCGGCTCGGCGAGTTCGACCCGCCCGAGCTCGATCCGTACCGCGGTCTCGAGCCCGATCTGGTCAACTGCCCGGCGCACCGCGAGCTCGCCCAGGACGCCGCACGCCAGGCGATCGTGTTGCTCAAGCACGAGTGCCAGGTCCTACCCCTGTCCACCTCGATCCAGCGAGTCGCCGTCATCGGACCGCTCGCCGGCGCCGTACGGGAGGACTGGTACGCCGGAACGCTGCCGTACCAGATCACCGCCCTGGACGGCATCGTCGAGAGACTCGGCCGGGAGCGCGTCGAGTACTGCGAGGGCGTCGACCGGATCACGCTCCGGATCGCCGGCTCGTCGTCGTACCTCACTGTGGGGCCGGACGCCGTACTGCGAGCCGATAGTGAGCCGGGCGCGTTCGACCTGTTCGACTGGGGTGGGGACGCGGTCGCGTTGCGGTCGGTGCGGAACGGGCAGCATCTGAGTGCGAGCGACGACGGTGAGCTCGTCGCGGATCAGCCCGGCCCGAACGGCTGGGAAGTCAAACAGACCTTCAGGCTCGTGCACCTGGCCGGCACCGTGCTGATCCAGCACCTGCACAGTGATCGCTACCTTCACGCCGGCCCGGACGGCGTGGTCAGCCTGGCCGATCACGCGACCGCGTTCGAGCTCGACGTCGTCGCCGACGGCGCGGCGCAGGCGGCCGAGCTCGCGGCCCGCGCGGACGTGGCGATCGTTGTCGCCGGCAACCACCCGCTGGTGAACGGACGCGAGACCGAGGATCGGGACAGTCTCGACCTGCCCGCGGCTCAGGATCGGCTGATCCGCCAGGTCCACGCAGCGAACGCCCGCACGGTGCTGGTGCTGAGCAGCAGCTATCCGTTCGGGATCGGCTGGGCGCAGCAGCACCTGCCGGCGATCCTCTGGTCCGCCCACGGCGGGCAGGAGTACGGTCGCGCGCTGGCCGACGTACTCTTCGGCGACCACAACCCGGCCGGACGTCTGACCCAGACCTGGTACGACTCCGCCGCGAACCTGCCCGACCTGCTCGACTACGACATCATCAGCACGGACGCGACGTACCTGTACTACCGGGGCACTCCGCTCTACCCCTTCGGCCACGGCCTGAGCTACACGTTGTTCACGTACGGCGATCTACGGCTGAGCGCCCCGTCGATCTCGGCGGACGGCGAGGTCACGGTGACGTTCACCGTCACGAACACCGGCGACCGGCACGGCACCGAGATCGCCCAGCTCTACACCCGGCAGCAGCATTCACGGGTCAAGCAACCACTGCGACAGCTGCGTGGTTTCCGGCGATTGTCGCCGGCGCCTGGCGAGACTGTCGAAGTCGAGCTGACCGTGGCCGCTGCAGACCTCGGATTCTGGGACGTGACGCGCGACCGTCACTGCGTCGAGTCCGCCAGTCACTGCATCATGGTCGGCCGGTCGAGCACCGACCTCCGACTGACCACGACCCTCGACGTCCGTGGCGAACGCATCCCGCCGCGGACACTCGAACGGCTCGCCGCGACCAGCTTCGACGACTACTGCGCGATCACCCTGACGACCGATGCGGTCGTCTCGCTGGAACCCCGAGCCTGGCTGGCATTCAACGACATCGTGCTTGGACCGGCGACCTACCAGGCACGCGTCGCCAACCGCAGCGACTCGCCCGCCACCATCGAGCTCCGCCTGGACGACCCGCTGCACGGCGAGGTCCTGAGCACGCTGCAGATCCCACCGACGAGCGAAGGCGTCCCGGTCGCCGGTGAGCTCGTGCCGGTGAGCGGCATCCACACGCTCTACGTGGTCTTCTCCGCTGCGGACGTCGTGCTGGAGAGCTTGACGGTGTAGCGCTCGCAGACGCCCGCGATCACCCGGGACTCGACTTGGCCGTCATGCAGGGTCAGCTCGATCACGGCGGCCACTCCCCCGTCCGCGTCGGGCAGCTCGACCAGGGCCGTCTGCCCCTCTCCCGGCTCGAACCAGTGCAGCTCGACCCCGTCGGCCCAGTCATACTCCGGCCGATCGTCGACCGCCCCGATCGGGATTACCGCGCCCTCGCGCACCAGCATGGGCAAGCTGTCGAACGCATGCGTCTGCCGCACCCAGCCCGGACCCGCCAGCACCTCACCGGTCAGCAGCGAGGTCCATCGTCCGCGTGGAAGGTAGACCGAGACGTCCCCGTCGAAGCTCATCACCGGCGCGACCAGCAGATCGGGACCGAGCATGTACTGGCGATCCAGGTAGGCGGCTCCTGGATCGTCGGGGAACTCCAGGACCATCGGCCGCATCATCGGCACCCCGTCCTGATGCGCCTCGGCCGCAGCGTTCATCAGATACGGCATCAGCGACAGCTTCAGCTTGGTGAACTTCCGCAGTACGTCGACCGCCTCCTCGTCGAACGCCCACGGGACCCGGTACGACGACGAGCCGTGCAGCCGCGAGTGCGACGAGAGCAGCCCGAACGGGACCCACCGCTTGAAGATCGCCGGATCCGGCGTGCCCTCGAACCCGCCGATGTCGTGACTCCAGTACCCGAACCCCGACGCGGCCAGCGACAGTCCACCGCGCAAGGACTCCGCCATCGCCTCGAACGTCGACTCGCAGTCGCCACCCCAGTGCACCGGGAACTGCTGCCCGCCGGCGGTCGCGGACCGGGCGAACAGCACCGCCTCGCCCTCACCCCGGTTCTCCTCCAGCAGGCCGAACACGGCCGCGTTGTACAGCTGCGCGTAGTAGTTGTGCATCCGCTCCGGATCGGAACCGTCGTACCAGACGACGTCGGTCGGGATGCGTTCGCCGAAGTCGGTCTTGAAGCAGTCGACGCCCAGGTCGACAAGGGCTTGCAGCTTCGAGCGGTACCACGCGGTCGCATCCGGATTGGTGAAGTCGACGATCGCCATACCGGCCTGCCACAGGTCCCACTGCCAGACCGAGCCGTCCACTCGCTTGACCAGATAGCCGAGCCGGCGGCCCTCCTCGAACAACACCGAGCGTTGGGCGATGTACGGGTTGATCCACAGACTGACGCGCAGGCCGCGATCCTTCAGGCGACCGACCATGCCGGCCGGATCCGGGAACGCGACCGGGTCCCACAGCAAGTCACACCAGTGGAACTGCCGCATCCAGAAGCAGTCGAAATGGAAGACGCTCAACGGAAGATCTCGCTCAGCCATGCCGGCGACGAATCCGCTCGTGGTCTCCTCGGTGTAGTCGGTGGTGAACGACGTCGACAGCCACAACCCCATCGACCAGGCGGGCACGCGCGCGGGCCGTCCGGTCAGGGCGGTGTAGCGGCGCAGGACGTCCTTCGGAGTCGGGCCGGCGAAGACGTAGTACCCGAGTTCCTGGCCCTCGACACTGAACTGGTTGCGTGACGTGACCTCCGAGCCGACTTCGAACGACACCCGGGCCGGACTGTCGACGAGTACGCCGTACCCCTTGCTGCTCAGGTAGAACGGGACGTTCTTGTACGCCTGCTCACTCGACGTACCACCGTCGGCGTTCCAGCTGTCGACGACCTGGCCGTTCTTCACGAACGCGCCGAAACGCTCGCCCAGGCCGTAGATGGTCTCACCGACTCCGAGCGCCAGCTGCTCGTGCAGATAATGCTTGCCATCGGCATCAGTGATCAGGCCGATGCTGCGCTCCCCCGAGCTGGTCAGCGGCTTCCCATCCTGCTCGAAGCGCACGTCCCACGGCCCGTCGAGCGCGATCACCACACTCAGCTCCCCGGACGTCAACCGCGCTTCGGCGGCACCGACGTCCACCTTCACCGGATGGCCGTCGTCGGTGTTCAGCCGGTACGACGGTCGCGCGGGCAGTCCGCCGAGATGGTGCGCGATCCGGACCCCGATCACCCCGCGCGACGGCGAGGAGAACGTCACGGTGAACATCGGCTGGTTGAGCGTGTCGCCGCGCCGCTCGATCCGCTTGGCCGGCGCGTACACGGTCAGCTCCCGCTCCCCCGCCGCCACGCTCTCGACCTCGGCCGGCCGCAATCGCGTCAGTCCCGCTCGCAGCTGCCAGTACCCGTCGCTGAACTTCATCGTGGCCAGCCTCTCCTGGAGCGGTGCCGAGCAGTGTCGAAGCGCTTCGACAACGCTAGGTGGGCCGACTTCATGGCGTCAAGTTTGTGGGGCTCTCAGCGGACTCTCAGCGGGTAGCGGTGAGACTGGGTGGATGCGAGTGCTGATGGTCGAGGACGAACTGCGGCTGGCCGACACCGTTCACCGCGGGCTGACCGACGCCGGGTTCGTCGTCGAGCTGGTGCACGACGGTGAGAACGCGGTGTGGGCCGCGACCGAGCACAGCTACGACGTGATCGTGCTGGACATCATGCTGCCGAAGCTCAACGGGTACCGCGTGCTGGAGCTGCTGCGGGCGCGCGGGATCTGGACGCCGGTGCTGATGCTGACCGCGAAGGACGGCGAGTACGACCAGACCGATGCCTTCGATCTCGGCGCGGACGACTATCTGACCAAGCCGTTCAGTTTCCTGGTGCTGGTCGCCCGGTTGCGGGCGCTGATCCGGCGCGGCGGTCCGGAGCGGCCGGTCGTGCTGATGGCCGGCGACCTGACGCTCGACGTGGCCCGGCGGCGGGTGGAGCGGGACGGGCGGGAGATCACCCTCACGCCGCGGGAGTACGGGCTGCTCGAGTTCCTGATGCGGCACCGCGGGGACACGGTCAGCAAGGCCGAGATCCTGGCCGGCGTCTGGGACCCGGCGTTCGACGGCGATCCGAACGTGGTCGAGGTCTACGTGCGGTACTTGCGGAAGAAGATCGACACCCCGTTCGACCGGCACGCGATCGAGACCGTTCGCGGGATGGGATACCGCCTCAACCCCGGCGGCGGGTAACCGCTGACCCGCGCCTGCGAAGATGGCGGGGTGAGCGGGGTCGTGCGACGGCGCGTCGACGGGTGGTACCGGACCACTGGCGGACTGCGGCAGGCGAGCGTGCGGAGTCGCTCGACCGCGGCCGCGGTGATCGTGGTCGCCGTCGCGATGCTGCTTGGCGCGACCGCATTGCTGCTGCTCCTGCAGCGGGCGCTGATCACGGAAGTCTCCGACGCCGCCGAGGGCCGGGTCGCGGACGTGGCCCGCCAGGTCAGCACCGAGGGTACGGCGGGGCTCGCACGCGATCTGGTCGAGACCACGAGCACCAGCCAACTGGTCCAGGTCCTGGACCCGTCCGGCCGGGTCGTCGCCGCCTCGTCGACCCGGGTCGGGACGACCCCGTTGACGGACCTGCGACCGCCGGCCGGCGCCCTGTTGCGGGCCGAGGTCGGCGAGATGCCGCTGATCGACGACGACCACTCGTACCTGATCGTCGCCCAGGGAGCGTCGTACAACGGGCAGACGTACACGGCGGTGGTCGCGTCATCGGTGGAGACACAGCGGCAGACGGTGACGACAGTTGCGAAGTACCTGGTGATCGGATTCCCTGCGCTGCTGATCGTGGTCGGCGTCGCGGGGTGGCTGATGGTCGGGCAGGCACTGCGGCCGGTGGAGCGGATCCGGGCCCGGGTGCAGCGCATCGGGACACGGGATCTGACCGAGCGGGTTCCGGTGCCGACGACGCGGGACGAGATCGCACGGCTCGCACTGACGATGAACGAGATGCTCGACCGGCTGGAGACCGGGCAGGCCACGCAGCGGGCCTTCGTCGCGGACGCCAGTCACGAACTCCGGTCGCCGTTGGCCACGCTCACGGCGGCCCTCGAGGTCATCGAGGCGGACACGACCGGGCAGGCGTGGCGTGAGCTGAGTCAGGTGATGGGGACCGAGACCGACCGGATGCGGCAGCTGGTCGAGGATCTCCTGCTGCTCGCCAAGGCGGACGACACCGGGATCCGGATGCGTCGTACCGACGTCGATCTCGACGATCTGGTCGCGGCCGAGATCCAACGACTGCGGAGTTCGGCGCCTGAGCTGACCGTGACCGGTGACGTCCACCCCGTCCGGGTGGTCGGCGATCCGGCCCGTTTGAGTCAGGTACTGCGGAATCTCGTCGACAACGCGGCCCGCGCGGCCCACACCACCGTCCGCCTGACCACGGCCGAGCAGAACGGGTCGGCGATCATCACGGTCGAGGACGACGGGGACGGAATCCCCGAAGCCGACCGGCAGCGGGTGTTCGAACGCTTCGTACGGCTCGACACCAGCCGCTCCCGCGCCAGCGGCGGCTCCGGGCTGGGCCTGTCGATCGCCCAGGAGATCGCCCGCGCCCACAACGGCACGATCACCCTGAACTCCTCCAGCACCGGAGGGACGACGGCCGTCGTCACGCTGCCGAGCTGAATCTGGCTGAGGGGTGGTGTGGACCGCCGGGCAGGGCCATTCTGGGGTCAGATCCAGGTTCCGGGAGGGGTGGATGCGGTGAAGGCGTTAGCTGGCGACCAAGTTGTTGTCGAGGGCAATCATCTGACGGCACACCGGCGCGAGGGGCAGATCGTCGAGGTCCACGACCCGAACGGCGAACCGCCGTACCTCGTGCACTGGACCGACACGGACACCGAGTCACTCTTCTGCCCGGGTCCGGACGCCCACATCGTGCACACCGAGAGCTAGAGGCGTGATCTGGCTGACAATCGGGTTGCCGCTCGCCCGGCTGTCCAGCAGGATCGCGGCATGACTCAGCCAGCTGAACGACCAGTCGCCCTCGTCACCGGCGTCGGCCGCACCGTCGGGATCGGCGCCGGCATCGCCCGCCGGCTCGCGGCCTCCGGCTGGGACATCGCGTTCACCTACTGGACGGCGTACGACGACCGGATGCAGTGGGGTGTCCAGGCCGGAGCGACCGACGAGATCACCAAGGAGCTCACGAGCCTCGGCGCCACCGCCGTACCGATCGAGGCCGATCTGGTCGATCCGGAGGCTCCGCAGCGGATCTTCGCGGCCGCCGAGGAACAGTTGGGCAACGTCACCGCCCTCGTGATGTGCCACTGCGAGTCCACCGACTCCAGCATCCTGGACACCACCGTCGAGAGCTTCGACCGGCACTTCGCGGTCAACGCCCGCGCGACCTGGCTGCTGATCCGCGAGTACGCCCAGCGGTTCAAAGGGACCCACGGCACCGGCCGGATCGTCGCGCTGACCAGCGACCACACCGTCCACAACCTCCCGTACGGCGCAAGCAAGGGAGCGCTCGACCGCATCACTCTCGCGGCAGCGCAGGAGCTGTCCGACCTCGGCCTCACCGCGAACGTGATCAACCCCGGCCCGATCGACACCGGCTGGATGACCGACGAGATCCGCGCGGCCGGCATCCAGCAGACCCCGCTCGGCCGACTCGGCACGCCTCAAGATACGGCGAACCTGGTCGCCTTCCTCTGCTCCCCTGAGGGCGAATGGATCAACGGCCAACTCCTGAAGAGCAACGGCGGTTTCGCCTGAGCGAGGCTACTGAGCGGTCGGTTTGCGGATCGTGCTCGCCGCGGCCTGAAGGTTCGCGAGTGTCGTGCGTACCGCTCGACGGGCCGTCCGCTCCGGCCGATGCAGGGCGTCGATGTGTCGCCGCGCATGCACCCCGCGCATCGGACGGAGCGCGATCCCCGGATGCGACCGGGCCGTCCACCGTGGGATCAGCGCCAAACCCGCGCCGGCGGCAACCAACTCGGCGACGACGGTGAACTCGTTGACCCGGTGGACCAGCTCGAGCCGGTGGTTGGCCGCCGCCCCGATCGCCTCGATGGTCGCCATCAATGGAAACCCGTCGTGCACCGTGATCCACGGTTCGCTTGCCACGTCCCGCGGTGACAGCGACCGCTTCGACGCCAGCGGATGATCAACGGGTACGGCGACGTCCAACGGCTCATGCAGTAGCGGCGTGACCGCGACCGTCCGCGGCCAGGCCTCGGCGTGATCGAGCCGGTGCGCAAGGACAACGTCGTACTCGCGGGTCAACACCGGGAACTCGTCCTGCGGCACGTCCTCGTCATGCAAGCTGAGTCGCGGCGCGTCCTTCGCCCGCAACAACGACGGAAAGAATGCCGCGGCCGCACTGTGGAACGCGGCAACCGACACGACCCCGTCCGGCTGCTCGGCGAACTCGTCCACAACCTGCCGGGCCCGCGCCAGCGCCGACTCCACATCCGCCGCAGCCCCTGCCAACGCACGCCCGGCCGCGGTCAGCACGACCCTCCGACCGTCGCGTTCGGTCAACGGGACCGGGATCGATCGCTGCAAGAGCCGCAGCTGTTGCGAAATCGCCGACGGTGTGACCAGCAACGCCTCGGACGCCGCCGTCACACTGCCCAGTTCGCCGACCTCTCGCAGTACTCGCAGCTGCCGTTCATCCATCCCAACACTGTAGGCGTCCTACAAGGTGCCTTTAGAAGGTGGTACTTGGCTTCAACATCCGGACCAGTCACCGTTGGATCCGTGCCCGCCTCCCGCCGTACCGACCTCGTCCTGCTGCTGGTCGCCATCGTCTGGGGCTCGAGCTATCTCGCCGCCAAGACCGCCACCAGCAGCACGCCCGTGCTCACGGTCCTCTTCGTCCGGTACGCCATCTCCGCCGGCGCGTTGCTGCTCTTCGTACGGCACATCAGCCGCAAGGAACTCAGAACCGGCGGTCTCCTCGGCCTCACCCAAGCGGCCGTCCTGATCCTCGAGACGTACGGCGTCACGCACACGAGCGCCGCCAACGCCGGACTGATCATCAGCCTCACGCTCGTCCTGACCCCACTGCTCGACCGCCGCCGGGTCCCGCCGCGGTTCTACCTCGCCGCTGCCCTGTGCGTCGGAGCCGTCGGCCTGCTGATGTCCGGCCACGGACTCCACGTCCCCGGTATCGGCGACCTGCTCATGCTCGCGGCCGCCGTCGTCCGAGCCGGTCACGTCGCCCTAGTCGGCCGCCTCGCCACCGGGCTCAGGCCGCTGCAGCTGACGACAGTTCAGACGCTCGTCGGTACGGCGCTCTTCGCGGCACCCGCCGTACATCATCTGCCTGCGATCACCACCACGGCCTGGCTGCAGCTGGCCTATCTTGCCTTGTTTTGCAGCGTTTTCGCGTTCCTCGCGCAGACCTGGGCCATCCAGCGTACGTCCGCCAGCCGGGCCAGTCTCCTCCTCGGCACCGAGCCGATCTGGGCCGTTGCCATCGGCATCGGTCTGGGCAGCGAGCGCCTGACCGTCCCCGCCATCATCGGCGCCGTACTTCTCCTGACCGGCACCACCTGGGGCCAATCGATCGAGCGGAACCATCGGATCCGCGCATCCGCCGCGCCGACGTCACCGAACCAAGTGCAGGTGTAGCCAGCTCGCCAGGTCGCGGATTTCGCGGTCGACGGCTGCGGTCAGGCCCTTGGAGAAGGGCTCGTCCTCGTGGATCGCGTCGACGCGGAAGATGCCGGCCTTGCGGTCCGACATCGCGTCGACCTTCCCGACCAGGCGGTCGTTGTGCAGGATCGGCAGCGCGAAATAGCCCCACTTGCGCTTCGCGACCGGCTTGTACATCTCCAGCTGGTAGTCGAACTCGAAGATCTCGGTGAGCCGCTTCCGGTCGTACACCAGCCGGTCCAGCGGCGACAGGATCGCCGTACGCCCCTCGAACGGCTGCCCGAGCAGCTCCGCGTCGACCCGCCACTCGCCGCGGACGCCCTCCACGACCGCCCGCTCCCCTGCCTCGCCGGCGTCGTGCGGCTCGCCCGGGCCGGCCGGTCCCTTGACCCGCAGGATCCCCATCGAACGCAGCCGCTGCTCGTCCCGGATCCGCACCGCCTTCGCCAACGGAACGATCGGGTCGTCGGGATACACCCGCGAGGCCAGGTCCCACAGCCTGTCCCGCCCTTCGCGGCCGGCGATCGCGACCTCACCGCGTTCGATCATGAAGTCCAGCAGTCTCGACACGTTCCTGTTGTTCGTCCAGCCGCTCGACTTCCACGGCCGGACACAGCTGTCCGGCAGCTCACGCATCACCAGCGGACCGTCCTGCCGCAGCCGCTCGAGGATGTCGAGCCGGCACCCTTCATTCGCCTGCACCCAGTCGCGGATGTACTCCTGCCACTCGACCAGCTCCCCCTCCCCCGGCCACGCCGCCATCTCGGCCCGGAACAACGCCAGCGTCTCCGGCAGCCGAACGAACCCACGGAACTCCAGCAGGTGCTGTGACGCCAGAGCATCGGCCAGCTCGGCAGCGTCGTACGACGAGCCCAGCCGGCTCCACGCGACCAGGTCCGCGTTCGGTGCGACGTACGCCGTCTGGTCGAGCTGGATGACGTTCAGCCCGCCGACCACGTCGAACAGATCGGCCGGGCGCTCGCTCGTCAGCAGCTGCGCACGGACGGCCAGCCGCCGGGCGTCCTGCTTCGACAATTGATGAACGGTCACGAAGTGAGGCTAAGTCATCGCGGGGACAGTATTCTGTGAAGAAGACCGAGCGGGTGGGGACTTGGCTCGGGGACCAGGGGGGTCATTGTGGACGGACGCGGTCGGGCGCTTGTGCCCAGGGCAGGGCTATTGGCGATGCTGCTGGCGGTGACGGCCGGCTGCTCGGCTGCGGAGGGATCGAGCGAAGTGCCGTCCGTGCCTCCGACCCCGTCGATCGTCCTGCCGCAGACCCCCTCCGTGGTCAAGCCCGCGACCGACTGCGTGCACTCCACCGAGGCGCTCCCACCGGAGTCCCAGGCGGACGGAGTGGTGCTGACTGCCAGCACCGACCCGAGCCATACCTCGTTGCTGCTCAAGAACACCGGCAGCATGTCGGTCATCGTCATGCCGGACGCGAGCTTCACCAGCCGGCTGATCACCGCGCCGTACGCGAACCCGACCGACCAGGCGTCGCGGTCGGCGTTGATCGCCGTCAACAACAGCGGCGGCCTTGCCGGGGTGCTGGACATCCCCGCGTTCATGCCGAAGAGCCAGGTCATCACGCTGCCGCCGCTGTGGGCGGTCTGCGTCCTCACCGACAACCTCAAGGAGATCGCGACCGCGCGGTACCTGCAGGACAAGCCCACCAGCGCGCAGTACTTCATGACCAAGGCGCTCGCCGACCAACTGCTCGTCAAGAGCGGCGCGGCCACGACACAACCGACGCTGATCAAGTGCGCCAAGGGCACGGTCGACGCGATCAAGACCCATCCGGCGCTGGCGGACATCGAGCAGTACGTCGCCGTGCTGGGCGCCGGCTCGCCCTGCCGGAACAGCTACCAGGCCCTGCTGCACAGCGACCCGGACGCGGCCGATCAGCTTGCGAGCACAGTGCTCAACGAGCTCCAGTCCATGCCCAGACTGCAGGCCAGCAGCGACCTGGTCACCACCAGGGCACGCACCTGAACCCAGGGTCGGGTCCGGGTCCGATCAGGGAGAACTCCACTGCCATCCACGCCGCCGAGGCCGGAGACTGGAGTCCTACCGCTCGACCCTCGGAGGATCTCGCCATGATCGGCTTCATCATCGCCGGACTCATCATCGGAGCACTCGCCCGGCTCTTCACGCCCGGCAAGCAGAAGCTCGGTCTGCTCGCCACGCTGCTGCTCGGACTGGCCGGCTCGGTGATCGGCGGCAGCATCGCCGCCCTCCTCGGCACCGGCAGCATCTTCGAGCTGAACGTGCTCGGCTTCATCGTCGCCGTGATCTCGTCGGTGATGCTGGTCGGCACCGCCGAGTCGCTGTCCGCGCGCAACAAGAAGAACCTGACCCGCTAGCTACTCCTCGTTGACCGCCATCGCCGGCCGCGGCTCGCGGCCGAGCGGTTGCGGCGGCCGGGGAAGCAGCGGCCGCCTCTTCTCCAGCGTCCGGACCACCGGCTGGTCGGCCCTGACGGTGATCTCCTCGCCGG
Source organism: Kribbella kalugense (assembly GCF_004365875.1). GTDB lineage: Bacteria > Actinomycetota > Actinomycetes > Propionibacteriales > Kribbellaceae > Kribbella > Kribbella kalugense. The sequence goes on along the minus strand of NZ_SODF01000001.1, from coordinate 288,684 downwards.
CGTGCCGGAGGGTGAGCGCCGAGTCCGGCCCGTTGTGCACCGAGTACTTCACGGCAACCGGGTCGATCTCGACCTTCAACCGGACCCCGCGCCACCGGATCGTGAAGCTCAGCCCGGACAGCCCGATCGGCAAGGCGGGATCGAACGACAGGTAGCCGTCGCTCTCCCGCAACCCACCGAAACCGGCCACCAGCGCGCTCCAGGCACCACCCAGTGAGGCCATGTGCAGCCCGTCGCCGGTGTTGTGGTGCAGGTTGCGCATGTCGATCAGCGCGGCCTCATACGCATAGTCGTACGCCAGGTCGAGGTGCCCGACCTCAGCGGCCATCACGGCCTGCACGCAGGCCGACAGCGACGAGTCCCGCACCGTCAGCCGCTCGTAGTAGTCGAAGTTTCGCGCCTTCTCCTCGGCGGTGAACGCGTCACCGCACCAGTACGTCGCCAGCATCAGGTCGGCCTGCTTGACCACCTGGGTCCGGTACAGCTGGAAGTACGGCGCGTGCAGCAGCAGCGGGTACTTGTCCTTGTACGCCTCGAAGTCCCACACGGCGTACCCGGTGAACCCTTCGGACTGCGGGTGTACGCCGAGCTCCTTGTCGTACGGCACGTAGACAGCGGCCGCCGCGTCCCGCCAGGCGGCCTCCTCCTCGGCGTCGACACCCAGCGCCCGTGCCCGGGTCGGCAACTTGGCCGAGACCTCCGCCGCGAACCGCAGGTTGCGCGCCGCCATCAGGTTGGTGAAAACGTTGTCGTCGGCAACTGCGCTGTACTCGTCCGGGCCGGTCACGCCGGGCAGGTGCCAGCGGCCGTCGCGGTCGTGGTGTCCCAGCGACAGCCACAGCCGAGCGGTCTCCACCAGGAGCTCCAGCCCGACCTCGTCGAGGAAGTCGTCGTCACCGGTGGCCCGGTGGTACCGCATCACGGCCTCGGCGATGTCGGCGTTGATGTGGAACGCCGCCGTACCCGCGGGCCAGTAGCCGGAGCACTCCTGGCCGCGGATGGTCCGCCACGGGAAGGCCGCGCCTTTGAAGCCCAGCACCTCGGCGCGTTCCTTGGCCAGCTCGAGGATCGAATGTCGCCAGCGCAACGCGTCAGCGGCCGCGTCGGGCATGGTGTACGTCAGCACCGGCAGGACGAAGCCCTCCGTGTCCCAGAACGTGTGCCCGTCGTACCCAGCTCCGGTCAGCCCCTTCGACGGGATCGCCCGTCGCTCGGCGCGTGCCCCGGCCTGCAGGACGTGGAACAGCGCGAACCGCACCGCCTGCTGGAGCTCCGGATGCCCTTGCACCTCGACGTCGGCGCCGTCCCAGAAGTCGTCCAGGAAGTCGACCTGCTGCTTGGCCAGTCCTTCCCAGCCGGAGAACTTCGCGCTCGCGAGCGCCGCCGCGACCTGGTCCCGGATGGCGGTCTCCGAGCGCAGGCTGGACCAGCCGTAGGCCAGGTACTTCACCACGCGCAGACTCTCGCCCGGCTGCAGGTGGCAGATCACCGTGGTGCGCGCCCAGTCCTCCCGGACGTCCTGGTCCATCTTGTAGCGGGCCGTCGTCTCCACATCGTGTGACATCGCGGCCGCCATCAGTTGCTGGCTGCGCGTGGTCCGGTGGATCAGGACGACGCCATGCTCACCGCCGTCATGACTGACGGGCTTCAACGGGTTGTCCAGTACGGCGGCGACCCGCGGATCGTCGGACAGCTTCGGCTGCGTCTCGTTCGCGACCAGCTCGGACTGGATGACGAAGCGGGCCGGCTGGTCGACCGGCTCCACGATGTACTCGATCGCCGCGACGGCGCGCTGGGTCAGCGACACCAGCCGGCGGCTGGTGACCTTGATCCGCTTGCCGCCCGGCGACGTCCAGTCGACGTCGCGCTGGAGGATGCCGGTCCGGAAGTCCAGCGAGCGCTCGTGCTTGGTCAGGTACCCGTAGCGGATGTCGAACGGCGAGTCGTCCACCATCAGCCGGATCAGCTTGCCGTTGGTCACGTCGACCAGCGTCTGACCGGACTCCGGGTAGCCGTAGCCGGCTTCGGCGTACGGCAGCGGACGCTGCTCGTAGAACGAGTTCAGGTACGTGCCCGGGATCGCGTACGGCTCGCCCTCGTCGAGGTTGCCGCGCAGGCCGATGTGACCGTTCGACTGGGCGAACAGCGACTCCGACTGCGCCAGCTTGTCGAGGGCAAGCCGGGTCTCGCGCAGCCGCCACGGCTCGATCGGGTGATGACCTCGGTCGATCATTGGTCCTCCAGCAGGTCTGCCAGGTCGCGGACCACCACGTCCGCCCCGTTCGACTTCAGCTCGGCCGCCTGGCCGACGCGATCCACGCCGATGACGTGGCCGAAGTGGCCCGCGCGACCGGCGGCGACACCGGCCAGCGCGTCCTCGAACACCGCCGCCTCGGCCGGGTCGACGCCGAAGCCCTTGGCCGCGGCCAGGAACGTGTCCGGCGCCGGTTTCCCTTTGAGGCCGTCGGTCCGGATCGTCACGCCGTCGACGATCTCCTCGATGTACTGCGCGAGTCCGGTGACCGCGAGTACCTCGCGGGTGTTCGCACTCGACGACACCACGGCCCGGCGGAGTCCGGCCTGCTCGGCGGCCTGGAGGTATCGGCGCGAGCCCTCGAAGACCCGCACGCCCTTGGTCCGGATCAGGTGCTGGACGGCCTCGTTCTTCCGGTTGCCGAGACCGTTGACCGTCATCGCGGTCGGCGGATCGTCGGCTGACCCGTCAGGCAACGTGATGCCGCGCGAGGTGAGGAAGTCGCGAACTCCGTCGCCTCGTGGCTTGCCGTCGACGTACGCGTCGTACTCCGCGCGTGCGTCGAACGGCTTGAACGCTGTCCCGTGTTGCTCCGCATAGTCGCGGAGGAACACGTCGAACATCTCTTTCCACGCGGCCGCGTGGACGGCGGCGGTATCGGTGAGCACACCGTCCAGGTCGAACAGGCAGACCCGGATTCCCGCGGGTAGTCCCAACATGGGACCCACATTAGGGGGTCAAGCGGTCCGGGAGGCCAAAGGCCGGGAAACGGGAGTAGCCGAATGTCATGATCTCGGCGATCTTCCCGTCGTGCACCCGCAGCACGTCCAGCTTGAACGCCCGCCACACCGTGTCCCCCGGGCGCAGCAGGTACGACGCTGCCGCGGGCAACCGGTTCGCCGACGTCGGCACCAGGCGCCACTCGCCGTCCCGGTCCGGCCCGAAGGCGCGCTCGAACAGCGGAAGGCACGTGGTCAGGCCGTCGAACGACAAGCGGTCCGGCGGCATCGAGATCCGCAGGTCCTCGGCCGCGATCGCAATCGCCGCAGCCGCGTCACACCGCTGGTGCGCGTCGATGAAGCGCGCCAGGACCTCACGCTCCTCAGCGGTGGGCTGTGGCGCACTCCAGTCGGTCCGGCGTACCGGCAGTCGCTGCTGCATCGTCACCCGGGCACGCTGGAGTGCACTGTTCGCCGCGGCCACGCTGGTCTCCAGCATCCCGGCAGTCTCCGCGGCCGACCAGCCGAGTACGTCGCGGGCGATCAGTGCGGCCCGCTGCCGAGCGGGCAGGGTCTGGAGTGCGATCAGGAACGTCAGCTCGATCGTCTCCCGGTCCACCGCGACCGCGTCGGGCTGGTTCGCCGGTGGAGCGATCTCGTCGAGCAGACGGTCCGGGTACGGCTGCAACCAGACCAGGTCGCGTGCTGTCGGCCGCCGTACGACGTCCAGGCAGATGTTGGTCGCGATCTTGTAGAGCCAGGCCCGGAAGTACGTGCGGCCGTCGTACGAGGCGCGGGCACGCCAGGCCCGCAGGAGCGTCTCCTGGACCGCGTCCTCCGCCTCGTCGTACGACCCGAGCATCCGGTAGCAGTGCACGTGAAGCTCCCGCCGGTACTGCCCGGCCAAGGCGGCGAACGCGGTCTCATCCCCCGCGAACGCCGCCTCCTCCAAAGTGGTCACGACGCGTGCCCAACCTCCTGGACCGTCCAGCCGTTGCCGTCCGGGTCCTCGAAGGACAGGAAGGAGTTGTAGTTGGAACGGTCCGGATGTACGCCGTCCTGCTTGCCCTGGGCGCCGAAGTGGAACGGTTGGCTGACCTCGACACCACGCTCGACCAGCTCGGCCCGCGCCGCCTCGATGTCGGTCACCACCAGGTGCGTGCCCTGGTAGCTGCCCGGCGTCGCGGACGTCACGCCGAGGCCGATCGTGATCGAGCACTTCGACCCCGGCGGCGTCAGCTGAACCACCCGGAACGAGTCCCCGACCCGGTGGTCGACGTCCTCGGCGAATCCGAGCTGGTCGGTGTAGAACTTCTTCGCCCGGTCTACGTCCGATACCGGAACGATGACGAGCTCGAGCTTCCAGTCCATCTGCGGCCTCCCGCGGTCACGGTCGGTCCAGTCTGACCGACATCGATGACCGTGTAACGAGGCCCGGGCCGGAAACTCATCGGTCCGTCGATGACCTTTTCTCGAAGATCTCCGCGAACCACTCGAGCTGGGCCAGCTGCTGGTACGTCTGGCCGCCCTCGTGATTGTTGTAGTGGTAGACCTCGATGTCCTTCTGGTCGTTCCCGTAGTGGTTGAAGGCAGCAAAAACCGTCGACGGCGGGCAGGTGGCATCCATCAGCGCGACCGAGAACAGCGCAGGCACCGTGGCCAGCCGGCCCAGGTTGACGCCGTCGAAGTAGCTCAGCGTCCGCAGCGCGGCGTCGACGTCCTGCCGGAACCCCTTCAGGTATCGCGTGATCTCGCCGTACGGGTCCTTGTCGGTGATCTGCAGTGCCCGCTGGAAGTGACACAGGAACGGTACGTCGGGAGCGCAGCCGAGCAGCTCGATCCCGGCGATCGGTGCGAGGCCGGCCGCGGCGATCGAGATGCCGCCGCCCTGGCTGCCGCCGGTGACGATGATCTTGTCCGGGTCCACGAACGGCGACGTCCGCGCGGCTTCGAGCGTCCGGACCGCGTCGATGTACACGCGGCGGTAGTAGTAGGTCTCCGGGTCGGTGATACCCGCGGTCATGAAGCCCGGCGTGTGGTTCAGACCGGCGTACGGCGTGTCGTCCGCCGTACTCTCCGGGCCGCCGGCGCTGTAGCCCTGCCCGCGGGTGTCCATCACGAAGTGGGCGTAGCCGGCCTGCGCCCAGAGAGTGGTCGCGTGCGGGAAGCCACGACCGCCGGAGTACCCGTGGTACTGCACCACGGTCGGCAGCGGACCGGTGGCACCGGCCGGCACGTGCAGCCAGCCCTTGACCGGCGAACCGCCGAAGCCGGCGTAGGTGACGTCATAGGTGTCGATCACCGCGAGCTTGTTGTCGATCAGGGTGAACGAAGCGGACAGGTCGTCGGTACGCGCCTTCTCGATCGAGCGGCGCCAGAAATCGACCAGGTCGGCGGGCGCGGCCACCTCGGGCCGGTACTCGCGGAGCTTGTCGAGGGAAAGGTCGAACATGGCCATGAGCGAATAATTTACGCCCGCCGCCCACACTCCGGTAAACGGTGTCCAAAACCGGCCGCGGGTGTGGTGAGCAGTTAGAGGACCTGGTCGAGCTGACTGCGGGAGGTGATGTCCAGCTTCGAGAACACCTTCCGCAGGTGGTACTGCACGGTCCGCGCGCTGATGAACAGCCGGGTAGCGATCTCCGGGTTGGACAGGCCATCACGTGCCATCCGGGCGATCTGGCCCTCCTGCGCGGTCAGCTCGCTCTGCGTCGGTACGGCGCGCTTCCGAGCGGTCCCGCCGGCCGCCTGCAGTTCGCGCCAGGCCCGCTCAGCGAAACCGGCCAACCCCATCGCCTCGAAGCTGGCGTGCGCCGTGCGCAGGTGTTCGCGCGCATCGGTACGACGTCGTTCCCGCCGCAGCCATTCGCCGTACAGCAACTGAGCCCGCGCAAGCTCGACCTTCAGCCGCGTCTTCTCCAGGTGTGCGAGCGCGTCCCGGTAGAGGCGTTCGGCCGTGTCGCCGGCGCTGATCATCGCCCGGGACCGCGCGTACACCCCGAGCGCCCAGTCGGTGCCGGTCGCGTCGGCCATGCCACCCAGGACCTGGCACGCACGGTGTGCGGTGTCGATCGCCCCGATCCGTACGGCGGCCTCGACCAGCTCACCCGGCACCAGCATCATCGACAACTCGTCCCGCGGATCCTGGAACGCGCGCTCCGCCGCCTCGGCCGCGTCCTGGTACCGACCGAGCCCATTGGCGAGTACGGCGCTCGCCCAGTCCGCGAACGCGAGACCGATCCCCTCGCCACGCCGCGTCCCGTCCTGCTCGGTCGCCGCGACCAGCGCGAGCGTCTCGTCCCGATCACCACGGAACGCAGCCAGCGCCAACTGGCCGTACGGCGCCAGATTGCCGCCAGTCACCTCGTTCGCCGCCCGCGCCTCATCGGTCAGCGTCGCGGCCGCCGACAGGTCACCTGCGAACACACTCACATAGGCCAGCGAAGTCAGCGCCAGCGCGACGTTGCTGAGTACGCCGGTCTCGCGGACGAGCCGTACGTGCCGGCGGGACAGCTGCTCCCAGCGATCGGCGTCCCACAGCCGCAATGCGGAAGTCGTTGCCATCCACAACAACTGCAGTTCGTCCTCGACGGTCATTCCGTCGCCGACGCCGGCCAGCGCCTTGTGCAAAGTCTCCGCACCCGCGGCGTACCCATCCCGGTAGTGCAGCGCGTTGCCGTCGAGCAGGAGGTCCGCCGAACGCACCACCGCCGGACGCGGCGCGGCGGCCGCGGCCCGCGCCACCTCGATCACGTCGCCACCAGGCTTGGCCAGTCGTCCCGCGAAGATGGCCGCCGACAACGCGTCCAGGTACGTCGTCCGTGCCAGCGCGACATCGACGGTCTCGAGCCGCTTCGCCGCCTTCAGCATCAGCTGCGGCGCGTCATTGCCCCGATTGGTCAGAAACGCGAGCTGTGCGTGGACCAGATCGGCCCGAGCACGCTGCAACTCGCTCAGCTGCTCTTCCTCGGCCATCGTCAGTAGGTCGGCCGCGGAGTCGAAAGCACCGGTCTGCAGCTCGGCCTGCGCCGCTGCCAGTGCACGACCCGCTCGCTTCACCGGGTCGATCGTTAGCGCAGCTGACCGCAGCAGGAATGCGGCCGTCGCTGCGAACCCACTCCGGGCTTGAGCTCGGCCGGCCGACCTCTCCAGCTCGTCGGCGATCTCCTCGTCCGGTCCGGCCGCGCCCTGTGCCCGATGCCAGGCCCGGCGGTCCGGGTCGGCTTCGCCGTCCGTCACCGCAGCCAGTGCCTGGTGCACCTCACGTCGTTCGGCCGGTGAGGCCGAGCAGTACGCCGCCGAGCGAACCAGCGGGTGTCGGAACCGGATGCGGGTCGCGAACTCCGCCAGTCCCGCATCGCTCGCCGCTACCGCTGCCTCCGGGCGCAGACCGAGCAGTCCGGCAGCACGGCGTACCAAAGCGTCGTTGCCCGAGGGCTCTGCCGCAGCGAGAACCAGGAGCCGACGGGTCTCGTCCGGCATGCCGTTCACCCGCCGGACGAAGCTCTCCTCGATACCCACAGCACCTGGTACTCCGAAGCCTCCAGCCAACTGCAGACCGCGCGGCAGCTCGAGCAACGCCAGCGGGTTGCCATGTGCCTCGGCCACTAGCTGGTCGCGCACCTGCGCATCGATCGGCGACGTCAATACGGCGTCCAGCAGCGCACGGGCATCGGCATCCCGGAGCCCGCCGATGGGGTACTCCGGAAGTCCGGTCAGCACCTGGCCGATCTCCCGAGTAGCGAAGACCAGAGCGACGGACTCCGCGTCGAGCCGGCGGGCGACGAACGAGAGGATCTGCGCCGAGCAACGGTCGAGCCATTGCTGGTCGTCGACCAGACAGACGAGCGGCTGGTGCTCGGCAGCCTCGGCTAGGAGGCTCAGCACACCCAGACCGATCAGGAACATGTCGGGCGGCGGGCCAGCGCTGATACCGAACACGGTCTGCAACGCCTCGCGCTGCGGTGCGGGCAGCCGGTCGAGCAGATCGAGCACAGGTGCGCACAGCTGGTGCAGACCGGCGAACGCTAGCTCCATCTCGGACTGCACACCGGAGGTCCGCGTCACCCGGCACCCGTCCGCCTGACCGACCAGGTAGTCGAGCAGCGCGCTCTTGCCGACCCCAGCCTCTCCCGACAGCACCAGGACGCGACTCTCTCCGGTCCGCACGGCCGCGACGACCTGTCCGAGCGCGCTGCACTCCGCAAGTCGACCGGTCAGCTCCACAGCCACAAGCTAACCCGGTAGGCCAGCCAGTGGCGGATGCGAACGAGTCGGTCGTTCGTGTTCCGTAAGCGTCATGACACTCGAAGGCAAGACAGTCCTGGTGATCGGACGCGGCGGCGGCATCGCCCAGGCGGTGACGCTGGCCGCCAGGGACGCCGGTGCGCAGGTGGTCTCGGCCGGCCGCAGCCCGGATAAGCTGAAGGCGGCGTACGACGGTGAGCCGGGGATCACCGTCGAGTACGTCGACCTGACCGACGAGGCCTCGATTGCAGCGCTCGGTGAACGGCTCGGCAGCGTCGACCATGTCGTGTCGACCGCCTCCGCCCGGGCTCGCGGCAAGGTGGCGGACCTCGACCGGGAGGCGGTGCGGGCGTCGTTCGACACCAAGGTGATCGGTCCGCTGATGCTGGCCAAGCACCTCGCGTTCAACGAGGGCGGTTCGCTGACCATCTTCTCCGGGGTCGCGGCCGCCAAGATCGCCGTCGGCACCCTCGCGGTGGCGATCACCAACGGTGCCGCCGACGTACTCGCCCGGTCTTTGGCGTTGGAGCTCGCGCCGATCCGGGTGAACGCGGTCTCCCCTGGTGTCATCGACACCGGCGCGTGGGACGGACTGGGCGACGCCAAGGCCGGCTACTTCCGCGACATCAGCACCCGGAACCCGGCCCGGCGGATCGGTACGGCGGACGACGTCGCCGCAACCGTGCTGTTCGCGATGACCAACACGTTCGTCACCGGAACGACGCTCCGGGTCGACGGCGGCGAACCGCTGAGCTGAAAGGAGTATTCCGATGGGACTGGCATGGCAACAGGGTCCACTGGCGACCGGAGCGATCGGACGGTTCCTGGTCCCGGTCGAGCTGCCGGAGCGGCTGCTGTTCGCGGAGCCGCTGCGGCGGCGGATGCGAGTACGGTTCGGCGACAGCTGGATCGCGGACAGCGAGGACGTCGTACTGCTGCACGAGCCGGCTCGGTATCCGGTGGCGTACTTCCCGCTCGCGGACGTGGTGGCCGACGTACTGCGGGCCGAGGAGCGGACGACGCGGCACAAGGACCTCGGTACGACGTCGTGGTACACGGTGTCCGCCGGCGAGGCGTCCAAGGCGCGGGCGGCGTGGCAACACACCGAACTGCCGGACTACGCGAGTGACTTGAAAGGACGGGTCGCGTTCGCGTGGCGGGCGATGGACGCGTTCTACGAGGAGGACGAGCGGATCGTCGGCCACGCGGCGGATGCGTACCACCGGATCGACATCCGACAGACGAGCCGCCACCTGATCGTCCGGGACGGCGACCGGGTGATCGCGGACTCGTCGCGCCCACTCGTGCTGTACGAGTCGGGCTTCGCGCCACGCTGGTACGTGCCACGAGAGGACGTCGACGAGACCGCGCTGACACCCGTCGAAGGGCACACGTTCTGCCCGTACAAGGGACTGTGCAGCTACTACGCAGATGGCGCAGCGTGGTCCTACGAGGACGCCTGGACCGAGGTACGGCGGATCTCCGGGATGGTGTCGTTCGAGCCGGACAAGGTCGACGTGGAGCTGGACGGAAAGCGGCTGCGGCAGGAGCCTGGTCAGAGTGTGATCTCACACGGTATCGACCGCGACCTGACCGTAGAGGAGCTCGCCGGATGAGCCCAGGAAGCCCAGGAGGCGCAGCCACCCTGCTGTCGGTGAACGTCGGCATGCCGAAGAACGTCGAGTGGAACGGGAAGACCGTCTACACCGGCGTCTGGAAGCAGCCGGTCGACGGTCCGGTGATGGTCCGGCGGCTGAACCTGGACGGCGACGGACAGGGCGACACAGCCGGACACGGCGGCGAGCAACGGGCAGTGATGGTCTACCAGATCGACTCCTACCGCCACTGGGAGAACCACTTCGGACGGGACGACTTCGTCTACGGCCAGTTCGGCGAGAACCTGACGGTCGACGGAATGCCCGACGGCGAGGTCTGCATCGGAGACCGGTACCGGGTCGGCAGCGCCGAGCTGGAGGTGACCCAGCCGCGAGTCACCTGCTATCGGGTCGGTCTGCGGATGGGTGAACCGGAGCTGCCCGCCCTGCTCGTCAGCCACCACCGGCCCGGGTTCTACTGCCGAGTGATCACCGAAGGCGAGGTCTCCGCGGGTGACTCGATCGTCAAGACCTCCAGTGGTCCGCATGGGCTGAGCGTTGCCGATACGGACGCACTCCTCTACCTGCCCGACCGTGACCTCGCCCGGCTCCGGCAGGCGGTTGACATCCCAGCACTGAGCCCAGGCTGGCAGGGCTCGTTCCATGACCTGTTGAAGGACGCAGACACCCCCAAGCCCGCATGGGACGGCTTTCGCCGGCTGCAGGTCACCAGCGTGGTCGCCGAGAGTACGAACGTGTTCTCGATCCAGCTCGCGTCAGCTGACGGCAGCGAACTGCCCGCCGCCCAGGCCGGTCAGTATCTGACCTTCCGACTGCCAGATGCTGGTACGCCGGTCCCTGTGCGCAGCTACTCGCTGTCCACCTCACCCGGCTACCGCATCAGCGTGAAACGCGAGCCTCACGGCGTCGGAAGCGGCTACCTGACCAGCAGCCTGCACCCCGGAGACGTCCTGGACGTCGCGGCACCACGCGGCGAATTCGTCCTCGACGACGCGGACACGCCCGTCGTACTCGTGTCAGCCGGCATCGGCGTCACCCCGGTCCTAGCGATGCTGCACACTCTCGGCGCGGCCGGTAGCGAGCGTGAGATCTGGTGGATCCACAGCTCCCGCAGACCCGAGGAACATCCGCTGGCAGCCGAGGCGCATGAGCTGCTGACCAAACTGCCGCATGCCGTCGAACGGATCTTCTACAGCGCCCGCGACGGTCGGCTGACGAAGGACAAGCTGGTCGATCTCGCTCTCCCGGTGGACGCGACGGCGTACATCTGCGGTCCGGAGTCCTTCATGGCGGACATGCGCGAAGGGCTGTCCGCGGTCGGGATCAGCCAGATCCACACCGAGCTGTTCGGTGCGCTGTCTTCGCTCAACCCGGGCATCGTCGGCGAGACAGTCCGACCGCCGCACCAACCTGCTGTGCTTGGCCACGGGCCGCTGGTGACGTTTTCCCGCAGTGGTATCTCGACGCCGAGTGGTGACGGCAGTCTGCTCGAGCTGGCCGAGGCATGTGATGTCCCGACCCGCTGGAGCTGCCGGACCGGTGTCTGCCACAACTGCATCACCCCGCTGCTCTCCGGCGACGTCGTCTACTCCCCCACCCCACTCGAACCACCTGCTGACGGGCAGACGCTCATCTGCTGCGCCCGCCCAACCACCGACCTAGTCCTGGACATGTAATGGGTACCCGGAGATGGTGGCTGTCAATGCGGGTTCGCCTTCGGTGACTGGCAGGACCAGGCCGAGTGTGTGCAGAACGGCGTTCACCGCGGCCGGGTCGGGATGGGTTGCGGAGAACTCGAGCAGCTCGGCCATCGGCAGACCGGATGCGGCCGGATGGACGGTGTCGCCCCAGTCGATCAAGAACGGCACGATCCCGTCGTACGGCTCTGGATCGGCGACCGTGAGACGCCAGCGCAGCACGTCCCCGGCCGGCGTCGTACGGCTCATCGGCTGGATCGGCCCGAGGTCGACGGCTGCCGCGGCGGCGTCCAGATCCGGCGGGTGGACGGCCCACGTGATCAGCCGCGGGCCGTCGAGTTCGCCCGCTCCGAACGGCATCTCTTCGGGATCCGCGGGCCGCTCGACATCCGGTCCGATGATCTCCAGGTACGACGTGGGTCCGAGCCCCACCAGGTAGTTCCGGGTGCCGCGTCCGTCGTGCCGTCCGCCTTCCACAGGCTGGACGCCGGTCGCCGCAGCGAAGTCGGCCACGGTCGCGGCAAGGTCGGGGGTGGCGTAGACGAGGTGATCGAGGAACGGTACGTCCATGCCGACCAGGCTAGGCGATGAGGTCGAGGCCGAAGCCGGGCCGCTCCGACAGGACGACGTACCCGTCCTCGAGGGTGTAGGCGCCGGGGCCGGGGACGCCCTCGATGATCGGGGTGTTGCCGAGGCCGGCTGCGAGGTGGGCGGCGTACAGGGTCTTGAGGGGCACTCCCCAGGCGTGGGGCGAGGCCTCGGCGGCGAGTTGGGGCATCGTGCGGCGCCACGCGGTGAGGCCGTGGCCGATGACGTCCATCAGGGCTACGTCGACCAGACCTTCGCGGGCCAGCTGGAGGACGTGGTCCACGTTTGGGTCGTACTCGCCGTCTGCGACCTTTGGACGGTTCGCCATCGTCTGCAGGCGTTCGCGGAGTGCCTGCAGGTCGGGCCGGCGTTCTGGGAACGGCTCCTCGATCCAGTAGAGATCGCAGTCCGCGACGCCGTCGAGGTAGTCGAACAGCCCGTTGACGGTGAACCCGTCGTTGCCATCGACAAGGATCCCGGCATCCGGATACAGCTCGCGCGCCAGCCGGGTCACCTCGATGTCGCGCCGCAGCCCGGACTGTGTCTCCATCCACCGATGGCCGCGGCCGATCTTGAGCTTGAAGTCGCGGAACCCGAACTCGTGGTCCTGCACGAGGTTCTTCCGGATCGCGTCCATGCCGTCGTCGAGATCGTCGAAGTAGATGCCGCCGCTGTAGCACCGCACCCGCGTCGGGCCGTTGCCGCCGAGCATCGCGTACACCGGCACGTCGAGGATCCGGGCGGCGAGGTCGTGCAACGGGTAGTCGAGGAACTCCGCGGCCGGATCGATCACGCCGCGATCCGGGTCGATCAGGTCCGCAAGGTTCCGTCCCACCAGCGGACCCGGGTCTCCCTCGGACAGCGGCAGCCCCCAACCGGTCGCACCTCGATCGGTCTCCACGACGTACACCGTTTGCTTGCCGCCGCTGCCGTGGCTGCCCAGGAACGCGTTCCTGCCGATGGTGCGCAGGTACTCGTAGTGGTGCTCGGCGGTCGTGACGGAGCTGATGACATGCCTGGCGAGGGTCATCGCTCAACGATATACATCGATGAACTTCCGGTACGCCTCCGGATTGCTGAGTACGTCGGTGTTGTCCGCGAACTGGTCGATCGAGCCGATCAACCCGCACCGCGCGACCGCCTCGTCCGTCACCGTCGCCAGGCACGCGTGCACGAAGCGATCGGCGCCGATCACCTGCGCCGGCCGGTCGAAGTACGGCCGAGGTGACGGGTCGAGCTCCTCGGTGATCCCGAGCGCGTTGTGCCGGCGTGCGACCAGCTCGTACGCCGTGACGAGCGCCTTCTCGCGGTCGGCGTACGCGGCCGCAGCCACAGCGTCGGCCAGCGCGGTGTCGAGCCCATCGGGGTGCTCCAGGCGAGTGAACGCCGTACCCAGCCATTTGGTGTACGGCGCATAGGTCCGCGACTGCAGTAGTGCCAGCCGCATCAGGTCCCGCACCAGCCGAGCCGCGACCACCTGCGACCCGAGTTCGTCACCGACCTCGTGCGTGCGCTGGACGAACGCCTCCTCCTGGGCGATCCGGGACCACTGGCACGCGAGCATCCAGCGCCAGAGCTGGTCCGGGTACCAGGCGAGTGCTTCGCGTGCTGCGGCCAGTCGTCCATCGTCGGCGTACACCCGACCGGCGACCACGCCCAGGATCTGCTGCTGCGGCGTCACCAACCAGTCCGCGATCCCAATGCCCTGCGACGCGTCGAACCCGAGCTGTCCCCGCAGCCAGTCCCCCAGCGTGGCAACCGTGACGTGGTGCCCTGGCGCCTGCGCATCCCAACCAAAGCGCACCGCGTACCCGTCGTACTCATCCGGCAGCCCGTCCTCGACAGCCTGCCGCACCCGCTCCACTTCGTCCGCGTCGACCAGCACCACGACCCGCGGTCCCCACCCGTGGTCCGTCGACCGCGCGGTGTCGTAGCCGAGCACGTCCGAGCCCCAGCCCAGCAGCCCGGCCGCATACCCGATGTCTCCCACCAGAGGCGCGATCACGTCGGCATGGAACCCAACCCCGACCTCAGCCGCACTACGAAACACGAGTAAGCACCGCCCACAGACCCCAGCCCGCGTGAGCCGTCCTTGCGGACCACTGCGCGTCGGACGCGCTCTCCAGCGCCGACAACACAGTTGGAATCGGCACGTGGTGCGGCGCGTCCTCACCAAGCGCGTTCGACCACACCACCACACCATCCGGCGCCAGCGCCCGCACCACCTCGCCAGCAAACAGAGGTACGTCGGCCAGCACCACAGCGCCCGTTGACCCATCGCCCACCGGCAGCCGCGACGCATCACCCAGGACTCGCCAGCGACCAGGCGCGCGAGTCAGCATCGCCCACGTCAGGTCAAGGCTGATCACCTCGGGCCAGACGTCCTGGATGAGACCAGAGAGCAGACCGGTCCCGCAGCCGACCTCCAGACAGAGGCCGTCGGGCCACGGACCACCCCGCTGCAGGGCGTCAGTCAGCGGCACAGGACGGTAGCCACCGCGGTCGCCGTCCCAGACCGGAGCCAGCTCGGTGTAGCGACGTACAACCGCCTCGGCCTGGTCGTGTGACCACGTTGACGGGTGCAGAGCGAGTTCAACAGAGGCCTGTTGGCTGGCTGCTGCTTCAGGACGCACCGGCTTTCCGGGAGCTGCCGGAATGACCTGTGTCAGCTCCGTGATCTGACCCACTGGGCCGCCTTTCCGCTCTGGGAGCCCGTCTACAGTTACCCCGGTGAAGGCTTCGCATGTGGTGTGGGACTGGAACGGGACGCTGCTCAATGACAATCACGCAGTACTAGCCGCAGTCAACGAGGTTTGTGCCGGATTCGGCCGGCCGGGGCTGAACTGGAGCGACTGGCAGGCGGCGTACGCGCGGCCGATGCGGGTCTCTTACGAGCAGATCCTGCAGCGAAGCCTCGACGAGGAGGAGTGGGCGCGGGTCGACAAGCTCTACCACGAGCGGTACGACGCTCTGCTGCACACCTGCGAGCTCGCCAGCGGGACTCTCGACGTACTGCGGGCCTGTGCTGACAGTGGGCGGACTCAGTCGTTGCTGTCGATGTGGTTCCACGGGCGACTGACTCCGACGATCGAGCAGTACGGCCTGACGACGTACTTCACCCGGGTGGACGGGCTGGCGGGTGACGTCGGCGGTGGGTCGAAGGCCGAGAGCCTGGTCCGGCACCTCGAGGCCCAGCAGCTCGACCCGGCAAGCGTCGTACTGATCGGCGACGTCGTCGACGACGGCCTCGCCGCCCAGGCAGCCGGCACCCAGTGCGTGCTCGTCTCCACCGGCGCCATGACCAGCGAGGCCCTGCTGGCCACCGGCGCCCCAGTCACCAATTCGATCGCCGAGGCCCTGCGGCTTCTCGATTAGGGAAGGCCGTAGACCGCGACGGCCAGGCGGGCTGTTGGGTCGTCGAGTGGTGCCGGTGGAGGCTCGCCTACCTGGTAGTCGAGATCGACGAGGCGGAACCGAATCGGGGTCTTGCGGACCACGGCCATCCCGCCGGCGTCAAAGCCCCCGAGCGTGCCCGGATTCGTCGGAAAGCGTGAGCACGCGACAAGGACCGGTACTCCGCCCGGGCTCGTCACGAGCACTTGCCGGTGTTCAGCATCGCGCGCCGTGCAGGTGATCGACAGCTCGTCCACCTTGCCCGTCAGCGCCTGCGGCGTGAAGTCGGTCTGCCCGGCAGCGCCGGTCTGCTGAGCCGACAGCCGATACATGCCCAGATAGGCCGGAAAGGGTTCGGCCGCCGGCGTGGCCGGTTCCGGGTGCTTCGCGGCCAGCAACTGCACCCCGCCGATGACTAAGGCGGTGGCCACTGCAGTGACGAGCAGACCCGCCCGCTGCCGACGGCGGCGCCGTCCTCGGCGGTGGAGGTCCTCCAGCGGTGGCGTGAGTGGGTGTGGCGGCTGTGCGGCGTTCTCGAGCCGTTCGCGGAGTTCTTCGACATTCATCACCGCTCTGCCTCCTCGACAGCAGTGAGCTCCAGGTGCAGTCGGCGCAAGGCCCGATGGGTCTGGCTCTTCACCGTGCCGACCGTGCACCCCAGCGCGGCGGCGGTCTGGGCCTCGGTCAGGTCCTCGAAGTACCGCAGGACCACGACGGCGCACATCCGCTTCGGCAACGACCGCAGGGCGTCCAGCAGGTCGGCGTTCTCGATCAGCGTGTAGTCGTCGGTCATGGACCGCTCGAGGTCGACGGCCATCAGCCGCTCCGGACGAGATCGCCGCCAGCGCCACCAGCCGAAGTACGTGGTCATCAAGGTACGCCGGATGTACGCCGTCGGGTCGTCGTTGCGGATCGACCCCCACGACCCCCAGCACTTGACCAGCGCGGACTGCACCAGGTCCTCGGCCAGCGCCCAGTCCTGCGTCAGCAGCCGCGCCATCCGGACCAACTGCTGGTACCGGACCGCGACGTACTCGTCGAAGTCCGCCGTATGGGTACTGCGCTGATCCTCCACCTGCCCCCGAACAGCCGATAACTCAGCGGTCATATCTCCAAGGAGTCGATCCACCCCGCCAATGGTTGTCAACCCCGACGAGATTTCTTCCGAACCGGGCCGATCGATTGCTTGAGGCAACAGTCAAGGGGTCAACTGTCGCCTTTGCAAGTACCTGCAGGTTAGCGATTCAGTCCTTGCCGGTGAACCTGGTCTTCCCGTATAAGAAGGCTGATGACAGCGATCCGGCTCGAGGCGGTTTCCAAGGTGTTCGAGGGGGAACACCTTGCCGTGGACGAGTTGTCGCTCGAGGTGGCTGACGGCGAGTTCATGGTGCTGCTCGGGCCGTCGGGGTGCGGGAAGACGACACTGCTGCGGATGATCGCGGGGCTCGAGCGAGTCACGGCCGGGGAGGTCTGGTTCGGCCGGACCAACGGGACGCGGCTGGCGCCGAGGGACCGTCAGGTCGCCATGGTCTTCCAGACCGGCGCGCTCTACCCGAACCGGACCGCGCGGGAGAACATCATGTTCCCGCTCCAGATCGCCGGGCAGGACGACGCCGACGCGAGCTCGACTGCCGCCGGACTGGCACAGATCCTCAGCCTCGGGCCGGTGCTCGACCGACTCCCGCGGACGCTGTCCGGCGGGCAGCGTCAGCGGGTCGCGATCGGGCGAGCGCTCGTACGGCGGCCCAGCGTGTTCCTCCTGGACGAACCGCTGTCGAACCTGGACACCACGATGCGGACCGAACTCCGGCAGGAGATCGGCGCGATGACCAGGGACCTCAACGTCACCACGCTCTACGTGACCCACGACCAGGTCGAGGCCCTCACCCTGGCCGATCGGATCGCGGTGATGCGCGACGGCCGGATCGAGGACGTGGGTACGCCGGCACAGGTGTACAACGACCCCGCGACGGCCTTCGTCGCGGGGTTCCTCGGATCCCCCAGGATCAACCTGCTGTCCGCGACCATCCGGGTCACCTCGCACCACCGCGTCGCCCTCGACTTCGGCGCGCAGTCGATCCAGCTCTCGCCGACCGACCGCCGGTCCCTGATCCTGCGGAACCACGACGGTGCCCAGGTCATCGTCGGCGCGCGCTCGAACGCGTTCAGCCTGATCACCAACCAGGACGTCGCCAACCAGCTGACCGGGACGCTGCGGGCGTTCGAGTTCCACGGTCAACAGTCGATCGCCTTCGTCGAATGCGGCATCCAGGTCGTCGATCCGGACCGGGTCGGTCTTGCGAGGCCCATGCACGCGTCCCCGGACCAGGACGACGAGGTCCCGACCTCGTTGCTGACCAGACTCCTGTCCCGCGTCGGCCGCTCGGGCCGGTCCGATCCCCCGGCCGAACCGCTCGTACCTCCGACCCATCGCCGGGCCGACCTCGTCATCGAGATCCCTCCCGAAGCCGACCTCAAACGCGGCACCCGAGTCCACCTCGCCCTCGACACCTCCCGCATCCACATCTTCGACCGCACCGGCCGCCGAGTCGACCGAATCACCCGCTAGTGCAGCTAGGTGCGGAGGTGGTTGGCTAGTTCGGTTCGGGAGCGGACGGAGAGTTTGCGGTAGATGCGGGTGAGGTTGGCTTCGACGGTTTTGACGGACATGAAGAGTTCGGCGGCGACCTGTTGATTGGAGCGGCCTGCTGCGACGAGTTCGGCGACTCGGTGTTCGGTTGCGGTGAGGGTGGTCGTGGTCGGGTGCAGGCCGACGCGGCCGGCGTCGTCGCGGGCTCGTTCTGCCCAGCGTGGTACGCCGAGTTCGTCGAACACGGACGCGGCCGCGGTGAGGGCTTCGGCGGCTGTGCCCTTGTAGCCGGCTCGTCGCGCAACCTGTCCCAGGGCCAGCCTGGATCGCGCGGCTTCGAACGGGCACTCGGACCCGTCCAGCTCGACGATGCGGCGAAGGTCGGTCAGTGCGTCGTCGACCTCTCCCCGCGCGGCGTTCAGCAATGCCTGGCAGCGATCCGCGGCGACAGCTGCCTCGGGCCGGGCCTCTCCTTGACGTCGTAGCAGGGAGATGGCGATCTCGACCTCGGGCAATGCCCCGACCTGGAGGGCGGCGTCGGCGTAGTCGACGGGCCAGAGCAGTTGTTCCAGGTCGACCATCGCCGTACTCGCGAAGATCCCGGCGAGTTCGCGGAGTGACTCGAGTGCTGTTTGCCAATTCCTCGCGGAGACCTCGATGAATCCGAGCTCGGCCAGGAATCCGGCCAGCCAGTACGTGAACCCGGCCGACCGCGAGGCGGCGGTCGCCCGCTCGGCCACCTCGCGGGCCACGTCCAGCTGACCGGTGTACTCGTTGACCAGGATCCGGGCCATGTCTTCCTGGAGGCTGAAGTCCGCCCAGGCGCCGACGCGGTCGGCCTCGTCCAACGCGGTCGAGGCCTCGCGAAACCTCGAGGCGCGGACGAGGACCATGACGAGGCAGATGTAGAGGGACGACAGGTCGCCGTACCGGCCGGCGGCGACGGCTCGTGCGATGCCGTCGCGTACGACCCGCTCTGCGGTCGAGTCGTTCCACTCGGCGTAGAAGCCGCGGGACCACGCCCACTCCGACGACGAAGCTGCAAGTCCGGCCAGCCGGTCGATCTCGGCGACTGTCTCGAGCGGCTTGCCCAGCCCCCACATCCGTTCGGCTCCCTGGCGCTGGCCCAGAGCGGCGAGCTGCAGGTCCACGCGCTCCACGATCACCGCCTCGGCGATGGCCAGATCGGCCAGCCGGATCGCCAGTCGGCCGTGACCTTCCATCCGGTGGTACTCGCCGAGCTCCTGCAGGATCTGCGCGCGGACCTCGCCGCCGGTGGGCGACAGCCGGAGCGCCTGCTCGGTGAGGACCCTGGCGCCGCGGAGATCCTCGGTCAGCCGGGCCCGTCGTACGAGCACCTGGGCTTCCTGCTCATCGAGTACGACGAGGGCTGCACCCTGGTCGAGCGCGGTCCGCGCGGCCAGCGCATCACCGGCGGCGATGTAGGTGTCAACAGCCTCGAGCCATCGCCGGAGACTGTCGGAGGTGTCCACGTCCGACGGCGTGACGAGCGCGGCTGCTTCCAGTAGTTCGCCGGCCAGCTGCTGAGCACCGCGGGCTCGCGAGATCTCGGCGGCGCATTCGAGTTCGTCGGCCGCGGTCTCGTCGGGTGTGCTGATCGACTTCGCCCGATGGCGGGCGCGCTCGACCGGGTCTTCGAGCTTGTCGGCCAGGGTCCGATGGGCGCGACGACGTTCGTCCGGCGCGGCCGCGTCGTACATCGCCGAAGCGAGCAGCGGATGGGTGAACGCGACGACCGACCCGGCGCCGACCTTGGCGATGTCTGCGTCCGCGGCAGCTTCGAGTGCGGACCGAAGACGCGCCTCCTCGACGAACCGCTGCAACTGGCTCACAGTCAGCCGACCGGCAGCGGCGACCAGCAGGAGTACGTCGCGCGCGTCCTGCGACAACAGCACCGACACCTTCTCCCCCAGAATGCCGGCCAGGCTGGGCGGGACCGGGAAGATCGGATCCTGGCCTTGCTGAGCGCTCCAGTGCCACTTCGACAGGTCGGACTGCATTGCCTGCGCGATCATCAGCGCCAGGAACGGATTGCCCCCACTGGCCCGAGCCACCCCAGCCGCCAACGGCGCCGTCCACCGTTGCCCCAGGTGCTTGCGGAGCAGCTGACCGATGGCCCAGTCCGGCAGTTGCTCGAGCAAGAGTTCGTGCCGCGGCTCGGCCAGGGATCGGATCACGTCGGCTCCGACCGCCGGATCGGGCCTGGTGGCGAGCAGAACGCAGACCCGACTCGGGTCGATGCCACGCAACGCGAACGCGAGACTGCCGGCGCTCGCCGGGTCCAGCCACTGCAGGTCGTCAACCACCAGCGCGACCAGACTCGCCTGACCAAGCAGGGTGAGCAGACTTCGTACGGCGACCGGTATCGCCAACGCGTCGACCTCAGAACCATCCTGCTCGGCCCGCTGCAACGCAACGGCGATCGCCCGTCGCTGTGGAGCCGGAAGGCGGTCGAGGGTCTCCTCCGGACACTGGTTCACCAGCTCCGCCAGCCCCGCGAACGGCAGTCCGCGGTCGAACTGCGTCGGAGCGACCGACAGCACCCTTCGGCCGCGCCGCTGCGCCAACTGGTCGACGACCTTCAGCAGACTGCTCTTGCCGACCCCCGGCTCGCCGATCATCACCGCGCTGCCGCCGCGGTCGAGGACATCGGTCAGGACACCCAGCGCGTCCTCACGGCCGAACAGTCCGTAATCGATCGCAGATCCCTCACCCATCAGGACATCATGCGGCACCGCGCAACGCCGATCGAGGGTCCGGGAGGACGGGTCCGAGGGTTTTCCCGCCTGCCGAGAGAGCGTTCCCGCCCTAGCTTCGGTGTCATCAAGCAACCCGAGGAGGAAATGATGAGCGAAACCACTGAACCGGCCGTCCTTCTGATCCACGGCGGCTTCGCCGACGGTTCCGGCTGGCGAGGTGTGTACGACCGGCTCCGCGCCCAGGGCCACCGGGTCCTCGTCGTACAGCACCCGACCCTGTCACTCGAGGGCGACGTCGCCGCGACCAAGCAGCTCCTGGACGAGCTCGACGGCCCGGCCATTCTGGTCGGTCACTCGTATGGCGGTGTGGTCGTGACCGAGACCGGCAGCGACCCGCGGGTCGCGGGCCTCGTGTACATCGCCGCGTTCGCACCCGACAAGGGCGAGTCCGTGAACACGCTGATCGCCGACCCGCCGCCCGGCGCGCCGGTACCGCCGATCCTGCCGCCGCGGGATGGCCTCTTGTACCTGGACCGGGACAAGTTCCACGACTCGTTCGCCGGCGACCTGCCGGCCGACGAGGCTGCCTTCATGGCCGACTCGCAGGTGCCGTGGGGCGTCGAAGCGCTCGCCGGCAGCGTGACCGAACCCGGCTGGCGCAGCAAGCCGAGCTGGTACCTGGTCGCGGCCGACGACCACATGATCCCGCCGCCGGCCCAGCGTCAGATGGCCGAGCGCGCCGGCGCCACGGTCCGCGAAGTACCCGGCAGCCACTCCGTGTACGTCTCCCAGCCGCAGGCCGTCGCCGACCTGATCCACGCCGCCGTCGAGTCCTTCGCCTGACCTTCTGAACCGGCTCAGTGGAGGGTGTATCCCCCGTCGATCACCACCACTGAGC
Organism: Kribbella kalugense; assembly: GCF_004365875.1. Taxonomy (GTDB): domain Bacteria; phylum Actinomycetota; class Actinomycetes; order Propionibacteriales; family Kribbellaceae; genus Kribbella; species Kribbella kalugense. The sequence continues at coordinate 266,962 of NZ_SODF01000001.1, read as the reverse complement.
CGGTCATGAAGCTCGAAGCATCGGACGCGAGGAACACGACGGTCGGTGCGATTTCCTCCGGTACGGCGTACCGCTGCATCGGAGCGTCGTCGATCCAGCGGGCCTTGAACTGCGGCTCGTCCACCGGCGCCATCTCGGTCTTCACGTAGCCGGGCGCGACCGCGTTCACCCGGATGTTCAACGGCGCCCACTCCGCGGCCAGCGACTTGGTCAGCTGATGAACCGCGGCCTTGGACGCGTTGTACGCCGGCTGCCACTGCGGTCGGTTCACGATCTGCGCCGAGATCGATCCGATGTTCACGATGTTGCCGCCGCCGACCGTGGTGAAGTGGCGCGCGACCGTCTGGCTGAGCTTCCACAGACCGTCGACGTTCGTCGAGAACACCTCGTCCCACTCCGCGTCCGGGATGTCGAGGGACGGCCGGTGGATGCAGGTCCCGGCGTTGTTCACCAGGATGTCGAGCCGCCCGGTCGCCTCCAGCGCGGCGTCGACAGCAGCCTGACCGGACTCCCGATCGTTCACGTCGAGCCCGATACCGATCACCGTCCGCCCGGTCGCCGCGGCGAGCCGCTCGGCCGCCTGCTTGGACGCCTCGGCATCGCGCGCCCCGATCACCACATCGGCGCCCGCCTGGGCCAACCCGGTAGCGAAGGCGAGGCCGAGACCCCGATAACCACCAGTCACCAAAGCCGTCCGCCCAGCCAGCGAGAACTTGTCAAGAACAGTCATCCGGCCATTGTCCCTGGTACGCGCTAGACGCGAGTTCGACAAAGGAACGAACCAGCGGGTTGGTGTCCCCCTTCTTCCAGACCGTCACCACGCGGCTCGGCGGCAGATCGACGAGCGGTACGACGGTGAGCTCGGCAGGCGGGTTGTGGCCGAGCGGACTCAGCCCGACCGTGCCGTTCCAGAGCACCGCCTGCAGGCATTCCTGGACCGACCGCACCACGGGACCTTCGCGCGATTGACCGCCGTTCCAGTACGACTGCCAGCTCGGGTCGGTGTCCGCGGGGAACTGGAACCACCGTCGATCCGCGAGCTCGGCGAGCTTGAGTTGATCGCGCTGAGCCAGCGGATCATCAGTCCGCAGTACGGCGCCCACCGGATCGGCCCGGAGCTCGTGCACGACCAGGCCGGCCTCGTCGAACGGCGCTCGGGTCAGTGCAACATCGACGAGACCGGCTCGGAGGCCGCAGGTAGGATCGGTCAGATCGGCCTCGCGAATGCGGACCTCCAGCCCGGGATGCTGCTGCCGGTACGCCGCGGCCAACCGACTCGCACCGGGATCGGTGCTGTCGCCAAGCATGCCGATGGTGATGCTGACCGCAGCCTGCACTCGCCGGGGCACCTGGTCAGCCTGTTCCAGCAGCACCCGCGCTTCCTGCAGCAATACGGCGCCCGCAGGGGTGAGCGCAACGCCCGCCGCGGAGCGGTCGAAGAGCGCGGCACCGAGCTCTCGCTCCAGGTGTTTGATCGCCCGGCTCAGCGGCGGCTGGCTCATCTGGAGGCGTGCCGCTGCCCGGCCGAAATGGAGTTCCTCGGCAACAGCCACGAAATAGCGCAGCGTACGCAGCTCCATGACCAGCGACGATACCCGCACGGTATCGGCGCCACCGGATCGGTCTTGGACGCCGCGACCTCGCAGGCGGTGGGATCAGAGCATGACCCAAGATCCTCTCGTGCGAGTGGCCGACGCCAGCGAGGTCGCCCCTGACCTGCTGGTGATCCCGAACAACCAGGTCGACCTCGTGCCCAACATCGGCATCATCGGCGGCACCGAGGCCGTCCTGGTCGTCGACACCGGTATCGGCATCGCCAACGCCGAGCAGGTCCTCGCGCTGGCGACCGAGGTCGCACACGGCCGACGGTTGTACCTGACCACGACCCACTTCCACCCCGAGCACGCGTTCGGTGCACAGGTCTTCGCCGGACAGGCGACGTACCTCGTCAACCGCGCGCAGGCGGATGACTTGGAGACCAAGGGATCCGGCTACCTGGAGATGTTCCGCGGCTTCGGCGGCTCGATCGCCGAGCGACTCGAAGGCGTCCAGGTGCCCGTCCCGGACGAGGTGTACGGCGACGTGCACGACCTCGATCTCGGCGGGCGGATTGTTGAACTGCGGTCGACGGGTCGCGGCCATACCAAGGGTGATCAGGTAATTCAGGTGCCGGACGCTGGCGTCCTGTTCACCGGGGATCTGGCCGAAACCGGGCAGTTCGCGATCTTCCCGTGGTTCCCGCCGTACGACGTGGATGTGTCAGGTGTGGGCTGGCTCGCGGTGATGGATCGACTGATCACGTCAGCTCCCAAGATCGTCGTACCGGGTCATGGGCGGGTCGGCGGGCCGGAGGTCCTGGCCGACGTCCGCGACTGCCTCCGCGAACTGCGCGACGAGACCTGGCGGCGACGGGGAGCCGAGGCCGAGATCGTTGCCGAGGTCAAGGAGTTGCTGATCGAACGGCATCCGGAGTGGGCGGGCCGGGAGTGGATCGAGCGCGGCGTCAGTTGCCTCTGCACCGAGTCAGGCGCAGTACAGGCCGATGGTTAGGAGGGCTGCCCAGGTGAGGCCGGCGATCAGGAGAACTCGGTCGCGGAAGAGCTCGTGTTCTGGTTGCTCTCCTCGGCCGGTGGAGACGAGGAGGGCGTAGCGGAGCAGTCCGGTGAAGAACGGGAGGAACGAGATCGCGAGGAGCTCGCGGTAGGCGTCGTGGCCGAGGTACTGGAACGCCCACATGCCGTACGACAGCGCGGCTCCGAGCAGGCAAACCGTCAGCACCTGGTCGAGCCACGAGGTCGGGTAGGCCGCCAGCACCGGTCGGCTGACGGCGGTGTGTTCGGCTTTGCGCTTACCGGTGACCAGGAACATTGCCCCGAACAACGAAACCAGCAAGAACCAGTGCGACACCGGTAGTCCGGTCGCCGTCCCGCCTGCAGCGGCCCGGAGTACGAACCCAAGCGCAACGATCACCAGATCAACAACAGCCACATGCTTCAGCCCGAAAACGTAGAACAGTTGCGCCACCAGGTACGCCGTGGCCAGCGCAAACGTGGACACACCCAGACTGCTCGTGATCGCCAGACCCGCCAGGGCTGTCACGATTCCGAGGAGCGCAGCCACGGCCGGACTGATGACGCGTGCGGCAACGGGCCGCAATCGCTTCGTCGGATGCCGGCGGTCGTCCGGCGCGTCTCGGATGTCGTTGATCGCGTACACCGAGATCGCCAGCAGGGTGAACCCGACTGCGGCGACGGCTGCCCGCAACACGAGCACGGGCGACTCGAGCGCTCCAGCAGCCGCCGGCGCCGCGAACAGCATCACCGCCTTGTGCCACTGCCGCGGCCGGCTCAGTCGAAACAACGCCCGCGCCGGCGCTTCCCGGCGTACGGCGATTGCCTCAGCGCGTACGTCGGTCATTTGGTCGTCACGTAGAAGAAGTCACGCTGGTCGTCGACCAGGTAGCGGTTGGTCGGCGAGTTCATCGAGTCGAGCAGCCGTTTGCCGGTGACCGTGCCGTTGGGTCCGGGTTGCTCGATGTCGAAGCTGACCATGGCGGCATGGATGTCGAGCTCCATCCCTTGCACGATCCCGGCCTGGTGCATCGCGGCGGTCAGCGTCGCGAGCGTGAGTTTGTTGCCGGCGACATAGATCAAGTTGCCGCGGGCATCGGTCCCCAGACCGGACCGCCAGGTGTACTGGAACTGGCTGCGCACGGTCCCCCACCGGCCGTTCGCGTTCGTCGTCAGTCCACTGACGATCCGGCCCTCGACGATGACCGGGTCCAGGTTCTGCCGGACCGCGACCACATCACGGGTCATTCGCACGGTCTGGTTCCAGGTCCCGATATCTGCCGAACCGTCGCGATGGATGACGATCGAGGCCCGGCCGTCGACCAGCGGTACGGCAGGTGACGTCGTGGTCCACCAGCCGCCGTGCGAGTCCTTGATCTTGAAGCCCGCGTTGAAGGTCGCGACCAGCTTGGACCGATCTGCGGATGGGACGGCGTACCCGTTGCGGGAGGGCATTCCGACCAGCGGTTCGCGCGTACCCGGCATCAAGGTCAGGCGGTCGACGGCGTGTGGCATGAGGACGGCGGCGGCCGAGACCGGGAGGTGAGCGGGGTCGGCCCGGAACCAGGTTGCCCACAGCAACGGCGTACCGGACTTGGACTGCCGGGCGACGGTCCAGGTTCCTTCTTGCGGCAGCGCTGGAACACCGGGCAGGAGCTGCGCTCTCGGCAAAGTCGTACGAACGGGAACCGTGCTGGGAGCAGTGATGTCGCTCGGCATGCCGGTCGGAGCCGGCTGCTGGCGCGAGTACTTCCAGGTCTCGACGGCGTCGATGATCCCGCCGGCGCCGTGATCGCGGACCCACTCCACCGTCCGGACGCTGAAGCTCGCGTTACCCGGATAGAGCAGCGCTCTGACGTAAGAGACGATGGGGACGACCAGCAACAAACAGCAGGCCAAGGCGATCCAGCGCTTCCGCACCTTCATCGCCAATCCTCCGGCAGCAGCCGTCGAGGCAGCACGTTCAGCACGCGTACGGCGAGACCCATTGCCCGAGGCACCCAAACGATCGTCCGGTGATCCCGCACCGCCCATTCCACCCGTCGCGCCACTCGCTCCGGCGTGGTCGCGAGCGGAGGTACCGAGAGCCCTGCCGTCATCCGCGTGGACACGAACCCGGGTCGGACAACGAGCACCCGCACCCCGGTCTCCGACGCCTGCCGTCCAAGAAGCACCGCGGTCGAGTCCGCCAGCTGCTTCCCGACCGAGTACGCCGCCATCGCCTGGCGCGGCCGTACGGCGGCAGCCGATGACAACAGCACGATCTGCTCAGGCTTCCGCCGTACCAAGGCATGCAGCAGGACAGCCACACCCAAACCATTGACGACAACGCCGTCCGAGAAGGACTCCGACGCCATCGATCCGACCGCGATGATCGCCAACTCCAAGGGATCCGCAGGCTCTAGCATCCCGTCGAGCTCATCGGCGCTCAGCCCAGCGTTGTACTTCGTGGTCGAAACGGAATGCCCGAGATCCCGGAGCCTCTCGGCGTTCCGCCGCAGCTCACCACTCGGCCGCCCGGCCAGGACGACCCGACGCGGGACCGGACCGAGCAGCTGGAACAGTACGGCCAGACCGATCTCCGACGATCCGCCGACCAGCAGCACCGAGCCGGGGCTCATGGCAACAAACCGAGACGCTCGGCCAACGCGGAGGTCCAGCGCCCGACCGGATCCAGCCGACGCTGGATACGACGCCACGTCTCCAGCCGCGGATACATCACCGGGATCAGGTCCGGATCCGTCACCGCATCCTTGGCCAGATAGACCCGGCCGCCTGCGCTGGCGACCAGCTTGTCGATCGGCCGCAACGCATCCGGCCGACGCAGCCAACGCGCCGGCAGATCGACCGCCAACGTCCACCCCGGGATCGGGAACGACAACGGTCCAGCCGTACCGAACCCGAAGTTCTTCAGCGTGGTGAGCGCCGGCGTCATGCCGCGCGTCCCCAGAAACGCCAGCACACCCCGCACCGCGCCGAGCTGATCCGGCGGTACGGCGAACTGATACTGAACCAATCCCCCGCGACCGAACGCCGCCGGCCACGACTCGGCCCGGTCCAGCGGACAAAGCGCCGTACGCAAGGCAACAAGTTGTGAGTTGCTGGATCTGCTCAGATGCCAACGCGCAGCGGACGCGGCCGTGATCGTTGCCCTCGACATCACTCCCGGACCCGGCAGCGAATGCCTGGGACGCGTCGACGCGATCCGAGCCTCGGGAAAGGGTGCGACCGCGCCTGGGAGATCTAAAAGAGACGCAGTGTAGAACTCGTCGACGATGCCGCGACCCAGCCGTCCACCCTGCGCGTGTGCGTCCAGCCAAGCGACCGCGTACCGGTCCGGATCAGGCTCCTGGCGCACGGACAACTCCTCCATCGCCTGCAGCGTCTCGTCGAGCGAGTGGGTCCGCAGCCGGTTCCGAATCATCCAGCCGGTCTCCACCCGCTGCAGTTGGATCGCCGCCCGCAGGATGACCCCGGTCAGTCCCATCCCGCCGATCGTGGCCCAGAACCCGTCGGCGTCTTGTCCGGCCGACAACTGGACGATGTTCCCGTCCGACCGCAGTACAGCGAGCCAGACGACGTGCTGGCCGAACGAACCGGCGCCAGGATGGTTCTTCCCGTGGACGTCGCTGGCAATCGCCCCACCGACGGTGATCCGCTCGGTCCCCGGCATCACCGGCAACTTCCAGCCCAACGGCAGAGTCTGGTCGATCACGTCCTTCAGCAACGCGCCCGACTCCACGATGAGTACGCCGTTGCCCTCGTCGAACGAGACGATCTGGTCGCAGGCAGTCGTGTCGAGCACGATCCCCCGGCCGGGAAGGGCTGCGTCGCCATAACTCTTGCCGGCCCCGCGCACCGTGATCTTCGGCTCGGCCAGCACCACGTCGACCAGTCCCCCGTCGTACGTCGGTCGCCGGACCTGTGCGGTTCGACGGACCGTTCGCCCCCAGCCGGACAGGTCGAGCGTGCTGGGATCTGTCATAACTTCGACGCTAGGGACCCCGCACTTAGAGCATGCTGAGTCAGGTCCTCTCAGCGCAATCTCAGCGAGCGTGGACCACACTGGACCAGTGCGCAACGTGATCTCGAGGCTGCGGCGTGCGAGCGTACGGAGCAGATCGACTGCGGCAGCCGTGGTCGTCGTCGCGATCGCGATGGCGCTCGGCGCCGCCGTACTGCTGCTTCTGCTCCAGCGAGCCCTGATCACCACCGTCTCCGATGCCGCTGACGGACGAGCCGCGGACGTGGCCAACCAGGTCAGCGACGAAGGCGTCGCGGCACTCAAAGTGGATCTCGCGGAGTCGACGAGGGCCAGCCAGATCATCCAGGTCCTGGATCCCTCCGGCGCCATTGTCGCCGCGTCGTCGGCCCGAGCCGGCAGTACGCCGCTGACCGGGTTGCGCCCCGCGGACGGAGTGGTCCAGCGTGCCGAGGTCGGTGAGATGCCGCTGCTCGACGACGATCACGACTATCTGATCGTCGCCCGCGGAGTCGAGTACGGCGGCCGGACGTACACCGTGGTGGTCGCCTCGTCGATCGAAACCCAGCGGTCGACCGTGACCACAGTGACGAAGTACCTCGCGATCGGCTTCCCGCTGCTGCTCATCGTGGTCGGTATCGCGGGCTGGCTGCTGGCCGGGCAGGCGCTGCGACCTGTCGAGCGGATCCGGGCGCGAGTGCAGGGCATCGAGTCCAGCGACCTGACCGAGCGGGTTCCGGTACCGCAGACCGAGGACGAGATCGCCCGGCTGGCCGCCACCATGAACGAGATGCTCGACCGACTCCAGGCCGGCCAGGCGAACCAGCGCCGATTCGTCGCGGACGCCAGTCACGAACTCAGGTCACCCCTGGCAACAGTCGCTGCCGGACTCGACGTCATCGAACCCTCAGCCCGCGGACAGTCCTGGCAGGACCTGCATCAGCTGATGAGAGGCGAGGCCGAGCGCATGCGCGGCCTGGTCGAGAACCTCCTCCTGCTGGCCAAGGCCGACGACGCAGCCCTCCCGATGCAACGGACCGAGGTCGACCTCGACGATCTCGTCGACACCGAGGTACTGCGACTTCGTCAAGGCAGCGTGGATCTCCAGGTGATCAGCGACGTACATCCGGTCCGTGTCCTCGGCGACCCGTTGCGGCTGAGCCAACTGATCCGCAACCTCGTCGACAACGCCGCCCGGGCAGCGCACAGCACAGTGAGGCTGACCACGAGTGAGCGGGACGGCAACGCGATCCTCACGATCGAGGACGACGGCGACGGCATCCCGGAGGCGGATCGGCTCCGGGTGTTCGAACGGTTCGTTCGATTGGACACCAGCCGGGCGCGGGCCAGCGGCGGCTCCGGTCTCGGGCTGTCGATCGTCCAGGAGATCAGCAAGGCTCATCAGGGAACGGTCACGCTGAGTGCACAAGCCGGCGGCGGGACCACCGCGACGGTCACTCTGCCGCTACCTTGACCCACTCAGCTTGCTCTCAGCAACGGCACCGGACACTGAGAGCATGCGGGTACTGATTGTCGAGGACGAGAGACCACTGGCGGAGACCGTGCGTCACGGCCTCACCGAGGACGGGTTCGTGGTCGAGGTGGTCCACAACGGCGAAGACGCCGTCTGGGCCGCGACCGAGCACAACTACGACGTCATCGTGCTCGACATCATGTTGCCCAAGCTCAACGGGTACAAGGTGCTCGAACAGATCCGCGAGAACGGCGTCTGGACGCCGGTGCTGATGCTGACCGCGAAGGACGGCGAGTACGACCAGACGGACGCCTTCGACCTCGGCGCGGACGACTATCTGACCAAACCGTTCAGCTTCCTGATCCTGGTCGCCCGGCTCCGCGCCCTCATCCGCCGCGGCGCGCCGGAACGTCCGGTCGTGATGACCGCCGGCGACCTCCAGCTCGACCCGGTCCGTCGCCGCGTCGAGCGTGTCGGCCAAGAGGTCACCTTGACGCCCCGCGAGTACGGACTGCTCGCCTACCTCATGCGGCACCGCGGCGAGACGGTCAGCAAGACCGAGATCCTCGAGAACGTCTGGGACCCGGCCTTCGACGGCGACCCCAACGTCGTCGAGGTCTACATCCGCTACCTCCGCCTCAAGCTCGACGCGCCCTTCGACCGCCACGCCATCGAAACCGTCCGAGGCATGGGCTACCGCCTCAACCCCGAAGGCGGCTAGCCGAAGAGTTTCCAGTTGCCCTCGGAGATCACCTCAGGGGTGCCGTCGACCACCTTGATCGCGGTGTCGTCGTCGATCGCGTACGTCGGCGCCGGGATATGGGCCGCCCACTTCTCCGCGTTGGCCGTGGACGCGTCGAGGTGATGCTCGTGGTCCAGGTGCGGGATCACGGCGAAGTCGACGAGTCCGGCGCCTTGTCCCGTGACCAGGATTCTGTCGACGTCGCCCTCGGGCGTGGAGAAGACGATGTCCTCCGACTTCAGCGGACCATCGGTCCCGCGCGGCGGATCGACGTACGTCTCGACGAAGGTTGAGGTGACAGCGATGCTTCCGGCGCTCACGCCGACGTACACAGCCTCAGGACGGAGCGTCGGCAGGAGATCGGTCAGACCGGAGCGCCGCATCCAGTTGGCGAGGAACAGCGGGTCGCCGCCCCACACCAGTAGCGCGTCGGCGTCCCGGACCGTCGGCACCCAGGCATCCTCCTCGATGCTCGGCAGCACCGACAGCTCCAGGATCCCCACCGACTTCCACCCGAGGTCCCACAACCGCGACTGAGAGTTGCTGCTCATCGCGCGCGCCGCCATGTACGGCGAGCCGGGGAACGGATAGAGGGCGGTCGGGACGAACAGGGCGTTGCACTCGGCGATCGGCTTGCCCAGCAACTCGACCAGCGCGGCGTGGATGCTCGCGTTCTTGATACCAGCAGAAGTCAGCAGAAGCTTCATAACACCGTTCCTCGGAGTCGTCCGGCGAGTAGCTCAGTCTGTCAGTAGCAGCCACTCATCTCTGCAACGAACAGCCTCACTCCAATCCGACAGAGGAAGTAGGCTCGGGGCCATGACGACGTACGGGCCGGCGGAGGCAGCGGAGCGGTCGGGGTTCAGCATCGACACGCTGCGCTACTACGAGCGGGAGGGCATTCTCCCGCCGGTGGCGCGCACGTCCGCCGGACGGCGGCAATACTCCGACGGCGACCTCGCGATGCTCGACTTCCTGCGCTGCCTGCGGGACACCGGGATGCCGATCGAACGCCTGCGCCGGTACGGCGAACTCGCGCGGTCGGACGAGACGATGCCGGAGCGCCTCGCGCTGATCGAGGAACACAGCGCCATCGTGGAGCAGCAGATCGCCGAGCTCGAGCGGCAGCGTGCCCGTCTCGAGGAGAAGGCAGCCTGGTATCGGGAGCAGCTCGACGGGGCGGATTCACAGTCAGCTTGAACAGTCGGCTTGACCTGGTGCGCGCTCCAGGTTGCATCTTCGTCGGCATGACATCTCTTACTTCCCCGTTGGTGCTCGGCGCCATGATGTTCGGTACGGCGATCGACGAGGACACGTCGTTCGCGCTGCTCGACCGTTTCGTCGAACGCGGTGGCGTCTGGATCGACACCGCCGACTGCTACTCCTTCTGGGCGAGCCCGGACGGCCGTGGCGGCGCCAGCGAGCGCGTGCTCGGTCGCTGGCTGGCCGCACGGCCGGGCGTCCGCGACCGGATCCGGATCGCCACCAAGGTCGGCGCAGAACCGTTGTGGGCAGGCTCCTGGCCGGACCAGCGCGCGGGCCTCAGCCGACGGGCGATCCACGACGCCTTCGCCGGCAGCCTCGAGCGGCTCGGCATCGACCAGGTCGACCTGTTGTGGCTGCACCAGGAAGACCGCCGTACGCCGATCGAGGAGACCGTCGACGCGGTCGCCGAGCTCAGCGAGGCCGGTCAGGTACGACGGGTCGGCGCGTCGAACCATCCGGCCTGGCGCGTCGAACGCGCCCGGATCCACGCCATCTCCAAGGGCTTCGCGCCGATCGACGCACTGCAGCTCAGCGCCACCTACCTACGGGTCCGCCCCGGCACGCTGCCGGAGGACACTGCGCACCCGTTCGGGCAACTCAGCGACGAGCAACTCGACCACGCACGTGAACACCGGATGGAGGTCTGGGCCTACACCCCGCTGCTGTCCGGCGCGTACGACAACCCGGACAAGCAGATCCCCGAGGTGTACGACCACCTGGGCAGCACTCGCCGCCTTGCCGCACTGGACGTTGTCGCCAACGAGACCGGCGCGTCCCGCGGCCAGGTCGTCCTCGCCTGGCTAGTTGCCCAGGGCATCCGCCCGATGCTCGGCGGCAGCAAGCCACACCAGCTGGAAGCCGCTCTCGACGCGGTCGCCATCACCCTGACCGACGACCAGCTCAAGGAACTGGACGTCCGCTGAACCGGTCAGCGGTGACGAACGCCGCCTTCGACGTGGATTAGTTCGGCCGTGACGTAGCCGGCGTTGAGCAGCCAGAGTGCTGCGTCGGCTACGTCGGCGAGCTCGCCGTGCCGGTTGACCAGGCTGCCCTCGGATCCGCGGTTGAGCAATTGGCTCTTGCGGTCGGGTCCGAGGGCGTCCCAGACGCCGGAGTCGACGACCCCGGGTGAGATCGCGTTGACCCGGATCGGCGCGAGTTCGGTCGCCAGGTGCGCGACGAGGTACTCGAGGGCGCCGTTGGCGACACCCTTCACCACCGTTCCAGGCTTGGGTTTCCAGCCGACGATGCCCGAGAAGAACAGGAACGATCCGCCCGGGCGGATCCGCTGAGCGAAGTGCTTGGCCAGCAGCAGCGGGCCGAACACCTTCGCACTGAACGCGGCCACGATCTTCTCGTACTGCAGCTCGGCGACCGGTACGTCGTGATGGGCCGACGCCAGACTGACGACATGGTCGAGCTCACCGAGTTCCTCGGCCGCCGCCGCGATCGTCGCCTCCTCGGTGACGTCGAGCTGAACCGCGCGTCCGTGCTGCAGGGACTTGGCGAACACCGTCGCCTTGTCGAGGTCGCGGGCTCCGATGATCACTTCGGCGCCCGCATCGTCGGCGCGGCGCGCGATCTCCGCGCCGATCGCGCGGGCGCCTCCGACGACCAGAATCCGCTTGTCAGTTAGAGTCATGGCCGTCACGGCATAGTTTTGATACTGGTATCTACAACGCTACCGGAGTGAGCGATGACGAAGGCGTACAACATCATGGCGGCCACCTGCCCCAGCCGGACGGTGCTGCACCGGATCGGCGCGCGGTGGACGGTCTTCGTCGTCAACGCGCTCGACAACCAACCGATGCGCTTCACCGAACTCAAGGCGCACATCCGGGGCATCACCCCGAAGGCGCTGACCGAGACACTGCGCGCGATGGAGTACGACGGTCTGATCTCGCGGACGGAGTACGACAGGAACCCGCCGCACGTCGAGTACGCGCTCACCGACCTGGGACGGTCGTTGCTCGTCCCGCTGCGCGCCGTCCGCGAATGGGCCGAGCACCACGTCCCCGACATCGAGCGGGCCCGAGCCGCCCGGACCTAGCGGCGCGTGCGGAGCATCTGAGCCAGTTCGTCGAGGGCCGGGAGCGCGTCGATGATCGTCCGGGCGGATGCGTCCGGGAGCTGATCGAGGCAGGCGCCGAGCGCTTCGGTGCGGAGCAGCTTGACGCGTTCGTGCAACTGACGGCCGGCATCGGTCGCCTCGACCCGGACCGCCCGCAGGTCGTCCGGGTTCGGGTCACGCTGGATCAGCTCCAGCTCCGTGAGCCGCCCCACCACCCGGGACAGCATGGTCGGATTCAGCCCCTCGAGCTGCGCCAGCTCGGTCAGACCGAGCGGGCCACGGAACGTGATCAGGCCGAGCACGGAGGCCTGGGTCGGCGTCAGGCCCTCGTCGGTAGCCGTGGCGTTGAGCTCCCGGGCCAGCTTGGAGATCACCCCACGAAGCTTGCTCAACGTCTCGGTGTCAGTCATGTCACCCCTTTATTGCCTGCCAGCAAGCAATGTAGTCTATTCATCGATGGAACCGTCGAGTTCACCCCAAGTGATCACCGAGCCGGCCGCCGACGAGCCGCTGGCTCACCGTCGGCTCGTGTTCGGCATCGTCGCGATCGCCCTGCTGATGGCCTCGATCGATCAGACCATAGTGGCGACCGCGCTCAACGCCATCCGCAGCGACCTCGGTGCACAGCTGACCTGGAGCGGCTGGACGATCACCGTCTACGCGCTCGGCCAGATCATCGTGATGCCCTTGGCCGGCCGGCTCGGCGACCAGTTCGGCCGGAAGAAGATCTTCCTCGGCGCCGCGGTGCTGTTCACCATCGCCTCGCTGTGCTGCAGCCTGGCCGACAACATCTACGTGCTGGTGGTGTTCCGGGCCGTCCAGGCGATCGGCGGCGGCGCGTTCATGCCGACCGCCACCGGCATCGTGGCCGAGCAGTTCGGCCGCGACCGGGACCGGGCGATCGGCATGTTCACCTCGATCTTCCCGATCGGCGGCATCGTCGGCCCGATCATCGGCGGCATCATCGTCACGTACTGGTCCTGGCGCGAGATCTTCGTGGTGAACATCCCGATCGGCGTGCTGCTGATCGTCCTGGGCCTGCGCTTCATCCCGAGCAGCAAGCCGAAGACCGCCGCCAAAATCGATGGGACAGGCGCCTTACTGCTGGCGCTGACGATGCTCTTCGCCATGTACGGGATCAGTTCGCTGGGCAGCGCCGGCGCCGAACCCACCGATCCGCTGTTCATCGTCGCCATGGTGATCGCTCTGACGCTGGGCTTCCTGTTCGTCCGGCACGCGAATCGGCATGCGGCGCCGTTCATCCCGGTCAGCCTGTTGCGCGGCCGCGGCTTCGGCGCGATGAACACGATCAACTTCCTCTTCGGCGCGGCCATGCTGGGCTTCGGCGCCCTCGTCCCGCTGTACGCCGAATCGCGGTACGGCATCCAGCCGCTCCAGGCCGGCACCCTGCTCACCGCTCGGGCGGTCGGAATGATCTGCGTCGCGGGCCTGGCCGTGTTCGCACTCCGTCGTACCGGCTATCGGGCCCCGATGATCGGCGGGTTCGTGCTGGTCGCGGGCGGGATGACGCTGATGTCACTGGCTCCGCACGGACTCACGCCGTACGCCTGGCTGGCGCTGGCCGCCGGGATCACCGGCATCGGGATGGGTCTGTCGATCCCAGCCTCCAACAACGCCAGCCTGCAACTGGCGCCGGACCAGATCTCCGCGATCGCCGGACTCCGCGGGATGTTCCGGCAGTCCGGCGGGATCGTGGCCGTCTCGATCACCACGACGATCCTGAACCACGCGTCGAACGCCGGTACGGCGCAGGCGCACAGCTTCGTCGTCTTCGCCGCCATCCTGCTGCTGATGATCCCGTTCACCTTCCTTGTTCCGGACCACCGCGGGACTTGGTAGCCCGGACAACTGAGGCCGTTGCAGTGGGCAAGTCCCGTTGCGGTCCTCCCGGTACTGCGGGAGGGTGGCAACAGTCTCTACCGGGAGGACTGTGATGGACGAAGTCGGCAAGCAGCGGGTCAAGGACGCGCTGATCGGCCAGGCGGAGGCCGAACTCCGGTCGTCGCGGACGGACGTCACCCGGCACGACTCGGCCGCAAAACTCGACCAGGACTCGTCGTTCTCGGTCGACGATCAGTCGCAGTCCGACGAAGCGGGCGATCTGGGTGGGTTGTTCGAGGGTGTCGTCGATCGCCAGGAGGGGGTCCTGAAGCAGCTCAAGGATCTCGACTTCGGGATCACCAGCTCTGTGTCACCGGGCGCGATCGTCGGCTTCGACGGCGATCGGTACGTCGTCGGCGTGGTGGCAGCGCAGTTCGAGTGCGACGGAGTCACCTACGAAGGACTCTCCACCGATGCACCGATCTACCCGGCGCTCGAGGGGCTGCGGCTCGGCGACACGTTCAGCTTCGGCGGCCATGACCATCGCATCGACTTCCTCGCCTGAGCTCGGATGAGGCGCGTCCTCTCGACGGCAGGCCCTCGGGTGCTCGTGGCTGTTGTCGTTGGTTGCATCGTCGGTGCCCTGAGCGGACTGCTCGGGAACGTTCCTATCGGAGTGTTGGCGGGGCTCGGCACGGGCGCGGCTACTTTCGTGTTCACCGGCGTACTGGTGCTCTGGCCGATGACGTCCGACGCCACCCAGCGCTACGCCCGGCACGAGGACTTCCGGCCCATCGTCGAGGAACTGCTGGTGCTGGTGGCGACCCTCGGCAGTATGACCTGCATCGTGATCCTGCTTGCCCTCGGCAACTCTCGGAGCCAGAACTCCGCCGCCGCTGTCGGCCTCGCCGCCGTCTTCATGAACTGGGGTGTGCTGCATCTGATGTACGCCGCCCGCTACACCCACCTGTACTACACCGATCCGGTCGGCGGCATCGACTTCAACAACCAGGAGAGCCCGGCCTACCGGGACTTCTTCTACTTCAGCTATAACCTCGGCATGACCTACCAGGTCTCCGACACCAGCGTCTCCAGCAGCGCGATCAGGTCGGTCGTCCTCCGCCACTGCATCTTCTCGTACGTCTTCGGCACCGTCATCCTCGCCGCAACAATCAACCTCGTCGCCGGCATCGTCACGCGCTGAGCAGTGGCCGGATCCTGACGCGTGACTGGCGTCTCGGGGGCGGAGCGGGAAGGGTTGCTGGTATGACGAAGAGCAACGCCGACAGGGACCGCGAGGCGACTGGCTTTCAGGAGCAGGCGCCGTACGACGAATCGATCGATCTGCGGACCGATTTCGTCATGGTCTACGGACTCAACGACACGACGCCGGAGCGGATCGCCCGGTGGCGTGAGGCCGGGTATCGCGTCCACCTGATGACAGGCATCTCGTGGGGCACGTATCAGGACTATCTGGACGGACGGTGGGACGGCTCCGATCACTGGGCCGACGCGCAGACCGCGGGCGACGGTTCGCCGATCCTGCACGGCCACAGCACGGACATCCCGTACATGGTGCCGACCTTCAGCTTCACGGAGTACCTGGTGCAGAAGCTCCGCCCGATCATCGAGCTCGGTGTCGAAGGCATCCATCTCGAAGAACCGGAATTCTGGGCTCGCGCCGGCTACTCGGAGTCGTTCAAGCGCGAGTGGCAGGCGTACTTCGGTGAGCCGTGGCAGGCCCCGCACAGCACCCCCGAGGCGCACTTCCGCTCCGGCCAGCTCAAACAGCACCTGCTCTCCCGCAGCCTCGATCGGGTCACGTCCGTGCTGCGCGACGAGGCCCTGAAGCAAGGTCGCCAGGTGCGCTTCTACGTCCCGACCCACAGCCTCCTCAACTACACCCAGTGGCAGATCATCAGTCCCGAATCACGCCTGCGGACGCTGCCCTCGATCGACGGCGCCATTGCCCAGGTCTGGACCGGGACCTCCCGTACGCCGAACGTGTACGCCGGAAAGGTTGCCGAGCGCACCTTCGAGACGGCGTACCTGGAGTACGGCATCGCTCAGGACCTCACCCGCGGCACCGACCGGCGGATGTGGTTCCTGCACGACCCGATCGAGGACCACCCGGACCGCACCTGGGAGGACTACCTGGCCAACTACCAGCGCACCCTCATCGCGTCGCTGCTGCACCCGGGCGTCTCGCGGTACGAGGTGGCGCCGTGGCCCAACCGGATCTTCAACCGCCCGTACCTGCGCGAAGGATCGACCGAACGGCAGCCGATTCCTGCTGATACCGCGACCAGCTACCTGATCGCGATGAACAGCCTGCGCGACCTCGACCAGCCCGAGGTACGCCGGGGCAACGAGGGACCGCGGATCGGGATCGTGCTCTCGGACACCGCCATGTTCCAGCGCTGGTCCCCCGGCGGCGACAGTGGACACTACGACGGTCTGCAGGACGCTCTGGCACTCGAAGGACGCGAGCAACTGCACTTCTCCGACTTCTACGGTCTCGCGCTGCCACCGCTGTACGACGGCCAGCGGGTCACCCCGGTCCAGCTGGAGAACGTACTCGACACACCGGATGCACTGGACGATGTCGACGTACTCGTCCTGAGCTACGAGTTCCAGAAACCCCTTGCCCCCGGCATCCATTACGCGTTGGCCGGATGGGTCAACCGCGGCGGCAGCCTGCTGTACGTCGGCGATGGCGCTGACCCGTATCACGCGATCCGCTCCTGGTGGACGGGCCGCTACGACACCTGCGCGGATCACTTGGCCGAGGCTCTCGGCGCGGACCGCAAGCGCGACGACATCCAGCCGATCGGTCAGGGCAGGGTCCGGTTCCTTCCTTCTCGGCCGGCGGACTTCACCGAGTCGCCGGCGCGCGCGGCCGAGTTGGTCACGGCGATCCGCGAACTGGCCGAGGCCGGCGGCCACACCTGGGAGCCCACCAACTGGCTGTCGGTCCAGCGCGGTCCGTACCTGATCGGCGCCGTACTGGAAGAGACCGGCGGCTCGCACGTTGTCGAGGGCAACTACCTCGACTTGCTCGATCCGCAACTGGGCATCGTCCGTCGGCGCGAGCTGGGTCCAGGTCAGCTGACATGGCTCCGCGACCTCTCGTACGACGACGAGGCGCTGCTGGCGTCCGCCGGTCGAGTCGTGAACTGGGAACGCGACCAGAACGGGATCCGCTTCAGCTGCGAGGCGCCGCGCGGGGTGCAGGTCACCACCGCAATCCGGCTTCCCGCTGAGCCGACAACCGTCAACACAAGCCACCAGTACAACGACGGCATCCTGTGGCTACACCATCCGGGCGACCCAGCCGGAACCCAGGTCGAAATCGAGTTCTGACTCCTACTCACCGATCTTCTTGGAGCGGAGGGTGATCTTGGTGTCGGGCGCCGCGTGGGTGCCGCCGGCAGGCGTTTGGGTGACGACGACCCAGTTGCGGTCGTTGATCAGCAGCCGTCCTTGCCCGGTGGCGTCCTCTTCGGCCAGGTTGTAGAAGCCCGCCGCCTGCATCGTGTCCTGAGCCAGCTGATGGTTCATGCCCACCACATTCGGCACGACCCCGGACTGAACCGAAGGCTGAGCGCTTGAGGGCGCGGCGGTCACCGTCGTCACGGTTGTCGCCGTGACCGTGACGACGGAGCCCGGCGTACCCGAAGTTCCACAGGCCACCAGCAGAAACAGCAACCCACTGACCAGACCAACCCACCGTCGGGCTGTCATCCGTCCTCCCGCCGCAAGACCGCTCGCCCGAGGGGCGTCAGCGCGTGGTGGACCGAGTGGCCGAACCGTGTCGTGGTGATCAGGCCGGTGCTGCGGAGGACCTTCGCGTGCTGGCTGATCGAGCCCGGCGAGACGCCGAGGCGGGTCGCGAGCTCGCTGGTCGACGCGCCGCTCTCGAGGCAGGCCAGGACGTTCGCACGAGTGGGACCAAGCAGCCGCACGAGTGCGTCGAGGTCGCCGACGGGCTCGTCGTCCGGCTGGATCGGCAGGACCAGCGTCGGCGGCAGGTCCCCGTCGATGAACGTCACCGGAGCGCCGAAGCAGAAGTACGACGGTACGACGGTCAGCCCGCGGCCGCCGAGGTCCAGCGTCTGGTCAGTCAGATAGTCGGCCTCGAGGATCGGAGCACGCCAGCGGATCGACGTGTGCAGATGAGTGAGCATCCCCTCGACACCGGAGTTTAGAAGCAACGCGATCAAGCGATGCCGCGCCTGCTCGACGTCACATTGGATCGCGTCCCAGACCGGGCGTACAGCGGTCTCGTGGTACTGCTGCAAGCTGTCAACGACCGGCTCGAGCCGACCACCGTCGTACAGGCGAACGGCCCACTCCGGAGTCGGAACGGAGGCCGGGTACGTCCGAGCCAGATCACGCCGCACGACGTCACGCGGCACACGCCGGATCGCATCGAACTGTTCATCGATGTCCGTCGCCGGCGCCGACGGGGTAAGAAAATCTGCGAAGTTCCCGGACGCGGGCACGATGGAGTACGCCGCGCGCAACGTGTCCCGATGCTCCCCCACCGCGTCCCGCCAGCCCCAGTACCGGCTCGGCAGGCTGTGATACTGCAGGCTGTTGATGCTCAGCACCGACTCCCACATCGGATGCGGTCCACTCGCGACCCGCACCCGCGCAAGGTCGGCCTCAGTAAACCGAATCCGCAGCATCGCTCCCCTTCCGGTCCCATCGCTCAGGGTAGTAGGACGAGGGCTGCTTGTCCTACTACCCTGATGCAGACGTCAGAAGCCGGAGTTGCCGGGGCCTCGGGTGAGGGTGAAGCCTTGGGTGTTGCTGAGGCCTCCGGAGGGGGTTCCGGAGACGGTGACGTAGTTGAACGTGCCGCTGCCGGGGACCTGGAGGTCGATGCCGTAGGTGCCGGTGTTCTGGACCTTGACGTGGTCGAAGGTGATGTTGGTGACGTTCTTCTGCCAGCTCATCAGGATGCCCTGATACGTGCTGTCGATGATGTCGACGTCCTTGATCAGGATCGGCGCGGTGATCTCCCGCGCCTCGGCGTACACCCAGAGGCCGCCTTGGCTGCTGTTCCAGTCGGTGTTGAAGCCGCCGGCTCTGGTGACGGTGTTGCGCTGGACGACGGTGTTGC
Organism: Kribbella kalugense; assembly: GCF_004365875.1. Classification (GTDB taxonomy): domain Bacteria; phylum Actinomycetota; class Actinomycetes; order Propionibacteriales; family Kribbellaceae; genus Kribbella; species Kribbella kalugense. Next base: position 247,887 of record NZ_SODF01000001.1, on the reverse strand, counting down.
CGCTGAACGGCTGGGCCGAGTGCCAGGTGCTGAGGGTGATTCCGGAAGCCGTGTAGACGGTGTCGGACAGCAGGTTGTCCTCGATCCGGTTGCTGTCACCGCCGTAGATCGCGGCCGTGTTCGCGAGTGTCGGCAGCGCCGCGGTGTTGAAGGTGAACGCGCAGTTGGCGACCGAACTGTTGAAGGACCACATCGCCATCGCGTCGTCGCCGGTGTTCCGGAAGACGCTCTGGTCGACCCGGCTGTTGCGGACCGGGCTGCCGTCGCCGCTGAACGTGTTCAGATTCAGGCCGTCGGCGAACGTGTCCCGGACCCGGACGCCGACGACGTACAGGCCGTCGGTGCCGCTGTTGGCCCAGATGCCGGTCTTCGCGTGCTCGATCCACACGTTCTGAATCAGCGATCCGGTCCCGAAGTTGCCCTCGATCGCCGAGTCGGTGGTCACCGTACTGTCGGGATCGCGATACCTGACATCGCCGGCGAAGGTGAAGTCGGCGAGCTGGACGTTGTTGCCGCCGGCAAAGAACCCGCCGCGGCCGGCGTTGCCGCGGATCGTGGTGTACCACATGCCGGCGCCACGAATCGTCACGTTGTCGATGTTGAGGCGCGCGGTCAGGTCGAAGGTCCCGGCCGGCACCCAGAGGGTCTTGCCGGCCGACTTCGCCGCGCTGATGGCAGAGTTGAACGCCGAGGTGTCATCGCCAGATCCCGACACCGCGCCGTACGACGTGACGTCGACCGAGTTGGCCGGCGTCGAGTACGCCGGAGCGACGACCTCGGTGTCGATCAGGTCGACCGTGATCGGGGTGGAGGTGTCGTTCTGCAGCCGGAGCGTGGTGCCGGCGGCGTAGCTCGGCAGGGTGGTGCGGACCTCGTCGTAGAAGCGGTGGCCACCACCCAACGACGGATCGTTCGGGAACGGGTAGCTGCCGTAGACCCAGCTGTACGTCGACGTGAGCGTGAGGTCCTTGACCTTCGAGCCGCCAACGTACACGCCGAGCGGTGCGGTGATGCCGGTGCCGGCCGCGTTGTCGGGGATCGAGTAGCGGACGACGAGCGAGTTCGTCGGTTTGGTCAGGGTGAAGTCGACGTACTTGCCGGCGTTGTCCAGTCGTACGGCGCGACGCCCGGACGACTCGGACGGGACGGTCCGGTAGGTGCGGTCCGGGCTGAGTACGACGCCGTTGGTGCTTCCGTTCTCCGCCTCGTACTCCGCGTACGGGACGGTCGCACCGCGGTCGGCGAGGGCTGTCGAGCCGTCGACCGTCAGCTCGTCCAGGGCCACGTTGCCGGAGTCGCCAGCGTCGTACTGGTAGTCGATGAGGTTCAACCCCGCACGCAACTGCGCCGTCTGCTGCACCGTCGTCCAGTCGCTGTTCGCAGGGAGCGAGACCTGTCCCGTCTTGATTCCGTTCAAGTACAGGCTGAGGGTCTTGGTGCTGCCGGTGTCGTTGCGGTAGCGAAGGTTCAGAGTGCCGTTCCCGGCGGTCGCGACGTTGACGGTCCGGATCACCCGGCTGCCGACCGCGGTGAAGCCGGCGACGTATCCACCGCCGGTGAAGCCCGCGATCGACGCGGCAACCGACGCGCCACCGGACACGAAGCCACGCTCCAGAGCGCCGGCAGGTGCCTCCCCCACCGCCTGGCCAACCACCAGATTGTCCAGGTTCACGTTGCCCGAGTCGGTGCTGTCGAACTTGTACGCGATCGTGTTGCTCCCGGCAACCAACGGGACGGCCTCGGTTGCGGTCCCCCAGGAGTCCCAGTTCGCGGTCGCGGGCAGACTGATCTGCCGGAGCTTGGAGCCGCCGACGTACAGCGAGAGCGTCATCGTGACGCCGGTGCCGTTGGCGTAGCGCAGGACGGCGGTCCCGTCACCTGCGGTCGCGGAGCTGACCGTGAAGGTCGTTGCCGCGTTCCCCTTGTTCCCGTCGATGTATCCCCCGACGTACGCCGAGCCGGTGTAGCCGGGATGTTCGGTTTCGGGAGTGGCGCCGCCCGACAGGGCAGCTGATTCGGCTTCGTAGGTTGTCACGGCGGCGGCCGGGAGTCTGGTGAGGAGGGCCAGGAGGAGCGCGAGGATCGCGGTCATCGCGAGGCGGGATCTGGACATGGGCGGGTCCCTTCGGTCAGCCTTTCACGGCGCCGTTGAGGGCGCCGCTGTTCAGGAAGAAGCGCTGGAACAGTCCGAACAGCAGGACGGGTATGACGGTGGAGATCGCGAGCGCGGCGAGGAACACGTCGAACTCGACGAACTTCTGCAACGCGGGCAGGCGGACCGACAGCGGCTGCAGGTTCGGGTCCGGCAGCACGAGCATCGGCCAGAGGAAGTCCTTCCAGGCGCCGATGATCGCGAACACCGAGACCACTCCGAGGATCGGCCGCGACATCGGGAGCACCACCGACCAGAACAGCCGGAACGGTCCGGCACCATCGACCCGGGCCGCCTCGAACACCTCCCGCGGCAGGTTGTCGAAGAACCGCTGCACCAGCAGGATGTTGAACGCGTTCGCGCCGGCCGGCAGCCAGACCGCCCAGAACGAGTTGATCAACGATGCCTTCAGCAACGGTGGATCGACGATCGTCAGGTACAACGGCACCAGCAGCACGACCGCCGGCACGAACAACGTCGCCAGTACGACGGCAGTGATCACCTTGCCGTACCGAGGCCGCAGTACCGACAACGCATAACCCGCAGTCGTTGCGACCAGCAACTGCATGAACCACGAGCCGGCCGCCAGTACGACGGTGTTCAGGAAGTACTTGTCGACCTCGACGCGGGTCCACGCGGTGGCCAGGTTCGACCAGTCGACCCCGTGCGGCCAGAGCGCCAACGGCGAGCGCAACGTGTCCTGGGTCGGCGTGATCGCTGCCTTGGCCAGCCACAGCATCGGCCCCAGACCGACGACGAACAACACGGCCAGCAGTACGCCGTGCAGGCCGAAGGCGGTCCATCGAACCCGCGGGCGGCGCCAGTCGGCCGGCGACAGGATGCCCCGGCTCACGACTTGCTCCAACCGCGAGTCAGCCGGAAGTACAGCACGGAGAGCAGCCCGAGTACGACGGCCAACATGATGCTCAACGCGGTCGCCATCCCGTACTCCCCGCCCAGGCTGTTCGCGAAGGCGTAGTTGTAGATCAGTAGCAACAGCGTCGTGGTCGAGTTCGCCGGGCCGCCGTCAGTGAACAGGAAGGGCTCGAGGAACACCTGCGCGGTCCCGACGATCTGCAGGATGAACGTGATCAGCAGGACTCCTCGTAATTGCGGCATCGTCACGTGCCACACCTTCCGCCAGATCGACGCTCGGTCGATCTCGGCAGCTTCGTACAGGTCGGTCGAAACGCCGGTGAGAGCGGCCAGATAGATGATCACCGTGCCGCCGGCCGCGGCCCACGTTGCCTCGAGCACCAATGACGGCATGACCGACGCCGAGTCCTGCAACCACGAGACCGGACCAATTCCGACGTACCCGAGGATGGTGTTGAAGACCCCGGTCGGCCCGGCATCGTAGAAGAACTTCCAGAGCAGTACTGCGACCACCGGCGGGATCACCACCGGCAGGTAGGCCAACGCACTGTACAGACTCTTGAACCGGCGTACCTCACTCATCAGGACCGCCGCGACGAGCGGCACCGGATACCCGAAGAGCAGTGCGAGGAAAGCGAAGTACAACGTGTTCTTCACCGCGGTCCACAGCAACGGATCGGCGAGCACATCACGGAAGTTCTGCAGCCCGACGAACGTGGACGGCGTGACCAGGTTGGTCTCCTGGAAGCTCATCACGACAGCACGGCCGATCGGGATCCAGGAGAAGACCCCGAACACCAGCAGCAGCGGAATCAGGAACACGAGCGTGCTCAGTCCCCCGCCACGGATCCGCACCCTGGCGCGGCGCGGCAGCACCAGGGGCACGGGACGAGTTTCGGCAGCCATCGATCAGTTCCGGTCCAGGAGCGCTTGTGCCTCGGCGTCGGCCTTCTTCAGCAGGTCCGCGATGTCCGCGTCCTTCTTCGTCAGCACCGCCTGCACCACCGGGTCGAGGAGCTTGTACACCTCCTGCGTGGACCGCACCGGCTCGGTCACCAGCTGCTGGTCGAACATCTTGTCCGTGTACGGCTTCAGCTGCTGCTGCGGCACGTTGACGTACGACGCGACCCACTGCAGCGACTCGTCGTAGGTCGCCCGGTCGAACACCGGCAACTGGGGAGCGCCGACCGGCTGCTTCGACGCAGCAGTCGTCTTCGCGTCCAGTACCGCGGCATCCTTGTCCGTCAACTTCTTCAAGTAGTAGAAGTCGATCCACTTGACCGCGGCGGCCTTGACCGCATCGTCCGACTTCGCGCTGACCGTGGCGAGCGTGCCGCCGCCCAGGACTCCGGCATCCGGCTTGTCCATCAGCGGCAGAACGGTCACGCCGTAGTCGACGGGCTTCAGTGCGTTCTGCGTGACCAGCGACCCGTAGTTGCCGCCACCGGAGACATACATGCCGACCTGGCCGGAGGCGAAGGCCTGGTTGATCCCGTTCCAGTCATAGAGGAAGTTGGATCCCATGCTGTTGTCGGTCCAGCGCATGTCCTTCAGCTGCTGCAGTACCGCGGTCATCTCCGGCGTGTCCAGCTCGGCCGTAGCCTTGTCGCTGTCGAGCTTCTCGGTCCGCCCGCCGAAGGCGTAGTCCAGCGTGGTGAGGATCCATCCGCCGGTGTTGTCCGTGGTCAGCTCCGCGTAGCCGGCCTTGCCGGTCTTGTCCGCGATCTGCTTCGCATCCGTGCGGACCTCGTCCCAGGTCGCCGGCGGCTTGTCGGGATCGAGACCGGCCTGCTTGAACAGCGTCCGGTTGTAATGCAGCGCCTGCCCGTACGCCGCGATCGGGACGGCCCACATCTTCCCGTCCTCAGCCTGGCCCGCCTTCGCGACATTCGCGTTGAACTTGCTCGCGTACGGCAGCCCGCCGACCAGGCCGCTGATGTCGGCGATCTGCTTGCGTTCGATCAGACCCCGGCCGTCGGTGAACGGCACCGTGAACACGTCGGGAAGAGTTCCACCGGCCAACTGCGCGGTGAACGTCGTCGCCGTCCAGTTGTACTCCTGCGGCACGATGTCGATCCCCGGATTCGCCTTCTCGAACTGGGCGACGCGTTGGTCGAACGCCGCGATCGCACCCTTGTCCAGGCCCGGGTCCCGAGCCACCTTGACCGTCACCGGGCCGGTCGAGGTGGCTTGTTTCCCGGCGTCCGTACTCGAGCACGCGGTCAAGCCGACTGCGACCACCAAGGCCGCGGCAGTGAGGGACTTCATGGCAACTCTCCTAGTTCTGGGCTAGTGATGGACGAGCCGCAGCCAGACGGCCACGTCGGTCGTCAGCCGGTCGTCGGTCAGGTCATCGCTGCAGAGCAGCACCTCTTGGTACGGCGGAAGCCGCACCGCCTCGGGTCCGAAGTTCACGAGGCACAACACCTCGCCCCGCTGGAACGCGAGCAACTCATCGCTGTCGAGCGCGTGCCACTGGAAGGACCTGGGCAGGTCGCGGCGCAGTGCGAGCATCGAGCGGTAGAGCGCGAGCATCGAGTCGGGATCAAGCTCCTGCGCCTCGACCGAGTGGCTTCCCCAGTCGTCAGGCTGCGGCAACCACGGGCCGAAGCCGCGCGCGCTGAACCCGAACGTCGACCCACCGGTTGTCCAGGGCAACGGAACCCGGCAACCGTCCCGGCCGGGATCGAGGCCGTCGGAGCGATGGAACATCGGATCCTGCAGCGCCACCAGCGGAAGGTTCTCCACCTCGGGCAGCCCCAGCTCGTCGCCCTGATAGAGGTACAGCGAGCCCGGCAACGCCCCCGTGAGCAGAGCCGCCGCCCGCGCCCGCCGCCGGCCGAGCTCCAGATCAGTGGGTACGCCGAACCTCTTGCTGGCAAAGGAGAACGCCGTGTCCGATCGCCCGTACCGCGTGACCGGACGGGTCACGTCATGGTTCGATAGCACCCACGTCGCCGGCGCATCCACGGGAGCATGCGCGGCAAGCGTCGTACGGATCGACTCCCGCAGCTCGCGCGCGGCCCACGGGCGGCCCATCAGGTCGAAGTTGAACGCGGTGTGCATCTCGTCGGGCCGGAGGTAGCGCGCGAACCGTTCGGCGTCCGCGAGCCAGATCTCGCCGACCAGCATCCGCGGCGGATCGTAGGAGTCGGCCACCGCACGCCATCCCCGGTAGATGTCATGCAGCTCGTCGCGATCGACGTACGGATGCTGCTCGACCTCGTCCAGCTCGGGCAGCGAGGGGTCCTTGACCGGCATGGTCGCGCTGTCGATCCGGATCCCGGCGACACCGCGGTCGAACCAGAACCGGAGGATCTCCTCGTGCTCACGGCGTACGTCGGGATGGTTCCAGTTCAGGTCCGGCTGCTCCGGGGTGAACAGATGCAGGTACCACTCCCCCGGCGTACCGTCCGGGTTCTTCGTCCGGGTCCAGGTCTCGCCACCGAAGCTGGAGACCCAGTCCGTCGGCCGCTCGTCGCCCGAGCGGAACCAGAACCGTTCACGTTCGGGTGATCCCGGCCCGGCGGCGAGCGCGGCCGTGAACCACGCGTGCTCGCTGGACACGTGGTTGGGTACGACGTCGATGATCGTGCGGATACCCAGGGCGGCCGCATCCGCGATCAGTTCCTCGGCCTCCGCCAGCGTCCCGAACGCCGGGTCGATGACGCGGTAGTCGGCGACGTCGTACCCACCGTCGGCCAGCGGCGACAGGTACCACGGGGTGAACCAGATCGCGTCGACACCGAGCCGCCGCAGGTACGGCAGCCGCGAACGGACGCCGGCCAGATCGCCGGTGCCGTCACCGTCTCCGTCGGCGAAACTGCGCGGGTAGATCTGGTAGATCACCGCGTCCTGCCACCACTGCCCCATCCCGAAACCCCTTCGTTTATGATAGGTTTAGCGCTCCACCTTGTTGGAAGGTAGAGTTCCTTGCAGCAAACTGTCAAGAGGTCATGACGGAAAGGGACAGTGCATGCGGGTCACGCTGAAAGACATCGCCGACGAGGCCGGGGTCAGCATGATGACGGTGTCGAACGTCGTGAACGGCAAGCGCGCCCGGGTCTCGCCGGAGACGATCGAGCGGATCCAGCGGATCGTCACAGCACGCGGTTACGTGCCCAGCGCTTCCGCCCGCAGTCTCGCCGCCAAGGCGTCCCGGATGATCGGTCTGCTGGTGCCGGCCGCCGACGAGGACAGCCTGATGATCAGTCCGCACAACGTCGCGATCCTCGGCCAGATCGAGCGCGAGCTCCGCAAGAGCGGCTACCACCTGCTCTTGCGTGGCATCGCAGAGCCGAGCGAGGTCGGCGAGGCACTCAAGGTCTGGAGCCTCGACGGCGCCGTACTGCTCGGATTCCTGGACGAGGACCTCGAGCGCCTCACTGCGGGCGCGGTCGGCAACGTCTCCCTGCTCGCCATCGACAGTTACTCGACGAACCCGCTGACCACCGGCGTCCGATCCGACGACTACACCGGCGCCCTACTCGCGGCACGCCATCTGCTCGACCTCGGCCACACCGAGATCGTCTTCGCCGGCCCGTCCTTCAGCAGCGTCGGCGTCGTCCACCAGCGGTACGACGGCTTCCGGGCCGCCTTCGCCGAAGCCGGACTGACCTGGACCAAACGCCTCGTCACGGTCGAGACCACCACACACGCCACCGGCCGCGAAGTCGGTCAGCAACTGTTGAAGGACCACCCGGAGGCCACCGCGGTCTTCGCCACTGCCGACATCCTTGCCATCGGCATCATGGAAGGCCTCACCGACAGCGGGTACGACGTACCGCGCGACGTCTCGGTCCTCGGCTTCGACAACCTCGACCTCAGCGAGTACGTCACCCCGAAGCTCACCACGATCGCCCAGGACATCCCCCAGAAGGCAGCCATCGCGGTCCGCCGCCTCCTCGCCGCCATCGAAGACCAGGAGCACCCGGTGGACGCCGTCACCCTCGACGTCCACCTCATCAAACGCTCCTCAACCACCCATCCGCGGCGGCTATGAGTTCCAAACCTGGAAGTCGGAGAGCTGGCCTGCGTTCCAGCCTGTGTTGGCCGTGAAGTTCAGCCGGAAGTAGCGGGCCGTCGTCGGGGTGAAGTTGATGGTCACTGTGTTGTTGTTGCCGGGGGCAAAGGAGTAGCCGGCCGATCCGACGATCGTGCTGAACGTCGTACCGTTGGTGCTCCCGAGGACGGATAGCGTCTCGGTGCGTGCTCCCCAGGAAGCAGGCAGCTGCAGGACGACTCGGCCGGCGCTGGCGGCCGCGCCGAGGTCGACCTGGACCCATTGCGGGAAGGCGTTGTTCGCGCTCTCCCAGTACGTCGCCTGGTTCCCGTCCGTCACGTTGCTCGACTGGTAGACGTCGTTGTGGCTGGACTCGCTGGTCGCCTTGCCTGCGGCGAGGTTGGTGCTCGTGCCACCGGCGCCGGTCCCGGACAGGGCGACGGTGGTCGGGCTGTTGGTCGCGTTGCTGGTGATGGTCAACGTTCCCGTGCGAACCCCGGACGCAGTCGGCCGGAAGCTGACGTTGACCGTGCACGAGGCGTTGATGGCGATGCTGCTGCAGTTGTTGGTCTGCATGTACTCACCCGAGGCCGTGACACTCGAGACTGAGGCGGCCAGGCTGCCCGTGTTGGTCACGGTGACTGCCTGGGCGCCACTTGTCGTGTTGAGTGCCTGCGACCCGAAGGTGAGCGAGGACGGGCTGGTGCTCAACGTCGGAACGTTGATCTGCGAGCCGCCGCTCGGATACACCTCGAACTCCGACACCTGCCCGGCCGGCCAACCGCTGTTGGCCGTGATGTTGACCCGCACATAGCGGGCGCTGGTTGCCGGAACGGTGATGTTCACGACGTTGGCGGGCGACGTGAACGTGTACGTCGCGGACGCGACCGGCGTACCGAAGCTGGATCCGTCGGTGCTCGTCTGGACCGACAACGTCTGCGTGCGCGTGCCCCACGCCGAGCTCGGCGGCAGCTTGAGCGTCACCTTGCCGATGCTGCGGGCCGCTCCCAGGTCGACCTGCAGCCATTGCGGGAAGGCGTTGTTGTTGCTTTCCCAGTAGGTGTTCGCGTCGCCGTCCGTTGCGGTTGAAGCGGACTGCGTGCCGTTGACCTGGCTGCTCGCCGTGGCCGTCTTGCCGAGGGCAAGGTTCGTGTCGGTCCCGATTCCGTTGCCTGTCAGGGAAATCGAGGTCGGGCTGTTGTTGGCGTTACTGGTCAACGTCACGCTTCCGGCCCGCGCCCCCGACGCAGTCGGATGGAACGTGACCGTCACCGTGCAGGATGCTCCGACCGCGATCGTCGAGCAGTTGTTCGTCTGAGTGAAGTCGCCCGCGGCGGACACGCCCGACACGGTCGCCGACGCCGTACCGGAGTTCGTCACCGTGACCGCTTGGGTCGGCGAGGAGCTGCCTGACTGGGTGTCGGGGAACGACAGGCTGCTTGGGTTCGGGTTCAGAATCGGTCCGGGTGCGACGCCCGTACCCGAGAGTGGGACGGTGCTCGTGACCCCGGCGGCGTTAACCGTCAGGTTTCCAGCCCGAGTGCCTGCCGCTGTGGGGCTGAAGGTGACGTTGACCATGCACGAGCCGCCGGCCGTGATGCTGCTGCCGCAGTTGTTGGTCTGACTGTAGTCGCCGGTGATCGCGACCGAGCTGACCGGTGCGGCCGCAGTACCGCTGTTCGTGACCGTGACGGCCTGCGACGAGCTCGACGTACCGGTCGCGACGGAGCCGAAGCTGAGTGCGGTCGGGCTGATCGAGATCTGCGATCCGTTGTCCGGCAGGTACGGCGGGAATGCCGGGGACGTGATGTTCTGGCACTGCACGGGAGCGAAGATGCCCGAGTTGCCGCCGCCGTCGGTGAGCGTGAAGCCGACGCCACAGCTGTAGATCGGACCGGGCGCCTGGGTCCCGGTGGCGGTGCTGTTGGTGATGGTGGCCGAGCCGCCGACCTGCTCCTGGACCACCCAGGTTCCGGTGTTCTGGATCGTCGCGTTGTTGATCTTGACGTTGCTGATGTTCGAGCCCGAGACGAACTGGATCGCCTCGTACGGGCTCTGCTGGATCAGGATGTTGTCGATGTTCGTCGTACCGGACATCGCGCCGTCGCGCGCGTCGAACCACAGCGCTCCGACCCCGAACTGCCAGTTGGGGTCAAGGCTCCCCGACCGGATGATCGTGTTGCGCAGAACGTCCGTACGTCCGAGCGTTGTCGAGGCGAACCGTTGTGCGACGTGGATGCCGCCGCCTTGGGTGAGGCCGGCGTCGATCACGCGGTTGTCGGTGACGAAGTTGTCGTGGCCGCCGTAGATAGCGATGCCGTTGGCAAGGATCGGGTACTGCACGGTGTTGTGATCGAACGAGTCGTTCGCGTCGGCGTTCTGGTCCGCCCAGGTGGCCAAGCCGTCGTCACCGAGGTTGCGCAGATCGCTGTTCGTGACCTTGGAGTTGGTGATGCCGTCGTGGAAGTTGATCCCGTCGGCCGTCACGTTGCGGATCCGCATGCCGCTGAAGACCAGGTTGGTGAACGGGCCGTCCATCCAGGCGCCGACCTTCTCGTGCTCGATCCACACCCGGTCCACGGTCGAGTTGTTCAGCGCGCCGCCGATGCCGTTCACCTGGGCGCCGTCGTTGCGCTCCTGGACGTCACCGAAGATCGCGAAGTCCGACAGGTGTACGCCGGAACTGCCGTTCGGCGCGTAGTTGCCGTAGAAGCCCGGTGCCGCACCGACGACGGTCGAGCGCCACATCCCCGCGCCCTTGAAGGTGATGTTGTTCAGGATCAGGTGACCCGGGATCTTGAACGTCCCCTCCGGAATCCACACGGTCCCGCCGGCGCCGGCCGCGGTCATCGCAGCATTGAAGGCGTTGGTGGAGTCCGCGGCGCCGGTCGGGTCCGCGCCCTGGCTGGTCACTGAGACCGAGCCGGACGGCTGGCTCAGTGCGCCCGCGACGTTCTCGAAGTCGGCGAAGTCGATCGTGTACGACGACGCGGTGTCCTCGGCGTCGACCTGCAGCCGGAACTTCGTGCCGGCCGGGTACGTCGTCGTGAACAGCCGGTGGACCTCGTCGTAGAAGTGATGCGGGTTGCTGCCCGGCGAGTTCGTGAACGGATAGCCGCCGTAGTACCAGCTGTAGGCGTTGGTCAGGGTGAAGTTGGACGCCTTGGTCCCGTTGACGTAGAGGGACAACGGCGCCGTGTAGACCGACCCGGAGCCGGTGTCCGGGATGCTGTAGCGGAAGACGATCGAGTTCGTTGCCGTGGGCGTCGTGAACTCGACGAACTTGCCGCTCCCCTGCAACGTCACCGCCTTGCGGTACGACGCCTCGGCGGCCAGGGTGTTGTAGGCGGCGCTCGGGCCGATCACCGTTCCGTTGGTGGACGAGTTCTCCGCCTGCACTTCGACGTACGGCAAGGTCGCGCCGACACCGCCGGTGGCGGCGGCCCACGCCGGTGCTGCCACGACGGCAAGACTCGCGGCGACCAGCGCGCCGCAGGCGGCGAGCACACCGACGCGGGCCCGCCGGCTCCAGGGTTTGATAGACCGGAACATGGGCTGCTCTCTCTCGACAGGGGGCGGACAGTCGAACTCACAGCCCTGACGAGCGAGACGGACCGTGGTGGCCAGACCGTAACGCGCCAGACACATCCGTGCAATATCTCGATCAATCTTTGCAAGAAGCCGACCCTGCTGGGGCTACGGTCAGGACGATCTTGCCGGTCGTGCGCCCTGTCTCGCCACGAACGTGTGCCTTTGCAGCCTCGGCGAGCGGTACGACGGTGCCGATCTCGGCACGAAGCCGGCCGGCGGCGGCGAGGCTCGCGATCGCCTTCAGGGCGGCGTAATCCGGCTCGACGAGCATGAAGCCGGAGCGGATGTGGTGTTCGTCGGCCAGCTCGCGAGGCGGAGCGTCGTTCGGTCCGGACAGACTCACGAGAGTGCCGCCACGGCGCAGTACCCGCAGAGAACGAATGCCGTAGTCGCCACCGATTGTGTCCAGCACGGCATCGACGTCCGAGAGCACCTCGGCGAAGTCGACCTGGGTCGATGGCCTCGTCGGCACCGAGCTTGCGAACGAACGGATGCTTCGCCTCCCGGGCTGTGCCGATGACGTACGCACCAAGCTCCTTGGCGATCTGTACGGCGAGATGGCCGACACCGCCGGCGGCAGCATGGATGAGTACGCGTTGTCCCGGCTGCAGGTTCGCCATCTCGGTCAGCGCCTGCCAGATCGTCAGCCCGGCCAGCGGAAGTGCGGCCGCCTGCACGTGGTCGATCTCCTCCGGCTTCCTAACGAAGTGCCGCGCGGGCGCCGCGACGTACTCCGCATAAGCACCCGCCTGGCCCGGAAAGTGCGGCATCCCGAACACCTCGTCGCCCGGCTCGAACAGCGTCACACCCAGGCCGACGGCCTCCACCACACCGGAGACGTCATGGCCGAGGATGACGGGATCGCCCCAAAGCCCCAGACCGCCGTGCGACCGCGCCTTCCAGTCGGTCGCGTTGACCCCCGCTGCGTGCACCCGCACCAGAATCTCCGTCGGCCCAGGACTCGGCCGCTCCGTCTCGATCTCGACCAGTTCTTCGGGCCCGCCCCAGCCGCGCAGGCTGATCGCCCGCATCCTCTTCTCGTTCATTGCTCCAGCCTCACCCGGCGACCGTCCCCGGCGGCAGTGGCCAGATGGACATCATCCGCCAGGATCCGGCCAAACCGCCGTGGCGTCAGGTCGTGGTATTGGTGATGCGTCACCAGTATGCTGGGTGACATGTCAACCGAAGCCGAGTACGCCCCCAGCCCGATGTCGTACGTCGCGGACATGGTGGAGAAGATCGAGCAAGCCGGAACGACCAGCGTCATCGACCACGGCAAGGGCGTCGTGCTCCTGACCATGCGCGGTGCGAAGTCCGGCAAGATCCGCAAGGTGCCGTTGATGCGGGTCGAGCACGACGGCGAGTACGCCGTGGTCGCGTCGCTCGGCGGCGCCCCGAAGCACCCCGTCTGGTATTTCAACCTCAAGGCCGACCCGAGGCTCCAGCTCCAGGACGGCGACGTCACCGGCGAGTACGTCGCCCGCGAACTGGACGGCGAGGAGCGCGAGCTCTGGTGGGCGCGCTCGGTCGAGGCCTGGCCCGACTACGCCAACTACCAAACCAAAACCGACCGCATCCTCCCGGTCTTCGTCCTCGAGCCTGTCGCCAACTGAAACGATCCTGACCCGGCAGAACCCGATGTCAGGTTCTGCCGGGTCCTTTGCTAGGGATTGTTGGCGACACCCTCGTCGATCTCGGGTGCGCGTGCGCCGGTGATCGCGGCGTAGCTGATACCCGCGATCGCCGCACCCACGATCGGGGCGACGATGAACAGCCAGACCTGGCCGAGCGCGCTCCCCCCGGCGAACCAGGCGACGCCGAGCGACCGAGCCGGGTTCACCGACGTGTTGGTCACCGGAATGCCGACCAGGTGGATCAACGTGAGCGAAAGCCCGATGGCGATCGGCGCGAATCCCTTCGGCGCCCGATCATCGGTCGCGCCGAGAATCACGTACAAGAAGAACGCAGTCAGCACGACCTCGACGATCGCGCACGCCAGCAGCGAATAACCGCCCGGCGACCGATCACCGTAACCATTGCTGGCGAAGCCGCTGTCATGGGCGCTGAATCCGTCCTTGCCACTGGCAATGGCCAGTAGCACTGCGCCGGCCGCGGACGCGGCGACAATCTGGGTGACGATGTACGTCGGCACCCATTTCCACTCGATCCGCTTGGCCACCGCGAGACCGATCGTGACCGCCGGGTTGAAATGCCCACCGGAGACGTGGCCGACGGCGAAAGCCATGGTCAGAACCGTCAGACCGAACGCCAGCGCCACACCGAGATAGCCGATGCCGACCGGGACCTTGTCCGGCGTGAGCACGACACCCGCCAGAACGGCGGCACCACAGCCGGCGAAAACAAGCCAAAACGTACCGAGAAACTCCGCACCGATCCGAGCCGCAGGAGTGGATGAATCCACGACCGCCTCCTTTGTCGATGTGCCCCGTGAGGTTAAGACACCCCATCACAGTACGACACCAACTAACCACCTTCCGTGAACTCAACACCGAGAAATAGCTGTAACTAATAGCCCGGGAGCGGCATCGTGCTGGGTGAAGGGGTGGTTCTCGATGCTCAAGTCGATCGGTATGGCCGCTGTGCTCGTGGCAGGAAGTCTGCTGCCCGGTACGGCGATGGCGGCGGGGAATGCGGTCTGTGGGATGGGACTGGGGTCGGTCACTGCCGGCGGTGACCACCGAAATCAGGAGATCGACACCACGGTGCCGCCGACGGTCGGCGTCAACAACCTGGTCAAGGCCAAGGTCTACGGGCCGGGGCAGGTGCGGGTCAGCACCACGATGACCTGGGAGGCCGACGAGGACGCCGGATTCATCGTCGAGGGCGGGTTCGTCCTGATCGGCGACGGGTTGTACCGGACGGCCTATTCCGGCACGAGCACGAAGACCGGCGATCCGGGTCCGCGGATCGGCAGTGGCTGGGGAGCCTTCACGGTGCTCGAGCAGTCGCAGTACCAAGGTCCGAACGACGCCAACATGACCCGGTGGAACACCTACGGCCTCCGCAGTGACGGCACCCTGTTCCGCTGGACCATCAGCTCCAAGGGCGCCTGGCAGAACAAGGCTTCCGCGCCCGGATTCGCCGCGGTGAAGTCGATGGTGCTGATCAGTCAGACCAAGACGTACGACACCTTCCTCGCCAACACGCGTGGCGGCGCCCTGTACACGATCCACATCCCGACCAGCGCGCCGATGAAGCCGGTCGTCAAGCAGGTCCGCAGTGCGACCTGGCAGGCTTTCGAAACGATGACCGCGCAAGAGTGCGGCCAGTACGGCGTCGTCCTGATCGGCATCGACAAGGACACCGACAGCGCCTACCTGTACGCCGTCGGCCACGCCAACGGCACGGCCACCGTCATCCAGTCCCGCGGCAAGATCCCCGCCTCCTTCCCCGAGAACGTCTACTTCCGCTGGCGCGTCCCCACCACCCCACTCAACGGCGAGTGATGGCCGCGCGCCCGCGTTAGGGTGCGGGGCATGCGGATTGTGTCTTTGAATGCGTGGGGTGGGGCGATGTTCGACCAACTCGCGCCCTGGGTCCAGGCGGTCGACGCCGATGTTCTTTGTCTGCAGGAGGTCACTCGTACGCCGGGGGTGTCCGGCTGGACCCAGTTCGAGGACGGGGAACGGTCGTTGCCGCAGCGCGCGAATCTCTTCCAGGACGTCAAGGCGCTGCGACCCAGCGATCAGGCGATCATGGTCACGAGCGACGCCGGCCCGGTCACCGATGAGTCAGGTGTCCGGCGCCGGCAGGACTTCGGCATCGCAACCTTCATCCGCGAAGAGCTGCCGCTGACCGGCCTGCAGACCGCCTTTGTCCACGGCCACTTCGTCGATGATGACGACTGGTCGACCGACGCCCGCGCACGAGTCGCCCTGGCCGCTTCCGTCATCGACCGACCGCAGGACCGGACCGTCGCAGTCATCCAGCTGCACGGCCTCCGCGACCCGGCCGGGAAGCACGACACTCCCGCCCGGAAGGCTCAGGCCGAGCGTCTCGCCGAGCTCGTCGAACGAACCGGATCCAGTGCCGATCTGACCGTCGTCTGCGGCGACCTCAATCTCCTGCCGGACAGCGAAACCTTTGCCGTACTGGCGAAAGTCGGCCTGACCGATCTCGTCGGCCAGGCCGACACCCGTACGTCGGCGTACACGAAACCGACTCGTCACGCGAACTACCTGCTCGTCTCCGACCGGACCGCCGTCAAGAGCTTCACGATCGCGACCCAGCCGGAGGTCTCAGACCACCGCGCCCTGATCCTGGACATCTAGGGTTTCGTGTAGGTGAGGATGACGACGCCGGAGTCGAGGCGGGTGACGTCGTTCAGGTCGAAGGTCGCCGTGAGCGAATCCTGGTAGATGAGGTCGCCTCGTCCCACGAAGAACGGATGCAGCCACAACCGCAGCTCGTCGATCAGCCCGGCCTGTAACAGCGGGCGCGAGACCGCACCGAATCCGTACTGAACGAGGTTGCCCTCGTCTTTCAGGTTGGCGACGTACTCGGCGAGATCTCCGTCGATCACGGTGGTGTTGTTCCACTTCGGATCGGTGAGGGTCGTCGATGCGACGTACTTCGGCATTGCGTTGATGCGATCGCTATACGGATCGCCCGACATACTCGTCCAGACAGGAACGAAACCCTCATAGGTACGGCGCCCCATCAGCACCGCATCGCTGGCCTGCAACAGTTCGAGCTGGATCCGGCCACCGCTCTCCGAGAAACTCGCCAACGACGGCCAGTCCTGCGGACTCTCGATCACACCGTCGAGCGTGACGTAGGTGGAGTTGACCAACCGGCCCATAAAGCGCCCCCTCAGTTAGATGACATACCCGGCCATAGAACTGCTCACCGACGTACGTCACCACCTCTTTCGGCCCAGTCCGAAACAGTAGGGCCCGAGCTATCGTGGCTTCCCCGCGGCGATCGGACGAACAATGCTCAGAATTCGGCTCTCCGGGAAAGACCTCGAGCGGATCCGGATCAGCGTGTCCCCGGCCTTTCAAACGATCACGGCGGCCTTGGCAGCTGGACCGGCCGAACCAGCCGCGGTTCACGCGGCTCGCGCCCATCTCATCCGGTTGGCCGGCCAACCCGGCGGGCAGCTCACCCGGCTGCTCGAACTCGACGGCTCGCACGTGCCCGACTTCCTCACCCCATCCCCCGTTGCCGACGACCCGACGCTCAGTGACGAGTTGGAGCTCGCCGCGTCCGTACCCGCCTGGCGCATCACCCGCGACTCACGCCATCTCGAGTCGTTCGTCAACCGCAGCGGAACGGCCGATGCCCTGGTGGGCGGAGATCCCGGCGTCGCCCATCGTGTGATCGACGCCGCGTTCGCGTTTCACCGCGCGGCGTACGGCGACTCCTGGAGCAGCGTCCATACCCAGCTCCGAGCCGAGGCCGACCGCCGGCGTCGCGACCTCGACGTTCACGGAGTCGACCACCTGCTGTCGACCATCCATCCCTCGATCCGCTGGCGCCGGCCGGTCCTGACGATCAGCAACAACAGCTACGACGGCGACTACGAGCGACACGGTCAAGGGATCGTGCTCATCCCTGGCATCGGTCGCCTGCGAACGGTGACGACGATGGTCAACCCGTGGGAGCCGGTGACGATCGGCTACCCGTTCCCGACCATGCAGTACGCCGATCCGCCAGGTGTCGTCGCGAGCCGGCAGCTGGTCGAACTCCTCGGCCGGACCAAGGCCCGCGTTCTGGTCGCGATCGAATCCAGACCCGATCTGACCACGACCCAACTGGCAACATATCTCGGCATCTCGACCGCATCAGCCAGCGAGTACGCCTCGATCCTGCGATCGGCCGGCCTGGTCACGTCGAGCCGGGACCGTAACGCCGTACGGCACAGCCTCCTGCCGTTGGGGTCCGGGCTGGTGCGAGCGTCCCGATCCTAACGGAAGCTATTAGATTGTCTATTGATAGACGATCTGCTAGCTTTCGATGCATGACAAAGACTTCGGAGTTCTCGGGTCGGCGACTCGTCGCACTCGTCGTGCTCTGTGCGGCAACGATGATGACCGTGCTCGACGAGACCGTCGTGAACGTGGCCATCCCTTCCATCCAGCGCGACCTCGGCTTCGGCGCCACAGAGCTGTCGTGGATCGTGAACGGGTACCTCGTCAGCTTCGGGAGCCTGCTCCTACTGGCTGGCCGCGTCGGTGACCTGATCGGGCGTCGTCGCGTGTTGCTCGTCGGCCTCGCTCTCTTCACCGCGGCATCCCTGGCCTGCGGGTTGGCCCCGTCCGCCGGCGTACTCGTAGGAGCTCGCTTCGCCCAGGGCGCCGGCGCTGCGCTGGCGTCCTCGGTGGCGCTCGGCATGATCGTCTCGCTGTTCGACGACCCGGCGCCGCGTGCCCGCGCGATCGGGATCTACGCGTTCATGGCATCCGCCGGCGCCTCGGCCGGGCTCTTCCTTGGCGGTGTGATCACCGATCTCGCCGGGTGGCGGTGGGCCTTCTTCCTCAACGTCCCGATCGGCGTGATCATGCTGGTGATCGGCGTTCGAGTCCTGACTCACGAGACGGGCACCGGACTGCGGGCGGGCGCTGACTACCCAGGAGCGGTGCTGCTGGTTGGCGGTGTCGCCGCGACGATCCTCGCCGTTGTCGATCCCAGTCGGCGGGCCATGGTCATCCCCGCGGTCGTCCTGCTCGCCGCTTTCGCCGTACGGCAACTGCGGACCCAACGGCCGCTGCTTCCCCTTGCGGTACTGCGTTCCCGGGCGGTCATCGGAGCCAATCTGGTGCTGATGCTGCTGGGCGGCTCGATGCTCGGGTTCCAGTTCCTGATCACGGTCTACTTCCAGAACGTGCTCGGCTACAGCCCCGCCCAGGCCGGCTGCGCGATCCTGCCGATCGCGATCGGCATCGGCGGCCTGTCACTGTTCGGCTATCCCCGGATCAGCCGCCGGGTCGGAGCCCGCGTACTCATCGTTCCCGGCATGCTGATGGTCGCGCTCGGCCTGTTCCTTCTGGTCTTCGCGCCGACCCACGGCAACTACGCCGTCTCGGTGCTGCCCAGCATGCTGCTGTTCGCGATCGGCGGCGGTACGGCGATCCCCGCAATCATGTCGACGGCCATGTCCGAGACCACGCCCGACGCGCTCGGGGCATCCTCCGGTCTGCTCAACACCTCGCAGCAGGTCGGCTCCGCGATCGGCCTCGCCGTACTCTCCAGCATCGCGGCAGCAACCACGGCGAGACTGGGCGAACACGGCCAAACCGCAACCAGCGCAGCCGTCGGCGGCTACCACGTCGGCTGGGGAATCGGAGCCGCCCTGATCACGGTGGCAGCCGCGATCGCCGCGATCACTCTTCGCCGCCCACGCACTCAGGTTCTGGCGGAGCCTCAGCTCGCGGGTAGTTCTCCTGGGCGGTTGAACCGGTAGAAGAACGGGCCGAGCTCTCCGCGGTCGAGTGTCGAGGTCAGAGCGATGAGACTTTCCAGCAGCGGTGCCTGCGTCAGGTCGCCGAGATGAATCGGATCGAACCCGGCATCGCGAATCAGCTGCTCGGTCGTCTCGCGCGCCTCGGCCTCGGCCGCGTAGAGGGACCCCGGCCGCACCGGCTCCGCGTCCACAGCGTCATAGATCGACGCGAAGTTGGTGTTGAACGCCTTGGCCGAGGGTCCACCAACGATCGACTCCGGGGAACCGCCGGTCACGGTCGAGCTCTTCGCAGGGCTTGGGCGAGGCGGTCGGCGGCGCGGGTGAGTTCGTCGGCGGATGCGGCGGCGGCGTAGGTGAAGCGGAGGTGGTGGGTTGGGCCGACGGGTAGGTAGAAGTTGCGGCCCGAGCTGACCGATACGCCTTCGCGAAGCGCTTCGGCGGCGACCTGATCGTCGGTCACACCATCGGGCAGTGTGGTCCAGAAGTGATACCCGCCGGGCCGTACTGCGTCGAGCGTCAGATGCGGACACCGTTCCGCCAGGGTCTGCGTCAGCGTCTGCCGTCGATCGCGCAATGCCACGGCCAATCGACGCAGATGGGTCGCGTACGACGGCGAAGTCATCAGCTCCAGCGCTGTCTCCTGCATCGGCCGCGGTACGAAGAAGCTGTTGATCACATGGACATCCCGAAGCCGCGCGTACGCCGTACCTCTCGCTGTGAGAGCCGAGATGCGCAGGCTCGGCGAGGTCGGTTTGGTCAGCGACCGGATGTGTACGACGTGACCGTCTGGATCGTTCGCGGCCAACGGTTGCGGCAGATCCGGAGCGTCGACGTGGACCAGGCGGCGGGTGAAGTCGTCCTCGACGACGAAGGCTCCGGCCGCGCGAACCACCTCCATCAGTCGTGCTCTCCGCGCCGGCGCGAGTACGGCACCGGTCGGATTCTGGAACAGCGGTTGGCAGACCAGCACACGCGCACCGGAGGTCGCGAAGGCCTCCTCGAGCAACTCGACCCGGAGACCGTCCGCGTCGACCGGCACGGGCACACACCGCAGACCGACCGCCTCGGCCGCAGCCATCGTTCCGGGGTACGTCGGTGCTTCGACCAGGACTGCTTGCCCGGGGTCGGTCAGTCCGCGCAATGCGGTGACCAGCGCGGTCTGTCCGCCCGAGCTGATCAGCACGTCGTCCGCGCCGATCGGACCTTCACGACCACCGATGTCGGCGGCGAACCAGGCCCGGAGTTCAGCAATCCCGTCGGCCGGCGCACGCGTCCAAGTACCCGGACGCCGACCCGCCCGGCTCATCGCGTCGGCGAGGGCCTTGCTCGGCTGCAGCGACTCATGCAAGTAGCCAGTGGACAGGTCGATCACCCCGTGGACCGGCGGCGCCAGCATCTGCATCACCGCTCGGGTGTCCGCACGCTGCCGGCTCGTCTCGAGCGCCCGTTCCTGCCAGGACAGGTCGGACGGCGCCGCCCGACGCCGTGCCCGTTCGCTGACGAACACGCCCGCTCCCGGACGTGAACTGACCAGACCTTCGGCCATCAACACGGTGACCGCTCGCGAGAGCGTGACTGGACTGATCCCCCATCGCTGCACCAAGCGGCGACTCGACGGCAGACGCCCACCCGGTCCAGCCGCTGAGACCTCCACCCGCAGCCGACCGACGACCGTCGCCAGACTGCTATCGTTGTCCATGACGGACCACGATAGCGCTACCGCAACTGCTCCGAAAGCGATACCGGCGACCAGGGCCGGAACGATCGCGGCTTTGGTTGGAGTCGGTCTTTTTTCGCTGAGCTTTCCGGCGACGGTGTGGGCGACTCGCGGGATGGGGCCTTGGACGGCGACCGGCACACGAGGGACGCTCGCGGGCGTGCTCGCTGCCGGGTTTCTGCTTGCACTGCGGGTGAAACGGCCGGACCGACGCGATCTGCCCGGGTTGCTGATCGTTGCCGGCGGGTGCGTGATCGGGTTCCCGTTGCTGACCACTTTGGCGTTGCAAACGTCGACCACGGCGCACTCCGCGGTGGTGGTCGGACTTCTGCCGATCGCGACTGCTTCCGCATCGGCCGCGATGACCCGGCGACGGCTGCCCCGGATGTTCTGGATCGCAGCGATCGTTGGTGCGGCCGCCGTTGTGGCGTTCACCATCAGCCAGCACCACGGGGGCATGTCGATCGCCGACCTCTACTTGCTGGCGTCGTTGGTCGTCTGCTCGCTTGGGTACGCCGAGGGCGGCCGGCTCAGCGCGCATCTGCCGGGCTGGCGGGTGATCGCTTGGGCCGTGGTCCTCGCCCTACCGATCAGCGCTGCGATCACGCTTATCGCCGTACCGCACGAACGCTTCGATCCGACGCCGTCCAGTCTCGTCGGATTGGCTTATATTGCTGCGATTTCGCAACTCGGCGGGTTCGTCGTCTGGTACCGCGGAATGGGGATCATCGGCGTCGCGAAGGCCAGTCAATTGCAGCTCGCTCAGCCGTTGCTCACGCTCGTCTGGTCGGTTTTGCTGGTGAATGAGCAACTCCCGGTGACCGCACCGATCACGGCGATCGTCGTACTACTGTGCATTGTCGTCACACAGCGCAGCATCGTCCATTAGTGGATGGTGTTGTCTTAGATTATCCAATGGAACCGGACTACACTGGGTTCATGCCTCAACACGGTCGGACCCTTCCTACAGTCGACCTCTCGATGCTGCTCAATCAGGCGTCGTACGCCGTCTCCATGCGACTCGGCGCGGCGCTGGCGGCGATCGACATCTCGGTCAAGACGTACTGCGTGCTGGCGAAGGGCGTCGAGGGCGACTTCACCCAGGCCCAGCTGGCCGAGCGGGCGTGGATGGACAAGACCACGATGGTCAATGTGCTCGACGACATGGAGCGCAGCGGCCTGGCGAGCCGCACGATGTCCCCGACCGACCGCCGCGTGCGCATCGTCGCCATCACCGCCAAAGGCCGATCCCTGCTGAACAAGGCCGACGCGATCGTCCAGACGACGTACGACGAAGTGCTCGAGTCGATGACCGGCGCGCGCCGGACCGAATTCCTCAACGAGCTCACTGCCCTGGTCGAGGGCCCCCTCGCGGCCCCGTTCCACATGGAAGAGCAACTCCGCACCCGCCGCTCCAAGAGCTGACGACACGACATTCGAGTCCTGTCAGGATGGGCCGATGACAGTGTCGTGGTGGTCGGTGGTGGCAGGTGTCGCGGGCGGCGTGGTGCTGTTGTGGATCGTGCTGATCGTCGCGCTGTGGTTCGTTCGTCCGGACGAGCTGCGGATCCGGGACGCGTTGCGGCTCCTGCCTGACCTGGTGCGGCACGTACGCCGTCTCGGGGCCGTGCGCCGCCTCGCCGGGATCCCATCGGCCTTCTGAGACATGCTCACCCATTTCCTGCCCGCACTGCTGATCGCCTCGGCAGCGGCCTTCGGACTCGCCGCACTGTCAGCGGTCGCCGGGTTCGGCGGCGGAGTCCTGCTGCTGCCGGTGTTCACTGCCCTGTTCGGTTTGCGGGTCGCGGTACCGATGCTGACCCTGACCCAGCTGTCCAGCAACGGTTCCCGAGCCTGGCTGAATCGACGCGACCTCCGCTGGCCCTTGATCGGCTGGTTCGCCCTCGGCGCTGTGCCCTGCGCGGTGGCCGGCGGCATCCTCCTCACTCATGCTCCGCTCGTGCCTCTGAAACGGCTGCTCGGTGTGTTCCTCATCGGCGTGGTGCTGTGGCGACGACTCAAACCGCGCCCCCGCCGACCGAGGGATCCAGCATTTGCCGCCGTCGGAGCCGCGTCTGGCCTCGGCTCGGCACTCCTCGGCTCCGTCGGGCCGCTCACGGCACCGTTCTTCCTGGCCTACGGCCTGACCCGCGCCGCCTACATCGGCACCGAAGCCGTCAGCGCGCTCACCATGCACCTCACCAAGCTCGCCACCTACGGAGCCGGCGACCTGCTCACCCGCCAGGTCCTGCTGTACGGCGTCGCGCTCACCCCCGCAACGCTGCTCGGTGCGTGGGCGGGAAAGCACATCGTTGGCCGCATCAGTGACCGCCTCTTCGTCCTGCTCGTCGAGCTCGGCCTGCTCGCCGCGGGCGCACTCTTCCTCATCGGACTCTGATGTCTACAGCTCTGTCGGGCATTTGTGGCTGAGTACGCAGAGCCAACCGTCAGCGTTGCGGACGAAGACTTCGCTGATCCATTCGTCTGCGGTGTAGTCGACGCCGTTCCACGCACCGGTGCTTTGTTTGCGTGCCGTGACAATCGCTGAGTCGCCGTACGCGACAACTCGTGCGTCTCCGACGATCTCCATCGTGTGGTGGGCCAGCTGCCCGGAGGCGATCCAGCCGACGATGTCGGCTTTCGGCGTCGGGCCGGTCGGGCCGACGTACACCCAGCCGTCAGCCATGACCGCGGCGACTGCCTCGGCGTCGTTGCGGACGAGGGCGGCATCCCAAGCGGCGGAGACGGCGAGTACTTCGGACTCGGTTGTCATGACCTCACTCTAAACACGTGCGTCAGACGTGGACGGCGACACTCGTTGCACCGAGCAACGGAATGACATTGCCGCGACCCGACAACCACGCATGCGCCAGCTGAGCCGCGCTACAACCAATGTCGGCGGCTATCTCGACCACGAGCTGCACGGTCTCGTCCGGGCCGGTCCGGCTGTGATGAAAGATCTCCTTGGACGTGTCATCGGCAAGCCGGCCCCGTGCACCGTTCAGATACTTGCCGGTCAGCCGTGCGGCACGTCAATCTACGACGCGCTCGAATCTACGACGCGCTCGCTGTAGCCCTGGGCGTTCACGAGGCTCGATCGATGGCGCGCAACTCGTCGAGACTGTCGGCGAGGGTGCGGCCTGCCAATGCACTCAGGGCCGCAGCTTCGGTCTCGTCGGTGAGCCTGGCGAAGTACTCAGCGGAGTGGTTGGTGACCAGGCACTCCCGCGGCCCCTCGGCCCGGGGCGCCCACAACGGCTTGTCGCCGATGGCTGAGCGGTAGATCTCGCCCAGGGTGATCTGGTCCGCAGACCGGCCGAGGCGGACACCCCCGCTGCGGCCCTTGATGGACGCGACGAGACCGTCCTGCACCAGCGGGACCATCAGCTTGCGCACCAGGCTCGGGTTCGTGTTCAGACTCCTGGCGAGCTGGGTCGAGCTGAGGACGGGACTGCCCTGTTCCTCGGCATGACCCAGCAGCAGCATGGCCTTCAGGGCGCTGGAGAACCGCACGTCCAGCATGCTCGTACCTCTTTCGTCCGCCGGTGACTCTCCCATATTAGCAACTCTTACGGTTGCACTTTCATGACTTAATAAGTACTTTTCATACATGCAGATTGCGATCCACCCAGGGAGGACGTCATGAGCACAGAGCACGAGATCGGAGAGCTCGTTTCCCGCTACACCCGGGCCGCGGACCAGCGGAACGGCGAACTGATGGCCGAGCTCTACGAGGTCGACGCGGTCGTCGAGATCCACTACCGCGGGCCCGATGGGATGGAGTTACTGGGGAAGCTGTCCGGAGGAGCGCAGATCGCAGCGGCCATGTCCGCGCCGCCGAGCGGGACCATGGCGCCGCACCCGCCGCTGGGCTGGAGCCACCACACCACCTACGACCACCTGGTCTCCGTCGACGGCGACGAAGCCGGCATCGAGACCCAGTTCATCACCTTCGACGTCGCCGGGACCCCGAAGCCCGAGGGCGGATGGCCCGCTGGCACTTTCGGTGCCCAGGGCACCATCAAGCCGATCGAATCCGGGTATTACCGCTTCACGTTCCGCCGGACCGACGGCGCCTGGCGGATCAGCCACCAGGACGTCATCCACGACATCCCCTACGTCTTCTGATCAGGTTGCCGCTGGCCTCGCTTAATGATACACCGTATCTGTTAGCGGAGATCGGCTGGCGGAGGAGCTATGGCGACGAGCACTGGCGACGTAGGCGGGTTGGCGCAGTTCGGGCATGACTCGTGGGGGCTGATGCTGCTCAAGGCGGTGCTGATCTTCGTCATCCTGATGTTGCTGACGCTCTTCAGCATCTGGGCGGAGCGCCGGGTCGTCGCCCGGATGCAGCAGCGCATCGGACCGAATGTCAACGGCCCCTTCGGTCTGCTGCAGTCGCTGGCCGACGGTATGAAGCTGATCCTGAAGGAGGATCTGATCCCGAAGACGGCCGACAAGGTCTTCCTGATCGCGCCGGCGATCGTGGTCACCCCGGCGTTCGCAGCGTGGACGGTGATCCCGTTCGGGCCGACGGTGAAGCTGCCGTGGAGCGACAACCACACCGCTCTGCAGCTGACCGACATGCCGGTCGCGGTGGTCTTCGTACTCGCGATGGCCTCGGTCGGCATCTACGGCATCGTGCTCGGCGGCTGGTCGTCCGGATCGACGTACTCGCTGCTCGGCGGGCTGCGTTCGAGCGCCCAGATGATCTCGTACGAGGTCTCGATGGGGCTCTCGTTCGTCGCGGTGTTCCTGTACGCCGGATCGATGTCGACGTCTCAGATCGTCGCCGCGCAGGACAAGCTCTGGTACGGCCTGATCCTCGCGCCGTCCTTTGTGATCTACGTGATCTCGATGGTCGGCGAGACCAACCGGGCGCCGTTCGACCTGCCCGAGGCCGAGGGCGAGCTGGTCGGCGGATTCCACACCGAGTACTCCGCCGCGAAGTTCATGCTGTTCTTCCTCGCCGAGTACGTGAACATGGGCACGGTGGCGGCGATGGCCACCACCCTCTTCCTCGGCGGCTGGCATGCCCCGTTGCCGATCAACCTGATCTGGGACGGCGCCAACAGCGGTTACTGGCCGGTCCTGTGGTTCTTCAGAAAGGTGCTGTGTTTCCTCTTCCTCTTCATCTGGCTGCGAGGGACGCTGCCGCGGCTGCGCTACGACCAGTTCATGCACTTCGGCTGGATGCGGCTGATGCCGCTGTCCCTGCTATGGATCCTCGCGGTCGCCACGATCCGCACCATCAACCTGAACGGCGGCATCGATCGGCAATGGCTGTACGCCGCGATTGCGCTCGGCGTGGTCGCGATCGGCGTACTGATGTTCGTCGGCGAGAAGAAGCAGTCCGAGGCCGCCGCTCGGGAGGAGGCTGCCGAGTTCGACGCCTTCGCCGGCGGGTACCCGGTGCCACCGATGACTGCAGCGGCCGCGCCCCGTCGCACTGGATGAGTCGATGCCGCGTCGTACCATGCCCGACATGACGTCCTCATCGCGACCGCCGGCCGACGAGGCGTCGCAGGCGGCAGGCCCGGTCTGGGCCCGCAACGACCGCCAGCCCCGGCGCAGGACGCTCACCCGGGACTCCATCGTGCGGGCAGCGGTCGCCATCGCCGACCGCGACGGGCTCGACGCCGTTTCGATCCGGAGCGTCGCTGCGGCGCTCGAGGTCCGGCCGATGAGTCTGTACGGGCATGTGTCGAGCAAGGAGGACCTGCTCGACCTGATGTTCGACCAGGTCGCCGGGGAGTGCCTGCTCGGCGATGAACTCCCGCAGCAGTGGCGGAGCGCGCTCGAGGCCATCGCGCGGCGTACGCGAGACCAGGGGATGGCGCACCCGTGGACGATCGAAGTACAGGTCGATCGCATCCCGCTGGGGCCGAACACGCTGCGGGTCCTCGACGAATGGATGCGCGCCGTCGCGCCCCTGTCACTCGACCAGGACGCAGCCTGGAGCATCGTGACCGCCGTCAACGACTACACAGTTGGCTACGTCATCCGGCTCACCGCGCAACAACGCGCCGTACCGTCCGACCCGGCCGCGGCCGGCGAGTGGACCTCAAGCGTCAACAGCTACCTGACCGAATGCGCCGAGAGCGGCGACTACCCCCACATCGCCGCCCTCCTACACCAAGGCTTCGCCAACCAACCAAACAATTTCGCAGAGGGCCTCGCCTACATCCTGGACCGGGTCGAGCAACTGCACACGCCAACTCGGCCTGGGAGGCAGTAGGTATCAGACGGCCTCGATGGCGGCGCGGATCGCGTCGAGGACGAACTTCGGGTTGGACATCATCGGGACGTGGCTGCTGTCGACGTCGTACGCAGAACATCAAGGCGGCACGACTCAGGTATCACCTATTCATGCGATGGGCTGGGGGTGAGCCACGGCCATACGGTGATCGTCCGCGACCAGGAAGGCCGACGACACCATGCCGATGATCGATGTGTACATCCGTGCCGGGAAGATCGACGACACCGGAGCTCTCGCCCGCAATCTGGCGACCACCCTGATGAGGATCGAAGGTGTGCCGGATATCGCCATGTTCCGGCAGAACACCGCGGCGTTCATTCACGAACTGCCACCAGGGTCGATCTCGAACGTCGACGGGGACGAGGACTGCTGCCGCGTCCAGGTGCTCACCAACCTCGGGGCACTCGACCGGGCCAAGCAGCTCCGGGTCGTGGCCGAACTGACCGGCCTGATCGCCGACGCCACCGACGACTCCATCCGGGACCGGATCTGGGTGCTGTTGACCGAGGCACCCGACGGCGGCTGGGGCCTCAACGGGCACGCGAACACCAACGAGGAGCTGGTCGCAGCCGCCCGCGCCGAACTCGCGAAGGGGTCCGGCGCGTAGACGGTCCGGGACTTAGACTCGGTCGGCGTGACGAGGTTCAGGCTTGGCTGGGAAATGAAACTCGATCAGCTGACGCTGGCGATCGATCTGGCGTTGCTCGGTGTCGGGCTGATTCTCACCGGGGTCCTGGTGCCTTGGCACGGTTGGCTCGCACACGCCTTCGGGATCTTGCTGATCGTGATCGGTGCGATTCTCTGCCTGGTCGACGGGTTGCGGCTGCTCGGCTGGCGCACCCTGTTCTGGCCCCGATCGCTGGTGCTGGACGCCGAGGGCATCTCCGACGACACGAAGAAGAGCCCTGGCTTCCGGATCAGCTGGTCCGATCTCAAGGCGCTCGGAGTGGTCGACGATCCGGCGCGGCCGGGGCTGTTGCTGGTGTTCTTCACCGAGTCACGCACGCACTCGCGGTTGCGCCCGTACGCCGGATTCGCGCCTGCCGATTGGCCACAGCCTGTCGTCGCTACGCTCCCCCGGCGTACCGGAATCGTGGCAGCGATCCTCGCCAGCAAACCGGCGTCGTGGAACCAGCACCAGGCTGACGGATGGGCCGCGTTGATCACCACACCCGGCGAGCGAGCCGACGCGATCCCGACTCCGCCGGCCGCGCAACCGCAGGAGCGGATCGACGTCGGGACGCAGATCGCCTGGCAGGCGATCATCGGCGGAGGCCTGGCGGGTCTCCTCGGCGTACTGGCTTATCTCGCCGCGTTCGGCGTACTGGCTTCAACCGGGTCGACCGCTGCCTTCCTTGTCGTCGGTACGCCGTTCCTGCTGATCGGGCTCGCAACCTTGCTGAGCGTCCCTGTCGTCGCACGCCGGCGCTGGATCGTGATCGACCGCGAAACCTTCACCTGGTCCGATCCCACCGAAACCTCGTTCACCCTCGCCTGGACCGAACTCGAGAGCATCTCCATCGAGATCACCACCATCCCCTCCCCCACGCTCAACCGCCACTCGGTACACCTCAACCTGACCCCGACCGACGACGCCGTACGCCGCCACCCCGAACTCAAACCGTTCAGCAATAACGGCCACTACGCACTCCCCCTCGGCGACGTCGTCACCCCCGCCGATGCCATAGCCACCGCCTGCCAACGCGAAGCCCCCGCCGGCATCTGGCAAGGCGTCACCCAACAGACCGGCACGCTAGGAATCACCTGATACGTCGGTAGGTGAGTTTTACGACGGCGTGGTCGAAGGTTTGGGTGTCGGCCAGCGTGAGTCCTTGGCGTTTGCTGATGTCCTCCAGAAGGGAGGGACCGGCGCCTAGCGCGACCGGGTGGACGTAGAGCTGGTACTCGTCGATGAGGTCATGGCGGGCGAACTCCGTGATCACCTCACCACTACCCACCAGGTAGAGGTCGCCACTCGTCCGCTCCCGCGGACCAGCCAGCGACTCGAGGTCGGGCAGCACAGTGGTGTCCCATTCGGCGTACTGCATCGTCTTGGAGAACACGGCCTTGGGCATCGACTTCCACAGCTTCGAATACTTGACGAGCCACTGGTCGTTGGCCGGATCTTCATCCGCCGTGGGCCAGTAGCCGGCCATTCCCTCATAAGTGCGGCGACCGTACAAGAACATGCCCGCCTTGCTGTGCTCCGTCACGAAATGCTCATGCAGCTCGTCCTGGACCACGAACCAGTCGAGTTCACCGCCGGAGCCCGCGGTCCGGCCGTCCAACGACACCTGCACCGACACCACGATCCTGTTGTCTGACACGACGTACTCCCAGTAGTTGCGAGAACCGATGACACCCCACAGTCGGACCCGTCCCGCGATCCTTGACATGCTCGGGCTTGAAGCTTGCAGTTGACCGTGGCGTCACCCAGGAGGCAACCACCTATGCACTCTCCGCAGTTCGACGTGATCGTTGTTGGGTCTGGGCCGACTGGCGCGATGCTGGCTGCCGAACTGCGGCTGCACGATGTGCGGGTGCTCGTTCTGGACAAGGAGACCGAGCCCGCGTCGTACGTACGCATAGTCGGTCTGCATATTCGCAGTCTCGAACTGATGGCAATGCGCGGATTGCTGGATCGCCTTCTCGAACACGGAAGACAGCGTCCGGCCGGCGGATTCTTTGCCGCGATCCCCAAACCCGCGCCTGAAGACCTGGATTCCGCGCACGCCTATCTTCTCGGCATCCCGCAGCCCGTCATCGTTCGCCTGCTCGAAGAACACGCGATCCAACTAGGTGCGCAGGTACGACGGGATTGTGCAGTGACCGCTTTCGAGCAGTACAACGAGGGCGTGACCGTCGAGCTGGCCGACGGGGAACGACTGCATTCGCGCTATCTCGTCGGCTGTGACGGCGCACGCAGTACGGTGCGCAAACTGCTCGGCGTCGGCTTCCCCGGCGAACCTTCGCGGACCGCGACCCTGATGGGCGAGCTGGAAGTGGACGCGCCGCCGGAAGAGATCGCGGCCAAGGTGACCGAAGTCCGCGAGACCAACAAAACCTTCAGCCTCACGCCCTTCGGCGAAGGGATCTACCGCATCGTGGTCGCCGGCGCCCGAGTCAGCGAGGAACCGCCCACCCTCGAGGAATTCAAGCAGCAGTTGCACACCATCGCCGGCACCGATTTCGGCGTGCACTCCCCGCGCTGGTTGTCCCGCTTCGGGGACGCGACTCGGCTGGCCGAGCGTTATCGGGTCGGAAATGTTCTGCTGGCAGGCGATGCGGCACACATCCATCCACCCACCGGCGGCCAAGGCCTCAATCTGGGCATTCAGGATGCCTTCAATCTCGGCTGGAAACTGGCCGCGCAGATCCGCGACTGGGCACCCGAAACCCTCCTGGACACTTACGAGGCCGAACGCCACCCAGTCGCCGCGGACGTGCTGGACAACACCCGAGCCCAGATGGAACTCCTGTCCACTGAGCCAGGCCCGCAGGCCGTACGCCGACTGCTCACCGAGCTCATGAACTTCGACGAAGTGAACCGCTACCTCATCGAGAAGATCACCGCAATCGACATCCGCTACAACTTCGCAGACGGCCCCGACCTACTCGGCCGCCGCCTGCGCGACATCGACGTACAGCAAGGCCGTCTCTACGATCTGCTGCATCACGGCCGCGGTCTACTCCTCGACCGCACCGAACGCCTGACCGTCGGCGACTGGTCAGACCGAGTCGACTACCTCCCGGACCCCACCGCACCACTGGACGTCCCCTGCCTCCTCCTACGCCCCGACGGCCACGTCGCCTGGATCGGCGACAACCAGCAAGACCTGGACACCCACCTAACCCGCTGGTTCGGCAAGCACGTCTGAGCCGGGCGGGCTTGCCACCTCGAAGTGGGCGACTGTGGCCTCGCGTTCGACCAGGTAGTCGTCGTCTTCGGGGTAGTACCTGGCCCGGTCTATGTCGTCACCGGCGAAGGCTCGGATCTGGTCGAGGTCGGTCCACCAGCTCAGCGTGATGATCTCGGTCCGGCCGTCGCCGAGGTCGCGGGTGAGGATTTGAGCGCCCTCGTTCCCCGGTGTACGCCGATAGCCGGCCATGCCGGTGCGCTCGACGATCTCGACGTACTCCGCGGCCTTTTCGGTAGGAATCCATCCCCGCCACATACGCGCAATCATCCAATCACCGTACGCCGATCGGGGTCAGTGCTGGTTCAGGGCGCAATCGCCGCAGAGGGGGCCGGCGTGGTCGGGGGCGGCCCGGTAGATGAGGCAGCAGCTGCGGCGGCGGAATCGGCCGGTCTCCGCGAAGGTGGTGTGGGTGTCGCGGAGGGCGGGGGCAGCCAGCAGAAGGGCTGCGAGGTGGGCGGTTCGTTCGGCCAGGTGAGGTGCGGCGTTGGTGATTGCGGTGGCCGCGCCGTTGACGGCGGAGGCCACGTTGCCCCAGAGGATGTGCTCTGACACGGCGAAAGGCCGGGTGGCCTCGCCGATGACTGGGATAGGGCCTTCGAAGAGTCCGATGCTCAGGTCCTGCGGTCCCTTGCTGCCAATCGAGGGACCCCAGGGCAGCGACAGCGGGAAGGCTCCGCCCAGGACTGGTTGCCAGCGGAGGTCTTCGAGGGCGAGCGACGGGACGGCGGCGCCAAGGACGGCGAGGGCCAGCGCCGGAGAGATCAGGCGGGCGACCAGGCCCAGGTGTGTGACCGATGCGGCCACCCGTGCTTCGATCGCGTCCGGTGACTGGCCGCCGGCCGCGGCCAGGTAGGCCTGGGTCTCGGTCACTCGGTCGTGCAGGACGTCCGGGTCCTCGGCCAGCTCGGACATGCTGTGCCACGGCGGAATCGGCGCAGAGTCCGCGGTGTGCTCCTGGACGGTGAAGAACGGCCCGAGGGCCGCGAGCTGTTCGAGCATCGCGGCCCTCGACGTCGTGTCGGTCATGCCCCGCTGACTGCCTCGGCCTGAGCGGTGGCGCGTTTCGGTTGGAGCAGACGCTCGGCCATCGGGCCGAAGAGAAGTCCGATCGCTCCCCACAGCAGGACCTGCGCGGCGACGGAGTACAGACGGAAGGCATAGAGAGTGTCCGCGTCGAAACCCGGAAAAACGATCTTCCCGGTGGAATCCGTCAGCGGCAGCGGGGTTTCGGTCGCGTGCTTTCCGTACTCCTGCACGTTGGCCGCCAGGTGGCCCAGCGAGGGCAGCAACGCCATCAGGACGCCGATGACCACCGCGTAGGCGGCCAGGGAAATCAGCGTCGCGTTCCAGTTCCCGAACCGGGCCTTCAAGTGCTTGCCGAGGACAACCGTCAGGACCAGCAGCACGAGCGACGATGCGACCAGCACGAGGTACAGGTTGCCGCGGTCGTGGATGGTGTCTTCGTGCCCGATGGACGGCGGGTTCGCCGGGTACTTCAGGAACGGTACGAAGTAGATGCCGAGGAACCCTCCGGCCGCGACCAGCATCGCCAGCGTCTGCGGGCGGAGATTGCCGACGCGGCCGAGGCAGACGGCGTACGCGACGGCGAACAGCGCGCCCATCGCGACGCCGAACAGGATCATGCCGGCACCGATGCCGACGTTCGCCTGGATGGTGCGGCTGAAGATGTCCGGCCCGCCGGCCTCGACGGGGAGCCCGGCCGCCTTGTCGAGTGCGTCTTGCGCCGCGTCACGGGCGCTCTCGTAGTCGATGGCGGCTTGGATCTGTGGCTCGGCGAAGATCCGCGCGAACACGAACGCGAACAGGCCGCCCACCGCGCCGGCGATGACGCCGCGCAGAATCAGTTTCTTTTCCATGTCCAGTTTTCCTTGGCTTGCGAGCTATCAGTGACAGGGGAAGCCGAGGAAATGCCGGGAGTCGTGGACGAACTCGTGGATGTGCATGTCCTTGCCGAAGATCGAGTACGCACCCTGGTCGACACCGATGAAGTAGTACAGCAGCAGCGCGACGATTGCGGTGCAGACCAGCCACACCACAGCCTTCGAGATCGGCAGAACGACCGGAGTGGGTACGGCGGTAGGACCAGACAGACTGCTCACGAGCGAGCCTCCTTCTAGGGGATCGTGCGTCCCTCAACCAATGGAGCGTCGTGACGGCGAAGTATCTGACTCGCCGGCCGCAAGCGACCGACTCACAGTGGCGCGACCGTGCCGAAGTTCCATCGGCTTCCTAGCGCCATCACTACCTCCGGAGGGTACGGACGCCCCGTCTCGCCGTCAATCGGACACGGATGTATTCGGCACCCGTCCACCTGCGGCGGTCTGCTACGGTGTGTCCGGAATGGTTTTCATTATCAATTGGAGACGGAGACGGGTGCGCTGTGAGGCTGCGTGATTCGGTGGGATTCCTGGCTGGTGCGGCGGCGATGGCGGTGCTGGCCGCGTGTGGTTCGTCGGCGGCGGACACGAGTGCCGCGTCGACGCCCAAGGCGGGAGTGCGGGTGGTGGCATCGACCAATGTGTACGGCGACATCGTGAAGCAGATCGCGGGTGACAAGGTCGACGTGACGTCGATCATTTCCGACCCGGACCAGGACCCGCACTCGTACGAGGCCAATACCCAGACCCAGCTGTCGCTCTCGAAGGCGCAGGTCGTGATCGAGAACGGCGGCGGTTACGACGACTTCATGGACAAAATGCTGAAGTCGGCGGGCAACACGTCGGCGAAGGTGCTGAACGTGGTCGACATCTCCGGCCACCAGGCGCCGGCCGGCGGCGAGCTCAACGAGCATGTCTGGTACGACTTCCCGACCGTCGAGAAGCTGGCCGCCCAACTGGCGAGCACGCTGTCCGCGGTCGACTCCGCGAACAGTTCGACGTACGCCGCGAACGCTGCCACCTTCACCGGCAAGGTGAAGCAACTGGAAGCGACCGAGGCAGCGATCAAATCCGGACACGACGGCGCCGGCGCCGCGATCACCGAACCTGTGCCGGTCTATCTGCTGACGGCCTGCGGGCTGGTCAACAAGACGCCGGGCGAGTTCAGCGAGGCGATCGAGGAGGGGACCGACGTTCCGGCGGCGGTGCTGCAGGAGACGCTCGCACTGTTCAGCGCGAAGCAGGTCAAGCTCCTCGCCTACAACCAGCAGACGTCAGGCCCGGAGACGGAGAAGGTGCTCGCGGCGGCGAAGGCGAACGGCATCGCCGTCGTACCGGTCACGGAGACACTGCCCGCGGGCAAGGACTACCTCGGCTGGATGACCGCCAACCTGGACGCGATCCGTTCGGCGTTGGCCTGATGAACGTCCTGCACTTCGACAATGCTTCGTTCGGCTACGGACGGCGGCCGTTGTGGGGCGGCCTGACGATGGACCTGCAGGCAGGGCAGTTCCTGGCAATCCTAGGCGCCAACGGATCAGGGAAAACCAGCCTGCTGAAGGCGGCTCTCGGGCTGCATCCGCTGATGTCCGGGACCGTCCAGGTCGCTGGTACGCCGCCCCACCGGGGAAGCACGCGGATCGGCTACGTGCCGCAGCACCGGCGGATCGACACTCTCACCCCGCTTCGGGCCCGGGATGTGGTCGGTCAGGGTCTGGACGGCCATCGGTGGGGCATCGGGCGACCCGACCCGAAGCGCCGTCGGCGGATCGACGAGATGCTCGAGTCGGTCGGCGCCGACGCCTTCGCGGATCGTCCGATCGGACAGCTGTCCGGCGGGGAGCAGCAGCGGGTCCGGATCGCGCAGGCCCTGGTGGCCGATCCGTTGCTCCTGCTCTGCGACGAGCCGTTGCTATCGCTGGATCTCAACAGCCAGCGGACGATCTCCGGTCTGGTCGATCGGCGCCGCCGTACGCATGACACCGCGATCGTCTTCGTCACCCACGACATCAACCCGGTGCTGCCGTACGTCGACCGCGTGCTCTACCTGGCCGGAGGACGGTTCCGGATCGGGACGGTCGACGAGGTGATGACGTCAGCCACGTTGAGCGACCTCTACCGATCGCCGGTCGAGGTGGTCCGTTCCGGTGGTCGGGTGCTGGTGGCGGGTGTTCCCGAGGACTCGCATCACACCTCGGCACTGCGGGCCGGGTGAGGTCGATGCTCACGGCAAGCGTTTGGCACGAGATCTTCAACTTCACCAACTACGGCGAACTGCTGGCCCTGGTGCGTAACTCGATCATCGCCGGGGTAGTACTCGGCGTCGTCGGCGGCCTGATCGGCGTGTTCGTGATGATGCGTGACCTGCCGTTCGCGGTCCACGGCATCAGCGAGCTCTCGTTCGCAGGTGCGTCGGGTGCGCTGTTGCTGGGCGTGAACGTGGTCGCCGGCTCGCTGACCGGTTCGATCATCGCCGCGATCCTGATCGGCGTACTGGGAAGTCGTGCCCGTGATCGCAACTCGATCATCGGGGTGCTGATGCCGTTCGGGCTCGGGCTCGGCGTACTCTTCCTTGCCTTGTACAAAGGTCGTGCGGCGAACAAGTTCGGTCTGCTGACCGGACAGATCGTGGCGGTCGACACGCCACAGTTGTCCTGGCTGATCGTCACCGGCATCGTCGTGCTGGTGGGGCTTCTGATCGTCTGGCGGCCGTTGATGTTTGCCAGCTCGGATCCGGACCAGGCCGCGGCCCGGGGAGTTCCGGTTCGGCTCCTGTCGCTGGTCTTCATGCTGCTGCTCGGCCTCGCGGTCGCCATTTCGGTGCAGATCGTGGGCGCGTTGCTGGTGCTGAGCATCGTGGTCACGCCCGCGGCCGCTGCACTCCGAGTCGCCGCCTCCCCCTGGCTCGTGCCGGTGCTCAGCGTGGCGTTCGCCACCGTCTCACTCGTCGGAGGCATCCTGCTCGCGCTCGGTGGCAGCCTGCCGATCAGCCCCTACGTGACCACGATCTCGTTCCTCATCTACCTCGGCTGCCGATTCCTCAACACTGATCGGGTCAAAGCGACGACGTTCTTCGGTCCATTTGCTGCAAGGTGGAGTCGGAGATCTCGATCCCCCATCCGGGTGCATCGGACAGGATGACCTCGCCGTTCCGCGCGACCGGGAACGGCTCGTAGACCCGCATGGCCGAGGCGTCCTCGATGGTCCACTCGTGGAACAGGTTGCAGGCCGGCATCGCCGTCACCAGATGCGCGGTGAAGATCGCCGTCAATGATCTCCCGGACGAATGCGGTACGCACGGGAGCCCGGCGAGGTTGGCCAGCTCGGCAACCTGCCGGGCTCGGGTGATGCCACCGATGTAGCAGACATCGGGCTGGATGACGTCGGCCGTGCCGTCCTGGATGATCCGTCGCATGGTGTCGACCGAGAACTCCTGCTCCCCCAGCCCGACGGGGATATCAAGAGCCGCCGCGACGCTTCTGGTGTTCTCGTACTCCCAGAACGGCACCGGCTCCTCGAAGTGCAGGTAGTCGTACTCCTCGAGCAGTCGCCCGACTCGGACCGCCTGCCCCGGCGAGTAGGCGCCGTTCGCATCCGCGCTGAGCTCGATGTCGTCGCCGAGCTCCTTGCGCAGGAGGGGAACCAGCCGCCAGGTGCGGCCGGTCCGCGACTCGGCATCGCGACCGTTGCGCTCGCCGATCTTGATCTTCACCGCGCGGAAGCCGTGCGCGGCGACGGCGGCGACCATCCGGTCAACCTCCTCTTCGGGCGTCGTGTCGCGACGCATCGCCGACCCGTACACCGGCACCGACGACCGGAACTTTCCACCGAGCAACTGATAGACCGGCTGCGACTTCGCCTTCCCCACCAGGTCCCACAGCGCGGTATCGACCCCGGCCAACGCCCGGAACAGAAAGCTGCCGAAGTACTTGTACTCCGCCCGCGCGCACTCCTCGGCCAGGGTCATCACATCGAACGGGTCCCGACCCAGATAGTTGCGCGCGACCAGAGTGTGCAGCACCTCCCCCGTGATCCTGGCCTCGGAGTGCGCCGTCTGCCCGTACCCGACCAGGCCGTCGTCGGTCCGAACGCGGACGATGCAGCCGTGACCGTCGAAGGTCTCGATCGACGTGATCCTGGTCAAAGTGACTCCGCCCGCGCCGGCAGCTTGTAGAACGCCCGGGCGTTCTCCGTGTAGATACTGTCCCGCTGCTCCGCGGACAGCCGGACCTTGAACGCGTGCCGGGGATGGTCGAAGTCCCAGTGCGGATAGTCGGTGGAGAACATCACCTTGTCGCTACCTCCGAGGTGCTCGAACACCTTCTGTAGGTCGGCCGGCCGATGCGGTTCCTCGATCGGCTGCGTCGTCATCCAGAAGTGGTCGCGCAGGTACTCCGACGGCCTCCGCCGTACCTGCGGAATCTCGGCGCGGAAGCGCTCCCAGTGCGTGTCCATCCGCCAGGCCAGCGACGGCAGCCAGGCGAACCCGCCCTCGATCAACGCGATTCGCAGGTTCGGCAGCCGGTCGAAGATCCCGCCGAGGATCAGGCTCGCCACGTGCGCCTGGAACGCGGCGGACATCCCCGCGTGATCCTCCAGGTAGTACGACGGCCAGCCCGCACTGCTGATCGGTACGCCGCGAACGCCGCCACCGTAGTGGATCCCGATGGGCAGGTCGTGCCGCGCGGCCGCCTCGTACATCTTCCAGTAGCGGCGATCGCCGAGCGGCGCCGAACTGCGGGCGACCAGCAGCACCTGGACGAACCCCGGATGGCCGGCCAGCCGCTCGATCTCGGCGACCGCCTCATCGCTGTGCTCGGCCGGCACGATCATGCCCGAGCGCAGCCTCGGCTCCGGCTCGAGCCACTCCTTGATCTGCCAGTCGTTGGTTGCCGCCGACAACGCCGCGGAGAACTCCGGATCGAGTTGGCTGCCGGAGCCGCTGAGCGGACCGAGGATCCCGAACTCGACGTTCAGCCCGTCGAGATGCTGTTTCTGCATGAACCCCAGGTCGGCGCCCGCGGGCAGTCCGGACGGCGGGAAGGCGTCGTACCGGGCCGGCGATCCCTTCGGATACACGTTCCCGTTGTGCTGACGCGAGCCGAAGGTCTTCAGATGCTTGAGCCAACGATTCGAGAGGTACGGTTCGAGCGCTCCGGGCGCCATCACGTTGTGGATGTCGCAGTCGATGATCATCTGCTTCGCCGCCGTCGGGCGGGTACTCCGTGTCTCTGTCTGTGTCATGAAAGTCTCCTCATCCCAGCCGGTACGTCGCGTGCGCGTTGCCGGACATGATCTTGGTCTGCAGCTCCGCGGAGATCCCGTCAGGCAATGCGTCGGCGGAGTTCGCGAAATGCGCGTGCGGGTAGTCGGTGGAGAACATCAAGATGTCGTCGCAGAGCAGCTGGTCGATCACCTCGAGCAGGTACTGCGGGGTGTCGGGCCGATCGAGCGGTGCGATCGTCATCCGGACGTGGTCGCGGATCACCTCCGACGGCGGACGCTCCACCCACGGAACCTCACGACGCAGCCCCTTCCAGTCCTTGTCGAACCGCCACAGCATCGGCGGCAGCCAGCTGAAAGCCACCCTCGATCGTCGCGACAGTCAGCTCGGGGAACTCGACGAAGACACCTTCGGTGACGAAGCTCATCAGCTGGGCCTGGAACGCCAGCGGCACGTTCACATAGTCCTCGACGAAGTACGTCGACCAGCCGACCGGCGTCGTCGGGTTCCCGCTGAGGCCACCCGCCTGTACGCCGACGACGAGACCGGCAGCCTGTGCGGCCTGGTAGATCGGCCAGAATCCACGCCGGCCGAGCGGCTCACGACTGCGCGAAGGAACCGTCACCTGGACGAACTGACTGTGCTCCGCGGCCCACTCGACCTCCTTGGCCGCGAAAGCCGGATTCTGCAACGGGAGTACGGCGGATCCGCGCAGCCGATCGTCCTGCTCCAGCCACTCGTGCAACTGCCATCGATTCAACGCCCGGGCGAGCGCAGCCGCCAGGTCGTCGTTGTGGACCGAGTCGATCGCGTACGTGCAGTTGAGGATCGCGTATTGCAACTGCCACGGGTCGAGCAGCTGCCCCTGGAGGAGCTCGAGGCTGGACCCAGCCGGTCCCTGTTCCGACCGCGAGCCGTCGAGGAAGAGATTCGGTGCGTTGGACGGATAGAGGTTCGACGGCAGCCCGCCCATCCCGGATTCGGTGATGTAGTCACGCCACCGCGCCTCGAGATAAGGGAAGAGGTTCTTCAGGCCGGGAAGATTGATATGTACGTCGGTGTCGACGAGCTCGAGTCCGGTCCATTGCTCGGGCCGGGCGTAGTTCTCAAGTTGTTGTACAGCCACGGGTGATCTCACCTTTCACAGGTCGAGGACCAATCGGGACGACAGTGCGCGCGAAACGCAGAGCATCATCGTGTCGTTGGCGGCGCGTTCGTCCTCGTCGAGGACGGAGTCGCGATGGTCCGGAACGCCTTCCAGCACAGTCGTCCGGCAGGTCCCGCAGGTGCCTTCTTCGCAGTTCGACAAGACGAAGATCCCGGCCTCGTTCACGACTTCGAGGATGGATTGGTCCGGCGGTACGACGAGCACTTCGTCGCTGTCGACGAGTTCGATCTCGAACGAGGTGTTCGGTGGTACGTCGGTCAGTGGTCGCGGCGCGAACCGCTCCACCTGCAGGCTCTTGTGCGGCCAGTGCGCACTCTTCGCCTCGACGGCCGCGATCAGCGGTTCGGGACCGCAGCAGTAGATCAACATGCCGGGCTGAGGTTCGGCCAGGAGCTGATCCAGTTCGATCAGGCCGCGAAGATCCTGCGGCCATTCGAGCACCCGGGCCGGATCGATCCTCCTGACCTCGTCTCGATAGGCCATCGACGCTTCGCTGCGACCGCCGTACACCAGACGCCAGTCGGCGCCGGCCTCGTGTGCGGCCTTGATCATCGGGATGATCGGCGTGATTCCGATGCCGCCGGCAATGAATAAGTACTGCGGGGACTCATGCAACGGGAAGTGGTTGCGCGGCCCGGTCGCCGTCAGTATGTCGCCGGCGAGGACCCGCTCGCACAGCACCATCGAGCCACCACGGCTCGCCGGCTCCCGCAGTACGGCGATGCGCCACCGGCCACGATCGGCGGGATCGCTGCACAGCGAGTACTGCCGGACGAGCCCGGGGCGGAGCTCCACGTCGATGTGACTCCCCGCGGCCCACGGCGGCAGCTCCGAGCCGTCGGCGGCGACGAGCACGAGCTCCGTCACGCCGACCGACACCTGCGTCGTGGACTGCACCCGCAGCGAGACGGTGGTCTCCCCCACCATCGCGGC
The DNA here is from genome assembly GCF_004365875.1 of Kribbella kalugense. Classification (GTDB taxonomy): domain Bacteria; phylum Actinomycetota; class Actinomycetes; order Propionibacteriales; family Kribbellaceae; genus Kribbella; species Kribbella kalugense. The sequence continues at coordinate 207,721 of NZ_SODF01000001.1, read as the reverse complement.
GGCGTCAGATATTGACAATGACATAGTCGCGATCGACCTCGACGTCGTACATCTCACCGGAGTACGGACCGGGCTGGAAGCCGGCCGCGGACAGCTCCGGGTTCTTGGCCAGCGTCTCACCGGACTCGACGCCGGTCTGATAGGCCTTCACCTTGGTCTTCGCGGGATCGAACCAGGACTGGCCGGTGGCGATCTCGAACTCCCAGCCGTGCCAGGGGCAGCGGATGATCTCCCCGCGCATGACGTAGTCGTAGTTCCCGGGCTTGTCCGACCGGACCAGTCCCGACGTCACGCCCTCGCACATCGGCCCGCCGCCGTGCGGGCACAGGTTGCGGATCGCGTAATAGTTGCCTTTGACATTGAAAACGCCGATCGACCTGTTGGCAATCTCGACCACCTTCCGCTGACCGGGGGCAATCTCGTCGACCGTCGCCACGACGTACTTGGTCACAGTGTCTCCTTGTCGGCAGATATCGGGGAGGCATCATTTGATTCCGGTCATCGAGATCCCGCGAGTGAAGTACTTCTGCGCGAAGACGAAGACCAGGACGGTCGGAATGATGGCCAGCGTCGCGCCGGCCATCAGCGGGCCGTACTGGGTGCTGTCCTGGGTCTGGAAGAACGCCAGCCCGACCGGGACGGTGAACTTGTTGACATCGCTGAGGTAGACCAACGGGCCGAAGAAGTCGTTCCAGACGTTGACGAAGGTCAGCACCGCCAGTGTGGCCAGGGCCGGTTTCGACAGCGGCAGGATGATGCTCACGAAGATCCGGAAGTGACTCGCACCGTCAACCAGTGCGGCCTCGTCGTACTCCTTCGGGATGGTCATGAAGAACTGCCGGAGCAGGAAGGTGCCGAACGTGTTGGCGACGATCGGCGGCACGATCAACGGGAAATGGGTGTCGATCAGACCGGCCTTGACGTACGCCGAGTACAGCGGCAGCACCATCAGCATGTCCGGGATCATCAGCGAGGCGAGCAGCAGCCCGAACGCGGCGTCCCGCCCGCGGAACTGCAGCCGCGCGAAGCCGTAGGCGCCCAGAGCACAGACCATCAGCCGGCCGATGATCACCAGCACCGTGATGTAGGCGCTGTTCCCGAGGAACCGGATGAACGGCAGTACGCCGTTGTTGACCAGGTACACGTAGTTGTCGAACGTGAACGGGTTCGGGAGCAGGTGCGGCGTCAGGCTGATCACGTCGCCCGGCTCCTTGAACGAGCTGGACAGCATCCACAGGAACGGGCCGATGGCAATCAACGCGACGACGATGCAGACGACGTACGTCGCCGTCGATCCAAGGATCCGCCGATCCCCCCTCATTGATAGAACACCCACCTCTTGGAGAGCCGGTTCTGGATCCAGGTGACCGCGAGCAGCACTGCGAAGAGCACGATCGCCAGTGCCGAGGCGTAGCCCATCCGGCGCAGCGAGAACGCCTCGTACCAGAGGTGGTAGATGTAGACGTAGGTTCCGTCACCCGGTCCGCCGCCGGTCATCACCAGGATGAGAGCGAAGACCTGGAACGAGCCGATCGTCTGCAGGATCAGCAGCATGAAGATCGTCGGCGTGAGGAACGGCAGCGTCACGTGGACGAAGCGTGAGAACCGGCCGGCCCCATCCAGGGTGGCCGCTTCGATCAGCGTCTCCGGGACGCCTTGCAGGCCGGCCAGGACGATGATCATGTTGAAGCCCATGTTCGCCCAGATCGCGGTGGCGATCACCGCGGCCATGGCCGATCCGGGTTCACCCAGCCAGTGCGGCCCGGTGATGCCGAACGACGCCAGTACTGCGTTGATCACGCCGTACTGATCGCTGAACACCCACCGGCTGATGACGCCGACCGCGACCAGGGACGTCACGTACGGCAGGAAGATCAGCGCGCGGATGACGGCCATGCCGCGCAGCCGGTTGTTGACCAGCAGGGCCAGGGCGATCCCGATGATGATCCCGACCGGGACGTACCCGACCGTGTAGATGGCGGTGTTGATGAGGCTCTTGCCGAACAGCGGATCCTGGCCGGAGAACATCTCCTTGTAGTTGGCGACGCCGGCGAACTTCGGCGCAGCCAGGCCGTCCCAGTCGGTGAAGCTGGTGACCAGGGTCGGCAGGACCGGGATGACGTTGAACAGCAGCGTCCCGATCACGACCGGACCGATGAACATCCAGCCGCGGAGGGTGCGCCGCCGCGCCCCGCGCCGCCGTACCTCATGCTCGTCAACGGGCGTCGCCACCGGCGGCGGCGCCTCGATCGTCGGTGCGGCCGTCATTTGGCCGCGACCTTCAGGTCGGGATCGGCGAGCGCTCCTCCCTTCTCGAGCAACTCCTTGCCCTTGGTCCCGTTCCAGCCACGCTTCTTGATCTCGGCGTTGACGGCGTCCCGGCCGCGCTTGAGGTAGTCGGCGGTGGCGAGCTTGCCGCTGACCAGGTTGTTCGCGTTCGTGCCCTCGACGAAGGAGTCGGCCAGCGCCGTCCCGATCGGTCCGCGCGGGAACGGTACGTCGACCGGCTTACCCGCGACGTTGCCGAGCGCCTCGGCCCAGACGTTCGCGGTCTTCGGCCGCGGGTGGTCGGTGAACGCGGCGCTCTTGGCGACCTCGATCAGGGCCGGTACGGCGAACTGCGCCTTGGCCATCACCTCCGACGCCGCCTTGCCGCACAACGCCTTCATCGCCAGGAATGCGGCCTGCGGGTCCTTCGCGGTTTTCGGGATGACCCAGGTCCGGGCGTAGTTCTTCGTCATCGCGAACAGCGGCGTCTTGGGCCAGGGCATCACGTCCCAGTCGACGTCTTTGCTGATCTGCGCGCTGATGTCCATCGCCTGCCACGTCATGGCCAGCTTGCCCGCGTTGAACAGCGGCAGGTACTCCACGTCGATGGTCGGGGCGTAACCCTCGCGGATGTAGGAGACCTGCTTGTCGATCGCGTCCTGCGTCTCCGGCTTGCCGTAACCACACTCGGTCTGGTTGTTGTAGAGCGCGGTGTCACCAGCACCGTACGCAGTGGCCTGGATCGTGTTGACGGCGTACTGCAGACCGTAGGTATCGGTCCGGCTGCCGCTCTTCTTCGTCAGCTTCTTGACGGCCGCGTCGAAGTCGTCCCAGGACCACGGTTCGGCCCAGGACGTCGGCGCTGTCAGGCCGGCATCGGCGAACAGTTTCTTGTTGTAGTACAGGGCGTTCGCGCTCATACCGGGCGTGATCGAGAACTGGTACCCCTCGACAGCGACCTTGGTCGTGAACGTCGGGCTGTACTTGGTCAGGTCGAACCCGTTGGTGGCGTCCTGCATCATCTTGTCCAGCTGCAGGATCTTGCCGTTCGTGGCCAGGTCGTACACCCGGTCGTCGTCGATCCGCTGCAGGTCGGCCGCCGTACCGGAGGCGAACTGCAGCATCACGCTCGCCCAGTCGTCCCCGGGCGCGGGCTTCCAGACGATCTTGATCTTGTGCTCGTCGAGGCTCTCCTTCTGAGCCGCCGCGATCATGTCCTTGAACATCTTCTGGGTGGTCGGATCACCGACCGAACTGAACGTCACCTCGGTCCAGCCGGCGGGCGCGCCGGACGACGAGCCGCCGCACGCGGCCAGTGAGGTCCCGGCAACGCCGGCGGCGGCCAGACCAAGTCCGGATTGAAGCAATCGGCGGCGGGTGAACAACGAGCCGGAAGTCATGAGTGTCTCCCTCGGCAAGCGGGTTCGACCGGGGGCGGCAAGAGCTCTCTACACCGATGTACTACGAGGCGGTGAGAGCTGCGGGCTATCGGTCTTGGGGTGTTGCATCAGGTTGGCTCAGCACGCGAGAGCTGTCAACACTATCTGGAAGTAAACTTCCGATATGTGGAACCACTTGGCCGGACCTGGCCAGACCGCAGGGCGCATTTATGCTGGCGCGGTGGAGAACAAGACGTCCGGGAGTGTCCAGTCGGTCGAACGGGCGTTCCACCTGCTCGAGCTACTGGCCGACAACGGCGATTCGACCTTGACCGAGCTCTCGGCGGCGATCGACGTACCGGCGCCGACGACGCACCGGTTCCTGAAGACGCTGGTCTCACTCGGCTACGTGCGCCAACTGCCGAACCGCCGCTACGGACTCGGGCTCAAACTGACCAGGCTGGCCGGCCGGGTCGACTCGCAGCTCGCCCCGATCGTGGCGCCGCACCTGGACACGCTCGCCCGCGAGATCGGCGAGTCGGCGAATCTCGCCGTACTCGAAGGTCACATGGTCGTCTACATCGCCCAGTCGCCCTCGCGGCACGCGATGCGGATGTTCACCGAGGTCGGGCACCGCGCCTACACCCACCTGACCGGAGTCGGGAAGGCGATCCTCGCCGACCTGCCCGACGAGCAGATGGCCCGCATCGTCGGCCGGGCCGGCATGCCGGCCGCCACCGACCGGAGCATCACCGACCTGACCAGGCTCCGCAAGGAGCTCGCCCGCATCCGCCGCACCGGCTACGCCACCGACAACGGCGAGCAGGAACAGGGCGTCGTCTGCTACGCCGTCGCGATCCCGGACGTCCCGATCTCGATGGCGATCTCGGTCTCCGGACCGGCCTTCCGGATGACGACGGAACTCGGCAAGGCCGCAGTCCCCCTCCTGATCAGCGAGGCCCGGGCAATTTCAGCGGAATTGCTTGGCGCACTGTCCTGACGTTGGCGCAGACTGATGACCTGATGCTGGACATTCCTGATGAAGTGCGGAACAAGGTCGTTGCCGATGGCAACGCCGGGTGGCTCGACGAGCTGCCCTCGATCGTGGAATCTCTGGCGCAGGAGTGGTCATTGACCATCGGCGCCACGTTGCGCGGCGGCCACGTGGCCTTCGTCGCCGAGGCGACACTCGCTGACGGTACGGCGAGTGTCCTCAAGGTCGGCGTACCGTCAGCTCGGCGTGATCTCACCTTCGAGGCGACCGCGCTACGCCTCGCCGACGGCGACGGCTGCGCGAGCCTGCTGCTCGAGGACGTCGACCGCGGCGCACTCTTGCTCGAGCGACTCGGGGCTGCGATCTGCGACGTCGTACCTGATCCCGCGACGCGGCACATGATGATGTGCGATGTCGCTGCCCGGCTCTGGCGGCCGGTCGGCCCCGATATCGACCTGCCTACGGGGGCCGACAAGGCACGCGAGTACTCCGACCTGCTGCCGCGACTGTGGAAAGAGACGGGTCGGGCGTGCTCGGAGGCGACGGTCGAGGACGCTCTCGCGTGCCTGGACCGTCGGCGCCGCGCCCACGATGACCGACGCGCTGTGCTCGTACACGGCGACGTCCACGATCTGAACGTGCTTCAGGCGGCGGACGGTGGTTTCAAGCTCATCGATCCGAGCGGCCTGCGCGCTGAGCCGGCGTACGACCTTGGCACCATCGTCCGAGCCAATCCCGACATCGGCGACGACCTACACGCCAGGGCGAAGCGGCTGGCCGCCCACACCGGTGTAGACGCCACGGCGATCTGGGAGTGGGGAACGATCCATCGCGTCAGCAGCGGCCTGTACAGCCGACAGATCGGCTTCCAGCCGTTCGGCGATCTGCTGCTTGCCGAAGCAGACCGCCTAACAGCCAGTAGCCACGGATCCCCGCTCGGAAGGAGCGGGGATCCTGGGATCGATCAGGGGTGAGGCGTCAGTCCTTGAACGCGTCCTTGACCTTCTCGCCGGCCTGCTTGAGGTCGGCCTTGGTCTTCTCCGCCTGACCCTCGGCCTGCAGATCGCGATCGTCGGTCGCGTCCCCGGTCTTCTCCTTGAGCTTGCCCTTCGCCGACTCGGCGGCGTTCTTGATCTTGTCTCCGGTACCCATCGGTGTCTCCCATCGTCAGTTCCGTCGCCGGCGGACAGGCCGGCTTCGGACGCACGGGGCCGCCCCCCAGGCGGCGAAACTTCCATTGGCGCTCGTCGTAGTCGTAGTACGTATCCACGCCACCAACTGTGATCACAACCGCCTCCAGCAGATGCGACCCGCAGTACCCGCCCGCTGTTGGACGGCACCCGCCCGGTACCCGCGGTCCACTCGATCAACCCCGCGCCTGCCGAACCTGTCGTAGGCTCCTGGCAATATCTATAGTGGCGGGCATAGACATTGAGGCGTGGCCGACATAGTCTTCCTGCTGTTTACAGAGAAGAACATCGAACCTGACGTAGACAGCTAACAACCCTGAGCGCGGTGTGCCTGCACCGGGCTTCTGCACGGAGGCTCGATGACCCCAGACCTACACGGAGATTTTCGATGAGTTCTGACCGGGCAACCGGGCCGGACAGTTTCGACGACGACGACTACCCCGCCTTCACCATGGGTCGGGCGGCGGACATGCTCGGCACTACGCCGGGGTTCCTGCGCAGCCTGGACGAGGCGAAGCTGATCACCCCGCAGCGTTCCGAGGGTGGTCATCGCCGGTACTCGCGTTATCAGCTGCGTCTGGCCTCGAGGGCCCGTGAACTCGTAGACCAAGGCACCGCACTCGAGGCGGCCTGCCGCATCATCATCTTGGAAGATCAGCTCGCAGAAGCGCTGCGTATCAATGAACAGATGCGAGGCGAGAGCTAGCACCACGGCATCGGCGGGGTTCGGCCGCCCGGGGTGCGTCCACCACACCTGCATCCCGCTTGGAGACCGAGATGGCCCTGCTAGACCCCGCCGAGGCATTCAGCGCCGGCACGTTCGCGCAGTTCGCGGTCGAGCTGCACGACGCTCCCGGAGTGGACGAGACGCTGGACGCGGTGGTGCAGTTCGCGATCAAGGCAGAGAACTGCACGTATGCCGGCGTCGCGCTGGCAGTCCGCGGTGGCCGCGCGGAGATCGGGGCGATCACCGACCCGGTCGTGGAGACGATGTACCGGGTCCAGATCGACGCCGGTGAGGGCCCGATGCTGGCGGCCTTGTCCGGCGACATGATCGCCGTTCCCGACGTAGCAACCGACGGCCGCTGGCTGCGCTGGCAGACCGCGGCCGTGGAAGCCCGGATCGGAAGCGTGCTGCATGTCCCGATGAGGGTCAGCGACCGCATTACCGGCGTGCTGTCGCTGTACAACACCCAGCCGAACGCGTTCACCGTCGACGACGAAGCGATCGCGCACATCCTGGCCCGGCATGCCTCGGTAGCGGTCGCCACGGCCCGGCACGAAGTATCGATGAACCACGCGGTGGACGCCCGCAAACTGGTCGGACAGGCGATGGGAATCCTGATGGAACGCTTCGATATGAACGGCGATCAGGCGTTCGCGGTCCTACGGCGCTACTCCCAAGACACCAACACCAAACTCCGCGACGTCGCCCAACAACTGGTAGAAACCCGCAAACTCCCCCGCTGACCCACCTCGGGGCCTCTGCCGAGGACTCAGCGGCTCCGTCTGACTCCCAGCACGGCCACGACCAGCCCGATCACGATCATCCGTCACCGGTAGATCGTGCCATCGGCGGTTCCTCCAAGGCGGCCTGCGAGGCCGCACGGGCCGAATCAGTAGCCGGAGTTGCTCGAGGAGTTGTTCGACGCCTGGGTGGTGATCTTCTGGCCGTTCGCGCCGACGACCCACCAGATCCCGCCGACGGCCTGACCGTTCGCGTCACCGGCCTTGGCGTCGTTGGCGTAGTAGTACAGCGGCCACCCCGCGAGAGTCACCTGCTTGGTGCCGTCCGTACGGGTCACCGTCCCCACCAACGAGGCGCTGATCCCACTGACCTGCGGCGTACCCGCGCCGGCCAGCAGCGGCGGCCACGCCGTCGCGCACGCACCGTCGCAGTTCGACTTCGACGGTTTGGCGGTGTCCACGTCGTAGATGTACAACGTACGACCGGTGCCGTCGACAACTACCTTGCCCAGGTTCCCGACCGTGGCAAGGGACAGCTTGGCCGGCGCGGCCGGAGTCGCCACCGACGGACTGGGGGTGGTTTGCGAGGGAGTGTTCTGGGGCGTGGCGGCGCTGGCGCCACCCCCGCACGCTGTCAGGGTCGACAGTCCGAGCACAGCCGTACCAACCACCAAGGCGATGCGCCTCATGGGAGTTTCTCCTTGATCTATTGAGCTTTCGATACCCTTTGCACGGCCGATTCGCCCGCCGGGTTCACCGCCAGGAGCAGGATTCCGGCTGCCCCCCCAACGCGGGGTTACTGCTACCTGGTACCGATCAGCGAATCGAGCTGATTGCTGAGCGGATGACGGCGGTTGACGCCCCACGCTGCGACGCCCACAGCTGCTCGGCCTCGGCCCGCGGCAGGTCGCTGGCGAAGTTGCGCACGAAAACGTCCTCGTTCACGTACAGCTCAGCTTCACCCGCCGTACGAGTGACCGACCAGCACGATCGGTCCGTTGGTCGACTTGAGGAAGTCATGGACGTACTCGGCATCGGTGGTCAGGTTCTCGACCGGGTTGGCGACCGCCCGCACGGTGTCCGACGACCTCGAGCGCCTCGACCAGACGAACATCGACATCGCCGCCGCCAGCCACAACGAGCTCCTCACCGGCATCATGCTCGCCCTGTCCCGCAGCATCTACGACGCCACCGACAACCAGGGCTTCGTCGACGACGCCGTCCGCGAGACCACCCTCCGCGCCCACCGAACCGTCACCAAGGCCATCCGCGACCAGGACCCCGCAGCCGCCGCCCGCCGCATGAGCCGCCACGTCCACACCTACGCCGAAGCCGTCCTCGAAGTAGAAGACCGAACCACCGTCACCGTCCCCGAGCCCTGACCACCTACTCGACCACCCGCTCGACCACCCCACTCGAAGGCGCCGCCGGGCCTGGTGAGGTCAGCCGAGCGCCGAGTGCGATCGAGAGGTGAATTCGAGGATCTGGCGTGTCAGCCAGGCCGGTCGCTCCTCGGGAATCCAGTGGCCGCACCGGTCCGCGACGGCGATGAGCGGTCAAGTCAGGTTGTTTTCAAGGCGTTGATCAGGCGTGCGTTCGCCTGCGCCGGCGTCATCCCCCAGTTCCACTCCTTCTTGTGCAACCGCAAGGAAACGAGTCCGTGCCAGACGGTCCACAGTAGGAGGGCTGCCGAGAACGGATCGTCGGCATCGACGGCCGTGGCCAGTTCGACGATGCGATTTTGCAGACGTGGACCGTACTCGGCGCGGGTCTCAGGTAGCGGATCGGCGCTCTCGAAGAGCAGTTGATAGGCACCAGGGTGGCTCAAACCCCAGGCCACATAGGCCTGGCCGGCCACTTCCAGGGCATCCGCGTCAGATGGCCGATCGTCGAGCGCCCGTTCGATCGACCCGACCATGTCGGAGTACTCCGCATCGAGCACCGCCGACCGCAGGTCTGCCTCCGAGGGGAAGTGCCAGTACACAGCCGACGGCGCGACCTCGCAGGCACGGGCGATCGAGCGCAGCGACGGTACGGCGACTGCCTGCGGCTCGGCGAGCAACTCGATCGCCGTCTGGAGCAAGACGGCGCGTAGGTCACGGGACTCCTGTTTGGGCACCGCTCTATTGAACACCTGTTCATGATAATCTGTACTCCTGAACACGTGTTCAGGAGACGGAGAAGACCGTGCACACCTTGCTGACCGTGATCCGGAAGAAGCCCGAGATCGAGACTGCCGAATTCCGGCGTTTCATGAAGGACGACTACGGACCGACCTACCAGGCACTCCCCCAGACCAGGGCCTACATCCAGTACTTCCTGGCCGACCTGGCGACGGACGACGCCGAAGATCCGATCGACGCGATCGTGCAGATCAGCTTCGACTCGATCGAGCAGATGCACGAGGCCCTGCAGTCCGAGAGCTACCAGAAGGCTCACGATCTGCGTGCGGCCTACATGCGTGAGACCTCAGCGGGCATCCACTCCGCGGTGGTCGAGGAGACCAACCGACTCGTCTGATCGCCGACCACGTTGCCAGGGCCTAGCTGCACAGGCGGGATCGCAGCCTGTTGACGAGCTGCTCGAGCTCGGTGGCGGTTGCGGCGAAGCCGTAGGGGTGGTGGTCAGGCCGGAGTAAAGCGGCCCGCGCTCCGGCTGCGTCCAGCCAGGTGGATACGGTCGGAGCGGTTACCAGGGTGGCCGGCAATGGCTCGGCGGAAGCGACCAGGTCGGGGGCGTCGGTGATCACTGAGAATCCCTTGGGCAGCAGGTCGTCGAGGCGACTGCCCTTCACCAGCGGCTGCGGTACGACGCCGGCGGCGAGTCGGCCGGGGTCGATGAAGCCGCTCGTCACGGCCAGCATCATCGTGCTGTCCAGTGATTGCCCCCAGGCCGACCGCTCGAGCACGGCCCGGTCGCGGGCCGCCGCGAGATCCGGGTCGAGAACGCAGATCTCGCGACCCTTGGTGACCGCACGTCCGATCACCTCGCGCACCTGCGGCTCCCGCTCGGGTTGATAGGAGTCCAGTAGCGACAGGCCTGCCTCGCCGTGCAGGATCGCCCTCAGCCGCCAGGCGAGCGCTTGGACATCCCGGATGCCGTGACACATGCCCTGACCGAGGAACGGCGGCGTCTGGTGCGCCGCGTCGCCGGCGAGCATCACCCGACCCTGCCGCCATTGTTGCGCCAGGAGCGCATGAAAGCGATAAACGCTTGCCCTCAGCAACTTCACCGCCACCGGATCGACGTACGCCGACAGCAACGATTCGATGCTCTCCGGCGTCGCGATCTCCGCCGGGTCCTCCCCCGGCAGCAGCATGAACTCCCAGCGCCGATGCCGGCCAGGCCCCGGTACGACCGTGGTCGGCCGGCGTGGGTCGCAGAACATCTGCGAGGTCGCTTCCGGCAGGTCGTGCGGACCGTCCAGCAACGCATCGACGACCAACCACGGCTCGTCGAAGTCGAGGTCGTCCAGCTGGATTCCGGCCAGTTTGCGCACCGTGCTCGCGGCGCCGTCGGCACCGATCACGAAGGCCGCACGAACGGCGCCCTCGGCAACAGAGCTCTCCCAGCGGATGGCAACGTCGGCCGTATCCTCGACGACCGCCGTGACCGTCGTACCCAGCAGGACATCGACGTTCGCGTAGCGCTCGACGCCGGTGCGCAGCGTCTGCTCCAGCTCTGGCTGGTAGAAGCTGTAATGATCGGCCCACCCGTCCGCTCCGGACCCGCTCGAGCTGGACGAGAGCAGTTGGCCCTGGGCGCCGTACGTCGCCATCTGGTCGATCACCCGGCATTGCGCGGAGATCTTGTCGGCGAGGCCGATCGACTGGAAGACCCGCAGGATGCTCGCGTCGAAATGGATCGCCCGAGGGACGTCGAAGATCGTCGTCGCGCGATCGACGACCAGCGTCCGCACCCCGGCGGCGCCGAGCAGGTTGGCGGCGGTGGCGCCGACCGGTCCGTAGCCGACGACCACCACGTCGTAGTACGGCGCCTCCAGGTCAGGCATCTGTCACCTCGCGCTCGACCATGCCGTACAGCGGGTCTTCCGGGCCCAGGCGGCCGAAGGCGATCTTGGACTGGTCGGGGTAGCGATCCCAGAAGCGTTCCGCGCCGGGCTCGGTCCGCGACCAGTCGAAGACCACCTGCCGGTGAGCGATCGCCCATCGGCCGTTCCTCCTGGCGAAGCGATCCAGGTAGCGGCCGGAGATGGTCGTGTCGGTTCCGCCGCCGGTCATGAAGCAAAGGTGATAGGACTCGACCGCTGCCTCGTCGCCGTCCAACTCGATCAGGACGTTGGCGATCAAGTGCACGAGCGAACTGGTCGGCGGAGTCTTGCCTGGCGCGTAGGCCGAGTGCTCCAGGATGAAATCGGCAGCCGGACCGGTGAATCCTTCGTGCTCCTCGGTCGCGCCCTCGTGGTAGCAGGACAAGGCCAGCGCGTGGTCGCGCCGATCGCCGGCCCGCGCCCGGCGGTACAGGACCTCGGTGATCTCCTGCTTCGCGATCAGGTCGGCGAGCTCCATGGGAGTCCTCTCCTTGAGGTCGACGACGCTCGTAGCGCCGGGTGATCGAGTCGGATCAGTAGCAGCGGCGGTCCGCGACCAGTCGTAGACGACGGTCCGGTCGGCGATCAGCCACTGCCCGTCCACCTTGCGCACCTTGTCCAGGTAGCGACCGGCGATGAGGTTGTCGGACGGTCCGGTCTGTACGCCATGGCGGTGATACGCGAGGTGGTAGCTCTCCACCAGGGCAACGTCGTCGTCGACGAAATCCACCAGCACGTTGCCGATCATGTGCTTCTGCGGTCCGTTGTCCGGGTCGCGATAGCTGGTGGCCGCCATCCGTTCGATGAACGTCCGGGCACTTTCCCTGCCGCTGCCGTGGTCGTCGGTGCTGTCGTCGGTGTGGCAGGCCAGCATCGCCTCCGGATCGCGCCGGTCGCTGGCCGTGGCCCGCCGGGCGAGCAGTTCCTGGATCTCGCGCCGGTCCCGCAGCCGATCGCCGCTCATCCCCACGGCCCCATGAAGATCTCGCCGCCGAACACGTCCACCGGCGCATCGATCGTCTGCGGCCACGACGACGCCGGACCGACCATCGATGGCGGTACGCCGTCATCCGCGCCGGGCGGGAGTTGCCGCTGGTGGAAGTAGAGCTGCATCAGGTTGCCGTCCGGGTCGCGCAGGTGGGTGACATGAGAGAAACCTGGGACCAGTTCGGCCGGTACGTCGACCTCGGCGTACCCGCAGTCCGTCAGATAAGCCACCGCATCCAGCAACTGCCGGTGGTTGGCCACCTGGAAGCCGACACCGAAGACACTCGTCCCAGCGGGGAGCCCGACCCGCTCTCGCACCTCCGGGGCATACAGCGCGAGCGCGTGGTGACCGCTGTTGCAGGACAGCATCGCGAAGTCGACCCCGTCGTGAGTGGCGCGACTACGGACCTGGAAGCCGAAGAGGTCCCGGTAGAACCCGAGCGATTCGTCGAGGTCGTCGACGACGATCGAGAACGGCCCGAGCCCGACGACCTTGAACGGCCTGGCGAGCAGTACGCCGTCCACGGCGTACCCCTCCTCCTCGGCCTGGGGCCGGAACCCGGTACCTAGCTCGCCCGCCGGCCGCCCTTCCACCTCGGCGAACTCGGACGGGATCGGCAGATCGGGGAACGTCCGGTGCCGGAGGCTGTCCCAGTACGTTCGCGGTTTGCTCAGTGCGTCCCAGCCGACCTGCTCCATCCCGAAGGTCAGCTCGTCGGTGTACCCGTTCGGGTCCAGGACGTAGGTATGCCAGTTCGAGCCCGGCATGTCCCGACCGGAGCGAAGGATGCGTTGCTTCTCGCCGCCCAGGTAGTCGACCGCTCCCGCCACCTCGGCCAGGTTGCCGACCTGCCAGGAGAGCTGGTTGATCGTGACCGACGCGTGTTCGGGATCGATCAGCGACCAGAGTTGCCGATGCATGAGCACGAACTGGTGATGGTCGGCGCCGTACCGCAGGAAGTGCATCTCCCTGGCGCCTTCGGCGGTGAGGTGTTCGCCGTCCGGGTCGAGCCGGTTCGCAAGGTTCTCGGAGCTGTCGGTACTCCGCAGGCCCAGATGGTCGCGATAGCACTTGAGCATTGCCGGGGCATCGACGGTGTTCAGCCCGATGTGCGAGACCCGGCGGATCTGGAACGGTCGCGGCAGCCGGACGCCGCCTACGTCGTACGTGGTCATCGAACACCTGCCGGCCAGGGCTCGGTGCTTGCGGGCGGCTCCACCACGCCGTGGCTCAGTACGCCGACGCCGTCGATCGCGATCGAGACCCGGTCGCCCGCGGACAGGAACAGGGGTGGGTCCTGGCGGGCGCCGACGCCTCCCGGCGTACCGAGGGCGATGATGTCGCCCGGCTGGAGTTCGGTGATCGCGGACAGGTAGCTCACGACGTACCGGATGCCCCAGATCGCCGCACCGACCGGGCTGGACTGCACTTGCCGGCCGTTGATCGTGGTCTCCAACTGACGGTTGTCCACATCCGGTACGTCGTCCGCGGTGGCGATCCACGGTCCGAGGGCCCCGCTGCGGGAGAAGTTCTTGCCGACGGTGATCTGGGTCGTGTGGCGTTGCCAGTCCCGCACCGATCCGTCGTTGAAGCAGGTGTAGCCGGCGATGTAGTCGACGGCCTCCGCCTCGCTGACCAGATGTGCCCGGCGGCCGATGACGACGGCCAGCTCGCCCTCGTAGTCCAGCCGGTCGGAGAACCAGGGCTTGTGGACATCGCCACCGTGACCGACCAAAGACTGGCCGTTGCGGATGAAGAACGGTGGATAGTCAGGCCGGTTGAAGTTGCCCTCGCGCAGGTGTTCCTCGTAGTTCGCGGCCGCCGCCCAAAAGGTGGCCCCCGGATCGATCGGCGGCAACCAGGTCACGTCGGCCGCGGGGATCACCGGCGGTCGTTCGGACAGCCCGGCCAGGATCTGATCACGGTTGGCCGGCCAGTCGGACCAGAGGTCGGCCAGGTCCAGCGCCTTGACGCCGAGGTCGGTCAGGTCGATCAGATTGGACTCGAGCACCACACCCAGCCGGCGACGGTCCCCAGTAGAGAACGCAGCGATCTTCATCGTGTCTCCTTCACAGCGGTCGGCTGTTGCACAGAAAGGGCGGCGAGCATCAGCTCACCGATCTGTCCGGTACGCGGCGCGTCCGGGCGGTCGTACAGATGGCAGGCCACCCGGCGGCCGCCGGACAGCTCGGTCCAGGCCGGCCGGCGCTCGGCGCAGATCGGCATGGCCAGTGGACAACGGGTCCGGAACGAGCAGCCGGACGGCGGGTCGGCCGCCGACGGCGGCGATCCGGCGAGCACGATCCGGGTCCGGCTACGAACCGCCAGCGGATCAGGGACCGGCATCGCCGACACCAGGGCGGCGGCGTACGGATGGGCCGGTGCGGTCACGACCTGCTCGGTCGGACCTTCCTCGACGAGTCGGCCGAGGTACATCACCGCGACCCGGTCGCTGATCCGGCGTACGGCGTTGAGGTCGTGCGAGATGAAGAGGTACGCGACCCCTAGCCGGTCCTGCAGATCCTTCAGCAGACCGAGCACCTGAGCCTGGGTGGAGACGTCGAGTGCGGAGACCGACTCGTCGCAGACGATCAAACGAGGCCGACTGACCAACGCGCGAGCTATGGCGACGCGCTGTCGCTGGCCGCCGGAGAAGTCTGCCGGCCGGCGCTGCAGGTGGGACTCGTCCAGTCCTACCAGCCGGAGCGCCTCCGCGGCCTGCTTGCGTCGGTTGCTGCGCGACTCACCGGCGATCGCGAGCGGCTCGGCGACGATCCGCTCGATCGACCAGCGTGGGTCGAGCGCGGAGTACGGGTCCTGGAAAACCATCGCGGCGGACTGGTGCAACCGGCGCAAGGCCGCGCCGCGCAGGGTGCTCACGTCGTCGCCGGCGAACTCGACCCGGCCCGCGTCCGGCCGGTACATCCCGACCAGCATCCGGCCCACTGTCGACTTGCCGGAGCCCGATTCTCCTACCAGGCCGAGAGTTTCGCCCGGTGCGATCCGCAGATCGACACCATCCACGGCCGTGAACGTCCCGGCCGCCAGACCTTGGCGGCGAAAGACCTTCTTGATCCCGGTCGCCACCACCAGCGGCGCTGCCGCGAGCAGCGATTCGGTGCCGCCGCGTGCGTCGAGAGCCGTCATCTCGTCTCTCCTGTCTGGTCAAGACGCAGACATCGCGCGCTCCGGTCCCCCGGTAGGTCGATCAGCGGGACCGTGGCAATGTCACAAGTGCCGGCCGATGCGAGCGAACAGCGCGGCGCGAACCTGCACCCGGTCGGCCAATGCCCGGGCGCCGGCACGGATCCAGGGATGCCGCGCAACGATTCCTGGCCGACCGAGGAACATGCCAGCAACGCTTTCGTATAAGGGTGTCGCGGTGCACGGAACAACTCGTCGACACTTGCCCTCTCGACGATCTGGCCGCCGTACATGACCAGCACGTCGTCACACAGTTCGGCCACGACGCCGAGGTCGTGGGTGGCGATCATCGTCGTCATCCCGAGTCGTTCGGTGAGCTCCCGCAGTACGGAAAGAACCTGCGCCTGGGTGGTCGCATCCAAGGCCGTGGTCGGCTCGTCGGCGAACAGCACCCTGGGCCGGCCGACGAGGGCGATCGCGATCAGGACCCGTTGGCACATTCCGCCGCTGAGCTGATGCGGATAGGCACCAGCGTTGCGTTCGGGATCGGGGATGCCGACCAGCTTCAGCATCTCGATCGCCTTGGCGCGCGCCGCCCGACGGTCCAGCCGGAGGTGCCGCCGGGCGACGGCGACGATCTGCTCGCCGGCCGTGAAGGCCGGGTTCAGGCTGCGCATCGGTTCCTGGAAGATCATCGACAACTCACGGCCGCGACGACCGCCGATCGTCGCAGTGTCGATCTCGTCCGCGCCCATCCGCAGTACGCCGATCTGGACCTCTGCGCTATTGCGAGGCAGCAGGTCCATCAGAGCCAGCGCGGTGACGCTCTTACCCGAACCCGATTCGCCGACCAGGCCGGTGATCCGGTGCGGACGAAGGGTGAACGAGACGTCGCTGAGCACCGGGAGCGGTGCGCGCCCCGGCGTACGGAAGGAGACGTTCAGACCTTCGACCTGGATCATCGCTCTCCCTCCAGCAGTCGGCGCAACTGGGTCGCGAAGGCGGTGAACAGCAGCACGACGAAGACCATCGCGACCCCGGGCAGGATCGCCAGATGGCTCGCGCGGCCGAGGTAGTCGTCCGACTCGGCGATGAGCGTGCCGAGACTGGCCGACGGCGGCTGCACCCCGAGCCCGACGAAGCTGAGACTCGCCTCGCTCAGGACGGCGACCGCCATCGTGACCGACGCCTGCACGAGTACGGCAGGGAGGATCCCCGGCAGGACGTGTCCGGCCATGATCCGCCAGCGCGGCGACCCCATCGAACGGGCGGCCTCGACGTACGTCTGCGTCGACGTCGCCATCGCGCCGGCCCGGACCACCCGGTAGATCCGCGGCACAAAGACGATGCCGATGGCAATCATCGCGTTGACCAGACTTCGTCCCATCGCCCCGACGATCGCCATCGCCAGGATCAGCCCGGGCATCGTCTGCAGTACGCCGACCGCGCGCGTGATCAGGCCGTCCGCGAACCCACGCAGGTAGCCACTGAGGACACCCAGCGGTACGCCGATCACCAGCGCGACGCCTACCGCCAGCGAGGCCGCGGCCAGCGACGTACGGACTCCACTCAGGGTCCGGCTGAACAGATCCCGGCCGACTTCGTCGATCCCGAACAGGTGACTCCAGCTCGGCCCTTGCAAGGAAGGCCCGAGCGCAGTCTGGTTCGGCGGGTACGGCGCGAACGCAGGCGCGACAAGCAACAGCGCGACAATGGCTCCGAGCAGGATGACGCCGCTGAACCGGCTCCAGTTGTGAGTCCGCCCGGCCGGCAGCACTGCGACGGCGGTCATGACCGCAGCCTTGGATTGAAGTAGGTGTAGGACAGATCGACGCACAGGTTCACGACGAGGACGAAGCCACCCACGACGAGGACCACCCCTTGGATAGTGGGAATGTCGGAGTTGAGAGCCGCCGTCACCGCGAGCGATCCGATGCCCTGCATGCCGAAGACGGCCTCGACCAGCGCGGCCACTCCGATCAGGCGATCGAGCTGGAGGCCGCAGACCGTGACGACCGGAACCATCGCGTTCTTGGCACCCCACTTCGTCAGGATCGACCAGGTACTCAGGCCGGCCGCACGCGCCGTACGGACATAGTCCTCGGAGAAGACCTCCACGGCTGCCGTTCGGGTCTGCAGGAACAACTCGCAGGTTCCGGGGATCGCGAGCGCCAGCGCCGGAAGCACGAGGTGTTGCAGGTACGGCCCGAGTCCTTGCGAAGCAGGCACATACCCGTACGGCGGCAGCAGCCCTGCGCCGAGTGCGACGACGGCGACGAGCACCAGACCGACCCAGAACGGCGGCAGAGCCTGCCCGACCGAGACGAGCAGACTGGCGATCCGGTCGGCGGTCCTGCTCTTCTTGTATCCGGCCAGCATGCCCAGCGGAACAGCCACGACGATGGTGAGCAGGATCGCCGCACCGACGAGCGAGATCGTCACGGGTAGCCGGGCGGTGATCGAGTCGAGCACCGGCGTACCACCGAACAGCGACCGGCCGAGGTCGCCGCTGAGCACATCGCCGAGCCAGTGCACGTAGCGCTCCGGCACCGGCTGGTTCAGGCCGAGCTCGGCCCGCACCGCGGCGACCGACTCGGGTGTCGCCGCGTCGCCGAGGATGGCGTGGGCCGGATCGCCGGGGACCAGCAGGGACAACGCGAACGCGAACATCGTCACGACCAGCAGGACCGGGGCGATGAGCAAGGTCCGGCCCGCCAGCCGGACACCCGGCCGGCGGAGAATGGCCACGGCACTCATGGTCAGTGCACCTGGAGGCCGCGCGGGTCGATATGCAGGGGGCTGCCGACCTTCAAACCGTCGATGCCCGAGCGGACCATGTACGGCAGCTCGAGGTTGCAGATACCGATCCCGAAGGCGGTCGTGGTGAACCGCTGATTCCACTCGGCGTAGGCGGCCTTCCGCGCGGCGGCATCGACGGTGTTCGCGCCGCGAGCCGCGAGCTGGTTCAGCACCGGATCGCTGAAGTCACCAGGACTCAGCGTCGTACTCAGCTGGGCGACGAGCGACGCAGGGTCGGCGTCGCCGGTGTTGACTGTGAAGTATCCGTCCACACTGCCGCCGACATAGGTGCTGAGGAGCTGGGCGCGGGCCATCGGGTTGATCGAGATGCGTACGCCGATCTTCGAGAGCTGGCCCTGCATCGCCTGCAGGATCTTCGATCCCGGACCTGCCGAGCTGACCACGAGCTTGAGGTCGATCCCCTGTCCGTAGCCGGCCTCGGTCAGCAACTGCTTGGCGGCCGTCAGGTCAGCCTTCGGCGCGGCTCCGGTCTGCGGCTCCGGCAGTGCCTGTACTGCGGCCTGCGGCTTGCAGGCGGACTCCAGGACCTGACTGTTCAGGGCATCCCGGTCGATCGCCATCGAGATCGCCTGCCGCACTCGTACGTCGGCGAGCGGGCCGGTCTTCCGCAAGTACAGCATGTGCTGGTACGGAATCGTCGGGAAGTCCTGCTCCTTGAAGCCGGCCTTCTCCAACTGCGGGATCATGTCCCGCCGCCCCTCGACCGAACCGATGTCGATCTGCCCGCCGAGCAACGCGTTGCCCATCGACTCGGCCGTGACGAGGCTGATCTCGATCCGCTTCACCTTCTGAACCGACTTGTCCCAGTAGCCGTCGTATGCGGTGTAGACCATCCGCTGCCCGACCACCGACTCGTCACTGACCTTCCACGGACCCGCGCCGACCGGCTTGTTCGCGTACGACGGGTCGTTCAGCTTGGCGGGACTGCCCATCATGCCGACTCTGCCCGTCAGCGAACCGAGCAAGGCGCCCGCCCCGCTGGACAGGTCGATCTCGACCGTCGTCGGGTTCACCGCCTTCACCGCGGTGACGGTCGCCAACTCCAGCTTGACCACGGACTTCTTGGCAGTTCTCGCCCGCTCGAGGTTGGCCACCACGGCCGCCGCGTCGAGCTTGGCTCCGTCCTGGAACGTCACGCCGGAGCGCAAGGTGAGCGTCACCGACTTACCGCTCGGGGCGACGGCGTACGACGTGGCCAGGTCAGGGGCGAACCCGCCGGCATCGGTCCTGGTCAGGAGCGTGTCGAAGACAGGTGAGAGGTAGCCGGTCGCGAACGCGTTCGGGTTCGTCACCGGGTCGTAGTTGCTGCCGGCCTCGGTGGTCATGCCGATCTTGACGACCGAACTGG
Source organism: Kribbella kalugense (assembly GCF_004365875.1). Classification (GTDB taxonomy): domain Bacteria; phylum Actinomycetota; class Actinomycetes; order Propionibacteriales; family Kribbellaceae; genus Kribbella; species Kribbella kalugense. The sequence goes on along the minus strand of NZ_SODF01000001.1, from coordinate 188,072 downwards.
ACCCGGTGGCGGCCGACGGCCCGCCGCAAGCGGCGAGAAGGAGTGTGAGAGCGGCGGCGGAGCCGGCCACGAGCGATGAGCGCTGCATTGGAGACCTCCTGGGATTGCGCCACATTAAACACAATTAACATGCTAGTTACAAGATCAGGTAGTAGATTGAACCGAAGCATGCTGACCACCGCCCAGAAGGAGTGACATGGCGAGCACACCGGAGCCTCCCGCGACCACCGCCCGAGCGGCCGCGCCGATCCTCGCCAAGCTGCGGCAGGCCGTCGGCGACAACGGCGGCCTCGGCGCCTACCGCGGCTCGCGGTCCGAAGGCGTCGCCGCCTACCTGGACGCGTTCATCACCCGCGAACAGATCGAGCCGGGCACCCCGCTCGGCACCAAGCCCGAGCTGGCCAATGCCTTCGGCGTCGCACCGTCCACGCTGAACGAGGCGCTGCAGATCCTGACCAGCAGAGAGCGGATCAAGCTCCGCCAAGGCCCACGCGGCGGCGCCTTTGTCGCGGCCCCCCGGCCTGTACTACGCCTCGCGCACTCGCTCGTCCAGCTGACCGATGGCCTCGAGGACGTCGCCGATGCGGTCGAGCTCCGCGACGCCCTCGAGCCGACCGTGACGCTGAACGCGCTCACCAACCGCAAGCCCGCCGACCTCCGCCGACTGTACGAGCACCTCGCTGCACTGGAGGACACCGAGAACGGGACGGAGCTCTACCAAGCCGTTCTGTCGCTGCACTCCGCGATCGCGGAGTGCTGCACCAACGAGCTCCTCAGAGTCGCCTACCTGACCGCCCTCGAGACGGTCCGCTCCCGGGCCCAGACGGTGATCCACGAGAACGGCGACGACACGACACCACAACAGTTGCGGCGTCGCAGACTGGCAGTCCACCGGGCGATCGTCGAGGCGATCGAAGCCCAGGACGAGAAGGCCCTCCAACTCGCACTCCGCCGCCACTCGACGTACCGCTACAAACACTGACCACCAACGGCCTTGGCAGCCGGAGTCAGGGACGGGCCTTTCCGAAGTACATGAGTTCCCAGAGGGCGTCGTCGACATGGCTCTCGATCAGGTTGTGGCCTTCGTAGTGTTCGATGCGTACCTCGCCGACGAAGCGGAGGTAGGCGCCGTCGAAGCCGGCGATCTTGGCGGCGGCCTTCTTCGGGCCTTTCAGTCCGTCGACGAACTTGACTGTCGAGAGGTCTGAATGCCGGGTGTAGGTGACGACGTAGCGCTCGTCGCCGTCGGTGTAGGTGTAGCGAGTGACGTTTGCGACCGGTTTGCCGGTCTCCGTGTCCGTGTAGGGCCCGAGTTCCTCGAACGTCACCTTCGTCTTGTCGTCGGCGATGAACTTGCCGTCGCGAGCCAGCATGAAGACGGGCAGGGTGGCGTATCCGTACTGCTTCTCGGCGGTGATGTAGGACGCGATCACCGAGTACGGACCGGCCGAGCCTCGCGCCCAGTACCAATGGTGCATGAGCTTCAGCATCAGGGTGTTGCCCCAGTTGTGATCGTGATAGCCCACGCCCGTGGTCGTGCTGCTCCTTCCACCGATGCTGTACGTCGCCTCGACCCGGCCCTCAGGTACCGACGGAAGCCAGGCGAAGATCTGCTCACCCTCGTCACCGAACAGCCAGTGCCCGGACTCGGGACGCCAGGCGGGCACCTGCCCGGTCAACGTGACATCGACCTCGACGTCCTCGGCCTTGGCGCGAATCGTGTACGTGTGCAGGTCGCCGGCGAAGACGTTGGCACCGATGCGGACGTCGCAGGTGTCGGTCGAAGCCGAGAACACCTCCGCATCGAACTCGGCCAGCTTCTCGACCGTGGTGCCGTCGGGCAGCGTCAGGTCGATGCGGATCATCGGCGCGAGCGGCCTGTCGATGGCGGTGAACTCCTTGGTGAAGAACACCACGACCAGCTTCGCGCCGTCGTCCAGGTGCGCATCGAAGTACCACCACTCGTAGCTGCCCGGGCCGCCGTCGGTGCGGAGACCGTCCTCGTGCGGCTTGATCGCCCCAGGCTCGATGCCGAAGCGGGCGTAGTCGGCCGGGGTGTTACCCATCCTGGCCGGAGCGGTGTGGTCGCGTGACATGGCTCTTCTCCTCGGTGCGCCGGATCCTGTAGATTTAATATCCAATCGTCTATTTATCCAGCATGCGCCCGTCGGCCGATTTCGGCAAGTGGGGCCTGGTGATCAGCAATGTCCTGGAAAATCTGAGCATCCAGACCGGGTTCCCGTTCGGCCACTACCACTACACCGGTGGCGGCAAGATCTTCCAGGTCCCGTGGTTCATCGGCCCGGCCTACCTCGCCACCGGGTACCTCGCGTGGGTCGTAGCCACAGTCCTGCTGGACGACGTACGCCGCAACTCGCACCGGCTGACCACCATCGGCACTCCCCTCATCCAACCGGCAGGTAGAGGTTGTCAGCTTTCGGTGGGCTGGAGCGGGGCTTCTTGCTTCAGGTCTGCGGAGACGGATCGGCACAGCCGCTGGTTGGCCGTGGCTCGTGCCAGCAAGAAGGAGAGCAGATACCGGATGTCGGCGTCGTCGGTCAGCCGGTAGAGCCGCGAGAGCTGCATCCGGCGGTCCAGTTCGGCGGCGGCATTGGTCTGCAAGTCGGCGGCCAGGTTTCTGCTGACGTTGCTGGAGGCCACTTTCCACGGGTTGTCCGCAGCATGAGCTCCGGCACCGGCGGCGAGCGCTTGCTCGAGGTCGGTGCCGGCGATCACGGCGGCGACCGTCGGGTCGAGCCGGACAGCAGTGTCGAGGACACCGGCCGGAGCATGCTCCAGCAACCGCGCGATCATCGTGGCCAGCATCTCGATGTTGGCCACCTGTTCGGAGCCGAGGCCGAAGACCAGGTCGCGATACCTGCCGGGAACGTGCATGTCCCAGGGCTGGAACATGTAGTGCATCGCAACCGCGATCTCGTCGTACTGGCCTCCGAGCACGTCCTCCAGACGGCGGGCGTACCCGGCGTCCGGATGCTCGGGAACCGTTGTGAACTGAAGGTCCTGACGGTGGGTGAACATGAGCTGATCCTCAGCGGGTTGAGTGGGTAGTTCGGTCCGTCAGACGAAGGCTTCGTCGAAGTAGCACCAGCGCCAGTCCTCACCCGGTTCGAACGACTGCACGATCGGGTGTCCGTCGTACGCCGCGTGGGCGCGCGCGTGCTTCAGCGGCGAGGAGTCGCAGCAGCCGACGTGACCGCAGGTCAGACACAGCCGCAGGTGCACCCAGGGCGAGTTCAGCCTGAGGCACTCCTCGCACCCTTGGGGTGTGCGTGGCCGGACCGGCCTGATCATCCTCAGATGAGGATCCGCCATGCTCGGCCTCCTGGTGTCCTGGTCCTGCTGCTGTCCGTTCCCAATCTTGTCCACCAGCGGATGACACACATCCCCAGAACAGGTGGTTGTCCGCTGATCCGGGTAGTCGTTGCACGACTGGGTACTGAACGTTCATGGAATCCATCCGCGTCGGACTCGTGTCTGATCCCGCCGCGCCGACTGTGATCGCGCGGCGTCTGACCGACCTGAGGCCGCTCGACGGCCGCGACCCCTGGAACATCACCGTGCTGAGTGAGCCCTTCACCACCGGCTCCGAGGACGTCGACACCGCGGTGGGCCGGCTGCAGGACCACGCTCGCCGGCACGGCTGGGACTTGGTGATCGGCCTGACAGAGCTGCCTCTCCACGATAGTGAGGGCCGGCACCTGCTGGTCGAGGCCGACCCACAACGACAGGCCGCGGTGCTGTCACTGCCCGCATTGGGCGGGCTTCGGATGCACTCCCGCACTCGTCGGGCGGTGCGCTCGCTGCTCACCGGCATGGCCGATCCGGACGCGCAGGACGAGCACCAGGTGGCCCTTCCCCGCCTGAACGGCCGCCTGCGCCTGCTCTCGGGCATGGTGCTCGCCAACCGGCCGTGGCTGTTGGTGCCCGGCCTGAAGTCGGCGCTCGTGGCAGCGCTGGCAACCAGCGCCGTAGCCACGATCAACTCCACGGTCTGGCTGCTGGCCAGTTCGCTGTCGTGGTGGCGTCTGGTCGTCGCGACCGTCGCCTCGATCGCCCTGGTCGTCGGGTGGCTCGTGATCGACGGAGAACTGTGGGACCGCCCTGACGACGACTCCCCGTCGGCGCGGGAAAGGTCACGCCTCTACAACGCGTCGACACTGCTGACGCTGACGGTGGGCGTGCTCATCTGTTATGTCGCCCTGTACGTCGTGAACCTCGCATGGGCCGCCTTCATCCTCGACCCCGATCTGGTCGGCAGCTCCGTCAACGCTCCGGTCGGGCCCGGCGACCTGTTCGTCCTGGCCTGGTTCGTCGCGTCCGCCGCCACTGTCGGCGGTGGTCTCGGCTCCGGCCTGGAGTCGGACGAATCGATTCGCGCGGCCGCGTACTCCAAGCGCGAACAGGACCGCCGCGAACGCCTCGCCCGCGACCAGTCCGCCGACTCCTGACGCGATCGACCGAAGCCTCGACGGTTCTGTTGCTAATAGCAACGAACTACCGGTGCTGACCAAGATGCTCGTGCACCATCCGTACGGCGAGGGCGCCGTCCCCCACAGCGGCGGCCACCCGTTTCACCGACCCACTGCGGACGTCGCCGACGGCAAAGACTCCTGGCCTGCTCGTCTCGAGCAACTGCCGCTCGCCGGCCAGCTGATTGCCCGTCAGGACGAAGCCCCGGTCGTCCAGGAGGATCTGGTCGCCCAGCCAGCGGACGTGCGGGAGACCGCCGATGAAGACGAACAGGGCTTTCGCCGGTTCGACGTGGCGCTCGCCAGTCTTCGAGTCCTCGACCACGACTTCCTCCAGTGCCCGATCACCATGGACCTCGCGCACCTCGCTGTGCGGCTGAACCTGGATCCCGTCGTTCCGCTCGATCCGGTCAGCCAGGTACTGCGACATGTCCTGCCCGAGTTCGTTGCTCCGGACAACGAGCAGCACCGTTGCCGCGTGCTGGGCGAGGAAGACCGCGGCCTGTCCGGCCGAGTTGCCGCCACCGACGATCACCACCGGGTCTCTCCGGCACAGGTTCGCCTCCAGTTCGGTCGCCGCGTAGTACACGCTTGCCGACGTCACGGCGTCGAGTCCGGGCACGTCAAGTTTTCGGTAGCGGACGCCAGAAGCAATCAGCACCGCCCGCCCGCTGATACGTGCTTCGTCCTCCAGAACCACCAGGTGGTGTCCGTCCCGCTCCCCCAGTGCCACGGCGGTGGCCGGCACCGTGAGTTCGGCGCCGAAGCGCCTGGCCTGGATCTCGGCGAGGTCGGCGAGTTCGGCGCCGCTGATTCCCGCAGGAAAGCCTAGGTAGTTCTCGATCCTCGACGAGGTGCCTGCCTGGCCACCGGTGGCCACGGAATCCAGGACCACGGTCGCCAGACCTTCTGACGCGCCGTACACTGCCGCGGCGAGACCGGCCGGCCCCGCGCCGACGACGATCAGGTCGCACACCGACTGCACCGGCGTCGTACGGCGGAGTCCCACCGCGGCGGCCAGGCGTTCGTTGTCCGGGTTCCGCAGCACCTCACCACGCCAGATCACTACTGGCGTTTCGTCCCGTTCGATACCGAGTTCGCGAAGCATGCGCTCGGCCTCCGCGTCGGTTTCCAGGTCGATCCAGTGATGTGGCAGCCGGTTACGCGCCGCGAACTCGCGCAACCGGCGCGTCTCGGAGGAGAACCGTGACCCGATGATTGCGAAGCCCGCGCCGAGGGTGAGCTGAAGCGACCGACGGATCAGGAACGCCCGCAGAATCAGGTCGGCAAGTCGCGGATCCCGCGGTACCAGGTCCTTCAGCTGGTCGAGCGGCACGGCCAGCACCTCGCCGGGCTCCTGTGCCACCGCGGTGAGGAAGAGCGCCTGCCCGGTCAGCATGCCGACCTCGCCCAGGAAGCGGTTCGGGCCGTGGACGGCGACCACACGCTCCTGCTGCGCCAGGTCCTGCACCATGGCGACCGCGCCGTCGAGCACGACGATGAACTCGTCCGGTGACTCTCCCGCCTGCTGCAGCACCTCGCCGGAACTGGTCGTACGGCGCTCGCCGAGCGACCGCAGCTCGGCCAGTTGGACTTCGTCCAGCCGCGGATAAGCGCCGTACAGGTCCGGCGTTTCCTTCATCAGGGCCGTCCGGGGATGCCGCTCACGAGGTTGTCTCCTTGGCCAGTGCCTCTTCCAGCCAAGGTCGCAGCGCCGGTGCCGACGCGGCGCCGATCTGCGTTGCGACAACCTCTCCGTTGCGCAGCACCATCAGGGTCGGAATGGATCGTATCTCGAAGCGTTCGGACAGCTTGGGAGCCTCGTCTGCGTTGATCTTGACCAGCTTCAGCTGGCCTCGCTTCTCGGTGGCGAGTTGTTCCAGCACGGGACTGACCCTCCGGCACGGTCCGCACCATGGCGCCCAGAGGTCGACCAGCACCGGCAGGCTTGACTGCTCCACAACTTCGGCGAAGTCGTTGTCGCCGGCATCGACGATCCAAGGCAGTGGCTGCCCGCAGTTACCGCATCGGGGGGTGCCTTCTGCCACGGCGGGCACCCGGTTGCGGCGCTGACAATTCGGACACGTCACGACCTTCATGCCGCCACCTCCACCGGGTTCTCGTGTGTGACGGTGATGTCGCCGTCCTGGACGGTCACTCGGATCACCGCTCCGTCCAGCACGTCGCCGCCGAGGAGAGCGCGACCGATGCGGGTCTCTACCTCGCGGGCGATGAACCGCCGCAACGGGCGGGCGCCGTACACCGGGTCGAAGCCCTGAGCAGCGATGTGCCGGGCCGCCTCCGGCTCGACCTCGAGCGTCATCCGGCGATCCGCCAGCCGGGTCCGCAGGTCGTCGAACATCAGGTCGACGATGCGCTCGATCTCGGCCATCGTGAGCGGCTTGAACAGCACGATCTCGTCGACGCGGTTGAGGAACTCAGGCCGGAAGTGCCGCCGCAACTCGTCCATCACGGCGTCCCGCGCATCCTCCTTGACCTGCCCGTCCGCGGTCACGCCGTCCAGCAGGTACGCCGAGCCGATGTTCGACGTCATGATGATCACGGTGTTGCGCAGGTCGACTGTCCGCCCCTGCGCGTCGGTCAGCCGGCCGTCGTCGAGGATCTGCAGCAGCGTGTTGAAGACATCCGGATGTGCCTTCTCGATCTCGTCGAACAGCACCACGGAGTACGGCTTGCGCCGCACAGCCTCGGTCAGCTGGCCGCCTTCCTCGTAGCCGACGTACCCAGGTGGCGCGCCCACCAGCCGGCTCACCGTGTGCCGCTCCTGGTATTCGCTCATGTCGATCCGGACGATGTTGTCCTCGGTGTCGAACAGGGCCGCAGCAAGTGTCTTCGCAAGCTCCGTCTTTCCTACCCCGGTCGGACCGAGGAAGATGAACGAGCCGATCGGCCGGCGCGGGTCCTTGATTCCCGAACGGGCCCGAACGATCGCATCCGCGACCAGCTGGACCGCCTCGTCCTGACCGATCAGGCGCTCGTGCAGCACCTCGTCCAGGCGCAGCAGCTTCTCCCGTTCGCCCTCCTGCAGACGGCTGACCGGGATGCCGGTCCAGCGCGACACGATCGACGCGATCTCTTCCTCGGTCACGACCTCGCGTAACAGCCGCTGACCGTGCTGCTTGTTGGCCAATCGCTCCTCCTCGGCCGCGAGCTGACGTTCGAGCTCCGGTTGCCGGCCGTGCCGCAGTTCGGCTGCCCGGTTCAGGTCGTAGTCGCGCTCAGCCTGCTCGGCCTCCTGCCGGACCTGCTCCATCTCCTGCCGCAGCGTCTGGACCTTACGCAACGCCTGCCGTTCCGCCTCCCACTGCGCGTGCATCGCGTCGGCCTCGGCCCGCAGATCGGCCAGCTCCTTGCGCAGTTCGTCCAGCCGCTGCCGACTGGCGGCGTCCTCCTCCTTGGCCAGCGCGGCGTCCTCGATCTCCAGCCGGCGCACCCGCCGGGTCAGTTCGTCCAGCTCGGCCGGCATCGAGTCGATCTCGGTCCGCAGCATCGCGCAGGCCTCGTCCACCAGGTCGATCGCCTTGTCCGGCAGGAACCGGTCGGAGATGTACCGATGGCTGAGCACCACGGCCGCGACCATCGCGGCGTCCTGGATCTTCACGCCGTGGAAGACCTCCAGCCGCTCACGTAGTCCGCGCAGGATCGAGATCGCGTCCTCGACCGTCGGCTCGTCCACGATGACCGGCTGGAACCGGCGTTCCAGGGCCGCGTCCTTCTCGACATGCATCCGATACTCGTCCAGGGTGGTGGCGCCGATCATGTGCAGCTCACCGCGGGCCAGCATCGGCTTCAGCATGTTGCCCGCGTCCATAGCTCCTTCGGTCGCCCCCGCACCCACCACGGTGTGCAACTCGTCGACGAACAACAGAATCCGGCCCTCGGCCGCCTTCACCTCGTTGAGCACGGCCTTGAATCGTTCCTCGAACTCGCCGCGGTATTTGGCCCCGGCAACCAGCGAGGCCATGTCGAGCGCGAAGACAGTTCGGTCGCGCAGGCCCTCCGGTACGTCGCCGTTCGCGATCCGTTGCGCCAGGCCCTCGACGATCGCAGTCTTGCCGACGCCGGGCTCTCCGATCAGCACCGGGTTGTTCTTGGTCTTGCGGGACAGGATCTGCACAACCCGGCGGATCTCGTTGTCCCGGCCGATGACCGGATCCAGCCGGCCCTCCGACGCATCCTTGACCAGGTCCCGGCCGTACTTCTCCAACGCTTCGTACGACGCTTCCGGCATCGCCGAGGTGACCCGTTGGTTCCCCCGGACGGCGGTCAACGCCGACAGGAAGCCGTCGCGAGTCAACCCCTGATCGGCGAGCAGCCGCCCGGAGGCGCTCTGCCGGCCCTCGTCCAGTAGAGCGATCACCAGATGCTCGATCGAGACGTACTCGTCCTTGAGCCGCTTGGCCTCGCGGTCCGCAGCGTCGAGAAGCCGCGACAACCTCTGCGTGACCAGCACCTGGCCGGGCTCCGCGCCCGGACCGCTGACCTTGGGACGCCGGTTCAGCTCCTGTTCCAAGCTGTCCCGCAGCCCGTCCGGATCCGCACCGGCCTGGGCCAGGAGCCTCGGGGCCAGACCGTCCGGTTGCTCCAACAGCGCCAGGAGCAGATGCTCGCCGTCGATCTGACTGTGCCCGAACCGCAGGGCTTTCGTCTGAGCGTCGTGCAGAGCCTCCTGCGACTTCTGCGTAAGGCGGTTCATGTCCATGTCCTGGCTCCTCTTCGGACGAAACGTCTGCGCTCTGCTTCCAGCACGGCGATGCGATCCAGCAGGTCCATCACCAGACCCAGCGCCGCATAGTTCAGGTCGAGCCCGGCCCGCAGTCGCTGGATCCGGGCCACCCGGCTCAGCTGCGACGGGACGAACCACAACTCGCCGCTGCCGTCGGTCGTTGCCTCGAGCAATCCCAGGGCGACGAACCGTTTCAGCAGTTCGGGATGTGCTCCGGTCAGCCGCGCGAAGTCCTCAAGCGCGAACCGGCTGGGCCTGGTCAACTGATGGCTCATGCCCGCCTCCTCGGGTCGAACTTCGACGTCCCGGCCAACTCCTCGAACAGGCGCTTCTCCTCGCGGGTGAGTCTCGGCGGAACCATCAATCTGACCTCGGCGTACAGATCACCCGGCGTCCCACGGGGGTTCGGCAGACCGCGGCCTTTGAGCCGGAGCCTGCGTCCGCTCGAGCTGGCCTTCGGCACCTTCACCGTCGCGTCACCACCGGGGGTCTCGATCGACACCGACGCACCCAGCGCCCCCTCCCACACGGCGAGCGGCAGGTCGACGGTGAGGTCACGTCCAGAGACCCGGCACCGCGGATGATCTGCGATCCGGACCACCAGGTACAGGTCTCCGGCGGGTGCGCCACCGGTGCCCTGGCCGCCCTGCGCGCCGAGCCGGATCCGCTGACCGTTCACCACGCCGGCCGGGATCTTGACGTCGATGGTCCGGTCCGCGCCGGTCGGACCGCGCACGGTCAGTTTCCGGTTGCCGCCCCGGTAGGCCTCCTCGACGGTCAGCTCCAGCTCGACCTCCTGGTCCGAGCCCGGGATCCGGCCCCAGCCGCGCCGGGTTCGGCCACCGAACATCCCGCCGAGCAGGTCGTCCAGATCGATGCCCTCGGCATCGAACTGACTCGCTCCGGTATCCCAGGTAGGCTCCCTGGTCCGGCCGCCGCCCCCGGCCCGGCCGGCACGGGACCGGGCGTAGGTGTCGGGGTCGACGTCCGGAGGCACCCGGCGGAAGTCCTCACCGAACGCGTCGTACCGCTTGCGCTGTTGGGGATCGGACAGAGCGTCGTAAGCCTCGGAGACCTGCTTGAACCGTTCCTCCGCGTCGGGGTCCTTGTTGACGTCCGGGTGATACTTGCGAGCGAGCCGGCGGTAGGCTTTCTGGATCTCGTCGGCGCTCGCGTCCCGCGAAACCCCGAGGGTTGTGTAGAAATCCCGGCTGGGCATCAGCGCTCCTCCGCGGCGACCACCACGCCGGCCGGACGAAGCACCCGAGTTCCGTCACCGTACCGGGGCCGGACGACGTGCACGATCGTGCCGGCCGGCACCTCAGGGCTGGGCGTGGTACCGACCGCCTCGTGCAGCGCCGGGTCGAAGCGTTTCCCGCTGTCGTCGACCTGGGGGTAGCCGAGTCCGGACAGTACGGCGAGGGCCTGGTCCCGCACGGCCCGGATACCTTCGACGATCGCCTCGTCGCCGGCGTCGGCATGCTCCAGCGCCAACTCCAGGTTGTCGACGACCGGCAGCCAACTGGCGGCGACCAGGGCGCGTTCGGTGTCCCGCTGCTGTCCGGACTCGCGCGCGACTCGCTTCCGGAAGTTGTCCAGCTCGGCCGCCGTGCGCCGCCACCTGTCTTCCATCTCGGCGGCCTTCTCGCGCGCCTCCTCCAGCTCGTCCTCGACTCGTGACGGCGCCGCACCGTTGTCGGTCTCCTGATCGGCCATTCGGATCAGCTCGTCGAGAACTCGGCATCGATGACGTCGTCGTCACCGTCCGCCGGCGGCGTACCGCTGGAGCCCTGCGGCGGCGTGCTCGAACTCAGAGCCTGGGCGAGTTGCTGCAGCTCACCGGTCAGCGAACGCAGCCGCTCCAATGGCGTTTCCTGATCCTTGATCGCCTCGCGGGCGTCGCCGACCAGCATCCCGGCCCTGGCCCGGTCGTGCTCGGCCACCGCTTCGCCTCGGTCGGCGAGGGCCTTTTCCACCTGGTAGGCGACCGAGTCCAGCGCGTTGCGCGCATCGACCAGCTCACGCAGCCGGTTGTCGTCGCTGCGGTGCGCCTCGGCGTCCGCGATCATCCGTTCGACCTCGGACTGGTCCAGGTTGGAGGTCTCGCTGATCGTGACCTTCTGCTCCGCGCCGGTGTCCTTGTCCTTCGCGGCCACGTGCAGGATGCCGTTCGCGTCGATATCGAAGGTGACCTCGATCTGCGGTACGCCGCGCGGCGCCGGGCGGATATTCTCCAGGCGGAAGCGAGCCAGCACCCGGTTGTCCGCAGCCAGCTCCCGCTCGCCCTGCAGGACCACCACATCCACCGCGGTCTGGTTGTCCTCGGCGGTACTGAAGATCTCGCTCCGGCGGGCCGGGATGGTCGTGTTGCGCTCGATGACCTTCGTCATCACGCCACCCATCGTCTCCAGCCCCAGTGACAGCGGGGTGACGTCGAGCAGCAGCACGTCCTTGACCTCACCCTTGATGATCGCGGCCTGTACGGCGGCACCGATAGCGACCACCTCGTCCGGATTCACGGTCATGTTCGGGTCCTTGCCGCCGGTCAGCCGGCGTACCAGGGCCTGGACGGCCGGAATCCGGGTCGAACCGCCGACCAGGATCACCTCGTCGATGTCGTTCGCGGTCATCTTGGCGTCGCTCATCGCCTGCTCAACCGGCCCCAGGCACCGATCGACAAGGTCTGCGGTCAACTGCTCGAAGGTGGACCGCATCAGCGTGGTGTTGAGATGTTGCGGACCTTGGGCGTTCGCGGTGATGAACGGCAGACTGATCGTCGTCTGGGTGACCGACGAGAGCTCGACCTTGGCCTTCTCGGCGGCCTCGAACAACCGCTGCAAGGCCTGCGGGTCCTGGCGCAGGTCGACCCCTACCTCACGCAGGAAGTCGTCGGCCAGTTTGTCGACCACCCGGCGGTCGAAGTCGTCGCCGCCCAGATGCGGGTCACCGGCTGTCGCCTGGACTTCGACGACTCCGTCGCCGACCGTGAGCACACTGACGTCGAAGGTACCGCCGCCGAGATCGAACACCAGAATCGTCTCGTTCTCCAGCTTGTCCATCCCGTAGGCGAGCGCAGCCGCGGTCGGCTCGTTGATGATCCGCAGTACCTCGAGGCCCGCGATGCGGCCCGCGTCCTTGGTCGCTTGACGTTGGGCGTCGTTGAAGTACGCCGGCACGGTGATGACGGCCTCGGTGACCTTCTCGCCGAGGAACTTCCCGGCGTCTTCGACGAGTTTGCGCAGGATCAGCGCGGAGATCTCCTCCGGTGCGTGCAGAATGTGCCGGATCTCGAATCTCACCGCCCCGTCCGGCCCGGGGACGACGTCGTACGAGACGGCGGAGAGCTCGGAGGAGACCTCATCGAACCTCCGGCCGATGAACCGTTTCGCCGAGGTGATCGTGCCCTTGGGGTTGAGTACGGACTGACGACGGGCCAACTGGCCCACCAGCCGCTCACCGGAGTCCGTGAACGCCACCACGGAAGGAGTGGTTCTGGCGCCTTCGGCGTTCGGGACGACCGTTGGCTGGCCACCCTCCATCGCGGCGATCACTGAGTTGGTCGTGCCCAGGTCGATGCCGACGGCCTTCGCCATGGTCTGCCTCCTGTGTGTTCCGGGCCTCTGTACGCCTTGTCACGGACACACACAAACCTGGTCCGCTCAGACTCCGAACACATCCCCAGAACGTGTGGTTCAGGGGATCAGGCGATCATCGGTTGATCAGACATCGACGGTCGGTTCGCGGGTCAGGACGACCTGGGTGAGTTCGACTCGGGATCGGACATCGAGTTTGCGATAGGCGTGCCGCAGGTGTGACTCCACGGTGTGCGGAGACAGCTCGAGTTCGTCGGCGATGGCGTGGTTGGTGAGTCCGGTCGCTGCACGTCGCGCGACCCGGAGCTCGGCCGCCGTCAGGCTCGGCCAGCCGAAGCTCGGCCGTTTGACCGTTGACTGTTCCGTTCCCGGCCCGGCATTTTCCGAGAGTCGCTGCCGGACGCGCCGGCCGAGCACGACCGCGCCGGCCCGGTCGTACTCGGCACGTGCCAGCTCGAGCTGCTCCAGGGCTTCCGCACGCCGGCGCTGCTCGAACAGGCCGGCCGCGGCATCCTCGGCGGCACGGGCGCGCGCCAGCGGGCGGGGACTCGCCTCGAACGCGTGCACAGCCGCCACCAGGCGGTCGACGTCGTCGTCGAGCAGGCCGCGGGCCTGCAGGCCCGCGGCGTCGAACGAGATCACCGCACGGTTGATCCGACGGAGGGTGTCCGCCGCATCGGCGGCCGTACCAGCGCGCTTCGCGTCATTCGCTCGCCTCGCCAGCCCCACCAGGCGCGGTCCAACCATGGGATCGAACGCCAGCACCTGCAGACCGTCCGGCAGTTTCTGATACAGCGAGGCGAGGTGCGCGACCACGCGTGCGGGTTCCTCACCGGCCGTCTCGTCGACCACCGCGCTCGCCCACGCCAGCCGTTGCGCTCCGTCACTGCCCGGCTCGTACACCCTGCTGACGCCGCGCCGCAACTGACGGCGGGCCGACCCGAACTCGCCCCGGTAGGCGTTCGCCTCCGCGAGTACGGCGCACAACTCCGGCACGTACTTCCACGACTGCAGCTCCTCGGCACGGATCAGGCCCGCGTTGCCTTCGGCAATGGCATCGTCCAGGTCACCTCGATGCAGCAGCAGCGTCGCGCGGCACGCGGACCCGAACACGTTAGTCCACTCCGTGCCGGGCCCAGCCACTCGCCGGCCGGCGGCATCGAAGGCGGCCTCCGCCTCGTCGAAGCGATCGAGCGCCATCAGCGTGTGGCCCCGCGTCCAGCAGACCTCGAGGTGCCGCTCCTCAGTCGTGTCAGAGGCCAGCACGTCGACGGCTTCATCGACGAGTTCGAGCGATCTCGTCAGGCGACCGCGCACCCTCTCGGCCGCCCCCATCGTGAGGAGAGCCCGGCCCGCCCGAGCCGACGTCCTGCCAGTAGCGAGAGCCTGTTCGCCTGCTCGCAGGGCCGCGCGGGGGTTACCGGCCATCAGATGTGCGTTCGACTCTGCGGCCAACAGCAAGGCCCGCGTCGAGTCGTCGACACCCTCGAGGGCGAGCGCAGTCCTGGCGTGGTGCAACGCAGAGGCCGAGCAACCAGCGATCCCGAGGGAGTCGGCCAGTTCGAAGCGAAGCCTTGCCTCGACTTCCGTTGGTAGGTCGGCCCGCAAGGAGACCTCAGCGAGTGCATGGGCCTCCGCGTTCCGCCCCGCGCGAAGGAGCAGGCTCATCGTCTCCAGCACAAGCCCTGGCCGATCGACGTCGGCGTACGGCATCAGGTCGACGGCGCGCAGCCTCAGGTCCCCCGCCGGGCCAGGAGCAGCGGCCGCGACATCGTCGGAAGCCCGGACCAGCAGCGCGGCGGCTTGGGCGTCGCCAGGCACGGCGCCAGTGATGGTGTGGGCCGCCGCATCGGAGAGCGATCCACCCGTGGCGAGCAATGCGTGAGCCGCGTGGCGATGCAGGTCCCGCCGCACGCCAACCGGGAGCGCACCGTAGACCGCCTCGCGGATCAGATCATGCTGGAACTCCAGCTGTGTGCCTGCCTCCACCAGCAGACCTGCTCCGAGCGCCTCCTGGACCGCCGGCAGCAACTCGGCAACCCTGCGATGCAGAACCTTTGCGACTGACGGCAGGTCAAAGGTTCGGCCGAAGATCGATGCGGCATCCAGCAGTTGCCGGGTCGATGGCTCAACCTGGGTCAGCCAACCGCGGAGCCGCTGCTGCAGAGAGCCGGGCAGAAGTCGAGCGCGTGCCGCGTCGATGATGAGCTCGTCATGTTCGGCGAGCGTGGTCAGCAGGTCCACCACGACTGCCGGGTTGCCGGCGCACTTCTCCAGCAGTCCCAGCAGCGCACCGTCCGGTGCGGCGCCCAGCAGATCACCGGCCACCCGTGCCACAGCCGCCGGCTCCAGCGGCGCCAGCCTGAGCGGGATCGCACCGGCTGCGACCAGGTCGGAGAACAACGCGTCCACCGTCGGCGTGGACGGCCAAGGACGCCGGCTCAGCAGCCACATGATCGGGCTGGCTGCCAGACGTTCGGTCAGAGCTCTGAGCGCGATCACTGTCAGCGGGTCCGCCCACTGCAGGTCGTCCAGTGTGATCATGATTGGCCGCCGAACCGCAGTCCTCCTGAGTGCCGCTTCGAGCCGGTCGATCAGCCAGGAGGCGTCATAGTCCAGCAGGTGCACGGGATCGAACTCTGCATTGCCGAGAATCGGCGGACTGCAGTCACGCAATGCCGCCAGCAACGGCGTCAGCGGCGACACCCGGTGGAACTCGTCGGCGACACCGGATCCGACGCCGATCTCGAGCGTCCGGGCGCAGGTCACCGTCTCCAGCACCAGCCTGCTCTTACCGAGGCCGGCCGTGCCCTCCACCGCGATGACGCACCCACGACCAGCCGCTACAGCCATGACGGATTCGCCGAGTCGACGCATCTCGGTCTCCCGGCCGAGCAAGGATCGAGGGTTCATCGGCGAGACAGCCGATCCCGTTCGCGGTGGACAGACGCGCGGGTCAGCTCCACCCGGCTCCGGACGCCGAGCTTTCGATACACCTTTCGCAGATGGAAAGAGACAGTGTGCGGCGAGAGGAAGAGCCGCGTCGCCACCTCGCGGTTGGTCAGCCCTTGAGCCACCAGTTCGGCCACCGTCCGCTCGCCACCGGTCAGACAGTCCCAATCCTCGACAGCATCCTGCGGCCGGCCGATCGCTGGGGTCGTAGCCAGGTCTGTGCGGAACCGGCGCGTCCCAGCTACCTGACGGTGCAGCGCGAAACGCATGGCGGCCGGGACGCGATCGGCGACCGACTGCCGGACGAGATCGTGGTGGAACGCCAGTACATCTTTCGCAACCGGGATGAGCAGGTCGGCCGCGATGATCTCGTGCAGCGGCTGCCGCAGTTGCTCGTCCGGCCATCCGAGCAGGTCGCGCAGGTCGTCCACGGCAAATGATCGATCCAAGGACGCGGCGACATCGAGGAGATGGCGCGCCGTGGGGCTGAGCCGCATGACCCAGTCATGGACGACTTCACACACCTGCGTCGGCGGCCGTCCGGACAGCAGTTGTGCGCGGCCACCGGCGACAGCGACGCCGCCCTCGGCCCGCAGTCCGTCCAGGAGTGCTCTGATAAGTAGCGGATTACCCGCCGCACCGTGCGCCATGGCCAGCAGGTCACCGTCCGGGCGCGCGCTGAGCACGTCGGCGATGACGTCGGTGACCGCATCGTCCGCGAGGGGCCCGAGTGCGATCCGGGACGCTCCCAGGTGCTCCCACTCCCCGAACAACCAGTCGATCGGGGGGTCCTCCCCCGCCGTCCGACGCACCAGCACCCAGCCGATCGGATACTCCGCCAGCCACACCGGCAACGCTCGCAACGCCGCTATCGTCGTCGAGTCGGCCCACTGAGCGTCATCCAAGGTGATGCAGACCGGACCTCGTGCGGCGAGCTTCTCGGTGTGAACCGCCAACTTTTCCAGGCACGCGAGCATATGCCCTTGACTGGCCTGTGCGACGCCCGATGGCGCCAGGTCAAGCCCGGCGAACAGCGGCGCCAGCGGCGGGGGCCGCGGCAGCTCCTCGGCATGGGCCCTCGCGAGGCTGAAGCCGTCGTGCGTCGCCTGATCCTCGGCCGCGGCGAGAAGTCGGGTCTTTCCGATGCCCGGCGCACCGTCCACCAGCAAGATCGCGCTGTGCCCGGCCGCCGCGGTGCCGAGGAGGTCGAGGACCGACTTGAGCTCTCCCACCCGGCCGCGAAGCCGGCCCGCCGAAGGTCGTGGCGTGAACATGGGAGCCCCTGCCTCTCACTCGCCGTACGCGGCGCGGTACAGCTGAAGCCTCTCTCGGGCGGCCGGAAATCCGCCAGGGTTGTCGAGGAAGTGCCGAAGGCAACTACACCTTCCCGGCACTCTGGCCAGCCCCAAAGTCCCTCAGTGGCTCGCGCGCCTCGGACGTGGGAACGAGAGCGATCCCATCGGCGGCGATCCGGAACTCCCGCACCCTCGACTCGTGGTCGGTGGCCCGTGTCTTCAGCACTGTGAGCGTGCGCGCCATCGCCCCGGCGTCATCTCTGTACTGCAGCAGTACGACGTTGTCGGACAGGTGCGACGCCGCGACGTCCGAGAGTCTGGACGCCCCGAACAGCTCCGGGAGCTCGTACGTCATCATCAGGCTGATTCCATGCCGCGAGGATCTGTGCAGCAGCGAGTAGAGGTACTCCCTGAAACGCGTCTCATCCGGTGCCGCGGCCTGCAGGTCCGCGAGGCTGTCCAGGAGCACCCTGCGGGCTCCGGTGGTCTCCATCGTGTCCAGGAGCTCGTAAACCCACTGGTCGACATTGAGGTCGACGGGGCTGCGGTACATGAGTGTCAGGTTGTCGGACTTCACGGACCAGCCGAACTGCGACGCCGTACGCTCCAGCTGCGACGGATGCTCCTGCATCGTCGCGATGATCGCGCGTTCGCCATGGTTGACCGCATAAAAGGCGAAGTGCAGTCCCATCACCGTCTTCCCGATACCGGTCGGTCCCGCCACCAGCGTCGACGAACCCGACCAGTAGCCGTCCTCCATCATGTCGTCGAGGGCCTGGATGCCGGACGGAACGCGCTCACCGCGCAGTTCGTAGTCTCTCGGATCCGCGGGGTCGGCGAGCCGGGGATAGACAGTGATGCCTTCCTCCGACAGGCGGTAGGAATGTGTGCCGGCCAGGAAGCCGCCACCCCGAAGCTTGTGTACCTGGAGAGCCCGGGAGCTGCGTTCAGCGGAATGGACGCTTTTCAGCGCGATGATCGCATCGGCCACAGCGAACTCGGGAGAGCGCTGAATCTCGTCCTCCTGGTACTCCCCCACCCACATCGAGGTCGCCGGAAAGGCGCTCAGCATGCCGGCGAGATCGTGCAGGAACGGGCGAAAGCCACCGCTCCGCCCGGCGTAGGGATGCATCGCCTTGAAGCTGTCGATCACGATCATCGCCGGCCGTCTGACCCGGACGAGCTCGCGCACGCGGACGAGAACTCCCTGCAGGCCCTGGTCACGGAGAGTTCCGCCGAGGTCCTCGTACCAGACACTCCGCCCGACCGCCTTCGGGTCGAAGAACGACAGCGTCTGACCGTAGCGGAGAAGCTTCTCCAGTGGCTCGGAGACGGTGGAAAGGTACAAGGCCGGCCGCTCAGGGGTCGCGTTGGCGAACACCCACTGCTGCGCGATGATCGTCTTGCCGGCGCCAGGTGCGCCCATCACCAAGATGATCGCGTTCCGTGGCAGTCCGCCGCCCAGAACGACATCGAGCGGATCCGATCCAGACGTCATCCGGTCGTTCATGGGCCGGATTCCACAGCGGAGCTCGAGCGCAGATAGGCGCTCTGCCCCAGCAGGTCCCGGACCACCGACACCAGTCGCAGCGGCTCGAGTGGTTTCTTCAGAAACGCGGCGGCGCCGGCTTCCAGCGCCTCGTCGCGGAGATCGAGCGTGGAGATCGCCAGCACCGGAACATCGAACTGCCGTCGCAACTGGGCGCAGAGCCGCAGACCCTGCGCGCCCGAGATCATCAGATCGATCAGGACGAGATCCGGAGTCCTCCGTACGGCTTCGGCCACGGCCTGCTCGGCCGTCGAGATGACCGTGACGCCGTACCCTTCGGTCCGCAGGAAGTAGTCGGAGAAGTCGGCGGCGAAGGGATCCTGCTCGGCCAGCAGGATGAGCAAACCGCTGCCGTCGGGGATCTTCACAGACTCCAGCGGTACGCCGCTGGCCAAGCGGCCCTGCAGCAGCCGGTAGGCGTCGCCGACCGACATTCCGTCCGACAACCGATCGCCGACGAAGCGCAGTTGCTCTACCTGCAGCCGCGAGTACAGGCGGTGTCCGCCCGGACTCCGCTCGGGCACCACGACGCCGTACCGTTCCTCCCAGGTCCGAATCGTCGCCGCCGGGATACCGAGCATCCGCGCGAGGGCCCCGATGCTGTAGACCGCCTGATCAGGCATAGCAAGAACGCATCTCCTGGTCTGTACCACACGCGTTCTCGCGGCGAACAACCGCCGGGCAGGCTCCTCGTGGCTGCACCCATATCTGGAGCGTCTCATAGCTAGCACGGACAGCTAGGACATCGTTGCCAGGTTACCCCATCTCCCGTAGACCAATCCGCCGGTCAACGAAAGGAGCGAGGGCGACGGACTACAAGCTTCCGGGATGACGACGCCAGACCCGTGGGCAAGACTCGCAACCGCACGCCTGCCTGAAGTGAGCCACTGAGCAATGGAAAGGCGAACCGTGAATCTGCAACTGAAGGCCTGGCAGGTGCCATTGCGAGTCAGCACCGGCGCCTTCATCCTCAATTCCGGTCTGGCCAAGTTCCGCGCCGACGAGGCGGCAGCCAAGCAGGCCCACGGATTCGCGGTCGGCGCCTATCCCTTCCTCCGACGGCTCGATCCCGGTTTGTTCGTGGGATCCTTGTCGGCCGGTGAGATTGCCCTCGGCACCGCACTCCTGGTCCCAGTGGTGCCGGCCGCTCTCGTCGGCGCGGCCCTGACCGCGTTCTCCGGCACCCTCCTCGGTCTGTACTTGCGTACCCCGGGTCTGCGGCAGGAAGGCAGCCTGCGCCCGACTGATCAGGGCGTGCCGATCGCGAAGGACGCCTGGCTCCTCGCAATCGGACTCGCCTTCGTCGTGGACGACGTCCGCGATCGGTTGCGCGGGAGGTGAACCAGGTGTCCGCGGGTACTCCGTTTGTCCGACTGCCTGACAATCCCCACGGCGCGGGATCGGCACACCGGCGAGACACTCAGTGGGTACGGATCTTTCTGGCCGGCTTCGTCCTGTGGCTCACCAGCCTCATCGTCACGCTGCTGACAGGCAACGCCAACCTGGTACCGACGCTGATCCTGCTCGGCAGTTTCCTCGTCCCCGTGACCTTCGTCGCCTGGGCGTTCGAAAGGTGGCGGGACACCCACGTCACCGCCGAGCTCATCGTCAAAGCCTTTGTGATCGGTGGACTGTTGGGTGTGCTCGCAGCATCCTTGTTGGAGACCTATCTGCTGCAGCCCTCCCCTTGGTTGTTCCTCGGCGTCGGCCTGATCGAGGAGGCCGCCAAACTCGGCGCTCTCGTCTTCGTCACCCGCCACCTCGCACAGCGTCATGGGCGCGACGGGTTTGTGCTGGGTGCCGCGGTCGGCTTCGGTTTCGCGGCGTTCGAATCGGCCGGATACGCATTCAACGCGTTGCTGACCGTCAAAGGCCTGTCGTTGACCGCTCTCGTCGAGACGGAGCTGCTGCGGAGCATGCTGGCGCCGTTCGGGCATGGGCTCTGGACGGCGGTCCTCGGAGGAGTGTTGTTCCGGGAGGCACGCGCAGGGCGATTCCGCTTCAATCGGGCGGTTCTGCTCATGTACCTGTGGGTCTCGGTGCTGCACGCCTTGTGGGACTCCAGCCACAGCATCGCGCTCGCACTCACGTTCGTGCTCACCGGTACGTCGTGGCAGTACCGGCTCCTCTCGATGGGGTATCTGCCGACGCCCACCTCTGAGCAGGTGCACGTGTTCACGCTGCTGTCCATCGGTCTCCTGGCCGTGGTGGCGTTGGTGGGCCTCGCCACCCTCAGAGTCAGCTGGCGAAGAACACCGCCCGAGAAGGCGCATGCGACAGCACTGCACAAAGAGGAGACGGCATGACGGTCATGGCTGTACACAGGTTCGAGCGCTTCTTCCGCGCCGCGGCGGGTCTGGACGTCGACAAAGATGACCTCAAGCGCTACAGCGACTTCGTCGGCGACAAGCTCCACGATCTCCTGATGATCGGCCAGGGCACGGCGAAAGCGAACGGCCGGGACATCCTCCAACTGCGCGACCTGCCTATCACCATGGGATTGCAGCAGAGCATGCACGAGTTCCGCGAGCTCGACGAGGAGATCGAGCTTCAGCCGATCCTGGCCCAGCTGACGACGTGGCCACCGCTCGGCGTGACCGTCGGCGAGGACACCGAATCCCGCCTGCCCGAGGTGGTAGGAGGGCTGAGCGTCGCACTCGCCCGGACGATCAAGGTCATCGACCCCGACGTCAAGAATCCACAGACAGCGCACTGGGAACAGGCGTTCCACATCTTCCGGCTGCTGCTCTAGGTCTGGCCGTCGACCGCTCGTCCACGGCGGCCGCCAGAGCTTCGACCATCCGTGGCCGCCGCGATGACTCTGGTCAGCCTGCCGTGCAGGTCCATGAGTTCGTCGACGTCCATGCCGAGGCGCTCGACGATGGCCGGCGGCACCTCCAGGGCCTGGTCCCGAAGTGCTCGGCCTTCGTCGGTCAGAACGACAGCCAGCGAGCGCTCGTCTGCCGCCGAGCGGTCGCGACGCAGGAGGCCGGCGGCTTCGAGGCGCTTCAGCAACGGCGAGAGCGTCGCCGGCTCCAGCTGCAGCATTCCGGACAGATCCTTCACCGAAACCGGCTCGAACTCCCACAGTGCCAACATGACCAGGTACTGCGGATGCGTCAGGCCCATCGGCTCGAGAACCGGCCGGTACAGCGCGATGACGGTCCGCGCGGCCACCGCCAGGGCGAAGCAAACCTGCTGCTCGAGCGCCAGCACGTTGTCGGCCGGCGTGATCTTCGTCGCTGCCATGCCACCAGCGTACCAATCATATGTAGACTAATTGTTAGTACACTAAGGATTGGACACGACAGTGATGATGGAGCAGGCGCAGAACACCGAACCACAGGAGCCGGCTCCAGAACGGCCGCGACCCGCCGAGCGGCGGATGGCACGACGTCGGCGCACTCCGCGCCCGATGAACATCGAGACCGTCCAGCGCTGGGTTGTGTCCGCGGTCGTGTTCCACGTCGGTACGGTTCCCGCTGTCACGTTGGCCGTCTACAGCATCGGAGTCGCGGCCACCGATTTCGGACGCGGCGTCGGCCTGTGGTTCATGTCCGGCGTGATCGGCATCCTCACCGCCGCAGGCATCCTCGCGATCCACCGCCGCAAACCGCTCTCCCCGTGGCTCCTCCTCGGCATCCTCCCGGCCGTCGTCACCGCCTTCTACATCTTCTGACCACTACTTCGCCGGCATTACGCTCGCGGACGGGGTCAACCTCAAGGAGCTTTCCGAGTACCTCGGTCACCACGATCCGGGGTTCACGCTGCAGATGTACACGCACATGCTGCCGTCGTCATACGACCGTGCGCGGGCTACTTCAGTTCGGCGGAGGTCTTTCCGAGTAGGCGGCGGGCGACGATTAGTTGTTGGATCTGTTGGGTGCCTTCGAAGATGTCGAGGATTTTGCTGTCTCTCGACCACTTTTCCAGGAGGTGGTGTTCGGAGTAGCCGAGAGAGCTGGTTAGTTCTACGCAGCGGAGGGTTACGTCGTTGGCGGTGCGGCCGGCTTTGGCTTTGGCCATGGACGCTTGGAGGGAGTTGGGCTGGCCGTTGTCGGCCATCCAGGCGGCCTGCAGGGTGAGGAGGTAGGCGGCCTCCCAGTCGGCTTCCATCGACAGGTACGTCGCGGCCGCGGCGGGCTGCAGATGGACGGGTCGGTCGTAGTCGAGCTGTACGCCGGCCACGGCCAACAGATCCCGGGTGAGCTCGAGGGACGCGCGGGCGCAGCCGACCGCCATCGCGGCGACCAGTGGCCGAGTGTTGTCAAAGGTCTGCATGACACCAGCGAAACCCTTGTCGATGTCGGCCGAGCCGAGCAGGTTCTCGCGCGGGACCCGGCAGTTCTCGAACCGGATGGTCGCGGTGTCAGACGCGCGGATGCCGAGCTTGTGCTCGAGCCGTTCGACCGTCATCCCTGGCGTGTCCTTCATGACCACGAAGGACTTGATCGCGGCCCGGCCGAGTGACTTGTCCAGCGTCGCCCACACGACCACGGCGTCGCAGCGTCCGCCGGCGGTGACGAAGATCTTCTCGCCGTCCAGCACGTAGTCGTTGCCGTCGAGCCGGGCAGTCGTCCGGATGTTCGCCGAGTCCGATCCACAGTCCGGTTCGGTGATCGCCATCGCGGCCCAGACTCCGTCGAACCGCCGCAACTGTTCGTCCGATGCCACCGATGCGATCGCCGAGTTGCCGAGGCCCTGCCGCGGCATCGACAGCAACAGTCCGACGTCACCCCAGCACATCTCCATGATCGACAGCACCGACGACAGGTTCGACCCGTTGACGACACCGTCCTCCCCAGCCGCAGTACGCCGTACGCCGGAAGCGCCCGCGCCCGAACCGGTGCCTGAGGCACCTAACCCGTCGACCATCGCGGCCAGCATGTCCAACTCGACCGGGTACTCGTGCTCGGCCAGGTCGTAGCGGCGCGAGTTCGGCCGCAGCATCTCCGCCGCGACCTGGTGCGCCTGGTTGACGAAGGCCCGGAACTTGCGAGGGGTTTCTAGGTTGATCATCAGACCAGCACCGCACCTTCCATCACGCCGATGGCTCGCAGGTCGCGGTACCACCGCTCCACCGGATGTTCCTTCACGAACCCGTGCCCGCCGAGCAGTTGTACGCCGTCCGTCCCGATCTGCATGCCCTTCTCGGTGCACAACCGTCGCGCCAACGCCGCCTCCCGCGCGAACGAAAGCCCTTGCGACGCACGCGATCCGGCCCGGTACGTGACCAGCTTCATGCCCTCGAGCTCGATCCCGATGTTCGCCACCATGAACGCCACCGACTGCCGGTGACTGATCGGTTCGCCGAACGCCTCACGCGAGTTCACGTACGGCGTCACATAGTCGAGCACCGCCCGCGCCGTACCGAGCGCCAACGCGCACCACCCCAGACGGGACAGCCGCACGCACTCGGCGTAGTCCTCGAGCGACCCCAACTGCACCGCGGGTACGTCGGTCAGGATCACCCGGCTCAGCGAGGCAGCCCGCAACCCCATCGACGGCTCGGCCTCGATCGTCACGCCCGGGTGGTCCGCCTCGACCACGAACAAGGCCGGCCCGGCGTCCGTCTGCGCCCCGATCACGAACAGCTCCGCCTCGGCACCGCGCGGTACCAGCGACTTCACGCCGTTCAGCAATCCACCGGTCCAGCGGGTCCGGAGGTCAAACGGATCGAACAGCACCCGCGGCTCGACCAGCGCCAGCGCGGCGGCAGGCACTGTCGAGCCAGTAAAGGAAGGCAGGTACGTCGCCTGCTGCGTCTCGTCACCCCACAGCGAGATCGCCGTACTCACCGCCGAGGGCGCCAGACACGCGACCGCCTGGCCCATATCGCCGTAGGCGAGCGCCTCCGCGACCAGTACGCCGGTCATCGCCGACCGCTCGGTCACGATGCCGCCGAGCTCCTCCGGAACCTCGATCAGGCTCAGCCCGAGGTCCGCCGACGACTCCAACACCTTGGCCTCCGTCGCACAGGCCGAATCCGCGGCTGAAGCAGCAGGACGCAGTACGTCGGCCGCGAACGACCGGACCACGTCGACCATCATCTGCTGGTCCTCGGTCGGCGTCAGATCGAACCGCCCGGTCCCGCGGGCCGCCGGAAGACGGGACGGTGACGCGGGCCTCGAGACGGCTGTGAACCGCCGAGAGAGTGCTCCGGCCGTCCGGAATCCGGTCTTGGTCGCCTCGAACACCGCGCGCTCGGCCGGCTTCCGCAGCCCGAACCGGTCGATCGTCCGCGACCGCGCCAGCTTGTTGAGCAGGGCAACGCCGACCCCGATCGCGTCCCGGCGCCCGCGGGTCCTCTCCTGAAGGCTCATGCCGCAACTGTAAACCGAAGTTACAACCCAGGTCACGTCTAGCCTTGATAACCTGACGCAAACCAGGCCCGAAGGAGCGGTAGTGGCGGTCAGCATGTCCGACGTGGCCCGCCACGCAGGCGTGTCCCAGCGCACCGTCTCGAACGTGGTGAACGACTACGTCCACGTCTCCCCCGCCACCCGCGCCCGCGTCCAGGCCAGCCTCGACGCCCTCGGCTACCGCCCGAACACGGCCGCCCGCCGGCTCCGCACCGGCCGCACCGGGACCGTCACGCTCGCCGTCCCGACCTTCCAGGAGCGGTACTTCGCCGACCTCGCCGAGTCGGTCATCGCAGCAGCCCGAGCCCGCGGTACGACGGTCCTCGTCGAAACCACCGGCGGCCGCCACGACCTCGAACTGGAGCTACTCCGCGGCGGCGGCGAGGTCCTCACCGACGGCGTGATCATGAGCGCGGTCGCCCTCAGCCGGTCGGATCAGCGCGGCAAGCATCCGGTGGTTCTGGTCGGCGACCGCGAGCCCGGCAGCACGATCGACCACGTCGGCATCAAGAACCGCGAGGCGGCGCAGGCCGCAGTCACCCATCTGCTCGACACCGGTCGGCGACGGATCCTCCTGCTCGGCGCGAACAACGGCCCGAGACGCTCGTACCAACTCCGCCGTCAGGGCTACCAGGCCGCGCTCAAGAAGCACGGCCTCGACGTCGACCCGGCGCTGATCGTCGAGAGCGAGTGGACCACCGCGGCGGCCGCGGACGCGATCACCCGGACCTTCGCCGACCTGCAACCCGACGGCATCTTCGCGATGAACGACTCCGCGGCGCTCGGCGCCCTCCGAGCGCTGCAGCGCGGCAACGTCGACGTACCCGGCGATGTCTCCGTGATCGGTTTCGACGACATCATCGAGTCGAGTTTGTCGACCCCGAGTCTGAGCACGATCGCCCCGCTGCTCGACGACATCGCGAGCACCGCGCTCGATCTGCTCGAGGAGCAGCTCGACGAGGATCACGTCCCGCAGCACCGGATGGCCGGCTACGAACTCCGCGTCCGGGAGAGCTCGGCCCGCTGAACGCACACTCGACAACCCCTTGTGCGCAGGATTTGCTACGTAGTAAATTCCACCAGCATGACGCGTACCGCCCTCGCTCCCAGGTTCACCGGCGCCGGAAACATCGAGTTCGCGGACCACGAGTACCCGGACCCCGGCCCCGGCCAGCTCCTCCTCGCCGTCCAGGCCAACGCCCTCTGCGGCACCGACCGAGGCCAGTACTACGACGGCTCGGACGTCGTACCCGGACATGAAGCCGCCGGCACCGTGCTGCAGGCCGGCGAAGGCGCCAGCACGCCCGTCGGCAGCCGCGGGGCCGTCTTCCTGATGGACTTCTGCGGCGAGTGCCGCAGCTGCAAGTTGAACGCGACCAACCAGTGCCTGGCCAAGCGCGCCGACATGGGCTTCACCAACGACGGCGGCTACGGCCCGTACGAGCTGGTGCACGAGTCGAACTTCTTCCCGATCACCGACGACATCGAGATCGGCAACGCCACGATGCTGCTCGACGTGATGGGCACCAGCAGCCACGCCCTCGGTCGCGCGGCCCTGGTCCGGCAGGACGTCGAGAGCGTCTACATCGCCGGCGCCGGCCCGATCGGCCTCGGCCTGACCGTGATGAGCAAACTCAAGTTCGGCGCCGACGTCCCGGTCTACATCTCCGACTTCTCCCGCTGGCGGCTCGATTTCGCCGAGTCCTTCGGCGCGATCCCGCTGCTCGCCGACGATCTCAAGGCCGCTGGTAGCCCCGACCTCGCATTCGATGCCTCCGGCAAGGAATCCGCCCGCCGCGCCGCGCTCGACCTGATCAGCCAGCGCGGTGTCCTGATCTGCGTCGGCCACGGCGAGTCCATCACCATCGATGTGTCCAGCGACCTCATCGCCCCCGAGCACGCGATCCTCGGCAGCGAGTACTTCCGGTACGACGAGATGCCCGGCAACCTCGCCGTGCTCGCGGAGCATCAGGACCTCATCTCCCGGGTGATCAGCCACCGCTTCCCGGTCAGCGAGATCGGCGAGGCGTTCCGCCTGTTCATGACCGGCGAGACCGGCAAGGTCGTCATCACCCAGGAAGGCGCTGCATGAGGGTCGCTGTGGTTGGTGCCGGCGGCTGGGGCGAGCACCACGCCCGCATCTTCTCCCGTCGCGAGGACACCGAGCTCTGCGGCATCTTCGGTCGTACGCCGGACCGCACGCGGGCGCGGGCCGAGAAGTACGGCACGACGCCGTACACCGATCTCGACGAGCTGCTGGACAAAGAGCAGCCCGAGCTCGTCACGGTCTGCCTGCCGAACGAGGACCACTACGACATCACGCTGAAGCTCGTGCGTACCGGCGTACCGCTGCTGGTCGAGAAGCCGCTCGTGTTCGACCTCACCGAGGCCGACTCCCTGCTCACCGAGGCCGGCGATCAGTTCTTCGCGATCAACTTCAACCATCGGTACGCCGAACCTGTGCAGCGCGCGAAGGCCCTGATCGACGCCGGTGAACTCGGCGAGCTCGTCTTCGCGACCTGGCGATTCGGTGGCGAGGCCAACCGCGGCAACTCACCGCACGCGAACCTGATCGAGACCCAGTGCCACGGCTTCGACATGCTCGAACATCTGGTCGGACCGATCGCGAGCGTCGCCGCGCAGATGACGGACAAGACGTACGGCGCCTTCAGCACGGTCGCGCTCGCCCTCGGGTTCGAGAACCGCGCGGTCGGCACGATGCTCGGCAGCTACGACTCGTCGTACGCCTATCCCGACACCCAGCGCATCGAGATCAACGGCACCGAGGGCCGACTGGTCATCCACGACACCGTCCGTGCGCTGACGTTCTCGAAGGCCGGCGATCCGGTCGAGCAGCGCTGGCACTCGACGTACTTCGACGACGAGTCCCGCAACTTCGCCGGCACCTTCGACCGCCACGTCGACGCCCTGCTGACCGCGCTCCGCGCCGGCGAACAGCCCCCCGTCCACGCCCGCGCCGGCCGCCGAGCCCTCGAACTCGCCCACGCCGCCATCCAGTCGAATGAGACCGGACGCCGGGTCAGCACGTCCTGACGTCAGTACGATCCACTCCATGGACCGGACCAACGCACTTGTCGAGCGGATCTTCCGGAACGCCGGGGCCGCGCTCGAGATCTACTCCATCTATCTCGGCGAGCGCCTGGGGCTGTACCGAGCGCTCGCCGACAAGGGCGCGGCCACCTCGGTCGAGTTGGCCGAACGCACCGGCACCAACGAGCGGTACATCCGCGAGTGGCTCGAGCACCACGCCGCCAGCGGTCTCGTCGACGTCGACGACGTCACGGCGGCTCCGACCGAACGGCGCTACACGCTGCCGCCCGAACACGTCCCGGTGCTGGCCGACGAGGAGAACGTCGACTACCACGGCTACCAGGGCGTCGAGCTCGCCCGGGCGGCCCGGATGCTCCCGGATCTGGTCGAGGCGTTCCGCACCGGCGACGCCCCGCCACACCAGCCGTGGGAGCCCGAGGGACGAGCCGAGTTCAACCGGCCGACGTACCTGAACCTGTTGGGCAAGGAGTGGCTGCCCGCCATCCCCGAGCTCGACGCGCGCCTCCGCGCCGACCCTCCGGCTCGAGTGGCCGACTTCGCCTGCGGCACCGGCTGGTCCTCCATCGCGATGGCCCAGTCCTACCCGAACATCACCGTCCAGGGCGTGGACCTCGACGAGGACGCCATCGCCGCGGCAACCGGTCACGCCCGGGAAACAGGGCTGGCCGATCGGGTGAGTTTCGCGGTCGCGAACGCATCCGACCAGTCCCGGAGCGGCCAGTTCGACCTGGTCACGATCCTCGAGGCCATGCACGACATCCCCCGCCCGGTCGACGCCCTGCGCAGTGCACGAGACATGCTCGCGGACGGCGGCTCGGTGCTGATCGTCGACGAACTCGTCGAGGACCAGTTCATCGCCCCCGCCCCCGAGCTGGAGCGCTACCACTACGGCTGGAGCCTGATGTCCTGCCTGCCCGAAGCGATGGGCGACCCGGAGTCGGCCGCGACCGGCGCGCTGATGCGCCCGGACACCCTCCGCCGCTACGCCACCGAGGCCGGGTTCAGCCAGACGCAGGTACTGGCGTTCCGTACGTCGATGTTCGCCTTCTACCGCCTCATCCCGTGATCGCGTCGGCCTTGGCCTGTAGGTAGCGCTGCTCGGGGAGGCTCGTCGTACGGCGGGCTGCGGCCAGATAGTGGTCGTGGGCTTTGGTCAGCTCGCCGGCGCGCTCGTAGAGGTGCGCTCGTACGGCGTCCAGCCGGTGGGTCTCGGTGATGTTCTTGTCGTCCTCGAGCGTCGCGAGCAGGTCGAGGCCTGCCTGCGGGCCCTCGACCTGCGAGAGCGCGATCGCGCGGTTGAGGGTGACCATCGGGTTCGGGGCGAGCTTCTCCAGCAGCAGGTACAGCGAGACGATCTGCGGCCAGTCGGTGTCGTCCGCGGTCGGCGCCTCTGCATGGACTGCGGCGATCGCAGCCTGCAACTGGTACGGCCCGACCGTCCCTTGCTGCAGCGTGTGGAAGATCAGCTCCGCGCCTTCGGTGATCTGCGCACCGTCCCACCGTGTGCGGTCCTGCTCGTCGATCGGGATCAGGCCGCCGTCCGCGGTCGTGCGCGCCGCGCGGCGGGAGTCGGTCAGCAACATCAACGCCAGCAGGCCCGCGGTCTCACCATCGTCCGGCAACGAGGACCGCAGCATCCGCGCCAGCCGGATCGCCTCGGCGGTCAGCTCGACCCGCTGCAAGGACTCCCCCGAGCTTGCCGTGTAGCCCTCGTTGAAGATCAGGTACAGCACTTGCAGTACGACGCGCAGTCGTTCGGCCCGCTCGGGTTCCGGTGGCATCGCGAACCGGCTGCCCGCGGCCTTGATGCTCTTCTTCGCCCGGCTGATCCGCGGCGCCATCGTTGCCTCCGGCACCATAAACGCCCGGGCGATCTCCGCCGTCGTCAAACCACCGACCGCCCGCAGCGTCAGCGCGACCTGCGAAGCCGGCGTGACCGCCGGATGACAGCACAGGAACAGCAACGTCAACGTGTCATCAGCATCCGGCGCCTCGTCGACATCCGCGCCCGGGGCAACCAACTCCTCCGGACCGGCCATCGCCGCGACACTGTCCTCACGCCGTCGCCGCGCGCTCTCACTCCGGAAGGCGTCGGTCAACCGCCGCGTCGCAACGGTGATCAACCACCCCCGCGGATTCGCCGGCACACCATCCACCGGCCACTGCTGAGCCGCCGCCAGCAACGCCTCCTGTACGGCGTCCTCACACAAATCAAACTGCCCATGCCGCCGAGCCAAAAACCCCAACACCTGCGGCGCAAGCTCCCGTAACAGCCCCTCCACATTCACCCCGCCGAGCCTACGCGGCCTGCAGCTCGACAGTACGTATACGTCCACTAAGCCCGATCGGCCGCTCCGCTGAGCCTCGGCGTACCCGGGGCGAGCGGACACCTCCTGTCGAGCTGCACATCAGCTGAACGACCAGCCCGACCACCCGTCAACCCGGATCGCAATCACCGGCCCACGCGGCGGGTCGGCGTCGTACTGCGGGTACTTCGCCACCAGCAGCTCAACCGCAGCCGGATGCTCGTCCAGCACGCGCGCCACCCCGTCGAGTCGGACCCACCACAGATGCGTCCAATCCTCGTCGTACTCGTCCACCAGCACCGCGACCTGCGGATGAGCCTCGATGTTCCGTAGCCGCTTCAACGCGGTCGTCGACTTCGGCTTCTGGTCGATCGCGATGAACAACTCATCCCCGTGCACCGCATAAGTCACCGGTACGACGTGCGGCCGCAAGTCAGCCCCAACCGTAACCAGCCGCCCCACCCGCCCCGCCGCCACCCGCCCCCGACACGTCGCCTCATCCAGTCGCACCCCTCAACCCTAACCACGCTCATCTCCACCCCACCCACATTTGCCTGGTCCACCCACGAATTTGCCTGGTCCACCCACGAGATTGGGGGTTCCCCACCCTTAACGCGGGTCAGGAACCCCCAACCTGGTGGGTTGACCAACCAAATTGGCCGGGGTCGTACAGGCGAGGGCGCCGGTGGCCGCGGTGCGGGTGGCGGGCGGGCGGTGCGGGTGGCGGACTGGTGGGCGAGCCGGGTGGGGTGTGGGTCAGCGTTGGAGGTGGCGTAGGGCGGCGGTGGGGAGAGTCCGGGTGACGGGGCCTAGGAGGGAGGCGTCTCGGAGGGCGGTTCGGGCGGCTAGGTGGCCGCAGGCGCCGTGGACTCCGCCGCCGGGGTGGATGGCGGAGCTGCCTAGGTACAGGCCGGTGACGAAGGTGCGGGCGCTGCCCAGGCCGATGGTCGGGCGGAAGACCAGCTGCTGGTGCAGCTGCATCGTCCCGCCGCCGACGGCTCCGAATCCGAGGGCCGCGTTCGACGACTCCAGCGCCGACGGACGTTGCAGGTCGCGATCGATGACCAGGTTGCCGAACCCCGGAGCGAATCGCTCGATCGCGCGCTCCATCCGGCCAGCCAGCTTCTCCGCCGACCCGTCGTCCGCGATCCCGCGCGGCAGGTGCGAGTACGCCCAGACCGCCTCGGTGCCTTCCGGCGACCGCGACGGATCCGACTTCGTGGTCTGTCCGATCAGCAAGAACGGCTGAGCCGGCACCCGTCCGGTATCAAGGTCCGCGGACACATGTACGAGGTCATCAGCAGTCCCACCCAGGTGTACGACGCCGGCCGACCGCGCCTCCACGGATGTCCAAGGGATCGGCCCGCTCAGCCGGAAGTTCAGCTTGACCGTCGGGTAGTCCCACTCGAACCGCTCGTCCAGATCCCGCCGCAGCCCCGCCGGAATGAGTGCCTCCGGCAACAACTCGCCGTACAGCACCGGTGCTGATGTGTCAGCGACAACGGCCCGCGCGACCGACACAGTCTCGCCGGATGCCGTGCGTACGGCGGTCACTCGGCCGGCGGAGACCTCTATGCCGGTGACCGGTGTACCCGAGACCAGCAAGGCGCCTGCTCGCTCGGCCCGCCGTACCAAGGCCGAGGAGAACGCCGACGAACCGCCGGCCGCGACCGGATAGCCGACGTCCTGGGCCATCATCGCGAGCAGCCAGCCCATCGTCCCGCTGACGCTGCCCGACAACGGGGCGTCGGCGTGCAGCGCGTTCCCGGCGATGATCGCCGGACCGTGCCGCCCGGTGAAAAGCTCCTGTCCCATCCGGTGCATCGGCATCGCCATGAACCGCGCGAACCGCAGCAACTCCCCCGCCGAACCCAGCTTGCGAGCCAGTTTCAGCCCCGGCACGACCGGCGGCCAGCTCGTGAGCAGCGCGTTCAGCAACGGCTCCCGGATCGACACGTACTGCTGGTACAGCCGCAGCCACGCGTCACCATCACCCGGGTGCTCCGCGCCGAGCGACTTCGCCGTGTCCTCGGGATCCGGATGGATCGCCGCCGCGGCACCGTCCTCGTCGAGCAGATGCACCAGCGGCAGCGGCGCGTTCGCCCACTTCAGGCCGAACTTCTCCAGCTCCAGCGCCCGGATGACCGGCGACGCGACCCCGAGCGGGTAGTTCGAACTGAAACGATCACTGATCCAGCCGCGCTCCTCGGTCGACCGGACCGCGCCGCCGAACGTGTCGGCGGCCTCCAGTACCAGTACGTCCCAGCCTGCGTCGGCGAGCGTGATCGCACTCACGAGCCCGTTCGGCCCCGAGCCGACCACCACGGCATCAACACTGCGCGGCAGCATGCGTCGAGCCTAACTTGACCGGGATGAGATCTCGCGCATCAGGGCGGTGACCTCGCGGGCGCGCCCGACCATCGCCGGGTCGACCATCCGGCCGTCGGGCAGCACGATCACGCCGCCCTCGGACACGCCGGCCTTGTCGACCGCCTCGAGCAGCGCCTCCGCCTCGGCCACCTGGACCGCCGACGGTGTGAACGCCTCGACGATCGTGGTGAGCTGCCGCGGATGGATCGCCGTACGACCGACGAAGCCGAGCAAACGCCCTTCCAGCGAGGTACGCCGCAACCCGTCGAAATCGTCGACGCGCGGATAGACCGACATCATCGGCGCCCCCAGCCC
The DNA here is from genome assembly GCF_004365875.1 of Kribbella kalugense. GTDB lineage: Bacteria > Actinomycetota > Actinomycetes > Propionibacteriales > Kribbellaceae > Kribbella > Kribbella kalugense. Next base: position 155,021 of record NZ_SODF01000001.1, on the reverse strand, counting down.
GGCCGCCCTGGACGCCGACACCAACCGCCCGCGGGACCAAGCCAGTCCCGCCGTGTCGTCCACCCCCAAAGCACTGGACAGGTCCGCCTCCCCGAGCGCGACCGCGATCACCCGCGGATCGGCAGTGGCGATCTCGAAGGCCCGCTCCACTCCCAGCGGCGACTCGATCAGCGCGGTGATCCTTGCCGAAGGCACCTTCTCCAGCACGGCCCGTACGTCGTCCGCGCTCTCCACCTTCGGCAGCCGGATGCGCGCGTTCGGGACGGACGAGATCGCGGCCAGGTCGTCCTCGATCCACGGCGACCCGAGCGCATTGATCCGGATCTCCACCGGCCCATGCGCGTTCGCCGCGATCCAGGCGACCGCCCAGCCGCGCGCGTCCGCCTTGTCGTCGACCGGTACGGCGTCCTCCAGGTCGAACACCACCAGATCGGGGCCCGCGGCAACAGCTTTCGCGAACCGGTCCGGCCGGTTGGCCGGAACGTAGAGTCCCGTCAGCACATCAGCCCCCTACACCACGCCGGCTGCCCGCAACGCTGCGAGCTGATCCGGCGTGACGCCGATCTCCGCGAGCACCTCGTCGGTGTTCGCACCATGCGGCCCGCCGGCCCACCGGATCGACCCCGGCGACTCGGACAGCCGGAAGAGCACGTTCTGCATCTGGACCGGCCCGCCGAGCTCGTCGTCGTCGACGCTGACGATTGTCCCGAGTGCGGCGTACTGCGGATCGGTCATGATCCCGCGAATGTCGTGCACCGGCCCGACCGCGGCCTCGGCCTTCTCGAACTCGGCCATCACCTCGTCCAGCGGCCGTTCCGCGATCCACGACCCGACCGCCTCGTCGAGCTCGTCGGCGTGCTCGGCCCGCTCCCGTCCGGTCCCGAACCACGGCTCGGCGACCAGATCTGCCCGGCCGACCAACGTCACTACCCGCTCGGCAATGCTCTGGGAGCTGGTGGACACGGCAACCCACCGACCGTCCAAAGTCTGGTAGACGTTCCGCGGCGCGTTGTTCGACGACCGGTTCCCCAGCCGCGGCTGCACGTACCCGGTCTGCTGGTACGCCGTGATGCCGCCGCCGAGCATCATCAGGATCGGTTCGATGATCGCCATGTCGATCACCTGACCGGCCCCGGACCGATCCCGCTCGCGCAACGCGACCAGGACGGCGTACGCCGTAGCGAGCGCGGTGATCCCATCAGCGAGCCCGAACGGCGGCAACGTCGGCGGACCGTCCGGCTCACCGGTGACCGCCGCAAACCCGCTCATCGCCTCGGCCAGCGACCCGAACCCGGGCCGCCGGGACCACGGTCCGACCTGCCCGAACGCCGTCACCCGCGCGATCACCAAGCGCGGGTTCGCCTCGAGGAGCACGTCTGGGCCAAGACCCCAGCGTTCCAACGTCCCCGGCCGGAAGTTCTCGACCAGGACGTCATTCGCACGCACCAGTTCGAGAAAGACATCGCGACCCTGGGACAGGTCGAGCGTGGCGAGCCGCTTGTTCCGGCCGAGCGTCTTGAACCACAGCCCGACCCCGTCCTTCGAGGCGCCGTGTGTCCGCGCGGCATCAGGTCGGGACGGGTGCTCGATCTTCGTGACGTCGGCCCCGAAGTCACCGAGGAAGGTCGCCGCCAGCGGTCCCGCGAACAGCGTCGCCGCCTCCAGCACCTTCACGCCGTCGAGTGCAGCAGACCTCATCCCGCGCACCTGAAGCCGATGGTCTCGGAGCGATCGAGACCACCTCCGGTCAGCACCAGCTTGAAGCTGACCTCCGGCTCCTGCGGCCCACCGTCGGCGTACCAGTCAGAACCCTGCGCAACGTAGTGCGAGCCGCCCTTGAGGATGCAGAACCGGCTGCGGCCGTCGCGGTGCTCGCTCTCGGTGAGGTTCCAAACCAGCGGCTCGGCGCGTTCGAATCCGTCGACCGCGGCCGCGAGCTGCCACTCGTCCTCGGTCGGCAGTCGGCCGCCGCGCCAGGCGGCGTACGCCCGCGCGTCCGCCAGCTCGACGTACGTCACCGGGTGGTCCTCGGTCCCGGGAACGGGAGCGCCGTCGACCCAGTGCTTCAGGAACCGGTTCGCGACGACTGGCCGATATCCGGTCGCCTTGCGGAACTCGGCGTACTCAGCGTTGGTCACCTCACGCACAGCCACCGAGATGCCGGGCAGCTCGACCTCGCGCTCGACCGTCTGCATGTCGTGCAGCCGAGGCGGCAGCGGCTTCCACTCCTCGACGTACGGCGCGGTGTCGTACAGCCCGGTCTCGCGCCGCCGATGCCGGACCGTCAAAGTCTGCTTCCCAGCCGGTACGGCGACCGTCGAGCCGATCGACGCGTCCCCAGAAGTCACCGGCACCGTGACCAGCTCGGCCGGACGCATCGGAAACGCTGAGTCGGCCACGTGCGGCCGCGGCATCGTGCCCAGCCGGCGTGCCGTCGCCCGGCACGAAGAACCGGCGGTCGCGCCGACCCTGATGATGCCGGCCACGCCACGCCCCGGCACGACCAGATGTACGCCGTCGTCGTCCGAGGTGATCGGCACACCCGAGGTCACGTCGTACCAGTCGCCGACCTGGTCCTCGGAGCGCAACACGATGCCGTCGAAGTCCTCCTCGTCGCGGTTGATCAGCGGCCAGAAGGTGATGTCGGCCAGGTCGAACCGCGACCCGTAGACGCCGTGGTCGCGGGCCTTCTCCGGGATCTCCGGCGTCAGCTGGATCCAGTCGCCGTCGATCAGCACCGGCGCGAACGCACGCTGGGCGGCGATCATCCGGCGCAGCGTCGCCCGGTCGCGAGCGTTCCAGCCGACCCAGGCGGAGAACACCGACTCCCAGACCAGCATGCCGACGCCGTTCACCCAGGCGGACTGCAGCTCGTCGCTGTGGTCACGGTTCCACCGGCGGGTGTGGTGCATCATGTGCCGGCGCTCGAACAGGTGCGCGCGCAGTACACCCGGCGCGTAGGTGTCGGCGAACCACTGCGCCCAGGACAGCGCGTGGTCCCCGATCCTTGCCATCGGCAACCGTGACTCGCCCTCGAACGCGATCGCCGGATTCGCCTTCCGCAACGCACGGGTGAAGGCCGGATCGCCCTCCTTCAACGTGTCCAGGAAGACCCCGTCGACGGCGTAGTCGGTCACCATCGCGGCGAACTCGTCCGCGTCGGATCGCGCCGCCCGCCGGGTGCCGACATCCCACGGGTTGTAGTCGAAGAACACCTTCAGGCCGAGCCGGTGCAGCTCGTCGATCAACGGCCGCAGCCCCGGTACGTCGCGGTAGAAGTCGAACTGGTTCCGGTCGTCGATCCCGATCACCGGGTACGCGTGCCAGAGCACGATCGCGTCGTACCCGCCGAACTCGTCGACCCCGTGCCGGACGAACTTCTCCGGCGTGAACCGGCCGGTCGACACGTCGTACAGCAAGTCGTCCCAGAGCCAGACCAGCGCCACCGAGTACGCCGTCTGGGTCCACTCGCGGCCGGGTACGTCGTACTGCGAGCCGTCGTACCGGGCCCGTTCGAAGGCGCCGACCTTCCACTCGGCCAGCCGGCCGCGCCAGCGCGGCAGGTCGGACGGGTCTTCCGGGGCGCCGAGGATCTTGGCGTCGTCCAGGAAGGACAGGTCGGCCCCAAGCCCCAGATCGACCGTCGCCGGTAGATCGATAGGCCGGGGTTCGAGCGGATTCACAGGTACACCTCCGCATAACGCGCGTCGATTGCATCCCCGTGCGGCACCGAGGGAATCGCCCCCGCGACCTCAACACTCAATGAAGCAGCAACGTTAGCGCGTCGGACCGCGTTCGTCAGGTCGGTTCCGGCGATCGGGCCGGTAGCTGACGCGGCAGCCAAAGCTGCGGCCAGCACTCCACAGAAAGTGTCGCCCGCTGCGGTCGTGTCCACGACGTCGACGCGTACGCCGGGAACCGCGATCTCGTCGGCATCCTGGGTCAGGATCACCGCGCCGTCGCCGCCGAGAGTGACGATCGCAGCCGGCACCTTCTTCAGCAACGCGGACCGGTCCGGACCAACGATCGCCTCGGCCTCGGTCTCGTTCACCACGAGGAGGTCGACCTCGGCGAGCAGGTCGTCCGAGAGCTCAGCCGCCGGCGCCGCATTGAGGATGAAGTACGCCGAAGCCGCGGCCGCCGCCTGGACGGTCGGGAACGGGATCTCCAATTGGGAAAGCGTGATTTTCGCTTCGCCGATCGCGGTGAGCGAGGCCGCCGACAGGGTCAACTCGCCGTTCGCACCGGGCGCGACGACGATCGAGTTCTCGCCGCTCTGCTCGACGGTGATGATCGCCGTACCGGTCGGGGCGTCGCTCGTTGTCGCCAGCGAGAGGTAGACCCCGGAGTCGCCGAGCGCGCCGCGCAGCAGCGCACCGCCGTCGTCGTCACCGAGGGCGACAACCATCGCCGTTCGGGCGCCGGCTCGGGCCGAAGCAACTGCTTGGTTGGCTCCCTTACCGCCCGGACCACGAGTCATCGCACCCGCGAGGACTGTCTCGCCGGGGCGCGGAATCCGCTGGACCGGCAGCACCAGGTCAACATTGGCGCTTCCGACCACGACAACATCAGGAACCACCCCGGGCCACCTCCACAGTCCTCCGCGCCAGCTCGTCGATCGCGATCTGATTCATGCCGGGCAGACTTGTGGTCACCCGGTTGTCCAGTGGTGTGGACCACTCTGCCGGAACCCCACGCGTCGCACCAAACACAGCACCCACGGTCGCGCCGGCCGAGTCCGTGTCCCAACCGGCCATCACCGCACGACCGATCGCCGTGGTGAAATCCGGAGCGGTCAGCGCCCACGCGGTGAGTGCGGTGTTGTTCACCGCATGTACCCAATGCAGGTCGCCGTACTCCGCATGCAGAGCGTCGAGCGCGTCATCCAGCGTGGCGTCCGCGAGGGTCAGTCCGAACCGGACAGCGCGGGCGATCGCGCCCTGCGGCCCGATCACGTCGAGGCCGGCAACGACAGCCTCGGCCGGATCGTCGAGTACGAGCGCCGCCGCGGACATCGCCGCGACCCAGAGGGCTCCGTCGACGCCGGCGCCGGTGTGGCTCAGCCTTGCGTCGACCAGGGCCAGCCGGGCGGCCGCAGTACGGTCGCCGGGGTGCGCCCAGCCGTAGGCGTCGGTCCGGATCTGCGCACCGATCCACTCGCGGAACGGGTTGCCGACCACGGCCGCCCGGGCCGGCTCGACACCTTCCAGAAGGTTGCGGTAGGCAACACGTTCGGCGGTGAACACGCGCCCGGCCGGCAGGTCGTTCAGCCAGCTCTGTGCCACGTCCTCGGTGGTCATCCCGGGCCCGAACCGCTCCATCATCAGCAGGGCGAGGATGGCGAAGTTGATGTCGTCGTCCTCGGGCATCCCGTTGATGACCTCGCGCAGGCTGGTCTCCTTCGACCGCCGGTTCCACGGCCAGCGCTGCTCCACCTCGGCCGATACGCCGACCGCGGTGATGTACTGCCGCAACGGCCACTGACCCGAGGTCTCCAGGATCTCCCGGATGCCCTCCCGCGGAATCTTCTCCACCGGCTTGCCGAGCAGGTTCCCCGCGGCCCGACCGAGCCAGCCGTTCAACGTCCGCTGCTCGAGATCGACGGGTGCACCGAGCGACGGCAGCTCCGGAATCTCCGGTGCCTGCCACGGCGCCGTCCGCGCATCCAGTACGTCGAGCAGCTCCCGCGCGAGCGCACGCAACGCCGGGGCGGCGGGCTCGTCGGTCGCACCGGACACCGGAGCGTCCGTCGTACCGCCGGCGGCCAGCCAGCGGGCCTGGACGTCGGTGACGTCCACTCCCTCGGATCGGGCCTGGACCAGTTGGTGCGGGAGGAGGTCCTCCGGCTGCACCCATGACAATCTCATCGAGTCAGAGTCTCCAGCACATCGTTGCGGCGCGCCCATCGACGCGCGTCGGCATCCCGCAGCTCGACCGCCACGGAAGCCATCACCCGGCCTGGCTGCTCCAGGTCCGTCTTGCTCGCCTCGGCGATCTCGGTCGCCCAGTCTTCCGGTACGCCGTCCCGTCCGCTCAGAGCACCCGTGATCGCGCCGGCCATCGACGCGATCGAGTCCGCGTCACGGCCGTAGTTCGTGCCGCCCAGGACTGCCCGTCGTACATCTCCCTCGGAGACGAGGACGAAGCCGAGCGCGACCGGAAGCTCCTCGATCGCCTTGGTACGGCTCGGACGACGGGCGTCCATCGACAGGTTGCGGTAGTCGGGACCGACCGTGTCGTAGGGCTCGATCGCCTTACGCAGCAGGGGAATCGCCTGCTCCCAGTCAGTGATTCCGTCGGCCGCTTCGGCCACTGCCTCGACGGCCCTCCGAGTGCCGTCCTTGGCCAGGCCGATCGCGGACTCGACCGCCGAGGCGGGGGTCGCGCCCGGGATCATCGCGGCGGCGACGGCGGCCGCGAACACGCCGGCCGCCTCCCGTCCGTAGCTCGACTGGTGCGCACCGGCGACGTCGAGCGCCTCGGCGTACGCACCCTCGGGGTCGCCCGCGTTGGCGACCCCGACCGGCGCCATGTACATCGCCGCACCGCAGTTGACGATGTTGCCGACGCCGGCCTCGCGTGGATCGACGTGCCCGTAGTGCAGCCGGGCGACCAGCCACTTCTCGGCCAGGAACACCCGCTGCAGCAGCAACGCGTCCGCCTCGAGCTCCGGGATCCAGCGGGTCCCGTTGAGCATCTTCGGCACCAGCGACTCGGCGACCGCGTAGGCGTCCAGGTGCGCACGGCGTTCGTCGTACACCTCGACCAGCGCGTGCGTCATCAAGGTGTCGTCGGTGATGTGCCCGTCGCCCTTGTGGTACGGCGCGATCGGACGAGCCGTCCGCCAGTCGTCGTACCACGGGCCGACGATGCCGGTCACCCAGCCGCCGTGCCGCTCCCGGATCGCCTCCGGGGTCCAGCCCTCGACGGCTCCACCGATCGCGTCACCGACCGCGGAGCCGACGAGGACACCTGCTGCCTTCTGTTCGAGCACAGTGCCGCTTTTTTCCGGCATCACTGGTTGACCTGACTCCATCCATCGCTCAGTTTCTTGCCCAGCGCTGCGAGGTCGGTCTTGTTCGCCAGGAACTCCTGGAACGCCGGCGTCGCGATCTGGTCCTTCCACTTCGGGTAGTTCTCCACGCTCTGGAACGGCGCCTTGGTCAACTCGGTGCCGCTGGCAAGCGTCTCCGGCCAGCCGTTCTTGCCGCCGGTCGCCTTCAGGATCGCGTCCCGGGCCGCCTGCGTGGTCGGGATCAGCCAGTCACCCTGACCGACCGCGGCCAGGTTGTCGGCCTGCATGAAGTAGTCGATGAACTTCGCCGACTGCTCGATGTGCTTGCCCTCGGCCGGCACCGACAACGTCTGCGGGTTCGCGGCCTGCTTGGTGCTGGTGCCCTTCAGCGGCGGCAGCACCTCCCACTGGAAACCCTTCGGCGCCTCCTGCAGGATCTGCTGGGCGGCATAGTTGCCGACCACAATCATTCCGTACTTGCCGGCGTAGAACCCGGGCAGTACGTCGGTCGCGCTCTGGGTCAGCGAGGTCGGGTCGATCGACTTGTCGTCGTAGGCCATCGCATGGATCCGCTTCGGCACCTCGAGCTCCGGGTCACCGATCACTGCCTTCGCGTCGGTGCCGGTGCCGTCGAAGAACTTGGCGTCGAAGTTCATACCGAGGTTGAGCACGGTCGCGGTCGGGCTCTTCAGACCCCAGCCGAGTCCGTACTTGCCGTTCGCCGTCAGCTTCTTGGCGTCGGCGGCCAGGTCGTCCCAGCTGAGCGAGTCACCGGTCGCGGTGATCCCGGCCTGCTTGAGCGTCGCCGTGTTCGCCAGTACGACGTACGACTGCATCAGGGTCGGCGCGGCGTACACCTTGCCGTCGTTCGAGACCGTGTCCCAGACGCCCTGCGAGACGGCGTCCTTGGTCCCCTGGCTCAGGTACGGCGAGAGATCCGCGAGGTAGCCCTGGTTGATGAAGCCGGTGATGTCGGCGGACTCGTCGTGGATGATGTCCGGCGCGGTCCCGCCCTGGAACTGGGTGACGAGCTGGTCGTGTACGGAGTCCCAGCTGCCCTGGACGTACTCGACCTGGATGTTCGGGTTGGCGGCGTTCCAGTCCGCGACGATCTTCTTGGTCGCGGCAACGGTCGTCTTCTGGAAGGCGAGGCTCTGGAACTTCAGCGTCACCTTCTCGGTCGAGGAGCCCGAACTGTTGTCGTTGCTGCTGTTGCCCCCGCACGCCGCGAGCGCCACCAGTGCGCCCGCCGCGAACAGCGCGGTCATGACCTTCTTCATTGCTTCTCCTTAACCCTTGACTGCGCCGCTCAACAGGCCGGAGGTCAACCGGCGCTGCAGGAAGGCGAAGAACACGAGACTGGGGACCGTCGCCAGTACTGAGGCTGCGGCGAGCGGACCGAATTGGACCTGGCCCTCGGCGCCGACGAATCGGGCGAGCACCAATGGAAGCGTTTTGAGTTGTGGATCCTGCAAGAGGACCAGGGCGAAGAAGAACTCGTTCCAGGACGAGATGAAGGTGAACATCGCGGTTGCGATCAGGCCCGGCCGGAGCAGCGGCATCACGATCGACACGATCGTCCGCAGCCGGCTCGCGCCGTCGACGGACGCTGCCTCTTCGAGTTCGCGCGGCACGGCAGCGACGTACCCCTGCAGCATCCAGAGCGCGAACGGCAGCGACCAGACCATGTAGACGATCACCACACCGGGGATCGTGTTCGTCAGGTGCAGCGGGCGCAGGATCATGAACAGCGGGATCACGATCAGGATCACCGGGAACACCTGGCTGACCAGGATCCAGCCGTTCGTCAGCGGACGCAGCCGGCTGCGGAACCGGGCCAGCGCGTACGACACCGGCAGCGCGACGATCAGCACCAGGATCGTGGTGTAGATCGAGATCTGCAGACTGTTGCCGAGGCCCCGGATCAGGCCCTGCTCGTTCAGCGCGTCGGTGTAGTTGGACAGGTCGAAATGCTTCGGCAACAGGGTCGGCGTGATGCTCGCGAACTCCTGCGGCGACTTGAGCGAGCTGGAGATCAGCCAGAGCAGCGGGAAGCCGAGGAAGATCAGGTAGCAGAGGACAGCGACGTACTGCAGGACGCGGGTGCCGGAGCGGGTTCTCATGCTTCCGTCCTCAGCCGGTTCCGTAGGTAGAACGCGAGGAACACGATGATGATCACGACCATCACATCGCCCATCGCGGCGGCCATGCCGAAGTTCCCGTACCGGAAGGCCTCGTTGTAGGCGAACAGCATCGGCAGCATCGTCTTGCCACCCGGGCCGCCCGCGGTCAGTACGTAGACCAGGCCGAACGAGTTGAAGTTCCAGATCATGTCCAGACTGGTGATCGCCACGATCACGGTCCGCAGCTGCGGGAGCGTGATGTTCCAGAACTGGCTCCAGGCACTCGCGCCGTCGACCGCGGCCGCTTCGTACAGAGTGCGGTCGATGCCTTGCAGACCGGCCAGCAGAGTGACGGTCGTCATCGGCATGCCGACCCAGATACCGACCACGATCACGGCCGGCAGCGCCGTACTGAAGTTGCCGAGGAAGTTGATCGGGTGGTCAGTGAGGTGCAGGTTCTGCAGGATCTCGTTGACCGGGCCGTTGGTCGGGTGCAGCAGCAGTCGCCACATGATCGCGACGACCACGGGCGGCATCGCCCACGGGATCAACGCGATGGTACGGGCGACGCCGCGAAACTTGATGTCCGTGTTCAGCAGCAGGGCCAGGCCGAGTGCGGCGACGAACTGGAGGATTGTGACCGACAGCGTCCAGATCACGCCGATCCGGAACGAGTCCCAGAACAGCCCGTTGTGCAGGAGCTTGCTGAAGTTGTCGAAGCCGACGAAGTTCGTGTCGACGTGCAGACCGGCGCGTGCGTTGGTGAAGCCGAGCGCGATGCCGCGGATCAGCGGGTAGACGCTGAGCACGAGCACCGGCAGCAACGCCGGCAGGAAGAGGAAGATCGCTTCCCGATTCTGCTTCGGCCGACCCGGCTTCTTCACCTGCGTCGGAGCAGTCAGAGTGGCCGTCACGGGGTCGACCTCCTGATGCTCAACGACGGCTGTACGACGATGCGTCGCGGAGTCCGGTCGTTGTCCTCGATCCTTGCCAACAGCAACTCAGCCGCTCGTCGCCCCCGCTCTGCCGATCCGAGATTCACACTCGTCAAGGTCGGAAAACACTGCTCAGCCAACTCACTGTCGTCCATCCCGACCACAGCAACATCCGCTGGTACCTCGAGCCCAGCAGCAGCCAGCTCGTGCATCAAGCCCACGGCGAGCAGGTCGTTCGCGCAGATCACCGCGTCCGGGAGACCGGCCGAGACTTTCACGCCCAGCAACGCGGGCGCCGCGGCCCGCCCCGCAGTAAAGGTGAAGTCGGTCGCCTCGGCCACGGCGATTGGTTGCAGCTTGTGAGCTTTCAGGGCGTCTGCGAAGCCTTTGGCCCGGGCGGTTCCCGGAACGGTGTCGGCGGGGCCGTTCAGGAAGGCGATTCGCCGGCGGCCCTTCGCGACCAGGTGATTGACGGCGAGCAGCATGCCTTTCGGCGAATTCGCCCGTACCGTATCGACGCCGGCCTTGGCCGGTACGTTACCGGCGACAACGACCGGCACCTCGCACTCGCGGATCGACTTGACCAGGTCCTCGTCGACGCGGATCGGGCTGATCAGCAGGCCGTCGGCGTACCCGCGAGCCATCCCCCGGACCAGCGCGACCTCGTCCACGATCTCCGGCCCGGTCGTCGTGACCACCAACCGGTAACCGGCCGCGGACACGACCTCTTCGACCGCGCGCATCATCGTCACGTACACCGGGTTACCGACGTCCGCGACGGCCAGCGTCAGCTGGAACGTCCGCCCGACCTTGAGCGACCGAGCCCGCGAATCCGGCACGTACCCGAGGTCCGCGACCGCCCGTTGCACCCGCTCAGCCATCTCTTCGGTGGCCGGCAGCCCGTTCAGCACGCGCGACACCGACGCCACCGAGACCCCCGCTGCCCGGGCCACCCCAGCGATCGTCGGACGACTCACGCCGGCCTCCTGTAATCGTTCTTGTAATCGTTTACAAGCCCGACATTAGGACGCCACTGCCCGGCGGTCAACCTCAGGACCGCCGGTAGATCAAGCTGTGACTTATTCCTCGGTCTCGTCCGCGCCGGGGCGTTCGGCCCAGGGGGTTTCCTTGGCGGGGCGGACGACGATGAGCTTGTCGCCGGCGGCCAGGACCGAGACGTTGGAGTCGTAGTACCGGTGGACCTTGCCGTCGCGGACGACCGAGACGACGCGGTCGGGTACTGCGGAGGGGGGCTTGCCGACCTCGCGGCCGAGGACGGGGCGTTCGGCCACCTCGAGACCTTCGCCGTACGTCAGCAGGTCTTCCATCACCTCGCCGAGGTTCGGGCTGACTGAGGTCAGGCCGAGCAGCCGACCGACTGCTTCGGAGGAGGTGACGACCGCATCCGCGCCGCTCTGCCGGAGCAGCGGCACGTTGTCCTCTTCGCGGACCGCGACCACGATGTGCGCGTTCGGGTTCAGCTGCCGGACCGCCAGCGTGACCAGCACCGCCGAGTCGTCGCGGTCGGTGGTGACGATCACCTCGCGGGCGGTCATCACCTCAGCACGGCGCAGTACCGTCCGGTTGGTCGCGTCGCCGTGGAACGCGGCCATCTGGTCGTTGCCCGCGTCACCGATCGCCTGGGCCCGCGGGTCGATCACCACGATGGTGTCCCGCTTCACCCCGTTGCTGAGCAGTGTCTGCACGGCCGACCGGCCCTTGGTGCCGTAGCCGACGACGATGGTGTGGTCCTTCATCCGTTTCCTCCAGCGCGTGTCGCGCATGATCCGGCGACCCTCGTTGGCCAGTACTTCCAGTGTCGTACCGACCAGAACCACCAGGAACGCGATCCGCAGCGGAGTCACGATGAAGGCGTTCACCAGCCGGGCAGTGGGCGTCACCGGTGTGATGTCGCCGTACCCGGTCGTGGTGAGCGTGACGGTTGCGTAGTAGATGCTGTCGATCAGCCCTACTTTGCCGTCGTAGCTGTCCTTGTAGCCGTCACGGTCGACCACCACGATCAGCACCATCACGGTCAGCAGCCCCAGCGCGATCAGCAATCGGTTCAAGAGCTGAAAGAGCGGCGAGCGCGTGCTCGCGGGCAGGTTGACCAGCAGACCGTGTGGGTTGCGGCCGGTGGGAAGGGGTGGCACGCGTATGACGATATTGCACCGACGGCCGATCCACCGCATGCGACAGGCTCTGGTCGGACAGCGCGACGCTGACCATCAGGCTGTCGCCGTCCCGGACCACCCGGGACCGCATCCGCAGCCGCTCGAGGGTTCGCAGCATCGAGTGGTTCTCCGGCTGCACCATGCAGACCACGCGGTCGGCGCCGAGTGCCCGCGCCTCCCCCACCACCTGACGAAGCAAGCGGAGCCCGAGACCTTGTCCTTGCCAGCCGTCCTCCACGAGTACGGCGACCTCCATCGTCGTGGTCCCCAACTCCTCCCACGGCGCCGCCGTCGCCATCCCGATCACGGCGCCGTCGACGCATGCGACGACCGACACCCCGCCGGCCGGCGCGGACAGGTGGCGCGCGGTCCGGGCCGTCAGCTTCGGGATCGGCACGTGGTACCGACGGGTCCGGCTCTCGTACGAGCACCGCTCGTGCATCGCGACGACGGCATCGGCGTCGTCAACTGTCGCCGTACGCAGCACAGGTACGCCGCTACCGGGCCGCGGACCCTCCTGGGCGTCTTCGCGCTCGGCCAGCCGGCCAGCGATCTCGACGAGCACGTCGGCCCGGGCCCACTCGGCCGGCGTGTACTCGTCGAAGCCCTGCAGGTTCCCCAGCTCTTCGTCAACGGACATCGGGTCGTCGATCATCCGCAGTACGGCGCGCAGGTAGCGGGTCGGAGCATCGCTCAGTACGTCGGCCTGGCACGGGCGGACCGTCGTACCGATGCAACCGGCCTCGGCGGCGAGCGCGGTCAGGGAGTCGGCGGTCCAGCCGACACCGGCGGAGACCACCAGTTCGTCGACGGCACCGGATTCGGCGGTGAACACCTCGAGGCTGAGGATGTTGATGTCGTCCGCACCACACCGTGCAGCGAGTTCGGCCAGAGCACCGGGCCGGTCGGCGAGTTCAGTCCTGATCTTCCAGAGCATGCGGACGCCCTCCCTCGTGGAAACGTGGTTCCACTGTGCGTCCGCCCTGTTGCCCAGTCGGGTCCGGAATGTTACGCGTGCGTCAACGTTTCCGCCGGACCTTCGGCAGATGCGGGGCGATTTTCGGCTTGCGCGCGGCCAGGACCACGGCCGGCTCCCGCTTGTCCAGGTCCGCGTGCCGCAGCAGCTCGGGATACGCGCTCTGCGGCACCGGTGGGTACGTCGTCACGATCGCGTCGCCGGAGAACACGAAGAAGATCGCCTGACCGTCCTTGATCACCTTCAGCAAGGAGCCGTCGCGCACGGTGAGAGTATGCTCGACCGCCTTCCGGCGCGCGGACCGCTTGGCCCACGCGGCCTGGACCGCCTGCTGCGCCGGCTCACGGCCGTGCCGGACCGCCTCGACGACCAGCGGCCCGTACCGCACGCCGTACTTGACCAGGTTCTTGGCCAGCTTGCCGCTCGGTTTCCCCGCAGTCGCCATGACTTGAGCCTACTGACCCGATGGTCAAAACCACCGGTCAATTGACGGCCGCCGCGAGGTCGGCGAGCTCACGGTCGAAGCGGACCTGGTCCTCACCGAACGGCAGGTGGCCGACGCCGTCGTACCAGGACGGCCTGGCGGTCCTGCAGACGTCGAGGACATGCTCGGACATCGAGGGCAGCACGATCGTGTCGGACCGACCGTGCGTCACCAGCACAGGCAGGGACAGCCTGGCGAGTACGTCGTCACTGTCGATCTCGCGGGAGATCAGCGCTCCTCTGACCGCGGGCGGAACGACCATGTTCCACGCCAGCGCGGCGCTCCAGTCGTCCGGGGCGAGTGGCTCAGCGGTGCAGACGTCGAGGAAGCGCCGGATCGCGGCGATGTTCGTGGCCAGGTCCGGCCGGCTCGCGTCCGGCGCGTTCCCGAGGAAGCCGGGGCCGATGTGGTCGAAGGCCGGCGGCTTCAGCATGACGGCGGCCCCGACGAGGTTGACGGCGCCGATCCGTTCCTCGCCGTACGCCCGGACGTAGTCGGAGACGATGAACCCGCCGTACGACCAGGCGACCAGCACCGGCCGGTCGAGGCCGAGCTGATCGATGACCGCGGCCAGGTCGTCGGCCCACAACCGCGGATCGCGATAGCTGTCCGCGTCCGACGGCTTCTCGGACATGCCGTGGCCGCGGTTGTCGAACGCCACCAGCCGAAAGTCCTCGGCGAGGCGGCCTTCCAGCTGACGCGCCCAGCAGAGGTGACTGGCGGACCATCCGTGGATGAAGAGAATCGGACGCCCCTGCCGATTGCCCCACTCCGCGGCGTGCAGCCGCACGCCTCCACCACCAAGGACGTCGTACGTCGCTGTCGGCTCGGCCAGAACCGCCGATGCCTGGTCGGATGTGACTGTGTGACTCATCGAATGCCTCCCTCGGACTGCCCGGGAACCCGGGCGCTGGTCTGATACCTGTGAAGGTAGGCAGCGGCAGGGGTGCCCGGCATCGGCGCCAGCACGCAATGTCGCGAGGACCGACTGGCGGTCAACACGCAGTCGGGGATCAGTGCTGGTTGGCCTCGGAGAACCTGGCTGCGGCGGCGGCACGGCCGGCTTTGCCGGAGACACGCAGCTTGACGTAGGTGTTCGTCAGATGCCGCTCCACCGTGCGGATGCTGAGGCTCAGCCGCTCTGCGATCGCCTCGTTGGTCAGGCCCGCCGCGACGAGTTCGAGGACTTCCAACTCGCGCCGGCTGAGCTCCTCGACGCCCGGCCGAGCGGTGACCGGTTTCGTCCCCAGGAAATCGCGAAGCTCTGAGACGAACCTCGGCCACGCAGGGTCGTCCGACAGCATGATGTGGTTCGCCGAGTCCAGCTCGACCAGTCGCGCGTCGGGAAGCAGGGTGGCGAGCAGCCGGCCCTCACCGATCGGTACGACGCGGTCATCGGCCGGATGGACGACCAGCGTTCTCGTCCGCACCTGCGCCGCGGTGTCAACCACGTTGATGCGACCGCGTGCGTTGTAGATCCGGACCGCGGTCGCGGCCGAGGTGCTTTTCCGTTGCAGGTCGTCGTACCAGCCCATTTGTTCGGCTGTGCCGGCCGGGAGGAACAGCATGCTGAACAGATGGCGGAAGGTGGGATCGGGATTGGTCCAGCCGGCCGAGATCGCGGCGATTAGCGCGTCCTGCAGCCGGCGCTCGCTCGCACCCCGGAGTTCCCGGCCGCGGGCGTAACCGCCGTACAGGACGAGGTGGGTGAGCCGTTCGGGATGACGGGCCGCGTACTCGACCGCGACCGCGACACCGGTCGAAACGCCGAGCAGCGCGAACCGGTCGACACCAGCCGCGTCGACCACTGCCTCGAGGTCGGCCACCCAGGCATCGAACGAGATGTCGTCGACGTCGCGATCCGAGAGCCCGCAGCCGCGTTCGTCGTACCGGATCAGGGTGTGACCGTCCCCGAGCGCGTCGAGCCAGTGCCGCCACACCGGGCTGTCCCAGTCGAACTCCAGGTTCGTCATCCAGGTCGCCACCCGGACGATCGGCGGGCCGGAGCCGTGCACGGCGTACGCCAGTTTCACCGCATCCGGCGCCGTGCAGTAGCCGACCTTCTGCCTCACCAATCGATCGTACGACCTGCTGTGACGGTCAGGGCTTCCAGATGTACGGAACGGTGACCGAGACCGGCCGCAGCCCGAGGCGGGCCAGGATGCCGCGGCTGTCCGGGGACGCGTCGACCTGGAGGTAGCGGTAGCCGCGCTCGACGGCGAGGTTTCGCCGGTAGGCCACCTGCGCCCGGTAGATGCCGCGCCCGCGCCACTCAGCCAGCGTCGACCCGCCCCACAACGAGGCGAAGTCCGTCCCGGTGTGGAACCGGATCCAGGACGCGCACACGACCTTGCCCTCGTCGGTCTCCGCCACGACCACTGCGGCCGGGTCCTCATCCGCGAGCGCCGCGGTCAACGCATCGGGCAGCCAGGAGTGCGAGTATCCCCACACCTCTTCCTCCATCGCCTGCATCCGCTCCAGATCCGCGCGCGACGTGACCTCGCGCAACCGGATGCCTTCGGGGAGTACGACGTCGGTGGGCAGCTCCTCGACGTCGCCGATGAGGAGGCACTCCTCCTCGTCGGGCACGAATCCGGTCTTGGCCAGCCGCTCGGGCAGGTCCGCCGGCAGGTCGTGCGAGTAGTACTTCCACTCGACCTTCGCTCCGAGCTTCGTGAAGTACTCGACCTGGTCGGCGATCAGCCGGTCCAGCTCGGCGCCGTCGACGCCGCCGAGGTACTGCAGGAAGCCGTCGCCCTCGAATCCGACCTTGCGGATCAATGCTCCGACGTGCTCGATCGTGCCGCCGTTCGCACTACCCGGACGGGACCGGATCTGCTCGTCGTACGCGGCCCGCAAGGCCAGCGCCTGCGGTGAGGTGTCCAAGGGAATCACGCGCCCAGTACATCAGCCCCCGCAACGGGTTTTGCCGGTCGGCATGCGCGGGTGGGGTGCATCAGGCACCATTGAGGCCGTGGCCACCCCCGATCCGCGCCGGCCGATCATGCCCGGCAACAAGTTGTTCGAGTCGTTGCCCGGTGCCGCCGACCCGGCGACCGTCACCGAGGCCGCGCACCGGACCGCCGAGCTGCTGGTCCGCGGCGTACGTGAGTCCGGCGACACCGAGGTCCACGCGCGGGTGGTCAAGCTCGCCGACGAATACGGCCTGGACGAGCTGGCCGAGCTGTGGTCCGACTCGCCCGCCGACTCGTTGCCCGGGGCGCTCTGGCGGCTGTACGTGCTGCGTTCCTGGGTGCATTCGTCCGCGGAGGAGGTCTCCCGCGAATTCGCCACCGGCCGCAAGTACGCCGAGGTGCACGCCGTCGTCGCGGGCGTCGCCGAGCCACCCGGCCCGACCGAGGTGCGGGACATGGTGGACGCCGTACTGCGGGGTGTCGCGACCGGCGATTTCGCGACGACTCTGGACCGGGCGGCCGCGTTCGCGCGGATCGTCGCGACCGGACGGGCGCACCTGGCCGACGACGGTCACGACCGGGTGCTGTCCGCCTCGAAACTGGTCGAGACCGCCGACCAGCTGCAGACCGCGGCCCGGGCCGAACGCGCCGGACACCTCTGGTAGTTGCGTCCGGCGCGTTCTGATGTTATGGCGTGTGTTATGGCGTCTCGCGGCCCGAGATCTCAACAGGACAAGGGGTTTGAGCACCCGCTACACTGATCGAGGTGTCGGGCCGGTGCAAGCCCCGGGTCCCAAATTAAGCCGCTACGAGCGGCCACGCGCCGTGAGGCGCTTCCCGGTCCGGCACCCTCAACTTCCCACCCCGTAGAAGTGCGTCAGCGTCTGCGTGACGGACTTGCCGTGGGAGTCGGTCAGGTCGACCTTGAGGGTGACGAAGGTTGTCGCCTTCAGGTTGTTGACCAGCGCGATCGCCTTGGTTCCGAGGTTCAGCGTCGGGACGGTGGTCCAGGTCTTACCGTCGTCGTACGACGCCGAGACCCGGGCTGAGGTGAACCGGCCGGCGGTGTACCACTGACCGGACTCGGCCGTGATCGTGATGGGGAATGCCGGCACTCGCGGCGCGCGGTCGTGGAGGTCGACCGGCAGGTCGTAGTCGGGGAACAGCAGCGGCAGCGGCTTACCCGCGTCCGCCGACGAACTGCGCCACTTCCACCGCGTCTCGACAGTCGACGGTGACTCCCACTGGTAGTCGCCTCGCTGCCACCGGATCAGGTTGTACTTCAGCTCCAGATTCGTCGCCGCGGCCGGCACGTCCCACACACCCTGGCCGTAGTACCCGTACTCCCCCAGCGAGACCCCGTCGGCGAGCAGTTCCGTGCCGCCGAGGTCGAGGAAGCCTTGCGACGAGAAGTGACCCGGCTGCGTGTCCGCCCAGCTGGCGAAGTTGCTCCAGATCGTGTTCCCCTCGCGGGCCGCCGGCGCGAACTTCTGCCCCGTGGTCTGATCGGTCACCAACCCCGGCCGCAACCCGGCCTTGTACCAGCTCTCGCTGTGCCGACTTCCAGCCTTGTACGCCGTCGCAGTCGACGTCATCAAGGTCGCGAACGGCCACGCCATCGTGTCCGCATGCCCGACCATCTGCGACACCTTGGTGTTCTTGTCGGCAGTGACCAGGTGCTGCACCCGGGTCGGTGCCGCGACGGATCCGCGGTCGCCGGTGGGGATCAGGTTGATGCTCCACGGCCGCCACACGTCGACGTACTCGGAGTAGGTGTAATCCTTCCCTGGCGTGTAGTAGGTCGCGTCGATCGTCGCGAGGTCGCGGTCCCGGACCCGGTGCACCGGCTTGCCCTTCACCTGCTGCGCGTGCGTGAACGCCAGGCTGTAGAGGTACGGCGACTTCGCACCGGCCGGCGATCCGTACTGCCAGCCCTCGACCACTTCGAACGTCCCCCGGCGGACCTTCGGCGTCGTACCGAGGTAGATCGACTTCACCCCGGTCCCGTAACTCCGGCTCGAGGAGAGGATCCAGTTGTCAACAATCCGGCCGTAGGTCAGGCTGCCGCCCTTGCGCTGCGTCGGCCGCTCGGTCGTCACGGTCGCCTCGGCGGCCTTCCGGGCGTCGTAGGTGATCGTGGTGTTCTTGGAGAGCGTGATCTCCGGATCACCGAGGAACGCGTAGGAGTCGACCAAACCGTCGGTGCCGTCGTGGGCGATCGTCGCGGCGAGCGAGTACGTGGCGGCCCGCAGGTGGAGGGTCTGGTCGGTGCCGTCGAAGCCGACTCGCTGCGCGGCGATGCTGTCGAGGTCGAACACGTCCAGCGAGCTGATCGACGCGGCCGGCTTCCCGTCCCGGTCGATCAGCTTGAAGGTCACGTCGACGTACTGCGGCTCGAGGTAGAAGCCGAGCGGCGTCACGACCGTCTGCCCGGTGTTGCTCTTGGCAACCACTCGGGTGCTGATCGCGCCGTACAACCCGGGGTCGATCGCCGCGGACGGGTCGACGGTGACCGGCAGGTCCGCAGTGCCACCGGCCGGGATGGTCAGCGATTGGCCGAAGCTGATCAGGGATGACGGCAACGGCTTCCCATTGTTGCCGCGGGCATCCGCGGTGAACGTCAGCGTGACGGGCTCGGTCCCGTCGTTGTGATAGGTCAGCTGCTTCGTGACCTTCTGATCCTGCGTGTGCGGCCAGGCGAAGGTGCCGAGATCTGTGGTGCCCGGACCGGAGACCTTCTGCGTGATCGCGTTGGCGACGTCGAGTTCACCGGCGCCCTGCTCGTAGATGCCGACCTTGCTCTCGGCGCGCACCGAGTTCTGCAGGACCGACTTGAGTTGTTGCCCGGTCCAGCTCGGGTGCTCCTGCTTGAGGATCGCCGCCGCACCGGCGACATGCGGCGTCGCCATCGACGTACCGCTCATGTCGATGTACGCCGAATCGCCGCGACCGCCGGCCCGGGCGGCAGTGATGTCCACGCCGGGCGCCGCGATGTCGGGCTTGACCGCGTGGTTGGCGAGGACCGGACCACGGCTGGAGAAGTCGGCGGTGGTCTGGGTCAGGTCGGTCGCGGCCACGGTCAGTGCGGACGCGGCGCAGCCCGGGCTGGTGATCGCCTCGGCCGGTCCGCCAAGGTTGCCTGCGGCAACGACGAACAGTACGCCGGACTCGGCGCTGATCCGGTCGACCGCGGCCGCCATCGGGTCGGTGCAGTCGACGGGTTCCGACGTACCGATGCTCATGCTGATCACATCGGCGCCTTCGGCAACGGCCCATTCCATGCCCGCGATGATCCATGACAGGTCACCGCTGCCGGAGTCGTTCAGGACCTTGCCGGACAGCAGTTGGGCGCCTGGGGCGACGCCCTTGTTGCGGCCGTTCGAGGCGACACCACGTCCCGCGACAGTGGACGACGTGTGCGTGCCATGACCGTCGTGGTCGGCGACGTCGGGGCTGTCGGTGAAGTTCTGCTGCTCCTCGACCGCGCCGACCAGGTCCGGGTGCTCCGCGTCGACGCCGGAGTCCAGGACGGCGACCGTCGTACCGGTTCCGTCGTACCCGGCGGCCCAGGCTTGCGGGGCGCCGACGTACGGCACGCTCTGGTCGAGGGTCTTGTGCACCTTCATGTCCAGCCAGAGCTTCTGCACGTCCCGGCCAGTCGACAGGACCTGCCAGGTGTCGTGAGCCCGGGTCTTGTCGGTCTTGAAGGCCGCGGCATCCGCCGAGGGCAGGGTCCGGGTCCGGGTGGAGCCGGACGGCACAGCCTGTTGGGCTGCGCGGGCGGTCGGCTTATACGTCGCGATGACGGGGATCTGGCTGGTGGACGAGTCGTCGTACCCCTGCCGGATCAGACCGCTCACGTTGAACAGCGCCTGGTCCACCTTGCCGCTGTTGACGAGCCGGGCCGCGCTGTCGGGTACGACGTACAGGTCCTTGCCGACTGTCCGCGTCTCGTAGCCGCTGTGGGCCGCGTCTGTTGGGAAGAAGCGCACGTTGCTGCGGCCGGAGCCGGCTGGGGTGATCTGCACCTTGTCACCGGTGATCAGCGTGACGGACTTGGATCCGTCGACCTGGACCGGCAGGGAGGGTTCGGGCGGTGCGGCGGCCGCGGGTGTGACTGCTAGGGCGAGAAGGGCGGAGAGGGCCACGCCTATCAAGGCTTTGCGCATGGGGATGAGTTTCATCGCAAAACCGCCAGCGAAGGATGGGCATGCGGTGGCAAGATTGCGACAATTCGTTTACCCGCCAGGCTTCGACTCCCACTCCACCGCCCTCCGGGAGGCATCGTGCTCGACGTGCTCGGACTGGATGACTCCGAAGAACTCGCGTACCGCGCCCTCGTCGAGGTGCCGTCGTACGACGCTGCCGAGCTCGCCAGCCGGCTCAACTGCCACCCGATCGAGGCCGCGCGTTCCCTGACCGCGTTGGAGACGCTCGGTCTGGCCGCGCGGTCCAGCGGCAGCTCCGACCGGTACGTCGCCTCGCCGCCGTCGGTCGCGTTGGCTGCGCTGGCGGTTCAGCGCGAGGAGGAGTTGCGTAGGGCGCAGCGTGAGATCGAGTCGCTCTCGGAGGTCTACCGGGGTACGGATACCGAGCGATCGGTGAGCGACGTGGTGGACGTGGTCCGCGGCGCCAATGCGGTCGGGCAGCGGTTCGCGCAGCTGCAGATGTCAGCGCGGGAGGAGGTGCTCGGGTTCGTCAAGGCTGAGATCGCCGTCGTACCACCAGAGGACAACAAAGAAGAGGACGCCGCGGTCACCCGTGGAGTGCGGTACCGCGTGCTGATCGAGCGGAGCGCATTCGACCGGCCCGGGTTCTTCGCTGCGGCTTCTGACTCGCTGAACGCCGGCGAAGAGGTTCGCGTCGTACAAGAGCTGCCGATGCGGCTACTGATCGTGGACCGGCGGATTGCCTTGGTGCCGCTGCTCTCCGGGTCGGGGGGCAGCATCGGTGCGCTCATCGTGCACAGCAGCGGCATGCTCGACGCGCTGCTCGCTCTGTTCGACCGGGTATGGCATGATGGGCTCCCGCTCGTACTGGGCTCGAACGGCATGGTCGAAGGCCAGACCGACGGACTGCCCGATCTGGACGCCCGCATCCTCGGCCTACTGCTGGCCGGCCTCACCGACCATGCAGTGGCGAACCAGCTCAACCTGTCGATGCGAACCGTCCAGCGACGAGTGCGAGCGCTCATGGACCTGGTCTCGGCCGACACCCGTCTGCAGCTCGGCTTCCACGCCGCCCGCCGAGGCTGGATCTGAGTCAGGGGTGATCCGGGGGAAAACCCTGTATCGATCGAGCTCGAACGGGAGCAGACTCGGAAGCAGTTTGTCGACCGGTCTACTGGGGGTTGGCCGCTGATCAGCCAGGGAGGGCGATCGGCAATGGAGGGGACAGTTACTCAAGTCGTCGAGGTTGTGGACGCGAAGGACCTCGTGCGCGTCTACGGCGAAGGCGATACCGCGGTACATGCGCTGCGCGGTGTCGGCGTACGGATCGAGCCCGGGCAACTCACGGCGGTGATGGGGCCGTCCGGCTCGGGCAAGTCCACGCTGATGCACATCCTGGCCGGGCTGGACCGGCCGACATCCGGCTCGGTCAAGATCGACGGTATCGAGATCACGACCCTCGGTGACGACGCGCTGACCAAGCTCCGCCGTCAGCACATCGGGTTCATCTTCCAGTTCTTCAACCTGCTGCCGATGCTGACCGCCCGCGACAACATCCTGCTGCCGCTGACGATCGCCGGCACGAAGCCCGATCCGGAGTTCTTCGACAACCTGGTCGACCGGGTCGGTCTGGCCGATCGCCTCGAGCACCGGCCGTCCGAGCTGTCCGGAGGCCAGCAACAGCGGGTCGCGATCGCACGGGCCCTGGTGTCGCGGCCGACGGTGGTGTTCGCCGACGAGCCGACCGGCAACCTCGACTCACGGACCAGCGGCGAGATCCTCAAGCTGATGCGGTCGTCTGTCGACGAGTACGGCCAGACCACGGTGATGGTGACGCACGACGCCAAGGCCGCCGCGATGGCAGACCGGGTGCTCTACCTGGCCGACGGAGAGATCGTGAAGGAGACCGGCCGGTCCAACCAGCACGAGATCCTGCAGATCATCGATACGCTGGATCTGCAGTGATCAAGTTCGCGCTCCAGGGCCTGCTGGCCCGCAAGTTGCGGACGGCGCTAACCGCGATCGGTGTCGTCCTCGGGGTCGCGCTGATCTCCGGGACCTACGTGCTGACCGACTCGATCACGTCCGCGTTCGACTCGATCTTCACCCAGAACTACAAGAACACCGACGCCGCGATCACCGGCAAGAACGCCATCGACGCGTCCGAGGACGGGACGGTGCCGGCGCCGCCGTTCGACGCGGGTCTGCTCGCGAAGGTCCGCGGGCTGCCCCAGGTCGGTGCGGCCGGCGGCGCGGTGAGCGGTGAGGCGCAGCTGATCGGGAAGGACGGCAAGTCGATCGTCTTCGGCGGCGCCCCGAACCTCGGGTTCAGCGTCGATCCGACGTTGCCGCAGTTCAACTCGCTCACCCTCGTCTCTGGGGCGTGGCCGGCTGGCGACCAGGTCGTGATCGACACGAAAACCGCCAAGGAGAAGGGATTCACGACCGGCGACACGATCGGTGTCCAGGCCCGCGGCGCGGCCGAGAAGATGAAGATCTCCGGCCTGGTCGAGTTCGGCGCGGTGTCGTCGATCGGCGGCGCCACGCTGGCCGGGTTCGACCTCGGTACGGCGCAGCGGTTGTTCGACAAGACCGGCAAGCTCGACCAGATCCTGATCGCGACCAAGTCCGGGACCAGTGAGCAGCAGATGCTCGATGCCGTCCGGCAGATCTTGCCCACGGCAACGCAGGTCCGGACCGCCGACGAACAGGCCAAGGAGGACGCGGCCGGTACGTCGAGTTTCCTGAGCTTCCTGCAGACGTTCCTGCTGGTGTTCGGCGGCATCGCGCTGTTCGTCGGCTCGTTCGTCATCGCCAACTCGCTGTCGATCACGATCGCCCAGCGCACCCGCGAGTTCGCGACCCTGCGAACGCTCGGCGCCTCGCGCCGGCAGATCCTCTCCACGGTGGTGCTGGAGGCCTTGGTCACCGGATTCGTCGCCGCCGTGGCCGGCTTGTTCCTCGGGCTCGCGATCGCGACCGGGCTGTTCAAGCTCTTCGACGCGGTCGGCTTCACGCTGCCGAACAACGGTCTGGTGTTCCGGACCCGGACGATCGTGGTCGCGCTGATCGTCGGCGTGGTGGTGACCGTTCTGGCGAGTCTGCGACCTGCGTGGCGGGCGACCCGGGTGCCGCCGATCGCAGCGGTCCGCGAGGGCGCGACGCTCGCGCCTGGACGGTTGAATCGCTATCGGCCGGTGGGCGCCGCCTTGCTCGCCGCGGGTGGAATCGCGCTCGTGCTGGTCGGGCTGTTCGCCGACGGACTGTCGACCAAGACTCTGCTGACGTTGCTCGGCGCCGGGGTGTTGCTGCTGTTCATCGGTATCGCCTTGTTCTCCTCGCGTCTCGTCCGCCCGCTGGCAACGGTGGCCGATCCGATCGCACGCTGGTCGGTCGTCGTACTGACCGCTTTGATCTGGCCGTTCGTCCTGGTTCCGTTGTGGCTGGTACGTCGTCTCTTCGGCCGGCGTACCGAGTTCCCTGGCGTACTGCCGGACGGCCCTGCGGTGGCGATCGGCGGACAGAACAGCCGACGGGATCCACACCGGACCGCATCGACCGCGGCGGCGCTGATGATCGGGCTAGCCCTGGTCACGCTGGTCGCCACATTGGGTGCGGGTCTGATCAGGCCGTTCGAGCAAGCCGTCGACGGAATCTTCAGCGCCGACTACGCGATCACCGCGCAGAACAACTTCAGTCCGCTGCCGCCACCGGTCGCCGCGGAGGTCGCCAAGGTGCCAGGAGTGCAGAAGGTCACCAGCGTGCGCGGCGGCCAGGCGAAGGCGTTCGGCAAGACGATCACGATCACCGCCGTCGACCCGCAGGCTCCAGAGCTGCTCACCTTCGACTGGCGCTCCGGATCGCAGGCGTCACTCGGCGAACTCGGTACCGACGGCGCGATCGTCGACGCCTCATACGCCGACACTCACGCGCTCGTCCTCGGGTCGCGGTTCCCGATGCAGACTGCCACCGGGAAGACCCTGCAACTCCAGGTGAAGGGCGTGTTCCGCCCGCCGGCCGGCGGCTCTCCGTTCGGGAACGTGACGATCTCGACGGCCACGTTCGACGCGACCACCTCGCAGCCGCTGAACATCTACACCTTCGTGAACATGAGCGGCGGTGTCACGGCCGCGAACACCGCGACCCTGAACGATGCCCTGAGCACGTTCCCGAACGCCAAAGCGCTGACCCGGGACGAGTTCAAGAAGGCGCAGACCGACAGCATCAAGAGCATTCTGAACGTGCTGTATGTCCTGCTCGCGTTGTCGGTGCTGGTCAGCCTGTTCGGCATCGTCAACACCCTGGTGCTGACAGTCTTCGAGCGGACCCGCGAGCTCGGCATGCTGCGCGCGATCGGCCTGACTCGCGGTCAGGTGAAGAAGATGATCCGGCAGGAGAGCGTGATCACCGCGCTCATCGGTGCGGTGATCGGGATCGCGCTCGGCCTGCTGCTCGCCTCGCTACTGGCGGCGCGACTGGACGAGATCTCGTTCACCATCCCGGTCGCCCAGCTGGTGATCTTCGCCGTCGTCTCGGTGGTGGTCGGGATCTTCGCCGCAATCTGGCCGGCCCGGCGCGCGGCCAAGCTCGATCCGCTCGAAGCGCTCCAGTACGAGTAGTTCCACGCAGTCGAGGAGACCTCGGCGGTGCTAGTGCCTCGTCAAGCAACGTTGACGACGTCATCCCCGGCCAACGCGCAGTACACCCCTAGCCCCCACTCCGCCTCGGTCTACACCCAACTTTGAGAAGCCACCAACCAGTTCCGCCGCGGAATTGTGGTTGGTGGCTTCTCAAAGTTGGGGTAGTGGGTGGCGTTGTGGGGCGGCCGTGAATGGCTCGGTGCATGTGGAGTCGGAGTCGGCGCGGATGATCACCTCCGCTCCGTAGCCGTCTGGTCACTTGGCGGCTACCTTCCCGAGGATCTGGGTACTCCTCTGGGATACAGCCTCAGGCTTGTCCGCCCATACCCCTCCGGAAGGGACCCCTCATGCGCCGCCTTCCCCGTGCGCTGCTTCCGTGCGCGCTGATCGCCGGACTGCTGCTTCCGGCCGCCCCGGCCGCTGCCCATCGCGGCGACTTCGACATCCAGGCCCACCGCGGCGGCCTCGGGCTCACCGTGGAGAGCACGATCGCGTCGTTCTCCCACGGTCTCGAGCTCGGCGTCAGCACGCTGGAGCTCGACGTCCAGATCACCCAGGACGGGTACGCCGTCGTCACCCACGACCGGAAGGTCGACGGCAAGAAGTGCCGCGACACCGCGCCGTACAGCGCGGCCGACCCGGAGTACCCGTACGTCGGCAAGTTCATCAACACGCTGACGCTGAACCAGGTCAAGCAGCTCGACTGCGGTTCGCTGCCGCAGGCCGGCTTCCCCGAGCAGCAGCCCGACCCGGGCGCCCGGATGCCCGAGCTGCGCGACATCTTCGGGCTCGTGCACCGCTACCACGCGTACGGCGTGAAGCTGAACGTCGAGACCAAGGTCGAGGCCGGTGCGCCGACCGAGACCGCGCCGCGTGAGCAGTTCGTCCAGGTGGTCGCCAGCGAGATCCGCAGGGCCAACATCGCCCGCCAGGTGACGATCCAGAGCTTCGACTGGGGTTCGCTGATCCGGATGCACCAGGTGATGCCGGAGCTGCCGCTGGTCGCGCTGGACAACTACGACTTCCTGCAGGTCGGCAAGCCGGGCAAGTCGCCGTGGCTGGGCGGCATCGACATCGACGACTTCGGCGGCGACCCGATCAAGGCGGTCAAGTCGTTCGGCGCCTCGGCGATCTCTCCGGTGGACGGCTTCCCGCAGGGCGGCAAGATCACCGACCCGGCGTTCCGGCCGTACTTCACCGCAGCCACGGTGAAGTCGGCGCACAAGGCCGGTCTGAAGGTGATTCCGTGGACGGTGGACGACCCGGCGACCATTCAGTGGTTCATCGACCAGGGTGTCGACGGCCTCATCAGCGACTACCCGGACCGGTTGCGTGACGCCGTACGGCAGAACGGACTCCGCCTGCCGAAGGCGTACGACGCTCCTGCCATCCGGGCGCTGCCGTCGGCGCACGCGCACAACGACTACGACCACCGGCGGCCGTTGCAGGATGCGCTGGACCGCGGGTTCAACAGCGTCGAGGCCGACGTGTGGCTGGTCGACGGCGAGCTGCGGGTGGCCCACGACCTGTCGGACGCCAAGCCCGGTCGCAACCTGGAGAGCCTCTACCTGAAGCCTCTGGCGGACCGGGTCCGCGAGAACCACGGGCAGGTGTACCAGCACGGTCGGGGCTTCCAGCTGCTGATCGACATCAAGAGCGACGGACCATCGACGTACGCCGCGGTGGACAAGGCGCTGGCGAAGTACCGCGGTATCAGCACGATCTTCGTCAACGGGCGGGTGCTCCAGGGCGCTGTCACCTCCGTGATCAGCGGCAACCGCCCGCTGGACGACATGAAGGCGCAGAAGCTCCGCTATGCCGGGTACGACGGCCGGCTGGGCGACCTGGAGTCCGGGATGCCGGCGTCGCTGATGCCGCTGGTCAGTGACAACTGGTCCAACGTGTTCACCTGGCGCGGTCTCGGCCCGATGCCGGAGGCCGAGAAGACCAAGCTGCACGACATCGTGGTCAACGCGCACCACGCCGGCTACAAGGTCCGCTTCTGGGAGACCCCCGACACCCCAGGTGAAGCCCGCGAGGCCCTCTGGCGCGAACTGCTCGCAGCAAACGTCGACTACATCAACACCGACGACCTGCACGGCCTCGAGGACTTCCTGCGCTGACTTCCGTGAGGGCGGTGAAGTCGCCGCCCTCACGGAACACCTTGCGCTGCTTGACGGCACCGTTGCCGTCTGTGAGAGCACGCTGGAGTCCGTCGTCGACCAGATCCAGTGCGTCGAGCTCCTGCAGTGCTGGTTCGGCGTGTTGTCGCAGTCTTTGCAAGAGCTCGGCGATCAGCAGTGGTTCGGCAGTGCGGACGTCCAGACCGTTCGCGGTGAGTCCGTCGCGGGCAGCGAGCCAATACGCGGTCCGCAGTACCTCGGGCTCGATCTTCGGTCCCTGGCCGCCGTCTTCCAATGCGGTCATCACCAGCGCCCGGATCAGGGTGGCCAGGAGCACGGTCTCGTCGACGGTCAGCGGTACGTCGCTGACCCGCACCTCCACCGTCGGCAGGTGCGAGGACGGCCGAATGTCCCAGTAGACCATCCGCTCGTCGATGAGCGTGCCTGCCGCCAACTGCATCGCCACCAGCGCGTCGAAGTGCTCCGGCGACTCCAGGTACGGCGGCGGACCGGCGCACGGCCACCTGGTAGTCATCAGCCACCGCCAGCTCGCGAAGCCGGTGTCCTGGTTCAGGTAGATCGGTGAGTTCGCGGTGAGGGCCAGGAGGACCGGCAGCCAGGGCCGCAGGTGGTTGCTGACCCGAATGGCCGCCTGCCTGTCCGGAACGTCGATATGGACGTGGCATCCGCAGACACCCTGCTCGCGCGCCAGCAACCCCCACCGCGCGGCCAGCTCCGTGTAGCGAGGCTTGTTGGTGATGGCCTGGGCCGCCTCGCCCTGCGGTGGCACGGCGATCGCCAGCAGTCGTGCGCCCTCCTCGGCCGCAGCCTCGGCGAGACCGGCACGCATGGCTACCAAGTGCGCACGCAACTCGTCGGCTGTCTGGCAGACCGGGGAGTTGATCTCGACCATGGCGCGCGTCAGCTCCAGCTCCACCCCTGGCAGGTCCACCACGACCGCCTTGCTGCGCGGCAGTGGATCGCCGGTGGCGGACACCAGCAGCAGCTCTTCTTCTACTCCGAACGACGGAACCCTCACCCTGGCCAGGTACCCATGGCCTAAGCTCTGCGGCGTGAGTCTGCCTGTGGTTACCGCGACCCGGTACGTGTTGCCGTTGCGTGAGGGCGGGTCGTTGCCTGGTGTTGTCGAGGGCAACGATCTCGGCACCTACGTGATCAAGTTCCACGGCGCCGGGCAGGGACCCAAGGCGCTGGTCGCCGAGGTGATCGTCGGGGAGCTGTTCCGCCGGCTCGGGCTGCGGGTGCCGGAGCTGAAGCTGATCGAGCTCGACCCGGCGATCGGCAAGTCCGAGCCGGACTTCGAGATCCAGGAGCTGCTGATCCGCAGCGCCGGCCTGAACCTGGCCGTCGACTTCCTGCCCGGCTCCTTCGGGTACGACGGCTCGGCCGGCAACCCCGGTGACGACGGGATGGCCCGGATCCTCTGGCTGGACGCGTTCGTCGCCAACGTCGACCGGTCCTGGCGGAACACGAACCTGCTGGTCTGGCACAAGAACCTTTGGCTGATTGACCACGGCGCCGCGCTGTACTTCCACCACTCCTGGATGTCCGCGGAGAGGTTCGCCTCGCTGCCGTACGACGCTTCCGACCATGTCTTCTCCGTCGCGGCACCCCAGGTCTCTAAGGTCGACTCTGAGCTGGCCGCTGCGATCACCCCGGAGTTGCTGACGGAAGTGATCGGGCTCGTGCCGGACGAGTGGATCGAAGCGGGCGACCGGGAGCGGTACCTCGGCCACCTGTTGGCTCGGCTGGAGAACCGGTCCGCCTGGCTGCCGGGAGGTGCTCGATGATGGCACCTTTCGACTACGTGATCCTGCGGGCTGCACCACGCATCCAGCGGGGCGAGTTCATCAACGTGGGTGCAGTGCTCTACTGCCGCGGTCTGGACTACCTCGGCGCCGGGTGGGATGTTCAGCCCGAACGCCTGCGAGCCCTGGACCCAGCGGTGGACGTAGATGTCGTGTGTGCGTCGCTGGATCAGATCCGGGCGATTTGTGCGGGTGAGCCGGCTGGAGGGCCTGCAGCCGGCACGACGATCAGCGAGCGGTTCCGGTGGCTCGCTGCGCCTCGCAGTACCGTCGTACATCCCGGACCGATCCACAGCGGGATCACTGAGGACCCCGCTGCGGATCTGGAACGGTTGCTGGACTCGTTTGTGCGTTAAGAGAGCGCTTCGGACACGACCTCGCGGGCCTGTTCGAAGACCTGGTCCAGGTGCTCAGCGCCCTTGAACGACTCGCCGTAGATCTTGTAGAGGTCCTCGGTTCCGGACGGGCGGGCCGCGAACCACGCCGACTCCGTGGTGACCTTCAGCCCACCGATCGGGGCGTCGTTACCCGGAGCCTTCGTCAGCCGGTCCACGATCGGCTCACCGGCCAGCTCGGTCGCGGTGACCGCGTCCGACGACAGGGCCGCCAGTTTGGCCTTCTGCTCGCGGGTGGCGGGCGCGTCCACCCGTGAGTACGCCGATGCGCCGAACCGCTCCACCAGCTTGGCGTGCGCCAGCGACGGCGTCTCCCCCGTCACTGCGGTGATCTCACTCGCCAGCAGCGCCAGCAGGATGCCGTCCTTGTCCGTCGTCCACACCGTGCCGTCGAAGCGCAGGAAGCTCGCTCCGGCCGATTCCTCGCCACCGAAGCCGACCGAACCATCCACCAGCCCAGGCACGAACCACTTGAAGCCGACTGGCACCTCCCACAGCCGGCGACCCAGGTCCGCGACCACGCGGTCGATCAGCGACGACGACACCAGCGTCTTGCCGACGGCGACGTCCGGACCCCACTGGCGGTTGCTGAACAGGTACGAGATCGCGACGGCCAGGTAGTGGTTCGGATTCATCAACCCGGCGTCCGGGGTGACGATGCCGTGCCGGTCGGCGTCCGCGTCGTTCCCGGTCGCCACGTCGTACTTGTCCCGCTGCGCGACCAGCGAGGCCATCGCGTACGGCGAGGAGCAGTCCATCCGGATCTTGCCGTCGTGGTCCAGCGTCATGAACGACCAGGCCGGGTCGACCCGTGGGTTCACCACGGTCAGGTCGAGGTTGTGCCGTTCGGCGATCGCAGCCCAGTAGTCCACGCTGGCGCCGCCGAGTGGGTCGGCGCCGATCTTCAGGCCGGCGTCGCGGATCGCGGCCAGGTTGAGCACCGACGGCAGGTCGTCGACGTAGTGGCCGACGAAGTCGTAGTCCCCCGCGGACTGACGGGCCTGCGCAAACGGCTTGCGTCGTACCTCGCGGTTGTCGCCGGCGATCAGCTGGTTGGCGCGGTCGGCGATCCAGCTGGTCGCGTCGGAGTCGGCCGGACCGCCGTGCGGCGGGTTGTACTTGATGCCACCGTCACGCGGCGGGTTGTGCGACGGCGTGATGACGATGCCGTCGGCGTCCGCACCGGCGCCGCGGTTGAGCCGCAGGATCGCGTGCGACACCGCAGGGGTCGGCGTGAGCCGGTCAGCACTGTCCACGAGCGTCTGTACGTCGTTGCCGGCGAGCACCTCGAGGACTGTGCGCCAGGCCGGTTCCGACAGGCCGTGGCTGTCCCGGCCGACCAGCAGTGGTCCCGTCGTGCCCTGACCGGCGCGGTACTCACAGACGGCCTGGGTGATGGCCAGGATGTGCGCCTCGTTGAAGGCACCGTCCAGACTCGAGCCGCGGTGTCCCGACGTACCGAAGACGACCTTCTGGGCGGGGTTGTCCACGTCCGGGGTGATGTCGCCGTACGCCGCAAGCATGGCGTCGACGTCGACGAGGTCCTCGGGCTGAGCGGGCTGGCCTGCGCGTGGGTGCATGACCACATGCAACCACAAGAAACTCAGCTGCTGTACGTGGTGAGGAGCTGGTCGACAGGTGCGTAGTCGTCGGTCAGCACCGGCGCGTCCCCGACGAATCCGGCCGGCTGGTCGCTGAGCTCCATGTTCGGCTCGAGTCGACCGGCAATGGCGGGTACGGCGATCGGCCGGTCGGACGCGACCACGACGAAGTTCCCGCCGCTCTGCCCCGCCAGCTCGTCCTTCCGGGCGATCACCGCGACGTACGGGAACACGGCCTGCACGGTCTTGATCTCGGCCTTCGCGAACAGTGCCTTGCCGTTGTCGATGACGTTGATCAGATAGACCCCGTCCGGCCGCAACACCCGCCGTACATCGGTGATCAGCTCACGCGTGGTGAGGTGCCATGGCACGGCCAGCCCGCTGAACGCGTCCATGATGATCAGGTCCCGGCTGTCCGTCGCCTCGGACCGTACGCCGAGCCGACCGTCCTTCACCGTCACGGCCAGGTCCGGACCGGTCCGTACGCCGAGCTCCCGCTTGTCGAGCTCGACCACGGCCCGGTCGATCTCGTACACCTGGTTCTTGGTGCCTGGCCTGGTCGCGGTGAGGTACCGCGGCATGGTCAGACCGCCACCACCGATGTGCAGCGCGTCCAGCCGCCGCCCCTCCGGCCAGCTGCCGTTGATCGCGGCCGCGAAGCTCTTGATGTACTCGAACTGCAGATAGGTCGGGTCCTTGAGGTCGACGTACGAGTTCCTGGTTTCGTCGAGGTAGAGCGTCCGTCCGCTCTCACGGTCGGGGTCCGCACCGACGCGAGCACAGTGGTACGCCGTCTCGACCTCACACGGACGTGGTGCGACAACGGTCAGCGTGGCACCTATCAGCGCCAGAGCGACCGGCTTCACCGCGGCCTGCACACCACGCAGCAGCAACGTCAGCGCGGCACCGACGACCACCAGTACTGCGCCCAGCGTCAGAACGATCGTGCTGATCGGGACGGTGGCCACGAACACGAAGCCGGTGAGCACTGTGCCGACAATGCCGCCGACCGTGGCGTACGCGGACAGCCGCCCGACGACAGTGCCGGTCTGCTCCAGCGTCGCCAGCCGCAGCTTGGTCACCATCGGTGTGACCGCCGCGAGCAGTGAGGCAGGCGCGAACAGGGTCACGGCGAGCACGAGGAACACCAGGTCGCTCGCATCTCTGGCGAGCGCCTGACCGGTCCAGCGCACCACCGGGAGGATCAGCATCACCAGTGCACCACCGAACAGGAGCAGCGGACCCAGCGTCCGCTGTGGCGGCACCACGTCCGCAAACCGGCCACCCAACGCCGCGCCGGTCGCGATCGCCGCCAGTGCGACTCCGATGACCGCTGTGTTCGTCTCCAGCGTCAGCCCGATGTACGGCGCGACCAGCCGGAGCGACACGAGTTCCAGCACCATCACGGCGGCCGAACTCCCGAACGCCAGCGCAATCGCCAACTTCTGACCGACCGGCCCCGCTTCACCCTTGCCCACCGCGTCACCCTATCTGTGCAATGGAGGCGTGACGGACGCATCGAGAAGTGCCGAACTGTACCACGCTGGACGCGAACGGATCGCAGCCGCGGTCCGCGATCTCAGCCCGGACGACCTGGATCGCCAGGTGCCCGCCTGCCCACAGTGGAGCGTGCACAGCCTGGTCTCACACCTGACCGGCGTGGCCGCCGACTTCGTGGTCGGCAACGTCACCGGCGCACCCAGGCCGCCGTGGACCGCGGTACAGGTCGCGATCCGGCGCAACCTACCGATCTCGGACGTACTGGACGAGTGGGCGACCGTCGGACCGCAGCTGGAGAAGCTCATCGTCGGCGGCACCACCTCGCACCCACTGGTCTGCAACCCGTACGTCGACGCGGCCGTCCACGAAGCCGACCTGCACGGCGCCATCGGCAGCGGACGGCCGCCCACCGAGCTCTGGCTGGCCACACTGGACTGGATGCTCGACGAACCAGGCCCATTGACCGTCATCACGCCGGACGGCACGTACTCGGCCGGCTCCGAAGGTCCTACCGCAGTCGCCCGCACCAGCTCCTACGAACTGTTCCGGGCCGTGTTCGGACGTCGCAGTACCGCGCAGATGCTGGACTGGGAGTGGGACGGGCACGCCGCCACCTGGAGCACCCACCTCGCGCTGCTCCCGCAGACCTCGGTGCCGCTGAACGACTAGACCTCGTCCAGACGGGCGATCAGTGTCTTCGGGGCGATCTGGCGGAACGCGCTCTCGACCAGGTCCTCGAAGTGTTCCCAGTCCACCTCGACGTCCAGGTACACCCCGAGCCAGCCACGGTGACCGACGTACGGCGGCCGGTAGAAGTGCTCGGGGTCCTCGGCGACCAGCGACTCCTGCACACCGGGTGGCGCCGCCACCCACACCCCGAGCCGGTCGTCGTGGTGATGGTCGGCGTACATCACGAACACCTTCTTGTCCCGCACGAACCAGGTCGGCTCACCATGACTCGGCCGCTCGGTCGCCTCGGGCATCGCGAGGCACAGTCGGCGTACACGCTCCAGGACGTCCATCGACCTAGTGTCGCGGACCGGGGACCACTACGCCCGCCTCGTAGGCGTAGACCACTGCCTGCGCACGGTCACGCAGGTCCAGCTTGGTCAGGATGTTGCTGACGTGCGTCTTCACGGTCTGCTCGGCCAGCACGAGTTCGTCCGCGATCTGGCGGTTGGAGAGTCCACGGGCGACCAGCCGCAGTACGTCGGTCTCCCGGGGCGTCAGGTGGACCGGAGTGATCGGTACGACGGGCTGTGCGCGGGCGAAGTCCTCGACCAGTCGACGGGTGACGGACGGGGCCAGCAGCGCGTCACCGGCGGCGACGACTCGCACGGCCGCGGCCAGCTCGTCTGGCGTGGAGTGCTTCAACAGGAAGCCACTTGCACCGGCACGGAGTGCGGCGTACACGTAGTCGTCGAGGTCGAACGTTGTCAGCATGACGACGCGGGGCGGCTCGCCAGGAGTGGAGTTGGCGAGGATGCGACGGGTCGCGGCGAGACCGTCTAGGACTGGCATGCGTACGTCCATGAGGATCACGTCCGGCTTCAGGGTCGCGGCCAGGTCGACCGCCTGGGCGCCGTCGCCGGCCTGCCCGACCACCTGGAGGTCCGGCTGCGCGTCCAGCAGCGCACTGAACCCGGCCCGCACCATCTCCTGGTCGTCAACCACCATGACTGTGATCGCCACTCGCCGCCTCCTTTCCTACCGGTATGACCGCCTGGACCAGATAACCGCCTTCGGGGGTCGGCGCTGTGCTGAGGGTCCCCTCGACGAGGTGGATGCGTTCACGCATCCCAGTCAGCCCATGACCGCTACCCGGCGCCGGCGTGGGGGTACCAGGTGGCGGCGTGTTGTGCACGGTGACCTCCAGCTCGTCGCCGCTCTGCTTGATCGACACCTCCACTGCTGCGTGCGGCGCGTGTCGCACCGCATTGCTAAGCCCTTCCTGCACGATCCGGTACGCCGTCAGCTCAACTGTCTCGTCAAAGCCGGTTGGCACGTCACCTACTAGTCGCACATCAGCACCGGCCCGGCGAGTGCTCTCGACCAGGTCAGCCAGGTGCTCCAACCCTGGTTGCGGTCCCAGCTGCGGCTGCTCGACCGGCTCCCGCAACAGGCGCAGTACCCGACGCATCTCCGTCAGCGAGACACGCGCCGCCTCGGCGATCTCGGTGAACTCCTCACGGACGTTGTCCGGTACGTCGGTCAGCCGGTGCGGCGCGCTGTCCGCCCGTACCACCACCACGGACAGGTGGTGCGCCACGACGTCGTGCAGCTCGCGAGCGATCCGGGCCCGCTCCTGCAGGCGCTCCCGCTCGGCGCGCTCGACCTTGCTGATCGTTTCCTGCTCGACCAGTCGTCTGCTCGTCTCGCGGCGTGAGTGGATCAGGTCGCCCACCACGACAGCTACTGCCGACAGCACTGCCATGGTGATCAGACCGCGCCAGCTGCCGCGGTCCGGGGCCAGTGCGGTGGCGACTATGCCGAGTGCTTGTGTGACGACCCACCAGCCGACCTGTTCCCGCCGGCCGAGTCCGCGGGCACCTGCGATCGCGATGACGAACGCATGCCCGAAAGCTGCCGTCGTACCCCACGGCCACGGTTCACTCGAGCTGACTGGTGTCGTGACCGCAGCCGTGACGGCAGTGGTGATCAGTGAGACCACCATGGCCACTCGAGGCCGCAGCCACGCCAGGCTCAGGGCCAGTGCCCGCGCAATCGCGAGCGCCAGCACAGCCCCGAGCGGTACGTCGTAGTGCTGCGCGAGGTCCATGACCGTCAGGACGAGCAGCGTCGCGACCCCGAGCGCCGCAACCCATGCCCACCGCCCGCGCGGCCACCTGTTCACGGTTGGACCCTACTCACAGCTGCTGAAGCCAGGACCAGAAGAACGTCAGACTGCCGACGACCAGCACGATAGTTGCCGGAAGCACCCACTTGCGCGACGGCGGTCCGTAGAGCGGTCGCACCAGCAGACTTTGCAGCGCGGCGATCCCGCGCAGGGCGAACAGGAAGGCGATGACGCACGGTACGGCGATGAGCCCGTGCGCGGTCCACGCTCCGGCCCGGGTCGGTCCACCCCACGTACCGGGCTCGACCGCGCCGTGGTCGACGAAGCCCCAGAACGGTCCGCGTACGACGGACATCAACACCAGCAACATCACAAACCAGCTCGCCAGCCCGAGCACCGTGGTGATCAACCCATACCCAAACACCCGCCCAACGCCGGCTACTCCTACCGGGGCGGTGTCTCGCTTGCCGAGTCGGTAGGCGGCCAGCCGTTGCCAGCGTCGCCCGGCCGTTTCCGGCTCGCCGAGCACCGCGTCCGCCATCGTCTGCAGACCGGCCGGCACCAGCAGCGCGTCGTACGCCACCGATCTCCACAGCCGACGTACCTTGCCGTCGTCCCGCACCTTGCCGTCCGCCCGGTGCCGGGTGAGCGTGTCCGTCATCGCGTCTCCTCAGGTCTCAAGTCCTGAGATCGAGACTAGGAATCGGACCCGGCCGGCACATCCAGCCAGGGAGCGAACCCGGGGCCAGTACCCCGGTAGGGGGTCGACTGTGATCCAGGTCACAGTGACCACGATGCGTGTTGTGACGTTACACGGTCAGTGCTGGACGACAGTCACGGCTCGCCGGGCTGCCCGACGGCACGAGCGGCGAGGCCGCGTCCACGAGGAGGTCTCGGACACATGCGCATGCGGAACCTGGCGGTGACCGCCACGCTGATCCCGGTTTTGCTACTTCCCGGCTGCGGGAACGACACCGGCGTCGCGGCCGCGGCGCCTGCCGCCCACAAGGTGGCCCGGCCCGGCCTCACCGACGAAGCGGTCGGTTCCGACGACCCGGTGGTGAACGCGTACTACGCGTACCGGATCGCGCTCGACGTGATGATGCGCAGCGGCGGCAGCAAGACCAAGCAGCTCGAGCCGGTGATGACGCCGAAGATGCTCCAGTCGATCAGCGCCCAGGCGAAGTACTTCCGGACCCGGAAGCTGCACAACACCGGTACTACCAAGGTCCTTTGGGCCAAGCGCACCCTCGCCTCGGACGGCGTCATCGTCAGCGCTTGCTACGACACCTCCGCCGCCCGCACCGTGAACGCCCGCGGCCACGCAGTCCTCCCGAACACCACCCCGACCCGCTGGCTCGACCAGATGCGCGTCCTCCCCCAGCAGTCCACCTGGATCGTCGACGGCGGCACCACCACTCCCACCACCTGCTGATTTGTGCCAGTGGGATCACGATTGCGCGCTCCCCGGATTCCTCTGAACCAGGCCGGGAACACTTCGACCTGAGTGCCGGCTAGGTCGAGGGGTCCGCCGATGATCGACACGCAGATTAGACGTTGGTTGCGGCCGTTGTTCGGTCGTCGCCAGGGTGGTCGTCGTACGCCGGAATCCTTCCGGCCGCGAAGTACCAGCTCCCGGGTCAGCCGGCTCGCCGTGCAGTACGACGTCGAGGTCGACGCGGCGCTGCAACGCCTGTGGCCGAAGGCGCGGATCTACCACGACCGCGAGTTCACCCGCGACCGCGCCGACTTCCTGCTGGTGGTCCGCGGCCGCGGCGTGATGATCGAGACCAAGGTCAAGAGCGACCCCGGCCTGTTCCGCGGCTCCACCCTCCCACCACTGCTGGATCGCCTCCAGCGCGACGGCCGGCGTCTCGTCGTACTCCTCAACCAAGGCGACCCGGCGCCCGCCCGCGACCTGATCAGCACCAAGCTCGGCGACAAGGGCTGCGTCATCGTCTGGTCCGGCCCGCAACACGACCCCGACCTCCGCCAAGCCGTCGAAACCCTCCTCCACCAAACCACCCGCCACGCCTGAACATGCGTTGGGGACCCCGGATGTCCGAGGTCCCCAACGCATGTCCGCAGGTGTTCTTGCTCAGGCGTTCTTGATGGCTGAGACCTCGAGCTCCAGCGTGACCTTCTCGCTGACCAGGACGCCGCCGCCCTCGAGCGCCGCGTTCCAGCTGACGCGGAAGTCCTTGCGGTTGATCACGACCGAGCCCTCCAGGCCCACCCGGTGGTTGCCGAACGGGTCGGTCGCCGAACCGGTGTACTCGAACGTAACGTCAACCGGCTTCGTCACGCCGCGGATCGTCAGGTCGCCCGACACCACGAACTCCGAGTCGCCGGCCGGCTTGACCGCGGTCGACACGAAAGTGATCTCCGGGTTCTCGTCCATCGCGAGGAAGTCGTTGCTGCGCAGGTGGTCGTCGCGCTGGCTGTTGCGGGTGTTGATGCTCTTCGCCTGGATCGTCACCTTGCCGGACGAGTTCGCCGGGTTCTCGCCGTCGATGTGGAACGAGCCCTCGAACTCGTCGAACGCCCCCCGCACCTTGGTCACCATCGCGTGCCGGGCGCTGAACCCGATCCGGGTGTGTGCCGCGTCGAGTGTGTAGTCGCCGGACAGTTCGGCGTACTCGTTGGCCATCGCGGATTCCTCCAGAGGACTAGTTGAACTTTTCACAGTACAGATTTCACCTTTGACCCTCAGAAGTCCACCCCACACTCGGCGTGTTCATCTTCTGGACCCCGGTTCGGCCGGAGAATGGACGGCGTTCTGATCTGGACCGGCAAGGAGTGGGTTTGGTGGAGTGGAGGGTGTTCTGCGCGTCGGGACCGAGCGATGTCTACCGGGCGGTGAGTACGTCGCTCGGCCGGGAACGGTTCTGGGCCGGTTCAGCACCGGAGTCGGACGGCGTGATCTCGTTCGTACTTGCGGACGGACGGGCCGCCAAGTGCAGTATCGAGCAGGCCGTCCCGGGCGAGCGCTACCAACTGGGGTACTTCGGCCGGACGCTGACGTTCACGCTCACCGCCGGGGAGGCGGGCGGCACCGACCTCACGCTCAGCTCCGACGAACCCGCTGACTGCGCCGAGGTCGTCTCGCTGCTGCTCCGCCTGAAGGCCTCGGTCGACTTCGGCGTCGACCTCCGCAACCACGACACGACCCGCACCACGGCGTACGCCGACAGCTAACCGTTGCCTGAAGCAACGGAGTTAATCGGTTGCGCGCCCGCGACGGCAGCAGGTCTCATGGGTGGTCGAAACGGATGGAGGACCGTCGTGGAACCGCTCAGCGCCGACGAGATCAGGCGCTCGTTGGTCAATTCGACCAAGAGTCAGGCCAAGGCGATGGCGCTGCCGTCGCGGTTCACCGAGCTGCCGTGGGAGTCGCTGGACTTCCTCGGCTGGCGCGACGCCAAGGCGCCGAACCGCGGCTACCTGGTGGTACGACGGGACGCCGGAGTGACCGGGATCGCGGTCAGCACCCAGGCGTCGGGGAAGGCGCGCCGGTTCGCCGGACTGTGCGACCTGTGCAACACCGCGCACCACGTCAGCGACGTCGCGCTGTTCGCGGCCCGCCGGGCCGGCTCGGCCGGCCGTGAGGGGAACACGGTCGGGATGTACATCTGCGCCGATCTCGCCTGCTCGCTGTACATCCGCGGCCTCCGCGAGCTCGACGTACCCCAGGGCGAGACCGCCACCCCGGAGGTCCGCGCCGACCGGCTCGCGACCCGCCTGGAGAGTTTCGTCCAACGCGTCCTGGCTTAACCATTCTTTGGCCGAGTCTGCGGCGCCGGGAAGGCCTGGTGACACTACGCTGGGATTGCAACAACCGGCCCGCAGAGGACTAAGGAGAGCGAGTCGCGATGACCGAGTTCCGCATCACGCACGAGATCCACCAGACACACCCGGACATCCGCGAGCAGCTCACCGCGACCACCATCGAGGCGATCAACGAGTCCAGCGCGCGTTCCCCCGAGGACGCGGCCCGGGTGCTCCGCCACAAACTCGGCGAGATCGGCGTCCAGATGAGCGAACCCGCCTGCCTCGCCGCCATCGAACGCATCCGCTCCGGCAAACAACTCCGCTTCGAAATAGAGACCCTCCCCGACGAAGCCTGACCCACCAGCCCCCGCCCCTCACGGCCGCGCTCAGGCCCGATCCGTCCCGGGCGGCGCTGCCCCGACAGGCCGCAGCCAGAACGGCGAGTCCCGGGCAACCCCGCCCTGCGCGGACGCCGCCATTTGCTGGGTTGGCCTACCAATTTGCTGGGTGAGCCAACCAAATGAGGGGTTCTCCACCGTGGTTGAGGGTGGAGAACCCCTGATTTGGCTGGCCAACCCACGAAGTTGGCTGGCCAGCCAGCGAAATGCGATTGCGCGGAACTGGGTCGGGAACGGGGGCGGGCGGATTCGTGGCTGGCGGCCCGGCAGGTTCGTGGCTGGCGGATCGGTGGGGTGGGCGGATGGATAGGGTGCGCGTGTGGAGCTTGAGGAACTGGGGCGGCGGATTTACGCGACGGCTCATCTGACTGGTGAGTTCGTACTGCGGTCGGGGCAGACGACGACGGAGTACTTCGACAAGTACCGGTTCGAGGCCGACCCGGTCCTGTTGGACGAGGTGACCGCGGCGATGGTCCCGCTGATCCCGGAAGGTACCGAGGTCCTGGCCGGCCTGGAGATGGGCGGTATCCCGGTCGTAACCGCACTCGGCCGCCACACCGGCCTGCCATGCGCGTTCGTCCGCAAAGAGGCAAAGTCCTACGGCACCCGCCGCCTGGCCGAAGGCGCCGACATCGAAGGCCGCCGCCTCACGATCGTCGAAGACGTAGTCACCACCGGCGGCCAAATCGTCCTCTCGACCAACGACCTCCGCACTCTAGGCGCCACCATCACCGACGCCCTCTGCGTCATCAACCGCAACCCCACCACCCCCCTCGCCGAAGCAGGCCTAACCCTCCACGCCCTACTAACCCCAGCCCACCTCCAACCAACCCCCTAACCCACCTCACCCGGCGTCCAGCTGCTTGTCGAGCCGCGGTCGCACCTCACTCCGCCACGCCCGTAGGACTCAGCCGGCCTTGCGTTCGGTTGTGGGGAGGAGGCGGCGGAAGTCTTCTGCTGAGATGATCGGGACGTTGAACTCGCGGGCTGCGCGCGCCTTCACCGACAAGCTGTCGACGTCCGCGGCGACCAAGAACGTGGTCTCCGGGCGGACTGCCTCCTGCGGCACGAACCCGGCCTCCACAGCCCGGTCCCACCAAACCTCGCGCGGCTCGACCATGTCCCCCGTGAAGACCAACGTGCTCCCCGGCGGAAACCCGTGTGCCCCCGGACGATCAGGTACGACGTACCGTCCGCCGCTCGTCCGCACCAGCGCCTCGTCCACATCGGTCGCGCGCCGCCCGAGCATCACCGCAACCCGGTCGACATCGTTCCGCTGATCCGGCGTGATCGCCCCGTCTCCCCACGACGCCGTCGCGAGTGCGGAGACGTACCACCGGTGCAGGTTGTCGACCTGCGGACGAGTCAGACCCAAATCCGTTGCCACCTGCACCAACTGATCCGCGTCCGTCGCCGTGAGCTCCCGGTTGGCAAGGATCGTGTCTAGCAACACCAGATACGAGTCGGCCTGCGGCGGCTCCGGAACACGCGGCAGTTGGTCGACAAGCCGACTCATCCAGCCATGCCGCCCACCGGCATGAACCGGTCCCACAGTCGGCGCGACATCCGTCCCCGGCAACGCCGGCCACTGCAATCGCCGTACCTCCTCGTAAGCCCACTGCCACGGCGGGGGTGACGGAAAAGCCTTCAAATACTGGGAAAACAGCTCAGCCGTCGCCCGCGTGTCGGCCATCGCCGAGTGCCAGCCCTCGATCGAAATCCCCGCCGCCGCACAACAAGCACCCAGCGTCCGCCTCGCCCCCGGATACAGATATCCGGCCAGCGCCATCGTGCACATCGACCGCTCGGTGATCAACGGTACGGCGACACCGAGCCGAGCGAACTCCGCCCGCAGGAACCCGAGATCGAACTCGACGTTGTGCCCGACAACCATCCGCCCGGCCAGCAACTGCCCCAACTGCCGCGCGATGTCACCGAACTCCGGTGCGGCCAGCACGTCCGCGGTCAGAATCCCGTGAATGTGCTGCGGCCCCAGGTCTCGCTGGGGATTCAGCAACGTCACCCACTCGTGCTCGACCTGTCCACTGGCGTCCAGCAGCACGACCGCAATCTCGATAACCCGATGCCGATGCGTCGGCAGCAGACCGGTCGTCTCGGTGTCGATGACGGCATACATCCCGGGCCTCCTCCGGCTCGATGACCGACTGGAACAACCCAATCACACGCCGCCGACAGTTTCCGTCCGTCAGGAATCCGGCAGGTCGACCGCGATCTCTTCGCCCAGCCGCGCACCGTGCGCCAGCTCAAGCTCGTCCCCACTCCAGAACCGCCCCGGGTCGTACCAATTCAGCGGCCGCCCGTGCAGCAGCCCCATCGCCTCGTACGTCACCGCGACCACCTCGGCGCAGTACGCCGACTCCAGCTCGAGCTCCCGCGCGCCCTTCCGGATCGCCGGCACCCGGCCACGCACCCACCTCGACGCAAGCCGAGCCGTCGACGGGAACGGCGTACCGTCAAGCCTCGCCACCGTCTTCAGTACGGCGTCCTCCATCGCCCGCGTGACGGGGTGATCGAGCTGCCGCAGCCACGCACGCTGCCCGTACTTGCGCCCCCAGACCAGCACCGCGTCCCGCAGCTCGTGCAGCTGCACCCCGCGATGATGCGTCCCGGTCCACACGTCCGGCAGCGAACGGCCCAGCTCCGCGTGCCACATCAACGGCGGCAGGTCCTCGACGACGATCGCCATCCCGACGTGGTTGACCGGGCTGTTCGTGGTCAGCCGGATCGCGCGATCCGCCGCGCTGTCACCTCGAAACAGCCAAATGTCACCTGTTCGTGTCAGTTCCGTAGCGTCATCCAGTGAAATCCGGCTGTTCACATCGCTAGGTTAGTCGCCATGAAGGTATGGAAGGTTGTAGGACTTGCTGGGCTCGTCGGCGTGGCCGCAACGGGCGTGGTGGTTGCACGGGGCGAGCGGAAGCGCCGTGCGTACACGCCGGAAGAGGTCCGCGATCGTCTCAAGACCCGGGTCAAGGAAGCAGCAAACGCCTGATCCCCGGCCAACGATCGGCCGGGTAGGCAGGTACGCCGTAACTCGGTGGTACGGCGTTGATCCCGCCTGCCCGGCCGCGATCGTTGCATCGCACAACCAGTCTCACAGGTTGTGCAGGGCAACTTCTTCCAGCCGTCCGGCGACGATGGTCGCGGTCTGGTAGGTGCAGTACGGCTGCCGCCTGCGGTCCGTCGGCGACCCAGGATTCAGCAGCCGCAACCCGCGCGGGCTCGTCGTGTCCCACGGGATGTGACTGTGCCCGAACACGAGCACATCCACGCCCGGGTACGCCGCCTCGCAGCGCAGCTCACGCCCCTTGGCCGAACCGGTCTCATGCACGACCGCAATCGACAGCCCGTCGAGTTCCACGCGCGCGACCTCAGGCAGCCGCGCCCGCAACTCCGGACCGTCGTTGTTGCCCCAGCACCCGATCAGCTGGGCCGCACGAGACTCCAACTCGTCCAGCAATCCGACGTTCACCCAATCCCCAGCGTGGATGACTACGTCGGCACGCTCGATCGCCTCCCATACCGGCTCAGGCAGCTTCTTCGCCCGCATCGGCAGGTGAGTGTCCGAGATCAGCACCAGGCGCATGCGCCCCAGAATATGCGCCGATATGGCTCCAACTCCGTCTAGGCCTCCAGTGACTCGATCAACTCCTTCTCCTTGGCCGGGCTCAGCCCCGCCCGTCGCTCCCGATCGAGGCCGAGCTCCCGCTCCCAGGCGAGCGCATCCACCAGGAACTCCCGCCGCGGCCGATGCTTCAACCCGGCTGCAGCGGCCGCCGCACCACTCCGCGACGACCAGCCCTCGTATCCCGGCTCGGTGATCCACATCGTCAGCGAATCCGGCCCCATGTACTGCTCGACCTTCTGCTCCTCCAACCACTCCTGCGGTGCGAGCACCACCGGCCCGGTGTGACCGCCGACCTCCCGCACCAACTCGATCCACTCACCGAACGGCACCACCGGACCGTAAGCATCGAACGTCCCCGTCCGGCCCTCCGTCGCGCAGTCCAGCAACCAGCTCGCGAGATCCCGGACGTCGACCACGGACGTCGCCAGGTCGGGCGTGTCCGGCACCAGCATCGGCTCCTCCGGCGCCCGCGCCGCCCGCGCGACCCAGGCCGCCGACCGATCGCTCGGATCCCCCGGACCACCGATCAGGCCGGCCCGCGCGATCACCAGCCGATCCTCCATCACCTCCCGCGAGGCGAGCTCGCATGCGACCTTGGCCTCCCCGTACAACTCTCGATCGACCACGTCCAGCTCGGTCGGCTTCCGCAGTACCGCGGTCTCGTCGGCGCCGGGCGTGTCGTACTTCTCGTAGGCGTTCCCCGACGAGATGTAGGTCCAGTGCTTGGCCCGGGCACCGAAGGCGGCCAGCGCGCCCCGCACGAACCCGGGCTGCCACGACACCTCGAACACCGCGTCCCACTCCCGCTGCGGCACCGCGTCGTACGCATCGGGGCGGCTGCGATCCGTCGCGATCAGCGTCGCGCCGTCCGCGACAACGCCGCTCTCGCCGCGTGCCACGCAGGTGACCGAATGTCCGCGCGCCAGCGCCTCCGTGGCGATCTCACGACCGAGCCAGGCTGTCCCACCAAGTACGAGAATCTCCATGCAGGTAAGCCAATCAGGCCCGACCGACAAAACCCAGACACCTCTGCCGACGGCAGAACGACGGCGCGTGATCCGGCGCCCGCGTCAGGTCACCGTAAGACGTCACCCCTTGCCAGCCAGGCGTTACAGGCGCACTGTCGAAGC
This sequence comes from Kribbella kalugense, assembly GCF_004365875.1. Taxonomy (GTDB): domain Bacteria; phylum Actinomycetota; class Actinomycetes; order Propionibacteriales; family Kribbellaceae; genus Kribbella; species Kribbella kalugense. The sequence continues at coordinate 110,397 of NZ_SODF01000001.1, read as the reverse complement.
AGAGGCACCCAGGGGTGAGTGTCCTTCACACAGGGGGAGAAATGGCTGGCTTCGTTCAGATCATCGAGTACCGGACGTCGAAACCGGACGAGATCAAGGCGCTGCTGGAGGACTACCAGGCAAAGCGCGAGGCCGGCGGGGACGGCCCGTCGCCAGTGCGCGGGTTGAGCTGTGCCGACCGGGACGAGCCCGGACGCTACTTCTCGATCGTCGAGTTCGCCTCGTACGAAGAGGCGATGGAGAACTCCAAGCGGGCCGACACCACCGAGTTCGCCACCAAGATGATGGAGCTCTGCGACGGGCCGAGCACGTTCTACAACCTCGACCAGCTGGCGGAGATGCAGTACCGCTGATTCGCAGTACTACCGACCTGGTCCGGCCCAGGCGTATCGCGAGTCCGCCTGGGCCGGTACCGCGGCCGGGTACGGCGTACCCCTTGTCGTCGAGGCGTACGTCGTACCCAGGGCGACGGCCCGTGCCGCGAGGTGGTCGGCACCGGCCGCGCCGGGTCGGTCCGGGTCCACGGCGCCGGATCCGGACGGGTTCAGGGGTTCAGAGCGGGTCAGCGTTCAGCGGAAGACCCGGTACGACGACCAGTTGGACGGCGGCGCGTTGCCGTGCGAACCGAGGTCGCGGTCGGAGTGCAGCGGGTCGGGGTCCTGTGGCTCGGGCGTGGAGTGCAGGTCCGGCCACGGCCTGGGTCGGAGGGACTCGCGGGGCGGCAGCTTGAGGTCGGGATCGGGACCCGGTTCCGGGTCGAGCCACTCGACCTCGGTGGCCCCGCCGTGACCGTGGATGGCGATGACGGACTCGATGCCGTCCCACACGGTCGTGGTCGGATAGTCGCCGTACCAGCGCAGCGCGACGGCCCCGTCGGTGAACTGCACGCCCTCGGCGACAGGCCCGGTGCCGCTGACACCGGAGACATCATGATGACGGATCAACCGGAAACGACGAGAACTCATTTCGGCGCGACCTCCCAGAGCCGCTCCCCCGGCAGCTTCCGGTCCGGACCGGGATCCTGATCCGGCACCGGGTCACTCGTCACCCGCAACCCGGCGAACCTGCGCGACATGGCCGCCGCGTACCGCTCGGCCAACTCCGCCTCGGCCCGGTAGTCGGCGACCACGTGGTCCCCGAACCAGACCCGCACCCGACGACGCTCCACCCGGACCGCACCCGGGTGAGGATCACCACCGTCGGCCATCTCAACACACCCGACCCCAAGTCGAGCCGGTTCCCATCAGCGACCTCGCAACAAAACCCTTCACGTCAATCACGTCCACTTCCCTGTGGGGATGGGTTCACAGGTAGTGACGGCCGTCCCAGCCCCTCATGACGCGAATCCCGAGAACTTTCTCACAGCGCGTGAAACCCGGAACAGGCCTTGGTGTCTGTGAACAAGCTATTGCCTGTTCACAGACACCACCCGATGTCCCACCATTAGCCGACGACCCAGGGGCGCCAGGTGTCGATGTCTTCGGCGTCGGGGGTGATCGGTGGGGCGAAGGTGTGCGTGCCGGCGCCGGGAAGGTGGGCAGAGACCAGCGTGTCGAGGTTGTGGACAAACAGCGCGGGTACGTCGGGGCGGGCGGTGACGAGATCGTCGAAGATCGCCGTAGTCTCGCGCAGTTGCCACTCCTCGTCCTTCGTACCGACGAGCCGAACTCCGACGTCGATCGGGTACCGGTCAATCGCCTGGACCTCGTCCGGTTCCGGATCGACCACAACAAAGCCGTTCGGACGAACCAAGATGCCGACCGCACCCGAACCCGTCCGCGCCGACCGTCGGAACAGGCGTTCGTCGTCCTTCAGGTCAGCATCCGCGACGGTGTCCAGCCCCAGTACTTCGGCCAGCCAGTCGGCGACCTCCGCAACAGAGTCACCCGCAGCCACGAACACGTTGTCACTCGTCGACATCACCGCTCCTTCCTGAAGGTGACCATTCGTCCGTCACCGAGAATGACATGAATCACCGCGTCGACGGACTTGCCGGGCTGACCGCAGGCCATCCGGAACCCCCGCAGCGCCATCGCCTCGTCGAGATCGACCTTCCGGCCGTCGATGAAGACCTCTCCGCCGGCGCCGGCCTGGTCGCAGGCTTGGTTGATGTTGCGCTTCACTGCCGAGAGCGAAGCCCGATTCAGCGTCTTGAACTCGACGATCACTCCCTCTGCGGTTCCACTTCTCCGCAGGGTTGCGTCCGGGTTCTTCTCCTTCTGAACCGTATGGTTCTCCGGGCGAGCGTCGATGCGCCAGCCTTCCAGTTCGAGGAAGTCCGCGATCTCGCGTTCCTTCGGCAGGAAACGATCCCTGGGGTCGTGCACCCCAGGGGCGAAGTCACGGCCGATCGGGCGGAGATCCAAAGCCGGGTCGAAGTCGGGGGTGGGGAGGTCGGGGAGGTTGATGTCGACGATCAGGGGCTCGGGGCGGGGGGCTTCGGGGTGGTCGAAGGTGGCTTCGAGGCGGTGGGGGGTGATGGTGAGGGTGGCGTGTTGCCATTGGTTGGGATCGGTGGCGGACATGGCTTTGAGGAGGGTTTTGATTTGTTCGGTTAGGTCTACCTCGATCTCGAAGTCTTCGAGGAGGTGGGCGTTGCGTTTTTGGTCTTCCTTTTCGTTGCGTTCTTCGATCTCGAGCTCGAGCTCGCCCGTTTCGGTGATGGTGATTTCCACCTCCAGGGGCTCGTCGTCGCGTTGGTCGTCGTCGTCCTTCTCGTGGGCTTTGCGGTACTTTTCGAAGGCTTTGCGGGCGACGGTGATCAGTGGGGGTTCGTTGTCTTCGGCAACTTCGAGGTCCTCATAGTCGAAGGTGAGACGCCGCGTTCGGCCGAGCGAGTCGAGGTCGCTGGAGCCGCCGGTGGCCTTGTTGCGGTTCGCCGAGTCCGAGGACGGGCGGTTCGTCGACGGTCCCGCCGTACCGACGAGACCTTCGGCCCAGCCGCGGGCTTTCGGGGGTGCCATCGAGAGGTAGTGGGCGGCGGCTTCGCAGGCTCGGGCCGCGGCGTCGAGCTGTTGGGCGGCGACCGTCGCTTGACCGCGGGATGCGATCAGGGCGAGCTCTGCGTTCTCCCGGCACCGTACGGCGGTGCGCTGGAGCTGCTCGACGACCCGAGGGATTTCGTCGAAGCAGTCAACCAGGCCGCGGGCGACACGCTGCAGCTCGGAGGGCAAGAGAGTCAGATCTGGTCGGCGTAGTTCTTGCAGCCGGCGGACGCGATCTCGAGGGCCTCGGCGGCCTGTTCGACCGCCTTGCCGGCGGCCTCGAGGATCTCGGTGATGTCGCGGTCGATGCCGGTGGCGGTGCCCGCGATCAAGCTCTCCACCAGCTGGCTGTGCTGGGTGAAGCGGAGCTTGAACCCGGCCAGGCCACCCGCTGCCTGCTTGGCCTCCATCGAGACCTGGTGCAGCTGTTCCTTGAGCCGCAGTACGTCGGACACCTCAACCCACTCCCAAACTAGTTGCGCTTCTTCGGCAGCACGATCGCCGTACCCGCCACGACGACCGGTACCAGGATCCCGAGCCACCACGGCAGACCGGCCGCCAGCAGGACGAAGACGACGACCGCACCGCTCCAGCCCCACCAGCGCGCGCCGGGCAGCCGCGGCAACCCGAGCACCCGTGACGCAGCCAGCATCGTGACAGCGGCGATCGCCGCGGCTTCGACCCCGGTAAGGAACGACCTGCTGACCACCCACACCAGCACGAACCCGACCAGCGCCAAGACCGCGCTGATGGTACGCCGCCTGCGCTGCTCCTGGAGCGCCTGGGCCGCCGCCCGCACCTCCTCCAACTGGTTGACCGTCTCGGCCAACTGTTTGGTGATGCGCTCAGCAACGGTCTCGATGTCGTTCAGCGCGCGGATCTCGGGCAGAGCGTGGTTCGCTCGCTTCCCGTCCGCCGGCAGACCGGCCCGCTGCAAACTGGCTGCGGCCTTCTCTGCCAGCGCATTCAGCCGCGTCTGCAGCTTCTGCCCGCGCTCGGCCATCGCATCGGCCTCCGCCGCCGCGGTCGCCTCGGCCTTCGACTTGTGCGCCGTCAACCGATCCTGCGCCTGCTGTGCGTCCGCCCGGGCCATCGCGACCGTCCGCAACGCGCGCACGTACTCGGACCACTCCTGCTCCAAGGTCTTCATCGCCGCACCAACTCCACCGCGCGATCCACCTCGTCCGATCGCAACGCGGCGAACGGTACGACGACCTGCGCCTCAGGATGCAGCCCGTCCCACAGCAGCGCACGATGCGGCTCCGAAGCCCACCGCACCAGCGGACCGGCCACCGCGCGTACGCCGTCCTGTGGGTGCCGTAGGAAGAGATGAGTCGCCACGTTCGCCCGCCCGTACCCGAGCTGCTCGGTGCAAACATGCATCCGGTTCCACCACCCGAACGTGAGAAGACCCTGCGCCGGCCCGTCGCGCACGATGTCCTGCAACGCGTTCGCCGGACTCTCGAAGTACCCCTCGGCATGCACCTGCATCCGCGGCACGCCGTGGAATCCGAACCCGAGCAGATACGTCCCGCCGGCTTCCCCGTTCCGCATTGCCTCGCGCAACGAAAACAACCGTGGCGCGATCTCGTCGTGTTTGTCCACGGTCTCGACCTCACAACCGAGCTGCCGCAGCACGTGCACCAACGCATCCTTGCCCTCAGCAACAGCAGGCGACGAGTTCGTCCCATCGACGAACACGAACCGAGGTGGATCCACCGCCGCGGCCGCAGTCGAGACCGCCAACCCGGTCAGCACACCCAACGCATCGGTCGGCCCATCCCCCAGCACGAGTACGCCGGCGCCCGGCTCGGGCCGTACCTCAATAGCGACCGGCTCCTCCGTCACCGCAATCGGCAACCCGGTCCACGGTCGCCCGAACTCGGGCTTGACCGCCACGGCGGTCTCCGTCAGCCGCGCAGGTTCGGCCAGATGGAACACTCGCGGCGGCCGCGCATCCTCGCCAGCACGCGACCACAGCTCACGCCGCAGCGAGTCCAGCACACCCTTGTCCGCAAAGCTCACCAGCACATGCTGGTTGTCGTCCGGCGACCCGAAGTTCGCGTTCAGCACCGCCTCGCCGCGGAACTGCAGCTCGGCCGCAGCCGTGTTCCCACTCCGCAGAATCGCCTGCGAATCGGCCGGCGTCGTCTTCAGCGCGATCCGGTACGGCACCTGCCCGAAGATCGAGTCTCGTCGAGTCGACAGCCGCTTCACGCCCTCGATCGTCTGCGTCGCGAGGACGACGTGAACGCCGTACGCACGCCCCAGCCGGACCAACCGCTCCAGCAACTTGGCCGCTTCGTCAGCCAGCTCGTCGTCGTCCTCGAGCAGCACCTGGAACTCATCGAGTACGACGAGGATCCGCGGCGGCCGATCGGGGCCTGGGGCAAGCTCCGCGATGTCGGCGACGTTCCCGTGCGACTTGAAGATCTCGCTGCGCCGCGCGAGCTCGTCCGACAGATGACGCAGTACGGCGAGACCGAACGCGCGATCGCTGTGCACACCGAGCACCCGCACCTGCGGGAGCCAATGCGGCCGCTCCGGACCCGGACCGAGCGCCGAGAACTCGACACCGTGCTTGAAGTCGAGCAGATACATCTCCAGGTCCGCCGGTGCATAGCGCGCGGCGAGACCGTGGATCAGCACCAGCAGCAGGTTGGACTTGCCCTGACCGACCGCACCGCCGACGAGGACGTGCGGCAGAGCCGGGTTGCCGCTGCGCAACCGCACCAGCGCCGGCGTCCGGTCGTCGTACCCGATCACCGCGCCGATCTCGTCCTTGACCGGCTGCCACCAGGTGGAGCGGTCCGGCAGCGTGCGTTCGAAGTCGATGGTCGGGAGTACGGCGATCTCGGCCTGCTCGGCGATCACGTCACAGATGCCTGCGGCAATGGTCGCGTCGAACGGCGGGTCCAGCTTGGCCGGCGGCAGCTGCGCGACCTCGACCCGGTCATTGCTGATGACAACGGGATTGAGGAGATCGAGCAACTGTTTCGAGTCGACGTCCAGCTCGGCCGCGGTCGACGTGTCGTAGTGGACCAGGAAGCAGATCCCACGTTTGCCGGCGGTCGCGGCCAGCCGGAGCAGGTCGCGCTGGGCGAGCGTGTCGATCCCGGACGGGTAGTCGAACAGAATCACCAGCCGGTATGGATCGGTGACCTGACCGGTCTCCTTGAGCAGCTCCTCGAACCGTTCGTGCCCGAGCTGCGCTTGCCGGCTCGCCCGCAGCGAGGACACATCCACCAGCCCGGACAGTACGGCGTGCAACTGCTCCGCGGTATGCGTTGCCCTGGGCACCAATTGCGGGTACTTCGTGGTGAGATGGCCGAGCAACCCCATCATCCCGGTCAGTTTCGGGTCGAACGCGTCGATCCGGAGCCGGAACGGTTCGGCGGCCGCGATCAGTCGCAACGCGATGCTCTGCAGGAGGCGGCGGGCGGACTCGTTGCGGTCCGCGGTGACCCTCCAGCCGTTCGTACGAAGCAGTGGCGCAACAACCGGCGTACCGGCGTCCAGCTCACCAACGCGCACGTACGACGGGATGCCGGCACCGATCAGTTGGCGTGAACGCCAGCGTGCGTCGTTCGGCGGAATCGCTGCCAGGCCGGGTGCGAGCCGATCCGCGAGCAGGCGCGCCTTCGGCTCGGCCTCGGACAACGCCTCCGCGGTCTTCGCGTCAACCAACGCCCGCGACTCGCGCCGCGCGACGGCCGTCTGCTCCCGCAGCTGACGGTGCAGCCGAACAGCGCGCTGGTGCTCGCCTTGTGTCAGCCGCTGGGCGTTCTCCAGGAGTTGCCCCAGTGCATGCTGCAGACCGCGGATCCGCGCTTCCAGGAGCTCCGGTGCTGATTCTGTCGTCCGCGCGGAGCGCGAAGCCGATCCGGGCATAGCTACCCCGTCAGGCTTCTCCGTCACGAGCACCGCCCTTCCACTTGCCCCGCGACCGTACTGATTGCCTGGAGTAACTGTGTCACACCCGAAGTCCCATCCGTCACTCCAGGCATCAGTAGTCTCACCTGCTAACCCGGTGCGACGATTTCCAGCTCGTAGCCGTCGGTGTTGTGCAGGAATGCGGCGTAATGCTGCGGTCCACCGGCGTACGGATGGCGGTCGGCGAACATCAGCGTCCAGCCGTTCGCGGCGGCCTCGGCGACGACGGTGTCGACCTCGGCCCGGCTGGCCGCGTTCAGCGCCAGGTGATTCATCCCGGGCCGCATCCGGTCGTGCTCGGTGGCAGACATCGCCGGGCTCTGCTCGACCACGACATAGCTGCCGTCAGGGGCGGTCCAGGTCATGCCGCCGGGCCAGCCGTCACCGTCCTTCCAGCCCAGCCGGTTGAGGACCCAGCCCCAGCTTGCGACGGCCCGGGACAGGTCCGGGACCCAGATCTCGACGTGATGCACAGCGGCGACCATCGCACCATTATCTGTGCTCGTCGGCATGGTTCGACACCGCCATGGAGATCACGCCGGAAACCAGCAGCCACGCCAGCGCGGCGACCAGCCACGGCCACCACGGCCGGGCCTGCGCGCCCTCGGCGACGGCCTTGCCGAACAGCCCGCCCGCAGGCGCGAAGACGAGCACGAACAACACCCGCGCGAACCTCGTCTCCGTGCTCATTCCTTCATTGTGAGAGGGCGCCGCCGACCCCGCAGAAACCTTGGCGTTTCGCGCCCCTTCACCTTTCTGTCCGTGGCAGGGTTTACCGTCTGCGATGACAGTCGAGAGATCGGGGATTGTCGTGAGTACGACTCGGATCGAGAGCACGGCGTACGGCGCCGCGGCTCTGGAGCGCCTGCAAGCCGTCGTCGCGCGGCTCAAGGCCGACGATCCGATGACCCCTGTCACGCTCCTGCTCCCCAACAACCTGTCCGGCGTCATCGCCCGTCGACAGCTGGCGACGACCGGGATTGCGGGCTTGTATCTGGCGACCCTCGAGCGGCTAGCGGAGCAAATAGCTGCCGGCGGTTTGTCTCCGCGCCGGCCTGCTACCCGTCCGATCGTGGCCGCGACCTGGCGTACGGCGCTTGCCAAGGCGCCCGGCGTGTTTCACGAGGTCGCCGAGCACCCGTCCACGATCCAAGCGCTTGCATCTGCCCATCGCGAGCTCCGCGACCTCACTGACCCCGCCCTGGACCGGGTCGCGGACGCGTCCGCGCTCGGGCCGGACCTGGTCCGCCTGCACCGCTACGTGACGTCCGAGCTGGCCTCGGAATGGTACGACCAGACCGACCTCCTCCGCGCCGCTGCGTCCCGCCTGGCGGAGTCACCCGAGGTCGTGCGTGAGCTCGGCGCGCTCGTTCTCTACCTCCCGCAGGAGCTGACGCAATCCGAGGCCGCCTTCGTCGGAGCGCTCGGCGATGCCGCGGCGGATCTCACGGTGATCGTCGGACTGACCGACGTACGCCGGGCCGACCGAGCGGTACGGCGGTCGCTCGAACGGATCGGGATCGACCTGCCGTCGTCGATCTCGAAGAACTATCCGGTCGCGACCGAGATTCTCAACGCATCCGACGCCGACGACGAGGTGCGATGCGTGGTCCGCGACGTCGTGTCCGCATTGGAGCACACTCCCGCGCACCGGATCGCGGTGCTGTACTCCGCCGCCTCGCCGTACGCGCGTCTGCTGCACGAGCATCTCGGCGCCGCGAAGATCGAGGTCAACGGGCCGGGGACGCGACCGGTGCACGAGCGCGCGATCGCGCGGACTCTGCTCGAGGTGCTCGGGCTGGTCGATCAGGATCTGCCCCGTGCTGATGTCTTCCGCGCGCTGGCGAACGCGCCGACGCGAGACTTCACCGGCGAGCGGATTCCGGTGCCACAGTGGGAGCGGATGTCGCGCGTGGCCGGGGTGGTGCGTGGCGACGACTGGGACACGCGGCTCGCGCGGTACGCCGAGTCCGAGCGACGGACAGCTGATCAGGAAGAGGCAGCCGAGGATCCACGGCCGGCCGCGGTGCGACGTGCGCAGTACAACGCGTCGACGGCTGAGCGGTTGCATGCGTTTGCGTCGACGTTGCGGCGTCGGTTGAGTGAGCTTGAGGTGCTGGAGACCTGGGCGTCGTTGGCAGGCGGCGTGCTGCAGTTGTTCAAAGATTTGCTAGGGGACTACTCGTCGTTGCCGATCGAGGAGCAGTACGCCGCGGCCGCGGTCGAGGGTTCGCTGACCGGTCTGTCGACGTTGGACGAGCTTGGTACGCCGGCGAGTCTGGCCGTGCTGCGCGACGTACTGGATCTGGAGTTGCAGCAGTCGTTGCCTCGGGTCGGTACGTTCGGGACGGGCGTGTTGGTGGCGCCGTTGTCGGCGAGTGTCGGGTTGTCGGCCGACATCGTGTACGTCGTTGGTCTGTCCGAGGATCTGTATCCGGGGCGGGTGCACGAGGACGCGCTCCTCCCCCATCGGGTCCGAGAGGCGGCCGCGCCGGAGTTGGCGTCGTTCCGGGATCGGTTGGACGAGAAGCAGCGGCATCTGCTGGTCGCGTTCGCGTCGGGTGCGCGGGTGGTGGCGTCGTTCCCGCGCGGCGATCTGCGGCGGTCGTCACGGCGGCTGCCGACGCGCTGGTTGCTCGGGTCGTTGCGGGAGCTGACCGGGGATCACGCGCTGCCGGCGACCCAGTGGGACCGGCATGAATCGGTGTTGCAGACGTCAGCTTCGTACGCCGGATCGTTGACGACGGCAACGATGCCGGCGACGGAGCAGGAGTGGCAGACGCGAGCCGCGGCGGCTCGGTTGTGGGTCAACGACGGCGTACTGGTGCGGGCTCGGGAGCTGTTGCGTGGACGCGGTTCGAATGCGTTCACGCGGTTCGACGGGGATTTGTCGGGTGTGCCTGGTCTGCCTGAGTTCGCGGTTCAGGACCGGATCGCGTCGCCGACCTCGCTGGAGTCGTACGCGACCTGCCCGCACGCGTACTTCGTCGAGCGGCTGCTTCAGGTGGAGCCGTTGGAGGCGCCCGAGGATCTGCTGGTGATCTCGCCGGTCCAGATCGGGAATCTGATCCACAACAGCTTGGATGCCTTTGTGACCCGGCTGGCCGGCTCGCTCCCGGCGTACGGCGAGCCGTGGACCGCCGAGCAACGGCAGCTGTTGCTCGCGATCGGGGCTGAACACGCCGAGCAGTTCGAGGCCGAAGGGCTGACCGGTCATCCGCGGCTGTGGCAGCGGGAGCGGTTGCGGATCCTGGGCGATCTGATGGTGCTGCTGACCGATGACGATCGGTGGCGTGATGAACGGTCCGCGAAGGTTGTCGCCAGCGAGCTGCGGTTCGGGTTCAACGGCGAGCCTCCGGTGGAGATCCCGGTGCCGTCCGGACGCGTGCTGTTGCGGGGATCGGCGGACAAGGTCGACGTCGGTTCGGACGGGACGATCTACGTGACGGACGTGAAGACGGGCGGCTTCTCGCGGTACGAGGGCATCGAGTCGGACCCGGTCGCGGGTGGGACGAAGTTGCAGCTGCCGGTGTACGCGTACGCGGCGCGGGCCCGGCTGGGCGAGCAGTCCACCCCGGTCGAGGCGTCGTACTGGTTCGTCCGCCGCGGCGGCAAACGGATCCCGGTCCCACTCACCCCGGAGGTCGAGGCCCGGTACGTCGACACGCTCGACGTGATCGTGTCGTCGATCGCGGCCGGCCACTTCCCACCGAAGGCCCCGGAGGTCCCGGACTTCCTCTGGGTCCAATGCCCGTACTGCAACCCCGACGGCCTCGGCCACAGCGAGGTCCGCGCCAGATGGGACCGCAAACGCCACGACCCGGTTCTCGATCGCCTAGTCCGCCTCATAGACCCAACCGCCCTACCCCCAACCGACCCGGCCTCGGGTGAGTCTTCGAAGGAGGGTGGGGATGACTGAGCAACTGCTTGATGGTGCGGCGCGGGAGCGGATCCGGACCGACACCGACACCACCCTCTTCGTCGAGGCGGGCGCCGGGTCCGGCAAGACCCACGCGCTGGTCGACCGGGTGACCACGCTGGTCCTGCGTGACGGCGTACCGCTCGCGACGATCGCAGCCGTCACCTTCACCGAGAAGGCCGGCGCCGAGCTGCGCGATCGCTTGCGAGTCGAGTTCGAGAAGGCCCGCAAGGGCGACTCCGGCCACCTCGCAGACGGAGCGCTGGACGACCTGGACTCGTCCTCGATCGGCACGCTGCACGCGTTCGCCCAGCAGATCCTCCTTGCCCACCCGATCGAAGCCGGCCTTCCTCCGCTCATCGACGTACTCGACGAGGTCGGCTCCTCCGTCGCCTTCGAAGAACGCTGGGCCGAGCTGCAGCAGCAACTCCTCGACGACGACTCCATCGCCGAGCCGCTGCTCCTGGCGATGGCGGTCGGGGTCGAGCTGAAACACCTCCGCTCGCTCGCCCGCCTGTTCGGCAACGACTGGGACCTGATCGCCGAACGCGTCCTCGTCGACCCACCCGAACTGGTCGCGATGCCCGACCTCACCGGCTTGATCGCCGCAGCTGCGCAGATCGGCGGCGTCGCCGACTCCTGCCTCGACCCCGAGGACCGTCTGCTCCCCAAGCTCCTGCAGATCCGCGAGCTGGGCCTGATGCTCGACGCCGCCTCCGACCAGGAGACCCAGCTAGCGATCCTGCAAACGCTCCGCGGCCTCAAGATCGGCCGAATCGGTCGCAAAGAGAACTGGCCCGACATCACCAAGGTCCGCGCCGACTGCACCGAGGTCGTCGACGTCGCCGGTTCCCTGGTCGAGCTCCTCCTCGATGCTTGCCTTCGGCACCTTTCCCACTGGATCGCCGAGCGCGTGCTGGAGTCGGCCCAGCTCCGCCGCGCCGAAGGCCGGCTGGAGTTCCACGACCTCCTGGTCCTCGCCCGCGACCTCCTCCGCCGCGACGCCGAGGTCCGCGCCGATCTGCAGGAACGCTTCGAACGCCTGCTGCTCGACGAGTTTCAGGACACCGACCCGATCCAGATCGAGCTCGCGGTCCGCATCGCCGGCGGCGCCGAGGCCGAGGCGGAGGACTGGCGCGATGTCGAGGTCCCCGACGGGCGGCTGTTCGTCGTCGGCGACCCGAAGCAGTCCATCTACCGCTTCCGCCGCGCCAACATCGCGACGTACCTCACCGCTCAGGACCTCCTCGGCGAAACCGTCGCGCTCACGACCAACTTCCGCACGGTGCCGCCGATCCTGCGCTGGATCAACACCGTGTTCGCGACTCTGATCCAGCCCCAGGAAGCCGCCCAGCCGTCGTACCAGGCGCTGTCTCCCCACCGCACCAGCCCCACACCCGGCGCGACACCTGCGCCTGCCGCTCCCAAAGCCCCCTCACCCGACCCCGCCTCAGACCCGGCCTCCGTCAAAGGCGACCAGCTCTCGATCTTCGACGAACCGAGCCTGTTCGACGACGCCGAGGACGGCAGCCTCCAAGTCTCCTCCGATGCCGCCGCCGACGAGCCGCTCACCGATCTCGCGACCGTCCTGCCGTTCCGCCGACGCGACGACTCGTCGACCAGCGACGTACCACTCAACGAACCATGGGACGGGCCGTCAACCGACGACGTCCCCGACGACCCATCCGCCGGCCCGGCCGTCAGCATCCTCGGCGCCGAGCCGCACAACGACCTCCCGCGCGCTCAAGCCTCCGTCCTCCGCGAACGCGAAGCCACCGACGTAGCCGCCATCATCGAGCAGGCCCTCCGCGACGGCTGGTTGGTGTACGACGACCGCGCCCAATCCTGGCGCCCCGCGGAAGCCGGCGACATCGCCGTACTCGTTCCAGCCCGTACGTCGCTCCCCTTCCTGGAGCACGCGCTCGACCGCGCCGACATCCCGTACCGCGCCGAAGCCAGCTCCCTCGTCTACCAGACCGCCGAGGTCCGGGACCTGCTCGCCTGTGCCCGCGCCCTCGGCGACCCGAGCGACCAACTCGCCCTCGTCACCACCCTCCGCTCACCGCTCTTCGGCTGCGGCGACGACGACCTCTACACCTGGAAACGCTCCGGCGGCTCGTTCACCCTGACCGCGCCAGTCCCCGACCAGCTCCTGACCCACCCGGTCGGCGACGCGATGGAGTGGCTCCGCCGCACGTACTACGCCGCCCGCTGGCTGACCCCCAGCGAGGTCCTGGCGAAGATCGTCGCCGACCGCCGCATGCTCGAAGTCGCAGCGATCGGCCCGCGCGCCCGCGACGCGTGGCGCCGGATCCGGTTCGTCGTCGACCAGGCCCGCGCTTGGTCCGAGGTCGAGCACGGCGGCCTCCGCTCGTACCTCGCCTGGGCCGCCCATCAAGGCGAAGAGACGTCACGAGTCGCCGAGGCCGTTCTCCCCGAGACCGATGCCGACGCGGTCCGGGTGATGACGATCCATGCCGCGAAGGGTCTTGAGTTCCCGATCGTCATCCTCTCCGGCATGAGCGCGGCCCCGAACCGCCAGCGCGGCGTACAGGTCCTCTGGCCACCGGACGGCGGGTACGCCGTGAAGCTCAAATCCTCTGTCCAGACCGAGGACTTCGACCTCGTGCAACCGGTCGACGAACAGATGGACGACTACGAACGCCGCCGCCTGCTGTACGTTGCCGCGACCCGCGCTCGCGACCATCTCGTCGTCTCGCTACACCGCTCCGGCAACCGCCGCCACTCCAGCAACGCCGAGCTCCTCGCATCCGCCGGCGGCGTCGAGGCACCGCACGCCACCCTCTTCGCCGGGCCAGCGGTCCCCGACCGCGAGCCCTCCGGTAGCCCCGACGTCACCCCGCCGATCTCCCGGACGGAATGGGAGTCCCGAGCCTCCGCCGCCCAGGCCGCGAGCCGAGCCCGCTCAGCCCAGAGCGCCTCCGGCCTCGAAGGCACCGGCCCGGAGGTCGCCCTCGCCGACATCGACCCCGGCACCGCCAAGGCCGCCCGCGACCTAGAACTGCCACCGTGGTCCAAGGGACGCTACGGCACCGCGATCGGCCGCGCCGTTCACGCCGTACTCCAGGTCGTCGACCTCTCCACCGGCTCCGGCCTCGAAGCAGCTGTCTCCACCCAGTGCCTCGCCGAGGGCGTGCTCGAGTACGCCGATGTCGTCACCGCCCTGGTCCGTTCGGCCCTGGCCTCCGACGTGGTGAAACGAGCCGCCGCCCGCGAGTACTGGCGCGAGTCGTACGTCGGCACCGTCCAGCCCGACGGCACCGTACTCGAAGGTTTCGTCGACCTCATCTACCGCGAGGACGACGGCCGCCTCACGATCGTCGACTACAAGACGGACGCCATCCCCGCGGCAGCCCTGGACAGCCGAGTCGCCTACTACGCGCCACAGCTCCTGGCGTACTCGGCGATCCTGCCCAACACCGGCCCACCCATCCTGCTGTTCCTCAACCCGAGCGGAGCAGTCGACCGCGGCCTCTAGCGGAGGCCGTCCTGCAGGACGTCGATCCAGCGGTCGAAAGCGTCGAGATGGGCATCGTGGCTCGCCGCCGGGATGTCGGCACGCCGGGTGCCGGGCCGGCGCCGGATGAGTTCGTCCTTCTGCTCGGCCGTAAACATGCCGTTCTCGGCGAACACAGCCAGCGTAGGGACGGTGAGGTTCTCCCACTCGGTCCAGCGATCTTCCTGAACCGCCGCGATCGTCGCCTGCATGATGTCCGCGTCGAATCGCGGCCGTAACCCGTCGGGCACCGCTTCGAGATCGTTGACCCAGGCATCCGTCAATGGGCGGTCGCCGAGGAACGAGCGTGCCGCCGCTTCGTCGGCGAACGGCACCGGCCACGACGCGAAGTACTGACCGATCTTCTCTGCCCCCTCGGGCCCGTCATCGCCGGCGACGTGACCTTCCAGCATCACCAGCCGATCGACCAGGTCAGGGCGCGCCGCAGCAGTGAGGAATGCCGTGTGCGCACCCATCGACTGGCCAACCAGTCTGACCCGTTCTCCAACGTGTTCGATGACGGCGACCACATCGTTGACGAACGCCATGCGGGACAGGTCTGCCGGTCGGCGGGTACTGCGGCCGTGACCGCGCTGGTCGATCAGCAGCACCCGGAACCGGTCGGCGAGCGCGTCCGCCGTCGGCAGCAACTCCCGTGAACTGCCCGCGAGTCCATGCAGCAGGACCACCGGCGGCCCGTCGCCGCCGCGATCGATGACAGCGATACTCGTGTCCCCGCGCTGGACCACCAGCTCAGATCCCGTCACAGCAGCCCATCCTGCCAGCTACGCGACCAACCTAACCGCCAGTACAACGATCAGCACGGTCGACGCCAACGCAGTCACCAACCTCCCAACCTGACCGGTCAGCAGCCGACCCAGCAACGCGCCTCCGCCGGCCAGCAACAGTTGCCAACTCGCCGAAGCCACGAACGCCGCAACCACGAAGACGACGCGCTCACCAATACCAGCGACCCCGGCTCCACCAAGCACCAGCGCGGCGAAGTAGATCACCGTCCACGGGTTGAGCAACGTCATCCCGAGCATCCCCAAGTACGCCGTCCACGCACCGACCGGCGTCTCCTGCTCGATGGCCGTCAGCCGCCGCTCGCGATACCGCCGTACCGCCTTAACCGCACCCATCACCGCAAGCCCGATCAGCACCACAACCGAAGCCCACCTCAACGGTCCCACCACAGGCTCGAGCAACGGCGCCAACGCCGTACCCGCCCCGGCAGCCACCGCCGCATAAACCCCGTCGGCAGACGCAACCCCGAGCGCCGCAAACGCCCCGATCCGCAACGAACTCCGCGCAGTCAACGCAACCAGATAGGTCCCCACAGGCCCGACCGGCACAGCAACGCCATACCCGGCCAACAGCCCGGCGACCACCACCCCGATCACGACTGACCGAGCATCGACCCCCACCCACGACCACCCTGCTGCTGAACCCGAGCCACCAAGGCCACAGGTTCCATCAGCAACAGTCGAAGAGTCGTAGTCATAGCCACATGATGAGCACCCGAGCTCGTCCCCTCAACCGAATTGCCGCACGGTCGCCTCCGCTCAGTTGTGGGACTGTCACGGAGAGTTTGCGGACTTCGAGGGATCGTTACAGGTTGTGGATAACGGGTAGTGATCTTGGCGCGCGGGGGGGCCGTGGAGTCGCTACGATCTGCGGAAACAGTGTGTGAGGAACGTTCGAATGATGGTCCGCCTGCTGGCGGGTCTGCCACCAAAAGTGTGAGGGTGTGGCTCATGAACATCGGTACCCGCAAGATCGTCGTCGACGAGGCGATCGCGCAGTTGCGGCTGTACGCCGAGACCAACGGCGCCGTGCTGCAGTACTACGACGGGCTGCCGGGTATGACCACCGTCGGTGGCTCCGACCCGAACCAGGTCACGTTCGAGGACCTGGGCCGGACGATGGTGATCGGCGCCGATCTCCGGGTGCTCGACATTCCGTGGCTGCTGGAGGTCGAGGCCGAGAAGGAGTTCGCCGCGATCCCGGTGGACGCCCGGCTGGAGGACGCTGCGCCGGGGACCGAGCTGTTCGAGGCGGCGATGGCGCTGGACGACAAGTTCACCGGTCACCGCGGGTTCGGGCACGCGAAGAAGTCCAAGCTGCTGCACCTGAAGCGGCCCTACCTCTACCCGGTGACCGACAGCTTCATCCGGATGACCTACGGCACGGCGTCGGCCGGGTCCGAGTTCCTGTCCGCCGTACGCGAAGACCTGGTCAACCCGGCCAACGTCCGTGACTTCAAGCTGCTGCAGGTCCGCCTGATCGCGGAGCCGGCGACGAGTGCGGCCCGCCTGCTCGGCGAGGTGCCGACGCTCCGCCTGCTCGACATCCTCGCCTCGCTGCTGGGTGAAGCGAAGTAGTAGCTACAGGATTCCGAGCCGGGCCAGCGGCTCGACGAGTTCGCGTTCCTCGTAGGAGAGATGCGACAGCAGCGTGTCGTCCAGCAGGTCGACCGCCGCACGCAGTCCGTCGATCGTGCCTGACCCGTCAACCAATGCGACGAGCGCCTTGTCGACGCCCTCGAGTACGTCGTGGATGATCTGGTGCTCCTCCTGCAACCGGTCGACGACCGGGACGAGCGCCGGGTCGGCCCGGCGGATGTGCGGGAAGAGTGAAGCGTCCTCGAGCGAGTGGTGCGTCGTGACCAGGCGGCAGTAGGACTCGCAGTATGTGCCGAGTGTCCAGTTGTTCTGCCGCATGGTCATCGTGTTGATGTGTGACCGCGCCGCGCCAACGCCCAGCGTTCCAGCGGCGAC
Source organism: Kribbella kalugense (assembly GCF_004365875.1). Taxonomy (GTDB): domain Bacteria; phylum Actinomycetota; class Actinomycetes; order Propionibacteriales; family Kribbellaceae; genus Kribbella; species Kribbella kalugense. The sequence continues at coordinate 93,264 of NZ_SODF01000001.1, read as the reverse complement.
CTGCTCGACCAGGTCGCGGATCTGCTCGAGCTCCGCGCGCAGATGGTCGTGTACGTCGATCAGGTGCTGCCCGGACGACAGCTGGTACGGCGTGTAGGTCCGAGACGGATCCTGCACCGGACCGGTCGGCCGCGCCGACTCATCCAGCAGCTGTACGTCGCTCCGCCGCACAACCGGAGGTGGTGTCGGTACGACGCTGAACCCGCCCGCAGGCACCGGAGAAGAAGAAGCAACCACAGCAGCACCTGACCGAGCCGTCTCCACCGCCTCACGAACCCCCGCAGCCACCTCAGCAAACCGACGAATGTCGTCAGGGTTGTCCGAGGCAAGGATGTACGTGCTCATCCCCTCGCCCAAGGTCAGCTCGGCGAGCTGATCGATCCACAGCTCCTCAGGCCCTTCGAGGAACCCACCACCCCCGTCGAACCGGCCCGACACGTTGTACAACCGCCGTACCGCCGAGGGATCCCGCCCGGCCTCAACAGCTGCCTCGTCGATGAGCTTGTTCATCGCGGCCAGCTGGTCCGGACCGGCGTACCCACTCGAAGGCAGCCAGCCGTCCGCAAGCCGCCCGGTCAGGGCGAGCATCCGCGGCTTGTACGCGCCCAGCCAGATCGACACGTCGTGGGCCGGCACCGGACCGCGCTTCGCTCCTTCGACTGTGTAGTGCTTCCCGGCCAGCCGGATGCCGCCGCCGGAAGGCGTCCAGACCTCGCGCATGATCGCGATCGCCTCTTCCAGCGCAGCGATGCTCTGCCCGGTCGTCAGCCGCGGCCCGCCGTTCGCCGCGACCGCGTCCAGGAACCCGCCGGCGCCAAGACCGAGCTCGACCCGTCCGCCGGTGATCAGGTCGAGCGTCGCGACGCTGCGGGCAAGGACGACAGGGTGGCGCAGCGGGAGGTTGGCTACGTTCGTGGTCACCTTCACCCGCTGGGTCTGGGCAGCGACGACCGACAGCAGGGTCCAGGCGTCCATCAGCCGTGGCTGGTACGGGTGGTCCTGGAAGCTCACCAGGTCGAGGCCGACCTGCTCGGTCAGCTGGGCCAGCGCGATCACGCGGTCCGGGTTGTCGACCGCGGGGGTCAGGAACGTGCCGAAGACCAGCTCGTGGCCGTAGTCCATGGTTCACCTTCACCTGTCGGAGGTCTGCTCGCCACAAAACTACTTCGATGCTCGAATAATCTCAACTACAGAACATCTAGTCGCGGAGCAGTTGGAAGGCCTGCTCCGGAGCCAGCGAAGCTCCCCGCCGGCGGGCAATCTCATACGCGTCGGCTCCGAGTGAGGCCAAAGCCGCAGCCGAGGCCCGATCAAGGTCCAAAGTCTCCGTCGCTGCCATCAGATAGTTCTCGGTCGCGCGAGTCGCCGCGGCACACCCGAGGAGCGTCGCTGCCAGCGTCTTGTCCGGATGGCACCCCGCGATCCCCTCCAGCGCCCAGCACATCCCACGCAGCGACTCGAACTCCACAGAGACTTCGAAGGCCTCCCGATGAAGCTCCAAAGCCTCCGTCAGACGCCCCTGCAGTTCCCTGACGTAGCCGAGCTCCTCCAGCACTATCGACAGGTACAGCACCGGTTCACTCTGCTGCCGGGCTCGGTCGATCATGGTCTGCAGCCGTACGGCGGCCTCGTCCAGAGCTCCGGTACGCCGGGCCGCGAAGCCCAGCACCAACTCAGCGAGAGCCTGGTTCGCCCGCTGCCCTTGCTCGGTCGCCAGCCGGTACGCGCGATCGGCGTTGACCTGAGCCACGTCGTACCGACCCTGCCGGATCGAGGTCCACCCGACCATGCCGAGCGCGCTCGCTACCTCGGGCCACAGTCCCAGCTCCTCGGCCAGCTGCGCGCCTTCGAGATGCAACCGCATCGACTCGTCGAAGTCGCCGACCAGCTCGGCGTGCGCACCGAGCCAACTCGTCGCCTGCAACGCACCCCAGCGGTCACCGAGCGACCGGAAGATCCGCGCACTCTCGGAAGCGTCCGCGAACAACGCGGGCAGGTCGGCCCGCACATGCGCATGCTTCGCCCGCGCCAGGAGCACCGCGGCCACACCCCACTGATCGCCGTCGAAGCTCTTGAGCGCACGCTCCAACAGCTCCAGACACATCGGCAGGTCGCCCGCATCCGACGCGGTGTACGCGATCCACCACAGCCCCCGGGCGTCAGCCGAGTCAACCCACCGTTCTCGCTCAGCAGCCGCCCTGCTGTCCCCCAGCAGGTACATGTACCCGACCCGCCACGCACCCAGCGGCACAGCGTCCAGAGCCCGCATCGCCTCCATGTGTCGACCACGCAGGAACCAGTACCAAGCCAGCGCATCCACCAGCCGCGCAGCCAAGTCGGACTGCCCGGTGCTGACCGCCCGATCCAACGCCGTCCGCAGATTGGCAGCGTCGTCGTCCAGCAACTGCAACCATCGGCCCTGCTCGTCCCCGTAGAGCTCCGCCGACTCAGCCAACGACACGTAGTACGCCAAATGCCGCTGCCGGACCGCCTCCAGCTCATCGGCCGCACGCAGCTTCTCCATGCAGTACGCCGCCACCGACTCGAGCAAACGGAAGCGAGTCCCATCCACAGGTACGACGAGCGACCGGTCGACCAGACGGACCAGGACGTCGAGTACGTCGTCCTCACCGCACACAGCAGCCGCAGCCTCCGCCGTACATCCATCTGCATGTACGGCGAGCCGCCGCAGGACGGACTGCTCATCCGGAGCGAGCAGCTCCCAGCTCCAGTCGATCATCGCGTGCAGAGTCTGCTGCCGTGGTGCAGCACCTCGATGTCCGGCCGCCAGCAACCGGAATCGGTCGTCCAGTCGCGCAACGAGCCCACGTACCCCCAAGGCACGTACCCGGGTCGCAGCAAGCTCCAGCGCCAACGGGATCCCGTCCAGCCGCCGGCACAGCACGGCGACGTCAGTCAGGGTCTCGTCGGTCAGTGCGAAGCCACGTGACGCTGCAGCGGCACGAGTCACGAACAGCTGCACCGCACTACACGTCGAGGCTGCTTCCACACCAGAAGACGGCGAAGGCACGTCCAGCGGCGGAACAGTCCAGACCACCTCACCGGCCAACCCCAGCGGCTCGCGGCTCGTTGCCAGCACGCGGAGCCCTGGTGCGGCAGCCAACAGGCGATCCGTCAACGCAGCAACGTCTTCGATCACCTGCTCGCAGTTATCCAGGACCAGCAGCCGAGACCCCATCACTGCGGCCAGCCGATCGATCACAGGCGAGCCTCCGGTGTCGCGGAGGTCCAACGCGATCTGTACTGCGTCGGTAAGCGAGTCCGCGACCGACAACGCATCGGGTGTCACTGCTGCGAGTTCGACCAGTACGGCGCCGTCGGCGAACCGGTCCGCCGCGTCAGTCGCCGCAGCCAGCGCGAGGCGAGTCTTGCCGACACCGCCCGGCCCAGTGAGCGTCACCAACCGCGAGGTGCTCAGACTGGAGCTGACGTCAGTCAGTGCATCGGACCGCCCGATCAGCCCGCTCAGCTGCGCTGGCAGGTTGTTGCGCGCGTGCGGCAAGTCTTGAGTCAGAATCGACTGCTGCAGTGCAACCAGCTCAGGACCAGGGTCCAGACCGAGATCGTCCAGCAGCAGCTGCCGCAGCTGTTCGTAGCTCTCCAGAGCTTCACTCTGCCGCCCTGCCCGGTAAAGAGCCCTCATGTGCGCGGCTCGCAAGCCCTCTCGCAACGGGTGTTCGCTGACGAGTACGCCGAGCTCACTGACCGGCAGGTCAGCCTGCTCGAGCGCAGCCAGCCTCTGCTCGGACAGTCGTACGACGGCGGTCTCGACAAACGCCTCGTCGGTAAAGTCGGCGTACGCCGAGCCACGCCACAGCGCCAGCGCCTCGTCGACCGAGCCGGACGCCAGCAGCTCGCCGAACTGCAGTGCGTCATACGTTGCGCTGGAAACGGAGACGGAATAGCCGGCCGGGCCGGACTTCACCAGCGATCGGCTGCCCGGCTCCGCGTCCTCGAATGCACGCCGCAGCTGGGACACCTTCGCCGACAGCGTCCCGGCCGGGTTCCCGGGCAGATTCGAACCCCACAGGTCGTCAATCAGCCGGTCCGCCGGTACCGGACGTCCTTCGTGCACCAGCAGGTCAGCCAGCAGTGCACGCACCTTCAGCCCCTGGATGACCACAGGTGTCCCCGCGTCTGTCCAGGCCGTCACAGGTCCCAGCACCCCGAAGCGCATGACGGCACCCTATTCCGGCCAACCGGAAAGAAACCGTAAACCCACTCAGGCAGAGTCTGGTTCAGACGGAAGGAGTACGGCGATGCGACTGGCAGTGATCATCGGCAGCACCCGGCGTGGCCGGTTCGGACCGACCGTGGCGCACTGGCTCGCACAGCAGGCCGCCAAGCAGTTCGAGATCGACCTGGTCGATCTGGCCACCGCGGACCTGCCGGCGACGTTGCCCGACACCGACGACGAGACGCCGGCGCAGGTCGTCGTACTGGCTGACCGGCTGGCGACAGCGGATGCGTTCGCTGTCGTCACTCCGGAGATCAACTGCAGCTTCCCGGCGTCGTTGAAGACCGCACTGGACTGGTACTACGAGGAGTGGCACGCCAAGCCGGTCGCGATCGTCAGCTACGGCCGGGAAAGCGGCGGCTGCCACGCCACGGCTCAACTGCGCCAGGTCTTCACCGAGCTCCAGGCCGTCACCATTCACAACACTGTCGCAATGCCCTGCTACTGGGAGCAGTTCACCGCCGACGGCGGCTGGCCCAGGTCGTCGGCCGGCTACGAAGCGGCAGCCAAACTCATGCTCGACCAGCTCGCCTGGTGGGCCGAAGCACTCCGGGACGCCCGCAACCGGCGCCCGTACCAACCCTGAAAGGAAGACCCATGAGGAAGCTGATCGAATCCACCTTCATCACCCTGAACGGCGTGATCGAGGAGCCGCAGCGCTGGAGCCCGCCGTACTGGGACGACGAGCACGCGGCCTACTCACAGGGCCTGATGGAAGGCGTGGACGCACAGGTGCTCGGCCGCGTCACCTACGAGGGCTTCGCGGACGCTTGGATGCAGCGCGGCGGGGACCCGTTCACCGACCACTTCAACGCCATGCCGAAGTACGTCGCCACCCGCACGGTGACCGAGTGGAAGTGGAACGCCCAGCCGCTCGAGGGCGACGCGGCCGACGCCGTCCGCCGGCTCAAGGAGAGCGACGGCGGCAACCTGATCAAGTACGGCACCGGGTCGTTCTCGAAGACGCTGCTGGAGAACAAACTCGTCGACGAGTACCACTTCTGGATCTTCCCGGTGGTCGCGGACGGCGCGAACATGTTCCGCGGCGACGGCATCGACCTCACCCACCTCGAACTGCTCGGTACGACGACGTTCAAGTCCGGCATCGTCGTCCACAAGCTCGCCCCGAAAGCCTGAGCCACCGCTCCGCCCGGCCCGCGCACCTCGACACAGGTGTGCGGGCCGGACGCTTGTCTGCGAAAGACGTGGGTACCGGACGAGCTACGGGGGTGTGGGCGGCGCTGGGGACCGTCTGTTCGAGGTCCTGGCGACTGGTGCCACCAGATCGCAGGTCCTGCCATGCAGTTTTCATGCAATCCATGCAACTGGACTGGAGGTCTGATGGGTACCGTCCTGACCATCGTGGTCATCGTCGTCGTGATTCTGGCGGCGGCCGCACTGCTGTTCACCTACCAGCGCAGACGTTCCGGCGAACTGCAGCAGCGGTTCGGCCCGGAGTACGAACGCACCGTCGAGGAGTCAGGCGACCGGCGTAGCGCTGAACGCGAACTGCGCGGCCGGGAACGCCGGGTGTCGCAGCTCGAGATCACCCCGTTGAGCCCCGAGTCGGCGTCGGCGTACCGCGCCGAATGGGCCAAGGTGCAGCAGAGCTTCGTCGACCGTCCGGCCGGCGCCGTCGCGGACGCCGATCGCCTGGTACTGCGGATGATGCGCGAGGCCGGCTACCCGGTCGACGACTTCGACCAGCGGGCGAACGACATCTCGGTCGAGCACCCGGATGTCGCCGCGCACTACCGCGAAGCACACCGGGTCGCCGTCGCCGATGCCCGCGGCGAAGCCGACACCGAGGATCTCCGCCAGGCGGTCAGCTCGTACCGCCACCTGGTCGACGCCTTGCTGGACGACAGCGAGCACGACCTCCGTCCGAACACCACGAAGGAGCAAGCATGACCACCCCTGACGACCGCCGGTTCGACGCCTTGGACAACGACCGCGTGCTGGACGACACGGAGCGCATGGATGCCGAGCCTGGCGGCTACGACACCGCCCGTACGCCGGACACCCGTACGCCGGACGGTGCCGCGCCGAACGTCGACATGGCGAATGAGCCCCTGGTCGCCGAGGAGTCATCGGTCGACTACAAGGCTCGCTGGGAGGTCATCCAGCAGGGCTTCGTGGACGACCCGCGCAACGCGGTGACCGAGGCGGACAAGCTGGTCGACGACCTGCTGCAGGAACTGTCCGACAGCTTCGACCGTCAGCACGACGGTTTGGAGAAGCAGTGGTCGGCCGGCGAGCCCTCGACCGAGGACCTCCGCTCGGCCCTCCAGCGCTACCGCGCCTTCTTCCAGCGCCTGCTGACTCTGTAGTAGCACCCCCAGTTGCGGCCGGTACCGAAGTACCGGCCGCAACTGTCTGTCTACGGCGCGATGTTCTGGTTCAGGTGGAACAGGTTGCCCGGGTCGTACTTGCGCTTGACCTCGGCCAGCCGGTCGTAGTTCTGCCGGTAGTTCTCGCGGATCCGGCCCTGGTCGTCGCCGGCCATGAAGTTGATGTACCCGCCGACCTCGGAGTGCGGTGCGACGTCGTCGTAGTACGAACGCACCCACTCGATGTTGGCCTCGTTCTGCGCCGGATCCGGCCACATGCCGGCGATCACGGTGGCGAAGTTCGCATCGCGATAGGCGAAGGCGGTCCCGTCCGGTGTGACCCGGTGGCAGGCGCCGTTGATCGGGTAGATGTGGACGGTCGAGTTCACCGACGGAAGGCCGGGCGCGTGCCGCAGGTGCGCCTGGATCGCCTCGTCGGTCAGCTCGGTGACGAAGTTCGCCTTCCAGTAGTGCTGCAGCCCGGGCGGGACCAGTGCGTCGAAAGCACCGTTCAGTGCCGGGTACGGCATCGGTCCGACCATCTCGGCCATCACCGGCGCGAACTCGCGGAACTTCGAGATCTGCGTCTCGCCGTCATCGGGGTCCCCGGCCCAGCAACCGACGATCGCGACGAACGGCTCGCCGTGCCGGTTCTCCGGGATGAACGGCAGCGGCGGCGCGATCTGGAACGCCGGGAACCCGCCGAGCTGCTCCGGCGCATCCTTGATCAGCTCCCGGAATCCCGTGAGTACTGCGGTCGCGTCGGACAGCTCGAAGAACATCGGGCCGCCGTAGATCGTCGACACCGGAGCCAGTCGGAACTCGAGCGCGGTCACGACGCCGAAGTTGCCGCCACCGCCGCGCAGCGCCCAGAACAGGTCGTCGTTCTCCTTCTCGCTCGCGATCAGGAACTTCCCGTCCGCGGTCACCACGTCGGCCGAGATCAGGTTGTCGCAGGACAGCCCGAGTCCGCGGGCCAGGTACCCGATCCCGCCGCCGAGCGTCAGCCCGCCGACACCTGTGGTCGAGATGATCCCGCCGGTGGTGGCCAGCCCGAACGCGTGCGTGGCCGCGTTGAAGTCGCCCCAGGTCGCACCGCCGCCGGCTCGCGCGGTCCGGTTCACCGGATCGACCCGGACGTTGCTCATCGCGCCCAGGTCGATGACGACACCGTCGTCGACCGTCCCGAACCCGGGCACGCTGTGGCCGCCGCCGCGGACCGCCAGCTCGAGCTGCTGCGTTCGCGCGTACTCGACGGCAGCCATCACGTCGCCGGCGTTCTCGCAGCGGACGATCACCTGCGGCCGCTTGTCGTGCATCGCGTTGTTGACGCGGCGCGCCGCGTCGTACCCCTCGTCACCTGCCGTGATGACCTGTCCCCTGGTGCGTTCCCGCAGGTCGTCGATCGTGCTCATGTCCGCTCCCCGAACTGTCGCCTGTCCCAGATCGGCGCGCGTATTCACGCACACCGTGTGCAGACCGGTCGTCGCCGTCGAGCGCAGCGCGATAACTTCACCCCAGAAAGCGCTTGAACCCCCGACGGGCTGCCGGCCCTCCCCCAGACCCCGCCCGTTCACCCCCGACCTTCGCAAGCCGGACCGGTTTCGTCAATCCCCTTGTCAATCCCCTTGTCAAAGCCGGCCGATCGGCTCCGACCAGGAGGTAAACCATCACTCGGAGGACATCATGCGGAAGATCATGTACTACGTGCACCAGTCGCTCGACGGCTTCATCGAGGGCCCGAACGGCGAGTTCGACTGGGCCGAGCTCGGTCCGGAGCTCGGCGACTACTCGATGAGCCTGACTGAGCGCGCCGACCTCTTCCTGTACGGACGGACAGTCTGGAACATGATGTCGTCGTACTGGCCGAACGCTGAGTCGATGGACCCGGACGAGCACGCGATCCAGTTCGCTCCGGTATGGCGGCGTACCCCCAAGGTCGTGCTGTCGACGACGCTGGAGAGCGCCGACTGGGACACCCGGATCGTCCGGAACGCCGAGGACATCCGGGCGATCAAGGAGGCGCCGGGCAAGGACATCCTGCTCACCGGGAGCGCCAGCGTGGCCGGTGCGCTGACCGAGCTCGGGCTGCTCGACGAGTACCACGTGATCGTCCACCCCGTGATCCTCGGCGGCGGCAAGCCCGTCTACCAACCCACCGACCGCCGCAAGCTCCGCCTCGCGGACACCCGCTCCTTCGACGGCCGCACCGTCCTACTGCGCCACGACCTGGCCTAGTAACCAGCAGACTTGTCGACGACGTTGTGCAAAGGTTCACCGGCCACGAACCGGCGGATGTTCTCGGACACGATCTCGCCCGAACGGCGAAGAGTGCCGTCGCTGGTGGCTCCGTTGTGGGGCGTGACGACGACGTTCGGCAATGACCAGAACGGACTCTCCGGCGGCAACGGCTCCACGCCGTGCGCGTCCAGACCGGCGCCCGCGATCTGCCCGGACTGCAACGCCTCCAGCAGCGCGTCGTCGTCCGCGATCCCGCCGCGCGAGATGCAGATGAAGTACGCCGACGACTTCATCCGCGCGAACGCGTTCCGGTCGAAGACGCCGGCCGTCGACGGCGTCCGCGGTGTCGTGACCACGACGAAGTCCGACTCCGCCAGCAGCTGGTCGAGATCGCACAGCTCGTCGACGTTCGGTGACGGCTGGTCGGGACGCCGCCGTACGCCGAGGGTGCGCATGTGGAACGCCTTGGCCTTCAGAGCGAGATCGATTCCGGAGTTGCCCAGGCCGTAGATGCCGACGGTGCGCCCGGCGAGTTCGCCGTGCCGGTAGTGGTCCCAGCGGTGCTCGGCCTGCGCCCGCATCCACCGCGGTACGTCGCGACTCAGCATGAGCATCAGCAGGATCGAGTGCTCGGCCAGCGAGATCCCGCCGTTCCCCGCGCTCGACGTGAGGACCACCGACGAGGCCAGCATCTCGGGGCTGAGGTCGGCATCCACACCGGCCGACGGACTGTGCACCCAGCGCAACTTCGGCGCCTTCGCCAGCACTTCCGGCCGCAGATGGCCGATCACCGCGTCCATCTCGCCGAACACGTCGGCCGCGTCGTCCAGCGAGTCCACGAACCGCAACTCGCTGCCGTCCGCCGCCTCGACGTACGCCGGAGACTCCTTGCCAATGACAACAATCAACATTTCACTCCCATAGGTCTGGCACGGCTCGGTTGGCAGCTGTCTTCAATGCGTCCGCAACCGCTGCTACTGCAGGGGTTCTGGTACGCCGGGTCAGCAGGAAGACCACCCGTCCGACGTCTCCTTCGGCCGGCAGTCGTACGGCGACACCGGGTGCGCCCTGGCCGAGGACGAGGTCTGGCAGGAGTGCGCCGGCGCCCGTCGTACGGACGAGTTCGAGCAGGATCAGGAAGTCGTCGGAGCTGTAGCGGAGATCGGGTTCGAAGCCGCCGAGCTCGCGGCAGACGCGGACGTGCATCTCGCGATGTCCGGTGCCCGGTTGGCAGGCTGCCCAGGCGAGGTCGGCGAGGTTGGCGACCGGGACCCGCTCGGCCGCGGCCGCGGGATGGTCTTCCGGGAGTACGACGCGGATGTGCTCGCGGAGCAGACGTTCGCGACGGAGGTCAGTGTGGACGGCCCGCGGTTGGCCGTCGTACTCATCGCCGACCATCACGTCCAGCTGTTGCAACCGGAGCGCCGGCGCGGCCTGTTCGACCTCGAGTTCGGCGGCCTCGACGCGGATGTCGGGGTGTGCGGCTGCGAGGCTGCGAATGGCCGGCGCGACGACGCGGATGAAGGCGGACTGGAACGCTCCGATCCGGACCACGCCGGCGACTCGTCCCGCGGCGACCGCGGCCAGCTCGGCCTCGGCTGCTTCGACTCCGTCCAGCAGCGTGGTCGCGTGCCGCACGAGGACCTCGCCGGCAGCGGTCAGCCGGACATTGCGGCCGATCCGCTCGAGTAGCGGCGTACCGGCTTCGCGCTCCAGGACGGCCAGCTGTTGGGAGATGGCGCTGGGCGAGTAACCGAGGGCGCGGGCCGCGCCGTGGACGGTGCCGCGGCCATGGACCTCGCGCAGCAATCGCAGGCGATGCAGATCCATCATTCGTTCAGCTTAGCTTCACGATGCTATCCGTGAAGCCGTGATGGACGTGAACGGTCTACTGGTCCGACCATCGATGACGTGGGACGCCTCTTCTGCCTTCTGTCCGCCGCGGCCTTCGGAGTGATGGCCGTGTTCGGCAAGCTCGCGTACGACGCGGGTGTGTCCGTCGACGCGTTGTTGCTCGTCCGCTTCGGATTGTCGGGCGGCCTATTGTTGACAATCGCCCTGGCCCGCGGTGCGCTGCGTAACCTGCCGAGGCGGGCCGTGCTGACCGGGCTCGGCATGGGTGTGTTCGGCTACGCCGCCCAGTCCGGCCTGTACTTCTCCGCACTGGCCCGAATCGATGCGTCGCTGGTCGCGCTGATCCTGTACCTGTATCCGATCCTGGTGATGGTGACAGCGATCGCGCTGCGCCGGGAGCGGGCATCGCGGCGGCGGGTGTGGGCGTTGGCGATCGCGCTGCTGGGGATCGGGTTGGTCCTCAGCGGAGCTCTGGCCGGCCGGTTCGACTGGCTGGGCTTGCTGCTGGCGTTGGGTGCACCAATCGTCTACACCGGGTACATCCTGGTGGGCGATTCGCTGACTACCGACGTACCGCCGCTGGCGTTGACGGCGCTGGTCTGTATAGGGGCCTTCGGCACCTTTCTCGTGCTTGGGCTCTTCCGCGGCACCGACCTGAACTTCGCGCCGATCGGCTGGCTGTGGCTAGCCGCGGTGGCGTTGATCAGCACGGTCGCCGCGATCCTGTTCTTCTTCGCCGGCATGGCCCGCGTCGGTCCGTCGGTCGCGTCGATCCTGTCGATCTTCGAGCCGGTGGTGACGGTGGCCTCAGCGGCCATCGTGTTCGGCGAACAGCTCACCCCGACCCAGTGGATCGGCGGTGCACTGGTCCTGTCCGCCGTACTGATCGTGCAATGGCCGAGCAGCTCGACAGGACGTATACGTCCGCTGAACGCGCCGGGCCGGACCCGTGAGCGTACGCCCGCGTGCTAGTTGCGGACACATCCTGTCGAGATTGCTCATGCCGCCTTCGGTCACCCCAACGGCTGCCACTCGTCGTCACGCATCCGGAGGATCGCCCACCCCACCGCGGCGAACCCGGCTGCCTGCAGACCCCAGCCGATCAGGTCGAGCGTGTGGCTGCTGATGATGATCGCGGCCACGAAGTGGATCGGCTGCGAGATGCCGACCGCGATCGCGGCCCAGCGCGGCCCGACGTGTGAACGCCACATCGCGAAGCCGAGCAGGATCGTGCCGAGGACATGACCGAGCACGAACACGAACCCGGACAGGTTCATCGAGCCGTGCGTGACGTCGACCGCCTTCGCGATCGTCGCCGGGTCGAGTCCCGCCGTACCGGCCTGCCAGGTGAACAGGTCGCTCGCCGAGGCCCAGGGCAACGACAAGTACCCCGGAATCAGGATGAGCAGCGCGATCGCGGTCAGCCACGGCGCACCACGACGGGTCAGCCGGCCGACGAAGTACGCACCGGGCACCAGCGTGAGGAAGCCGATGTAGGCCAGCCAGATGACCATCGAACTACGATCCAGATTGTCGACAATCTTGTTGACGATTGTCGGCACGTCGTCCGTCGTGTTGTACGGCAGAAAGTACCGAAGCAACGCGATCGCCGCCGGGCCGATCGGCAGGATCAGCGCCGCCGTCCATCGCCAGACGGGTCGGATGTCGCGGCGCGTCGTACTCGTCATCGTCTGAGTCATCGCGCACCTGCCAGCTCACGCGACGGCAGAAGTACTGCCACCGCACCGATGATCGTCGCAACGACGCTGACACCGGCCGCGATGACGGCGGCCGCGGGTACGTCGGACACGAAGAACGCTGGCACCGACAGCAGCGCCGACGCGATCCGCAGCGTGAGCAGCGGGATCAACGGCCACCGCTTCCCCCGCCAGGCGAGGCCCACCAGCACCAGGCTCAGTAGTCCCAGCGCCGAGCTACCGATCGCGATACTCATCGGCGGGTGGTCCCCATCCGTCATGAGCGGCGTGAACAGATCTGCCACCGCGAGCAGCCCGAGCACAACCAACCCGAACCTCTTCATTTCCCTTACCCCCTTGTTGAGCGTTTCCGACTGCTCAACCGTCGCTCGCCAGGTGGCACCGGTGCCTGGGGTCCGGGTCCCTGGTGCTCAGGCAGTTCCCCGCCCAGACCGGGACTCCGATCCCGAGACGCCGGGAACACTTAGGGCGCACACTGCGGATATGACCACCACAGCGAGCCGTCGGGGCCTGGCCGGCGTACTGGCCGCGTTCGTGGTCGCCGAGGTCGTGGTCGCACTCGGCTACACCCTCGCGATCGGGTGGGGCTGGCACGAGCTGGTCGACTCCTTCATGGTGACCAACGGTCTGATGGGACTCACGTTCGGTCTCTGCGGCGCGGTCATCGCCTGGCACCGGCCGGCCAACCCGATCGGCTGGCTCTTCCTCGCCGACGGGATCGGCCACGCGACCACGCCGCTGGCCGGCGCGATGGCCCAGTTCCTCGCCGACCACGGCGCCTCGATCGCCGCCCAGCGCGTCTTCATGACCATCGCTGTCGCCGCCTGGCCGTGGTCGATCGGCCTGTTCCTTCCGTTGGCCTTACTGCTCTTCCCGAACGGTCACCTGCTGTCGCCCCGCTGGCGCTGGGCGGCGATCGGCATCATCGTCACCTCACCACTCTTCGTCATCGAGATGGTCGGCAGCGGCGACTCGATCACGCCCGGCCTCCCCGGTGGCTACCTCGCCATCGCGTCGTACGACGCCCTCGGGCCGCTCTGGACAGTGACTGAGCTCCGCAACCTCGTCGCGATCCTGCTCGCCATCGTCTGCCTCACGATGCGCTACCGCCGCGCCGACGAAGCGGGCCGCCGGCAACTCCTGTGGTTGCTGCTGGCATCCGTCATCGTGGTCCTGTTCGTCACGCCGTGGGCGTTCGTCGCGGGTACGCCGATCCTTGTATTACTGGCGATTCCGCTGGTTCCGATCGCGGTGGCGGTCGCGATCGTCCGGTACCAATTGCTCGACATCCGGCTCGTGATCTCCCGAGCTTTGACCTGGGCCTTGCTGTCGTTGGTTGCTATCGGCATCTACGTGGCGCTGGTGACGTTGCTCGACTCGTTCATCGCGTCCCAGGTCGGCCGGTCCGCCGCGGTCACGGTCTTCGTCGCGCTGATCATCGCGCCGGTCCTCCCCCGACTGCAGAAGCTGGTCGATCGGGCGCTGTACGGCGACCGCCATGACCCGGCCCGGGTTGCGTCTCGGGTCGGCGAGCAGCTGTCCGCCGGTCTGCCCGGGGTCATCGCCGCGATCCGATCCGCGCTACGGCTGCCGTACGCCGCGTTGATGGTCGACGGGCAGGTGATCGCGATGGACGGTACGCCGCCGATGTCCGTCGTACCGCTGGAGCTTTCGTACGGCGGGGAGGTTGTCGGGACGCTCGACGTCGGGGTGCGGTCGGGCGAGTCCACGTTGTCGTCGGCCGACCGCAGTGTGCTCGGGCTGGTCGCCGTACCGCTGGCCGTTGCGGTGCACGCGACGCGGTTGTCGGCCGAACTGCAGTCGTCGCGGGAGAAGCTGGTCTCTGCGCGAGAGGAGGAACGCCGGCGATTGCGACGCGATCTGCACGACGGCCTCGGCCCGACACTGACGGGCGTCGCCTTCTCCGCAGACGCCGTCGCCAACCTCATCACCAACGACGCAGCCCGAGCCCTCACGCCGGCCGTGAGTGCCGACGGCACGCCGGCTCCCACCGCCAACGGATCGCGGGCTCCCGGCGCCGACGCCTCGGCGGGGCTCTCGGCGGATGCCTCCCGGGCGGTTGAGCTGCTGACTCGGTTGCGTGCCGACACTCGCGCGGCGATCTCCGACGTACGGCGTCTGGTGGACGACCTGCGCCCGCCGGCGCTCGACGAACTCGGCCTGATCGGGGCCTTGCGGCAACGCGCCGACCAACTGTCGTTCCGCGCCGACGGCGCCACCATCCAGGTCTCGGTCGCCGCCAACGGCTTGCCCACCTTGCCAGCTGCACTCGAGGTCGCCGCCTACCGCATCGCGACCGAGGCCCTCACGAACGTCGTACGGCACTCCCGCGCAACCACCGCCGTACTGGCGTTGCGCTGCGACGGCGACCTGGAGATCGAAGTCAGCGACGACGGCCCACCGAACGGCACCTGGCACCCCGGCGTCGGCCTCCAAGCCATGCGCGAACGCGCCGCCGAACTAGGCGGCAACTTCGAAGCCGGCCCCACACCCTCGGGCGGCCTCGTCCGCGCCCGCTTCCCCTTGGCGCAACGATGACGGACATCCGCGTAGTCCTGGCCGACGACCATCCCGTCGTCCGAGCCGGCCTGGCCGCACTCCTGTCCTCACTCCCCGGCATCGAGGTAGTAGGCGTCGCCTCGAACGGCCGGGAAGCGGTCCGCGAGGTCATCACCTCCCGCCCTGACGTCGCCGTACTCGACCTCCAGATGCCCGACCTCGACGGCTTCGCCGCCACCCGCGAACTGGCCCGCTCGGCACCGGACACCGCCGTACTCGTCCTCACCATGTTCGAGGACGACGACTCGGTCTTCGCCGCCATGCGCGCCGGCGCCCGCGGCTACCTGGTCAAAGGCGCCGAACAAGAAGAGATCGCCCGAGCCATCCGCGCCGTCGCCGCCGGCGAAGCCATCTTCGGCCCCGGCGTAGCCCGCCGCATGCTCACCTTCTTCTCCGCCCCACCAGCCGCCGCCGAACCGTTCCCCGAACTCACCACCCGCGAACGCCAGATCCTCGACCTGATCGCCGCCGGCCTGTCCAACCCCGCCATCGGCGACCGCCTCGACCTCGCCTCCAAAACCGTCGCCAACAACGTCTCCACCATCTTCACCAAACTAGGCATCGCCGACCGAGCCACCGCCATAATCCAAGCCCGCAACGCCGGCCTCGGCACCGACCGCGTACCGAAGAACGGGTAGTAGTCGCGATATCCCGCCTCCCGAGGCCTGAATAGGCCCAATTCGCCCACTACTACCCGTCCTTCGGTACGCGTCACCCGATCGCGTTCAGGTAGCGGGTGCCGACGGTCCGCAGGTGGTCCAGTAGCTCTGGTGGGCCGTCGAGGTGGAAGTCGAGGCCGAGCATGCCGATATAAACGGCGATGATCTCGAGGGAATCAGCGCCGGTGACGAGGATGCTGGTGTGGTCGTCGACGGACTCGACGATGCCGACGGCGGCGTGGATGCGGGACAGGACCTCCTGGGCGGGGGCGTGGACGGTGATCCGGGCGTGCACCTTCCAGCCGGTCGACGCGACATCCCGCAGTACGAAGTCGGTGTACTCCTCGTCGGGCAACGGGCTCGGTTGAAACCGGCGACCTGTTGCCATCCGCAACGACATCCAGTCGACCCGGTACGTCCGCCAGACCGCCTGCTCGTCCCGCGCGACGAGGTGCCAGTACCCATGCCAGCTCACTAGCCGATAAGGCTCGACCAAGATCGGCAGCTCGTGCGCGACCCCCGACCCTGCACTACGCAGCGAGACACCTTCAGGTACGACGTACTCGAACCGGAGGTAGTGCTCGTCGCGGATGCACGCCGCGATCGTCGACAGTACGCCGGGATCGATCTCGGGCGCCTCGACGTTCGAGCCGGTGTTCTCCGGGCCGGTCTCCATCGCCTTGTGGATCGCGTTCACCTGACGCCGGAGTCGATGCGGGAGGACCTGCTCGAGTTTCGCCAGCGCCCGCGCACTGCTCTCCACCATCCCGGTCACGCTGCCGCCCGTCCGCAGACCGACTGCGACGGCGACCGCCTCCTCGTCGTCGAGCAGTAGCGGCGGAAGCTTCGCGCCGACGCCGAGCTGGTAATTGCCGGCCGGACCGCGGGTCGCATCGACCGGGTACCCGAGTTCGCGGAGCCGATCGACGTCGTTGCGGATCGTCCGCGTCGTCACGTCGAGCCGCTCGGCCAACTCGGTGCCGGTCCAGGCCGGGCGGGTCTGCAGCAGAGCGAGCAGGCTGAGGAGGCGCTGCGAAGTCTCGAGCAAAATCAATCTCCCAATTAGGAATCTAATGTTCCTATACGGATTCTACGGTAAACCCATGAGCACAAACGAGAGCATCCAGTCCTTCACCGTCAACATCGACCAGGCCGACCTGGACGATCTGCAGGCCCGCCTCGCGCGGACCCGGCTGCCCGAGGCCGCTCCCGGCGACGACTGGGACCTCGGCACCCCGAACCACTACCTCCGCGACATGGTCGACCAGTGGCAGAACAAGTTCGACTGGCGCGAGCAGGAGGCGCGGATGAACCAGTTCCCGCACTACCTCACCGAGATCGACGGCCAGAACGTCCACTTCATCCACGTCCCGTCCGCGGTCGAGGGTGCGACGCCGCTGCTCCTGCTGCACACCTACCCCGGTTCGTTCGTCGACTTCCTCGACATGATCGGCCCGCTGACCGACCCCGCGGCGTACGGCGGATCTTCCTCGGACGCCTTCTCGGTCGTCGTACCGTCGATGCCGGGCTTCGCCTTCAGTACGCCGCTGGTCGACCGAGGCTGGACGATGGCCCGGGTGGCGCGGACCTACGACACGTTGATGCGGCGGCTCGGGTACGAGTCGTACGGCGCGCACGGGTCCGACGGCGGCGCGATGATCTCCCGGGAGCTCGGCGTACTGAATCCTGACGGCTTCCTCGGTCTGCACGTGCTGCAGCTGTTCTCGTTCCCGTCGGGCGACCCGACCGAGTTCGAGAAGTTCACGCCGGAGGACTACGCGGCGCTGGAGCACCTGAAGTGGTTCCAGGACGTCGGCGGGTACAACGCGATCAACTCCACCCGTCCGCAGACCGTTGCCGTCGGCATCTCCGACTCGCCGGCCGGACAGCTCGCCTGGAACGAACTCTTCAACAACTTCGGCAACGGGACCAGCCTGGTCACGCCCGAGCAGATCCTCACCGAGGTCTCGCTCTACTGGTTCACCAACACCTCAGCCGCCGCCGGCCGCTACCACTACGAAGAGGCCCACGCCGACGCCGAACCGCAAGTCAACCACGCCCCCACCGGCGTCGCGGTCTTCGCGGACGACTTCAAGACCATCCGCCCGCTGGCCGAACGCGACAACACCAACATCGTCCACTGGTCGATGTTCAAGGACGGCGGCCACTTCGCCTCCCTGGAACGCCCCGGCGACGTGACCGAAGACCTCCGCAAGTTCTTCCGCAACCTGTAGGACAACGAGCCGGCTCGCACCTGCGAGCCGGCTCAGCTCTTCAGCTCGATCTTGCCGATCACCTTCGGCCCAACGGTATCGAGCACCAGAATCCCGTCCTGGAAGAAGTTGCTGAGGTAGATCCGCTGATCGTCGCCGCTGACAACCAGTTCGACCGCCACTCCCAGATCGTCGGTCAACGACGCGACGACCTGGCGACTGCCCGCGTCGATGATCCGCACAGTGTCAGCCGTCCCCGAAGACCCGAGGATGTAGACCTTCTTGCCGTCGGAGCTGACCGCCGCGGCCTCTGATTCATCCGGCAGATCCTTCGGCGTCGGCCTTGTCGTCTCGACGTTCGTGTTGATGACGGCAAACGTCTTGACCCCGATGACATACAGCGATCCGTCCGGGCCGGGTGCCAGGTCACGTGGTTCGTCGCCCACCTTGATCGGACTCCGCGCCTGCTGACGAGTCTTCGCATCGATAACCGTGACCTCGTCCGAGTCCCTGCCGGCCACGTAGAGCCGCTCGCCCTTCGAGTCGATCGCGAGGTCCGTAGGGCTCGGCCCGCTGGCCATTGGACCGCCGACCGTTTGCCTCGTCTGCGTGTTCACCACCGTGATCGTCTCGCTCTTCTTGCTGAGGACATAGAGGCGGTGGGTGGCACTGTTCAGCGACAGTTCGGTCGGCTCGTCCGCGACCGCGATCGGTGCGCCGATCACCTCCCAGTCGCCGGCCGTGATGACCGAGATCGAGTCCGAACCGGAGTTCGCGACGTACAGCGTCGTACCGTCGGGCGACAGCACGAGCCGGCTGGGATGGTCACCGACCCGGAGTGCGTCGCCGACCTGTTCGCGAGTCGTCGTATTGATCTTCACGACCCGGTTGTTGCCGATGTCGGCCGCATAGAGGAACTGGCTGTCCGGGCTGACGGCCAAACCGATCGCGGTCGGCGCCCGGGCAGCGGGTGGCAGGACGGCAGCCGCGACACCACCCATTACGGCGGGAGCCAGCAAGGTTGCCGCCATCAACCAACGGTGGGTGGGGAAGCCGATGCTCACCGGTCTGACGACGGCGACTCCGAGCAGCATCCACACCACGAACAGCCCGACGACCGCCTGCCAAGGTTCGCTGAATTCGGCGAACCGATGGAAGAGAGCGATCCAGACCGCGAACCCGCCAAGCACCCAGCCTGCGACGAATGGTCTGCCGAGGTCCAGCAGCGGACCGGCGATCGCGAGCTCGGCGCCGAGGATGGCGAGGATGGCCGGGTACAGAAGATGTGCCGGGGAGCGGTACGCCTGAACGATGATGACGAGGACGAGGGCTGCTGCGACCGCGCCCAGCAACACGAGCCGCAACTGAGGGTGCGGTCTAGCAGGACGCCACCTGATCCACGCGGCGAATCCTGCCCCCAGCCACAGCACGTGGGCCGCCGCAATCAGTGCTGCAGGGAGGCTGTGGAAAGGCATGGCGACCAGACTCGTCAGCCCACTGGTCAGGATGACGGCGCTCACGACTCCCGGCGCCGAGAGGCCGGCTACGAACGCTGTGCTGGCATCACGGAGTCTCAGCAGTGCCAGTACGGCGCAGGTCAGAACGGCAGCGAGGGCGATCGAGTACCACGTGGTGTCGAGGGTCGCGGCCGTGATCGCGAGACCGGCGGCCGGCAACATCAAGAGGAAGGTTGGCCAGTCCATCGCCGGAAGGTGCACGCGATCGCGCCAGCGTCTCACCGACGCCTTCGCCGCGGCGCCGAACGTCGGACCGACAGGCCGCCGTACCGTCGGCGTGACAGGACGCCGTCCCGTCGGCGACGTCACTGGCTGCGGGCGTGGTGGTGGCAGCGGGGTGTCGAGGTACGCCTGTGCGGTGGCGGAGATCGTCCTGCTGTCGTCGTTCGTCAGCTCTTCCAGTTTGGCCCTCGCGGTCTGCCGGACCTTCTCGTTGCTTGCCTGGAGCAACTGTCCGAGTTCTTGGAGGCCGGACTCTCGAAGGGGCTGCAATGGACTGTCCAGGCTGGCGGTGATTCGGGTCGGCAGGGTCCATTGGACGTTGGAGGCGATGACGGTACGGCCCTCGACGTCGGCGAACTGCTTCGGCCGCTGACTCGGCTGCTCGGCGACCACCGCGTCGTACACGTATCTGTAGAGCTCGTCGGCCGTGATGTCGCCGTCCCCGTCAAGGTCCGCGGTACCGCTGCGCAAACCCTCAACAACGTGCCGGGTGAACACCGACTGCGCTACCTCGCCGTGAATCGTGCTGCCTTCGAACGCGTACTGCGTCGAGTCCGTTGCCGTCAGCACGATCCGGCCGCGACCGCCGAGCTCGGTCTTGGTGTGCACCGCCGAGTCAGCCTTCGCGAACTGCTGAACGGCGTACGCGCCGCCGTAGCAACAATCCAGCATCAGGATCTTCTGCCGCGCCGAACTCTCCTCCACCGCCTCGTTGACCATGTGGGTCGGGAGTGCGGTGAACCGCAACCGCTCGCGCCGGGTGTTCTTCATCGCCAGGTACAGCCGGCCGTTGTCGTCCTTCAGCCCATGACCGCTGAAGTACAACAGGGTCAGATCGTCACGCTCGGCGGACGCGTAGAACTCGTCGATCGCCTCCCCGACCCGACTCGTCGGCTCGTTGATCAGCACCTGCACCTCGAACCCGGCGATGGCCGGATCCTCGAGCACCTCGGCCAGGGCCTCCGCGTCCTGCGCCGGGCTGATCAGCTGGCGTAGCCCGGTGTCCTCATATTCGTACGTGGCCACCAGCAAGGCCCGCCGACGACCCACCCTCAGCTCGCTTCGTGCTTGCGCAGAAACGCCTCGATCAATTGCTGTTGCTCCTCGGCCGACGCCGCGTCGACCTCGATCGAATCCGCACCGATCGTCAGCTGCACCCGCTGACTCGTCGACCGTCGGCCGATCCAATCCCGCAGGACCGAAATCAGGTACGGCACCGTCCCGCCGGCCCCACCCAGCGCGATCGCGACGGCGTTGAACGCGGTCGCGTCGCCCTTGCTGCCTTCAGGATCGGTCACTTCGACGGCGCGCATCTCCAACTCGTACGCGCGCAGTTCTCGCCGCAGCTGCCTGATCCCCCGATCCGCGATCTCCGGATCGTCCTCCAGCAGTACGACGTCCACCCAAACCCCCACGCCCACCCCTCCCAGGATCGCGCTCCATGATCCCGGTCCACGCTCCATCCCGCAACGGTCTGTAGCCACCCGCCTCCGGTACGACGGGCGGCCCGATGTCGCTGTCGTCGTACCCGCTCGTCTTGCACGTGAGGGAGCCCGGGGTGCTTGCGCACCCCGGGTTCCTTTGGGCTCCGCCCGTCTGGAGGGACGTCGGGGCAGAGCTTCCTTTCCGGGTCCGCCTCAGGCGCGGTCGTGTTGCTGCCACCAGGTCCGGTGCAGCCGAGCGCCGTACCGCCATCGATCGACGCCGTGAACTGTCCGGTGCGCCCCGCGTTCCCGAATCCTGCACCGGCCCGCGGACCGGCGCCCCCACGAATACCTCATCGTCTTCCCCCTCGGAGATCCCCATCCCCGCCCCTCGAACGCCGACGCTACGCCCACCCCCTGCACCGGACAACGGCTGAAATCCTATTCAAACGTCTGACTACGGATGCCTGTCGAGAAACTTTGCAAGCAGCTCCGCCCGCTCGTCGAACGTAGGCCGCTCCATCTCGATCGAGTCCTCCCCCAGCGTCACCACGATCTTCCCCGGACTCTTCCGCCGCTGAATCCAGTCCCGCAGTACGGCGACCAACGTCGGCACCGCCCCACCAGCACCAACCAACGCCACCGCGATCGCAATCGACCCGTCATCCTGCGCCAGCCCATCGGCCTCCACCACCACGTCCTGCGTAGGCAGCCCCTCCCCCAGCCAACTCCTTCCGCAGCTGCCGAACAGCCTTCACAAACCGCGCCTCATCCATCCCGGGCTCCCCAACCACCCGAACCTCAACCCAACGCCCCTCACCCATCCGCCACTCCCATCGTTGCCCCAGGCCCCCTGTGGATAACTCCCCCACCACCCACCCCGTCACACCTACTCTGAAAAACCGCACCCCGAAAGGACTCCGCGATGGACCCTCACGAAGACCCCGTCTGGATCATCAACACCTCCACCGCCGCCGAACTCCTCCCCCAAATGCTCCACCGCTTCCACCTCGGCTACCAAGACCCCCTGATCTTCGGCACCGCCACGACCCCCGAAGCCGTAGTAATCCCCTACAAACTCTGGCAATCCCTGACCTCCACCGCAGCCCCTGTGGATAACTCCGATCCCCACCAACACTGAACTCCTATCCTGATGAGGAGCCCTGGACACCGGAAGGACGACCATGAACTCCGAAGAAACACCGCACATCCTCGCCAGTGGCGAACGGATCTGGGTGATCGGTCCTTCTGCCGCAGCAGAGCATCTTCCGCAGATGCTCGAACGCTTCCGCTCCGGCGAAGCCGGCCCCTTCATCGTCGGCGACGCCGGCCAGCCCGAGGGCGTCTTCATATCCTGGGACCTCTGGCAACGCCTCGCCGTACTCTCAGCCGAAACCCAAGAGTTCGATCACGTCTACGACATCGCACGTGAATCCCTCGCCGACGACGGGCCGTCTGTCCCGCTCGAAGATGTCGCGGCCGAGATCGGCTGGGATCTCAACGAGCCGATCGACGATTCCGACCTGCCACCGAAAAGATGACCGCGAGGTTCCGACTCCTCGTCAGGCCGAGGCTTCGACGGGAGCTCGCCATGCTGGAACACGCCGCCGCCTCACAATCGGGCAGCCTTCGCGGTCGAGAGTTCCGTGCCCTGAAGCTCGGCCTCCAAGCGTTGGCCGAGGGACGTGAAGACGAGTACGACGGCAAGCGGCTCGGCTACTCGCCAGGTCACCACGACCTCCGCGACTGCGCCGAACTCAAGGTGCCGGTCGTCCCAGAGGCGCGTCACGGTCACGACCTCGGCCCATCGCATCGCTTGATCTATCGCGAGTTCGAAGCCGACGACGGCGGTGCGCCCTACCGGGAGGCCGTTTGCTTCGCGCCACGTGGTTCAGATCTGCCGTTCCACATCGCCGGCGCCCGCCTCGGCCGCGAGATCGGGCGGCCCGTTCCCGAGCTTGCCCACCTGCCCAACCACCGTCCCACCTTCCGACGGGGCGCCGCCGAACCGACTGGCCCACCCCGCCTCCCACTCCCACCCGACCTCCGCAAAGCCCTCGCCGTGGCCTCCGACGTGTCCCCTGCCAGCGGTGCTGTCACCGCCCAACGATCCGCCCAGCCACCTTCAACCACCGCACGCCGCGGCATCCCGCCCGGCAGAGAGCGGTAATCAACCGCCCAACGATCGCTGCGCGTAGAGCCAGGTCACTCCGCGAATCGGAGCTCACCGATCGCGCTCAGATCGATCCCATAGCGGGCGTACACCTTGGTCGTGTTCTCACCAGTGAGTTCGTCTTCGGACGCACCCAACATGCGACCAACATCAACGACATGTTCCCGAGAACGCCCCTCGATCTCGAGGTACGGCGGAATCAGCGGCCACTGGTCAAGCTCCAACTGAGCGCCTGCAAGCTCGAAACTGATCCGCCGGTTCTCCTGATAGGACTTCGGCTCGAGCCCGATGCGTCGCAGCAACTCGTTGGTGGTCTCGAAGTCCCCGACTACCACCTCGGTCTCCGTCGTACCGTCGATCCCGTCGTGCGCGATCTCCTTCACCGTCAACGTCACAACAGTCCCGGTATCGCGCAGCCGAATCCACCGCGACTCGTCCCCGGCCTCGATGTCGTAGACATACCGCCTCATCAAGCCGGACCCAACACGACGCCCACCGAGCGAGAGGATCTTGTCCGCCATTTCATCCGCCTCGACGTCCAGCACCTTGGCCTCGAACTCGATCGGCATCTCGCCGTCCCTCGGCACCGTACTTCGCCGCCAGTTTCGAGAGCTCAGTCTCCCGCAACGCGAGAATCTCCGCGCACAGGTCGCCACGATCTCGGCCCCTCGCGCCAAGCCTGTGGATAACTCCGCCTTCCACCAGCGCTGAACTTCTATCCTGATGACGATGCTGGACCAACCTGAAGGACCACGCATGGAACCCGACGAAACGCAGTGCCTGTTGTCTGACGGCACCACCGTCTGGGTGCTGTCGACCTCCGCAGCATCGACGAACCTCTCGAAGCTCCTCGGCATGTTCCGTTCTGGCGCGGCCGAACCGCTGATCTTCGGTGACGCCGGCGAGCCCGAAGGCGTGGTCATCCCCTTCGAGGTCTGGCGCGCGCTCATCGAGACCGCCACCGATGAGGAAGGTTTCGACTCCGCCTACTCCGTCGTCCGCCACCGCCTCAGGAACGCCGGCGGATCATCAATTCCGATCGAGGAAGTGGCAGCCGAGTTCGGTTGGGATCTGGACAAGCCGTCGACGACTCCGAATTCAAAACTTGAGCCCCGCGGCTGAGCTCCGCGGATCGATACGACTCGCCGGCGCCTGACTCATCTAGGCTGGAACGACAGTCAGCGAAGGAGGTCAGATGTCGACGGCGACACCGCGGGATCGCCCGACCGGCGACCGGGCCACCGTGATCGATACTGCGACTGCGGCGTACAACCTTCCTAAGATGTTGCAACGGTTCCGCGCAGGCCAGGCCAAGCCGCTGATCTTCGGCGACGACGGCCAACCAGAAGGCGTGGTCGTCCCCTTCGACCGCTGGGAGCAACTCGAGGAGCTCGCCGAAGACGCCGAGCAGGCCGCGAAGATTCGCGACGTCACTGAGCGGCGTCTCGCGACGAACCACGCTGAGGACTACGTCTCCGCCGACGAACTCGCCGCAGAGTTCGGATGGAACCTCGACACCGACGCCGAGCCGCCCGCGCCACCCCGATGACGGCCAAGAGGAAGACTTCTCCGGCAAGCGCCTCGGCTTGGCCGCCCATAACCTCCCCGATTGCGCCGAGATCAAGCTCGCAGCTACTCCGGACTCGCGACCACGAACTCGGTTCCTCCCACCGCCCCATCTGCCGCGAGTTCGAAACCAAAGACGGCGGACCGCCGTGCCGCCAAGTCAACGCCCCGATCCGCCAGGCGCTCTCAGCAGACATCCGCGCCGGCCGCGCAGAAGCCAGCCGGTATGAACCCGTACCGCACCACCTGGTCGTCAGCTGTGACCGATTGTTCAGATCAAGTCAGGTGCAAGCCAGGCCTGCTCGACCGGCAGGAACTCCACCGACTGAGGTGAGCGAAGAAAGCCAGCCGCCTTGATGGCCTCGACGGTGTCCAAGTAGTCCTTCGAAGTCATCAACTCCTCGGCAGCCGCCAGGTCCTGCCACAAAGTGATCGCCGCCCGCCCATCCGCGGTCCGAACGAAGAACACGCCCCGCACCCCCGCCTGCCTCCGAAACATCGGCAACGACCGCTCCGCCGCAAACGCCTCGTACTCGTCGGCCCGACTCTCATCAATCCCAGTCCGCCAGATCCGCGCAATCATCCGCACTCCCTTCACGGCACCTTCAGCCTGCAACCAGTTCAGTGGACCATGAACCGGTCAACGCCCTTCACCCGCCGGTGGCTCCGGACCACCGATTGCAGATCTCAGACGGCGTTGACCATCTCGGGCACGTCCGATCCTTCGAACTGCCCGCCCGTCGCCGCAGCCACCGACCTAGCCCCTGCACGCAGCCCTGTCAACCCCAACCATCGCCTGGACGACCCGCTCAACGGCGAAGCAACAATCTCCCTAGTCGAGAGCTCCAGCAAACGTCTCAACCCCGCGGCTGCCTAGGTGGCGACAACTGCCGCTGCGCACGGCGAAGCGGTAGCGTCTGACCAGGATCCAGCGGGGGGAAGGAACAATGGGCCGGAAGTTCGTCGTAGTTCGAGAAGACGGGTCTGAGGTCGTTCTCGAGGAGGTTGTAGCACCGGACGAACAGCACCTCCATGACCGCTTTCGCCGGTCGCCTGGCCTGTTGCCGATCGAAGACATGGACCTCGACGGCCCGTTGTTGGTCATCGGGCAAGAGGTCGGCCTCGCGTCCGGTCGGATCGACCTCGTAGGTCTGGCTCGGAGCGGTGATCTGCTCCTCGTGGAGTTCAAGACCGGTCCTCAGAACCCCGACTTCCGCCACGTGCTTGCCCAACTCGTCGACTACGGCAGCGACCTGTGGGGGCAATCACTCGACGAGTTCGACAACACGGTCGTACGGCGCTATCTGACCAGCCAGTACTGCACTGATCGCCTGATGCGCGACGCACGTTCACTGGCTCATGCCAGGCATGCGATCTGGCCCGACATGCAGGAGTCGGAGATCGATCAGTTCCAGATCCGCCTCGGTGAGGTGCTCACTACTGGCGACTTCCACTTCGTCGCCGTGGCACAACGGTTCACCCAGTCGATGGCGAACACGGTCCGCTACCTGAACCAGTCCATGAAGCGAGGCAAGTTCTATCTCGTCGAGATGATCAGGTACCAGTCAACGCCCGTCGAGACCGACGGACAGGTTCTCAGCGCGTACGCCGGCCAGATGATCGCTCGACCCGAGTCCCAGAAGTCAGATCCAGCTGCTCGGACCGACGAGTCGCAATTCCTCGACACGATCGCCGACGCCAACTACCGCCAGGCCCTCCAACGGTTCTTCGATGCCTGCCGCGTGAGCGGCCTGACGTTTAGTTGGGGTATCCGCGGTGCCTCGATCCGGATCGCTACACAAGACCGAGCCGAGCCGTTGTCAATCGCATGGATCTTTCCATCCGACGGTAACAACTGGTCCGGGCTCTCCGACCTCACACTCGGCTACGACTCAGGCAGCCTCGCAACAAGACCTTCCGTCAAGGACCAGATCGAGCGGTACGCCGAGGCAGCACTCAGCCTGCGGCCGGCGGCAACTCGAGCCAAGGCGAAGCCCATGGTCGCCGCCACCTTCAGCCCGTCGTCAGTCGTAGGCCAACAAGACGAGCTGATCGCGTTGATCACCAATACTGTTGCCTCAATCAACGACCGCGGAAACCTGGCCTGACGGGCCATACCCCAACCGATCGATCGAACGTCGATCGGCGTACGGATGATAGGCCACAAGACCCATCTTCGGCACTCCGCCCGGCACCGGACGCCGAGATTGCGCGGATGTCTCATGGCGACCGCCTCGTGGCTGGCGCGAGCGCGTGCCGAAGCAGTCCATGGCCCGCCGCTGCGCCAGCCAGCCAGGGAAAATCGGCCAGGCCTATTTTCTAGCGAATATTGGTGCTACCGTCCGAGGACATCACCGGCAAGGTAGAACTCGTGGGGGAGCACCGGCCGGTTCACATGCGAATGTACCGTTCGCACCACATTGGGGGGATTATCTCATGTCCGAAATCGATGGCGATTCGCAGCTCGACGTCTCCGAGCTGCGCGAGATGGACATCCCATCCGGAATCAAGTTCAAGAAGCTGGGATTCCTTACGTACGCCGGCGTGATGAAGAAGATCACATTCCCGGTGACCTTCGCAGAGATCGCCGAGCGATTCACTTTCAATCGGCTGCTAAACCGTCACGACTACGACATCGACAACACGAACCTGGCGGGCAATCGCGATGTTACCGAGTCTCACTGGAAGAAGATCATCGAGGGCGTGAAGAGTACGGATCGACCGTACCTCGGGACGCTCACTGTTGCGCTCGACGAGAAACATTGTCACATCGAGGACGTCAGGTCGGTATCCGAGCACGTGTCACTCGTCGTCCTCACCGTCTACGAAGACGCACCCAATCCGATTATTGAGGATGGCCAACACCGCATCATGATGGCGACGCATCTCTGGCCGCAGGTCAAAGATGCTACTGAGGGCCACGACGCAGAGATTCGCGAATTCTTGGAAAAGACCTCTATTGAGATGACGATCCTTCTTGAGGACGACGCCGACGTGCTCGGCACGATCTTCGTGCGGATGGGCTCAACCAAACCCATCTCACCGAACCTGATTGCGGTTATGGACCGCAGTACCGTGCAGAACCGACTAGGGCTGTACGTCACGCGTAATTCCAAGCTTCTCTCCGACCGGGTGTCCTACCTGTCGACGACGGCATCCCGACGGCTGGCCGAGAAAAAGGGGCGGAAGTTCGAGGACCTCTACCCGGCGGCCGCGGTTCGATCAGCCGCTGCCTCAATGGCCGGAGTTGGCGTTCGCGATCGGACACCCGAGCAGCGTGAGAACCTCCTCAAATCGATCGTTGATGCCAAGGCAAAAGGAGGTGGGATGACTGAAGATGCTGCAATTGACTCGATCGGCAAGGACATCATCTCGTCGCTGGACTACGCTTACAGGCGAATCCCGGGCTGGAAGCAACTGAGCACTGGCACCCTGACGGTGGCCGAGTTCAAGAGGAAGTACGTGCACTCATCTGCGGCGGGCCTTCACGTCATCGCGAACGTCATCGCTGCTGGACGTGCGCAGGGGCTGAATCCTCGCGCCGTGGTCGACGGCCTGGCCAAGCTTCCATGGGACAGGGCGGCGCTTCGCGAGGCCAGGAATGACGCGGGCGAAGACATCGAGGTCCACGAGTTCTTCGAGGGCACTCTCGCCGCTACCTCGTTTGATACCAAGGCTGGCTCGTGGCGTGCCGGCACCGGAGGTGCTACTCGTTCCAACTACGAGCCGGCGATCGACAAGGTGCTCCGACACCTCGCGTCAGAGGATGCTGCACTGAAGCCGCTTGCGGAGCGCGCCGCGGCCGTGGCGATTGGCCTTATTAGCGCTAAGCCGGGCCCGGGCCGACCCAAAAAGATCGCCTAACTGAGACAGCACTGAGCCTCCCTCGTCGCGGTCGACGGGGGAGGCTGGCTGATTCGTCGTAGAGATCCACCCGAATGCGCAGGACACGCTGCGTGGATCTCAAACTGCATGGCTGTCGGTGCCGTCTGGCAAGCTCCTCTGCGAGGGGTGATAGCCGGATGAAGTCTGGGATCTACGACGCACTGATCACGAACGGCCTGCTCGAGGCGATAACGATCGGTCAGACTGACGGGCAAGTTGCCGTGCTCCACGATGTAGACGAGGCCGATCAGGCGGACGTCCTCGCCAGGCATGTAGGAGATGCCGTACGACGTGTGCTCGCAAGTACTCGCGATGAGGGGAAGCGAGTTGCTCTAGTCAACGACCTCCTGCAGCGAATGGCAGAGCACGCTGACGCACTGCCAGATGGGAAACCTCGTCAGCTACACGCCCTGAGCTTGCCCGCTCGGCCAGGCGTCAACAGCTACGGCGAGTCCCGTCCGAGTACTCCGTTATCCGACGCGGCCCTACTCACCAACGCCGTCGGTGAGCCGTCACTTGGACCGGAACTGCGCGCCGAGATCGACACCTCCGATGAAGTCGACCTGATCTGCGCGTTCGTGAAGTGGTATGGCCTCCGCCTGCTCGAGCCAGAACTGCGCCGCCTCCGACTTCGCAATGCCCCGTTCCGCGTCATCACCACCACATATCTCGGCGCAACCGATCGGAAGGCGCTTGACCGACTAGTCAACGACTTCGGTGCGGAAGTGAAGATCCAGTACGACGTACTCCGAACCCGTCTCCATGCCAAAGCCTGGCTGTTCCGACGAAACACCGGCTTTGACACGGCGTACGTCGGATCCTCAAATCTCTCGCGCGCTGCTCTGCTCGATGGTGTCGAGTGGAACGTCCGCCTCTCGCGGATCGCCACGCCGGGTCTGCTGAACAAGTTCGGTGCGACGTTCGACACCTATTGGAACAACTCGACCTTCGAGTCCTACGATCCAGAGCGCGACCGTGACCGCCTCGACGATGCCCTGGCGGAAGCCGGCGGGCGCACCTCATCGGATCGGGTCACGATTTCCCTCGCAGGTCTCGAAGTACGTCCGCGGCCCTATCAGGCCGAGATGCTTGAGGAGATCGAGGTCGAACGCGACGTCCATAACAGGCATCGCAACCTCGTAGTGGCGGCGACTGGCACCGGCAAGACCGTCATTGCAGCACTGGATTATCGACGCCTCCGCGATGCTGCCCTTGGGCGCGGTGAGCCGGCGCCATCACTCCTCTTCGTGGCCCATCGCCGAGAGATCTTGCAGCAGTCGTTGCGCACTTACCGCGAGGTCCTGGCAGACGCCACTTTCGGGGAGGAGTATCACTCAGGCGCGCGCCCCGAACGCTGGCGGCACGTGTTCGCCTCTGTGCAAGCCCTCACCGCATACGACGTGACGACGATGCCAGCGAACGCCTTCGAGATCGTCGTTGTCGACGAGTTCCACC
Organism: Kribbella kalugense; assembly: GCF_004365875.1. Classification (GTDB taxonomy): domain Bacteria; phylum Actinomycetota; class Actinomycetes; order Propionibacteriales; family Kribbellaceae; genus Kribbella; species Kribbella kalugense. The sequence goes on along the minus strand of NZ_SODF01000001.1, from coordinate 63,169 downwards.
ACGCCGCAGCGCCCACGTATCGCCGGCTGCTCAACCACCTTGAGCCTCACGAACTGCTTGGCCTGACGGCGACGCCAGAACGCACCGACGGCTTTGACCTGCTGAGCTTCTTCGGCGGCAGAACAGCAGTCGAACTTCGTCTCTGGGACGCTCTCTCGGCCGACCTCCTGTGCCCGTTCCACTACTTCGGGATCGCAGACGGCACCCAACTCGCCGATCTCCAGTGGAAGCGCGGCCGGTACGACGAGCGGCAACTCGAGGAGCTGTACACCGGCAACAAGGATCGCGCAGCCATCGTCCTGCGCGAGGTGCGGGACAAACTCTCCGACGTACACGAAATGAGAGCGCTCGGCTTCTGCGTCTCGGTCGCCCACGCCGAGTACATGGCCGAGGTCTTCAACACCGCAGGTATCCCTGCACGGGCTGTCTCGGGCACGACCCCAACATCCGAGCGGGATCAGGCCTTGCGCGATCTGAAAGACCGCCGTGTCAACGCCCTGTTTGCCGCCGACCTCTTCAATGAAGGACTCGACCTCCCTGAGGTCAACACCGTGCTCTTCCTTCGTCCTACTGAGAGTCCAACCGTCTTTCTCCAGCAACTCGGCCGTGGCCTGCGCCAGGCTGACGGGAAGCCAGTCCTCACAGCCCTCGACTTTGTCGGACACCAACGCAAAGAGTTCCGTTTCGACCTGCGTTTCCGCGCTCTCACCGGCAACACCCGCAGAGGCTTGGAACGACAGGTCGAGCAGGGTTTTCCGCTCTTGCCGGCTGGGTGCCAGATCGTTCTGGACAAGGTGGCGCAGGAAGTGATCCTGTCCAATCTCCGTGGCCAGGTCACTGGACGTTGGCAGGACATGGTCAAGGAACTGAAGGCACACGGCGAGCAGAGTCTGCCAACCTTCCTTCACGAATCAGGAGCCGAGCTCAGCGACGTACTGCGGACCGGCCATAGCTGGACTGCTCTCCGCCGCGAGGCCGGACTGCATACTCGCGCGGGCTCAGTCCATGAATCAGGTCTTCTACGACGTGTACGCGCTCTTGCGCACGTGGACGACCACGAGCGGGCTCAAACGTATCGCCGTCTGGTCCAGGACGACCGGCCGTCGTACGACGAACTGGCGCCGACACAACGTGCATACGCCCGCATGCTCTTCTTCTCGCTGTGGCCAAATGGCGGCGGCTTCGCGTCCTACTCCGACGGCTTCGATGCGCTCCGCCAAGAGCGCGCCCTGCGGGATGAATTGCTCGAGGTCGCTGACTTCGCGATGGACCACGCTCGTCACCGCGGGATCCGACTCACCGGCCGACTCAGCGACCTCCCCCTCCGCGTGCATGCCCAATACCAACGCGAAGAGCTCCTCGCCGCGCTCGACTACGCCAATCTGCAGCGTCGCCCGAGCACGTTCCAATCCGGCGTCATGTACTCCCAGGAACGCAACGTCGACGCCTTCCTTGTCACCCTGACGAAGTCCGAAGCGGACTACTCCCCCACGACGATGTACCGGGACTACGCGATCAGCCCAACGCTCTTCCACTGGGAATCCCAGAGCAGCACCTCCGTGAGTTCACCCACGGGCCAGCGCTACCTCAATCACCGCGAGCTAGACACCAACATCCTCATCTTCGCCCGCCAACACAAACTCACCGACCTAGGCACCGCCCCTTACCTCTTCCTAGGCCCAGCCACCTACACCACCCACACCGGCGACCGCCCCATAGCCATCACGTGGCAACTAACCCACCCAATGCCCACAGAGGTCTTCCAAGCCGCTTCAGTTGTAGCTTGACACCAGGTCCCCCATGGCATGAACGAATCGCGAAGCGGCAATGATTCACGCCTGACGAGCTCCGTAAGCGGTTGCGCCAGGTGAGTGGGGAGGTGTGGAGGGCTGCCTCGGCTAGGCGGTGGGCGAAGGGGGTCTGGAGTCGGGCTCGGGGAGGATTCGATCCAGCCATCGACACGCTTGTAGCCGGCTTTGCCGTACTCGACTGCTTGCATGAGGCATTCGAGCGGTCGGCGTCGTTGGCGCGCTGTGTGGAAGGTCGCCGATGCGTGTCTCTTGAGAGTCGTGCCGCAAACCGAGGTAGGCGGCGGGTCGCCGCCTTCCTCGCTGGCGATCAGAGCCGCGAGCTGCGCACCCTGAGGCTGTGCTCGGCAACGGATTCCGGATCGCGTACGCCGACATGCCACCAGTCGGCCCTGCGCATCCGCTTGAGGACGCCCATCTCGTAGGCGAACGCGACGGTCCCTGCTGTGTCTCGGTCGGTGGTGTCATCAGCGCGACTGCCCGCGTCGCATCTCTAGCAGCACGCGCGGACAGTTGTCTTGCAGGTCGGCCGCGAGTGACCTTTCCCGTCTTGGAAAGTGGCGGTCCTTGACCTGCCTGGGCGACGCCGGGGAGCATCGAACGAACAATGCGGACGAGGAGGCAGACCATGCTGCGGAAGCTGTCAGGTGATCCAGCGTGCAAGAACGGAACCTGTCCGACGTTGTGGGCAACGGAGGACGGTGCTCACTACGTGGTTCAGGGCTATGTTGAGTCAGATCCAGAGCGACTCGCCCAGCTCGACCTGCCGGCGGGTGAGTCTGCCGTCGTCGTACCAGCTGCGGTCTTGGAGACGTACTTTCGTGCTCAAGGGTGACGAATTCGGCCGCCTTTTCGAGTCGTTCGAACGCGACGCGTTCCGCTTCGAGACCCTGGCGGCGTACGACGTCGAGGAGGAGAAGGAGGAGTTCGAGAGATTCCTCGCGGGTGAGCCGATGCCGCCGGAATGGTCGGACAACCCATGGGTGCGAGCGATCACGGGTCGAGGTAAGTCGATCTCCAGAGTTCACGTCCTGCGCTCCCCGCTCACCGACTACCTTCGCTACGAGCTAGCGGCCTACCCTGGCAACGTCGCGGCCGGCGAGAGCATCGGGATCATCGACCTATCGCATAAGGATGTGTCAGGACTCCCCGACCACGATTTCTGGCTGTTCGACGACTCAGAGATCTACCGGATGTTCTACACGCCCGATGGCAAGTTCGAGGGAGCGGAGCTGTTGCCCGCGGACCGACTGCCTGAGTACCGGCGGTATCGAGAAATCGCACAGGCGAACGCTGCGCCGCTGGAGGAGTACCGGCCCGATTGAACAGCGATCGGCAGAAGGACCTTGGGAAAGCCCTGCGTGCACTGCGGGTCGTCTCCGGTCAGACCGGAGACGCCATTGCGCGCAGGGCGGCCATGTCTGCGGGGAAGCTATCCAAGATCGAGAATGGCAGGGTTCTTCCGTCGGCCCAGGACGTCGATTTGATCCTGACCGCGCTGCAGGTGTCCGAAGACGCCAAGGCGGAGTTCGTCAGCGCTGCGCGGTTGGCGGCGACCGAGGAGACGGCCTGGCGGGAGCTCCGCCGGATGGGTCAGTGGAAGCATCAGCAAGCTATCCAAGCCGTCGAGGCACAGACGACGACGCTTCGTCTCTTCCAGGGTCAGTTGATCCCGGGTCTTCTCCAAACGGCTGAATATGCATCAGCCGTGTTTGCATTGCCACCGACGCTGCCGGAGGAAACAAGAGCGAAGACGATCGCGGCTCGGATGGATCGGCAATCTGTGCTCTACGAGCTTCACCGCTCCTTCCACTTCGTCATCTGCGAACACGTACTTCGGTGGCGGATCTGTGCTCCATCGATCATGGCCGTTCAGATTGACCGACTCTTGTCCCTGTCTCGTCTTCCGAACGTCCAGATCGATGTCCTGCCGCTGGATCGACAGATGCCGGACTTCCCGATGACATGCTTCAGCGCGCACGACGATCGACTCGTGATCGTCGAGACCTTCCATTCGGAGCTCACGACCCGCGACCCGAGAGACGTCTCGCTGTACCTCTCGACGCACGACCGATTTGCTCGTGTGGCTCTCCAGGGGGACGAGATGCGCGAGCTCTTGAGTCACATCCGTGATGGGTTCTTTCGGACACGGGAAAGCACCTAGTCCGGCGCACCAACCTCGGGTGACGCTGAGGACATGCAGACGAAATCGGCTGACCCGCTTCTACTCGGGTTCGTGCTGAAGCATCTCCTGACGGCGGAAGACGAACTAGCCGAGGCCGAGGCGTGCATGAAGCGATTTGCCGAGGGAAACGGTTACTCACTGGGCGCCGTCTACCTCGAGGAATCGGTGAGGACGCTTACGGCTTTCACAGGCCTGATCCAGGCTGTCAACGAGCACCAAGGAAGCGCGACGGTGCTGGTGCCTAGCTTGCTGCATTTCCAAGCGCTGGACCCTTCGACGGATGTCAAAGACGCCTTCGAGCGCACTACTGGCGCCCGCGTCGTGGTCACGCGGCCATCGCCTTGACTAATCAGCAGATCTCGCCTGTCGCACGGTGCCCTTCCGCACTCAGGTAGCGGGGCCACCCAAAAACGTCCCTGTCCGAACTGCGCCCCGACCCTGCATCCAATGGCGGCTCGGGCAGGGACCACTGCCGGCTGGCGCGGTGTGGTGACGAGACCCGCACTGCGCCAGCCGTTCCAACTGCAACCCGATGCTCGAGCCCAAGTGAGGCCGCTATGTCGCAGATCGAACAACTCAAGTTTCAGTTGCACGGCTTGGCCGACCAGTCCCGTCAGGGCGCGGGGAGCCTTGCCGGGTTCAAACAACGGTTCGAGCAGGCGAGCCAACATGTTCACGCCTTGATCTCGGGGTCGGCGACCGGCGCTGATCGGGACATCGCTGCAGTGCTGGATGCCGCAGGCAAATCGGTCGAGCAGGCGGTGCAAGCACTACAGATCGCCGAAGCGGGATGCCGCAGCTACGCAAACCAGATCTGATGCCATCCACCGATGCCCTCCGAACTGCAGCGGGTTGCGCAGAGTCTGGTCGACGTACTCGATGAAGTGCCGAGAGTGGTTGCGTATCTTCAGCGGACGGCACAGGTGTGTCGAGAGAACGCCGCGCTGGTTGGCTCCATGTCCAGCAATCCAGCCGCGAGGATGGCTGCCGTACAGCTTGATGAAGCAGCCAGGCGGTGTGAAGAAGCTGCGCACCACGCAAGCCTGGCGCCGCAGCGGGCACGCGCCTGGGCCGAGGAGATGGTCACTGGAGTGCGGGTCGCCGGGCGAGCCGCACCAACTGAACGGCAGCAGGTGCGCATTGAGCTCGACTCGGGCGAACCTGACACCGGCTCAGCAACCGATCGTCAGGTCATCGAACTGTCCACGACCGATCCTGACGACGTCCCACAACTCAGCGCGCCGCCTCCTGATGCGACTATCCGCGTTGATGGGAAGTTCGAGTACGACACCGACGACGCCGGACGAGTAATCAGCGCGAGGGCGGTGCTTGACCTGATCGATCTGGGGCATCCACGAGACTCGGCTGCGCAGCGAAAGCTGGTTGGCAAGCTCCCCGGCGACCATGCTGGGCACATCTTCGCCCGCATCTTCCGAGGGCCGATAGGGACTTTGAATCTGCTGCCAATGCGTGGATCGGGCGTCAATCTCAGCCAGTACAAGACGTTGGAGAATCACTGGCGTCGCCTCATTGAGCAAGGCGAGTCGATCGACGTTACGGTCGGTTTCAAGTACTCCGACGACAGCACACGACCGGATACGATTCGAGTTCGGTACAAGCATGCTGGTGGTGTCGTGCGCGTTGCTATCGACAACAAACCGGAGCGAGGGAAGAGCTGACATGATTGGTGAAGCACAGGAGCAGCTCAAGGCCGTCGGCCAGTCGCTAGCGCGTTCAGGGCCGCGGGGCTGGCGTGAGCTCGAGCTGAACATTTCCGCGGCGGGCGGGATGACCCGGACGATCGTGACGGCGACGCGTGAGGATGGCAGTATCGATCGGGAGTGCGAGCTTGATGACGACGGCGAGGACACTGCGGCCGGGCTTCGGGAGGCGATGTATGAGGCGGGGAAGGGGACCTGGTACAACGCGCGGTTGACGCTCGACAGGTCTGGGCAGCTTGGCGCCGACTTTGACTACGACAACGCGCCGTTTGACGGTGACGCAGATCGTCGGCTCCTGATCGAAGACCAGCGGCTGTTTCCGCGCGACGCCGAAGCGCTTCCTGCCTGGCACCCCGCACGCGAGAGCCCTTGATCGTCGGGCAGGCGTGTCGTGTCGGAGTCGTTCGATGAGTTGCTTGCCAAGTGCAACATGACCGCTCTCAAGCTGGAGTTCCGCGATCAGTACATGACCGACGACCCCCAGGTACGTCGCGTGGCAGGCAGGCGATCTCGATCGGGCTGTGGGGAGTACGCCGGCTGGGCCGCGACTGCTCGCGCCGCGGTTCAGCGCGGGAGCGAGATCAAGCGGGCCCGGATCGTCAGCGAACCTGTCTCGGAGTGCATCACCTTTGAGCATGCTGTGACATCGAGGGCCACTGTCGCGGCCGGTGGGCTGATCCGATGGTCCCCCGACAACGGGTATCGGACATCGCGCTGCCTGGTAACGACGTCTGGGTCTTTGATGACAGCGTCCTGCAGTTCTGCCTCTTCGGCGGCGATGGGCACTTCGTGGGTAACGAGGTGAGCCACGACCCGGATGTGGTGAGGTTATGCACCTCCGGGTTTGCAGCTGCCTGGCAGCGTGGCATCGACCACGACCGATTCATGTCGTTGCGAGGCGGCTGGTGTAGCCGGTGGAGATCAGGCGGCGGTAGGCGGTCTCGACGTCGTCGGGGATGTCCTGCGCAATAGCGAATCCGAGGGCCGGATACTCCATCACTCGCTGAAAATCGCCGACCAGCATGTCCAGTACGAGTTTGGGGTCTCCGATACTCGCGAGGTACTCGTTCAAGCCGATTGGTTGCGAGGCGCAGATTGCACGGACCTCAGGCCAGACCTTCTGGCAGGTGGCGAATGCTCGCCGTTCCATGTACGGCTTCGAGATCAGCAGCACGGTCTTGACTGGTGTGCCAGAAGCGGCCAGCAGGTCTCGCGTCAGCGCTATGTTCTCACCGGTGTTGGTCGCGTTCGTTTCGATTCTGATCGCTACAGAAGGTACGCCGAGTTCGATGGCGTGGTCGCGGTAGTGCACGGCCTCGCCGCGCGGGAATCGTGCCGCTGTGGTGCGGCTGGTGGCGCCGGTGAAGACGATCATCGGGAAGAGCTGCTCGTGGTACAGCTTCACGGCGAACGTCGCGACACCCAGATCGTGACTGCCCAGCCCGATCCCTACGTCCGCCGGCTCCGACTGATGGTGCATGAGGTGGTAGTCCCAGATCACCTGAGCGTCCTCGAGATCCTTCGCCGAGACCGCGCTGATCATCAACTCACCTTAGCGGGTTAGGTCGGCGGTGAATTGGTAGGCGTCGCCTCTGTAGTGGTTGGTGCCGGATAGGAGGGGGGTGGTGGCTTGGGAATAGGCGATTTCGGTGGCTACGAGGATGGCGGCGTTGGCGGGGAGGTTCAGGAGGGTGGCCAGGGTTTCGCTGGCGTTTTGGGCTTGGACTGTGTAGCGGGAGTAGGCGAATTCGATGCCGTGGGTGGAGAAGAGTTCGTAGAGGGACGCGTCGGTCAGGTCGGTGCCGGTGAGCCACGGGGCGACAGCGAGGGGGATAACCAGGTCTTCGACGGTGACGGGGCGGCCGTCCATGCCGCGGAGGCGGCGGATGGCTGTGACGGGGGCGGTGGGCGCTAGGTGCAGGCGGTGGGCTTCTTCGAGGGTGGCGGGGCGTTCGCGGTGGTCGAGGATTTCCGAGCTGGGGCGGAAGCCCAGTTCGTGGGCCATCTCGGTGAAGGACTGCAGGCGGCTCGGGGGCTCACGCAGTACGAGGTCGCGGACGTACCACCCGCGTTGGGGTGACGGGGCGATCAGGCCGTCGTCGGAGGCGGCCTGGAAGCCGGCGCGGACGGTCATCCGGCTGAGTCCGGTCTCCACTGCGAACTGACGTTCGCTGGGCAGCCGGCTTCCGGTCGGGTACTTCCCGCGGACGATCCCCTCGCGGATCCGCTTCTTGACGCGCTCAACGGCGGGCTCTGTCACGACGGCAACTATACCAGTTTCGGCGTCCACGCTAGGCGCAATCCGAAACTGGTTCACACTGGCATAACTGGTTTGAGCGTCGTAGGGTGGCCGGAAGTCACAGGACGAAGGAGTCACGATGGTCACCAGGCGGACCGTGTTGAAGTCCGGGGCCGCGCTCGGCCTGTTCACGATGGCCGGCTGCGCGCCGCAGGGTACGAAGGCGAGCAGCGCCCCAACCACGCCCGTGAACTCGATCGATGTCGCCAAGGCCGGCGCCGTGACGCTGTCGATGCTCGACTGGTGGTCCGGTGACGCGGCCCAGTGGGTGGCCAACGCGGTCAAGGCGTACCAGCAGAAGTATCCGAACGTGACGATCAAGCGCACGTCCGTCGACTGGGGTCAGCTGACCCAGACGGCCAATCTGCGGTTGAAGGAGAAGACCCCACCGGACATCATCACGGTCAACAACGGCTGGCAATCCCTTGGCACGTTGGCCAAGGCAGGGCTCGTGATGAACCTGGACGGCTACTCGAAGTCGTTCGGTTGGGACAAGTTCCCGAGCACGATCCTGTGCCAGACCCAGTTCACCCCCGACGGCAAGTCGATGGGCACCGGCTCGCTGTTCGCCACGCCTGTCGCCAGTTCGTCGCTGATCGGTCTTTACTACAACAAGACTGTTCTCCAGAAGGCAGGAGCCACTGCGCCTACGGACCTCGCATCCTTCGAGGACGCATGTACCAAGGCCAAGGCCGCGGGCCTGATCCCGATCGGCTACGGCTCGCAGGACAAGGGCTCGTCGACCGCGATCCTGCTGGCCCTGCAGGACATGTTCGGCGATCAGCAGAAGATCAACGACTTCGTCTACTCGACAGGCGCCGTGAAGGCAGCGGACATCGGTATGACGGAAGCCGCCGAACGTCTCAAGTCGTACCAGGACAAGGGGTGGCTCACGCCGAACCATGCCGGCATCCAGTACGCCGACGCTGTCGACGCGTTCCTCAAGGGCAAGTCCGCGTTCCGCTTCGAGTACACGGGAACGTTCGCCTTCAAAGGCGCCCAGAAACAGGACTACGGCTACGTCCAACTCCCCCAAGTCAATAACCAAAAGGTTGTAGGTACGGGCGCGTCGACAGCCGTCGCACTCGGCTCGAAGTGCGCGCACCCGGACGTCGCCGCCTCGTTCCTCGACTTCCTCGCCGGCCAGCAGACCGCGCAGTACGTCGTACAGAACGGCCTGCTGCCTCTTCTCCACGACGTCCAGGCGCCGGCGGACAACCCTGAGTTCGGTACAGAGATCGCCGGTCAGCGGTCGCTGGACAAGGACAACGGCTACGTCCCGTACTTCGACTGGTCCACTCCCTCGATGCTGGACACGCTGGGCGGTCAGGTTCAGCTGCTGCTGGCTGGCCGGACTGCACCCGACGGGCTGGTCAAGGCTGTGCAGGCCGACTACGACAAGTTCCAGGCCGGGCGATGAGCGTTCTCGCCATCGGTCGCACCAAACCGCGAACGCGGACCGTCTCGCGACAAGCGCGCAAGCGACGCTGGATCGGGCTCCTCTACCTGTCCCCCGCGCTCTTGCTGTACGGCGCGATCGTCCTCGTACCGCTGCTCCAAACGGTGAACTACTCCTTCTACAAATGGGACGGCGTCAGCGAACCGTCCTGGGTCGGACTGCAGAACTACCTCGAGTTCGGACGCGATCCACGGATGTACGCCGCGTTCGGTCACGTCCTCGTACTCATCCTGATGTTCGGCCTGATCCCGCTCGGACTCGGACTGATCAGCGCTGCCTTGCTGAGCCGGGCGAAGATCCGGGGCGAAGGCATCTATCGCTGGTTCCTCTTTCTCCCGCAGGTGTTGACGAGCGTCGTGGTCGCCATCATCTGGAAGCGCATCTACGCGCCGGACGGCCCGTTGAACGGACTGTTGCGCGGAGTCGGACTAGGCCACCTCACCCGCAACTGGCTCGGTGACTTCACCTGGGCGCTGCCGTCGCTCGGCATGATCGGCGTCTGGGGCGGCTTCGGTTTCACCATGGTGCTGTTCCTGGCCGGCATCCTCGCCATCCCGGACGAGCTCTACGAGGCCGCGCGGTTGGACGGATCGACGCGCTGGCAGGAGTTCCGGCTGATCACGTTGCCCAGCCTGCGCGGGCAAATGGCGATCGCCCTCACCCTGACCATCACCGGTGCGCTCAGGACCTTCGACCTGGTCTACATCACCACGCAGGGCGGACCCGGCACGGCCACGACCACACCGGCGCTTCTCCTTTACCAGTTGGCCTTCGTCAACCCCGATGTCGGCAGGGCATCCGCGACTGGCGTCGTGCTGGCCGTTCTCTGTCTCGGGATCGCGGTCGGCATCACGCGGATCATGGAGAACAAAGACCGATGATCTCCAGATTCGAACGCGTCTCGAATTACGTCATCGTCATCGCACTGACCGTCGGGGTGCTGTTCCCGGTCGGATGGTTCGTCCTGACCTCGCTCAGCCCCAACACGTCGGGCGCACTCGACTTCTCCAATATTGCCTGGAGCAACTTCACAGCGGCCTGGCGTGACGGGAACCTGGCCCACTCGATGTACGCGTCGCTGGTCATCACGGTGTCCGCGGTGATCGGGCAGACCATCCTCGCGATCCTTTCCGGCTACGCGTTCGGCATCCTCGGCGTGGTCGGCGAGCGGTACCTCTTCCCGATCATCCTGCTGGGGATGATGGTCTCGACCGAAGTGATCGTCATTCCCTTGTACTACGAGTTTCAACGCATCGGCCTGACCAACTCGTGGCTGGGCCTCGTCATCATCCAGCTCGGAATGGGAGTCCCGTTCGGGACGTACTGGATGCGGGCGACGTTCCGGGCGCTCCCCCGCTCGGTGATGGACTCGGCCGCCGTCGACGGAGCGAGCGTGTGGAGCACGTTGTGGCGCATTCTCGTCCCGATGGCACGTCCCGCGGTTCTCACCCTGGTCCTCCTCTCGTTCATGTGGACCTGGAACGACTTCTTCCTGTCGCTGATCTTCCTCGGCGACCCCGAGAAGCAGACCGCGACCGTTGCCCTGGGCGCCTTCCAGGGCCGGCACGTCTTGCAGGTCAACCTGATGGCGGCCGGCTCACTGATCGTCTCGCTGCCGGTCGTTGCCCTCTACCTCTTTTTCCAGCGCGAGTTCATCAGCGGCGTCATGGCCGGCGCCGTCAAGGAGTGACGTGGCGACGCCCATCACAGTGATGTCCTCCGCCGCCGAGATCGGCGAGGTCGTGGCTCAGCAGATACTGGACCGCCTGTCCACCAGGGATCGGTACGTTGTCGGCTTCCCCGCCGGACGCAGCGCGACTCCAGTGGCAGCCGCCTTGAATCGCCTGGCGCACGAACAAGAGGTACGCGTCGACGGCCTGCAGGTGGTGATGATGGACGAGTACGTCACCGGACACCCCGGCCAGTGGAAGCTGTTGTCCCCCGATACACCGCACAGCTGCATCGGCTGGGCCCAACGAAACTTACTGGCGCCACTCAAGGACCTCGGCCTGCATCCCGCAATCGCCCCCGACCCCAACGAACCCGAAGCCCTCAAGCAGGAAGTCCTTGCATTGAAAGGCATTGACCTCTTCCTGCTGGCCAGCGGTCAAGGCGACGGCCACGTCGCCCTCAACGGTCCGGGTACGCCGCGCGACGCGCCCACCCGGGTCGTGAAGTTGCCCGAGTCAACGCGCCGCGACAACGTGTCCACCTTCCCGAACCTGCAGTCGCTCGCCGACGTTCCGTCGTACGGCGTCACGATCGGTACTGGGGAACTGGCCGAGCTCTCGCATTCCGTGGTGATGCTGCTGTGGGGGCCGAACAAGGCATACGCGTTCGACCGAGTTCGTCAGGCCGACCGCTACGACCCGTTGTGGCCGGCAACCATCGTGCACGACTGCCGCAACGCCCTCATCTACGCGGATGAAGAAGCCGCACAAAAGTCAGAACGAGAAGGGGTCTCATAAAGACATGGCTCGAATCAAGATGGCTTACATCGGCGGAGGATCCTCCCGCGCGGCCGGCACGATGGCCTCGTTCCTGTGGCACGGGCCGGAGTTCGCCGGCTCGGAGGTCGTGCTGATCGACAAGGACCCGGAGCGGTTGGAGACGGTACGCCGGATCGCCGAGAAACTCGCTGTGGAAGGTGGGGACGGCATCACCGTCACCGCGACCACCGACCAGCGAGCTGGACTGACCGACGTCGACGCCGTGCTGACCAGCTTTCGTCCGGGCAACTTCGCCGCGCGTGCACTCGACGAGCGCATTCCGATCAAGCACGGCGTGATCGGGCAGGAGACCCAGGGGCCTGGCGGCTTCTTCATGGCGCTGCGCTCCATCAACGACATGCGCAGCATCACCGACGACCTGCAGGCGGTCGCTCCGAACGCAGTGATCTTCAACTACACCAACCCCGTCAACATCGTCTCCCAGGCGGTCGCGGACTACACGCCGATCCCCATCTACTCGATGTGTGAAGGGCCGCTCGTGTTCCCGCCCGTCGTACTCAAGGCGGCCGGACTCGACCCCGAGCGGGCCAAGGTCACCATGGCCGGCGTCAACCACAACTGCTGGAGCTACGAGCACTTGTACGACGGCGTCGATGTCATGCCGTTGCTCGACGCGGCGTGGGAAGAGCGCAAGAACGACCCGACGCTCGACGAGAACTCGAAGCGGGCCCTGCACCTGGCCGTGGTCATGCAGTCGATCCCGTCCGACTACTTCAACTACTACTACTTCCGGAACGAGGTGTTCAGGGAGCAGCAGGCCGCGCCTCGAACCCGTTCGGAAGTGATCATGAACGCAGTACCGGGCTACTGGGACCACTACCGTGAACAGGCCGATTCCGGCCATCCCGAGCTCGATCCGGCCCGATCGCGCGGCGGGATCCACGAGCTCGAACTCGCCATCGACGTCATGAGCGCCTACTACAACGACACGGGTGCACGCTTGCCCGTCAACCTGCCGAACGCCGACGGAGCGCTCCCGGGTTTCGACGCGGAGACTGTGGTCGAGGTCTACTGCACCGTCAATCGGAAGGGTTGCCACATCGACCCGCAACAGCCGCTGCCGCTTGCTGTCCGGGGTATCACGCGCGAGCTTGCCGACTACCAGATGCTCGCCGCGAAGGCTGCTTGGGAGGGCAATAGGGCCGACGCGATCCGGGCGCTCGTCGCGAACCCGCTCGTCCCCGATCTATCCGTCGCCGAGCCCCTGTACGACGAGCTTGCCGCGGCGCATGCGGCGTACCTGCCTGAAAGACTGCTTGGGTGAGAGACGTCTTTCTCGCCGTCGACGCCGGGAACACCAAGACCTGGGCGGGGTTGACGACGGCCGAAGGTGACCTGATCGGCCTCGCCCGGGGCGGCGTCGGCGACATCTACGCGCCGGCCGGGCCGGGGGCCGCCAAGTCGGTCGTCCTCGGCCTGATCGACGACGTACTCGCGTCTGCCGACATCCGCCCGTCCGACGTCAGGCATGCGGCCTTCCGCTTGGCAGGTGTCGACTGGCCCGCGGATGAGCAGTTCTGGAGTGCGGCGCTGGGACCACTCTTCAGTGACCTCAGCATCAAGAACGACGGCTTTGCCCTGATTCGATGCGGTCGGCTCGATGGGCAGGGCATCTCCGTCGTTCTGGGCACGGGCGCTGCGCTGGCCGGTCGCGGGCCGGAGAAGGAGTTGGCGCTGTCGTGGTGGCTGCAGCATCCGATGGGTGGCGCCGGGCTGGTGAACGAGGCGTTGCGAGCGGTGTATCTGGCTCAGCTCGGACTGGCTGAGCCAACGAAGCTTGCCGCCGTACTGCCGCCGCTGTTCGGAGCATCCACGCCGGAGGAGATGCTCGAGATCACGACCGCGCGGGGCAACGCCTTCACATTCGCAGCGCAGGCGGCGCTCGCTCCATCGGTCCTGGCTCTCGTCGACGACGACCCGGTTGTGGCCGGGTTGGTCAACACGCAGGCGGAGCGGATCACGGACTACATCGGAAGTCTCGTTCGGACCTGTGGACTGGTCAGACCAGTGACCGTGGTAGTCGGGGGCGGCCTCGTCCGAGAGCCCGATGCACCGCTGTACGCCGCACTCCGCCGTACCTGCGATCCCGACGCCGATCTCCGCCATACCCAGGCGCCGGCCCTGGTCGGAGCGCTACTGGATGCGATCGCCGAAGGTGGTGCCACTCCGACCGAAATCGCCCGGGACAGGTTGACTCAGAAGCTCAGGTGATGGCTTTGTCCTGATTCTTTTGTTTGAAGTGTTGCCGTCGGCGCGCAAGGGTGGTGGGTATGGACTTCACTCATCTTGGGCGTACTGGGTTGTCGGTTAGTCGGATTGTGTTGGGGACGATGAACTTCGGGCCCCACACCGAGGTGGGGGACGCGCACGCGATCATGGACGCGGCGCATGACAAGGGCATCAACTTCTTCGACACGGCCAACGGGTACGGGCGGGCCATCTACCCGGGCCGGACGGAGGAGATCATCGGCGAGTGGTTCGCGAAGGACCCGGCGAACCGGCACAAGACCGTGCTCGCCACCAAGGTCTACGGCGACATGGGCGACGGCTGGCCGAACGAGGGCAAGCTGTCCGCACTCAACATCCGGCGCGCGCTGGACGCGTCGCTGAAGCGGCTGCAGACCGACTACATCGATCTGTACCAGTTCCACCACGTCGACCGCGCGACGCCGTGGGACGAGATCTGGCAGGCGATCGAGGTCGCGATCCAGCAGGGCAAGATCCTGTACGCCGGTTCCAGCAACTTCGCGGGCTGGCACATCGCGCAGGCCCAGGAGGCCGCGGCGCGACGCAACTACATCGGCCTGGTCAGCGAGCAGTCGATCTACAACCTGCTGGTGCGCGACGTCGAGCGCGAGGTTCTGCCGGCGGCGCAGTACTACGGCCTCGGTGTGATCCCGTGGTCCCCGCTGCAGGGCGGTCTGCTCGGCGGCGTCATCCGCAAGGAGAACGAAGGCGTACGTCGCCTCGAGGGTCGCTCGAAGGAGACCCTGGAGAAGCTGCGCCCGCAGATCGAGCAGTACGAGGCCTTCGCGGACGAGCTCGGCCACGAGCCGGGCGAACTCGCCCTGGCCTGGCTCCTCCACCAGCCGGCCGTAACCGGCCCGATCGTCGGCCCGCGGACCATGGAGCAGCTCGAGTCCGCAGTACGCGCAGTCGACGTCAAGCTCGACGAGAAGGCCCTAGCCCGCCTCGACGAGATCTTCCCCGGCTACAAGACCTCCCCCGAGGACTACGCCTGGTAACAGCAGTACCGAAGAGGCCGTCGTACCCGCGGGGGTGCGACGGCCTTTCTACGCGTGGACCGCGGTTGTTGGGAGCATGCCGATGAGGGCGTCGGCGGCTAGGGAGGCGGCGGGGCCGGTGGGGACGGCTACTGAGACCTGCCAGGGGGAGGCGGCACCGGGGGCCAGGGAGACCGTGACGTGGTCGCCGTGTTTGGCGGCGATGCGTTCGGGGACGAGGGCCACGCCGAGGTCGTAGGCGACGAGGGCCAGCAGCGTGTGTACGTCGTTCACCTCGATCGTCACCGGGTGGGCGACGCCGGCGGTGGTGAAGGCACTGTCGGAGATGGCGCGAGCGCCCCAGGTCGGGTCGAAGTCGACGAAGGACTCCCCCGCCAGGTCGTCCAGCGTGACGGCGGATGCCTTCGCGAGACGGTGGTCGGGCGCGCAGACGAGGACCATCGACTCGCGGGACAGCGGTCGCAGGTCGAGTCCGTCGATCGGGTCGCCGGCAGTGGCGACGAAGGCGACGTCGAGACGGCCGGAGGCCAGTTCGTCGAGCATCGGGGTGGAGCCGCCCTGGCGGACCTCGATCTCGACCCCGGGGTACGCGGAGCGGAACTTCGCGAGCAGCGCCGGTACGTCGACCACCCCGAGGCACTGCTCGAGCCCGACCGTCAGGTGACCGCGCAGCAGCCCCTGGACCGCGGCGACCGCGTCCTTGGCGGCTTCAGCGGCGGCAAGGGTACGACGTCCCTCGCACAGCAGCGCCCGTCCGGCCTCGGTCAGCTCCACGCTCCGGGTGTTCCGGACGAACAGTGAAGCCCGGAGCTCACGCTCGAGCGCACGGATCGAGGCGGACAGGCCCGATTGCGAGATCGACATCGCCTCAGCGGCCCGGGTGAAGTGCTTCTCCTCCGCCACCGCCACGAAGTGTTCCAAGTGCCTCAGCTCCATGACTAAGAACTGTAGTCGATCGAAGGAAATCGATTCACCTGTCCCACATGTCGTCGGGGTCATCCGCACTAGCCGCCGGGCTCGTCAGGGGACGGTTATCCACAGCCGCGAAGAGACCCGCGAACAGAGGGCCCGATCCGCATACGTTCCAGGGCATGGACGACCCGCTGGCGGAGGAGCTCCGCAATCACCAGACAGATTCCGGCCTCGGCCGGACCTTCACCTTGCTGATCATCGCTCAGGAGCACGTGGAGATGAGACGGACTGAGCGAGCGTTGGCGATCTGGCAGCAGTTGATCAGTGAGGGAGGCACAGCCGGCGATGACGCCCGGGTGGATTATGCCGACTTCCTGTTCGAGGAGGGAAGCAACGACGAAGCGCGGAGCGAGCTCGGCGCCGTGATGACCAACAACCGGATCTACAGCTTCGCTTGGTGCGGCGCCGCCGAGCTGCTCGAGCGGTGCGGCGAGTTGGACGAAGCTCTGCTCTGGTACGAAATCGCGGCCGACCAACTGACCGCGGAAGACGTGACCAGCGGCTTGCACCGGATCCAGGATCTGCTGACCGGCCGTCGGCGCGTGAAATGGGCGTTGGGACTGCCGCTCGACGGCCTCGATCTGATGGGCTCCCCGGGTGAGGACGAGGCGGCGGACAGAGAGGCCGATCTGCACGACCTGCTGCACAATCCGACGGTGCGCGACGGCCGGATCCAGGTCTGGGATCGCGGCGAGTTCGACGACGCCGTGCGATGGCGCAGGCACTTCATCGGCGAGAACGCGGACGCCTACTGCCACTTGGTCGAGCGGGTCCTGCGCGCCGAGGGCCGGCGTGTCACGGTTGCCACCTGGACGTACGGCGGTCTGCTCGATTGCCTGCGAGATGCCGGGATCCGGCACGACGAACTGCCCGACGGTAGACGGGTCGTCTGGCCACCTCCGCGTAACGAGCCGTGCTGGTGTGGATCTGGCGTCAAGTACAAGAAGTGCTGCGGCGGACCTTTGCCACCCGTCGAACCGACCGTCGAACCTGCCTCGGCTCTGAGTAGGTATGGTGTCGCCCATGGCGGATGAGGAGTTTCGGGTTGAGGTTGTGCTCAGTGACGAGGGGCACGGGTTGACGTTCTGGGATCGGCTGCGGGCGTTGGATCTTGATGACGACGCGCAGAAGCGGCTCGGGAGTCAGGTCACGGTGACCCGGGACGGGAATCGGATGCTGATGTACACGCACACGCTCGACGACGCGCAAGAGGCCGAGCGGACCGCCAAGGAGCTGGTGGCCGGCGATCACCTCGAGGCGACGTACACCGTCACCCGGTGGAACCCGGCCGAGCAGGACTGGACCGACCCGAGCGTTCCGGTCGGTCCGCACGACGCGGCCGGTGACGCGGCGAAGAACGCGAACATGGAGGTCCCGGACCCGCGGTACGTCGTACTGCAGGCCTACAAGCCCGAGTTCCTCCGCGACCTCGGTCTCTGACCCGGCGAGGGCGACCAGGTCATTGGTTGCGTCCAGCAACAAGGTGCCGAATGCGCCCTCGCTCTGCCGTACGGCGGTTCGCCGAGGACGGGTTTCCGGCTCGAAGGGTTGATCCGCGGGTGCGAGTTCCGGGTCGGGCGGCTGCGGGACGGGTACCTGTACAGCCGGTTACGGGATGATCCGGGACCGGACGTCGGCAACGGTTCGGTGACGGGAAACGCATCTAGGACGACTGGGGACCTCTCGCGCATTAGTCTCGGCGGGTCGTTGCACGCTTACTCGGTGTGCTTCTGCGACATTGAAAGTGCTGAGAGAGGGGTCGCACGTGTCGCGTCGTCGTGGTCTGGTCGCCGGTGCCGTCGTACTGTCGTTCGTGCTCGCCGGATGTTCCGACGTGGCCGCGAGCGAGACGAGCCCCTCCAAAACTCCTTCTCCCACAGCGTCTTCTTCTAGTACGACGCCCACAGCCGAGCCGACTGTGAAGCCCACCGTGAAGCCGAAGCCCAGGGTGAAGCAGACGCCGGCGTACTACGCGCTCCGGGTCGAACGGCAGCTGGACAAGCTCGGGTACCCGGTCGGCGACATCGACGGTGACATCACCGCGCGGGCCAAGCAGGCGCTCTGTGCGTGGCGCGAGACGAACGGTCTGCCGATCAGCCGCGACGGCCTGACTCTGAACGACGCGTACTCGGTGCTCAACGCAACCAAGCGCCCGGCGGCGACCCGCTCCCCCGGCATCTACGTCAACAAGACCTGCCAGATCTTGTACCAGGTCGTCGGGAAGACCATCAAGCGGATCGTCTGGATCTCCACCGGTCAGCCCGGGTACGACACCCCGAACCGCACCGGCACGGTCTGGCGCAAGTGGGCCGGCGCGCACGAAAGCAGTCTGTACGAAGACGCGTACATGTACGACTCCCTCTACTTCCTCAAGGACCGCCCCGGCATCGCCCTGCACGGCTCCCGGGTCAACTCCCTGATCAAGCCGTACCCTGCCAGCCACCGCTGCGTCCGAGTCCTCCGCCCCGAAATCCACCAGATCTACGCCGACACCCCCATCGGCACCAAGGTCCAGGTGTACGGCGAGTACTAGGCCGACGCCAGGCGGACGAGGGCTGTGGCGGCGACTCCTGCGGCGGCGGCTGGGAGGATTGGGACCCGGAGCAGATTGAGTACGCCGGCGACGGCTACTCCGACCAGTTGGGTCCAGTCGATCGTGCGGCCGCCGAGGTCGGTGACGATCAGGCCGGCGAGCAACGCCGGCGCAGTCAGTTGAGTGATGCGGACCAATGCCGGCGGGAGAGCTCGCTTGCCGAGCACCAATGGGCCGGCGGCTTTCATCAACCAGTTAGCGGCGCTGACCGCTAGTACGCACAACCACAGCTTCATCAGGCCTCCTTCGTAGTCCGATCAGGGTGGCCACAGCCGCGCCGAGCAAGGCGTAGCTGGGACTGGTGACGAACAGTAGTCCGGCGGAGATCGCCGCGCCGAGCAGACAGGCAGCGACCGCACGATGCGACCGGCGTACTTCCTCGATCAGTAGAACGATGAAGAACGCCGGGAACGCCACATCGAGGCCGAGCCGGTGCATGAGATCCGGCGACGGGGCGGCCAGTACGCCGACGGCGGTGCCTCCGGTCCAGCAGATCCATTGCGGCACGCTGACTCCGATCAGCCGCCAGACGTCGTACCGATCGTCCTCGTCGTGCGCGGCCACGAACGAAGCGTCGACGATCGCCTGGGCCTGGAGCAGGCGGGCGAACCGGCTTCCGCGCAGGCTCGGCGCGATCGCCACGCTCATCACCAGGTAGCGCACGTTGATCACCATGGCGGCGACGATCGCCGCCAGAACCGTTGCCCCGGACAACGAACTTAGCAAGGTGAACTGCGCCGAGCCACTGAACGCGAACGCCGAGAACGCGACCGGCGCCACCATCCCCCAGCCTCGCGCCCGCGCCTCGGCACCGAAATTCAATGCCAGTACGCCGGTCGCGAGCCCCGGCCCGATGCCGAGCCGAAGCCCGCGGGCGAACGACTGCCGGCCAGATCCCGTCATGCTGTCGATCCGTCCCGGGCTCGCGCGTAGTGCCGTCGAGCGCGAGCCCGATTGCCGCAGTCGGCCGAACTGCACCACCGGCGCGACCCGTTCTTGCTCCGGTCCAGGAACAGCCAGCCGCAACCGTCATCTCCGCATCGGCGTAACCGGCCCAGGTCCTCGTCCTCGAAGAGCCGCCAGACCGCCAACCGGACAGCGAGGCCCGGATCATCGGCCCGCCAACCGAACGGGATCACCTCGGGAGACGCCGTCCGGACAACCTCGGAGATCAGGCCCTGCAACGCGCCGATCTTCGCGCGGCCCGGCCGGTCTCCGATGGCGAGTGGTCCCAGAATGTCGTACGCGACGTCTCGCGCAGCCACGAGGTCGTCGCGCAACTGTGGCGTCACCACTGCTCGGTCTGTGGCCACACCGGCGGCAAGCAGCCACTGCTCCACGTTCGACAGGTCCGCGAACCGATCGACAGTTCGCCCGGGGTCGAATCGCCACGCCACGGTGTTGACGAGGTCGAGCGCGAGATGCCCGCCGATCAACTCCGGCCGATACGTCACCCGGAACCACCTCCGGGTTCGACTCTAACAGGTAATACTGGTTTTGGCTGTTAGATCACCTCTTGGACAAAGCGAGCGACCAGGGATCGTGCGCCGAGAAGACCTCCACTTCGTCGCCATGGTCCCGGATCAGTTCACGCAACCTGGCGTGGTTGGCGACGCGCAGCGGGCGGTCGGTTTCGGTGATCTCCTCCAGGGCCTCCCAACCCGGCAGATTCCAGCGGTTCTCCGGGTCAACCTCGCCGTGGTGGTAGAAGGCGTCACCGGCATGCAGCAACCACTTGTCGGTGTCCCGCACCGCTACGGCGCAGTGCCCCTCGGTGTGCCCAGCGAGCGGGATCAACTTGATCTCCTCCGGCAGACCGTTCAGCTCCAGTGCGTCGAAGCCGAACCAGCAACTGCCCTTCTGGTCGCTATAGGTAGCCCAGTGCGGCCGGTGAGCCCAATGCGCCGGCCGCCGACGGATGGCGTGCTCCGGGTGCTGGCTAGTGGCCGCCATACCCACCCGGTACTCCGCATCGTGCAGATGGACCGTCGCGTCCGGGAAGTCGACCAGACCGCCGGTGTGGTCGAGGTCCAGGTGAGTGAGCACGATGTGCCGTACGTCGCCGGCGCGGTAACCGAGCCGCTCGACCTGGCGTACGGCGATCTCCGACGGGTCGAGTACCGGTTCAGCCCGCTGGAGGAACGTCTGGCCGAGAGTCTCCTCGCTGCGCGCGATGTCCGCAGTACCGAAGCCCGCGTCGACCAGCACCAGGCCGGCTGTATCCGTCTCGATCAGAAGACAGTGATTCACGACCCGCGCCGGCGCCAGCCCGGCCCCTTCCGGCGGATTGACCTCGCGCATCGAACCGCAGTTGAGGTGATGAACCTTCATGACCGACTCCTTAGCTCACGATCGATCGTCTTTAGAGAACGATCGTCAGCTTAAGATCGATCTGACGCTTGAGGCAAGCAGTTAGGCGAACGACCGTTAGGTTAATATGAGCGGCATGAGCCCTCGAAAGTCCGTCGTCGAAGCGGCCGCCACCCGGACCAGGATCATCGAGCGTGCGCTGACGCTCGGATCGGTCGACGGGCTCGAGGGACTCACCATCGGCCACCTCGCGACCGACCTCGGCATGAGCAAGGCAGGCGTGATCGGTCATTTCGGCACCAAGGAGGCGCTCCAACTCGCCGTTGTCGACGAAGCCGTCGAGCGCTTCCGGCTCCGCGTGCCGGGCCACGCACTCGGCGCACGCCCCGGAATCGAGCGGCTGACGCGCGCCTTCGAAGAGTGGATCGACTACATGACCGGAGACGAAGAGCACCGCGGCTGCTTCCTGACCTCGGTAGCCATGGAGTACGACGAACGCCCGGGCCCGATCCGCGACGCGATCCTGACCGCACTCTCCCGCTGGTCCGACTACGTAACAGCCGAACTGAACGAGGCCGTCAAAGCCGGCGAGCTCCCCCACAACACCGACGTCCCCCAACTAACCTTCGAACTCGGCGGCATCGCTCTAGCAGTCCAGCAAGCCATCCTCCTAACCCGCGACCCAACCGCCGCCACCAGAGGCCGCCAAGCAATCCACCGACTGTTGGACCACACGAACACTCACGGCGGGGACTAAGTGCTACGACGATTCGCGGCTGCCGCCGTACTCCTGCTGACGGCCTGCGGAAACCAGGTCGATACCCCAACCCCGACACCCAGCGCGACCCCGACGATCGTCCCGCTGACAGCCGTCCAGGCAACGAAGGCCGCGCTCAAAGTCACCGACCTGCCGAAAGGCTGGGAAGGAGGGGTGGCCTCCGATCCCACTCCGACGCTGAGTGCTCCGGTCAAGTACAACCCAGCCAACTGCTGGATGGTCCGGGACCCGCTGCGGGACCAGAGATCACCCGCCATGGCAATCCGCGGCCAGTACTTCATCCGCGTGTCCGACAACCCCGTATCCGTTACGGAGTTCATCTATTCCTGGCCGACCTCGCAGCGCCCGCTCCTGCATCGAATCACCGAGACGCTGCGGCAATGCGGCACAGTCACCGGCACCTGGTACGAAGGCGAGTCCTACCGGATCTCCGTGCGGCAACTGGCAGTTCCGGGCTTGAAGGACGGCATCGCCTTGCGGATAGGGGATCCGGACGATCCGAAAACGACGTCTGTCGGCTACTCCGCATATGTCGCGAGAGGCGGCACCCTACTCAGTCTCAGCACGGACAGCACCGTCTTCACCGACGCCACCTTTGCCGAGTTCCTCACCAAGGCGGTCGCTCGCCTTGATGCTGTGGGTTAGCTACGCCAGCGGCCAAGGATGGGGCTTGGTGAGGTAGTCGGCCAGTGCGAGAGCCTTTAGGTCTTGGTGGTGGGGGACGGCTAGTTGGGCGGCTATGGGGAGGCCGGTGGTGGACCAGGTGGCGTTGACTGTGGTGGCTGGGTGTTGGGACATGTTGTAGGGGACGGTGAAGGCGATGTGTTCGAAGGGCTTTGAGGGGTCGTCGGTTGGGTAGGCGAGTTCGGCCGGGAAGGCTGTGATCGGGGCGACCGGTGACAGGATCACGTCGTACGACGTGAAGACCTGACCGACTGCGGCGGCCATCGCGCCCATCTGGCTGTAGCCGTGGAAGACGTCGAATCCGGACAGGTCGCCGGCCGTCGACACCCATTCCCGGATCTGCGGGAGGACCTTCGCCCGCCGTTCCTCGGGCAGGGCCGCGATGTCGGTGGCGGATCGGACCCGCCAGAAGCGATCCAGGCCGTCGAGCATCTCGCGGGTGATGATCGGGGCAATCGGTTCGACGATCGCGCCCACTTTCTCGAGTACGGCGGCCGTGGCCGAGACCGCTGCGGTGACCTCGGGATCAACCGGCAGACCGACACCCGCGTCCAGAAGCAGCGCGACCCGGAGCCCTTGAAGATCCACCTCAAAGTTGTCCGAGGCAACAGGAATCGACGTGTGGTCGCGCGGGTCGTACCCGGACATCACGGACAACGCCAGCGCCGCATCACCCGCCGTACGCGTGAGCGGTCCGATCGCGCGACCTGGGTATGGGTTGCCGACCGCGATCCGTCCGTGCGTCGGCTTGAGTCCGACCAGACCGCACCAACCCGCGGGCAACCGGATCGACCCGCCGATGTCCGTGCCCACATGAATCGGTCCATATCCCGCAGCGGCCGCCGCGGCAGCGCCCGCGCTCGACCCACCCGCCGTCTTCGAGAGGTCCCACGGATTCCGCGTCAGCCGGTGAAACGTGGACACGCCCGACGACAACATCCCGTACTCCGGCATCGTCGTCTTGCTGAAGATCACCGCCCCGGCCGCCCGCAACCGCGCCGCCGCCGGTGCATCTTCCGCGGCCGGAATCAGCTCGGTCGCCGCCGTCCCCTGCGGTACCGGCGTACCGCGGGTCGCAATGTTCTCCTTCACCGTGACCGGCACGCCGTCCAGCGCGCCCGCCGTACCCTCACGCCAGCGCCGCTCCGACTCCTGCGCCGCTGCCCGCGCGCCCTCGCGATCGAGCGCGTACAGCGCACAGATCTGCGGTTCGAGCTCATCGACCCGGGCGAGTACGGCATCCATCACCTCGACCGGAGACACCGAGCCGTCGCGGTACTTCGCCAGCAGTTCGATCGCAGTCAGGTCAGCGAGGTTCATACACGCTCCTAGTTCGGTGGGTCGAAGCGGCCGTCGACCGCGGTCCAGCCGCCGTCGACCGCGAGTACGCTCCCGGTCACGAAGCTCGCCGCGTCCGACGCGAGGTACACCACGGCGCCGGCGAGCTCGCTTGGTTGGGCCCATCGACCGAGCGCGCCCTTCTGCGCATACGCGTCGTACCAGCCCTTGTTTGCCTTGATCTGCGCGGTGAGCGGAGTCTCGACGACGCCGGGAGCGATCGCATTCGCGCGTACGCCGGATGGGCCGAGCTCGGCCGCCGCCGTCCGCAGCAACTGCACGAGGCCGGCTTTAGTTGCCGCATACACCGATTGCCCCGGCTCGACCGTGGTCCCCCGGATCGAGCTGAACCCGATGATGCTGCCGCTCCCCCGCTCCGCCATCCCCCGGCCGAACGCGCGGATCAGCTGGAACGACGCTCGCAGATTCAGCGACACAACCCGGTCGAACTCCTCGCTGGTGTAGTCGAGAATCCGCTTCCGCACGTTGGTCGCCGCCGTGAACACCAGCACGTCCACCGGATCCAGCTCAGCCGCCGCCCGTTCGACCGCCGCATCGTCCAGCACATCCAGCTCGTACGCCGTGAGCTCGGACCCCGCGGTCTCCTGAGCAGCAACGAGATCCCGGTCGGCGCACGTCACTCGCGCGCCGTGCGCAGCCAACGCCAACGCGCTCTCGCGCCCGATCCCACTCCCCGCGCCGATCACCAGAACATGCTTGCCATCAAGCCGGAAGAGACTCGCATAATCCATCAGGATTCACCTCAATCAAGGGCGGGGGCGGATGATGGCCATCCGGGTGGTGGTCAGTTCCTCGATGGCGAAGCGAGGGCCCTCTCGACCGGTGCCGGAGTGCTTCACGCCGCCGTACGGCATCACGTCGGAACGGAACCCTGGTACTTCGTTGATCACCACGCCACCGACCTCGAGCCGGTCGATCGCGGCGAAAGCGGTGTCCAGCGAGGACGTGAAAACACTGGCCTGCAAGCCGTACCGCGTGTCGTTCACCGCCCGGAGCGCGCGGTCGATGTCCGGAACGGACCGCACCGCGATCACCGGCCCGAAGATCTCCTCATCCCATGCAGGCAACCCATCCGGTACGTCGGTCAGCACAATCGGCCCGAGCAAATCACCAGGAGCCTCGTAGGCGATCGAGGCGCCGGCGTGGACCGCGTCCCCGACCCACTGGCGGACGCGACTAGTCGAGTCGGCGTTGATCAGAGCGGATACCCGAGTCTCCGGATCGCGCGGATCGCCGACGACCACGCCAGGCAGGCGAGCGCCGAGCCTCTCCAGCAACGCCGTACGAATGGACTCGACGGCGATGACCCGTTGAACGGAGATGCACGCTTGGCCGGAGGCGTAGTACCCGCCGCGAACGATCGCGTCGGCGGCCGCGTCCAGATCGGCGTCCTCGGCAACGACCAGCGCGGAGTTGGAGCCGAGTTCGAGCAGCACCTTGGTCGGGGCCGCGTCGCGCGCGATCCGATGGCCGACGGCGGCGGATCCGGTGAAGGAGACGGCGCCGATCCGGTCGTCCGTGGTGAGCGTCGCGCCGACGTCCGCCCCGCCGGTGATCAATTGGACAGCACTCTCTGGCGCTCCTGCGTCGGCGAGGGCCGAGCGCATGAGATGGACGAGCCACAGCGTGGCGAGCGGTGTCTGCGGCGCAGGCTTCACGATGATCGGGCAACCGGCCGCGAACGCCGGCGCGACCTTGTGCGCCGCGAGCAGCAGCGGATAGTTGAACCCGGTGATGCCGACGACCACGCCGATCGGCTTACGCACCCAGAAACCCTGCAGCCCCTCGCCACTCGGCAGCAGATCAAGCGGCACCGTCTCGCCATGCAGTCGAGCGACTTCCTCGGCAGACGTCTCCAAGGTCAGCAGTGTCCGGTCGATCTCGACCCGGCAATCGACCAACGGCTTCCCGGTCTCGAGCACCAGCAGATCCACGAACGCATCGCGCGCGGCGAGGACCGCGGAATGCACGCTCTGCAAGACTTTCCGGCGCAGGTACGACGGAAGCCGGCCGACCGTTTCCCGGACGGAGAGCGCGTTCTCGAGCGCCGCCCGGGCCAGCTCGACGTCCCCGACGGGCGCGTCCGCCACCGTCGAACCGTCGTACGGGAAGATCACCGGAGCGGTCGACGGCGCCTCGACCCAGGTCTCGCCGATCGGCAGGCCGGCTGGAAACCTCACGGTGCATCTCCCTTCGCGAGCAGGTCGGAAGTAGTTGCCCCAGACAACGCACGCTGGAGCGTAGGGATGGCCGAGACCAGGCGTTGGGTGTACGGGTGCTGCGGGGCGGCGTACACGTCGCCGGTGTAGCCGGTCTCGACGATCTGGCCGGCGTTCATCACGGCCACGCGGTCGCAGACGTGCTTGATCACGGACAGGTCGTGCGAGACGAAGACCAGCGTGAGGTTGAGCTCGTCGACGAGATCGGAGATCAGGTTGAGTACCTGGGCGCGAACGGAAACGTCGAGCGCGCTGACCGGCTCGTCCGCGATCAGGATGCGTGGGCGTGGCGCCAGGGCACGAGCGATCGAGATGCGTTGACGCTGGCCGCCGGAGAACTGATGCGGGTACCGGTCGCCGGCGTCCGCCGAGAGACCGACGGCTTCGAGCAGCTCGCGAACGCGCTCTCCCGAGGCGGGATGGCCTTGTACGACGAGCGGTTCGGCGATGATGTCGCGGACCCGCATCCGTGGGTCGAGC
Source organism: Kribbella kalugense (assembly GCF_004365875.1). Classification (GTDB taxonomy): domain Bacteria; phylum Actinomycetota; class Actinomycetes; order Propionibacteriales; family Kribbellaceae; genus Kribbella; species Kribbella kalugense. The sequence continues at coordinate 36,547 of NZ_SODF01000001.1, read as the reverse complement.
GAGCTCATCGGGTCCTGGAACACGAGCTGCAGGTTCTCGCGCAGGAACCGCAACCGGCGGTCGGGCAGCCGGGTGATGTCGGTGCCCTCGACAATCACATTGCCGGACGTTGCGCGATCGAGAGCCGCGATGATCCGGAGCAGCGTCGACTTGCCGCAGCCGGACTCGCCGACGATGCCGAAGCGTTCGCCCTGCTTGACTTCCAGGCTCACACCACGGAGTGCGTGGACGACCGGGGCCGGCTGGAACAGCGACGTCCGCGGCCGCGGATAGTCGCGCACGAGGTCGACCACCTGGATAGCAGTCGGCTCAGACATCGGCCACCCCCGCGGGATGATGACAGGCGAACCCACGAGCCTCGGTGCCCGACCACTCCGGGGTCTCTTCGCAGAGAGCGGTTGCGTGGGCGCATCGAGTGCGGAACACACAGCCCGACGGGAACTTGCCGGCGGGCGGAACATTTCCGGGGATCGTGGTCAGTCGGCGCGAGTTGGTGTCGAGATCGGACGCGGCCAGGAGGCCCTCGGTGTAGCGATGGCGCGGGCGCGTGAACACCTCGCCGACCGGGCCGGATTCGACGACACGTCCGCCGTACATCACCAGCACTCGTTCGCAGACGGTGGCGACGACGGCCAGGTCGTGGGTGATGAAGAGCAGGGCGGACGATCGGTCCATGACCCCGCGGACGATCAGGTCGAGGACGAGCGCCTGGACGGTGACATCGAGGGCAGTGGTCGGCTCGTCGCAGATCAGGAGGGACGGATCGTTGGCCAGGGCAAGAGCTAGTACGACGCGTTGGCGTTGGCCTCCGGAGAGTTGATGCGGGTACGCGCGGCGTGTCTCGGACGGCAACTGGACCAGCTCAAGAAGGTCGGCGGCGGCCGCATCGGCTGCCGACTTGGGCCTGGTCTTGTGGATCAGCATCGCCTCGGCGACCTGGTCGCCGATCCGCATGGTCGGGTTGAGCGCGGTCATCGGTTCCTGGAAGACCATCGCGATGTCGCGGCCGCGGATCCGCGACATCCGGCGTTCGTCGGCACCGATCAGCTCGTGGTCGACGCCGTCTAGGCGAACCGATCCGCCGGCATGCACGTCCTCGGGAAGCAGGCCGAGAACGCTCAGCGCGGTCAACGACTTGCCCGACCCCGACTCCCCGATCAGCCCGACCCGCTCCCCCGCGCCCACCGTCAGGTCGACGTCGGACACCAGCATCGTGTCGCGCACTTTGACGGACAGCCCGCGGACCGTCAGCACATCACTCATCGGCGGTCCTCCAGTTTCGGGTCGAACCGGTCGCGCAGACCGTCGCCCAGCAGGTTGAACCCGAGCACCGCGATCGCGATCGCGACACCAGGAAAGATCGCCAGCCGCGGCGCGCTGAACAGGAACTCCTGGCTTTCCTGCAGCATCCGGCCCCACGACGGTGTCGGCGGCGGCGTTCCGTACCCGAGGAACGAGAGCGCCGCCTCCGCGAGTACCGCGATCGCGAAGGACACCGATGCCTGCACGGTGATCAGGCTGGTCACGTTCGGCAACACGTGCCGGACCGCGATCGGCCACGGCCGCCGCCCGGCCGCGCGCGCCGCGAGTACATACTCGGTCCGCATCACCTGCAGCGCCCCGCTCCGGATCACCCGCGCGAACCCCGGTACCGAAGCGATGCCGATGGCAACCATCGCCGTCAGCGTGCTCGCCCCGAAGACCGCGCCGAACATGATTGCCAGCAGCAACGCCGGGAACGCGAGCAGCAGATCGTTGGCCCGCATGATGACCTCGCTCGACCATCGCCGTACCATCGCCGCCAGGATCCCCAGCGGTACGCCGATCACCGCGGCGACGCCGACCGCGACCACGCCGACGAACAGCGTCGTCCGCGAACCGACCATGATCTGGCTGAGCACGTCCCGGCCGAACTTGTCGGTCCCGAACCAGTGCGACCACGACGGCTTCAGCAACCGGGATGCGGGCGTCACCAGCGTCGCGTCGTACGGCGTCCAGACGAACGACACCAGCGCCATCAGCACGATCACCCCGACGATCACGCCGCCGGCGACCAGACTCGGGTTCAGGCGCTTCATGATGCCGTCCTCAATCGCGGGTCCAGAGCGACGTACAGCAGGTCGACGATGAAGTTGACCAGGAGAACCGCGAGGACGAGGACCATGACCACGTCTTGGACCAGGAGAAGATCGCGGTTGGACACTCCGTCGAGGAGAAGACTGCCTAGGCCGGGGATAACGAAGACTCGCTCGACTACGACCGCACCGATCAGCAAGGTTGCGAGCTGCAGGCCGAGCACGGTCACGACGGGTACGGCGGCGTTGCGTAGACCGTGCCGCCACAACGCTTGAAATGGTCTAAGCCCTTTCGCCCGCGCGGTCCGCAGGTAGTCCTCGCGCAACACATCCAGAACGGCGCTGCGGACATAGCGCGTGAGCACCGCGCCCTGCACGAGCCCGAGCGACAACGCCGGCAGGATCAGCTGCTTGAGGAACATCCCGGGATCCTGAGCCGGCGGCGTCCAGCCGTTCGCCGGCAGCCAGCCCAGTTTCACCGCGAACACCACGATCAACAGGATCCCGGCCAGGAACGCCGGTACGGCGACGCCGACCTGAGAGACCGCGGAGAGCGCGAACCCGGAGACCTTGCGGTGCCGCGCGGCCATCACCGTCCCGGCGGGTACGGCGACCACCAGCGCGATCACCATGCCCGCGACAACGAGCCACAGCGTCACCTGCAGCCGGTCGAACACCTGCGGCCCGATCGCCACCTTCGACACGTACGACGTACCGAGATCACCGTGGAGCAGTCCGCCGAGCCAGTCGAAGTACTGCGTCGGCAACGGCCGGTCGAGGCCGAACTGCCGCCGCAATTCGGCCACTGCCTGATCGGAGGCGTTGACCCCGAGCGCGACCCGAGCCGGGTCGCCGGGCAGCACCGCCATGAACGCGAACACCAGCACGGAACTCACCGCAAGACTGACCAAGAACACGGCGGCGCGCTCGATCAGGCGGAGAATCATCGCGCGAGCTTGGACAGGTCGAAGCTCTCGGTGATCGCGTTCTGTGGCAGGCCCTTGATGTTCTTGTCCGCGACGACCAGGTTCGGCAACAGGAACAGCCAGTCGCCCGCGGCCTGTTCGGACAGCCGGCGTGCGGCCTTCTTCATGTTGTCGACCTGCGCGGCCTCGTCACCCGCGTCCGCCGCGGCGAGATAGCCCTGCAGCGTCGGGTCGTCGTACCGGGTGTAGTACTTCGCGTTGAACACCGCACCCAGGTCACGCGGCTCGACGTGGGCGATGATCGACATGTCGTAGTCGGCGTTCTTGAAGACCGTGGTCAGCCAGGCCGCCGGGAACTCGAGCTGGTCGATCTGCACCTTCAGCCCGGCCTGCTCCAGCATGCTCTTCACCACCTGGCCGCAGGACGTTGCATACGGCAACGTCGGCAGTCGCAGCCGGAGGGTCTTTCCGGCCGCACCGGATGCCTGCAGCAACGACTTCGCCTTGGCCAGGTCGTACGGCGCGATGCCGGTGAGGTCCTCGTACCACGGGTCGGTCGGCGGGACCATGCTGCCGATCAGCTTGCCGCGACCGGCGAAACACGTGTCCAGCAAGGCCTTGTGGTCGATCGCCATCCGGATCGCCTGCCGGGTCCGGATGTCCTTGAACACCGGCCGCGAGTTGTTGAACGACAGCAGCACCTCACCGTTGGTCGTCCCCTCGATCACCTGGTACTTCGTGTTGCTGGTGAACTGACTGAGTGCCTCGGGGGCCTGGACCGTGCCGATCACGTTGATCGTGCTGGTCAGGAGGGCGTTGTTGAGCGCGGTCGCGTCCTTGAAGTACTTCAGCGTGATCTGCTGGAAGAACGGCTTGGTGCCCCAGTAGTCGTCGTTGCGGACCATGACGATCGAGTCGCCGCGGTTCCACTTCGAGAACTTGAACGGGCCGGTGCCGACCGGGTCGGTCGCGAGCGCGCTGACACCGCTCTCCGAGAACATCGCGCCGATCCGGGTGGTCATCCGGAACAGCCAGTCGTTGCTCGGCTTCGCCAGCGTGACCTGCAGTTGGGTCGGCGAAAGCGCCTTGGCCTGCGAGACCACGTCCATCGCGGCCTTCAGCGAGATCGTCCACGCCGTCTTCACCCGGTTGATGCTGAACACCGCGTCGTTCGCGGTGAACGGCTTGCCGTTGGTGAACTTCGCGGTGTCGACCAGGTCGAAGGTGTAGGTCTTGCGGTCCGCCGAGACCGTCCACGACTTCGCCAGCGACGGCACGATCTTGCCGGAGTCGTCCTGCTTGACCAGCGTCTCGTACACGTTCCCCAGCAGCAGCTGCGGGATCGCAGCCCCGTCGGTGGTGGTGAAGTCCAGGCTGGCCGGCTCCGCGACCAGGCCGATCGACAGCTTCTGGTCCCCGCCGGGCGAGCTGCCGGACGAGCCCGACGTACTCGAACCCGCCGAGCAGGCGGTCAGGGCCAGCACCGCCGCGGTGGCGACGAACGCGACCGCCCGGATGCGAAACGACGACTTCACGCCAACTCCTTCACGGAGAGCAACTGGTCTGACCAGTGGACTAGGTGTAACTGGGCCACTAGATTTGTCCCCTGCTCAGGTGCCTGTCAAGCGACTAGGGGGTGCGGCGGATGACAACTGGACAACGCGGGATGCAGTTCAGCCCGGTACAGCCCGTGCGCGCCTACCAACGGATCGTCGAGCAGGTCGAGGACGCGCTCGCCCGCGGCGAGCTGGTCCCGGGTCAACGGCTGCCGAGCGAGCGGGAACTGGTCGCCCAGTTCGCGGTCAGCCGGTCAACCGTCCGCGAGGCGCTGCGGGTGCTGGAGAGCAACGGCGTGGTCCGCTCCCGGCCCGGCGATCCGAACGGCCCGGAGATCCTGCCGTTCTCGCAGGTCGCGCTCCGCAAGCAGATGGTCCGCCTGGCCCGGGTCGAGGAGGTGACCCTGAGCGAGCTGATCGGGTTCCGGATGATCATGGACGGCGCGGCGATCCAGGTCGCATCGAGGCTGCGCACGCCCGAGGAGCTGGACGAGCTGGAACAGACGCTGGTCGCGATGCGGACAGCGATCGACGTCGACTTCGACGCGTTCAGCCAGGCCGATCTCGCCTTCCACGAGCTGATCGCGCGGATCAGCCGGAACTCGCTGATCCAGACCTGCAACGAGGTCGTCCGCGGCGTCGTACTCGGCCTGATCTCCGACAAGATCGCGCACGCGCCAAACAGCCGCGCCCTGATGCTCGAGTCGCTGCACCACCACGCCGAGGTCGTCGACGCGATCCGCACCGGCAACGGCAACGCGGCCGCCCGCCTGGCCCGCCAGAACATGTTCGACTACTACGCCGGGTACGTGCCCGACTCCGAGCAGGAAACGTTGCGTGCACTCATAGAGGAGTGAGGGAATCCCGTGGCATTCTGACGGGATCGGTTCACTGGGGTGGGGGGCACCGCGTGAGCAAACCAGCGATTCTCAGTGTCGACGACGACCCTATGGTCTCGGCGGCGATCTCCCGCGACCTGCGCCGCAGGTACGGCGACGACTATATGGTCGTCCGCGCGACGTCCGGCGACCAGGCACTCGCCGCGCTGACCCGGCTTGCCTTGCGCAACCAGCCGATCGCGCTGATCGCGACCGACCAGCGGATGCCCGGCATGACCGGTATCGAGCTGCTCGAGCGCGCCCGTGAACACGCGCCGAGCGCGAAGTACCTGCTGCTCACGGCGTACGCCGACACCGAGGTGGCGATCCGCGCGATCAACGACATCGGTCTCGACTACTACCTGCTCAAGCCCTGGGACCCGCCCGAGGACCAGCTGTTCCCGGTCATCGACGACCTGCTCGGCGACTGGCTGCACGCCAACCCCGTGCACAGCTCCGACGTCCGCATCGTCGGCAACCGCTGGTCGGACCGGGCCCACGACATCAAGACCTTCCTGGCCCGCAACCACGTTCCGTACCACTGGTACGACGTCGAGCGCGACCCCGAAGGCCAACGTCTGAAGGCCCTGGCCGATGCCTCCGACAACGACCTCCCGCTGGTCCTGATCCCGGAAGGCGACACGCTCCGCTCCCCCACCGCCCTCGACATCGCCCTGGCCCTGGGCCTGCGGACGACGGCCGAACAACCGCTGTACGACGTCTGCATCGTCGGCGGTGGACCCGCTGGCCTCGCCGCCGGCGTGTACGCCGCCTCCGAAGGCCTGAGCACCGTGATCGTCGAGCGCGAGGCTCCCGGCGGCCAGGCCGGACTCAGCGCCGCGATCGAGAACTACCTCGGCTTTCCACGCGGACTGACCGGCTCGGACCTGGCCCAGCGAGCGGTCGCGCAAGCATCCCGCTTCGGCGCCGAGATGGTGCTGGCCCGATCCGTGGTCGGACTCGAGTCGCGTGGCCCGGTGCACGCCGTACTGCTCGAAGGATCCGGTGAGATCGAGGCCCGCGCGCTGATCGTCGCGACCGGCGTCTCGTACCGGAGCCTCGACGTCGACGGGCTCAGCGACCTGACCGGCCGCGGCGTGTACTACGGTGCGACCGCGAGCGAAGCCAGTCAGGTCCAGGACGGCGAGGTGTACATCGTCGGTGCGGCGAACTCGGCCGGCCAGGCAGCCCTCAACCTGGCTCGCTACGCCAAGCGGGTCGTGCTCCTCGTCCGGGGTGAATCGCTCGAGAACTCGATGTCGCGGTACCTGATCGACAAGATCACCCAGGCGGCCAACATCGAGGTGCGTTGCCGGACCGAGGTGGTCGGCTGCCGTGGCAACGGTCACCTCGAAGGTCTGACGCTTGCCGACCGCAACTCCGGTCGCACCGACGAGGTGCCCGCGAGCTGGTTGTTCATCTTCGTCGGCGCGATCCCGCGGACCGATTGGCTCGGCGACTCCGTCGTACGCGACGACAAGGGCTTCGTCGTGACTGGGCCAGACCTGATCGCATTCGATCGATGGTCGCTGCCGCGACCGCCGTACGCGCTGGAGACGAGCATGCCGGGAGTGTTTGCCGCTGGCGACGTTCGGCTGGACTCGATGAAACGGGTCGCGTCCGCGGTCGGCGAAGGCGCCATGTCGATCTATCTCGTCCACCGCTACCTTGCGACCGTCTGATGCGCGCCGACGATTTGAAGGACATCCCGCTGTTCGCGGGGCTGACCGACGCGCAACTCGACGAGCTGATCGACGGCAGTACCGAGGTACCGATCGAGCTCGGCGAAGACCTGTTCCACGAAGGCGAGCCGGCGGACTTCTGGTGGGTCCTGATCGACGGCGCGATCGCGCTGCACCGCAAGATCGGCCGCGAAGACACGGTGATGGGCAAGATGGACGTCCCGGGTCGGTGGGCCGGCGGGTTCCGGGCCTGGGACGAGCACGGCGTGTACCTGGCCAGCGGTCGCGGCCTCGCCGACGGGCGGGTACTGCGGGTGCCGTCCGACCTCCTCCGGGAGCGGATCGACGCCTGGTTCCCGCTCGCCGGCCATCTGATCAAGGGTGTGTACGGGACCGCCCGGGCGATCGAGTCGACCGCCCGCCAACGCGAGGCGCTGATCACGCTCGGCACGCTGGCGGCCGGGCTGGCACACGAGATCAACAATCCCGCGGCGGCCGCGGCACGCTCGGTCAGCGCGCTCGACACCGCGTGCGTCACGCTGCTGTCGGCCCTGCGGCGGCTCGCGGAGGGCGAGGCAACGGCCGCGCAGTTCAGTGCACTCGACGAGCTGCGGGTCGAGCTCGGTGCCGGTACGGCGATACCGGACCCGGTCGATCTGGCCGATCACGAGACCGTCATCTCGGACTGGCTCGACGAGCACGGCATCGAGCACGACTGGTTCATCGCGCCGCCGTTGGCCGCGGCCGGCGCCGGGGTGGAGTGGTGTGAGCGCGCGGCCGACGTACTCGGTGAGGCACTGGAGCCTGGACTCGAATGGGTCGCCAGCACGCTCTCCACGGCGACCTTGCTAGGTGAAGTGAAGGAGTCGACGCGGCGGATCACCGAGCTGGTTGCGGCAGTCCGGTCGTACTCACAGATGGATCGCGGCTCGATCCAGACGATCGACGTCACCGAGGGCATCGAGAGCACGCTGGTGATGCTCGGGCACAAGCTCCGCGACGGTGTCGAGGTGGTCCGCGCGTACGGCGCCGACGTACCCCGGATCGACGCGTTCGCGGGCGAGCTCAACCAGGTGTGGACGAACCTGATCGACAACGCGGTCGACGCGATGAACGGCGTCGGCACGTTGCGGATCACCACGCGGACCGATGGCGAGCGGATCGTGGTCGAGTTCACCGACACCGGACCGGGGATGCCGCCGGAGGTCGCGGCGCGCGCCTTCGAGCCGTTCTACACGACCAAAGACGTTGGCAAGGGCACCGGTCTGGGTCTCGACATCGCGCAACGCATCATCGCCGAACATCACGGTGGCACCGTCAAGATCACGTCGCGACCTGGCGAGACCACGCTGCAGGTCCGGTTGCCGCGGCAACCGGTCTCCGCTTGACGTTTCGTACCGAACGACAGGAGGTAGCGGCGGTGCGCGCCACCACGGCAGGAGCCCGCCCGCTCAGGCGTGGGACTACCTCCTGTCGTCCGGTACGGGTCCTCAGGTGTCGTGCTCGAGGATGCGGACCCGCGACACCTTCAACAGCTTGCGGGCCTTGGTGGTGAAGTCGGAGCAGAGGAAACGTGCCGCGGTCTCCGGCCAGGCAACGACCAGGACCTCCTGGCTGCCCGTGGTCTTCACCATCTGCATCAGCGCCAGCATGATCTCGCCGTGCGTGATGGACACGTGGACCTGGTAGCCGCTGGCCGCCCGGAGTCGACGCGAGCTGTGCTCGATCACGGAGGCGAGATCGACGGCCGGGTCCGCAAGGGTGGCCATCGGTGCTCGGCTCGAGGTCGTCGGCGGACCCACCCGCGCCGACGGACCAGTCGCCGACCCGGCCACGGAGGCGGCGCCGGTCAGACCGGCCACATCCGCGAACGTCGAGCCAAGCAACGCCATCGGACCGCCGATCCCGTTGTCCGGATGACTGGAGACCAGTAGGTGATAGTCCACAGCTTCCTCGTGCCTTGAGTACAGGGCGGCAACGCGGCGCGCGTCGCCCTCGCTCATCTCCCGCTCGATGAGCACCACCACGTGGAACGTCATTCGTGGCTCCCTTCGCGTCAATTCCGTTGTACTCCTGCACAGGAGCGCACCAAAGCACCGCCCCGGCGTCCGTCACGGAAATGTCAAACACTTCTCAGGCTCTTGCCAGACTCGCCCGACCGAAGGTGCCAGGCATTCAGCGGGTGGGGAGACTCGCTCGGGCTCGGGAGTCCGGCGCCAGAGCGGCCAGCAGGTACGGCGCGTCGATCAGCGAGACGTGGTCGAGCAGACGCGGGTGCAGCGCGTACACCTCGGTGCCCGACCGCGGTGTGACATCACCGGAGAGAACCGCGACGAAATCGGACGTCTTCACCGCGTCCTCGTCCCAGCTTCGGTCCGGCTCCAACCGCGCCGTCACCCGGCGCGCGAAGGTCGCCAGCTCCTCGGACGGGTCCCGCACGTAGCCGACAACCGATCCATCGGCGCACCGGACGGCGATCTCGTCGGTCCGCGCGGCCGCATGCCAGCAGCAGATCTCCCAGAGGCTGACCCGGTCGCCCGACCCGTGCACCTCTTCCAGCGTCGCGGCCATCAGCCCGAGCTGACCGCCGTACCTGGCGATGTTGTGACCGTATCCGGCCGCGCCGAGGTTCACGTCGTACCAGCGCAACTCCCTGGTCTGCAGGTCGACGCCGAACGGCATCAGGATCTTCGCCGGCCCGGACAGGTCGAACCGATCCTCGACCGCGGCCGGGTCGAACAGGCCGTTTGGTTGCCGCATCACCCCAACGAATCCGCGTTCCAGTTGATCGAACGGTACGTCGTTGTAGCTGAACACCACCGGGAGCACATAGCGCCCGTCGACCCGGCGCACTGCGCGCAGATCGAGATCCACGAACTCCGTCGACCCGTGCGGCCCCGGCGCCGACGTCAGGTCACCGGAGTGCACCAGCGCATCCTGGTCGAACCGCAGGCGGGTGTAGTCGCACAGCCCGACGAACGCCCACTCCTCGTCGAACACCGCCACCGACAGATCGAGATCGACGCGCCGGCTCGGCGGCTCGACCCAGTGCAGGAACAACCGCAGCAGCTCGTCCTGCGGGATCGGCACCGCACTCCCCCGCGTCATCCGCAGCAGGCTCGACGACGCACTCCGCTCCGAACCGGGCGCTGCCAACCGGGCCAGCTCCTCGTCCAGGAACACCCGCCGCCAGCGCGGCAGATCCGTTGCCCGCCGCAACATTTCCCCGGTCAGTACGCCGGACAGCTCGAGCGCCAGCTCCGCCGGCAACGGCTCGCGATCGTCGACCGCGGTCCAGATCCGAGCGGTCCCGCCCCGCGGGAAGAACAGTCGCAGATCGCCCGGCGGCGTCCGCACCTGACCGAGGGCGGCCGTGATCACCGCCGGAGAAACGTCCGACACCGCGGTCGTCAGGGCCTCGATGAGCGCCGCATGCTGCTCCGGCGGAAGTACGCGCGCCAGGTGGACCAAGCGACGTACCAGCTCGCCGGGACGCTGACGGAGAAGGTCGAGCGCCTGCTCCGGCCGCCCTTGCACGAAGGCGCCCTCGACCCGCGCGGCGAACGTGCTCATCACCAGCCGCCCGCCCTCCACCCGGACCAACGGATGCCGGGATGCCTCGCCCGCCACGGCCCGGCCGGCCGCGGTCCCGAGATCCACCTTGGTACGGCGGAGGACTGCGAACGCCAGCGCCGCCACCGGGAACCGAGTCGCGAACTCAAAGGGATGCAGGTTTTCCGCGATCAGCTTCCAGGCGCGCTCGTGCCGCAGCAGGTCCTCGATCAGCGTCTCGACCGGCAACCGGTCCAGTCGCTGCAGCAGCAACCGTCGAGTTGCCCGCGGCAACGACTTCCTCCGGGCCGGCGCCGTCCGCAACCCAGGATCGGCGTCCATCAGTGCGTAGATCAGCCGCAGTACGTCGGTCGCGGTGTCGGTGCGATCGATCAGGTCCGGATCGCCCGCGAGGAAGTGTGCGATGACGAGCGCTCGCGTCTCCCGAACTGGGATCTCGTCCGGCAGCCAGAACTGGTCGGCTCCGTCGAGCAGCACCTGCAGATCGGCGCGATCAGAGGCCGACAGCGGCGAACGCCGTACCAGCAGGGCTTCGACGGTCTCGCGAGCCGAGTCGGGCGTTGTCGGTGAGAGCAGACGGAGGCTGTCTGAGCGGACGTGGGCCGGCTGGACCTCGTCGAAGGACGGCTTGAGGAACGGGTCCTTGCGGTCGATCCGGCGCAGGCACAGCGGGCAGACGCTGAAGTCGGAGCCGTCCCAGCAGGTGCGGCAGACCAGGTGGGCGCACGGCGAGACCGGATGCACCGTCTTGGTGTCGCCGCACAGCACGCAGGGCTGATCGACCTCCTGTAGGAGACGAGCGAACACGCGGTTCACATAGAAGGTCTCGGTGTTGCCGGGGACGCTCTCCGGGAATCCGCGGAACAGCGGTGTGTGGTGGATGTGGTTGCCGGACTCGGCGTCGAGCAGGTCGAGCAGCGCAGTCCCGAAGCCGGCGAGGGCGGGAGCTGACAGCGAGGCGCAGTACCGGTAGAGGCCGACTGACAGCAGGAAGCCTCGCTGGATCAGGTCGGCCTGGAGCGCGGACAGGCCTGCCTGGATCGTGAGCGGACGGCGAAGCCACTGCCAGGCTGAGCGCCGAACGGCGGGAGTCAGCGCGGCTGCGTCGACGAGCCGGCGACGGCGCAGCAAGACGGCGGCTTCTTCCGACATGGCGTCTCCCCCGGTGGGCGTTTTAGGAAGGCGCCAGGGGCGGAGAGCGGACGCGCTACTTGGCCTGGTGGAGGAGAAGGAAGCACGTCCAGGAGCCGCCCCTGGCACTGAGAACGCTACCGGGCGCCACCGACAGTTTTCGGGGCTGGGGCTCAGGATCGGCCCACAAAAGAAGAGCTCCGGTAGCAGGGTCGGGGCCGCCCCGCCCAGACCCCGCTACCGGAGATCTACAGAGTAGAACGTTCACCCAAATACTGCTCCACCGGGTCCCATGATTTGGCCCCCAACTGGCACAGATGCGCCGCAGGCAAACCCTTGAACCACGGCAGGACACGGATTTGATCACACTCGGGAGGTGTCGGACCACGGATTGTGGTTAACGTCGTAAGTATGTCGGTTGCTGACGTCGAGCGGGCGCGCTGGCGCGATGTCTTCGGACACGCGGAGTTCCGCGCGTTGTTCCTGGCCGGCGTCCTGTCCGTCGCGGGCGACCAGCTCGCCCGCGTTGCCCTGTCTGTACTGGTCTTCGACCGAACAGCGTCGGCCGGGCTGACCGCGGTCACCTATGCCCTGACCTACATACCGGACCTGCTGTTCGGGCCGTTGCTGGCCGGGTTCGCCGACCGCTACCCGCGACGTACGGTGATGATCGTCACAGATCTCGCACGAGCGATTCTCGTTGCAGCTATGGCGATTCAGGCGCTTCCGCTGCTCGCGGTGATCCTGTTGCTGGTCGCGTTGCAGGCGTTCGGGTCGCCGTTCAACGCGGCGCGCGGTGCCACGCTGCCCGCCGTGCTGCCGGGAGATCACTACGTGCTCGGCAAGGCTGCGAACGACATGGTCGTGCAGTTCAGCCAGGTGCTCGGCTTCGGGTTCGGCGGCGCCGTTGTGGTCGCGGTCGGGACGTCAGGTGGCCTGCTGCTCGACGCGGCGACCTTCCTGCTGTCCGCGGTCCTGGTCAGCTTCGGAGTACGACGACGCCCGGTCCCGTCAAGTGGCACAGATGAGTCACCGGAGAGCTATTTGAAGGATCTGCTGTCCGGCGTCTCGCTGGTTGCCCGTACGCCGAAACTCCGCACGCTGGTCCTGTTGGCGACGATCGCGGGCTTCTACGTGACTGTGGAGGGTCTGGCCGTCCCGTACGCGCACCAGATCGGCCACGGCACCACAGCAGCAGGTGTCCTGCTGGCCGCCAGTCCGGCCGGCTGTGTGGTCGGGATGTGGCTGATCACGCTCTGGCCGCCGGAGCGGCGGATGAAGCTGCTCGGACCGCTGGCGGTTGCGGCGTGCGTCCCGCTGGCGTTCTGCGCCCTTCAACCGGGGCCGGCCGTGACGTTCGGTCTCTGGGCGCTGTCCGGCGCGGCGTCGGCGTACCACCTGCCGACGAGCGCGGCGTTCGTCCAGGCTGTGCCGGACCACCAGCGCGGCAAGGCGTTCGGCGTGGCGGGCACCGCGCTGAAGGGCAGCCAGGGCCTCGGAATTCTGCTCGTCGGGGTGCTGGCAGAACCATTCGGCGCGGCGAACGCACTCGCCGTGATGGGCGTCACAGGTGCATTGCTGGCGGCCGCTGCGGGCGCGGCGTGGACCCGCGCCCGCCGAATCGGCGACGATTCCGGAATTACAGTAGGATAAATTTCCCCGGCCCCGGGTTTAATCCGCGAGCGCCTTCTCCGGAATGTAAGACAGAAGTAAAGATCCGGCTTTCGTCACCAATCGTTACCGCCGTCGGCGAGCCGCGGCACGAACCAGTCGTTGCCGCCGCGGAGCCAGTCGTTACCGCCACCGGTGAACCAGTCGTTCCCGCCGGCAAACCAGTCGTTTCCCCCGTGGAACCAGTCGTTGCCGCCGGTGAACCAGTCGTTGCCGGTGCCGTTGACGCGCGCTGACTTCTGCATGATTTCGACCCTTCTGGAGTGACCAACTGGTGGAATGCCCCGGCCACGGGGGTGACCTGACGTGAACGGTTCGTTACGATGAAGCGCATAACCGCTCAGGTCGACCGTGTGTGAGGCTCATAATGATTCTGATCGGTCGGAGCAGTTGGGTGCCACCCCAGCAATGGAAGCTCTGGTCGCTGCCCAGATCCGCATTGGGTTATGTGCTCGCGATTGATGTGATCGCGGTCACGATTACCACACTCGCGGTTCGAAGCACGCTGACCGGGCCGAATTCCGGCGTGCGCCACTCGGAATGGGTGGCGTTCATCGTCCTGGCTGTCGCCTCGACCCTGCACCTGGAGTGCGCCCGCGGTATCGAGCGGCGTCGCGAGACAGCGGCCAACACCTCACCGCATACGAACCTGAAGTGCCTCTGGATCTTCGCCGCGCTGCTGCTGCTCCCGCTGTCGCTGGTCATCCCGCTGGTCGTCCTGGCGTACCTGTACTCCTGGTTCCGCGTGTACGGCCGGACCGTCGCCCACCGCAAGGTCTTCTCCACAGCGACGTACATCCTGGCCAGCGGTGCAGCCGCCGCCGTGCTGCGAGCAGGCGGTCTGCTGACCGAGCCGCGCGTACCGACCGGCCTCTGGTCGTTGCTGGTGGTGATAGCGGCGGCCGCGACCTGGTGGCTGGTGAACTACGCGCTGGTGATCGGCGCGATCCTGCTCTCGTCTCCCGAGGCCACCGCGCGTGAAGCGCTCGGCGAGCTGTCCGACCAGTTGGTGGTCTGCGCCGGTCTGGGACTCGGCGTGGCGATCGCTGCGGTCCAGTCGTCGTACCCGTGGGTCGTCCCTGTGCTCATGGTGACGGTGATGGCGCTGCACCGGGATCTGCTGCTTCCGCAGTACCAGCGGGCCGCTGGGACGGACGCGAAGACCGGCCTGGCGACTTCGTCGTACTGGGCTAGCGCAGTGCCCGCCGAGCTGGCCCGGGCGGACACGCTGCGCAGCACTGTCGGTCTGCTGATGCTGGACCTCGACAGGTTCAAGGAGATCAACGACACCTACGGTCACCCGGCCGGTGACGAGGCGCTGCGTGCTGTCGGTGAGGCCATCCGCGACGAGGTCCGGCAGGGCGATCTGGTCGCCCGGGTCGGCGGGGACGAGCTGGCGGTCCTGCTGCCGGGCGCATCCGAGCTCGAGGTGCTGGAGATCGCGGAGCGGATCAGAGAGCGGCTGGTGAGCCTCACGGTCTCGGTCGGTACGACGAACGGCGGCGCTGCTGCCATCACCGGCGTACCGGCGTCCTTCGGTGCGGCGATCTACCCGCATGTCGCGGACACCATGGACCAGCTCGTCCTGGCCGCCGATGACGCACTGCTGACGGCCAAGCGGTCCGGGCGCAACCAGATCGTCGCCGCGCTCCCGAATCCGCCGGCCGTCACAGACCATATGGATCAGTCCGAAGACTCGGACCAGAACGTCAGCGACTGACGCTGATCAGCGCCTTGCCGCGCAGCGTGCGGTTCTCCAGCGCTCGGTGCGCGTCAGCCACGTGGTCGAGATCGTAGGTCTGGTCGATCACCGGCCTGAGGTCGCCGGCGGCCGCGCGGGCGATCACCTCGGCGCCGGTGACCGATGTGGTGGTCGAATCGGCGCGGAGATCCATGATGCCTTTCAGAGTGACGCCGCGACGCTCGACCTCGGCTGGGTCGATGGTCGCGAAGCCGCCGCTCGGTGCGCCGTGGGCGGAGAACCAGCCGCCGTCCTTGACCACACTGAACGCGGCCGCGCCGAGCTCGCCACCGGCGCCTTCGAAGACGATGTCCGCGCCTTGGTTGTTGGTTGCCTCGAGCACCAATTTCTCCCAGGACGGTTTGCTGTAGTCGATCAGTACGTCGGCGCCCTGGGCGCGGCTGAGCTCGAGCTTCTCCTCGCCGCGAGCGGCCGCGATCACGCGCGCTCCGGCCTGGTGGGCCAGCTGGATCAGGAGCAGACCCATGCCGCCGGCCGATGCGGTGATCAGTACGTTCTGGCCGGCCGTCGACGGCGCGAGTTCTTCGAGCATGAGGGCCGTGAAGCCATCGCCGTACACCGCGACCGCGGTCTGCAGGTCGAGCTCGGGCGGCACCTCGACCAGGTCGGTCGGGGTCAACGCGAACTCGGCATGAGCGCCGAAGCCGAGAGTACGACCGACGACCGTCTTGCCGATCCACTCCGCTGGTACGTCGGAACCGACCGCGCGGACCCGTCCGCCGAGAGTGCCACCAGGGACGTACGGCGGCTCGATGTCGAAGAAGTTGCTGTGCTGACCGCGACGGATCGCGGTCTCGACGAAGATGACGTCCGCGATCCCGACCTCGACGAGAATCTGGCCGGCGGCGGGCTCGGGATCCGGCAGGTCGCGGGTCTCGATCACGTCCGGGCCGCCGAACTCTGTCACTACTGCTGCACGCATCGCTGACTCTCTCCGTTGGTCTTCGGGCTTCCCAGACTGCAACCTCAACGTTGGTTCAGGTCAAGCTCAAGAGTTGTCGGTGGCCCGGCGTACCCTCTGGGCATGCTCGACGCTGTCTTCGTCCCGGCCGACCCGCCGCGCGCGGGTCGCTTGGCGTTGTACGGCGACTTGGCGAGCGCCGGCGAAGCCGCTGACGGCACGGTCGACCTGGTCCTGCCGCGCGGCTCGACGGTCCGCCGTACGACGATTCCTGCCCGTCTACTGCGGATGGACGAGGTCCTCACGCGGCTGACCGGGTCGGAGACCGAGACGTCGGACAGTTGGGCGGCATGGCGGGCTGCTGGGCTTGCCGGGTTGGTGTTGATCGGGCGCGGACGTCTGGTGCCGGATCGCAGTCCTGATGGGTTCGGTGCGTGGCGGGTGGCTCCGATCGATCCGCTGGACCACGCCTGGCTGCGGAACCTCGGTGCCGCCATGCCGGCGTACGGTCATGCGCTTCCGATCGAGGGCACCCGACCCGTTCGGCTGGTCGATCCTGAGCAGCTCGTCCGCGCGTTCTGGGACGCGCTCGCGGACGCCTTGATCCGCACGCCCGCTGCAGCTGTCGCCACTCGACCGGGCGCTGCGCCGTTCGCCGCCGCGGACCCGACTGCTCTGACCGGATCGTCAAGCTGGCTCGACGAGACCGCGCTCGCGGAGGAGGCCGGCGCCCGCCTCGTCCTTCGGATCGAACCGCCTGCTCCAGAAGAGGAGTCGTTTCGAGCGGTCATGCAGCTGCGGAGCGGGCTGGATCCGAGTCTGCTGGTCGATGTCGCGGACATGTGGAACGCACCCGCCGCCGTACTCACGGCTCTCGGTGAGCGTGCCGAGACCGATCTGCTCCTCGCCCTTCGTCGTGGGGCGAGAGTCTGGCCGCCGCTCGGTGCTGCCTTGCGCGATGCTGCACCGGAAGAAGTCGCTGTCGATGACGACGCACTGGAAGAGCTCGCTGAAGGAAGCACTGCGTTGGAGGGCGCCGGGATCGAGGTCCTCTGGCCTAGCGACCTGTTCGCGGGTGAGCTGGCAGTCCGTGGGTCCGTCGCGACGCCGACTCCGGGCGCCGTCACCGGGCCTGACTTCAGTCTCAACGACCTGGTCGCGTTCCGCTGGCGACCCACTCTCGACGGCCAGGAGCTGACCGAGTCCGAGGTCGCCGCGCTCGCAGAAGCCAAACGGCCGATGATCCGGATGCGCGGCCGGTGGATCCGGGTGGACCAGGACGTCGTTCGCAAGCTCCGCAACGGTTCCGCGCGCAAGCTCACCGGAGCCGAGGCGCTCGGCGCGGCGCTGACCGGGACCATCGACGTCGACGGCGAGCTCGTACCCTTCGATGCCGACGGATCGCTGGCCGCAATGCTCGCCCGGCTGCGTGCGGCCGAGGAGCCGGCTCCGTTCGCCCAGCCAGCCGGTCTCCGCGCGACCCTCCGCGACTACCAGCGCCGCGGTGTCGCGTGGATGGCGCAGCTCGCCAACCTCGGCCTCGGCGGATGCCTCGCCGACGACATGGGCCTGGGCAAGACGATCCAGGTAATCGCCCTGCACCTCCAGCTCGCAGGACGCGGTCCGACGGTGGTCGTCTGCCCGTCGACCCTGCTCGGCACCTGGGAGCGCGAGTTCGAACGCTTCGCGCCCGACGTACCGACCCGGCGCTACCACGGTGCCGGCCGGACCCTCAGCGACCTGGCGCCCGACGAGGTGGTGCTCACGACGTACGGCGTGGTGCGTCAGGACCACCGTGTCCTCGGTGAGGTGGCCTGGGGGCTGGCCGTCGCGGACGAGGCGCAGCACGCGAAGAACCCGTTGTCCCGCACGGCTCGCGCGTTGAGAACGTTGCCGTCAGCAACCAGGATCGCGCTGACCGGGACGCCGGTGGAGAACCGGCTGTCCGAGCTGTGGTCGATCCTCGACTGGTCGGCGCCCGGGTTGCTCGGCACCCTCGACCGGTTCCGCCACGACATCGCCGTACCGGTGGAGCGGTTCCATGACGAGGAGGCGACCGCGCGGCTGGCTCGGGTGACGCGGCCGTTCCTGCTGCGGCGGCGGAAGAGCGACCCGGGCATTGCTCCGGAGCTACCGCAGAAGTCCGAGCGAGATGTCGTCGTACCGCTGACCGTTGAGCAAGCCACGCTGTATCAGGCGGTCGCGAAGGAGACGCTCGCCAAGATCGAGTCGGCGGAGGGTATTGCGCGGCGCGGGCTGGTGTTGAGTCTGCTGACGCAGTTGAAGCAGGTGTGCAACCACCCGGCGCAGTTCCTGCACGAGCCCGGTCCGCTGGAGCGACGGTCGGGCAAGCTCGCGGCGCTGGACGAGCTGCTCGACGTGATCCTGGCCGAGGGCGAGTCGGTGCTGATCTTCAGTCAGTACGTCGAGATGTGCCGGCTGATCGAGGCGCATCTGGCGGCGCGGCAGGTCAAGACGTTGTTCTTGCACGGCGGTATCGGGGTGCGGAAACGCGAGCAGTTGGTCTCGGAGTTCCAGTCTGGCGAGGCGCAGGTGTTCTTGCTGTCGCTGAAGGCCGGTGGGGTCGGGTTGACGCTGACGCGGGCCACGCATGTCGTGCATTACGACCGCTGGTGGAACCCTGCCGTTGAGGATCAGGCGACTGACCGCGCGTACCGGATCGGCCAGGACCGGCCGGTGCAGGTCCATCGACTCGTCACCGAGAACACGCTGGAAGACCGCATCGCGACCGTCATCAACTCCAAGCGCGAGCTCGCCGACGCCGTCATCGGCTCAGGCGAGGCGTGGCTGAGCGAGCTGTCTGACGTTGAGTTGAGCGAGCTCGTCGAGCTGTCGACCGGACCGGTCAAGTCGGGGTCGGCGAGCGCCTACAACCCTTCTACCGTTGGCAAATCGGTCGGCGCCGATGACTGAGAACGGTCGAGGCATATGGCCCGGACTGCCCGCTGGGACGTCGGCGGGTGGTGACGATGGCTGACGAGGATCGCAGGCCTTGGCAGGCGTGGCGGCGGACGGACGAGGACGCCGGGTTGCCCGCTGCGAGGGGACCGGGGAGCCGGCGTACGTTCGGGGCGACGTGGTGGGGACGAGCTTGGTTGGAGGCGCTGGAGCAGCGAGCCCGGCTTGATCCAGGGCGGCTCTCGCGTGGACGTTCGTACGCAAGGCGTGGCAGCGTTCTCGAGTTGACGGTCAGCCCGGGCGAGGTCGAGGCCATCGTCCAGGGCAGCCGCGTCACGCCGTACCAGGTGACAGTGCGGATCCGCGCGTTCTCTCGCGCGGAGTGGGACTCGGTGATGGATGTGGTGTCGGCGCAGATCGGCCGGGTCGCCGCATTGCTCGACGGCGAGTTGCCGCCCGAAGTCATCGACGACGTACACGATGCGGGGCTGGACCTTCTGCCTGGAGCTGGTGAGGTCCTGACGCATTGCACGTGTCCCGACTTTGCCGTTCCCTGCAAGCATTCTGCGGCCGTGTGCTACCTGATCGCGGACGCGCTGGACGACGACCCATTCGCCCTCCTCCTACTCCGCGGCCGCCAGAAAGACGAGCTCCTCGCCGCCCTCCGCACCCGCCGCGGCACGACCGGCGGCGCAATCGTCACACCACGCACTCCCCCGCCAGCCGGCATCCCCGCAATCGCAGCCTTCGCCCGCCACATGACGGCCACCCCCGAACAGCCAACGGAGAGCGGCCCGTCCGAGGGCGGCGGTCGGCCTGGCGGCGGCGGTCCGGTTGCCATCCCTGCGCCACCGAGACCGCTTGGAGCGCCCGGAGTACCAGCCGCGGTGCAGGTGCTGGACCCACCGCGTTCGTCGGGTGTCGACGTACGGGATCTGGTCGCACTGGCCACCGACGCAGCTCGTCGCGCCTGGGAGCTGGCATCCGGCGACGGAGACGGTGGACTGAGCCTCACCTTCGAACAGGACCTCGCCCGCCGAGCAGCCCTCGTCCTCGGTACGTCGGACCTCGCCGACCTGGCCCATCGAGCCGGCGTACCCGCTCGCCAACTCACCAGCTGGGCCGTCGCCTGGCGCGAAGCCGGCCCCGGCGGCCTGGCGGTAACCGTCGACGAACCACACGACGTCCCCCCAGAAGCCGTCGCCGAAGCCCTCGAAGCCCTGCCCACCGCCACCACCGAAGCCAACCGAGTCACCACCGGCAAACTCCAACTCCGGCTAGGCTCCGACAACCTCTGGTACCGCTTCGACCAGCATTTCAACGACTGGACCCTCACCCGTCCACCAGCCCCAGATCCCCGCGACCTCCTCTAGGCTCCCGCTCAGGGAGGTTCCATGCGTCGAATCACGGCCGCGGTAGCTGTCGTCCTGCTCGGCCTGGTGGCCTGCGACAGCCACACCCCACCGCAGACCGTACGAACCCCGACGGCGACACCGACAGCGGCTGGGAGCTTGTGCGAGCGACTAGCGCCGCAACTCACCGGCTGGAAAGCTGCGGCGGCAGATTCCGGTCTCATCGTGCCGCTCGGGGACGGCTGCTCGCTCGTCGACGCGGCACAGGACAGCCATCGGGTCCGAGTCACACTCTCCGCCGCCCCGGTCACCGACGCGCAGTTCGCTGAGTTCCGCAAGAGCGACGCCGAGCGGATCACCGAACTGGGGTACGCCGCCAAGGTCATCGACGGCGAGATCGGACCGGGTTCGTGGGCCGTCGACCCGGCAGCCGCCGGATCCTGGCTCGTCTTCCGCGCCGGCAACCGCCCGATCAAGCTGAGCGTGGAGGACGGCGGCTCAGGGACGCTGGACGAACTTCGATCCATCGCGGAGACGATCCTCGGCCTCCCCGGCGGCCTGCCCACCGCTCAGCCGATCATCGCCCGACCGGAATGCGCCCGTGGCACTGCAGCAGCCGAGCGACTGCTCGGCGGGCAGGCGGTCCTGAGGCGAGACGCCTTGGCCGACGGCTATCTGTCGTGCCAGTGGGGCTCGGCGACACGCTCGGTTGTGGTGAGATCCGGTGGCTTGGGCTCGGATCCGTCGCTCGACTTCGGCTACGTGAAGGGCGGGTTCCACTCACATCGTGTGAACGTCGGCATCGAAGGCTGGCAGCAGACCGACGGCGAGCTGGTGTTCCGCACCGCCAAAGACGCCTACATCGAACTGGTAGCGACTCCTGGCAGCACCCTCCACCCAGGCCCGGTCGTCGCACTCGCCCAAGCCATCGCTCCTGCCTACGCGTGAATCAACGCGCGGCGACGAAGGCTTGGGTTAGCCGGGTGATCAGGTCATACGGGATCGGCTTGTTCAGGGGGAATTTGAGGGTGCTCTTGCCGGAGTGGTAGGGCTTGAGCTCGGCTGCCAGGGCGTCGTCGACAGGTGGGATCGGGTAGACGGCGATGTGCGCCTTCCAGCCGCTGAAGTGCATCAGTGAGGTCCCGTCGAGCGTGATCGTCGGGATCTGGTAGCTGATCTTCTCCCCGGCCGAGGGCACGACCGCGCGGATCGTACGCCGTACCTCCTCCAGCACTTCCCGCACGTCAGGAGGGAATGACGCGATGTACTCGTCCACGCTCGAGAACTTCTCCGCCATGCGCGCCAATCTAGTGCTTCGCCTCGCCCTACGCGCGTAGTTGTCGGGACTGCGGACACGCCACGGTGTCCGGAGACAGGAAATAGCCTGTCCCCACACGCGATTTCCTGTCTCCAGTCCCGGTTCCGGTTTCCCAGACCTCATGCCGGCGAGAAATCAGTCGCCGCGGCGTAGGGAGGTGTGCTCCTCGAGGCCGGTGATCAGATGCTCGGCGATCTTCGCGTGGCCGGCGACGCTTGGATGGACCAGGTCGGTGCAGTCGGCTTCGGTGATCCAGCCGGTGGAGTCGATGCAGATCAGGTTCGGGTCGTCCAGGGACTTGACCGCGGCCTGGATCGTGTCGGCGTGCTTCCCGTTGAAAGGCGTCAGCGAGACGATCGTCGTCGATGGGTACGCCGCGCGCACCCGTCGTACATAGTCTGCGTACTCCTCGAGCTCCAGCGTCGGGTCGTTCACGCCGAGGTTGATCACGACCAGGTCGGACGGCTCGATGCGCTCGGCCGGTGAGCCGGCAAAGTTCCAGCCGAACGAGTCCACGCCGGCCGGCACCTCGCCGTTCCCCGGCTTGCTGATCCCCTGGCTGCCGAACCCGACCTGGTACGACGTCGCGCCGAACGCCCGCGCGGTCAGATAGGCGTACGACGTCGTGCCGTCAGCGCCCTCGGATTCCGGGTGCGAACTCAGCGACCGCACGCCCTGCGTGATCGAGTCTCCGTAGAACTCGAGCCGCGGACCGCCCGGCCGACCACTCAGCCGGAGTCGCGTGTTCACGTCGAGCACCAAGCCGGCGAACACGACCGCGCACTCGAACGGCGGGTTCCACCGGTTGACGTGCTCGTTCACGTCCTTGACCACGACCTCGACCTGGTGCCGACCGTCAGGCGCGGACAGCTCGATGACCGGATCCTCGATCACGTGCAGCTCCGGATCGCCGTCGTCGACCGTGATCCACAGGTGCGGCGCGACCGTCAGCCCATCGATGTCGAACAGCAACTGCAACCGCTCACCCGCGAACGAGAACGCGATCCGCGAACCGGAGTTGACCGTGATCGCCACGCCGGGCTGCTGTCCCCACTGTCCTTCCAGGACGATGCGCGGATCGGACGGGGCGACAACCTCGCCAGGCTCGAACGGCACAGCACACTCCTTGTCCTCGGGTTTGCTGTGCCATTCTGCCTGGCGAGATCACCACCCCGCCTTCCGAGCCCGCGCCTCGAACAGCAGGATGCCGGCCGACAGCGCGACATTCAGCGAGTCCGCCCGCCCGAGCATCGGGATCGACACCGCGTCGAACCCCTCGTCGTGCCACTGCCGCGACAGCCCCGAGCCCTCCGAACCGACCACGAACGCCGTCGGTCCGTCGTATTGCGGAACTCGGTAGGTACCCGACGCCGCGGGATCCGCGAGGTGGACGCGGAACCGGTGACTCCGCAACCACGCCGCCGCGGCCGGGATGTCGTCGAACTCCAGGATCGGAGTCGAGAGGACGGTGCCGCGGCTGGCGGAATACACCGCCGGGTGCGTCGGCCGGGCTCGCCTGCTGGTCAGGACGAGGCAGTCCGCGTTGGCGGCGTCCGCCGTACGGATCAGGGTGCCGAGGTTGCCGGCGTACTCGACGCCATCTGCGACCAGGACCAGCGACTCGTTGGTGAACTCGAACGTGTGCGGCCGCCACTCCGGCAGCCGCGCGATCGAGATCAGGCCGTCGGGCCGGGTCTTGCGGGACAAACGGGCGAGCAGCTTCTCCGAGACGCGGTACACCTCGGTGGCGCGTTCCGCGATCCGATCGACGTCCGTCGTGCCGGCTTCGGGGCACCAGAAGAAGGCGTCGATCGTGGCCGAAGTGGTGAGTAGGCGGTCGTGTTCCCAACTGCCTTCGACCATGATCCGGCCGGGTGAACCGTCCTTCCGCAGGGTGAACAGGTCACGGACACGGGGATGTTGCGCGCCAATGGAACGCGCGTTGTGCACAGTCATGTGCAAGCTCCGAATGGAGAGAATCAGCAAGCGCGCCGGGAGCCCTGCGACAGGGCCCGCACCGGCGGGGCGACGCCTATCGGGCGCCGTGGTACTGACGCGGCCTGTCGACCGCGTCAGCCAAGGATTCTCATCACATCTCGGATGGTAGGCAGGCCCGCTCCGGGCGTCATCCGGTTTTCCACAGCCGCCGCGTCAACTGGGTTGTCCACAGGCTCGTGGCGGGTGAGTTTTGGTCTGTCGGTGCGGGTGGTTAGAGTCCTTTTCTCTGGTAGCGCAGCTGCTATCACACGGGGAGGAGTACGGATGGACGCGACACTGCTCGACGCCGAGGCCGAAGCGGCCGTGTTGCGCGTCTACCGTCAGGTCTTCGCCGTGCTCGCCCGCGAGGCCGGCGCGATGATCGTCGACCCCGACCTGCTGGACGCCGACCAGGCGATCCTGGACGCGTTCGCCGAGGCCGGCAGCGACGGGCTCACGGTCGAGCAGGCGACGCTCGCCTGCCGCGCGTACCCCCATGACGTGATCGTCCGCCGCTTCGAGGTCCTCCGGCAGTACGGCGCGATCACCAAACTCGTCGACCGTCCGAACGAGTTGCGCCACCGCGCCGCCTTCGCGCCGTACGTGATGCTGATGTTCCTGCGCCGGATGTCGGTCCAGGGCGGTCAGGCCGAGCTGCACCAACTGCTGACCCTTGAGGCCCACAGCGTCAGCGACCCGCAGGCGACGGCCGACGACGGCAAGGCGTCGATCGGGCGGATGACCAAGGTGTTCCGGCTCCTCGGCAACGAGTTGGCCATCCTGGTCGCAACCAGCACGACGGCCCAGCTCCGCGAGAACGCCCAGCTCGCGTGGGGTAACGAACGCCTGATCGAACAGGCCGAGAAGGTACACCGTCTTGTCTTGGATCGCTGGCCCGAGCTCCACCGCGACTGCACGTCTCTCCGGATGGCGCTCGCTGCGTATGCCGACGCTGTCCAGCTAGCCGCCGGCCGCCTGGTCGAGCGCGCCGGTACGACGAGAGCCCTTGGGCTGCTGCCGATCGAGACCTGGCTGACATTCGCCCGCAGCAGCGAGCCCGACACGCTGGCCGCCGTGCTCGACGGGTTGTTGTTCGATGCGGCCGCGCCGGACTTCTCGCCACAGACGATGGTCGAGGCGGTCGAGACAGGTCGACGTACCGGAAGTGCTCGGATGGCGCCGCCACGGCCGACCGCGGATGCGGACGCGCCTGAGTCCGCGGCTGCGACGGACCGCGAGGACTTGCGTGCGGAGGCCGAGCGGGTGCTGGCCGGACGATCGGCCGTCGACATCGTCGAGGTCATCGACGAGGCAGGCGATTGGGTCACCGCGCGGCGTGTGTTGGCTGAGCTGACCGCGGCGCATTTGCACGACGAGCTCGAGTACGAGCTGGTCTGGTCGGACGGTATGCGGATCGACCCAGCCGCGGGTACGCCGTGGGCGACCGAAGGCGTGTTCCGCCGGGTGGCGTCATGAGCTCGCAACCGTCGGAGGCCGTTGAGCGGCGGGTCTATAACGCGCTCTGGTGGGCGAAAGTTCAGTCCGCCGGGCCGCTCGAGATCGATCCGGACACACCGGCCGTCGCCGGTCTCACCCGTGCCGCGTCGGCGGACGGATCGACCGTCTGGCTCGTGCCGACGCTCCCCTCGGGCGCCGGTCACAGTGTGCTTGAGGAGCTCGACTCTCCCCCGGTCGCGGTCGAGCAGCCGAACGAGACCGCTCGTGTACTCGCGATCTGCGTCGCCTGCTGTTGGACGGACCGCAGCGCACCAGCCTGGCCGGGTTCGACGGGCACGCTCGCCCAGGTCAGATCCGTGTACGCCGGGATGCGCGGCCGGCCCGAGCAGTCGAGCGACCTGACCCTGATCATCGGCAGCCTTCGTCGGCTGCACGCCACCCACTGGATCCGGTGGGACGAGAAGGCTGGTGAGGTCCGGCTCGGCCCACGCGTCATCACGTGGACTGCCGCCGACCTCTCCACCCTCCGCGACCTCTGCCGCCACCTCCCCGAGCCACCGCCGGCCGTCCTCTCCACCGAGCCTCCCGCCGCGTCGCCCCCGGACGAAGCACTCCCCGACGACGCGCTGCCGGACGACGCGGTCTCGGACGACGCGCTCCCGGACGAGGCACTCTCGGACGACGCGCTGCCGGACGACGCGCTCGCGGACGCCGCGCTCCAGGACGGGCCGTCCGATGAGCTGCGTGGGGAGGTGTCGGATGACTGAGCAGCATGCGTTGTTCGACCCGTTGCTCCAGGACCTCAGCGACCGCTCGCGGGACGAGGTGCTCGCCGCCTTCAGCGCGGTGCAGTACGCCGCACACCCGGTCGCCGAAGTACAACTAGCAGGCCTCCGCGACGTGACGCTCCGCCGCCAAGTGCAGCGGATGCTCAAGCTCATCGGCCGCACGCTCGTCCACGTCGACGGCACCCACTGGACCGCCGGGTACGACGACGACATCGCATCGTCCCTGGTCGCGCAAGGCTGGCAGCCGCTGTCCGTCATCGACCGCGCCGTACTCGTGCTGGTGCTGGTCCACTCCGTCGCGATCCCCCGCAGCGAAGGCATCCTGACCGGCGACAGCTGGAAGTCCGCGCGACCCACCACGGTCGACGAACTGCGGACGACCAGGATCAGCGGCGAGGAGAGACGCCTTGCCCTGCAGCGATTGCGCGCGGCCGGCTTGATCCAGCTGTCCGGTGACCACTCGGGCGGGCCGTCGTACATCCCAGGTCCGCAGCTCCAGCGCTTGACGCCGGCCGCGCGCCGCCGTCTGCAGGACCAACTGATCCTCGCCGCCGCCCCGGCCAGCCCGATCGCCGAAGCCATCCGCGCCCGCACCGGCGGTCCAGTAGAAGGAGAGGACGCATGAGAGAGCGAAGCGAGCTCATCGTTCAGCACAGCGCGTCTCGTGTCTCATCCGCGCCCGGAGCGAAGCGAGGACGTGGATGAGCACATCTGAGGACGGGTCGTTCGACATCCTTGGGTCCAAGGTCCTGCTGGGTGTACAGGTGGTCGATCTGTCGCGCCTCTCCACGCACCCGATCCCGATGATCGGCCGCGGCCTGATCACGGTCGCCGGCCAAGGCCCGACCGACTCGAACGGCGCCGGCAAATCATCCTGGATCGCCGCCCTCAGCCTCCTGCACGCCGACGACCAGTGGCGCCTGACCAGCGGCGCTCCCGGCGCCGCCGAGCTGCTCTTCACCGCCGAAGCGGCCGGTCAAGAAGGCAACTGGTCGAACGTCGACCGCGGCTACATCATCGGCGTCTTCTCCGACCCTGACCTGACCGACCTCGACGAGATCGAGACGGCCGCGATCACCGTCTGGATCCGGATCAACCGCAAGGCGTCGTACCTCGATCTCCGTTGGAAACAGGGCCTGCATATCCCGTACGGCGCGACCGAAGCCGAGCGTGCGGCCGGCGCCGATGCACTCTGGGCCGCGCTCCCGCACTCGAACGGGCGCACCGACTTCCACGCGAACAAGCTGTCGCAGGTCCTGTACGGCGGACAGGTCCGCTGCGTCTCGTTTCTGTCGACGTCCGTCCGCTCCAGCCCGACCGCGAACCTGCTGGCCGAGCCGCTCAACGAGCTCGGCCCGGCCCGGATCTTCAACGCGATCGCGACCCTCACCGGTCTCGACCACGAGCTCGAGCAGGAGCAAGCGCACCGCTCCGCCGAGCACACCCAACGCGAGGCGACCAAGCAAGCGACGGCCGACCTGCAGCGCTGGGAGCAGGAGATGGCGACCGTCGAGGCCGGCATCCTGCAGCGTGCCGCGGCCCGCGAGGCGCTCGCCGCGGCCAAGGAATCGTGGCAAGCGCGCTGCGCCCGGCACCTCATCGACGGCGCCGCGCGGAACGCCGAGATCTTGCAGGAGCTCGGTGTCCTCGACGAGCGCGTCGCCGAGCAGGAGGCGCGACGGGAAGCGGTCGACGTCGAGATCGATGCCTTTGGCAACGAGGAGGGCATGCTCCGCGATGTCCAGCTGACCCGTCAGGAGCGGGACAAGCTGGATGCACGCGACCGTGAGCTCGACCTAGCGCAGCGTTCGATGCGGGAACGGTTGGAGCAGCTCGGCCAGGAGCACCGGCGACTGCTCGAGGCGGGGCGTTCGGCAGACGGCCGCGACCTCACCGCAGCCGGCGAGGAGCAGGTCGAGGCGCGCGCAGTCCTCGAGGAGCACATCGGCCGGGACCACGCAGCCCGCTCGGCGGTCGACCATGCGTCTGCCGAGTTGCGCGAAGCCGAGAGCGGTCAGACCGTGTCGGCGCCGCAGCAGAAGATCTTGGAGAACGCCGGCATCGAGTCCGGCGCCCTGACGGACATCACCGAGCTGCCCGCCGGTGACCGAGCCGAGTGGGAGCCGCGGCTCGCGCCGTACCGCGAGGCAGTAGTCATCGACGCGGCCGACGCCGCTCTCGCGTCGACCGCGCTGACCGATGCCGGGTACGCCGGATTCCTGCTGGTGCTGGCGAATCGGCCTGGTTCGAAGCGTTCCGCGAAGCAGGGGCCGAGGTCGGCGGACAAGCGATTCGTCCTGGACACGTTCTTCGCCGCGATCGGCGAGCGCGCCAGCAAGGACACGATCGACGACGTCGCCGGCGTCGTCGCGGTCGGGCAGTTCGATGAGCCGATCACCGGCCGGACCGCGCGCATCGAGGCCGCTCGCCGCCGAGTCGAGGCCGCAGTCGAGGCCCGTGCCGAAGCATCCACCGCGCTCGAGCAGGCCCGGTCGCGGGTCGAGCAGGCAGAGCGGCGTACGGCGGCGGCTCGTGCGTTGGCCGACGCGGAATCGGTGCAGGAGCAGATCCTCGCGCTCCGCGAAACAGTCGACCGGCACGAGACCGATCGCGACTCGCTCGCACCCCAGTTGCAGGCAGCGAAGGAGTCCGCCGAAGCCGCCGCCGGGCAGCAGCTCGTCCGGGACGAGCGGCTGAAGAACCTGGAGGCGACCCGGCGCGACCACGGCCGGATCCTCGACGACCTGACCGGTCGACGGCTGACCTTGCTCGAGGAGCAAACGGCGCTCGACCTCACCACGCGGACGACCGCCTGGGGCGGGACGGCGGCCGAAGCCGAGGAGTTCATCCTCGGTCTGCCCGACGACGTCCAGCGTCGTACGACGGCCGACTGGAACCACCAGGCCTGCACCCAGCTGGACGACGTCATCCGCCGCTGCTTCCCGAACGCCCGATCCCGCGAGGAAATCCCGACCGAGCTCTGGGAGATCCTGAACGGCGCGGACGGCTGGACGAACGGCACCCTCGGCGACCGCGTCAGCCTCGTGCCGGCGCTGCACCGGACGTTGAGCAGCCACCTCGCCCAGCACGAGACGTTCGACAGCCTGCAGCAACAGCAGATCGCGAGCCAGCGCGCCGAGCGGAACGCAGCCCTCGAACGCGCCCGCGAAGGCCTCGCCGAGGCGGAGAGCACGGCCCGCGCGCACCGCGCATCCCTTGCCGACGGCATCAAAGCGCGACTCCGGCTGGTGTCGCAGGAGTTCGACCGCCTCGACCAGCAGTACGGCGGGTACGGCGCGAAGCTCGAATTCCCCGAGCCCGACCCGCCGGCCGAGCCCGACAAGCCCTGGCGTTGGACGGTCACACCGAAGTGGCGTCGTTCCGAGGGTGGCCCGTTCTCCGCGTTCAACGTGAAGGGCAACACCGCCCAGATGGACGAGAAGGCGGTCAAGCTGGTCTGCGCTGCGGCGCTCGCCGGCGGTTCGGACCGTCCGCTGCTGCTGATCCTCGACGAACTCGGGCGCAACCTCGGTTCGCAGCACCGCCGCGAGGCGGTAGCCCTGTTCGAGCAGATCGGTCGGGATCGGAACATCACCGTCATCGGTGCACTGCAGGACGACATGGAGCGGTATGCACTCGCGTCGTCCCGGCTGTACGTGAAGCTCAGACGCAGCTCGGACACGATGGCGTACAACCAGGCGCCGGTCGTGAAGGGCAACGAGGACAACGCCGCCCGGGTCGAGTTGCTCCGCGAGTGGATGACGTCGTACCGCGGTTCGACGCCAACCCTCGAGCTGGCGTCGCCGACGCTCACGTAGTTCGACAATTTCCGACAGAAACAATCACGCGAGGTCTTGACCTGGCGGCGGTGGTCCTCATACTCACGAGGTGAGAGCGCTCTCTTCCTACCGCCCCAGGGAGATCCACATGCTGTCACGTCAGGTCGTGCTGACCACAGTCCTCGGCCTCCTCGCCGTACTGCTGTCCCCGCTGCAGGCGAGCGCGTTCACGCCGAAGCCGCCACCGTTGACCACCCCCTGGACCAACCAGGTCTCGGTCACCGACCCACTCCCGGAGTACCCGCGACCACAACTGACCCGGACCGAGTGGCAGAGCCTCAACGGCGTCTGGCAGTTCGCGCCGACGAGCGACCTGAACAACCCGCCGACCGGATCCCTGCCCGAAGAGGTGCTGGTCCCGTATCCGATCGAGTCCGCGCTGTCCGGCATCCAGCGCCACGCGGATCGGATGTACTACAAGCGGACCTTCACCGTCCCGGCCGGCTGGTCGGGACGCCACGTGCAGCTCAACTTCGGTGCGGTGATGTGGCAGTCGAAGGTCTGGGTCAACGGCACTCTGCTCGGCACCCACGAGGGCGGGTACGACGCGTTCTCGTACGACATCACCTCCGCATTGCGGGCCGGAAGCAACGAGATCGTCGTCGGAGTGTGGGCACCGGTCGACACCGAGGACATCCCGCTCGGCAAGCAGCGCGTGAACCGCGGCGGCATCTGGTACACGCCGTCGTCCGGCATCTGGCAGACCGTCTGGCTCGAGCCGACTGAACCCACCTGGATCACCCGACTGGACACCATCCCGAACGTCGCCGCCAGCGGTCTGGACCTCACCGTGCAAGCTTCGGCGTCCGGTCAACCCCTCCACGCGCAGGTACTCTCCGGCGGACAGGTCGTCGGCGAAGCAAGCGGCATCAGCGGCACCCAGTTCCGAGTCCCGGTGCCGAACGCACACCTCTGGTCGCCCGACGACCCGTTCCTGTACGACATCAAAGTCACGATGGGCAGCGACTCAGTCGGTGGGTACTTCGGGATGCGCTCGGTCGGCAAGGCCATGCTCGGCGGGTTCCTGCGGCCGACGTTGAACGGCAAGTTCGTCTACGCACTCGGCACGCTCGACCAAGGATTCTGGCCGGACGGCCTCTACACCGCACCGACCGACGACGCCCTGCGCTTCGATCTGGAGCAGCAGAAGGCACTCGGTTTCAACATGGTCCGCAAGCACATCAAGGTCGAGTCGGCGCGCTGGTTCTACTGGGCCGACAAGCTCGGATTGATGGTGTGGCAGGACATGCCGTCGTTGGTTGCCGGACGCAACGCTTCGGCGACCGGAGAGGCGCGGTACGAGACCGAGCTGCGCCGGATGGTCGACAACCACAAGCAGATCACGTCGATCGTGCAGTGGATCCCGTTCAATGAGGGCTGGGGTGAGTTCGACGCCGGCCGGATCGCCGACCTGGTCAAGAGCCTCGACCCCAGCCGCCTGGTCAACCACAATTCGGGTTCGAACTGCTGCGATTCCGATCCGGATCCCGGCAACGGTGACGTCATCGACGACCACATGTACGTCGGTCCCGGTATCGCCCGGGCGCCGTCGACGACGCGGGTGCTGCAACTCGGCGAGTACGGCGGGCTCGGCCTGCACGTCCCCGGTCACGAGTGGCCGAGCGGCAACAGCTTCGCCTACGAGATGCTGCCGACGAGCGATGCCCTGACCACGCGGTACGTGCAGATCACCAGTCAACTGCCGGACCTCATCACCGGCTCAGGCTTGTCCGGTTCGATCTACACCGAGCCGACAGACGTCGAGGACGAGATCAACGGCTTCTACACCTACGACCGCCAGGTGCAGAAGATGGACTTCGCGCGGGTACGCGCGGTCAAGCAGCAGGTGCTCGCGGCCGCGAACGGTACGACGCTCCCGACCGGCAAACTGATCTCGTTCCGCGTCACCACCCCGACGTACACGGACCGCTACTTACGCCATATCGACGGTGTCGCCAACACCGAGGTCGTCAATGCCAGCGGCAGCCAAACCCTCAAGCAGGATGCGACATTCTGGGTTCGGCCAGGTCTTTCCAACAGCAGCTGCTACTCGTTCGAGTCGCGCAACTTCCCCGGTCAGTACCTGCGCCAGCGCGACCTCCGGATCTACAAGGAAGCCAACCCCGACGCAGCCGACGCTACCTTCTGCGCGCATCCGGGGTTGAGCGGCGGCGGTACGTCGTTGGAGTCGGCGGCGCGACCCGGGTACTACCTGCGTCATCGCAACTCCGAGGTTTGGCTGGACACCGACACCGGTGGCTCGTACCGCGACGACGCGACCTGGAATCTGGTCCCGGCCTGGTGGCGCAGCGGCGCAGACCTCGCCGTCGGTCAGGTCCGAACGTTCCGCGTGACCACGGCTGGCTTCACCGATCGGGTACTGCGGCATCGCGATGGACTGGCGCGGACCGACGTGATCGACGCCAACTCGCCCCTCACGGATCGCCAGGACGCGAGCTTCGTCATCCGGCCAGGGCTGGCGGAGAGTAGCTGCTACTCGCTCGAATCGGTCAACTTCCCCGGACAGTTCCTCCGGCACAGCAACTACCGGCTACAGAAGGCGTCCGACGATGGCACCGACACCTTCCGCAAGGACGCCACGTTCTGTGCCCAGCCACCACGCGGCGGCGGAGCAGGCAACGTGTCGCTGCAGTCCTTCAACTACCCGACGTACTACGTCCGGCACTCCAGCGAGCTGGTCTACATCGCCACCGTCAGCGGGGCGAACCCGTGGGACGGCGGCGGTTCGTACGACGCAGACACAACGTGGGCCGACCAGCCCGGGCTCGGAGGCTGACATGCGACTACTACTGGCCGCGGTCCTTGGACTCGCGCTGTCTGCGGGTGCTCTCACGGCTGAGGCGCAGGTGCAGGCGGACCAGGTCTGCTCGGTCGCGTGCGACACTCTCGATCCGTCGAAGGCACAGGAGGAGACGTTCCCCGTGCCGGAGAAGGTGATCAACGGGCGTCACGTCGTACTGCATGTTTCCGACAAGGACGCGATGGCGTGGGCCAGCATCGACGCCGGCACGACCAACGACGCTGTCTGGCTGGACCGCAGCTGGGACGGCGGCGCGACCTGGGACGGTCTGCTCGGCAAAGCTTTCATCCCGTCCGGCTGGACCGGCACCCGCACACTGATGTACAACCTCGCCGACCCGGCCGGTCACCGCCGCGGTCTGCTCCGCGCCTGCGGTGATGCAGCCGGCGTCGACTGCACCGCCTGGGTACACACCTCCGTCTGCGCGGCGGCGTGCGACGGCAGCGACGGACCGTCCGGTGACAACCAGCCGGTGCCGTCGGCCACGCTGTCCAACCGCACGATCTCCCTGCACATCGACGACCGCGGCATGGCCTGGGGAACAATCGCCAACGGCACCGCCGGTGACGAGATCTGGCTGGACCGCTCCTGGAACGAAGGCGCGTCCTGGCCCGACGGCTCATCACTCGGCCGGACCAGCGTCGGCTCCGGCGCAACCGCAACCAAGACCCAGCTCTACGCCACAACCGATCCACTCTCGAAGCTGTACGGCGGCGCCGTCCGCGCCTGCGGCCGAGCCGTCGAAGGCCAAAACGGCAGCTGTACGTCGTGGGCCCGGCCGGCCTCCGATCGGACCAGCGCGGCCGCCGATGCGTTGATGTACTCCTACCAGCCGTACACAGCGTGGTGGCTGTCGAGCTGGTGGAACTCCGCGGTGGCGGTGACCACGCTGATGGACTACCAGCAGCGCACTCGCCGTACCGATCTACG
Organism: Kribbella kalugense; assembly: GCF_004365875.1. GTDB lineage: Bacteria > Actinomycetota > Actinomycetes > Propionibacteriales > Kribbellaceae > Kribbella > Kribbella kalugense. The sequence goes on along the minus strand of NZ_SODF01000001.1, from coordinate 2,990 downwards.
TTGGATCGTGAACGAGGTGTTCGAGAAGAACAAGGGTGTGTTCCCGGCCGGTCAGAAGAGCGGTGACGCGCTGGAGGGCAACTTCATCAGCCGCGCGATCGACGACACCGAGTGGTGGGGCATCGCCTGGGTCGAGGCGTACGACCTGACCGGCGACCCGAAGTATCTCGACATGGCAGTCACGATCGCGAACTACGTCCAGGGCTACTGGGACACGAGCACCTGTGGCGGTGGCGTGTGGTGGGACCGCGAACGCACCTATAAGAACGCGGTGACCAACGGGCTGTACATCCGGCTGACCGCGGCGCTGCACAACCGACTCGCCGGCGACACGGTCTGGTTGCAGCGAGCCACGACGGGATGGAACTGGTTCCGCGCCAGCGGGATGATCAACTCGGCCGGCCTGGTGAACGACGGCCTGACCGGATCGTGCACCAACAACGGTCAGACCGTGTGGACCTACAACCAGGGGCTGGCCATCGGCGGCGCGCTCGAGCTGTATCGCGCGACTGGTGACAGCTCGCTGCTCACCTCGGCCCGGCAGTTGGGTGATGCGGCGATGTCGTCGTCGGTGCTCAGCCCGGGTGGCATCCTCAGCGAATCGTGTGACGCGGCCGGCAACTGCGACGACAACCAGAAGCAGTTCAAGGGCGTGTTCACGCGATACCTGATGGACCTGGCCGACTCCACCGGCGACGCGTCGTACCGGACGTACGCGCAGCGGCAGGCCGACTCGATCTGGCAGAACGATCGCGACTCGCTGAACAAGCTTGGTCAGCGGTGGGCCGGCGGTGGCACCAACGTCCGCGACTGGCGTACGCAGGCCAGTGCCCTGAGCGGCCTGCTCGCGGCGACGCCGAAGAGCTGAACTCTTTGACAGTTGTATAGATTTCGTTGGGTGGTTACCAAAAGAGGACCCCGGTGCTGACCACTGACCGGTAGGTGCAGCAGACTGGTCAGGTGACGCATCCAGAGATCGCTACCGCCCGCTCACACCGAGTAGGCGGACCTCTGGTCAAGCGGTTGTATCACGGCGTACCGTCACCTGCATCCGCCGTACCTTCGCCTTCGGATGATCGGAGGGCGTGAATGGCTTCCTGGCTGCTCCGCGCCCAATGGGCCCACCGTGACGAGACCGTCGAACACCGCGCACTCCGGGTCGGCCGCACGCTGACCGCCGTCGCGGTGGCGTTCCCCGACGTCCACAACTGGACGCAGGACGAGCGCTGGGGCTACCACGTCCTCGAGGCGGACGGCTCGACGCCGCTGCAGGAGATGGTCGAGGCCACCACGAAGGTGCTCGCGAACGGCACGAGTACGACGCGTCTGCACCTGCAGAGCACCGGCGAGCTGCCATGGCTGTTCGACCTGTCCATGGGTGGCACGATGACCACCGTCTCCGATCAGCTCACGCTGCACTGGAGTGACGAGGACGCACTGCAGCAGTCGGAACGCTTCGCCCAGGTACTCCGCGCGGTCGTCACGATCTGGGAACCCGAGTGGGCCAGCATCGCCGACACCGAACTCGCCGCCGCAGCCGGCGTCTTCCGCCGCGGCATCCCGATGATGGGCTGGCTGACGTACGTCCGCGGCCTGGTAGCCGGCGCCCCTGGCATCGAGATCGGCCTGACTCCATACGAACGCGGAACCCTGCTGCAGGCACCCGTCTCCCCCATCGACCTGACCCCGGTCCACATCTGCGCCGCGGCCGCCCTGGTCGGAATCGCCCCCGAGTAGCAGCTAGCTCGTCACCACGAGGTGCCGATCCCAGCGCTGAAGCTCTTCCACAGTTGGTCGCTGAAACATGTCGCTCCACTCCTGGAGCTCCTCCCGACTGACCGGGAACGTCGCAGGCGGCAGGTCCGCGTTCCGCCGCTCGAGCCGCTCCCACAACACCTCCAACGGCAGATCCAGTACGACGATCTCCGCGCTCGCGCCCGCTTGTTGCGCCCGGGTCCGGAATAGGTCCCGCTCCTCCTCCGACCAGCAGCCGTAGTCGAGGATCGCGTCGACTCCGAGCTCCAGCGCCCTCGCTGCGACGCCCCACAGGAGCTCCGATTCCAGCACCCAGCGTCGTCCGTCAACCTCACTGGTGTCGAAAAGCGCCTGCATCCACTCGTCCGGCGTCAGCCGGATCGCTTTGCGCTCGTCCTCGAGTCGGCGAGCCTGGGCCGTCTTGCCTGCGCCCGGTAGCCCCACGATCAACACCATCACAGCCATCCCCAGAGCCTAAAGGGGTGGCAGCGCGTAGGTGTCCGATTTGTTCAAGACTGGAGGGCGCCGGCCGAGGCATGGTCGAACCATGTCAAAGAACGATCCGACTGATCTGACCAGTCTCATGAACGTAGGCGCCGCGGTGGCCGGCTACCTGGGCCGCGCCGACATCACCCACGTCGATCAACTGGTCGGCCGCGATCCCTTCGAGATCTACGAAACGATCTGCGAACGTGACGCCGTACTCCACGACCCGTGTCTGCTCGACACGATCATGTCGGCGACGGACCAAGCCAACGGCAATCCGGCTCGCCCCTGGTGGTCGTACACGCCTGTCCGCAAGCAGCTGCTCGAGCAGCGCGGGTGACTCCAACTACAGGGGGAAATGTTAAGGGCCACCCCGGATGGGGTGGCCCTTAACAGTGTGAATGTCCGGCGGCGTCCTACTCTCCCACGACCTCCCGGTCGCAGTACCATCGGCGCTGGCGGGCTTAACTTCCAGGTTCGGAATGGAGACTGGGTGTTTCCCCGACGCTATGGCCACCGAAACTCTATGAGAACACATATCAACCTGCTAAGTCACAAACCCCTGGTGTGGGGTTTGGTTGCTGGGGTTGACCGTATTCCGGGAACCGTACAGTGAACGCGAACATCGTTACATAGCGCAGGCTTTATCAGTCGATCTGTCCCAACACGGTCAGGAGAAACAATGTTTCCCTGCGTGGTGTTGGTGTGTGACAAGCCCTCGGCCTATTAGTACCAGTCAGCTCCACACC